>NZ_CP194038.2:1105000-3505000 GCF_050870855.2 Agarivorans sp. QJM3NY_30 | reverse complement strand
CTCGAAATTTTGGCGGAGCAAATCGAACAATTGCTAGAGCAAAGCTTAGTTATCGAAGACCAGCAGAGCGTTGCCGCCAGCGCGTATCAACAAAGTATTGCAGAGCAACAACAGTTACAACAAAGTATCAAGCAGGCTCAGCTTAACTTGAAACAGCTCGTCGAAGCCGGCACCGAGCGACGTATTCAGCAGCAGAATTTATTGGCAAGGCGAAGCTTACTATTGGAGCAGTTAGCGGAACAGGGTGAGAACCTTAAGCACCTAGAGTTGTCTTTACCCGAGGCGAGTCTGGAAGACGACTACGCCACTGAATTAGCACAGCTTGATCAACGTTTGAAACGTTTGGGTGCGGTAAACTTAGCTGCCGAAGAAGAATATGATCAACAGAATAGCCGTTATCAAGAGTTGTCGGCCCAATTATTAGATTTAGAATCTGCGATTGAGGTCTTGAGAGCTGCGATTATGAAAATTGATCGACAAACCCGTTCTAAATTTAGTGAAACATTTGCTAAAGTAGATGCGGACTTACAGCTATTGTTCCCGAAAGTGTTTGGTGGCGGTAAAGCCTGGTTAGAACTTTCGTCTGACGATTTACTGGAGACTGGCGTGACGATTATGGCTCGTCCTCCGGGGAAAAAAAATGCTAGCATTAGCTTATTATCGGGAGGGGAAAAGGCCCTTACCGCATTAGCCTTAGTATTTGCGATATTTCGCTTAAATCCGGCACCGTTTTGTATGCTTGATGAAGTGGATGCACCCTTAGATGAAGTAAATGTGGGACGTTTTGCTGATTTAGTGCATAGTATGTCCGATTCGGTTCAGTTTATATTTATAAGTCACAATAAAGTGACCATGGAGAAGGCCTCGCAACTTGCTGGGGTTACAATGCAGGAGCCAGGCGTATCGCGTCTGGTGGCGGTGGACATCGCAGAAGCGATAGCCATGGTGGAATAATAGGTAGAGAATAGTTAAATGCAGGAATTACGCATCGTACTTATCGTTGTTGGTGTTATTTTGATTGTCGCGTTATTAGCGCACGGTTTTTGGAGCAGCCGCAAACAACGACCAGAAAAATTGCTTAGTCCTAAAGTGTCAGCGAGTAAGGCACCTATATCGACCAGAGATGATTCGGGTTTCGACGATTTGGGTGTGGGCCAAGCTCGGGTGATTGGTGATCCGATTGACGACGCTATTTCTAACCTTGATGCGGCAGAGAAACCGGTGCTCAATCCTTCAAGTGTTGAGCCAGAACTAGAGCCAGAGGCAGAGCGAGAGCAACGCAAAGAGCCTGCATTTCATTTTTCTGCCGTTGATAGTGCGCCAGAGGTAAGTGATGTTCAGGGTTTAGATGGCTTAGTCGAAACCGTTAAAACAGAGGCCGAGGCAAGCTTATCGACTGTGGATGTAGAGTCAGCTCCGGAAGTTGAGCCCACGTTTGTTTATGATATGGATGAAGATAATGAGCCTGAGCCGCAGCCTAAAACTGAGCCGACTCAAGATCCAAATGCACCTGATGATGTATTCATTCTGAATATAATGGCTCAATCTGGCCGTTATCTTAAGGGCCCTGCGTTACTCGCCAGTCTTGATAAAATTGGGTTGCGCTATGGGGATATGGATATTTTTCATCGCCATTTAGATAATCGTGGCAGTGGCCCGATTATTTTTAGTCTGGCGAATATGCTCAATCCTGGCACCTTCGATTTAGATAAAATTGAGCAGTTGGAAACTCGTGGCGTCACTTTGTTTATGACGGTGCCGTGTAAAGGTGAACCCACTAAAAATTTTGCATTGATGCATAATGCGGCGACAAGCTTAGCCAAAGATTTGGATGCGATTATTTTGGATGATCAACGCAACCCTTTGACTCGGCAAACGGTGAACCATTACGAGCAGCGAGTACGTGAATATGAGCGTAAGCAACTTCTCGTAAACTAAAGTTATTATGTTTTTAGAAGCCTTTCCAATCGGTTATTTTGGAAAGGCTTTTTATTTTTTTAAGGTCGACGATGGACAAGCCAGAACAACAAATTAAGCAACTGATCTCCCTGCTTGAGCAATATAATTACCATTACTACGTGCTTGACCAGCCTTTGGTTCCCGATGCCGAGTATGACCGAATATTTCGTCAGCTACAGGGTTTAGAAAAAAACCATCCTGAGCTGCTAAGCAAGGATTCTCCGACTCAACGAGTCAGCGGAGTGCCTTTGTCGGTATTTGAGCAGGTTTAGCATGAAATGCCGATGTTGTCTCTCGATAATGTGTTTAGCGAAGCTGAATTAAGCGCATTTAACAAGCGAATCTCAGAGCGTTTACAGCGCACTGAAGCCATTGAATATTGTGTAGAACCCAAGCTCGATGGCTTAGCGATAAGTTTATTGTATGTGGATGGTATGTTGGTGCAAGCGGCAACGCGTGGTGATGGGAGTACTGGCGAAAATGTGACCGAGAACGTCAAAACCATTCGTTCGATCCCTTTGCGGTTGCGTGGAGAGCAATGGCCGGCTCGTTTAGAGGTTCGGGGTGAAGTGTTCATGCTGAAACAAGGTTTTGAGCGGCTCAATTTACTCGCTAAAGAAAAGGGTGAAAAAGGTTTCGCTAACCCACGTAATGCTGCCGCTGGAAGTTTACGCCAGCTCGATTCGAAAATTACCGCCACCCGTCCATTAGCCTTTTATGCTTATTCGCTTGGTGTGGTGAGTGAGCCTTTGAGTCAGAGTCATTACCAGAATTTGCAGAAATTAAAAGATTTTGGGCTGCCAGTTTGTCCTGAGGTTCGAACGGTGAGTGGCCATCAAGCTTGCTTTGATTATTATCAGGAAATCGGCGAACGTCGTAATGCTTTAGCTTATGAAATCGACGGTGTGGTGTATAAAGTTGACGCGCTCGCTTTACAGCAACAACTGGGGTTTGTTGCGCGAGCACCGCGTTGGGCGACGGCTCATAAATATCCTGCACAAGAAGAGATCACGGTGCTGCGAGATGTCGAGTTTCAGGTTGGGCGTACTGGTGCGATTACTCCCGTAGCTCGGCTTGAGCCAGTATTTGTGGGGGGGGTGACGGTAAGTAATGCAACCTTACACAATGCGGATGAAATCGAGCGATTGGCGGTAAAAATTGGCGATAGTGTGGTGGTACGCCGCGCTGGTGATGTGATCCCTCAAATTGCAGGGGTATTGTTAGAGCGCCGTCCAGAAGATGCTAAAGAGATCGTCTTCCCGATGACTTGTCCAGTATGCGATAGCGAAATTGAACGTATCGAAGGGGAAGCAGTGGCTCGTTGTGTTGCAGGCTTACGTTGCGGCGCACAACGTAAAGAAGCTTTAAAGCACTTTGTCTCACGTAAGGCCTTAGATATTGATGGTATTGGCGATAAGTTGGTGGAACAGCTGGTCGATGCGCAATTGCTAGAAACACCACTCGATTTGTTCCATCTCGCGGATAAGCAAGACGCGCTCATGGGATTGGAGCGAATGGGTGAAAAGTCGGTGAATAAACTGCTGGAGGGGATCGATGCTGCGAGAAATACCAGTTTGCCACGTTTTATCTATTCTTTGGGGATCCGCGAAGTGGGTGAAGCGACCGCTAATAATCTAGCTTTACATTTTAAGCAACTGGACGCGATTATTGCCGCCAGCCTAGAGCAGCTACAAGACGTGCCAGATGTCGGTGAGATTGTTGCAAAACATCTTCGATTCTTTTTCACCCAGCAGCAAAATGCTTTATTAGTTGAAGCTTTAGCCAATGAATTGACTTGGCCTGCAATTGAGTCTGTTGTTGTCGAAGATCTGGTCTTAGGCGGTAAGGTGGTGGTACTGACTGGTACCCTCAGTCAGTTGGGGCGCAGTGAAGCGAAACAGGCCTTACAAGGTTTGGGAGCTAAGGTTACGGGGAGTGTTTCCAAGAAAACCGATATCGTGATTGCCGGGGAAGCCGCAGGGTCTAAGCTGATTAAGGCTCAAGACTTAGGCATCGAAATTTGGGATGAGCAGCAGTTAGTGGATTTACTGCAAAGTTGAAGCTTGCATACGGTTGTCCTGCTTAAGGGCTGCTAGCCCTTAAACCTAGTTACTTTAGTACACCTTCCCGTGAGTTGATGTGCTAAAGGATGTTAACTAAATTTAATTAAATAAAGTGAATAATATGAGCCAGTTTGATTCCTTACTGCCCCCACAAATGGCTGAGAAAGCCGCTGAAGTGGGTGAGAGCAAAGCCACCAAAGATCCTTTTAAAGCCTTTATGTTGGCGCTGACCGCAGGCGTGCATATTGGGATCGCCTTTGTGTTTTACACCACGGTTACCACCGGGGCGGGTGATATGCCTTGGGGGTTTACTCACCTGATTGGTGGTTTGGCGTTTAGCCTCGGTTTGATCTTAGTGATTATTACCGGTGGTGAACTGTTTACCAGTTCGGTATTAACTTTGGTCGCCAAAGCCAGTGGTAAGATTTCATGGCCTCGGTTGGCAATGAATTGGTCCTTGGTTTATTTAGGCAATTTGGTTGGGGCTAGCCTATTGGTGATCCTGATGTTGGTCAGCAAACAATACACTTTTGCTGCTGGTGAGGTTGGAATTAATACCATGCGGATCGCCCAACACAAGCTGCACCATGACTTTAGTCAAGCTGTTGCACTCGGGATTATGTGTAATGTATTAGTGTGTGTCGCCGTGTGGATGACCTTCAGTGCCCGCAGTCTTACCGATAAGGTGCTGGTTACTATACTCCCTGTGGCGATGTTTGTGGCAGCAGGTTTTGAGCACTGTATCGCGAATATGTTTCAGGTACCGATGGCGATTGGTATTAGATATTTAGCCAGTCCGGAGTTTTGGGCTGCGACGGGACTCAGCCCTGCTGATTTTGCTGACTTGACCTTCTCCAATTTTATTTTTCATAATTTGATCCCGGTGACCTTAGGCAACATCCTTGGTGGTGGGGTGTTTGTTGGTCTAGGATATTGGCTGATTTACTTGCGTAAACCTTAGTATTCGTAGGGGCGTATAAACCTTCGAATAAGCCTGAGGGATATCACTCGTTGTTTAAGCAAGGACGTTTATTTGCGCGCTAAGTTGGTGCGTTATTGCTTCATTCGCTTTCTGCAGCGGTTTATTGGTGCTCTTATTTAAGAAGTCTCAAGCCAAGAGAGGACTATTTGTAGGCTGGACCGAGGAATTGTCTGCTTTGGTGTATATTTTGCTTCGAGTAGTCTAGCAAGTATTTGCTGTTGTTGGATTTTTAGGTGGTTTATGTCGGTTTTATCTCCAAATAGTGTGTTTACGTCTTTACAACAAGAGGGACCATTTGCACTGACTCGTGATGCGGTGGTCGCTCATCGTTTTTCTCCTTCGGTGCGGCAGTGGGTAAAACGATTGCAACAAGATGGCAATAACGTTTCTAAGTATCGCGCCTTGCGTAGTCAAATATTCGAGTTCCTTGAAATTGATGACTTTTCTCAAATTCAAAGTTTGATTGATAGTTCTAAACTACGTAAAGAGCGCAGCGAACGCGCACTCAAATTACTCGGTAATATGTTTGGCTTAAATGGTAACCTTAACGAAATTTCTAATCGGGTTGATGAGTATGCGCGTACCGCTGATGCGGTGATTCATTCTATCAAAGGCAAAATTCTCGCCCCTTATGCCTCACACATTGAAAATACCAATGAAATAGAAGTTACCAATAACCCCGTCGAACTATTATTGATTATGTTCAATAATCAATATCACAAGAAAGCTCGCTTTGAGGCTCGTCGTAAACTGATTTTAATGACTCTCGCTGGTAGCATTGAGCAGCGAGAAAGAGAGACCGAAATAGAGGATAAATTTTCTACTTTTTTAGCTTTTTTGAATGGCTATGTTTGGAGTTCGGAGCTGAAAATTGGTGAGTTAGAGCCAGTGTACCTGCACTCTAAACATCAGGCGGAAGACTATGCTTGTAGCGAAGTGAGTGTGTTAACCCCCCAGCAGGCAAAGCTTATCCAAGATCAGCCTCGAGAGAAGTTAACCTTACTTAAGCGACGCAGTTTTACGGTTGGTGAGCGGCGGGTTCCCATCTATGTGTCTATCCGTAAGAAGCCACCTGAAGCCAAGGTTCTTAAGCTATTGCGTAAGAATCAAAAAAATCCGGCGGTGGCGGTGGACGACGAACTTGGGCTCATGGCGGTATTGGATTCAGTCAGTGATATCAAGGCCTTTCAAAAACATCTCACTCGCAGTGCTTCGAGGGCCAATTCCTTGATGGTATTAGAAGATATTTCTGATTCACTCACAGATAAGTCGGTGTATCGAAGTCGTGCGGTTGGTTCTAGCGATAAAACCCCGATGATGAAATTTTTTGCTCGTTTAGGAGGGATGCGAGTGGAGTTTATCATTCATACCAACCGCACTTGGCTGAACTATCGTTATCAGCAGGATGTGGCACATAATGAGTATGAGGTAAAACGAATGTTTGATACAGGGGTGATTGAACTGTTGTTCCCGATGGATATTTTTCATCTGAATCACCGTAAAACCCGTGATGAGATGATCCAGTTTTTTAGAAAGCAGATCGAGTCTTAACTCTTTTAGGGCGTAACAAAAATAAGGCCTGCCATAATGCAGGCCTTTTGTTGTTGTATTGCAAGCAGTCACAATTAAGATAGTTTTATCACGAATATCAATGAACCATTCAGATCTTTTTGAATGGAATAAGCGAAAAACGTTTATTGGTCAATATCGAGGATGGAATTTGCCACGATTGGTACTGCTGATATGATGGATTACTTGGCGTGTTAAATTATTTCGTCATAGTGTGGGATGAGTTTAAATAGAGGACGATATTTGTGGCTAAGATTTTGTTTAGTGCTTGTTTACTTGGGTGCAAAGTACGTTATAACGGTCAAGATTTAAAGTCAGAAAATCAAGATGTAGATTGGCTGATTGCACATCATCAAATCATTTCGTTTTGTCCGGAGGTCGCTGCTGGTTTACCGACGCCAAGAACACCTGCGGAGATCCAGTTGGGGGGTGGGGAAGATGTGTTACGCGGAGATGCTAAAGTGGTGGGCCAAGATGGAACAGATCTGAGTGATGAATTTGTGTTAGCAGCGGAATTAGCTCTGAAGCAGTGTCAAAAGCACCAGATAAAATTTGCGGTACTTAGCGAGTCGAGCCCATCCTGTGGTAGTCAAACCATCTACGATGGACGTTTTCAAGGTTATAAGAAGCCAGGTAAAGGCGTCACTGCTGCGTTACTGAATGAACACGGCATCATGGTTTATAATCAGCATCAGGCGAGTGCGCTCAAATCTAAGTTGCTTGCTTTAGCTGAATAGACCTTTGAATGGAGGGCTTGAATCATAGAGCTCGCCATATCATACCAATCTCACTCATTATCTGTTGATTCTTGCTGGCCTAAATTAGCGCTAACTGCATTATGTATTTTGTAGTTAGATCCACTAATTACTGCTCTTCATACCTGGTGTCGGCAGATTTATTCTGCACTATAAGTTGATCATATCATTCATCAGATTGGTATGATGCGCTTTGATATTCAGTCCATTTATCCCCAAAACATTACGTGACAGCAAGCCAAGGGGCCGCATTGCTCAGCGAATAATGCAGGCCTTTGAAGGCGTACTTGCTCGTGTGGGGGCTTGAAGCCGTGATTCTCGGGTAAAAAAAAGCCTGCAATGATGCAGGCTTTAGAAGTGGTGGTCGCTACTGGGCTTGAACCAGTGACCCTCGCCTTGTAAGGGCGATGCTCTCCCAACTGAGCTAAGCGACCGAATTACTTGTTACTGGCAAATCGTTTGTTCAACCATTTGCTTAAATATGGTGGTCGCTACTGGGCTTGAACCAGTGACCCTCGCCTTGTAAGGGCGATGCTCTCCCAACTGAGCTAAGCGACCGAATTACTTGTTACTGGCAAATCGTTTGTTCAACCATTTGCTTAAATATGGTGGTCGCTACTGGGCTTGAACCAGTGACCCTCGCCTTGTAAGGGCGATGCTCTCCCAACTGAGCTAAGCGACCGAATTACTTGTTACTGGCAAATCGTTTGTTCAACCATTTGCTTAAATATGGTGGTCGCTACTGGGCTTGAACCAGTGACCCTCGCCTTGTAAGGGCGATGCTCTCCCAACTGAGCTAAGCGACCGAATTACTTGTTACTGGCAAATCGTTTGTTCAACCATTTGCTTGAATATGGTGGTCGCTACTGGGCTTGAACCAGTGACCCTCGCCTTGTAAGGGCGATGCTCTCCCAACTGAGCTAAGCGACCATCTTGTGGAGGCGTATTATAGGGTGGTCTACGAGTGTGTCAACGCAAATTTTAAGGAAACTGACTGCTTGTGCAAAATCTCATCAAATTGATTGCTTTCACGGCAAGCAGATACAAAGTTTCCACTGGATTTAGTCTCGCAGAGGCTGCTCTTATCTAGCGAATTCTTGCTAGTGTGTTAAAATTCGCGCCATTCATATTGCTTAATTATTGACTTAGAGAATACTCATGACAGTTCGCACTCGTGTTGCGCCTTCACCAACTGGTGACCCACATGTAGGGACCGCCTACATTGCCTTATTTAATTACTGTTTTGCTAAGAAGCACGGTGGTGAATTTATTTTACGTATTGAAGATACAGATCAAGCTCGTAGCTCTACAGAATCGGAACAAGCGATATATGATAGTTTAAGCTGGCTTGGCTTAAGTTGGGATGAAGGTCCTGACTGCGGCGGTGCCGTTGGTCCTTATCGTCAAAGTGAACGCAGTGATATCTATAAGCAATATGCACAGCAATTAGTTGATGAAGGTAAAGCATTTTATTGCTTTGCAACTGCAGACGAGCTTAATGAAATGCGTCAGCAACAAATTGCTGAAGGCTTACAGCCTAAGTACGACGGTCGTGGTTTACATTTAAGCGCTGAACAGGTTGCTGCTTATTTGGCTGAAGGGAAACCCTACGTGGTGCGCATGAAAATCCCTGAGTCAGGTAGCTTCAGTTTTAATGATTATCTTCGAGGTGAAGTCGAGATCCCATGGGAGCAAGTGGATATGCAAGTGCTGCTTAAGGCAGATGGCTTACCCACATACTTTTTAGCCAACGTGGTTGATGATCATTTAATGGGGATCACACATGTTTTTCGGGGTGAAGAATGGCTGAACTCAGCGCCTAAGTTACTCAAGTTATATCAAGATTTAGCTTGGGAAGCGCCGATTCTAGGGCATATGCCGTTATTACGTAATCCTGATAAGAGTAAATTAAGTAAGCGTAAGAACCCAACCAGCATTAACTATTACCGTAAAATGGGCTTTTTACCTGAGGCCTTACTCAATTATTTAGGGCGTATGGGCTGGTCGATGCCTGATGAGCGTGAAAAGTTCACTTTGGCAGAGATGATTGAACATTTTGATATGAAACGTGTTTCATTAGGTGGGCCGGTATTTGATGTTGATAAGTTGAAGTGGCTTAATGGCTTGTGGATCCGCGAAGAGTTAAGCGATCAACAATTGGCAGAACGATTGATTGAGTGGGCCTACAATCAAAACACCTTAATGGAAATTATTCCACAAGCTAAAGCGCGCCTAGAGGTGATGAGTGATTTAGCACCATTAGCGGGTCACTTTGTTGCCGGCATGCCTGAATATGCGCCAGAACTGTTAACTGCGGGTAAACTTGAAGAAGAACAAGTTCGTCGTCTTTTACAAATGTTCATTTGGCAATTAGAAGAACAGCGACAGTGGAATAAAGACATTGTATTTGCGGTGGCGAAACAGTTGTCTGCTTATCTTGATGTGAAAATTCGTGATTTCCTAGAGCCTGTATTTGTCGCGATTACCGGTAAAACCAGTTCAAGCTCGGTGGTTGACGCGATGGCGATACTGGGCTCGGATATGAGTCGCGCACGCTTACGTTTTGCGCTCAGTCATATTGGTGTGAGTAAGAAGCAAGCTAAGTCGCTAGACAAAGCCTATCGTGCCTATAAAGCAAGTTGTTAGATCTGCAAAATAAGTCCCGAATTGGTTTTAGAGACCGTTGTGACAAAATATTTATTCAAATCGCTATAAAAAAGCCAACTCGATGAGTTGGCTTTCCTTTCTAAAATCTTCTTATACCAATAATACACTGCCGCAGGCTGTAACCAATAAACCTAGCGCTAGCAGAAACTGCAATTGAAGTTTGATACTCATCGTGTTCCTTTAAAATGCATCAGTAGATGGTCCATCTTGCAACAAGCGGACTAGTTAAAACCATGAAACACTTCACAGTTTGTTTCTTGAGTGTGTTTTGAGTTAACAAAATCACATCTAGGTCTCATCAATTTTGCACCTTGTTGTTGATTTGTTGGGGAATGGTGTCAAAAGTAACACTGTTGCTTGAACCGTTTGTGTTGAACCTAGGTCGAACGAATAGTTAAATATCCTTTTTGTTAATAATGTGCGTGGTTCAAAGTTTTTAATTGAATATTTGCTATGGTGGGTAATACTAAATCGTAGTTACGCTTTGTTTTATGAAATAAAACAGCGAGTTGTACGAATAAGAGAACGGTGCCTGACAGGTTTTATCGGTTTATCGAGTAAGGTGCCATTTACTTAAAATAATGACCTCAAAGGAGTGGGTATGTCTATTACGAGCCAATTAAGTCAAGAGCTTGACCTATTAATTATTTGTGTATCTGGTCGCTTCGATTATTCTCTACATCGAGAATTCCGCGCTTGTTATGAGCATGTTTCGGTTGAAGGCCTTCGGTTAGTTCTGGATTTAAGTCAGGCTGAATATATGGATAGTTCGGCACTTGGGATGATGTTATTACTGAAAGAACATGCGGAGAAAAGTAACGCTCAAGCCTTTACGATTCGCAAACCTTCCGCTGCTATCTTAAAAATTTTAGAGGTCGCAAACTTTGATAAATTACTCAAGATTGAAAACTAGTGGCAGATAGTCATCACTTGAGTTTTCTTCAGCGTGAAGTGAAAGGTAATGCGCTGGTTGTGGATAGTGCTCGTATCGATCGCCTATTGTTAGGAAAAGCGCTCAGTGAAATCGGCTATCAAGTGGTTTATGCAGAAGACGGTGTTCAGGCGGTGGCTGCGTTTGAACAACAACACATCGACATCGTGTTTATCGATGTGTTTATGCCACAGTTGGATGGTTACTTGGCAACCGAGCAAATAAAGCTGCTTAGTGGCCAGCGCTATACTCCGGTGCTATTTGTAACCGCTCAAACAGAAGTTGATGTTTTGGTAAAGTGCATCGCTTGTGGCGGAGACGACGTGTTACTTAAGCCTGTACATCAATCTATTTTGAAAGCAAAAGCGTTAGGGTTTGAGCGCAGTAAAGCTATCTACAACGAAATAAATCAATTAAATAGACAATTTCATGAGGAAGAAGAATTTGCTGAGCGAATATTTAGCAATGCGGTGTCTAGTTCTAGTTGTGCAGATCATGAACTATTAATTTTTTTGAGTAGTGCGTCAAGGTTTTCTGGGGATGTGATTTTTGCAGAGTATCGTCCAAATGGTGATATTCATGTATTACTTGGTGACTTTACCGGACATGGCTTACGAGCTGCGATTGGCGCGATGCCAGTGGCTGACATCTTTTATAGCATGACTCGTAAAGGATATTCAGCAGAGGTTATTCTAAAACAAATTAATCAACGGCTCTATCGGTTGCTGCCTACCGGGATGTTTATGGCTGCCACCTTCGTTGAAACTTCGGTGCAGCAGCAGTCGCTGATAATATGGAATGCTGGAATGCCTGACTTATTAATTTTTAATTCACAGCAACAGCAGATCCGTGAACAGATCAGTTCTAATAATATTCCCTTAGGGATTGATAAAAATGTTGAGTTTAATTTAAACGTTATTCAATGGCTAAAGGGGGATCATGTGTTGCTGTTTAGTGATGGTGTGACCGAGGCGCTTAACTCTAAGCAACAAATGTTTGGTCTGCAAGGCGTTGAACAGGCGATTATGGACCCGCAGCAACAACCCTCGTTTATTGCCAGTATTCAGCAACATTTAGACCAGTTTTGTGGTGGAGAGAGTCAACTGGATGATATTAGTATGGTGGAGATCCCTGATTTATTGAGTCGTGCTGGTCTGTACGCTGAAAATGCCTACCCTGCAACTCCTCGAGCGGAAGGTCGATGGCGTTGGCAACTTAGTTTAGATGCGCAGCGTTTACAAAGAATAACTCCTATTCCGTTGTTGATGACGACATTACAAGAATTGTCGGTGAATGAAACTGATCGAAATATACTTTTTTGTATTGTTAGCGAGTTATATAACAATGCCTTTGAACATGGGGTATTAGCGTTAGACTCGTCTCTAAAAAACTCCACGGATGGTTTCGCTGAGTATTATCAAATGCGAAAACAACGGGCGGTTCAGCTTGAACAGGGGTGGGTTAATATCTCGATTGAGTACCAAGCTGATGAAAGTCGTGAGTTTATCATCGAGGTTGAGGACAGTGGACTTGGTTTTGATGAGACACAGGTGTCGCAACTTTGCGAGCAATGGCCTTATTCTGGTCGTGGTTTGGCGCTGGTCGCATCGCTATGCGAATCACTTGAATTTTCTAAACAGGGATCTTTTGCTAGAGCCGTGTATCGTTGTCAATATTGAACGAGATGAAAGTAATTACGTGTAAATCGTTGACTAAATGAGCAACTGGCATGATTCCACTAAAAAGCGGTTGACACTCAAACCTCTGCTGCTTAGAATTCTGCTCGCTTTCAGGTTTAAACGCCTTAAGAAAGTGATGTGACTTGGGGCTATAGCTCAGCTGGGAGAGCGCTTGCATGGCATGCAAGAGGTCCGCGGTTCGATCCCGCGTAGCTCCACCAATTCACACCCTACCGTTTTTCGGGGCTATAGCTCAGCTGGGAGAGCGCTTGCATGGCATGCAAGAGGTCCGCGGTTCGATCCCGCGTAGCTCCACCAATTCTATTACTGTTCGGCTCGTTATTTTGCTTGGCTTCAATTAAACCTTGAATCAGTGACGTAACGATTTCAGCCGTTTTGTGGTTTGTTCTGAGCGATGGTCTTTTCCTTGAGTATTCCCTGCAATTAATATCTATTTTGTTATTAATAGATTGACTTATATAACAAAAATGACCAAGTAACTGGCTAATTTTGGGGTTTGCCAGCCATACTCTAGGTTCTATAAATAAGAATTCAGAGTATGCATAAACACACCTTCGGTACTCAACAATGGGTAGAAAGGATCAGCGAGCATGAGTTACCCGCACTTGCGGCTACAGTGCGCCTATTGGAAAAACTCGCAAAAGATGACACTTCCTCTCTGGCTGTATTGGGACAATCGGTATTACATGATCATGGGCTAACTTCACGTATTCTGCGGGTTGTGAATAGCATCAGTTATAATCGAGGGAGAACTCAAATCACCACCGTAAGTCGCGCGGCGGTGATCCTAGGCTATGATCGGCTGAAGCATATTTGCATTACTGCTCGGATGATTGATGGGTTATTGTCTAGTCGAGGTATTAGCGAGGCGGTATACCAGCGAGTGTTAAAGCTAATGGCCTGCTCTTTTCATGCGGCGATGCTGGCGAAGATGATGTTGGCGGATTATGCCGAAGATACGCAGGAAGAGGTGTATATTGCGGCATTGCTGCATAACCTAGGTGAGGTCGCATTCTGGAGTATGGGGGGCAGCATTACCGAACAGCTGGAACAGCAGTTACAGCAAAATGAAGAACCAGAACAGCAGTTAGTCTCAAAGCTACTAGGGACTAATTTTACTCAACTGAGTATTGGTTTGGCGAGTCATTGGAATATGGGGCCGATGTTAGTGAAGTCATTGGCCGAGCCGGAGCGTCGCTCGCCTGAGTTTCGTTGTATTCATTTGGCTCACCAGTTTAGTAAAGCGATGATTGAGCAAGATCTAGCTGCTCGCCAGCAAGTTTTTAAGTTGATCTCAGAACAAATGAAGTTGCCGATGCCTAAGTTGATTGAAATGGTCAATCATTGTTCTGAGGAAACCAGACAATTGGCCGTCTCGTATGGTGCAATTGTACTTAAACCCTACTTAAACTTTGGTGACTCGCCACCTCTGGAATTGGATGACCTTTCAGATGCAACGGCAAGTGATGTCTTATCTAAACAACATTTACAATTGCAGTTATTGCGTGAACTTACGCTAGTCACCACTGAAAATCCTGATTTAAACTTAGTGATCCATACTGCGATGGAAGGGATCCAGCGGGGGATTGAGATGAACCGAGTGATGGTTCTGATGGTGAATCCGGCACATGACGCGCTAAAGCTTCGTTTCGTGGCAAGCCCACAGCCAGAGCAAGACAAAATTGATTTTCAATTGAGCTTAAAAGGGGCTGATACGGTATTTATTCAAGCCTATCGAGATAAACGTAATATCTGGATGAATAATGCGACTGGTTCGCGTTTTGAAGGCTTGCTAAATAATCAGATTCGTCGAATCACTCAAGCGGGCCCATTCTTTCTAGCACCGTTAATTATTGAAGGACGCTGTATCGCGATGATTTATGCCGATAGGCTTGTGGGATCGGGTGCTGAGCCGCTCAATAAGGAGGACTTCGACAGTTTTGTACACTTTGCCAAGCAAACTAATTTATGTTTGTCAGTCATTTTAAAATAGGATGCTTACTGTCGCGATATGGTTTTGATATTAAAATCATAAATCAAGGCGGCTGAGTATGTTCAGCCTCCTTGGTGTCATTAACAACGGCGTGATTATTGAACTTGTTTCAACCAGGTATCGTCTTTAAACCACTTGTTATAGATTCGATCATAGGTTCCGTCCCCTTTAATTTGGCGTAAGTAGCCATTTAAAAAGTTTAGAAAATCAGGATCGCCCTGGCGTATGGCCCAACCGAGAGGCTCATAGGTGAAGGGTTGGTCAAGATGAATGACTTGAGTTTGGTGTTGCGAACTATAAATTGCATTGTAGGGTAAGTCGTAAATAAAGGCATCTGCTTTGCCATTGGCTATTTCCAATACGGCGTCAGCTTGAGACTCAAATAAGTTAACTTTAGCTTTTGGCAGGTAACGTTTAATGGCGCTTTCACCGGTGGTACCGAGCATGGTCACAACGGTGTATTGGTCGCTATTTAGGTCTCGGTAACTGCTTACTTTGCCTTTCAGTTTTGGATTTAACAATACCGACTGACCAACGACTACGTAAGGGTCTGAGAAGTTTACTTGCATGTTACGTTGTGGCGTAATGGTCATTCCGCCAGTAATAATGTGGCATTTACCCGTGAGTAGTGTTGGAATAATACCATCCCAAGCAGTATTAACTGGCACATATTTAACGCCCATAGCGCGAGCCATTTGTTTGCCTAAATCGATATCAAAACCGATAAATTGACCATTTTTAGCTTTGATTTCAAAAGGCATATAACCGGCCTCAAAACAGACCCGTAGTTCACCTGCTTCAGTTATCTCTTGTAATAGGGTTTGTTGCGCAAATACAGAGCTGGATAGTAAGGTGATGGCGGCAAGCGCCGAGTGAATAACGCGTTTCATAGTCGTCCTTGTTGTGTGGTTATGTTTGGCTTATTTTGGATTTTATATGCTGTTTTGTTTGTCAATGTAGAGATAAATCCAATTTATCCTACATCTTTATAGCAGAATAAACTGATTAGTGATAGTCATCGCCTGTTCATTTAAACCCTAGATATTTTTAATTCATCAAGGCTTTTATCGTTATTACTAGATGAAATTGCCAGGGTAGGTGCATTGAACTGAGAAATAGTTTGATTTATGTCTTTATGAGGGCTGATTGCTAGTTGGATATATTTTTTTGTACTTATTGGTTTTTGTTGGTTTTAAGAGTATTTCTAGGTGAGGCATCGGGCATCGGCGGCCCAGCAAAGCCAAGTTTGCTGGGCCGCTGTGGGTCTATAACACCATTGACAAAAATTGTCGTAGTCGTGGGTGAGCGGGTTGGTCGAAGAACTTTTCAGGTGAATCTTCAACGAGCAATTCACCGTCCTCCATAAACAGTACTCGGTCTGCCACTTCACGGGCAAAGCCCATTTCGTGGGTGACCACCACCATAGTCATGCCGTCAGCGGCCAGGCCTTTCATTACATCCAGAACTTCCCCCACCATCTCTGGATCAAGCGCTGAGGTTGGTTCGTCAAATAACATAATGTTGGGCTGCATCGCTAAAGCACGAGCGATAGCGACTCGTTGCTGTTGCCCGCCAGACAAGTGCGATGGATAGTTATTCATACGTTCCGAGAGACCGACTTTAAGCATTAAGGCTTTAGCTTCATCTTCTACTTGTTTTTTAGGTCGTTTAGCGACTTTGAGCGGCGCTAACATCACATTGCCTAAAGCAGATTTATGCGGGAACAAGTTGAAGTTTTGAAAAACCATGCCAACTTCTTCGCGTAAGCTATTAATATTGGTTCCCTTGGCGTACATGTCGGTTCCATCAATGCTGATGCTTCCGCTGCTAATTGTTTCCAGTTGGTTGAGGGTACGTAAGAAGGTTGATTTACCCGAACCTGAAGGGCCCACGATTACCACCACCTCACCGCGAGACACGGTTGCTGAAACGTCTTTTAGAGCGTGACAGCCATTGGGGTAAATTTTATTAATTTTTTTTGCGACGATCATTTTATCGCCTTGATAATCTTTAGTCACTGGCTGCTAACCTCTTTTCTAAGCGTTGAATTGCCCAAGATAAACTGCTGGTGAGTACTAAGTAGAGCAAGGCAACAGTAAACCAAACTTCGAAAGGGGCGAAACTACCACTGACCACTTCTCGGCCTGCTTTGGTTAAGTCGGTAATTGAGATCACCGAGACTAAGGAAGAATCTTTAATTAGGTTAATGAATTGGCCTGCCATTGGGGGCAGGGTACGTTTAAAGGCCTGTGGCAAAATGACATTAATCATCGCTTGGGCATAATTCATACCTAGAGAACGAGCCGCTTCCATTTGTCCTTTGGGAATCGATTGGATCCCCGAACGGATTATTTCCGCTACGTAGGCGGCGGTAAACACCGACAGAGCAATGACTCCAGCAGTAAAGCGTTCAATATCAAACACGGTGCCGATAAAGAAGTAGACGATAAAAATTTGTACCAATAACGGTGTGCCGCGAATGATCTCAATATAGGTAACCGCTAGTTTCGCCAACGTTGGATTGGCAGCGATACGCATTAAACCCACCATTAGCCCGATGATAATTGCGAAGAATAGCGACCAGATGGAGATCTTGATCGTCACAATTAGACCTTCCGCTAACGGACCCATTCGCCAGGATTCTGAGGATGCGAGCTGATCACCTTCGAATACTAGGTCGCCTTCATATACGGTTACATTTTGGTAATCGCTGAGTTTTACCAGGATATCACCGGTATCTGATACTAGTGCTAGTTTTCCCGAGGCATCGCTGTGAATACTTCCATCTTGCGGTGCGGTAATACTAGATGCTTCGGTATTGATTATGTAGGGAACAACCCGTTGCCAATTCCAGTTGTAGTCAATTTTTTTACCGGAAAGATAAATCAGTACACACAGGCTGATGAGAATGGCAGCAAATAGACCATTCCAGAGAATATTTTTTGTTAGAGTTTTCATCTGAAGCTCTTATTTTTCTTTATATATGGCATAACTTTGCGTAACTTTGAGGTTTATCCCCTCGTTACATAAAGAAAGTGGCTGGATAAGCCAGCCACCGAGATCTATCTATTGTACTTGTTTTAACCAAGCGTCATCTTTAAACCACTTGTCGTAGATCCGTTGGTAAGTGCCATCACCTTTGATTTGGCGTAGGTAGCCGTTCAAAAAGTTTAGAAAATCTGGATCGCCTTGGCGGATTGCCCAACCGAGGGGTTCGTAGGTGAAGGGTTGGTCTAGGTGCTCCAATTGACCTTGATGCTGGGCAGCATAGATGGCGTTAAAAGGTAAGTCGTAGACGAAAGCATCCGCCTTGCCGTTGGTGACTTCGAGTACAGCATCCGATTGATTTTCAAATAAGTTGCTTTTGGCTTTTGGGAGGTAGCGTTTCACTGCGCCTTCGCCTGTGGTACCAAGTTTGGTTACGACGGTGTATTTGGCATCATTTAGATCCCGATAGCTGCTTACCTTTCCTTTTAAGCTAGGGCTAAGCAGAATAGATTGACCTATCACCACATAAGGGTCGGCGAAGTTAACTTGCATGTTACGTTGTGGCGTAATTGTCATACCACCCATAATGAGATGACATTTACCTGTCAACAAGGTGGGAATAATACCATCCCAAGCAGTGTTGACTGGCACATATTTTACGCCCATCGCTCGTGCCATTTGCTTACCTAAGTCGACATCAAAACCAATGAATTGACCATTTTTGGCTTTCATTTCGAAAGGCATATAACCAGCATCAAAACAGGTGCGAAGTTCTCCTGACTGAGAAATTTCTTGTAATAAGCTTGGTTGCGCAAATGCGGCACTAGAGAGTAGTGTGAGAGTGGCAATAGCCGATTGAATGACACGTTTCATAGTTGTCCTTGTTGTGTTTTCGTAGTTATTTTTATTGTGGCCATGTTCTGTCTAATCCGTTCAAAACAGTGATACGCCATCGTCTTTTAGGGATGTTATAGCAGAATATACTAACAAAAGGTAGTATCGGCTTTGGGGTAAAAAAGCATAAAAGTAGAATAATTATTAAGTAAACAGCCATTTAGTTGGTTAAATAGGCTTATTTTTAGATTTATGATAAATGCTTGTCATCGGCTGAACTAGTTGGAAAATCTTAGATATGATTAAATCACAGCGAATTGATGGTTAAATGTTATTCGGCAATGTTTTTTTTGGAGTAAATAACCGCGTGCGCTTGAAGATACCGAAGTTGTCTAGGCTCTCCAATAACGCCTTATGCAAAGTGATATAAATTGGTGCTAAGCTCGCCTTTATTCGGTTTACATTACTATTTTTGACGATTTCCATTGAGTTTTTTAATCATGCAATAGCTTATTAGTCGTGTTGCAATGATTGGGTGATTGGCTTAGTTTGTTGTAGGTTAATGGAGTCGCCTCAACAGATCCTGGGAGGCTGTATGCTAGATATGGATAGGCGAATGGCTGATAGTTTCTTATTATTTGATCCGCTTGAGCATGACTTGGTCAGCAATAAAATTTTACCACTATTTACTCAGGTGGTACTACCCAAGGGATGGGATCCACAACAGCCGCCAATATTTGAAGCGGATAGCCTCGTGTATTGCTATTTAAGTGACGCGCAATTGTCATTGGCAATTGCTTTAGCGCTTGAACAAGGATGGACTCTTGCCATCTTGCCACACCCTCTTGCGAGTCATGCGAAACGGGGTTTTGCTTTAAGCTCTGATCTTGAAAAGTCGATAAATCATTTACAGACGGCACCCTCTATCAACGTAGACGTATTACGTTGTAATGGGCTGGTTGTGTTGAATCATCTGGTGGTTGGGCATAGTTTTAATTTGCGTCCTGGTGGTCATAACGCGCCATGGCGTCAACGGGTGCTGCAAACTTGGCGTAACCTTCTTAAAGTCTCAAAGATCATGCCTCAACGACTGCGTTTAACGACCGCCAGTGAGATAATTTTAGACACCACCGTAGTCGGCGTAGTGATACTTGAACATGCTCATGGCTCGATGTTATCGAAGCAAATTTTACAGGACACCCACGCTAACGACGGTATGTTGCAAAGTATGTTGATAGCGCCACGTAGCATCATGGAAATGTTACGTTTTTTATTGTTAGCCATGTTTGGTCGGGTGGTAAAAAAACCGAGCTTTCTTAGTTTGATCAAATCTAAATCGATTGAAATTGAAGCGAATCATCAGTTTGACTATTGGCTCGATGGTGTCAAAGCATCCAGTCAACGGCTGCATGTTGAATGCTGTCATCGGCAATTACGGCTGCTTCCTTCTGCCGATTTTGTTTATCTAGATAATGTCACGGCAGTCAAAGAGAATCGTAAGATTGGCAAACTTCCTCGGGGAGAGGCTATTGCCGCAATGGCCGCACATCCACTGCCTTTAATCGCGCATGCTGCAACTGAAGAGTTTAAAGAGCTTTACCAATTGCTACGTGACAATGCTACCACCTCGTCAGCCTTTTTGATGTTAATGACTTTGTCTACTTTATTGGCGAGTATTGGTTTGTTTGCAAATTCTGCACCGGTGATTATTGGGGCAATGATATTGGCACCGATGATGGCGCCTATTATTTCTTTATCAATGGCCTTAACTCGACAAGACTCTAGCTTGATGACTAAAAGCATCGCAAGCTTAACGACTGGTTTGTTTGTTGCTTTGGGGTTTGCTGCCTTGGCCAGCTTCATTATGCCTATGGAAGTTGTCACTTCTGAAATTGCTGCTCGATTGAGTCCCAATTTACTGGATCTGGCGGTCGCTATTATCTCCGGCATTGCTGGTGCCTATGCGCATGCACGTGTTGATGCGGCCAAAAGCTTGGCGGGGGTTGCTATTGCGGTGGCTTTGGTTCCACCACTGGCGGTCACCGGGATCGGTCTTGGCTGGTTTGATCTGAATGTTGCGGGCGGTGCATTTTTATTATTTCTAACTAACTTTGCGGGAATTGTCTTTTCTGCGGCTTTAACTTTTTTAGCACTGGGTTTTGCTCCTTTTACGCGAGCGAAGAAAGGTTTAGCAATTGCCTTGCTTGCGGTGACGGTGGTTAGTATTCCTTTGGCTTTTAGTTTTATGCGTTGGTCTGAAGAAGCGCATATCGTGCAGCGCTTGCAAGGGCAAAGCTTTGAGTTTTTATTGGTTCGTTCGGTGCGTGTGCAAAGTGTTGAGCCGCTGGTCTTAAGTTTGCAACTTGTGTCATCTCATGCGGTGAACGATGCTCAGTTAGATCAACTAAAAGATCAAATCATCCAACAATTAGGCAAGCCTTTGCAGCTGGAAGCGACAGTGATCGTGAGGCGCTAGAATTTACAAATATAGCGGGGTCATTTGTCGCCAGTAACGGCCACGGTGAGCTCGCCCCTCCCATTCAACCAGATGATGCTTAATCCCTTTGTGATGTAGAATGTGACTGAGCATATGATTGTTTTGCAGGAAGGGATCTTGGTTGCCAATGGTAAAGACCAGTTCGGTATTGGCCAGCTCTGAGAGCCGTTCTGGGCAATTCATGTTTACCAAATAATGGGTCGGTGTATGAAAATAAATATTTTCATCGTAGAAACCATCAAATAAATCAGTAAACGACTCTACTTGCCAAGTCAGGTCAAAGCGCCCGGAAAAGGCTGCCAATTTATTAAATAGATGAGGATGGCGAAACACGATATTCGCGGCATGAAAAGCGCCCAGTGAACAGCCATGAGAAATTGTGCAGGGATGTTCATTTTTTGCGGCCATCAGCGGAAGCACCTCACGTAATATGTAATTTTCGTATTGCTGGTGGCGGGTAATTCGCCCCGAAGGGTGCGCCCAAAAACAATACATGCTTTCGGCGTCGATGCTATCTACGCAATACAGTTGTAATTGGCCTTGGTTTATTTTGGGGGCAATAGCATTCACTAAGCCCAGGTTTTCATATTCATAAAAGCGGCCGCCACGGGTTGGGAAAACTAATACTTTTGCGCCTGCGTGGCCAAATATAAGCAGTTCCATGTCTCGGTTGAGGTTGGGACTCCACCATCGATGATATTCACGATTCATAAGGTTCACTCAAAGGTTCAAAAAAAAGTTCCAGCTCTTGCTCTAACTGTTGGCGTTGCTGTTGTTTTGTGGGGTAATCAAAATGACCAGCCCTAAGCAAAAAGCGTTGCTTTGGCTGCGGCGCTTGGTTGTAGGCAGAGAATTGACCGGGGGGGGCAACACAGGGATCGAATAAGGCTAAGGCCCAATGGCTGGGTATGCTGAGATAACGGGCGGCGGTTGCTGAATCAAAGTAACGTAGGGTCGACAGCGCCAACTGAGGCTCAGCGTTATAAAATTGCTGCAAGGCTGCGCCGCTGCCGAGGGTGGGTAATTTTAAGCGGAGTGGTACATTACCAAAAGTGGGGACATGGAAATGCGCCCGCTGAATTCGCTTATCAAAGGCGCAGGCAAAAATGCCAAGCCCCCCACCAAAGCTACTCCCCATAAATCCCAGGTTGTTAGTCACTTGTGGAAATAAACGGATTAGAGCAGTCGCTGCGCACCACAAATCTTGTACACATCCGCCGATGATATAACGTTGTTTGTCTTGGATATTATGTAATACGTGCCACATTGGGTTATCAGATATCGGCGCTTTGGCACTGCGGCCAATGCCGCGAACACAAGGCATTAAGATCGCAGTATGTTTGAGCGAGAGCCTTGAGTTAAGCTCACGAATGCCACCATAACCATGCGCACTAATTATGGCTGCGTTAATGTGGCCAGACTTTGGCAGTAGTAACCAGCCACCGCAACGGACTTGCTTGGTAGAGTTGTAATAACAATCGAAAATGCGCCAGGAACCACGAACCTGCTGAGTATCTTGTAGCGAAAGATAGGGCGCAACCGCTAAGGCTTGTCGATACTTTTGTTGCCAAAACGACTGAAAATCTTCAGGTGCGTCATTTGGCTGAAGTGCATCTAGTTCGGGCAAACTAAAGCCATAATCGGGCTCAAACTCAAAAGGATGCTTTAGTTTGCTTGGCATGATAGGCAGGTCTCGGCAATCAACTCATGAAAACTATAAACCGTTTATATGACGTTTTTCCAGACAATGCTTGTATTTAATATTAAAAAAATCAACAACTGGTCCTCGCGATTCATTGCGGTAGTGAGGCTGGCGTTTGATAGTTGCAGTGAGCGGGTTGCAGCAGTAAGACAAGCCAAGGGCCGGTTTTGAATGCCAGACTCCAGTCGTCACCGTCTCGGAAGGTGGCTTTGGTCGCGTTGTAATATTACCGATCCATCTGGAGCGGGGATAATGCAAAAAATATTACGCAGTTAGTGTCAAGTGTGGACGGTAAATATTTAACTCGACATTTTTGCTGGTCGCAGTGGAAAACGAAGCTGGATAACGGAGCGAAGCTAACAAGCATGTTTAGTATATAAAAAGCCTCAGTAAGATCCCTGAGGCTTTTACTTTTTGCGACATTATTTGCCCGGATGACTAGCATCATAGGAAGTTTGAGCCAGTTTTACCTGATAAGTGTTTTGCTCAGTCCAACGCGCAAAGTTTTTTATCGTTTTGGAAAAGGACTCTCCAAGGGAGGGCTGATACTCAACAGTCACCAGAACCGTATTTTCTGGGAAATGCCTTTCACCTCACTTTTTATCCTATTGAAGCGGCGTGAACCTTTTGCGAGTAGCTCTAAGATAAGTTGTATCCAACTGTCTGCGAAGCTATCGAAAAAGCCCTTGCGGGACAGCTTTTGGAGTCAATATTATAGGCGCCGTAATTGTGCTCGGTGTTTGAGGACATGAAGTTGATCCCTTGTTAATTTGGTCATTGTGTTTATGCACCAATTTTAAACTTGTTTCGCCTGAACTTCAGAATATCAAGGATGATGCCGATAAAGGCCGCTCCCAAGCATTGACCAAAGGTTTGTATAAAGGCCAAAACTCTCGATGCATTGCGGCTGTTTTCACGAGAGATATTGGCCATTATTCCAGGGTTATAGGACTTTTAAACGAAGATTCGCATCTTAGATATCGATAATGACACGTTGAACCAATTGCAAGGCGGTGTCGATACCTGTCATGTTTGTATATAGAATACCGTTAGCCCCAGAATAATGCCCATGACCTATCGGTTTCATTAGATAAGTGCTTTGTGGATCATCTAAATCGATTGATGCTGCATAGATCACCGAGGGTTGTCCAGATGAACCAGAACCACTATAAATAGGGTCTTGAGGATATTTGTCTTTGGTGTAATAAGAATTGAAATCATAAGAGCGATTTATTTCCATCATCACTCTAAACTGTCGCAAAGCGCTGTTCACTTTACTGTTAATATCGTAGTTTCCGAGGGGAGTTGCACCAGTCACGCCATCTAAATCAGTATTATTAGCATCCGGCACCATGAGGTTGTTTTTATACTTTACTCCACGTTGATGTGCCCAATAGGGGAGGGCTTCAGGGCGACTCACCAAGCCAAATAGATCCTCGTTAGGAATAAAACCGCCATTACTGGTTTTTTGAGTAACGTATAAAGTATCAATATAGTGACCGGCCAAATCTTCAATCCAAAAAGCGACCTGGGGCACAGTGGTGTAAGTCATGCCTAAAAACAGTGCTTGTGGTTCCGACTCATAGTGCTCCCCTTTACGCAATTCAATTGAAATTGGAAGACCATTGCTGCCAATGTGGGTGGTTAATGTTTGATAACTTCCTTCACTAAGAGTCACTGATTTACGAAGTTCTTGACCAAAGCTTAATACGCTACTAAATGGTGGGACTGCTAATATGACTCCGAGCGTAAGGCTTAATATACTCACCACACTGGTGGTTAACCAAAGCTTAGCTTTATCCTGAGTTAAATAAGTGAGGATAACTCTAAAGTTGTTCCGTAAATGGAATGCCATTAACAGGATGAATGCAATACCGAACCAAGTATGTATACCTGCTATTATTTCGTTATAAGCCATTCCATAAGAAAGTACACCAGTAACGGCCATGCCCATTAATGCGCCAACAAGGTTAATACTCACCCAAGATCGACTATTACCATTTCGTTTTTTGGTTTTTGACCTAGAAGCCGAAGGTCGCGCATGTGTTGAATGTTCACGCATAATATTTCTCCATAACTAAGTGTGTTGTTCAAACTCGCGGCGAAACTGATTGATTAATTTGAACAGTTGTTGAATGTCGACCAGGCTAAAATTAGGGGCAAATGATTTAAGGACAATATCAATCTGCGTTAAGGCGTTTTGGTGAGCGATACGTCCTTGTTCGGTTATTAAAATTGTTTTTTTTCTCGCATCGTGGTCGCGGATCTGTAAGGAAACATAACCTTTATTGCTTAATTGCTTAATTATTTGACTCATCGCAGACAGGCTCACATGTGAATTTTTCGCTAGCTGGCTGGCGGTCTCTTGGCTGTTGGTTGTGTAAATAAGGTGATTGAGTAATTTGAACTGGGAGGTTGGCAGTTCAGATGGCAGGTTTTCCTTTAAGATAATTTCCATGCGCTCATGAATAATGGCTATTTCTCGAAATGTTGCTGTAATCAGTTGGGGTAGATGGTCCATATTCGTTAAGCGCCTTTAAGTGTTAAAAATAGAGCATTGGCATTGATTGCTAACAGTGGGTAATAAGAATGCTTAAGCATCTTAATGGTTAAGGTACTTAAGTGTATTTAGAAAGGAGAGTAAAAGCAAGTATTTTAAAATGCATCAACATCGTTTAGCGAATGAGTGACGCCGCCTAGTGTATTTCTGCACCCACCAAATGGATAAGCTTGCGGCAAGGACACAAGGCTAATTTTAATTGGGCAATCAAGTTGGTTCATTTTTTAGAGCCTGCAGGTTCATTGTTTGCTCTATATGAATGCGTCATTAGCTCTTGGTAGCCAGTGGTGAATAAAATTCACTGAAAACATCAGCGACAAAGCGAAGCAGTCTTCATGCTAGGTGCCTTCGGCGACGGCGGCATATACCCTTGCCCATAGAATCTCGACCAGCAGGTCGGGTACTTTACGCTTTGGCTCGGTAAAATTGGTTTGATAAAGCTTTAAATACAGCATTGAATATAAGTGCCTGATAGAATTTACTTATCTAAGTACTCACAAGATTTACTATCTTGGTTTTAAGTAAATCGTAGTGAGCGCTTAACTGACAATGAATTAAGGATTGTAGTTTGGTAGAAGATTTTTCATCAATTTGGCAGAGAGCCGCCGAGCGTAAAGGTGGTGATGCAGCACTTCAACATCTCTTAACTGCGCCATTCAGTTCTGAGTATTTATCCACCGTGAGTGATGACCGTTGGTTGTCGATGTTTACTAAAGTGATTTTTCAGTCGGGCTTTGTATGGCGAGTTGTCGAAAACAAGTGGCCCGATTTCGAACGAGCGTTTTTTGATTTTGAGCCTGAAAAAATGTTGTTGCTGGATGATTCTCATATTGAGCGTTTATCTAATGATGCCAGCATTATCCGTAATCGTCAGAAAATAATCACAGTACCAGTCAACGCGCAGATGATTTTAAAACTTGCGGCTGAGCATGGCAGTTTTGCTAAATTTATAGCGGATTGGCCCAACGATGATATTGTTGGTTTGTGGCTATATTTAAAAAAGCAGGGCGCTCGCTTGGGGGGGAATTCAGCGGCCTATGCCTTGCGAAGAATGGGCAAAGATACCTTTATTTTGTCTAAGGACGTGGTGGCTTATTTGGTGAATCGTGGTGTTGTGGATAAGCAGCCGACTAGTGTGAAGGGTTTAAATACGGTGCAACAGGTGTTTAACCGTTGGCAGTTGCAAAGTGGTCTACCTTTGGCCACCATTAGTCAGACGCTCGCATACTCGGTGGGTGAGAATAACCTTGATTGAGCACTATATAAGAGTGCTTGTTCGAGTTGCTCTTGGCGGCGTCTTAGTGAACTTGCCGTTAATTCTTCGCCAGGATTTCTTTAAGTGCATGATTTATTTCTTTATAGCGGAAGCTAAAGCCATCCTCTCTTAGGCGAGCAGGCAGCACTTTTTGCCCTTCAGTGATGAGACTGGCCATATCGCCTAAAGCCGTGTTGAGTAACCAAGCCGGAGTTCGCACGAAACAGGGCCGCTTTAGTTGTTTGGCTAAGGTTTGACTAAACAGCTGGTTGCTCACTGGGGTGGGGGCTGTAAGGTTGTATGGGCCGTGACAGTGTTGATTTTTTAACAAAAAAATCACGGCATCGACCAAGTCACTAATATGGATCCATGACATCATCTGTTGACCATTGGCAATCGGGCCACCTAAGCCGAGTTTAAATGCTGGCAACATTTTGGCTAATGCGCCACCTTCGATGCCCATCACTACGCCGGTGCGTAATAAACACACCCGGGTATGACTTGACTGGGCTTGTAGCGCAATTGCTTCCCATTGTTTACATACTTGATGAGGAAATGAGTCATCCTTAATCATGCTCGATTCATCAAGATCCTGTTCTCCTTGAGTGCCATAATAGCCAATGGCGCTGCCGCTAATAAAGGTATGGGGCGGCTGTTGGCTTTGTTGAAATAAAAGCAGAAGTTGTTCCGTGATTTGCCACCGACTGTTGCAGATCTGCTGTTTTTGATGTTTGGTCCAGCGTCGATTAGCAATCGGCTCTCCGGCTAGGTTAATTACCGCATCAAACTCATTTAAGTCGGTTAAATCCTTGAGCGAAGGGATTGCCAATAGATTGTGCCCTAGCTTCTGGTAGGCTTTAATGGGCGCACGTGATAGAACGGTTAGTTCATGACTAAACTGTAGATGTTTTACCAGTCGGCTACCGATAAAACCAGTTCCGCCTGTGAGTAAAATTTTCATCGTTAACCACAACTCCTTATATAGAGCTTGTAATATTACGCCTTAATTTAGTCAACAATAGCAGAGTTTTATAGGAAGGGTAGAGCATGACGACTGTTTTAATCACCGGGGTTGGCCGCCGTTTGGGTTTTTTTCTTGCACATCAATTTCTTGACTTGGGTTATCAGGTTATAGGCCAATATCGCAGTGAGCGAAGCGGGTTAGATGAGTTACGCGCACGTGGCGTGAGTCTATTCCAAGCCGATTTCAGTCAACGTTCGTCCTTGTTGGCCTTTATTCAAGCGGTGACTCAGCAATGTACTCGTTTAGATGTGCTGGTCCATAATGCTTCATTGTTTCTCCAAGATGAGCAACAACATAGCCTTGAACAACAAGCCGATTTTTTTGACGCGATGTATGCCGTGCATATGTTGGCTCCTAAATTGTTGAATGAAGCCTTGCATCCGGCTTTAGTTAGGGCAAAGGGCAGTGTAGTGATGTTAACCGATATTTATGCTGAACAACCCCACTCGGCATTTCGTAGTTACTGTGCGTCGAAAGCAGGTTTAGCGAATTTAATGCGGTCTTATGCGACCCATTGGGCGCCTGCGGTTCGAGTGAATGCGATTGAACCGGGGCCGATGCAATTCCTAACTGAACATACTAAGGTGCATCGCCAGCAGGTATTGGCACAGACGCCTTTGGCGAAAGAGGGGGGCTTCGCACCCATCTGGCAAACCATGATTTTATTGATTGAAAACGACTATTTGACCGGTTGTTCTATCAAAGTTGATGGTGGTCGGTCCTTGGCCCAATGGTAAACCTGGCTGATGATCAATGCATAACTCAAACTCTACGACTTGCTGTAGCTCGACGTTTTGACCAAATAACTGTTGATGTAGTGGGATTAAAAATTCATCTGGATGTAACAGGCTTAACAATTGAGGCTGCTTAGCTGCACCGATTAAATCAATATCTAAGGGGCGGTCTTTGTCACTGGAGAGGGGATCTTTGCGATTGCGGCCATGAAAATCTTCTAGTTGATTGAAAAAACGTTTTAGCGTGGGGGCTGATTGATGGGAATGAAACCAGGCCAAGCCATTGATGAAATCATGTTTTGATTGCAGTTGTGAGGGTGCGGTTTGTATAAAGGCACTAAAGGTGATGGGGTGCAAACGAATACAAAGCTGCTTTACTGCCTGCGGTATGTGTTGCAGCGGTTGAATATTGCTCCCCAGACTACAAAGGTAATACATTGGTGACCCCAGATGATTGATAGGTTTTTATTTAGCCTTTTCGCCAGCGCTGATGCAAGCTAAACTGCTGAGCATCAAATAATATTTTAGGAGTGTTCGGTGAATCAACCAACTTCGATACGCCATGGTTTGGTGACCGCAGCTGCCCTGATTGTGGTATTGGCTGGATTAAAAGCTGCAACCCCAGTGCTGATCCCTTTTTTGTTATCTCTATTCATCGCCATTATTGCCAGTCCGGTGGTGAGTTTTTTGACGCGTATTCGTATCCCGCGGGTACTTGCTGTGATGGCAGTGTTACTGTTGATCGTGAGCGTTATTTTGTTATTGGCTGGTGTAGTGGGGAGCTCTATTAGTGATTTTAGATCGTCTATTCCAGCCTACCGAGAGCAGCTACTGGTTCATCTCGCGAAGTTGATTACCTTCGCCGCAAGGTTTGATATTGATCTATCGATGAGTGTGGTCACTGATTATTTCGATCCTGGGGTGATATTGGGGGTATTCGCCAATACCTTAACTGGTTTAAGTGGTGCAGCTGCTAATATTTTTATCATTTTATTGGTGACGATATTCATGTTGTTAGAGGCCGATACGATGCCGCAGCGGGTACATGATGCGATTCATAATCCCGATGTTCGCATGTCGCAGGTGAACAAATTTCTCAAGTCGGTCAATAGTTATATTGCGGTTAAGACCATGATTAGCCTTGGCACGGCCATCCCCATCACCATTGTCTTGAGTTTGCTCGATCTGGATTATGCCGTGTTATGGGGCATTTTGGCTTTTTTACTCAATTATATTCCTAACGTTGGCTCGCTGATTGCTGCCGTACCCGCTGTGCTATTAGCGCTACTTCAGTTAGGGCCGAGTCAGGCTTTGGCGGTGGCTGGGCTATATGTAACGGTTAATCTGGTGATGGGTAATATCGTGGAGCCACGTATCATGGGTAAAGGTTTAGGTCTGTCCTCCTTGGTCGTAGTGTTATCATTGATTTTTTGGGGATGGTTATTTGGTAGTGTTGGAATGTTACTATCGGTGCCGCTAACCATGATCGTAAAAATTGGCCTTGAGTCGAGTAATAGCGGCCATTGGTTTTCACGGATCTTAAGCCACCCAGACGACCTAAAAGAGAGTTAAGTAGTAGATGAGAGTAGAATTACCCACACTCGATGGGCAAGCCTTGCGAGTGCTGCATGGTAGAGGGCATTGTATCGCTGGTGCCGAGGCATTTAATATTGAATGGCTTCCGCCAGTGATGCTGATCGTTGCTTACGCGCCATTGGCTGATGAGCCGTTAGCCGAATTGGTTGCTCAACTCAGTGAACCGTCCTTAGTAGAAGGCGTTTTTTTACAACAGCGAGATCAGCCGATGGCTCCGGTTCGCCATTTGTGGGGCTGTGAACAGACACCTGTTGAGGTGATGGAGCAGGGTTTACGTTATAAGGTTGAACTGGGACGACATCAAAACTTTGGGTTATTTCTTGATATGGCCAGTGGCCGACGCTGGGTCAGAGAGCAGGCCAATAATAAGCGAGTTCTTAACCTGTTTTCTTACACCTGTGGGTTTGCCGTTGCTGCGTTGGCTGGTGGTGCGCAAGCGGTGGTGAATATTGATATGAGTAAGGCTGCGCTAAGTGTTGGCCGGGATAACCTAAGACTCAATCAACTTGATGATAAGAAAGCCCGTTTCTTTGGTCATGATTTGTTTAAATCTTGGGGCAAGTTGCGTAAACATGGTCCCTATGATTTGGTGATCGCTGATCCACCATCAATGCAAAAAGGTAGTTTTTTAGTCGAAAAAGATTACCCTCGGATAATTCGTCAACTCCCGAGTTTATTAGCGGAGGAGGGCTTGGCGATGCTTTGCTTGAACGCCCCCTGGCTTGGTTGTCAGTTTCTCATTGATGTTGTTGAAAGTGAGTGCCCCCAACTGTCGTTGCTGACGACGCTTGAACGTCCCGAAAGGGTATTGGAGAAGTCAGAGGATGACGGCCTAAAAGTACTCATTTTTAAAAATAATCCAGTTTAAACGACCACCGCCCTCACAGTTCGAGTGATAGCTTATGGTCATTGTCTCGAGCTGGATTTTGCTCTGCTACGCTTGATATAGGGCTTATTTCAGCTCAAAGGCGTGGTATGGGGTTTCGGTTCTCACATTTTTTTTCATCTCTGCTTAAAAGTATTCGGGACATTTCGCCGATTGTATTCGTGATCCTGTTTTTTCAATGGTTTGTATTAGACAGTTCATTGCCAAATGTTCTACAGATCCTCGGCGGTACGGTGATGGTCGTGGTGGGTTTAAGTTGTTTTGTGATGGGCTTGGAGCTTGGTTTATTTCCGATTGGCGAACAACTGGCGCATGCTTTTGCCAATAAGGGAAGCTTGGCTGCGCTATTGGCTTTTGCATTCTGTTTGGGATTTGGGACAACCATTGCTGAACCTGCCCTGATCGCTGTTACCAGGGAAGCGGCTGAGGTTGCAGCCCAAGCGCAGCATATTGCATCGGATAAGGGGAGCATGGATGAATATGCCGCAGGCTTGCGTTTAAGTGTTGCCTTTGCGGTTGGCTTAGCCATTGTGATTGGGGTGATCCGTATTATTCAAGGGTGGCCGCTTTATCTGATGATCATCGCGGGTTATGGCTTGATTGTGATACTTACCATATTTGCTCCCGAAGAAATTATCGGTATCGCCTATGATTCTGGAGGTGTCACCACCTCGACAATCACCGTCCCCTTAGTTACTGCACTTGGGATCGGTTTAGCGGCTTCAATTGAGGGAAGAAATCCCTTATTAGATGGGTTTGGTTTGATTGCTCTAGCCTCGTTAACGCCGATGATTTTTGTGATGCTTTACGGGATTATTTATTGATGCGCTGGTGGCTAGAGTTTTTCGAGACCTTGTTTTCCACGCTAGGCGATATTTTTCCGATTGTACTCACAATTCTAGTCTTTCAATATCTGGTTATTAAAAAGCCGCTTCATCAGCCTCGTCAGTTATTAATGGGGATATTTTTTGTGGTGCTGGGGATGGTATTGTTCTTATTGGGTCTTGAGCAGGCTTTATTCCCTTTGGGGCAAACTATGGCGATCCAATTAACCCATCTAGGTTTTGTGTCGCTGAGTGATGCCCCAGGGAGTCATTGGCAGGCCTACCTATGGGTTTACATATTCTCTGCAGCGATCGGTTTTAGCACCACGATTGCAGAACCGTCGTTATTAGCCGTGGCGATTAAAGCGAATGCCGTTTCTGGGGGAGTGGTTTCGATTGGTGGTTTACGTGTTTCGGTTGCTTTAGGTGTCGCTTTCGGTCTCGCCCTAGGTTCTTACCGAATTGTGGTAGGTGACCCGCTACAGTATTACATTATTTTTGGTTACGTATTGGTTGGAATACAAACCTTGTTTGCTCCGAAAGCGATCATTCCCTTGGCCTATGATAGTGGTGGAGTGACCACTTCGACAGTGACCGTGCCTTTAGTGACTGCATTGGGATTAGGTTTGGCTGATGCTGTGCCTGGGCGTAGTCCACTCTTGGACGGTTTTGGTCTGATTGCTTTTGCTAGTTTGTTTCCAATTATCTCGGTATTAGCTTATGCACAAATTACTCATTATTTAGCCCATTCTGATTTATCTGGAGAATAAGATGAAATTTAAGTTGATTCTAGCTTTTGTTGACGATCAAAAAACCAGTTTGGTATTAGACTCGGCTCGCGCTGCTGGCGCGACAGGTGCGACTGTGATTAACAATGCGCGGGGGGAGGGAGTGCATCGTAAAAAAACGTTCTTTGGTTTGAATCTCGAGTCGCAGCGCGACGTCTTATTGTTTGTGGTAGAAAGTCATTTGGCGAAACCTATCTTAAATACGATTAGTGCTGTGGCTGATTTTGATCAAGAAGAAGGTCAAGGCATTGCGGTGCTGCTGGATGTGGAAGACGTGGTTGGCGTTGCACATCAAATTCACGCGCTCACGCATCGTGGTCCTGATGATGATTTAAGTGGGTTGTGAATAAATATAGTGAATTATGTCAAATAAATACCGGGAGCTGTGTATAACTCTCACTTTATATAATTCTTATCCACATAATCTGTGGATTAATATGTGAATGAAGTGGTTTTTTGATTCTATATTTATGTTTTTTAAGGTTTTTTGGGTTTGATTAAAAATGATTCGTTCACTTATGATTGTTAAGATACGAGCTGGGGCTGTGGGTTTATCAGCCAAACAGAGATGACTTTTAAACTTAAGTTGACGTAGAACAAGAGCTTTAAAACCCTTGAAGTTAGCAAGTGCTGCTTTAAGAGATCGATTTTAAAGGTATTTGCTGTTTTTCCTTGGCCACTCATTGGTTAAACAGTATTCGTTCGTGAAGGTAGGTGCACAAGATTGAAGCGTTTTATTGTTAGCGCTTATGCTTATTTGGCGATCGGTATAAATAAAAATACCGCTCAATTTAATTGAGCGGTATTTTTGCAAAGCAAAACGCTTAGCTTACTTTCTTTGGCTCGCTTGGATCGCTGTTAAAGCGATCGTGTAGACGATGTCGTCAACTAAAGCACCACGTGACAAATCATTCACTGGTTTAGCCATACCTTGTAGCATTGGCCCGATACTGATTAGGTCGGCACTACGTTGTACTGCTTTGTAAGTGGTATTACCAGTATTCAAATCAGGGAAGATGAATACCGTTGCTTTACCTGCCACAGGGCTATTCGGTGCTTTACTCTTGGCAACGTTTTCCATGATAGCCGCATCATATTGCAATGGACCGTCGATGATCAGATCGGGACGACGTTCCTTGGCAATTTTTGTGGCTTCACGTACTTTCTCAACGTCAGAGCCTGAGCCTGAACTACCCGTTGAGTAACTGATCATTGCGACCCGAGGTTCAATTCCGAAGGCAACCGCTGATTCTGCAGATTGAATTGCAATATCTGCAAGTTGTTCAGCGCTTGGATCTGGATTGATCGCACAGTCACCATAAACCAATACTTGATCCGGTAACAGCATGAAGAAGATCGAGCTAACTAGGTTGTAACCTGGTGCCGTTTTAATCAACTGAAGCGGTGGGCGAATAGTGTTCGCTGTGGTATTGACCGCACCAGAAACCAAGCCGTCAACTTCGTCGTTGGCTAGCATCATGGTTCCCAGAACCACGTTGTCTTCAAGTTGCTCTTTGGCAACGACTTCGGTGAGGCCTTTACCCTTGCGTAACTCTACCATTGGCGCAACATATTTATTTTGAATTTCAACTGGGTTGAAAATTTCAATATTGTCACCCAGAGTGACACCTTGTTGACCAGCGATACGATGAATTACTTCAGGATTGCCAAGTAATACCGGTTTAGCGATGCCACGTTCAGCACAAATAGCAGCTGCTGCAATAGTACGCGGTTCTTCACCTTCTGGTAATACAATACGTTTATTGGCACTGCGAGCCATTTCGGTGAGCTGGTAACGGAAAGCGGGTGGCGACAAGCGACGCGCACGGGCAGAAATAGCCGTTAATGACTCTATCCAATGTTTGTCGATGTGGCCAGCAACGTAGTCCTGTACCAATTCGATCCGTGAGGCATCGTCAACGGGGATTTCAGCATTGAAGCTTTGTAAGGCTAACGAAGTTTGCCAAGTGTTTGACTCAATCAACATCACTGGTAAACCAGTGGCAAATGCACCTTCACATAGTTTTAAAACTTGAGGTTCTGGTTGATAACCACCAGTCAGCAATAAGGCTCCAATTCTAACACCGTTCATGGCTGCTAAGCAGGCTGAAACAATCACATCGGAGCGATCGCCAGAGGTCACTAACAGGCTACCCGCATTAAAATGTTCGACCATGTTATGGATGCTGCGAGCACAGAAAGTCACTCGTCCTAAACGAGTATCCATGTCACCTTCGTTAATCACTCGAGCATTGAGGTGATTCGCCAGATCTCGCGCACGTGGTGAAACCAGCGGCGCATTCCAAGGAATACAGCCTAAAATACGCAGTGGGCTTTTGCCAAACATCTGCAGCACTTCAAGATTAGTCGAATGGTCTGATTTATTATCAAACATTTCGGTGAGGTCTGGACGAGTAATTTCATGCTCGTCGATAGGCGCACCAACTTTATTGATAATACAACCAATAATACGTTTGTTTTTTAGACCGCCAAAGTTATTACACGCAATTTCCATGCGCTCTTTTAACTGTTGCGAAGTATCGTTACCTGGGTTGGTAACAAATACCATATCGGCATCTAAAGCTTTGGCAATACCATAGTTAACATTGGTTGCGTAAGGAGATTCAGAGGTCGGGACTAGGCCTTCTACCACAACAATCTCTGCGCCAGATGTTCCAGAATTAAAACGAGCCACAATGCCTTCAAGCAAATCATCAATTTGATTGGCGCTGATAAGGTTTTCTGCATAGGCTTGGGTAAAAGGTTCTGGGGGAATAATATTTGATGCTTGGCGAATGATCGCTGTAGAACGTTCAGCGCCTTTTTCGCGACTTTTCGGTTGGGCAATGGGTTTAAAGAAATTAACGTTGACGCCATTGCGCTCCATCGCGCGAACCATTCCCAAACTGACGGATGTTACACCAACACCAACGCCAACAGGGATTAACATAATTGTACGAGCCACGGCTGTACCTCTTAAGTTAGGTGAAAGAATAAGGCTAGACTAAAATCTAACCTTAGATACAAAGTATGTTTTATTACTGAGTTAATGCGACAGCATCTTGAGCAATAACCATTTCTTCATTTGTTGGAATCACTAAAATTGGGCGGCTAGTACTAGTGGCGATATTGCCAGAGTTACCAAAACGTGCAGCTAAGTTTGCTTGCTCATCTAGACTAAAACCAAGTAGCGCTAGTTTTTCAACGGTTAATTGACGAACTAAAGCTGAATTTTCACCAATGCCACCAGTAAAGACGAGAGCATCTAGCTTACCGTCCATTGCTGCAGCGTAAGACATAATGGCTTTGGCTAAACGGTAAGTGAATACGTTCATCGCACGAAGCCCGGCGTCGCTGCCTTTTTGGTAGCCTTCTTCGACAAAACGACAGTCACTGCTTTCTTCCGTGAGGCCCATCAAACCAGACTCTTTGGTAAGCATGTTGTTGACTTGCTCTAATGTATAGCCTTCATTGTCGACTAAATGGAAAATAATCGCAGGGTCGATATCACCAGAACGAGTGCCCATTACCAAACCTTCGAGCGGCGTGAGCCCCATGCTGGTATCAACACTTTTACCGTTCTTCACGGCACAGAGTGAGGCGCCATTACCTAGGTGAGCGGTGATCACATTGGTCTCTTCTACAGGCAAACCCAAGGTTGCCGATGCTTCACGAGATACAAATAGGTGACTCGTGCCATGCATACCATAACGGCGAATGCCTTTTTCGCTATATAGCTTATAAGGTAAGGCATAAAGAAACGCGCTTTCTGGCATGGTTTGGTGGAAGGCGGTATCAAATACTGCAACGTGTGGTTGCTGAGGAAAACAATCTTGAGCCGCTCGAATGCCGATTAATGCAGCTGGATTATGCAGTGGCGCTAAGCTAGCGCAGTCTTCGATACCAGCCAAGACAGCTTCGTCAATAATCGCTGATTGAGTGAACTTTTCTCCGCCATGAACGACGCGGTGACCAACGGCCACAATATCGTTCAAAATTTCAGGATTTTTTTCTAAGAGGTTGCTTACAATAAATTCGATAGCTTCATGGTGTGCGGCATTGGCACCTAGCTTTGAATCCCCTTTTTCGCCATTTAACTTCCATTTGATACGTGCATCTTCTAAGTTAAAGCATTCTGCCAAACCAGAAAGAATCTCGTCACCGCTAACAGCGTTTAGCACTGCAAATTTTAATGAAGAGCTACCGCAATTAAGAACGAGTACCAGCTTATTGCTCATTTATAGACACCTGTTGTTGAATTTGTTCAATTATAGACAGTGGCTCAAAAACGTAGAGTATTAGAAGACCCGTTGTTTGAACCGGAAAACCAATCTTAAGCGCCGCCAAAAATTGATTTGACCTAGTGCCAAGGTCCCATTCAAGCTACACTTAATATATTAAGGTGATTTATATGAAACCGGCTGTCTGCCAATGATACCTGAAACGGATTTTTAATCATATATGTCATACTAATAACTAAGTGAATTTGTAAAAAAATTACTAATTTATTGGTTTAGGTCAATTTTTGGTCGCGAGGTGTCCATGGGTAAATTCTCTGAAATGTTAAATGATGGACATAACTATATGAAACGCTGGCCAAATCAGCGTGTGCTGTCACCCATTTTTCCTGAGAATCGAGTTATTTTTGCGACTTCTTTAGCGATGAAAACGATGCCAGCGATAGCGGTTGTCACAGTTATGCTGCCGTATATGGCTAATTTGACTGAAATATTACCACAATCAGTGATGATGGCGACGGTGATATTTTTAATGCCTTTACATGGTTTATATTGGTTGGGACGTCGAGCAAATCAGTTATTACCGCCCAGCTTAGCTAACTGGTATCGTGATCTACATCAAAAATTGGCCGAGGCTGGTGAGCGTATTTCACCTCTGGCGGTGAAACCTCGTTATAAAGAATTAGCAGATTTGTTGCGGAAAGCCTTCAAGCGTTTTGATAAAAGCTTTGTGTTAGCTGAAGACTTTACTGATTACCCTCGTTGATATAATTGTAATACAAATTCAAAGTCAATTTCGAATTGTGATTGCGCTAATTGCTGTTGTTCTAGCAGTTTGGTATTTTTCCAAGCAAATGGCGTCATTTTAGTTAAGGCAGACATATCTTCTTGATTTAATATGGCTAACTGACTTATTTTTTGTTGCTCAGTGAGTCGCCAGCCAGCTAATTCTTCAGCTTGTTCTTGATGCGCTTGCAACTCCTTGTAAATCAAACGTCGTAATTGCTGTAAATGCCTGGCTCCTGGGACGACTTTGAGTAAAAAGCTATGGTTATGTGAGATACGCAGTAACTCCTGATTATCGCTGGGGGCAAATACACGAACGATAAAATCAATGCTGTTATCGGCAATTGGTAATCGGTGGTTACTAGCCACAAAAAATTGGCAACTTTTGTGACGTTTAGCTGCCATTCTGATCCCATCTTTTGCTATATCTACACCTATCACTGCGTCTGCTTGTGCCTGCTCCTGACGGATGGCTGCCGTGTAGTAACCTTCTCCACAGCCTAAATCAAGAATGCATTTTGCTTGGTGAAGCGAAAGTAGTTGATTGATAGCATCCGCTAAGAAATTAAAATGACCTTGATTGAGAAAATGTTGGCGTGCTTGCAGCATCGCTTTGCTATCTCCTGGCTGCTTCGAATTCTTATGTTGCACGGCCAGTAGGTTGGTGTAGCCTTCTTTTGCTTGGTCGAAACAATGGCCTTTAGCACAAGACCACTGTTTGTTTACTTTGCTTAGCCGAAGCTGGCAAATGGGGCATATCATCATCAAAAAATAAGCCTTAATCGCGTGAAACTAGTAGATAACCTTGCTGTGGTATTGTTGCAAGATCCCTTTAATGGTTTCCATCGTTTCTTTGCTCGGCGGTTTTACGCCAGCGAGTGGGTAATCTTCTCCCATGGCGGTCCATTTGTGTTTTCCGAGCTCGTGGTAGGGGAGTAATTCAATTTTTTCTACGTTGTCGAAAGGTGCGAGAAACTGACCTAAGTCATGAGCCGATTGTTCATCATCGGTGAAACCAGGAACCACAACATAGCGGATCCAAGTGGTTTGGCCTACTTTGTGTAGATAACGAGCAAAATCCAGCGTTCGTTTATTACTGACACCAACCAATTCTTGGTGTACTTCATCGTGGATTTGTTTAATGTCGAGCATCACCAGATCGGAAGCATCAAGTAGTTCGTCAATCACTTCCGTATGTTTACGAACGTAACCATTAGTATCGAGGCAGGTATGGATCCCTTGAGCCTGACAGGCTCGAAATAAGTCTCGAACAAACTCCGCTTGTAGGATGGCTTCGCCACCACTGGCGGTTACACCACCACCACTAGCATTCATGAAACGGCGATAGGGAGTTAAGTCATTCATTAAATCGTCTACAGAAATTTCTTTACCGTCATGTAAGTCCCAAGTATCGCGATTATGACAATATTGGCAGCGCATTAAACAGCCTTGCATAAATACGATAAACCTGATCCCTGGTCCATCGACGGTACCGCACGATTCTGTTGAATGAATTCGCCCAATTCTAGACATTTGTTTCTCCCAAAAAAAAACCTTGCCCAACAATGAGGGCAAGGTCAATTATAACCGGAGTTTCTGCTAAGCAGAAACTACTAAAGCTAAGATTAGATGCTTTGCGTAAAAGTACGAGTGATTACGTCTTGTTGCTGCTCAGCTGTTAGTGAGTTAAAACGCACTGCGTAACCCGATACACGGATGGTTAACTGAGGGTATTTCTCAGGATTTTCCATCGCGTCAACTAACATTTCACGGTTCATCACGTTCACGTTGAGGTGTTGGCCACCTTCCACATCAGTGTTGTGGTAGAAGTAACCGTCCATCAAACCAGCCAGGTTGGTTTTTTGAGTATCGTCATCTTTACCTAGAGCGTTTGGCACGATAGAGAAAGTATAAGAAATACCGTCTTGTGCGTTAGCAAATGGTAGTTTAGCGACCGAAGTTAATGATGCTACAGCACCTTTTTCGTCACGACCATGCATTGGGTTTGCTCCCGGTGCAAATGGAGCGCCGGCTTTACGCCCATCTGGTGTGGTACCTGTTTTCTTACCATAGACCACGTTAGAAGTGATGGTAAGTACAGATTGAGTCGGAACAGCATCACGGTAAGTTTTAAGCTTACGGATTTTGTTCATGAAGCGCTCAACCAAGTCAACTGCGATGCTATCTACACGATCATCGTTGTTACCAAATTTAGGGTAATCACCGTTGATTTCAAAATCTACAGCAATGCCATCTTCGTCACGAATTGGCTTCACTTCAGCATATTTAATCGCTGATAGTGAGTCTGCAGCAACTGATAATCCAGCAATACCACAAGCCATGGTACGGTATACGTCACGATCATGAAGTGCCATCAACGATGCTTCGTAGCTGTACTTGTCATGCATATAGTGAATGCAGTTTAGAGCGGTGACATATTGCTCTGCTAACCAATCCATGAAGGTGTCTAAGCGAGCCATGATGTCGTCGTAATTTAATACTTCATCGGTTACTTTTTCGCCAACAGGACCTACTTGGATTTTTAGTTTCTCATCCATACCGCCATTCATGGAGTACAGCAGGGTTTTTGCTAAGTTCGCGCGAGCACCAAAGAACTGCATTTGTTTACCAACAACCATTGGTGATACACAACATGCGATGGCGTAATCGTCGTTATCAAAATCAGTGCGCATTAAATCATCATTTTCGTATTGAATTGATGAAGTATCGATAGATACTTTGGCACAGTATTTTTTGAAGTTAAGCGGTAATTTCTCTGACCATAATACGGTAATGTTTGGCTCTGGAGAAGGACCCATAGTGTATAGGGTGTTCAAGAAACGGAACGCAGTACGGCTTACTAGGGTTCGACCATCAACACCCATACCACCCATTGACTCAGTTGCCCAAATTGGGTCACCAGAGAACAAGTCATCATACTCAGGAGTACGTAGGAAACGAACCATACGTAACTTCATGACCAAGTGGTCAACCAGTTCTTGCGCTTCACTTTCAGTGATCAGGCCAGCAGCCATGTCGCGCTCGATGTAAACGTCTAAGAAAGTTGTGGTACGGCCAAATGACATTGCCGCGCCATTTTGTGACTTAACGGCGGCCAAGTAACCAAAGTAAGTCCACTGAACGGCTTCTTTTGCAGTTTTAGCTGGCACTGAAATATCACAACCGTATTTGGCTGCCATTTCTTTAATTTGAGCTAAAGCACGATACTGTTCGTTGATTTCTTCACGAAGGCGAATCGTTGCTTCTAAGGTGTCACCTTTAATGAGATCTTTTTCTAACGAACGATGCTGTTTTACTTTATCGGCCATTAAGAAATCAATGCCGTATAAGGCAACGCGACGGTAGTCACCAATGATACGTCCACGGCCATAAGCATCAGGTAAACCAGTTAATACGCCTGATTTACGACATTTCATGATCGCGCCAGTGTATACGTCGAATACACCTTGGTTATGGGTTTTACGGTACTCTGAGTAGATCTTGCTAACCGCAGGGTCTAATTCACGATCGTAAGCTTTACAAGAACCCTCGATCATCCGAATGCCGCCATTTGGGATGATCGCACGTTTCAACGGTGCTTCAGTTTGCAAGCCAACAATAGTTTCTAAATCTTGATTGATGTAACCAGCATCATGTGAGGTGATGGTTGAGATAACTGAAGTATCGAAGTCTACCGGCGAGTGAGTGCGGTTTTCCTCTTTAATGCCTTCCATAACTTTTGCCCAAAGCTTATCCGTTGCTTCGGTTGACCCTGCTAAAAAGCTTTCATCGCCTTCATATGGGGTATAGTTAGTTTGAATAAAGTCACGAACGTTAACTTCATTTTGCCATTCGCCAGTTTTAAAACCTGCCCATGATTCAGCAAAAACTTCGTTCTTCTCTGTCATTTCTTGTTCCACCTATAAGTTGGTATACAAATGAATAAATTACGTTGTATAAAGTAGCGCGCAAAGCGCTACTCCTTTTAGCCTAGAACTAGTATAGCGTTTGTTCTAAGCGATAAAGTCTTTCTCACTATAATAATGCTGGAATGCCATATTTCCCTTCCAACATCCCTACTGCCAGCATTGCAGCGGCGCAGACAATTAGGACGACAGTTGGAATAATGATACGGTCCAATTTACTTAGTTTTTTCGGACGTTCTTTATCGCCAATGAGGCCATTATTGTCTAACAGCATAGTTAATGCCCATGCTAATACCGGGTTGGTTACCATCGCAGCAAACACACAAATACCTGCAGACTGAGAGTCTTTAGAATCTTTAATCATTTGCATGCCAGCTTCTAACAACGGCAATGAAACACCAACCAATAACGCGATACGCATTACCGGTGGCCATACAGCGGCATCCATTGGGTAGCCAACAATAGCAATGATCATCACTAAAGAACCGAGGAGGATTGCGCCGCCGGGGATTGGACGCTTGGCAATTGCTGCAGGGATCATATAAGTCCCCCAGCTGGAAGTGATGTTACCACCACCGACCGCGGTACCAACCATTTGACGAATCGAACACATGGTCATGGTGTCATCAACGTCCATCAATACTTTGTCAGTTTTTTTCGGGTAGTTCAGTTCTTGGAAAATGCGATGACCTAAGAAGTCGGGTGACCACATCGCGACCGCTAAGATGGCAAAAGGTAATGAAGCAATAAAGTGCTCAATGTTTGGTAAGCCTAACATCCATCCTTCTTCAGTGGAGCCCCACCAGTATGCAGGATTTAAGTTTGGTAAACCTGGCTCGGTCGTAAAGGTTAAATCAAACCCTGCACCAGCGAGCATGGCCACCACAAATCCGGTGACAGCACATAAAGGGATCGCTAACCAGCGTTTACCAAGCTTGGCTAATACGGCGTAAACAACAACAGTAATTGCTAGTACAATCAAGGCAATATAGCCCATGTCGCCTGCTGCTACGCCTTCGGTTTGACTGCTAAGTCCATTGGCCCAGCCAATTAAAGAGTTGATTTGGCTTATTGAACCGGTAAAGCCCAAAAACACCAATAGTCCACCTGCAACGCCTTCACTGGTTAAGTTAACCAGACGGGAACCGCCTTTAACTGCGCTCAATATCAAGCCAAAGACGCCAATTAAAATAGCCAACGCTAATGGATGAGCCCCAGCCATGGCAATCATGAAAATCATAGGAATCATTGGCCCGTGGTTACCGGCCAAGTTAGCTCTTGGGTTTACAAAACCAGAGGCTAAAATACAGAATAGAAATGCGGGAATGATCATTTCTACACGTGAAACTTCAATAGCGAACTCTACGCCTAAATTGACATGCTCCCATTTATCAGAGAGACCTGCTGCCCAAGCCATCATCACTGCAGAGTACATTGCGATAATACCGATGGTGCCAGCAATTGCTGGGACTAAATCTTCCAGTTCAAAGCGAAAGTCACGACCGGGTAAATTTAAACTATAACGACGTGGCTTCATGATCTGAAGTTCATGGTCTAAATAGTCAGAACGAGTTTCAAATTCAGATGCAGGGCGGTGTGCTTCTGAGTAGCTCAGCTCTTCGTCTTGAGACTGATGGTTGTTACTGGACATAGTTTCCTCAAATAACAAAATGTAAATCGGTTAATCGCAGGTGCTCATAAAAGCGTATTTCGCTTGAGTTCCCTCTCACTCGCGATAATCGTCTCATCTAGACGAACAACATAAAGGACTGTGAGTGTAGCTATTGAAATAACTCCAAGCTTTGTGTTTAAGAAATTTAGAGGATATTCGTATTGGATAATTGCGTATATTTAACAAAAATCAGGCGGTTAAAGATAAATATTTATCTGGGTAAAAACCGACAGTTTTGTTGTTAACTCTCACAACATATTACCTCATATTTTTCTTAGCAAAATTGTAGCAAAGCAAGCTGGATTTAGAACTTGATCCAAGTCAATAAAGGCCATAATTTCTGTAATTTTATTACCTTTTTAGGGGCTCGCTCTGCTAATTAATAGATTGTCAATGGGGTATTCTGTAATTTACTTACTAAAAGTATGGGCTTTAGACTGAGATCTAGCTCACCTTATTTGAATCTTAATAGACTAAGGATTTTACACTGATTTAACATTTAAAGTGGGCTGTTTTTGCGATGGAATATATTAGCTAGTGTTTACAAAAAACTGAGTTATCATTCTAGGTATTGAGAAATAATTCGGGTTATTTATTTCTATCAGCTTAGACATGCAGTTTTCGTGAATATAAACATGCTGTGAAAATATAGCTTTAGGGTGTTTTGTAATCACATTAATAGATATCGCCCCATAAAATGTTGAGTTTTGTCTTTTGGGGTGATACTTTTTGTTGAGTTGAACGTGTAACAATTTATTTAACAATAATGCGTGCCTCGGGATAAGGGCTTGGTTGTTTTGACAGCCATTAACAAGGTAAATAACAATAATATGAATGATGCGGCTGCATTAGATGTCTCTAATATCCATAAAGTATTTGGGGATAATGAGGTTCTTAAAGGGATCGATTTAACGGCTAGAAAAGGCGATGTTATTTCTATCATCGGCTCTTCGGGCTCAGGTAAAAGTACCTTTTTACGTTGCATGAACTTGTTAGAAACCCCTACTCAAGGGGAGATTTTGGTTCATGGCGAGCAAATTGCGTTTAAGCATTTGCGTAATGGGGAACGAATCCCTGCAAACAGTAAGCAAGTTGAGCTTGTTCGCTCCCGCCTATCGATGGTATTCCAAGGGTTTAACTTATGGTCACATATGACCGTATTGGAAAATATTGTGGAAGCACCTATTCACGTCTTAGGGGTACCAAGAAAAGAAGCGACTGAGCAGGCGGAAGCATTGCTGGAGCGAGTCGGCTTACATGATCGTAAAGATTATTATCCTGCTCATATGTCTGGTGGTCAGCAACAGCGCGCTGCGATTGCTCGAGCATTAGCGATGAATCCTGCAGTCATGTTGTTTGACGAACCCACTTCTGCGCTTGACCCTGAATTAGTGGGTGAAGTACTTAAGGTGATGCGCAGTTTGGCGGAAGAAGGCCGCACTATGCTGGTGGTTACTCACGAAATGGCTTTTGCTCGTGACGTTTCAAACCAAGTCCTATTTTTACATCAAGGCGTGGTTGAAGAGAAAGGCTCTCCGCAAAAAGTTTTCGAAAATCCCGATTCTGAGCGGATGCGTCAATTCCTCGCGCCCAACTATTAGTTTATGGAAGACAGGCGTTAATTCGCTGATAATGCAAACATTATGGAGTATTAAAATGAAAAAAACAGTAATCGCGATGATGGGTGTTTTGGCGCTCGCAAGCACGCCATTAATGGCCAAAGATTGGAAAGTAGTGCGTTTGGCGGTAGATGTGCCTTACGAACCTTTTGAGTACAAAGCGCCAGACGGCTCGCTAACTGGTTTTGAAGTTGATTTAGGGAATGCGGTTTGTGCTGAAATGAAGGTGAAGTGCGAGTGGGTTGTGCAGGCTTGGGATGGCATTATTCCTGGTTTACTTGCGCGTAAGTACGATGCGATTTTTTCTTCAATGTCTATCAATGAAGAGCGTGCGAAGAAAGTACTATTCTCTGAACCTTACTATATCACCCCAACTGGTTTTTTTGGTCCTAAAGCAAGTACCGTTGATCCTGCTAAGCCTGAAACATTGAAAGGTCTTAGAGTAGGGGTACAGCGAGGAACGATTCAAGATACCTACGCAACTGAGCATTACTCGAAGGTTGCGGATATTAAACGTTATACCACTGGTGATGATTTAGTGGTTGATCTTCAAGGCGGACGTATTGACCTTGTGGTGATTGATTATCCGGTAGGCGTAAGCTCGATTTTAGATGTCGATGCAGACAAAAAATTTATGTCAGTGGGTGAGCCTATTCCGCTTGGTAATGGCGTTGGTGTTGCTGCTCGTAAACGCGATAAAGCGCTTATCGAGATGTTTAACAAGGCGCTTGCTACGGTCAAGAGCAATGGAACCTACGATAAAATCAACGATAAGTACTTTGATTACAGTATTAAAATGTAGCTTTGCCTGACCATTAACCCGAGTATGACTCGGGTTAATTTTTAAGAGATTGATTATGCTTGACCTATATGGTTACGGCCCCTCTATTTTTATGGGCGCAATTGTCACCATCGAAGTGGCTTTCTTGTCTTTGGCGGTTGCCTTAGTGCTTGGTTTGTTGGCGGCAGTAGCCCGTCTATCTAAACATTGGCTGGCCAATGCTGTTGCTACTATTTATACCACGGTGATCCGCGGGGTACCCGATTTAGTATTGATGTTGTTAATATTTTTCGGGGCACAGATCATGGTTAATTCTGTTTCTGACTGGGTATACGATCGCTTTGATATTGAATATTACATCAACATTAATGAATTTGTAGCTGGTGTGACCACCATTGGATTTATTTTTGGTGCTTACATGGCTGAAACTTTTCGTGGCGCATTTTTGGCGGTCGATAATGGTCAAATTGAAGCGGGTAAGGCTTATGGTATGACTGCGTTACAAATATTTCGTAGAATTACGGTGCCACAAATGATGCGTCATGCGATCCCTGGGATCGGTAATAATTGGTTAGTCATGGTGAAAACGACCGCTTTAGTTTCGGTTATTGGTTTGGCCGATATGGTTCGTCTTGCCAAGGAAGCTGCGGGTGCGGTGCATGAACCATTTATATTCTTTATTCCTGTGGCTTTCGTTTATTTAGCCTTAACCAGTGTTTCTGAAATATTCTTAAAGCGTTTAGAAATTCGTTTTAGTGTGGGTACCGACAGGTAAGGTCTTAACTATGTATGAAATGATCGAGAACTTACTGGCGAGTAATGAGATCTTCACCTTAAGCACCGTTCTCACTTATTGGGATGGTCTGGTGATGACTGTTCAATTAACCTTTATGTCTCTAATTATCGGCCTTTTGTTGGCTATACCACTCGCGGTACTGCGGGCTTCTGATAATTTTTTTGTAAGCCGTAGTGTATGGATATTTACATATTTTTTCCGCGGAACACCTTTACTGATTCAGTTATATATTATTTATTATGGCGTCACCTACATCGAGGGCATTCAAGACTCAATGTTCTGGCCGATTGTGCGTGAAGCATTTTATCCTTGTTTATTAGCTTTTGTATTGAATACAGCTGCTTATACTACCGAAATATTTCGTGGTGCCATCGTGGCAACCCCTCGAGGCGAAATAGAAGCCGCTAAGGCCTACGGGATGTCTAATTTAGGCGCGATGCGTCGTATTATTTTACCAAGTGCTTTGCGCAGAGCATTACCAGCGTACAGTAATGAAGTGATCTTCATGTTGCATGCCAGCTCTATTGCGAGTGTGGTCACTATTATCGACCTCACTGGCGCTGCGCGGGACGTTTATGCAAAGTACTATGCACCATTTGAAGCATTTACTTTTGTAGCTGCGATATATCTTTCGCTTACTTTTATGTTGGTCTATGGTTTTAAGCAGTGGGAAAAGCGTTGGCACAGACACTTGCGCCCATTGAGTTAAGCCCTGTTTTAATCATACGATAGCAAGGGGCTTTGCCCCTTTTTTCATTGTTAATCTTTAACCTTCTACTGTTGGCCACTTTATAGGATGGACAGTGAATGATTACATTGCTAAAAAATGCTCAGATTTACACGTCACAGCTCTTTGGCTGGCGTTGTTACTTGTTCCATGGGCTGGATGCAGTTATCCCGAGTTCTTCGCTTACTTTATCTAGTGACCTGACGAATAGGCATACCTATCAGTCTAGTTATTCGGGTGAACGCTCCTAGACTGGCCATCATTTGTCCCCCTTACGTGTTGTAATGACGCAAGCTCAATTTTCCACTCAGTCGCTGCTTATAAAGGTACATTGCCGTTTCCGACAAGGAGCATTTAGATCTAGCGATTATTCAGCTTTCTCTTCCCCATTGCCATTAAGCTTTGTCCGAATATGTATTTCTTAATGAGGGCGGTACCATCGATCTCGTGGCGAGTATCAGCCCGCGATTTATCGCGCAGGGAGAAGTCTGCAGCGCTAAGGTTCTAGGGATTATTTTGAATAGCGGTTTAGATTGGCAACAAGTCAGTTTTGGAACGGAACCAATGTAAGCTTACTCTGAGTTTAATGCATAAGGAGAGTTGATTAAGATATCGTGTGGTGAATTGATTCGTTTTTATTAGCCAAGTGTGGTGTGGAACTCAAGGAGGATGAGCCTTTGGTGGAGATAGCGCTTTTGCTGATGAGTGAACATATCGCAAGATACAGGTTTTATTAGATAAAGGGCGATGGGTGGAGCGATGTTGCCGATTTAGTTGTGTTCGCTCGCGATCGTTCAGACATCTGCAGGTCGTCGGGGAAGGGAAATCTATTTGTCGCCGATGATTTTGCTGGCTCGTTTTTCATTGAGGCCTAGTGCATAATAGTGTCACTTGGTTTTTAGTAGAAGTAGCCCTATGACGTTTAAAGGATTTACGACTCAGCTGGTTCATTGTGACCGCCTAGCTGGGATCGAGGAGGGAGCGGTGCACGCGCCGATCCACAACTCGGTGCCTTATGGATATGCAGCCACTCAAGATCTACTTGATGTATTTCAAGGGAAGCAAGTCGGCCACGCTTATGCCCGCCAATCCACTCCTACCTTAGATTATTTGCAAGGCCGAATTGCGATGCTTGACCAAAGCATCGCCAGTTTGGTGTTTGCCAGTGGCATGGCTGCAATTGGTACGGTATTTCTAAGCTTGCTTAAGGCTGGTGATCATATCGTCGCGAGCCGTTTTCTATTTGGTAATACCAGTAGCATTTTTGGTACGCTCAAGGGTTATGGTATTGAGGTAAGCTTGGTTGATGCCACGGATCGAGAAGCGGTCGCCGCGGCTTGTCAAGTCAATACCAAGATGGTGTTTGTTGAAACGATTGCTAATCCGGCCACCCAAATTGTCGATTTACAAGGGATTGGTGAGTTATGTCAGCAGCGCGGATTAGTTTATGTTGTCGATAATACCTTAACTTCTTCCTATTTGTTTCAGCCAGCTTCCGTGGGCGCAAGTCTTATTGTCACTTCCTTGTCTAAGTATGTGGGCGGTCATGGCAATGCGCTTGGTGGCTCGGTGAGTGACACGGGGTTATTTGATTGGTCGAAGTTTCCTAATATTTTTGAGGCCTACCGTAGTGGCGATCCTAAAATGTGGGGGATTAATCAGATTAAGAAAAAAGGACTTCGTGATTTTGGTGGTGCCTTAAGTTCACAGGCTGCTCATCTATTATCGGTGGGCTCAGAAACGATGGCCTTACGGATGGAGCGCCAGTGTGCCAATGCAATGGCTTTAGCACGTTTATTAACCAAACACCCTAAAGTGGCTAAAGTGTATTATCCCGGCTTGGAGAGCCATCCTCAGCATCAACGCGCGAAAAGTTTGTTTAAACACTTTGGTGCATTAGTTAGTTTCGACTTGATTGAAGGGATTGATTGCGTTGCCTTTTTAGATAGGCTTCAGATCGTGATTAATGCGACTCATTTGGGCGACAATCGAACTTTAGCGCTGCCAGTCGCTCAAACTATTTATTACGAAATGGGTTTAGCAGCACGTCAAGCTTCAGGGATTAGCGAGACGATGATCCGTTGTTCGATTGGCATCGAAGATACGCTCGACCTAGTGACTGATTTTGAGCAGGCCTTATTGCAGTTTTAGATGGTGCTAGCACCGTGTTTAAAAAGCCTTGGCAACTGTTGCTCGGGCTTTTTATGAGTTATTTCTAGATCTATTTGGCTTGAGATGCCGAATGCTTAAGGGGTATCAATAGAAAGTAACTCCACTTCAAAAATAAGGGTCGATCCCGCTGGAATTGAGGCGATGCTGCGTTCTCCATAGGCTAAGTGGCTAGGGATAAAAAAGCGATATTTGTCACCCTCATGCATCAGTTGTAAGCCTTCGGTCCAGCCTCTAATGACTTGCCCTAAAGGAAATTGCGCCGGTTGCGCTCGCTCAACAGAGCTATCAAATACTAGGCCATTGAGTAGGCTCCCGTGGTAATGCACGGTCACGGTGCTGCTTGCTGAAGGTTTCGCTGACTTGCCTCTGTTTTCAAGAATTAGATATTGTAAGCCGGAGCTGGTACTTACAACGCCTTGTTGTTGAGCATTATTAGCCAAAAAATATTGACCAAGTAATTGATTACTTTTAATTATTTTTGCATGATTCTGCTGGCGAATATAAAACACAACAATCAAAATAGCGAGTATTGCTAATACAATAAATTTCAAAAAACTATCCTTTTCTATCAAGGGGGGCGGTTCGCAATAGCGACCAGTTTAAAGATACTGCCTACGGCTATAGCGCTGAGGTGAATCTTCAACTTTAACTGAAGTGTTGATTAAAATACATCACGAGTCACCGAAAATAATGCTGCTCATGGCGAGCTAGCGAGTCATTTTCTTCACAAATACTACAACAAATAAGGCGATGATAAAGCTACCGCTAAAGGCTTCTATTGCTGCAAAAACACGAGATAATCCTACAGGGGTAAAATCCCCATAACCTAGAGTCGTGAAGGTCACGACGCTGTAATACAAACATTCAAAGAAGGCGACCATGTTTTGAGTTGCTGTTTGATTAAGATCAAAGGTAACAATATTGCCGTTGAAATGGATGCCGGTAAACAGATAGACCAGAGCACTACTAAAAATAATCGCCAGAGAAGTAAAAATAACTCGCATCGGTAATTCACCATAGCCGCAGACTAAGTCGACTAGCTTTGAAATGGCTCTTGGATAGGAATACTTAGGCATTTGATAACGGCGCATGGTGAGTTCTTTACGTAAGAAATGTCCTGCGGTGGTAAACAGCCCTTCAGCCTCAGCACTTTTACGTAAACTTCGATAGACTTCTTCTGCTTGCTGGTAATAGTCATTCATTAACTCGATATCTTGCTTTTGTTCCGCTGTTAGGGCCAACTTTTCTTGCATGACACGCGCTCCAACCTTAAGGCTATCACACTTACAACCTTCCATTTTTGCACCCAGCAGGTTGGTTTGAGTTAGGTTTGCGTGATTAAGGTTAGCGTCGCGAAGGTCTGCCTTCATTAAACTGCCACCCTGAAGGTTAATATTAAACAAGTGGGCGGCTTTGAGGTTACAGCGATAAAGATCGGCACCAGTCATATCATAGCCTTGTTTACTGTTGTATTTGACTAGATTGATATCGCATAGTTGGGCTTTTTTAAGGCATATTCCACGCATTAATCCGCCATTTTGGGCGTAGCGTTCTAGTTGTTCTTTAATTTCGGGGCCAGTTTTATTTTCATTGGGATCGTGCCAAAAACACAATCCATTGCTCAAGGCCTTTTCATGGCAAGGGAGCCCTGAGTCATCTTGATACGAACATTGGTTATTTCGAACCATCTGATTCGCCTTCTTTGATATGTTTGCTCTGAGGTCGTGAGCAAGCCAGTGTTGGTTGCTTATTTAAGTGTAAGCCAAAAATTAGAGCTGTGAGATCTACCTTGATAGAAAATGCTAAAGTTGTTCAATAAAAACAATATATTAACTTTTGTTTTTACTACCAAACTGCTGAAATTCGTTCTTTAGCGTTGAGTAACGCTCGGCGTGATTTTCGTTGAGCTTCAAGCCATCGAGTAATTTGATGGTAACTTTACAATCGTTTAGCAATTGCCCACTGACGCCCTTATCTGAGAGATTGATTTGTTTCAAAATCGCTTGGATTTTATTGAGAATAGCCCCGGTGTTTCCCGGTGCGACCTGCAGGGCCTTGTCAAAGTGGCTTGTCGCTTCGTCATAACGTTGTTCTTCGTAGGCATCAATGCCCATTTTGTTGTATTCGCGAAACAGCCCAAGTTTCTGTTCAAAGTCCTCATCTTTTAAAACTTTATGTGCTGAGGATAGCGATATTGGATCAATATTATCGCGTTTTTCTAACTCTTCAGCAAAGGGCATTGCATATTCAAACTCTCCCACTGAATTTAAGGTGAGGAAGGTATCGGGTAGTAACTCAACCGCAACTTTTTCCGGAGAGTCGAGTAGGCCATCATTGCTGCTAAACAAGAGTCTTTTAGCTTTGTTTAATTCGCCTTTGGTCGCGTGTACTCTTGCTTGACTGATCCCTTCGAAAGCATCGAAATTAAAGTCTTCGTCTTTGCCTTCTTCTCGTCTGGCATGAAACAGCACTGAATTTACTTCTTGTAGTAAGCGGTTTTTACGGTATAGGTCTTCTTCGCCTTGGGCTTCATCAATTAAACTTCGTACATAGTTACATAAATGATGTGGCCCCCGATGAATAGAGCGGCGTGCCAATTGCAAAATAGTTGAGAATGTTTCTTTCGCTAAACTCAGTTCTCCAGCATCAATCGCTAGCGAGGCCAATAGTTGTTGGCGTTCAAGGCTGTTTACGGCTAATTTAGAAGCTTTTAGCACGGTTTCCAGGGCTTTTTCGATATTTCCCTCAGCGCGGTAGGCTCGAGCTAACCAGTCATATGCGGTGAGTAACAGTGGGCTTTCTGCGATGGAGCGGCTGAGCGTATCAATTGCTTTTTTATTTTCATCGAGTAGCAGATATACCCGGCCTAAGGTCGCTTTGGCCCAAGTTTGTTTTCGCTCTTTTAGGATCGCCTCTAACGCTAGTTTGGCGTTTTCATATTCCCCTAAAGCAATTTGTGCTTCTACCTTTAAGTTTTTACAGTAGTTGCTGTAACGACTCTCTTTCTCGATTTGTTGGTCACATAGCTCAATTACTTTGCTATAGTTTTTATCGGCCAGTGCGTGATAAATATCACGTAAGGACTGTCTTTTCAGGTGGGCTCTGGCTAAGCGATTGTGTAATTGAAACTGTGAAAATGGTTTGGTAATAAATTCGTCAGGTTCCATTTCAAGTGCGCTGAGCACCATACTCTTATTATTATCACCACTAATAATAAAAAATAATGCATCCACTTCGAGTAGTTTGCTGACGCGTAACTCTTCTAGTAATTGTCCGCCGTTTTTACCTGTACCTAGATTATAATCCACCAATAGAATGTCGAACTTTCGTTTTCGGCAAGCTTTAACGGCCGCTTCTCCAGTTGTCGCAAAATAGACATCGCTTGCTCCAAAGTTTTGTAGCATGGCTTTAAGCATCACTTGAAAAGCGCGCTGGTCATCAACGATGAGTATTTTTTTTCCGCTATAGTTGTATTGCGTTGCCATTACCGTGTTATCTAATCCTTTTTCGATATCCTAGCACAACTTTGCCAAGGTTGAAGCTGTGTAAGTATAGCGGCCTAGCTGCTTAAGCTTATCATTTATAAAACCTTGCCAAACTAGCAGTGCTTGATTTACTATTAAGGCGTTGATGAGTTTTTTAGCTTGTCAACACTGAGTCAAAGCCAAACTTGGAGTGATCCAAGGTCGGAAAGTTACAGATCTTGAGAATTATATTCTTAAGATGGCTGGACCGCCTTAGTTGAGTGGTTTTATTTACAACATTGTTGTTTAACCTCTCAGTGAGTTAGTCTATTTACCGTTTATTACTTTCCGTATTTGGTTGGAACGCCAAGCTAAGTTAGCTTGGCGTATTTGTTTGGCGCTTAGTCCTAAATATTTTCTCGTTCTATCTTCTATCTTCTATCTTCTATCTTCTATCTTCTATCTTCTGTTGCAAATCTAACTACTGATTTTCTGTCTTATTTTAAAATCTATTCATGAGCGGTTTACTTGGGTTCGGTTAAAATGAAGGTTAACCTGATTGTTGTGCAGCATCGCCATAACTTAGTGAGCATATTACTTGCTCGGCATTACTGAGAGGTTATCAAGCATGATGCTAAATTTAAGACATAAAAAAAGACACCTAAAGTGTCTTTTTTTATCAAGATGGTGGAGGGAGGTGGATTCGAACCACCGAAGCTTTCGCGACAGATTTACAATCTGTTCCCTTTGGCCACTCGGGAACCCCTCCTGCTTGTGGAGCGGCATATTACCAGAACTTGTTAAGCTGTAAAGTAAAAAAGGCGATAAATTTTATAGCTTAAGACTGTTTGCTTAATATCTGTTCATTTCGTGAATGTGAACTAAAGTTTTGTGTCTTTCTACCGATATAGGTAATCAGTAGAAGGGGGCGCAATGTTAGTTGAGCAGATAAGAAATCATAGTTTGTGTGATGAGTTGCAGTTAGGCGATACGCTTAATCGTTGCTCTCAGCAGGGTGATCTTGCTCATTTTCATCTGCTATTGAGTATGTTGAGCCAAAACGTTTGCGATCAGGCTCAATTTTCCATGCAAAAACCTGCGGCCGAACAAGTACAGCAAGATCTGCGAGCTCAATTGCAGCTTCGTGAAGCTCGCCCTCTAATTGCTCAGGCTGATGAGTTCGAAGTGCAGGCGAATTGGAGTCAGCATTTACAAAAGGGCTCAATTGATACCATTCGTTTGGAGCAAGCCTTAAATGGTTATGCCGCCTGCGCGGACGATACGCTCGATGGAGTTCGTGAAGAGGTCATGAATAACGTGAGTCTACTGACGCGGTTAAAACATGGCGCGGCTAGTAAACCACTGCAAGTCATACCCGATGTAGAAGTAAAAGGTAGTGAAATTTATCAAGTACTAAGCAACTTCGATTATTCGAAGCCGCTTAAAGTTAAATATTATAATTAGCGAAAAACTACAGTTCGATTCCCGTAAACAAATACTTTCTCATCGAGCACTTGTTGCATGGCGCGACTTAATACCGACTTTTCTACATCTCGCCCAGCTTTTGCCATTTCTTGCGCGCTGTAGGTATGGTCAATATGAATCACGTGTTGCTCTACGATAGGACCTTCATCTAGATCGTTATTCACGAAGTGAGCGGTAGCGCCAATGATTTTAACCCCTCTATCGTAGGCTTGTTTATAAGGTTTAGCACCAATGAAAGCTGGCAAGAACGAGTGATGAATGTTTAAGATCTTATTGCTGAACGCCTCGACAAATGTTGGTGTGAGGATCCGCATGTATTTAGCGAGTACCACATAGTCGGGTTGATATTGTTGGACAGTTTCAATGATCAGCTGTTCATGTTGCTCACGTTTTAATCCTTCATGACTAATGTAATGGAAGGGGATGTCAAATTTCTCAGTGAGCGCTTGTAGGATATCGTAGTTGCCTACAACTGCGGCAATTTCAACATTCATATCACCGTATACGGCTTTCATGAGTAAATCGCCTAAGCAATGTGCTTCTTTGGTGACCATGATCACGATGCGCTTGCGTCCGGCCCCGACTAAACGACGGGCGCTGCCAATAGGTAGTGCATTGTCTAAATCAGCGAGCAAAGTTTGGTCGTTAAAATAGCCTTCTAACTCGGTACGCATGAAGAAACGTCCCACTTCATTATCGACAAATTCGTTATTTTTAATAATGTTGAGTTGATGCTTGGCACAGATGTTGGTAATGGTTGAGATTAAACCTTTGGCATCTGGGCATTCGGTTAAAAGAATTTTTCTTTCCATGGTGTTTTCGATTTATTCAGCTTTAAAGTTAAGATTTTTTACAGCACTGTTTCAGTTTCTTCCCGCTCCCGCAGGGGCACGCAGCATTGCGAGCCAAGGGTGAAGGAGAAAATACACCATCGGTATAAAACCAATGTTCAGCAATTTTTGTGAAATTAGAGCGTTCATGCAAAATATTAAGTTGGCCTTGCTCGCGAAAATGAGCTTTAAACTCCACAATTCCGCTGTTGCCATCGAGTCGGTCGCAACTAAATAAAATTTCGAGTTTCTCCCATTGTGTCGCTTCCTCGGCGTTGAGTGCTAAGGGCTGCTCACTTGGACGAAAGTCCGGATGATGGCTTTGCCATAAGTAGTTCGCATCACCCAGAGTATAGGCACTATAGCGGGAACGCATTAGTTGCTCACAATGAGTCGGGCTTGATAAGCCGCTGATATAGGGTTGACAACATTGAACAAAGTTCAAGCCGCTACCGCAAGGGCAAACTAACACTCTGGAACCTCTAATTTGACTGAGGGCGAAGTGTAGCAAGAAGTTGGCAATAACACAGCTGAAAATTGCTTAGAGTTCGTTCGTTAGCGGCTTTCTTTTAGGCGGTGACTTTGAGATGTCGAGCAATAGAAAGTGAAAACTTGTATTGTAAATCGTTTTTTTTTAAGCCTTCATCTGCGATCTATGGCTGGCTTGCTTAGGGACAAGTTAATCTTTGATAAATACATGTTTTGGTTAAAGCTAAGGCTTAAACGAGTTAAGCTTAAACGAGGTATTATGATTGCTAGGGAATTGAATTTGCGTACTAAATTTGTAATTGAGCCTTTGCAGCTTGGTTTGGCAGAGGCACTGCAAAATAAGATTGATTTGAAGACCAAGCCACAAGGTTCTTTGGGCCAATTGGAGTCATTAGCTTGTCAGTTAGGCCTGATACAGTCGACCCTTGAACCTGTGATCCAGCGCGCAAAAATGATTGTATTTGCCGCCGACCATGGGATTGCTTTAGCTGGGGTGAGTGCTTATCCACAAGCTGTGACGGCGCAAATGGTGCAAAACTTTGTGGAAGGGGGTGCGGCGGTTAATGTATTTTGTCGCCAGCACGGTTTTGCTTTTGAGATTGTTGATGTTGGTGTTAGCCAATTACTTTCAGAAGAGGGGGTTGCGTGTTGTAAAGTGGCAGCTGGAACAAAAAGTTTTTTAAGTTCAGACGCGATGACCCAAGCGCAATCGGAGCAGGCGATGGAGGTTGGAGTGGCTAGAGTTCGTCAAGCGGCCTTAGAGGGATCTAATTTATTGGCTTTCGGTGAAATGGGGATCGCCAACACAGCCAGTGCAGCCGCGTTGATGGCTGGTTGTTTGGGACTCCCGGTTAGCGATTGTGTTGGACGAGGCACTGGTTTAGATGACCAAGGTTTGGCACATAAAGTTGCGGTATTAGAGCAAGCAATGAACCATCATCGCGGAGATTATACGGCCGAACAATGGTTGGCGAAGGTTGGCGGTTTAGAAATAGCGGCCATTGTGGGGGCGATGCTTGAAGCCGCGAGTCGGCGGATGGTGATTTTGGTGGATGGTTTTATCTGTTCAGCTGCAGCGTTGGTTGCTTATCAAATCAATCCTCTGGTGAAACAATATATGGTGTTTTGCCACCAAAGCGCGGAACAGGCACATCAGCGTTTATTGAAGGCGATGGATGCTCATGCCTTGTTAGAATTGTCCTTACGTTTAGGTGAAGGGAGCGGCGCAGTATTAGCTTATCCCTTGGTTTGTTCCGCTGTCGCCTTTCTCAATCAAATGGCCTCATTTGAATCGGCAGGGGTGAGCCAACAGCAGGGCTAGCTAAGGTCCAAGGCTATTCTTGATTTTGCATGCAGAGAACATCTAGGCCATCGGTTTAAATCAATCGATGGCCATTGCTGCAAGTCGTTAATATTGAAAAGCAATCCTCGGTCGACTTGATATGGCTTGGCTCGACCGCAACACTGGAAGCGCTGAGTTAAGTGAGTTGTGCTTTCCTTGCCTGTTGGCAACCTTCGATGGCAGGGGCCAGCAGTTCTAAGGCGCTTTGATTACAAGCGGGCAGGCTGGCGGTGGATTGTTTGACTGGCGTCACTCGTTTTCCCCAGCGAATAACGGCCGCTCCCCAGGTGAGTCCTGCGCCAAAAGCTGCTAATAAGACATTGTCACCGGGCTTAATTCGACCTTGCTCTAAGGCTTCACATAAGGCGACAGGAACCGTTGCTGCTGAGGTGTTTCCGTATTTTTCAATGTTGATCATGATGTTTTCATCGGGGGCGCCAATTCGTTTGGCGAGAGCGTCGATGATCCGTAGATTGGCTTGATGAGGCACGATGAAGTTAAGTTCATGATTAGCAACTTGTGCCTGAGCCAAGACATTGCTGGCAGCTTCTCCCATACCTTTTACGGCACGTTTAAAGATTTCGGGCCCTTCAAACTGGAAGTTGTACAGGGTATCTACACCGCTAAAACGTTTGCGGTTGGTACCAAAATCCGCAATTGATAAAATTTCCCGTTTTTCACTGTCACAACCTAACTTAGCGGCTAAAAATCCAACTTTTTCTGGATCATCATTGGCTTCGATGATCACCGCTCCGGCACCATCACCGAATAACACAGCAGTATCGCGCTTGGTCCAATCGAGCAATTGACTGAGTCGCTCGGCACCAATTAACAATATTCTTTGCATTGCTCCTGTTTGAATTAAGGCCGCCGCAGTTTGTAGGCCGTAAACAAAACCGCTACAAGCAGCATTCATGTCAAACACGGCCGCTTGATCGGCATGTAGTAGCTGTTGCACGCGACTGGCACTGTTTGGCACTGTTGTTCCAGCTGTGCAGGTACACAAGATAATTGCATCGAGTTGTGCTGCATCTAAGTTTGCCGCAGCGAGAGCTTGCAAACCTGCATTGGCAGCTAGTTCGGCGATATCCACATGCGATATACAACGCTCTTTAATACCTGTTCGGCTACTTATCCACTCATCGGATGTGTCGATAAAAGTACTTAAATCGTGGTTAGATAGACGTGCAGGAGGCATACATTTGCCCCATCCGGTAATTTCGGCGTGATACATAAAGGCTAGAAACTCTCATACTATAATGTGCCAAGGATTATGCCTGATGCATGCTAAATAGCCAAATTGTCTGATTCTTGAGCTTGACTGGTTGGTTTTATGACTTAAGCTAGATATCCCAGTTTGAGTCTATTTTTTCAGACTTAAGTGTAGGCAAATTGACAGCTTGGTTTGGGCTCATGGATAGCTTATAAGCTCTGGTATAACTAGATTGAGGTCTTATATGACGGTGACAGGTCAACAATTCGCGTCAGCATTCCCAAACGACGATAAAATTGAATGCTCGCGCTTTAATCACCTTACTCGCTATTTTGAACTAAGCATTGATATCTGCGCCGATCCCTTGACTCGGCTCGCTTTTGCTTCTGAACAGATAGCGGCCTTGCCGCTACTTAAAAAAGTCGCGGTAAATGGTGAGCTGGATGATATAGCCGTGTTTTTCGCTGAGATGTTTATTTGGCCATTGAGTGACATTTGCGAAGTGAGAGCCCCAGTTCCCTTAAGGAGCGAGGAATGGTTATTACTCGATGCGGATGAGGTAGGACACTCATGAGTGTTCAGCCCTAGTTTGGGGGAACGCTCACGATAAATATGCTTGATGTGACTTATGGTGAGCGACTAGTCGTCTTGTTAATGCTCGCAAGCTTTTGTTTTATTAATAATTTCATTCACGTAAACAATCGCTTGCTTGCATTTATTAAGCTTGCAGTGAACCGTATTGTCGAGCTGCCGTCACAACTATTATAAATAACGAGCTTGAAGGTGTTGTTTAAAATACTGGCTATTTAAGTTTTCGCCAGTGGCGCGGCTGACTAGTTCATCGCTTGGGTAGAAACTGGCTTGTGACCAGATGTTTTTTTGTAACCAGGCAAAGACCGTATCGTAATTACCGGTTTGAACTTGCGCGGGTACCTCCGGATGTTGTTTCACCAGCGCTGTGTGAAATTGTGCTGCATACATTGCACCGAGTGAGTAGGACGGAAAATAGCCGATTAAACCAGCAGGCCAATGCACGTCTTGCATGCAACCATCTTGGTAATTGCCTTGTGTAGATAGTCCTAAATACTGTTGCATTTTGAGATCCCATAATTCCGGGATATCAGCCACGGTAATTTTTTGGGTAATCAGGTCTCGTTCTAATTCGTAGCGCAACATGATGTGTGCAGGATAGGTCACTTCATCGGCGTCAACTCGAATATAACCGGGCTGTACCTTAAGGTAGTGTTGTTTGAGCTCGCTTAAGCGCATTGGTTGCTGATGGCACAAATGCTGATTGACTAAGGGGAGTAGTTGTTCAATAAATGCCTGACTGCGACCCAATTGCATTTCAAAGAATAGGCTTTGGCTTTCATGAATGCCCATTGAGCGGGCCTGACCCACTGGTAGATCGAGGAAATCTAAAGGTAGATTTTGCTCATAGCGAGCATGACCCGTCTCATGCACTATTCCCATCAGCGAGCGAGTAAAGTCTTGTTCTTCGTAACGGGTGGTAATTCGAACATCCTGAGGGACTCCACCACAGAAGGGGTGAGTACTCACATCGAGGCGACCATGATTAAAATCGAATTGCAGCTTCTTCATCACTGCTAAGCCGAGTTGCTTTTGTTTATCACTGGCAAAGGGCGCATTGAGCTGAAGCGCGGGCCAACTTTTTTGTTGTTCGACGACCTGTTGGATCAGTTGGGGGAGCCAGGCGTGTAACTCACCAAATATTTTATCCAAACGCTGCATTTGCATGCCGGGTTCGTAGAGATCAAGCATCGCATCATAAGGGCTTAACCCAGTTTTATCGGCTCTGATCTGCGCTTCTTCAATGGCTAATTGCATCACCGCTTGTAGGTTAATCTGAAAGGCCTTCCAGTCGTTGTTGCCACGCTGTTCACGCCAAGCGTGTTCGCAATGTGCGGTTGCCAAAGATTTTGCTTTGACGAGATCGCTGGGGAGGGCAGTTTGCTGTTGCCAATGACGTTTCATTTCTCGTAACGAGGCCTGTTGTTGCGGATTTAGGTTTAGTTGTTTGGCTTGTTCTAGCCATTCTGGCATTGCTGAATGGGTGGACTTTTGATGGATTAATACGGCGAGTTCTGCCAGTGCTTCGGCACGGGCTTGATTTCCACCATTAGGCATCATTGTCGCTTGATCCCAGCTACAGATAGCATTTAAATGCGCGAGCTTAGATAGATGTTGAAAGTGCTGGCAGAGTTGTTGGTAAGCGTTGGGCTTTGTCATAATTATTCCTTGGTCGATGTGAATTTAACGGATTCGGCGAGCATGACGTTCGCGGTTATCGAGTTTTTGTAATTCACTTTTTTTCAGCAGTACGTAGATGGCACCGCTGCCACCATGTATGGCCTGAGCACTATGTATCGCTAATACCGATTCAATTTGCGGTAGCCAGCCACTCACGTAGCTTTTTAGTAATGCTGGTGGTTGGCTATTTGCGCCTTTGCCGGTAATGATTAATGCGCTACGAATGTTTAATTGCTGGCACTGTTTGATGAAACTTATAATTTCGTTACGCGCTTGCTCAAGGCGAAGTTTGTGTAAATCTAACTTGGCTTGGATTTCATATTTGCCCAAACGGAGCTTCTTGAATACACCTTGCTGTAGTCCAGATTTTTTGTAACTGACGGGATCGTCGGGGCGTAATAGTTTAACCTGTTCCAGTGAAAGGTAATCTTGATGACTCGCTGCCTGTTGTTGGGCTGCTAATTGACGAGCCTGCTTTGCGGCGGAATCTAAAGTTGCACTACTGCCGATGATGGCGTCTTGCTTTAAGGGCTTGATTCCAGCAACTTCTTGCTGAAATAGATCAAATTCTTCAGACATAAAAGAACTCCTGAACAACGAAGTCCCTTCTTTATAGATGAGAGCATGCAGCGGCGCAACCGCTGCGTTCGCTTATTTTTGTGGTGGTTCGCTTTGGCTGATTTTTTTTAGGAAATAATAAGTATAAAAAATCATCAAACCAATTGTAATCGCGATCACCGAAATAGACATTAAACCAATGCTATTACCAAACAGTAAGTCTAACCAAAGATCCATGCTAAAGATTCCTTCTTATGAGGTCACCTGAGCATAACTTGGTTGAATATTAGCCAAATTGATAGTGATCAATCTGTGTTTGGATCAACTTCACGAATTACATAACCTTGTTGTTCTAAATTACTGAGTAAGCCTTGTTCGCCATATAGATGCATGGCACCAACGACGACAAAACTAGTGTTATTGAGTTCGGTGAGTTGTTGCAGCCATTGCTGGTTTCGCTGGTAGAGTAATTTATTGATCACCATTTCGGCTTCTTGTTGGAACATTGGATCTTCACCAAGCAGCGCAAATAGTTGTTGGTTATCCCCTTTGTTCCAGTATTCCACGAGTTGATTGAACATCTGAGGAACCTGTTCGAATTCATCGAGAGTTTGCTGTAAGAGAGGAATTTGAATACTCTCAAGGCTGCTTAAAGCTTCCAATTGTTGTTCAAAAGTCTCAAGTGCGATAATTGGCTTGTATCGTTGTTTTGCTTGTTCGATGAAGTGAAGATCAAGTCCAAGCTCAGGTTTAAAACCTAAGGCTTGCATTTGCAATTGGCTGAGTACAATGGCGGCATACCAAGCTCGCATATTGCTAAATAGTGTTTCGGAAATACCTAGTTGTTGGCTACGTTGCTTTAACAGTTGCTGATAATGAGGGCTTAAATCATCGTTGAGGCTGCGATTAGCCGGTTGCAGTGTTCTGGTGTTCAGCATTTGCTGATCACTCGCGCTTAGCTTTGTGATATCAGTTTCGATGATCAGTTGTTGGCTGTGCTTAAAGGCATCGATAAATGCTGCAGGTAGTGGATAAAACTGCTCGCTACCTAAATGGATCGAGCCGAACAAATAGAGGCGTTGTTGTGCTTTACTGGCCACCCAGAGTGAAGGCTCAGCAGCCAGCTGAGTACTCGAAAGGATTAGTAACAGCGAACCTAAACGCTTTATCCAAGTTGACATAATAAATCCGTTATTGAAAAGGTAAGCCATTTTATCATGCGTACTTAACTTTTTCTGAGTATTGCATCGAGCCAAGTGACTGGTAAACAACGACGCAATAAAGCAAACAGATGAGTGGGGGAGGTCACATAGTAGCGAACTTTCGGGCTTGGCGCTTCTAGGGCATGCAGTAGTGCGTTAAATACAGCGCTAGCAGGTAAGGTAAAGCGAGAGCTAGCACCTTCTTGGCCGAGACGTTTTAAGGTATGTTGGTAAGCTGCTTGGTGGCGACTTTGCTCTAGTTTGATTGATTGCTCGAAGGCAATTTTGGCATTTTTTCTAAATGAACTGATAATCGGTCCTGGTTCGATCAGGCTTATCTTAATTGGCGTATCGGCTAATTCTAGGCGCAGGGTATCTGTGTACCCTTCTAGGGCGAATTTACTGGCGTTGTAAGCGCCACGATACTTCATTGCTACGAGCCCTAGCACCGAGCTATTCTGGATAATTCGTCCTTGTTGTCGCTCAAGCATATGAGCAATCACTAAGCGGCTCAGATGATGCCAACCAAACAAATTGATTTCAAACTGCTGGCGCAGTGCTTCAGTGGGCAGATCTTCTAGCGCTCCGGGTTGTCCGTAGGCGCCATTGTTAAACAGGTAGCTTATCTTTCCGTTAGCCATTTTCAAGGCTTGTTGCCAGCCTTGTTCGATGGATTGCTGACAGGCTAAATCTAATTGTATACAGTTTAAGCCCATCTCTTGGAGCCGTATAACATCGGATAAATAGCGACAAGATGCGATGACGTGATAGTTATGCTTTGGTAGTTGTTGAGCGCAATATAAACCAATGCCACTACTACAGCCGGTAATCAAAATGCTTGCTTGCTCTGGTTTCATGTCTTGCCTGCTTATTGTTGAAAGATTTACGCTTGGATAGATATACAATTGGCAGATCCTTGGCTGCTTGGCTTTGGAGCAATTGGTCGCCTACTAGAGATGAAATGTCTTTCGGTCGGCTTTTAAATCATGTTTGGAGTCAAACCGAAGCTTACTCATTTGTACATATAGGTAAGGCTTATCTTGGTGTAAAGGCAGATTCAGTAAGGTTTGTGTATTTCCAAGAGGCCATGATAAGGCTTAAATCAATCCGATAGGGATTGCCTTCGAGGATACGTTTGACTTGATGGGGGCAATCTTTTGCTCAAATTTATCGCGCTAGAGATAATGTCAAATTTACCCATAGAAATGCTCACTTACAGTCGGAGTTTAACCGAATATGTAGGTGAAAAACACTTTGTTCAGTGGACAAGGCCTGAACTTTACAAATCAAACCTTGTCCTTATAGCGTTTTGACGCAAAATTATTTTTTCCAAAAGGATTTACTCGCTTCAATGTTGGCTTGCCTACGACTGACACCAATGTCTCTGAGTAGGTAATCGGGCAGGCTAGCTAGCTGTCTACGCAGCTTGGCGCGCTCAATACACTGTTCGTAGTGTGCCGCAAAATACTTGATGCTAAACCAGAGTCGCTGGATTAAAAGTAAGTCTGGTTTAACTCTAAACTGACTCATTTGCTGATGTGTTCCACTGTGTCTATTCATTTTTGATGCTCCTATGCTGTTTGCACTTAAACATTATTTGATTTTAGGTTAGGCTGACAAACGACTTAAACAGACTGTGAGTTAAGGAGAGCTTAAGTGAGTGAGCGTTTGCCCCCTTTGCAAGGGCTATATTGCTTCTATATGGCGGCTGAATTAGGCAGCTTTAAGCAAGCTGCGGCTAGGCTATATGTAACGGCTGCGGCGATGAGTCAACAGATCCGCCAGTTGGAAGAGCGACTTGAGGTTAAGTTATTCGAGCGGCAGCATCGTAAGGTCGTGTTAACCGCTGAAGGGGTCACTTTATATAACTATGCGAAACAAGCCTTTGTGAGTTTACAGGATGGAGTTAGGCAGCTGAGTCAAGATCCTAACCCAAATACTTTATCGATTTCGGTACTACCTTCATTTGCTCAACACTGGTTAGTGCCACGCTTGGGTGATTTTAGTCAGCAACATCCCGACTTGTCGGTGATGTTGATGCCGAAAGATACCTTGATTGATTTTCGCCAAGAGCCTGTGGACCTATGTGTGCGTTACGGGTTGGGGGAATACCCTGGTTTAGCATCCGAAAAGCTAATGGATGACCATATTTATCCAGTTTGTCATCCGCTTTACTTTGAGCAACACCCGGGTTTATCCCTTGATGACTTAAGTGGACATACGGTGATAGATGATGCTCGCCCAGATATGAACTGGCAGTATTGGTTACAATTGGCGGGTTATAAACAAAGTCCTACCAAAGCCAACTTAATCTATCAAGGCGCCCACGTGGTGTTAGAAGGAGCTTTATCTGTGCAAGGGATAGCTTTAGTGAGACATAGTCTGGCTTGGAAATACATTCAGCAGGGGACTTTAGTTCAATTAGGGAATATTGCGGTGCGTTCCAGTTATAGCTATTTCTTAGTCGCTCCAGAGCCCTATTTAAAGCGAGAAAAGGTGCGCCAATTCAGCCATTGGATCAGTGCTGAAGTGGAAAGTTTTTGGTTTGACAGCCAAGCTAAATCTACTGATATAAAGCTGGTACAAGCCAAAGAGTGCTGTTAGTTCGTCGTTGAGGTGCTCGATTGTTTACAGCGATTTTGCCGTTTGCTGCTCTGGTGGTGAACTTTGTTCAATCGTAATTCGAGTGGCTTCTAAGGTTGCCCAGCTTTTGTCATTACGAATAATCTCTGCTTTCACCAGTTGATAATCAAGCGCTGGTGCAAGCCATAACCAAGTTTTGCGGCCTTCCCGCTTTTTTTGTTCAAGCTTAAGCGTTTTGAATTCACCTAGTTCGGTGTTGATCGTTTCTTTTCCGATGACATTGAAGCGGTAGTTTTCAATTTCATCAATGGCGTTGTAATGATAATTCATATCGGTGAGGCCATTTTTTAGGTCATTTTGTAGTTGCACCGAAAAGCCAGCGGTATCCATTAATTGTTTTACGTCTTCGGGCGCTTCAAAGTGATGACTCTTGCCATTAATTTCAACGATTAATCCACCTTTACGGTCTGGGTGACCAATTGCTTGTAAGTGACTAAATAAACTTTTTTGCTTATGAACAAAACCTAAGGTTTGCACCTGCTCCTGTTGATAGGAAAAGCGCGAGGTATCATCGTAGGAAAATCCCCCGCCTAAAGCACTGGCACGGCTTTTTATTTGAAACACATTGTGATTGAGTTTTATGAGCTGTCGGTAGCCAGTAGCGATTGGGATCCCTTTAAAGCTTGCTGCATATTCAGCTTCAAAGGGAAGGATCTGTGCCACGGTGGTGGTACTCAATAACAAACTTGCAAAGCTTACGGTTTTTAATAACGACATAACAATTCATCCAAAGGGTGACATGCTTATTATACCTATCTAACTCATTATCTGTTGATTCTTGCTGGGCTAAATCTGCGCTAACTGCGTTATGTATCGTGTCATCAGAGTCATTCGTTACTGCACTTCATGCCTAGTTATCGGCAGATTTATTCTGCGCAATAGGTTGATCATATAATGAATCAAATTGGTATTATACTGAGCTAAGTATGACAAAGCTTCGAGTGAAACCAAAAATAAAAAGCCCCGCATCAGCGGGGCTTTATGATCACTTTGAAATTAACTTAATAAAATTAAGCTTTTGCTTTGCTTGCTTTTTTAGCGGGCGCTTTTTTTTCAGCTGCTTCACGTTCTTCGGTTTCTACGTAAGGACGACCGTAGTACGAATCAAGTAGCACTTGTTTTAATTCAGCGATTAATGGGTAACGTGGGTTTGCACCAGTACATTGGTCATCAAACGCGTCAACCGCTAACTCGTCAACTTTAGCAAGGAACTCTGCTTCAGGAACACCCGCAGCTTGAATTGATAATGGGATATTGATTTCAACTTTAAGTTCGTCTAACCAAGTTAACAATGCATTAAGCTTGTCTTCAGTATTCCCTTCGCGGAAGCCCAAGTGCTCAGCAACTTCAGCATAACGAGCCCGTGCTTTCGGACGGTCGTATTGTGAAAATGCGGTTTGTTTGGTTGGTGTATTGGTTGCATTGTAACGAATGGTATTGGTAAGCAACAAAGCATTTGCCAAACCGTGCGGTACGTGGAATTCTGCACCCAATTTGTGAGCCATTGAGTGACACACACCTAGGAAAGAGTTCGCAAACGCGATACCAGCGATGGTTGCAGCATTGTGTACTTTTTCACGAGCGATAGGGTCAGACTTACCATTTTTGTAAGAGCTTGGTAGGTATTCTTTCAGCATCTTAAGTGCTTGCAGAGCTTGACCGTCTGAGTATTCGTTCGCTAAAACAGAAACATAAGCTTCCATGGCGTGCGTTACCGCATCGTAACCACCAAAGGCACAGAGTGACTTAGGCATATCCATCACTAAGTTAGCATCGATTACAGCCATGTTCGGTGTTAACTCGTAATCAGCTAATGGATATTTTTGACCCGTTGCATCGTCGGTTACCACTGCGAAAGGTGTGACTTCTGAACCAGTACCTGAAGTTGTAGTGATACAGACAAGTTCAGCTTTTGACCCCATTTTAGGGAACTTATAAATACGTTTACGGATGTCCATAAAGCGCATTGATAGATCTTCGAAATCAGTTTCTGGGTGCTCGTACATTACCCACATGATTTTCGCAGCATCCATTGGTGAACCACCACCAACCGCTAAGATTACATCTGGTTGATAGCTGTGACAGGCTTGAGCACCTTTTTTCACGATGGTTAATGTTGGATCTGCTTCTACGTCATGGAATATTTCTACTTCCATACCTTTTTCTTTAAGGATTGAGCGTAGATCGTCGATGTAACCGTGGTTGAACAAGAATTTGTCAGTCACGATCATTGCGCGTTTTTTGCCATCTAAATCGTCCATGGCAACAGGTAATGAACCGCGGCGGAAGTAGATTGATTTAGGAAGTTTATGCCACAACATATTCTCAGCTCGCTTAGCAACAATTTTCTTATTAATTAGGTGTTTTGGACCCACGTTTTCAGAAATCGCGTTACCACCCCATGAACCACAACCAAGAGTCAATGAAGGTGCAAGTTCAAAGTTGTAAAGGTCACCAATACCACCGTGTGAAGAAGGGGTATTAATTAAAATACGTGCCGTCTTCATTTTGTCGCCAAAGTAAGCAATACGCTCGGCATTTGCATCTTGGTCGGTATAAAGAACAGAAGTATGGCCTACACCGCCAATATCTAACACGATACCCGCTTGGCGAACCGCATCTTCAAAGTCTTTCGCTTTGAACACACCTAAAGTCGGAGATAGTTTCTCGTGGGCGAACTCATCATCGAAAGAAGCTTCTAAGCCTTCGCCGATTAGAATTTTAGTTGACTTAGGTACGGTTACACCGGCTAATTCAGCAATTTTATAAGCAGGTTGACCAACAATTTTTGCGTTAAGAGCGCCGTTAATCATTAGTACTTTACGGACTTTGTCTGCGTCTGACTTGCTCAGTACTGCTGCGCCATATTTAGCGAACCGCGCCAATACTTCGTCGTACTTTGATTCAACGATGATTGCTGCTTGCTCAGAGGCACAGATTACGCCGTTATCAAAGGTTTTAGACATCAGAATTGAAGAAACAGCACGCTTCACGTCAGCTGTTTCATCGATCACTACCGGTGTATTACCCGCGCCAACACCGATTGCTGGCTTACCTGAAGAGTAAGCTGCTTTAACCATGCCTGGACCACCAGTAGCAAGAATTAAAGAGATGTCATCGTGCTTCATTAGTGCGTTAGACAATTCAACAGAAGGTTGATCAATCCAGCCAATGATATCCTTAGGTGCACCAGCTTTAATTGCTGCATCTAGTACCAGCTGTGCGGCAAAGTTGGTTGAGTTTTTAGCGCGAGGGTGTGGAGAGAAAATACAACCGTTGCGGGTTTTCAAGCTGATTAAAGCTTTGAAGATTGCCGTAGAGGTTGGGTTGGTAGTCGGTACGATAGCACAAACGATCCCTACTGGTTCAGCGATGGTAATGGTACCACCTTCTTCATTACGTTCAATGACACCACAAGTTAAAGTATCTTTATATTTGTTGTAGATGAACTCAGAAGCGAAGTGGTTTTTAATCACTTTGTCTTCCATAATGCCCATGCCAGACTCTTCAGCGGCCATGCGAGCGAGTTCAATACGGGCTGTAGAAGCTGCGAGTGACGCGGCGCGGAAAATTTTATCCACTTGCTCTTGGCTGTATGTTGCGAAAATAGCTTGCGCTGCCTTCACTCGAGCAACCATTGCGTTTAACTCATCTATATTACCTACAGGCATCCTGTTCTCCTCATTTAAACTAAAATTAATTAGTAAACCGAAATGGTCAAATAAACTGCCACATTATAGACCCTAAATAGACGCTTGAGTGGTTTAGTAATTAACTTTCACCAGCGATTATAATAGCCATTCGTTGCTTTAGCTTGATCCAGATCATGTGTTACTAAGTTACAAATGTAAATAAATAACGTTTTATTTACCTATATAGTGGCCTATTTGTATTATTTAATACAAATAATGTAATTTATTTACTGTTTTCATCTCATTTGTTCTGTTTGTCTTTCAGTTATGCTTTCATGTTGAATTGATTCGGTACCACCTTAATTCTTAGGCTTGGAGCGATAAACTAATTCATACATATTATGTAAATAGTTAGTTTGAGCCAATCACAAAAATCAACTTATTATTTGTTGTTTTGTTTCTTCGGGTGTAGCATCTTGCGTGATTGTACGTTTTTTCAGAACATTATACTGATTTAATATTCATGAAAAGTGAATGGAAATTACATGGTTAGGCTCATTGTAGCTCACCGTGTGGAGATGGAGATTAAAATGAAAACTGCTAAAACCCTTATTGGTAGCTTAATTGGCGCGGCCATATTCGGCTCATTCGCCATGACTACTTATGCTGCCAATGTTCCTGCTGGTGTAAAATTGGCACCTGTACAAGAGTTAGTACGTGGCAATGGTTCAGAACCAGCGTCTCTTGACCCCCACAAAACCGAAGGCGTCCCTGAATCGAATGTGATCCGTGAGCTTTTAGAAGGTTTAGTTAACCAAGATGGTCAGGGTAATCTGGTGCCAGGTGCAGCGGAGTCATGGGAAACAAAAGACAACAAAACATTTGTGTTTCATTTGCGTCACAATGCTAAGTGGTCAAATGGTGACCCAGTGACAGCTCACGATTTTGAATATAGCTTCAAACGTGCAGTTGATCCTAAAACAGCTGCACCTTATTCGTGGTTTTTAGAAATGACCACTATGGTTAACGCTGCAGACATCATTGACGGTAAAAAACCGGCTTCTGAGTTAGGAGTAAAAGCACTTGATGATTACACTTTACAGATCCAGCTGACGGAAGCATTGCCTTATTTTGTGGCAATGACCTCACACACCACCATGAAGCCAGTCCATCAAGCGACTGTTGAAAAATACGGGGATAAATGGACACTACCTGCGAACTTCGTTGGTAATGGGGCTTACAAAGTATCTGAGTGGGTGGTGAACGAAAAAATCGTGATGGTCCGTAATGAAAATTACTGGGACAACGCGCATACCGTGATTAACAAAGTGACTTATTTACCTATCGAAAGCCAAGTAACCGATATGAACCGTTTCTTAGCGGGTGAAATCGACATGACTTACGAGATGGCTAACGAACACTTTAAACGGATGCAAAAAGAACAACCTGAATCCTTGAAGGTGACGCCTTACCTCTGTTCTTACTACTATGGTTTTAATAACAAGAAAGCACCATTTGATGATGTTCGTGTTCGTAAAGCGTTGTCTTACGCCATTGACCGGGACGCGGTTGCAAAATATATCGTCGGTAAGGGTGAACTGCCCGCTTACAATTTCGCCCACCAGAAAGTCGCTGGCCTACATTTCGACAAACCAGAATATGCAACCTGGACTCAAAAAGAGCGCAATGCGAAAGCTAAAGCCTTGTTGGAAGAAGTGGGTTACACCAAAGACAAACCTTTAGAGTTTAGCTTGTTATATAACACCAGTGATAACCATAAGAAGATTGCAATTGCAGTCGCGTCGATGTGGAAGAAAACCCTCGGAGTAAAAGTTAACTTAGAAAACCAAGAGTGGAAAACTTTCTTGGATAACCGTCGCAACGGTAATTACGACGTGACTCGTGCGGGTTGGTGTGGTGATTACAATGAAGCGTCTACTTTCTTGTCGTTGATGCAAAGTAACAATGGTAATAACGACCAGTTTTATAATAGTCCTGCCTATGATGGTTTCATGAATGCGGCAATGGTAGCGGTTGATCCTGCCGTACGGAGTGACAACTACCGTCAAGCTGAAGCGCAATTGGCAAAAGATATGCCTTTAGCTCCTATCTATCACTACGTGAATGCGCGTTTGGTTAAACCGACTGTTGGTGGTTACCCGATGAACAACGCAGAAGACAAAGTGTACAGCAAAGACCTATACATCATTGCTCAGTAATTGATGATTAATAATAAGGCACCTTTTCTTAAGGTGCCTTATTTTGTTGTGGCTAGAACTTAGTCGCGACAACAGAGTTTAATAGTTGGAAATAGTATGATTAAGTTCATCTTTAAAAGAATATTAGAATCAATACCAACTTTGTTGGTATTGATCACCGTTACCTTTTTCATGATGCGTTTTGCTCCAGGAAGTCCTTTCTCTGGTGAGCGCTCACTCCCGCCTGAAGTCTTAGCCAATATTGAGGCGAAGTACGGTTTAGATAAACCGGTGTTAGAGCAATATTTGACTTACCTCGGTAATTTAGTTCAAGGCGATCTTGGCCCATCATTCAAATACAAAGATTACTCAGTGAATGAGCTGGTTGCACAAGCTTTGCCTGTCTCTGCCAAGATTGGTTCCATCGCCTTTGTTTTTACGGTGTTGATGGGCGTGTCGGTTGGCACACTGGCTGCTCTCAAACAGAATACCTGGATGGATTTTAGTATCATGTCCACCGCAATGGCGGGGGTGGTGATGCCTTCATTTGTGCTTGCGCCAACCCTAGTTTATATCTTTGCAATTAAATTACAGTGGTTACCTGCAGGGGGCTGGAATGGAGGGGCGATCCAGTACATCATTTTACCAATGTTGGGGATGTCGTTGTTGTATGTGGCATCTTTTGCCCGAATTATGCGCGGTAGCATGATTGAAGTCTTGAGCTCTAACTTTATTCGTACCGCCAAAGCGAAGGGTTTACCATTTCGTTATATCGTATTACGGCATGCGCTGCGCCCCGCTTTGCTGCCTGTGGTCTCTTTCATGGGGCCCGCTTTTGTGGGAATTATCACCGGATCGGTGGTGATTGAGACCATTTTTGGTTTGCCTGGTTTTGGCAAGTTGTTTGTAAATGGTGCACTGAATCGTGATTACTCTTTGGTATTAGGCTTAACCATTATGATTGGTACTTTTACCATTTTATTTAATGCGATCGTAGACATCCTGTATGCCTTTATCGATCCTAAAATTCGCTACTAAGAGGCTGTTATGTTAGACAATAAACAAAATAGCGACGCAATTAGCGAGTTTGCTCAAAATTTGGAAATTGAAGGTCGTAGCCTATGGCAAGATGCCCGGATACGCTTTATGCGCAACCGCGCTGCGATGGTTAGTTTAACCATATTAGTTGTAATTACCTTATTGGTTATTTTTGGCTCTCACCTCAGTGACTTTGTGTTTGATGACACCGACTGGGGGGCGATGCACCAAGGACCTTCGATTGAAAGCGGCCATTACTTTGGCACCGATGCCTTGGGTCGAGACATGTTTGTTCGGACTTTACTTGGGGGGCAAATATCGCTGTTAGTCGGGGTGATGGGCGCTTTTGTTGCGGTGTTAATTGGCACTTTATATGGTGCAACCTCCGGCTTTTTGGGCGGCACGGTTGACCGAGTCATGATGCGGTTGCTGGAAATTCTTTATGGCATCCCCTTCATGTTTTTTGTGATTTTACTGGTGACCTTTTTTGGCCGCAATATTTTCTTAGTATTTGTGGCGATCGGTGCGGTGTCATGGTTAGACATGGCGCGGATTGTTCGAGGTCAGACGCTGAGTTTAAAAAATAAAGAGTTTATCGAAGCTGCTGAAGTTTGCGGTGTCTCTAAGTGGAAAATTATTACTCGCCACATTGTTCCTAATGTATTGGGTATCGTTGCGGTTTACGCCACTTTATTGGTACCACAGATGATTTTAACCGAGTCATTTTTAAGCTTCCTTGGTTTAGGGGTACAAGAGCCGATGACTTCTTGGGGCGCCTTATTACAAGATGGTTCACAAACCATGGAAATCGCTATTTGGCAGCTGCTTTATCCAGCTGGATTCATGGTAGTGACTTTATTTAGTTTTAACTATGTAGGCGACGGTTTACGTGATGCCTTAGATCCTAAAGATCGTTAAGGCAAGGGTAGAACAATGAGTTTATTAGATGTGAAAGACCTTCGGGTGGAGTTCTCAACTCCAGAAGGCAGTGTAACCGCGGTGAACGATTTAACCTTTTCACTGGAAGCAGGGCAGACCTTAGGGATTGTCGGTGAGTCAGGCTCGGGTAAAAGCCAAACCGCTTTTGCTTTAATGGGGTTGTTGGCGAAAAATGGCATCATTACTGGTGAAGCGCTATTTAATGGCCAGCAAATTTTGAACTTGCCAGAGAAAAAGCTGAATGCCATCCGGGCAGAGAAAATCGCGATGATTTTCCAAGATCCGATGACTTCTCTTAATCCTTACATGAAGGTGGGGGAGCAGCTTAAAGAAGTATTACGCCTGCATAAAGGGATGAATAATAAAGAAGCGCATGTTGAAGCGCTGAGAATGTTAGATGCGGTTAAAATGCCCGAGGCTGAAAAGCGTATGGCGATGTATCCCCATGAGTTTTCTGGTGGGATGCGTCAACGGGTGATGATTGCAATGGCACTACTTTGTCGACCACAGTTATTGATTGCCGATGAACCTACCACCGCCTTAGATGTGACAGTGCAGGCGCAAATCATGACCTTACTGAATGAGCTGAAAAGTGAATTTAATACCGCCATTATTATGATTACCCATGATTTAGGGGTTGTGGCTGGCCTATGCGAGAAAGTACTGGTGATGTATGCCGGTCGTACCATGGAATATGGCACTGCAGAAGAAGTATTTTATCGCCCAAGCCACCCTTATACCGAAGGTCTGCTAAAAGCGATCCCTCGTTTAGATACAGAGGGCGAAATTTTACCGACCATTCCTGGGAATCCGCCTAACTTACTTCGCTTACCGCAAGGTTGTCCTTTCCAAGAGCGTTGTCATCGTGTTAGTCAACGCTGTTTAGATGAAAGTCCGATCCTGACTCATTTTGGTGGACAACGTCAGCGTGCTTGTCATAACGATTTTCATTTATCGGGAGGACAATCGCATGAGTGAAAAAAACTTGTTGCTTGATGTCGTAGACTTGAAAGTATACTTCCGCATTAAAGATGCAAAAGCATTGCCTTGGACTCCCGCAGCTGCCTTGAAAGCGGTTGATGGTGTGTCATTAAAACTCTATCAGGGTGAAACCTTAGGGGTGGTTGGAGAATCGGGCTGTGGTAAATCGACTTTTGCTCGAGCGGTGATTGGTTTGGTTCCGGCCGAAGCAGGCAAAGTGGTGTGGTTAGGCCAGGATTTAACTCGCTTGCCACATAAAGAGCTGCGTGAGAAACGCAAAGAAATTCAGATGATCTTCCAAGATCCATTGGCCTCGCTTAACCCGCGGATGACGATTGGCGACATCATCGCCGAGCCATTAGAAACCTTTTATCCCAAATTGAACAAGCAAGAAGTCAAGCAGCGGGTTCAAAAAATGATGATGAAGGTCGGCTTGTTGCCTAACGTGATTAACCGTTATCCACATGAATTTTCTGGCGGACAATGTCAACGAATTGGAATTGCGCGCGCGCTGATCCTCGAACCAAAGATGATTATTTGTGATGAGCCAGTGTCGGCGCTGGACGTTTCTATTCAAGCGCAAGTGGTTAACTTGCTGAAAGAGTTACAAGCGGAAATGGGCTTGAGCCTTATTTTTATTGCCCATGACTTATCAGTGGTTAAACATATTTCTGACCGCGTTTTGGTAATGTATTTAGGTAATTCGGTTGAACTAGGCACCTCCGATGCCTTGTTTAATAAGCCAAGTCATCCTTATACCAAAGCCCTGATGTCAGCAGTACCAATCCCGGATCCGAAGTTGGAGCGTAGTAAAACAATTCAACTATTGGAAGGCGATCTACCTTCGCCAATTCATCCTCCTTCGGGCTGTGTTTTCCGCACTCGCTGTCCTATTGCGACGGAACAGTGTGCGAAAACTAAACCGCAGTTGCTTGGCAATGACCAGCACTCGGTCAGTTGTCTTCATACCAGCGTGTAAAACGCCTTGGTTGGTATCAAAAGCTAGGCTAATAAGCCTAGCTTTTTTATTGGATAAGGTCCCTCATAAGCTGTCTCTTCAATAGGGGAGTGGCGCAAGCTATTAATTTAACTTAGCTGTTCAACTTAGCTAACTTGCTACTTACATTTTAGGTTTAGTTTATTTACTTTTTAGGCGTGTGGCGTGAGCTGACTCTGACTATTTGTCACTGCTTATTTTGTGTTAGTAGAGTGTGAAGTATTTGGCATAACCACATCGACACTCAGTGGAAAATAGCGCTAACGCTATCATTTTAAGGGATCTATTGATGCTGTATTTTGAGTTTCTATTTCTGTTGCTCATGCTCTATACCGGCTCTCGTTACGGTGGGATTGGATTAGGGGTTGTCTCGGGGATTGGTTTGGCGATTGAAGTCTTCTTCTTCAAGATGCCACCAACCTCACCGCCAGTCACCGTGATGTTAATCATCTTGGCGGTGGTGACCTGCGCTTCAATTTTGGAAGCTGCCGGCGGCTTAAAGTATATGTTGCAGGTGGCCGAGAAATTGTTAAGAAAGAACCCTAAACGGGTGACTCTTATTGCCCCTTTTGTGACTTATACGATGACTTTTCTTTTAGGCACGGGTCACGCAGTGTATTCCATCATGCCGATTATTGGTGATGTGGCTTTAAAAAATGGGATCCGGCCTGAACGACCTATGGCGGCTTCATCGGTGGCTTCGCAAATCGCGATTACCGCATCGCCGATTTCTGCTGCAGTGGTTTATTATTTGGCTCAGCTAGCTGATCTTCGGGCCGATATTACGTTGCTATCTATCTTGATGGTGACCGTACCGGCAACCTTGTTTGGCACACTATTGATGTCTTTATATAGCTTAAAACGCGGTAAAGAATTAGATCAGGATGAAGAATACCAAGCGCGCTTAAAGGATCCGGTATGGCGTGAAAAAATACTCAATACCACAGCGACTTCTTTAGATGAGGTCTTACCGAGCAAAGCCAGAAATGCCGTTCTGTTATTTCTAGCTGCGATTGTAACGATTGTGATTATCGCCATGGTGCCAGAGATCCGCACCATCGTTGATGGTGATAAGCCGATTAAAATGTCGGTGATTATTCAAATGATGATGTTGGCTTTTGGTGGGGTGATTCTACTCGCAACCAAGACTGACCCACGTGATGTTCCTAATGGTGTGGTATTTAAATCGGGCATGGTTGCAGCCATTGCTATTTTTGGGATTGCCTGGATGTCGGATACCTATTTCCAATACGCCATGCCCCAATTTAGAAGTGGTATTGTGGAGATGGTGACTAATTATCCATGGACCTTTGCATTGGCGCTCTTTATTGTGTCTGTGGTGGTGAATTCTCAAGCTGCTACCGCGCGGATGATGTTACCAGTTGGCTTGGGTCTGGGCTTAGAACCGGCATTACTGATTGGTTTAATGCCTGCGGTATATGGTTATTTCTTTATTCCAAATTATCCATCCGATATTGCAACGGTTAATTTTGATACGTCTGGAACCACTAAGATTGGCAAGTGGTATTTCAATCACTCGTTTATGTCGGTTGGCTTAATTGGCGTGATTGGTGCGAGCTGCTTGGGATACGTACTGGGACAAATTATTATTGGTTAGCGGTTTGATTGGGGGGCTCATCTTGAGTGACCCTTGTTCAAGCCAAAAATAATAGGGAGGCTTTAAGCCTCCCTATTATTTGGGGGATGAGTCGCCCGATAAAGCAAACGATACCGCTTTTAGCGTTGCGGCTGTTGCGGGTCGAGTAAATATATAAGTCCTTCCGGTAATTGGGTTCGCCAAGCCAACATGTCATGACCGCCAGCTATTTCACTGAGCTGACTTTGATACCCTTTGGCATCTAACAGGCTTTTTAAACGTCGGTTTGGGGGCAATATCCATGTTTCTTCAAACAAGCCAGCACTAAGATACCAGCGTACTGTGCTGGTTGGTTTGAGCGCAAGCTGTTGAGTGAGCCATTCAGGTTGATGCTGGCGACTCGGGTCCATCTTTGGCCCCCACCAAAATGAACCGGACAAGCTTAGAACGCCGCCAAATAACTCGGGATATAGGGTTGCTGTGCATGCTGCTGTTAAACCTCCATAGCTAGAACCTGCTAAAATGGTTTGTTTTGCAGGTGCCGTAATGTTTTGCTGCGCGAGCCATGGCAGTAATTCTTTTGCTAAAAAAGATGAAAACTGAGGGTTGCAGGCTAATTCTGTTGCGCGGCTTTGGGCGCTGGGGTTACTGATAAATACTGCGTTCAGCGCCGGTATTTTTTTAGCATTGACTAAGTTATCCAGCAGTTGTGGCGTTTGCGCTTGCTGAAGATAACTCTCGGCATCGAAAAAGATAACTAAGGGCAGGCTAGAATCAGCAGCGGGATTGGCACTGCGATATAGATAAACATCGCGGCTATTGTTTAATATTTTGCTGCTTATTTGGCTTTGGCTTAGCGTTCCCTGATGTGTTGCTACGGGTGTTAGCCAAGGCTCTGCGGGGGCCGCAGCCAGGCGTAATATCGATTTACTGGTATATTTATCTTGTCGTTCAGAAAAATGCCAAGTGTTCGGATTGAAGGGGTCCCGTTGCGCAGTACTTAAAATCGCAACGCGTTGTGCTCGGCCACTTTCAGCAAGGGTTGGGACATCGGGGGCAATTTGATAGGAAAATAGACTGTTGTTGGGCAAGCTTAGACTTAAATACCAAATGTCGCTATCCTCAATTTGCTTGAAGGTGTGATGTTCGTGACCGGGTCCGCCGAGCAGTTTGACATTGTGTTTGGCACCTCGCCAGAGGAAGGTGACTAAGGAACTGCCCTTTGGCTCATCGATGCGATGGGGCGCAATGGCTTCGATGAGTGGGCTGCCGATGTGCGATATCTGTTGCCAAAATAATTCGGTATTGCCCGCTTTGACATATTGAGCGATCAGCTCTTGCAGGGTTTGGCTGGCGAGTGTGGTTTGAGCGGTTTGCATCGCTAAAGCAGGTTTACGTAATTTTAGGGTCAGCTGATTCGGGACTGCGGCATTGGTGAGTGTTAACTGATAATTGCCACTTTGCTGGGCGACTAAGTGAAGACTTTGTCCTTGACTCGGGCTGAGTAATAATTGCTTTATCCGCTTGCCATTTGGGTCATCTAGGGTGGCTTGTTCGAGTTTATTGGTGGCCGAAAACTTACCGCTGAGATAATCCCCAGACTGAAGTGCGATGGACCAAGAATGGGATTGATGTGCATCTAAGGAAATCGTTTGCTCGATGGGAAGGGGGGCCGCGGCGAGTTTTAAGCTTAATAAGCAACATAAGCTGGGCAATTGTTTCACGAGTTTTCGGGATGTTTTTTTTCGAGAAAGAGGCATAAAGGCTCCAAATTGACAAGGAATACCAAAGCCAGCAAGGCTTTCAGGAAGCCTTTGACTGACTTTGGTATGGCTAAAAGTGCGTTAATTTAGAAGTCGTAATTAGCACTTAAGTAGACATTTCGCCCTAACTCATGACCGCTAAAGTCTTGCGATTTTTCGTCTAAACGAAGATCAAACAGATTTTTAACACCAGCTTTAAGGTTTAGCGCAGTGGTTGCCTGGAAGGCAAGGCCTAAATCCACGGTGGTGTAAGCGGGCAGCTCGGAGCCCGAATTATATTGTTTGCCGGTGTATACCGCTGAAACGATGCTATTGAGTCGTTCGCTCACCCACCAGTTTAGATTGGCATTGGCCACATGTTCAGGGCGATTACTTAATGGGTTGCCTGCGTTGTCTTCAGCATCTAGATAAGTGTAGTTACCCAATAAACTAATATCTTGGGTGATATCTACCGCACCCGACAGTTCGACACCTTGTAGTGTTGCTTCGCCAACGTTGTCCCACCATCTGCTTGGCGTACCATTGATGACCGCATATTGTGCTTCAATTAAGTTTTCAACTTCGCTGCGATAAAGTGCCACGCTGACATCCCAAGACGCTTGAAGATACTCAAAACCTAATTCATAGTTGACACTGGTTTCGGCTGCTAAGTCAGGATCTCCTGAGATTGAACAACCACCACCACAGCTAATAATCTGATATTCAGGATTGGTTTGATAGGTTTGTGGTGCTTTGTAGGCCTTGCTTACCCCACCTTTTAGAGTTAAGGCATTGCTTGCTTGATAAACCAGGTAGGAACGAGGTGTAAAATGACCACCAAATACTTCATGATCATCGTAGCGTCCGCCCAAAGTTAGGGTTAATTTATCACCTAAGCTCAGCTCATCTTGCAGGTAGACTGCATACATGGTGGTATTGGCTTCTCCGCTGGGTTGGTAACCAACTGGATCTTTGATCTGCTGCTGTTGTAACTCTCCACCGGCAGTGATGTTGTTGAAGCCGAGCTCGGTATTTATAGAGCCGTTAATGAGCAAGTTATTTTCTTTGACTTGGCGTTGTTGCGGGGCGTCGTAGCGATTGTTGTAATCATCGATGGTACTGGTTTCATAATTTGCGTAGAGCGTTGAACTACCCCAGGCCCATTGCCCGCGGTGTGTTGCGCCAAAGGTCATGCGATCAATCGCCTGAGCACGAAGCGAGCTAATATCGCCATAGCTTGAATAGGGCCGCTCATCATGGTTATAGTTGAAATCAAATTCTGCTTGTTGTTGGTTATTGATATCCCAATACAAAGTGGTGTAAATATTTTGGCTATTTTTGGCTTCTAGGGCGGGCGCTTCTGTTCCCATATTTTCATCTAAGTACCAAGCATCTCGGTCGTAGATTTCACCAGCAATTGATAAGCTGAGCCGATCATTGAGCTGTCCTGAAGCGTACAGGTTGGTTCGGCTCTGAGCGCCCTCGTCACCGGATGTCATCACAACATTATCTTGACGAATGCTTCCTCCCCAAACTTTACCTGGTGCCTTGGTGATGATATTGATCACGCCTCCAATGGCATCGGAGCCATATAGGGCAGACATCGGGCCACGAACAATTTCTACTTGAGCAATCGCATCTAAGGGGATTGAGCTGTAATCAAAATCACCGCCTCGCCATAGTGAAGCAGAAGAGGATACCCGCTTACCATTGACCAAAATAAGGGTGTAACCTTGATCCATTCCCCGAATGTAAATGGCATTGCGGCCACTGCTATCGCTGTTATTGATAATGCCTGCGTATTTTTCCAAGATATCGGGTAAACCGTTAACCGGTGAAGCTTTAATATCTTCAGCGGTAATTACGGTGGTGAACGCGGGGGCAGTTTGTACTGTATGTTCGGTTGACGAAGCGGTCACCACCATCACCGGGTTATCAAGCGGGGCATCAGCCGCGATGCTGCTGTGAGAATTGAGTAAGACAGCAGCGACCAGCAATGCCAGTTTACTTTGAGTGAGGGAGAGGATCGGGGGAAGTGAGTTATTCATAACGCTCCTTGTAGCATAAAGTTTAGTTTTAAAATTTGTTGCTGATTTTGGGAAGGTCATCCAATTGAAAAATTCATTCATGAAATCAGACTATTACTCAGTGTTTGTAATAGTATCAACATTGAATGCAAATAAGAATGATTTTTATTTGATATTTGTAGTGGATCTTAAAAAAGGAGTTTTTAGATCATTTTCGCCAGATTTATTTAATCGTACCGTTTAAATAAATCGGCTGAACGAGTTTATGTGACGCTGACAATATAGTTATTTTAGTCATTACTTTACAATTCGCATGAGAATGAAATGTGAAGAAGACTAGGGTCGCTTCATGTTTCGTGGTTCATTTTGTTCGAAAGAATATAGAAGTTGAGCTTAACCTCAGCGGTATTGCTTAAGCCGTTTTGAGTGTAAAGTTTGGTTGAATTGCTTGTTCTTGAGATATCACGCACTGCACCGAAACTTCCGTGGATAAACATGCAAGCAGAAGGGATCATCATCTTCAACCTTGAATAGCCTGAGGAGGCGATTAAACAACATGCCCCGAGTCGATCATTTTTCACAACGTATCGAGACCGAATGGAAGAGAGCCCAGTGCCGTCAAGCGAGTTTTAGTTTTTATCAAAGTAGCGACGCAGAGAGTCTTGCTCGTTGGGCTTCTGCATTTGCCGAGCAACAACAGTTATCGTTGAAACTGATTAGCCTGAATCAGCAAAGTATTTACTCTCCTTACCGAGCCTTGTTTGCCTTGTTTATGCATCAGTTGCCACAATCTAATTATTCAGTGGCAGCCTTAGTGAAGCTTGCAACTGATTTTGTTCCCTTACAGCAGTGCTTAAGTGGGCTATTAACCGGAAAGATTCATCCTCGAACTGAATTATTGTTAATGGATGATTTGTATTTTGAGCAGCGAGCTTTACAGCAGGCTATTTTACGTTTAGTCGAATTGCTGTTGGATGAACCTTGTATTTTGGTGATGACGGGTTGGCATTTCGCTTCTGCTTCCGCGATTCAAACTTTAATCGGCTTAGTCAATCATCAACTGAAAAATCCAATTATGGTGATGATAGAGGTGGATACCCAGTATGCACTTAGTCATCGCCAAGATGACGAAGCATGGGAAGGTTTTCTTGATTGGTTGGATGATATGACTTTGTTGTATCGGGTTCCTCCGAGTCAAGCCTTATTAAAGCCGATTTGGCACTATCGGGAACAGGGTGAAGTCTCGATGCAATTAGTGGCAGAGAATATCCAGAGTATGGCGTGGCCAGAAGCTGAAGCTGCTGCAAGGGTGTTGCTCGATGCGGGGGACGTAGCAAGCCCGGCTGTTGAACAGTTACAGTTACAACTTGCTGAAGCCTTACTTTATCAGGGAGAATTGAATGAGGCGGTGACGGAATTAGAGTTAGTATCGGTTTCTGAAGCGTCTCCCTGTCGCACGGATGATAGGGTAAAGCAGCTTAACTTACTGAGCCTAAGTTTAGTCCAACAGCAGCGTTTTGAAGAGGCAATGCAGTATTCAGAAGCCGCTATCGAAGTCGCAGAGCAGGCGGGTCATGGGCGGCTATTGGCTCAATCTTGGTTTGTGAATTATTACGCCCATGATAAGTCTTCGACACCTGTACAGCTAAAGCAGTTTGAGCTGCTTGATAAAACATTGCATCGTTATCAGATGAACTGCTCCCGATTATATGCTCTACGTAATTACTATACCTATTTACGTTTTTATGAGGAGCTGGAGGCAACGCTGGCACTGGAGTTTACTCAGAAAGCGGTTAATTTAGCGCGTAAAATTGGCCATCATCAAGGTATCGCCGCCAGTTATCATAGTAAGGGGATCATCTATTCCTATGTGGGCCGTTATCATGCGACTTTTCGATGTTTTGCGATTAGCTCTCGGATCCGGGAAGCATTGGGGGAGGCCAGTGAACGGGTGCGAATGTATAATGGGACTGGTTATTTTAACACCTTGCTTGAGAAGTATCCCGAAGCGCAACAACAGTATTTGGCCGCCTATAATATTATTCGTCATAGTGGCGATTATTCAGAGCTGGTGGCAACTCTTTACAATTTTGCTTGGTTGTATTTTTGTACTCGAGATTATCAGCAAGCCAGTGACGTGCTTGAGCAGTTGGTTCGGGTGTGTCGGATTAGGCAAATGACTCACTTCCCATTTCGTAACCTCTATGATGTATTTAGTCTGAAAGGTTTTTGTCATGCGAAGTTAGGTGAGTTAGCAAGAGCTCAGCAATGTCTAGAGCGGATGCAGGGGCTACCGTTTAAACCCTCTAGCACGGGTGAGTTTTTAATGAGCTTGCTACAAGGCGCTTTATATGTGGCAGATGAGCGCTTAGATGAAGCTCGGCAAGTATTTGAAGCTGCCCCCGCCATTTTGGGGGACGTAGTGGATATGGATACTCGTTTATTGCCGCAATGTAGCTGTGAATTGCTAGAAGTGTATAGTCGTCAGGGGGATTGGCTAGGCTGTGAACGGCTATTAAGCCAAAGCTTAGCGATGTGTGAGTTATTAGACTTACCTCATTTTTCCCAAATTTTTATCGATATTCAGCAAGTTATCAGTCAGCGAAACGTCTTTTATTCTCGACAGATTAAAGCGGTCCGTTTATTACCGGTACAGCTTTATCTCGAAGACTTGGTGCGAAATGCGAAGCAAGGGATGCAGTTACGCCAAGTGCAACAGCGTTTGCGAGAGATGCAATTGATTAGTCGAATGCAATCTCTTCCAGAGCGCTTTGACAATAGTCAGGATCTAGCCAACGAAAGCTTGAAATTAGTTTGTGGTAATTTCACGGTACAGCGAGGCATGATCCATTACCTAAACGTTGACCAGTGGCAGGCGTGGACCGAGGGTCATAGTTTGCCAGACTCTCAGGTACAGCAATATCTTCATAAGATTAAAGAACACCAGAACATTTGGGTCGAAAATAGTTTCTTCTCTAAGGGAGAAGATGGCAAGCGTGCCACCTATAACTCGCTGGTGTGTTTACCTATTTTTGTGGATGGGCACCTTTATGCGGCAATGACTTTGTGTAACGTCAATAGTAATCGCTACTTCGATCGTCAGGATCAAGATACCCTGCAATTGGTGAGCCGACAGCTTGGCAGTCAATTACAGCAGCTAAGGCATCGAGAAAATCTGTTAAAAATGTCGACCACCGATCCTTTAACGGGCTTGTTTAATCGTCAAGCCCTATTGGCTCGCCTTGAACAAGAGTTAGTCATTTGTGCGCAGCAATCTGGCAGTTACTATTGCTCTTTAGCCTATATAGATTTAGACAATTTTAAATTTGTGAATGATTTGCTTGGTCACGATGTGGGGGATCGCGTACTTTGTGCGTTTGCCGAGATACTGATTCAAACGATGCGAGCCAGTGATATTGTTGCGCGTTGGGGCGGGGATGAGTTTGTTGTGGTATTCCCAAATGTGAGTCACAGCCAAGCGAAGATAAGCGCAGAGCGTTTATTAGATAACTTACAATTACACCATTATTTAAAACCACAATTAATTGAGTGGGCCGACAGCGTTGAGTTAGTGGAGAATCTACCTGATTTAACCTGCTCCATCGGGATTACCGATTGCGGTGGTATGGTGCATACGGACTTAAATGAAGCGTGGTTGTTAAAACAAGCAGATAAAGCTTTGTATAAAGCCAAGGCCGAAGGAAAAGGCCGGGTGAAAGTGATCAGTCGATGAAGTCGGCTAGGCGATAAGCAACGCTTTCATTGCGGACTAACGCCACTCAAAGTTTGGCAATATATTGGTCGCTTATCGCTCGCTTCATTTACCATAAATGAAACATAAGCTTAGTTTGTTCAAACAGCGTGGTGCTGCCAACCTTGTATTTGCCTAAGCCCATCTTTAAACTGTTGATTATCTCATTATTTTTATGAAGGTTTGTGATAGTCATTACTCATCTTTTGGGGGATAGTGAGTCATCGACCATTCATGTGTTTGAACATAGGGAATCTTGTGGCAGTGACAGTTGTACAAACTTTGCTTGTTGGAATTGGTGCAGTAGCGCTCATTGCGTGTAGTGTTAGCATGAGTAAGCAATTCAAAAATAATCATATTCCAGCGATAGAAAAAAACCCATTAAAGTTCTTCTATGTTCGCTACTTTGGTGAACCCAAGTGGGCCGACCAAGCGGCCCAGGCAGCAGATATACCGCGCCAGTCTGTCGATAGCCAATTAATTAATCGTGTTGATGAGGCGACCAAAATTACTTGGTTAGGCCACTCTAGTTTTTTGATTCAAGTTGCTGGAGTGAATTTTTTGACCGACCCGGTGTTTAGTGAACGAGTTTCACCGATGTCTTTTGCTGGACCGAAGCGCCTTGTCCCACTTACCTTCGATTTAGAAGATCTACCCAATATTGATTTTGTGTTGATATCGCATAATCACTATGACCACTTAGATGAAAATACCATTAAACATTTGGGGAATCGGACCAATTACTTTGTGCCTGAAGGCCTAAAACCCTGGTTTGAAAAACAAGGAATCGATGCTCAGCGAGTCAATGAACTTGCTTGGTGGGACCATCAAACCTTTGGTGCGGCGAGTATTACCGCAACCCCGAGCCAGCATTGGTCTGGAAGGGGGGTATTTGATCGAAATAAAACCCATTGGGCAAGTTGGCTAATTGAACTGGGCGGCAAACGTTTATGGTTTGCTGGTGACACCGGTTATAACCCTTATGATTTTAAAGAGATTGGCCAATGGGCAGGCGAAATTGACGTAGCCTTGATTCCTATTGGGGCCTATTCCCCTAGGGGTTTTATGAAAGATCAACATGTTGATGTGGCAGAGGCGATAAAAGTGCATCAAGATGTGCGTTCAAAATTATCCATTGGCATGCATTGGGGGACTTATCCATTGACTGCCGAACCAGTGATGGAGCCTGCTGAACTGCTGGATAAACTGACTCAAACGCAATTGGATGATAATAGCCAGTTTATCCATATGGCGATTGGTGAAACCCGAGTCTTTGAGCGAGAGTGATTTGCTTGCCGAGATTTGTTGCCTTGATTTTAGGTGTGCTGCTGGTGGCCCTATAGAGGGGCGAAGTCAATCATCCAAATTGATTTCGAGTTTCCGTCTCTTAGGGTAAAATCCCCTGCTGTTCCAATAGATGAGATATGTGGCGATTAATATTAAAATATTATCCGAAACTGAAGTCAGCTGTTCTAATTGCCATGCTTGCTGTTGTCGATTAGAAGTTATGATTATTAGCGACACAGGGGTTCCCGACCATCATATTGTTGTTGATGAATGGGGCGGTGAAAGCATGCTACGTTTAGATGATGGCTGGTGCTCAGCGTTGGATCGTGAGACTTTACTGTGTTCTATATATGAAAACCGGCCTTGGATCTGTCGCGAATTTGAAATGGGATCCTATCAGTGTCGAAATGAGAGAGCGCTATCGATGCTCACTTGATTTCCCATCGAGCTAGAACACAAAGTTCATTTATTTTATCAAGCATTTCACGACAGAAGCCTTGCTGGATAGTCCATTCGAAGTTTATGTCGGCATTTCAGTTACAAAGGATGATGTTAAAACATTCCGCAGGATGCACCATTTCGCTTCGAGCGATGGAGCGTGAATGTGGTATGGAGATGAAATGAAAGAAAGCTGTTTGTGTAGTGAAGTCTCATTTATCTTGTCTGGAGAGTTACCTGCGATTTTTGTCGTTGTTGTGGAAGCTCGGGTCCAAATACTTCATCGGATTTAAAGTTCGTTTGGGGGCTGCTTGGTTTATTCTCCACACGGATCAAGGTAGACGTTGCAGCTTATGTTTATGTTGACTCAAGAGCTGATTGGAATTCTGATTTTTTTGGGGGGATTCTGTACCCAAATTTAAGAGATGCCAAGTGAGCAAGCGTGGTTAGCGCTGCGCAATAAAAATATCTCGAACAAATAGCCCGTAATGTCGCACCAACAAGGGCCAATTTTTACTTAATCTAGCGTATGTGGTCCCTATAAACAGGCGATAGCCAAAGTGTTTGCTCTTAGGCGTGGCATTCGGTGAGTTAAAACGCTGTTTCCATACCTTTGCCCATCATATGAATTAAGCCTTTATCTCAGTAAGAGCTTATCTAATTAGAGTGATCGGTTCTCGATGACGACCGCCCTATGCCAGCTTGTGGTTCCTGGAGTGAGTCAACTTTTTTGGGGGAGTTAGTAATGATGGGTAAGTTTATTAAAATAAAGGATATTTTTTGCTACGGAAGTTTGTTTTTGTGAATCAATTCAAATCATATATAGAAAAACCAGACTTCGATCTTCTTTTTTAAAACCGCTTTTTAATAATATACAACCATCGTTTCTTAAAGCTGTACCGATATAGTTAGCTGAACTGGGTCGTCATTGGTCATTCAATGGCCAACCGTAAAAGTGCTAGCGATGTTTTATTTTGTACAGAGCATTTGTCGATTATTTCATTGGCTGTGGTAAAGCAGAGAAGCTTGTCGACGACTAAACATAAGTATTTGGAGAAGCAGAATGAAGTTGGTTAAAAAAACTTATTTAGCCCTGATGCTGGCAGCCGCTTGCACTGCAAGTTCGGCTTATGCAGAACAAGCCGTGACTTGGGAAAATAGTGACTTACATACGGTTTCATTGATCATGAGTGAGCCGATGATGAAAGTCGACGGGAGTTATCATGAGCTACTGGATGCTTATTATCTAAAACCACTGATGACTAAAGAGAAGGTGGTGATAGCGCCGTTAGACGATATTTTTGATGAATTAAACGGTGAAATGTCTTTTGATGGTAAGACGGTTGAGTATCGTTTAAATAAAAAAGTTGTGTCGATGGTGCTTGATTCTGCTGATGCTGTAGTGAATGGTAAAACGGTCAAGGCTCCAGCCGCACCCCAGATCATAGAGGGGGCCTTGTATGTGCCATTTCGCTTTGTATTTGAAGGACTCGGCGCTAAATATACTTGGAATTCATCTAGACACATTGCCGAAGTAACGCTACTACGCCCTAGCGGTACCATCTTTAAAGCGCATAAGGGCAAAATTTCGGCCAAGACTATTCTCAAACAAAAACCAGAGTGGTTTGCCTCTAAAGAAGCGAAGAATGTGGCAGAGGCTATGCTAGCTAACCAAAATGTAGATGGCGGCTGGTTTAAGATTGGTAGCTCTAATGATTTATCGGTTGCTTATGATCGTGATACTTTTCCCACTTATCGTCAGAAATCTACGATTGATAACGATGCCACGAACTTGCAAATTGAAGTGTTGGCGAAGATTAACCAACAGCATTCAGAGCAACGTTTACAAGAAAGCATCATTCGTGGGGTTGAGTATTTAATTAATGGGCAATATGACAACGGGGGTTGGCCACAATTCTTCCCACAAACTCGAGGCTATCATCGTCATGTGACGTTCAATGATAATGCTATTTCTAATACGCTCAATATTTTAGAAGAAGTGGCGAATAAAACTAAAGATTTTGCTTTTGTTTCTGATGACCTAGCGACCCGCGCGAAAGCCTCAATGAATAAAGGGATCCGCTTTATTCTCGATAACCAAGTGGTCGTGAATGGCGTGAAGACCGGATGGTGTGCCCAATATAATGTGGATACGCTTGCCTGTGAACGCGGTCGCTCATACGAGCTTGCATCAATTAGTGGTGATGAGAGCGTGAAAGTGATCAAATTTTTGATGAGCATTGATAAACCATCATCAGAAGTTGTTGATGCGATTAATAGTTCTGTGGCTTTCTTGAAGTCTCAGAGCATTAAAGATAAAAAATTAGTGAAGACCAAAGACGACACTCTTGAATTTGGTCGCAACCGAATTGTGATTGATAAACAAGGTAGCACCGTATGGCCACGTTTTATCAATACCGAAACTCTGCAACCGCTATTCTCTAATCGCCAAGGCGATCACTTGGATGCTTACGAAAAAGTAAGCTACGAGCGTCGGGTGAAATATAGTTGGTTGGTAACGTCACCGGGTAAATTAATTAAAAATAATTATCCTAAATGGCAAGCGAAATACTCGCCTAAGGTGAACGTTTTAGCTGAGTAAATAGAAAGACCTTAATCCTGTTCTTTAATCCTTGTTCCTGTGTTAAGTAAAAGCTTTAAGCCGAAAGGCTTAAAGCTTTTTTTTGTGAAATAAAGCGCTGTGATGGGCCTTGTTTTTAAAGGCTATAGCGTAACTTCAGCTGATTTGGATGCGGATTTAGGTAAGCCTGCATCGCAACATAGTGATTAGGGTGCTCGCGCAAGTAGTGTTGAATTAAACTAATCGGAACCAGTAAGGGAAGTAAGCCTTCACGGTACTGGTGGATCCGTTCACTCAGCTCTTGTCTTTGTTCGGGATTTAATTCGCGTTTGAAATAACCTTGCAAGTGCAGCAATACATTACAGTGATTTTTACGGCTGCAGTTGTGTTTAAGAATTGCCATAAACTGAGCGATGTAGGCGTTAAAACCGCTCTGGTCATGATTACCGTTTAGATTCGCGACTAAGGGACCCAAATGACGATATTTTTCTGGGTGGTGGGCCATCAATAGGTACTTGAATTTTGCATGAAAGCGCTGTACTTTCGCGACACTCAGGCCCTCGTCGGCCAAGCTTTTCCACTCATGGTAAGCAAACACTCGGTTAATAAAGTTTTCCCGAAGTAAGGGGTCATTCAGCCGGCCATCTTCTTCTACAGGAAGCAAGGGATAGGCCTGCATTAATTTAGCGGTGAATAGGCCGCTGCCATCTTTAGTTGCGTTGTTCTTCTGCGGATGATAAACACTGACTCGTTCCATGCCACAGCTTGGTGATTTAGCGCAGACGATATAACCGCTAAGATGACCGAGTTGCGGCAAGCGACGCTCGGTATAATCATGCATTTTTTCAGTGACATCGAAGCTGCCATCACTGGCCTGCAGACTGATCCGCTGGTCATCCTGAACTAAGCGAATCGCTTTGCGAGGGCTACCCATGCCAATCGCCATCTCTGGGCAGGTGGGCTCGAAGCTAAAAAACTCAGCCAACTCGACACGACAGAAGCGTGATTGCTTATGTCCGCCGTCGTAACGAACTTCTTGGCCTAATAAGCAGCTACTGATGCCGACGGAAATTTTGTCGCTAGAGAATCGGTTCATGATGCTTTCCCCTGGTTGTCTTCATTCTTAATACGCAAGTGAGCGTGGGGCGATCACTTTACGCTGAAAAAAATTCGATCTTTGGTCGTGTCTGTCTATCCTAGTTGTTGATTCAGTTTGGCTGCGAGCCGGAGGCCAGCTTTGACGATTTGTAATTCTAGGCTTGCCCGGTGACGATTAACATATGACTGGCCAAGTCGAGGACTAGAAAATTGATAGGCCTGTGGCACCAGCTGACGAGTCTCGGCTATCCACTGAGGATAACTTAAATGAATCTCGAAAGTTTGTTTGGAATAGTGTTTGATGAGCCACTTGGCATAGTTCTCAGGGGAGTCGTAGCGGGTATTTAATAGCTGACTATCCCAGACTCGATGGAGGTTTGAGGGCTTACCGTACCAGCTAATTTTGCGGGTATTTCCGCCGCGATCTTGGGCATAACCAAGGTGTAAGGGTTGGTGAAGATCGGCGAGTAGGTGTACATAAAACTTTAAGGCTTGCTGTTGTTTGTTGTGGCTCGCTGCTTGAGCGAGTTGTCGCTCGAAATACTCGAGCTGGCTGAGCACATCACCTTTTGCTGAGCGCCGTTGTTGGGCAAGAGTTTTACCCTTGTCTATATTCAGGTAATGCCAAGGTCCGGTATGTTGCCATTGTTTTTGGTCACGAATTTTATCGGCCCAGCTTGCGACGTCGACCAGTGACTTTCCATCTAGAATATCGCTCACCCGTTGAGTGACGGTAGGCGTTAAATTCTGTTGGGCAATATAAGCCACTAACTGATGGCCCAAATGACCAAAAGCAAAACAGGGAAAAGAAATCAAGCAACAGCACAATAGCAGATGAAAACGTTTCAAGTTGCGACCTCAATGTCGCTAACAGTTCACTCGAAAGCTGTTAGCGAGCGTGATTGGGATTTACAGCAAGTCTAAAATGGTTTCTGCTTTACTTCGCTCAAAACTTTTTGCTTGTTCAACATTCACCGTTGTGACCGTTAAGTCGTCGATAATCAAGGCATAGCGTTGTGAACGAATACCGCCAAAACTAGCGGTGTCCATTTCTAGACCTAGCGCCTTGGTAAAGCTCGCATCTCCGTCGGCTAGCATCATTATTTGCTCAGCATTTTGCGCTGTTCCCCAGGCTTGCATTACAAAAGCGTCATTCACTGCGACACAGGCGATAATATCCACACCTTTAGCCTTGAGTTGATCGGCTAAGACCACAAAACCTGGTAGATGGGCTTCGGAGCAGGTGGGCGTAAAAGCACCGGGTACCGCGAATAAAACCACTTTTTTGCCAGCAAACAATTGATTCAGCTTATGGGTTTTCATACCGTCGGTGGTTAATTCGCTTAAGCTAGCTTCGGGTAACTTTTGTCCAACTTCGATCATGCTGACTTCCTTTTAGATTGAATCAGGTGAATACTCGATTGCTAAGACTAGAGCCTATTCTTGAGTTGGGCAAGCAAGTCTTGGCTGGGATTGAGACAGCAGGCCAGTAACTGATGATTAAGTTGTTCGAGTTGGGGCAGGTCTTGACCAATCAGTTCTAGTTTGTTGATGGTATTGGCAGGTAAGTATTCGATGTGAGTGTGTTGTCCAAGGCGATTCAGTAACAAGCTTCCTTGGTCACATTGGCATAGGACTTTGGCTCGAAGTAACTCTAATGTGTTAATAAATGCAGCTAGTTGTTGCGCTTCAAAACGATATTGTGCAGGAAAATGCCAGCCGATACTGGTATATCCTTCAAGGTGCTGAACCTTGCAGATAGCTTTAGTTAGCGGGGCTTGTTGATCGTTTACGGCTGTGAGCGCTTGCTCTTGTAGAGATCCATCGATTGAATTTGAGCCTAGACTGAATGGCTCTGGTTCCTTTGCTTTAGGCCCGTTTACATCTAAATAGTTTAGAGCTAACTTTCCTCTACGGATTGCGAGTAAGGGGGTGGCAGATAGCCCGAGCTGCCGAAGAAAAGCTTGCAGTTCTTCTAGGTCCTTCGATTGATAGCTTTCGCTTTTGCTGGCAAGGATCAGATCTGCAATTGCCAACTGTGCTGCAAAATTGGGGTGTGAGGTATAGCGAGGGTCGGTAATTACTCGAGCATCTACTAAGGTGAGTGTCGCCGCGAGCTGTAAGTGTGCTTGAGCACTTAAGCTTTGCAGGCGTTGCCGAATTTGTTTGGGATGGCCGAGGCCGGTCGGTTCGATTAATAAACGGTCTGGTTTTGCCGTTCGTAATAGTTGTGTCAGCGCCACCTGAAACGGCACCCCTGCAGCGCAACATAGGCATCCTCCGGGGACTTCTTTGATGAATACCTTTGAGTCGGGGTCTGCGGCGGAAATGAAGTCGGCATCGAGACCTATTTCGCCAAATTCATTGCTTAAAACGGCCCAACGTTGCTCTGGAGGCTTGTTGGCTAGCAGATGTTTAATTAAGGTAGTTTTGCCTGCACCTAAAAATCCAGAGATAAGATTGGTTGGCACCGCTTTAGTGATGATTTGCATATAACTTTTACCTAGAGATCGACAGCGCCAATTTATAATGCAGCGTTTAGTCGATTATTCTTTCATTAGGGCTGACTCAATGCCGCTAATTTATCACAGATGTGCGCGCCAATTGGAAATGCTGAGGTTGCCGCAGGTGAGGGTGCATTACAAACATGTAAGCTACGTGCGCTTTGGGCAAATAAAAAGTCATGTACTAAGGTGCCATCACGAAGTACAGCTTGGGCGCGGATCCCGGCTGGGTAGGGGCCAAGATCATGGCGCTGTAGGCTCGGGCAGTATTTACGTACACGCTGCAAATATCCAGATTTAAAGAATGAGTCTTTGGTTTCACTCAAGCCACTGCGAAAGTGTTGTTTGGCGACCTTCCAAAACCCACTGAAAGCTAGCATTTGCTTGATATCACAAAGATTAAATGCGCCTTTTTGATAGCCTTCGCGAGACCAACCCTGAACTGCATTAGGCCCCACCGTAATGGAACCGTTGATCATCTTGGTGAGATGTACGCCCAAAAATGGAAGTTCTGGATCGGGGATCGGGTAGATCAGGTGTTTAATGAGTTGATTATGGCGCGCAGTCAATTGATAGTACTCACCGCGATAGGGAATGATTTGAAAATCGATGTCTATGTCTAACATTTGGCATAAGCGGTCGGCCATTAAACCACCACATACGACTAGATACTGGGTATCAATGCTCGTTTGTTGGGTCGTAACGCGGATCCTGTGGGGATCTTCGTTTAATTTTATTACTTGCTGAGCGAGCTTTATTTCACCGCCTAGGTCTTGAAATAGTTGCGCTATTTTAAGGCAAATTTGTTGGTAATCGACAATCCCTGTGGCGGCTACTTTGAGAGCGGCTAAGCCGCAAATGTTCGGTTCCAATTCCCTGAGCTGTTGGCCATCGAGTCGTTCAACTTGAATGCCATTCGTTTGGCAGCGTTGTTCGAGTTCCTGCATTCTACTGAGTTCTAGGGGATTACTGGCAACTAACAGTTTTCCACATTGTTCTACCGGAATATGATGCTGCTTACAAAACGCGAGCGTTTGCTGGTGGCCTTGTTTACAAAAGTTGGCTTTCAGGCTGCCCGGTTGGTAATACACACCCGCATGGATCACGCCGCTGTTATGTCCCGTTTGATGCTGCGCCAATTGAGTTTCTTTTTCGATTAGCAGGATCTTGGCTTGCGGGTGGTGTTGCTGAAGCTGCCAAGCGGTAGAAAGTCCAACAATACCGCCGCCGATAATGATGTAATTGTACATTTTAGTTACTTTCCGTTTCGAGCATCATGCTGTCATTGTGCCCGAGCACTGCTGTTGATACAAAATTAGTGTGAGCAAGATTAAAGGATACAAGATGTTAATGATTATTGTTTAAGGCAATGCTAAGGTGAATTTATCGATGAGGAGTTTCGTTTAATGATCGACTTTACGATTTGGCATGGTTTGTTGCTGTTGGGAGTTGGCTTGGTAGCAGGGGTCATCAATACTTTAGCGGGGGGCGGCTCAAATTTAACGCTACCAGCCTTAATGGTCATGGGAATGCCCGCCGAAATCGCCAATGCTACTAACCGTGTTGGTATTTTTTTACAATGCCTCACGGGAGCCTTAGGTTTCAAGAAACATGGTCAATTAGACATCGAAGATGTGGTCCCTATCTTGTGGCCAACCATGGTGGGGGGATTATTCGGGGCCGTTGCTGCTTCTTATGCCCCCAGCTGGATCATTAAATATTTGTTGCTCGGTGCGATGTTGACGATGGCTGGACTGATACTGATTAAACCCAGTGTCGTTGCTGCGGAACCGGGAACCCAAGCTAAAAAAGTAAGGCAGACGCCCGCCGCCAAATGGAGTCTGGCCTTGTCTGGTTTTTACGGGGGCTTTGTTCAAGCGGGCGTCGGTTTCATATTGGTCGCGGCCTTAGCTGGCAGTCTACGCTACGATTTAGTGAGAGCAAATGCACTTAAGTTAGTTTGCACTTTGGCATTTACTAGCATTGCCTTGGTGATCTTTATTGTTCGTGACCAAGTGTTGTGGTTACCAGGGAGCGTATTAGCGGTGGGTTATATCATTGGCGCGCATTATGCGGTTAAATTTGCCATTAAGGCTGCCCCCACAACTTTGAAGTGGTTTTTATTTGTGATGACCTTAGTGGGCTGTATTGCGGCGCTTTGGTTTTAATTTGGAAGCATGCTCATGAATCGTTTGTTACTGGTTTGCTTTAGTCTGCTGTTGATGTCTGCTTGCACTGCTAAGCCTGAGGGTATAGAGCCTGTAGACAACTTTGATTTGTCTCGTTATCTGGGGACTTGGTACGAAATTGCGCGCCTCGATCATTCCTTTGAGCGAGGCTTAAGCCAAGTGACTGCGACTTACAGTTTAGCTAGGGATGGCCGAGTGAGAGTGCTTAACAAAGGCTTCTCTGAGCAAAAACAAACTTGGTCTGAGGCGAAGGGCATCGCCAAGTTTGTCGATTCACCAAAGGTTGCGCATTTAAAAGTCTCTTTCTTTGGTCCTTTCTACGGAGCCTATGTGGTTTTTGTATTAGATAAAAACTATCAATATGCGTTGGTTGCTGGACCCAATCGAGATTATTTATGGATTTTGGCGCGTCATCCCGAGATCTCTCCTCAGCTTCGAATTGATTTATTAAAGAAAGCCAAAAGCTATGGTTTTGATACCAGTCAATTGATTTTTGTCGAACAACGCCGGCGACGATAAATCATTGTTGAATCAAATTTGGTGCTATTCCTGAGCTGAGAGCTATGCGCTTTATGAGCAATATAACAGTGTTGCATATTTTGATTTAGTCACGAGGGAACCATGATGTGGACTAAAGGTTTGGTTATACAACGTATTGATTGGAATGAACAATTATTTAGCTTACGGATAAAAGCCGATATTGAACCATTCACTGCCGGCCAGTTCATTAAGTTATCGGAAATGCGAGATGGAAAACGTATCGCTCGAGCTTATTCTTTGGTGAATCCTCCTGACAGTGATTATTTAGAGGTTTTAGCCATTAAAGTTGAGCAAGGTTTATTGTCGCCCAATCTACATTCCCTGCAGCTTGGCGATTGTATCGAAGTATCCAGCAGAGCCTCAGGCTTTATGGTTTTAGATGAAGTCCCTGAGGGGAAGCATCTATGGCTGCTCGGCAGTGGGACGGGGATTGGTCCATATTTTTCAATGTTAGAAACTGCTGCGGTATGGCAGCGCTTTGAAAAAATTGTATTAGTTTATGCCGTCAGTTACGCTCAAGATATCGCCTATCAACCGTTGATTGATAAATATAAAGCTCAATATGCAGAGCAATTTATTTTTCAAGCAATGGTGACTCGCGAAGTTTATCCTGATGCACTCAAGAGTCGTATTCCTTTGGCGATCGCCAATGGGGCTCTGGAGCGCGCCGTTGGTTTAGAGTTTAAGGTAGACAATTCGCAAGTGATCATCTGTGGAAATCCTGAGATGATCGCGGATGCACAGCGAGAGCTAGAGCATAAAGCTTTGATTAAAAACCTGCGCAGGAAGCCCGGACAGATCACCGTAGAGCGCTATTGGTAGTGTGGATTGACTTTATTGTGATAGAATCGCTTGAAAATTACACTGCGTTTACAGCTGCATTCAGTTTTGCGGCATGTAAAGCAAAGGAATCATTTGTCAGCTTTTTTTACACTTAGCGTTTAAAATATCAGGTTTGGTTTGTAAGTTATTGTTTAAATAGATTAATTATAGTTGGCTTGAAATTTGCTTTGTATGAGGCAGTAAAAGATTAAATTTTAATAGCAGGATGCTAGTTGGGAGGCGTTGTGTTTAAACATATTTTGTTAGTAGCAAGTTGTGCTTTATCTTTGTCGGCTGTTGCTGCAGAGCAAGTGTGGGATTTCGATGATGGAACTCTGTCCGGAACAAATTATGGCAATACGCTAGATTTAGATGGTTTGAGTGTTCAAGGTTGGTCCGATACCGGGACTCGTCGCGAAGATGAAACCTTAGCGAATACTCGATTGAGTTATAGCGATTATTGGGGCCTGATGTCTAAAAATCAGGACGAACGCTCTGGGTCACCGAGCCATGCTATCGACAGCTTTGGTAATGACCATGACATGGTGCTATTAAGCTTTGATCAGTCAGTTAACCTGTCTGGTTTTACGCTTGGTTGGGCCTATGAAGACTACGGTTATAGTTCATCAAGTAGTGCCGATGTGAGCGTTCTCGCCTATTCCGGTAGTGATACGCCAGTTTTATATGGCCAAACTTGGGACGATTTGGCTGGCTTGGGTTGGACCACCGAAGCGGAAGTTGCGGATGCAGATGAATTTGCCTATCAGGCCATTGATTCCAGTGCTAGCTCTAAATACTGGTTGATTGGGGCATACAATCCGATATTTGGAAGCTTAGGTTGGTCTGATAACAACGATGCCTTTAAATTAGCGGGGGCTAAGGCGACTCCAGGTGAAGATCCTTTACAACCAGCAACCAGTGTTCCTGAACCTGGCACGGTGATGTTGTTAGCCATGGGTCTATTTGGACTTGCTTTACGTAAGAACAAGCGCCAAGCATAATTTAACTGAACTCCTTTTTAGTTTAAAAATACGAAATACGCTGTATTTCGTATTTTTTTGTCTTTTTTTTGCTGCTTGTTCATTAGATACTGCTTGTTGAATCAATTGATTGTTCACGCGAAGTAAAGGAAATGCATGTTAAGAATGAATAAAACGATTATTGCTCTCACGCTGCTGTTAATGGGAAACGTTACCTTTGCCGACGAACAAACCAATAACTATGAACTGGCAGTTAAGGCTTATCAATTAGGTGACGAGAATGAAGCCTTCATTCATTTGAAAAATGCCTTAAAAGCAAATCCACAACATCTCTCTTCTAAATTGTTATTAGCTAAAGTGTATTTTAATGCAAATAACTTAGCTGCAGCAGAGGAGCAGTTAGAAGAAGCTTTATCTCTAGGTGCGGATATTAATCTGGTTCTCCCCTTGCTCGGTAACGTGCTATTGCTGCAAGGGAAAGTTGACGCTGTGTTGGCGCTAGAGCAACGTTCTGCTGAGTTTTCAAAAAATAGTCAATTTGAATGGAAGCTATTACGTGGACGCATCTATTTACGCAAATCACAAGTTGAGCTCGCGAAGTTAGAATTTGAACAAGCACTGCAGTTGGCGCCGAATCAATCGAGTGCAATCAATACGCTGGCAACCCTTTATTTAGCTCAAAAGGAATACCTTTTAGCGGATAAATTAGTCACTCACTCCTTAGCAATTAACAATAATAATGAACGAACTTGGAAGTTGAAGGGTGATCTGGTCGCGGCTCAAGGCATGCTCGAGCAAGCTTTGGTGAGTTATGAACATGCTATTTCCATTGATCCAGAGGATCCTAAGATATTGCGTAGTTTGGTGATGACCAATCTTAAGTTGAATCGTCTTGAGCAAGCTAAGCATTACCTACAGCGTATTCAAAAACAAACCCCCAATGATCCGACTGCCATTCTGATCAATGCGACCTTACTCGCGAAGCAAGACGAATTTGAGCTTGCAGAGCAAAGCCTGGCCGAGTTATCCCAGAAAATTTCTGCAGCGGAAGGGAGTGAGTTAACTGACCCCAGTATGCTGCTGTTTATTCAAGGCGCATCGGAGTTTATTCGCCAGAATGATGAAAAAGCGCAACAGTATTTGAGTCAGTATTTAAAGGCAAAACCGAGTGACTTAGGGGCGACTCGAATGTTGGCCAAGGTTTACCTTCGCTCAGATCAGGCTTATAAGTTGCAATTATTGCTACAAGATAATTTCGAATACATTCTTCCCGATCTGGGTTTATCAGCACAGTTGGTCTATTTGTATATTGAATCCGGGCGAATTCGGGCGGCGCAACAAGCTTTTGAACAGATGCGGGCGTACCATAGTAAATCTAATTATATTGGTATTTTAGAAGCTGAGTTATTACGCGCGAGTGGGGAGCCTCAACAAGCATTTTTGCAGCTCACGTCTTTGCCTTATAGTGATGATCAATCGCCTTTAAAATGGTTGCAACTCAAAGGAGAGTTGGCTTTAGAAATTGATGATATAGATGCGGCGAAACTAAGCATCGATAGCCTGATTAAACGTAAGGTGAATACGACTCAGGCCCAAAATTTGATTGCCGCCTATTATATTAAGATGAATCAAGCTGATTTAGCTCTTCAATATCTAAATAAAGTATTAGCGAAAAGTCCAGAAAATATCAGTGCAATGTTTAATAAGGCGCTGATTTTTCAAACGAATAATGATCTTGACCAAGCCTTGACCATCTTTCAACAAATTCTAAAAATTGAACCTCAGCATTCACCGAGTCACTTAGTTGTCGCCCGTATTTACTTCCAACAACAAGCCTATGCTGATGCGACAGCTCAGCTAGATAAAGTATTGATATATGAGCCGGATAATCGTGTAGCGAAAGAGTTGAAATTAGATATTTATATGCAAACTCAACAATGGCCCTTAGCCTTAACTTTAGTGGAAAAGTTGAATAGAGAATATATTCTAAATGAGGCTTACCTGACTCGTTATGCCGAGATATTGATACAATTAGAGCGCTATCAAGATACAGCCTACCCTTTAGGTTTGTTAGATAGTTTATGGAAGGAACAAGCCCCTAAACTGAAGTTGCTTGCAAGCTTGCAAGTAAGAGCGAAGGATCTTGATGGGGCGAAAGCGAGCTTGGCAAAAGCCCGCGCTTTAGCCCCAGAAGATATGTCAACCTTGCTCATGCAAGGGCAAATCGACTTGGCTCAAGCAAACATCGCCAGTGCTGAAGTTGTGGTGAGCCAATTGACAGAACAATTTGGTGAAAGCAGCGAATTATATGCTTTGCAAGGTGGCATATTTCTCGCTAAAGATGATCCCTTGGCAGCCCAGAAAGCTTATAGCCAAGCCTTGACTCTAAATAAATTTAATCGAGGTGCTGCAATTCATCTATATCAACTGGCGCAACAAAATATAGCAGTTGATGAGTTCACTGAACAGTTTGAAGGTTTACTTGATAACAGTTCGCAAATGGCTTGGCATCGCCGCTTGTTAGCCGATACTTATATGCGGCAAAAAAATTATGCCAAGGCCCAATCGCACTATGAAGCCTTGCGTAAATTCCCAAGCCTAAAAGATGAGCCTAGTTTAATTAATAACTTGGCTAATATTTATGCGAAGAGTGATTTAGATAAGGCTTTTGCTTTGATCGAAATTAGCCTTCAACAAGGTAGTAAAAGTTCAGCGACGCTGGATACAATTGGTTGGATAGAAGCCCAGCGAAGTCACTTCGACCAAGCCTTGTTGTATTTGCGGGAAGCTTATACCACCGATTCCTCGGATCCAACGATTCGTTATCACCTTGCCTATGTTTTAGCCAAGCTAGGTCGTGTCACAGAGGCCAAAATTGAATTGAAAGCGGCTTTGGCTATTGCGCAAAATTTTGCGGAATATGAAGACGCAAAACAATTGCTCAGCGATTTAGAAAAGAATAAAGCCTAATAAACAAAAGTCATCTGGGAGCGTCTTATACTCATGATCCGAGAGATGATACCCTCTCGGATTTTTTATTGCTGCTCCTTTGCCGTAACAGTGAATATTCGCCATGCGAGTGGGGCCATTAATCGCACTATTTAGTACATTCTTGGCGCTGTCGAATATGCAGCCTGTTGCGCGGGATCTGCCTGTTGAAGACGCTGTAAGTTTTTCAGCTTTACTTCGCAAAAGTAGATTTTTCGCTTGTCTACGGGTTTTTGATAACAAGAAAAACCGTTGTGCTATGCCATTTACTCTTCGAAATTAAACGGGAAAAGGCTTAGCAAGTCCCAATAAGCACAGCCCAAGGATCGGTTGGCGTAAATCGACAATTTGATTCGGCCAAACGAAGCAGGCCTAGAAATAAAAATGCCGTTCAAGAGCTATGAACGGCATGACTTGCTTGGTGAGCTTGCTAGTTGATCCGTTTGTACTTGATACGGTGCGGTTGAGCCGCAGCTTCACCAATGGTTTCTTTGAGCCACGCTTCATACTCGGTAAAGTTACCAGCATGGAAGTTCACCTGTCCCTCATCTCGGTAGTCGAGAATATGGGTAGCAATGCGGTCTAGGAACCAACGGTCATGTGAAATGACCATGGCACAGCCGGCAAACTCTAGCAGTGCATTCTCCAGCGCACGTAGGGTTTCAATGTCTAAATCGTTGGTCGGTTCATCGAGCAGCAATACATTGCCACCCGCTTGTAATAACTTGGCTAAATGTAAACGCCCGCGCTCACCACCAGAGAGTTCTCCAACCCGTTTTTGCTGGTCGGAGCCTTTGAAGTTAAAACGTCCCACATAGGCTCGGCTTGGGATTTCGATATTACCGATCTTGAGAATATCGGAGCCTCCAGAGACCTCTTGCCAAACGCTTGCTTTATTGTCCATGTCATCACGAAACTGATCAACACTGGCAATTTGTACGGTATCTCCCACCTCGATATTCCCAGAATCTGCTTGTTCAACACCGGTAATCATTTTAAACAGAGTCGACTTACCTGCACCATTCGGTCCAATGATCCCAACAATAGCTCCCTTTGGAATGCTAAACGATAAGTCGTTAATCAGGACTCGACCATCGAAGGACTTACTGAGATTGGTAACATCAATCACCTTGTCGCCGAGTCGCTGGGCGGCAGGGATGAATAGCTCATTGGTTTCATTACGACTTTGGAAGCTTTGGTTATTTAGTTCTTCAAAACGAGCCATACGAGACTTACTCTTGCTTTGGCGACCTTTAGCATTAGAGCGAACCCATTCCAACTCTTTCTGAATCGATTTCATACGTGCTTTTTCTTGAGATGCTTCTTGGCTTAAGCGGTTTTCTTTTTGTTCTAGCCAAGAAGAGTAATTTCCTTCCCAAGGAATACCTTCACCGCGATCGAGTTCAAGGATCCAGCCAGCGACATTGTCGAGGAAGTACCGATCGTGGGTTACGGCAACAACGGTGCCTTCATAGTCATGTAAGAAACGCTCCAACCATGCGACGGACTCAGCATCCAAGTGGTTGGTTGGTTCATCGAGTAACAGCATGTCTGGTTTTTCTAGTAATAGTCGACATAAGGCGACGCGACGTCGCTCACCACCGGAAAGTTGTGCTATTTTTGCGTCCCAATCAGGGAGGCGTAATGCGTCGGCGGCACGCTCTAATTGGTTGTCGAGGCTATGCGCATCATGAGTGGCTAAGATAGCCTCCAATTCTCCTTGCTCTTGGGCGAGCGCATCAAAATCAGCGTCGGGTTCGGCGTAAGCTGCGTACACTTCATCGAGTCTAACTTGGGCGTTTTTAACCACCGCAACCGCTTCTTCTACAACTTCGCGAACCGTTTTGCTTAAATCCATTTGCGGTTCTTGAGGAAGGTAGCCAATTTTGGTCCCAGGGTTAGCACGGGCTTCACCTTCAATTTCAGTGTCGACCCCAGCCATAATGCGTAACAAGGTAGATTTACCTGCGCCATTTAAACCTAATACGCCAATTTTTGCGCCTGGGAAAAAGCTTAAGGAAATATTTTTTAGGATATGCTTTTTAGGGGGAACGATTTTACCAACACGGTTCATCGTATAAATAAATTGGGCCATTCGCCTTTCCTTTAAGATGTCTTAATAATTTGCTGTGTTTTGTAAAGATATAAACAGCTTCAATACCATAGGACGCTATGATACTGGCTTCGTTAAGGGATACTAGGGGAAGAATAATTTATTGTTTAAGTTTTTGAAGTGACATGATGGATCCTTCACGATGTTCTGAGCTTTATCATTTTCTTTATTCATTTAAAGCGTGTTCCAATTTATCGGTATTTAGTGTTATGTTTGTCATACATTTATCAGACTAAAGTTACTCATGAAACGAATGCTGTTTGCTTGCTTGGCTCTATGCTTAGCATTTTCTGCTGCTGCTCTCACCTATGACTTACCAAACGAAGGAAGCCGATTGATTGGCGGAAATCAGTGGCATACGGTACAAAAAGGTGAAACTGTTGCGATGATTGCCGAACATTATCAAGTCGGTTTTTTAGCGATGATGGCTGCCAATAAAGAGGTGGATCCCTTTCTCCCCAAACCGGGTACCAAGTTGTTGATCCCCACCCAAATTCTATTACCGAATGCAGAATATCAAGGGGTGGTGGTTAACTTGGCTGAATTACGTTTGTACTATTTTCATCCTGATTCGCGCAAAGTAGATGTTTTTCCTATTGGTATCGGTCGGATCGGCAGAGAAACGCCGGAGATGAAAACCGTGGTTAGCCAAAAACGTGAAAAACCAACCTGGACTCCAACCCAAAATATCCGTAATGAATATGCAGCGAAAGGGGTGATTTTGCCAAAAGTGGTGCCAGCTGGGCCCGAAAATCCTCTCGGTGAATATGCATTAAGGCTTGCCTATGGAAGCGGCGAGTATTTAATCCATGGAACTAACAAAGAGTTTGGTGTGGGCTTAAGAGTGAGCTCAGGTTGTATTCGTTTATTTCCTAAGGATATCGAGTATTTATTTAAGCAGGTCGCGCTAAACACACCAGTCAGGATTATTGATCAATCTATCAAACACTCTGCTGAGCCCAATGGCGAATATTTACTTGAAGTACACCAACCTTTAAATCGTTCGATAGAAGAAGTACATCAAGCTACTTCTTTGAAGCTGACTCGCGAAGATATAAAGTTTGTGACGCAAACTGGCGTGGATAGTGCCATTGTGAATCAAGCGCTGAAAAATCAGCAAGGGATTGCCCTGTTGGTCGGCGAAAAACGCGGATAAAAAAAGGTGATGCTAAGCATCACCTTTGACTACATCAGCAGTTACTTACTTAGTGTAAGAAGATGCGATGTTATTAATACGTTCGTTGGCACGCATCGCTTCAGCTTTTGCTTGATCAGCACTCATTTGAGCTGATTTGATGTCGCCACTTAAAGAGCTTTGCTCAGTACGAAGAGCTGCAACTTCGTTAGACAAGGCGTCTACTTTGTCGCTTAAAGATTGTACGTTGTTTTCTAGAGCTGTGGTGTTAGTACAACCCGCTAGTAAAATAGTAGAAGCAATAGCGCCTGCAACTAAAAACTTATTCATGGTAAGTCCGTCCTTTTTTATCAATTCTAGCGATCGATATTAGATCGTCGATTTGTTTATGCAAAGCCATTCACTGCGAGCAGTGAGCCGCTGCTATGATTATGGCTCAATAATATCAAGCTGCAAGCCTTTGTTGATAAAAGCAAAAGAAAATTGTGTGTAATACAGGTATTTAAGTCTTTCGGTAACAACTTATTAACATGTTGGTGGAACCTTTCAAAAAATATGTTAATACAAACGCATTGTTCAGATTGTGTGAATATTGGCAACTTTATTTAAGCAGCTTTATCAACTTTCTAAGCATAGACATCAAGTATTCGCTAAGCCACGCACTGCGTTGTGCTTAGCAAGATGAAAAATGTTTATTGGCGTAAAAGTTAAGTCGCAAGCGTTCTGCTACTGAGTTGCAGGCACTGAAATGCCCGCTTGTTCCCCTTGCTGGTTGAGCTAAGTGTATTTTTATTGAGCTAGGAGATATGTAGCTTGCTTCATTTGCGTTAACCTTGGTCGCTGTTCCTTGTAAAAAGGTTGCTACTGCAGTTTACTCGTGTTTCGGCTGATTGCCGTTGTGCGTAGATTGATCGACAATGCCGATGATTTGCATCATCTGCTTTGTTTAAATGCCATCATGACAGATGCTTAATCGTCCTTAAATAGTCTGAGCGGGTATAGCTAATTAGCTTTTGTTAGAAGTTTTTTAAAGGTGAATAAATTTCATAAACTTTAAAGCAAGTGAGTAAAAAATTGCTTATTCTCGCTAGAAATCTCATCATACTTCGGTGAAGATGAGTGAAGTATTGGCTTGAATGCTCCTTTGTGGTGACCGTTTATAAGCTAAAATTTTACTGTGATCTGTAAGGGACTCAGGTTAGAATGCGCCTTCGCAAAATCACCCACCAACATGTTATATAAGAGTCAGGAGATACTGATGTTAAAGCGTGATATGAATATCGCCGATTACGATGCCGAACTATGGCAAGCCATTACGAAAGAAGAAGTTCGCCAAGAAGAGCATATCGAATTGATTGCTTCTGAGAACTATGCCAGCCCACGTGTAATGGAAGCACAAGGCTCTTACCTCACTAACAAGTACGCTGAAGGTTACCCTGGTAAGCGTTACTATGGTGGTTGTGAGTATGTTGACCAAGCAGAAATGCTCGCGATTGAGCGTGCAAAAAAATTGTTTGGTGCCGATTATGCTAACGTTCAACCTCACGCTGGTTCACAAGCAAACTCAGCTGTTTTTATGGCTTTACTGAATGCGGGTGATACGGTTTTAGGAATGAGCTTAGCGCACGGTGGTCATTTAACTCACGGTGCGAGCGTTAGCTTCTCTGGTAAAATCTATAATGCTGTTCAGTATGGCATTAATCCAGAAACTGGTGAGTTAGATTATGAAGAAGTTGAGCGCTTAGCAAAACAACATAAACCTAAAATGATTATAGCTGGTTTCTCTGCATATTCAGGGGTCGTTGATTGGCAACGCTTCCGTGATATCGCGGATCAAGTCGGTGCTTACCTATTTGTAGATATGGCCCACATTGCTGGTTTGGTCGCTGCAGGTTTATATCCAAACCCAGTGCCAATTGCTGATGTGGTGACAACCACAACGCATAAAACTTTAGCGGGTCCACGCGGTGGTTTGATTTTGGCTCGTGCTAACGAAGCCATTGAGAAAAAGCTAAATTCAGCGGTATTCCCCGGTGGTCAAGGTGGTCCTTTGATGCATGTGATCGCTGCTAAAGCGGTCGCTTTTAAAGAAGCGATGGAGCCAGAGTTCAAGCAATACCAACAGCGCGTCTTAGATAACGCTAAAGCGATGGTTGCGGTGATGCAAGAGCGTGGTTATAAAATCGTGTCAAATGGTACTGAAAACCATTTGTTCTTGGTCGATTTAATCGACAAAGATATTACGGGCAAAGATGCTGACGCAGCTCTGGGTCGCGCCAATATTACGGTGAACAAAAACTCGGTGCCAAATGATCCTCGTTCACCTTTTGTGACCAGTGGTTTACGTATTGGTACTCCAGCAATTACTCGTCGCGGTATTGATGTCGCAGCTGCAAAAGAGCTTGCGGGCTGGATGTGTGATGTACTGGATAATTTACAAGATGATACTGTTATTGAGCGTGTCAAAGGCCAAGTGTTAGAACTTTGCCAACGTTTCCCTGTCTATGGTTAAGTAGCCAGTGAAATAGTTAGGGACTAACAGTGTTAAAAAAGGAGGCTTTGAGCCTCTTTTTTTTATTGGTGTGTAAAATAGACTTTGTTGTCAATAACTACTATTGTTTTATTTATTACTAGTGGGTTGGGTTCAGTAATGATACTACTTTATTATTGGTGCTATTTTTGCTTGTTATCTCAAATAGTAAGGAACAGTCAAATTACTACCGTGGTTGGTCAATTCTAAGAGAGAGAAATGTAATGGATATGAGCACTTTAAAAAATGCAAAGCGTTTGGTGATCCTACAGTTGTTTATTTGGGGGGCTTTTATGTTGTTAGTGCTTGCTAATTAGCGAAGGTAAACCGCTATCGTGCATTTTTATATGTGCAGTCTAGCTATTTTCGTCGAGCTGCTTGCATACGGCGGCGTTCGCTATCCTACTCTTTAACTCTCAGTCTTCGGGTTCGAGCCTTACAGGTTTATGTCTCGTAGGTTAAACTATGCATCTTCATTGTATCAATGCCTCGTATTTAGAATTAATCATGCGGTGATATTTTTAGCCGGGTAATTATTTTGCCGTGAGCAAAGCTACGCTATCCCAATGGCCTTACTACCAGAGTTTGTTGCTCTTTATAAACATGTAATTTTTATCCTTCTCAGGGCGGGCGAGAGCGTGAATGCCGATTCATTGAGCAAGGTGATGGTGTTGCCAAACGAGTGTGTAAATCATCCATTTAGTGTGCAACTACTGTTTGAGTATCGATCAGAGTCAGCTCCAATAAAGTTGGCTTCCTCCTTGGTGATTCTTTTGATAAGAGGATTACTTTTGGTCGAACTGGAGTGAGCAAAGCTTATAGTCAAATATACTCGTAATAGCGGTAAGCATATTCTAAATATATCTAGTTAGTTGATACTGTGCTTGGAATCGTTGAGTTGTGAGCATTATTATTTGGCTAAATATAGGTATTTACTGTTGTAGATGAGCGCTATTTTGGAACGAGCTGATAAACTATGTATGGTGTGATTCATCAGTGCGAATGATTTTAAGCTGCAAAATATTCCTCACTTAGCTTATAGCGAGCCTGTACCTTCGTTGCCTAACCGGATAAAATCACGGCAGGTTTTTTAAAGGTTATGCGCATGTACTGTCCATTTTGTTCCGCTCATGAAACTAAAGTTATTGATTCTCGTTTGGTTGCTGATGGCCACCAAGTGCGCAGACGTCGAGAATGTTTAGAGTGTCATGAGCGTTTTACCTCATTTGAAGTCGCGGAACTGGTGATGCCCCGAGTTATCAAAGGCAACGGTATTCGCGAACCTTTTAATGAAGAGAAAATGCGCTCAGGTATGATGCGCGCGCTAGAAAAGCGTCCTGTGAGTGTTGATCAGGTTGAACAAGCGGTGAACAAAATAAAGTCTCACCTTCGAGCCACTGGTGAGCGAGAAGTCGAGACCAAACTGATTGGTAAGGTGGTGATGGAGCAGTTGATCATGTTGGATAAAGTCGCTTATGTGCGGTTTGCATCGGTTTATCATTCTTTTGAAGACATTAAAGAGTTTAGCGAAGAGATTGCTAAGTTGGAAAAGTAGCGAATGTTTTCTGCACTTGATTGTCAATTTATGGCTCGGGCGATAGCCTTAGCGAAGCTGGGCCGATATACCACGGCACCAAATCCTAACGTTGGTTGTGTCATTGTTAAAGATGGTCGTATCATCGGTGAAGGTTACCATCGACAAGCGGGTCAAGGACACGCTGAGGTAAACGCAGTTACGGATGCAAAACAAGCCGGTTTCAGCCTTGATGGCGCGTGTTGTTATGTCACCTTAGAACCTTGTAGCCATGTAGGTCGAACTGGTTCTTGTGCTGCCATGATCGTCGAGCTAGGGATCACGGAAGTGGTAATTGCTATGATTGATCCCAACCCACAAGTCGCGGGCAAGGGAATTGCCATGCTCGAACAGGCAGGCGTTAAGGTTCGTCTTGGCTTAATGGAATCGGCGGCTCGTGCGTTAAATCCTGGCTTCTTGAGCCGAGTTGAGCGAAAGCGACCCTTTGTACGCTTAAAGCTAGCGGGTTCTATCGATGCTAAAACGGCATTAGCCAATGGTGAAAGTCAGTGGATTACCTCGACTCATGCCCGCAGTGATGTGCAACGAGAGCGGGCTGCTAGTCACGCTATATTATCCACTGCAACAACTGTCATTCGGGATAACGCAAGTTTAAATGTACGTCATCATCAACTGGGCAGCTTGGCTGAACAGCTCGATCGATCGACCTTACGCCAGCCGCTTAGGGTGATTATCGATCGTCAGCAACGCTTGAACTCTGCGCCAAAAACACTGGATATTTTTAAGGACCCATCATCGCTATGCTTGGCTGGGTTTGCTGAGCAAAACCAACTTGATGTGGCGAAACAATTCACAATTGCTAAGGGTGAGCATTGGTTAGAGCGCCTTATGGCAGCTTTAGCTTCCGCGGAGATTAATGACTTGTGGGTCGAAGCTGGGGCCAGTTTGGCGGCAGCTTTACTCAAAGCAAATTTGGTTGACCAGTTGATTGTTTATCAGGCGGGGCTACTGATGGGCGCGGATGCTCAAAGTTTGGTGGCTCTTAACGGATACCAACAGATGAAGCAGCTTCAATCTTGGCGTTGCCTAGATATTCGTCGTATTGGTCCAGACACAAAAACCATCTGGGTTCCCCAGAATGAGGAAGCGTAATAATAATGTTTACTGGTATCATTGAAGCTCTCGGTGAAATAAAGAGCTTGGAGCATCGTCAGGGTGATGTACGTTTGAGAATTGCCTGCGCCAAGCTAAATATGGAAGATGTTTGTTTAGGGGATAGTATTGCAGTTAACGGGATTTGTTTAACTGTGGTTGAGTATGGCGGACAATATTTTTGTGCAGATGTCTCAACTGAAACCTTGAGTCTAACTTCTTTAGCTGGTTGTAAGCAGGGTGATAAAGTGAACTTGGAAAAGGCGATGTTAGCCACAAGTCGCTTTGGGGGACATATTGTTAGTGGACATGTGGATGGTTTAGCCGAAGTACTTAGCATTAGTCCTAGTGCCCGTGCGGTGAACATTTGGCTACAAGTCCCCAAGGATCTCGCGCGTTATATTGCCCATAAGGGTTCGGTCACTGTCGATGGCATTAGTCTCACGGTGAATGAGGTCAATCAGCAACAGTTGCGCCTGACTATCATTCCGCATACAGCTGAACAAACAACCATTGCAAATTGGTCTGTAGGTCAAAAAATTAACTTGGAAGTCGATGTCATCGCTCGCTATGTGGAGCGATTATTTGGTTACGCAGAAGAGAATAAATCATCATCGAAGATCGATGCTGCATTTCTAGCGCAACATGGTTTTGTGAAATAAAGCGGTGCCTAGTGCTCCAAAGGCTAGCACGCTAAATAGGCCCCCTTATTAAGTTTAGAAGGTTTGTTATGTCATTAAGCAGTATTGAAGAAATTATTGAAGATTTACGCCATGGAAAAATGGTGGTGCTCATGGATGATGAAGATCGTGAGAACGAAGGCGATATTATTATGGCCGCAGACATGGTGACCCCAGAAGCGATCAATTTCATGGCCACCCATGGTCGCGGTCTAATTTGTTTACCCATGACGAGACAGCGTTGTCAGCAACTCAAATTGCCACTGATGGTAGATGTAAACACCGAACAATTTTCAACCAATTTTACCGTTTCTATTGAAGCGGCAGAAGGTGTAACTACCGGCATTTCAGCCGCCGATCGTGCTCGCACTGTACAAGCCGCCGTGGCTGCAAATGCTGGGCCTGCGGACATCGTGATGCCTGGGCATATCTTTCCTTTAATGGCTCAAGAAGGTGGGGTGCTAACCCGTGCCGGGCATACTGAAGCGGGGGTTGATCTTGCGCGTTTAGCCGGGCGAGAACCAGCAGCAGTGATTGTTGAGGTTTTGAATCAAGATGGCAGCATGGCGCGTCGCCCAGATCTAGAAGTTTTTTGCCAGCAACATGGTTTAAAAATAGGCACAATTGCTGACTTAATCGAATATCGTAACAATCATGAAACCACCATTGAGCGAGTAGCTGAGTGTGAAATGCCAACCCGTTACGGTAATTTCAAATTGATTAGCTACCGAGATACCATCGACAACAAAGTTCATTTTGTGATGCAAGCGGGTGAAGTACAAGCCGAGCAAGCAAGCCTAGTGAGAGTTCATTTACATAATCCTTTCAGCGACTTACTGGCAAGTGACCGGGCCGGAAAAATGAGTTGGCCACTTGATAAAGCCTTAGCCAAAATCGCCGATGAGAAAGGGATATTAGTATTACTGAGTACCGACGATAATGGTGATAATTTGCTTGAACAGGTGAAAGCTTTTGCTTTGCAAGATATCGGTGAAACACCAGCCCCAAAAGAAGCTCAAAGTGCTTCGCGAATGGTGGGCGTTGGTTCGCAGATTTTAGCTGATCTTGGGGTAAGTAAAATGCGCTTGTTGAGTTCACCTAAGCGTTATCACGCCCTCTCTGGGTTTGGCCTTGAGGTGGTTGAATATATCGACCAAGAATAGCTCGCACAAATTTGAGCAAATGAATTAAATTACCAGTCTATCCTTATTGTTGTGCTAGAATAGCGCGATTTTTTTGATGGACTCAAAGAAAAGGCAAAAGATTTATGAAAGTAATAGAGGCAAATTTAGCGGCTCCGAATGCTAAAGTCGCGATTGTTATTGCTCGTTTTAACAGCTTTATTAATGAGAATTTGTTATCAGGGGCTGTGGACACATTGACCCGCCAAGGTGGTTTGAATGACGATAATATTACCGTTGTTCGCGTCCCGGGCGCTGTAGAAATTCCTTTAGCAGCCAAGCGTATCGCCGCATCTAAAAAGTACGATGCAATTATTGCTTTAGGTACCGTGATTCGTGGCGGTACTTACCACTTTGAACTGGTGTCTAATGAATGTCATAAGGGCTTGGCTCAAGTGATGTTGGAGTTTGATATTCCGGTATCGTTTGGAGTGTTAACTACCGAGTCTATTGAACAGGCGATTGAACGCGCTGGTACTAAAATGGGTAATAAAGGTACTGAAGCCGCCCTAAGCGCTTTAGAAATGATTAACTTAGTTAATCAGATAGAAGTTTAAATTGAGGATCTCTCTGTGAAACCAGCTGCACGTCGTAAAGCTAGGCAATTTGCTACTCAGGCAATTTATCAATGGCAAGTGACCAAGGACAGCGTTGCTACTATCGAACATCAGTTCTTAACCGAACAGGATATGAGTAAAGCCGATGTTCCTTATTTTTCTACTTTAATTGCTGGTGTTGTTGGCAATAGTGATAAGCTGGATGCAGCGATGAGTTCATCGTTATCGCGTAAGTTAGAAGAGTTAGATTTAGTTGAACACGCAATTTTATTGATTGGTGTTTATGAGTTGTTGATGGTAACTGATGTTCCACCCAAAGTGGTCATCAATGAAGCGATTGAACTCGCAAAGTCTTTTGCTGCCGAAGATAGCCATAAATTTGTGAATGGCGTATTAGATAAAGTACTTCGTTTACAACAATTTAAGTCATAGTTTTATGCGTTCTTCGTCACCTCTTGGTGAATTTGATATTATCGAAAAGTATTTCCAGCAAAGTAAGTTGCGCCAAGATGTATTGCTTGGTGTTGGCGACGATGCGGCGCTGGTGATACCCGCAGAAAACAGTCAGATTGCAATCTCAACCGATACCTTGGTTGAAGGCGTACATTTTTTCTCTGATATTCCTCCGCATGCTCTCGGCCATAAAGCTCTCGCTGTGAATTTGAGTGATATGGCAGCGATGGGAGCGGAACCGCGTTGGGTGACTCTGGCTATCACTTTACCGGGTGTAGATGAAGCTTGGTTAGAGCAGTTTTGCAGCGGATTCTTTGACTTGGCCGAATACTTTAATGTCAGTTTAATTGGTGGTGATACGACCAAGGGGCCATTAAGTATTACGGTGACTGTTCATGGTATTGTTCCTGCAGGGAAAGCCTTATATCGCAGTGGTGCTAAGCCCGGAGACCGAGTTTATGTTACCGGGAGTCTGGGTGACTCGGGCCTTGCATTAGCGCATTTACAGCAGCAATTGTCTTTGACGCCTCAACAATTAGAGTTGAGTTTAAAACGACATTATTATCCTCTTCCTCGGGTATTAGCAGGTTATGGTTTACGTGATGTAGCTAGCGCAGCGATCGATATTTCTGATGGTTTATATAATGACTTGCAACATATTCTTAGACAGAGTCACTGTTCAGCGACTTTGAATTTGGAGCATATCCCTATGTCAGAAACGCTTAGCGAAGCGGTTGGGGTCGATCGGGGTTTACAATTTGCTTTAACTGGCGGAGAAGACTACGAGTTATGCTTTACCGTGCCAGAATCTAACAAGGGCTCCTTAGAAACCGCTTTAGCCTATAGTGGTGTTCCCTACACGGTGATTGGCCAATTAGCTCCCGGTACCGGTGAAATTAGACTGCACTACCAAGAGCAACCCTATCATCTGGAAGGGCTGGGTTGGGATCATTTTAGTCATGAAAACAAATAAGTCGTACTAATGGATAATCCTGTCGCTAAATTAAATTTACGTCACCCCTTACATTTGTGTGCGGTGGGTTTAGGCAGTGGTCTTGCCCCTAAAGCACCCGGTACTTTTGGTACCTTGGCGGCGATTCCTTTCTACCTATTGCTCGCCCAATTACCGTTATGGCTATATTTGGCTGTATTGTTATTGTCGTTTATTTTCGGTATTTGGTGTTGCAATAAGGCGAGTCAAGCAATGGGCGTGCATGATCATGGCGCCATTGTTTGGGATGAGTTTGTCGGCTACTGGATTACCATGATTGCAGTACCACTTTCTCCGCTGGCGGTGGGTTTAGGTTTTGTGCTGTTTCGAGTCTTCGATATATGGAAACCTTGGCCGATTAAACTACTTGATAAAAAGGTACACGGTGGCTTTGGGATCATGATTGATGATGTGTTAGCGGGTATTTTTGCGGCCATTTGTTTACAACTCATACTCCCTGTAATCGGTTAATACGCCTTCAGTCATACTTCTTGTGCCAGCTATCGCTATTGTTGAACCGAAGCAGACAAGCAAAGTAGCATGCGCATAAAATCTACCTTCTTCCTAAGGTTTGAGTATATACTCTATTTTGGACGTCAGTTGTTCAATAACTATGGCGCTACGTCACTCGTAAAATCTCATATTTATTTCAATTTTTCCAAACCAGTATTCAGTTTATTTTTATATCAAAACCGCATAACTATATTCCGCATTGCATAAATATGATGATATATCGAATCTATAATCACTTTATCTGTTTGTTTTAGCTTTTACTATATAAAATCCTGTATATGCTATTTACAGCGGCAGATAAAAATACTAGTTTAATATGGCAAAAAAGCGGAACGGGCTTGTTTAAGCCTAGCCTTACCATAAAATGAGTTTTTTTTGTGAGCTAAGGAGTAGGCTTAACAAAAACTAAAATTATTGGTCTATTCGCAAACACACTGAAATGTGACCATAAAGGTCACAGCTATGACATGATGTCACATGGAGAATCATAATGAAGAAAGGATTAGCGAAGCTGTCTTTAGCATTAGTTGCTGGCGCAGTAGCTATGAGCGTACAAGCTCAAACATTTGTCTTCTGTTCTGAAGGCAGTCCAGAAGGGTTTAACCCCAGTTTATATACTGCAGGAACTACGTTTGATGCGTCGTCTAAGACCATTTTCAACCGTTTGGTTGAGTTTGAGAACGGTACAACCAATGTGATCCCTGCTTTGGCTGAATCATGGGATGTGTCGGAAGATGGTTTGGAATACACCTTTCATTTACGCAAAGGGGTGAAATTCCATACCCAGAAGAAAGGTTTTAAGCCGACTCGCGATTTTAACGCTGATGATGTGGTCTTTAGCTTCGAGCGTCAGGATGATCCAAATCATCCTTACCATAAAGTCTCCGGTGGCTCTTATGAGTATTACAGCGGTATGGGCATGGAAGAATTGGTGAAAGAAATCGTCAAAGTAGATGATTACACCGTGAAGTTTGTACTAAGCAAACCAGAAGCACCATTCATCGCTAACCTTGCGATGGATTTCGCGTCAATTTTCTCAGCTGAGCAAGCCGATGCGCTGATGAAGGCGGGAACGCCAGAAAAACTGGATCTTGACCCAGTAGGCACTGGTCCTTTCCAAAAAGTACAGTATCAAAAAGACTCGTTAATTCGTTACGTTGGCAATAAAGAATACTGGAACGGCGCACCGGCTATCGACCGTTTAGTCTTCTCCATTACGCCTGATGCCTCAGTGCGTTACGCTAAGCTAAAAGCGGGTGAGTGTCATGTGATGCCTTATCCTAACCCTGCCGATGTTGAGCAGATGAAGAAAGATCCGGATATTAATCTATTAAGTCAGGAAGGTTTGAACATTGGTTTCTTGGCCTTTAATACTCAAAAAGCACCGTTCGATAATGTGAAGGTTCGTAAGGCTCTAAGTCTTGCAGTGAACAAACAAGCGATTATCGATGCGGTCTTCCAGGGTAGCGGTAAAATCGCGAAGAACCCAATTCCACCAACAATGTGGTCTTATGACGAAGACACCGTTGATTATCCATATGATCCAGTGAAGGCGAAAGCGTTGTTGGCGGAAGCCGGTGTTACTAATCTAAAAACTAATATTTGGGCGATGCCTGTTCAGCGTCCATATAACCCTAATGCACGTCGTATGGCCGAGATTATCCAAGCCGACTGGGCGAAAATTGGTGTTAAGGCTGACATTGTTAGTTACGAGTGGGGGGAATACCTCAAGCGTACCAAGCAAGGTGAGCATGATACTGCCTTACTAGGCTGGACTGGCGATAATGGTGACCCAGATAACTTCCTAGGTGTGTTGTTAAGCTGTGATGCGGTTGGCGGTAGTAACCGTGCCATGTGGTGTTACAAACCCTTTGACGATATAATCAACAAAGCGAAGCAACTATCGGTTCAAGCGGATCGCGCTAAACTTTACAAACAAGCACAGAAAATCTTCAAAGAGCAGGCGCCGTGGTTAACCATCGCCCACTCGGTGGCTTACAAGCCAATTCGTAAAGAAGTTCAAGGCTTTAAAGTTGACCCTCTTGGCGGTCATTACTTCTATGGCGTGTCACTAAAATAGCCATATCGAAGGGGCTGGATTCAGCCCCTTTCCTTCCTTCAGACACAGAGCTGTAGTTATGTTCCAATTTATTATAAAAAAAATGATGTTGGTGGTTCCCACTTTCATCGGCATTACTCTTCTTACTTTCACGCTGATCCGGATGATACCTGGTGATCCTATCGAAGTGATGGCAGGGGAAAGAGGCGTGTCACCTGAGCGTCACGCAGCCTTGCGTGCCGAATTAGGCTTAGACCAACCCTTGTTGGTCCAATACTTTGATTATGTAAAAAACATTGCGAGTGGTGACCTTGGCCGTTCATTAATTACCAAGACACCCGTTACCGAAGAATTTCTTACGCTGTTTCCAGCGACTGTGGAATTAGCTTCTTGTGCAGCCTTGTTCGCTATTTTTGTGGGGCTGCCCTGCGGAATTATTGCGGCGGTCAAACGAGGGTCGATATTTGACCACTCGGTGATGACCTTTTCCTTAACCGGTTATTCGATGCCGATTTTTTGGTGGGCCTTACTATTAATGCTGGTTTTTTCGGTTAACCTCGGCATTACCCCAGTCTCCGGCAGGCTTGACGTGACCTATTGGATTGATGAAGTCACCGGTTTCATGTTAATTGATACCTTGTTGTCGGGTGAAGAGGGGGCTTTTGCTTCTGCTGTGCATCATTTAATTTTACCTAGTATTGTACTTGGCACCATCCCGATGGCGGTGATTGCCCGGATGACTCGCTCGTCAATGCTTGAAGTATTAGGTGAAGACTATATTCGAACCGCCCGTTCCAAGGGAATGGCACCGATGCGGGTGATCGTGGTTCATGCTTTACGTAATGCACTGATTCCGGTGATTACCGTGATTGGCTTGCAGGTGGGGATCTTACTCTCAGGAGCGATTTTAACCGAAACTATTTTCGCTTGGCCGGGGATTGGAAAATGGCTCATCGAATCGATCGGTCGACGTGATTACCCTGTCGTTCAAGGGGGCATTCTAATCGTGGCGACGATCATTATTCTGGTCAACTTGTTGGTCGACATTCTTTACGGCGTGGTAAACCCACGGATCCGTCACGGCAAATAGCGGAGTACTGTTAATGTCTGAACAAACTGTTCGCCCTGAAGTGACAGGGCCAAAAGTACAAACCCCCTTACAGGAATTTTGGAGCTATTTTAGCCAGAATACCGGTGCGGTGATTGGTTTGATTTTCATTGTCTCGATGATCTTGCTTGCGATATTCGCGCCGCTGATTGCTCCCCATTCGCCTTTCGAGCAATATCGGGATGCCTTATTAATACCCCCATCTTGGGCAGAAGGTGGCAATAGCACTTATCTACTGGGGACCGATGCGGTGGGACGAGATATTTTATCGCGTTTAATTCACGGTGCTCGGTTGTCGTTATTTATTGGCTTCCTGGTGGTGACGCTCTCCTTAGGTTTTGGCGTACTATTCGGTTTAATTGCTGGTTTCTATCGCGGGGTGGTAGAAACGATCATCATGCGAGCCGTGGACATTATGCTGGCCATGCCCAGTTTATTGTTAGCGATTGCGATTGTGGCTATCTTAGGCCCCAGTATCTTTAACGCGGCGATGGCGATTGCGATTGTTTCGATGCCTCACTATGTTCGCTTGGCTCGCGCCTCGACCATTGCTGAGCTCAATAAAGATTATGTGATCTCTTCGCGGGTTGCTGGCGCAGGTTCTTTTCGTTTGATGTTTATTACCATTTTACCTAATTGTTTGGCTCCGCTGATTGTGCAAGCAACGTTGGGCTTTTCAAATGCCATTTTAGATATGGCTGCTTTAGGCTTCCTTGGTTTGGGTGCTCAGCCACCGAGGCCAGAATGGGGAAGTATGTTGGCGGATGCATTACAGTTTGTGCAAAGTGCTTGGTGGGTGGTGACCTTCCCTGGACTGGTGATCTTACTGACGGTGTTAGCCTTTAATTTAATGGGTGATGGCTTACGTGATGCCCTCGATCCGAAACTGAAGCAGTAGGAGATGAATCCGTGTCTTTATTAGAAGTGAACAACCTCACTGTTGAATTCGGTGATGGCCCCAATCCCTTTCGTGCAGTAGACCAAGTGGCTTACAGTGTTGAAAAAGGTGAAATTGTTGGGATTGTAGGGGAATCAGGTTCCGGTAAAAGTGTTAGTTCCTTGTCGATCATGGGGCTGATTGATTACCCAGGAAAAGTGAGTGCTGATACCTTGAAGTTTGAAGACCAAGACTTATTAGCGATGTCGGAAAATAAACGCCGCGCGATTACCGGGGCAGAGATCGCGATGATCTTTCAAGAGCCAATGTCGAGTCTCAACCCTTGTTATACGGTTGAATTCCAGATTAGCGAAGCGCTGAAAATTCACCAAAGTGGTAATAAGAAGTGGCGTCGCCAGCGGGTGATTGAACTGTTGGATCAGGTGGGGATCCCCGATCCTGAGTCACGTTTAAAAACTTACCCTCACCAACTCTCTGGTGGGATGAGCCAACGAGTGATGATTGCGATGGCGATTGCCTGTGATCCCAAATTGTTAATCGCCGATGAACCCACTACCGCATTAGATGTGACAATTCAGGCGCAAATTGTTGATTTGTTATTAGATCTACAAAAACAAAAAAATATGGGCCTAGTGTTGATTACTCACGATCTTGCTTTAGTCGCCGAATCAGCCCATCGGGTGATTGTGATGTATGCAGGGCAAGTGGTCGAAACTGGTCCTGCCGATGCTATTTTTTCGAATCCTAAACACCCATACACGCAGGCCTTGCTTCGCTCGTTACCGGAGTCCTCTGCTGGTAAGGCGCGTTTAGATGCCTTACCCGGAGTTGTTCCCGGTGCCTTTGATCGTCCGGTTGGCTGTTTGCTCAATCCTCGCTGCGCCTATGCGAGCGATCGTTGCCGCAATGAACGACCGACGATGCAGCACGATGGCGAGCGTCAGGTGCGTTGTTTCACCCCCCTAGATGATGCTGGGAGACCAAGTGCATGAGTGACAGTATTATGAAAGCCGCAGCACTGAGTACTGTGAACACTAAGCTTGAAGTATTGGAGCCAGTGTTGTCAGTGAATGCTGTGAAAAAACATTATCACGTGAAAGCAGGGATGTTTAAGCCCGATGCGACGGTGAAAGCCCTCGATGGTGTAAGCTTTGAATTAGCGAAAGGGAAAACCTTGGCGGTGGTGGGAGAGTCGGGCTGTGGTAAGTCGACCTTAGCCCGAGTATTGACCATGATCGAAACCCCCACTGCTGGTGAGTTGTGTTTTGATGGTAAAGACATCTTAAGCTTAGGTAAAGATGCAGCGAAGGCGCTACGGCAGAAGATCCAAATCATCTTTCAGAATCCCTATGGTTCGCTCAATCCGCGTAAGAAGGTTGGAACGATCTTAGAAGAACCGTTATTGATTAATAGCAGTATGAGCAAGTCTGAACGTAAACAAAAAGCACAAGCAATGCTTGCTAAAGTTGGTTTACGTCCCGAGCATTACGATCGTTACCCGCACATGTTCTCGGGTGGACAACGGCAACGTATCGCGATTGCTCGTGGTTTAATGCTCGATCCAAAGGTGGTGGTTGCCGATGAGCCAGTTTCTGCCTTAGATGTGTCGGTACAGGCACAGGTACTTAATCTGATGATGGATCTGCAAGAGGAGATGGGCTTAAGTTATATCTTTATTTCTCATGACTTATCGGTAGTGGAACACATCGCTGATGAAGTGATGGTGATGTACCTTGGGAAAGCGGTTGAATATGCTAGTTGTGAAGAGTTGTTTGCCAATCCCAAACATCCCTATACTCAGGCTTTGTTGTCGAGTACACCGCGGCTAAACCCAGCGCATCGTCGAGAGAAGATAAAGCTGGAAGGGGAATTACCCTCACCGCTAAATCCGCCTGTGGGCTGCGCTTTCCATGCGCGTTGTCGTTATGCTAAGGAACGTTGTTACGCCGAGCAACCGTCGTTGGTTGTTGATGGTCTAGCTCAGGTAGCTTGTTTTGCTCGAGAAGAGGGGCGAATAGCCTAAGTTATTTGAAAACCATGACAAGCGGGCGAGTCCCGCTTTTTTTATTGCTTAATCCGGTGTAACTTAGCCAGAAAGCTAAGAAAGCCATTAGGATCTCCGATTGCGTAGTCGTTACAAAGCAAGATTAAAGCATTTAGGCTTGATGCTAGTGTTAAGCTGTATTGGGCTGACTCAGGTAGAAGCCAAATTATTAGTTTGGGGGACCGCGTTTCAGACAAGGCCAAGCGCTATCGTGGACGAAGTTGACGCCATTAGTAACTTCATGAATCATCTATTATTTGATCCACTTTTTTTACTCGATCAACAGGGCCGAGTAACCCCGCGTTTGGTGACTAAATGGAAAGTTATTTCGCCAACCCAGATCCAATTTCAGTTACGGGAAAATGTGGATTTTCATTCTGGAAACCGCTTAAGCGCAGAGGATGTAGCATGGACCTTTGAACAATTACGTTATCTGCCCCACCTACAAGCACTATTTGCCCCCATTAAGAGCATCACTGCGCTTAACCAATTACAGTTTGAAGTTCGCACCTATCGACCATTTTCAGAACTTATACAAAGGCTTAGTTTTATTTTTCCGGCGGATAAGCAGTTCTATTTATCCCATTTAGAGGAAGGTTCTGAATCATCAGAGCAGTTACCAATTGTATCGGGCACTGGACCATTTAAGTTAAGTCGCTATGTGCCAGGAATTGTGACGGAGTTTAGTCTTAACTCTGACTATTGGCGGGCGAATCGAGGCAACATTACTCAAGTTAAAGTGGTGCCGATCAAGCAGGCAACAATGCGTATGGCGAGTCTATTCTCTCGTGATGTTGATATAGTTGATCATGTGCCAGATAGTTATGTCGATATGCTAAATAAAGATAAGCAATTACGGGTGATCCAAACCGAAGGATTGAAATGGCTGGCTATTGAACTGAATCAAAGGCATCCCGCTTTGGCCAATCGGGTGGTGCGCCAAGCGCTTAATCTAGCCATTGATAATGTTCATCTAGCGGAGGTACTTGGCCCTTATACTGTGGCTTCCACTCAACTCAGTATTCCTGGGCAACTGGGTTATAACTCGAATTTAGTGCCACGTTATAACTTGCAGCTGGCGCATCAATTATTGCAGCAAGCTGGCTATGCAAAAGGTTTTCAATTGAGTATGGCAGTACCAAAATGGATCTTTGAAGATAACGCCAAGGTGGTTCAGCAATTAGTGACGATGCTGGATAGAGTCAATATTAATTTGCAGCCGGAATGGCTGGATGAGCAGCAATATCAGCAAAGTATTGAGCACTGCAGTAGTGATGTAATTTTAACGCGTCGTCAGAGTGATGCAGGAAATGTTTTAAGCATCGCTCGCTCGATGTTTTTGCAAGATCCTGAAAGCTATGCAGAGCCCAGTCGATGTGCCAGCTATCAAAGTGATAAAGTTGAACAGCTTATCTTAGCTGGTGAACAAGAGTTGGATGAAGTGAAACGGGCGAAGATTGTTCAAGTTCTAGAGCGACAACTTTATCAAGAAGCGGTGTTTGTGCCACTTTATTGGCAACGCACTATTTGGGCAATAAATCAGCAAGTTAACTTTGAAAGTATTAATCCTGCGAGTCCAGTTCCTTTATTTGAACATCTAGAACAATTTAATTAATCGTCAATCATCAAGTGACTAAGCAACACGCGCTGGGGCGAGTGACTCAATCACTGATGTCGACTTTGTAAGGCGCTTAGTTAAGGCCTTGAGATTTTAGGCTAAAAGCTTCAATTTGTTGACGGATCCCGTCACTGTCTAGTTTTAACAGCTGATAGATTTCTGCTTGGCTGCCTTGTTCGATGAAATGATCGGGTAAACCGATATTTAACACCTGCACTTGGTTGAGCTGCTCAGCGAACAAAAACTCGTTGACCGCTGAACCGGCACCGCCCTGAATCGCATTTTCTTCCAAGGTGACCAGTAGTTGGTGTTGACCCACGAGGCTACGAATACAATCTTGGTCGAGAGGTTTGATAAAACGCATATCGATTAAACTGGCGTCTAAGACTTCCGCAACGGGCAGGGCTTTGGCTAATAAACTGCCAAAGTTCAGTATCGCAATCGAGCGACCTTTTCGGATGCTACGCGCCTTGCCAATTTCTAGCGCCTGCATCTCTGGGTTGATGGGGCTGTTATCTGCCCCTCCTCGAGGATAGCGCACCGCTGCCGGGCCTTGATGTTGATAGCCAGTATAAAGCATTTGTCGGCATTCATTTTCATTGGCTGGAGCCATAATCACTAAATTTGGAATGGCTCTGAGATAACTCAGATCGAAGGCTCCTTGATGGGTTGGGCCATCAGCACCAACAATTCCGGCGCGGTCGATAGCAAATAATACCGGTAAGTTTTGAATGGCTACATCATGAATGACTTGGTCATAGGCACGTTGTAAAAAGGTACTATAAATGGCGACCACAGGCTGGTAGCCAGCAATTGCCAAACCTGCTGCAAAGGTTACCGCGTGTTGTTCTGCAATCGCAACATCGAAGTATTGTTCGGGAAATTGTTTGGAGAAGCGCACCATACCTGAGCCTTCTCGCATGGCAGGAGTGATACCCATCAGCTTATCGTCTATTGCCGCCATGTCGCATAACCAGTCGCCAAATACCTTTGAAAAAGTGGGGGCAGAGCCCTTGCTTTTAGGTAGGTTATCTTGGCTCGGGTCAAATTTGGGAACCCCGTGATAACCAATCGGATCCTGCTCTGCGGGTAAGTAGCCTTTGCCTTTTTTGGTCATAATATGTAGCAACTGCGGACCTTTAAGGTCGCGCATATTGCTTAAGGTTCTCACCAAGCCTTTGACATCGTGTCCATCGATAGGGCCGATGTAGTTAAAGCCAAATTCTTCGAATAAGGTGCCTGGGACAACCATTCCTTTCAGGTGTTCTTCGGCGCGGCGGGCGAGCTCTTTAATGGGTGGCATGCCGCTGAGTACTTTTTTCCCTCCTTCTCGAAGTGAAGAATACAGCGATCCGGATAAAATATTTGCTAAGGAATTGTTTAATGCGCCGACATTTTCAGAAATCGACATCTCGTTGTCGTTTAAGATCACCAGCATGTCATTGTGAGCGGCTCCCGCGTGGTTGAGGGCTTCAAAAGCCATGCCAGCGGTAATTGCGCCGTCGCCAATGACCGCGACTACTTTACGGTCTAATTGTTCTTTCTCGGCCGCTATGGCGATGCCTAGGGCTGCACCAATCGAAGTGCTGGAATGCCCCACGCTGAGCACATCATATTCGCTTTCTTCGCGCCAAGGGAAAGGGTGTAGTCCCTTGAATTGGCGAATGGTCGACATTTGCTCACGGCGACCAGTGAGGATCTTATGCGGGTAAGCCTGATGGCCGACATCCCATACCAGTTTATCGAAGGGAGTATTGTAGACATAATGTAGCGCAACGGTGAGTTCTACTGCACCGAGTCCTGAGGCCAAATGGCCACTCGATTGGCTGACACTGTTAAGCAAATATTGGCGAAGTTCATCACACAGCTGAGGAAGCTGTTGTAGCTCTAGCTGACGTAATTGTTCTGGCAAATCGGCTAAGGCTAAAGTTGGGTAATTTTTTATATTCAGTGTCATAAAATGCTTATCGTTTTTTATCGTCTGCGACTAGTTGTCTCGATGCACGACATAATCCGCCAAAAGGGCGAGCTGTTCGCCATTGTAAGGCAAAGTCTCTAAGGCTTGAAGTGCTTCTTTACCAAGAGTTTCGGCTTTTGCGATAGCGCCCTCGATACCCAATAAACTGGGGTAGGTACTTTTATTTAAAGCTTGGTCTGAGCCCTGTGGTTTACCTAGGGTATCGGTATCGCTAATAATATCTAAAATGTCATCTCGGACTTGAAATGCCAAGCCTAACGCGTCGGCGTACCGAAGCAAGGCTTGCTGTTCAGCATGGCTGATATTGGCACAAATTGCGCCCATCATGACCGCTGCCTGAATCAATGCACCAGTCTTATGTTGATGCACGGTTTCTAACTGTGCCAGCGTAACCGTTTGGTCGGTCGCCGCAATATCTAAGGCTTGTCCGCCACACATGCCATTGTAACCTGCCGCTTGGCTCAATACTTTTAACATCGCCACTTTTTGCGCATCATTCACGGGGGCTTCGGCGAGTAAGTTGAAGGCGAGGCTTTGTAAGGCGTCTCCAGCTAAGATGGCGGTTGCTTCATCGAAGCTGATATGACAGGTCGGCTGGCCGCGACGTAATGCATCATCATCCATGGCTGGCAAGTCGTCATGAATTAAGGAATAGGCATGAATACATTCAACTGCGGCCGCCGCGGCATTCAATGCCGCCATTGGGGCTTGATTGAGTTGGCCCACTAAATAGACCAATAGAGGACGGATCCTTTTTCCACCTAATAATAGACCATGCTGCATCGCCGCTAATAAACGGGGATCACTGACGGGCTGCTGCTGTAATACCTGTTCTAAATAGGTATTGATTTGTGTTTGATAGTGGCCGAGAACATGAGCCAATTTGTGATTCACTCAGTGGGCTCCTGTGTTAAGGGCTCTAAGCTATCTCCATGGTGTTGTTGGCGGAGAATCTCGACCTGTTGTTGAGCCTGCTGCAACTTACTTTGTCCTGCATTGGCTAGACTAATGCCGCGTTCAAATTGCTTGAGAGAATCTTCAAGGCTCAGTTCACCTTGTTCTAGTTGTTGAACAATATCTTCGAGTTCGTCTAAGGTCTCTTCAAACTTCATTTTTTCGGGTTTTTTGGCAACCATTGCTAAGGCCTCCATGATGCTTCTGCTGGCGCAAACTTACCCTAGGCGTTTAGGTAGGTCAAACTTGTGATTCAAGTATTTTAATTTCGGTCGATAAATAAAGAACGATAGACTTTTTCAAGATATTGATAAACGAACACAAAAATACCTTCGATTCTGTTTTGAGAGTAGACTAGTATTAGTTTAATTAGAGTTTCCAGGCTACCGGTTAAAAGGAATAAGTAGTGGATTTAGCAACGCTGATCGGGATTATTGGTGCATTCGCGTTCGTTGTAATGGCGATGGTGATGGGGGGCGGGATCGGGATTTTTGTCGATGTCCCCTCGATATTAATTGTTTTTTGTGGCTCTTTGTTTGTTGTATTGATGAAATACAATTTAGGACAGTTTCTGGGGGCTGTGAAAATAGCTGTAAAGGCTTTTATGTTTAAGACCGATAAGCCTGATGACTTAATTGAGCGCTCGGTGGAGATGGCTGATGCAGCTCGTAAAGGTGGTTTTCTAGCTTTAGAAGAAGCAGAAATTACCAATCCCTTCATGCAAAAAGGCATCGATATGTTAGTTGATGGGCATGATGCGGACGTGGTGCGCGCAACCATGGAAAAAGACATTGCGCTAACCACCGAACGGCATGAATTTGGTGCTGGAATTTTTACGGCCATTGGCGATGTAGGGCCAGCGATGGGGATGATTGGTACTCTGATTGGTTTGGTGGCGATGCTATCCAATATGGATGATCCAAAATCGATTGGACCTTCGATGGCGGTCGCGCTGTTAACCACGCTTTATGGTGCGGTTTTAGCTAACATGGTCGCGATACCGATTGCCGATAAGTTACGCTTACGAGCGGGTGAAGAAAAGCTCAATCGTAGTTTAATTTTGGATGCGGTTTTGGGAATTCAAGATGGCCAAAACCCGCGGGTCATTGAAGGTGTTCTGAAAAATTACCTTCCTGAAGGAAAGCGTTCTTTGGGTACCACTGACGAATAGGTGATTGAGTATGGAAGAACCTTGCAAATGTCCTCCTCCTGGTCTGCCTGCATGGATGGGTACCTTCGCTGATCTAATGTCTTTATTAATGTGTTTCTTTGTATTGCTTTTGGCATTCTCTGAAATGGACGTAATGAAGTTCAAGCAGATTGCAGGCTCGATGAAATATGCCTTTGGGGTACAAAACTTACTTGAAGTGAAGGATATTCCCAAAGGGACTTCGGTGATCGCTCAGGAGTTCCGCCCTGGTCGGCCAGAGCCAACTCCGATTGAGACCATTATGCAACAAACCATTGATATGACTCAGGCAAAGCTTGAATTTCATGATGGTGAAGAAGCCGATGCCGGGGGCCAAAATAAGACTGGGGAACAAAGCGGTGGACGGGCCACGGCCACTCAAGCGCAGTCTGCACAAAGTCAGGCTCAGCAGCAGAGTCAGCAGAATCAAACGGCTAAGCGGATTGCTCAACAACTGCGCGATCAAATTGAAGACGGGGCGATTGAAGTTGAGTCTCTGGGCCAACAGATTATCATTCGGGTCCGAGAAAAAGGAGCCTTTCCTTCGGGGTCGGCATTCTTACAACCTAAGTTCCGTCCAGTGATCCAGCGGGTTGGGGAAGTGATTAAAGATATCCCCGGGGTAGTCACAGTCTCCGGGCATACGGATAATCAACAAACTGAGTCGGAATTGTATCGCTCTAACTGGGATCTTTCTAGCCAGCGAGCGGTTTCGGTGGCTCATGAATTGATTAAAGTGAAAGGGTTTGACGAAAATCGTCTGATTGTTAGCGGTATGGCCGATACCAAACCTTTGGTTAAAAATAACACCGAAGAGAATCGTCGACGTAATCGTCGAGTTGAAATAGGTATTATGCAGGGGAAAGCGGCGCAATCGGGTGAGATTGCGGTCTCCGAGCAATAATCTTTTTATAGCGCATTCGGTAAATAGCCGTGGTTAATTTCGTCTTGAAATGAATCGCGGTAATCGTGTTTTATTTGCCACTTGGCGAGTGTCTGTTTTTAATTTCAAGCATATTTTCTGTCGTTTTTGGTGAACGAAGCCTTCCCTATTAAGGGGAGGCTTTTTCTTGTCATCTCTTGTTGGCATGTTATCTCCCTGTTTGGCTGCGCGCTTAAGTTTGGGTTCACATTAAACAAAATTGGCTCGTTGGCTGAACTCGCGTTATAATTCGCGGCCAAATTTGTCGAGGCCCTGAGTTATGAAGTTTATCGTTAAACTATTCCCTGAAATTGCGATGAAGAGTAAGCCGGTGCGCAAGCGCTTTAGTAAGATCCTTCAAAGTAATATTCGTAACGTACTCAGTCCTATTGATGAAACGATTCGGGTGCGCTTAGATTGGGATCGGATGGTTGTTACTTCTCGTAACGATAGCGAACAAAACCGAGAGGCCTTGATTGACGCACTGTCGTCGACACCCGGTATTGTCCATTTCTTAGAAGTGTCTCAGCAAAGTTATACCGATTTACATAGTTTGTATGAACTCACTTACGACGTGTGGAAAGATCGGCTCAAAGATAAAACCTTTTGCGTGCGCGTAAAGCGCAGTGGCAAACAAGACTTCTCATCGATTGAAGTGGAGCGTTATGTTGGTGGTGGTTTAAATCAACATTGTGAGAGTAATGGGGTTCGGCTTAAAAACCCAGACGTGACCGTGAAATTGGAAGTAACCGATGATTGTGTTTACCTAGTGCAGGCAAAACATCAAGGTTTGGGTGGTTTTCCAATTGCTACTCAAGAAAGCGTATTATCTTTAATTTCTGGTGGTTTTGATTCAGGTGTGTCCAGCTACCAGCTGATTAAGCGAGGGGCGAAGGTTCATTATTGTTTCTTTAATTTGGGAGGCCGGGCCCACGAATTAGGCGTGAAGCAAGTTGCCCATCATCTTTGGAAACGCTTTGGCTCTTCACATCGGGTTAAATTTGTTGCCGTTGATTTTGATCCGGTGGTGAATGAGATCTTGGAAAAAGTTGAAAACGGCCAAATGGGGGTGGTCCTGAAACGGATGATGGTACGCGCAGCATCCAAGGTGGCTCAACAACTCGATATCCCTGCCTTAGTGACAGGTGAAGCTGTGGGCCAAGTTTCCAGCCAAACCTTAGTGAATTTAGGCATGATTGACCGAGTTTCCGAAACATTGATCCTGCGGCCACTGATTGCAACCGATAAACAAGATATTATCGATATTGCCAAGCGTATTGGCACCGGTGATTTTGCTGAAACAATGCCAGAGTATTGTGGGGTGATTTCGAATAAACCGACCGTGAAGGCGGTTGAGTCAAAATTATTGGCAGAAGAAGAAAAGTTCGATTTTGGCATTTTGGAGCAGGTTGTCGAAGCATGCCGGATCACCGATATTCGAGACATTGTGAAAGAATCCGATGCGCAAATTCACCAAGTTGATATTGTTGAACTTGAAAATGACAAAGAAGCGGTTGTATTAGATATTCGCTCACCAGAGGAGCAAGAGCTCAAACCTTTTACCATGGATAAGGTGGCGGTGATTCATCTTCCCTTCTTTAGACTGGCCACTCAATTTGGCGACTTAGATCAGAGCAAACATTACCTGCTGTATTGCGATCGTGGCGTCATGAGTAAACTGCAAGCTTTGTACTTACAAGATGCTGGTTTTAGCAATGTAGGCGTCTACCAACAATAGTCGCTTTGTGCTTGAGCAGCACAAACTATTTCTGTGAGTGAAATATAAAAGTAATTAAAAAATAAAGTATTTTGTCCTTATTTGGTATTTTTGAAGGCTTTTACTAGATACACCATCAAAAAATGGCTTTGGTCACACTGTTCGCCCCTATTTGGTATAGACTTAAATTAGGTTTATAGCAAAAGGGGTAGGCGTATGAGCGCGCTATTTTTAGTTTCTGTTATTGGTGAAGATAAACCAGGCACACTCAATAACTTGGCTGATTTGACCCACTCCTACCAAGGAACTTGGTTGAGTAGTCGAGTGGTGAACCTTGATGGCCAGCTTGCGTGCATCTTTAAAGTGCAAGTACCGCAAAAGAATAATCAAGCCTTGCAACAAGCCCTTCAAGATCTGCCCGATGTACAATTAAGTATTTGTGAGTGTAAGGCTGCCCACCTTAGTCGTGCTGATGCGGTGAGCTTAGTGATTGATGCGGAGGACCGCCCTGGTTTGATTAATGATATAACCCGTTTATTGATGGGGCATGGGGTGAGCGTCAATAAGTTAGAGTGTCATCGTATGAGTGTGCCAGATGCTGGAGGAAACGTATTTACCGCAGAGCTTGACTTGATGATCCCTGATAGTGAAAACACTCTAAACATCATTGCTGAGATTGAAGGTTTACAAGAGCAAATGGTGGTGAACCAAACTGCTTAGAAGCTTGCTTTAAACGTCACCAATAGGCAACGGTTTGCTGCCTATTGGTATATAAGTGCGAATTGCTGCTAGCTTATATTAAAGTCTTTTACTGCATTCAGAATACTGCGGATACTATACTGACCAATAAATTTGCCGTCTTTTACGACTGGTAATCTGCGGCGCTTATCGTTGATGAGTTTTTCGGCAACGGCGAGGATATCCATATCTGGGCTCACGCTATCCACTTCTTCGGTCATAAATTCTTTTACCATGCCACCGATCTCTCCATGATAGGTGCCTTTTAGGATGGCTTGTAAACAGTCTATCTCAGAAATTACCCCTACGACTTCACGCTGTTCGTTGAGCACAGTTGCACCCGATACCTTAGCAGCTAACATGATATCAATAGCTTCAAAAAGTGAGGTCGCCGGTTTTACTGTTACCGGATTTTTGGTCATGTGGTCGATTGCTCTCATAGAACTTAAGGCCATGCTTTTTTTCCTTAAAATTGCAGGGTTTGTTTTGTATCAACATGCCCTAGGTATGAATAAAAAACACTTTTTTGTCTAGTTATTTGTTTGAAAAAGTAGCTCAACTTAAAAAAACTTAAGTTGTTTTGTGTTTATTGTAGTTGCTATGTTGCAAGGTGGCTTCGATTTTCATCAGGCGGCATCTATTGAGCCAGTGGCAAATTTAAAATTTTTCTCGATTTTTCAGCTATAAATGTTGGATGGCGCTAGTGGATGGCTTGAGTTTGGCAAACGACAAAGAGAGTTCTAATTACGCCAATGGGAGAGGTGATTTCCGGATGATTCCGGGGTATTGATTCTTCGCTAATAGCGCTCAACGGTTTTTTAGAATTGTCTCTTTTAAAGGAAGTTTGCAAGGGAATCGCTTATTAAACCAAGTTTTATATCTTTCTACACGATTAACGTAGTTTTATTTTGAGCTAATATTGACCGTATTAGTTCAACAGGCCCTAGTTAAATTTATTTAATGTGAGAATTAAAGAATGAGTCAGCGAAAGCTCCACGATCTGTTTTCTCCTCAATCGATAGCGGTTATTGGCGCCTCGAATCGAAGTTTACGCTCGGGTAATGTGGTTATGAAAAATTTAATGAGCGCAGGCTTTAATGGACCCGTGATGCCAGTGACGCCAAAGTATAAGGCGGTGCTCGGGGTGCTTGCTTATCCCAGTATTGAGAAATTACCTATACGCCCCGATTTAGCCATTCTATGTGTGAATGCCGCGCGACTTCCAGAGCAGATTGAAAAGTTAGGCCAATTTGGCTGCAAAACCGCAATTATTACGGCAGGAGTTTTGGACAGTGCTGAAGACGAAAATGAGCTAAAAGTTCTTGAGCAGTTACGAATGTTTGCCCAGCGCTATGGGATGCGAATATTAGGACCAAATAGCCTTGGTATTATGTTACCAAATATCGGGCTAAATGCTTCTTTTGCTCACACTTACTGCCGATCTGGAAAAATTGCGTTTGTTTCACAGTCTGCAGCGGTATGTACCACGGTCTTAGACTGGGCGAATAACAAAGGGATCGGCTTTTCATCGTTTATCTCTCTGGGAGATGCCTTAGATATCGATTTTGGCGAATTACTGGATTATCTTTCACGAGATCCGAAAACCCAAGTGATCATGCTATATATTGATTCGGTCAAGGATACCCAGCGTTTTATGTCGGCGGCACGTGCTGCGTCGCGTAACAAGGCCATATTGGTGATTAAGTCTGGTCGTAGTCGATTAGGGGCACAGGCTGCGGCGTTGCACACTGGCGGGCCCGTGGGGAATGATGCGGTTTATGATGCGGCGTTTAAGCGCGCGGGGATGTTACGAGTCAATGACTTACATGAATTGTTCGCCGCTGTTGAAACATTAACTTATGCCAATCCTTTAAAGGGTGAACGTTTAGCGATCATTAGTAATGGTGGTGGACCTGCAGTGTTAGCGGTTGATGCGCTATTGGAGCGGGGGGGAAAGCTAGCTCAGTTTTCTAGCGCTACTCTGGCTCACTTGGCCAAGGTGTTACCTGTTGGTTGGTCCGGGCAAAATCCCTTAGATATTATTGGTGATGCAGATCCGAGTCGTTACGCGAAGGCCTTAGATATAGTTGCTGGTAGTGGCGAAGCGGATGCTTTGTTATTGATGTATGCGCCCTCGGCCTTGGCGGGAGCGGAAGCCACCGCTACGGCTTTAATCGAGGTAATTAAACAAGATAGCCGCGCTCGACGGCTTAATATTTTGACTAATTGGATGGGGGAGAAAACGGCTTATCCTGGTCGTTTAGCGTTTAGCGAAGCTGGGATCCCAAGTTATCGAACGCCTGAGGGTGCCGTGGGGGCGTTCATGCATATGGTCGAATTTAGGCGCAATCAAAAGCTGTTATCGGAAACTCCAAGTACGATGGACGAACCCATTTTCGATCCCGATGGTTCTGCCAAAGCGGTACTGCATCAAGCCTTAGAGCAACAGAAAATGGTCTTGGAAACTCATGATGCGAAGCAATTACTACAAGCTTATGGCTTGCAAACCATTGATACCTGGTTGGTGCCTAACGTTGAAGAAGCGGTGCGGTGTGCTGATGATATCGGTTACCCTGTCGCCTTAAAAATACAATCACCGGACATTCTACATAAGTCGGATGTGCATGGTGTGAGCCTAAATATCAATAATCGACAGGAGTTGGCAATTGCAGCCGAATCGATGTTGGCGCGAGTGAAGCAGGCTTTTCCTAGCGCCAGAATGGAAGGTATGATTTTGCAACGAATGGCGCTGACCGCAGGCGCTCAAGAACTGAGAGTTGCGGTGATTACCGATCCGGTGTTTGGCCCTGCGATTTTCTTAGGCGAAGGCGGCTCGGAATGGGACGAAACCAAAGATGCTGCCGTAGCGCTGCCACCATTAAATATGAGCTTGGCGCGTTACTTAGTCATTAGTGCCTTAAAGACTCAAAAGATCCGAGACCGAAAATTGCCCAATGGCCTGAAGATGGAGGCTTTATGTACCATGCTGACTCGGCTCTCTAATTTGATCATCGATTGTCCAGAAATTGCTCGTTTAGATTTAAATCCGGTTCTTGCTGCTGGAGATAGCATTATTTTACTCGATGTTAATATGCGCTTACAGAATGCTGAGCAACCGAGCGTACAACGTTTAGCGATTCGTCCTTATCCTAAGGAGCTGGAAGAATACTGCCAAATAAAGAGTGGCACTCGGGTATTGCTGCGGCCTATTTTGCCTGAGGATGAGCCGAATCATTTAGCGTTCGACTCTTCTTTAAGTGAAGAGGATCGTTATAAACGCTATTTTGGCGCTCGTGGACAAATGACCCACGAAGAAATGGCCTTGCTCACTCAAATTGATTATGCCAGAGAAATGGCTTTTATTGCTGTCGATGAACAAGCCTGTGATAACCGAGCCATTTTAGGGGTGGTTCGAGCCTCGATTGATCCCGATAACCTAGAAGCAGAATTTGCCATGGCGGTTAGGAGTGATTTACAGGGGCAGGGAATTGGTAAGCAATTGCTACAAAAATTAATTCGTTATTATCAAAGTACGGGAACTCAGACCTTAAGTGGTATTACGATGATGCAAAATCGAGGCATGGCTGGATTGGCTAAACATCTAGGGTTTCGAGTTAAATTTGAATTAGAAGAAGGGGTCATCGAAATGCATCTTGATTTGCAGTCAGAGTCTGATAATAAGCCTGAATAAGCGTGGCGGTTATTGCGTTTTCGTGGTTTATTTTAGTTCGAGATAAACGTGTACTTATCATCGAAGCGAGTGCTAGGTGCTTACTTAAGGAAGCGAACCGGATGAATTTTTGTCGGCAAGAATAAGCGTCTAAGCTACGACATCTAAGTGCCGACGCAATCCTGTTGTTACTGGCAGTTTTACAGTCGGGTTCGCCCCATGAACTATGTCGATGACGAACTTTCATGGGGCTGGTTGGCAGACATCCACCATCAGTATATTGTCCACACTTATCCTCGACGATTCATCCCCCTCAGTCTGGCAATATTCAGACTTGTTTGGTGTGATATTCGATTGATGCACTAACAAATTGCTGCATCACGGCGCAATTCGCATTGATGCGCTGATCAAAATCTTCTAAGGCTGGTGTCTCACTACAAGCACCGCGTTTGGCTCCTAGCTTAACTAAACAGGATTCGAACGAGCTGTCGTAATGATTATGGATCAAACCATCTTCAAGCTTGCAACCATCGATGCTTTCGTCGGCGGCAACTGGGAAATATTCAGCTAAGCTATCGCGTAAGGCATAGCTGAATGGACCTGCTGCGGCCTCCGGCTCAAAAGAGTAAACATAACAATTATGTTGTAATACATCTTCGTGACAAGTGAGGATCCCATCTTGGCTTAAGTTTTTGAGCAGGGCTTGTTGCGCGATTAATAGCTGTCCTTCCCGCGAGCAATCTTCTGCTGGTTTAGCACGGCCTTTGTCGACAAGAAAACCTCGGTTAGGGTTCTCGCCAAATTGATTAAAACGATGACCGGCTTTAAATCCGGTGGGATTCACCAAGGGCAACAGGCTCAGGTTGAGTTGCTCAGTGATACTGGGGTCAAGCGTGGATAAAAACTTGAGCATTCCCCAAGGGCCGGCTGCTTCTTCGCCATGAAAACCCGCGCTAATCAAAACATTTGCTAGTTTCGGTTGAGGATTAGCGGATTGATATAATTCCAGCGGATAGCCTTCAATATGACCTAGGGTCTTTTTGGTCAAGGCTAAACCCTGCATCTGTTCGGCGAGTAAGTGGTAAAAAGCATGAATGTCATTACTGGCTAAGGCAAATTGTTTCGAATGCCAGTGAAATTGTTGGAAAGAAGAGCGACTCAAACCTATCCTCCTGCTGTGGTTTTGCATCATTGAGGCATAACAGTAGCAGCAGTTGAATTGCGGCACTACTAACTTTAGAAAATTAGTTAACTAGGCTAGGCGGCTACTCGTGTCTCATGATTAAGTTTTTTCTATCTCAATGCTCGTTTAGTTCGCTTAAATCAAGTTGACTTCTTGGTCGGAGGCGTTATTTCAACGTGTCATCATCGGTATGTTGCTGAATGGCTTTTCGTAGTTGCTGCTCAAATGGTTCAATGAGATGTTGGTATTGTTTATTTAAATAGAAGTAGCTTTGAATTTCTATATAGGGATGTTCAAAACAAGCTTTAAGATCGGTGCGTTGAACTTGGTTAAACAAGTAAGCGACTGCTTTTTTCGATGCTGGAAAGTAGTCAGCTCGTTGACGGTTCAACATTTCTAGCATTGACTCTGCATGTTGTACTTTTGCATGACCAACATTGGAAAGCTGATAAAATAGTTCAAAGTAGGGGATCCCATTGACTCCAACGGGTTTCAGTTGGTTGAGTCGACGATGATCGCTAAGGCATGAGTTACTTTTGTGAACCCATACCCAAAGCTCTGTTTTTTCGATGGGCACATTTACTTTCATCATGCTGCTCGCTTGGCGGTTCGGCAGGTCGTAGGGAAATGCTTCTCCTCCTAATTGACCTTCTTCTGCCAGATGATGCGAGCGCGCATCGGGGAGTTGTATTAGTTCTAGTTGTACGTTTAAGGCCTTAGCGGCTTGCTTAAGATGAAGTAGATGAGGCTCTTCCTGATTATTATCGAGGTCGAGGTTGAACGTCCCTACTTGAATTATTGTCTCTGGGTAGGCTTGCCCGATAGGGAGTAAAAGACTTACCAGCAAAATGGTTAGAGGTATTTTCAATCCTGTTTTCATTACATGAGTATAGAATACAGGTTCGGGTTTCTAGCACTTATTTATCAAGAAGAACTATTGTTTGGTGAGTTGCTTGTTTGAAGGTCTGAACTCTATGTTGAATGATATGGTTTTGCGCAGGGGATGCTTTGTCGGCAAAATAACCATTCAATTGAATCGATGATTGATCCGTTAATTTGTATGAAAGTGGACGCCAATACTTGAATAAGGTCTGAAGTCTAGATGCATGTAAGTATTTCACTTTGTTGGCTTAATATATCTTTAAGTGCAATTACGCCAACGCAAACACCGCTAGAGCCGACCACCACCACCACCATATCAGGATCCTCGATGAGTTTAGGATAGAAATGTTTAACTGGGGTATCCATCGAAACTTCTAAAAAGTTTTTACTCATCACTTGATGAACTCTTTTATTGAGCGTGACTAAGTCTCTATGTTGCTCTCCTTTGGTATTGAGGTAAGGGCTAATTGCAGCATTCACATCACAGATATGTAATATCCCTCGACACTGACTATGTTCGATAACGATGAGCTGCTTTGCCTTGTGTTTGGTAAATGACTCGAGTGCTTTTTTTAGTTTGTCATCGGTGGATATTTTGGGAAAGTCACGCCGCATGATTGCCTGTGCATTCTCAGCATTAGCGCGAGACAGTAGCGTCTGAAATTGTAGGAAAGTTCCATGAGTTGGGGTACTGAGTATGTCCTGTAAGCTCTTTGGTTTATCAAATATATAACCTTGGATCATATCAACCCCTAGGCTGGATAATAGGTGAAGCTCTTGTTCGGTTTCAGCGCCTTCAGCAATAATTTTTCCGCCAATTTTATGTGTTAGCCTACACAACATATTAATCATTTCATATTCATTGGATTGCTTGGTAAGGCCAGACACAAAGGAACGGTCTATTTTTACAATGCTTACTGGAAGCTGACGTAAATAAGAGAGAGAAGAAAAGCCGGTACCAAAATCATCGAGAGCGATAGAAACGCCATGAGCTTTTAGTTTATTAATCCATTTAGCATGATAGTTTGAATCTTCGAAATATGCGGATTCAGTGAGTTCGAGGGTGACTAGGTTTAAATCAACTTTACTTTGTTCTAAGATCTTAAGCGTATCTTCTAAGCAGCAGTGAGCAATGCGATCATTATTGACCGAACGATTGATCGACAAGCCTATTTGGTCGTTCGCGTAGTGTTTTTGTAGCAAGGGCAAAACTTTTAAGGCTTGTGTTGTGACTAAGTCATCAATTTTGTCTATCCAATTAAATTCTTCGGCAATTTCGATAAGTTCTTGGGTGGAATAGTTTATGTCTGTTTCTAATTGTGCCCGGAATAAAGCTTCAAACTTGACTATTTTAAGCTCAGATATATCGACAATGGGTTGATAGTAAACCGCAATATTTTTTTTTGCTAAGGCCTGCTTTAACAAGGTGGCTAAAGTATTTTTCCGATCAAAACGTTTGGTTAGGCGTCGGTCAAAATAATACAGTGAGGACTTTGCCAGACGGCTGTTGGCGATTAAGGCTTGGACCGAGTGACTGAGTAACTGAGTTGGACTTTTGGCATCGATATAGAGTACTGATACTCCAGCGGTAATGTTGGCTGATAAACCCATGTTATTGCTTTCATCATTGCCTTCTAAGACGAATATGACTTTTTTTAGGGTTTGGTCAATCGGCTCGACTTGCTTGCTTACAACAAAATAGGCTGCATACATACTTTCGTTGACTAAGCCTAAGTGACCAGTAAAGGTTAAGCGAGCAAAGCGTTGAGATATCAACCAGTGTTGTGTGAGTTTACTGAGTGTTTGTAGCATTTGAAGGTCGAAAGTAATGCAAATGATGGTCATGTCATGACTCAGCTGTTTAAAGCTTTCGTCTAGTAGGCTAATAAAGGATTGTTTATCGGGAATATGAACCTTAGAGACTTCTTCGAGATTATCGTGTTGCCACATATGTGTTGATACATCGAGTTTGTGGCTCGCCGAAACATATACATGGGAAGAGTCTTCTAAGTCGATGCGTTGTATTCTGCCCTCATGAGCAAAAATTTCTCCTTGTTTGGTTTTAGCTAATCGTTCACCAAACCATATTTTATGTTCATCGACGTATTGCCATAACTTTTCATAAAAGGAGAATGTGTAGCGACCACTTTTGAGTATCGATGCTGGCTTGCCAAGCAGCTCATGTTCGGCGTAGCCAGTAACATCACAAAACGCTTGGTTCACAATCAAGATACTATGGTTTGCATCGGCAATCATGAATGCTTCGCTAGACTTAGAAAATAGTTTTTTAAGAAACTCAAGTTCTTGCTGTTTGGTTAGAAAATATTGCGTAAATTGAATGGTTCCTTTCACCATATTTCCGTTTTTGGGCATGTCGCAAATCATTATTTCGGCGATATAACGATGTTTATATGTATTGATGACGGTGGTTTGGCTCAGCCCAATCCCGGTTTCTCGAACTTCAGAGATATGTTGTTTTAATAGCTGTAACTGTTGAGTTTCAAAGGCGGCATAAAGTTGGGATAAAGTGAGCATGTTTTGCTTTGGGTAACCCAGAGCGCTCATGAGTTGACGAGAGCAGTTTAATCGTTGGTTATCGATGTCAATTGACCAAGGCTGTGGGCTAAAGTCTTTAACTTTTTGAAATAAAACATCATCGACAACCATCATATTCCTTTGAATTTAGCTCAAATTAGTATTAATGAAGTAAATTATAGCTAGTTTTAACAATGTTTGAACGGAAGTAAATAACCTTGTTGTCAATTAGTCGTGATAAAAATGATTACACTTGTTTAAATAAGTATTTTTAGCCACTTTATCAAATAGTTAATAGAATAAATAAGCGATTTGTTATTTTATCCGCTGCGCTATCGAATGCTATGGTTGTTGTTTTAAATGGCTTGCAGGTCGGTGTTGTGATAGGTGCATTTTTATGCCAACTGGAGGTGAGCAGTGAGTATCACTTGAGCAATGGCTTTGGCATCGAGTGGCGAATGATAATCACCAGTAGTGTGCGCACCAACAATCGCCCCATCCACAAGGATTGAGAGCTGGCGAGCGATGGCTGCTGAGTGATTGAGTTGTAAATCGCTGAGTAGATCTTCAATGAAGTTTATAACTTGTTCTTTGTGAGTGGCGCAGGTGATGTGGACCGGGTCATTGTGACGTGGATATTCAGCTGAGGCATTAATAAACATGCAGCCAAAAAAACTATCAGAATTAATCCAGTGATTTAAACCATCAAAAAAGGCCATGATAGGGGCCAACTGTGGAGCAAAATCTTGCTTGCTCGTTAAGCGTTTCACTTCTGCTTGTAGTAAATCCATAAATTGCTGGTCACGCCTTGTTAAGGTGGCAATGATTAGCTCTTCTTTAGATTTAAAATGATTGTATAGCGTTTTTTTTGCGACCCCCGACTCAGCTAATACCGCATCGATACCAGTGGCACGAAAGCCATGTTGGTAAAATAGTCGTTGTGCGGTATCGATAAGCTGGTCTCGTTTGCTGCTCGCCATCGTAAGTCCTGTTTTTCTTTAGTATACCGTTCTGTCTCTCATTTCGACAAGTTGATTTTGGGCTCCTCTTTTCATTTAGGTGGCGTGAAAATTTAGTTGACGTAGACAGATTTGTCTCCTAGACTGCTCGTGAAGTAGACAGGTCTGTATACTTCGGCTGGCACTTAAAGGTGCAGCAAGGGAAATAAGCATGTTGAAATTGTACGACTTTGAATTGCCAGAGAAGGTCCATCGAGTTCGCTTGATGTTGTTATTCTTGATCTTGTCTTATCAAAGCGTGGCCTTAAATTTTGCTAAGGGAAAAATCACCAACAGGCTATTTATTTTTTACTCTAATGAATCTCTAATATTGAAGGATGACAATGAGCACTGAACAACGTTTACCACTACCACCATTTGACGCGCAGAGCGCAGCACAAAAGGTTCGGGTGGCTGAAGATGGCTGGAATTCTCAAGATCCGGTGAAGGTGGCCTCGGCTTATACTAAAGATTGTCAATGGCGTAATCGTGCTGAGTTTGTGACGGGCCGAGGACAGATAGAAGCATTTTTGCAGCGCAAGTGGGAGAAAGAACAGCAATATCGTTTGATTAAAGAACTATGGGCGTATAGCGATCATCGAATTGCGGTGCGTTTTGCTTATGAATGGTGTGCAGCCGATGGCCAATGGTACCGGGCTTACGGGAATGAGAACTGGGAGTTTGATGAGCATGGTTTGATGCAACTTCGTATTGCCAGTATTAATGATTTGGCCATTGATGAAACGGAACGAAAGTTTCACTGGCCCTTAGGGCGTCGACCAGACGAGCATCTCGGGCTAAGTGAGCTTGGTTTGTAGGTTTATGGTATCGACAATTGAGGCGTGATCATTCAGTAAGGAAAAGCAGGATGCACAATCCCGAGCCGAGTTGGTCAGCCGACAAGTGTTACCTGCAAAGTGAATTTTGGCGGGTTTGTCTGTGGAACTCCGCTGAAACCTCTGAGGTCGGCGGAGGGGGTCACTTCTAAAATATGATTTAGTGCAAGATGAATCTCTCGGCACTAGGTATTTAGATGACAGCGCTAAAATCGAAGACTTCTGGCCTCGCTAAACTTTTAAGAAGGCCAGAGCGTTGCATCATATTAGGGCCTTGGTCAACAATATAGTCATGACCGACCGCCACATCTGGATCGATAAAAATCGGTTCATTGACGCCAACATTAAAGTCAAATGACCAACCACCGTTAACCACCACTGGCATAATTGGGTTCTCGGGAGTGGCTCCGGGTAGCGCGCCCTCGCGAATCGCAAAGCGCCACACTCTGTCTTCATCGGTATTGGAAGTGGTGGCCAAATTACCAATTTCGGCACTGAATGAGCTCGATAAGGCAAAGTAGTTTTTGCCATCTCCTGCATCGTCGCCTGCTTGCGCTGGTGCTCCACCAAAATCACCGCTACCATCAGAGGCATCACCAGTGGTCCAGTCTAGGTGATCGTAGCGAAATTCAACATTAAAGTTGCCTGTACCCTTATCAGATCGGTCGATCAGCACTGCTTGGAAACTATTGGTTTTATTGTCATTATTTTCATCGTAGCCAACATTATCCCTGGTCACGGCCACAACCCATCGGATGGGCCACCAACATAGACCGACCCGCAATCGCCACAACGTGTGTCTATGTCGGCCCCAAATGGCCTAATCATCGCTTGGTTCGCAAGCGGAAGGGGTTGCGGCGTACAACCTTTGAGTGAGCTTTCGAAGGTGAGCTTACCATTATGATTAACGAAGAAGCTTTGGTCATGATTTCCAAAATAGTTAACCTCGAAGGGAAGGTCGAGCCGATTAGACGAGCTATCATCGCTGCAGGCATGGCAAGCTCGCCATAACTAGCGTCTCCGCCAAAACTGGTCAACATACTCGCTTGGATAACAATCGTTGTAATAGCGGTCAAGGCCAGAATTTTCTTATTCACTTGTTAATTTCTTTTAATATGCTCAAAGAAGAGTTCCGTTACTGTCTTATTATTTTCAAGTTCTTAAGTAAAAACGCTCTAAGTAGTAATGCATTTAATATCATTCGCTTAGGTATTTCTGTTGATAATAGAGTTACTTTTTGTAAACTTTACTGATACATTCATTTGTAATGTGGTGTGATGAATTGATGAGTTTGTAAGGTTTTATTTCAGTGACAGCTTTGCGGTTGATAGCTGCTGAGGCCTTCTTGATATCATTCAGTAGCATTTTGCTACCCATCTAGTGAAGAGGGTTGCGAAGCGTTCCAATGTGTCAGTTACCGACTAAACCTGGCTAAGCTTAAAGGAACGAGCGGCGAGGCGGTTAAAAACTCTTTTTCTTCGGTAAGAAAGGCGCGCCATATTTGCTTCTCACTTTGATTGGCAAGGTGCGGGTCGAGATTAAAAATGGACCGTCAAAGCGCACTAGAGCTTAGCCCTGGCGCGATTTTGTTTGAACCGCGATCAGGCGAGAATATGGCAAAAATAATATCTGTATTTTTGACTTATACTCAAATAAGCGAATGGCTTCACTGGCACTAGGAGGCGCTGTGAAATCTTTACTTATGTATGTGGTGCTTACGCTGTACTTTGTTGGCTTATCATTTTCTAGCTTAGCGACCACCATTTACACCTGCCGTGGGAAGGAAAGCCCCAATGATATTCGCGCAGAGTACGATATTGCACTGTTTCGTCTGGCACTAGATAAAACCGTCTCGACACATGGTGAATATCAGTTAAATATTATTCCTAACATGAATACATCCCGAGGATTAAAAGCTGCATTAGCGAATACTTGGCCTAATTTTTTTACCAAGCAGTCGGTCTCAAAGAAGCGTTTAGAGCAACTTAGTTATGTCGACTTTCCTGTGGACTTAGGAGTTGTTGGCTATCGGATATTTTTTGTTTCGCCGCAAGCAAAAGATAAATTGGATGAAGTCGAAAATATAGAGCAGCTTAAATCTTTTACGATTGGGCAAGGTATTGGTTGGCTGGATAGCGAAATTCTTAAACACAATGGTTTTCGCGTGATTCTGGGCAGTCCCTATGAGAGTTTATTTAAGATGGTTGCTAAAGGTCGTTTCGATCTATTTTCTCGCGGTAGTAATGAGATCTATGCAGAGTATCAGGTACACCAGTCGATAGGCGATTTATTGATTGATAAACGGCTTGCCCTATATTACCCCTTGCCAAGGTTTTTCTTTAGCCATCATTCGAATGTTGAAGCGACTCAAAGAATCAAACAAGGATTATTAATGGCTTATGATGATGGCTCTTTGATGAAGCTTTGGAACCAGTATTATGCAGACAGTATTCGCTTGGTCGAATTGAAGAATAGAAAGATTTTTCAGATTGAAAATCCATTTTTACAAGGGATTGATAACAGTTATCAACAGTATATTTATCAACCCTAATTGATTTATACAATTTATTGCTCCCAGAAATTTTATAACTTGCGATAGAGATAAAAGATAACGCTGAGTGAAACATTACACTTAAGCATAGTTAATATGTATTGAGGAGTATGCGTGGGCTATTTTTTGCGCAATGGCCTAGTTGGCCTTTGTTTACTGATATTATCATTACCTTCTTTTGCGCTCACAACCTTTACTTATCGGGGGAAAGAGCATGTGAATGATACGCGTAGTGAATATAGTATCGCCTTGTTTCGACTTGCTTTAGAGAAAACGGTGAGTTCTCATGGCAGCTATAAACTAGATCTCGTGCCTCGAATGAATTCTAGTCGAGCCTTGAAGTCCGTTGAGGGGAATTTGTTTAGTAATTTTTTTACTAAGTTGTCGGTCTCAACTGAAAATCTTAAGCAATATAGTTATGCAGATTTCCCCGTTGATTTGGGCATTGTGGGTTATCGTGTATTTTTTGTTTCTGCTCAATCTCAGCAAGCGCTTCAGGCTGTGGATAATATTGAGCAATTAAAAGAGTTTACGATTGGGCAGGGGGCTGGGTGGCTTGATAGTGAAATCTTAAAATATCATAATTTTAAGGTAGTGCTTGGTGGTACTTATCAAGCGCTATTTAAAATGGTCGCCAAAGGGCGCTTTGATTTATTTTCTCGGGGTAGTAACGAGCTCTTAGCTGAGTATCAAGCACACCAAAACATTGAAGGGCTGCTATACGATAAACATATTGCGCTTTATTATCCTTTGCCTCGATTTTTTTTCACCAATAAAGCAAATGCTGATGCGGCTAATCGAATTAAACAAGGCTTGCTTAAGGCCTATTACGATGGCTCTCTAATGGCGTTATGGAAAAAATACTATGGCGAAAGTCTCGATTTTGTGGATCTTAGACATCGTAAAATATTCCGACTAGATAATCCCTATATCGAGGGCATCGACCCTAGCTATCAGCAGTATATTTACCAGCCTTAATGCACATGGTCTCTGCGAGTTGAGCAGCGCTTGCAGCTTGCGGACAGCGATTTTGTTTGGTAATTTTGCCGCCTCATTTTTAGTTTGCTGGTTTGCTGTTTCGATGCGTCTTCTTCAATCTACCGTTCATCCTCAAATTGCCAGTCTTGGAGGGCGTAGCCTCGAGCGTTTAGCGGCGCGTGCGATTGTATTAAGCGGCGATGATATTTTGCTAATGTATACCGAGCGTTATCATGACTACAGCTTACCTGGCGGTGGGGTCAATCCTGATGAAACATTGACTGCCGCTTTAGTGCGAGAGTTGAGCGAAGAAACTGGCGCGCAAAACATTCGCGATATTGCCGCTTTTGGTTGCTACGAAGAGTATCGTCCTTGGTATAAAGAGGACGCCGACTACTTGCATATGCGCTCTTATTGCTACACCTGTAATATTGATCCAAAGCTTGGCAAAACATCATTAGAAGATTATGAAGTGAACAACGGGATGCAGCCGCGTTGGGTGAACATCGAACAAGCCATTGCCCATAATCTGGATACGCTGGCTAATAACCCCAAAGCAGGCATGTCGATTGAGCGCGAAAGCTACTTATTACAGCGAATACGTGATGAGTTAGTCTGTGCTTGCAGCCTTAGCGCTTAAGTGGTTGGCTTGCACTCGGGCGCAGCCGTGATACGCTGCCGCCCGAATTCAAAGCGCTTACTCAGAAAACAATAGCCTGATGGATTGGCTTAAGTTTTGTTCGACACAATTAGCTTCTTCACCACTGCGGTCAATCACTAAAAAGTCACTAACTTGTTCAAGGCTAATCAGCGGATGGTGCCATACACCGCTGTGATAATTCACCCCTTGATTACCCTGTGCCAAAAAGGCTTTGATTTGCCCTTCTTTTAGCTCGCCTGCGGGGGCAACTACCACCACATAGGGGCGTTGTTGCAGGGGCATAAATAACTGACTCCCGTAAGGATGGTGCTCCATCATCTTGATACTTAAAGGCAAGCCAAAGGCTTGCCCTCGAAAGATTGAGGCGATCATTTTACTGTGGCGACCACTGCATTGTAGGTCGGCTAAGTTGTGATAGCGCTCGGTGCTGCCAGCATTGATGCTGAAATGCTCGCTGCCATCGGTTTGTATCACCTCGCCAAAGGTGCTAAATGCGCTTTGGCTGAGAGGCTCCAGATATAAATCTATGTGATTTACCATATGACTTCCTATGCCTTACCCCACAATCTGACGCGACTGATCCCACCATCGGGATAGATGTTAACTCGAATATGGGTGATCGGACCCAGTGGATTTACTTGGCTGAAGTGGTGATCATGATCAGCGCTGAGTGGCTGAGCTGCCAATAGTTCCGGCCAAAACATACTCTGGCTAATGAGGCTTAAATCGTTCGGGTCACTAATGTGCGCCGCTTGAATCGATAACTTATCGGGGAAGTTACCTTTAAAGTGGGTGGTGGCGATTTCAATTTCTTCAACGCTGCCTGCTTGACCCAAGGCGATAATACACCAGTCGTTACCGGGTTCACGGCGACGGCGGGTTTCCCAGCCATCTCCCATGTTGACGCCTTTGCCTGGTGCCAGCAAATTACTGGGAGTACCGTAGTGGGCATCGTTAAAGCCAACCACCCGGCCACCATTGACTAAGGCGACCAAATCGATTTTCTCGTCACTTTGAATATCGGCTTGTGGCAGGCCAAATACTCTTAAGCGAGCAATCCCGCCATCGGGAAAAATATTTACTCGTATATGGGTCACCGCCTGAGCTGTGCTCACTTCAAAAAACTGGCTACTGTCGCCTGCGAGAGCGCTGGCAGGGAGCAGGGCTTGCCATTGGGTTTCGCTGTCGGGCTGTTCCTGATCGCTATGACAAACTTCCAAACTTACGGCGGGGGCAAAGTTGCCGGTGAAAAAATGGGTATCTACTTGTACACCTTTCACGATACCTTTTACGCCCAGTTTTACAATGCTCCAATCATGGCCCGCATCGCGGCGACGACGGCTTTCCCAACCATCCATCCATTTACCGTTATCGTCATACTTATCAGGATAAAAAACCGCTGGTAGGTGATTAAGCATGCGGTCGGCTTTGGCAAAAAAGTCATCACTGACTGCAACCACAGTGCTGCCGAGGCGGTGATCGGCTAAGTTGATAAATTGACGGCTAAACTCTGGCGCATCGGTGTTAGCGCTGGCGGTGATTACTTGGCTCATGATTGTCCTTATTGTTCTTGTATGTTGTGTTCACAGACTCAAGATTTGAGTCAAATGCATCTAATTTAGCATAACTAGAGGCAATCGTTTCATGGTCGATGTTAAGCAGTTCCAAGTTTGATCACTAATATGACATCGGCGCATAGGCCTGATGTCTAGATTGAGTAAAACTTGCCTTAGTTATAATGCTCTAGTTCATCCAGCAACTGATATTGCTTGCTGATTGCGGCACTACGTTGCTGCGCAGCAGTGCCCAAATAGTCGTAAATTTTATTACTTAAGTGTGCCAATAAACTCATCGGTGCCGCATAACTGTCGAGTGCTGTATGGTTGCTCATCGGACAAACTAATAGGTGTTTTACGTCTTTGGCATAGCGTTGTCCCGATTGGTCAGTGATCAGCACACTATTACAGTGACTAATTTGCTCAATTAGCGCGGAGAACAATTTGGGGCGACGGCGGATCCCAATCACGATGACTAAGTCATCAGCCCTAAGCTGGCTGAGATCTTCACCAATACTTTGCCCTGGCAGCGGCAGCAAATTCACGTTTGGCCGACATTGGGTGAGTTGTTCGCGCAGGTGCATCGCTAAAGGGTAGCTATTGCGGTAGCCAATAATGGTGATCGCTTTGGCGTGACTAATTTGTTCGACTAGTAAATGGAAATCGAGAGGCTCTAGTTGTTGATAGAGCTGATTGATGCTCTGAATATCCTCTTTATCGCCATGGCTGCCCGGCTGATTGGTGAGCAGCGGTTGGCCCCATTCGCGCTGCTGGCGCAGTTCATCGCAAACTTGCTGATGGTCTTGATAACCGAGCTGGCGAAAAAATCGACTAACGCTGGCTTTTGAAACTTTACAGGCCTGAGCAATTTCTGCGGTGGATAAAATGAGAACCTTGTCTGGGTGGTGCTGTAGGTAATCGGCCACCACTCGGGCGGTGCCAGATAGCTGTTGGTAATGCTCTACAATTCGTTGATTAAACGGACAAACCGATTTACTCATTGGCCACTCACTCCTTGGTTTCGCTATGGCTTGATGCGATTACAGCACCGCCGAAATAAAGCTTTGTAATTCGCTGGTCTGAGGATTGGCAAAAACGGCCTTACTCTCGCCTGTTTCCCATACTTTGCCTTGGTGCATAAATACCACTCTATCACCCACATCACGGGCAAAGTTCATTTCGTGGGTCACCAAAATAAGGGTCATGCCCTCGGCGGCGAGCTGCTCCAGCACTTTGAGAACTTCTCCGACCAGCTCCGGGTCAAGCGCTGAGGTGATCTCGTCACACAACAGCACCTTGGGCGACATTGCCAGCGAGCGGGCAATTGCCACACGTTGTTGCTGACCACCCGACATGCTGGTGGGGTATTGGTCAAACTTATCGGCCAGGCCAACTTTGGCTAATACCGACTCGGCCAGGGCGCGGCATTCGGCCTCACTTTTCTTTAATACCAATTTCGGCGCTAACATGATGTTTTCCCCGGTAGTCATATGGGGGAATAAATTAAAGTTTTGGAACACCATGCCCACACTACGACTCAGTAAACGCAGCTGTCTTTCATCATCGCTCACGGCTTGTTTGTCGACAATAATAGCGCCACCTTGAAAAGGCTCCAAGCCATTAATACAGCGCAATAGTGTGCTTTTACCAGAGCCACTACGACCGATGATCGAAATGACCTCTCCGGCCTTCACTTTTAAGTCGACGCCTTTTAAAACGTGGTGTTGACCGTAATATTTATGAATTTTTTCAATACTAACCAGCGACATTGAGTTTTTTCTCCAGATACTTGCTGTACAGCGACAGTGGAAAACACAGTAGGAAATATAGGGCGGCGACTAAGGCAAATACCTTAAAGGGTTGAAAGGTGGCATTGTTCAGCATGGTGCCTGCTTTGGTCAGTTCAACAAAGCCGATAATGGAAGTGAGGGCGGTGCCCTTAACCACTTGTACCGAGAAGCCAACGGTTGGCGCCACGGCCACTTTGAGCGCTTGCGGTAGAATAATATAGCGCATGGTTTGTAAGAAGCTTAAACCCAGAGTGCGAGCCGCTTCCCACTGACCTTTGTTGAGCGACTCAATACAACCACGCCATATTTCGCATAAAAAGGCGCTGGTAAACAGGGTTAAGCCAATAATGGCCGCCGTCCAAGCGTTCACATCGACTCCGACTAGGGACAAACCAAAAAAGATCAGGAATAACTGCATCAGCAGAGGCGTCCCTTGAAAGAGTTCTACGTAGCCTCTTACAATTGCCCCCAATACTGGGTTACGGCTGACCCGCATAAAGGTAAGCAGCAGGGCCACTAAACCACCGCTGGCAAAGGCTATTAGCGATAATAAAAGGGTCCAGCGTGCTGCCAATAATAAGTTACGTAAAATGTCCCAATCGGTAAATTGCGTCATTATTGGGCTTCCTATAAGCTTGGATTTTTGAACATGCGTCGAGCACCGAGTTCGAATAACTGACGCATTGCAATAGCTAGCAGCAAATAGATCAGTGCGGTGACCAAATACGATTCGAAGCTTAAAAAGTTTCGAGACTGAATAAAGTTGGCGGAAAAAGTGAGTTCTTCAACCGAGATTTGCGACACCACAGCCGATCCCAACATCACAATAATGCATTGGCTGACCAGCGCCGGATAAATCCGTTGAAAAGCCGTAGGTAAGACGACTCGGCTAAAAATTTGCCAATGGCTTAGCCCGAGCGTTTTACCAGCTTCCCACTGACCTTTGGGAGTGGCTTCTATGCCTGCTCGAATAATTTCGGTCAGGTAGGCACCCAGGTTGATCACCATCGCTAAACAACCCGCTTGCCAAGCACTTAGCTTAAAACCCAGTGCGGGCAAACCAAAGAAAATAAAAAACAACTGCACAATAAATGGAGTATTACGAATTACTTCAACGTAGCTGCTAATGAGCCACCGCAGCCAAGGTTTCTGACTCACACGGCCAGCAGCCCCAGCGGTGCCAAGTAAAATACCGGCAACAGTGGAATATAAGGTGAGCTCGGCGGTGGTGAGTAAACCTTTGCTTAACTCCGGTAAATAGGGCACTAGGCCCGCAAAATCCAGCTGGTAGCTCATTAGTCTCTCCGATTTAAAGGCCTGCAGGAAGGGAGGTTTTAAACCAAGTTAGTGATAGTTTTTCTAGTTCACCTTGGCTTTTAGCTTTGGCTATCAGGCTGTTCACCTTGGCAACTAAGGCGTCTTCACCCTTCATTACACCCACATAACAAGGCGAATTCTTCAGCATGAATTTGGTCATCGGTTTACGATCTGGGACGCGTTTGGCAATTTCGGTAGCCACTAGGTTACCGGTAGCGATTAGCTCGACTTGACCGGATAAGTAGGCCGATAAGGTGGTGTTATTATCTTCAAAGCGCTTAATGGTGGTCGAGCTATCGACTAACTTGCTTAGTTCAATATCCTCTACTGCACCTCGGGTTACCCCAATGGTTTTTCCAGCGAGATCAGCGGCGCTGGTCACTTTCACGTCTTCGCTACCAAATACACCCAAGAAAAATGGCGCATAAGCATCACTAAAGTCGATGGCTTTTTGGCGTTCTGGGTTTTTACCCAGACTCGAAATAACCAAATCGACTTTACGCGTTTGTAAGTAAGGAATGCGGTTCGCGCTGGTGACGGGCACAAGCTCTAATTTCACCCCCAGTTCTTTCGCAAGATAACTGGCCATATCGATATCATAGCCCTGAGGTTGCAGGTCACTACCTACCGAGCCAAATGGCGGAAAATCTTGTGGAACCGCCACTTTTAGTACGCCGCGCTGGGTTAAAGTGTCAAGCTGGTTGGCTTGAACCAAAGTTGAGCTGAACATGCTAAGCGCAATTGCGGCGCCAGCGAGTAGAGATTTAATTTTAAACATAGTGCTTCCTTTGCGAGTGTATTGAAATAAAGTTGAAACGATTGAATCTTGTGGGTTTGGTTTTGCAACAACTGAGCCAGTCAACAAAATATCCATTTAAAATTTTAATTCGTAATAGATTACAAGGGCTTAATTCGGTGTTGATGAGGCGGGAACAGTCGCTCGCGGAGATTTTTAGCTTGGTTTGTATGACGAATTGCACATTTTGAGGGCAAATGTTGCACTTCGGTGCAGCTCTGTTGGCGCATCAAGCGATTGACGAAACGCCTAATGAAGCGTTGAGCGTGACTAATATTGGGCAGAGGGTAGGTTTTAAGTGAGGTGTGTCAATTATTTTTATCTTTAATTGATTGTTAAATAAGGACTTTATGGCATGTGATAAAAACGTGATAAGTTCGTGAGTTGCTTGGGATAGCTGCTGTTTAAGCTGAGTGCGACTGTTAATTTAGGACCACAAAAGGAGCGAATCATGGATCTCAAGTCATCTTTATTGGCACTGCCACTGCTTGCGGTAAGCAGCTTAAGCCACGCCGCAATGCTCGATGTAAAAATTACTAACCTAACACAAGGCATTTACTTCACCCCATTACTCGTGACCGCACACGCTGCCGATAGCCATCTGTTTGAGGTGGGTCAAGCGGCTTCAAGTGCACTGCAAGCGATGGCCGAAGGCGGAGATATTTCCGGCTTAGTTAGCATTGCCGATGGTATTGCTGCGGTATCGGTGCAAAATCCGGCCAGCGGTTTATTAGCGCCAACTAGCCAAGCCATGCTGAGCGATATGGATACAGGTGCCAATACTCAGTTGAGCATTGTGGCGATGATGTTGCCGACCAATGATGGTTTTGTTGGCATCGACAGCTGGCAAATTCCCAGCGAAGCGGGAACCTATACCTTTTATATGAACGCTTATGATGCGGGAACCGAAGCTAACGATGAAATCATTAATGGCGGCGGCACACCGGGGACTCCGGGAATTCCGGCCGATCCGGGAATGCATGGCGGAACGGGGGCTAGCGGCGTGACGACTGTTTCTAGCAACAGCAATATTCATATTCACCCCGGTAATGTGGGCGATAGTGATGCCAGCGGCGGCATCAGTGATGTAGATAGCCGTATTCATCGCTGGTTAAACCCAGTAGCTAAAGTACAGGTTACCGTGAAGTAAGGAGCAATGATGGCTATCTTAAAATTTACTCAGCGAGCCTTGACCATCGGGCTGCTGGCAGCAGGCTTAAGCGCCTGCGGCACTGACGATGTAAGCAGCAGCGCTGCGATGCAAAGTTATCAAGTTACCATATACAATGATACCGCAGCGCAGGCTTTATCGCCGGTTATGTTAGCGATCCACGATAGCGCGATACAGCTGTGGAGCATTGGTGCACCGGCAAGTTTGGCTTTAGAAAACTTGGCTGAAGGCGGCGATGCAAGTGCTTTAGTCGCGATGTTTAATGGCAAGGATGTGGCCATGCTTGGCGCTGGGGCGGTTGGCCCCGGCGACACAGATAGTTTGATGATTACTGCAGCGGCGCGCCACGATATGCGTTTGTCATTGGCAAGTATGTTGGTGAACAGCAATGATGCCTTTAGCGGATTGAATGCTTTGGATCTCTCCAAGGTGATGGTGGGTGAAACCCTGACTTATCCTTTGCCCGCCTATGATGCTGGCACCGAAGCCAATAGCGAAGCGGCTGGCACCATTCCCGGTCCAGCCGACGGCGGTGAGGGATTTTCGGCAATTCGTGACGATGTGATGAATAAAGTTTCCCGTCATCCCGGTCTAGTGACTCAAGCAGACGATGCTGCATCGGTATTAATGCCCCAACATCGTTTATCGAATCAGGTCGGTCGGGTGGTGATCACTCGTATCGATTAAGCACCCCATGGGGACGTCCGCAAAGTTGCGGACGTACCTATTTAAGCTGCTATGGAGCATTTATGTCAGCACGGATCTTGGTGATTGAAGATGACCACGATATCAATAATTTAATCGTTATGAACCTCGGTGACCTGCTGTATCAGGTGGAAAGTTGTGATCATGGGGGCCAAGGTTTTATCCAGGCCAGCCAACAAGCCTTCGATTTAATTGTATTGGATCTGATGTTGCCGGGGATGAATGGCCTGGATATTTGTCAGCAATTACGGGCTCGACAGATTAATACCCCGATATTAATGTTAACCGCACGGGATTCTGAAGCCGATCGGGTGGTGGGTTTAGAAATGGGGGCCGATGACTATCTCACCAAACCTTTTAGTGTGCGTGAGTTACAAGCGCGGGTGAAGGCGATGCTGCGCCGAGTTGACCTGTTGCAGCAATCTCAGAATCACCCCGAACCGCAGTTAATGCAGCGCCAAGACTTAAGCATCGACGTGGCGCGGCGTCAGGTCTCGGTGGCTCAGCAAGTGGTGGAGCTTACTTCCACCGAGTTTGACTTGCTTTATTATCTGGCTAAATCGCCGGGTTTAGTGTTTAGCCGCACTCAATTATTAGATGAAGTGTGGGGTTATCAACACAGCGGCTATGAGCACACGGTGAATTCGCACATCAATCGCTTACGCACGAAGTTGGAAAGCGATCCCTCTCATCCTCAGTATGTTCTCACCGTATGGGGCGTGGGGTATAAATTTAATGATGTTTAGCTTGCTTAGCTCTTTCTATAGCAAATTAGTGTTGGCGGTTGTGGCTTGTTTTATACTGGCGGGGATCTTACTGCTTGGCTTGGCCCATCAAAGCTCACAACAGTATCAAAATGAAATCGAGCAGAAGTTACACCTAAAGTTGGCTGAATACCTGGTGAACGATCAACAGTTGTTTCAAGATGGTCAGCTCGATCCCAAGGCGATTGAGGCAGCTTTTCATTCGATGATGATCCTGGGGCCAAGTTTCGAATTTTATATTCTGGATCCGCAAGGTAAGGTGCTGACTTATTCAGCCGACCCGCAAAAAATTAAACGCACCCAAATTGACTTAAGCCCGATCCGGGCTTTCATTCAGGGGGGGCATGTGGTGCCAATTGTTGGTCAAGATCCTCGTTCTAACAGCCGGAGTAAAATATTTTCGGCGGCAGAAATACGCGATGCAAGCGGGCTAAAAGCTTACCTATATATCATTATTGGTGGCGAGATCTACGACAGTGTGGCTGAGCTTTTACAAAGTAGTCATATTATGAAGCTCAGCCTGATTGGTTTGTTTTTCATTTTGGGCTTTAGTTTGTTGGTGGTGGTGTTGGTCTTTGGACTGCTCACCAAGCCATTGCGTCGCCTCGCCAAAGATATCGATCAATTCCAACAAGTGGGTTTAGAGAAAAACGCCAACATTGCCGAGCATTGGCAAAATAACTCCTACGACGAGGTGCAAAAGCTGGGTTCGGCCTTTAGTCATATGGCCACCACCATTCAAGGTCAATATCAAAAGGTGAAGGATACCGACCAATTGCGCCGTGAGTTAGTCTCTTATGTATCGCATGATTTAAGAACGCCACTGGCATCCTTGCAGGGTTACCTAGAAACTTGGCAATTGAAACATCGCGATTTAAACTTCGACGAAGGCGAAAAGTTGATTCAGGTAGCACTGAGTAGTGCCCGTAAAACCAGTGCCTTGGTGGAGCAGTTGTTCGAACTTGCCCATCTGGACAGCGAATCGGCGACGCTCAATCAAGAGCCGGTGGCGATTGCCGAATTGGCGCAAGATGTGATGCAAAAATTACATTTAGCTGCGCAAGCCAAGCAGCTGCTGATGCAAGTAGAGCCTCGAGATCCATCGTTAATGGTAAACGCCGATATTCAACGGATCGAGCGGGTATTTACTAACCTGCTGGAAAACGCCATTCGTCATTGCAGTATCGGCGATCGAATTAGCGTGCGCATTCAGCAACACCAAGATCCACACAAACTCAATATTGTGGTGAGTGACACCGGCTCAGGCATTCCCGCCGATGATCTACCGTATATTTTTGATGCCCATTATCGGGCGGAAAACCGAACTCAGGATCGCAGCGCTCACGGTGGCCTGGGTCTGGCCATTGCGAAGCGGATTGTGCAATTGCATTACGCCAGCATTACCGTTGATTCTTGTTTAGGTGAGGGAAGCCAATTTAGCTTTGCGCTGGATAAACCAGCTTAACAGGGGCTCGGCCAGATGGCGAAGCACTGTTAAGCACTGTTAAGCACGGTGCCCAAAGTTAAGCTTGGCGGGGGACTTGGAAACTAGCGGTTTAAGGCTTGGCGTGATTGAGTGAGTCTCGAAACTGACTGGGGCTTTGGCCAGTCACCCGTTTAAATTCACGATTAAAGTTAGATTTAGTTTGAAAACCAGCATTCAGGTAAATTTGAGTGAGGGTGTCATGGCTATTCGCCATTAAGTTTTTGGCTTGGGTGATACGGTATTCGTTAACCACCTTGGACACGTTGCGGCCGTATATTTGATTTACTGCAATCGATATTTTTCGCGCCGGGATCCCCAGTTTACGAGATAAGCGATCAAGGGTTAAATCGGGGTCGAGAAAGGCTTGTTTATTTAGCATCAGTTGATCGAGCTGTTGCACTATTTGCTGGGCTTGTTGCTGGCTTAAGGGAGGCGCGTTTTGGTCTTTAGCCGCGCTTTGCAAATCGCTGGGCTTAAGCGCTGCGGCACCAGTTTGCTGGTCACTGGCGCGGGTACTCAGGCTCACAAAAACCACCGCCAACGACAGCATCGGTAACAAAAATGCGTGCCCAAGGCTCAGAATATAGCGAGCATGTTGTCCTTGGTACCAGACAAAATCTAATGAAATACTGGTATCGATCATCGCCGAAAATAACAACATCAGCCCGGCGATGCGCTCCGACTTTCTTGCCCATTCAATCGCCGATAATTGTACTTGTTCCGGCAGTTCATCCTTGGCCAGGGAACTTCGCAGCAATGCAAGCCCATAAGCCAGGTAAAGTGTGGTTAAGGCGATATCTAATAGGGGGAGCCAGCTATGAATAAACCAGGCGAGGGTCACCAGTATTGGGCCCAAGGCATGTAATCGTGATAAACCTTTGGCGTGATGGGCTTTGCTAAAGTAATACCAGGCGGCAACCGGGATCAAAGACGCCAAAATGGGGGCTAGGAAATGCAAAATCGTCGCATCAACTGTCCAACGTAAGCCAACCACCGCGGTGGTTAAAGCACACAGCAGTAAAAATAAGCCACCATTTTTTGCTTGCTCGGGGTTTTGCACCATCAGGCTCAGCGCCAGCATCACCAATAACAGAGATACCACCATGGGTAAGGGGATAGCCAACATAACAATTCCATTTTCCTTTCAAGGCTAAGTTGTCATTTTCATTAGGCAAGCATACCTAGCTTCAGCGGTGGGGAGAAGCGCCCCGCGTCCTTAAACCCGTTTTAGGGCGTCCTCGAACCTGTTCTAGGACGCTTCATTCCCCCAATTACCGCATTCTCGGGTGGTTCTGCAGCATCTTTGCTGCGTATCGCTTAGCGTTTAATTGTGGAGAATGAATCATGAAATGGTATTGGCAAGCATGGAAATATGCGTTGGTGTTTAGTGGGCGAAGTTCCAGAGAAGCATTTTGGATGTTTTTTGCGGTAAACCTGTTGGTGGGGCTAAGCGTACTGATTTTGGAGCTCACTGGAGTGACGCCCGCTTGGGTCGATATTGTGTATAGTTTGAGCTGTTTTCTCCCGATGCTTGCGCTAACTGTTCGACGTTTACATGATACTGGGCGTTCGGGATGGTACTTGTTATTGATGGTGATTCCGCTGGTTGGGCCCTTGTTGCTATTGTTTCTTTTGGCCCAGCCCGGATTACCGGGTCGCCATGCATTTGATCAATTTCCGTTACAAGGGAGCCATTTATGAATCACAAATTGATGAATGCTGGAGTGAACTTATCGTTGCTAATCAGCTTGATTTATTTATTAACGCATATTCCCTTTATTGTGGCGAAAGAAGTCGACTTGCCAAGCATTCCTGCTGGCGCACAGGGCGTGGTTTATGTTGAAAATGCCAGCGAAGGACAGTTGTTGTACTTGCATGGGATCAGTGGCAAAGGGATCTATGTGGCCAAAGGCGAGCCCGGCGAAGTGTGCGTGATCCCATCATTTCCAGTGATTGCGGGTGGCTTTGATGGTCAGGGGATCGAGATTGCCAAAGCCAAGCCGATCCGCTTGGTGGTTTATAGTAAAGCGGTATCTGAGCGCTTGAAAGCTGGCGAGCAAGTGGTTAGTGAAGATTGGGTCCTGAGCCTGCCCAATAGTGCTGTGCGAGGCGATATTGGGATCGAGTCAGGGCTAAGTTTGCAACAGGGTTTTATCTTACATCCGCGAAAGTTTTGGAGCTCGTGGTTTAGCAGCCGTTGGCGTCAAGCGAGCTGTAAGGCGGCAGCGCATTTTACCGCGGCAGTGGCGACTGGCAAATAAACTGGCTTAAAAATACCAGTGCATTTAAGGCAAGGGTCTGACTTTGTGGTGCGAGCTCCCTTTGGTTAGCGAGCTCGCTTAAAAAGCGCTCAACCTCTCGGTTGTGCATGTCTTTGGGATGGCGTTTTGCTTGAATAAAATAAAGCGCCATATCCATGCTAAATCCCTTCGAGTTGTTGTATCTCTAAAGCGTGTTAAGCGCATTTTTACCTCGATAAATGCGAGATATGCTGGGCTCATATGTCGACCTTTATACTGTTATTATATGGCTCTTCACCGTTCTTGGTGGAAAGTCATATCAAGCCCTCCAAAGTGAAATAAAATAGCTCGCTTAAAGCGTTCTTTATTTCTAAAACCCATCGAACGTATTTTTAGGCGCTGAATGTTTCCATTTATCGCTTCCGCTAAGCCATTTGATACCTTATAACGCATCGCATTGATGATGCCCTTTAAGTGCGTTTTCACGGTTTCTGCTGCTGTCATCATCGGCCTGATTTGACTGACCTTTATGAGTGCCAACCAATCATTCCAAGCCGCTTTGGCGTTAGCTGCATCGCCATACCAAATGGCTCTTGCTTGCTCTTTGAATATCCAGCTCAAGCCAGTATTTTGCATCATTTTGGCCAGCGCATTCACTCTTTCTCTCAATGTCCCATGTAGGTGGCTGTTTCGTTTTAACCATCCATACCGTGTTTGGTGGCACTCTCTTTTTAAATGCTGGGGCAACGCCATGAGTTCGCTTTTTCTCACTTCATTCACCGCTTTAGTGAGCACCTTTGCGATATGAAAATGGTCTATGGCTATCATTTGCTTAGCCCGCTCACCGAAGTAGTCATATGCTGCGTTTATATATGCTCTGCTCATGTCCATCGATATGGAACGTGTAACCATTGTTGACTCAGGGGGCAATGCCTTAAAGCAAGCAGATAGGCTCATGCCTGTTCGACCGTCTTCAACCGATATCACCTGACCATCACTATTGGATAATACCGTGACATAGTCATGGCCTTTCTTAAATGCCGTTTCATCGACCAACAGGTCTTGGTAGTTGATGGTGGTTCTGGCTGTCAGACCGCGTTGAACGGCTCGTGCCATAATACGGTCGATGGCTCCCCAGCTAAGCCGATAGGTTTTACTCACCGCGTATAAGGAACTGACTTTAAGCATCTCTATAACGCGAGCCTCAAACAGCTCTGTGTAGCGACTGTTACTTGTCGCCCAAGGCACTTGAAGTGTTTGCACTCCATGCTCTGGGCAATCAGCTCGAGGGACTTCAGCCTCAATACGTGTTTCAAACTGACAGGTATCTAAATGTCGCCAAACCCGCCGCCGAGTATCGTGTCGACGAACAGCCTTACCGCAAGAGGGGCAAGCCGTTAATGAAGCTCGGTCATAGTCAACGCGTACGGTGATGGTTTGGGTTGACTCATTGAGTTCAACAGATGAAACAGCCCAAGGATGAGTTAATCCAAGAATGGATTGATAAAGCGTCGTGTCTTGCATGGTCGCGAGGTATTCATGAACGTTTACTTATTATCTCGCTCATTAATGTTTGTTGAAAGTGTTTCCACTACATTCGGTGAAGAGCCAATTATACACAGTTAAGTGGATTCCCATCTTTCTGCAAATGCATTACCATCTTTCGCGCATGGTCAAAATGGTGATTCACTGATATGCTGTTGATAAAATTGAATATTAAAGGCTGTGTGAATTTCTGTGCTGCGTGATAGGTGGTAACTTCGCATGCGTGAAAGATGGGAATTTGCATATTAATATACTGTTATGCGCCAGTTTGAGGTTTTACACTATGTCTAATAAAAAGAAAGAATATCCAAGAGAAGAGTGGATAGAGTTTATTACTGAAACTAATCAAAATGGTGAAATTGAATTAAATTATTCTATCGATAAATTTGGTGATCTTTCGGGTATCGATAACCTGAAAGATAGTCCCTTTAAACATATTCGAAGTTACAAAGGAGAAAGTAGAGAGAAAAAGCTATCAGTTATAGGCTCTGGGGAAACTCCCTCTTTTAACCAAGAAAGGTTTGCTTTTGAGAATTTCGAAAGGATATATTTTATTGATACAAATGATTCTATATTCAGAGGGAATAAAAGTTGCTCAACAGCTGTCTATGAATTGTTTTATTTTAAAAATGCTCTTGAGAAATGCCAAGGAAATTTGAATCTTAAATTTTTAGTGGGTTACTATCAGTTTGACGTTTTAGAAGAAGCAAAGGGAGAAAGAATTGGTTGGCATCTATTCATTGAAAGTACACGAAAATATTTTGAAAGCATAGGAGATGATAAACAAGTTTTAGTAGTAACAGATCATGAACTTGGGCTTCATGAAAATATAAATAGTCGAGAATCAGCTTATTATTTAGACTTTTACCTACCTAGAAACGTAACATTAGGGTTTGCTAAAGCTGATAAGTCAGGATCAGTTTTAGAAATAGGAATGAAGAATGCAGATAGAATGTCAAATATCATAAAAAAAGACTTTGCTAAATACGAAAATGTTACTCTTAAAATTCAAAAGCTGAATTATGATAATAACTTTAGAGGTTATGCCGTTGTACACCCTAATAAATTATTTGGCGCATAACAAACGACTATGGTGTCAATAAGTTAGATTAAATTATTTTTGCATCCCATAAGGCGCCATCTCGTAGCATTGAGTTTAGGATGGTTACCATCTTTCTTACGCATGCAATGATGGCTACTTTTTTAGGTTTCCCTTCAGCTAAAAGCCTCTGATATGTGCTCTTAAAAATGGGGTTACATTGGATGGCTGACATCATGGCCATGTATAAAACGGTTCTTACTTGAGCTCGTCCCCCTTGAATTTTTCTGAGCCCTTTATAGCGGCCACTTTCTCGGTTCATTGGGGCCACTCCGACGAGAGATGAGGCTTGTTTATTGGTTATTAACCCTAACTCTGGAAGGTTACTAATGATAGACGCCGCTGCAATTTTCCCTATTCCTGGCATGCTTTGTAATATCTCATTCTTGGCTTGATACTCAGGGTTACTTTCAATTAGCTTGATAATCTTGCTTTCAATTTTCTCTATCTGATTTTTAAACGCAGTTAAAATAGGTTTAATCGTCAGAATGAGTTGCGAGGGCATAATTTTCATGCGATTTTTTTCCATTGTTTGCATCGAAAGAAGCTGGTTTCTTCGGATGACTAAATCTGCCATGAGTCGCATAGAATCTGGCTTTAGTGTCGTTAAATTGGGCTTTATAGCTTCGGCGTAGTGCGCGATAAGTTTTGCGTCAAGTTTGTCTGTTTTAGCCCTCTGCCCGATAGCGCCTGCAAAACGTCTTACATGAACAGGGTTGGCTATTACATACGGTAGTTTGGCATTGTGACAAGCTATAATAAAAGGCATTTCTAATCGACCTGTAGCTTCAATCACGACTCGTAATGGCGTGTGTTTTTGAATGATTTTTATGGCTTGCTTGATACCTTTATCATCGTTGGAGACAGTGAAGAAAATGTCGAGGGGTCTAATATAAACATCAAGTTGTTCTTTACCTGTATCGACACCGACGTTAATACATTTATTTGTTACTGTATTCATAATAAGCTGACTCTATATTGCGTAATACGGGTTCTAGACCCTGTAGACTATTCGAGTGTGGTGCTTGGAGTTCCACTTAATGCTCACGTTTGTTATCGGCCTTTGAAAGGAGCCTTAAGAATATCGAGCTATTAAATAGAAGCTTAAGTTGCTGCTTAAGCCTGAGTCTCACTTTACTCATATTTCTTAATAATTATCCATACAATAAGAATAGGTGTCGCGTAGCCGCCACCTTATTCGGGTGTTGAACAAGCCCGATGCTCCCTTCTATAGTAAATAACGGTATTGATGTTGGCGGGGCCAAGGCCTTGTTACTTTTTACAAGGCGAGTTTGGCTAAGACTGGGTGAATGGCGTTAAGCCTTTACCTGTCATACATGGTGCTAAGCTGTTATTTTTTGTATGTATTCATCCTCATGTTAAGCCCTGCCATTCTCCTTATCCTGTTCGCCTTTCGGCTAGCTCGTTCGACTCACGCCTGTGCAGTGCATGGGGTGCTGGCTGGCTATATCTAAGACACCCATTGTTAACTCGCGGTATTTGTTCCTGCCCAAACTCATTTATATTCAGAAGTGTGTTTTAAAGTCGTCGTAATACGAATGGCTATATCTAAGACACCCATTGTTAACTCGCGGTATTTGTTCCTGCCCAAACTCATTTATATTCAGAAGTGTGTTTTAAAGTCGTCGTAATACGAAGAAGATAAAAATCTAAGCTACTATAGCTAGTTCTAGCTTAGATTTTTATTGAACGGCTTAGCTAAATAAACCGTTATCTACGAACGATCATTTGCTCTCGTTCTGGTCCAACCGAAACCATGACGATCGGAACTCCCATTAACGCCTCGATGCGAGTTATATAATCCTGCGCGCTTTGAGGAAGGCTCTCGAAAGTACGACAAGCGGTGATATCTTCATCCCACCCCTGCATTTTTTCATAAACAGGTTGCAGCTCTGCAGTTTGAGGCCAATTGCCTATCCAAGACCCCCATCGTTAACTAGCGATATTTGTTCCAGTCCAAACTCATTTAAATTATATAAGACACCCATGATTGTGGTGTTCCCGCCTTTAGCATCCCGCACATGGATTTGCATGGCCTGACTATCAATATCATGAATGCTTAAGTGTAAGCCCTCGCTCAAGCGCAGCCCCATGGAATACAACACCAAGAAGAAGACTTGATAGCGGGGTTGCGACGTCATGCTAATCACGAAGCCGACTTGCGCAGGGCTTAAGATATCGGGTAAGCGCTTCACTTGAGGAGGCTTTACAATGTTTAACCACTGCCATTGTTTCTCGAGGGTGTAGCGATAAAAAAATTGCAAGCCATTGCGGTCTAGCTTCACGGTGCTCCAAGAATGGCTGCTAATCAGTTGAGCAAAATAGGCCTTTAAATCAGCGGTGCTTAAGGTATCGGGGGAGCGGTCAAAGTGGGCAGAAATCCGACGTACCGCACGCGAGTACGCATCAATGGTGGCTGGTCGTTTCCCTTGTAAGGTTAAATTGGTAAGGTCTTGTTTATATAAAACATGATAACGATGTTGTTGGGTAGGGTTCATGCTGCATACTCCGATTCATCACGACCGATTGGCCGTGTCACATTGAGTATGAGATATCAGGTGCTATGCACTCTGCCGCAGAGCGGCTTCGTTCTACAAATTAATTAAGTGGACTTATCAACGCTGGGCATTTGCGGCTTGGAGCCTGATAAGCTCGGTAAATTCAGTGGTTACAGCCACTTATTAAGGCGTTAGCTTCCTTTACTGGTTCATAGCAATCAGGTTATTGAGATAATCGAACGGGAGTTGATTTAACTTTCTGTCTGGTACATTGAGCCAAGGAGTCGATTTAGCTACTGCGTTTACGAATGTAATACAATCCTTGACACCCAGAACGTATTTAGCATCGTCCCATTCTTTAGTTAAACGCTGGACTTTGGTGTAAGTTTCATAAGTGACCCTAACTTGGAGTTGGTGTGCAGGCTTCATAATCATAAGGTTTTCTTGTTTAACACCGCTTCCATTACTCTTTTTAAACATGGCTATGATGCTCTTGTTATCGGAAGGGTATTGACCGAAGCCTTTTTCGGGGACACAAATATTGTTATGTGCGTCGTTTGGTGCATATAAAGAGATGTATGCGTGTCCTGGAGATAAAGATTCAAGTGAAGCCGATGTTGCGTAAAAAGTAACAAAATACTGACCATTAGTTATATCTAGTTCAGGTGGAGAACAATAGCCTCGCCCATCAATTTTTAGTGAAGCGCCGATTGTGTTAAATGAGATGATAATTAAGACTAAGTAAATTAAATGTTGTACATGCCTTATCATAGTGTGCTCATATGTGAAAAATTTGCATGTGATTATATCTAAAGGAAATTACTTTGCTAGGAGATTGATCAAGTTGGCTGCTCCAGAAGCTAATGCAATTATATAAGATGCAATTATATAAGACACCCATGATTGTGGTGTTCCCGCCTTTGGCATCCCGCACATGGATTTGCATGGCCTGACTGTTAATATCATGAATGCTTAAGTGTAAGCCCTCGCTCAAGCGCAGCTCCATGGAAGGTGTATATCTAAGGCTATATCTAAGACACCCATTGTTAACTCGCGGTATTTGTTCCTGCCCAAACTCATTTATATTCAGAAGTGTGTTTTAAAGTCGTCGTAATACGAAGAAGATAAAAATCTAAGCTACTATAGCTAGTTCTAGCTTAGATTTTTATTGAACGGCTTAGCTAAATAAACCGTTATCTACGAACGATCATTTGCTCTCGTTCTGGTCCAACCGAAACCATGACGATCGGAACTCCCATTAACGCCTCGATGCGAGTTATATAATCCTGCGCGCTTTGAGGAAGGCTCTCGAAAGTACGACAAGCGGTGATATCTTCATCCCACCCCTGCATTTTTTCATAAACAGGTTGCAGCTCTGCAGTTTGAGGCCAAATTGGATTTTCACTGTGTTCGCCATTGTAAGCAATACAGATTCTAAGGTCCTTCATACCGCTTAAGCAGTCTATTTTAGTTAATGCAATCTCAGTTGCGGCTTGCAGTTCAACCCCATTTCGAGTCGCCACCGCATCAAAGTACCCCATATCTCGTGGGCGGCCTGTAACCGCGCCGTACTCATTCGAACTTTCTCGGAAGTTATCTTGTTCGTCCATCGCTGTAACTAAGGTTCCTGTACCCACTGATGAACTAAACGACTTAGCGACAGCGATAATACGCTCTGGCCTCAATGCTGGTAAACCACTGCCAATACCGGCATAGGCAGCGGTCACATTTGATGACGTTGTCCAAGGGTACTCCCCATAAACGAGATCACGGCCAGCGCCCAATTGAGCTTCAAATAATAGCTGTGCTTTGGTCGCTTGCAGCGCTTTAAGAGGCTCGGTGACGTTACAAATAAATGGACGCCAAGATTTCGTTATGTCTAATAACCATGCCGTAAGTTCTGCTGCACTTTGCGAGTAATCGCAATCTGGGTATAAGGCTTTTAACTGAGGAATTTTCCAATCTAGCATAAATTGAATTCGCTGCTCTAGTACGTCTGGCTGATTCAACCAACCAACTAAAATGCCTTTCTTCATTACACGATCGCCGTAAGCCGGTGCAATACCCTGACGAGTAGAGCCGTAGGCTGCATCACCGAGTCTTTGTTCTTCTAATGTATCTTCAAGTGCATGTAGAGGTAGACACAAGGTAGCACGATCTGAGATACACAAATTCACATCCACTCCCGTTGCCTTAACTTCTTCAATCTCTTCAGTTAGTGCCGCTGGGCTAATCACCATGCCTGGGCCAAGAACAGCAATACAGTTCGGATTGAAAATTCCGCTTGGCAGCTGGTGCAGTTTGAACGTGCCGAAGTCATTAACAACGGTATGTCCGGCATTATTGCCACCTTGAAAACGAATACTGGCAGAAGCATCTGATGCTAAAAAGTCAACAATACGGCCTTTACCTTCATCTCCCCAATTGGCACCCACAATGACAATAGACGACATAATATATCTCCGATTTGATTGTGAAATCATCTTAAACTTGTCGATCTAATAAGAGAAATTAATTATAGTGATTAACTTGATAATAATTTCATATGATTAATATTCATATCGCTTAGCTTAGCCCACATAAAAGGTGAAACGATGCTGGATATCCATTGGCTTAAAACTTTTGTTACGTTGGCGGAATGCAAGCATTTTGGCAACGCTGCAATTGCATTGCATATGACTCAACCAAATGTCAGTTTACACCTTAAACAATTAGAGCAAGCTACTAGCGTTAAGCTCATTGAACGTAGCCCATTCCACTTAACTCAAGCGGGTGAACGCTTACTTGAAAGTAGCCAACGAACGCTACAAGAATTACAGGTTTGCCAAGCTGATCTTAATGCTCTCAATGATCTGAATAAAGGTACGATTACTATCGCGGCCAGCGACATTATCTCTCGTATGTTACTCATTGAAGCGTTTAAGTTGTTTAAAGGTGAGTACCCAGGAATCGATATCGTGTTATTAAATACCACGTCATCGCAAGCTTCTGAACTTGTTAGAAATGCTGAGGCTGACCTAGGGTTTGTTATCTCCCAAAAACAGACGCAACCATTGCATTTTGTTGAATTACAGCAGGTAAAGTGGGTTGCATTAGGCTTTGGGTTTGAACGAGGTACAGAGCAAGACAAAGAGTTAACCTTGATCTTGCTCGGTCATGATACCCGTACCAGAGATCTCATTGATAACGCATTACCTACGCTCAATTTAACTAATTATAGAGTGATGGAGGTTGGCAGCGTAGATGCGCAAATTGATTGGGCAGAAGCGGGGTTCGGAGTGGCTATTGTTCCAGAGTTTGCACTATCAACGCCGCGTTATCTCAAGTCATTAGTCACACCTTTAGCTGATTTTCCTACGACAGAGTTGGGTTACATTGTTCGGCAAAACCAGATTTTATCCAAAGCCATCAAGCAACTTCTTCATTGGGTGAATCAAGGAATTACCTTGTTGCAAGAGAATCGAAACGAATATTAATCACTATGGAATAATCATGACACCCACCTCAACTAACGAAACGCTATTAATAGTCTAAACTATCAATAGTGGTTTATTTGGGGAGTTATTATTATGCCTCGGTCAAGACGCTCGCAGGTGAGCTTATCGGATACACTCTACTATCATTGTGTTTCCCGTTGTGTTCGACGGGCGTTTCTGTGTGGCGAAGACAAGGTAAGTGGTAAAAGCTATGAGCACCGCCGCCAGTGGGTCGAGGATTATCTACTCAAATTGGCGTCGGTGTTCGCCATTGATGTTTGTGCTTATGCTGTCATGAGTAATCATACCCACCTCGTGCTACATGTTAATCCGCAACAAGCAGAAGCCTGGTCAATGGATGAAGTCTTAGAACGCTGGCATAGCTTGCATCAGGGCACCTTACTGACTCAGATGTATCTCAACCTTGAATTACGTCCGCAGTTGAGTGAGGTGCAACTACAAGCCATTCGCGCCACCGCCGAAGTGTATCGGACTCGCCTGTATGACTTAAGCTGGTTTATGCGCCATTTAAACGAACACATTGCGCGAGCCGCCAATCAAGAAGACCAATGTACCGGTCGATTTTGGGAAGGACGCTTTAAATCCCAAGCGCTTTTGGATGAAGCCGCCCTCATGGCGTGTATGGCTTACGTAGACCTAAACCCCATCAGAGCCAAGATGGCGAGCACACCAGAGGACTCTGCCCATACCAGCGTACAGCGACGAGCAAAAGCAGCTCAGCTAAAACAAGCCCAGGCAACAAACCTGTTTCCCTTTGTGGGTAACCCAAGAGAGCCGATGCCCCAAGGCTTACCCTTTGAGCTGAAAGACTACCTTGAGTTAGTCGATATGACTGGACACATGGTAAGAGAAGATAAACGGGGTGACATCGACAGTGGCGAAAGTTCCATCATCCAACGCTTAGGGATAAATGAAGCACAGTGGCTGACTTTAAGCGGTGAGTTTGAACGGCACTTTTCTGGCGCAGTCGGTCAAGAGCGCTTGCTCAGACAATATCATCGGCATATGGGGCATCAACGAACGGCCGGTTTAAGTTGCAGCAAACGTTTGCTAAACCGCGCTTAAGCGCGAGCTTACTTTCGAACTATGTCTGAACCATCAGCCTTGTATGGGGGGATACCTTGCCTTGCTGAGGCGCACATTGGCCCAGAAATCACCAAACTGAGTCACCTACTGTGAATTTACCCATTGATCGGCATGACAATAGCCTGAGGACTAAATGATTGCAGTGGTGTTCACTTCACTAACGCTGTTACTGTCCCTGTAGTTTTTATCATGGATGTCCATACTTCGTACTTCACTTCACTAACGTTGTTACTGTCTTTGTGTTTTTATCATGGATGTCCATACTTCGCTTGTCAACGAACGGCCGGTTTAAGTTGCAGTAAACGTTTGCTAAATCGCGCTTAGGCGCGAGCTTACTTGCGAACTATGTCTTAATCATCAGTATTGTATCGGTGGTGATACCTTGCTGAGGCGCACATTGGCCCAGAAATCACCAAACTGAGTCACCTACTGTGAATTTAGCCGTTAATCGGCATGACAATCGCCTCAGAACTAAATGATTGTAGTGGTGTTCACTTCACTAACGTTGTTACTGTCCCTGTAGTTTTTATCATGGATGTCCATACTTCGTAAAATGATTGCAGTTGTGTTCACTTCACTAATACTGTTACTGTCCTATAGTTTTTATCATGGATGTCCATACTTCGTATTTATCATGGATGTCCATACTTCGCTTGGTTGGATATCGTCTTTAGGAAAGAGCAATGCAATTTACAATGATGCTCCTCGCTGTTGTACTCTGTTTTACAGCATCCATCGCGCATTCCGTTGGTATAAAAAAAATAGTAGTTCCTGCTGATAACAAAGGCCCTGCAATAAACGCCGTGCAATGGTCACCATGCTCTAGCGCCTCAGGTGAAATACTGGCCGGACCGTTTGTTCTTCTTGGGGTTCGTGATTGTCCCGTTGCTGGAGAACACTTGCCTCTCATTATTATTTCACATGGGTTTGGCGGGTCGAGCCTCAGCCATCATGACACAGCAACAGCTCTCGCTAATGCAGGCTTTATAGTGGTGTCACTCAACCATCCTGATGATACATCTACAAATAAAACAAGATTTCATAATCTTAAAGCTTTGATTACTCGCCCGATGGATGTCAAACGGCTCATTAACTTCATGCTAACCTCATCACCAGACGCAGCATCAATAAACCCAAATTCTATTGGTTTTTTTGGCTTTTCACGTGGTGGTTATACCGGTCTTGTCCTAGCAGGGGCGGTTCCTGATTTTGAGAAACTACTCATTCCATGTTCCGACAGGACCGGCGCAACGTGTGACCATGCAAACATAAAGCAATTACCTATGTTACCCCCCAGCAGCGATCCTCGGATCATGGCTTATGTGATTGCCGATCCTTTGAGCAATATCTTTGCAACATCAGACAGTTTGAAACATATCACTAAGCCAATCGAGCTCTGGGCATCTCAAGAAGGGGGGCATGGTGTGTCCCCAAAAGATGTTCCCGCTATCGCGCATAATCTGCCCATGAAGCCAACTTTCCATCTTGTTCCCAATGCAGGCCATTTCTCTTTTTTGACCACATGTCCCCCCAAGTTAGCTAAAACATTACCAGAGCTTTGTATAGACAAACCAAATTTTGACCGAGCCGCTTTTCACAAAAAATTTAACACCGATATGATTTATTTTTTTCGTAAAAATCTAATTAAAGTCCCGTAACTCATGTTTGGAAAAACGACCAAGCCCTCTAAGTGCATATATAACTAAATAATACTCAGCTTCTAACTGGTGAACGTCACTTTCGTAGTGACTAAAACCCTGCCTTGTTGGATTTAATACGGTCGAAGATCTGAGCTTGTGAACTGCTATGCTTCAGTCATTCGGCAACTTGAATAAATCTCTTGCGCGTATCTAAGCCTATGAAAATCATGGTATCGTTGTTCAGATTGCCTACATGATTAGTCGTTTGCACACGAATCATGGCTCTGGCTTCAAACTAAACCCCCCGAATATGGAGGCTAGCACCTCGAGCGGGCATTATGTCTAGATGTATAGGAGATAATTATGAATTTTGGCATTCTTGTATTTGATCAGGTAGAAGAACTCGATTTTGTCGGGCCGTGGGAAATGCTCACGATGTGGCGAAAAAATGCCAACGGTCCAGAAAATTGCATCATTGTGAATGAAACGCTTGACCCCGTTACTTGTGCAAAGGGTTTGTCGATCAACCCACATGCTTCATTTTCATCTTGCCCGCCGCTTGATTATTTACTTATTCCTGGAGGTGAAGGTACACGAACTGAAGTTGATAACCCGGTGCTAATCGATTTCGTTGCCAATCAAGCAAAGAACTGCAAGGCGGTTTTATCGGTTTGCACAGGATCTTTTGTGCTGCATGCCGCGGGGCTTTTGTCTGGCAAAAAGGCAACCACTCATTGGCAATCATTGGAACGTTTACGGGCACTTGGTGATGTTACCGTGGTTGAACAGCGCTACGTGCAAGACGGTAATGTCTGGTCTTCTGCGGGGGTTTCCGCTGGCACAGATTTAATGCTGGCTTTCATCGCAAATGTCGCTGGTGAAACCACCGCGGGACAAATACAGTTTGCCGCAGAATATTACCCCTCTTCGGTCAAGTACGGGGGGTTTGAGAACCACGAAAAAGCGCCCGGATATCTAAGAAAAACCTAACAAATGGCTAATTCGGACTTGGTCGTAGCTCCGGTTGAGTAGACACCTCATTCAAATAAGATGAGGTGTTTATGCCCGCTTATAAAACAGATCAAAAGTTTGAGCGATATTTTTAGGGTGGCATTTTTGTCTACATAACACGTTGAGGTGTCCTACATCTCGCAGCAGAGCGATTGGTTTTAAAGTGAGCCACTGCTGCGTATATAGTCATCGTAAATGGTGGGTTATTTATATTACTGCTAATATTACTGCCTTTTCTTTGGTTGATTAGAGATATCAAAATGTCGCATTCAGAAACTAGCTGTCTTTGTGGTGCTGTAAAAATTACCGCGGAGGAAATCAATCCTAAATTCACGGTGTGTCATTGCCAATCATGCCGAACTTGGGGTGGGGCTCCGTTCTTTGCTGTTAAGTGCGGTACGAAAGTTAAAATTGAAGGGGAAGATAAAGTAAAAATGTATGCGTCGTCCTCTTGGGCATCTCGGGGTTTTTGTACTGAGTGTGGTACTCACTTGTTCTACAAATTTAAAGAAACTGGTGAATACAATATGTCACTAGGTTTGTTCTCTGAATTGGAAGGGCTGGAAATGGATATGCAGTACTTTAGTGATATGCGGCCGAGTTACTACTGTTTTTCAAATGAAACTAAAGAAATGACAACCGCTGAAATAATGGCTTATTTCTCATAAAAATGTAGCTAAAAGATTAACGATACCTAGCATAAGACAATCTTAAGTGAGCGGTTTGGATACAGCTTACCATGGCTGCTTTTTCTTTGTTCCTTTGTGATGACCTGATGTTGAGCGTTAATTTTATAGGAGTATCATGTTTGATCGAGTTGCACTTCAAAGTCTGTAAAAGACTTCTATGATAATAAAGACAGTATGCATGGATTGGCGCATATTACTCGACGGTTTACCGAGGCTAGCAAACTTGCATCTAACAGAGACTATTGCCAGCACGTTTTACTATTAGGCGTATTTTTCCATAACATATTTAACGAGCATCAAGCTATTCTAGCTGAGTTGATTGACTCAAAAGGATTGAGCTGTGAGCATATTCCATTGATTACCTGCGAAGTTCTCGAATCAATAGCTCACTCAATTCCAAAATCAATGGGAGGGCTACTTCTGTATGATGCTGATTTGAATTTACCCAGCAATTTACTCAGGTAATAGCAATCTGATCCATTATATGATCAACTTGCTGCGCAGAATAAATCTGTAGATAACGAGGCATGAAGAGCTGTAAGTAGTGGCTCTAATGACAAGATACATCACCCAGTTAGCGCTGATTTAGGCCAGTAAGAATCAACAGATAATGAGTTAGACAGGTATAACATAGGGCTAAACCCTAACGCTATTGTTGCAGTTCTGTCTAATAAAACAGAGAGCGTACTTCAGATGAAAAGCGAACATATTGGAGAGTTAGTATTAAACGAGGCTCAGATCCAAGACGGCGTTAAAATTGTGGCGAGTAAACTCAATGCTCAATTTCAAGATGCGGTGATCATCAGCGTTGTTCCGGGCGGCATTTTATTTACGGCTGATTTAGTGCGGCAGTTAATGTTTGAGCTGAGTATGGATTATATTTCTTGCCCGCATACACCCGGTGATCGCAGTAATGCCTCAAAAATTGTTTATCATCAGAATATTTGTATTGAAGGCAAGCATGTAATTGTTATCGATGATGCGATTGAATCTGGCGGTACCATGAAACGCTTGATCCAGCATTTATCGGATCACTATAAAGCGAAGTCCTTATCCATCGCTACGCTGTTTGTTAAACCGGGTCGAGAAATTATCGCGGTGCCGCAATATTTTGCTTATGAAATGCCAAATGATGACTTGCTGGTTGGATACGGCTTGCCTTGGCAAGATAAATTAAGAAATGTGCCTTATTTGTCCAAGTTGGTGAAAGGATACTAAAGCTATCTGCTAGGGCTGGGATTAGCAAACTGTGCTGGTAATGTCTGGGAGCTGAATCGGCGGTTGGGTCGTAAGTGCCATGCTTTCATCAAAACAGGCTAAAACCTCATGCTTATTTTTGCGATTCATCGCTATGCCAAGGCGCTGGAAGGTATGCCTGTTTACCTAAACGCTGTTGTTGAAGTTTTGTGAGCAAAAAAGTCAGAGCGCCAAACGTGCTCTCAAGCGATGTGTGAAGGTTGGCAGCCAGCCCCAAAAGGCTGGCTGGTATTAAGATCTTAGGTTCTTATAAGGCCATGGTTTGTCGCGCCATCATCAGTTCTTCATTGGTATTGATCACGGCTAAGGCAATCTTTGAATCAGCCTGATGGATAAAGCGTTGGCTACTGGCATTTTTTTCTGGGTCTAGCTTCATTCCGAGGGCTTGCAGGTTTTGACACACGGCTTGGCGTATTGATGCCGAGTTTTCGCCGATGCCACCAGTAAATAAGATCACATCCACGCCCCCCATCTGAATCATGTAAGCCCCAATAAAATCACGGATCCGCTGTACAAAAATATCGATGGCTAGCTGGGCGCGTTGATTGCCCTGCGCGCCAGCTTGTTGAACGCTGCGACAGTCATTGGACACCCCAGAGATCCCTAATAAGCCAGACTCACTATTCATGATGTGATTCACCTCATCCAGACTAAGTTGATGCTTTTTAGCAATATAAAGCAGAATGGACGGGTCTATGTCACCGCAGCGCGTCCCCATGGCAAGCCCAGCCAGTGGTGTAAAGCCCATTGAAGTATTTACCGATTGACCATTTTCGATGGCGCAAATGCTAGCGCCGCTACCTAAATGACAGCTGATAATTTTAAGTTGCTCAACTGGGCGTTGCAGTTGTTTGGCACACTCTTGGCTCACGTAGTGATGGCTGGTGCCATGAAAACCATAGCGGCGGATTTGGTCTTCTTGGTAGAAGCGATAAGGCAGCGCATACAAGTATTGCGGTTTTGCCATGGTTTGATGAAAGGAAGTATCAAATACTGCCACTTGTTTACAATTGGGCAAACGCAGGCGCATCGCTTTAATAAAAGCAAGGTTTACTGGATTATGTAGCGGCGCTAGCTCACATAAGTCAGTGAGTTTTGCGATTACTTCTTGATCGATACGTACCGATTGCTTGAAATGGTCTCCGCCATGCGCAACTCGATGGCCAACCCCATCAATGTCATCTAAACCGGTCAATATTTTGAGACTTAATAGTTGTTCCAGTAAATAGTCGATGGCTTGTTGAGCATCGTCGAGTTGGATATTGTTCGCTTCAAGTTTTTGTTGATGGTATTCCATGACAAATAGCGCATCTTCTTTGCCTATTTTATCAATCATGCCTTTGGCGATGATCCGCTCTTCTGGCATTGAATAAAGTTGAAACTTTAGGGTTGAGCTACCCGCATTAATCGCGATTATGTTGTGCTTCATGGTTCTTTCCGTTAACTCCAGTTGAGGTATTGGCGAAGTTGGTGAATACCAACATGCTGGTAAGAGGATGTTTTAAATAGGCAGCTAACACCGGCATTTTCCAGTTGTTGTTGGGCTGCTTCAGTGGCAGAGGTCGCTAAGGTGTCAACTTTAGTCACCACGCCTATCACCGGCTTATTAAAAGCGGAGGCAAATTGGGGCGCAAAAATACTGTAGGGGTTGCTGGCGCTTTGGACAAAGGCAATCACATCAGCATCGTAAGAAGCATTGATTAAGGCGCTATAGAGGCGTGGGTTCTCCAAGTATTCACCGGGCGTATCGATGGCACTCGACACAAAGTCTAAGGTTTGAGTCTTTTGATAGTGCAGTGGTTGTTGCTGTAAGCTTTGGATCAACGTGGTTTTGCCACATTCACTTTGGCCGATTAACATCAATCGTTTCGGCATCATTTTAAGTCCGCGTGAGTTGGCAAGCACTGAATTTCATCATGTCACCAAGGGTGTATATGACTTGTTTTAAGGCATATTCTACTGATGAGACATCACCAGTGATCACCACCGAACCGGTGAATCGGTCGACAAAGCCGAGTTCGATGGCCCCAGATTTTGTGGCGATGTCTCCTGCGATAATGGCGGCCTCACTGGGCGTGATGGTCATAATACCAATGGCATTAGACTGATTGTTTAAGCCCAATTTTTTATAAAGCATTTTATTGGGGTTCGCGATGAGGTGCACCAGGGTGATTTGTTTACCCGGTACATACTCTTGAATGACGCGCTCTTTGCTATCGTTTTGCATGATGGAAATCCTTTTGCGTTTATAGCAAGCTTTGCCATAGGGCTTTATCGGGCTTAGGTATAACGCAGTTTTGTACCAGTAAACCCTGACTGCCGGCATCTTGGGAAGCCGAGGTCACTGCGGTTTTTACATCGGCAATTTCGCCGTTGAGCACCATGTAGCACTTTCCGCCAATACCAAAGGCCATATGGATCCTTACCAGTTGTACATTGGCCGATTTCACCGCACTGTCGGCGGCGGTGATACAGGCTGCAACACTGTAGGTTTCAACCACTCCCACGGCTTTTTTATGATTCACTTCACTCACCCCACTCAGGGCAGGCAAGACCGAAGCGTGTATGTTAGCGATCACAAAGCTATCGACACAAAGATGGCCACTGGCATGTTTGCCGTTTTCTACCGCTTGCTTGACTGCGCCAATTTCCCCGCCCACCAATACGATGTATTTACCGGGGCAGATGGTTTTGGCCAACAATAATTCAACATTGGCACTTTTTAGCATAAGGTCGCTGGCTTCTATGCCTTTGGCGATACTACTGAGTTCAACTAAGCCAATTGCGTGATACATGTGTTATTCCCCTACGATGTGAATGCTGCTGGTCGAAACCTGACGAACGGTACCCGCTAGGCTGGCATGAATGGCGACGCCTAAGGTTTGCTCATCGGGCATGGCGATGCATTGGCCCTGGCTGACACTATCACCAACCTGAACAATGGGGGTTGAAGGTTGCCCAATATGTTGTTGCACCGGGATGATGACTTGCTTAGGCTGCCAGTTTAAAGGCTGCAGCGGCGCGTCGTGATTGTAGGCCTCTAAGTTTAATCGTGAGACCAAACGTTTAATCGGCACAAAACGATAGTCAATCATTGGGTCTGCTGGATGAAGTTCGCCCTCATATTTCATCCCCTGTTGTCTAAATTGCTGCTTGAGCATCCGATTGACTCGCATTGGTGAAATCTCAACCGGGCAGGCATAGGCTTCGCAAATACCACATTCAGAACAGGTCAATGCAGATAATAAGACCGAAGGTTGCGCCACTTTTTCATAACACACAGCTTTAACGATTTCGCTAGGTGATAATTCATGGCCCACCAAGTGTCTTGGGCAAAGCTCGGTACACATCCGGCATTGCTCACATACATTTCGAGCCATATTCATAATGGCGTCTAAAGACCGGGTTTGGCGTTGGATGAGAATATGATCTTGCGGCAGTACTAGCAGGCCACCAGTGGTTTTAGTGACTGGTTGATTGAGATCTTCAATCATTTTGCCCATCATTGGGCCGCCAACAATGTAAGCTGGATTGGCGATGCTCGCGCCTCCAGCCAAATTGAGCACTTCGGCCAAACTAATCCCAATCGGCACGGTTACCGTGAGTGCTTTGTTTACGGCACCATTCACGGTTAAAGTACGTTGAGTCACGGTTTTATCTTGTTCCAAGGCATCCGCGACTTGCATCAGGGTTTGCACATTATTCACCAATACCCCAACGCTAATTGGCAATGCCGCAGGTGGCACTCGCCGTCCGGTAGCAAACCAGATGGTAATCACTTCATCCCCTGCGGGATAAACATCGGGCAAGATGTGGATCCGAATGTTGTCCGGCAGTTGCGGTGTGAGTGCATTAATGGCAGCTTGATACTTCTGTTTGAGAGCGATAATGCCCTGTTTGGCGCCAGTCAGAAACATCCCGTAGAGTAGTCCTCGGATCAGCTTGTCTGGGTGTTGTGCCATTAATTGTTGATCTACTTTTAACATCGGCTCACATTCTGCCGCATTCACTAAGAAGATCTCTGCCTTGGCTTGTAGCTTCACGTAAGTTGGAAAGCCCGCGCCGCCGGCGCCCACGATACCTGCTTGACGAACTTGTTTTAGCATCTGCTCTGAATTAGTTTGAGCAAGCGTTTTTTCGACGATCTGCTGATTGGCGTCGGTCATTTCAGCAACCGTAGTGGAAGCATTACTCATAAGATCGCCTCTACAATATGTCGAATGTCTTTATCGCTCACCGCACAAGGATTAGTACTGAGTGTACTATCGGCATGGGTGGCACTAATGATGGTGGCTAGTTTTTCCTTCACTTTGCTTTCATAGATCCCCAACTTGCGCAGCGACGATTTTATTTTAAGCTGTTGAAGAAGTTGATTTATATGAAAAATCAACTGATTGACGGCTGCCATATCGTTCAGTGATTTGGGGCTGAGTTGGCAATGTTTCGCCAGTCTGGCGTAGCGCTTACGGGCACGAATGTCCTTGGCGTTATGCCGGATCACATGCGGCAGTAAAATTGCGTTGGCTAAACCATGCGCCAGCTTAAACTGACCGCCCAATTGGTGAGCAATAGCATGGTTCAGTCCCAGTCCGGCCTGACTAAATGCCATACCAGCCATGCTAGAGGCGTTATGCACCTTGTTCCGAGTGGCGATGCATTGGCCGTTCACATAGGCCGTTGGTAAGTATTGAAAGATGGTTTGTACTGCTTTCTCAGCCAAGGCATCGGCAAAATCGTTGGCATCTTTAGATACATAGGCTTCAATGGCATGAGTGAGTACATCCATGCCGGTATTGGCGGTGATCTCAGCGGGGACGGTTAGCACCAATTCGGGATCGAGGATCGCAATGGTTGGGAAAATACTGGGATGAAATAGTGGATATTTTATCCCTTTTTGCTTGTCGCTAATCACGGTTGCCGAAGTCACCTCCGAGCCCGTGCCACTAGTCGTTGGGATCGCGATGCAAGCTTCCAAAGGCAGGCTCTGGCTTTGTTCCACAAAAAAGCGGATCGCTTTGGCGGCGTCAATCGCCGAGCCGCCACCAAAGCCAATAATGATTTGAGGTTGTATTTTCTGTAGTTCAGCGATCCCCTTGACGATGGTCGAGATATCCGGATCGGCAGTGATCTCTGAAAATAGAAAGAGCTGATTATGCTGCTCCAACAACCCGGCTAAACGTGTATACAAAGGGCTGGTGGCTAAAAAGCCATCACAGACAATCCAGATCTTTTTATTTTTGAAACGCTTTAGATATTCGAGGCTGCCAATGCCACTGTATACCCGAGTTTTAACCGAAAACTTTTTCATGAGCCTATCTCTTAACATCAATTAGCGAATGGAAAATCCGTTATGCAGCACACAACGACGACTGCGAGCAAAGCTTCTTGCCGAAGTGGTTCCTTCACCCGTTGGAGTGGCAATCGTAAAGGTGGTGAAACCCTCTGCGCCGACTCCAATCCCGCCGTAAGAAGGACCATTTTTAACGAAAATAGAGGTTTGCATCATCTGGGCAACTTTGTTTAAGCGAGAGACATTTTGTGAATGCATGATCGCGGTATGATGTAAGTTGTTTTCAATGCGCAGAGAAAGCGCTAAGCCCGCTTCAAAGTCTTTCACACGAACTACTGGCATCACTGGCATTAACTGTTCTTCCAGCACAAATAAGTCATTTGCTTCGGCTTCAAAAATTACCAGTTCTGGTTCTTTTTCGGGGCAATGAATACCGGCAGCCTGCAAAATAGCTGCAGGGCTTTTACCAACAAACGCTTTATTCACGGTGGTCCCTTTAAAACAGGTATCGTGCAAACGCTGAATATCTTCAGGCTTGCTCACCAAGTAAGCGCCAAAGGCCTGCATTTGTTGGATCAATTGGTCGGCAACACTGTCGACCACCACCACCGATTTCTCTGCAATACAAGGCAGGTTGTAGTCCAGAGAAGCGCCCGCTACGATACTTTGAGCCGCATTAATAATTTCTGCGGTTTCGTCTACCAAACAAGGAGGGTTACCGGCACCTGCACCAATCACTTTTTTACCAGTTTTCATGGCTGAGGCGACAATCGCTGGGCCACCGGTGACTGCTAATAAGGCGATATCGGGGTGGGCCATCATGGCTTGAGTCGCTTCAATGCTCGGCTGTTTGGTGGTCACCACCAGATTGCGAATACCACAAGCTTTAAAGGCAATCGCTTCCATTTTTTGAATTAACCACAGTGATACTTGTTTGGCTCCGGGGTGAGGCGAGAAGTACACGGTATTGCCCGCTGCCAGCATGCTAATACAGTTATTGATAATGGTTTCGGTAGGGTTGGTACTGGGAGAAATAGAGCCAATGACACCGAAAGGTGAGTATTCAAATAACACCATACCGCCGTCACCAGTGAGCGCTTGAGTTGTTAAATCTTCCACCCCTGGGGTATTATCTAAGGCTGCTTGATTCTTTAGGATCTTGTGTTCGCTACAACCCATGCCGGTTTCGGCCGCCGCATCAGCAGATAGTTTAGGGATCAGCGGTGCAAGCTCTTTGCGAAAGGCATCGATGATCGCACTACGGGTTTTTAGCGGGCATTGTTGGTAGCGCTTGTAAGCTTGACTTGTTGCTTGAATGGCACAGTCAACATCATCAAATAGCGCGATGCTTCCGCTGTCGTTCGATTCTGGGCTTGGCGCTTGCGCAAATTTTTCGCTGATAATACTGCGAACGATGTTTTCTAATTCCATTGTGTCCATTGTTATTTATCCTCTAAATCTAAACCATGGATCGCTGCGAGAGCGATATCTATGTCTTGTGTGACGCTGCCACCGCTAATGCCGATGGCACCGATTAATTGGTGTGCTTGATACAAAGGGAAACCACCGCCAAAGGTGACGATTTTGCCATCGCAAATGGTTTCCAATTGATACAAATCTTGGCCCGGTTGAACTAGGGCGGAAAGCTGATGGGTTGGGCTTTTTAGGGCGATCGCACTATAGGCTTTCTTTGGTGCCAATTCGCTGCTCACCAATAGGGCGTCAGGCATCCGGTAGCTCATGATCATATTGCCGTGTTGATCCACAACGGCAATCACGATCGGTACTTGATGTTTCAAGGCTGCAGCAACGGCTTGTTGCATGATGCGATGCACGGTAACAAACCCTAGAGAATGTTCAGCCAGCTTAACCGATGCATTTTCTGGCAGAGTGTCGGGGGTTGATGTGTTGGTACTGGCCTTGAGGTATTCAGCAATCACTCGTTCAACCACTTCACTATATAAAACTTGCTGATCTTCGAAGCGAGCGATGGCATACAACAGATCAGACAAGCGATTGATGTATTTCAGCAACAGTGGTCGTAGCTCGGTGAATTGGGCAAGCTCAACCAAACGTCGTTCGGCGCGGCGTGCAATGGTTCGGCTAACATGAAGTCGACTACCTGCTTCAGAGCTACCGGGCAATACGAAACTGTTGACTGGGGGGAGGGCAGACATACAGCGGTCAATGGCTTGTTCCATGGCCGTGATATGTTCGGCCTCCAGCAAGCGTTGATTGGCTTTTATTGGACTGTTATCGGCACTAGCAACTTCGGCACCTAAGTAAAATAGTTGGTGTTCAATCGCTTCTATCAGCTGGATGTTACTGGCATCTCGCATCGCTTTGCTGGCCAGGCTCAGGCTCGCATTCAGTTCGTCTACGGTGCCGTAGGCATCGACTCTGATGTCTGATTTATGCACTCGCACGCCGCCCACTAATGAAGTTGAACCAGCATCGCCTTTTTTGGTGTAAATACTCATCGCAGGCTAGGCTCCTTGTTGATAACTGAGGGAGTCGACGATGCCGCAAACGGCTAAATCAACCGCTTCGTTGGCTCCATCCACAATCATTCTGGCGGATGAACTGCGGGTGACAAATACCAATTCACCTTCGCCTGCACCAACACAATCCACGGCGATTTCATCTGACCATTCGGGATTCGCTCGCTGTTGTTGGTCACCATTCACTCGGCGTACGATTAGCAACTTCTTACCCACTAAAGACGGTGATTTTTGAGTCGAAACAACGGAACCGACGACTTTTGCTAATTGCATGATTTACTCCGTTTTAATCAGTTGAATATGACGTTGAACCAAGTAGTCCTTGGCTAACTGCGTGACTAAACTCAGCTTGGGCGTGACCAGCCATTTTCCGTTGAGTTGCGCGACATGCTGGTAACTAATTAGTGCCCGAGTGTCTAGATGAATGGTTGCGCCGTGCTGATCACTCAGCGCAACTGGCAATACACTTAAGCCTTGGATCGGCAGTGCTGGGAGCAGCTGTTGATGCACGCTGATGTTGAGTTTGATGCCATAGGCAAAGGCATCTAACAGAGTCATCACGGCTGCTGGCGTCACTTGGCGTTTGCCCGCGGATGCCAGTTGTTGCAAAAACTGTAAATCGGCTAAGCACAAGGCTAAATGGCTGTGACAAGCATAAGTAGACGCCGATAGGCCCTTGGCTAAGATATCGAGGTCGACTTGATAGATTGAGCCTTCCCTTTGCTGAAGTTGTTGCAGCACGGCATCGACCAAGTAGCTTATGTTTAAGGCTTGAGTACTCACACTAGACTCCATGCTTACTTGAGCAAAATCGCGAAGGCGGAACCACTGCCAACATCGGCGGCATTGGCCTCATCGGTATCGATATGCATTTCAAGCTTCATATCGGGAGAAACGCGAATGGCTACATCATCAAAGATTGCTTTGCGCTGGGTGCCTTCAATGGCAATTTTCACAGAATCGCCGTCTTCTACTTGATAGAGCAGGGCATCGACTGGCGACATATGGATGTGGCGTAGGGCCACAATGACACCTTGTTCCAGCATTACTTCGCCGAATTCACTGACCAGTTTGACGCCAGGCGTGTCTTTGAGCTGCCCAGATAAACGCAAGGGCGCTTTTACCCCAATGCTACGGGCATCGGTGGCCGATAATTCCACTTGAGTTTTACTGCGCAATGGGCCGAGTACTCGTACCCTTTCAATGCAGCCTTTAGGACCGCAAAGGGTGACGATTTCTTCGGCGGCATACTGACCGGGTTGCAGTAACATCTTTTTGACCGTTAAATCACGGCCAGGAAATAGTTGTTGAAAATCGGCTGCTGCAAGATGAATATGACGGTTAGAAATACCGACCGGAATTGGCCGATTGCGCATTTCAAGCATCACATTTTCAATGGTTTTTCTGACGAGTATTTCGTCAATCATTTCACTTTTCCTCCATTAATACAGTCTCGTCTTGGCTCGCCTTTTTTTCTTGGACAAGCGATGTCGTGACATAAGTTACAGCTGGCGACTTGTGCCGACTCGGCTTGTTGATTTTGTTCGGTATCGAGTTCCGTTGCTGCTAATTCTGGCGCTTGTTCAGGCTGTTCAGTGTTTGTAGCGGCTGGCTCTGCTGTTGGCTCAAGCGGCTCTGTGCTTGCAGTGACTGGCTCCGTTGTTTGCTCAGGCAGCTCTGTGCTTGCAGTGACCGGCTCCGCATGTTGCTCCGGCAATTCTGTGACGACAGCGGTTGGTTCCACTGTTGGTTCTGGCTGGTCAATGATTGCAGCGGTAGGGCTTGCGGCTTTGGTCACACGACTCGCTTTCACTTTATTGGCAGCTGGCGCGGCTTTTGGCTTAGCGGGAGTGGGTAATGTCATCGCCAGCAGCTTCACGTCTGGGCGAGACAAAACTTTTTTCGAGACTAAACCACCACATTTTTCAGCGAGGGCTGCGCCAGTGCTAATGGCTGCTTGTACTGCTGCAACATCACCGGTAATTTTGATCAATGTCCAGCCAGAGCCCTTGCTGCTTTCCACATCTGCGATGCGAATAGCAGCCGATTTGGCCATGGCATCGGCAGTATTGATGGCGAGCGCTAATCCTTTCACTTCTAATAAACCGAGAGAGACTTTCACCTGTTATTCTCCTTGCTGGTAAAGCGTGTTCTTAAACGGAATACCTTTGACTAAACGTGCCGCATTGCTCCCCAACTCTCTGAGTTGACTTGGTGGCGGTGTGGGCGTTAATTGCGCTCGAAACAAAGGTTGCTGTTCGGGTAAGTTACGATGATGTACGATCAATTCCTGTGATGAGCAGGCAATGCCCACCGCCAGCGCTGATGCTTGTGCAGCACGATAGGCTCGATGGTTTATTTGCGGTTCATCATCATGGCGAATTTGGTAGGGGATCCCTTCTTCTTCAATCCCTAAAAGTACTTGTTGCCATGTTTCTGGAAAGTCAATTTCCGAACTACATATCAAGATGCTGGGCTTGTTATTCAATGTCATTGGTGGGGGCTCTTTTAGCTAAAGACAAAATTAAACCCGTGGCAACCGCGTTGCGTGGCCCTTCACAGCCACGAACATTGCCTTGGCCTGCAACCAGTTGGTAATGGGCAAGGGCGTCGGTCACTAATTGTGGCACTTCGAAGTCGAGTGAAGAGCCGCCGACCAAAACCACGAAAGGTATATCGCGAATGTTGCCCGTAGGGCTCACGGACTTGAGAGCGCGCAGAGAATTCGTGACAAAAACCCGAGATTTAGCGCTTTGCCGGATGGCCTTCACTTTTTCTAAAGTGAGTTCACCATCAAGCGGGATAAAGTTGTCTTCTTTGACCACCACCACTCGGGCAAAAACTTCCGAAGGCAGCGCTTTATCGAAGAATTGAACTGAGCCATCTTCGTGACGAATATGGAATAGGCTTTCGACTTTCGCGAGCGGATAACGTTTGATGTCTTCGGCTAAGTAGCGGTCTTGTAAATCCAATTCAGCGGCAATGATCATGGTGACCATTTCACCAGCACCCGCTAAGTGGATGGCAATGATGTCGCCTTTGCCATTTATGATGGAGGCATCGGTAGAACCCGCGCCTAAGTCGAGGATCGCCATCGGTTTATCGGTACCAGGGGTAGTGAGTGCACCTAAAATAGCTGCTTCGGCTTCGGCCCCTCCAATTTGTACCTCGATGTTTAGGGTGTGATGGATCTCTTCAGCGATGCGGGCCATCTGTAGATGATCTGATTTCACCATGGAGGCGATACCCACGGCATGCTCTAAGGAAAATTCACCAGCCAGACCGCCTTGTACATTCATGGGGACAAAGGTATCAACCGCCAGTAAGTCTTGAATAAATACTTCGTTGCTGGGTTTATTGGTGAGTTCGGCCATGGTTTGGCGAACATTCTCTAACATGCCACCAATGTTGGTGCCAGCTTCACCGGAAGCGTTATCTAAGTGTTCAAATGAGGTAACAGCGTCCATGATCGCTTCGCTACCTTGGGTAATATCAATATTGAGACTACGACCGCGACTAAATAAGGAAAGTTGTCCAGCGGGAATGGTCCGCGCTTTCACATCGCCTTTGGGCGTTTTAACCACCACCGCCGAACGCGTACCAATTAAGGCGCGCGCTACCGGCACCACGCTTTTGGTCTCTTCGGCACTGAGTGAAAATAGGGTGGCAATTCCATAAGGATTGGCCAGAGTTTTAATCACTTGGCCTTGCTGGGCAACTTCAATTGCGGCGCGCATCCCCATCGGGATTTTCTCAATGAAGCTGACCTCGTCAACGATTGGAATCACTTTGTCGAGGCGGTTATTGACCAACACGCCATCGTCATTTTGTAGAATTGCACCGACAATCTGGTAACCCGCTTGACTGGCGGCATTGATCATCTGGGCGGCATCGGCAAAGTCGATATTTTTTGGCACTACCAGCAGATAAGGTTCTGAACTGTCGCGCTTTAATAATTCATCAAAGGTAATCGTGATGCCTACGCCAACCCCTAAACCGCCAGGCGTTTTAGGGTTGTGGCCGATCATGGTTGACTCGGTGATGATGGTTTCGGTAATCATCTCCATGGCAACATCACCGATCACCGGCGTGGCTTCGTTAATACGGATAAGATTAAGATCCTCGAGGGCGATCCCAGCTTTGGCGACTAATTGATTTAGCGCTTTATAAATCCCCATGAGGTTTTGTTTAGTGCCTTTGATCCCAGTCGTTTCGGTAATCGAAGCACAGATGAACTGCACCTCATTACCCTCACTTTGTTTTGCTAAAGTGACTTCTGTGGATGAGTTGCCAATATCAACACCAACAATGTAGCTCATAATCTTTCCGTTTTTATTTTCAAATAATCTGTCGAATGAAAAAGAAATTAGTTGTCGCCTTTCAGTTTCTTTCTCGGTACGTAGAGTTCTGCAGCTTCTCTAACAAAATCGGCACAGATTTTTGCTTGGTACTTGCTCTCTAACTCTTGAGCAATGTCCATTAGCTCTTGCTTGCTTGAGCGGTAGGGACGCAGGGCATTGTAAATATCTAATACCTTGTCATCGGGTACCGCGGTGAGTTCAGCGGCACGCTCGAAGTTGAGCGCGAGTCGATCACGCCCAGCATCTCTTGCGACCTCAGCCTGAATTCTTAAAATTTCAGGGGTGATCCGCATGTCCTGATTGGTTACCGAGCCGTTTAACACGTTGGCAAGCGTGATGTCTTCGGCGGTTTTACCGGTTGGGGTTTTGATCCAGTCAGGATGTTTGGTGACTAAAGGGTAATCATCCACTGTGACTCCGCCGGAACTCTTCGGTGTTGCACTGGCACTCGGTATCGAGGCTTGCTGGTTGGTCATTTTTTCCAGCACGTCTCGAACCATTGATTCAATCGCTTCTGAATTCATTTCATCATCCTTATTAAACGGCAACTTTCAGTTCGACGGCTTTTTTACCAGTCACCACATGTTTGGTTTCTTTGATATGTAAGACTGCAGATTTGGCTTGATACTTAGGTCGCGCCATCTGATCGTTCATGGTAGGCACCGGTTGTGGTGTTTCACCTTTTGCATATTTGGCGGCGTTTTTACCTATGTGGCGATAGGTTTCCTGGGTGAGCAAAGGTGCCTGTGGAAATAGCTCTAAGTTAGAAAGTGGTGGCAAGCCTTTTTGGTGAATCACGGTGGTGCCCTTAGATTGGATCCCCACGCAAATACCAGAACCACATAACTCTTCACCTTCCACGGCAACAAAGGCCACATCCGATGATTTAAAGCAACGTACCACGCGCGCACTGAGACCTTCTTCTTCAATACCTGCAATCATTTCGCGTAAAATCGCTTGGTGCGGCACGCCAACAATGCTTTCGGTTTGTGATAAGCCAAAGGCTGGACCAACCGCAATGACAACTTCATCACGTTTGGTACTGATTTTTGCTTCGCCCATGTCTTGTAAAAAGCCTGAGCTTGCACGCTGATTCGGCGTGCTATCAAACGACACCGCTTGCGGCTGCGTTTGCATGTTGCCGATTACGTCTTCAATAATCTGACGCAATAGTTTTTCATTGATTTCCATAGTCAGCTTCCTTAATTAAACTCATTCGGGTCTAAGGCATTTGGAATGTTCTTCAACAGTTCCCAACGCTCACCTTCAAGTTGATAACCGGTACCGGGTCCGGCATAGTCATTGAGATGATTGACTGCAGAAAGGACTTGGTTGTCGCCAACGATGATGGCTGAGGTATGCAAGTAATCGCCGCTTAGTTTAGCTTTTTGGATATCCAACATATTTTGCGCGATATCTTCGAAACCGCCTTTTGCCAAGGCTTGCACTACTTCTAAACCCGTCCGGTTTTGATCAATGATTTCTTGTGCTGCTTTAATGTCTTCAACCATGTTGCGTTCTGGCATATCTTTAGAGCCGTGAGCGTAAGTAGCTGCCGTCACTTCTTCATCGGTGATGGCTGGTAGACCCATGCCTTTGAAGATGGCTTGTAAGGCGCGGGCAGCTTTGTTACGAGTCGCCACCACATCTTCTTCACGCACTGGGTTTAATCCGCCGTCAACTTTTAAGTCGCGTTGAATTACGTTGTAATCATCGAAATCTTCGGCATCTTCGTTAGAACCGGCAAACATGTTGTCGTAGTTTGGCGTTGCTGAATAACCAGAAGAAATAAAGTCAGTTCCAGGCAGAAACTGCATCAATAAACGCGCGGTACGGCGCATATCTGAGTGGGTAAAGGTTTGGTCGTTACTCGATGCACATTCTAAATCTAGCGCTGAACAAATTAAGTTTTCGGCCAATACTGCACGAATACCTGAAGGGACCGCTGAAGGAACACCAATACAGCTCACAGAGCCATTTTGTAAGCCTTGAACACCGGCTGCTTTGGTGATGTAGATACACCGCGCTTCCAGATATAGCATCGATTTGCCTTCGGCATAACCCATTTGAACTTCTGAGCCACTGCCAGAGGTAAAACGCATTTTTAGGCCACGAGAGGCATAAGAAGAGGCAAGAAAACCCTTCGACCAAGGCGTATCATCGCCGTCAGTAAATACCGGCTCTGTACCATAAACTGAAATAGTTTCGGCATAGCAGGTATGGCCTAACATGCCGAGCTTCAATTCGGTGGCTTCTTCTAATGAACATTGAGTTAATACCCCTGGACGGCCAACTTGTGAACCGACGAGTAAGGCAATGGCGTTAAACGGCGCGTAACGGGCAACCGCCACGGTGGTTTCTTGTTCATCAAAGCCACGTAATGCACCTTCGGCAGCATCCGCAGCAATTTGTACTGGGTTGTCTTTGATGTTGGTGACGTGAGCTTGTTGAGAAGGTGATTTTCTGGCGCGCATTTTCTGCATCGACATCATCATCTCAACTACATTCATATGTGACATTACCTGGACAATCTTGGCGGGTGTCATCGCGGTAGTCAGTGGCACAATTTCTTTGCGTGGCACATTTGGATCGCACAACATATTGGCGAGTTTCACCGAATCCATTGCCATCACTTTTTCAGCGTTGGCCAAGTTAATGCCGTAGCGGGCGATAAAATGGTCGATTAAATCGAAGTCGGCTTTGGTTTTGCCATCGAGCTCAACCACGTCACCATTGACTATTTTAATCGATGGTTTTGGATCATTCGGGCTATCCATTGCGATAAACCCTTCTTCGATCCACTCTTTCACAAAACCATCCTGGTTGACCGGGCGTTTTGCTAATGCTTCAAATCGTTTTGATTTCATGGAACAACCTCTGCGTGGCTTAGATGTAAGACGGACGATCGTTGCTTGGCTCGTCACCCATTGTTGCAAGTAGGGTTTTGCCAACTTCACGAGCTGAAATCACCGCTTGACGAACTGCGCCTGAGTCACCAGAAACCACTAAGATGGCTTCATTACTAAAGCTGGTTCCGTTGGCTGGGGAGCTATAAGCGACAGTTTCAACATTGGCTGATTTCACCGCTGTATCGGCCATCAATACGCCAACAGCCGCAGGGGCGCCAACAATGATGCCGCAGGCTTTTCCGAGTGGGGCTCCAAAGGCTTTCTCTAAGGCGTAACTGGCGCGAGCGCTGTATTGCAACTCAATATGACCGGCCTCATTGGCATATACATCGCCAAAGGTGCGGTCGAGTTCTTTAAGTGCGACTTCGATTGCGCGTCTTACGTCAGATACATCTTCGCCGCCAAATACGATTAAAGAACCATGACCTGCGCCACCTTTGGTATCGCGCGGTAGTTCAATGCTGACGACTTCAGTGTTGGTACTTTTTACCGCTTCATCGGCTGCCATAATGTGCGGGCCTGCACCGGTGCGGGCACCTAAAATACCGATAGAGCGGTAACGTTTCTCTAGCTTCATCGCGTCGAGTACTTCGTTATCGACATTCGCAATGACTAAGCCAATGGTGTCGCCAATTGCCGTACCGACAAATTCTGTTAAACCACAGGTTTTCTCGACCATTTTTTCGCCTCGTTGCTGGTTGGGTTGTGGAGGAGTTACATCCGTTTGATCATTTACTTTCGCCATCACCTGAGCCATGACGGTATCGACCAGGTTGCTGTTCATTATTCAAGTCCTTTTGGTAGAATTTTTTCTACGTCAGTATGGGGACGAGGAATTACATGAGTGGCGACGATTTCACCAACATTGGCCGCTGCAGATGAGCCTGCGTCAACGGCAGCTTTCACAGCACCCACATCGCCACGAACAATCACAGTGACTAAGCCTGAGCCAATTTTTTCGTAACCGACTAAATCGACGTTAGCTGATTTAACCATGGTGTCAGCGGCTTCAATTGCGGCGGTTAGTCCTTTGGTTTCAACCATTCCTAATGCTTCTTGTTGCATAATAAACCTCTATTTATATTTGCTATGTGTGAACAGACAGTAAAACTCTCGGCATTAATCTAGCCTTTGTTTAAGCAAAAAAATTGTCCATTTGAAGGTGTGGAATGGAAATAATCTGCGGTGCTGACAATAAAAATTTGTCATCAATTTGCAGGTTTAGACGGAATATAAAGGCTTTGCTCGTCATTCGGATAGGCGAATAAATCACTCAGTCCGACTTGTTGAAATCGAGACATTGGTTAAATAAATAGCGAAAACATGAGCTATACGACAATTAAAGAATTTGTTCATGACAAAAAAATAGCATCGGTGGCGTTGTGTTATCTCCATGAATATAAAAGATAAAAGTTAGGATGAGGTGTATTTAAAACAATTTTTTAGCATTCCTAAGGCGCAGAGTTACATTTACTTAGTGTATAGATGACAATTTATTAGCATGACATAAGATTATTCAGGATTAACATTAGCAGCGTGATTATTGGGTACCATCCATTTCTTGCTGAAACAATATAAATAACCAAAGCGATTAATTTATGGTGGTGCAAATTAAATTTTACTGAGAATACGAAGTGAAGGAATAGCTATGAAGGATTCATTAAAAGGCCAATGTATCGCGGAGTTTTTAGGCACTGGCTTATTTTTGTTCTTTGGCGCGGCTTGTTTATGCGCAGTCAAATTGGCAGGCGCACAATTTGGTTTATGGGAGATTTGTATTGTATGGGGCTTGGGGATTGCACTTGCAGTTTACTTAACCGCGGGAATTTCTGGGGCGCATCTTAATCCTGCGGTGACCGTGGGTTTATGGTTGTTTGCCAACTTTGATAAACAAAAAGTTGTACCTTACATTCTCGCCCAGGTCGCTGGTGCTTTCTTTGGGGTTGCGGTGTGCTATTTCATTTATGCGGATCTGTTTACGGTGTTTGAACAAAGCCATAATATGCTACGCGGCAGTGACGAAAGCCTGTATCTTGCGAGTATTTTTAGTACTTATCCACATCCCGATCTTCCGACTTGGCGTGCAGCCGCTGTAGAAGTGATTATTTCTGCGACCTTAATGGGTTTAATTTTAGCCTTAACTGATGATGGCAACGGCGTTCCCAAAGGGCCGCTGGCGCCGTTATTGATTGGGATCTTGGTGGCGGTGATTGGCGCTGCAACAGGCCCCTTAACTGGCTTTGCGATGAATCCAGCGCGTGATTTCGGTCCTAAAGTATTTGCCTTTGTGGCGGGTTGGGGAAAAGTGAGCTTTACCGGAGCACGTGAGCTTCCCTATTTTATTATTCCAATTGTGGCTCCGCTGATTGGTGCTTGTCTGGGTGGTGCTGGCTATCGCTACTTTATTACCCGTCATTTGGCCGATGATACCGAGACTGAAAAAGAGAGTGTTGTAGAAAGCGTTTAGCGTGATAAATATTTGGGTATCCGATGACTTAAATCAATGCTAAATCAAAGTTATAAATGTTCAATATTGTAAAGTCTGCGATGTTGTAATGGATGGTCATTCTAAATAAACAGGGAGTTGCTTAGACAATGAAACCAGATAGTTTTTTAGAATCTCAAGGTATTAATAAAATACTGCAAGATTTTGCCAATGCAACGGGCTTGGCGGTGGTATTGGTTGATATTGATGGACGTGAAGTGTCAGCCAGTTTTAACTTTACTGATTTTTGTCAACGGATCCGCCAGGACCCAGATTTATATGCCCGCTGTAAGAATAGCGATCGTTGTGGTGGTCTAGAAGCTTCTAAGGTGAATAAACCTTGTGTTTACCGTTGTCATGCGGGTTTGACTGATTTTTCAATCCCACTGGAGGTGAATGGGCACTTAGTTGGCTTTGTGCTTTGTGGTCAGGTTCGGGTGAATAACTTTGTATCTTTGGGTGATATTCAACCAGTGGATAAAAAATGGATGCAAAATGCCGAGTTAGTTGAAGATTATGAAAAAATCATCACGGTAGATTATCCCAAGTTATTTTCTGCAGCAGATTTATTAAAAACTTTGGTCGATGATTCAATTAAGAAACATTTGGATTTTGTGGTCATTAATGACAAGTATGATATAAAAAATATATTTAAATCGCATGATTCAAATCATTCTTATGATAGTAAAATAAAGAAAGCGGTTCGTTATATTGAAGCCCATTATTTTGAAGATATATCTTTAGAGGATATTGCTGATTATGTTTATTTAAGTCCACATTACTTTAGTAAATTGTTTAAGAAAGAAATGGGTGTGGGGTTTAATTCATACGTGAATCAGCAGCGTCTAATTGGTGCTAAAAAAATGCTACAGTATAGCGATTGGTCTATTTCTAGGATTGCTCACAATTTGGGTTACTCCTGCTCTAGCTATTTCTGTAAGGTTTTTAGAAATGCTTACAATATAACCCCTCAAGAATTTAGGAATAGTTTAAATCATGAGGGTGAAACGCTTGTTAATGTTTAGTTTTGTTGAGGGTTATATGTCTTAACGGATTTTTTAAAAATACTTAGTGCCAGTGTCCTTATTTGGTTAAAAGTGAATTAGGTTCAATTCCTAAGCTGTTCCCGCAACTGTAAGTGATCTCGTGATCACAAGCCAGAACCTGCTAAGTATTCAATGATAAAAGTTGGTGTAAATGTATTTCAAAGATTCTGGGCGGGATTTCTCAGTGAACGATTATTCTCATGAGTTCCTTCCGTGCTGTTTGTTTTTTAAGTGTCCGTCATTTATCGATGACGATTTACTTGGTTGTTAAACGAGGAAGGAATACTTGTGTCTATGCTAAACGCGGTGTTCGCCGTTGTATCGGCTAGTCTTGTCCTAAAAAGCCATCAATATCACACCGACCATTACTTTTGCGGTCGAGACGACCCCTATTTGGCGCTTATTGTTGATCCTGCGGGGGGCTCCCGTGGCTAGATTAAAGCGTTCTGCCAGTAATAAAGAACTGAGAGGTGGATATACCACCGGTGCCTGTGCGGCAGCCGCCGCACGCGCTGCGGTGAGGTGCTTACTCAGTCAACAGCCGGTTTCAGAAATCGAAATCCAGCTCCCGAATCGTGAATTTGTCAGTTTTGCCATTGCCAGTCTCAGTGGTTCTAGTCATGTTACCGCTGGAGTGATTAAGGACGCGGGGGATGATCCCGACTGTACTCATGGTTTAGAAATTCAGTGTACCGCGAGTTTATCGGGTCAACCGGGGATCCAAATCCGGGGCGGCAGCGGCGTTGCAACGGTCACTCTGGAAGGCTTGGAGCTTGCTGTGGGTGAACCGGCAATTAATCCGGTACCCCGGCAAAATATTATCGATATGGCGATGCTGGAATGGCAACCCTCAGCTGCGGCGCAGCAGGGTTCCTTGGGTTTAGAGTTGACGATATCGGTACCGGGCGGTGAACAAGCCGCCAAACAAACCATTAATCAACGTCTCGGTTTGATAGGTGGTATTTCTATTTTAGGCACCCGTGGCACGGTTAAACCCTTTTCAACCTCTGCTTTTGCGGCCTCAGTTCGACAAGCCATTCAGTTAGCGAAAACTCATCAGGCGGCACATGTAATTTTGACCACAGGCAGTCGCTCTGAACAGGCAGCGATGCAGCAATTTCCTGATTTAGCTAGCCTGGCTTTTATCCAAGCGGGGGATTTCATTGGGGTTGGTTTACGGGCGGCAAAACGTTATCGGGTCAAAAAAGTCACCATTGTTGCGATGATTGGCAAAATGGCCAAGTTGGTCTCGGGTCGGATGATGACCCATGTCTCCGGCCATGCGATTGATTTTGAGAGTTTGAGTGAATTGGCCAAGCAATCGGGCTTGGAATTGGCACTGTCTGAGCAGATCGCCAAAGCGAATACCGCAAGGCAAATGCTCGAGTTGATCCGCGACGAGTACCCACAACAATTTCTCAAGCTGCCCTTTTTTCTAAGAATGTGTCAGCAGGCGCAGCAGCATGCCCAACAATATACCGCTCAACAATTGCGCATCGAGCTGATGCTGATTGATTTTGATGGTCGCCCACTGGGGCATACCGAACCGTTTAAAAAATTTAAAGTAGTAAAGGAATCTCGGCCGATGGATAGAATGCAACAGATGACCGCTCGTGGTCATGAAATAGAGAATGACTCGTTCGCGATTATCGATCGCGAAATCGCCCAAATTCATGGCGGACATTCCTTCAGCGACAGTCAGTGGCCAGTGGTGCGGCGTGCCATCCATACCACTGGAGATTTTGAGTTTGCTCAATTGTTTAAGTTTAGCGCTGATGCCATTGTCTCGGGGGTGAATGCGCTCAAACAAGGTTGCCCAATTGTGAGTGATGTATCGATGATTAGCTCGGGGATTAGTGAGCAACGTTTATCGGTTTATCAAAATCAAGTGTATTGCTTTATTAGTGACAAAGGGGTGATTACCAGCGCCAAACAACATGGCGATACCCGTGCCGTCTGGGCGATGCGTAAGGCTCGGGATTTGGGTTTATTGGATGGTGCCATTATCGCCATTGGGAATGCGCCAACGGCACTGTTTGAAGTGCTTGATTTGGTTGAGAAAGGCGAAATAAAGCCTGCGCTGGTGATTGGGATCCCGGTGGGATTTGTGAAGGCGGCGGAATCTAAGCAGGCACTGATCGAGCAAGACCAAGTGCCTTATATTGCCAGTGTGGGCAGTAAAGGCGGCAGCCCGATAGTGGTGTCTGCGGTTCACGCCTTGTTATATCAGTCGGTGTAATGATGATGAATAACATTACGGTAGTCGGGGTGAACGAAGACGGTTGCATTAGCCTTTCCAGTCGCGCAGTAAATGCGATTGCACAGGCCCGGGTGGTGGCGGGGCATCCGCGTCATATGGCATGGTTTCCGCAATTTGACGGGCTATTTCTCGATATGAGCCAGGGTTTTAGTGAATGGTTGAACGAGTTAATTGATGAGAGCGAAGAGGGCGCAGTGGTGATTCTAGCTTCTGGCGACCCCTTATTTTACGGGATTGGTCATGCGCTACTCAAACGAGTGAAGCGCGAAGAATTGGCTTTTATTCCGGCCTTAAGCTCGGTCCAATTGGCCTTTGCCAAGTTGGCACTGCCTTGGTCGCAGGCTCAGTTCATTTCCTGCCATGGCCGAGCTCTGGCAGGCTTGGTGAGTCAAATGCAGCAAGCCAGTTTGTTTGCGATTTTGACCGATGATAAAAATCCCCCTCAGGTGATTGCTCAGCACTTAGCCAAGTTTAATCAAGCGGACTGGCGCTTAAGCGTGTGTGAGCAGTTAGCGGATGTAAATGAACAGATCAGTGAGTTTAGTGTGGCGCAATTAGCCGCCCACCCCGAGCCGTTTTCCCCCTTAAACCTGATTATCGCGCAGCGGCAAAGTGAACAGGTCTGGGGCGGCTATGGCCAGTTTTCTGAAGATAGTTGTTTTAGCAAACGGAGCCCACAACACGGTTTGATTAGTAAACAGCCAGTGCGTCATTTGGCGCTGGCCGCAATGAGAATTCGTCCCGCAGATACGGTCTGGGATATCGGTGCAGGCTCCGGTTCTATCGCTATCGAAGCGGCAAAATTTTGCTGGCAGGGCCAGGTATTTGCGATTGAATCTAATCCCGAGTGTTATGCCGGCATTGAACACAATATACACGCTCATAGCACCGATAATGTTTGTTTGGTGCAAGCAAAAGCACCGCAGGCGCTGCAAGATTTAGCCCCACCCGATGCGATTTTTATTGGTGGTAGTCGTGGGCAAATGCAGTTGATCCTCGACCATTGTTGGCAGGTGCTGAAGCCACAGGGTCGACTACTGATTTCGGCGGTTACCTTGGACACCGTGGCAGAACTTTACCAGTGGGGAAAACAGCAAAATCTGAGGTTTCAGGTGCAGTTGGTGAACGTGGCGCAAACGCAGCCGCTGGCTAACTATCAGCGCTATCAGGCGGAAAATCCTATTCATTTATTTTCGATTAGCAAACCAGTGTCAGGAGACCTATTGTGAATCAAGCAAAACATCATCATTACGGCCAACTCTACGCCGTTGGCGTGGGTACCGGCGACAGTGAGTTACTCACCTTGAAGGCGGTTCGTTTAATCAAACAGGCGGATATCATTGCCATCCCAGAAAAAACCAAGGGTAAGGCTGACTCCTTCGCCTGGCAAATTGTCGGTGGCGCGGTCAGTGAAGACGAACTCCATGGTGAAGCCTGCTTTTTACATTTTCCGATGACCCGTGACCCCTTGCAAAATGTGCCCGCCTGGCAAGCGGCGGCCGAGCAAATTCTTGGGTACTTGCAGCAGGGCAAGTCGGTGGTTTTTGTCACCGAAGGCGACCCATCGGTGTATAGCACCTGGGCCTACATTCAGGAAGAGCTGGCGGAGCTTGCCCCGAGCTTGGAACCGGTGATTGTGCCCGGGATTACCTCGATTACTGCGGTGCCCGCAGCCACCAAAATTCCTTTAGCCGATGGTCAAGAGCGTTTTTGTGTGGTTCCCGCCACCTATGGCATCGAGTGTTTAGCTAGCTTAGTAGAAGAATTCGACACGATTATTCTGATTAAAGCGGGACGAATGATTAGCCAGTTATCAGCCAAGTTAAAACTGCTGGGTTTGGAGGATGCGGCCACCTATGTGTCTCATGCCAGTAGTGAGCAGCAAGAAATCTATCATCGACTCGATGAGGTACCCACCGAGCATCGCTACTTCTCGATGGTACAGATTTCTATTCGTTCGCGCCGTGGCGTATTGCGCCACGCGGATGGCGCTTCGAAACATATTGCGGTGGCCTAAATCCCGATGAAACTAGCCATTTACGCCATTACCTTAAACGGCGCCAAGCAAGCCCGTCGGCTTGCCAAGCACTTACCCTTTGCCGAGCTATTTATCTCCGCGGTGGGTTTAGAGCTGTTTGACGCCACGCCAGAGCGGGTGAACCCCTTGTCGTTTCCCTTGAGCCAAGCGCTCAGTGAACGTTTTGCAGACTATGATGGACATATTTTCATTTGTGCGACCGGCATTGTAAGCCGAGTGATTGCACCCTTGATCCAGGATAAACGCCACGATCCTGCGGTGCTGTGTATTGATGAGCAGGCTAATTTTGTGATCCCGCTGTTATCGGGGCATCGAGGAGGGGCCAATCAACTGGCCGAACGTATCGCTTATGTACTGAAGGCGCAGCCAGTATTAACCACCGCCTCCGATGTGTCTGAAACCCTTGCGGTGGATATGTTGGGTGCGCCCTTTGCTTGGCAGCTCGACCCGACATGCGAGGCCTCAATTACTCGTGTTTCTGCGGCGGTGGTGAATCAGCAGCCAGTGGCAATCGTGCAACAAGCGGGTGATAAACGCTGGTGGACCTTCGAGAAACGGATGCCTGCTCATTTGATTTGTCACAGCAAACTTGACGATTTGTCGGCAGCGGACTTTCACGGGGCAGTGTTAATCAGTGATGACTTAAGCCCTATTGCTGCGGGTTGGCAAGATAAGCTGGTGTTATGGCGGCCAAAGTCGCTGGTCTTGGGGATTGGTTGTGACCGAAACACGCCATTGGCGGTCATTGAGGCCGGGCTTGCGCAGTTTAGCCAACAGTTTCATCTGAGTCTGGATTCGGTGGTGGGATTTGCCAGCATCGACCTCAAAGCCGATGAGTCGGCCTTGCTCGCCTTATCGGCTAAGCGACAGTGGCCGTTTGTGACTTATCCGGCTCCCCAGCTTGATGGTTTAGCTGGGGTGGAAAATCCTTCAACCTATGTGAAAAAAATCACCGGGAGTGATTCGGTCGCCGAAGCTGCGGCATTACGCCAGGCCCACAGTGAGCAGCTACTTGTAAGTAAGTGGGTGTTCACTCAGCAGGGATATAATCTTACCTTAGCCTGTTGCCGCTTGCGCTTTAGTGAACCGCTTAAGCAACAACAACGGAAAAATTGGTTTGGCCAAGCGCGCCATGGCGCAGAGCCTAAACTGAACGCGCATGGTAATCCGGTTGTTGAAGGCTGCCGCTGCAAGCCTGAGCATGTCGACTTAAATCGTCCAATGTTGCATCACCGTCAACATATCTTTTTATGTGAAGGTAGTCGTTGCGCCAAGGCCGGCAGTCAATCTTTAGCCCACGACTTGCGCGCTATTCTGAAGACGATGGGTTTGGCCAGTGGTGAACAGCGGATCAAAATCAGTCGTAGCCATTGCGTTGGTGCTTGTCGACAGCGTGCCACTATGGTGATTTATCAACGCCATGTGGATCCGGCCAGTCAGGCCAATCACGCTTTATGGTTAAAAAATATTGAACAGTTTTCTGAGGCGCAATGGAAAACGCTATTTCAAGCGCTGGCCGAGGATCGGCCTTTGCGGGCGTTATTTTCCGTGGAACATTTTGCCGCCGTTGAAGATATCCTTGAGCGACAATCGGGAGTCGCTGCATGTTAATCAAATATGGGTTCAAAAGACCACTTCAAATGAAGTTGGCAAAGCAGGAGCAAGCTTTTGGCTAAGTTATATTTAGTGGGTTTAGGCCCTGGCAGCTTAGATTTGATGTCGGTGAAGGCCCAGCAGGTGATTCGGTCGGTTGACGTGGTGGTGGGTTACGGCTTGTACATCAAATTGATTCAGCCCTTATTGGGTCAGCAAACCATTGTACGCAGTGGTATGACTAAAGAGTGGCAACGTGCCGATGCCGCGATATCGCAAGTGCAGTTAGGTCACAATGTGGCGATGGTTTGTTCGGGTGACGCGGGGATGTACGCCATGGCGCCGCTGATCCTCGAGTTAGTGAGCACCAACGATCTTAATATTGAGCTGGAAATTGTGCCCGGAATTACCGCCGCCAATGCCTGCGCTTCTTTAGTCGGAGCCCCATTGGGCCACGATAGTTGCACTATTTCCTTATCGGACTTACTCACCCCCTGGCCAGTCATTGTGAAGCGCATTGAAGCGGCGGCACTTGCCGACTTTGCGATTACTTTTTATAACCCACGTTCACGTAAGCGCCAGCAACAGATTGTTGAAGCACAGCAAATTTTGCTGCAACACCGTCACCCCAAAACCCCGGTGGCGATTGTGAATGCGGCTTATCGCCCAGAGCAGTCGGTGCAATTATCGACTTTGGACAAATTTACTGACTTAGAGTTTGCCATGAACGCTGCGGTGATTGTTGGCAATAATAGCAGTTTTCGTTTTAAAGATTGGATCGTAACCCCGCGTGGTTACGACAACAAATATACCTTGCAAGATGGTGAAACCCGAGACGGACAAACGCCCGGGCGGGCACTACAGCAGCGACAAGAGGAACAGTGATGACGGTATTTTTTATTGGTGCGGGGCCCGGTGACCCGGATCTGATTACGGTGAAAGGCGCGAAGTTGGTCGAGACTTGTCCAGTGGTGCTGTATACCGGCAGTTTAGTGCCCAAAGCGGTGATTGAGCGTGCGCGCGTCGACGCTTTAGTTTTGAATTCTGCAGATATGGATCTGGATGCTATCACTCAGGTTTACCTTGAGGCGAAGCAGCAAGGCAAGGATGTGGCCAGAGTGCAAACTGGCGACCTATCGATTTATTCTTCGCTGGCCGAGCAGGTTCGCCGTTTGGATGCGCTGGAGATTGATTGGCAGGTGGTGCCGGGAGTGTCTTCGTTTCAAGCATCCGCCGCTGCGCTCGGTCAGGAACTGACCCTGCCTGAGCAGTGCCAAACCATTATTCTAAGTCGCATGTCGGGGCGCACTCCGGTGCCGGAGAAGGAAAACCTTAAATCTTTGGCGCAGCACGAAGCCACCCTGTGTTTGTTTCTCAGCGCAACTTTGATCCGTAAGGTGGTCCGTGAATTGAGTGAAGTTTATCCCTTGAGCTGGCCAGTGGCGGTGGTTGAAAAGGCCTCACATCCAGAGCAACGGATCATTCGGGGTACGCTGGCCGATATTGCCGACAAGATGCATCAGGCGAAGATCCGTTCCACAGCGATGATCATCGTGAGCAAGGTTTTGGCCATCGATGATTTTGTCGATTCAAAGTTATATGACCCCAGTTTTTCCCACGCCTGCCGTCAGGCAAGCATTGCGCCGTTAAGCGAGGAGGCTTTCGATGAGTAAGGGTAAAGTTTATCTAATTGGTGCGGGTCCCGGCGATCCCGGCCTACTCACCTGTCGCGCCAAACAACTACTCAGTGATTGTGATGTGGTGTGCTACGACAAACTGGTGAGTGCCGCCATATTATCGGTGGTACCTGCGCATGTGCAGCTCTATCAGGTGGGCTATCGTGGCTATCAGGGCTGTCATATTGATTACGGGATGCATCCCGATGTATTGGCTTTCGCCCATTCAGGTAAACGAGTGGCGCGTTTAAAAGCGGGCGACCCTTGTATTTTTGGTCGAATGACCGAAGAATGCCGCGATTTGGAAGCTCATCAGATTGACTACGAGTTAGTGCCCGGCATCACCGCTGCCTTAGGTGCTGCTGCCTATTCTGGCTTTCCTTTAACCAGTGGCGGGATCGCTTCGAGTGTGACCTTTGTGAGTGGTCATAAATCTAGTGATAGCATTGCTTCTTGGGGTGCGCTTGGACAAGACGGCGGCACTCTGGTGTTGTATATGGGGGCTAAACAATTGGCCAAACATGTGCAGAATTTTATTCGTCAGGGACGCTCGCCAGAGACGCCGATCGCGCTGATATTTTCGGCGACTAGTGCCGACCATCACTGTGTTGTGGCGACGCTGGCGAGTATCGCCGATAAAGTCGCAGGCTTACAACAGGCTGGCCCTGCTTTAGTGATTGTTGGAGAAGTGGTTGCCCAAGCCAAGGAATTTGACTGGTGTGCTCGTTTGCCCTTGTTTGGCTCAAGAGTGCTGCTGTGTGGTGACTACCCACAACAGCAGGCGATTTCCGAGCTTGGGGCTGAGGTGATTCAGGTGGATAGTTTACCTTGCGAGTCGAGCATTCATGCTGAAGATTGGCGATTTTTTGCCAATCAAGTGGAGCTGGGATTTGCCGATCTAAGTAGTTTTAAACTGTGGTGGCAGAGCTTAAAACAGCAGCAGCGGGATATTCGTCAATTTAGGATGCCAATGGGGAGTGATGATCCAGCGGTTTGTCGGGCTTTAGAAGCGTTGGGGATTGCCCCTGCAGTACTGTCGGAACATGCATTGATCTTAACGCTGGATGCCTTGGAGCGAGATCCTAACAGTCGTTACCACAATATTGGTCAGCGATTGAGTCAAGCCTTGGCTTATCCATTGCCGTCGGTTGACTGGTTATTGGTGGAAGATAGTGCGATTGCCGCCTCGCTCTATAAACATCATGCCGAGGCCCTGCAAGGAGCCAAGTTGATCGCCTTGAATGAGCGGGTCCGGGATTGGGCTACTCAGCAAGGCCATGTACTTGGTGAAGCCGAAGCGCTGAGCCTGTTTGATTTACCCGAGGCCTTGGTATACGAGGCCGCCGATGTGGCTTGAAGCGCTCCTCGCCGATCGAAGTTTAGCCAGCGCATTGGCCTTACTGCTGGCGCTGGGTTTAGATAAAGCCCTAGGCGAGCCTAGCCGTTGTCATCCTTTGGTCGTGTTTGGCAATTTGGCGCAATACATTGAGCGGCGCTGTCGCGCGATGGTTTGCTTGAGTGAAAAACAACAAGGTGCTTTGGCTTGGAGCTTCGCGGTGCTGCCGCCGGTATTGCTATGCTTTGGCGCTTGTCATTGGCTGTTGGTGCGCTCGCCTTTGGCGTGGTTTGTCGCCAGCAGCCTGATCCTCTATCTAAGTATGGGTGGCCGTAGCTTAAGTGAACATGCCCAACAGATTTATCGGCCTTTACAGCAGGGCGATATGGCGCAGGCGCGGTATCAGTTGGCGCAAATCGTGAGTCGTGATACCGAGCGTATGGATGCCACTGCGATTAGCTCATCGACCATCGAATCGGTGCTGGAAAATGGGAATGATGCGGTGATCGCACCGATGCTTTGGTTTGTGCTCTTGGGCGCACCTGGTGCGTTGTTATTTCGCTTAGCCAATACCTTGGATGCGATGTGGGGCTATAAAACCTCTCAGTATTTAGAGTTTGGTTATGTTAGTGCCAGACTCGATGATCTACTGGCATGGCTGCCCGCACGGCTCACTGCGCTGAGCTATGCGGTTCAGGGCGATTTCAAATTGGCGCTACAGTGCTGGCAACAGCAGGCTCGGCATTGTGCCAGCCCCAATGGAGGCGTCACCATGACCAGCGGAGCTGGCGCTTTGGGGATCAGTATTGGTGGGCCCACCTATTATCATGGCGTGCTGCACCAAAAGCCGCCGATGGGGCATGGGCCTTTATCACCGCCACAGGCAATTCCAAGGGCTATTGCCTTGGTTGAAAGGGGCTGCATTGGCTTAGCGCTGGTGTGGTTGATTTGGCTATTGGCCTGCTGAGCTTTGGGCTTGGCATTGGTTAATTGATGAGTTGATTGAGTTTTTGGTGAACGGAAGTTTGAGGGGATGACTTGATTGAGGAGCAGAGAATGAAGGCAGTCGCGCCACAGCATGGTGGGAATTTGCGTGAGCAGGTGGCTCGTTACGGCGGAGCATTGACCGACTGGCTGGATCTTTCCACTGGGGTGAGCCCTTTTGCCTATCCGGTGGGCAGCCTGCCTGCCGAGGTTTGGCAGCATTTGCCGCAAATCGATGACGGTTTAGAACAGGCCGCTCTTCGTTATTATAATGCGCCGTTTAAACCGCTGGCGGTGGCTGGCTCTCAGGCGGCGATTATGGCCTTACCTAGTATTATTTTGGCGCGTCTCGAGTGTTCCAAGGCCGTGGTGGCGCTGCCTAGAGTTGGCTATAAAGAGCACCAACATGCTTGGCAACAGTGCGGCGGGTGCGAGTTGCTGTTTTATGATGATTTCCCTAGCCCGCAGCTGGTGGCTCGCAGCGATGTACTGGTGGTGATCCATCCCAATAACCCAAGCGGGGAGCGCTATTCGGTGCAGCAACTGCTTGAGTTGCGCCAGCATCTGGCTGCCAGAGGCGGGTATTTACTGGTGGACGAAGCCTTTATGGATTGCACACCGCAGTGCTCGTTATTGCACCCTGAGCTGGATTTATCGCATCTGGTGGTGCTGCGCTCGGTAGGTAAATTTTTTGGTTTAGCAGGGGCACGGGTTGGTTTTGTATTTGCCGAGCTGGCCATGCAGGTAGCGTTGGCGCATCGGCTGGGTCCTTGGACGGTGGCTGGTCCTTGTCGCTGGGTGGTACAACAGGCACTGCTCGATAAACCCTGGCAGCAGCAAACCAAGCGTGCGTTAGGCGTAGCCTCGCAGCGCCTTAATCAATTATTAGCGAAATATTTAAACTGTCGGCTGGCGGGCAGCCAGCTATTTACCAGCGCTTATCTGGTGCAAGCAAGTGACTGGCATAGGCAACTCTGTGAAGCCCAAATTTACACCCGTTTATGTGACGAAGGGGATGCGCTGCGCTTTGGTTTACCCGCCAGTGAGGCTGATTGGACAAAATTAACCAAGGCGTTGCAACAGCTAAGCCACGCCATCAAGGAGACCAGCGATGGCGAATCGGATTGAACTAGTTTTGGGTGGTGCCCGTTCCGGGAAAAGTGCTTACGCCGAGCAACAGGCGCAGCTATCGGGCAAAAGCGTGATTTATCTTGCCACCTCTCAGGTGCGTGATCCCGAGATGGCGCAGCGGGTGGCAATGCATCAACAGCAGCGTCCAGCCCACTGGCAAGTGATTGAAGAGCCAGTTGCATTGTCCGAGGCATTACTCGCCCATAGCCGCGCCGATAATTGCATTTTGGTGGATTGTTTAACCCTGTGGTTGAGCAATTGCCTGTTTGAGTTTGACCAGGTGCAATGGCCCGAGCGTAAGCAAAGTTTACTGACCAGCTTGGCCCAACTTCCCGGACAAGTGATTTTAGTTAGCAACGAAGTGGGTTGTGGCATTGTGCCGATGGGTGAGTCATCGCGTCGTTTTGTAGATCAAGCTGGCTGGCTACATCAAGCGATTGCAGCCCAAGTAAACAAGGTGACGTTGGTCACCGCTGGCCTTCCCATGCATCTCAAAGGATGAATATTATGTGGTTGAATTTTATAACTTTAAACTCGGTTGCTCCGATCCCAAACCTACATCAGATTAGTGACGCGGGCGCAGGTGACGGGCTGATGCAATTGCACCCCTCGCGCGATACCGAGTTGATTGCCTGTGGTCAGGCGAATACCTTACTGGATGGCCAATTTTTGCCTTCTCCGGAATTGGCCAACGGCTCGGTGACTCCGGCGATTTTGGTTCATGGAATATTTCGCGCCCTGCAGGCCAAAGGTTATAAAATTCGACTGCATTGTTATCAATTAGGCCTGGAGCATGAACCTGATTTTAATGGCAGCATGGTTGATCACCTAGTGGTGCATCACTGTGCGCTGGGTGCAGAGCAACAGCTGATGCAACAACAGTTGATTCCTGAGTTGAAACGTCAGGCGGCAGCGGGCGAGCGGCATCTGATCGCCGAGTCGGGAATAGGAGGCACTAGCTTTGCCAGCCTTTGGTTACGACGTTGGTTGGGTCAAGTCTTGAGTTTTGCTGGGAGTACCAAAGATCCGGAAAAGTTGCGAGTAAAAGAACAATTGATTGAATCTCTGCTGAGTCAGACCGCACAACTGCCGCTGGCGGTGGAGCCTTATGTGGCTAGTTTACAATGGTCGGATCCCATTCAGCGAGCCTGTTGTGCACTACTCGACTCGGAGTTAGTTCGTCTCGACTTTGCCGGAGGCGTGATGATGTTTGCACCAGTGATTGCCATGCAACATCAACTTCGTGATAAACAATTGAGCATTGCCACTACGCGCTGGGTGATGGCCTCCGGTGATTCGCAAATTATCGCCGCGGCACTGCCTGCGAATTGTCGTGTATTGACTCCCGAACTACGTTTTGATGGCTCGAAGTTTAAGGCATTGCAAATGTATGAAAGAGGCTACGTGATTGAAGGCTGTGGTTTAGGTGCTTGTTTGGTATTTGCCGAGCAGCAGGCAATTAAGCCACAACAGCTACTCGCCAGCCTCGATCGTGCGGTGACGCCATGGTTGAAACCGCAACAACAGCAACAAGGATCCGCTCATGCAAGCATGCACTAAAGCCCTGATGGTTCAAGGCACTACTTCAGATGCGGGTAAATCGGTGTTGGTGGCCGGTTTGTGTCGCGTACTGGCACGCAGGGGCGTTCAGGTTGCGCCTTTTAAGCCACAGAATATGGCTTTGAATAGTGCGGTTACCATCGACCATGGCGAAATAGGCCGCGCCCAAGCGGTACAGGCTTATGCTTGCGGTATTGAGCCAAGCACCGATATGAATCCGATTTTACTGAAGCCCAATACCGATGTGGGGGCGCAGGTGATTATTCATGGTAAGGCGCATGCGGAGATGGATGCAGTGTCTTATCATGCCTATAAACCTAAGGCGATGAAGTATGTGTTGGAGTCTTTTGCTCGTTTACAGGCGAAATATCAAAGCGTACTCATTGAAGGCGCGGGAAGCCCAGCCGAGATCAACTTGCGTGAGCATGACATTGCCAATATGGGCTTTGCTCAAGCCGCCAATGTGCCGGTGATTATTGTGGCTGATATCGATCGCGGCGGGGTATTTGCGCATTTGTACGGTACTCTTGCATTACTCACCGAGGCGGAACAGGCGCAGGTGGTGGGCTTTGTGATTAATCGCTTTCGCGGTGATAAAGCCTTATTGGAGAGTGGTTTGCAATGGCTGGAGCAGAAAACGGGCAAGCCAGTATTAGGCGTATTGCCTTATTTACATGGTTTGATGCTGGAAGCTGAAGATGCAATTAATGTGAATCAGCTGAAACAGGCGGAACATCCCTTGAAGGTGGTGGTGCCAATTTTACCGCGCATTAGCAATCACACTGACTTTGATCCATTGCGCTTACACCCCAATGTGGATCTGGTGTTTGTCGCTAAACATCAACCATTGCCAGCTGCGGATTTAATTATCTTGCCCGGTTCAAAGAGTGTTCGCAGTGATTTGGCATTTTTACGCGACCAAGGCTGGGATAAGCAAATCGAGCGGCATTTGCGGTTTGGCGGTAAGTTGATGGGAATTTGTGGTGGTTTGCAGATGTTGGGGGAAGTGATTGCGGATCCACTCGGTATCGAGGGCGTTGCGGGTGAAAGCGAAGGTTTGGGATATTTGCCTTTACAAACTGAATTGCAGAACAACAAGCAGCTGCGGCGTAGCAAGGGTATTCTGACGATGCCAGGGGCCGAATCCGTAGCAGTATTTGGATATGAAATCCATGCTGGCCGCACCTCGGGGATTGGTCCTCAGGCACCGCTGAGTTTAGACTCTGGCCCCGACGGTGCATTTGGAATGGAGCAACAGGTGTTTGCAACTTATTTACATGGCATCTTTGAATCCAGCGAAGCCTGTGCCGCCATTTTACGCTGGGCTGGTTTAAGCGATGCCAAGGGGCTGGATTTTGAGGCGCTGCGCGAGCAGGGCATTAACCGGGTGGCTGATGCCATAGAACAACATCTCGATTTACAAAAGCTGTGGCCAGAGTTTGATTTTTCATCTCCAGCCGCTCCCAGCGTTCCACAAGCCACTGGAGTCAACATTGCCTAAGCAACAACACCTATGTCCGGCCTTAGTGGTCGCCGCGCCTAGTTCGGGCAGTGGTAAAACCACGGTGGTTGCGGCCATCGCCCGGTATTTTACTAACTTGGGTAAAACCGTACGAGTATTTAAAACTGGCCCCGATTTTATCGATCCTAACTTTCTGGCCTTTGCCAGCGGGCAGCCAGTGTATCAATTGGATTTTTGGATGTGCGGTGAAGCCCACTGTAAAGCTCTGGTGGCCGAGGCTGCGCAACAGGCCGATTTGATCCTGATTGAAGGGGTGATGGGCATGTTTGATGGCCAATGTTCTAGCGCCGATATTGCAGCGGTGTTGGGGATCCCGGTACTGGCGGTAATCGACGCCGCCGCCATGGCACAAACCTTTGCGGCGATCGCCTTTGGTCTGAGTCATTATCGTCAGGATGTTGCAATGTATGGCGTGTTTGCCAACCGGGTTGGTTCTGCGGGTCATGCACAAATGCTTAAAGATGCCTTGGCCGATTCATTGGCATTTTGTGGTTATCTGCAAAAAAATTCAGGCCTTACCTTGCCAGAGCGTCATTTAGGTTTAGTGCAAGCCGAAGAGTTGGCCGATCTCGATCAACGATTGGATTTGGCCGCCGCGATGCTCTCCGAAACCGCCAAGCTCAAGTTGCCTCCCCCAGTCGCCTTACAGGTCCCCCAGGCAGAACCTCTGCCCCTCTTATTGGTCAACTGCACCATCGCGATTGCTCGCGATAAGGCTTTTAGTTTCATCTATCAGGCGAATTTAGATGTATTGCAGCAACTGGGCGCTCACTTAGTATTTTTCTCGCCCATTGCAGGTGATGAACTCCCACTCTGCGATGCGCTGTATTTGCCCGGCGGTTATCCTGAGTTGCACTTGCAAGCGTTGCAGGATAACCAAGTATTGATGCAGCAGATCAGACTGCATGCCCAGAGCAAGCCGATTTTGGCAGAATGCGGCGGTATGCTTTATCTCAATCGAAGTCTAAGTGATGTCGATGGGGTGAGCGCCGAGCTCTGTGGGGTGCTGGATGCCACGGCGCAAATGCAGGATAGGCTCTGCGCCTTGGGTCTGGTGGAAGCTGATTTTTCCGGTCAAAAACTGCGCGGTCACAGTTTTCATTATTCTAAAACCCAGTCGCAGCAGTGGGTATTATGCACGCCGATTGCCCAATCGGGCCGCGAGATGGATCCGGTGTGGCAGCAAGAAAAGTTGATAGCCTCTTATATTCATTGGTACTTTCCCTATAATCCTCGGTTAGTTGCCAGTATCTTTAAGGGGGAGTTGTGAGCCTTATATTGATCCGCCACGGTCAAACGCAGTGGAATGCGCAGCGGCGCATCCAAGGCTGGCTGGATAGCCCCTTAACCGAGCAAGCGCTGCAGCAATTGATTACGCTGCCTTTGCCCGCTTGTCATCTGCCGCTGTTGTTTTGCAGCGATTTAGCTCGCGCTTATCACAGCGCTCAGCTATTGGGAAAGCGTTTAGGCTTGAAACCAAGCGTTGATGTGCGGCTTCGCGAACGCTGTTTTGGTGAACTACAGAGTGAGGTGATCGATCAAAATCAGCACTTAAGTGAGCAGTGGCGAGTCTACCAGCAACGTTATCAACGACAAATGCAGGGTGTGGCCGGGCTCGAGTCGGAAGCTGATTTTGCGGCGAGAATTCATTCTTTCTTAATCTCTCTGGCCCCTTTCGCTGAGCAACACGACATTATCATCGTCGGTCACGGCGAGTGGTTACGTGCCTTGAGCAATATTCTGCGCGGGCAATGCTCCTGGGCAGAAGGTCAAGGCATTGGTAGCAATGGGAAAGTCCAAAGGCTGGACTTTCCAATACAGCACTCGGGACTGCAATGCAGTGCTTGAATGGAGCGATTGGCGCATTTACCTATAACATAAGAATGATTTAGATGAGCACTACCAGCATTGATTTACTGCGCCATGGTTTACCCAAAGGGGCAGACTGCTTTCGCGGCCATAGTGATTTTGCCTTAACCGAAGAGGGGATGGCGCAAATGTTTGCCGCCATGCAACATGCCCCCGTGGCAGAGCGATTGGTGAGTTCGCCGCTCCGTCGTTGCCGTGATTTTGCCGAGCAATACGCGCAACAGCATGAATTAGAACTGCAGCAGGCCAAACAATTCATGGAAATTGATTTTGGCGATTGGGACGGTCTGCCCAAGCAGCAGGTTTGGGAGCGAGAGCAGCAAGTCTTGAGTGCCTTTTGGGCCGATCCCTGGCATGTGACGCCGCCCGGGGGCGAGAGTTTATTGGCCTATGAACAGCGGATTGTGAGTGCCTGGAAGGCGCTACTCAAACAACATCGGGGTAAGCGCGTGTTGTTAGTCACCCATGGCGGGGTGATTAAACAAATTTTGCGTTACGTCTTGCAGCTGCCAAGAACTGCCAGTTACTTGCAACGCTTGGAGATTGGCTATGCAGCAAGAATCTCCATTTCGGTTTTTCACGATTCAGATGGCCAACTTTGGCCTCAGGTAAGTTTTACATGACAATTGCTTCTAAAATCACCTATCAATGGCAGGTTCTGCTACTGGCGATTTCTATTTTTACCCGTTTGCCAGTTCCTGCGGATCTGCCTTATAGCGAAGATCGCAAGAACGAGTCTTATAAATTCAGCCCCCTGGTGGGCTTGCTGGTGGGTTGTTTAAGCGCTTTGGTGTATTCGCTCAGCGCCCAGCTGTGGCCGCAAAGTGTGGCGGTGGTGTTATCGATGATTGCCAGTATTTATATGACTGGTGCTTTTCATGAAGACGGCTTTGCCGATACCTGCGATGGTTTTGGCGGTGGTTTTACTCCGCTCCGCAAGCTGGAAATTATGAAGGATTCGCGGGTGGGCGCTTACGCGCTGATAGGCATGGTGTTGGTGTTATTGCTCAAATATGTCAGTCTCAGTGAGTTGCATCAAGTGCCCTTAGCCTTGATGATTGCCCATACCTTAAGCCGCAGTGTTGCGGTGAGTTTTATCTACAGCCATGGTTATGTGCGCCAAAGTGAACAGTCGAAGTTAAACATTGCTCACAGCCCAAGCCGTAACAATGATCGCCTGGTATTGTTGTTGATTAGTCTGCTGTCGTTAAGCTTGTTGCCAAGCTTGGGCCTAGCGGTGGCTTTAGTTGGTGTATTGTTACTGGCGCGGTTTGGTTTCGACCGTTGGTTGCATGCACAGATCGGTGGCTATACCGGTGATGCGCTGGGTGCGATTCAGCAGTTATCAGAATTGCTCTGTTATCTGTTTTTATTATATTGGTTGAGTTAAAGCCGATGCGGTGGGGTGGCTTTTATGCCCCTTCATCAGCAGCACTTCGCTCCCTGGCGAATACTTGTTTCAATGTTGGTTAGTTTGGCGAGTGCTGTTGATTGCTGTTTTGCTTTGACGGTACCGCCATTTTTATTTGCTCAGACAAAGTTTAGTCGCTGAAAAGTTGGCCGCCCCGGGTCATTTTTTCCCCTGCGTGGCGCAAGTTGTTATGCGTTGTTGGCCGTAACTGATATGTAATCACAAACAATTCATTGGTATCTGGGTAGATTTCTTTGATGAGCTCTTTAAGTCTTGGTAATTCCAAAAACTCTTGTTGAGCATGGAATTCATTGATCTCATCAAACTTTATTGGTGCTACAGATTCAATTTCTATGTCGCAAACTTTTTGATCGGTTTCCAAGGTGAAAACTTCGACTTGAGAGCCGACAACATAATGGCTTTCAGATTTGTCTCGGATCGTGATTGTCTTTTTACCTGATGTAATCAATGGCGTAAGAAATTCATAAAACGTAATTTTATCTGGAACATCAGTCATTGTTTATTTTCACTTTGCAATATATAAACAGATAAGGGTCGTTATGAAGAAAATTTCCTTGTGATAACAAGGAGATGTTCCATCTTTCCCGCATTTTTGTTAAAGACAGCGATTTTAAAGCATCAATTAAACGAGTTGCAGTAACTGTCTTTATAATTTTGTTATGGGTATTTTTGACTAGGATACCAATTTTTTTCAACAAGCATTGGAAATTCCTTGGTTTCGAATATTGAACTAACCTGAACTTGCTTGATATTGGAGGTATTGATCCACTTTAGCTCAGCAATTTCAGCTGCTTCTTTCAGCTTACCTTGATATGAATGGACTACATAAACATCCATCTCGAGCTCAATTTTTTCAATAGCTGAAGCTGGCGCTTTATATGAGTTAAAAAATGAAAAGTCGCCCTTTTTTATGGTGATTCCAACTTCTTCTTTTAACTCTCTCACTAAGGCGTCTTCTGGAGACTCTCCCATATCAGGCTTTCCTCCTGGGGCAAAAAAGTATCGTTCCCTTTGGAGCGCAAAACCAATAAAGACTTATTTTCAATGATGATTCCAGCTGACTTTTTCATTCATATTTCCTGATTTATAGCTATTATTAGACATAACACGCTCGCAACTAATAGACATAACGCTGGCAGCCGCTACGCATATTTGGTCAGGTTAACCAAACGCGCTGCTTTGTGGTGAAAGCGAAGTCGCAACAAAGCAGCTTTGGTTGTGCTTGGCATTGTTATGTCGAAAGTTCATGAAGCATAAGCTGAGCACCTACACCGTAACTGGGGTCTACCGCTTGGCTTCCTAAAGATGAAAAGCCTTGCTTTTTCCAGAACTCAGAAGAGTCTTGCACTGCAACCAAGCGAATCTGCTGAAAACCGGAATTTTTCGCAATGTTTAGCAAATTCCCCACCATCTTTTTGCCTAGGCCGTGACCTGCAGCAGTACTCGAAATAGCCAAATCATGTAAAAAAAGAATTGTTCCCTCTGAGCCAACTGGCAGAGCTTGAAAGAGCTTTGGTGGGGTATCCTTATTCCATGAATGAGCCAACAAGTATCCAATTACGTTGCCTGCTTTTTCATACACGAAGCAACATTCTGGAGAACACAACCACTTACTTTTCAGAACTTCCAAACTTTCCGGATCGACCAGAGCATAAGCTTCGGCTTGAAGCTTTAAAATTTCTGACCAAGTGGCTTCATTTATTGGTTTTATAGACATCTTCGAACCCTAAATATTGCTGTATAACAGGAAATAGAAAATTCAGCTTCCAACCACGGAAAGAGTAGTCGTATTAGCACAAAGTTGTTCATGTACTGATGCTCTTGCATTAACTGATGGTCTACTTTGATATTTTTTCACTTTTTTCAATGTCAGCGTTTATTTTCTTGATTGGAATGACCCTCATTCAGCCTTATAAATAACGAACTTACATTATTCTTTGTTAAGGAATATATATAAATGTTCTCATTTTGTTGGTTTGATTGCTAGTGGGAATGTTGTGGTTTTTATATTTCTATTCTTCGGGATGATTAAATCAATATTTCAGTTTTATTTCATTTCAGCCTAGCATGTTAGCGTTGAATTAATCAATATATAACCACTTGTTTTTGTTGATTTTTTTTGCGGTTCGTGTATAGAGATCTTGGGAGAGCGATCTATTTAAATCGCTCTTATGGAAAATCAAAACTATTATATGGAGTAGAAATGAAAATAATTATGCTATCAATTTTATCTTTATTATTAAGCATCATTTCAGTTAGCGCATTTTCAAATGTTGTTTTATACGAACAAGATTTCGAAAATCCGACGGGTTATATTAATGGGAATGGCGATGCGAGTCTGCAGTCTGTTAATGCCTTGTATGGTGATCAACCCACAGGTTTTTCTTTCGCTCAAAAAAAGACGGTCGAAACGCTATATATATCGGGGAACGAAGCCTATGGTACAGGGTATTTAGACTCGTCTCGCCAAGGTGGGAATTATGCCTTGGGGATGCAGAATAGCCCGCAAAACGATTTAATTGGTTTGTCATTTAATGTTGGTCATTACGATTTTCTAAATTTTATGGCTGATATATCAAGCATTGAGCTTAGCTCTTGGGGGCCTCATGGTGTTATAGGTACTCCTATATTTGAGTTCACTCTGTTTGACAATCCGACGGGTGTGAATGGCACTGGTTCAGGGAAGGTTCTCGATAGTGGTGTTGCATCAGGAACGGCTTCTGACGTCGATACTTTTGACTGGAGTAGCGTTTTGCTTCCTCTTGAAACGGATGGTAATACCAACGGCAATGTTACATTGAGAATTGATTTGTTAGGGGGCGGTTATGCAGCGATAGACAACCTTCTAATTGTAGCTTCAGATATTCCTAACGATGTTCAGGTCCCTGAACCAAGCTCAATATTTCTATTATCACTTGGACTCATCGGATTGATGATGAACCGACGGAAGACCCTAACTAATCCCCATATATTCTAGTGTCACTGCCGTTATACATGTCTAGAGATCTTCTCAACGGGCGAACAAGCATTGGTGGTTAATGACCTAAATATTCCATCAATGCTTACTCTGTAGGAACGAAGAACATAGAGTACTTGTTTGTAAAAGCGGAAAGCCGGAGGCGTAGCTCTTTGTAGCCTCTAATTATTGCTGAACTGTGGGGTGTCATTCCGTATGTTTTTCGAAATGACACTCGATCCTATTTATGGGCATTATCGTATCAGGCCCAACAGTTTATAATTTAAAAAATGAGACCAAATTGACCAAATCATCTGATTGCTGATGCTGTTTGATTATTTGTGTTTCGATCTCGGTGAGCGTCTGCACATTATCTTCTAAAAGTGTTTTGATCTGTTCTACATTCATACTGATTTCTTTAGCGACGGATGTTTGCTCTTCTGTTGCAACAGATACTTGGGTATTCATCTGCGATACTTCATCAATTGCATTTACAATCGAATCATAGGCTGAACCAGATAGCTCCATTAAGCCGACCACTTCTTTGGTACTCTCTGATGATGAAGAAATGGCTTGCACGACATTTTTTGCACCGACTTGAATAGTATTAATAATGTTTGTTATTTCTGCGATAGAATTTTGAGTTTTCTGAGCTAAGCTACGCACTTCATCGGCTACGACGGAAAAACCTCTTCCTTGCTCTCCTGCTCTGGCGGCTTCAATAGCAGCATTCAGCGCTAACAAGTTGGTTTGATCGGCAATACTGCGGATAACATTGAGTATGCTGGCAATGTTATGACTGTCGTCACTTAGCTTGCTTACTAAGGTCGTTGATGATGTCATTTCCTGAGATAGATGATTGATCGCACCTAATGTTTGTTTGACTTTATCAATACCACTTTTGGCCTCGTTTTCTGCAGTTTGGCTTTGATCTGAAGCATTTTGTGCATTCTCAGAGATATCGTTTGTCGACATTGCCATTTCATGTATAGCGGAGGCGAGCATATCTGTTTGAGATAACTGAATTTGGACTGATTCGGTTGATTTTTTGGCTGAGCCGCTGATGATGGTACTGGATTCCGAAATAATATTTGTTAAGTCGGACAAGCGTGAAATAATTTTACGTAATGCCAAAGCCGATTCATTTAGGGCTGTATTTAATGAACCAAACTCATCATTTACGGCAATTTCGATATCTTTTGTTAAATCCCCTGATGATATTCTTTGAGCAAAATATATAGATTGATTTAATGGGCTCATAATTGAACGAATTAACCAATATCCCATACTAATAGCAGCCACAATAGATATTCCAATCGCCAAGACAATTAAGGTGATTGCTTGTTGGCGTTTTTGTTCAGCGATTCCAAGTTCTATCGATACTAGTTGAGTCATTTTTTTTGACGCCATCATGGCTGAACTTAACATAGAATCCGTGGCTTGGTTTAAGTTGCTATTTTCCGTTTTGATCCTTTTAAATAATGCTAAATAGTTTTGTAAGTTTCTTTCTAAGAGAGAAATAGTGTTTTTTGTATCATCAGATAACATGACATTTTTTATTTCTGATGCTTGAGTGTTTAGGTTTTCAATTTCATTGATGATTTTACCTTCTGATTCTTGATTATATTTTGCATTGTAAGTCCAAATGTTCACTCTAAGATCGTTGAATTTGTCTTTTAATTCTTTGGCTCGCTTGTATCGTCCAAATTCATCAAAAAGATGCTGATTCTTCGAGTAAAAATCATCAATGGAGAGCAGTGTGTTATCGATGTTCGAAGAGATACTGGCCGCTGCTTGGCTAAATTCTCCGCGAGCTTTGATTGCATTTTGTTTTGATGTTGAAAAATGACTAAATGCGTCAATGAAATCTTCAACGCTGTTGGTTATATTTTCAACTTCTTTTTTACTGGAAACTACTTCCATCATCGATTTAACTTGGTTGAGAATTGACCGTGTTTTCTCGGTTTGTATATAAGCATTCTCTTTAAATTTAGATTTTTCTGAAATCATGTAGTCGGCTTGTGCTAGGCGAGCAAGATAAAGTGAAGTATCTGCTTGGTTTAATTCTCGTACGATCTTAGTTTGATATGCTTGTTGTTGGATTTGAACGGTTGTTAATGTTCCTAATACGATAATAATTAGAACGAATATACTTAGTATAAATAAAAGTTTTCTCTTTATGGTAAATATCATTTGCTACCTCTTGAACTTCTTAAAAAAACAAACAATAGGTTGTTTATTTGGTAAGCCGCCAGATTAGTAGTCAAATTAATGCAAAGCAATTATCTTATAAAAGTGAATGAATTCATTATTGTTTATAATGTAAATATATCTGAACACCAAGAATATATTACGAAGCGACTTGTCTTGATAAGGGTTTAGATCGGTGGCTTGAATTTCTTGCGCCTTTTACCGCTGGATAGTTTTCGACGATTACACAGCTGCTCAACCTGCTCCAAGTGGAGGTGAGTGCCCAGCTCACTGGCATTCAGTTTATGGCTGATGGGGCTTTATCCCGGCTTTTTAGCGTTTCAATTTGACCCGTGCTTTTGTCAAGCGGGGCGCCGCGGTGTGGGGGAAAGGCGGTCTGCTGGGCTGCGGTTCACTTGCTCTGTTTACCCCTCACTGCTAATAAGTCATCAGCCACCTTACGGGTGATTGCCTTGGCAATTTGGGTCTGACAGGTGATGGCAGCAATTGTCGCGATGGAGTTATGCAAGTCGAGCGTTTGAATCAGCGTCTATATCGTGTTGATTTTATTGCTTTTGTTGTCGGTTTTTAGTTGGCCATAGAGCAACTGTTTGGCGCTGGCGTGGATATTCACCATATGGATAGTGCTTTGTTTGTCGTCTCTGTTATAAGAGTCGCGCAAGGTCTTGCCATCAAGGGCAACTGTTCCATTGAATACACAGAGCTCTTGAAACGCTGAAGGTGACGAATATTTGGGGTGATGGCTTCAAAAGCGAGCGCTTTAAATATGCGTGACGCTGGTGATAAAGTGGCTGATGAAAGGGGCGGCGTTATGGAAAGCGAATATGTATAAAGAAAATATGAAAGCACTACTGGGGACTCAATTACCAATTATTCAGTCGCCGATGGCAGGCGTTCAAGATAGCGCGTTAACTATCGCGGTAAGTGAGGCAGGGGGATTAGGTTCTTTGCCCTGTGGCATGTTAAGCATAGAACAAATCGTTAGCGAAATAGGTTTCATTAAACAGGCCACCGATAAACCTTATAATCTTAATTTTTTCTGCCATAAGATGCAGGCATATGCTGAATATCAGCATATGTTGTGGCGAGAAAAGTTAAAGCCATATTTTGAAGAATTGGCGATCCACAGCGAAAGTTTGCCTCATTATGTTAATAGAACTCCATTTAATCATGATATTGCTGATGCGATAGAGCCATTTAAGCCGGAATTTATAAGTTTTCATTTTGGTCTGCCCGAGCAGTCATTGCTGGCTCGGATAAAAGGATGGGGAACCAAGATTGTATCTTCAGCGACCACTATCAAAGAGGCATTGTGGCTGGAATCTAAAGGTGTTGATGGGATTATTGCTCAAGGCTTGGAAGCGGGGGGACATCGAGGGATGTTCCTGTCAGACGATATTTCGACCCAAATGGGGATGTCTGCGCTGGTCCCTCAAATTGTAAATAAAGTTAGCGTGCCAGTAATTGCCGCGGGTGGCATCGCTGATAGCCAAGGTGTTCAAGCCGCTTTGCAGCTGGGGGCGGGTGCAGTATTGATTGGCACCACTTATTTACTTTGCTCTGAAGCTAAAACGTCTCGCTTACATCGTGCTGCGATAAAGAGTCGTAAATCACAGCATACGGCGTTAACCAATGTGTTCTCTGGCAGGCCTGCTCGTGGCATCGTGAATCGAGTGATGAAAGAGCTCGGTTATATGCATCCGCTGGCTCCAAGCTTTCCTTATGCTTCAATTGAGATGACTCAACTCCGTAGCGAAGCTGAAAAGTTAAATTCTGATGCTTTTTCTCCACTGTGGTGTGGGCAAAATACCACTGGATGTAAAAATATTTCTGCCAGAGCCTTAACATTGCAACTTGCTGCTCAAGACTAGGGGCGTTGATTTTTGGAATGGATGTGTAACCGCTAATGATTGCTTGGGGCTCGTTTGCCGAGGTGCTTATTTGACTTGTAACATGCCATCTTTTACCTCCCAGTTAGGAGCTTGGTAATAAGCGGCCCATTTGTCGACGAGCTTTTGAAAAGAGCCATCGTTTTTCATGTCATCTAAGGCCGCTTGCCAGCGAGCAATCAGCCTATCTGAGGTGAGTTGAGAAAAGCCGATATAAATATTGTAACCATACATGGTAAACACTGCTTTCATGAGATGAGGATTGATTTGAGCTTCTCGTGAAATGGCTTGGATATCGAGATCGGTGGCTGCAAATAAGGTGGTTCGCCCTAATAATAATTTCCCTAATCCCTGTTCCCAATGGGTGGTGCTTTGCAGATTAGTAAAGCCTTGTTGTTTCAAGTATTGTTCTTTTGAGTCTTCGCGCATGGTCCCTATGCTCGCAACCTTTTTGGCGTCGGCTAAACTATTTATCGAAATTAGACTATCGCTTTTAGCAAACAGGCGTGCTTTTTTACGTGCGATAGGGCCTACCCATTTAAATTGCGCTTCACGTTTAGCGGTTCGGGCAATACTAAAAATGAAATTATTGTTGATGGTTTTCGCGTTACGATAAGCGCGTGCCCAGGGGATGATTTCAATGTTTACTATATCTCTGGTTCGATGGAAGATTTCCTTAATCACGTCGGTGGTGAAACCTGTTATTTCAGGCTCGCCTGGCTCTCCTTGTTTTGGTGTAAGCACAAAGTTTAGTGGGGGAGCATGGATGGTGTAGCCAAGCATCTCTTGGGCCGTTAACTGGCTTGAAAAGAGAGTGATTGCTACAGTTATCCATGAGATGGTTTTTATCATGTTTCACCTTCAATAATCCGAGCAAGGCTTTATGTGATCACTAGCGATTACAGTTGGTTTTAAGCTCATCAAATAATTTACCGAGTGTATTTAGCTTAGTAAGCCTCGATATTGATAGCCATTTTACGATGCGTGTCGATAATAACAGACTGGCGCTCATTATGAGTTAAGTTGTATCCGGGAGTATGCTTGTGATGACTCGAATTCCAAGCAAGTCGTTTACTCGGCGTAATATGTCCCCTTTTCAGCACCGTTAGTTTACAAAGTTATAGAGAAGAATGGTAAGCAAACTTAAGGCAGTGAAAGCCTTTAAGGTCAACATGAGTCATGCGCTTTGTCCTCAATCCACTTAATTTCTGCGGGCTTTGGGGCACTACTGGCTGGTGAGCGTTTTTTACTGGTTTGGATTTATAGGCTCAGGTGAGGTGACAGCTTGCTGCTGCGATAGTTGTTGTTGTAGCTCTACACTTAATCGTTCCGCCAGCTTGGGGTCTTCACTAGATACGCTTCTTAATACGTTTAAATCTATCCAGATAAGATCACAGGGACCTTCGCTGTAGATATCCTGTTGAAAATGGCCTGTCAGTAGTGCTTCCAGTCCTAAACAGCTGCCTAAAGTGTCGATTTTTTGCTGGTGTTGCTGGATTTTTCCACGACATAAAATGGCGATTGCATCGGCTTGCTCGCCTCTTCTCTGGAGTAACTCGCCTTGCGGGTAGATCCGTCGCCAGGCGTGACGGCTTAAGCTTAATAGAGAGCGCTCCTTGGCCTGTGCAAGCCAAGTCACCTGTTTGAGTATGCTACAAAAATCACTGGGAGTGGTGAATCTGGGCATATTACGCAGTGCCATTAAACGCCGTTCTACGTCATCTAACATTTTCTGGGCTTCGGCCTGCTCGAGTTGTGCTTCTTCGACCAGCTGAGTGATTAAAAAGCGCTCTTTATTATGCAGTTGGCGGCTGGCCGTTTGGGTTTCTAAGCTGTAGGCTACTTCCGGAAAGCTTTCTTGTAATTGCCAGATCATCTCTAAGACTTTGGTTTTGTTATGGGCAATTTGCTGGGTGAATACGTCTGCTAATTGCGGGGTTGGTGCTAACTCGGTGGCGATTTGTAGGATATGATCTTGGGCCAAAATATACCCGCGAGCCACTTCATAACCTAAGGCCATTTGGTTGAAAGACAGACTAAGCGAGAGTCGGCTAAGCCAGGAGATACGCCCAAGTAATTTCACCAATAGTGGTGTTTTCCAGTAGTGGAACAAGACTTCTCTTGGACCGATGGAAGGCGCGCCATCGAGGGCGCGATCTACGCCATCGACCAACTTACTTACCGCGAGTCTTTCAAGACCGCCGCTGCGATAGAGTTTCCAGTAAAATTGACGTTCGGTTTCCAGTAAGCGCCGTTGATAAGCAATCCTGAGTTCACCCGACTCGGCATCGCCGCCTAAGCTGTCATCGAGGTCGTTTTCACTGAGCTGGAGCCCTTTGGCTATTTTTGTCCAGTCTGCACGAATGGTGAGAGGGTCTTGTTTTAATACTTTGATTTCCTGATTCAGCTCGCGGTAGATAAGGTGTTGGGCCTTATTTACGGTGACCTGCTTTGAGTGGGGTAAGCCACTTAGCTGCAATTTATTTAGCAGCCAGCCCATGCTGCTGCCGTTGATCACAATTGTCAGTACCACGATTCCAGCGGTCATAAATAGGATCTGTTGACCAACAAGTGGCTCGATTTGTGGGTGGTTGACTAAGGTCAGTGCCAGTGCCAGAGAAACCGCACCGCGTAGTCCCCCCCAAGTTAATACGCTGGCTTTTTGCCAAGAGAGTCCAATACTAATTCGACCTAATATCGGCATTAAAATGGCGATTGAAAGGGCTCGTATGAGCATTACCCCGAGGTATAATGCGGCTAAGGTCCACCACCACTCAAGTAAATCCAAACGCACCTTGAGAGCAACGATTAATCCGACCAGTAAAAAAATTAGCGTATTGGCGATATAAGCCATCATTTGCCAAAATGAGTGCAGAAAATCGGCGCTTTGGACGGATATTCGAGTGCGACCGGGGCCTGCAAATAGGATAGCCATGGTGACGACAGCCACCACACCGGAAACATGCAACACATTTTCAGCTATAAAGTAAACCAAATAGGCACTGGCAATGCTGATACTGATTTCGACCATTGGATTATTAAATAGTCGGTCCATCCATAACAGTGCCAGATAACCAATGGTTAAGCCAAGCAGTAAGCCCGCCAGTACCACTCGAAAAAATTCATTCACGCCTTCGAAAAAGGTAAGTGATTCAGTATGACTCAGTAAACCAAGAAACAGCGAGAACAGTACAATGGCAGTTCCGTCGTTGAGTAGTGATTCACCTTCGATTAGGGTTTCCAAGCGTTTTCTAGAGCTGACTTCTTTAAGCAGGGCCACCACCGCTACCGGGTCGGTGGCGCTGATTAAAGCGCCAAACAGTAAACACAGCGCCCAACTCCAATCCAGAGGTAATACAGCGTGAACCAGCCCAGCGGTTGCGAGCATCGCGAGCATTAATCCGGGAACTGCGAGTAGTGCAATTTGGCTGAAGATCCGTCGAAACAAATGGGTTTCCATGGCGAAGGCGGACTCAAAGATCAAGGTGGGTAAAAACATAAATAGGATCAGATGTGGGTCGATAGAGGTCACGGTAATTAAGGCCTCTGATAAGCCTTCAAGCTTGAAGTTGAAAGAACGCAGTACCAGACCTGCCGCCAAACCAAGCAGCAGCAGGGCAACGCTGTAGGGCAGAATACTTTTCTTTAATACAGAACGCAGTAGGGCCCCCAGCAAGAGAGCCACAATTGCGAATAAAATAAAGAAGATACCTGTATCGCTGCTAACCATGGCTAGCGCTCCTTGTCGATATCAACTTGCAGTCACAACAGTTTGCTGCGGGTAGTCACTTGACCGACCACTCAAAGAATAGTTTGTAAAGCGTGTCTGTGTTGGATTTTTGGACGTATTTTTTAAGTCGTGAAAGCTTTGATTGACGCGAGACTTGCCGCCTGAAGAGACGCGAGTTGAATAGTACAAAATTGTCGACTTGTAACAATATATTGGCTAGTCGGTAGTTTTGAAAAACCGAGCACAAACTCCCCCTCGCTCGCTACATACAATGTGCCTAGCGTAACTATTGGTGTTACTTAATTGTAAATTATGAGAGGGAATAGCCATGGCATTTGCATTGAATCTTCCAAAGTTAAGTTTAGCGGGTAGCGGGGCCGTTGAAGATGCGGTGACGGTACTGAGTCAGCAATTTGTAAAAAAAGCCTTGATTGTCACGGATACTAATTTAGTTAAATTAGGTTTGTTAGATACTTTGTTGAGTGCCCTAGATAGCTATTCGATTGCTTATGAGATGTTCGATGAAGTCTTACCAAATCCTACTGCATCTCTGGTGCGGCGGGGTCTTGCTGTATATCAAAAAGCCGAGTGTGATTGTTTTATCGCAGTGGGTGGGGGCAGCCCAGTCGATTGTGCTAAAGCCATTCGTATTATGGCCTCTAACGACGGTGATATTTGTGATTTTAATGGCGTCGGCAAGGTGACTCACTCTGGGGCATATTTTGTTGCCATTAATACCACCGCAGGTACGGCTGCAGAGATGACTTCTAATTCGGTGATTACCGATGAAGAAAACCAAGTCAAAATGGTGATTATCGATGCCAAACAAATCCCGGATATTGCGGTGAATGATCCCAGCTTGATGCTTGGTTTACCGGCGGCAACCACGGCTGCTACTGGTATGGACGCTCTCACTCATGCGATTGAAGCCTACGTGACGCCGGGGGCGCATATTTTAACCCGGCCGACAGCCTTAGAGGCGATCCGCTTAATTAGCAAATGGTTGCCAGTAGCTGTTGCAGAGGGCCAAAACTTTGAGGCACGTGATAACTTAGCATGTGCTCAGTTTTTGGCGGGGATGGCGTTTAATAGCGCAGGTCTTGGTTTAGTGCATGCGATGGCTCACCAACCCGGTGCGACGCATAATCTACCGCATGGTGTATGCAACGCAATTTTGTTGCCGGAAGTGTGTGAATTTAACGCTGAAACCTGCCCTGAGCCGTTTCGCGCGGTTGCCGAGGCAATGGGCGGTAGAACCTTTGATCTCAATGATAAAGACGCGGCAGCCCTCGCGGTCGCTTTGGTTCGTCAGTTGTCGGCGACAGTTGAAATTCCGTCAGGCTTTGCTGAGTTAGGGATCCGCGAGACTGATTTTGGTCAATGGATTGATAAAGCGATGCAGGACCCTTGTTTACCGGGGAACCCTCGCCAACCCAGCCCTGATCAAGTGATGCAGCTTTATAAACAAGCCTTATAAATAGACCTTAGTGCCCTCGAAATCTCTGGTTTTGGGGGCAACTTTTAGATGAATAATTGATAGCAAATGAAAACTGTTGTGTTGGTAAAGTTGATTGTGTTGATGGTTTTTGTCGTGTTGATTTATGTTGATTGTCAATCAAGCAATGATCTCAAAGCGTTGTTTAAACCGCTAAATTTCAGCTTCACTCATGCTGCAGAGTTGACCGACGCTGATTATTACATGGCCGAACATGGATCATAACACTTGGGAGTTAACATGGATCTTTCATCTATTTATGCACTGATTATGGCAGCAATAGAGGGCAGTGAAACGAGCGAGCCCGTGTTGCTTCATGTACTGATTCGTTTAACCTTAGTATTTATTCTACTTACTATCGAGGTGAAATTTTTTGTGTTCTTAAACCGCAAACTGCCTTAGCCAAATGCTAGGTAAAATTGGCCCAGATTAATATTTTTCATTTTTTTAGCCTCGTTTTTGGACTTGCAACGATTACTAAGTTGAGACTTTCTTAAATAAGGTAATCGATGATGCAATTTTCTTCTGTTTCTACTTTTTCTCCGGTGGCGCGCGCTGTGGGTTTGGTGCTAGCTGTATCAGCTTTGGTCGCCTGTGGCCAATACAGCGATACGCAAGCAGAGCAGTCTAAAGCGCCAGTAGCGCCCACCGCCGAGCCGCTGATTTTAGCCGAAGACGCTGCCATTCCCCGGCAAAGGTTAGAGCAAGCCGCGGCGGTTCAACAATTGACTCGCCACGCCAAACTTTCGCCACAAGCAGACCTTCGTTATGTTTCACAGATACAATCATTGCCTAAAGTAAGCAATCAGGAAAACTATCAAGTGCTTGAAGACTCAACTGTGCACTTGGTGAGTGAGCAGCCGGTGTCTACTTTTAGCGCTGATGTAGATACGGCTAGTTATGCCAATGTTCGACGTTTCATTAATCAGGGGCAAATGCCACCTAAAGCCGCTGTGCGGGTTGAAGAGCTGCTTAACTACTTTTCCTATGATTATCTGATGCCGCATTCTCTGACTGAAGCGCAGCCAATTGCTGCGAATACATTGCTCACCGCGTCGCCTTGGAACCCCAATAATCATTTACTGCGGATTGGTATTAATAGTTACCAACCGGACATACAGCAACGCCCTGCAGCTAACTTAGTATTTTTAGTGGATGTCTCGGGTTCGATGCAATCCAGTGATAAGCTCACGCTAGCCAAGCAGTCGATGTCGTTGATGCTCAGCCAACTTAAAGCCGATGATAGTGTGGCAATTGTCACCTATGCCAGTGGCACCAGTGTGGCACTGCCCGCAACCAAAGCGAGTAGCCGACAGACGATCGAAAGAGCGATTGATAGTTTAAGGGCTGGTGGAGCCACCAATGGTGAAGCGGGTATTGCTTTAGCCTACCAGCAAGCACAGCAAGGCTTTATCTCCGGCGGTATCAATCAAGTTTACTTGATCTCGGATGGCGATTTAAATGTTGGGGTGAGTGATGTGGATGCGCTCAAACATTTGATTGGCGAGCGGCGTAAGGCGGGGGTTCAATTTTCGACACTTGGTTTTGGTCAGGGAAATTATAACGATTATTTAATGGAACAACTGGCTGATACTGGCAACGGCGTCTCCGCATATATTGATACCCTTCATGAAGCGCAGAAGGTGTTGGTGGATCAGTTGGGGAGTAGCCTGTACACCGTCGCTCATGATGTAAAATTTCAAGTGGAATTTAATCCAACGCAGGTCTTAGAATATCGTTTACTTGGTTATCAGAATCGCCAACTCGAGCGTGCCGATTTTAATAACGATCAAAAGGATGCTGGCGATATCGGTGCCGGCCATAGTGTGACCGCCATATATGAACTCACCTTAGTCGGTGATCAAGGCTTAATCGAACCGCTGGTATTTCAGTCTGCGTCGCAAGCGAAGCAAGCCTCGGCAGAAACTAGTCCTGCGATTGCTGAACTGAGGCTACGTTATAAAACTGCTCACTCTAAAGTTTCTGCGAAGCAGCTTCAAAGAGTCCACAAAGATGACTTTATTGCACTTTCAAAAATATCAGATGACGATAGGTTTGCGTTAGCGGTGGCGGCTTTTGGCCAAAAATTAACTGCCGCTCCCTACCTTGGTGATGTTAGCTATCAGCAAATTATTGATTGGGCAAATCAGGCTAAAGGTAAGGATAACTTTGGATATCGTGCAGAGTTTGTTAAATTGGTCAGATTAACGTTTAGCTTAGCGCAGCAGAATGCGGCCTTGCTTGATTCCCACTCAAGCCTCATTTCTCAGCCGCAAGGTCGTATTTTACCAGCAAGGAATCAAGCCCAAACTTATGAGCTTAGCCAGTGATGAGCAACTGATGCTCGACTATGGACAGCGTGGCGATCTCGCGGCCTTTGAGTGCTTGTATCAACGTTATCGTAAAGCGTTATTTGCCTTTGTTCGACAAAAAATGCCTGAAACAGCTGCTAATGAAGTGTTTCAGGATATTTGGGAGTCGCTGATAAGCCAAGCGAGTAGTTTCCACCTGATGGTTACCAGTGAGGCGGGGGTCTCTGTCTATGCGGGCTGTGAAGGTAAGTTTCGGGCCTTCCTTTATACTATTGCTCGTCGCCGTATTGCCGATCATTGGCGTCGCCAAGGTGGTCAAGGTGAGCAAGATGAACAGGCCTTAGCGGGGCTTTTGGCGACCACAAATCCAGAGTTAAGTCATCAACAGGCACAAGCCAAGCAGGTGATTCTGCTCTGTGTATCGCGCTTGCCGAGAAAGCAGCAGGATGTTTTTATGTTGAAACAAAATGGCTTGGCAGTTGCCGAAATTAGTGTGGTATTGGATGCCTCCTTCGATGCGGTGAAAAGCCGAATACGCACTGCTTATCAGCAATTACGTGAATGTTGGGAGAAACACCATGGCTGAGCATACTGATAATCCCCCGAGTGACGCGCAAATCGATCAAGCATTTCAGCAAGCCATCGACCCACTGCAACCTTCGCCCGAGTTGGATCAGCAGATCTTAAATTTGGCCGAGCAGCAGACTAAACAAGCCAAAGTAGTGCCTTTGGTTCGTCGCAAAAGTTGGGCGGGGGCTCCGTTATGGGCCAGTGCCGCTTCGATTGGCTGTGTTGGCGTATTGGGCTGGTGGTTGTGGCAGAGCGTGATGCACGATCCAAGTCTGGCAACACCCAGCGAATTGAGCTATCAAAACGAAGCCCTTCGTTCCGTTGCAAGTCCGTCTTCTGTAGGAGGAGTGGAGCGGCGAGACCACGAGCTGCAACGGGCGGAAGCTCAACAGTCGACAAGCCAAGCTCGAATACTACAAGAATCAGCGCGAGCAGTCGCTAAGCAAAGTATCGCCAGTGATATGGGGGGGGAGCCTGCGATAAATACACCTTCTCTTTCGGTATTTGAAGCGGCAAGCGCCTTGTCAGATGAGCAGCGTCATTGCATTCGCGATGCTTTAGCTGATTTGCGTCCGGAGCAGCTGGCGCGCATTGCGATTCAAGATCTAAGCTTGTCGCAGCAGCAAGCTATCACTCTCGCGGCAACTAAACTTAAGCCCAATTTAGCGTTGCACTGGCAACAACAAGCTTGGTATTTACTCCCCTTCGATCCATCTTGGTGGTTAGTTCCGCAGAGTGTCAATCTTGAGTCTACATTTGTCTATATCTTCCCTGACAAGCTGCGTCATCATTGTCAAAATATCGCTCAATAGAGAATCGTTAACAGGAGCTCTCTATTGCTGTATTTCTTCAGGAATTTGGCGGCCTTAAGGACAATTCATGGCACGTTGTGGTGATTGTGAGTATTTCATATTGGTATTCGAAACACTCACTGGTACTTCGGATTAAAAGCAATCGCTCAGTTTTTTTTCATACGGGTCTACCTCGCCAGTCTATTGCAAATATAACGAAGTTGAATAAATGCTTACTGCTGGTGCGAGCAAGGGATGTTTCACTGTGGCCGCCGACCGAAACTTAAGTGTGTTTTGAGATGAAGCCTGCGCTTTCCTTAGATGTTTAGTTTAATGACTGTCTGTTTTATTTACATTAAACCTTTAATTTTAAATATTTCGTATAATTTAGTTTAAATTATTGCCTTCTATTCTTTTTTAAAAATATAAATTCACAAGTGCGGTATCTTATACTTATTTTTGTCTGATATTGATCGATAGCAAAATAAACGCAATTTATTGGTGACTCGTGTTTACTTAAATTTTCCATTTTTGTAGCATCCGCATTCACATTTTTTTAGGTTACAAATTTATGCAAGCATTTTGCATTTTAAACGGTTTTGGCCATCGCCGAATTGGCTTACAACTGCAATTATTTGTGGGTTTATTGATCGTGATTGCGTTTGGTGCGATTAGCTCTCTGGTTTATGAAAAAGCCGCTGCAGCTTTGTTTGAACAAACCATGTACGATCATCGATCTAAAGTAGAAGCTTTAGCTGAGAATATCGCTGGTGAGTTTGACGATTATTTAAAACAAGCAAAAGTGTTGGAGCGAACCTTTCGAAATGGTTATCTCGACGGCTTTCAAGTATTGGCTCAGTCGGTTAATTACCAACAGTTTAAGGTCTATGAGATTGTTCTTAACGGCCAGTCGTTGTTAGGGGATTTTAGTCAAATAGATCGCTTTACTCAGGATACTGGTGCGGTCGCGACTTTGTTTTCTGCCAGTGGTGATGATTTTATTCGGGTGAGCACCTCATTAACCAACCAAGATGGTCAACGGGTACTTGGGAGTCGCTTGGGCAAGCAACATCCGGGTTATCAACGTCTGATGAATGGTCAAGATTATTACGCCAAGGTCAAATTGTTTGGTCATGACTATTTGACCTATTACTATCCCTTGAAAACACCTCAAGGAAAAGTCATGGGTTTAAGCTTTATTGGGATCCCCATTGAAGAACCGACTCAGCGTATTTTCGCTAATTTGTCGCAAATTAATTGGGGTAAAACCGGACACAGTATTGTCGTGGATAATAGCCCGAGTGAGGCCTTAGGGAACTATCTTTATCATCCCTATATTAAGGATGGAGCTTCGATCATCGACCGGGTCGATGCGCAAGGACATAAACTATTTAAACAGATTTTTGAGCAAGCTTCAGGGGTGATTAGCTTTACTGCTGAGCATCAAGGTAAGGTTGCTGAACAGTATTTGGTTTATGCCGAAGTCCCTGGGTGGAATTGGAAGCTATTAGGCGGAACCTTGGTGGAGGAAGTCACCGAAGCCAGTCGCGATTTACTGCATATTGTGATCATGATTGCTGTATTCGCTGCAATTTTGAGTTTTGTGTCGCTCAGTTTATTTGTGCGTCGCTTTACTAAACCCTTGCTCAGCTTAACCGGAAATATTGAACGCATGGGTGCTGGCGAAATGAGCCTACAGATGGGCGAGGGTAACGCCGAAGCCGATAACGAGATTGAGCGCTTAAATGCAGGCGTGCACCAAATGGCCAGAGAGCTCAATCAATTGATTACTCATATTCGAGACACGAGTAATCGTGTGCAACAGCAGGCGAGCAGTGTATTTACCGATTCTGAAAATAGTTTGCAACAGCTCGATGGCCAGCAGCTTCAGGTGGATCAGGTCGCTGCGGCGATAGAAGAACTGGCTGCATCGGCAAATTCGGTGGCGCATCAAGTCGAAGATATCGCCGGCAGTGTGCGTTTAGCTGATAGCAGTAGCCAACATGGCTCTCATTTAGTTGAGCAGATGATTTCAGAGATTGGCTTGCTGAATCAACAGCTGAAGCAGTCTTCTGATGCGATAGCTTTGGCGGGAGAAGAGAGCCGTAATATTCAAGATGTAACACGAATGATCAACGAAATTGCAGACCAAACCAATTTACTTGCCTTGAACGCGGCAATTGAGGCAGCGAGGGCGGGTGAACAAGGTCGTGGTTTTGCGGTGGTCGCCGATGAAGTTCGAACCTTAGCCAAACGAACCCAAGATTCGGTGAAAGAAGTGGAAGCCATTGTTGGGAAACTGCAAGCCAGTACTGGCAATGCGGTGAGCATGATGAGTGAGAGCCAACAACGGGGTGAGTTGTTTACCGAGCATGCCGCTAATACCGGTGAGGCTCTGAGCAAGATTACTGAGCAAGTCAGTTTAATTGCCAGTCAATCGGAGACTATCGCCGCCACGACTGAACAGCAGGCGCAGGTGTCTCAAGAGATTGCCGCCAATGCCGCCAAACTCAGTGAGGCAAATGCCGATGGCCGCAATACCGCGGCGAAAAGCGCCGACAGTGCCACGCAATTACAATCTATGGCTGATGCACTGCAGCAGCAAGTATCGGTGTTTCACTAAGGGGCGCTTGATAGCAAGTCGCTTCGTCGTCGCCGTTCAGCTTTAGGGCTAAAAATAGTGGCGTGCCGACTTGGAATTTTGCTATGAGAGGGATTTGTTCCTGTGATGCCTTAGTTGCTTGCTGTTGGCTAATTTGTCCTCGGCATTCACTAAGCAGTATCGGTCATAAAAAAAGAGATTAAGTCGGGACTTAATCTCTTTTTTATAGGCTTAAGTCCTTCGGCTTAAGCATTCAAATTTATGCACTGCGTTTTTTGCTGTAAACATCGAAAATAACCGCAGCCAGTAATACCAAACCTTTAATGACTTGTTGCCAGTCGATGCCAACGCCCATGATTGACATACCGTTATTCATCACGCCCATGATGAATGCACCAATCACCGCACCCATGATTTTACCAACGCCGCCATGTACCGAGGCGCCACCAATAAATACCGCCGCAATCACATCCAGTTCGAAAGATAAACCCGCTTTTGGTGTCGCCGTATTAAGTCGAGCCGCAAATACCAAACCTGCCAGCGCAGCTAACATTCCCATATTGGCAAAAGTTAAGAAGGTGATTTTTTTGGTATTAATTCCTGACATCAAGGCCGCTTTTTCGTTACCACCAATGGCATAGATGCGTCGTCCGATAGTGGTGTTATTGGTAATAAATACATACAGTGAAATGAGCAGGGCCATTACCATTAAAATATTGGGAATACCTTTATAGGTAGACAATAAATAGACCAAGTAGAGTAGCGCCGCGGAGATGAAACCAATTCTGAGTAAAAATATATTGGTGGGTTCTTCGCTGGGCATCAACTGCTGTTGTTTGAGGCGACTGCGTAAGTTAAAGCCGATAAAAGCTGAGACTAAAATAATTCCTAAGATGAAAGAAGTGAGGTTAAATTTGTGCATATCAAAGATATCGCCAATGAACCCCGAACTTAAAGCCTGAAATTCACTAGGGAATGGCCCTACCGATTGCCCTTGTAGCAGCGCAATGGTTAAACCTTTAAAGACTAACATGCCCGCTAGAGTCACAATAAACGCTGGGATCTTATGATAAGCGATCCAGTAGCCCTGCATTGCTCCAATCACGAAACCTGCGGCTAAACAAATGATTACCGTAACAAACCAGTTAAAGTCAAAGTTAACCATTAACACCGCAGCCAGCGCGCCGACAAAGCCACAGACAGAACCGACCGATAAGTCGATATGACCTGCAACAATCACCAGTAACATGCCTAAGGCCATAATAATGATATAGGAGTTTTGTAAAAATAAGTTGGTAAGGTTAACCGGTTTGAGTAGGGTGCCTTCGGTAATAATCTGAAAGAATCCCATAATCACAATCAGGGCTAATAAAATGCCATATTCTCTCAGATGACGAGTGACAGCGCCAAATCCACTCACCGAGTTGTCGCTATCTTTAGCATTGTTTACAACTTTGGTACTCATTTCATTCTCTCCCCGATTGAATGATCAATTGCATAATTTTTTCCTGAGATGCCTGTTCGGCAGTGAGTTCACCCACGAACTCCCCTTCATTCATCACGTAGATGTGGTCACACATGCCTAATAGCTCTGGCATTTCAGAAGAGATGATGACGATGCCTTTTCCTTGCTCTGCGAGGTGATTAATCAGTGTGTATATTTCATATTTTGCGCCCACATCGATGCCCCGAGTGGGTTCATCGAGGATTAGGACTTCTGGATCGGCAAACAACCATTTGGCAAGCACAACTTTTTGCTGATTACCACCCGATAAGTTATCGGTATGCTGGCTGAGTGATGAGCAGCGAATGTTCATCTTATTCTTGTAGTCATTGCCAAGCATGGTTTCTTGCGCGTTATTAATGACCGTATGATTTGAGATAGCCGACAAATTTGCCAAAGGAATATTGTGCAAAATGCTGTCGATTAACACCAGACCATAGTCCTTCCGGTCTTCGGTCACGTAGGCTAAACCTGCTTCAATGGCTTTTTCTATGGTATTGAGCTTGACTGGTTTGCCATGTAATTTTAATTCGCCCGATATTTTTTGCCCATAAGAGTGACCAAAAATACTGCGGGCTAATTCGGTTCGACCAGCTCCCATTAGTCCAGCGATACCAACCACCTGTCCGCGTTTTACCGCAAAATCAATGTTATGAATGATTCGCCGTTCACTGTGTAGTGGGTGATAAACTTCCCAGTTATTCACGCTGAGAATTTCTTCACTAATGGTGGCTTTACGGTGTGGATAACGGTCTTGTAATTCGCGGCCAACCATATCGCGAATAATGTCATCTTCACTGATCTGCTGGGTGCGACAATCCATGGTGCTCACCGCTCCGCCATCGCGGATCACCGTAATTTTGTCGGCGACTTTGGCCACTTCATTCAATTTGTGGGAAATCAGGATTGAAGCAATGCCTTGGCGTTTAAACTCTAACAGTAATTCGAGCAGGGCATCACTATCGGTTTCGTTTAAGCTGGCGGTTGGCTCGTCTAAGATAAGTACTTCCACGTCTTTGGAAAGTGCCTTGGCAATTTCAACCAATTGTTGTTTGCCCACGCCTAAATTCTGAATTTTTGTCTGCGGATTTTCATTGCCTAAGCCAACTTTGGCCAAGACTTTTTGGGTTTTAAGGAAGGTTTGTGGCCAATCGATGACACCTTTGTCTTCGATTTCGTTCCCTAAAAATACATTTTCGGCAATCGATAACATCGGAACCAAGGCGAGCTCTTGGTGAATGATGATGATGCCTTTGTGTTCACTATCTGAAATGGTATTAAATTGTTGTTTTTGGCCCCGATAAACAATCTCACCATCAAAACTACTATGTGGATATACGCCACTGAGAACTTTCATCAACGTGGATTTACCCGCGCCATTTTCGCCCACTAGTGCGTGAATTTCAGCATTGTCTAAACTGAGGCTGACGTTGTTTAGCGCTTTTACACCAGGGAAGGTTTTGGTGATATTGCGCATTTCTAAAATGGTATTCATAGTTCCCTCAGAAAAATCAAGGATCGAATAAGCGAGACCTTTTGATCCATGGATCAAAAGGTCTCAAATCGACACTACAGCTGGTCTTTACTGTAGTAGCCACTACCAATAAGTATTTCTTCCCAGTTTGATTTATCTACTGGAACTGGTTTGAGTAGGAAGGAAGGGACAACTTTATAGCCATTGTCATAGGTTTTAGTGTCGTTGATTTGTGGCTCGGAGCCACTTAACAACGCTTCAACCATGCCAACTGTAACCTTGGCAAGTTCACGGGTATCTTTGAAAATAGTAGAGCCCTGCTCGTTGGCAATAATTGATTTAATTGACTGCAGTTCAGCGTCTTGTCCGGTGACATAAGGCATTTTTAAGTCGCCACTACCGTAACCAACCCCTTTCAATGAAGATAAGATCCCAATACTGATGCCATCGTAGGGAGACAACACAGCATCAATAGGTTCGTCGGTGTAGTAGGCACTGAGTAGGTTATCCATCCGTGCTTGTGCGGTTGCACCATCCCAACGTAAGGTTGACACTTTTTCCATGCCAGTTTGACCACTACGGATCACTAACTTACCGCTATCAAGGTAAGGTTGTAGTACAGAGATTGCGCCGTTATAGAAGAAGTAGGCATTGTTATCATCGGGGGAACCGCCAAATAACTCAATATTAAAAGGTCCAGCGCCGTTCGCGAGATCGAGCGCTTTTTCGATGGTTTGTGCTTGTAATACGCCGACTTGGAAGTTATCAAAGGTGGCGTAGTAACTCACGTGAGGTGAGCCTTTAATGAGGCGATCGTAAGCTACCACTGGAATATCACTTTCTGCGGCTTGTTCTAGTACCTTCGATAGGGTTGTCCCATCGATAGAGGCAATCACCAGCGCGTCGACACCACGTACTACCATGTTTTCTATTTGCGCCAATTGATTAGGAATATCATCACCGGCATATTGCAATACAACTCTATATCCACTTTTTTCAAATAATGCTTTCATATTATTACCATCACCGATCCAACGGGCCGATGATTTGGTTGGCATCGCAATACCAACGGTTTTCTTTGCGCTAGCGATTGATGGCGCAAGCGCCAACAGGCTCACCATTGCTGCACTTATGAGGGTTTTATAAAGCTTCATTTTTTCGCTCCGTGTAAAATATTTAGCTAATCTTTCACCAAGTTAAGGGTCGAGCTAATTGCGTCTCTCGTTTAACTGGGACAAGTATTCATCATCTTTTAAAAATAAGTCGCTAACAAAACGACAAGTTTGGCATGACAGCGTTCTTATCCATATATTTAGCTGTTATTGACATGTTGCCAGTATGTGAATTGACAAATTTGTACATATTTGCCGTGAAAAAACGTGATTTTTGCTATAAGAAAGGCTTTTCATAGCGATTCTCAATATTTTGACCCATGATTGATAATTTTCTAAGTAACGATAATATCCATGACAATAGCGTTATCGTTTATGGCAGGTTTACCAAGCAACGACCACTATATTGATAATGTAGCAATTATCAGGAGAGTGGCGGGTGGATAAGCAGCGTTATGTGATCGGGCTCGATTTTGGATCAGATTCAGTACGGGCTCTAATTATTGGAACCGACGATGGTCAAGAAGTCGGTACCAGTGTTAGTGAATACCCTCGATGGATGAAAGGTTTATATTCCAAGGCCGAAGTTTCTCAATTTAGACATCATCCTCAGGACTATATCGATGCGATGAGCGCCGCCATTATGCAGGCGCTGGACGGCTGTAGTGCAGACGTTCGAGGTAATATTGTTGGGATTGGTGTTGATAGCACCGGCTCAACTCCCGCACCGATTGATGCGCAGGGGAGAGTATTAGCATTACTCGATGAACATAAAGATAACCCCAATGCAATGTTCATTCTATGGAAAGACCATACCAGTGTAACGAAAGCTGAGTTAATTAATCAGCTTGCTCATGGTGGAGAATTTGAAGATTACACCCGTTATGTGGGAGGTGTTTATTCCAGCGAATGGTTTTGGGCGAAGGCCGCTTGGGTTGCAGAGCAGGATCCCGAACTGGCGAAATCAATTTACGCATGGGTGGAACTTGCCGATTGGGTTCCCGCGCTACTGGCCGATAATTTGGCGCCAGATAGTATCAAAAGGGGGATCTGTGCTGGAGGGCACAAAGCCCTTTGGCATGAGTCTTGGGGCGGCTTGCCTGATCAACAGTTTTTAAGTGCTATTTCTCCGAGCTTAGATGGGATGCGTGAACGCATGTATCAACAGGTGTTCACCGCCGATCAAGTGGCGGGTTATTTGAGCGAACAGTGGGCCGATAAACTCGGTTTACCGGCAGGTATTGCGGTAGCCGTTGGTGAATTTGACTGTCACATGGGCGCGGTCGGGGCTGGCGCGGGCGCTCATGACTTAGTGAAAGTGATGGGGACTTCAACCTGCGATATTTTGATGGTCGATCCGGCCGAGCTGGGCGAGCGTACTATTGAAGGGATCTGTGGTCAGGTATTAGGCAGCGCGATGCCAGAGTTGGTGGCCTTAGAAGCCGGTCAATCGGCTTTTGGTGATTTATATGCCTGGTATAAGCGAGTGCTATTGTGGCCGCTGCAGCAAATTGCCGGCCAAAGTTCCGAAGCGGCGGCAGCCCTCAAACAGCTTGAACAAAGTTTAATTCCGTTGCTTAGCGAACATTGTCAGGCACAAAGCTTAGCCGATCCGGTCGCAATGGATTGGCATAACGGTCGTCGGACACCCTTCGCTAATCAGCGCCTCACGGGCACGGTGGCTGGGCTGAACTTGGGCTCTAGTGCGCCAATGATCTTTAATAGCTTGGTCGAAGCGACGGCGCACGGTGCCAAGGCGATCATGGACTGTTTTGTGAATCAACAAGTGGAAGTGAAGCGGGTGATTGCGATTGGTGGTATTGCCAAAAAATCGCCTTTAGTCATGCAAACTTGTGCGGATGTGATGAATTGCGAGCTGTTGGTCATGGACAGCGAACAATGTTGCGCTCTTGGAGCTGGTATTTTTGCGGCGGTGGCTGCTGGACTATATGCCAATACCGCGAGTGCTCAGCAAGCAATGGCTAGTGCGGTTCATTTAACCTATCAACCTAATCCTGAGCGGGTAGCTTTCTATCAACAGCGACATCTGCAATATCGTCAGCTTGGTGAGAGTGTCGAAAACTTGGTCGCTCAGCAAGGGGAGAAAAATTGATGGCTGATCGAGATAATACCGCGGTGACGCTGGCCCAGCTTCGGGAGCAGGTGTATTTAGCCAATATGGCGCTGCAAACGCACAAGTTGGTGACTTTTACTTGGGGAAATGTTTCCGGTATCGACCGTCAGCGCGGTTTAGTGGTGATTAAGCCCAGTGGCGTGGCCTATGAACAGCTGAGCCCCGAGAATATGGCGGTGGTCAATTTGGCTGGTGAAGTCGTAGAAGGAGAGCTTCGACCTTCCTCTGATACCGCCACTCATCTGGCTCTGTATCAGCAATACCCAGAGATCGCAGGCATCGTACATACCCATTCCCCCTTTGCTTGTGCCTGGGCACAAGCGGGTTTAGCTATCCCTGCACTTGGAACCACTCATGCTGACTATTTCTATGGCGATATCCCATGTACTCGGCCACTCACTCAGTCTGAGATTGACGTCGATTATGAAGCCAATACCGGTTTAGTGATTATCGAAACGCTGGCCGATACTCCGCCACTTGCTATGCCCGGTATCGTGGTGAGCGAACATGGTCCGTTTAGTTGGGGAACCAGTCCCGAGAATGCTGTACATAACGCAGTGGTTTTAGAAGAAGTAGCAAAAATGGCGCTGTACACCCGTCAACTGAATCCGCAGGTCGGCTCACTTAATCAGGGGCTGCTTGATAAACACTATTTACGTAAGCACGGTAAAAATGCCTATTACGGTCAAAAAGGTTCGCGTTAATTAAGGAAATTTTTATATGACTAATTCAACTCTATCACTGTGGTTTGTAACTGGTTCGCAACACTTGTATGGGCCTAAAGTGCTCGAAGAAGTGGCCAATGACAGCAATCAGCTTGTTCAGGGTTTAAATGACAGCGGAGAGATTTCGCTGAATATTGTAGACCAAGGGGTGGTCACCGATGCCGCAGAAATCAGTCGACTGATGCGTCGCGCGAATAGCGATGAAAGCTGTGCTGGGATCATGTTATGGATGCATACTTTTTCTCCCGCCAAGATGTGGATAGCTGGTTTAGGTCAGCTCAATAAGCCGATGCTGCATTTACATACCCAATTTAATGCGAATCTGCCTTGGCAAAGTATTGATATGAACTTTATGAATACTAACCAAAGCGCTCACGGCGGCCGAGAGTTTGGCTTTGTTGTGACCAGAATGAATGTTCCACGTAAAGTGGTGGTTGGGCATTGGCAAGAACCTCGGGTATTGGAAGAAGTCGATCAATGGGCCCGTGCAACTCGTGGTGTGTATGAATCCGAAAGCCTAAAAGTGGCGCGCTTTGGTGACAATATGCGTCAGGTGGCGGTGACGGATGGAAATAAGGTGTCGGCACAAATTAAATTTGGCTACGAAGTCAATGCCTATGGGGTCGGTGACCTTAAAGTTTATGTCGACAAGGTGTCAGACGATGATTGTGCCAGCCTCATCGATGAATATTGTGCTTCATACGTAGTGGATCAAGCTTTATTGAGTGATCCAGAAAGTTACCAGTTACTGGTGAACGAAGCCCGTTTAGAAATTGGTATGGAGCGTTTCCTAAGCGACCATGGTTGTATGGCCTTCACCAACTGCTTTGAAGATCTGCATGGTTTGACTAACTTGCCAGGCCTCGCTACCCAACGTTTGATGGCCAAAGGTTATGGTTATGGCGGTGAAGGTGATTGGAAAACCGCAGCTTTGGTTCGCATTGTGAAGGCAATGACTGAAGGTGAAGCGGGTGGTACCTCCTTTATGGAAGATTATACCTACGACTTCGGTGCGGTTGATCAGGTGCTCGGGGCGCATATGTTAGAGGTTTGTCCAAGTATTAGTGAAAATAAACCCGAACTAATTATTGCTCGCCATACCATTGGCTGTAAGTGTGATATTCCGCGGCTTAAATTCTCGGCGAAGGCTGGACCAGCAATTAACTTGTCGTTAATTGATTTAGGGGATCGCTTCCGTTTAATCGCTAATGCGGTGGATACGGTTGATTTGCCCGAAGACATGCCCAACTTACCGGTTGCGCATGCGCTATGGCAGCCACAACCAAATTTACCGGTTGCCGCTGCGAGTTGGATCCATGCGGGTGGGGCTCACCACTCGGTATATACTCAAGCCCTGAGCATGGAAACGGTGATCGATTATGCACAAGTGCATGATATTGAACTGATTATTATTGACAACTCGACCGATGTCCGTTCCTTACAAATGGAGTTACGCCATAACAATCTGCATTATCGTTTGAACTCTTTGGGTTAATCACCCGCGAACAAGGGTTGCTAAGCAACCCTTGTTCATATCTGCGATCCAACAAACACAAACTACTGAGAATCTAATGCTATGATTTCGACAATTGTTTCAAATAAAACCTATTTAAAGCATATGCAAAACGATCCTCTTAAGCCGGGTTATAATTTTGATGCGCATTTAGTCGCTGGTTTAACCCCAATTACAAAAGGTGAAGATTTAGATTTTTGTATCGATCGTCCTCAAGGGATGAAGGGATTTATCATCAACTATACCTGCGAAGGGCAAGGTTCAGTTTTTCAAGGGGATAAGCAATTTGATGTAAGTGCTGGCGATCTGTTGTTATTCCCACCGGGAGTACCCCATTATTATCGTCGACAGGCTGACAGTGATACTTGGAAACATCGCTGGGTCTATTTTCGTCCGCGTGCTTTTTGGCAAGACTGGCTACAGTGGGCACAAATCAAAAATGGTGTTTATTTCTCACCCAAGCCGGGAGTGGAACAGCAAGTTGAACTAGAACATCTATTTCAAGATGTGGAACGTCATTCGAAAACTGGCGATCCCTTCGATGTAGAGTTGTCCTTGAATTTATTAGAGCAGTTGTTACTGCGCTGTAAACAGATGCAACCGGATGTACGTAGCAAGGCTTTAGATCCACGTATCGAAACCGCCATTAATTTTATGACTCGCAATTTAACGCGAGACTTTCAATACCAAGAGATCGCTGAAACAGTCTGTTTATCGAGCTCTCGTCTGGGTCACTTATTCCGTGATGAACTGGGCATGACCATTACTCAATGGCGAGACGATCAACGAATTAGCCGTGCCAAGCAGTTGTTGATCACCAATAACGTGAGTATTAGCCGGATTAGCTTACAGGTGGGTTATAACGATCCTCTGTATTTTTCTCGAGTGTTTAAAAAACTAAATGGGATCAGCCCCAAAGGTTATCGTAAGCAATTTAGCTTGATTTATTAAAGGCTGAGCTCAGTGATGTATGCGAGAGAATGATGAATCATGATGCATCAACGCGCGACTTGCCTTGTATGACCGGGCGTATTATTTACCTCTTTATCCCGACCATTTAAATTAGAAGTGTTTCAATCTCTCGTGCCTGAATTGCCGAAGGTTTCTGATGAATTCGGCATCTTCAGCATCCCTCGCGCTATCGGGTTCAGTGACGTAGCGCTGCCTTAAAGGGCGCTGCGAAAATAAACGCTTGATGGCCCATCAATAACTGATTAAAGCTTCAGCCATCCATCAAAGGTGAGTGTTTAAATCGACTTACTGTTAAACTAATTTTTAATTCGAAATTGGTGAAAAGGAAGATGATGAATCGCTATTGGTGTTTGCTTGGCTTATGTTTTGTGTTTTTAGTTTCCGCAACAGAACAAACCATAGATTGTGAAAAAGCCTATTCGACGCTCGACATTAATTACTGTGCTGGAATCGAATTAGATTTGGCCGAACAGCAAATGCAACGCTATCTTGCGACCAGTTTAAAGCACAATGAGGATGATCCTGAATTGCTTGACGCGATTAAATTGGCGCAGCAAGATTGGCGGAAATACTATAAATCGCACTGTGATTCTGTGTATACCCAGTGGCGGGAGGGATCGATTCGAGGCGTGATGGCACTGTCTTGTAAAACCAAGCTGACCAAACTGCGGACGCATCAGCTATGGGAAAATTTCTTAACTTATATGGATAGCACGCCTCCGGTTTTGCCCGAACCCAAACGGTAATGATTGAAGGTGCTTTCTAGCCAAGCTTTCCATGACATTTTAATGATTTAAGCGATGATGTATTTTGGCCATGTTTGCTCAGATATGCTGCTTATTATCTGTTTTTATTTCCAATAAAACTGAAGGAATGAAATGAGTAAGATTACGATTAGTCATAAATTTGAATTGTTTAGCGAAGAGTGGACGCCTAAGGTGATTGCTCAATCTAACGGACAACTCGTTAAAATTGCGAAAGGTAGTGGCGAACTGGTGTGGCATCAACATCAACACGAGGATGAGCTATTTATGGTTTTTAAAGGCCATCTCACGATTCAGTTGAGAGATAAGGATATTGAGCTCGGTGTAGGGGAGATGTTTGTTGTACCAAAAGGTGTGGAGCATTGCCCTCGTGCAGAGCCAGACACTCATTTCATGATGATAGAGCCTGCCAGTACCGCGCATACCGGGGCCTTAGAAAGCGATATGACAGTGGCATATGCAGATCAAGAATGGATCTAGTCGCAAAGCTTTAATCCGGTCGGTTTCGCCTGAATAAGCTCCCAGTTATTTACACTATAATGATCAATATGTAATAGGCCCTTATGTCGTTATTTCTAATCTCTCAATTATTCGTTGCCGTCGCTATTTGCTTCGACTTTATGTCGTTTCAGTTTCGGGAGAGAGCAAAAATAGTGACATGCTTGTTTTGTGCTGGGATTTTAATCTCTTTGCATTTTGCGCTGCTGGGTCAGTGGACGGCCACCAGTCTCATGGGGATAGCTACGATCCGATACTTCGTGAGTATTTTTTCAAGCTCGGCTAAGCTTAAATATCTATTTTGTTTCACTTCTGTATTGGCGACGGTGCTGACTTATGCTGGTGTCGCTAGTATGCTGAGTTGCTTAGGCTCGGTCTTTCAAACGGTCGCCGCGTTCAACAGCAATGACCAAAGATTAAGGCAGTTGATGATCGTTGGCACCTGTTTTTGGCTGGCCCATAATTATCTGGTCGGTTCACCAACTGCAGTATTAATGGAAGTGCTATTCATCACCAGCAACTTAATCGGCTATTACCGCCATTACTATAGAAATACTAGTGTGGCATAACAATTACAAAACATTGCGTGGGAAACTGTTGTTTAGTTTTAAGTTTGCTAAAAGCCATCTCTCGTTTTGACCGATTGGAGTAGTTTATGATCCGATCTTTCCAAGTTGATGATATGGACTCAATTCTCAATATTTGGCTTGATGCTTCGCGCATCGCCCATGATTTTGTTGAATCTTCCTTTTGGCACGCTCAACTTGCAACTATGCGGGATGTTTATTTACCGAATTCGGAAGTTTATGTTTACCAGCAGCAATCAAGCGTTGGTGGTTTTTACGCACTGCATGGCAATACGCTGGCAGCTCTCTTTGTAAAGCCATCGTTGCAAGGTCAAGGGATTGGTAAGGCGCTGATCGGTGATGCGAAACGCAAGCGTCATGAGTTGATGTTGACTGTTTATAAAAATAATCATCCCGCTTGTCAGTTTTATTTGCAGCAAGGATTTTCGTTTGTTCAAGAGCAGACGGATATACATACTGGCCACAGAGAATGGTTAATGAATTGCTCGCCGCTTAAAACTGTCTCGGAAATGATTCCCAAGCGATAACCAAACGAACGGAGAGGCGTTTTTAAGTACCAATGAATATTCATCGGAGATAACAACAGTCTTGCGCTGTATAACATTGAATGTTTATCGGCGCATCATGAATGCATTAAACGTGATGTTTCGAGCCGCCGGAGCGACTTGCCTATCGACCGCTAGATGAGTTAGAAATCGTTCAATATCAGCAGCTCCGAGCTTTGCTGGGTGCTGCTTGTGATAAAAATACAAAAAACGTTTTATCCAATGCCAATAGGTTTGCTCGGTGCGAATACTGTAATGGTGCTGATAAATTGTATTTCTAAATCGCAGCTGGAGTCGCAATGGTGTGTTTGACATGATGCGCACTTTTTGGCTGTATGTGCACAGTATTTGTGGTTTCGTTTGCGTCATTTGTCAAAGTAATCAATGATAGAAATGGATCGACGATTGATTGATTCCGAGTAAAAAACTAAGGTAGACAATGGGTTAATATCAAATCATAAAGTGATGCGCGAACGTGATGAAGATCATATTTTTTGTGATAGGACGCGCGCTCATTGAATGGGATAGACCGCACGTGCGGCCTACTTAGCGTTAGGCATTTAGGTAAACTATGAGTTTTTGGAGAGTATTTTGAGTAATGAGTGGGACGAGTATGCTGAGAACTGGGATGTTGATCCAACAGTTGAAGAGTATGCTAAAAATGCATTTTCAGAACTTTCAGATAACATCAATATTAATGGTTTAACCGTCCTTGATTTTGGCTGTGGTACAGGTGCATTAACTCAGCTAATGAGTCCAACCGCTAAAAGTATTGTTGCGATAGATCCATCTTCAGAAATGATAAAGCATTTGGATAAAAAGTCGCTGAACAATGTGTCGTCTATATCTGATTATTTATCAAAAGAGTTAGTTCAAAACCTTCCTGAGTTAGAAAACAAATTTGATCTAATAGTGGCGTCCTCTGTTTGCGGTTTTCTACCTGACTATGAAGCAACTTTGAGTTTATTAAAATCCCTAATAAAAGAAGGTGGATTTTTTGTACAATGGGATTGGCTTTCTAATGATGACTCATCGGGTATGGGGTTGTCAGAGAAAAGGGTTAAACAAGCATTTATAGCAAATGGCTTTGTAAATACTAGAGTTAATAGTCCTTTTATAATGAGTAGCTCCAAAGGTAACATGCCTGTTTTAATGGCTATTGGCAAAAATGCCTAACAAACGACTATGGTGTCAATAAGTTAGATTAAATTATTTTTGCATCCCATAAGGCGCCATCTCGTAGCATTGAGTTTAGGATGGTTACCATCTTTCTTACGCATGCAATGATGGCTACTTTTTTAGGTTTCCCTTCAGCTAAAAGCCTCTGATATGTGCTCTTAAAAATGGGGTTACATTGGATGGCTGACATCATGGCCATGTATAAAACGGTTCTTACTTGAGCTCGTCCCCCTTGAATTTTTCTGAGCCCTTTATAGCGGCCACTTTCTCGGTTCATTGGGGCCACTCCGACGAGAGATGAGGCTTGTTTATTGGTTATTAACCCTAACTCTGGAAGGTTACTAATGATAGACGCCGCTGCAATTTTCCCTATTCCTGGCATGCTTTGTAATATCTCATTCTTGGCTTGATACTCAGGGTTACTTTCAATTAGCTTGATAATCTTGCTTTCAATTTTCTCTATCTGATTTTTAAACGCAGTTAAAATAGGTTTAATCGTCAGAATGAGTTGCGAGGGCATAATTTTCATGCGATTTTTTTCCATTGTTTGCATCGAAAGAAGCTGGTTTCTTCGGATGACTAAATCTGCCATGAGTCGCATAGAATCTGGCTTTAGTGTCGTTAAATTGGGCTTTATAGCTTCGGCGTAGTGCGCGATAAGTTTTGCGTCAAGTTTGTCTGTTTTAGCCCTCTGCCCGATAGCGCCTGCAAAACGTCTTACATGAACAGGGTTGGCTATTACATACGGTAGTTTGGCATTGTGACAAGCTATAATAAAAGGCATTTCTAATCGACCTGTAGCTTCAATCACGACTCGTAATGGCGTGTGTTTTTGAATGATTTTTATGGCTTGCTTGATACCTTTATCATCGTTGGAGACAGTGAAGAAAATGTCGAGGGGTCTAATATAAACATCAAGTTGTTCTTTACCTGTATCGACACCGACGTTAATACATTTATTTGTTACTGTATTCATAATAAGCTGACTCTATATTGCGTAATACGGGTTCTAGACCCTGTAGACTATTCGAGTGTGGTGCTTGGAGTTCCACTTAATGCTCACGTTTGTTATCGGCCTTTGAAAGGAGCCTTAAGAATATCGAGCTATTAAATAGAAGCTTAAGTTGCTGCTTAAGCCTGAGTCTCACTTTACTCATATTTCTTAATAATTATCCATACAATAAGAATAGGTGTCGCGTAGCCGCCACCTTATTCGGGTGTTGAACAAGCCCGATGCTCCCTTCTATAGTAAATAACGGTATTGATGTTGGCGGGGCCAAGGCCTTGTTACTTTTTACAAGGCGAGTTTGGCTAAGACTGGGTGAATGGCGTTAAGCCTTTACCTGTCATACATGGTGCTAAGCTGTTATTTTTTGTATGTATTCATCCTCATGTTAAGCCCTGCCATTCTCCTTATCCTGTTCGCCTTTCGGCTAGCTCGTTCGACTCACGCCTGTGCAGTGCATGGGGTGCTGGCAGCAAGGGCATGGCCGGGTCGCGCTGTGGTTGTCGGTTTGGAGCGCGGCGAGGTTCACGCGTTGCGGCACTCGCAGGAGTAACTGAATGCGCCGCAATATGTGTTTGGCGTTGCCCCGTAAAAAACCATAATCTCTCACCCGCTGTAATCCCTTGGGCAATACATGCGCCAAGATAAGCCTTAAGAACCTTAAGGTAGGTAAGGTGCGGATTTTGGTGGTGTGGCTTTGGCTATCTAGATACCTAAAACTCACTTGGTCGTTATTGGTACTGATGATGTCGTTATCGGATAAGATCCCGCGATACAAGTAGCGAGATAAGTACTGTAGCGCGGGCAGCCCAAAACCTACGTTGCGACAATCGACCACCCATTTGGTGGGGATATGCGGGGGCAACTTGATGTTTGGGTGTTGATTGAGCGCATCTAGCATTCTCCCTCGCCATACCTTGGCCAGCGCAAAGGCGTTAAACAAGTACTTCTTGTTGCAGTGATGCCACTGCTGCTTCGCACGGTGATAGCGCCCACCGGCCACCAATACATGTAAGTGGGGATGCAGGTTACGCTGGCGGCTATGGGTATGCAGTACGGCGGTAAACCCTAATTCCCCCTGGTTCTGGCGTTTGGCAAAGTCCTTTAACAGGCTTGATACCACCTTGAACATGATTTGGTATAAGGCTTTAGGCTGCACGCGGGCTAAAGCCCTTAGCTCATGAGGCAGGGTGAAGGTCACCATAAAGTAAGTCGTGGGTAGCAGCTTGTGTTGTTGGCGAGTTAACCAGCCAGTGGTGCAATGGTGTTGGCACTGCGGGCAATGCCTATGGCCGCAAGACAGCGTCAATTGGTCTTGATGCGGGCAATGTTCACACTGCCAAAGGCTGTGACCTTGTTGCTCAGTTTTACAACGCAGCATGGCATACATTGCCCGTTTAGCATCCGCCCTTAAAAGCGGTGCAAGCTCGGCCTCATGTTGGTGAAGTAAATCAATAAAGGTGCTCATGGTTACGGCCACATGAGTGTGAGAGAGTCAGTGAGTTTATTCACTGCCTTTACGGCATCTAGTTGCTTCACTTGGGTCAACTGGGTATAACGTGCAGTGGTATTTAAACTGGCGTGTCCCAGTAAGTGTTGCAAGGAGCGTAAATCCAAGCCTTGTTCAAGCAGATGGGTGGCATAACAATGGCGCAGCGAATGCGGGCTAATGGGTTTATGAATACCGCAATCGCGCAATACCCGCTTCAAGGCTTTTTGTACGCCGCCTTTATCCATAGGCACATCCACCTGTTTACCTTGGCGTGGAAACAGCAGACGAGCATGGCGATGGCTTTGCCAATGGTGACGTAAAACCTGAAGGGTGCGATGTGGCATGGGCACGAAGCGGTCTTTACCGCCTTTAGCATCCCGCACATGGATTTGCATGGCCTGACTATCAATATCATGAATACTTAAGTGTAAGCCCTCGCTCAATCGCAGCCCCATGGAATACAACACCAAGAAGAAGACTTGATAGCGCGGTTGCGACGTCATGCTTATCACTAAGCCGACTTGCGCAGGGCTTAAGATATCGGGTAAGCGCTTCACTTGAGGAGGCTTCACAATGTTTAGCCACTGCCATTGTTTCTCGAGGGTGTAGCGATAAAAAAATTGCAAGCCATTGCGGTCTAGCTTCACGGTGCTCCAAGAATGGCTGCGAATCAGTTGAGCAAAATAGGCCTTTAAATCAGCGGTGCTTAAGGTATCGGGGGAGCGGTCAAAGTGGGCAGAAATCCGACGTACCGCACGCGAGTACGCATCAATGGTGGCTGGTCGTTTCCCTTGTAAGGTTAAATTGGTAAGGTGTTGTTTATATAAAACATGATAACGATGTTGTTGGGTAGGGTTCATGCTGCATACTCCGGTTCATCACGACCGATTGGCCGTGTCACATTGAGTATGAGATATCAGGTGCTATGCACTCTGCCGCAGAGCGGCTTCGTTCAACAAGGGTTTTCAAGTCTGACAAATTACAGTTGGCTTTTTGTTCGTGCCTCACTTATTTTAGCCAACTGCAATTTGCCGCTTAAAACGGCGTTATGTGTCAGTAGCCTGAGAGAGAAATGGTATATTCAAAGACGAAATTGACTCTATTTTGGGTGGCTGGTGGGTTTGTTTCTTCGGTGCTTGGAGTAATTCCAGCAGTGATCTATTGGTCTTATGTCAATCAAGATTGGAAGCTTGATATAGTTGGTGAGATTATGGCAAGTTCAAGGAATTATTGATACACCCATTCTAATTTGCTAGTACTGAAAACATTCTTAACCGACTTCAAATGCCACTAGAAAGCTGGCTAACATCAAACACAGCATCAAACAAGACCCACTGTACTGGTCAACCCAAACTGGACACTTTTAGTTGAGAATTCTAAGGAATTATTGAGACACCCATTCTAATTTGCTAGTACTGAAAACATTCTTAACCGACTTCAAATGCCACTAGAAAACTGGCCAACATCAAACACAGCATCAAACAAGACACCCAGCATCAAACAGGACACCCACCCAACTAACAAAACGCTTGCAATAGTTTAAACTATCAATAGCCATTTATTTGGGGAATTATCATTATGTCTCGGCCAAGACGCTCGCAAGTAAGCTTATCGGATACACCTTACTATCATTGTGTTTCGCGTTGTGTTCGACGGGCGTTTTTGTGTGGCGAAGACTAGCAAATCGGCAAAAGCTAAGAGCACCGCCGCCAGTGGGTCGAAGATTATTTGCTTAAGCTCGCAGCGGTGTTTGCCATTGTTGTTTGTGTTATGCAGTCATGAGCAATCACAGCCATGTGGTGTTGCATATTGATAAGGCTCAAGCCGAAGCCGAAGCGTGGTTGATAGATAAGGTGCTAGAGCGCTGGCATCGTTTGCATAAAGGCACCTTACTGGCTCAGATGTCCCTTAATCCAGACTTACGCTCAAAGCTCGATGAAGTGCAACTGCAAGCCGTTCACACCATTGCAGAAGTCTATCGCGCTCGATTCTATGACTTGAGCTGGTTTATGCGCTATTTAAATGAACATATTGCTCGAGAAGTAAATAAGGAAGATAAATGTACGGGACGTTTTTGGGAAGGCCGCTTTAAATCCCAAGCGCTACTCGATGAAACAGCGCTTGCGGCTTGCATGGCTTATGTCGACTTAAATCCAATCCGCTCAAGTATCGCCGCAACGCCAGAAACCTCAGCCCACACCAGTATCAAATGGCGTATTCGGCAAGCCAAGCAAGGCCAATAGTCCAAAGTTCTGATGCCCTTTGCGGGTCACCCTAATGAAACCATGCCTAAAGGCCTACCCTTTGAACTACAAGATTACCTGCAATTGGTGGCGCTTACAGGTCGAGTCATCAGAAAAGATAAACGCGGTTATATTGATGATGCGCAAACGCCTATTCTGCAACGCTTACAAATTGATGAAGAAAGCTGGTTAGCTTTGAGTACGGGCTTAGAATATCACTTTGCTAGCGTAGTAGGGGCAGGGCAATCACTGCGACATTATAAGCGCCAGCATAATCACAACGGATTAAAGGGATGGGTGCAGCTAAACGCTGGTTTGATGTTGGCTATACATTGATAACCTCATATCATTCTCTCGGAGTCGGTATTTAAGCTTCTCCCTAATCACTGTAGCTATCCGCTTGCACATCGTGGATTTTTACCATAACAACATGAATTAAAACTGCTATTTTAATATCTGCTGTCTTTTGGTTCGTTTTGTTCACCGCTTGGCATGATTTGGAGCGGTGGTTTGTTTTTGGCGAAAGAAATTATAACTTCTTATCATGTCGCTCAAAAAATACTCACGAAAGAGCAACATGCCCTAGTGTTGACTTGAATGTCCCTTGCCGGCTGCGTTTAAGCGCTTATATGCTTAGTTTAGCCGTGTGCTCTGGCGTTGTGCTAATCCAGCAGCGGCTAGCCAGTATGCCTAGTTCAAATAACAAACACATCGGTATTGCGAGCAAGGTTTGCGAGATAATATCGGGTGGAGTGAGTAGCATGCCCAATACGAAGCTGGCTACCACCACATGTGGTCTTGCTTTAGTTAAGTCGCTGACTTCGCAGATCCTCAGTTTACAGAGCAGAAATACGAGGATGGGAATTTCAAAGGCCAGCCCAAAGGCCATGAACAGCGCCAGTACGAAGTCGAGGTAGCTACTGATGTCAGTCGCCATAGTAACGCCTTGCGGCGTAGTGGCGGTGAAGAAGCTAAAGGCTGCTGGCAGCACGACCATGTAGGCAAAGCTGATGCCTAGGTAAAATAACAAGGATCCCGATAGCAACATGGGGGCAAACAAGTTGCGCTCTTGTCGTTTTAAGCCTGGAGCAATAAATTGCCAAAGTTGATACAAGATCATCGGTACCGACAACGCGACGGCGCAGAACAAAGTGAGCTTGATGGGGGTAAAGAAAGGAGTCGCCACATCGGTGGCGATCATACTGGTGCCTGCTGGTAAGTAGCGCATTAAGGGGCTGGCGAGTAGCTGATAAATGTGGTTTGCAAAGTACACTAAACTCACAAAGCAGAATATTACCGATGCTAGCGCCAGCAATAGGCGCTTGCGTAGTTCTACCAGGTGTTGCACTAAGGCGCGGTTGAGACTCATGCCTGCTCCTTGATAGCAGTATTAGAAGATGGGGGGGCTTGATTTGGTTGGCTCTCGCTCGCTGGACTTTTTCGAGGCCGCACTTTGGGGCTGGCTAGCGGCTGTTGCGCTTGCTTTATCCCCTGATTCAGTTCTTCTAAACCCAATTCAGACTCTAGTGTTGCGCCCAGCTGACTCATCATCTGTTTGACGCGTCGCCAGCCTGAAAACACATTGCGCAGGGTGTCGGGTAGGCGCTGCGGGCCAATGATTACCAGGCTCACAACGGCAATAAGGCTAAGTTCCCAAAAGCCGATATCAAACACTTTTAGCTACCTTGCTGTTGTTTAAGCTCTGCGCTTTCTGCGGTGGTCTGCTTGGTTTGGCTAAGCAAATCTTGGTCTTTATCTTCAGCCATCGCTTGCTTAAAGCCTTTGATGGTGGAGCCTAGGTCGCCGCCTAGTCCGCGTAGGCGCTTGGTGCCAAATAGCAATACGACGATTACCGCGATGATGGCTAGCTGCCAAATACTAATTCCTGCCATGTTATTTCCTTAAGGTTTGAGTTGTTTAAAATAGGCAGGCCATAAGGCCTGCCTAGTGACGCTAAATGGGCTGATTAAACCCCTAGTGGGCTGCCATCGTTTTTGCGAATGGCAACCAGAGCCGCGCGAGGGCGAACGTTTACTCCGGTCGGCGTGGCTTCGGCAGCATTGTTACTGTATGGCCAGTTACCTGGATGTTGAATCGAAACAAACATGGTGGTGTTGTCGGGGGTGATGGTGAAACCCGTGACTTCACAGCCGTTGGGTCCAACAAAGAAGCGACGTAATTCGCCTTGGTTGTCGGCGTTAATGGTATCCAGATTACCTTCATTGTCAGTGAGCTTAGAAGGCACTACCGCTAACATTTGGTCGTTAGTATAGTTAGTGACTTCACTGGCACCGTTGTCGGTTTGGATCCACAGTATGCCTCGCTCATCGAAGTTCAAACCATCTGGGCTAGCAAATTGGTTAAACTCATTCAAACCAGACAAGTTAGTTGCCGCATCGCCGTTGGCGTCTGAGCCAAACACGAAAATATCCCATGTAAATTCGCTCACCGTTTCACCTTCGTCCCAACGGATCACATGGCCAAACTTGTTGTTTAGGCGTGGATTAGCAGGGTTGGTGCCAGTGGTTTCGTTACGACGGGTGTTGTTGGTGAGTGAAAGATAAACCGCGCCAGTGATCGGGTCAACGGCACACCATTCTGGACGGTCCATTGGGGTGGCACCCACTAAATCGGCGGCTCCCGCGGTATTGAGGATAATGTCTTCTAAGCTGTTGAAATGATCGCTTAGGCTTGCACCGTCTTTGGTTGCGCCATCCATACTTAATGGCAGCCAGCTACCGACGCCCTCTGCGTCAAACTTAGCCACATATAGCGTTCCTTCGTCCATGTATTTGTTACCCATGGCTAAGCGGTCGCTCGCGTTCGCATCGCTTGGATCCCAGGCTGCGGCTGAAACAAACTTATACATATACTCGAAGCGCGAATCGTGGCCAGAATAGAAGCTGATTGGTTGGCCTGCTTTTAGCTGACCAAAGGTGCAGCCTTCGTGGCGGAAACGACCTAAGGCCGTACGTTTTACTGCGCGTGAGTTTGCGGTGTAGGGGTCAATTTCCACAATGAAACCGTGGCCGTTGGCTTCGTTGCGGTAGTCATCCATGGCGCTGTTACCACTTGGTGTGATGTTAAAACGAGAGAATTCATCGACTCGCTCTGCTGCATTACCCGCAAGGGTTTCCCAGCCATAACGACCGGTGCCTGCAGTGGTAATGCCAATGCGCTCTTGGTCGGCGCTGGTGGTGCCGGTGTTGATGAAGTAGCCCGGCCAGTTTTCTTCACAGGTAAGGTAAGTGCCCCAAGGAGTATAACCATTACCGCAGTTGTTTAAAGTGCCACGCGCTTGGCTGCCATCGGGTGAAAACGGCGTTGCCAATTTATCCGAGTAAGCAAGTGGGCCTGAAATATCCATGGTGGTGGCGCCGGTATAACGGCGGTTAAGTGGATCATTATCTACCACCATCCATTGGCCGTTATCTTGCTGCTGAATTCGTACTACCGCAACGCCGTGGGCATTAATTTCTTTGCGCACTTGATCAACACTGCTACGAACACCGTTAGCATCGGCATCGCTGCCATTGGGATGCAGAGCGTTTTGGTCGATGTATTCGTGGTTAACACATAACAGGCCGTCGCTACCAGAGTCATTTAAGGGGAAGAAGTGCAAGCCGTCGTGGTGCATGCCCATGGCATTCTCTTGATCTACGGCATTGTTGCTGCCGTCAGCTTGCCAAGCCGAAGCTTGGTCGGTAAGCGGTTGGCCCCATGGCGCTAGCACTTGTGCGCTATAGCCTTCTGGCACACTCACGGCATCGGTTTTGGAACCCGCAATAGAGTTAAAGCCTAATTTGGCTGTAGACACTGCGGGTGCAGCCGTATTACTGCTGCTGGAGTTACAACCCGCTAACCCAAAGGCGCCGAAAGTGGCCATTGCCCCCAAACCCAGACCGCCCTTTAGTACGCTACGACGCGCTAAGTGGGCTTCTAATACTTGGTCAAAATCTGGATTATCACTTTTGTTAAAGCGAGTCGGGTTAAATATTTCCTTGCTCATTTCTCTCTCCTGAGTCGTTGTTTTACGCTGGTTTAATCCATACGAGTGCGGAGTAACATAGAAAAGTTGTGTGACAAAAACTTTACCGAAATGTGAAGTAAATTGTTTGCACTGTGTTTAGGGTGTTAATTGTTTGCTTTGTTTTTAGTGGTTTCGCTTAGTTACTTCAACATGAGTGGCAAGGCCTGAGAGACCCCGACACTTTTTATGCTAAAAATGTAACTAAAGCATAAGAATTAACATTTATGGCTAAAGGCACGTGCGACTCGACAGGAATTCAAGCAAGAAGCTGTTCATTCAATTGTTGTTCAGGGTTATGCCATCGCACAAGTGGCAGAACGTTGAGGTGTTAGCACTAAGGCGCTGTATCACTGGATGCGTATTTACGCGAAACCATCGAAACATAGTTTACAGGAGCAAGATCTTCAGGGTGAAGTCGCTAGGCTTTAGCAAGGGCCTAAACGCACACAATAAAAGCGGCATCTTAAAGGAAGTCTCCGTGTTCTTTGCAAGCGAGTTAAAGAATGCTAGCTGTTCATAAAGTCTCGTGACAATCACATAGTCAGCCATTCCCATTCGCTAGTAAAATGCTTAAGTGACTGCTTGTTTTTATTTCCACTGTAAGTATACAGTTTGGTGGGATCCCATCTTTCACGCATGGTCAAAATGGTGATTGACTGGTATGCTGTTGATAAATCTAAATATTAAAGGCTATGTGAATTTCTGTGGTGCGTGATAGGTGGTAACTTCGCATGCGTGAAAGATGGGAATTTGCATATTAATATACTGTTATGCGTTTTAGGCAACTAATCAATTAACTGATGGAGAATTCGATGGGGTTAGCAAGAGCGTTTGTCGGGTTTAGTAGCACAGATATTCATAACTACAGGCTAATGCAAGCATGGAAAGCAAATAATAATATTGATTTTAACTTTGCTGACTGTCAACTTAGTAGTGCATTAAATTCACAAAATGAAGCGTACATAAAAAGTAAATGCCGTGAACGTATTCATATGGCTGGAAAATATGTAATGCTTATTGGGAACGATACTAAAAGTAGACATAAATATGTGCGCTGGGAAGCCGAAGTTGCAATTGAAAAAGGTTGCACAATCATCGGTGTCAATTTAGATGGCTCACGTAATATGGTCAGGGATACTTGCCCACCAATCATTCGAGATATTGGTGCCATTTTTGTACCTTTCTCCCCTAAGATAGTTGCTTATGCAATTGAAAATTACAGTATGCCTAATGATAATGACAATTATCATTACCTTGAACATATCTATAAGAATCTAGGATATTGATAGTGTCTGAAAACAACCTAAACGAAGATGATTTTCCTGCGTGATACCAATCGGCAGATCAAGCATCTTTAACAGCACAGTCAAATTATTATTTTGCGCTTAAAAGTTACCTGTTTTTACTTGTGATCGCAGCCTTAATTTCATTTTATTATCCGGCAGATTTAATTGGGGCTTTAGCATCTGCTTCACTATTCCTAATTACATTATGCATATTAATTTGGCTTAAAGTCCAAAAACCTGAAGATACTTGGTATAACGGGAGAGCTGTCGCTGAATCGGTCAAAACAAGAACATGGCGCTGGGTCATGAAAGCTGAGCCTTATGATCAAAATGTACCGGATGAGCAAACCAGAAAAGAGTTCTTATCTGACTTGAAAGCAATTCTTGATCAAAATAGGTCTTTATCAGCACATTTACAGTCAGAAAAAACTAATGGGAATGCCATTTCAACTCAGATGTTCAACATCCGAAATTTATCTTTAGAACAACGGTTGAGTATTTATAAAAATGAAAGAGTAAAAAACCAAGCTGATTGGTATTCAAAAAAATCTCTTTTTAATAAACGCAGAGCTAAGCATTGGTTCATTGTTTCTGTTGTATTACACGCAATTGCAATAGCACTTCTGTTATGGCGTATCACAGAACCATCACTGTCATTGCCCATCGAGGTAGTTGCAACAGGAGAAAGTGCTGTTTTAACTTGGCTTCAAGCTAAAAAACACAATGAGTTAAACTCATCATATTCACTCGCAGCACATGAAATAGTGTTAATAAAAAGTGAAGCGGAATCAGTTGCTTCAGATAAAGAATTATCTAATTTCGTAGTGAGCAGCGAATCGGCTTTTTCACGCGAGCATACACAATGGTCTGCGAGGAAAAATGGATAAAATTAATATCCACAAATTAATGATTAAATGTTCTTAGTTTATAGTTTGTTCAATTAAATAAAGGAGTATAAAGTGGCAAATAGAATCTTTGTTTCTTACAATTTTAATGACCGAGAAATCAGTCGTAGTATTAAAAGTTTTACACAATCACATGGAGGTCCAGTAAGAGGTAATTTCTTTTTTGTTGAAAATGATGTTTCAGCATATGGGGATGCAGCTATAGATAAAGAAATTAAAAGCGTTATGTCTGGCTGTGATTCTGCCTTTTTTGTTATAGGGAATAATAACCACAATAGTCCTTGGATTAACAGAGAAGTTGTTCTTGCAATATCTAATGGACTTAAAATTGTAATTTCTCGCTTTCCTAATTCTAATGGTGGAGTGCCAAGTCAGCTAAGGAATATACCTTATACTGAAGTGCAGTGGACACCTTCCAATATAGCTAAAGAATTAAATAAATAGTGTTGTGATATAAACGTATAATCGGGTAGCCGGAAAAATCACATAGACACCCATTCTAACTCATTTATTGAAATGTTTAAGTGGATGTCTTGTTTTCAGTCGTTGTTTTCAGTCGATGATAACCGGACATCCAGTTTCATAGAAATTATTGAGAGAAATTATTGAGATAATTATTGAGACACCCACTCTAACTCGTGGGACAAAATCACATAGACAGTCATGCCCATCAGCTATTGAAATGTTCAAGTGGCTGTCTTGTTTTCACTGTTTATCCTTAGATTTAAATACATATAAGTGACAGGGCATGGGTTTCTTTCGCGCGACTTGCACTGCGCCTATATAGCGCGCTTTATTGTTTGCTGAAGCATAAAGCGTTTTGGTGAGTACCCATTGGTCACTAAGCTGATAACAGACCTCGCCACGTAGCCTACCCAACCAATACCAGCCATAAGAAGCCACTTCTCTAAACCAGGTATTGTGATAACCCGCATCCGTCACTATGAGCGGTGTACAGCCTGTTGGTAATACACTGGCTAGCTCAGATAAGAACTGATGATGACTACGAGGTGAAATTATTGAGACACCCACTCTAACTCGTGGGACTGAGTAAAGCGCATAAACAGCCATGCCAATCAGCTATTGAATTGTTTAAGTGGATGTCTTGTTTTCAGTCGGGGTTGAAGCACGTACTTACCATGTATTGAGCGCCAGTGACTTGGTTGGAGACTTCTCCGCTTGGAGCGGCCTAACCAGCATTGTGATGGTCGAAAATTACCGCGCAGCAAAAGGCAAAGAGCCAGAGTTAGAGTATCGCGACTACATCAGTTCAACTGAGCTGACCCCAAAGCAAGCGGGAGATGCCATACGGGCTCATTGGGGCATTGAGTCCATGCATTGGATTTTGGATGTCAGTATGCGGGAAGATGCTTGCCAGATTTACCGAGAAAACGCCGCTGAAAATTTGGCGGGATTAAGGCACATGGCACTTAATATGCTCAGAGCTGAGCCAACCAAGATTAGTGTGCCAATGAAACAGAAGCGATGCATGATGAAACCCGCGTTTCTGGAGCAAGTTCTTGTGGCTGGATTGACGTCAATGGTTAAATCCTAACCATTCATGCGGACGCCCTGCCTTATATCTTCAGTTAAAAAATGATTCTATAATAAAGCCCCTCATGTCAATATAGCTTCCCCAAACCTTGGTCTTTACACCAACAGCATAATAGTCTCTGATGTCATGCTTAGTTTCGACTAATAATTTCCAATCTTTACCGTTATAAGCAATGCCAGAGAAAAACCCTTCAAAAGACAAAATGGATTCACCGACCATACTATCCGTCGAACTTCCCAATATAAAACACCGCTCATCAAAATCATCAACTGGTGTATCAACACACTTAGGTATAATCCACTCATAAGTGAATTCTTTATTAATTAAATCAACCTTGCTTATATTAAACGCTGCATAGTAGGTTTTATCATCCATCACACCTTTTCTTTTAAGCGCGATCCACTCACCACTTTCAAATTCTAGCCCAGCATCCGAAACAGGAAAAAAAAACAAATATAAAATAAAACTTAAGAACACACAAAGTACTAGTATTATTTTAAAACGCACTACAATCTCCTCCCCCACAAACACCATATTCAGTTGTGACAGACTCTAAATGTTCAGGAACTTCACGAGAATATTTGTTTTCCAAAGACGAAATTATTGAGACACCCACTCTAACTCGTGGGACAAAATCACATAGACACCCATTCTAACTCATTTATTGAAATGTTTAAGTGGATGTCTTGTTTTCAGTCGATGATAACCGGACATCCAGTTTCATTGCTATTTAAGCATCATGGGTCTGGCGCTGTCGCCATGCTGTAGAGATGCGATTTAAGCCCTCAGAGAGGCAGGCTCGAGTGGTTGCCAGGTTGAAGCGAACATGGCCTTCTCCCCCTGGGCCAAGGGAAGCTCCCGTCACCAGGTTCACTTGTGCTTCGGTTTCGAAAAAACGCAGAAGCGCTGCATCTGTTAGTCCCAATGCGCTAAAGTCCAGCCAGGCAAAGTAGGTGGCTTCTGGTTGAGTCGCGGTTACCAGTGGCAGATCTTGAGCAAGTTTACTTTTGAGCCGTTTAAAGTTCCCCTCGATGTAGTGCATCAGTGCCTCACTCCAGTGGTCACAGTCTCGGAAGGCGGCTTCGGTCGCGGCTTCTCCAAAGATACTGCCGCCGTAGCCCAGGTTACTGCGTTTTAGGCCCCGTGAATAGGCGGCTTGCAAGTGTTCGCTTTCGGCGATCATCAGTGCATGTTTAAGCCCGGTGGTATTGAATGATTTGCTTGCTGAGACCAGAGTGACGCTATTGAGAGATGCCTCGTCTGATAGGCTTGCAAAGGGGGTGAAAGGCACGCCCTTATAAAGAAGGCCGCAATAAATCTCATCTGTAACAACGATTAAGCCATGAGCCAGACAAAACCTATTGAGTTGTTCTAGTTCTTCTCGGCGCCACACGCGACCGACAGGATTATGCGGACTGCACAAAAGAAAAAGTTTGCTACGGGGTGTGACGCAGCGAGCAAGATCTTCGAAATTCATTTCGTAATGCCCATTGCGTTTTAGCAATTGGTTCGGCACGGCGACGCGGCCGCTAGCGGTGATCAGCTCTTCAAAAACATGATGAACTGGCGTTTGGTACAGAATTTCGTCGCCGGGTTCCGTGAGTTCCTCGATCAATGACTGCATCGCCGGATAGACACCTACATTACTTGAAATCCAATCCTTGTCGATTCTCCAGTCAAAATGGCGTTCGAAATATTCGATAACGGCATCGAAATAGCTATCGCGCTTGCTTGGGTAGCCAAAATGCTTGTTTTCGACGACTCGTTGCATCGCTTGGTTGATGGCAGGCGCTGCTGCGAAATCCATCTCGGCGGTACCAAAGCAAAGCAGATCCGGATTGTTGGTTCTGGCTATCTCGGCCTCCCATTTTTTGGTGCTGAGATAGGTTCGGTCTATCGGGGTATCAAAACCGTAGGGGTCGTCCACCGAGGTCTGAAAATCATTTTTAGATAATTTGCTTGTCATATTAAGCCTATAGTAAACCTTTAGGGAAATGCGGATTAGAGTACTCTAGCGAGAAATTCACGGGTGCGAGGTGATTGTGGTTTGTCAATCATTTCTCGTGGTTGTCCGCTTTCGACAACGACACCGGCATCCATGAAAATTAACTGGTCTGCGACTTCGCGAGCAAAACCGATTTCGTGTGTCACGACCACCATGGTGATCCCATCTCGAGCGAGATCCTTCATCACATCTAGAACTTCACCCACTAGCTCCGGGTCGAGCGCCGAGGTGGGCTCATCAAAAAGTAGTACCTTGGGATTCATTGCCAAGGCTCGAGCAATCGCGACACGCTGTTGTTGTCCGCCAGATAGCTGACGCGGGAAAGCGTCTCGCTTTTCTGCCAGGCCCACGCGAGCGAGCAGGGCTTCGGCATGGGCCCGAGCGTCGGCAATGGGTTGGCGGCGTACCTGTATTGGGGCTTCCATTAAGTTTTCAAGCACGGTCATATGTTGAAATAGGTTAAATTGCTGGAATACCATGCCGATTTCCGCGCGTCGCTGGCAGATTGCCGCAGGGGGGAGTTCGTGTAGCTTTTTGCCATCAAAGCGGTAGCCGACAAAATCCCCATCAACCAGCATGAGGCCAGCGTTTATCTCTTCCAGATGATTGATGCAGCGCAGGAGTGTACTTTTACCAGAGCCTGACGGGCCAATAATACAAGCAACAGAGCCTGTTGGTACGCTTATATCAACGCCCTTTAGTACTTCAAGATTACCGTAGGATTTATGAATACCGGCAGCGTACACCATGGTATTGCTTGGTACGCCGAAGGTTTCTCTATGGTTAGTTGGAGCTTTCATATTTGGCTACTCTTGCTTCGTAAGGATAGGATCTGAGCTATGAAGCCCTTGCTGTGGCTGCGCTCTTCACGGCCGAAATAGCGTTCTAGATACGATTGCCCCATCGACATGAGCGAGACCATGAGGAGGTACCAGAAGGTGACAACGATCAGCAAGGGAATGGTTTCAAAGGTCCGAGCATAGATGGCCTGAGCGGAATAGAATAGGTCACCTACCGCGATGATGCTCACCAGTGAGGTGGTTTTCAGCAGGTTAATCGTTTCATTTCCAGTCGGTGGAATAATCAATCGCATGGCTTGCGGGATAATGATACGACGGGTCAGCAGGCTTGGTGTCATGCCGAGACAGGCTGCGGCTTCGGTCTGCCCTTTGTCTATTGAATTGAGTCCGCTGCGAATGATCTCGGCCATATAGCCAGACTCATGAAGTGACAAGGCTATCGTCGCCGCGACAAACGGGGTCATGATGTCGTTAGTGGCCACCGAAAAGACGGTGCCAAGCCCCGGGAGCCAAAGCGAAAATTCTTTTACGAGAATGGCTAGGTTGTACCACAGAACCAGTTGCACCAGTGCCGGCGTGCCGCGAAAGAACCATACAAAGATCCGTGCGGGGATGGTTAGCAACTTGCTGGAGGACATCATCATCAGAGCTGCAATCAGGCCAATTGAGGTGGCAAGGAGCATAATCACAATGGTTAGGACGATGGTCATCCACAGCCCCTTCACAATCATTGGGTGAAACAGGTATTTGCTCACAACTGGCCATTGAAGTTCAGGATTCGAGATAGCGCCATTAATCAGAAAGGCCACGATGAGAACAGTTAAGATGCTGGCAATCACCCGGACAGGATGGCGCAGCGGAACGACCATCAGGTTTTCGGGATCAAGTTTTGGTTTCGGTGTATGGGAGGCGGACATGGCTGTTTCCTGGCTGATGGGGGATGAAACTTAACCCCGTCATATGAGGATGACGGGGTGCTTGTGAATCACCTTAATCGGCGAGTTGAGAGGCATTGGTGTAGATCACTGAAGTGTTGACGGCAGAGGTGGTGAGACTGTAGCGACGAAGGATATTGGCATAGGTGCCGTCAGCGATAAGCTTATCAAAAATAGCTTTCATCATATTGGCGGTCTCGGTATCGCCCTTGCGGATCGCAACGCCCAGAGGCGAGGGCAGCATCGCGTCTCCAACCACGACTTGTTTGCCGTTGGTGGTTTTTTCAAAATACCCGGCAGCCGTCGAGTCGTCGAGCCTGGCGTCTACGCGACCAGAGATGACCGCTTGGATGGTGTCCTTTTGTTCGGGATAGAGCGCCTTATTGACAATTTCTAAACCGGCTGCGGTACAGCTTTCGGAAACTTTGTCTGCTACAAAATCGGCAGCGGAGCCAGTTTGCAGCGCAATCGTTTTGCCGCAAAGGGCGTTGTCCATTTTAAATGCGGCGGCTTTGTTAGGTGTGGTGACCACGACGACCCCAGATTGCAGGAATGAGACAAAGTCTACCTGCTTTAAACGTTCTTCGGTGACGGTGAAGGTTGCCCAAGCTACCTTGTTCCTTCCCGCAACTAAAGCTGGGATTTGGTTGGAAAAAGGCATGGTTTGAATTTCCAGTTTGGCTTCCATCAACTTGGCCGCGGCGGTCGCAAGCTCGATGTCGAAGCCGGCGGCCTTACCGTTTTCGTCGATATATTCAAAAGGAGCATAAGACAGGGTATTTGCGATGGTGAATTTGCCAGTCTGTTTCACGTCTTTGATTACGGTAATTTCTTGAGCGCTGACTTGACTTGTTATGGCGACCATGAAAATGGCGCTGAGCAGGGGGCTGATAGGTTTAAGTAAGATCATTTGGGTTTCCTTCCGTTGGATTCATTTGACTATCAAGCAAGCGAATACATAAATCAAATAAATAATTTTAATGACATTCATGCAAACCATGCATATAAAGCTTGCAGTTGATCACATAACGGGAATTTTTGTGACTGATTTTTATCCAATATTTGCAAAAGTAAGCGGAGGATGGAAATCCTATTGAAGTCGCGTAAAGACGATGGTTCAAGCAAGACTAATTACGGTGAACCTTTAAGTATTTCCCTTCGGTTGACGAGTTATGTAATGGCTAAAGTTTAAAGCGACGATAAGCGGCTTGCTTACCTTCACGTTGCTTCTCTACAACGGAGCGCAGCAGGCTTCGGAACCAAATATGTCCAAGGTCGTTTTCCATCTCATGCTCATAGATAAGCGACAGGGTGACGTCGGGTAACGAAATCGGCGGGGGCAGGATGCGGATTTCGCTTTCCTGCGATAATACAGGCAAGATGCCGTCGCCAAAGGTGGTGAGTAAGTCTGAGCCCTTGATGACCCAAGGTGCGACGAGGTAATGCGGCACAGTTGCCACGATATTTCGAGACTTGCCCATATTTTTTAATGCATTATCGGCTAATCCTGGCGAGATTCCGTCTGCCGATATTTGTAAGTGCTGAGCAGAAAGATAGCCTTCCAGATTCAGGTGGTCGAGCTTTTCATTGCCAGCCCAGCCGGCGCAGACCATTTTATCGCGAGCCAATTCGACCACTCTAAACATGCCATCTTTCATCGTTGAGTTGCCAATGATAATACCGTCGACTTGCTTATTTCTTAACGAAGATGCTGCGTCATTTTCCCGTTCATGTATTGCGTTTAGGCTTGCATTTGGTGCTTCGATTGAAAAGGCCTCAATTAAGCCCGGTAGGAAAGTAACGGCAGTATAGTCGTTCACGCCAATCCGGAAGTTCCGCTGTGTTTTGCTTGGCTTAAATTGTAAATGCTGGTCTATCGCTGCGCGGATTTGCGAGATCGCTTGGGAAATTGCGGGCCAAAGTTCCATTGCTCGCGGTGTTGGTAACAAGGCTCGAGACTCTCGAGAGAACAATTCATCGTCTAATAATAGCCGTAGCCTTGCCAGAGAGTGGCTTATGGCCGGTTGGGTTCGATTTAGACGGGCAGCCGCTAGTGTCACGCTACGTTCTTGCATAAGGACATCAAAGACCCTGAGCAGATTGAGATCGATTTGCTTCAAAGCGTCTTCACTTCTGGCACTTGGAGGAAATTCTGTCATTACTTGTGACCTAATATGCACTATTTCTATTTAAGATGTCATACTGATTATATTTATGCATATTACAAGGTGAAGCAAGCCTTTTATCAAAAACACCGGATAGTTGGTACTTCATAAGACACCTCAAAACCCTCCAGCGAGTAAAACAATAGTCGTTATCTAAAGCGACATAAAAGGCCACCTATCCCAACTAGTGCTTACTTGGTAGAAAAGGTTGGGATGTTCTTATTGCTTGCTCCCCAGACGTTCGACTAAAAAGTCGATCAAACTACGCAACTTAGCGGACGGACGAGTATCTTGGTGATAGGTAAGGTACAAGGGTGTTGGCTTATAGGACCAGTCTGGCAATACTTGGACTAGATGGCCTTGAGCAATGTCATTTATTAAAACATAATCGGGTTGCATCACGACACCACAGTTATTGATCGCGGCCATTCTGAGAGCATCCCCCTGATTGGACATAAAGCGTCCATGAATATACACCTGAAAGGTTTCATCTTTAGGTCCTATTAAGTCCCAGCGATCCTGACGTTGCCAGTATGATAGGCCCAGACAGCTGTGATGACTGAGCTGATTTGGATGCTCGGGCATACCATGCTGACGGATATAAGCTGGAGACGCGGCCAGTATCCTGCGATATGCGCGTAAGGGGCGTGCAACCACACCGGGTTCACATATCTTGCCAATCTGAATGCCTAATTCGTAATTGTCATTACTAAGGTTTGAAATTCGATTATCCAGATTTAGCATCACGTTCACATCTGGATTTTGTTCCATATAAAGGCTCAGCTCTGGCACTAAACATTGACTACCAAAACTGACCGGGGCAACCATTCGTACTAGGCCTTTTGGTGCCGACTGTAATTCTATTGCGCTATTCTCAGCATATTCAACTTCAGACAATACTCGAAGGCAACGTTCAAAATAGAGTTGACCGACTTCAGTGAGATGTTGTCGTCGAGTGGTTCGGTGTAATAACCGAGCCCCGATCCGTTCTTCCACTAATCTGATCTGCTTGGCAACCATGGTTGGCGACACGTTACTAGCCGCGGCTGCGGCGGTGAAATTTCCGCATTCCACCACTTTGACAAACATTTTCATTCCAGAAAGTACACTCATTATTAAGAACCTACAGGTTTTAAATCAATCAACTTAACACGTATTTATCATGGGTTTGGAGTTAAATATAATAAATTTTCATCACCCATTGGGTGGCTTCTGAGTGACTCATTGCTAGTCCAGATCAAAACCACAGATAGTCAACAGATGGTTGTTGTATTGGCTAAACAAACGATCACGTAGAAATATTGTTTCTGCTCGATTCTTCATCAACAACTGGGTGTGAGTCATCTGAACATGCCTGAAGCGAGAAATGAGATATAAAATGAAAAATTCATATTCGATGGGCGTAATCTGCTGTCTTATCGCGACCTTTTCTTGGGGAGCCACATTTCCAATCATGACCAGCGCACTGATACACATTGATCCTTATACATTTACCACGCTACGCTATGGCTTTGCTGGTATCGCGTTAGCCATCGCACTATGGCTACGAGAAGGTGAGCAGGGACTGAATCTGAAAGGGGAGCGCATTGGGTTGGCTTGGTTACTCGGCTCTGCCGCTTTTGTGGGGTTTGGTTTTTTTGTGTTTTTAGGTCAGAAAATGGCGGGAGAAACTGGCGCATTAACAACCTCTATCATGATGGCAACGATGCCAATGTTGGGCATTTTGGTGAATGGTGTCTTACGAAAAGTAGTGCCTCCGATGATTTCTATAGGGCTGATTATGATGTCATTTTTTGGCGTAATGACCGTGATTACAAAAGGCCATTACGCTAGTTTGTTTGATTCTCCCACCAGCTATAAAGCCAATGCTTTCATTATTTTTGGTGCACTGTGTTGGGTTATATATACCGTAGGGGCCTCGTTTTTTCCTCGCTGGTCACCGCTTAAATATACCGCATTGACAACTTGTTTGGGGATGACCAGCGTATTGGTGATAAATGGAATATTATATGCCAGCGGTGTGGTTGCTGTGCCGACGACTAGTGCCTTTGTTTATGTGATTCCCCATGTTTTTTATACCGCTATTGTGGCTAGTTTCATCGGGATCCTATGTTGGAATATTGGTAACAAGATTCTGACGCCACTTAATGGTGTTTTATTTATGGATATTGTGCCTATTACCGCTTTCTCTATCTCAGCGATGATGGGAATAAACCCTGGCTTTCCTGAAATCGCTGGGGCCAGTATCACAGGAGCGGCACTGATTCTTAATAATCTCTATCTTCGGTATCGCGTGACACCTAAAAATACGAGGCTCTCGGTTCGCAATAACAGCGAGATTAGTAAACAGCCATCCTAATTCAGTGAGTAGCAGGCGGCCCTATCAAGTAGATATTTAGTGGCAAGTATCAGAGTACTATGGAGTTTTTTGTGTGGAAATAATTAGACATCTACCCCAACTAGCCAAATGCCAGTAATAATCTAAACTATCAATAGTGGTTTTTGGGGAGTTATTGCCATGCCTCGGTCCAGACAGTCGCAAGTGAGCTTATCGGATACATCTTATTATCACTGTGTTTCCCGCTGTGTTCGGCGGGCTTTTTTATGTGGCGAAGATAAGCAAACGGGCAAGAGTTATGAGCACCGACGCCAGTGGGTGGAAGATTATTTGCTGCAACTTACTGCGGTGTTTGCCATTGATGTCTGTGCTTATGCAGTTATGAGCAATCATACCCATGTGGTATTGCACATCGATAAGGCCAAAGCCGAAGCCTGGTCCATGGATGAAGTCTTGGAACGCTGGCATATTCTGCATCAGGGCACCTTACTGACTCAGATGTATCTCAATTCTGAGTTATGTCCGAAATTAAGTGAGGTGCAACTACAGGCCATTCACGCCACAGCTGAAGTCTATCGGACTCGCCTTTTTGATTTAAGCTGGTTTATGCGCCATTTGAATGAATACATTGCTCGAGCTGCCAATAAAGAAGACCAATGTACCGGTCGTTTTTGGGAGGGGCGTTTTAAATCTCAAGCGCTTTTAGATGAAGCAGCCCTAGCAGCGTGTATGGCCTATGTGGATTTAAACCCGGTTCGCTCAAATATAGCGAGCACGCCTGAAACCTCGGACCACACCAGTATCAAACAGCGCATTCAGCAAGCCAAACAAGGTCAGCAACCCAAGCCGCTAATGCCCTTTGTTGGTAACCCCAGAGAAACCATGCCCGAAGGTTTACCCTTTGAGTTACAAGATTACCTACAACTGGTAGAACTCACCGGCCGTGTCATCAGAGAAGATAAACGCGGTTATATCGATGATGCACAAGCGCCCATTTTACAGCGCTTACAAATCGATGAAGAAAGCTGGTTAGCCTTGAGCACGGGTTTAGAGCATCACTTTGCCAGTGTGGTTGGGGCTGGGCATTCACTAGAACGCTATAAGCGTCAGCACAATCAACTTCGCATCAAAGGCATGGCAGCTGCCAAGCGCTGGCTGGATCTAGGTTAAGAACTTACAGGTTAAATTTCATTGACTCGCGAGTGATTCAGGTTATCTAGGCTAGCTGTGTCTTCCGTCTCGCTGATTGCCAGTTTTTATTATCCCCCTCTTTGTTAATACTGAACTTTTCAACATCAAGCTGCCTTTACATGGATGAAATGTGATGTTTATTGCTTAATGGTGGCGGTTAAAGTGACTTTAAGAGTGGATTTTAAAATGGCTGTCTTGTTTTGGAAGAGTCTCGTTTTAGGAGGCTTAAGCATTTCGATTGTTTTTGAGCTTTATAAAGCCTTAACTTTACAAACTCTAGGCGAATGACAATAATCAGTTGATGTTATAGCCAGAGACCCATTATGAAAACCACAGATAGCATCTTGTATCGAATCAAAAGTCGAGGTGTGCAAACGGTTAAAATGCTGGCTGAGTACCTAGACATTACAACCATGGGGGTGCGCCAGCATTTACAAGCACTAGAAAAAGAAGGTTTGATCGAGCATTTTGATAAGAAAGTGAAAGTAGGTCGGCCGACTCGGTATTGGCAATTGACTGAGGGGGGACATGGTCGTTTTCCCGATTGCCATAGTGACTTGAGCGTGCAACTGCTTGGTGCGGTACAACAAGTATTTGGTGAACAGGCGATTGAACAGTTGCTGGCTCATCGCGAGCAGCAAAGCTTTAATATTTACCAAACTTTGTTAGCAGGTGAGCGCAGTTTAGAAGACAAGCTAGAAGCTTTGAGTCAAAAGCGGGGCGCTGAGGGTTATATGGCAAATTGGCAACGTGAGGGAGAGCACTACTTGTTTATTGAAGATCATTGCCCTATTTGTGTTGCCGCTAGTGAAAACCAAGGTTTGTGCCAGTCTGAGTTAGCGTTACTGGCAAAGTTATTCAGCAATTGCCAAGTCGAGCGGATTGAGCATATCGTTGAGGGGGCTCGTCGTTGTGCTTATCGCTTAAGCCCTATAGAAGGCGAACAATGACCTTTACACTGCAGCTACCCAAGGTCACCCTTGGAGCCACTCTATATATTGTGAGTTTTTTATCTCAAGCTTGTGAATTACAAGCAATTCCGCCAGCGCAAGTGCAGCGGGGCTGCGGTTGCAGTTATTACTTCCCCGCCAAACCACCACTGCCACCGAAGATTGTGCTGCAAACCCAATTGGATGGGCTACAGCCAAGGATGATGCGTGAAGGACAGCTGGTTGAGTTGTGGGGGGCTAAAGCGCGTCCCTTATACACTCAGCCGGGTTGGGTCAGCGAACAAAAATTTCGCTATCAGGCAACCTCAATTAAGCTTTATAGCGAGCTTCGTCGCGGTTGTACTTGGGGTGAAGCGGGTTGTGAAGTTCTGGGTTATTTGAGCCAACTTGCCATGGCTGACAATTACCAGCAATGTCAATGGTTGGTGCATGGGGATTGTGGCTGCTAGGCTCACTGATGATTGAGCTCTGCGTTTGAGTGCTTGGATACTTTTCTCAATCTTTAAAATGAGCGGGTAAACCCGACAAAGCCAGCTTTTTAAGCTAGAGAGGATTAGATGGAATATCAAGCGATCCTTGAGTTTTGGTTTGAACACTTACAGGCAGAGCAGCGATTTGTGATTGAAGCGAGCGTTGATCTGCAAATAACGGAAAGTTATAGGGGGCTACTGCAAAGCGCTAGTTTTGCGGAGCTATGGGCTTGGCGTGATAGTGCTAAGGGGAGTCTTGCGGAAGTCATTGTATTAGACCAATTCTCTCGTCATATTCACCGAGGTTCTGCCCAAGCTTTTGCTTGCGATCCGTTGGCATTAGCCTTGGCGCAAAATGCGGTGGCGAAGCAATTTGATCAGCGGCTAACACCAACGATGCGTGCATTTTTATATATGCCCTATATGCATAGCGAATCTTTAGTGATCCACCAACAGGCGGAACAGTTGTTTCATCAACCCGGTTTGGAGCAACAGTACCAATTTGAATTAAAGCATAAAACCATTCTCGAGAAATTTGGACGCTACCCCCATCGTAATCAAATTTTGGGTCGGCAGTCGAGCGCAGCTGAATTAGCATTTTTAGCAGGGCCTAATTCATCTTTTTAGGATTCTCAAGCACTTAAGCTTCTGCTTGCGAAATGCATAGCATTTTTTAAGCATAGCGACTGGCTTACACGCTATGCTTAATTAATATCATCTCATTCAGGAGTGTTGGGTGAAAAGCGTAGTCATTGGACTGGGAGTCTATTTATTTAGCCTACATTTATATGCCGCGGTGAGCCTATTAGCGCCAGAAGAACAAGCTGTAGTACAGTCAAATACACTTGAACAAGCGGGGATGGTTGAATTAAAAGGCGGGGCGGCAGTGATTGCCACTAAGGTTGACGATGATGTGGTAAGCCAACGTTTACTCAGCCGTTTAGATTGGCCTCAGGCTGGTGGGGCATCGCAGAGATGGTTAGCCAATCGTGCTGATAATTATCAATTACGCTATCCTCAGCTGCAACAGCGTATCTATGCTTATCATCCTCAGGCGCTTTGGTATGGTTATGCCCAAGCGCGTAAGGCGCGAGACCAACTACAATGGTTGCTGTTTGAACTCAGCCTGGCGGGTGCACCAGAACAAATAAGCCGATGGCTGGTTCAGCTAAACATTATCGATAGTAGTGATGCTCAATGGGAGTCTTTATACACCGATGCATTTCTCGGTGTAATTGCCTGTTATCAGCAGTTGATGGCTTTGGATTATTCGCAAAGTATGGCTTTGAATCATATCGCAGAATTGCCGTTACAATTGTTTATCGATCAAGCCTGGATAGCAAATCTTAATCAGCAGCAAGTTTATCAGCAAGTCATGACTTTACGGGGTGAACTAGACATTGAGCGGCTGCGTTATCGCCAACAAATGTTGTATTGGCTTAATGTGGCTCAACAGCGTACCGAAAACACCCGTATTGCAAATGGTCCTTTAATTCGTTTAGGAGATTCCGATCCGCGGGTTCCTTTGATCCGGGAGCGTTTAATTGAATTTGACTCTAATCATCAACTGCTTGAGCAGAATTTGCCATTATTCGAAAGTGAAACTTACAATGCTTTGCAACGTTTTCAGCAGCAACATGGCTTGAAAGCTGACGGTATTGTGGGTAAAGACACATTGTATTGGTTGAATTTTCAACCGCTAGAGCGCTCAAAAATGCTTGCCAAAAACTTACTCAGGCAGCAGCTTTTAGATCGTTTTCTGGTGATGCCTCCAAATCAACAACGGATCGTGGTAAATGTGCCTGCCTATCAAATGAGCTATATCGACCAAGATATCGAATTGTTTCGTTCTAAAGTTGTGGTGGGTAGAGCGTCTCGTGCGACACCATTATTAGTGAGTGAAATCAGTAGTGTGGTGATTAACCCCTATTGGAATGTGCCTAGAACCATTGTCCGTAGAGATATTATTCCCAAGCTTCGCCTCGATCCCAGCTATGTGCAACGCTTGGGCTTTGAACTATTTGATTATCAAGGTCAGGCGGTTGAACCGGAGCAAGTGGATTGGACTCTGGTTAAGGATACCGGAAGATTTCCCTATCGAATGCGTCAGCGGCCAGGCTCAGCAAATGCGTTAGGTAACTATAAATTTTACTTTGCCAACCAATTTGCGGTTTATTTGCATGATACGTCTTCCCCTGAGCTGTTTTCTGAGTCACAACGAGCGTTTAGTTCTGGCTGTGTTCGGGTTGAAGCTGCTGAATCATTGGCAGAACAACTACTCAAGCAAGATGGTTATAGCCAACGTTACAAGCAGTCACTCATGGCAAAAGGTGAGCCTAAATGGTTACCTTTACGAAAACGTGTTCCGGTTTATTTAGTGTATTTTACTTCTTGGTTTGATAGCTCCGGTAGCTTGAATTACCGCAAAGATATTTATAATTTCGACCCGAAGATTGGCTGATAACAGAGCTGAAAACATCTTTTTAAACAGCTTGTTAGCTTACCTTTACTTAAACTTTAGCTCACTGAAAAATCACTCACTGTAGTGATTTGTTTGCTTTTTGTGGTACTTTTCGGTATTTTACACCAAATTGATGTTTTTTTAATCCGTTTGAGGTAAGTGTAAATGTTAGACCGAAAGTTAAATAGGCGGTCATTGTTATTGGGGTTGGGCGCTGGATTTATCGGTCTTGGGATACCAAAAAGCTATGCAAGTTCTAGTATTGCCAGAGAACTTCCGGGAACACGCGTTTTAAATATGAACAACTTACATACCAATGAAAGTTGTGAAGTCTGTTTCTGGAAAGATGGTCAATTTCAAGAGAAACAAGTTAAACGTTTAGATAATTTATTGCGTGATTTTAGGCGCAACGAAATTATCAATATGGATAAATCTTTATACATGCAGATGGCCTTGTTACAAGAACGTTTGGGTGGGGAAGTCTTATTTGAAATCATTTCTGGCTATCGCTCTCCTGCTACCAATGAAATGTTACGCAATAGCACCACAGGTGTAGCTAAAAAGAGTTTTCATATGACCGGACAAGCTGTTGATGTGAGAGTCAAAAATGTCGCACTGAATAAGGTTCACAGCGCCGCTTTAGAGTTGGGTTTAGGTGGGGTTGGCTATTATCCAAATAGTGGTTTTGTGCATATCGATACCGGTCGAGTCCGTCATTGGCGAGGTTCTTAATTTGCGATGAGCGTAAAAATGAATGTTTGCGCTCATGCATATATTATATATCTATATTTCATTTTTTCTTTCTGATTTAGTTTATAAAACCATCCGAAATGCACAATTCCTGTGTAATATTCTGTTTGTAATATTTCTGTCACTTTTGCTTGCTTCAATGCACCCGCCTTAGACAAGTTGTTTGTCATTCTTTAAATGCAAAGAGAAATATTATGAGAAATAAGTTAATCACAGCGTTAAGTATCGCATCTATCCTATTGGCGACCAATGCTTATGCCAGTAATACAGTGACGGTGTCAGGTTCCACTTCTGTATCTGGTATTATGGAAATATTGGCCGAAAACTACCAAAGCACTCAAAATGATGTGGTTGAAGTGCAAAGTACCGGCTCTTCGGCGGGGATCCGTGCTGTTAAAGAAGGGACAAGCATGATTGGTATGTCTTCTCGTGAAGTACAAGATGACGAACTCAATGCTGATACTAAGAAAGTTGTGATGGCGCAGGACGGTATTGCAGTGGCCGTAAACAAGGCCAATGCGGTTCAAAATCTAAGCATTGAACAAGTTAAAAAAATCTACTCTGGTGAGATTAAAAACTGGCAAGAAGTCGGTGGCGCCGATCAGGCGATTGTTGCCGTCACTCGTGAAGTGGGTTCCGGTACTCGTGGTGCCTTTGAAGATATTATGGGGCTCACTCGAAAAATTAATGGGGTAACCGTTACCGCTATTTCCCCTCGCGCTCAAGTGGCCAGTGGCAATGGTGCCATTAAAACCTTAGTGGCGAACAACGCTAACGCCATTGGTTTCATTTCTCTTGGTTCGGTTGACGATTCTCTTATCGCCTTAAACATTGAAGGCGTCGCCGCAAGCAAAGCCAATATTCAAGCCGGAAGTTACGGAATTGCCCGTCCTTTTATTCTGTTAGTGAGTACTGACCCTGCACCAGAAGCTCAGCAGTTTGTTGATTACATTATGAGTGATGCAGGCCAAACCATTGTTGCTGAACACGGCTACATCGAAGTTAACTAAGTTTTTCCTTTAAAAGCTTAACAAAGAGGCATGCGCATGCCTCTTTGTTGTGCCTTGGGTTTGGAAATAAAATTTTATGAATCAAACGGTTATTACGCCACAGGCTGAGTTTAACAACCCAGCATTAGTTGCAGCGCTCAAGCAGTCATCTGAAAAGGTTGACTGGCTTGGACGTTTTTTTAATCTACTCTTTTTGCTGAGCGCACTGATTGGTGTTCTGTCGGTCGCGATTATTGGTTATTTTTTGGTGCTTGAGGGCTTACCAGCCATTCAGTTTGCGGGTTTAAGTCATTTTCTCATCGGAACTGATTGGTATCCGCCGGCCTTATTTGGTGTCGGGGCGATGATTGTGGCATCGCTTGTTTCAGCCCTCGGAGCCGTGCTCATTGGGGTTCCGGTTGCGTTGTTAACGGCGGTATTTTTAGCTGAAGTTGCGCCTAAACGCTTGGCCAATATGATCCGCCCGGCGGTAGAGCTGCTGGCGGGGATCCCATCGGTTGTTTATGGTTTTTTTGGCTTGGTGATCATTGTTCCGGCAATTGAATCGGTGTTTAAGGTACCCGCGGGTAGCACCATTTTAGCGGCCATTATTGTGTTGGCGGTGATGATTTTACCCACGGTGATTACCATTGCTGAGACTTCTATTCGTGCCATTCCTCGCAGTTATAAAGAAGGATCTTATGCGCTGGGAGCCTCGCCGATATTTACCATTTTTAAGGTGATCTTGCCGGCTGCCCGCTCAGGGATTTTAGCCGGTGTGGTGCTCGGAATTGCACGCGCCGTCGGCGAAACCATGGCCATTATTATGGTGATGGGAAACTCCCCTGCGATGCCTGGCTCACTGCTTGACTCGGCTCGCTCCCTCACCGCAAACATCGCTCTGGAAATGTCTTATGCAAGTGGAATTCATGCCAGCTCATTGTATTCAACTGGGATTGTGTTGCTGGTTTTTGTGATGTTGTTAAATGGGACGCTGTTAATTTTGAATCGTCAGAGGGTTAAGTAATGCGCCGTCGTATTGAAGATCTGGCTGCTTTAAGCCTCGTTTGGGCCGGAGCAGGCTTGACTATTTTATTTTTGCTGTGGATGTTATGGCACATCTTAAGCAATGGTTTAAGCCATGTAAGTTGGGAGTTTATTAGTTCAAGCTACACCACGATTGGTAAAACCTCGGGTATTTTCTCGATGATTGTCGCCACCTTATATATGGTGCTGCTATCGATAGGCATCGCAGCCCCAATTGGCATTATGACTGCACTTTACTTAACCGAGTATGCCAAGCCCGGGAGCAAAGTTGTCAAGGTGATTGGTTTTTGCACGGAGTCTTTAGCGGGTATTCCATCGATTATTTATGGTTTATTTGGGATGACTTTTTTTGTGGTCACTCTTGGTTTGGGCTTTTCGATTCTGTCGGGCGCGCTCACCTTAGCCATTTTGATTTTACCGGTGATTATTCGCACTACTGAAGAAGCCCTGATTGCAGTCCCACAAGCATACCGAGAAGCGTCTTATGGCTTAGGCTGTTCACGGATCTATACCATCTGGCGGGTGATCCTTCCATCGGCGATGCCTGGTATTGTCACCGCGGTAATTTTAAGTACCGGGCGAGTGATTGGCGAATCAGCCCCTGTGTTTTTAACCGCGGGTATGGTTACCAGACTGCCGGAGTCGGTGTTCGATTCAGGGCGAACTTTAACCGTTCACTTGTATAAATTAACTCAAGAATTGTTCACCGTTCATGAATGGAATCAGGCGTATGCAACTGCCACGGTACTGATTGTCTTGGTTTTAGCCATTAACCTACTGACTAAATTGATCGCGAGTCGATTCAACAAAGCTGCTTACTAAGAGATAGATATGAATAAGTTTGATGTTCAACAACTTGATTTACATTACGGTGATACGCACGCACTAAAGGCGATTGATTTAGAAATTCCGGAGAAACAAGTTACGGCACTTATTGGTCCGTCTGGTTGTGGTAAATCAACCCTGTTACGGACTTTAAATCGGATGAATGATTTAATTGAAAATGTGCGTATTACCGGGCGTGTGCATTTAGAAGGGAAAGACATTTATCAAGAGCGTAATGTGGCTGCGCTACGGATGAAGGTGGGAATGGTTTTTCAAAAAGCCAATCCCTTTCCCATGAGTATTTACGAGAATGTGGCTTATGGGTTACGCGCTCAGGGGATCCGCAATAAGCAGACACTCGATGAGGTAGTTGAAAATGCCTTGCGCAGTGCCGCCCTGTGGGATGAAGTGAGCGATCGCTTACAGAGTCATGCTTTTGGTTTGTCGGGCGGTCAGCAACAACGTTTATGTATCGCGCGGACCATTGCAATACAGCCTGATGTGATTTTGATGGATGAACCAACTAGTGCTCTGGATCCCATCGCCACCCATAAAATTGAGGAGTTGATGGAGGCGCTGCGTAAAAAGTTTACCATTGTGATTGTCACGCACTCGATGGCGCAGGCGAAGCGTATTTCAGATAAGACCGCTTTCTTCTGGATGGGGGAATTGGTGGAGCATGGTGATACTGAGCAAATATTTAGCGCGCCAAAGGACCAGCGAACCCAGGGGTATGTGAATGGAGACTTCGGCTAAGGCTCGCTGAGGGCTTGATAAAAATGCCGTGATTTGAAAACTCGGCATTTTTATTCCTATAAGCGGGAGTTGAGCTTGCTAAATTTCCAGGTGGGCGCTTGTTGACGCCGTTGTTCACAGCGTTGTAAAACTTCCCGTTTGGCTTGCTCATCCAGCCCACTCCAGGCGCAGATTTCATCGAGTTGCCGAAAACAACCGACGCACTGATCTTTGTCATCCAACGTGCAATGCCGAATACAAGGGGATGCGATAGCTTGTGGAGCGCTCATTGTGTTTTCCTGGTCTGAATTGTCGGTTTTTTCGGCGATCAATGGCGTGCCAAAAAAACCATCAATGCACGGATCTTTGCATCTAAAGTACAGTATAGCTACCAGCGAATAGATGCGGGGCGCTCAGTGTTTGCCCTTGTCTCAATCTTCTAAGCCGTAAGGTAGCTGAGCAATGGTATAGAGACTCTGTTCATCCCCTTCTAAGCGAAACTTTGCGGTGGCATCCGTATCCTTATTTAACACCGCTAATAGTTCAATATAGCCAGGATCGAGCTGAACGGCCTGTAATACGGTGGCTTTGGCTCGCCAGTTTTCACCCAGTTTTTGTTCTAGACGGTCGCCAGCTTTGGGTAAGAGATCGCCATGTCCGGCAAAGCGCAGCGTCGCTCGCTTGTTGTTGCCGCGATACTTGGCGCGTGCAATGGTTTCCTGACCGGTATAACAGCCTTTGGAAAAGCTAATGGCGTTTAAACACTGTAGGTTTAAGGCTTGAGGAATGAATTGCTGGCTGGTGGCCAGCTCCAGCATGGGGAGGCCGGAGACAATCTGTAACGCGCGCCATAATTGATTGGCGTCGAGTGGGCTGGCTGGCGCATCTTCTCCCCAATTGGCGAGATCGGTAATCACTAAATAGCGGCGTTTGGGACCATCCAGGTGCACACAAATGCCACTATCGATTAAACCACCATAGCTGGCGATATCATCGCCAAAATGTTCCGCGATGTAATGTGGGGCTTCACTGCCAAGTACTGCGATAATCTGTAGCTTGGTTTCGGTTTCGATGGCCACTTTGGAAAATACCGCATATTTCTTTAGCTGGGCTAATTGGCTGTCGGCAAGCGATTTTGGTTGCAGGTATAAGTAGTCATCGTTTAAACGTAGCAGTCGCAATACTGACCACATTTTACCTGTGGGGTCGCAGTGCGCTGCCAGACTTTGTTGGCCCGGATCAAGACTGTTTACGTCACAGCTAAGCTGTCCTTGCAAATAGCTTTGGGCGTCAATTCCACTCACCCTGACTAAATGCCATTGGTCCAGAGGCTGAACTAACAGCGGAGGGAGAGTGCATAAGGTTTGTTGAGACATAGTCGGCTTCCGTTGAGAGCTAGATCAAGCTTATTAGCGTGTAATTTTGTTGCTGAAATGGTATTGTCGTCAATACTTTTGCAGCATTTTTTAACTGGTTATTAACTGTGGCTAATACCGAGTTTACCAGTGTCACTGATGTATACAAGGAACAACATGCAGGAAAATAAATCACGTTTAAAATGGGCTTGTCGTCGGGGGATGTTGGAACTTGATGTATTGTTTATGCCGTTTGTAGATGAAGCTTATGATGATTTGAGTGAGGCGCAAAAACAAACCTTTAAACGCTTACTCGCCTGTGATGATCCTGATTTATTTGCTTGGTTTATGGGACACAAGTCTTGTGAAGACCAACAGTTAGCTGCGATGGTTAATGTTATTCTCAAGCGCGTCAAAGTGTGAATTTAGGGCGACTCGTTCGTCGACTTATTTTGCGCTGATCTGCCTGATGGCTGCGGCGCAAGTCTTGTTGTTATTTTGTTTCCCTCGTTTACTTCCTTTACTCCCTCTGAGTCTTTTTTCGATAGTGCTGAGCTATTGGCATTGGTGGTGCTATCGCCCTAAGGGTTATTTTTCTGCGGAACAGATTGCTTACCAACAAGGTGGGAAAACTGAGGTTTACCAATGGTTAGCGAACTCTCGCGTGGCTTTTACTTGTTGTATTATTATTGGTATTGGCCAAGACCGTTTAAAATTAAATGTGATTTTTGCAGATAGTATTGAGCATGATATTTATCGTAGGATGTGCTTTGTAATTAACTTTCCCATCGAGTCTGAACAACCATAAGGGCGGAATATCGTTGCAACGGTGGTGAATAGTATGAAGGCTTAGCTTAGCTAAGCCTTGTTTAAATCCATCGATTTAGTCTACGTTATCTGGTTCTTGATAAAAGGTGTTTGGATCGAGGATAGTCGGCTTCACGATGTCCAGTTTATCTGGGTAATCCAAATTATAATGTAGACCGCGACTTTCATGACGGCGCATGGCACAGCCCACGATTAACTCGGCGACTTGCACCAAGTTACGTAATTCTAAGAGATTATTCCCCACTTTAAAGTTTGAGTAATATTCATAGATTTCTTGCTGTAGTAAATGGATTCGATGCATGGCACGTTGTAAGCGCTTGTTGGTACGCACAATGCCAACATAATCCCACATAAATAACCGTAGTTCGTGCCAATTGTGGGTAATGATGACTTCTTCATCTGAATTACTCACTTGGCTGTCGTCCCAAGGCTTAATTTGGTTGCATATACTCACTTCGTTTAGATGTGCTTTTATATGCTGGCTAGCGGAATGAGCAAACACCACGCATTCCAATAGAGAGTTGCTGGCCATTCGGTTGGCGCCATGTAAACCAGTGTATGCCACTTCGCCAATGCCATATAAGTTTGCAATATCCGTTTCGCCATTCAAGTTGGTGACTACACCACCACAAGTATAATGGGCTGCTGGTACAACCGGTATCGCTTGTTTACGGATATCGATCCCGAGATCTAAGCAACGTTGTAAAATAGTGGGAAAGTGTAATTCGATAAACTCATCATCGCGATGGCTGATGTCTAAGTAGACACAGTCTGCACCGAGGCGCTTCATTTCGAAATCGATGGCGCGGGCCACGACATCACGAGGGGCTAATTCTTCTCTGGCATCAAAGTCAGGCATGAAACGAGTCCCATCGGGACGTTTTAATAACGCGCCCTCTCCTCGGAGTGCCTCAGTGAGCAAGAAGTTTCGAGCTTCTGGGTGGTATAAACAGGTGGGGTGAAATTGATTAAATTCCATGTTCGCAACTCGACAGCCGGCGCGCCAAGCCATGGCAACCCCATCGCCACTACTGACATCAGGGTTACTGGTGTACTGATAAACCTTGCTTGCACCGCCAGTCGCCATCGCCACAAATTTTGCTTTGACTACATCAACTCGTTCGGTATTTCGATTCCATACATAGGCACCGACAACAGTTTTTTTCGAGTCACCTTCTTTCACAATTAAGTCGACCGCATTAAATCGCTCTAGAATCGTGATATTAGGGTGGCTTAATACTGCTCTGACCAAGGTTTGTTGAACGGCCTTGCCTGTCGCATCGGCAGCGTGCAAAATGCGACGTCGACTATGCCCGCCTTCACGAGTGAGATGATACTGGGCCTCGCCATCTTTGGTGGTCTCTTGATCGAAGGGAACCCCAAGGTTGATGAGCCAGTCGATACAGCGTTTACTGTTTTCTGCGGTGAATCGAACGGTGGCTTCTTCACATAAGCCATCACCGGCGATAAGAGTATCATTGACATGTTCTTCTACGCTGTCATTCTTATCGAACACGGCAGCGATGCCGCCTTGGGCATAATATGTGGAGCCTTCTTTTAGTGGTCCTTTGCTCAGGACGTGGACTTTGGCATAATCTGCCAAGTTTAACGCCATTGTTAAGCCTGCAGCGCCACTGCCTATTATTAGAACATCGCTAGTGTATTCCATTAGATGCGCTCTTATATGAAGTTAAAGGGAAATTTGAGTATATCGTAGTTTAACTGAAACTTACTCAAGTTTGCACTGTCTCACAGAGGCGCAAAAATTTATTTGATGAAAAGAGAACTTTTTTGAAAACAAGTAGTCTGAAGAGATGTGCCGCCAGAGAAGTTACCGACACCCAAGCATTAGGAGGTCGGTAGTTACTGATGTCAGAACAGTGGACAGATCAAGCGTTGGTCGAAAGAACTCAGCGCGGAGATAAGGCGGCATTTAATTTGTTGGTTCAAAAATACCAACACAAGGTGGCTAACCTGGTATCACGTTATATTGTGAATCATGGTGATGTAGCCGATGTAACGCAGGAAGCATTTATTAAGGCTTACCGAGCGTTACCTAATTTTCGTGGTGAGAGCGCATTTTATACATGGTTGTATCGAATCGCCGTGAATACCGCGAAAAATTACATTGTTGCTCAGGGGAGAAGGCCTCCAGCAAATGATGTAGACGCAGATGAAGCCGAGTTTTACGATGGTGCAGAAGCATTGAAAGAAGCTGATACACCAGAAACCTTGTTGCTATCTGAAGAAATAAAAGAGGTAGTTTTTGCTACAATGGAAGGACTACCCGATGATTTACGTACGGCAATTACGCTTCGAGAGATAGATGGTCTTAGTTATGAAGAGATTGCAAGTGTGATGGATTGTCCTGTTGGTACTGTCCGTTCGCGGATATTCCGAGCAAGGGATGCAATAGAGAAGCGGATCCAACCGCTTTTAAGCAGGTAATTTTGGGGATGAGTGACTAATATGGCAAATCAAGAACAGTTATCCGCATTGGTTGATAACGAGTCGACCGACGCATCACTGTTAGAGCTGTTAGCCAACGAGCCAGAGCGTGCTCAGCAATGGAGTAATTACCATTTGATTGGCGATGTGCTTCGTGGGGAAACCCCCAAGAAGATTAATTTGAATATTGCTGATAATATCGCGTTGGCCTTAGAAGATGAGCCCGCCATTGTCGCACCTCGGCCTTCTCATTCTTCTGAAAAAGAATCTTCTGGTAAGTTGGTGCGGTTTTTCAAGTATACGGGACAGTATGCAATTGCGGCATCAGTCGCGGTGGCTGCTATTGTTGGTGTTCAACAGTATTCTTTACAAGTAGCAAGTGATACAGAGCAACCTTTACCGGTATTTAATACCGTGCCTGTCGGTGGTTCGGTTGCTCCGGTTAGTTTACAATCTAGCCCACAGCCACGCGAGTTAAGTGAAGCCGAAATGATTGAACAACGTAAACGTATTAGTGCTTATTTACAGGATCATCGTTTTCAACAGAGAATAGTAGAGTAGTTATATAACTTATGCGTTTTAAACAACTTTTGATGCCAGTAATTATATTACTGGCATCTTTTTCTGTTTCGGCAGAGAGTACTGATAGTCCCCCTAGCGTTCCTAGTGAGGTCAGTCAAACTAGCCCCGCGATTAATTTATTACAAGAATATCAACAAGCCTTTCATCAACGTAACTACGAGTTGTCTTTTATCACGGTACGTCAAGGTCATATTGAACCAGAACGGTTAATTCATGGTGTTGTCGATGGGGTTGAAGTTGCGCATCGTGTATATCTCAATGGTCCTGCCAATGAAGGGGTTTATCGTCAAGGTGTTGTGGCTTTTTTTGAACCAGGACAAACACCTTATAGTTTAGCTTCTACTCGTTTACCGGGCATGTTTGGTAATTTGGCGGCGATTGATATTGATGGTTTAACCACGAATTATGATTTAGTGATCGCGGGCAAGAGTCGGGTTGCTGGACGTCCAGCCCAAGTGATGCGGATCGTTCCTAAGTCTTCCGATCTTTATGGCCTGTATTTTTGGATTGATTACGCGACGCAATTACCCTTGCGATTAGATATCGTTGACCATGATGGCGAGCTTGTTGAACAGCAAATGGCTGTCAATTTAGCCGAATTTGAACAACCCACCGCCTGGATGCATGAACTTGCTAGTTTGGATTTACCAAAAGCAGTGGTTGGTAAGCTCCCCGTTGATGAGTCGAAGCAAAAAATTAACTGGCGTTTAGGCTGGCAGCCGGAGGGTATGAAAGTTGCGCAAAAAGAACGACATTCATTATTATTGTTAGCTGAGCCAGTGGATTATCTCAAGTTAAGTGATGGTTTATTTGATATCTCTGTTTATGCAAATGCTATAGGTAAAACCAATCCCTTACGTGAACAATTGGTTCGCCAAGGGGCCACCAGTTTACATACGGTTGTCAGGCAGGGAGTTGAAATTACTGTTGTCGGAGAGATCCCTCCAGACACAGCCTCTAAAATTGCTGATTTTGTGAAATTGGGCCCTTATCTGGAGCTGCCAAGTGAACCTGCCCAATAATTCCAATTTAATTATCGAAACGGCCAAGGTTGTTGCGCTAGAGCAGGGATATGCAGTCGTTGAATGCGTGAGTAAAAGCGCTTGTGGCAGCTGTGGGAGTGCTGAGCATTGTGGTAATAGTTCTATCGCCAAGGCATTTCCTCATCGAGTTCATCGGCTCAGTGTGAAACTTACCGAAGAAGTGCAAGTTGGTGAACAGATAGACCTAGGCCTAAATGCTAAAAACATGCTCACAAGTGCTTTACTGATTTATTTAGTGCCTTTGTTGTGTTTAATTGTTGGCGCGGGTCTTGGGAAGTTTTTGTTTGCGCAGCAATCATCGAATGAATGGGGCGTAGTGTTGATGGCCTTGCTGAGTCTAGGGCTCGGTTTTGTATTCGTTCGTTTATTTGCTAAACGTGTTAGTCGACAGCTTCAATATCGACCTAAGATGCTGAGACGTCACCGCTGAGTGGATTGAACGGTGATGGTAGTTGCTGTTTCAGCGATAAATTGTAACCGAGCCCTTCGGTTGGTGATGCTGCGTTCCCGTATGAGCCATGGTGGCGATGACTCTTTATTGAGTTTGTCCTGTCTAACTATAACGACAAGCGACTGCAAAAATAATAAGCAAAGATTAACAGACCCTAGTATTAAAATCTGATCTTAATTACACTAACGTTATAATCAAATTATAATGTTAGTGAGGTACACCCCAGTGGAAAACAAGACCGCGCGTTTTACAGTGCTGATGGACCCGCGTAAAAAGCAGGCATTTGAGAAGCTATGTGCTTCTCAAGACTTAACGCCGTCACAAGTCGTTAGGCAATTGATCCGAGAATATCTTGAGCAACATAATGTGAGTTATGCTGACAGTGCTACCCATAACCCACAAGTGAAACGTTAGCGCTGCTGTTTTGAGTTATTGTTTAGTAAAACTCGAACCGCTTCATCAAATAACAGAAACATATGCTCGTGGCCAACTAGCTCGATAATTCCTGCTTTCTTCAATTTGGCCGAGACCCGTTGATTGGCTCCAGATAGCAATACATTCACGCCACGACGCTGTAAGCCGCTGATGACTTCTTCTAAGGCTTGCAGCCCAGTAATATCGATAAATGGAACCCATTTTAAACGAATGATAAGGTGTTCAGGATCGCTGTGAGTATAGGCTAGCGCTCGTTCAAAATTTTCAACTGCTCCGAAGAAGAAAGGACCTTCAACCGCAAATACCAATATATTCTCTGGTAATTCTCCTAAGCCTTTCTCTGCAAACTCTAAGGCGAGTTCTTGTGCCGAAGATTGCTTCACTTCAACACTGCTCGCCATACGTCGTAAAAAATGTAAAGTTGCTAATATTACGCCAATATTGACTGCTACAACGAGATCGGCAAATACCGTAAGAGCAAAGGTAATTAATAGGATTAGCACGTCGGCTCGTGGTGCGCGGCGAACCATTTTAATGAAGTGTTTCGCTTCACTCATATTCCAAGCGACAACAAATAAGATGGCCGCAAGGGCCGCTAAAGGAATGTGTTTTGCTAGGGGGGCAAGCACTAACAATATGACTAATAAAGTGATTGAGTGGACAATACCAGCTAAGGGACTGTTGCCACCATTACGAATGTTGGTTGCGGTACGAGCAATCGCCCCGGTTGCCGCGAAACCGCCAAATAATGGCGCTGCTATATTTGCCAGTCCTTGACCAATTAATTCTTGATTGGAGTCATGACGAGTACCCGCCATCCCATCGGCAACCACCGCTGAGAGTAAGGATTCAATCGCGCCTAACATGGCGATGGTAAAGGCTGGGCCAATCAGTTCTATTACTTTCGTCCAGCTTAGTGAAGGAATGCTTAGCTCGGGTAAGCCTTGTGGTATTTCGCCAAAAGCTGAGCCAATTGTGCGTACGCCGTCAAATTGAAAGAATACTTGAATAAGGGTGGTGAGGACGAGCGCAATTAAGGGGCCAGGGACTCGTTTTAATAGCGGTACTTTCGGACTATAAATTACCAGCAATAGGGCAAATATGGCTAGCATGCTAGTGCTAAGATGAAATTGTGGAAGAACATTAATCAGATGATATAGCTTGTTATGGAAATGCTGACCAGTGACCTCAGGTAAACCAAAAAAATCCTTCCATTGGCCGACCCAAATGATGACCCCTATTCCTGCCGTGAAACCTACGATAACAGGCGCTGGAATAAATTTAATGACACTTCCTAGTTTGGTGATCCCCAAAAGCATTAAGATCAGTCCAGCCATGAATGTGGCTATTTGTAATCCTTCAATACCATGCTGGGCGGTGATGCTTGAAAGTACCACAATGAAGGCGCCGGTCGGGCCGGCAATTTGTACCCGGCTACCGCCAAAAATTGAGACCAAAAAGCCTGCGACAATTGCGGTATATAAGCCTTGCTCTGGTTTGGCGCCGGAGGCGATGGCGAAGGCCATCGCGAGAGGAAGAGCAACAACACCAACAATGACGCCTGCAATAATATTACTTACCCAGTTCTTAGGCTTGAGTAATCCCGCTCTTAGCGCTTCGCTAATCGCAATCATTTATCGCTCCAATTTAGAAAGGTATATTACAATTACATTATAATGCGATTATAATTAACGGCAATCATCTTTGCTTTATTATCTAGCTTTATTATCTAGCTTTATTACAGTAAGGGTGGCCTAGAATATCGAATGTATGCTTGTTTAATGTGATGAGCGAATGAGCGATACAATTGCGACTTGTCCTCAAGATGAATCTATCTATGCTTATCATTTGCCATGCATGCTCTGGTAACGGGTCTGAAGTTGATGCGGGGGCATTAGTTGCACAAGACGTTAGCGGCAACTCATTATAAGCTCGAGATTTTGTCCCTATTATTAAGGTTTTGAAGGTGAAGGGATTGTCATCGTTGGCCAAAATTGGCACTACAGTGAAAATTAATCAGCTAGTCTACGGTGATCGCAATATCGATGATATTGGCTAAATGATGCTTAAATTTGAGCTTGTAAAAAGCCTACGTGGACTTTTCTATTTGCTGAAGAGTGATTATTGGTTGCCTGTGCACCAAGAACCGAACGATTAAACAAGCCGAGAGGATTCACGGCTCTCGGCTTGTTTGTTTGATGCTCGACTCGGATCTTATACCGTCAACGATTGGTTTTAATTATTGAACGCCTAAATGCCAACGCTTCGTAAATGCTGGATGTTCTAATTGTTGGTGGCTCGCGATAATTAAAATACCATCGCGTTGCCAGTGCAATAGACCCTGCAGTAGTTGCTCTGTAGAGGCTTGGTCTAAACCTGAAAAGGGTTCATCGAGTAGTAAAACTGGGGTTTTGGCTAACAATAGGCGAGCTAAGGTGAAGCGACGTAGTTCGCCGCCAGATAAGCCGACACCGTACTCACCTAAAATGGTTTGTAGGCCGTGACTTTGTTTGGCTAACCATTCTTGTAAGCCGACTAATGATAATATTTCGGATAACTCCGTATCACTTGCTTTGGGTTTTGCGAGTCTTAAGTCGGCAGCGATGGTTAGCTGGAAGATAAACGGACGTTGCGGCAAGTAGCCAACATATTGATGCCAAGTGTTATCGTTAAACTGGTGCTGTAATTGTTGGTTTAGAGCAATCGAACCTGCTATTTTCGGTATATCGCCAGCAAGGGTTTGCAATAAACAACTCTTGCCAATACCTGAAGGACCGCTTAATAAGACCACGTCGCCAGCCTTAAAGGTTTGGTTTTGCTGGTGAGTGAGAATTGCTTGTGGTTTAAATCCAAAGCATAGATCTGCGATGCTAAAATTCAACTCCGCTTGAGAAAGAATATCGACCGTTTTGCTTGCCGATTCTGTCTTTGCACTTGGTGAGCTTGCGATCAGTTGATTGGTTCTATTTTTGGCTGCGACGCTATAACCGATGGCAAGGTGGAGAGAGGATAAAGCTTGAAAGACCTCAGATAAACCTAACCAAGCTAAGAGCAGAGCCACTAAAATAGCCGGATGCAGTGCTTGCTCGAGGACCATCGATGTTCCAGGCATCGCTAAACAGATTATACCGACTAAAAGCAACAGCTGGGCAAGGCTATCGGCGATGAGAACAGAGAGTTGGAGTCGTTGTTGTAAACGGTTGATTGTCTGTTCATTGTCTGCCACGGTTTGAGCATAGTCTTGCCAGCGACCAAAGGTTAAAAGGGTGGTTAATAATTGCAAACCAATGAGCGTGACTTGTCGACGTTGGCCGTTGTAATTGACTTCTTGCTTGGCTAAATGAATACCCAGAGGCAACATCATAAAGGGGAGTAGTATAAGTCGCATCAGCAGGAGCAAAACGATGCTGAACAATGCACTGGGAAGATAGTAGGCGATGGCTAAACTAAAAAATCCGCCAAGGGCAATAGCCCAGAACCAAGGTGCGATAGCTCGTAGTGGAAATTGGTCAAGTAAGTCAATGTCACTGATTAAACGTTGCAAGGTTTCGGCGCTATCGGGCTGCTCAAATCGCAAAGAATCAGCAATGCTTTGATGACTCAGTCGATGAAAGGTGTTTACCCGCAAATTTTTCAGCAGCGATAATACAGTATGGTGTGATTGTAAACGCTCTGCGTAGCGCCCCGCCGTTCGGGTAATGGCTAAAAACCTGATCACGGCTCCCGGCCGCATGTAATTGAAGCTGCCTGCTTGAATGGCTGCAACCCCTGCCATCGCGGCGGCGCTAATAAACCAACCAGAATACGCCAATAGTAATACGGTGGCTGCAACGGTGAGTAAACCAAGCAGCCCACTGAGGCTCCAGCCTCGCCACTGCCAAACTAATAAGTGACGTAATTTTAATGATTTCATGGTGTCGGCTCTTGTATATGGCAACTGCTTGGCAGCGGTGATAACTCATCAGAATGAGTCATTTTACCTTCGCTCAGATAAATACAAGCGTCTAAAAAATGAAGGTGTTGCCATTGATGGCTCGCGATGAGCAGCGTTTTTCCTCGGCTTATTTCTGCGAGGACTTCGCAGAGTGGTTGAACACTTTGTTGGTCCAGCTCGGCAAAGGGTTCATCGAGTAGCCAAATGGCTTTAGGTTGTAGTAATAAGCGCGCGAGGGCCAAACGTTGTTGTTGTCCACCTGATAGCCCGAGTCCGCTTTCACCGATGGGATAGTCCAAGCCTTGTTGCGTGGTGGCTAACCATGTCCATAAGCCGACTGAAGTAAGGGCTTGAATCATTTCCGTTTCAGTGGCGTTGCGTTTTGCAAGTTGCAAGTTATCGGCAATGCTACCGGGCATCAATTCGGCGTGCTGGTTTAAATAGGCAATGTGTTGCCTTAGTCGGGGCATTTGACTCGCAGATATATCAATTTCATTGACTGTTAAATTACCTTGAAAAGGAAGAAAACCAGCGAATAATTGCAATAGAGTGGACTTGCCGCTGCCACTTGGGCCAGTGATAAGGAGTCGAGATTGAGCGGGAATGTTTAGTTGCTCTAGTGCTAGTCGAGGCGTTTGGGTTTGTCCCACCACAATGTGAGAGAGTGTCAGTGAAAACTGCTTCGCTTGCAGTAATTTTTCTGGTAAATCATGGGTCGCTAAATCTGAGCTTTGTTGGCGGCTCTCGGCTTCGCTGATGGCTCGCCATAATGGTGCTAGTAGTAAGCTCGCCGACTGTGCTTGTGCTTTGGCATGATAATCGTTGCCCAGTTGCCGAAGCGGTTGATAAAACTCGGGCGCAAGCAGCAGGATAAATAATGCTGAAGCATAATCTACAGGAACCACCTGTTTAAGCCAGGGGAGTTCTCCTAACAGACCTAAGCCTAAATATAGGGCGACCAACGCGATTGCCAATGAGCTAAATAACTCTAATACGGCAGTGGATAAAAACGCCAGTTTTAGGACTTGCATGGTACTGCGTTGATATCCTTCCGCTGCGTTAGCAAGGTGTGCTTCAGCAACATGACTGGCATTGAGTCTCTTTAAGATATTCAAACCTAGTAAAAAGTCATACAGTCGACCACTCATTCGACTTTGTACTTGTAGTTGTTTGGTACTGGCTTTGCTCGCTTCTTTGCCAACGAGGATCATAAATAGCGGCACTAAGGGGGCGGTACATAATAATAACGCACTAGCCAATAGGCTGTGTTGACTTACGACGATAGCGATTGTTAGTGGTGCGACTAATACTAGAAATTGCTGTGGCCAATAACGACAGATGTAACCATCGAGTGCGTCGATATGCTCAGTTAATAAACTGGATAGCTGGCCATCACTACCGTATTTGAGCTTCGCGGGCCCTAATAGTGATAAACCTTGCCAAATTTGGTTGCGCAATTGCTGACGTAAATTTCGGCTGGCACCTTGGGCTATAAAGTCTTTGCTACTTAAGAGTATTAATCGAATCAAAAATGCACCACCAAAACCATACCAGAGCAATGGCTCTGGTTGGTTTAGTTGGATCAGTGAGTTAGAAATGAGCGCCAAAAAGTACATTTGCAGAATAAGCAAAGGGATACTGAGTAGCGCGAGTAGGGTTGCGATTAATAGTTGCGGCCGGATTGGCCGCAACCAACTTCTAAGAAGTTGTGATGAATTATTATTGTTCAGGTTCGTCGTCCGAATATCCGTTAAATTCTAGCCACATAGCATTGATAATGCCAAAGGAACAGGCCAGTAGTACACCTAAAATCCAAGTAAAATACCACATAGAATGCTCCTTAATATAGTGAATGAGAGTTATCTCGAATAGTTTGTTCATTGAGGCGACCAAACATTTTGACATAACACCAAATGGTGTAAGCCAATACGATGGGAACAAAAATACAGGCCACTACAAACATAATCTTGAGAGTGAGTTCGCTAGACGTTGCATCCCACATGGTTAGACTATGATTGGGTCGCGAGCTCGATGGCATTATGAATGGGAACATCGCGATGCCACAAGTCATAATAACACCCGCTTGGCCGAGCGAGGAGCAAACAAATGCAATGGCACCTTTGCCCATCTTGCTAAATAGCCCGGTGAATAAGAATGCGCCCACACCTAAAATTGGAAATAGCCATAAAATAGGGTACTTGGAAAAATTACTGAGCCATGCTGCGGGCTGAACCTCTACAGTTTTAGCCACTACATTATTAATCGCGTTGGTATCAATGGTACTGGTAAGGGTATACCCATCGATCCCCATATGTAACCAAAGACCTGCAAGCACAAATATTAGCGTTGCGCCAAAGCCAGCAATAACGCCGATAGATTGGCTTCGTTGCAAAATGACACCTTCGGTTTTCATTTGCAGATAAGCAGCGCCTTGGCTGACAAACATCAGCAAACTTAGAACTCCAACGAGTAAGGCGAAGGGATTCAGTAACGCAAAGAATGAGCCTGTGTAATGGATCCGTAAAAGTTCGTCAAAATGAAATGGAACCCCTTGTAATAAATTACCAAAAGCGACCCCGAAGATAATGGGCGGAACAGCTGAACCAACGGTGAGAGCCCAGTCCCAATTACTACGCCATTTTGTATTGTCTAATTTGGAGCGATAATCGAATCCAATAGGTCGTAAAAATAGCGCGGCCAGAGTCAAGATCATCGCCAAATAAAAACCACTAAATGCTGTCGCATAAACTGGTGGCCAAGCGGCAAATAGTGCTCCTCCAGCCGTAACTAGCCAGACCTGGTTGCCATCCCAATGGGGAGCAACGCTGTTAATCATGACGCGTCTTTCTTCATCGTTTTTACCAACCACTTTTAATAGGGCACCGACGCCCATATCAAAGCCATCGGTAACAGAAAAACCAATCAGTAGTACGCCGATTAACAGCCACCAGATAAATCTTAAAAATTCATAATCCATGTTATAGCTCTCCAAGTTGATCCGTTTCTAAGGCGTATTTACCGGTATGCAATGATGAGGGGCCTTTCCGTGCAAAATGTTGCATTAGCCAAACTTCAATGACAATGAATATGCTATATAAAGTGGTAATTAGACCTAGACTGATCCAAATTTCCGCCGGTGTAAGTAATGAGGCGGCTAAATGCGTTGGTAGTACCTCACCAACGGCCCAAGGTTGACGACCATATTCAGCGACAAACCAACCAGCTTCACAGGCAATCCACGGCAAAGGTAAACTAAATAAAGCCATCTTTAAGAACCATTTCGGTTTGTGTTGAATCCGTTTCGCACTAAACCAAAAGGCGAGTGCAAAGACTAACAACATCAAAAAGCCTGCGGCGACCATGATGCGGAAGGACCAAAACATTGGCGCAATTTGGGGAATACTGTTGTCTACGGCTAATTGTACCTGTTGATCGGTTGCGTTGGCTGGATTGTCTGTATAGGCCGTTAACAATAGTCCGTACCCCAGATCCTGTTTGACTACTTCAAAGGCGGCTTTGGTTTGTTCTGTGGTATCTCCGGCTCTTAGTAATTGTAATAAGCGATAGGCTTCTTTACCGTTGACAATCCGTTCGCGGTGGATTTCTTTCAAGTCTTTGAGACCTAATACCTGCTCATCAACCGAGCGTGTCGCAATAAGGCCCAATGCATAGGGAATTTTTATTGCGTAGTCTGTGGTTTGTGTTTCACTATTTGGCAGGCCAAACAGAGTAAATGCAGCGGGGGCTGGATGAGTTTCCCACTCGGCCTCAACGGCGGCGAGCTTCACTTGTTGCACATCGCCTAATTCATAACCTGATTCATCGCCAAGGATAATCACCGACACTGAAGAGGCAAGACCAAAGGCAGCTGCAATGGCAAAACTGCGGCGAGCAAAGGCTAAGTCGCGGCCTTTAAGCATGTACCAAGCTGAAATGGCCAATACAAACATTGCGCCAGTCACATAACCCGCAGATACCGTATGGACGAATTTTACTTGAGCGACTGGATTAAATACCACTTCAGCAAAGCTGGTCATTTCCATGCGCATGGTGGTGTAGTTAAACTCTGCTCCGACAGGGTTTTGCATCCAACCATTGGCGATTAAGATCCATAATGCCGATAAGTTAGAGCCCAATGCAACCAGCCAAGTTACCGCTAAGTGTTGAACTTTAGTCAGCCGATCCCAACCAAAAAAGAATAAACCAACCAAAGTTGATTCAAGGAAAAAGGCCATTAAGCCTTCAATTGCCAATGGCGCACCAAAAATGTCGCCCACATAATGTGAGTAATAGGACCAGTTGGTACCAAACTGGAATTCCATGGCTAAACCAGTCGTTACTCCCAGCGCAAAGTTAATACCAAATAGTTTGCCCCAAAACTTAGTCATATCTCTGTAAATCTGTTTACCTGTCATCACATAAACAGATTCCATGATGGCAAGTAAAAAGGTCATACCCAGGGTGAGTGGGACAAATAAGAAGTGGTACATCGCGGTGAATGCAAACTGCAATCGTGAGAGTTCAATAATATCCATAAACCGACTCCGAGGGTTAAATGTAGTCCTACATTAGGACAGTCTAATTTACATATTTAGACAAAATTTAGCTATCTGGGGATTGGCTATTTTGTTGATTTAGATCAATTAGTTTGATGTTTTGTATGTTTTTTCGCAAACTCGAACTGAATAACTGTTTTTTATCAAGGAAATATCATTAAGTCTGCTATCTAGAAATCTCTTTGGTTGTTTTTATTTTTGTCATTAATTGTGAATTATGATGCGTTGAGGTTAAGTATTTATTACAGTTTTTGTTCGATATAAATACGCGGATTATTTTCTTTTTTAGAGGAAGTGAAGGTTATTGTTGACTTGTTTAAGCTAGCTACTTCTGTGGCGTAATGATCCTTAGCTTGCTTTATTTCCCAATTTACGAGCGTTTGCTAACTGTGCTTTCAAGTTTTATCGTTACTTATTTGGTGTAAAATACAAATTTAAGTTCTTTAAGCTTGCGGGGAGCACTCGTCGGATGATCTTTAGTGTTGATTTGCGTAAAATTATCGATTCGCAATCGTTGTTACAGGACTGAATAATCCTGTAACTGGTGCCTCTGATTACAAGTTATATCACGCGGCTCGTGGTGATTTAGGCCCGCAAGAATGAACAGATAGTGAGTTAGATTGGTAGAATGGCTAACAGCGTTTTTTGAAGCATTGTATTCAATCGTTTTTACTGTTTAATGAGCGATATTGGCTTAGCCTTCTTGCTAATGTGCTTTTCGCCGCGATTAAAAAGCCTGGAATTCGAACCAATTTACAACAGCAGAGAGCAATCGCTCTCTTTCACTGGGATCTGATTCCCTTGAAATAGTCGCGCATTTTTTTTGGATCTTGATGGATTGTGGTAGTATCCGCGTCAACGATATAATGTGCGATTGCCGCATTTTTTAGAAAGGCAAGATTTGATTCTTTAGCCAATGATTTTACATAGGTACCCCCTTGATAAATAAGAATATTCGTAATTTTTCGATTATTGCCCATATTGACCATGGTAAATCGACCCTATCTGACCGTTTAATTCAGCACTGTGGTGGATTGAGTGCGCGCGAGATGGAAGCTCAGGTATTAGATTCTATGGATCTTGAGCGCGAACGCGGAATCACCATTAAAGCGCAAAGTGTCACTTTAGATTACATCGCCAAAGACGGTGAGACTTATCAGCTCAACTTTATTGATACGCCAGGGCACGTCGACTTCACCTATGAAGTCTCTCGTTCTTTGGCGGCCTGTGAAGGTGCTTTATTGGTGGTTGACGCAGCGCAAGGGGTAGAGGCTCAAACTCTCGCCAACTGTTATACCGCGATGGAAATGGATCTGGAAGTTATTCCAGTTCTGAATAAAATCGATTTACCGCAAGCTGACCCAGACCGGGTTGCTGAAGAGATTGAAGATATTGTTGGGATCGACGCGACTGATGCCACCGTATGCTCGGCTAAAACTGGCTTAGGCATTGAAGATGTATTGGAAACGATTGTTCGCGATGTACCGCCCCCAGTCGGTAATAGTGAAGGGCCTTTGCAGGCGCTGATTATCGACTCTTGGTTTGATAACTATCAAGGTGTGGTCTCGTTAGTTCGCATTACTAATGGTGAAATGAAAGCTGGCGAACGGATGCTTGTGATGTCTACAGGTCAGTCTCATGTGGTCAATGAAGTGGGCATTTTCAAACCGAAACAAACCAGTACCGGGGTATTAAAAACCGGTGAAGTGGGTTACATCGTCGCGGGTATTAAAGATATTTTGGGGGCGCCGGTAGGAGATACGCTTACGACCTTAAAAAATGGTTCTACTGAAGCATTACCTGGTTTTAAAAAGGTTAAACCTCAGGTTTATGCGGGCTTATTTCCCACCAGTTCAGATGAATACGAGAACTTCCGTGATGCGCTCGGTAAGTTAAGCTTAAATGATTCATCGTTATTTTATGAACCAGAGAATTCTACTGCCTTAGGTTTTGGTTTCCGTTGTGGCTTCTTAGGGATGCTGCACATGGAAATTATCCAAGAGCGTTTAGAGCGGGAATATGATCTCGATTTGATCACGACCGCGCCGACCGTGGTCTATCAAGTGGTGATGAATAATGGCGAAGAGTTATTTGTAGATAGTCCAGCCAAGTTACCTCCAACCAATAATATTGCTGAAATTCGCGAACCGATTGCCGAAGTGAATATCTTGGTGCCGCAAGATTATCTTGGCAACGTGATTACGCTATGTGTGGAAAAACGTGGTTTACAAACTAATATGGCTTATCACGGCAAGCAAGTCGCATTAACCTATGAGATTCCAATGGCGGAGGTGGTGCTCGATTTCTTCGATAAACTTAAGTCAACCAGCCGCGGTTATGCATCACTGGACTATAACTTTAAACATTTTCAGGCCGCGAGTATGGTGCGGGTTGATATTATGATTAATGGTGATCGTGTTGACGCGCTAGCGCTTATCACTCATAAAGACCACTCTGAGTCTCGAGGTCGGCAAGTGGTCGATAAGATGAAAGAGCTGATCCCTCGGCAAATGTTTGATATTGCCATTCAGGCTTCGATAGGCATGCATATCATTGCTCGTTCAACGGTTAAGCAGTTACGTAAAAATGTGATTGCGAAGTGTTATGGCGGAGATGTAAGTCGTAAGAAAAAACTACTCGCTAAACAAAAAGCAGGTAAGAAACGAATGAAACAAGTGGGTAATGTTGAAGTACCTCAAGAAGCATTCTTAGCTGTTCTACATATTGGAAAGGACTAATATGGCCACTATATTTCCGCTTATTTTAGTTATCGCAACATTTGTAACGGGTGTTGTTTGGGCTTTAGACAAGTTTCATTGGGCAAAACAGCGACAGCTTAAGCTGCAAGATGCTCGAATTGCTGCTGGGGGTGAGTTACCCAGCAATGCGGAGCAAACGATTAGCAACGCGCCGAGCTGGATAGAAAATTGCAGCTCGGTATTTCCGGTGATCGCCTTGGTGATGATCTTACGCTCGTTTATTTATGAACCTTTTCAGATCCCCTCGGGCTCGATGATGCCAACCTTATTGGTTGGGGACTTCATCTTGGTTGAAAAGTTTGCTTACGGTTTAAAAGATCCAGTGACTCGCACCACTTTAGTACCAACCGGTCATCCAGAACGGGGTGATGTGGCGGTTTTTAAATATCCTCAAGATCCCCGCGTTGACTATATCAAACGTGTGGTGGGTTTACCGGGCGATCGTATCATTTACCGTAATAAACAATTGTTTATTCAAGAAAAATGTGAAAAAGAGCCTTGCCCAGAGTTGCGCCCTGTACCCTTAGACTTTGAGGTTTCTGGACGCTTTAAGCAAGGCTTAATGCCACTTGAAAATTATCGAGAGCAGTTAGCTGAGGTCAATCACGAAATATTGATTAACCCTGCGGCTCCAGACCGAGTGCACTCCTTTTACCAGCAGCCAGGGACTGCTAAAGATGAGTGGATCGTACCTGAAGGGCACTATCTGGCTTTTGGAGACAACCGAGACAACAGTATGGATAGTCGTTACTGGGGCTTTGTGCCAGAACATAATTTGGTAGGTAAAGCGGTCGCGATCTGGATTAGTTTCGAGTTTGAGCGTGGTAAAGATTCATTTTTGCCAACATGGATCCCAACTGGGGTTCGATTTAATCGCATTGGCGCGATCAAGTAAAAGGGTCATGATGAATAGCAACAATCAGGAACGCCTGCAGCGCATCATTGGTTACCAATTTGAAGATGCTAATTTGTTGACGTTGGCTTTGACTCATCGCAGTGCCGGAGGCATTCACAACGAACGTCTCGAATTTTTAGGTGATGCGGTATTAAGTTGGGTGATTGCCGAAGAACTGTATCAGCGTTTTCCTAAGGTTTCTGAAGGCGATCTGAGTCCAATGCGCTCTACTTTAGTGAAGGGGAAAACTCTCGCAGAGTTAGCGCGTAGTTTTGAATTAGGCGAGTATATTAAATTAGGCCCCGGTGAATTAAAGAGTGGTGGCTTTCGTCGTGAATCGATTTTAGCCGACGCAGTTGAAGCGATCATTGGTGCGGTGTATTTAGATAGTGACCCCCAAACCGTGAAGCAATTGCTCCTGAGTTGGTACCAACCTCGTTTAAATAAAATAGAGCCGGGTTTGAGTCAAAAAGATCCGAAGACGCGCTTGCAAGAAATTTTGCAATCTCGTAAGCAAGCTTTACCTGATTATCAAGTGGTTGAGATTAAGGGGGAAGCACATAACCAACAATTTACCGTGAGCTGCAGCGTGGCTGGTTTAGATAAACCGATTATTGGCACCAGTACCAGTCGACGCAAGGCCGAACAAGTTGCCGCAGAGTTGGTATTGGAGCATTTACGATGAACTATGATACGCGCTGTGGTTTTGTGGCAATTGTTGGTCGACCGAATGTGGGTAAATCAACCTTGCTGAATACCCTGTTGGGTCAGAAAGTCAGTATTACCTCTAAAAAACCTCAGACCACCCGGCATCGAATTTTAGGTATCGATACTCATGATATCTATCAAACTATCTTTGTAGATACGCCAGGCTTACATATCGAAGAGCAACGCGCGATAAATCGCTTGATGAACCGCGCCGCAACCAGCTCTTTGGGGGATGTGTCGATGGTGATTTTTGTGGTTGAAGGCACTAAATGGACCGCCGATGATGAATTAGTTCTGGGTAAATTGCGGCATTTAAAAGTGCCTGTCGTGCTGGCGATTAACAAGGTGGATAACGTTCAAGATAAAGAATTGCTGTTCCCACATATGCAGGCGATGAGTGAGAAATATTCGTTTTCTCATATTTTGCCTATCTCTGCTAAACAAGCCAAGAATGTTGAGCAGCTGCGCGAGTGGGCTCAGCAAACATTACCGGAAAACGTGCACTTCTTTCCCGAAGACTATATTACGGACCGCTCTTCGCGTTTTATGGCTGCCGAAATTGTGAGAGAGAAGTTAATGCGGTTTACTGGTCAAGAGTTGCCCTATTCCACTACCGTGGAGATTGAGCAGTTTAAAATGCAAGAGAATGGGGTTTACCAAATTAACGCACTTATTTTGGTTGAGCGGCCCAGCCAAAAACGAATGATTATCGGGAATAAAGGCGAAAAGCTAAAAACCATTGGTAAAGAAGCGCGATTGGATATGGAAAAATTGTTTGATAACAAAGTATTCCTTGAGATGTGGGTGAAGGTTAAATCTGGTTGGGCTGATGACGAACGAGCCTTGCGTAGTTTAGGTTACGGAGACGACTAAGTTTTGTCAGAGTTAGCGCTTAGCCCCGCGTTTGTGCTGCATACTCGACCCTACCGTGAAACCAGTTTATTGGTTCAGTTGTTTACTCTGGAACAAGGGAAAATTAGTGTGGTGGCCAGAGGGGCGAGGGCAAAGCGTTCTCGCTGGCGGGCTATCTTACAACCCGCAGTTCCTTTACTGGTGGGGTTTTCGGGAAAGACGGAGTTAGCTAATTTAACTCAGGCGGAAGCGACCAACTTGGCTTTTCCATTATTTGGTGAGCATCTATATAGCGCTTTGTACTTAAATGAGTTGTTATATTACTTGCTGGAGGAAAAAACTGCTTATCCTCGTTTGTATCAACAATATCAGCAGAGTTTACTGGCATTGGCGAAGCAACAACCTTTGGAGGCGAGTTTACGTCGCTTTGAATTACAGTTGATCGCCGAACTCGGCTTTGCTTTAAGTGAACCAAGCGGTTTTATTCAAGGTCAAAGTTATCAATATCGTCTCGAGCAGGGATTTATTGCTAGCCCATTGGCTCCTGTGAACGCTGGATTTAGTTATCAAGAAGTGCTGATGTTGCTGAGCTTTGATGCTCAGCAGGCAGAACATTTGGCCTGTGCTAAACGCTTTTGTCGTATCGTCATTGCACAATTACTTAATGGACGTGAATTGACTAGTCGTGCATTATTTAAACAAATTAAAACAACCAATAAAGCGGTTCGTTAACCGCATTGTTGAATAAGGAAAGCTCGTGAGTGAAATATTATTAGGCGTTAACGTCGACCACATCGCTACTTTACGTCAAGCCCGTGGAACCACTTATCCCGATCCTGTATTAGCAGCGGGTATCGCTGAAACTGCAGGCGCCGATGGGATCACCATTCACTTGAGAGAAGATCGCCGGCATATTATTGATCGTGATGTGGCGATCATGAGCCAAACGGTGCAAACCCGACTTAATTTAGAAATGGCTGTGACCGATGAAATGATTGAAATAGCCTGCCAGCATAAACCGCATTTTGTCTGCTTAGTTCCTGAAAAACGTGAAGAACTGACCACGGAAGGGGGGCTGGATATAGTCGGCCAGCTTGAGAAAATTACCGCCGCTGTGGAAAAATTGACAGAAGCAGGCATCCTCGTTTCATTATTTATCGATGCCGATGATGAACAGATTGATGCAGCTGTTGCCTCAGGCGCACCTTTTATTGAACTGCATACGGGTCACTACGCCGATGCTGCAACGGAGTCGGCGCAGCAAGCGGAGCTTAAAAAAATTGCAGCGGCAGCGAGTTACGCCAGTGATAAAGGCCTGAAAGTGAACGCAGGTCATGGCTTGCATTATCACAACGTATTGCCGATAGCCGCTATGCCTGAAGTTATTGAGCTAAATATTGGTCACGCCATTATTGCTCGCGCGGTGTTAGTCGGCATGAGTGAAGCGGTTCGTGAAATGAAAGCCTTAATGGTGCAAGCTCGTAGAGCGGAAGCTTAATTAGTGGCAATTGTTGGTTTGGGCACCGATATTGTGCAAGTGGCTCGAATTGCGCAGAGCAAGCAGTTGGCGGGTTTAGCGAAGCGCATTCTCACGCTTGCCGAGTATCAACGTTTTGAAAACACGCATGCCGCAGAACGCTTTTTGGCGAAACGTTTTGCAGCCAAAGAAGCCGCTGCAAAAGCTTTGGGGACTGGGATTGCCAACGGAGTTGGTTTCCAGCAGATTGAAGTTAGTAACGATGCCTTAGGCAAACCGGTACTGCAATTTTATGGGGCGGCCTTAGCGTTAGTTGAACAGTTAGGGGTCACCAGCCAATTTATTAGTATTAGTGATGAACGTGAGTACGCCGTTGCGACGGTAATTTTGGAGCGTTAAGTTTTGGAGAAAAAAATTGATTGAGCGATATCGAGTACAGCTAGATTTATTCGGTTTGATGAAACTCATGGCCTTAGTTGGTTTTGGGGTCGGTATTATTGCTGGTTTAGCCTTAGTGATTTACACCTTAAGCCAAGGGGGGAATGTAATTCAGGTGTTGCTTCCTATGATTATCTCTCCTTTTAGCAATGCTTTGGTGACGGCTATTTTTGGGCTGGTGAGTTACCCTTTTTACAATTGGTATTGTAAGCGGAATCGCGGCCAAATATTGACCGGGCGTTTCCTAAAAGATCAACAAAGTCAAACCGATATTTAACCAACAAAAAAGCCGCATCTTGTAAGTTGCGGCTTTTTATATATTGAATATCGATTTAAGCGAATGCCGCCATCAGTTGTTCGGCAGCTTGTTGGACTTTCTCTATCTCATCATTTAATTCGAGTAATTCAGGTTCCACTTGCTTAACATCATTATGCTGGCGTAAGTTTTCTTCGATAGTCGCACTCAGGTTTTCAAGACGCAAACAACCACTGTAAGCACATCCTCCGCGAAAGCGGTGGATGACCGCAATAAATTCACTGCAACTGATCTGCTGTGCCAAAATTAGCTCGATGTTACTCTGCATTTCGGGAAAGCTTTGCTGCAACATATTCAGCATATCGATGGCTAAAGCTTGATTATTATTCGATCGCTGCATGGCGAGTTTCCAGGAAAGGCTCGCATGTTCGAATTCAACAGTAGAGCTCAGCTGTTTAGAGGATTCCAAGGGTCTATCTGTGATGACTCTGGCGTTGGGTTGCCAACGGTGAATCACTTGCTCTAAAGACGATTCGTCGATTGGCTTTGCCAGATAATCATCAATCCCTTGACGCAGCAATTGGGCCTTTTCTCCATTTAAGGCGTGGGCTGAAACTGCAATAATTGGCGTTTCTTGATTTTTACTCTGTTGACGGATTTTTTGGGTAGCGCTAATTCCATCGAGGATCGGCATCTGAATATCCATTAAGATCAAGTCATAAGCCTGGGTTTCGGTACGGGTAATTGCTTCAAGGCCATTGCTGCAGGTATCCACCTCTGTCACGAGTTCATGCAGCATTGCGGAAATGAGTTTTAAGTTGGCGGCGTTATCGTCTACAGCTAATACTCTTAGTATCAACTTGGCGCGTGATAGCGAAGGCATGGGGGCCAGTATTGGCGGGTGATCGGTATGTTGATCGACTAGGGACTGCGCTAATTTACGGTGGTTCACAGGCTTACTGATACAGTGCTTGGCTCCTGCATCTGTAATGCGTTGATGAATATCGGGGTCGCTGCTATTTATCAATACAATGACTTGGTCGCAGTGCTGTTTAGCTTGCTTGATTTTGCTCAGAAGTGGTTTTAAGTCTTGCCAATCACTATGACCAATCAAGATACTGGCATAGTGTTGTTGCAGGGCTTGCTGCCATTGTGGTTGATCGGTGGCTTTATTGAATGACAGTTGCCATTGTTGACTCAAGCTTTGAATCACTTCTTGGCTCACCGGATGAGGTTCATAAAGCAATACCGATAGCTGCCCCAAAGCCTGCATCGGCAGCGGTGCCCCTAATACCATGTCGGTTAATTCTAGGTGGATATTAAAGGTGAACTCCGAGCCTTGCTCTGGTTCAGAGCTGAGTCGGATATCGCCCCCCATTTGTTGGACTAGTTTTTGAGTAATCACCAGACCTAGACCTGTACCGCCATATTCGCGGTTAATACTAGTATCGGCTTGTTTAAAGGCTTGGAATAATTGTGACTGTTGTTCCTTAGAGATCCCAATACCACTATCTCGAACGCTGGCGTGCAATACCACTTGCTGGCCTTGTTGTTTCGCCAAACCAACACTAACGGTAATTTGTCCTTTATGGGTAAATTTAATGGCATTACCCAGTAAGTTGGTAAATACCTGCTGTAAACGTAATGGGTCACCACGCAGGCCGTCGGGGACGTTAGGCTCGATCAGTAAATTTAGTTCTAACTTTTTGTCTTGGGCGCTTGGCCCTAACAATGTTAAAACTTCGTTTAGCGTATCGTGTAAATTAAACTCGGTACGGTCAAGTTTTAATTTGCCAGCCTCAAGCTTAGAAAAATCAAGGATATCGTTAATGATTGCCAATAGGTTATTCGCTGATTTCTCAATGGTGAGTAGATAATCAGCTTGGTTATGATTTAAAGATGTTTTCAGCAACTGTCGGGCAAAACCGATCACTCCGTTTAACGGGGTTCGTAGCTCATGACTCATATTGGCGAGGAATTCCGATTTGGCTTTAGCGGCTTGTTGCGCTTCTTTCTTCGCGATATCGAGTTCAATATTTTGAATTTCAATTTGTTCTAAGGTTTCTCGTAAATCGCTAGTGGCTTGATCAATACTTTGATGCATCTCCTCGTGGTATTCGGCAAGTGATTTTGCCATCGAATTAATGCCGTGTTTGAGCAAACCTAGTTCACCAGTGTAACTTCCTTCAACCCGCGCATCTAAACGGCCTTGGCGGATCCGGTCAACAATATTCACCATGTTGGTGATGGGCTGGGTGACTTGCTTACTTAATTGGAACGCAAATAAAACACTGATCAATACGCCAAACAGAACGATGAAAAGTGCGACGGTGGTGTCGCGAAACTGTAACAATAATGCTCGGTCTTTATTGTATTGCATCGAGATATAACCGAGTAATTCGGGTTTCCCATCGGCAAAGGCGGCGAAGCTGCCTTCAGCTTCGGCCCAAATTGGGGCCCGGAGGATGATTTTATCCGGATAAATTTCGACTTGGGTAGATTGTGGCAAGGGCAGTTCGGGATCGCTTTGCAACAATCGAATATTACGATGGTAATTACTGGTAACAAATAATTGGTTATGTTTATCGTAAACGGCGATGCTTTTAATTAAAGGCGACATTTTTCGGTGGGTGACGCTGATTAGTGATTTTACTCGCTCTCGATTATAACGACTTAAGCCCACTTCGCTGGCGATAGCTAAGGGCTCAATAACGTTAACTCCCTGTTCAATCACGAAGCTATCTAATTGCTGATTACGATTAAACGTAAAGTAGCTAGCAAGCAAAATTCCCACAATAAGCGTGGGGATAATGGTAAGAATATATACGCGGGCACGTAAGCCATACTTGGTCATAAACGTTTCTTATGGGAAAATGACATGGTTCCAATTGGCTATGATGACATAAGCCCATCTCTTTTTGTATTCACTGGTAAAATAAGTCTCTTCTATGGCGCAATTTTTTAAAGCAAAACCCAAGACCACCTCTCTCAAGAGGATCGATGATTGTCAAGTCGAGCAATTAGATCATCACTTACACGGCATTGTAAGAGCGGGGCGGCAAACTTACTTTGTACCCAATACGTTGCCCGGTGAGCGAGTCAATATTTTTCCGAGCCATAAGTCTGGACCAGCAAAGCTAATCAAACGACTCAAGGACAGCGCACAGCGTATCTCGCCAATTTGTCAGTTTTATCAACAATGCGGTGGTTGTAGTGTCCAACATTTGGACGCGGCCACACAGCGGCAGTATAAACAAAGAGCGGTGGCGCAGTTGATTTCGCGATTGTCGGGCTACCCAGAGATGACTGCGCTGGAACTATTGAGTGGCGATGATTGGCATTATCGCAGAGTAACTCGGCTGAGCACTTGGTATGATAAGTCTCTTGGTTGGCAGCTTGGTTTTAGACAAAAAGGCAGTCAACAATTGGTGGCTATTAGTGATTGTTTGGTATTGAGTAAGAACTTGTCGGTTTTACTCGAGCCTTTACAGGCTTTACTTAAAGGCTGGCCCAAAAATGTCGGCTTGGGTCATGTTGAGTTGATTGATTGCGAACCCAAGGTGGTTTGTCGGGTGCGCTTAACGAAGCCTTTAGCTGCAAAGTGGCAAACTCAATTACAGGCAATCGCTGAGCGTTTTAATTTTGCGATGCTGCTTACCGAAGCCGAGCAGCATACTTGGCTCACTGGCGAGCAAGCTTATTATACTTTGCATGACCAGCAGCTTGATTTAGCCTTTCACCCCGGTGATTTTATTCAGGTGAACGTCACTATCAATCAGCTGATGATTAATAAAGCCTTGGCTTGGCTAAAGCTTAAACCACAAGATGTAGTGCTCGACCTATACTCTGGTATCGGGAATTTTAGTTTGCCTTTGGCGCAACGAGCGAAACAAGTGATTGCTATCGAGGGCGTTCCTGCGATGAGTCAGCGGGTGATGGATAACGCCAAGCGTAATGGCTTAATGAATATCAGTGCCTATTGTGGGGATTTGGAACAGCCCGAGACAGCCAAGTTTTGGCAATCGAGAGCAGTCACCAAAGTACTTCTTGATCCGGCCCGCGCGGGAGCAAAACAGGCCATAACTCAGGTTGCCAAGCTTGGCCTAAGCACCGTAGTATATGTGTCATGTAATCCTGCAACCTTGGCCAGAGATGCCAAGGTGCTAAAAGAAGCTGGCTATAAAATGGTTAAGTTCGCGGTTGTTGATATGTTCCCTCAGACAGAGCATATCGAGACAATGGCTCTGTTTGAACGTTAACTTTAACAAGATAAAAGTGGTCAGCGACCAAAATAAGGAACAGTAGTGTTATGGTCTCGGTGAGAGAAACGCATCTTAATCAACAGTTGTTGTTTGATGAAAATCAATGGGTAGAAAGCCTTGGCATTGCGCTTGAAGACCAGCAGCATTTATTTGGCTCCACTAATTTTTATCGCGCTTTAGATGCCGAAAAAGAGCAGATCCATATCTGTCTGACGAAGGGCAAGGAGATGGTTGAGATCCTTGTAACACTCAACATGGATTTACCGACCTTGGAAGCTGCTTTGTTATTTCCTTTCGTGGATAGCGGCCTATTAAGCAAAGAGCAACTGCCGCAGTATTTTTCTGAAGAAGTGATTAAGTTGCAATTTGATGCTGCCCAAATGGATGCGATGAAGGTATTACATACCGGGCAAAATAAAAATTTATCTTCGACACAAATCGATAACGTGAGACGAATGCTGCTCGCGATGGTAGGCGATGTGCGAGCCATCGTGATTAAATTGGCAGAGCGGATCTGTTTTTTACGCGAAGTTAAAAATGAATCGGAAGAAGTTCGTGTATTGGCCGCAAAAGAAAGCAAAGATATTTACGCTCCGTTAGCAAATCGCTTAGGGATCGGTCAACTCAAATGGGAGCTTGAAGACTTTACCTTCCGTTATCTGCATCCCGATACCTATAAACAAATCGCGAAACAATTGGATGAAAAGCGGATTGCGCGCACACAATATATCGAAGACTTTGTTGCCAAATTACAGCAGGATATCGTAGCTTCCAGTATTAATGCCGAGGTGTATGGTCGACCCAAACACATCTATAGTATTTGGCGAAAGATGCAAAAGAAAGATTTGTCTTTCGACAAATTGTTTGATGTACGGGCGATTCGTATCGTGGCTGAGAAGCTACAAGATTGTTATGCCATCTTAGGCATCGTACATACTTCTTGGCATCATATTCCTAGCGAATTTGATGATTATGTGGCCAACCCTAAACCGAATGGTTATCAATCTATCCATACGGTGGTCATTGGTCCAGAAGGTAAATCTATCGAAGTACAGATCCGTACTCGGCAGATGCATGAAGATTCTGAACTCGGGGTTGCGGCGCATTGGAAATATAAAGAAGGCGGAACTGGTGGGCGCAGCGACTTCGAAGATAAGATTGCCTGGTTACGTAAGTTACTGGCTTGGCAGGATGATATCGCTGAAAATGGTGCGATGCTCGAAGAGTTACGTTCACAAGTATTTGATGACCGCGTTTATGTCTTTACCCCTAGTGGTGAAGTGATTGATTTGCCCGCTGGCTCAACACCGCTTGATTTTGCCTATTACGTGCATAGCCAAGTCGGTCATCGTTGTATTGGCGCTAAGATTGGTGGGCGGATTGTGCCTTTTACCTATCAATTACATACAGGTGAACAAGTTGAGATTATTACCCAAAAGGAATCGAGCCCTAGCCGTGATTGGCTCAATCCTAATCTAGGCTTTGTAAAGTCTTCTCGGGCGCGTAATAAAATTGCCACTTGGTTTAAGAAGCAAGATAAAGATAAAAACCTCTTGGCGGGTAAAGATTTACTTGAGGCAGAGCTCAATCGCTACGGTTTTAAAATGAGTGATATCGACCATTGTCTTGAGCGTTTCAATGTGAAAACTGTAGAAGATTTATTAGCCGCTATTGGTGCAGGTGATGTGCGACTGAATCAATTGATTCATTATTTGCAAGCGACGCTATATAAGCCTTCTGCGGAAGAACTCGATCGTCAAGCGCTGGAAACTATCACGAAGAAAGCCGAGCACCATGGACAGAAGAAGAAGCGGGCAAAAGACTCCATCGTGGTGGATGGCGTTGGCAATCTTATGACTCATATTGCTCGTTGCTGTCAACCGATACCCGGTGACTCAATTAAAGGCTTTATTACCCAGGGGCGTGGAATTTCAATTCATAATGTTGATTGTGAACAACTTGCTGAATTGCATAGTCGCACACCAGAACGTGTGATTGACGCGGTATGGGGCGAAAATTACTCGGGAGGTTATAACCTTACAATTCGCATTGTGGCGAACGATCGTAGTGGGTTGCTGCGGGATATTACCACCGTGTTGGCGAATGATAAGGTGAATGTTATGGGGATGCAGAGTCACTCTGACGTCAAGAGTCAGACGGCAACCATCGATATGGAAATTGAAATTTATAATCTCGATACTCTGTCTCGGGTATTGTCCAAAATAAATCAACTTAATCATATTATTGAAGCGCGGCGTTTACGCTAATCATCGAGGGCTATTTTCGCATCGTAGGATGTTGAAAATAGCCTCATTAACCAGAACTTTATGTAAGTGCTAGAGTGATGAATCGCCAGCGTTATCTGAAGCTATCGAAAATTTAAAATGAAAGGCTAATAATCCTTAGGAAATTTTGAACTCTATGCTGCAACGTCCTTATCGTATTGATACCTTACTCGCCATTATGGCGAAATTACGTGACCCCGAGTGTGGTTGTCCTTGGGATCTTAAACAAGATTGGCAATCTATCTTGCCACATACTGTAGAAGAGACTTACGAGGTGGTAGAAGCAATTCACCAAGCGCTGGATTCTGGTGATTTTGCTGAAGTAAAGTTAGAGCTTGGTGATTTACTGTTTCAGGTGGTGTACTACGCTCAGTTTGCTCAAGAGCAAGGAGACTTTGACTTTGCAGCAGTGGTTGATGGGATCTGTGAAAAATTGATCCGCCGTCATCCACATGTTTTTAATCAGCAACAAAAAATCCAATTGGATGATGCCCAGCTAAAAGTTAACTGGGAAGCCGAGAAAGTGCGAGAGCGGGCAAATAAGTCTCATCATCACGCACCAAGCGTGTTAGATGATGTGCCGCAAGCATTGCCAGCTTTGAGCCGAGCACAAAAGTTACAAAAACGCTGTGCTCATGTGGGGTTTGACTGGCCCAGCGTCGCTCCGGTGATCGACAAGGTTAAAGAAGAATTGGCGGAGGTCGAACAGGCTATCGACGAAAAACAGCGGCAGGATGTTGCCGAAGAAATTGGCGATTTGTTGTTTTCTTGCGTAAATTTGGCACGGGTTTGCGATTTTGATGCTGAAGCGCTGTTACGCCAAGCGAATCATAAATTTAGTCGAAGATTTCGTGGTGTAGAGGCTTTGGCAAGAAACCAAGGGCGGCAACTTGACAGCATGAGCCTGCAAGAGATGGATGCCTTGTGGGATAAAGTGAAAGAAAATTACAAAAATTGATTTACAACAAATACACTAAAACTTAGTCTTGATAGAGTGACATCGATTGTGGTGTTAAAGAGGCTTTGCTATACTATGCCCCCGTCCAAGTATCGCAGATACGCCCTTAACACATCCAACTTCTCAGGTTCGACATGACAACAAAATACATTTTCGTCACCGGAGGCGTAGTGTCCTCTTTGGGTAAAGGTATTGCCGCTGCATCGCTGGCTGCCATTTTAGAAGCTCGTGGTCTTAAAGTGACCATTATGAAGCTTGACCCATACATCAATGTAGATCCCGGTACTATGAGTCCGATCCAGCACGGCGAAGTATTTGTGACTGAAGACGGTGCCGAAACCGATCTAGATTTAGGTCATTATGAGCGCTTTATTCGTACCAAGATGACTAAGCGTAATAATTTCACGACGGGACGCGTCTATGAAGACGTGCTGCGTAAAGAGCGTCGTGGCGACTATCTAGGTGCTACCATCCAAGTCATTCCACATATTACCAATGCGATTAAAGAACGGATTGTCGCGGGCGGTGAAGGTGTTGATGTTGCTATTGTGGAAATTGGTGGAACGGTGGGCGATATTGAGTCACAACCGTTTTTAGAAGCAATTCGTCAGTTAGGCACTGAAATTGGTCGTGAACGCGCGATGTATATGCATTTGACCTTAGTGCCTTATTTGGGGGCGGCTGGTGAAGTAAAAACGAAGCCGACTCAACACTCAGTGAAAGAACTCCGTTCTATCGGTATTCAACCCGATATTTTGATTTGCCGGAGTGACCGAGCGATTCCAGCTAATGAACGCGCCAAAATCGCTTTGTTCACTAATGTACCCGATCGCGCAGTTATCTCGCTGAAAGATGTCGACAGTATTTACAAAATTCCCGCTTTGCTGAAGTCTCAGGGCTTAGATGCATTGGTCACCAATCGCTTTGGTATTGAATGTCCTGAAGCCGACTTAAGTGAATGGGAACAAGTCATTTACGAAGAAGCGAATCCAACGAATGAGATTGTGATTGGCATGATTGGCAAATATGTTGAATTACCTGATGCCTATAAGTCGGTGAATGAGGCCTTGAAACATGCCGGCCTTAAGAATCGCTTGAGTGTGAAGATTCAATATGTCGACTCTCAAGATCTAGAAGTAAAAGGACCTGAGGTCCTTAAAGACTTGGATGCTATTTTAGTGCCTGGTGGCTTTGGTGAGCGTGGTGTAGAAGGTAAGATTTTAGCTGCGCAATATGCTCGTGAAAACAACGTACCTTACCTTGGTATTTGTTTGGGGATGCAAGTCGCTTTAATTGAATACGCGCGGAATGTGGTTGGCTTGACAGATGCCCATTCTACCGAGTTTAATGCGGAATCATCGGCACCCGTGGTTGGGCTTATTACCGAGTGGATCGACGAAGATGGCAAACGAGAAACGCGGAATATTGATTCAGATTTAGGTGGCACAATGCGCCTTGGCTCTCAGCTTTGCCATTTAACTAAGGGCTCTAAAGTTGCAGAGTTGTACGGTAGTTTAGAAATTTATGAACGTCATCGCCATCGTTATGAGGTGAATAATACTTTGTTGCCAAAGATCACCAAAAAAGGTCTAAAAGTGACCGGCTTGTCGGCAGACAAGAAACTAGTGGAAATCATCGAAAACCCTGCTCATCCTTGGTTTGTTGCTTCACAGTTTCACCCTGAATTTACATCTACCCCGCGTGATGGACACCCATTATTTGCCGGGTTTGTGAAAGCCGCTGGCGAATTTAATAAAGCTCGCTAGTATCTACTAGCGAGTAGAGATTTTTAGAAAGTTTGTAGTTTATTAACTTATAGAGGAAATTAGTAATGTCTAATATCGTAAAAGTACTTGGTCGCGAAATCATGGATTCACGCGGTAACCCTACTGTAGAAGCTGAAGTTCATCTAGCTGATGGTTCTTTCGGTATGGCTGCTGCGCCTTCTGGTGCTTCAACTGGTTCTCGTGAAGCCCTAGAATTGCGTGATGGCGATAAAGCTCGTTACTTAGGCAAAGGTGTATTAAAAGCTGTTGCTGCTGTAAACGGCCCAATTGCTGAAGCATTAGTTGGTAAAGATGCTTTGGCTCAAGCTGAGCTTGACCAAATCATGATCGATCTTGATGGTACCGAAAACAAAGCTAAGTTTGGCGCAAACGCTATTCTAGCGGTTTCTTTAGCGGCTGCTAAAGCTGCAGCAGCTTCTAAAAAAGTACCACTATACGCTCACATCGCTGACTTAAATGGTACTCCTGGTGTTTACTCTATGCCTCTTCCAATGATGAACATCATCAATGGTGGTGAGCATGCAGATAACAGCGTAGACATCCAAGAATTTATGATTCAACCCGTTGGTGCTGCAAACTTCCGTGAAGGCCTACGTATGGGCGCTGAAGTATTCCATAGCCTTGCTAAAGTACTTAAAGCTGATGGTCACTCAACTGCAGTTGGTGATGAAGGTGGTTTTGCGCCTAACTTGGCTTCAAACGAAGCGGCACTTGCAGCAATTAAAGTTGCGGTTGCAAATGCAGGTTACGAACTAGGTAAAGACATCACTCTAGCGATGGATTGTGCTGCATCTGAGTTCTACGACAAAGAAGCTAATATCTACGACCTTAAAGGCGAAGGTAAAAAATTCACTTCTGAAGAGTTCAACTTCTTCCTTAAAGATTTGACTGAACAGTACCCAATCGTATCGATTGAAGACGGTCTTGACGAGTCTGATTGGGATGGTTTTGCACACCAAACTAAACTTTTGGGCGACAAAATCCAATTGGTTGGTGACGATTTGTTCGTAACTAACACTAAGATCCTTAAGCGTGGTATCGACAATGGTATTGCTAACTCTATCCTGATTAAATTCAACCAAATCGGTTCTTTAAGCGAAACTTTGGCTGCTATTAAAATGGCGAAAGATGCTGGTTTCACTGCCGTTATCTCTCACCGTTCAGGCGAAACTGAAGATGCAACTATCGCTGATCTAGCGGTTGGTACTGCTGCTGGCCAAATCAAAACAGGTTCATTGAGCCGTTCTGATCGGGTTGCTAAATACAACCAATTGCTACGAATCGAAGAAGCACTAGGTTCAAAAGCACCTTACAATGGTCTTAAAGAAGTTAAAGGTCAGTAATATTAAGGCTTAACTCGGTTAAGCTTAATATGCTACTTTGATTATAAAATCCTCGCTTAGGCGGGGATTTTTTTAATGAATGTTGATGGCGAGGCTAAAGTGGAAGAGCGGCGAGCCGTTCTGAGCGTGTTGCTACTCTTTGTTAACTACGGGCAAGCAATTGCTACGAATCGAAGAAGCACTAGGTTCAAAAGCGCCTTACAATGGTCTTAAAGAAGTTAAAGGTCAGTAATATTAAGGCTTAACTTCGGTTAAGCTTAATATGCTACTTTGATTATAAAATCCTCGCTTAGGCGGGGATTTTTTTATATGAATGTTGACTCGAACCTCCATGGATCCCTAGTCGCAATTACGACTAGGGATTTTTTTGCCATTGAATTGGCTAAATCAACGCACTAAGAGTGGAGTAACAATCGGCTTTATGGGATTATCTAGCTCACGGAGGAATCATGCGTTCGTTTAAAATTCTGCTCATACTGCTCGTTATGTTATTACAGTACCAACTATGGTTTGGGAAAAATTCGCTTAACGATTATTTCGGCTTGCGAGAACAAGTTTCGAAACAGCTACTCGCTAATCAGGAGTTGAGCCAACGTAACGTTGTATTGCAGGCGGAGATTGCGGATTTGCGTAATGGTTTAGATGCCGTTGAGGAACACGCTCGAAACGAACTCGGTCTGATAAAACAAGGTGAAACCTTTTATCGAATCATTCCTTCCCCCGAACGGAACTAATCGCAGCCATTGAGTAGTTACTATTGATGAACTTTATATCGAAGCAATATATTGCATTGCTTCCTGCCGCGGGAATTGGTTCGCGAATGCAGGCGGATATTCCCAAGCAATACTTAAAGATTGGTCAGCAAACAATCTTAGAAACCACACTTGGTGTTTTCCTTTCTCACCCCGATATTGCGCGGGTGGTCGTGGTGTTGCACCCCGAGGACCAATGGTTTAAGCACTTAGCTATAGCCGCTTCTGATAAGGTTTTAACGGTGTTTGGTGGAGAAGAAAGAGCCGATTCGGTATTGGCTGGGCTGGGGGCTATCGATGAGAATGCTTGGGTTTTGGTACACGATGCCGCTCGGCCATGTATTACTCATCAAGATATTAGCAAGTTAATTCGCCATGTAGAGTTACACGCCGATGGCGCTATTTTAGCCACTCCAGTACGCGATACCATGAAACGCGCCGCTTCAGGTAAAGTTGAGCATACCGTTTCCAGGGAGCAGCTTTGGCATGCATTAACGCCACAAATGTTTCAAGTCGCGCCATTAAAACAATGTCTCTCTCAAGCCTTAAAAGCTGGGGTTCAGATTACTGATGAAGCTTCGGCCATGGAATGGGCGGGTCAGTCGGTGAGCATTGTGGTTGGTCGAAGCGATAATATAAAAGTGACTTGCCCTGAAGATTTAGCGTTAGCCGAGTGGTATGTCAGTCAACAACTTAATAAAGAGGAAACCGCGTGAGCATCCGCATTGGGCACGGCTTTGATGTACATAAATTTGGTGGACCAGGACCATTGATGGTTGCAGGTGTTGCCATTCCTTATCCACAGGGTTTTGTCGCCCACTCTGATGGTGATGTTGCTTTGCATGCTCTCTGCGACGCATTACTGGGTGCTTTAGCCTTAGGTGATATTGGCCATCATTTCCCCGATAATGACCCCGCTTATGCAGGGATTGACTCGCGTATTTTACTGCGTCAAGTGATGGCGGAGGTGAGCCAGCGCGCTTATAAACTCGGTAATCTTGACCTAACAATTGTTGCACAAGCGCCTAAGATGGCGCCTCACATTGAAATGATGCGTCAAAACATTGCCGAGGATCTAAATGTGGATATTGACCGCGTGAATGTAAAAGCCACCACTACTGAAAAGCTCGGTTTTGAAGGGCGAAAAGAAGGGATTTCTAGTCATGCAGTTGTGTTATTGGAGGCTTGTTAAGTGAGCAATTATTCACAAGTTATCTCTGAGTTTAATTTTCTGCATGGCCAACCTACTGGCACTGGTTTGTTAAAGCAACAAGCCGTCGATTTTCGGGTTGATGAGGTGCTGCCGTTTGAATTTAGCGGTGATGGCGAGCACATGTTGGTTCAAATCGAAAAAACAGGAGAGAACACCGCTTGGGTTGCCAAGATGCTCGCGGAAGCTTGCCAAGTAAGCCCTAAAGACGTGAGCTACGCGGGTTTAAAGGACCGTCATGCGGTTACCCGTCAATGGTTTAGTATCCAATTGCCTGGAAAATCCAATATTGAGTTGGCCGAAGATTTGGGCTCGGGCGTGAAAGTTATCGCGATTGCTCGTCATAATCGTAAGCTGAAACGGGGGGCTTTGTCGGGGAATAACTTTGTGATCCGTCTGCGTGATGTTTCCGACATCGAGCAAGCTATGGCCCGGGCTAAGTTAGTCTCAAAGATGGGCGTTCCAAATTATTTTGGCTCACAGCGCTTCGGCCGGGGAGCAGGGAATATTGATAATGCTTTGGCGATGTTTACAGGCAAACGGATTAAAAACCGTGAAAAACGCAGTATGTATTTATCAGCGGCGCGCAGTTTAGTGTTTAATCATGCGATTAGCCAACGCATTGAGCAGCAGTTATTTAATCAAATACTCGATGGCGATGTGATGAAGTTTGCTACGAGCAATGCTTATTTTGTGGCTGAGCAAGCAGAGTCAAGCATCGTAGAGCGTTTTCAGCAAGGGGAAATAGAGTTATCGGCGCCCATGGTTGGCAAAGGGGAGCTGGTATCTTTAGATAAGGCTTTGGCATTTGAAAGTGCGGTGCTTGCCGCCTACCCAGACATTGTGGCGGGTTTGGCTGAAGCTGGCTTGAAAATGGAACGTCGCGCTATAGCATTACGGCCTAAAGAATTTAATTATCATGCTGAAGGTAACGATTTAGTTCTGAGCTTTTTTTTAACGGCGGGGAATTACGCTACAAGTATTCTTCGAGAAATTGTTAATTGCGAGGGCGATGATAATGACCATATTAGTGAGTAATGATGATGGTGTATATGCTCCAGGGATCCACTGTTTAGCAGAGGCCTTACAAAGTATCGCTCCAGTGATGATGGTTGCCCCAGATCGAAATTGCAGTGGTGCTAGTAACTCATTGACCTTAGAAAATCCTTTACGGATCGTTGAGCTGGAAAATAATATTATTTCGGTAAAAGGAACGCCGACCGATTGTGTGCACTTCGCGATCAATGAGCTGGTTGATGAGTTGCCTGAGCTCGTGGTATCAGGGATAAATGAAGGTGCAAATCTGGGCGATGATGTATTGTATTCGGGGACTGTCGCGGCAGCCATGGAAGGTCGCAATTTAGGTTTGCCTGCCATTGCGGTCTCATTGGTTGGTAGCGAAGGAAAGCACTATGAGAGCGCTGCAGCAATCAGCTTGAAATTGGTCAAACAACTCCGTCAACAGAGTTTACCCAGTAATCAAATTTTAAATGTTAATGTTCCTGATTTGCCTTTAAGTCAAATAAAGGGCATAAAAGTAACTCGTTTAGGAAGTCGTCACCGTGCAGAAATGATGGTTAAACAACAAGATCCGCGAGGGCACGATATATATTGGTTAGGTCCTCCGGGAGCCATGCAGGATGCTGGTGAGGGAACCGACTTTGCCGCCATTGCGGCAGGCTATGTATCGATAACCCCACTTACCATCGACATGACGGCACACGCATATTTGGACTCACTCGATATGTGGATCAAGGATTGGGAGGCACTGTAATGCAATTTGGCGAAAGCCCTCATAGTTTGAAGTTAGTGAATCAACTGCGCCAACACGGCATTAGTAATCGCGAGGTACTTAGCGCCATCGCCAAACTCCCTCGTCAGTATTTTATCGATGAAGCTTTAGCTCATCAAGCTTGGGACAATACCGCTTTACCAATTGGTCAAGGGCAAACTTTATCTCAGCCTTACATCGTGGCGAAAATGACCGAGTTGTTGCTAGAAGCAAAGCCGAAAAAAGTATTGGAAATCGGGACCGGCTCGGGCTATCAAACCGCGGTATTAGCGGCTCTGGTTGAGCAAGTTTATTCGGTAGAACGGATCAAAACTTTACAGTTTCAAGCTAAGCGTCGTCTCAAACTACTCGATTTACATAATGTAGCGACAAAGCATGGTGATGGCTGGCTGGGGTGGGCAAGTAAGGGGCCTTTTGATGCGATTCTGGTGACGGCCGCAGCAACCGAGGTGCCACAAGCACTGGTGGAGCAGTTAAATGTTGGTGGGCGGATGATTATTCCAGTTGGCGCGCAACAGCAACAGCAAACTTTATTGTTGATCGAAAAACAGGTACAGGGTTACAGCGAGCGCTGTTTAGAGCCAGTACGTTTTGTCCCTCTTGTGAATGGTGAATTAGCGTGAAGATATTTAGTCATTTATATGACCGAGTGATGTTGTGGTCAGAGCATAAACATGCAGTTCGCTATCTTTGTAGCATGAGCTTTATCGAATCAGTTTTCTGGCCAATCCCGGTGGATGTGATGTTAGCACCGATGGCATTGTCGCAACCATACAGGGCTTGGCGCTTTGCCTTATTGGCCACTATCTTTTCAGTACTCGGAGCCGCTTTGGGTTACGGCTTAGGGCAGTTTTTCTATGAACCACTGGTCGCTCCGTTGGTGAAGTCAGTCGGTTACCAAGATAAAATGGAGGTTGCTTTTCGTTGGTTTGAGCATTGGGGAGTATTGGTGGTGTTTGTCGCTAGTTTTACGCCAATCCCCTATAAAGTATTTACTTTAACAGCTGGTATATTGAATATGGCTTTCGTTCCATTCTTACTTATTTCATTCATTGGCCGTGGGATGCGCTTCTATTTGGTGGCCGGGCTGATGAAGTGGGGCGGCAAGAGAATGGAAGAACAACTGCGGAAATACGTTGAATTATTGGGTTGGTTGGTTATTGTGTTAGCAGTGGTTGCCTATTTACTATTACGTTAATTAGATGAAAACATTGCAGTATCTCATTTTCTTCATTTCGCTTAGCCTGTTATTTGGCTGTAGTCGAGAGGGCGCGCCAGCGCCAGTGAGTGATGCTGGAATTTACAATGCTGATAATCATGGGGTCTTAAATTCTACTCGCTATACCGTTAAGCAAGGAGAGACTCTTTACTCCATTGCATGGCGAGCTGGGCTTGACCCCAAAGTTTTAGCAAAAAGAAACAATATCTCAGCTCCGTATACAATCTTTGTAGGTCAAACTATTAAATTGAAATCTAACGGAGTTAAGTCCGGTAAGGCTAAACCAAGCAAGCATAAAACAGCGCAAGCGCAAGTCAAATATGTTAATGAATCGTCAAAAAAACTTGAATCAACGTCAACAAAGGCATACGCTAAAAACTCGACCAAGCGTGTAACCAAGGCTCCAACGAAAGCTGCTAAAGGCTGGGTTTGGCCTACAAAGGGTAGAATTATCAAAGGCTTCTCAACTAAAGCCAATGGTAATAAGGGACTCGATATTGGTGGCAAGCAAGGTCAGAAAGTAGTAGCGTCAGCGTCAGGCAAAGTGGTTTATGCAGGGAGCGCGTTAAGAGGTTATGGAAAACTTATAATTATAAAACACGATGACGATTACTTAAGTGCTTATGCACATAACAGTCGTTTAAGAGTGAAGGAAAAACAGCAAGTAGTAGTAGGACAACATATCGCTGATATGGGGGATACAGGGACAACTGATACGCGATTACATTTTGAGATCCGTTTCAAAGGAAAGTCGGTCGATCCAACAAGGTTTCTACCGACACTCTAGCCTAGATTGCACACAATAATAATTAGCAATCAGGTCTGTTCAGGGAGGCTATGCTATGACTCAAGCAAAAACTGCTGTAAAACTAAAAAGTGTTTCAACGACAGGTAATACTAAGGTTGAACGTACCGCTGAAAAAGATGACATCATGCAAGCCGATGTCTCCAAGAGTTTAGATGCGACTCAGCTCTATCTTGGTGAAATTGGTTTCTCTCCACTATTAACTGCAGAGGAAGAAGTTTTATACGCACGACGAGCGCTGCGTGGTGATGAGGCCGCTCGTAAACGAATGATCGAAAGTAACTTACGTTTAGTGGTTAAAATTGCTCGCCGTTATAATAACCGTGGTTTAGCGTTATTAGACTTGATTGAAGAGGGTAATCTGGGATTGATTCGAGCGGTAGAAAAGTTTGATCCGGAACGCGGGTTTCGTTTCTCGACTTACGCAACTTGGTGGATCCGTCAAACCATTGAACGTGCCATCATGAATCAAACTCGTACCATTCGTTTGCCGATTCACGTGGTAAAAGAACTGAATGTTTATTTACGTACAGCACGTGAGTTAGCTCATCGTTTAGATCATGAACCAACCGCAGAAGAAATTGCCGAGACTCTCGACCGTCCCGTTGAAGATGTGACTAAGATGCTGCGTTTGAACGAACGTATTAGCTCTGTGGATACACCAATTGGCGGAGATAACGATAAAGCCTTGCTCGATATCATTTCTGATGAAAATGATCACGGTCCAGAGCATCGAACCCAAGACGATGATATGAAAAATAGCATTGTTGGCTGGTTAGGTGAACTGAATAGTAAACAGCGTGAAGTATTGGCGCGCCGTTTTGGCTTACTCGGCTATGAAGCATCGACTTTAGAAGATGTAGGACGCGAAATTGGCCTTACCCGGGAACGGGTTCGACAAATTCAGGTGGAGGCATTGCGTCGTTTACGGGATATTTTGTCATTACAAAATTTGTCTATAGACGCTTTATTTAAAGTCTAATATTTTATCGTTTGAATAAAAAAGGAAGCTTCGGCTTCCTTTTTTGATTGAGTTTTATTTGAGCACTAAAGATTAGTGACTCGTTTGTTGCTTGAGCATAAAGAGCAAGTCTAGGGCCGCTCGTGGTGACAGTTCATTGGGATCTAGCATTTTAAGTTGCTCAATGACTGGATGTTGTTGGGGGAGGGGAAGCTCAATGTTCAGTTGCTGTTCAAATGCTTGGTCTTGTGGCTGAGCCGGACTATCGTGTGGCACTGATGCTTCCAGTTGTGTTAGCTTTATTTTGGCCTTTGAGATCACCGATTGGGGGATCCCTGCCAAGGCAGCAACTTGTAAACCAAAGCTTTTGCTGGCTGCACCTTCTTGAACCTGATGCATGAATGCAATGGTGTCATGATGCTCTACAGCGTCTAAGTGAACATTGGCGACTGCGTCGATGAGCTTCGGTAATTGAGTGAGTTCGAAGTAATGGGTCGCGAATAAAGTTAAAGAGCTTATGTTGGCGAGTTGTTCGGCAACAGCCCATGCTAAGGACATTCCATCATAAGTGCTAGTTCCGCGACCAATCTCATCCATGAGGACCAGACTATGGGGGGTCGCATTGTGTAAAATATTAGCGGTTTCGGTCATTTCAACCATAAATGTAGAACGCCCACTCGCTAAGTCATCAGATGCGCCAATTCGAGTGAAAATTCGGTCTATAGGGCCGATTTCGACACTATCCGCGGGTACATAGCTACCAATATAGGCCATTAAACTAATCAGTGCGGTTTGTCGCATATAGGTTGATTTCCCGCCCATGTTAGGGCCAGTCACAATCAATAATTTACGTTGCGGATTAAGTTGGACGGGATTAGCAATAAATGGCGTTTCGTTAACTTGTTCAACGACTGGATGGCGCCCACCTTGAATGTTGATACAAGCTTGTTGGACAAAACTAGGGCGAACGTAGTTTAAATACTCGGCGCGTTCAGCGAGGCAGCTAAGAACATCCAACTGTGCCAAAGCTTGGGCACTACGCTGTAATTCACTGATTTTTGGTAGCAGTAGATCTAATAATTGGTCATATAATTGTTTTTCAAGAGCAAGTGCTTTGCCTTGGCTGGAGAGTACTTTTTCTTCATGCTCTTTGAGTTCGGCAATAATGTAACGCTCCATATTCTTCAAAGTTTGACGACGAATATAGTGCTCCGGTACTTGGTCTGCATATAGGCGACTGACTTCAATATAGAAGCCGTGTACTCGGTTATAACCGATTTTTAAGTTGGCAATCCCGGTTTGCTCTCGCTCTCGTTGTTCAATTTGACGAAGGTAGTCATTGGCGCCGTCACTTAGATCTCGCCATTCATCAAGCTCCTGATTATAGCCTGCGGCTATTACCCCACCGTCACGAATTAACACTGGCGGATTATCGATCAGCGCTCGCTGTAATAGTTCCAGTAGTTCTGGAAAATCAGCAATGTCTTTAGCCAATGGTGCTAAAGCGACAGTTTGTTGTAAGTTGCTTTGTAATTCGGGCAAGATATTAAATGCATTGCGAAGTCTGGCCAGATCTCGAGGCCTCGCTGAGCGCAGCGCCAAACGCGCTAAAATTCGCTCAATATCTCCAATTGCTTTGAGCTGAGTTTGTAGTTGTCCGTATAAATCTGCTTGGATTAATTCGGCGATGCAATCTTGACGCACACGGACTTGAGCCTGATCTCTTAAGGGCTGATGCAGCCAACGATTTAGCAGCCGACTCCCCATTGCGGTTGCGCTGCGGTCTAATACTGCGCTGAGGGTGTGCTCTTGCCCGCCAGACAAATTACGGGTGAGTTCAAGGTTCTTACGACTAGCAGCATCGAGTTGAATAAATTGATTTTGCTTTTCGATGATGATCGTATTGATATGCGGTAAGGCGGTGCGTTGTGTATCTTGAACATATTGCATTAAGCAACCTGCGGCAGCTATCGCTAATGGGTATTCACTAACGCCAAAACCATCTAGGTGACGGGTACCAAATTGTAGGTTTAATATTTTTTGTGCGCTGGCAAGATCGTACTCCCACTCTCCGCGCCGACGTAGGCCTTTATTCGCTTGTAAGATCTCTACAAACTCAAAGTTATCGGGGTATAGTAGCTCAGAGGGCTTAAGTCTTTGCAACTCAGCTTGAAGCTGTTGTTCACCGCTGAATTGATTAATCACAAACCGGCCGCTGGCAATATCTAAATAGGCGAGTCCAATCTGCAGCTGTTGATTTACAACGCTTACCAATAGGTTTTCTTGCTTTTCTTCTAATAAAGCCTCATCGCTGACTGTGCCTGGTGTGATGATGCGAACCACTTTACGTTCTACTGGACCTTTACTGGTTGCCGGGTCGCCGATCTGTTCGCATATCGCGACCGATTCACCGAGTTGCACCAGACGGGATAAGTACGTTTCTACGGCATGATAGGGGATCCCGGCCATTGGTATTGGGTTGCCCGCAGATTGTCCTCGTTTGGTTAAGGAAATATCCATCAATTCAGAAGCACGCTTGGCATCTTCATAGAACAATTCATAGAAGTCACCCATCCGATAAAATAGTAAAATTTCGGGGTGCTGTGCCTTTAAGCTAAGGTATTGGCGCATCATCGGTGTATGTTTTTCTAGATTGATATCGGTCATTTCGGTCATCGAACTGCATAGTGAACTGGCTAAATGAAGCTGCAAGGATAAAAGTTGTGGCTGGATTAGGCAAAACTCTTTTACTAATTTATAGTGGAATAAACTTGATGCTGTATGAATAAACAGTATACTACTGGACAATAAGATTGTTTAAAGCACCTGATGAGGGCGATATGGATCAAAATAAACAAAAGGCACTGGCTGCGGCCTTAGGTCAAATTGAAAAACAATTTGGCAAAGGTTCAATTATGAAACTTGGCGATAACCGTACTATGGATATTGAAACGGTTTCTACCGGTTCGTTATCTTTGGATATCGCTTTAGGCGCTGGTGGCTTACCTATGGGCCGGGTGATTGAGATCTATGGCCCTGAAAGTTCTGGTAAAACAACCTTAACACTAGAAGCCATTGCGCAGGCGCAAAAAGCCGGTAAGGTTTGTGCTTTTGTCGATGCTGAGCATGCTCTGGATCCTATCTATGCTAAAAAGTTAGGCGTCGATGTTGATGAGCTACTTATCTCTCAACCTGATACGGGTGAGCAAGCCTTAGAAATCACTGATATGTTGGCCCGTTCTGGCGCGGTTGATATGATAGTGATTGACTCAGTGGCCGCACTGACACCAAAAGCCGAAATTGAAGGCGATATGGGTGATAGCCACGTTGGCTTGCAAGCACGCTTAATGTCTCAAGCTTTACGTAAGTTAACGGGTACTTTGAAACAAACCAACTGTATGTGTATCTTTATCAACCAAATCCGGATGAAGATTGGCGTGATGTTTGGTAACCCTGAAACCACTTCGGGTGGTAATGCCTTGAAGTTTTATGCTTCGGTTCGTTTAGATATTCGTCGTATCGGTGCAGTGAAAAGCGGTGATGAAATTGTTGGTAACGAAACGCGCGTTAAAGTTGTTAAAAATAAAATAGCGGCTCCGTTCAAGCAGGCCGAGTTTCAGATTTTGTATGGTGAAGGTTTTAATCGCTACGGTGAATTAATTGACCTTGGAGTGGCTGAAAAACTAGTTGATAAAGCTGGTGCTTGGTTCTCTTATAAAGGTAAAAAAATTGGTCAAGGTAAGGCGAATGCCTCAAATTACTTAAAAGAGCATCCAGAAATCGCTCAAGAAATTGAATTGACCATTCGTAATAACCTTCTTAATCCCGTGGTTGCGGAAGAGCCGGTAAACGTTGAAGACTTGCCAGTCGATAGCGAAGCGTAAGCCAATCTAGAGGAGCCGTAAGGCTCCTTTTTATTAATGATGAACCAGCGTAGCGCTTTAAACTCAGCCATCAATTTACTTTCTCGACGCGCCTATAGTCGCCGTCAATTATCGCAAAAACTGCAACAAAAGGGTTATTCACCCTCGGATATCGCTGACGCCATTGACTATGCTGAGCAGAATGCTTGGTTGGATGATATTAATTATGCGATGCAATTAACTCGCTCCCGCCTTGCTAAAGGTTATGGACGTAATTACCTCTATCAATACTTGCTCAGTAAAGGAATCGATAAGGCGATTGTCACAGAAGTGTTAGCGCTTCCTGAATGGGATTGGTATCAAGCCCTTCAGCAGCTGTTTGCACGTAAATTCAGTCAAGGCTTCCCCTCCGAACGACTTTTACAGCAAAAATGCAGCGCTTACCTATATCGTCGTGGCTTCGATTTTGAACTGATCAATCTTTTGTTTAGCGAGCAGCAGCAATAAGTGTCGAACACTTTGCCTATAAAGGTCTGCGTGCTATATTGTCGCGATTAATTTGAGTTTCATTTTTTTCAGCGCTTGTCGACGAGTAATACTAGCTTTACCACTAAGTCGAGTTGCTACAAACCCCCAGGAAAGAGTTTCATGAAGATGACTTCAGCTGAAGTAAGAGAAGCGTTTTTAAGCTTCTTTAACAGCAAAAATCACCAAGTTGTGGCAAGTGGTTCGTTAGTGCCACATGACGACCCAACCTTACTATTTACTAACGCGGGTATGAATCAATTTAAAGATGTATTTCTCGGAATTGACAAGCGTAGTTATACCCGAGCGACAACCTCACAGCGTTGTGTTCGGGCGGGCGGTAAGCACAATGATTTAGAAAATGTTGGCTATACTGCACGTCACCACACTTTTTTCGAAATGCTAGGCAACTTCAGTTTTGGTGATTACTTCAAAGAAGATGCAATTGCTTACGCATGGGAGTTTTTAACCGAAGTGGTTAAGTTACCTAAAGAAAAGTTGTTGGTGACGGTTTATCACTCGGATGATGAAGCTTTTAATATATGGGCCGATAAAATCGGTGTACCACAAGATCGGATTATTCGTATTGGTGACAAGTCACCAGAGAAAAAGTTTGAGTCTGATAACTTTTGGCAAATGGGTGACACAGGACCCTGTGGTCCTTGTACCGAAATTTTCTATGATCATGGCGAGCATATTTGGGGTGGCCCTCCGGGATCCCCTGAAGAAGATGGAGATCGTTTCATCGAGATATGGAACGTCGTATTCATGCAGTTTAACCGCCAAGCTAACGGGCATATGGAGCCTTTACCAAACCCATCCGTTGATACCGGCATGGGCCTTGAGCGGATCTCTGCGATTTTACAAGGGGTCCACTCCAACTACGAAATTGATATTTTCCAAAACTTGATTGCAGCAGCTGCAAAAATCATCGGTACCAATGATTTAGAAAATAAATCGTTACGGGTCATTGCTGATCATATTCGAGCATGTGGGTTCTTGATTGCCGACGGTGTTATGCCCGCTAATGAAGGCCGCGGCTATGTATTGCGTCGAATTATTCGTCGAGCTGTGCGTCACGGGAATAAGCTTGGTGCGCAAGAAGGTTTCTTTTATCAACTGTTAGCGGCCTTAATTACCGAAATGGGGGATGCATACCCAGAATTGGCCAAGCAGCAGCCTGTTATTGAGCGAGTCTTACGTCAAGAAGAAGAGCAATTTGCTAAGACTTTAGATCGCGGCTTAATGATTTTAGATGAGGCGCTTCAGGGCTTAGAGGGCTCCGTTATCCCGGGTGAGTTAGTTTTTAAACTCTATGATACCTATGGATTCCCTGCGGACTTAACTGCCGATATCGCTCGAGAGCGTGAGCTTAGTGTCGATGAGGCTGAGTTTACCGCAGCAATGCAAGCGCAACGAGAACGCGCTAAAAAAGCGAGTCATTTCGATACGGACTACAACGATAATCTGCAAATTAACGCCGAAACCGAGTTTTTAGGTTATCAACATCTAGAAGCCGAGGTAAACATTGTTGCAATGTTTAAAGAAGGTGAGGAACAGTCGGTGTTAGAGAATGGTGATCATGGCATTTTAGTGCTTGATAAAACGCCATTTTATGCTGAATCTGGCGGTCAGGCTGGGGATGCTGGTGAGCTTCAATTTGACGGCGGTAGCTTTGTCGTTGAAGACACCATTAAGTTAGGAAAAGCCTTTCTACATAAGGGATATGTTCAAGGGGCTAGTCTTGCCCAGCAGCAACTAAGGGCCAAAGTAGATTCACGTCGCCGCTGGAACACGGCACTTAATCACTCGGTGACTCATTTATTACATGCAGCTTTACGACAAACACTTGGCGAGCATGTATCGCAAAAAGGTTCGTTAGTTGAAGCGCAACGTTTACGCTTTGATTTCTCTCATTTTGAAGCGATTTCGATGAAGTCGATTAGTCAGATCGAACATTTAGTCAATCAACAAATTCGCCGTAACCTACCAGTACTCACCAAGGTGATGAACTTGGAAGAAGCCAAACAAGCCGGTGCAATGGCGCTATTTGGTGAAAAATATGATGATGACGTGCGGGTGGTGAGCATGGGTGACTTCTCTACAGAGCTTTGTGGTGGTACCCATGTAAATCATACTGGTGATATTGGCTTTTTCAAAGTGACTAGCGAATCAGGGATTGCAGCTGGCGTCCGTCGTATCGAAGCCGTTACCGGGCAATTTGCGATTGATCTGATCCATCGATTAACCGAAGAAGTTCAAACGGCAGCTAACTTGGTCAAAGGTGATCAATTCACCATCGGTGAAAAAGTGATGCAGCTGGTTGACCGAAACAAGATGTTGGAAAAAGAAATCTCCCAATTGAAAGACAAATTGGCCAGTGTCGCCAGTAACGATGTGGCAGATCAAGTACAAACGATTAACGGTGTGAAAGTATTAATTGCCTTCCTCGATGGTGTTGAAGGCAAAGCCTTGCGCAGCATCGTAGACGAGTTGAAAGTTAAATTGGAAAGTGGCGTGGTACTCTTGGGCACGGTAAGCGACGGTAAAGTCAGTCTAATTGCTGGCGTCACTAAAGATTTAACAAGCCGTGTTAAAGCGGGTGAAATGGTTAATATTGCAGCCCAATGCGTTGGCGGTAAAGGCGGCGGTCGACCTGATATGGCACAAGCTGGTGGTAATAATCCCGATGGTATAGCAAATGCGCTGGCACAAGTGAAACAGTGGCTAGGCGAAAAGCTTTAAACATATCAACATTCAGTGTTAAGAAAGAAGGAAAGCAAGTGGCACTAATTGTTCAAAAATATGGCGGTACATCGGTGGGTACGATAGAGCGTATCGAAGCCGTGGCTGACCGAGTGATTAAGCATAAACAAGCGGGTGACGATTTAGTTGTGGTGCTTTCAGCGATGTCTGGTGAAACCAATCGCTTGTTGGGCTTAGCGAATCAAATCGATGAAAACGCCAGTGAGCGTGAAAAGGATGTTCTGGTATCAACTGGTGAGCAGGTGACAATAGCCTTGTTGAGTATTGCTTTACAGAAGAAGGGCTGTGATGCGATTTCGATGACGGGAGATCAGATCCAAATGCATACTGATAATGCGCATGGTAAAGCGCGTATTACTAGCATTGACGATCAAAACATCAAGGCTCACTTAACGAAGAATAAAGTTGTGGTGATTGCTGGGTTTCAGGGGCGTAGCCCAGATAACTATATTACTACGCTTGGTCGTGGTGGTTCAGACACCACTGCTGTTGCCATTGCAGCCGCGCTGAAGGCCGATGAGTGCCAGATCTACACCGATGTGGATGGTGTATACACCACTGATCCGCGGGTTGAGCCTAAGGCGCGCCGTTTAGAGAGTATTACTTTTGAAGAAATGCTTGAAATGGCTAGCTTGGGAGCGAAGGTTCTGCAAATTCGTGCAGTGGAATTTGCCGGGAAATATAATGTGCCACTGCGAGTATTATCCAGTTTTGCAGAAGGTAATGGCACTCTAATTAGCTATGAGGGAAATAAAATGGAATCACCGGTCATTTCTGGTATTGCCTTTAATCGGGATGAAGCGAGCTTAACGATTTTGGGTGTGCCAGATAAACCTGCGGTGGCAGCGGCAATTTTGACTCCGATTGGGGAAGCGAACATTGATGTGGATATGATTATTCAAAACTCAATGGGCGATGGTACAGCTGACTTTACTTTTACGGTACATCGTAATGATTATAAACGCGCCAAAGTCTTACTAGAGCAAACTTGCGAAAAATTGGGTGCCCGAGCAGTCCAAGGTAAAGATTCTTTAGCAAAAATATCTATTGTTGGCGTTGGCATGATGAACCACCCCGGTGTCGCTAAAACTATGTTTGAGACTTTTGGTGCAGAAGGAATAAATATGCAACTTATTTCAACTTCTGAAATCAAAGTATCGGTAGTGGTTGATGAAAAATATTTGGAACTGGGCGTGCGTGCGTTGCATAGCGCCTACAAGCTCGACCAATAATAATGACTCTGCGACTTAAACAGGCTAGTCTATAGGCTGAATAATTGAAAATAATAGTCTGTTAAGTCGCTAAAGAATAAGAAATCGAATTTAAGGAGATATAAATGCTAATTTTGACTCGTCGTGTAGGCGAAACCTTGATGATTGGGGATGAAGTGACTGTGACCGTATTGGGTGTGAAAGGAAACCAAGTACGTATCGGTGTTAATGCACCGAAAGAAGTTTCGGTTCACCGTGAAGAAATTTATATGCGCATTCAAGCCGAGAAAAATGCCAGCGCATAAGCACGCGTTGGTGCTCAAATTTACAAAAGGAAGCTTAGGCTTCCTTTTGTGTTTTTGGGACTGCAGCGCCCTCTAACCAAGCCGTTGAGGTAGACCTTCAGTCGGCGCCTAAAAGCTTTAACTGTTTGTTGTTTAACATGTCTCATCTTCATTTGATTGATTTTTCATGAACCATCATTGATGTCGCAAGGTATGCCATTTGGTTTACTTCCAAAAATGCTTTTAAGTTGAACCTCAAGTCGCTGGTGATTGGTCACGGCTTCGTTGATGCATCATGTTATCGGTGACATTTGCTTGCTGTGGCTTATCTAAAGTAAGCGCAAAGCACAGACATTGATATCAGCCTTTGCTTACTTTGAACACCTACCTCATTGAAGCACCGTTATTTGCGATTTGTATTTGGTTAGTTTTTAGCGATTTAGCTATTTAAATGCGTATGAGTAATGCTCACATCGTCATCAATCGATTTCACTTCGATCGGCTTTGTCGGGTTTGGTAAATGATGTTTTGAAGTTTATTGTGTCATCTGATGTTCTCGGGGGCTTTGGTTTGACCATTTGATTGAAAACAGTGCAGCAAGATATATCGCCTGATGTGTTGTTTATGCGGTGTTCTTCGGTTCGCTTGCTGGTTCAGAAAGAATTGTGCTCGCTGCATTTTTGGACGTATATCTATCAAAAATACAGCGAACTGTTCGAAAGCTGTACGAACAAAAGAAAACTGGCAAAAAAGGTTTGACTATATTTTTGGAAGCAGTAATATCTGCATCCGAAATCGCGGTGAGGTGGCCGAGTGGCCGAAGGCGCTCCCCTGCTAAGGGAGTATAGGGTTTGTAGCCCTATCGAGGGTTCGAATCCCTCCCTCACCGCCATCGATTTCAACGCGCGTGTAGCTCAGCTGGATAGAGTACCTGGCTACGAACCAGGCGGTCGGAGGTTCGAATCCTTCCACGCGCGCCATATTTAAAGTAGAATGATTTCGGTCGTTTTTATATAAACAGTTTTTTTGTGCGCGTGTAGCTCAGCTGGATAGAGTACCTGGCTACGAACCAGGCGGTCGGAGGTTCGAATCCTTCCACGCGCGCCATTATTTTAAAAGCTCATAGTTCATGTGAGCTTTTTTTATTCAAGTGTTTCTGTGCGCGTGTAGCTCAGCTGGATAGAGTACCTGGCTACGAACCAGGCGGTCGGAGGTTCGAATCCTTCCACGCGCGCCATTATTTACAATAGAATGAGTGATCATTCTTATATTGCAGTGTTTTTGCGCGCGTGTAGCTCAGCTGGATAGAGTACCTGGCTACGAACCAGGCGGTCGGAGGTTCGAATCCTTCCACGCGCGCCATTCTTCTTAAAATCAGTGTTATGCTGATTTTGTTGGAGTGAAATCGTGGTGAGGTGGCCGAGTGGCCGAAGGCGCTCCCCTGCTAAGGGAGTATAGGGTTTGTAGCCCTATCGAGGGTTCGAATCCCTCCCTCACCGCCATCGATTTCAACGCGCGTGTAGCTCAGCTGGATAGAGTACCTGGCTACGAACCAGGCGGTCGGAGGTTCGAATCCTTCCACGCGCGCCATTCTTTAAGAGGCTCACCATTAATGTGAGTTTTTTATTCAAGTGTTATCTGTGCGCGTGTAGCTCAGCTGGATAGAGTACCTGGCTACGAACCAGGCGGTCGGAGGTTCGAATCCTTCCACGCGCGCCATCTCCTTTCTATGACTTCTCTTTTGTTTACTGCTCTAAAGCGGTTTCGATGCGCTTATGCTCTTACAAATATTGTATTTGCGCTCAGCTAATCATCATCGACATTCGATGAATGACATCGATATTTAGAATTGTTATTGGTTGATCGATAGCTTTGAATCTGCGCGCAGACGGCGGCCTCTTCAATGAGTTGATTCATTTTTGTTGCGCTTTGCTTAAAAGCCAAGTCCCTCACTATTATTTGATATTAATTTGTCGAAGCTGGCTTCATAGCTATCATTGATAGCGCGCTAAGGTTTTTAAATCAGGGTATTTTTTTAGCCTTTAGTGATACCTGCTTGTGAATAATTTGATGGTTTATAGGGGACATTTTTATCTTACGAAGTTAGGATCTCTAGTTGAAATTGGTATTCATCTCTTATTCAGCTTCATTTTGTAACTGTTGTGATCCTGCAGGCTTCTTTTAGTTTAGCTAAGCTGGTAAATTAGCTTATAAATCGGACAATAATCTGTATCGCGATGAATGTTAACAGCTTGTTAATATATAGCTTATTTAGCCTTGTCAGGTTTCGCCGTCACTAGATTATGAATTTTCCTATTGATAAAATAAAATTAACAATACTAATATTTTGAATATTTATTCAAATTCCAGTTTGATTTTTGTCAGTTTGCATGTAATTCTTACGGCAATCTTAAAGGATGTGGATTAATAATATGATAGATATGACCGAGCTGTTGTTGGAAGCAGCCACACTTATGGGGATCGGGATGGTCGCCGTGTTTGCTTTCCTATCGTTGCTTATTTTAGCCGTTTTAGGTCTTGCCAAATTAGCTCCGCCATTGATCGAACCAACCAAGCCTAGTCACTCGTCTTCTACTTCGACTAAACAAGCCAATAATACCGCCGTTGTTGCTGCGATCTCTGCAGCGGTTCAACAGTACCGGAAGGCTCAATAACTAAAGGGGATTTAACGCAATGTCTAAACCACTTGCTTTAACCGATGTTGTGCTACGTGATGCGCACCAATCATTGCTAGCAACCCGTCTTCGTATTGAAGATATGTTGCCCATTGCTGAGCAATTAGACCAAATTGGTTATTGGTCTCTGGAGACATGGGGTGGGGCGACCTTCGATGCTTGTATTCGTTATCTGGGTGAAGATCCATGGGAGCGTCTGCGAGAACTGAAAAAAGCCATGCCAAATACCAAGCAACAGATGTTGCTACGGGGACAAAATTTATTGGGTTACCGGCATTATGCTGACGATGTGGTCGAACGTTTTGTAGAGCGCGCAGTTAAAAATGGGATGGATGTTTTTCGTATCTTCGATGCGATGAACGATCCTCGTAACTTTCAAACGGCGGTAAAAGCGGCGCTTGATTGTGGGGCGCATGCCCAAGGAACGATTTCTTACACCACTAGTCCGATTCACTCTATCGAAAACTGGGTTGATTTGGCGAAGCGCTTGGAAGACCTTGGTTGTCATTCGATTGCAATTAAGGATATGTCTGGCCTACTTAAGCCTTATGAAGCTGAGGCATTAATTAAACGTCTGAAAGCCGATACTGACGTAGAGATAGCTTTGCATTGTCATGCGACCACGGGTTTAAGTCTACCGACTCATATGAAGGCCATTGAAGCCGGGGTGGATATTATTGATACCGCCATTTCTTCGATGAGCTGTACCTATGGACATAGCCCAACAGAAACTATCGTGGCGATGCTAGAAGGGACTGAGCGTGACACTGGTTTAGATCTGACGAAATTGGAAGCTATTGCCGCTTACTTCCGTGAAGTTCGTAAGAAGTATGCGAAGTTTGAGGGCAGCTTGAAGGGGGTTGATTCTCGGATCCTGATTGCGCAAGTGCCTGGTGGGATGCTGACGAACATGGAAGGCCAACTGAAAGAGCAGGGAGCGGCCGATAAAATGGACCAAGTACTGGCAGAGATCCCTAAAGTTCGTAAAGATTTAGGTTATATCCCGCTAGTCACGCCAACCTCACAAATTGTGGGCACGCAAGCGGTGATTAATGTGCTTACCGGGGAGCGCTATAAAACCATTACCAAAGAGACGGCTGGTATTTTAACTGGTCATTACGGTAAAGCTCCCGGCGAACTAAATAGTGAACTACAAAAACGAGTGCTTGATGGCGAACAAGCCATTACTTGTCGTCCAGCTGATTTACTCGAAGCTGAAATGGAACGTTTAGAGTCTGAAATAAAACAACATTCAGCAGACAAAGGCTTTAAGCTGGCAGATGCGGTGATTGACGACGCTTTAACTTATGCCTTATTCCCACAAATCGGCTTGAAATTTCTGGAGAATCGTGGCGATGCATCCGCTTTTGAGCCGATGCCTAGCGCCGATGACGTTAAGCCCGCGCCCGCGGTTGCTGTTAAGCAAGGTTCTGTCGAGACTTATTCGGTACGGGTCGATGGGCAGCTTTACACCGTTGATGTCGGTCCTGAAGGCTCCATTGATGGAGTGGCGGCTGTAAGTTCTTCTGCGCCTGCAAGCCCTGTGGCGGTCCCAACTGGCGGTGAAGCACTGCCGGCACCATTAGCTGGAAATATTTTTAAAGTCTTGGCCAAACCTGGGGTGCAAGTTCAGGAAGGTGACGTATTGTTGATCATGGAAGCAATGAAAATGGAAACCGAAATTCGTTCCGCTAAAACCGGGGTGGTTGCAGAGGTTCTAGTTAAAGAAGGTGATGCGGTAGCGGTAGGCGAAATCCTGCTTAGCATCGCATAAAGGAGCGACAGTGGAAGGATTAATGAAGCTTTGGCTCGAAACGGGTATCGCCAATTTTGAGCTTGGTCAGGTGGTCATGATGGCAGTGGGTTTATTACTGCTATATTTGGCGATTGTCCGTAAATTTGAACCCTTATTGTTATTACCCATTGGCTTTGGTGCAGTATTAGCAAACATTCCTAACGCAGGTTTTACTGAAGAGGGTGGTTTACTGTATTACATTTATCATGTGGGGATCGAAACTGGCGTTTTCCCTTTATTGATCTTTATGGGGGTGGGGGCTTTAACGGATTTTGGGGCATTAATTGCTAATCCCAAAATGTTGTTATTAGGTGCCGCCGCTCAATTCGGGATTTTTGCGACTTTATTTGGCGCGATAGCCTTAAACTGGGTGCCTGGTTTTAACTTTACGCTTGCCGACGCATCTGCGATTGCCATTATTGGTGGTGCCGACGGACCTACGGCTATCTTTTTAGCTTCTAAATTGGCGCCTGATTTATTGGGCGCGATTGCGGTAGCTGCTTATTCTTACATGGCCTTGGTTCCGATTATTCAACCGCCTATTATGCGCGCGTTGACGACTAAACAAGAACGTGAAATTCAAATGGAACAATTACGCCCAGTTAGCATGCGGGAGAAAATAATTTTTCCAATCGCAGTGCTTGGCTTAACGATTCTGTTTTTACCAGCGGCAACGCCCTTGGTTGGGATGTTTTGTCTGGGGAATTTAATGCGTGAGAGTGGCGTGGTTGATCGTTTAAGCAAAACTGCACAAAACGAACTGATTAATATTGTAACCATTTTCCTTGGTTTGGCCGTTGGTTCTAAGTTGTCAGCTGACAAGTTCTTAACGGTTGAAACCTTAGGGATTTTGGGGCTTGGGGCGATCGCATTTGCTATTGGTACCGCTTCAGGGGTGTTGATGGCGAAAGTGATGAATCGTGTCGGGGGGGGGAATATTAACCCATTGATTGGGGCTGCTGGTGTATCGGCAGTGCCAATGGCGGCCCGAGTCGCCAATAAGGTCGGTTTAGAGGCTAATCCTCATAACTTCTTATTAATGCATGCGATGGGACCGAATGTTGCCGGAGTATTGGGTAGCGCAGTTGCCGCCGGGGTATTACTATCCTTAGTTGGTGGCTAATACTCTAACCATCTAAAAAAAGCTTGCTTAGGCAAGCTTTTTTTATGCTTAACGTGTTAACCACATCATGACGCCGAAAAAGCCAATGAGTAGGCTGCTGATTGCGATGATCCAATAATATCCTTTTCGACCTTGTTTAAAACTTAGACCGTAGTGGAACAAAAATAACGTCCACAGTATTGTAAGTAGCAAAGGAACTAAGAAGAAACGCACCATAGTTTTTCCATTATTACTCTTAACTGTTTGAATAATGTTAGTTTAACCTAAAAATATAAACTCAACCTAGTTTCGTGTTATTTTCGAGACGCTTCTCGCGTGTTGGTTTTACATCATGCTGCTTAACCCCAGATAAGACTTTGAAATTTAGGTGACCAGAGCTTAAGACAAGGATTCTGCATTGGGCATTTTAAATTTATCCCCGTGGAAAGCGACTGTGTGTTTTTCAGTTGACTCTTTCTGTGGGCATCTACTGGCTAGCGATTTGTTGTTTGCCTTAGCTGTACGGCGGTATTTACAAATTATTTTTGTCTATTTTATGAAGGCTTGTTGGTATGATGATCGGCTGAAAGGGCTGCTGTTTAGTTCTAGATAATTTCGAGTAGACAATGAATATCCAACAATACCAAGATTATGACGCTTTTATTTTTGATATGGATGGGACTTTAATCGATTCGTTGCAACAGCATCAAGCTGCTTGGGAGCGAGTATTAAAGCATTTTGCGATTCCTTACACCGCGCAGCAAATGTTGGCGATGAGTGGTATGCCAGCGGAACAAACTGTAGAAAATTTACTAGCGCAGGCCAATATGACACGGATTAAAGTGGATGCGGTGGTAGAAGCGAAAAATCAGCACTATCAGGACTTAGTTCATGCAGAAATACAGGCGACGCCGTTATTGACTGTATTTAATCACTTTCAGGGCAAAAAACCGATGTCTGTGGGCACTGGTGCTTCTCAGCAGGAAGCGGAGTTCTTGCTCAATAAATTAGGCATCGCTGAGCAATTAGTTGCCATTGTTGGCGCTGATTTGGTCGATGCTCATAAACCCGCGCCGGATACTTTCTTGTTGTGCGCGAAGTTAATGAATGTTGAGCCTCAGCGCTGTTTGGTGTTTGAAGATGCTGACGCTGGCATCATGGCGGCGAAGGCGGCTTCTATGGATGTTGTTGATGTACGACCACTGTGGCCAAATAAGTACTTTGATCAGCATCTTACACTTGAGTAAATGCGGTTATCAAGTTGTCCAGAGAGTCCACGATTATGAATAAGACCATCACTATATTACTCGCGATGTTACTCTCCCTTAGTTTTTCAGTACGCAGTAAAGAGCAGGATATGCCAAGTATTACGATTTATTTAGTTGGTGACTCAACGATGACTGACTATTCTCTCGAGTCAGCTTATATGAGTCATCGTTATCCTTTAACGGGTTGGGGGCAAGTTCTTCAACCTTTGTTGACCAAAGACAATTTGGCGGATATTGCGCTGATTTCTGGTGAACAAGCGCTGGTGGATGATCGCGCCAAGGGGGGGCGCAGTAGTCGAACTTTTTTTGAAGAAGGCCGTTGGGAAGCGGTATACCATGCCTTGCAGCCGAATGATTTGGTATTGATTCAATTTGGTCACAATGATGCTGCGCTTGAAAAGCCAGAGCGCTATGTCAATATTCAGGGTTATCAGCAGTTTTTGCGTTTATTTGTTGCGCAAACTCGTCAAAAGCAGGCTGTCCCAATCCTTGTTACCCCAGTGACCCGTAACTATCCTTGGTCTGGTGCAGTTTTAGGGAGTGCTCATGGAGCATATCCCGCAGCAATGAAGGAAGTCGCGAAACAACTCCAGGTAGATTTGATTGATTTGACGAGCTCTTCGGCTAAATATTTTTCACAGCAGGGGCGTGATTATGTCACTGAACACTATTTTATGAATCTTCCTGCAGGGATTTACCAAGCATACCCAGAGGGTAAAAGTGACAATACTCATTTTCAACCCGAAGGTGCAAAAGTTGTCGCAGCTCTCGTCTTGCAAGGCTTGAAACAGTTACAGCCTCACTCTAAGTTGGTTCAATAGCATTGGTGTTGCTTGCAGAAAGTACTGTTTTCATCGCCTGCTTAAGTGCTCTGCCTGCTGAAAGCGGCGAGAGCTCTAGTCGGTGTTGTCCACGAAATTGCAGGGGCGTCCAAAAAAAGTCGGTCGCTGCTCGGTCATTATTTTGTTAAGTTTACTGTTTTTTAGCGCTTTTAGTTCGGCGACTTTGCTGCCAGGAAGCTCGGAACTGTTGTTTAGTACATTGTTGTTACAATATCCACAGCGTTGGTTAAGTCTGCTAGTTGTGGCGAGTGTTGGCAATACCTTGGGTAGCTTATTCAGTTTCGCTATGGGGTGGGGCTTAATGGCTTCGCTCAAACGGCGTTTGGTTGGCCCTCCGAATTTAGCTCGGCAAGCGAAGGTTAAATTCTGGTTGAATAAATACGGCCCTTGGAGCTTACTGTTGAGCTGGTTGCCGCTGGTGGGTGATCTTTTGTGTTTATTGGCTGGGGCCGCTAAGTTGTCGGTCTGGCAATGCGCGATCGCGATGTTGATTGGTAAAACGGCTCGCTACGGTTTGATATTAGCCTTCGGCGCGTCACTCGCGTCGATTTAAATTGTTATAAATGAGGAAACAATAGTGCTTAGATGGTTGAGTGTTTTTAGCATTCTTTACTTAGTTGTTGGATGCTCGCAGTTTGACACGCAACAGTTGCCAACGTTGCCAGCAGGTGTGACCTTAGTTGAAGCTTCGCCCGCAAGTGACGGAGCACTCCAGATTGCCTATAAAAAATATCGTTTGGCAAACGGTCTAACCGTCATTTTATATCAAGATGATTCCGCGCCTTTAGCACATGTTGATGTGACTTATCATGTCGGTTCGAATCGCGAAGTGGTCGGGAAATCAGGATTTGCTCATTTTTTTGAACACATGATGTTCCAAGGCTCAAAACACGTCGGAGATCAGGAGCACTTTCGGATCATCAATGAGGCTGGTGGTACGATGAATGGATCGACCACCAAAGACCGTACTAATTATTATGAAACCGTGCCGGCGAATCAACTTGAAAAAGTGTTGTGGTTGGAAGCCGACCGGATGGGATTTTTACTTGATGCGGTCAGTCAAAAGAAATTCGAAATCCAGCGTGCTACGGTTAAAAATGAGCGCGCTCAACGGGTTGATAATGCGCCTTATGGTTTATTGTCGGAGCGGGTCGATGAAGCCTTATATCCTCGAGATCATCCATATTCTTGGCAGCCAATTGGTTATATCGAAGATTTAAATCGAGTGGATGTAAACGATCTTAAAGCTTTTTTCTTACGTTGGTATGGTCCGAATAACGCGGTGCTTAGTATTGGTGGTGACATCAACATTGAACAAACGCTGACTTGGGTTAATAAGTACTTTGCGACGATCCCGACCGGACCAGAAGTTCCTAAAATTAAACCGCGGCCGGCTCAATTGAGTGAGACTCGTTATATTTCTTTAGAAGATCGGGTGCATATCCCTTTACTCTACATCAGCTACCCAACGGTGTTCGCGGGAGCAAAAGACGAAGTCGCCTTGGATATGTTTTCTGAGATATTAGGCGGTGGAAAAAGTTCATTATTGTATCAATCATTGGTTGAAAGCGGTAAAGCACTATCGGCATATAGTTCTCATTATTGTCGAGAAATGGCTTGTACCTTGTCGATCGCTGTTCGGGCTAATCCGCAGGCGGGTCTGAGCTTAGCTCAGCTAGAGCAAGAAGTTGACCGAGCCATTAGTAAAGTGGCTGCGCGTGGGATGGATGCGGCTGACTTACAAAGAGTTCGCGGTTCACTCAAGGCTTCTACTATTTATAGCTTAGAAAGCGTCTCTGATGTGGTCAGCCAATTGGCTTATGGTGAAACTTTTTTTGGCCAACCGCTTTATGTGAGCAAAGTACTAGAACAATTTGACCATGTCGATGATCAACAAGTGCAACAGGCATATCGGCAGTATATTTTGGATAAACCGCGGGTCGTGATGAGTGTGGTTCCTAAGGGCCAAAGACAGTTATTGGCTGGGCCTGATAATTATCAGCCAAAAGCGCGCCAACTGCCTGTGTATCAACATATCGATGAACAGCAATTGAAGCAGGCTAAAGTCGTCGATAGTTTTGACCGAAGTATTGAACCCAGTGCGGGACCGGCGCTAACGGTAAAATTGCCACCCTTGTGGCACGGTCAGCTCCGTAATGGTTTACAGCTATTAGGCACCTCTGCGCAAGCAACACCAACGGTCACCTTACAGTTTCGCTTACCCGGAGGTAGTCTCGCCGAAGCGCCTGGTCAAGAAGGATTGGCCAAGTTAACCGCAAGAATGTTAATGCAAAGCACTCAAGGCCATAGCGCCGCAGAGTTAGCAGACCAATTAGATGAGTTGGGGGCCTCAATTAGTTTTGGTTCTGGTTTGTATAGTCAAAGTATCAGTTTGAGTTCACTGACCGAAACCCTGCCTCAAGTGCTGGATATCTTACAGCAACGTTTGTTAACGCCGGCCTTCGATGAGCAAGAGTTTGTACGTGAGAAAGCCCGTCATTTGCAAAGCATTGAGCAGAATTATAACCGACCTAGTTGGTTGGCGAGTATTGCGAGTCAGGGCCTGATTTTTGGTGAAAGCAGCCGGCTTGCAACATCCAGTGCCGGGACGAGGCAGAGTGTTAGCGCGCTTAGTCTCGAGGATGTGAAGCAATTTTGGCAGCGTCATTACCAGCCGATGGGAAGTCAATTGGTTGTGGTGAGTAACTTGGGGCAAGCTCAAATGGAGCAAGCCTTACAGCCCTTGCAACAGAAATGGCGTGGTCAAGCGAGTCCTAGTGGTCATCTTCGCATTACCGAATCAGTCAGTAAGCCGACGATTTATTTGATTGATAAGCCTGGTGCGGTGCAATCGGTAATCCGTATTGGTCGTTTGGCGATGCCCTATGATGCAACGGGTGAGTACTTCAAAGCCAACTTAATGAATTTTAACTTTGGTGGCAATTTTAACAGCCGGATCAATATGAATTTGCGCGAAGATAAGGGCTACACCTATGGGGTGAGCAGTGGCTTCTCCGGTTTTGAAGACGGCGGTAGTTTTGTGATTTCTACCGATGTTCGTCAAGATGCAAGCGCTGATGCAATTAAAGAATTACTTGCCGAGCTGGAACATTACTCAACCACCGGGCCGACAGATAAAGAACTCGCCTATATGCGTAGTGCGGTGTCTCAACAAGAAGCGCTGGCTTACGCAACGCCTTCCCAAAAAGCGTCATTTTTGATGCAGATGCAGGTACATCAACTGGATCCCAGCTTTGTTGCCCAGCAGAATCAGATTGCCGCGACAATTAGTCGTGAGACCTTGAAAAAGTTCGCGTCAAAATATTTATCACCACAACAGATGATCATCGTTGTGGTGGGTGACAAGCAACAGTTGTTGCCACAGTTAAACAAATTAGGTATGCCTGTTCAACAACTTGCATTGTAAATGGACCCGCGCTTAGGGTGGTAAAAGGATGCTAAGCTCGTTATGCTTTGCTGCACCAAGCGCTTTAACAAATAGTGAGTTTGAATTTGACTCAACAGTTTTCTAGACGGCTTGCGCAATTAAGCGCAGCAATGGCGGATACCGGCGTACAGGGTATTCAACGTGGTATCGAGCGAGAAGCTTTGCGAATAGGTGAGCAAGGTAAGTTGGCTAGCAATGGTCATCCAAAGGAACTTGGTGCGGCTTTAACTCACCCTTTGATTACCACCGATTATGCTGAAAACTTGCTGGAATTTATTACCCCAGTTTCTGATAGTGTAGAGCAGTTGTTATCGCGTTTAACTGATATACATCATCAAGCATTAAAAAAACTCGATGGACAGTGTCTATGGCCGCTTAGCATGCCTTGTTATATTGGGAATGAGCAAGATATCATTTTGGCTGACTATGGTCAGTCAAATATCGGCAAAATGAAGCATGTTTATCGACAGGGATTACGTCATCGCTATGGGAGTGCGATGCAGGTGATCTCGGGGGTTCATTATAACTTTTCGTTGCCTTCGAGTTTTTGGCAAGCTTTGCAAAAAGTTGAAGGGGATAGCCAAGATTTATCGGCGTTTATCTCGCAACGTTATATGGGATTAATCCGCAATTTCTACCGTTTTGGCTGGATGGTTGCGTATTTGTATGGTGCATCTCCAGCTCTTTGTGGTTCCTTCATGAATGCAGCTGAAAGTCAGTTAGACTTTCAGCACATGGGGAAAGGTACTTTGTACCTTCCCTTTGCAACCTCCTTACGTTTGAGTGATTTGGGTTATACCAGCGCGGATCAAAACCAGTTAGAGATTAACTATAATAGCGTTGAGGAATACGTGCATAGTGTTCGGGAAGCGGTGAGTACTCACTCTGATGGCTTTGCTGATATAGGGGTAAAGGTCGATGGTGAATATCGTCAGCTGAATGCGAATATCTTACAAATTGAGAATGAGCTATATGCTCCTATCCGAGCTAAGAGAGTGGCCAAACCGGGTCAAACTCCTTCACAAGCGTTGGCAGCAGACGGTATTGAATACATTGAAATTCGCGCTTTAGATGTCAATCCCTACAGTGCGGTTGGTGTCACCGAAGCACAAGTGAGGGTGATTGATTGTTTGTTATTGGCTTGTACCTTAATGGACTCACCGGCGATGAGTCATGCCGAACTACAAGCTTGTCGAGACAACTTTAACCAAGTCGCTATTCAAGGGCGTAACCCTTCTCTTGAACTCAATATTGCAGGTAAACAGCAGCCATTGCCGCAGCATATTGAAGAACTGTTTTTTTATATGAAACAAGCTGCCGAGCTACTCGATATCAAGCGTAGTCAGCCTGATTTTGCGATGGCTTTAGCAGAAGCTATTCAAGATGTGAGCAACGATAATAGCTATTCAGCATATTTTTTACGCTTGTTAACTACACAAGCTGCAGATAATAGTCATTTGGGCTTGCGGTGGGCGGCAGAATATCGTCAACAGATGCTGAATCATCAACCGACTAACTGGCAAGAAAAAGATTTTGCGGCCATGGCTAAGCGGAGCTTTATCGAGCAGCAGTCGATAGAAGCAGCGGATGATATGGATTTTGACCAATTTTTAATAAAGTATTTTGAAAATGCGAATCAATAAACCTGTAAACCTGACGCGGATGACACGCTGTTTATTAGCCTCGCTTGGGCTGGCAATGCTGGCGGGGTGTAGTAGTGCCCCGCCGAGAGATCCCGAAAATATATGTAGTATTTTTGAGGAAAAAAGTGATTGGTATCAGTCGGCCAAAAAAATGAATAAGAAGTGGGGAACGCCGGTCCATGTTCCTTTGGCAATGATGTACCAAGAGTCGAGCTTTAAACATAATGCTCGACCACCGATGGAGTATTGGTTTGGCTTTATTCCGGTGGGGCGTGCGAGTTCGGCCTATGGTTATAGCCAAGCAAAGACTATGACTTGGGAAGACTATGTTAGAGAAACGGGTAACTCATGGTCTTCGCGGAGTAATTTTGATGATGCCATCGATTTTATGGGCTGGTTTACTTATAAGACTCATAAAATTAATGGTGTTTCCAAGTGGGATGCTCGCAATCAATATCTTAACTACCATGAAGGTTGGGGGGGATATAAACGGGGCTCTTATAAACAAAAGCAGTGGCTCGTCAAGGTTGCCAATAGGGTTGACCAACGGTCTAAGCGTTATGCCGCGCAATATAGTAAATGTAAAGAAGATCTAGATAGTAGCTGGCTATGGCGGCTATTTTTTGCTTGAATACCCTATAAATTAAACTCCGCTTAGCTGAGTATATCCGAGAGAGATAATCATGCCTTTATTAGATAGTTTTACTGTTGATCATACCCGTATGCATGCACCTGCGGTTCGAGTCGCCAAAACCATGGCTACCCCTAGCAATGATACGATTACCGTTTTTGACCTTCGCTATTGTGTGCCTAATGAAGAGATATTGTCAGAGCGTGGTATTCACACGCTAGAGCACTTGTATGCAGGCTTCATGCGTGAGCATTTGAATTCTGAGCAGGTTGAAATTATCGACATTTCTCCTATGGGCTGTCGTACTGGTTTTTATATGAGCTTGATTGGAAGCCCTTCCGAGCAGCAGGTGGCTGAAGCTTGGTTAGCTTCGATGCATGATGTATTGGCGGTGAAAAATCAAAATGATATTCCTGAGCTAAATGAGTATCAATGTGGAACTTATACCATGCACTCTTTGGATGAAGCCAAAGCTATCGCGAGTCAGATCATTGAACGTGGTATTAGTGTGAACAAAAACGAACAATTAGCCTTATCTAAAGATATTTTGGGAACCCTTTAATACCAAATCTGATTCATTATATGATCAACTTATTGCGCAGAATAAATCTGCTGATAACAAGCTATGAAGTGAAGTAACTCGTGGTTTTAATTACAAGATACATCACGCAGTTAGCGGTGATTTAGACCCGTAAGAATGAATAGCTAATGAGTTAGATTGGTATCAATAGGCGCTTATAAAACTAAAAAGCCAGCAAAATGCTGGCTTTTTAGTTGCTTTAATTTGATTTGGGTTTGTTATAAAAAGCAGGCATAACTCGCGCTAGGCTCACCGTATTATTTTCAATTTCAACAATTTCTATGGGATAGCCACTCAGTCTCAAGCATAGGTTGGCTTCAGGGATATCTTCTAAATACTCGATGATCAAACCATTTAAGGTTTTAGGACCATCGATAGGAAAAGACCACGCCATTTCTTTATTGAGGTCGCGAATGTTAACCGTACCTTCAATTAAGTAGCTTCCATCAATTTGTGGATGAATTTCATCGCTGGGGGCTGGTGCCATGCTCGTGGTAAAGTCACCCACAATTTCTTCCAGAATATCTTCAAGCGTCACCAAGCCTTGAATATCACCATACTCATCAACAATTAGCCCAATCCGCTCTTTGCGGCGTTGAAACTTTAATAACTGTACATTAAGTGGGGTGCCTTCTGGGATGAAATAAATTTCCTTGGCCGCGCGTAACATTGAGGTCTTATCAAATTGTTCACGAGATAGCAGCCTCAGCGCATCCCTAGAGTGGACAAAACCAACCGAGTCATCGATAGAGTCGCGAAATAGCAAGATTTTAGTATGCGTACTTTGAGTGAGTTGCCGAAGAATGCTATCCCAATCGTCATTGATGTCGATCGCTGCAATTTCGTTGCGGGGGATCATAATGTCATCAACGGTGACTTTTTCTAGATCGAGAATACTGAGTAGCATGTCTTGGTGGCGTTTCGGGATCATCGTCCCCGCTTCATCGACTACGGTGCGTAATTCATCAGGATTTAAAGCCTCATCGCCCTTACTATTCGGATTCACACCCAACAGGCGTAATATTCCATTCGTCACTGCATTGGTGGCCCAAATCACAGGGAATAGCAATTTCATGAGTGGGCGAAGTAACAGTGAGGCTGGAAAGGCAATCCGTTCAGGGTAGAGTGCCGCCATGGTTTTTGGTGTGACTTCAGCAAAAATCAAAATGGCGAAGGTTAGTGCCAGTGTTGCGATCGCTACACCGACATCGCCGAATAGGCGTAAGCCAATAATGGTGGCAATTGCTGATGCCAAAATATTAACTAAGTTATTGCCAATAAGGATCAAACCGATCAGCCGATCAGGACGCTGTAATAGCTTGTCGACCCGTTTTGCCGCTTTATGTTTGGTATTGACTAAGTGCCGAAGCCGATATCGATTAAGCGACATCATGCCAGTTTCGGAGCTAGAGAAAAAAGCAGAACAAACTATGAGGAACACGAGCAGTATTAATAAGCTACTCGTTGAGATGTCGTTCAAACAGGAAAATCCTTGGTAAATATAAGGGACTAATTTATATGTTGAGTTTAAGGGCTGTCAAGTGATGTTTATGAGCCGATGATGATTTCTTTAACAAAGCGTGAGCCAAAATAGGCGAGAGTGAGCAAGATTGAGCCACTGACAGTCATCACAACCACTGTTTTACCTCGCCATCCCCGATAATGTTGTCCCCATAATAAACTAGCGTAAATTATCCAGGCCAATAGGCTAAACAGTGCCTTATGAGCCTGCCCATGGGCAAAAAACTGATTTAAGAAAATGAAGCCGCTGAGTAGCGAGATACTGAGTAATACAAAACCTAGTCGAATTAGAGTAAATAGTTGTTTCTCAATTCTCATTAATGAAGGTAACGCAGGGTGGATTGCGCCAGGCTTATGCCGCTTCAACGTCCAATCTAGGTAGGCCATTTGCAGGGCATAAAGGCTGGCAATCATTAACACCGTGAATGCTGCCAGCGCGACGCAAATATGGATCAGCACCTGTGGTTTCAATTCTAGATGAAGAATGTAATCACTTGGAATTAATACCGCTAAAAATATGCTAATAATCGAAAATAGGTAAGTAACTGGAAGGATAAACCAAAGCTTAAAGGGCTTGGCCAGTACGGTGACACTCAAGGAAATTAATAGGCTCACTAAGGCCGCGACATTGAATAGACTAAGGTCTTGGCCTTGGGCTAAAAATAAATGCTGAAATTCCCAGATGCCATGCAGAGCCATGCCACAAGCGGCACTTAGCCACAGCCACTTATTGGCGCCAGCCTGTTTATTCTGCAGCCCAGAAATGCATACATAGGATGCTAATAGATAAAATATGGTGGTAGGGAGTACCAATACATTCATGATTTAAAGCTAACTAACTAATTGTTTGAAATCAGTATACTCGGCCTATCCAATCAGAGCTAGAATTAGCGTTTAGAAAATGTTGCTTGCTAACCATTGATCTTTGGTGATGGGTGTTTTTCGGTGAGAAAAGGCGTTAAATCATGGTGATAGGTTCTCCTTAAAGCGAGAAAAATTTAATTGAAAGCTTTGGCTTGAAGCCTCCATGCGGCATATCTCACCATTTTCGACGCGCTATTGCTTGCTTTTGTCGACTGGCTCAGCGGTGTAGGCTCCACCTTTTCGCAAGATCCGATAAACAGCTGCAAAAATAATCTCGAAAGATAAACAAGCCCTAGGGTATAATGCCAGCGCTGAACGATGCTCGTTATATGATCAACAGGAAAAAGCATGTTTGAAAACTTATCTGATCGACTCTCGAAAACCTTAAAAAATATTAGTGGCCGTGGCCGTTTAACCGAAGACAATATCAAAGATACGCTACGCGAAGTTCGGATGGCTTTATTGGAAGCCGACGTTGCTTTACCTGTGGTTCGTGAGTTTGTAAAAAAAGTAAAAGAACGTGCCTTAGGTCAAGAAGTTAACAAGAGCCTTAGCCCAGGCCAGGTATTTGTTAAAATCGTACAGCAAGAGCTTGAAGCGGCGATGGGGGATTCTAACGAAAGCCTCAATTTGGCGGTACAACCGCCAGCCGTGGTGATGATGGCGGGTTTACAAGGGGCGGGTAAAACCACCAGTGTCGCCAAACTTGCTAAGTATCTGAAAGAACGTGAAAAGAAAAAAGTGATGGTGGTCAGTGCCGACGTTTATCGTCCGGCGGCGATCAAACAGTTAGAAACCCTCGCCACAGAAGTGGACGCAATTTTCTACCCGAGTCACGAAAAACAAAACCCGGTGGATATTGTCAACGCAGCCATTGTAGAAGCGAGAAAACAGTTTGCTGACGTATTAATCGTCGATACCGCTGGTCGTTTACATGTTGATGAAGACATGATGGACGAAATTAAGGCCTTGCATCAAGCGGTTGACCCAGTCGAAACCTTATTTGTGGTGGATGCGATGACCGGCCAAGATGCTGCAAATACGGCTCAAGCCTTTAATCAGGCATTGCCGCTTACCGGTGTGATCTTAACCAAGACCGATGGTGATGCGCGTGGTGGCGCGGCGCTGTCGATCCGTCATATCACTGGTAAGCCGATTAAATTTATGGGGGTTGGTGAAAAAACCGACGCTCTAGAACCCTTCCATCCAGATCGTATTGCGTCACGTATTTTAGGGATGGGTGATGTTTTATCGTTGATTGAAGAAGTTGAGCGTAAGGTTGATAAAGATCAAGCGCAAAAACTTGCCAAAAAAGTACAAAAGGGTAAGGGGTTTGATCTAGAAGACTTCCGCGAGCAGTTGGTTCAAATGAAGAATATGGGTGGCATGATGGGCATGCTGGATAAGTTGCCCGGTATGGGACAAGTCCCCGCTAACGTGAAAGATCAAATGAATGATAAGTTGACCAATCAAATGGAAGCTATCATTAACTCGATGACGCCGGGTGAGCGTAAGCAACCGGAGATCATTAAGGGCTCGCGTAAGCGTCGAATCGCTGCTGGTTCTGGGACTCAAATTCAAGATGTAAACAAGTTATTAAAACAGTTTACTCAAATGCAGAAAATGATGAAGAAGATGTCGGGTAAAGGTGGCATGCGTAAAATGATGGGCCAAATGAAAGGGATGATGCCTCCAGGTGGGATGGGCGGCTTCGGCGGTGGCAGAGGCCCCGGTCGTTTTTAGTCGTGACCCTTGAGACTAAAACCCAGCGCCTTGCTGGGTTTTTGCTTTTTAGCGGATGCTTTTGTTAAATATAGGTGCGACCTAGATGTATAACAGAGGCAAATTCAGGGGCGTGTCACGTCGCAATGAACCTGTCCTCGCAGACCGTTAGGTGAACTATCTACACGACGCATTGCTCAGCCATGTGGTGGCTTTCTTTTATATGCTTGAGTATTTTGTCCCAGCAATGATAAATCAGCAGATGACCATGTGGTTTCAATTCATATAGTTTGGTATTGGGTAGCGCGTTACACAATAAACGAGCGAGTTGAACAGGGACGTGCTGGTCTTGGCTACCATGCCACATGCTGATGGGGGTTTCTATGGCTGAAAAGTCGATTGACCAGTCTTGACTTAATAAAGTCAGTTCATGAGAAAATGCAGTCGGTCCTTGGCGCATCGCTTCTCGAAAAGCTAATAAAAAGTTATTCATCAGCTCTGGCTCTGAAAGGGCATTGGCATCACTTTCACATAAAAATTGGTAAACTTGATCGAAGTAACGTTCAGGATTGTCCATTACATTACGCGCAATAAATGTAAATAGTGGGTGGATAATACTGGGGGCATTGAGTGCGATATAAGCCAATAGTTTATTACTGGTTTTTACCCCATGTAGTAGTTTGATTGGTTGATAAGGCGTCACGCTACTAATCAATGTTGTGTGAATGATACGTTCAGGGGCCAGTGCTGTGAGAGCTAAAGCAAATGGTCCGCCGCCGCAGAACCCCGCGACGCAAAACTTTTCCAGTTGTAATCGGTCCGCGAGTTGTAGAGCGTCTTGGGCCGATTGCTCCAAGCAAGGTTTATCGCTTGCTGTTGTGAGGCCAAACCCAGCGCGATCAGCAGTGATTAATCGCAGCCCTTGCTCATATATCAAGTTTTTATTGGGGTGTTGTTGCAGCCTTGAACCCGTGCTCGGATGGAACATGATAAGCGGCAGGTCACTGCTTCGACCAATATCGCTATAGCCAAGCTGGCGTTCGCCGAGTTTCAGTTGATGGTGGTAACAAGGCGCGTTCAGGTGTTGCTGTTGTAATAAACTGGTGACAGTGGATACTGATGTTTTGTTGGTGGCGCTACTTGTAAGCGCAAGTTTGATCAGTTCGCTTTGCCTATGGCAGCCAGTTTTCGCAAAAATAGCTTTCAATTGGCTGCGTACGGTATTGATTGAGACTTTATTTTTTTCGGCAATTTGATGCAGAGTGCGTTCTTCAAGCAGTAGTGCCACAATTCGTAATTCCGCAGGACTGATGTTGTAGCTTAAAGCAAAACCTTCAAGATCAAGCTCCACCTGTGCTTCCGCGCAGGCGATTAATGCCAGTACTTGTCCAGTCTGTTGCCATCTATCCATGACTCTTGAGAGGTTTAAGCTAATCGGTTGCGCTTGGAAACTTTCACGGAGTTGCAGAGTTAATGAGTGGTGTTGAGGGTTGGCGGCGGATAGCTGCTCAATCGCTTGATTGAATTGTCGCTGAAGATGGTGTTCGGCTAATTGCAGACGATTATTGTATAAATTTATTGCGGTGGTTTTTTCTAAGGCATGTCGCGCTTGTTGATTGAGTTGCAATACTTCACCCGCTGCGGATAAAAGCAAAGCGGGTAAGGGAAGTTGCTCAAATAGTTGTTGCTGTAAGGCTTGTTGATCTTGTTCTTTGGTGAGTTGTTGGCAAATTTGAGCACTGCGTTGTAAGTGGTCGACTAAGTGTTCGAATGACGCAGTTGGTGAGATGGGGCTTATCGTGTGCAGTTGTCCAGCCCCCATACTCAGCATTGTCTGCTCGCTGACTTGCTGTTGAGATGATAATCGGGGCAGTAGTTCAACAATTTGTTCTAATAATTCAGGCCATAATGCAGGGTTTAGTGAGGTATCATAAATCTTAGCGATAAGGTTTTCAGATAGTGGCTCCGTGTTGTGCATAATACCCTTTCATTCGATGCTTTCGTCTACGGAAATGAAAATCACGTTAACTAGACCGACGACAAAGATAAAGTAAAATTAGATGCTAACTGTAAAAAGTTAGCATCTAGATCAATTGATCATGATTTAGTTCATATTTGGACAATCGTTGGGAAAGCCTTTATTGCTGGCGAATGACCAGCCATCTACATTGGCATAGCGGTTAAAATTGTTACACATAGCATCAATCGGGTAGGCAAGTTCAAAATAGCTAAATCCGCCGAAGTCACTATTGCTGCTCGCGGTGCTACCAAGTACAAAGCTTTCATTTGAAATGACGCTAGCGTTACGTACAAACAAAGCACTGTTTATGGTGAAATTGGCGGCATCGACTTTCGCAGATTGAAGTTCCACTTTGTCTGCGTAGACTTGCTTGGTCCATAGGCTAGAGCCTGAGCGAAGCGTGAGTTCTGCAACGGGGTCATTGAGTGTACCGATAGCATCTACGTCGATCGAGGCATTACCTTCCAATTCGATATTGTTGGCAGTCATTGTGTTTCCGCCCAAAGAGGAAGAGCTACCGATATAAACTGTGTCCGCTCTTAGATCGCCTTCGATTAATAGACCACCATTATTAAATAGGTCTAACTCGTTTGCCATGCTGGCATTATATACGGTACCGCCTGCATTGGTGCGTATTCGCAAGTTATCAACCAGCAAGGAACCTTCGCCAAGGTGCTTGAATCCAGATGCGTTACTTGCGGTTAATTCAGCACTGCTTAAATTGGTATATTCCATGCTGCTTGCGGTATCAAGTAGGATCAGTTGCGCTTTACCTTCGGGAGAAAAAAAGAATAAACGAGATGATAAAGTTGCAACAAACTTTAAACCGTCGACATCATCGTTATATACGATCGATGATGTTCCTGTCGCCAGTAATTCACTGCCCGCAGGGTAAGTGTTATTTTCAAAATAGACGGCGCTTCCTGCATCGATGAAGGCTGCACGATTACTATCGGTGTTGCCTAAAATGCTGGTGCCGATGATATTCACATCCTGCTTACCAACGACTTTGATTAAGCTATCAATGCTACCACCGGTGATTTTAATGTTGTCACGACTGATCACGAGTTCGGCATTGCCATCACCGGCGCAGGTTCCTGTTAGCGTTAAACTTACAAAACGCTCCGAGCCAGGGTTGGCAAAGTAATCGTTGAGCGCATCGGCATTGCTAGCACAGTCAATATCGAGCGTAATGGCCTGATTGTTTGGGGTGGTACTTGAGTTTGCCAAGCGCTCTAGGTAGCTAAAATTGCCGTTCATCTCATTGGCTTTAATGGTCTCTCCTGCTTTAAACGTGGTTAAAGTTGTGGGGCTTGTATCGGCGGCAGCTATTCCAGTGCTTAGTACGATGTAGCAGGTGAGCATTGAGAGTGAATTATTAAACTTTTTCATTATCTGGTCCTTTAGATATTTTTAAATTATTGCCATGTAGCTTGGTCAAATACGGCCTTATCAAAAGTTGCGGCTGGCTTGGGCTCACAAGCATCCCCTATGCCGTTGTCGTTGCTATCGGTCTGCTGGCTATTGGCGACATTTTTACAATTATCATGGTTGTCACCGACACCATCGTTGTCTGCATCTTGGGTTTCACTGGCATTGTTGGGGAATTTATCAGCATTATCGCCGATGCCATCGTTGTCACTATCGCTTGTTTCATTGGCATTATTCGGATAACGATCTTGTTTATCTAATACGCCATCGTTATCGTCATCGTCGTCGTCAATCACCTTTGCCAGTTCACCGTTGTTAATGATGATGGTTTCCTCTTCAGTGACGCTTGCAAGCAATTGTTTATTTTGTTGATAGCTTTCGACGATTTGACTGGCCGCACCCGCCGACTGGCTATCAATCGGCATTAATTGCGCTTCAACGAGTAGTTGCGCATAGCGTGCTGTTTCACTGTTTTGTTGACTGATAAAGTCACCGAGGATACTTTCAGGATCAATATGCAAGTCACTCGCAATTGCCTGCTTGGCTTGTTCTACGCTTAATTCGCTATCATTTTGCATTGCGAGATGCACTAAGGTTGAGAGCGGCGATATCTTGGTTTGTCCTGCCGGAGCAGCCATGAGATAACTAAAACTAATGGTTTGCTCTGGCGCGTCTTGGTCGATAGTTTGTCCTGCAATTGCCTTGACTACAATGGGGTATTTTGCGTAATCGGGGTAGTCGCTAACAATGAGAATCGCTTTGCCGCCTTCTCCTGATGTCGCAATTGGTTCTCGATTGTTCCATATATAATCGCCATTGATATCCAGCCAAACTGAAGCGTTTTGTAGATAGCCGTCGATGGCGGTCGCTTCGAGTGTTAACTGGCCAATCGGTGGTTTATCTTCACCTCCGCCGCAGCCACTTAAGCTTATCGCCATCCCAACTGCTAAGGCTAAAGGATGTAGTTTTTTCATGATTGTCCCTTTATGAGTTGATCTGCCAAAGTGATAGATTTGGCGACCTCAAGATATAAAAGAGGCCATTTTCACGCATCACCTAAATGGGTGATAGGAAGGAAAATAACGGGTCAACTAAGGGCGAGGTTGGTCTTTGGAAAGGAGAGTTGAATTAGCCAGCGCCTTAGCGCTGGCTTGATTGAAGCAAGATAAATGACCAGCGAAGTGTTTAATAAAGCTCCGCCATAAGTTGTTTGAATTGATTAAAATCCAGTGATTTATCGGTATCAACACTCGCTTCACTAGGGGCCGGGTGAGTACATAAAATTACTCCGTCTGCACCAAGTAATTTTGCGGCCTTGGCCAAGGGGGCGATAGACTCGATGTTCTCTACTACTTCTCCTGGATTGACCACGATGGGTAAGTGAGTTTTTTCGCGTAACAGGCTGATGGCGCCTAAATCGAGGGTGGTCTTGGTTTTGCCTTCTAGCGTTCGAACGCCGGCTTCACACAGAATCACCTGTTGATTGCCCTGCGCTAGAATATAGTCAGCAGCATGTAACCATTCCTCTAGGGAGCACATATTGTTACGTTCCAACACAATTGGACGAGTCGACTTGCCTAATTCCTTCAGCAAATGGAAGTTTTTCATATGGCGTGAACGAACATGCAAAATATCTGATTTGGCGGCAAGGGCGGCAACTTGGTCGACGTAACTCACTTCCGTCATGATGGGGAGCCGATATTTTTTGCCTGCGGTATTGAGATAATTTAAACCTTCTTCTCCTAGTCCCTGAAAGCTATAGGGTGAACTGCGTGGTTTAAAGCAACCTGCGGCGAGAATAGCGGCTCCTGTTTCTTTTACCGTTGCTGCACAGTTGATGATTTGTTGCTCCGACTCAACTGCTCCGGGGCCAGCAAAAGTAATAAAGTCTCCCCCTCCTATTTTCACATCACCGACTCGTACCACGGTATTCACTTGTTTATGACTGCGACTCGAAAGCGCGCCATCAGCCTGAATGGTTTTAATTAAGCTCGGTGTTTCTGTTCCTGAGTTTTGTTGGTGAGCGAGTATCGCCAGCGGGATCTGGGTTGGATCAACATTTTCGCTGGGATAACAGCCTAACACCTTAATATAGCGGGTTAGGCGGGTTAACTCTGCAAGAGCCGCTTGCATTTGTGGGGAATTAACGTTGGCCGATACATCGACATAAAACATTTCTTCCCATGGATTACCTTGTACCGGGCGAGATTCTAACTTACTCATATTAATGCTGTGCTCACGCAATACCAGCAAGGCTTCAACCAGTGAACCTGGCTGTTGGGCTGTTGACATAATAAAGGTCGTGCGAGCAGGGACTTGATCTGCAACTTCAATCGGCTTGCGTGAAACGACGATAAAACGAGTATAGTTTTGTTGTTGATTGGCAATATCTGTTTTGAAGGCTCGCAGACCATACATCTCTCCACCAAGTTTACTGCCGATCGCGCCGATACTCAGATCATCACTGGCGGCGACCATTTCCATCGCTTTAGAGGAACTATCGACAAAATCAACTCGGGTTCCGGGCAGTGTTCGCAGGTATAGACTGCATTGCTGGTAGGGTTGGGGATGCGCATACAAGGTGGTTACCTGTTCTAACTTTGCCTCAGGGTTTGCAAGAATACAATGGTCAATGGCAATCGATAGTTCTCCAACAATTGAGAGGCTCGTGTGTTGCAGCACATCATAAACTTCGTTAATACTACCAGAACTGGTGTTCTCTATCGGTAACATGCCGTAATCCGCTTGACCAGACTCGACGGTATCGACAATATCCTGAAAACCACTACAGCCAAATTCAACAATTTGCTTTTTGTAACGTGAGAAGTATTGATGGGTGGCGATATTGCTATATGAGCCTTTGTTGCCCAGGAAGGCGACACGTACCGCTGGTGCAAGTTTATCGGGGTTGGTTATCCCTTGCAGAAATGCTTGCTGTGATAGAACCGAATCTTCGATGATGGTGTGATAAAGCTGGGTGACATAGTGCGCATCAAGGCCAAGTTCGCGCCCTTTGGTGATCAGTTTAACCAGTAGTTGTTGTTCACGTTCTTGATCGCGAATCGCCTTTGGGGATTCAATTTTACTTTTAGCCACTTCAACGCTGAGTTGGCGACGCTCAGTCAATAAGCTTAATAAGTTTTGGTCGAGCTCGGTGATTTTTGTTCGGATCTGCTCTAAGTCTGCCATTTATTATTCCCTGTAAAAAAAAAGCCTCCCGGTAGGAGGCTTTATGGATCTGTGTGTTTTCGTTTTTACACCAATTCCGTCCGCCTCCCTAAAAGGGTGGAGTAAAAAAGAAACCAAACAAAAATCGGATTGTAAATATTTTCATGCGACCAGACTAAAAAGCAATCATCTTAAAGTCAAGTAATACCAAGCAAATTGATGCCTGGTATTACTGTATTATCGAAAGCCTATGCGGCTTCTTCATCATCGTTATTCGGCTCGCCATCATCAATCTCGGCAGGCTCTCTTAGGAATTCTTTTCCTGAGCGACTCGCTCGATGTGCATTTGGCTTCTCTTGGAAGCGATGTAATTGTCGCTCTAGCTTGTGTCCAAGATTATTGATGGCGGTGATGAGGTCCTGATGCTCATCACTGGCAAATAGTTGTCCATTGGGTAAGTTAATTTTAGCTTCTACCTTAACCTTCTTGTTATCGCTAATAATAATAACTTTTGGTGAGATTAATGGGATTTGGTTTTTTTCTAACTTTTCAAAGCGCGTGGCAATATGCTCACGAATGGTTGGGGTAATGGAGATTGTTTTGCTGGTAATATCAATAATCATAAGCCTCCCAAAGACTATCTAGTAATTATTTCACTTTCAGCATACGATCTTTAAAAATAAAAAAACAGACATTCGTCACATTTTTTTAGCGCTTGAATTTGTTCGAGTATGATTGTGACTTGTTAGTGAAAAGTATTATAAATTGCTGAATAATGCTTGAATATTGTTGGGTAATTCGGCACATTGGATGGGATAACAAGCAGTTGGTGTTAACCCGTCGGTCACGCTAAGTTCGTAACCGAAAAAGAAAGTCGTTGTAATTTTAATCGATATGGATGGCGTCATAGATACTACACCTTTGCTGAATTCATCTTCTGGTCCTTCCGAGTTAGCGGTTTCAATATCTGAGTTCGCTCTTGTATTAGCTCGTCAGCCCAGTCAACATTTCTTTTCTGAATTGGTTCGTCAATTGGCAGAGCGCTGTGGTGCTTGCGAAGTTTATGTTGCCCGTTTTGATTCTCGTTTGGCGAATGTACCCTGTATTGCTTATTGTCGTGATGGTCAATTGTTTTCTAGAACCTTAAGCCCTGTCACGCCTCAGTTATTGGCTGATATTCGATATCAGGCTATGACTCTCTCAAGCGATTTAGCAGAGCAGTATCCCGATTATGCCTTCCTTCCCTCCGAGCTAGCGCGTAAGCCCTCAGGCTTTTTAGCATTACAAATTGTTGATGATGCAAAGCTGGTGGCTTATTTAGCGCTAACTTTTGTGGCTTCGGAATTTGATTCGGAATTTGTTAAACAACTCTGTTTGCCATTTATGGAGCGGATTGGGACCGAATGCTCTTTGTTACAAGAGAGCGAAGCGTTGGCGCTCTCAGCGGTGGCGTTTGAAAGTAATGACGGCTTATTGATTACCGATGCAGACTATCGCATCGTGAAAGTTAACACCGCGTTCTCGCAAATTACTGGTTATCGCCAATCGGAAGTATTAGGTGCCGAGTTGACGGAGGTTTTTGGTAGTCCAAACCCAGTGTTTATTGACGCTGTGGATGGTTCCGTTCGGCGTAAAGGTGAAGTCGAGCGCTTGAGAAAAAATGGTCAAAGTTATACTCAATCAGAGACCATTACCGCGGTAACGAATGCCGACACGGGACAGAGTCATTATGTGGTGAATATTCAAGATATCTCGGCCAATATTGCATCGGAAAAACAAATTCAACATTTAGCCTATTTTGACGAGCTAACGGGTTTACCAAATCGGCGAAAATTACGTGAAGAGTTAGACAGTTGTTTTAACCGCGCTAAAAAGAGCCATGTGATTGGAGCCTTGCTGTTTATCGATTTAGATCATTTTAAAAATATTAATGATTCTTTAGGGCATGCCGCAGGCGACTGGGTATTACAGCAGGTCGCGCAACGTTTACAAGGTTTGATCCGCCAAGGCGATGTATTGGCTCGTTTAGGTGGCGATGAGTTTGTCCTGTTACTGGCTGATCTCGGCGGAAGTCCGCCTCATGCAGAACAACAAGCGCACTTAGTTGGAAAACGTCTTATTAAAACCATCTCTGCACCTTATCCCTTCGATGGTCAATCGTTGCATATTGGTGCCAGTGTGGGGATTACTTTATTTCCGGGAAAGGGGCAGACAGCAGAGGATCTGCTCAAGCAAGCTGATACAGCGATGTATCAGGCGAAATCGGCGGGGCGACGTACCGTGATCTTTTTTGAAGATGGTATGCAGCGGCAAGCGGATAAACGTTTGCAAATGCACAATGCATTGCGTAGCGCTTTAGCCAATGAAGAATTATTGGTTTATTACCAGCCACAACATATGGTCGCTACGGGTGAGTTAGTTGGGGCGGAGGCCTTAGTACGTTGGCAGCCTTTGGGGAAGAGTTTGGTGTCGCCGACCGAATTTATCCCCATCGCTGAAGAATCCGATTTGATAATCGATATTGGCATGTGGGTACTTGAACAAAGCTGTAAACACATGGCTAAATGGCAAGCGATGGGCTTAACGCTGCCAGAGCTTTCAGTTAATGTGAGTGCCAAGCAATTCCATCATCCTGAATTTGTTGAGAAAGTTGAAGATTTGATGATGCGTTATGATATCGATAATGCGATGTTAAATTTGGAAGTGACCGAGTCGGTGGTGCTCGGGCATGCCGAGGATACGATTCGTAGAATGGAACAGCTAAAGGAATTAGGGCTGCGTTTTGCTATCGATGATTTCGGCGCGGGCTATTCTTCATTAAGTTACCTGAAACGCTTACCTGTGGATGAGCTGAAAATCGACCGCTCCTTTATTCGTGATATTCCTCGTGATAGCCGTGATATGGCGATCGTTGATGCAGTATTAGCAATTGCCCGTCATCTTGGTTTTACGGTGACAGCTGAAGGCGTGGAAACGCGTCAGCAATTAGAATTTCTGAAGCAACAAGGTTGCACCTTTTATCAAGGTTTTCTATCCAGTAAAGCGATCCCTGCCGATGCGATGGAACGATATATTCAACGTTTTCAGCGTAAATTTGCTTAAAAGCTCTTTATCTTTTAGTTTCTAGTCGGTTATAACTACAGCCATAGGGTCTGTTGCCAGCTGGGGTGGATTTTTATACAGGCTAAGTTTGTCACGATGTTTTTCGTTGCATTCATGGCCTTTATAGTGAGTATTGTGGTGAACTTGAGCCTATTTCACCAGGACAGTTCAACCGATTCTGCTTAAGTTGAACATTCTATTTTTATTTGTGAGGACGCGCTTATCATGACACGACTGCTATCGGCACTTTGTATTTTGCTTATTGGTTTTGCTCACGCCGAGGAATTTAGTCGTTCTCACGCGCTGGTGATGCATGGCGAGCCAGCCTTAGCTGCTGATTTTTCTCATTTACCTTATGTGAACAGTGATGCTCCGAAACAAGGGCGTATCACTTACGATGCATTGGGAACCTTTGATACTTTCAATCCCTTTATTGTGAAGGGAAATCCCGCCGCAGGGATTGGTCAAATATACGATACCTTGATGGCCTCTAACGATGATGAAGCATTTTCTCGCTATGGTCTGCTCGCCGAAACCGTCGATTTACCAGCCGATCGCTCTTGGGTACGCTTTAATTTACGCCCACAAGCTCGTTTTCACGATGGTCACCCAGTCACCGCGGAAGATGTGGTCTTTACCTTTCATTTACTGATGGAAAAGGGTGCGCCTCATTATCGGGCCTATTATGCCAGCGTGAAAGATGTGGTGGCAGAGTCGCCGCTGAGTGTGAAATTTAGTTTTGTTAATGGCAATAATCGCGAATTACCGCTGATTCTTGGTGAGTTACCAGTGTTACCCAAGCATTATTGGCAGCAGCATGACTTTAGTAAAGCCGATTTACCCCCCCCTTTGGGTTCAGGGCCTTATCAGTTGGATAAGTTTGATATTGGGCGTGCGGTGAGCTACCGCTTGGTCGATGATTATTGGGGCAAAGACTTAGCGATTAATCGCGGTCGTCATAATATTCAAACCATCGCATATGAATATTATCGTGACTCTTCGGTGGCTTTAGAAGCCTTTAAATCGGGACGGATTGATTTTCGCTTAGAAACCAGCGCCAAAGATTGGGCCACCGCATACAACGGTCCGTTGTTCGCAGAAGGTAAAATTCATACCGATAATCTGAGAAATGAAAATCCGCAGGGGATGCAGGGTTTTGTCTTTAATACTCGGCGAAGTGTGTTTAGTCAGCGAGGCGTGCGCAAGGCTATTGGTTTATTGTTTGATTTTGAATGGACTAACGAGCAGTTATTTTATGGTGCTTATACCCGTACAGAGAGCTATTTTGCTGCCTCCGAATTGGCGGCAACCGGGTTACCTAAAGGGGGCGAGTTAGCCTTACTGACGCCATTTAAAGCGCAGCTTCCGCCTGAGGTATTTAATCAGCCATTTCAGCTCGAACGCACCCGAGGCGATGGGAATATTCGCCCGCAAATGCGCGAAGCTTTAGCCTTGCTTAAAAAGGCAGGATGGACTTTGAGCAAAGGTAAGTTAGTGGATGTTCATGGTAAACAAATGCATATCGAAATTTTGATTTATCAGAAGAATTTTGAGCGAATTGTTTTGCCCTATACACGCAATTTACAAAAAATTGGGATTAGTACTGAAGTTCGGGTGGTGGATGTTTCGCAATATATCAACCGCGTACAGAAATTTGATTTTGATATGATAGTGGGTAGTTTTGGACAGTCTTCTTCACCGGGTAATGAGCAGCGCGGTTACTGGGGCAGTGCAGCTGCTGATCATTTTGGTTCACGCAATTACATTGGGGTGAAAAGTTCGGTGATTGATGAGTTGGTTGATGCAGTGATTGCTGCTGATAGTCGAGCCGCGTTGGTGGATGCCACTCGCGCTCTCGATCGGGTTTTGTTGTGGTCTTATTATGTGGTCCCTCAGTGGCACCTTAATACTTGGCGTATCGCCTACTGGGATAAGTTAAAGCGACCGACACGTAACCCCAAATTCTCGCCTGGTTTGGATACTTGGTGGGTCGAATAAACGACCATGACTAGTTATATTCTGCGACGCCTGTTACTGATGATCCCTACTTTATTGGGGATTATGACGCTTAATTTTGTGATCATCCAGTCAGCCCCCGGTGGTCCTGTTGAGCAAGCTATCGCCAAGATCCAAGGGATTGATACTTCAGCGACTCGTCGGGTAGATTCGGGGGTCGATAGCGAAGTTATCCAATCTAACGCTGGTGCAAGTTCTAGTTCATATCGTGGCGCGCAAGGTTTACCCCCAGAACTGGTGGCGGAGTTAGAACAGCTCTACGGTTTTGATAGACCCTTATATGAACGTTATTTTGATATGTTGGGGAATTACTTGCGGTTTGATTTTGGGGATAGTTTCTATCGGGATAGCTCGGTGGTTGACCTCATTATTGAAAAAATGCCGGTGTCGATCTCCTTAGGCTTGTGGACCTCGCTATTGGTTTATGGGATTTCGATCCCGCTTGGGATCCGTAAAGCGGTGCAACACGGTAGCCGTTTCGATGTGTGGAGCTCAACTGTGGTCACGGTTGGTTTTGCTATTCCTAATTTCCTGTTTGCGATTATGTTGATCGTACTGTTTGCAGGGGGCAGTTATTGGGATTGGTTTCCACTGCGAGGGCTTACCTCAGCTAATTGGCAGGAGTTAAGCTGGTTGGCTAAAGTGGGCGATTACTTTTGGCATCTAGCCTTGCCCGTCACCGCGATGGTGATTAGTAGTTTTGCGACTCTTACCATGTTGACTAAAAACTCCTTCCTTGATGAAATTAATAAGCAATATGTATTAACCGCAAGAGCCAAAGGGCTTAGCGAAAATCGCGTGTTGTATGGTCATGTATTTCGTAATGCGATGTTGTTGGTGATTTCGAGTTTACCAGCTACCTTGATTAGCATTTTTCTAACGGGTTCTTTCATGATAGAGGTGATTTTCTCCTTAGATGGTCTTGGTCTGTTGGGTTTTGAGTCGGTAGTTAATCGAGATTACCCGGTGGTATTTGGTACTCTGTATATCTCAACCCTTATCGCTTTGTTGCTCAAGTTAATCAGTGATGTGACCTATACCATGATTGATCCACGGATTAATTTCGAGGGGAGGCGTTAACCATGGGCTTAGTCGCGCAGTGGCTGCGAGTAAAGGCCAGCCCGATTACCCAACGCCGTTGGTTGCAATTTAAAGCGAATCGACGTGGTTATTGGAGTTTTTATTTATTTTTGTTGCTGTTCTTCATTAGTTTGTTCGCCGAGTTTATTGCCAATGATAAACCGTTGCTGATTTCCTATCAGCAACAGTGGATGATGCCGATCATCACCGAATATAGCGAGCTGCAGTTTGGCGGAGACTTAGATATTGAGGCGGATTACTCCGATCCTTATATTCAAGGTTTAATCGAGCAGCAAGGGGGATGGTTGCTATGGCCTCCAGTGAAGTTTTCTTACGACAGCATTAATTTTAATTTGACGGAGCCTTCCCCCTCACCCCCTACATTTGACAACTGGTTAGGCACCGACGATCAAGGACGCGATGTATTTGCTCGCTTACTTTACGGTTTTCGCTTGTCGGTATTATTTGCGCTGGTATTGGCAGTTACTAGCTCTGTGATTGGCGTCGCGGTTGGTGCCATACAAGGTTATTTTGGTGGGCGGGTTGACCTTTGGGGTCAACGTTTTATCGAAATATGGTCGGGGATGCCGCAGTTGTTTTTACTCATTATTTTATCGAGCATCATTCAACCGAGTTTTTGGTGGCTACTTACAATCTTGTTGTTATTTAGCTGGATGAGTCTGGTTGACGTGGTTCGAGCTGAATTTCTTCGAGGTCGTAACCTCGAATATGTGAAAGCTGCTCGAGCCTTAGGGGTAAGCGATCCAGCGATTATGGCACGGCATATTTTACCTAATGCGATGATTGCAACTTTGACATTTTTACCTTTTATTTTCATTGGGGGTCTGACAGCCTTAACTGGTTTAGATTATCTAGGTTTTGGTTTACCGCCAGGTTCCCCTTCATTGGGAGAGATGGTTGCCCAAGGTAAAAACAACTTACAGGCACCTTGGCTCGGTATTACTGCTTTCCTATCGATGTCGATTATTTTAATTTTGTTGGTGTTTATTGGCGAAGCGGCGCGTGACGCCTTCGATCCCAGAAAGCGTATTTAGGTAGCGGCTTGTGAAAAAACTATTAGAAATTAACCAGCTATCGGTGTGCTTTGGTTTGCCTGACCCAGTGGTTAAAGATGTCAGCTTGGAGTTGATGCAGGGTGAAACCTTAGCTCTGGTCGGTGAGAGTGGCTCGGGTAAATCGGTAACCGCCTTGTCGATTCTGTCTTTACTGGGCGGGAATGCCAAAGTGAGTGGTCAAATTTGGTTGCAGCAGCAAGCCTTGTTAAATCAACCAAGCAAGACGCTGCAAGCGCTGCGAGGTAACCAAATTGCGATGATTTTTCAGGAACCTTTAACCTCGCTCAACCCCTTGCATAGCGTAGAGAAGCAAATTAGTGAAGTACTCTATGTTCATCGTGGTATGGATAAGCCGCAGGCGCAGCAGCGTGTCTTAGAGTTACTCGACTTAGTGGGGATCGAACAACCAGAAAAACGTTTGGCTAGCTTTCCTCATCAATTGTCGGGAGGGCAACGTCAGCGGGTGATGATTGCAATGGCCCTGGCCACCGAGCCAAAACTGTTAATCGCTGATGAGCCGACAACAGCCTTAGATGTCACTATTCAGCAGCAAATTTTAAATTTGCTTAAACAGTTGCAACAACAGCTAGGGATGGCGATTTTACTGATCACTCATGATTTAAATGTGGTCCGTGGTTACGCCGATCGTGTGGCAGTAATGCAAGCCGGCCAACTGGTTGAAGTGAATGATTGCGCGGCGCTGTTTGCGGCGCCTCAGCATACCTATACTAAAACTTTGCTCGATTCTGAGCCGGTTCGCCAAAGCCTCTGTGATGCACAGGCGGAAACTTTACTGAAGGTTGAGCAACTGAAGGTATGGTTTCCCATTAAACAGGGTTTTTGGCAGCGAACCGTCGACCATATTAAAGCGGTCAACTTAGTTGATTTTGAATTAAAGCGAGGTGAAACCTTAGGTATTGTTGGGGAAAGCGGTTCAGGGAAAAGTACCTTAGCGCAGGCGGTACTGCGTCTGATTGACAGCCAAGGTGAAATTTATTTCAAACAGCAAGCCATTCAAGCTTATGGTGTCAAACAGATGCAGCCGCTGCGTCGTTTTATGCAAATAGTCTTTCAAGATCCGTTCTCTAGTTTGAGTCCACGAATGACGGTAGCGCAAATTATTGGTGAAGGTTTAAGTTTGCATTTTGACCTGAGCAAACAGCAATTAAAGCAAGCCGTTGCGGAAGTGTTGCTCGATGTTGGTCTCACGCCAGATGTGATGCACCGTTATCCTCACGAATTTTCCGGTGGGCAGCGTCAACGTATTTCTTTGGCTCGTGCTTTGGTACTGAAACCAGAAGTCCTAATTTTGGATGAACCCACATCTGCTCTCGACCGAACCGTACAAAAGCAATTGCTTGAATTGCTGCGTCAGTTACAGTTTAAATACAACTTAAGTTATTTATTTATTAGCCATGACTTAGCGGTTATTCGTACGCTAAGTCATCGGGTGATGGTCATGCAATATGGACAGGTGGTGGAGCAGGGCGCAACTGAAGCAGTTTTTTGCCAACCTCAGCAAGAATATACTCGCCGATTAATTGATGCTGCGTTAATCTAAAGATTGATGGTAGCAACAATTAGGCGTGACAGACTATGCCACAGTGGTTTTGGCAACTATGTGTTTTTCTGCTCTGTAGTGGCTTAGGCTTCGCTCAGGCAGGGCAATTAACGCCGCAGCAGCAAGCCTATAAAGACGTGCGGCAATTGCAACGCGCAGCGAAGTGGACACAAGCAGAGCAATCTTTAAATCAACTTAAAGACTACCCCTTGTTTGATTACCTACGTTATTACCAGCTACGAGGACAGATCCGCACTGTTAGTCGCGCCGAAGTAGAACAATTTATCGGCGCGAATTCATTGTCTTATTTAAGTAATGCGATGCAGCGTCGTTTTATGTTAGAGCTTGCCAGAAGGGGAGAATGGCAAAGTTATTTAGAATTTTACCCTCAGTTGCCGAATAGCATCGACTTACAATGTCATTATTATTATGCCTTATACAAGACCGGAGATGCTCCTCAAGCATGGCAAGGTGCCAAAAAACTGTGGTTGCACGGTCGCTCTAGACCGAAGGCCTGTGACGTTTTATTCACCCATTGGCAAAAAGCGGTTAAAATCAGCGATCAATTACGTTGGCAACGGATGCTGTTGGCTTTTCAAGCGCGGCAGATTAGTTTATTAAAATATCTCGGTAAATCTCAGTCCAAAATACATCAACCAGAGGTGAAGTTATTGGTGAAAGCCTATACTCAGCCGGCTGTTGTTTTGAGCTCCGGACAACTTAAAATTAGTCAATCGAGGTCTCATCAGCAAATTGCCTTATTAGCAATAAAAAGGTTGGCGAGGCGTGATTTAGCTGCAGCGGTGGGGTATTTGACGCGTTGGGCGAAGCCCTTAAGTCAGTCAAATCAGTTGTATTTAAACTGTGAGCGAAGTTTGGTCCGCAAGGTGATTGGTCAGCCAACTCCGGTTTTGCTGAAGTGGGCCGACCGCCAGCTTCGTTTACATCCTGATAGCCATAGTATTGAGCAGCGGGTTCGTTTAGCGATTGCGCAGCAACAGTGGGCGCAGATTAGTCTATGGTTAGCGCGATTACCTGAAGCGATTCAGCGGCAGGAACGTTGGCGTTACTGGCAGGCTCGCTCGATGCTTGCTTTGGGACAAACCGAGCTTGCTAAGGCCAGCTTCGATAAACTTTCCGTAGAACGAAGTTACCATGGTTTTCTTGCTGCTCAATATTTAAACAGGCCATTTCAACTCCAAGAGCAGCAACATCGTATGAGCGCTGCTGAACTTAAGCAAATCGACCAGCATCCCGTGGTGCTCAAAGTCAAAGAGCTATTGGCCCTAGAAGAGTATTATTCGGCGCGTTCCGAATGGGATCATTTATTAAGGCGCTCCAAGTTATCGCGCCAGTTAGATTTAGGGGCCCTGGCCCTTAGTCATAACTGGCAAGACATGGCGGTACAGGCGTCAATCATTGCAAAGCAATGGGATCAACTGCAAATGCGTTTTCCTTTGAGTTTTGCTCAAGAGTTTGAGTATTTTGCGAATAAGCGCCAAGTAGAAGCTAGTTTATTGTACGCCTTAGCGCGTCAAGAAAGTGCGATGTATCCTTTGGCACAAAGTTCGGTTGGCGCACGTGGCTTGATGCAGTTAATGCCAGCGACTGCGAAACACACCGCGAAAAAAATTGGTTTTAAGTATCGTTCACGAAGTCAACTATTTGAACCGGAAGATAATATTCGTTTGGGGAGTGCCTATTTAGATAGTTTACTTGACCGTTATCAAGGCAATCGTATCTTGGCTGCCGCTGCTTATAATGCTGGCCCGACGCGGGTTAGTCGTTGGCTTGCCAAGTCAGGCAAGGTACCTGCCGATGTATGGATAGAGTCGATTCCGTTTAAAGAAACACGCCATTACGTACAGAGCGTATTGGCGTATCAAGTCGTATATCAATATCGGCGTAAGCAACCGCTTCAATCTTTACTTACTCCACAGGAGTTAAGTTACTCTTATGGTGTGCCTAAGGGCTAAGGCGGTCCGCTTTCCAGCCCTTGGCGTCGCAACTATAACGGAAGCGGTCATGCAGACGATCGGCTTTACCTTGCCAAAACTCAATTGTATCGGGAATGACTCGGTAGCCACCCCAAAACTCAGGCAGTGGCACCTCTTTATCTGCAAACTCTTGTTTGCAATTGCTGACTTGTTTTTCAAGAATACTACGGTTTGCGATGACTTGGCTTTGGTGGCTGGCCCAAGCACCAATTTGGCTGCCTCGTCCGCGGCTATGGAAGTAGTGCTCGGACTGTTGTTGACTGACTCTTTCAACACGCCCTTCAATGCGAACTTGGCGTTGTAAAATATTCCAATGAAAGGTTAAACAAGCGAGAGGATGAAGCTCTAACTCCTGTCCTTTTCTACTCGAATAATTGGTGTAAAAAACAAAGCCCTCTGCGTCAAATTCTTTTAACAATACGACTCTAGCCGAAGGACGACCATCAGCGCCTACCGACGAAACTGTCATTGACTCAGGCAGTACAATTCCTGATTTTTTGGCTTGTTTAAACCATTCCCCAAATAGCTCTATGGGATCTTCTTTGCCAGTCGGCTCAGGAAGCGAGACCAACACTCCTTGACCCAAGGTTAAGGCACAACGTAACTTACTAACAAATGACATAATTAACTTACTTAATTAGTTGATGCAACAAGTAAAAAAACTCATTGCATGAAGCCGCAACGGATATCTAAATTTAAACTATAGTTTACACTCTGTGGCGCGGTTTCACTATCAAGTTTTGCTCTGTCTTGGTATAGTTTTACCCAGATCGTTTTTCAAGTTTAATTCTGCTTTGCAGACGATAAGAGGGTAAGTAATTTGGCCACAATTAAAGATGTTTCTCAGTTGGCAAATGTGTCGATATCAACCGTATCTCGCGTGATTAACGATACTGCTCAGGTAGCACCAGAGAAACGAGAGGCCGTTCTCCGAGCGATGGAAGAGCTTCATTATCGCCCAAATAGTTTTGCCCAAGCCTTGGTTAGCAAACGTTCCGACTGTATTGGTTTAGTGGTGGGTGATCTCGGTGGTGGCCCGTTCTTTGTGCAGATGATGAAGGGTATAGAAGAAATTGTTGATATGGCCGGTAAATATACCATTGTTATGTCGGGCCATCATAGTGCAGAGAAAGAGCGTCATGCGATCGATATATTATTACAGCGTCAGTGTGATGCAGTTATTGTTCATTCGATGGCATTAAGTAATGAGGAGTTAAGAGAAATTGCGGATTGTAAGACCCCGTTTATTTTTATTAACCGTTTAGTTCCGGGCTTCGAGAATCGTTGTGTGTACTTGGACAATAGTGAGGGGACGTATAAGTCGACTCGCCATTTACAAGAAAAAGGCCATAAAGATATTGCCTTTATTACTACCGATGATCTGTCATTCACCGATGGCGTTGAGCGTTTATCAGGTTATCGTCAAGCGATGGAACAAATATCCGCACCTATTGATGAGCAGCTGATTGCTCGAGCTTACCCCGATGAAGTTGGGGGGAGCCAAGCAGTAAGTCAATTATTAGAGCGAGGAATGAGTTTTACTGCCATCGTGGGGTATAACGACTCGATGGTTGCTGGAGCCGTATCGGCTTTACGTGATAAAGGCTTCGATATTCCCGGGCAAATCTCTGTTGTGGGTTATGATGATAATCACTATGCGCGTTTTGTTCATCCTAAGCTCACCACCGTTCGTTATCCTATTGAGGATATGGGCAAGCGTGCCGCTCAGTTAGCTATCGATATTTTGGAAAAGAAAGGCAAGGAAATTGAGCCTAATATTATCGGGCTTAAATTTATTCCAGAGTTGATTGTGCGTGATTCCGTAATCAATAAACTGTGATCTAAATCAAACATTCTAAGCAAGGGCTGTTCTTAGCCCTTTTTTTATTTTGCTATGAAAGGCTTTTCTGGTATCGTTTTCACATCGGATGCAATTGTTAGCCGCATTTGAAGATTGAGTTTGAGATGACTTAATTGAAACTTTCCCGCTGTATAGAATTGATTGATTTAACTAGCATTTCTAGCTATCTACAATTCTAAGAACTTGCTGTTACGACCTAAATTTTTGGGTCGTTTTTTTTTGCCTTCGTTTTACGGTTGGCGAATACAACTCAAGATCACTTTTATGACAGCGAAGACGCAAGTTTACTCCGTGGCCATTTTAATGAAATCTTCGGCCTAAGTGTTTTTGCTTTAGAATTAGCATAAACGCACTCAATCATCCCCCTTGTCTAACATGATTTGAATCGCTATCGATTGTTCAGATATTGTGCTCGGTTGATAGAATAGCAACTCTATTCATTATCGATTGATTTACGCTGGTTAAAATGAATGTTAGTTTTGTTGTTTATTTTCTATTTTTAATAAAGTATTCCAGCAATCAACGGCTTGCTCTCATCTATTTCCCCTCGGTCTAAATAGATCCTCCATTCGCGAATGGGGTGTAATTGCCGCTAAACTTAAAAGGACAGTGAGTGATCAAACGAATTAGTATAGTGGGCTGCGGTTGGTTGGGTTTACCTTTAGCGCAGTTTTTGTTGGCCGAAGGCTATCGGGTATTGGGGTCTCGGCGTAAGCTTGAAGAGCTGGAATCACTTGGTCATCTAGGCATAGAAGCATATCAGTTGGATTTAGCGCCGCAGTTACAGTCAAATAATATTGCAGCGTTGCTTGCATGTGACTTGCTGATTGTAAATATTCCTCCAGGGCGTAAAACAAATACCGCAGACTACCATATCGCCCAAATCACCGCGTTACTTGATGCCGCTACAGAGCATGGCGTTAAAAAGATCCTCTTTATCTCGTCTACTTCGGTTTATGGGCCTCAACAGGGAATCGTAGATGAATACACGGCTCGTCATCCGACCACCCGTTCTGGTATTGCCTTAAGCCATATTGAAGATAAGTTATTCGCTAGTCGCGCTTATCAAGCGAGTGTACTGCGTTTTTCTGGCTTACTGGGCGGACAGCGTAAACCTGGACGATTTTTATCGGGGAAAACTGTGAGTGGCGCAAAGAGTCCGGTGAATGTGATCCATCGTCAGGACTGTATCGCGTTGATTGGTGCTTTAATTCAGCGGGATATTTGGGGCGAGCAGTTCAATGCCTGTAGTGATTTACATCCAACTAAACAAGAGTTTTATGAGCTAGCGGCTGAGCAGTTGGGACTGGTTGCGCCCACGTTTACCGCCGGTGAAGTCAGTAATAAACGGATCGACAACCATAGAATTAAGGCTGTATTGAATTATCAATTTAGCTACCCCGATCCGATGCAATGGTTAATCGAACATCAACAAGAGGCTGAGTCATGAGTGATTTTAGAAGTGATACTGTCACCCGTCCTACGCAAGCAATGCGTTTATTAATGAGTCAAGCGGAAGTGGGGGATGACGTATATGGTGATGATCCTACGGTCAATCGTTTGCAGGATTATGCTGCCGAGAGAATGGGAACCGAAGCCGCCTTGTTCTGTAGTTCGGGGACTCAAGCCAACCTGTTAGCCATTATGGCGCACTGCCAGCGAGGGGATGAGTATATTTGTGGTCAGAGTGCACATAATTATAGATATGAAGCTGGTGGTGCCGCAGTACTTGGGAGTGTGCAGCCACAGCCAATAGAAAATAGTGCTGATGGAAGCCTGTGTCTCAACAAGGTTCAGGCGGCAATTAAAGAAGATGATTTTCACTTTGCCCAAACTCGCCTGTTATCTTTGGAAAATACCATTGGCGGGCGGGTATTACCGATGGATTATTTGGCTAGCTTACCTTCCTTCGTGGCAGAGCATCAGCTGGCGCTGCACCTGGATGGTGCTCGATTGTTTAATGCCGTGGTTCAAAGCGGTGTCGATGAACGTCTGCTGGTAGCGCCTTTCGACAGTTTTACCATTTGTTTATCGAAGGGTTTGGGAGCGCCGATTGGTTCGTTACTGCTTGGCGATAAACGCTTAATCGAGCGCGCCAAGCGATTGCGAAAAATGTTAGGGGGTGGCATGCGTCAAGCGGGCATTATTGCAGCCGCTGGCCAATACGCTTTGGAGCATCATGTCGCTCGTTTAGCCGAGGATCACGCTAATGCACAATTGTTGGCGGAACAACTGGCGCAAATTGAGGAATTAGAATGTGACGCACACTCGGTGCAAACCAATGTGGTTTATGCGCGTTGTCGTCACCAACAATCCTTTGCCTTAGCAGAGTATTTAGCCGAACGGGGGATATTTGTTACCGCCGGGACGCCGATCCGTTTCTTGACCCATCTTGATGTGAATCAACAAGATATAAAACAACTCATTGGCGCGATTAAAGCCTTTTACGCTGAATCAGCGGCTGTGATAAGCAACAATACCGCTAGGCCAATGAATTAATTAAGGAAGTCATCATGAAAATAGAAATGCTCAGTACCGGCGATGAAGTTCTCCAAGGCGATATCGCGGATACTAACGCTGCATGGTGTGGTCAAGAGCTGAATGATATCGGTTTGAGTTTTAGCCGTCGGCAAACGGTAGCGGATAAGCTTGAAGATATCGTCGATGCCCTCCATCAGGCGGCCCTGCGCAGTGATTGGGTATTGGTGAATGGGGGATTGGGACCGACTTCTGACGATTTAAGTGCCGAGGCTGCAGCGCAACTGATCGGTAAGCCCTTACAGTTAAATCAGCACTGGTTAAGTCAGTTGCAAGCGTGGTATCAACTACAAAACATAGCGATGCCAGAAAGTAATGTTAAACAAGCGATGTTGCCGGAAGGGGCGGAATTAGTCGATAACCCCATTGGGACCGCCTGTGGTTTTATCGTACAACATGCTGGTGCTCAGTTGCTGTTTACACCTGGCGTGCCGAGTGAATTCAAGAAAATGGTCAAGCAGCAGTGGTTTCCGCGTTTGCAAGCTGCGGTGCCAGAATCGAATGGTGAAGTGAAACGTTTTTATACTTTCGGTTTATCAGAGTCTTCATTGAGTGACCGTTTTGATCCCCTAGAGTTACCGTCCGAAGCACGTTTAGGCTACCGTTCATCACGACCCAGTATTGAGGTGAAGCTGTTTTATCCTCGCCAAGACGCTGAATTTGAGCGCTTGAGCCAATTATTGCGAGCGCAACTTGCAGCACATATTTTTACTGAAGATCAAGGCAATTGGGCCCTGCATCTTCAGCAATTGATGGTTGCAGCGGGGAAAAAGTTAGTTTTAGCTGAATCTTGCACAGGTGGCATGTTAGCTGCCGAACTAGTGGCTGTAGCGGGGAGTTCAGCTTACTTAGATCGTGGCTTTGTGACCTATAGCAATCTAGCGAAGCAACAAAGCATTGGGGTTCCCGAGGCACTACTTGAACAATATGGCGCGGTGTCCATGGAAACCAGTCAAGCGATGGCTTTCGGTGCGCTCGCCAATAGTGCCGCCAATATTGCCTTATCAATTACTGGGATCGCGGGTCCGGATGGTGGTAGTGAGCAAAAACCGGTCGGTACCGTTTGTTTTAGCCTCGCGGAGGGCGACCGTTGTATTAGCCAGCAACTATTGCTTAGTAATCGGAGTCGCTCGGTGGTGCGGGTGATGGCGACTGCGGTTGCGATGGACATGTTGCGCCGTTACCTCACTGATTTACCCGTGTTCGGGGAATATCAGCACATCAAGCGGATCGCCAGTAAAAATTAAGCCTCGTGAAATTTTTTTACCGCAAGCGAGGTCTGATAGAAAAAGGAGATGCTATGTGGTTTAAAATGAAGCGTGACTGGGAAGAAGCAGAGTCGGCGGTGACGCCCGAGTCTTTATTTAAACAGCGCCGTAATATTATGAAAGGTTTAGGTTTTATTGGCGCTGGTGCGGCCTTGCCTACGAGTGTAGCAGGCGCATCTTGGTTTAGTGCTGACGACCCCGAGCCAGTGGCATTGGTTCGTCGAGCATTGAACAAAATTGACATTCCACCGATCCATCAAGATGTGCTAACCCCAGAGTCGACTGCCACTAGCCATAATAATTTTTATGAGTTTGGTACTGGTAAAAATGATCCGGCGAAGAATAGCCGCAGCTTTAATCCTTCGCCATGGACGATTAAAATTACCGGAGAGGTAGAGCAAGAACTCACGCTTGATTTAGATAAATTGATGGCAAAAATGGCTTTAGAACAACGGATTTACCGCTTACGTTGTGTCGAAGCTTGGTCGATGGTCATCCCTTGGGTGGGGTTTTCGTTGGCCGATCTGCTGAAAATGGTGAAGCCCTTGTCGTCGGCTCGCTATGTTGCCTTTGAAACGCTTTATGATCCGGAGCAAATGCCGGGACAGAAAAATTCGTTTACAGGCGGAGGGATCCGTTATCCCTACGTTGAAGGTTTGCGGATTGACGAAGCGACGAATCCACTCACGTTTATGGCTGTAGGTATGTACGGCAAAACCCTACCCGCACAAAATGGTGCGCCATTACGTTTGGTTGTGCCATGGAAATACGGTTTTAAGAGTATTAAGTCGATTGTTAAAATCCATTTACTTGAGACTCAACCACCAACCACTTGGAATCGACTCGCACCTCATGAGTATGGTTTTTATGCCAATGTGAATCCGCTGGCCGACCACCCGCGCTGGAGTCAAGCTTCAGAACGGCGGATTGATTCAACGGGCTTGTTAGGGCGTAAACGAATAAAAACAGAAATGTTTAATGGTTATAGTGAGCAGGTCGCTCATCTTTATCAAGGCATGGACTTAAATAAGTATTTTTAGTGAGAGACGTGTGAGTAAAAAAATTAATCAGTATTTAGCTAAGCATCAATGGCAAGTGCGGGTGCTATTACATTTATTGTTGTTAAGCCCACTGCTTTATTGTTTTTTAGCGGTTAGTGATGGCTGGTGGGGGGGCGATCCGGTCAAAGCCCTGATCCACTATTTGGCTAATGTAGCGCTGAATATACTCCTGATTACGCTGTGTTTAGCCCCCTTTGCTCGGCGTTTTCGTTTACCCGTGTTGTTTGCTTTTAGGCGTTTAGTGGGCCTATATGTATTCTTTTATTCGCTGTTACACATGCTCGCTTATTTGGTGTTTGACTTAGGCTTAGATTGGGCCTTGTTTGGACAAGAAGTATTGGATCGGCCCTATATATGGTTTGGTATGTTTGCCTTTATATTATTGTTGGCTCAAAGCCTGACCTCATTTAAGCGCATACAACAAAAACTGGGCCGAGTCTGGTTGCAACTTCACGGATTTATCTATCCCGTTACATTGGCGATAATCATTCATTTTTGGTGGTCTTTGAAGTCTGGATGGATTGAGCCCATTATATATTTAGGTTTGACCTTTGTTTTGTTGTCTATGCGCAGGGTTCCCTTACGACGATGGATAAAAAGCTTTACGCCTCAGAATTAAACCCCCATAAGTGAAAGTTGTTTTTACCCTCATCTTTGACTTGATACATGGCTTGGTCGGCGCGATGCAGGGTTTGTTCAAATTGTTCATCGTGGCGGTGAAAGCGACACATTCCAATACTGATGGTCACCGCGACCGAGATCTGTTGGTAGTCAATGGCTGGTGTAAAAGCGTCGAGTAAACGCTTAGATAATTGTTTCAGTTGGCTCACTTCACTGAAGGGGATCAGTAGGGCAAATTCATCACCTCCAATTCGTCCACATTGCCCTTGTTCTGGGCAATGTTGTTGGATCCGTTCGGCGCAGCATTTTAAGATCCGGTCACCGACAGTATGCCCATAGCGGTCATTAACCGGTTTAAACTTATCTAAATCAATGAACATCAAAGTGCCGCCTTCAGCTCCGATGTTTTGACAATATTGTTCGAATTGATTTCGAAAGGCATGCCGATTGAGAAGTCCGGTTAAGGGATCATGATGAGCCAGTTTGGCCAAGCGTTGGTGAGCGATTCGTTGTTGAGTAATATCGCTGTGTGTCCCCAGAACACGCAGGGGGTGGCCGTTTTCATCATAGTCTTGAATGGTTCCTCGATCTTTCACCCAGCGAATTGAACCGTCTTTATGCAGCATTTTATACTCGACATCGTATTCGTCTGTTTCGCCTGCGATCAAGGCTTCAAAAGCCTTGATCGCAAAATCTTTATCATCGGGATGTAGGTTGGATTGCCAATTTTTATAGTAGGCTTTTTGCTCATTGGCGGAAAGACCACAAATTTTACCGTATTCGGAGTTATACAGACTGAGCCGCCCACTGGGAATGTGTTGTTCCCAAAGCACTAAGCCACTATCGTTCAATACAATATTAAGTAAATTGATGTTCTCGTTGAGTTGCTCACGCAATTGCTGGTTTTGCCGACGTAATTCGACAATTTTCGGGTCACTATCATCCATAGTTAGTGTTTTATTAATTTGTAAACCATTTGTGCTTATTTTATCAACACCTTGTACATTATAGCTATCGCTTATTTATTCGCTGAATAATTTAGTGCGGGAAATGGCTTAGCATGGCCGTTCCCCTCACTAAATATGTTGAGTAAAAAACTCACTTTTTTGCAGGCTTACCAGCTTCCGGTATTGCCCATCGAAGCCCAAGGTTCTTGCACGGCTAGTGATTCACCTTGTTGTAGTAACTCCACCGAAATACCATCGGGAGATACGACAAAGGCCATGTGACCATCACGAGGTGGACGATTGATGATGACGCCAGCTTTTTGTAACTTGTCGCATAGCGCATAGATATTTTCTACCGATACGGCAATGTGTCCGAAATTACGTCCGCCGGTGTAGGTTTCTGATTGGCCATTTTCATCAGGCCAGTTATAAGTGAGTTCCAAACATGGGGAATCTTCGGTTTTGACTCGTTCAATATCTTCATCACAACTGAGATAGATTAAACTGAATCTGCCTTGGTCACTCTCATAACGGCGGACTTCGCTCATGCCCAATAAATTGCAGTAAAAATTCATGGATTGATCGAGATCTTTTACTCTTACCATGGTGTGTAGAAACTTCATTTATTCTTCCTATTATTAATGACTACAAATTAAATAAATCTAAACTAGCGTAACATTACGCTTGGGTAATACATAAGTCTGTTTGTGGAATACAACTACAGCTCAGGATGTAGCCTTGTTGCTTCTCTTCATCGTTTAAACCACTGTCTTCGAGGATGCTTACTTCACCACTTTCTAGTTTGACTTTACAGGCACCACAAAATCCACCGCGGCAGGAATAGTTCAAATTTAGCCCGGCCTGTTCCGCTTGTTCTAAGATACTTTGTTGATTATTACCTTGAACGTGACTATCCCAACTATCAAACAGAATATTAATGTTCTTACTCACCACCGAGTCGCTGATCTGGTGGCCAAAGCTTTCAGACAAATAATCGTCGGGATGCACCCCTAAGGCGAGCAACTGCTGTTTTGCGCTGTCCATAAAGCCCTGTGGACCACAGACAAATACCGAGCGTAGTTCTAAATCTTCAATATCGAGTAACATCCCGCGATTGAGTCTGCCCTGATAGCCTTGCCAAGTGCCTTGAACGGATTGGCTTAAACTATAACGAATACTGCAGTGTGGCATTTGTTGAGCGAGCACTTCTAGTTCGGCTCGAGCGATCAGATCTTGTTCGCTATGTGCACTGTGTAGGAACACCACATCTAGCTGGCTGTTGATGTCACTCAGGTAGCGCAGCATCGACAGCATCGGGGTGATGCCGCTGCCAGCTGACAGCAGTAATAATTTGTTGCTTGGGCTGGCGGGTAAATGAAAGTCGCCCGTAGGGGCTAAGGCTTTGAGTTGCATACCTGGCTTCAAGTTGTCATGTAACCAATTTGATGCCAGTCCGTTGGAAACCCGCTTAACGGTTATTGCTAAGCTTAAGGGGCGACTAGGAGAACTCGACAGCGTATAATTTCGGTGTACTGGGCTGCCGTCTATCTCCAGCTCAATGCCTATATATTGGCCTGCTTGATAATGGCAGATGTTGCCCTCTGGAGCCTCCAAAATGAAAGTTTTTACATCATGAGTTTCTTCGCGTATTGCAATACACTTGAGTAAGCGGCTTTGTCCCGCTTGCCAATTTGTAGTCACTGTTGGGCTGGATTGTGTTTTTTTGATTTGCTCGGGATAATGTTCTGGCGTCTTGGTTTCTAGTACTTCTATGGTGTCATACAGACTGATCTTACCATGATTGAGTGCCACCACATTTTGTCCAAAATAAACGTTTCCATCGTTACCCTTACGATACTTAGCGAGTGTTGATAGTGGTTCTTTTTGCGGATGAAACTCTCCACGGGCTTGATCGAGGGTTGTAAAAATACAGCGCGAACAAGGGTTTTGCACCTCAAATTCCACTTCTCCAATACGAAAACGTTTCCAGCCATCTTCGGCAAATGCAGCAGTGTTTGTGACCACTAGGTTGGGTCTAAATTGAGCCATATTGTGTTGCGTTGGGCTGCGTGAATTGAGATCTTCTAATGAGGCTTCAGACACTAACAATAGGGGATAGGCGTCGGCGAACGCGACCTGACTATCCCGCTTTTTGACCATACGCTGAGATTGTTCCCCAAAAAATACTAGGTGGCAGTTTTCCCCTAAATATTGGCTAAACCAATGATCGTAATCGTTATGGCAATGTTGTGCTTGAACCGTATCCTGCCAAAGCTTTACTGGAATATAATGATCTGAAAAATCGGTGTATTTAATGTTTACCCCTGCCATGTTAGGAGCTTCCAGATATAAGCCTTCAGGCCGTAAAACACTGTGGATTTGCGCTAACTTGGGGTGAGTTCTGGCGGTTAGTTGTTTGCCATCGGGTAAGCAAACCACAAAACGTCGGTCGAATGCTAGGCCATGTTCTTCTACGTAAGCGTGATTTAAATCAATCCCTAAGGTTGATTTTATGGGGTAAATGCTTAACTGGCTGATCTGCGCTTGACTCACAATAATGCCTTATTATTCTTTGCTCATAATTTTAATCTTACTTAAGGTGGTGCATCGAGGCTAGCTCAAATTACCCTGATGAGCGATTTCTTATGAGGAAAGGCTTGTATTTGGTAAACGCATAACTATACTGTTTTTATATACAGTTGTTGTGGCGTATTTGCTTACTTATGACTTTAATGAATCGTAAAATCATTCATGTGGATATGGATTGTTTCTATGCTGCGGTAGAAATGCGTGAGCAACCCGAATTCGCGAACCTTCCTTTAGCCGTAGGTGGCTTGAGTAGCGGTCGAGGCGTATTAACAACCTGTAATTATCTGGCCCGTCAATATGGTATTCGCTCTGCAATGCCAACCCATAGAGCGCTACAACTGTGTCCCCAATTGGTTTTAGTGCCGCCGCGGCTGAGTTTGTACCGAGAGGTCAGCCGGCAAGTACAGGCTATTTTTGCCACTTATACTCAAGTGATCGAACCTTTATCCCTCGATGAAGCTTATCTTGATGTGAGTGCGTGTGAGGCTTGTCATGGTTCGGCGACTCTAATTGCTGAGCAAATTCGCCAAGATATCTATAACTGCACCGGATTAACCGCTTCGGCTGGTGTAGCGCCGGTCAAATTTTTGGCAAAAATTGCGTCCGACCTGAATAAGCCTAACGGACTATATGTGATTAAACCCGAGCAGATTTCGGCATTTATTGAAACACTCGCCCTAGAGAAAATATCGGGTGTTGGTAAGGTGAGTATTGAAAAGCTGCATCACCATGGCTTATATACTGGCGGAGATATTCGTCGTGCCAAACGCGATAAACTGCAGACTTTATTTGGTAAGTTTGGTGAGATGTTATGGTTGCGTTGTCAAGGGATCGATGAGCGAGCCGTAAGTAATGACCGTAAACGTAAGTCGGTGGCGGTAGAACGAACTTTTGCCCAAGATGAGCGAGATAAAAGCTTAGTAGTTGAGCGTTTACTGGCTTTGTTACCCGAGTTACGGCGGCGTAGCGAGCAACATTTACGACAGGCTAAGATGAATAAGTTAGGGGTAAAAGTAAAATTCGCCGATTTTCAGCAAACTACCAAGGAGCAGCAGTGCCAACAGATTGATGAATCAACCTTAGTGGAGCTGTTTCATCAAGCCTTTGCGCGCGGTAAGGGCAAAGCGGTGCGTTTAGTTGGCTTACATATTGGTTTAGCTTACGAGCAGCAAACAGAGTCGGCACAGTTGAGCTTGCCTTTTAGTGATTAAGTGGATTCCTCAGCACTTAGCCTGTCAGTGCTTACATCTGGTTGTGGACCGAACCGACAGATTGCTCTAATGCCTCATCGTTTGTTGGCTGCTGTATCGAGTTACCACACTATTCCGACCTAGCTCAATAAGCATTTGGTGTAGGATTTGAATTTCGCGCATCCTGACTGCCTCCGTGTAGGTTTAGATAGAATTTGTTTTGACGAAATTAATTAGATCAAACAACGGGTGTGCGTCTAATATATTGAATTTACTAGAAATTCTGAGGGGTTCGTTAGAATTCAGCGTTAACTTACAAAGCCTTCAAAGGCAATCAAATTTTATAAATTCTAGGAATTTTTTCTGTCTTACCATCCTCTTATATCCACTAATAATTATGTAAGGAAAATATATGATATGCCCTCGTATGAACGAAAATATAAAATGGTCAAAAACTCCATTTTCTGGTGTTGAATTTTTTTGGTTATCAGAGAAAACTGAAAATGGTAGAACGGCAATACTCAAATTTGAAGCTCATGCAGAGCTGCCGTTGCACAATCATCCTGGCTGGGAACAAATATATGTTCTTGAAGGCCGTTTACAAATCAACTCAGAAATTTATGCCGCAAATGATTTTGTTCTTATTAGCGCGAGTACAGATCATTCGGTATTGGCTTTAGAGCCGAGCATATATATTACTATTTCACAAATGGAAGGCGTAAAAGTTCTTGAGTAATAGCCAGTTAAAAGAATTATTGAGACATTTATGGACACCCCATGTTTTGCAACTCCTGATTGAAGATCGGTTCGCTGACATATATCCGGCGATCGGAGCAAATAACTAGAAGAAAATAACTAGACAGCCATCTCAACTAGCCAGATCTCGGTAATAGCCTAAACTATCAATAGTGTTTTTTTTGGAGTTATTGCCATGCCTCGGTCAAGACAGTCGCAAGTGAGCTTATCGGATACATCTTATTATCACTGTGTTTCCCGCTGTGTTCGGCGGGCTTTTTTATGTGGCGAAGATAAGCAAACGGGCAAGAGTTATGAGCACCGACGCCAGTGGGTGGAAGACTATTTATTGCAACTTACTGCGGTTTTTGCCATTGATGTCTGTGCCTATGCTGTCATGAGCAATCATACCCATGTGGTATTGCACATCGATAAGGCCAAAGCCGAAGCCTGGTCCATGGATGAAGTCTTGGAGCAAATAACTAGACAGCCATCTCAACTAGCCAGATCTCGGTAATAGCCTAAACTATCAATAGTGTTTTTTTTGGAGTTATTGCCATGCCTCGGTCAAGACAGTCGCAAGTGAGCTTATCGGATACATCTTATTATCACTGTGTTTCCCGCTGTGTTCGGCGGGCTTTTTTATGTGGCGAAGATAAGCAAACGGGCAAGAGTTATGAGCACCGACGCCAGTGGGTGGAAGACTATTTATTGCAACTTACTGCGGTGTTTGCCATTGATGTCTGTGCTTATGCAGTTATGAGCAATCATACCCATGTGGTATTGCACATCGATAAGGCCAAAGCCGAAGCCTGGTCCATGGATGAAGTCTTAGAACGCTGGCATTGTTTGCACCAAGGCACCTTACTGACTCAAATGTATCTTAATTCTGAGTTACGTCCGAAGTTAAGTGAGGTGCAACTACAGGCTATCAGTGCAACAGTAGAAGTCTATCGGACTCGCCTTTTTGATTTAAGCTGGTTTATGCGCCATTTGAATGAATACATTGCTCGAGCTGCCAATAAAGAAGACCAATGTACCGGTCGTTTTTGGGAGGGGCGTTTTAAATCTCAAGCGCTTTTAGATGAAGCAGCCCTAGCAGCGTGTATGGCCTATGTGGATTTAAACCCGGTTCGCTCAAATATAGCGAGCACGCCTGAAACCTCGGACCACACCAGTATCAAACAGCGCATTCAGCAAGCCAAACAAGGTCAGCAACCCAAGCAGCTAATGCCTTTTGTCGGTAACCCCAGAGAAACCATGCCTAATGGCTTGCCTTTCGAGTTACAAGACTACCTGCAACTGGTGGAACTTACCGGCCGCGTTATCAGAGAAGATAAACGCGGTTATATCGATGATGCACAAGCGCCCATTTTACAGCGCTTACAAATCGATGAAGAAAGCTGGTTAGCCTTGAGCACTGGTTTAGAGCATCACTTCGCCAGCGTGGTTGGGGCTGGGCATTCACTAGAACGCTATAAGCGAGAGCACAATCAACAACGAATTAAAGGCATGGCAGCTGCCAAGCGCTGGCTGGATCTAGGTTAAGAACTTACAGGTTAAATTTCATTGACTCGCGAGTGATTCAGGTTATCTAGGCTAGCTGTGTCTTCCGTCTCGCTTGTTGCAGATTTTCGTCGTAAAAACGTGTATTAAGATTGCAATTTTCAGCATCAGGCTGCTTTTATGCGGATGAGAGATGATTTATATCGCTTGATGGTGGCGGATGAATATAAGCCTTAAGATGGCTAAGCCTTAAGATGGCTGTCTCGAATAACTCGGTCTCGGATAACTTTGACAGCCTTGTTCAATGAACATTCCTTAAGTTGGAGCGGCGGCAGGTAAACATTGTAGGCCAATGAGAGTCTGTTCTACCGCTAAGGCTAGTGGTGTATGAGCTTCTTCACCGAGCTCTGCGAGCAGTTTGCTATTATTCATCTGAAGTGGCCGTTGCCATAAATAGCGCATTTCTAGTAGTTCTCTCATGGTGGCATTAAAAGGACTAATAAGCTTGACTACTCCCCAAGGAAAGCTGCGGATATTGGCTGTTTTACCACTATGTTGAAGAACTACATCGCGAATGGCCTCCACCATTTGGCGGCCGTTGGCGTCCCAGTGTCCAGCCATATGATATTCCGCGAAGGCTTCAAGTTGGTGACGACGTTCTAATAGTTGTCGCATCACTTGGGCAACATCAGGTATATAAGACCATTGATGGCCAGTTCCCTTTTGGCTTGGATTATTGATTGTGCTTACCGCTTGGCCAGGTTTGATGAGTCCTTGGGAAAACCAGTTGTTACCCGGCTGGCCACCAAAAAAATCTCCAGCGCGAACAATGATGACTCGACCGCCATTTTGTGCATAGTTGAATAAACGCTGTTCTAGTTGGACTCTGATCCGCCCCTTACGCGTTTGCGGGTGCTGCGGTGTGTTTTCATCAATTTGTAAAGATACTTCTGGGCCAAAATTATAAACGGTGCCGGGCAATACGATGGTTGCGCCAACTTTTCTTGCTGCGGCAATGGTATTGTCTAACATTGGGAGTACCCATTTTTCCCAGTTTTTATAACCAGGAGGGTTTACCGCATGAATGATCACGTCACAGCCTTGGGCTGCAGTTTCGACTTGGCTTGCATTCAGTGCGTCACCTTTCATCCACTGGACACCTGCTTGTGATTGCTTGGCGCGGCTTAAGTTTCTGGTCATGGCACACACTTGCCAGTTTGCGTGAAGTAGTTGTCGAGTGAGCTCCCCACCAATCCCCCCGGTTGCGCCGAGCACTAATACTTTTGCTTGATTTGTCATTGTTTTGAACCTCTATTCATTTGATGGGGAGAGCATAGTATTATTGTTAGCTAAATGAAATTGAGCAAAACAAACGATCAGGTATGCATTTATGTATAGTGGCAATATTGACTGGGAACTCTATCGTTCATTTCTCGCTGTATTACAGCAGGGCTCCTTATCGGCAGCAGCGAGAGCATTAAACTCCACTCAACCCACCATCGGTCGGCATATTGCCGCTCTTGAGAAGGCACTGGAACTTAGCTTGTTTATCCGTTCTCCGGGCGGATTATTGGCTACCGATGCAGCCAAAGCACTACGCGGCCAGGTGGAAGTGATGGCGAGCACCGCTGCAGCAATAGAGCGAGTTGCTACAGGTCAACAGCAGGAGCTAGGTGGCGTGGTTCGAATTACCGCCAGTGAGGTGGTGGGGGTTGCCTTATTGCCGGATATTATTACACCACTACAGCAGCAGTACCCAGGCTTAAAATTGGAGTTGGTATTATCGAGCCAAGCACAAGACTTACTGCATCGCGAAGCTGATATTGCGATTCGTATGTTTCGACCAAAGCAAACTCAACTGGTTGCTCGTAGAGTGGGCCACTCTGTATTAGCTTTACATGCAAGCCCTGCCTATCTTGAGCACTTTGGCTACCCGGAGAGTGTTGAGGCGCTTGCCCAACATGCCATTATTGGTTTTGATTCATTGAGTGATTTTATTCGTAAATTGACTAAAAGTTTACCGCCAGAGCTTGACCGAGAAAACTTCGCTTTTAGTTGTGACAGTGATCTCGCACAATTAGCGTTGATTCGTGCAGGAGCTGGCATCGGGATCTGTCAGGCGATTTTGGCAAAAGGTGATGATAAATTGGTGCCTGTTTTAGCCGAAGCCTTTCAGCTAAAGATGGATGTATGGGTCACCATGCATGAAGACCTGCGTAACAGCCAGCCATGTGTGCGGGTATTTGAGGCTCTGGCTGATGGATTTAGGACTTATTTTCAATCATTTGACTAAACGCTGGCTAAGCTTGGCATGACCCTAGTGATGTGAGCGCCTTATTGCTTGCGCTTGAGGGGATGAGCAAACCTATAAAAAAATTCTATATATTTGATGATTAAAGGTATTATCTTGCTTTTTATCTGTCATGAGCTTCTAATGATTAATTCATAATTAATCATTGGTTCCCCTCGGTGGTTTGCGCCTTTGCTATGAATGTCCGTTCATAGCTTAAGGGGGGATATGCTGCTAGGAGTGTATAGATGTTAACCCAATTTTGTCAGGCATGTGGTGAACAAACTGAGCATCAACCGTTACTTAAACAAAAACCTTCCAAATATGGCACGACTAAAAAAGAACAAATAAAAGCCTTTATCGAAGGTTTTTTTGCTGGCCAAGCCAGCCCTGTTGGTGCTTCACTGGATCTCATAGACCGTTATTTGGTTTGCCAGAAGTGTGGTCGTAAAACGCTCGCAAACCAAGGTGATGAGTTTCAGTAATCACCCGATAATTCAGAGTCATTGAAGATTAACTGAGCCGCAATATGGCAATTAGCGAAACCCTCTTTATTAAGAATTCATGATGCCTGTTCAGATAGCTTGAAAGCTAGACTCTCCCCAGCATCGTAAAACCATGAATCATCCATCCTGATTTAGTGAGCGCTGGCTGTTCTCATCGAGTAGGGATTTGGTCGGCTGTATCATTGGTCAATCGAAGCCAGCGTATAGCAGCTGGCACGGTTTACTAAAAATATAGCCATCATTTTGCGTTTTGAGTCGCGAAGAAAAGCGAATGAAAGGGATGGATGAACGATTCGTCATTAATTTTCTAACATCTCCTTTGCAGAAGTATCTGTTGCGGAATAAAACGAAAACACACTTAATACCGCTAAGCTCAAGCCAAATAGCAAATAGGGCAGAGAAGGAGAGAGTGTATAAATGAGAGTCGCAGCGAGTGGCGCAAGGCAAGTCCCCATCGCTTGCGCCGCACCTAGGCTTCCTGCCGCAACCCCTTGCTCTGAATTCGTCACTGCATTAGCCGCTAAAGTTTGTATAGAAGGAAATACCATGCCTAGCCCCACTGCAATAAGGGCATACACGGCCATAAGGTGAATGGGAGTCGAGACCCAAAACATCAATACCATGGCTATCGCAGCGATTAATGTCCCAGTGCTTAACCACGTTTTCGGCTGAATATAAACTAACTTTGTAATGACTATTTGGGTGAATATAAGTGCAACTCCTACAGAGGCCATCGCTTGTGCCGATACTTTAGCCGCAGATTGATTGTCTAGGTGCAACACATCAAGACAAAAGAATCCCACTACGATTTGGCAAGTGATCACACAACTCATACTAATAAATGCACTTAACATGGGTAAGCGTAAACGAGGATCAAACAAGCGAACGGTCGCTTTGGGGGCTGCGCTTATCACTTGTGTCTGAGGGAGGCCAAAATAAACGATGAGTAAGGCTAACATTGCTAGAAACCCACCGAGAAATAAGGGGTGAGTTAAACCATCGCCAACAATAAAACTCGCCATGAGTGGGCCAAGAACCAAACCAAAGCCGTTGGATGCACCCAGCAATGCCATTTTGGGCCCTCGAGTTGCTGGTTCATAGTGATCGGCGATGAGTGCGCTATTCGCAACCGGAATGGCTGCAAAAAATCCCCCCATCATGCCTCTTAATACAATAAAAATCAGTAACATCACCCAAATTTCGTTGTGATTTTGCAACGAATATTCCGTAAAAATGGCCAAACCAAGGTAACTTAGAGTTAAACCTAAAGAGCCCCAGAGTAGAATTTTCTTTCGGCCTAAACGATCACTTTTTATTCCCCATGCTCGCGAAGTCATTAACCAAACAAAACCGGCCATTGTGACCATCAGGCCGCTTTGCCACTCAGGCATAGACAGCGCTCGACTGATAGGGCCGATCACCACGGCAAAAATTTGCATGGTCGCGGCGCATAGCATGCTAGCTAACAATAAAGGGAAAAGTTTGATTTGTTTATTCACAGTCTACCTCGAAATTGATTTAATCGAATTAAATGGTAAACAAGGGCAGAAGACCGAACTACTCAAAAAGGGATTATCGGAGGGGGAATGATACTCTATTCTCAATCGACCACGTTTAAGCGCGATAAGACCGAGGGCTTTGACCAAAGTATTTTTTAAAAGCCACTGAAAAATGCCCATGATTGTTGCATCCAACTTGTCCCGCGATATCAATAATGGGGTGATTAGATTCGAGCATAAGGCGCGCTGCTTTGCGCATTCTCAGACTAAGTAAATACTGACCAACCGTTTGTTGGGTGATGGTTTTGAAACCTTTTTTAAGTTTAAAGTCATTTAAGCCAACACGATGAGCTAAGTTTTTTAATGAAGGTGGCTCCTGCATTTCTTGCTCTAATATGTATTTCACCATTTGTAATTTTTGTATGTCCTGTGAATTAAGCACAAGTCGACTTTCATCGATACAATAGCGAATTGCAATCTCATCTAATACAGCACTAAGCAAGTCTTGAATCAGTTCATCATGGTCACGAGTAAGATCTTGAGTTTGATTACAATAAGTGAGTAATTGCGTGATATGTGAGTTAATCGTTCCAGACAACAATATTGGTTCAGGGCTAGGGTTAAGAATATTTTGAAACAACTTGTGCAAACCTAAGCGCTCATCTTGTAAAACAAAATTACGCCAATAAGGTAGTTTAATATGAAGCCCATAGCTGAGATTTAGTTGATGAGCAGCATACTCTGAAAAGCCACATGATTCCGGTGAAAAACTTAAACAAAATTTACCCGCGAAAAAATGTTCGGGGTGTTTCCAACTCTGCATTTTAGAGTGTGATATTCCTTTTTGCATAAAGAAAATAGACACATAAAATGCCCCTAACAGACTGCTTCTTTCAATACGAGTAAATTGCTTAAAAAAGACCTGATTGCGACTAAATGCGACATCGTCGGACAAGTGCTTAGAGTAAAAACTCAAGGCACCAGCGGGATTACAAACCTTAAATTTTAAACCAGTACTTTGATGATGAAATAATGGTTCTACATCTTGATGACCAATGACAATACGTTCCACTTGGTTAACCCATGATAAAAGGGGATCTCATTATTCATCAAAATAGACTCAAACAAAAGTAGTTCTCATTTCTATTTGTTTTGGGTGTCGTTCAGGTTTAATGCCTAAAACATAATAGAAATAAACAACAGATGTATGGACACACCGATGACTGCAAGCACCGCTCCTATGCTCCCAGTTAAGCCTTACATCGCTTCCTAAATGGCGGTTTTTAGTCTTACAAGCTTTTAAAAGGCGATGATTAAACTCAGGTTTTAGGCAAATCAACGGTTAAGAGTCTGGTTTAGCTGGGGGACATAAAAGTTGGGTGTTTTTGCGCGTAAATTCTATCATGAGTTCAATTTTCAATCGCTTGGGTAATTTTTTACCGCTTGTGCTGATTTGAGTCATGTTGATATGAGGGTGGTATTTTAAGCACGTAACGCTTGTCGTGGTTTTGCTAAAAGAGCCTGCAAAAACTGAGTTGTTGGTGAGTCAGCTCTGACATGCTTGTTCCCAGTAAGTCGATTGCGGCGATGATTTCATTTCTGAATGTAGTGCTCACTAACAAGTCGGCCCCATACTTATCTGCGAAATAACTTTAATTATTTAAATAGTTAACCTATGTTTTTTGGGTGTCTACGTATAGTCGTTTCTACGTATAGTAAGGTGTCGAATTAGACTTGAGTCAGATGAAGTAAAGGCAGCTTGGTTTTGATGCGCTTCGATAGTGCCAATTTGTCATTGCTTGTCATCGTGATTGCGGAGCTTAAAGCTTATTGAATTTTGGCTGTTAAATAATTGTTTGATTCAAGCGTGGCCGGATGTGCAATTGCTTGCCAAGACATATTACTTGCTTGATGGCCGGGCTTCACGAGAGGAGCGATAAGCGACAGCGATAAAACATCACATCTAAGTCTATGAGATTGATACATATAGCAATTTTATTATTTGTTTTATTCCTGTTTTAGCTGGTTCTCGATAATTTTTATGAAATATTTTTTCAAATAATACTTTGTTTTTACGCGTGTTAATTAAATTGCGCATTTTGCTGGTAGATTTAACATTAACACTTGTCATACCAGTTATGTTACGCTTGATTTTTTTTTGAGGTGCAGGTGACTATTAGAGTTCTACGACCATGTTAGGGATCACCGATTTTTGGTTGTTTGTGGGATCTGGGATTTTGCTAAATATGCTTCCCGGACCGGATTCTCTTTATGTTGTGGCTCGAGCGTCAAGCCAAGGCTTGAAAGCGGGATCAGTGGCGGCCTTGGGAATTGGTTGTGGGACTTTTGTACACATTTTTGCTGCGGCTTTTGGTTTGTCTGCTATATTAGCCAGCTCAGCTACAGCCTTTACGCTGATAAAAATACTTGGTTGTCTTTATCTATTGTTGATGGGCTTAACCATGATATTCACCAAAGCTAATATTGTCACCAAGGAATGTGCGTTACCAGACAGCGGTTATTTGAAAATTTTCCGCATGGGTTTTTTAAGTAACAGTTTGAACCCTAAAGTGGCCTTGTTTTTCTTGGCTTTTGTCCCCCAGTTTATTGCCTCTAACGCCGACAATAAAGCCTTGGCATTTTTGGTTCTGGGTTTAGTGTTCAATCTCAATGGAATGATTTGGTGTCATTTACTGGCTTGGTGCAGTGTGGTGATTCGTGACAAGGTAGGGGTGAGTGACCAGTTTAGAGACTGGCTTAATCGTTGCCTTGGCGGTTTATTTATGTGGTTTGGGATCCGTCTAGCGCTCGCTAAAATCAGTTAGTTAATGCAAGCCGTTTGGTTTGTATTCAAGGAAGTATATGCATCGTTCTAAAAAGCAATTGTTGTTAATGATGGCATTTTTAATGCCTTTTAGTTTTTCCATTTGGATGGTTTTACTGAATAATTTTGCGATTGAAGTGGCTCAGTTTAGTGGACGCGAAATTGGGATCTTACAAAGCTTACGTGAAGTACCTGGTTTCCTATCCTTTACCGCCATCTTTGTTTTGTTGTTACTTAAAGAGCAAACCTTTGCCTTGTTAAGTTTATTGATCTTGGCGATTGGGATTAGCTTAACTGGCTTTTTCCCAAGTGTGTACGGTTTGTACTTTACCACGGTGCTGATGTCGGTCGGGTTTCATTATTTCGAAACAGTGAACCAATCACTTACCTTACAATGGGTCCCAAAATCTGAAACCCCCGAATTCATGGGAAAAGCAATTGCGGTGCGAGGCGCGGCGGCAGTGCTTGCTTATAGTCTATTATGGAGTTTATTGGAATATAGTGACCTTGCCTATTCCAGTTTATATGCCATGTTTGGTGGACTTACAATTTTGGCGATCTTATTGATTGCTTTACGTTTTCCACATTACACCGCCGAGCACGAACAACATAAAACGCTGATTTTGCGTTCTCGCTACTGGCTGTTTTATACCTTGGTGTTTCTGAGCGGTGCGCGCCGCCAAATATTTGTGGTATTTGCGGGCTTTTTAATGGTCGAAAAGTTTGGTTATTCGGTATCCGATATCGCGCTGTTGTATTTGGTCAATCAAGTCTTAAATATCTTTTTTGCAGGGAAAATCGGTCGTTTAATTGGGCGTGTAGGCGAACGTAAAGCACTCATCATAGAGTACAGTGGGTTATTCTTTGTGTTTGCAGGCTATGCCTTGGTTGAGCAAGCCGAATGGGCCGCAACGTTATATGTGATTGACCATCTATTCTTTGCTATGGCGATTGCGATAAAAAGTTATTTTCAAAAAATTGCAGCGCCCGCCGATATCGCGAGTACTGCTGGGGTGAGTTTTACGATTAATCATATTGCAGCGGTGGTATTACCCGCCTTGTTAGGATTTATTTGGTTATATTCACCTTCTATGGTGTTTTGGTGTGGTGCCGTGATTGCGATTTTATCGCTGATGTTTGCTTTATTGGTGCCTCGCCATCCCACACCCGAATACGAAACCTTACTGATTGCTAAAGTGAAGCATTCAGTGGTTAGTGAGTAACGCAATTGTGAGCTTAGGGTTGTTGGTGTCGATAATAAAGTTGATAGGGATCTAAATAATGCTAGAGCACTTATTGGAACGAATAAACCAAGAAGAGTTCGAGGTTCTATCTCATGACATTAAGTATGCGCTGTTAGAGCATCGTAAATGGTCCCATAAAATTGGTATGGCCTTGGTATTACGTCAACCGATGCACGAGCAAGACTTTGTCGCCGATGATGCGCACTCACATTGTTCCTTTGGTCGCTGGATGAAACATGTCTTGGAAGATGAGCAATTTCATCAACAGGCATTTTTTAATATTGATGACGTTCACCAACAGTTACATGATTGCGCTAAAGTATTGTTGAGTAATTTGGCTAAACGAGGGGAAATTTCTCCTGCCGATCTAGAGTGCTTCTTTCAAATTCAAAACGAGTTTGTGGATATGGTGCTGATGATTTTTGAGTTTTCGGTGATTCATAAGCACCAGTTTGACGACACCACCAAGCTAATGAACCGACGCACTCTTGATATTGTGCTGACTAATGAAAAGCATCGTATGCAACGTGTCATCGGCTCAAATTGTTGCATTGTATTGGCCGATATCGATAAGTTTAAAGATTTCAATGACACTTATGGACATGATGTTGGTGACTTGGTTTTAGCACATACCGCTTCGTTATTTCGCGAGTCAATTCGACGCCATGATACCGTCGCCCGATTTGGTGGTGAAGAGTTTCTATTTATGATGCCTGAAATGAAGCTTGAAGAGGCGACGCAAGTGATTGAAAGAATTAGGTTGAAATTGGCGGAGTCGTCGATTGTACATCAGGGGCGAGAGCTTGGGGTGACAGCCTCGTTTGGAGTGACTCAGCTCAGCCCGTATTATGATATTAAAGATTCGATTAAGTGTGCCGATTTGGCTTTATATGAGGCCAAACGGGCTGGAAGAAACTGCACCGTGATATTAGATGTGGAAGAATTAACCAAGAATATTGAAGTGATTGATCTTGCGAACTTAGATGCTAAATATGTGATTCAAGAATTCTGTTTAAAAGCGAAATAGATATGATTTTGGTGCTTGATGGCGGTTAAGGTCCCGTCGTCGCATACTCTTAATCGTTAATACTTCGCTTAACTTGGTGCTCTATTTAAGAAAACTTAAGTGGCTTTATGCCTTCATACGCGATGCTTTATCTGCTACACCAAGATGGCGATAATGCTACCGACGGTACCGATGGCTTTCAGCACTTGCCCAGCGGTATAGGCACCATCTTCTGTCTCTTCTACTTCGTTAGGTTTATCCATACCTAACACGCCATAACCAAAAGATGTGATAGTACTAGGTTCTGAATCGCTGCTCTTGGTCTCAACTTTATTTTGTTCAAGCTTGGCTGGCCCATCGTTGGCGACTGACAGCTGTGGTTTAGCAGATTCCATGTTGTTGTTCTGTTTTGCTTGCATGGCCGCATTCACTAGATATGCGTTATTGGCTCCGCCTACAGGGGCTATCGACATGAATTGACTCTCCTTTCGATTCTTTTCAACAACTTAGTTATCGACCGCTTGGCAATTAAATTAAGTGATAATTTTACCAATTTAACTTAATTGTACTGTGCCCTCAACCACGCAATAAGTCTTGCGGAACAAAGCTGCGATATGACAAATGTTATTGTAGTCTCTAACCAGATAAATGACATGTCTAATCCACTAATTTGTTAGTGTGATCATAAGCTAATGACTTATATATCCTATACTTTTTTATTTAATGAAGGAGCTGAAAACTGATACCAGATCATGGTTAAGCTGAGAGCCATTTGTCGAATCTAGCGTGCCGTTCCGGGCCCCCTTTTTACAAGGGGGGCAATGTTGTTGTGTTTTATAATGGCTTGGTTGAGGCTGATTTTATCGTAATACCCAAGGGACCGCGGTAAACCACCAAGGCGATCCCAAGTAAGAAGGCGCTGCAAGCCACCCATTGCGTAGGATTAAGTTGTTCCCCATAGACTAAGTAGCCGCTAAATAAGGCAAATACAGAGACCAGTAGCGTAAACGGTGCCATAAGACTCATAGGATATTTGAGTAACATTTTGTTCCAGACCCAATAACCAAATACGGTAGTGGGGTAGGCTTGAAATAGTACCGATAACCATGCCTTGCTGGTCCAATGTTGATAGCTGGTTGCGAGCACATCAACCCCATTAATGAGCACGCTTAAAGCGAGTAGTGGTAGTGGCGCAAACAATATTCCCCAAATGTTAAACGCAAAAGGTGCAGTCGTCCCCGATTGTTTCATAATCACCCCGGCGAGCGGCCAGCAAATAGCCGATATTGAGATCAATAGAATGCCGAGTGGTGTGACATTGCCATTGGTGTAGAGGAGCGATACGATTAATCCGAGCAGGGAAATGCCAATGCCCAACTTCATTCGTGAAGAGATTCGTTCTTTGTAAAACCAAACGCCAGCGAATACGCTAGTCAGCACATCGGTTTGCAATAGCACAGAGGCCATCCCTGAAGATAAGCCAAAGGTGATGGCGCAAGAAGCCATACCCCAGACACCAGTGCCAAAAACCAGGCCATAGGCGATTAAATGGCGCCAAGCAACCTCAGGCCTTTTAATAAATAAAATCAGCGGGAAAGTTGCACACAAGAAGCGCATTGCAGCAACCAATAGCGGATCGATCTCGCTGACCCCCAGTTTGATCATCGAGAAATTAAATCCCCATATGGCCATCACGCTTAGGCTTAACAATAAATCCCTTAGTTTCATCTGGCTTTATCCCTTATCGATATTTATCGCTAGTGTCACTTGTTGAATAAAACAAGTACAGATACAATTATTTATCATATATAGGGTACAGTTAGGCTGGCTATGGCAAAATATAAGCAAATCGCTCGACAATTTATTGATGATATTGAAGCAGGCAAGTTGAGTGCTGGAGTGAAAATGCCCTCGCTACGCCGGTTGGCCAATCAGCAAAGCATTAGTATGACCACCGCGGTGAGTTGTTATCAAGAGCTGGAAGCTCTAGGCTGGTTAGTAGCTCGTCCCCAAGCTGGCTTTTTTGTGAGTGCCCGAAGCCAAAATTTGCGGCAACCAGATTGGCAAGGATTTACGAGCAAGGTGGCTAAACCTAGAGTTCAAGCGCATCGCTCGCAGGTGCCAGATGGTCCTTTGGGAAGAGCGCAATTGGCGATAGATGACAGTACGCAGCAATTGGTGAATAAAAGTCTTCGAGCCGCGATTCGACAAACCAGTGCGTTGTTTGGTGATTATCCAGCGCGACAAGGTGAGCCGGTGTTAAGGCAGGTTTTGGCCGAACATTTTACTCAAAATGGCTTGCTACTGAAGGCCGAAGAGTTGGTGATTACGCACGGTTGTATGGATGCGGTGCGCCGAGCTTTGGAAGTTTGTACTCAGCCGGGCGATTCGGTGGCGATAAGCTCGCCCTGTTATGACGGCTTGCTGGACTTATTGTCAGTGCTGGGGCTACAAATTGTTGAGCTTCCTTCACTCAAAGAGGGGATTGATTTAGCCCAATTAGAAGCGCATTTACAACAGGGGACAGTGCAAGCGGGTTTATTCTGTACTAGCCATATGAACCCGCAGGGGATCACCATGTCTGTTGAGCAGAAGCAACGCTTGGCGAGGCTTGCTGCAGATTATAAAACCCCTATGATTGAAGATGACATATACTTGGAGCTGTCTCACCAAACTCAAATGCCACTGCCAGCCAGCTATTATGATCAATCGGGTTATATGCTCTGGTGTGGTTCGGTTTCAAAAACCTTGTCAGCCAGTCTTCGTGTTGGATGGTGCCGTCCTGGTCGTTATCGACAGGCGTTTATCGAACGAAGTTTTGGGGTGTCGACCATACTCCAATTTGCGTTAGCTGATTTCATTGACAAAGGGGATTACGCTAAACATATGAAGCGAGTACGTTATCAGCTTCAGCAACAAAAACAGCACTACCTTGCCTACCTGACTCAGCACTTACCTCCGTCGAGTCGCATCACCGCTCCTGATGGTGGCTTAGTATTATGGTTGCAGATCCCGGGGTTAGATCCTCAGAAACTAATAAAGCTTGCTCAAGGTGCTCAATTGGATATTCGCGTCGGCCAGCTGTTTACTGCATCGCAACGTTATCAAGACTGCTTAAGGCTTAATATGGGTTGGCCACTAGATCAAAACCTAAAGCAACAACTCGATAGATTGATGGCAATCATGGGTCATAGTGTGCATTGCTAATTAAATTGCAAGCCACTTAAGGATTCTGTTGATTTCACGATAATGATGACGCTGTTGTCAGTCTATTTTGTTTGATTGCTTAATTCACTGCGAATATGTTCGATGCGTTGGCGATTTACTCCAAAATCATAATATCCGAGGCGCGCTGCGGAGCGAACATGGATTAGGATGTGTTCGTTTTGTTGAGCAAGCAGATAGAACTCAACATCATCAACAAAGCCAAATAATGCGGAGTGAAATTCTACTCGCAGGTAGTTGATTTGTTGAGTCACTATATGGCTACGCTTCTCGGCTTTGAGGATCTGTAGTAAACGCTGTTGTGCCTGCAGCATCGTTCCTTGGTAAACTAAAGGCTGAATATAGTTGCCATCGTTTGCCGCTTGGCTGATTACGCAGTTAGGCGAATCGGGACAGGCTTGCAGCAGTTGTTGATGCACGCCAAGCATTGGTGCGCTACCCGAGCAGGCAGTGAGTAGCCATAGGCTTGGCAGTAGGCAGAACACTTGTTTCTTCATCCCTGATCCCTTTTATTTAGCTCTAAAGCATTGCCAGTCGATGCGATTAAGCGGTTCGTATTGCGATGGGATGATCTGGTTTGAGTTGTAATAGATCCCAACGGTTTCCATATAGATCTTCAAACACAGCGACTAAGCCATAATCTTGCTGCTTGGGTTGACGTATAAACTGAATACCATCACCGAGCATACGCTGATAATCTCGCCAAAAATCATCGGTATTTAAAAATAAGAATACTCGTCCACCGGCCTGATTGCCGATAAAATCCTGTTGCTCCGGCTTTGAGGCTTTGGCCAGTAACAAGCTTACTCCCTGAGAGTTTGGCGGCGCAACCACCACCCAACGTTTATCTTGTTCGGCTTGATAGCTATCTTCGAGTAACTCAAATTTTAGTTTGTTGACGTAAAAATCGATGGCTTCGTCATAGTCTTTCACGACCAAGGCGATATGAACGATACTCTGCTTCAAAATGAATTCCGTGCTGCTAGGAGAGATATCAAAGCATAGCTTATTTGGTGCTGTCCTGCTCAATATTTATCTTTTAACTAATTGAAATGACAGAACATAAGTGTATTAATCTGAAGATGTTCAAAGTATTGGCGAACTGAGCGACAGGCATAGAAAAGAGTAACCGGATGGTTACTCTTTGAGAAAAATCTACTCAGCTTGATTGGCGAAATAGACGGAAAAACAGTAAAACACAAGCCCAACGGCGATAACGCCTAACATCCAATAGGTCGTTTGATCCATGCTTTAATCTCCCTTGAACATGTTAAAAACTTTGGTGATGGTGACCGAACAAATCACGATGATCATGATGACGCAAAATGCGTTTAAGGTCAGTGTGGTGGCGATATTCATAGTACTTCTCCTTCGATAATCGTAGGGACATCAGATTTGGCAAAGAGCGGTTTGTCGCTGTGTTTGACTAAACCAAATAAAATCAGGGTGCTTAGTGAGGCAACAATGGCTACCAGGTGAGCGTTTTCGAGAACGCCCATTGCTGGGAAGAGTTCAACAATGGCGTTTTTTAGCGGTGTAATAGACCATGCGCAGTTAACCGCCCAAGACCATACGACAACGGTAAAGGCTGCAGAAGCATTACGTTTCCAAAACAAACCGGCCAAGATAATAAAGAATAACGGGACTAACCAAGCAAATAACCAAGTAATCGCCTTAATCACATTGGGTTGGTTGAATAAAGTGAGTCCAGCAGAAATGATTCCAATAATCAGGATGATAGCTTGGATCATCTGCTTTTCTTTTAACGGGCTCAGTGGTTTTTTACTATTGGCGCCAACAATATCTTTGGCAAAAATAGTTGCGGGTGCGAGCGCAGACATGGCAAAGGTGGATAATAAGGCTCCTAAAAATCCTGCTTGTACTAATACCACTAACCACGTTGGCAGTAACTTTACCACCATGGTTGCCCCCGCAAGTTTAGGTCCTAATTCGGAAAACTCTGGAATGGTGGCTGCAGCTAAACCGCATAATACAGGGAACACCCCAAACAACCCGTTAATGGGGGCGGCTATCCATAATGAGCGACGAATGGTACGCTCATCTTTGGCCGACATCGCCGCTGCCATCCCTTGCTGATTAACCGATTGAGCGAAAACCACAGAGAAAATCGCGGCTAAAGCAAAGCCAAACAATAGATCGGGGGTCGCAAAGATGCTTAATTTAAATGTTTCACCGTGTTCTACATAGTATTGCTGTACGCCTTCCCACCCCCCTGGAAGGGCAAATGTAAGGTAACAGCCAGCTAAGATGATTGAGCCATACATGATCACCGCGTTGACTAAGTTCACCCACATGGTTTGTTTGATGCCACCCATCATCACATACGCTGTGCCAATTGCCGCACCAACAACCGCCGACCAGCCGAGAGACCAACCACTAATGGCGGAAATACCTATGCCCATTGTTTGTGTTTCTAAGGTCACCAAACCAAACACCACCATTGCTCCAACACAAGCGGTAATCGTTCGTAGTTGTTTGCCGTACATGGTACCAATCAGTTCGGGAATGGTAGAGCAGCCTAGGCGACGCACCCAGCGGCCAGTGCCAAGGCAGATTACACACATCAGAATGGTGTGCGCAAAGCTGAACCACAGCGCTACAGCCCCAACGCTAAACGACATTTCCATTAAACCGTAGACATGCGCAGAGCCCAAGTAAGTAATGGCCAAGGTTATAGAAAACATCGCAAGATTTGCATCTCGTCCGCCGTTTGCCATATCCATTACCACACCAGACTGTCTTTCTTGTTTATTCAGGTATAATCCTATGCCACCGATAACGACCACATTGTAGATTATTACCATGATTAAAACGGTATTCATTTCTTACCCCTTGTTTCACGTTTATAATGTTTTTTTTATTATCAACTATTCATATAAATAGTTTTTTAAGATGATCACTTTTATAAAATTGTTTTATTTCATCCATGGGAATGGTTTTTTCATGGGTGGTGATCGCTACTTCATTTCATTTATTTTTTCTCTGTTTCTAGAGAGTAGGAAGTCTTTAAATAACTTAGTTGAATGGGTCATGAATCGTTGTGGTAAATAATAAATGTTTAAAAACCAATCATCAGTGTCATAATCGGGAAGTAAACGAACTAAGCGTCCTTCATTAATGTGCCTGGTGACGATGAATTCGGGAAGGTAGGTAATCCCAGAGGAGCGTAGGCAGGCCGATAGCATCATTTTTGCGTCAGACAATTCGACATATTTTTCTAGCTTGATTGGAACCGCCTCATTATTGTCTTTATAGATCCAAATGTTTTGGTTTTGCAGTGCCTTAGAATAAAGGCAACGGTGATTTCTTAATTCGTTAAGAACCAATGGTTCTCCATTTTTTCGAATATACTCTGGCGAGGCTACCGTAATAAATTTTTGAGTGAGTAAGTTTCGCCGAACTAATAGAAGATCGGCATCTTTGCTTTTGGCGTTGCCTGATATGGCCGAAATAATAAAATCGTGATCTTTGTAATGTTCCATGCCGCGGGGCGTGACTGTGAGTTGTACATTCACCAAAGGGTTATCTTCCAAAAATTCGCTGACGATTGGCATCACCACATTTTCAGCATAAATTGGGGTACAACAGACACGTATATTGCCTCGTGTTTCGGTGGTGAAATGGGTTAGTTCGTTGATCATTAAATTAATATCATCGGTAATTTCAGAAAATTTACTGTATAGAAAATTGCCGGCTTCGGTTAATCGTTCATTGGGATTATTTCGTTGGTATAAACTAATACCTAGATCTAATTCTAAGTCATTCAACCAACGCGAACCGGTACTGGTTGATATATTTAGTGTTTCAGCTGCTTTGGTGATGGAACCAGCATTTATCAGTTCAATAAAAAATAACATTCTTACAAGTTGTTGTGGGTCAATGTTATTTGCTTGGTTGTGTGTGCAGCCTTTTTTGAAGTTTTCATCTAACATAATGTTCTCGAGTTATTAAATGGTTAGACGTATCTTATTGAACTTAACTGTTGTACTTAATCATCCATGTTCATTATTGAGCTCTAGCTCTAAAAATGGGGAGTTTAATTAAAATACCTCCCCAATAGGCATCGTATAAATCGAGTGACTTAAGACGAATAGTTTTTCCAGCTTGGGAAGTTAGCTTTGTTTAACTTAAGGATCTGTCGCGCTTCATCAGGAGTCGCAATTTGTAAGTCGTTACAGGCAAGCATGCGCTGAGTGCGCTCAACAAATTCAACATTCGATTTTGCCAATTGGCCTTTACGGTAGTACACGTTGTCTTCCATACCGACTCGTATGTGACCGCCAAGTGCAATACAAGCGTTGATAATTGGCAAATGGCCTCGTCCAATACCTAATCCGCCCCAAGTGAAGTTGCTTCCCCAGTGACGACGTACTTCATCGAGCATTTGCAGTAAGATGTGCACTTCGGCAGGTGAGCCACCAGGCGCTCCGAGCACAAATTGAAAGTGAGGTGTTAAAAATGGGTTGTGTACTTCCGGTTGACCTTCCTGTTGGGCTTTTTGGTTTTGTTTGTTGATGCTGTTGCGATAAAACAACACGTTATGGATCATGCCAATGTCGAAAATTTCTATTTCAGGGGTGACCTGAACTAAAGGCATTTGTTGTGCGAGTTTACCTAGAAAAACCGGATTATTTTCAAAAATACAGCTGTGAGCCCAATTCATGGTACCCGCATCAAAGGTGGCGATTTCAGGGCGTAATTCCTGGAAAGGTAGCATACGCACTTCATCTTCAAGACCCAGCCCTCCAGATGTGGTCAAGTTGATGACGATGTCGCATTTAGCTTCTCGGATATATTGAACGGTTTCACGAAACGCATTGATATCCATCGATGCATTTTGCTGTGTATCACGCACATGAATATGCGCAATGGATGCCCCAGCAGCATGGCAAGCGATGATCTCGTCGGCTTGTTCACGTGGTGTCACAGGGACGTCAGGAAACATCTCTTTCTTCGGCCATGCACCAGTGCACGCGACGGTTAATATTCTTTTGTTTTGTAAACTCATGATTAAATTTCCCTTCATTTTGTCCTCCTGACCCAAATTCAAGGTGCACTGAAGCAAACAAGCAATGTTGTCTATTTCGTATACCTTGTTTTGGGTGTGGAGAAGTGAGTGTTAGTTAGGTCGTTTCACAATAACGGCAACTCCCTGGCCACCGCCGATACATAAGGTGGCAAGGCCATGCTCTTGTTTACGCTTGACCAGTTCATTGACCAGCGTTACCAAGATGCGAGCACCTGAAGCACCAATTGGATGGCCAAGTGCGATGGCACCACCGTTGACGTTGGTGATGCTTGGATCAAGATCAAGACCTCTTGTTACGGCGAGCGCTTGGGAGGCGAAGGCCTCATTTGCTTCGACTAATTGGATGTCGCGAATGTTTAAACCCGCGTTTTGTAGCGCTTTTGAACTCGCAGGAACAGGGGCATACCCCATGGTTTGAGGATCGACACCGGCAGAAGCTTGGGCGACAATTTCAACCAAAGGTTGTAGTTTTAGTTCAGCTGCTTTTTGCTTACTCATCAGAACTAATGCCGCTGCGCCATCGTTTAAGCCCGAGGAATTTGCAGCGGTAACCGTACCGGAACCGTCTTTGATAAAGGCCGGTTTCGGTTTCGAAATACTGCCTAAGCTTGAATCAAAGCGTGGAAATTCATCGTTATCAACCACCACATCGCCTTTACGTGAAGAGATCACGACTGGGGCGATTTCATCTTTAAATCGTCCCGATGTGATCGCCGCTTCTGCTCGGTTTTGCGACTGAAGGGCGAAGCGGTCTTGCTCTGCACGTGAGATATCGTACTGTTTGGCAAGGTTCTCGGCAGTGATGCCCATATGGAATCCGCCAAATGCGTCGGTTAAACCATCACACAGCATGGTATCGGTTAACTTTGCATGGCCCGCTTTGATGCCGATACGATGGGATTGCAATAAGTGACCAGCATTCGACATCGACTCCATTCCACCAGCAACCACTATATCGACCTCACCAGTACGAATTTGATTGGCTGCTTCCATCACTGCTTTTAAACCCGAACCACAGACCATTGACACGAGACTGGCAGTTTTTTCATCGGGGATCCCAGCTAATTTGGCGACTTGCCGAGCCGGATTTTGTCCTAGGCCTGCAGAAAGCACATTTCCTAAAACCACATGGTCAACTTGCTCAGGTCGAATGCCTGCCGCTTCAATCGCCGCTTTGACCGCGACAGTGCCAAGTTCTATCGCCGATACATTCACAAATGCACCGAGATAGCTACCAATTGCAGTGCGTTTGGCACTTACAATGACTACATCTTTCATATTTGTAACCTCAAAAAAAGATCCCGCTGCTACCTCACTCTAGGCAAGAGCACATTGCTCATCCCCTGAGCAGAGGGATCAAACTCGATATTAGTGATCGCCAAATGGATAGACACGATCGGCAACTGGATTGACTTGGTTGTCATCAATGATGGCCATCAGGCGAGTCATCGAACCGTCACCGCAGTAAAGGTTTAACGGTGTGCCAATAATGGTGCAGCGTTTGCCTGCAATTTTTGCCACATTACCGCCAACGTTTTCCCAGCCAACTTTACCGTTGCCTAGTAATAATTTATGGCAGGGCTCCCATACACCGTTGCACAGGCCTTTCGATTCAACTAAGCCATACAGATCTTGGTATGCAGCTTCGCCATGGATTTCTTTATACAGCTCACGATCAAAGTGGGCGTATTCCTCAATTCCAAATTTGGCAATATATTCTTCTTTGAGTGGTAAACCGGAATAGCCTTCCAGATTCATTGAAAGATGTCCGGCGCACTTCTCTGCAATAGAGGTATGCAGTGGGTGGTCAAGGGCTTGTTGGTCAACTCCCAGCGCTTTAATGTCGTGGCGTACACACCAGTGGCCCACTGATGCACCGACGCCAGTGGCATAATGGTAGTATTGTTTGCTGTCGTCCCATTTCTGAGCCATGCCGGTATATATGATGACAATCATTCCTTGTAGCTCTTGATGCGTGACGCCGGTCTTAGCCAATGCTTCATCTAGATGTTCGGCTTTGATTAGGGTCCATTGCTCAAGGTGAGAAAGGTCCAGGCATACGGCGTCGCCGCAATAGGCACTGAGTTCCATTTCATGGGTATAGCGAGCTCGCCGACCATCAAACTCAGTTTCAATCACATGACGGGGGGAGTCTGCGTGGGTACCGCAGTGCATTGGCATTTTAAAATACTGGGTCAGAACCCCTGATTTTGCCAAGCCGTGTGCTCGAGAGACTTCTGGCTGAGGAAAATAAGGCCACTGTGGTGATTGGTTGCCAATTGGGTGAGACAAATCAACAATGGTTTTACCCTTAAAAAAGTTATGGTTGGACATCTTGTTTCTCCGTTAAATTAGGCGTTCTGTTGTCTGTATTTAGTTTGATCAATCAGGTATTGAAATAGTCGATTCTTTGATTCTGTAGCAGAGGCTTCGCTCCAGTGCTGGAAGCCTTCTCCAGTTTTGAACCCTTGTTTCCCTTCGGCAACTAGTTGCTTTAGCTTGGTACTTGGCTCAAGTCCTGAATACAGATGTTCAAAGATATAGTTGTGAATATTCAAGCTGAGTTCGGTTGAGACCATGTCTGCGTTTTCAAACGGTGCAATTTGTGGCAGCCGAAAACCGAAAGAATTTTTGATGCACTCATCGATGGTATTTGCATCGGCAATCCCTTGATCGAGCATGTAGAAGGCTTCACGCCATAGGGCGTGTTGTAATCGATTGGCTAAAAATCCTGGAACATCTTTTTTGCATTCGGCAGGGGCTTTACCGCACTCCTGCAACAAATGCATCGCGCTACTAACAATATCATCGCGGCTTGCTTGAGTACGGATCACCTCTACCAGTGGGATTAATACCGCTGGATTCCAAAAGTGCATACCAATCACCCGGTCTCGTTTTTCGACGGCAGCGGCAATTTCGGTGATTGACTTGACCGAGGTGCCAGAGGCAAAAATACATTCGGGCTTGGCGTACTCTTCCATCTCTTTAAAAGTGGCATGTTTGATTTCCATGACCTCTGGTACCGATTCGAAGATTAAATCGGCATCTGCATAGGCTTCAATGGCATCAGCAGTCACTGATACGCGATCGAGAATGCCATCTTTTTTGCTCTCATCGAGCAGGCCTTCGCGAACAAACATATCCAGTTGAGCTGACATATCCTCAATAGCGGTACAGTTTGAAACATTGCGGGTTTTGATGGTGACGTTACGACCACCGCCGGAAAATATTTGAGCGATACCCACTCCCATCATTCCCGATCCACCCACAATGGTGATGTTTTTGATATCTAAACTATTCATTTATGTTTTCTCTTATTGATTGCTTAACCTGCGGTACAGCCGCCATCGACGTAGATGATTTGGCCGTTAATAAAATTCGCACCAGCAGAAGAGAGGAATAACACCAAGCCGATCATGTCTTTTGTTTCGGCGACACGCCCCATAGGCAATCGAGCAAGAAATGGCGCGATGCGATCGGGATCTTCACAAATTTCTTGGGTGAGTGGTGATTTGATCAGGGTGGGCGCTATTGCATTCACATTGATGGAGAAGTCTTGTTTAGCGCCTTTGATTGCCCATTCGGTAGCAAGTTGTTTGGTCAGCGAATCAACAGCTGCCTTGGATGCTGCATAGGCAGCATAACCGTCGGGGTGGCCACAGAATCCACGTACACTTGAGGTATTCACAATTTTGCCATGGCCTTGCTGCATGAAGTATTGACCAAACACTTGGCAGGGCACTAAGGTGCCAGTGACATTAACGTTTAATACTTGGTTAAACTTGTCGACGGGTATTTCTTCTGCCGGGGCACGAAAGGCCATACCAGCGTTATTAACCAGAATGTCGATGCGCCCATAGGTTTCATGTACTTGTTTCACAATTGCCTGTTGTGCCTCAACACTGGTTACATCGCCACAAATCGCTGTACATTCCCCACCCACTTGAGCAACACTGCGCACCGTCTCTTCTAGAGTTTCCATACGACGTGCCGTGACGATTGTTTTGGCACCGTGTAGTGCAAATGCCTGAGCATAGGCTGCCCCTAGGGTGCCGTTGCCGCCGGTAATCACCACAACTTTGTCTTGTAGGTCAAAACATTTACGGGCGAATTCGTCGCTCCAACTTGATGTCATCACCATTTTTATTTCCTCGTTATTTGATTTAAATCGTTTACTTATGCTGAGACCGTGACTAAAACCACCGCATCGGTATTGCTGCTATTCCACATTTTTCGTTTTTCATTTGGCTGCAAGCTAATGGATTCGAAACGATTGACTACATAGCTCTGGCCAGCTTCATTTTCGACGGTAATTTGACCCTCGATAACGAAGTAACTTTTCTCGGTGCCAGCGCCAAATGTGCCTTCTCCGTATTGCCAGTCGGCTCCTCCATCGGCCTTAAAAGTCGACAAGCCTTGCCAGAACTTTGTGAGGCCTGTGTCTTCGCCCTGAACTTTTAAACAGGACACATTGAAATGCTTGGGCGGTTGGTATTGGTTTAGTGTTTCCAATTGCGATAGCTTCATTTTTCTTCTCCAAATAGCTTGATAGATCCAGCGATCACCAGTTCGGTTCCGGTTTTTTGAATCACTTCTTCAACGCTGGTGTTATAGGCAATTTCTAGTAGTAACAAGCCCGCTTTCGTGGGTTTAATCACCGCTAGTTCGGTAACGATGAGGTCGACACAATGGCTTGCTGTGAGTGGCAGGGTGCATTGATTAAGAATTTTGGGCTCACCGTTTTTATTGCAATGAGTCATCATGATGATGACTTTCTTGGCCCCGTTCACCAGATCCATTGCACCGCCCATTCCGGCCACCATTTTTCCGGGGATCATGTAGTTAGCGAGATTGCCATGTCGGTCGACTTCCATGGCGCCAAGAACGGTTGCGTCTACGTGTCCTCCACGGATCAGCGCAAACGATAGGCTCGAATCAAAATAAGCCGCACCGTGGCAAGCCGTCGCGGCTTGGCCGCCCGCATTGGTGAGGTCCCAGTCTTCTTGCCCTGCTATAGCCGTCGAATCCAGACCGACCATGCCATTCTCTGATTGAAAGATGACGTGTTTTTCAGGTGCCACAAAATCTGCCACCAGAGTGGGCATGCCAATCCCAAGATTCACCAGGTCTCCAATATTGAGTTCTTCAGCGACGCGTTTAGCGATAAGGTTTTTAATTGACATATTGTTTACTCCACGATGAAATCGACAAGAACCGACGGCAGGGTAAATAACGCTGGTTCGACATGGTCGTAATCGATGATTTGCTCAGGCTCTACCAGAACCAGTTCGCCAGCGGTTGCCATCACAGGATTAAAATTGGCGGCGGTTTTGTTGAAGCTGGAGTTGCCGTATGGGTCGCTCAGATGGGTACGAATTAGTGAAACATCTGCTTTAAGTGGTTCTTCAATTAGGTAGCGTTGACCTGCCACTGTGACTTGTTGTTTCGCGTCTTCGACCAGAGTATTGAGCCCTGTTTTGGTTAAGACTCCACCAAGACCAGCTCCCCCTGCGCGAATTTGCTCGGCTAAGGTGCCTTGTGGGATTAACTCAACCTGCATTTCTCCACTATTCATTTTTTCACCGGCAATTCGATTTAAGCCGATGTGGGATGCAATTAACTTACTTACTTGACCATTTTTAATGAGTTTGCCGACGCCTTTGTCTGGTAGACCTGCGTCGTTACAAATAACGGTAAGATTGGTGATATTTTTTTCTACCAGGGCATCGATCAACTTCTCTGGCGTACCAACCGTCATAAACCCGCCAACCATCACCGTCATCCCATCTTGGATATGTGCGATGGCTTGTTGGGGGCTAAGAGTTTGTTTACTGAGCATGACTTCTATCTCTGTCGCAATGAACTTGAGGCAGACTTTACGCCGAAGAGAATTGGAACAAATAGCGTCAGCGGGAAGGGGGCTTGCATTGTTGGGAGCGGATCTACGATTGAGCTCACACATTGCTTTTCTGGCGGTTGGCGGTCACACATTTTGCGGTCTTTTTTGCGCTGATGGGACTCGCGGTTCCATTCATGCAAATTTTATCCGAGTGAGTTCATACAAAAGTTTGATGATTTTGATGAACCATTTTTATCGTGCTGTAGCTTGGGTAGGTATTTTTGTCACAACAAGAGCAGCGGTGCTTCGAAAGGTTTCCGCACAACGGCATCGTTGAGTGGTCATTAAAATGTCATAGCCGTTGATTAGGCTAGGGAAAGAGTCACCAAACACGGCAGTTTTAACAGTAAAGGGAACGACCATGAGCAATCAAGCCTGCTTAGCAGGAATCATTTCAGCGAGCCTTTTAGTTGCTTGTACCCATTCAGCAACTACAGCGCCAACTACAGCGACCGGTTTTGTAGATAGTTTTCCTCAGCAGGGGAGTCGTCTGCCTTACACGGTATTGCGAGATGATCTTATCGACGCTAAAACCAGTTTACCCTTGGAAATTCGTAATGGTGGTTTTGGCTCGGCCATGACCGGCAATCCAAATCAAGCGAATCAGTTTTACGCACTGACCGACCGAGGTCCGAACGCGAATTACAGTGGTGATTACGGGAAAGGGAAGAGCTTTCCAACGGCTAGTTACACGCCGCGGATCGGCTTATTTGAAGTGGCTGAGAATGGCGAGATCAGCCTCCTAAAAACTATTTTGCTAAAACGGCCAGATGGCAGCCTTATTTCAGGTTTACCCAATAGCTCGGCATTGGGTGGGACAGGTGAAACGCCTTATCATGCCAATGGCAAGCCAGTGTTGGTGAATGACAATCGGCCTTATGATGCGCAGCGTAATCCAATTAAGCTGGATGATTTTGGTTTAGATGGGGAAGGTTTAGCAGCCTTGCGCGATGGTACTTTCTGGGTGAGCGATGAATATGGCCCACATCTGGTTCATTTTGATGCCAATGGGGTGGAACTTGAACGGATGAATGCGTTTCAAAACGACAAGCGGGCGACTTACCACTTGCCTGCGGTGTTTCAGCATCGACGTGCCAATCGAGGTATGGAAGGTTTAGCAATTACGCCAGACCAAAGCACCTTGGTGGGGATCATGCAGTCCACCATGAAAAATCCTGATAAAGCGGCACAAAAAGGCGATTTGACTCGTATCGTGAGTATTGCCTTAGCTAATGGCAAAACTGAACAGTATTTATATCGTCAGCAGAAAAAACAAAACTCAAATTCTGAGTTGGCGGCTTTGACCAGCCATGATTTTCTAGTGATAGAACGTGATGGTGGTTTTTTGCTGGGCGGGCCTAAGGGGGCTAGTAAAGCCAACCCCAAAGTGCAGAAACAAGTGTATCGCATCGATCTTCACAGCGGGACGCCGCTTTCTCAAGTGCTTTTATCGGCTTCAGTGACCCGCGATCCCAGCCTTGGATTACTGATTGACGGTCTAACGCTGGAGCAGTACAGCGTTAAATATGGCTGGGATGGCCTGGCTAAGCACGGGATTAAGCCGGTGACGAAAACCTTGGTGGTGGATATGGTACAAGCCGTTGCCTATCCACACGACAAGATGGAAGGCTTGTGGGTGATTGATCAACAGCATCTGGGGGTGCTGAATGATGATGACTTCGCTACTTGGTCAACGAAGGGGAAGTTAGAACAAAAACATCTCGATGCCAACACGGTTGATCACAACCACTTGTATATCATTAAGGCCGATCTTTTTGGCGTAAAATAGCCGATTGCTTGCAGCATCCGGCGAAAATAATTTGACTTTGTTGCTTTATAAAGTAGCACTGGGTGGTCGATATTCGACTCACCCAGTGGATACTGCTGGTGATTATTCAAGTTTTTTAGCTTGCATTCAAATCGCCCTCGAGAGAGTAAATGAGACAAGTTTTTTTGTTATCCTGTTGCTAAAATATGCGGTTACAACTGTTTACTGGCTAACAGTGCAGCGCCAAAAGAAACTAAGCCAGCACCGCACAGTTGATTGATCCGCTGCCCAAAGCGTTGAAAAATATTTGAGCTCCCTTTGCTGGTGACAACAAACGACAGCAAGCTAAACCAAATCCCATGGAGCAGGGCAATGTATAAGCCATAGACGATAACGAAGCTGAGTGTACTGTTGTCTGTAGTGAGCAGTTGGCTAAATACACTGAGAAAAAACAGCATCGTTTTTGGGTTTAGTAAGTTACATAAAAACCCCTGCATCACATATTTGCCAGCAGTTTGATGGGGTTGTTTTGCATGTTGCTCACTGATTTGGGTTTTTGAAGCGAATAAGCCACAGATCCCTAAGTAGATAAGATAGAGCGCGCCTATATATTTGATGGCGTTAAACAGAAAAATATTTTGTGAGATTAGGTGACTAATCCCGAATATAGAATAGCTGCTATGTACGCAGATACTGAGCGCTATGCCAAGCGCGGTGAGCATGCCAGCAGTTCGGCCCTTAGCCATGCTGTTTTTAAGCACTAAAACAAAGTCAGAACCGGGACTAACAACAATAAGAAAACCAAAAACTGCTAAACTCAAAAACTCCATAACTTCCCTGATAGGTTGAGGATTTGAATTTATTGTATCTATTTTTAGTTTATATATAATCGAAAATACGTCACAACAACTGTGAGAAATACTCACTCATGAGGCATTTAAAGGCGTTTCATGTTTTTCATATCGCCGCTCAGTCGAGCAGTTATAGTGAAGCCGCTAAAAAACTCTACTTAACCCATGGTGCCATTAGTAAACAGATCAAAGTGTTGGAACAGCATTTACAAAAGCCTTTATTTATCAAGCAAGGGCGACGAATGCAGCTAACAGCGCAAGGAAAAGTTCTGAAACACTATACTGATGTGGCGTTTGATGCGCTTGACAATGGTGCCAAGCAAGTGATTAGTATGGATGAGCATCATCTTGAAGTGTCCTGTGAGCCAACCTTAACCATGCGTTGGTTAATGCCGAGGCTATCGCAGTTTCACCAAAGCTCAGGGATTGATGTCCGGCTCTCTACCGCTGGTGGTGCTATTGCCTTAAATGAGAATGGCCTATCGATGGCGATCCGGCGTGATGATTTTGATATCCCCGAAGATTATGGTGTTCACCCCTTAGTCGAGGAATGGGTTGGGCCGGTGATGTCTGCGGCTTACTGGGATAAAGTTCAAGCAGATCTTACCAAGATGACTTTATTACACTCCGAAACGAGAGCCAGTGCATGGCAGGATTGGTCACAACACTCTTGCCATGTACTGCCAGTACATCCGTTTGAAAAGACCTTCGAACATTTTTATTTTTGCTTGCAAGCTGCTGCAGATGGTCTTGGGGCTGCAATGGGCTCTTATCCGTTAGTGGCCGATGATTTAGCTTGCGGTCGTTTAATTGCTCCTTTGGGTTTTATCTTGTCAGGGCATCACTATATTTTACTTAGTTGTCGCAATGAACTTGTAGAAGATGAGGCTCAGTTTTTAGCCTGGTTGCAGGACTGTATGCGTCGATCTTGTCCCGAAGGTTTGTCTGGTAAGCGAATATGATTTATTGGCCACCGAAGATGTTTGAGATTGAGAGATCTTCTTGCCGTTGCCCTATTGTGGTTTTGTGCTTTAATTGATCACCGCTTCTCGAAAGTATTTTTCCTGAATATATCTGCTTACAAACTTTGGAGTATTGAATGCGTCAAATCAACGGTAGTTGTCATTGTAATTCAGTACAATGGGCGTTTGAATTACCGATTAAAACGGTGGTCAAATGTCATTGTAATAGTTGTCGGAAATTGCAGGGCTCTGATTACAGTACATGGATTGTTGTGCCTCAGGCACAGTTCGAAGTGATTAAAGGTCATGAATATATCGCTAAATATAATGCCACAGAGTCATCCAGTAAGGCATTTTGTTCTAATTGCGGTTGTTCAGCATATTTGGTTAATGGTAAGCATTTCCCAGAAGACTTTGTGCTGCCTCTCGGCTCAATTGATCACTATTCAGAAGCGCTGGCACCGCAAATTCAAGTGTACACGACCGACAAAGCCGCGTGGCTAAAATTACATGATGATGAACCTGTATTTAGCTAAAGCTGTCACCCTTACAGCATTGTATGTAGTAAGGGGGCTTTTTGTATAAAACAAAGGTCGCAAACAGAGTCTGTTATGCGCCATTGTTTGATAACTTATAAGTGTTTAAGTATTTATGGAAACAGTAATCAATCGGGCTATTGCTTTGCGTAAGGACGGTCTGTACCAAGAATCTCGATCTTTGCTCGAAAGTTTGCTTAAGGATCGGACATTCGCGGCCAAAGCTCACTTGCAAATTGCATGGTCGTACGACAATCAAGGCAAAGAACAAGCGGCAATTCGGCATTATAAATTAGCCTTATTGGGTCCACTTTCTGCATCCGAATGCTTTGATTGCTTATTTGGTCTCGCAAGTACTTATAGAAGTCTCGGTGCTTATGCCGAAGCTTTACTTTACTTTGAGCAAGTTATGAATGAATATCCTGAGTCAATTGAAGCTCAGCCTTTTTATGCCATGTGTTTGTATAATGTGGGTCGCCACAAGGAGGCCATTTCATTGCTGCTTGAGCTCTTGGTTTCAACCACAAATAGTGGATCCATTCAAGAATACCAAGCGGCTATTTTGTTATATGCCAAAGACCTCGACAAAATTTGGTAAGCACAATTTGCTCATAAAATGGAATGACATACCCAGTATGGCTTGTGGTTAAAGTTGGTGTCTACTGACCACTTGGGGTTCAACGATGAAGCAAGCTTGGCTTCATCTGAACCTGCCAGTACTTTGATTATTCTAGGGGAAGACTAGTGGCTTACTGTTCACTCGCGATGTTTTGAAGATAGAGGCGTGATGCTAAGTTTTTGCTGAATAAAGGCTAATAATTTGTCGGACTGATCGTGGAAGTGTTCAATGGAGTCATGTTGTGCCCCTTCAACAGCCATAATTGTCACCGACTGTTTGTCTGTAGCATTCTGTTGAATCAGTTGCATATCGCTGATCGGGACCACCTTATCTTCCGTGCCGTGGGCCAGTAATACTGGACAGCGAAGCTCGCTGATTCGGTTCATCGGGGCAATATCTTCGAAACGAAATCCTATCACATGTTGAATGTAGTTTAAGATCTGCGTACGCATGAAGCGAGGCAACCAGGGTTTGTCTAAATGGCGCTTCATTAGCAGGTTGGGATGTGCAAAGCCCGACAGGCCTATTACCAAATCGATGTCATGGCGCCGGGAAGCACTCAGAATAGCTGCCGCCGCGCCAAGCGAATGGCCTAGGACCACCAGTTGATGGCCAGGGGAGCGCTGTTGAAGCCAATCAAGTGCGCAGCCAAGATCTTCAGCAAAGCGCGGCAGTGAGGAAAAACTGTCTCGGTCACTGCGACCATGATTGCGCGCATCATAAAGTAGCACATCCATTCCGGCAGCGTAGAAGGGTTGCGCCAGTGGTAGCATCATTTCGGCGTTTGCCCCCCAACCATGCACGATGACCAGAGTACATCGACTGTTGTTGGCGGGCAGAAACCAGGAAAACAGTTGTTTACCGTTTACGCTGCTGAGCCATTGCTCTGAGAAGTTCATCCCCAGCGCTGCGGGGGTCGATTGTTCGATGATCCGTGGTGCGCGATAGACCCGATGCAAGATCAGCGGAAAGCATAGTAGCAGGCAGGCAAGTACGACTGTCAGGAGTAAAAATAAGTCCATGGATGATGGCTTAAGCGTTAAGGTTTAGGCCAGCATTATAGCAAGCGAAACATCTGCGCGAGTGCGTGAATGTCTTAGTTTTTGAGCTTGAGTTTTTGAGCTTGAGTTTTTGAGCTTAAGTTTTTGAGCTTAAGTTTTTGAGCTTAAGTTTTATGATTGGCAGGCGATTGCTAGACAGCAAAAAGTCTGGATTAGTGATATCAAGACGGTAAGCCGTAGATAGTCAGTGCTTGCTTGGGGCTGATGGAATCGCCGTCGTCAGCAAGGGTGAACAAGCTCATAAGCAAATGATTATGAGCTTGTGATTGATTAACTAAAAAGCACGAGTGCTGTGGGTACCGCAAGTAGCAAGCTTAAAAGTGTGCGAATAAACCAAATCACCACTAATTTAGCAACACTTAAGGGGATTTTGGTTGAAAGAATACATGGGATGGATGCCGAGAAAAATAGGATGGATGAAATCGCAACCACTCCTGCTGAAAAGCGAGCAACCAAATCGGCATCTTTCATCAACAAAGCGGGTAAAAACATTTCGGCTAACCCAGAGGCACTGGCCTTAGAGAGCGCCATCGCATTATCGATATTAAATATCCAAATTACCGGATAGAACAGGTAACCAATCCAATCAAACAGCGGCGTGTATTTGGCGAGCAATAAACCGATTAAGCCGACTGACATAATTGAGGGCAAAATGCTAATCGTCATCAGTAAGCCATCTTTTAGATTGACCAAAATACTTTTGCCAAGTGGTTGTGCTTGTTCTGCGACATCCAAGCCGTTTTTAAGAGCACTCGCGAGTCTATTTCCTGGCTCGCAATTTGGCTCTCGATGGTTAGCGTGGTTATTGATTGTTGTTAATGGGGGGAGGCGGACTGTGATTGCGGTGACGATGAAAGTAATCAACAGTGTTAACCAAAAGTAAAGATTCCAAATCGCCATTAAATCTAAAGTTTTTGCAACGATAATCATAAAGGTCGCAGAAACCGTTGAAAAGCCGGTTGCGATAATCGCCGCTTCGCGTGCCGAGTAGTGACCAGAGAGGTAGACTCGGTTGGTGATCAGTAAACCGATGGAATAGCTGCCGACGAAAGAGGCGACTGCATCAATTGCAGAGCGCCCCGGAGTGCGCCAAATGGGCTGCATTAATTTTTGTAAAATGATGCCAATACTTTCTAATAGACCGTAACTGACTAAAAACGCAAGAAATACTGAGCCAACCGGTACGATTAAACCGACCGATATGACCAGTTTATTGAATAAAAACGGCAGCATATCGGGAGTTTGTAAAAACGCTGGCCCCGATTGACTGATGGCGAGAATAGCTGCGATAACACCGAGCCATTTCAACGCAAGAAAAACTTTATTGGAGAAGCTTTTACGCCATTCATTACTGATGATTGGGTAAATGGCACCAGCCAAAATCATGGCCATCGCATACCAAGCGGTTCCAGCACCAAGGCTTGTTTTTAACCAGGCGACAATATGGTCTAAAGGAATGCTTTGTTTTCCAGCAACCGTGATTGGAATAAAAAACATAAAGATACCGACACTACTTAGTCCAAGCAATCTTGCCCAAACCAAGCTTGGTGAAGTACTCGACTTGACCAGCTGACTCATTGCACTCTCCATTTTACATTCAATTTGTTAGCGACGCGAAGACGAAGCTTGATGTGAGTTATATATATGTATATACAACCAAGATTAGTCAATAAGTAGCAATCTATATGCCAAGTGATAAGCATTCATGAATACAGCGTCAGCCAAGTAAGATGCATCGATGTATCGCCCATTTCAGGTGTTGCTGCACCAGTTTGGGGTGGAAGCGCACCTATTTAGTGCTTTCAGGTCGGTTTCTTGAAGGTTTTACGAGTGAGGACGAGATATTTTTTCTGGTCGTGAGTTATTTTTGCTCAATACTTTGTGGGGGCGTTGTTATTATCTTGTCTTTGCCTTAAGGGTTTCCTGTGCATATGACAGAGGCCTCGGTTCGGCCTAATGACTCGGGTAAATGAGTGCTTGTATATGCCTATTTATACCAGGCTAACTATCTGTTCATTCTTGCTAGCCTGGATCTGCACGACCGCGTTATGTGTGTTGTAATTAGAGCCAATGGTGACAGCACTTCATGCCTGGTGCTCGGCAGATTTATTCTATGCAATCAGCGGATCATATACTGAATCACATCGGCATTAGCTGGGAAAAGAAATTTAAACACATCATGATGAATTGAAACACCAACTTGATTGGTATGGCAATGCTGCAGATATAAGTTCCCCGATCGTGAGAATTTGTGAGTAAGAGTGGCATAGAGAGCGAGAATGTGGGGAATGGGTTGGGGACGGAGTTGTTGATGAATTTGCTTCATTCTGAGCTGGCCTGTCGATTTCCAATCCATCGAGTATCCGCAAACAAAGCCTTGAGTGAGTGTATGCTCACTCAAGGCCTGTACCGCTTAGTTATTGAATTAATTGATCAATTAGCGCGTCATCTGCCACCGAGGGGATGGTGACTTTTAGTCGCGGCTCGGCAGCCATGGCTCGTTTGATGGCAAACACAGCGCCTTCATTTCGGGCCCAGTTTCTTCTTGATATGCCGTTATTTACATCCCAATGCAGCATCGACTTTAAGCGTCTGGCACAATCATCTGAGCCGTCCAGCATCATCCCGAAACCTCCATTGGTTACTTCGCCCCAGCCAACGCCACCGCCATTGTGAATACTGACCCAGGTTGCCCCGCGGAACGAATCTCCAATCACATTGTGGATCGCCATATCGGCGGTAAATCTAGAACCGTCGTAGATATTTGAGGTTTCTCGATAAGGTGAGTCGGTGCCGGATACATCATGATGATCGCGACCCAGGATCACTGGTGCAGATAGTCTGCCCGACTTGATGGCCTGATTAAATGCATCCGCAATCTTGATCCGTCCTTCGGCATCGGCATATAAAATTCTAGCTTGAGAGCCCACCACCAATTTGTTTTCCTTGGCTTCTCGGATCCAAAGCAGGTTATCGGCAATCTGTTGTTTAATTTCTTTTGGTGCCTCCAGATACATGGCTTCCAGTACTTCAGCGGCAATTTGGTCGGTAACATCCAGATCCTGTTCACTGGACGAGGCGCATACCCAGCGAAACGGTCCAAAACCATAATCAAAACAAATCGGTCCCATAATATCCTGTACGTAGGAAGGATATTTAAAAGAGCCGTCGGCTTGCATAATATCGGCCCCGGCGCGACTCGCTTCGAGCAGAAAGGCATTCCCATAATCAAAGAAATACATGCCCTTGGCGGTGAGCTGGTTAATCGCTTCAACATGCCTTTTCAGGGAGTGTTGCACCGCAGCTTTGAATTTTTCAGCTTGATTGGCCATCATCTCATTGGACTCCTCAAAGCTGTAACCAACCGGGTAGTAGCCACCCGCCCAGGGATTATGCAGCGAGGTTTGATCGGAGCCGAGATCCACTTGAATATCTTCCTGAGCAAACCTTTCCCAAAGGTCAACGATGTTGCCAAGATAAGCCAAGGAGACTGGCTTGCCTTGCTCCAGCGCGAGTTTCACTCGGGCCATGAGTTGCTCGATATCTTCATAGATTTCATCAACCCAGCCTTGTTGATGGCGTTTATAAGCCGCTTTAGGATTCACCTCGGCCACGATACCGATGGTTTTGGCGATGACTGCTGCTTTGGGTTGGGCGCCACTCATTCCGCCCAGCCCAGAGGTGACAAATATCGGTAGTTTGGATGGATCGCGATCCGGTTTCATTCGGGTGGCATTTAAAACGGTCAGTGTGGTGCCATGCACAATCCCTTGTGGTCCGATATACATGAATGAACCCGCTGTCATCTGACCATATTGAGTCACCCCCAGTGCGTTAAATTTTTCCCAATCATCGGGCTTTGAATAGTTGGGGATCATCATGCCATTGGTCACCACCACCCGAGGTGCGTCTTTGTGTGACGGATATAAACCCATAGGATGACCCGAATACAACACTAAGGTTTGTTCATCGCTCATCTCTGCGAGGTACTTCATGGTAAGGCGATACTGGATCCAATTCGAGAACACCGAACCGTTGCCACCATAGGTAATCAGTTCTTCAGGATGCTGGGCAATCGCATGATCTAGATTGTTGCTCAGCATCAGCATAATGGCAGCGGCCTGCTTGGATTGGTGCGGGTACTCATCGATAGACCTTGCCGAAATCTGATAGTTCGGCATGAAACGATACATGTAAATGCGGCCGTAGGTTTCCAGCTCCTGATAAAAATCTTCAGCAAGTTCCTGATGATGCGCTTCGGGAAAGTATCTTAGGGCATTTTTAATGGCTAATTTTTTCTCGGTCTTAGTGAGAATATCTTTTCTTTTTGGCGCATGGCTTAAGTTCTCATTTCTGGCTCTTTTGGCCGGTAAGATCTTCGGGATACCTTCTAAGATCATGTCCTTGAAACTTTGCTCAGTCATTTTAAACCTCGTTTGTATTCTTTAAGTATGCTGCTTTGCCGGGCGCTAATAAGCAGCTGATGAGCTGCTGTAACAACGGCTTGAGTGGCTCAGTTTTGCCGCTATCCAGCTGATAATTGTTTGAAGATCCAGCTAGATAAGTATCTTGTGAGAGCTCGAGCTGAATCGCGTGAATGTTGTGTTGGGGCTGGCCAAAATGGCGGGTGATGTAGCCGCCCTTAAAGCGCCCATTACAAACATGGCTATAGCGGCTGGTAGCCACAATGTTTTCTAAGTCAGTGAGTAAGCCAGGCGCGCAGGCGAGGCCGTCATTGTTGCCGAAGTTGAAATCGGGCAGTTTTCCTGCAAATAACATCGGCACCTGTGCGGCAATGCTATGCGCGTCAAATAAGATGGCATAACCAAACCGGGCTTTCAGCCGCGCCAGTTCGCTGGCAATCTGTTGGTGATAGGGCCGCCAAATTTCAGTCTTAATCTGTGCTTTTAAAGCGGCGCTATGCTGCTTGTCGGTTAAAAAAACCGGGCGTTCATCAAATAATATCTCCGGAAATAACCCGGTGGTTTTACTGGCATAAAGTGCTTGGTCATCCTGCGGGCGATTTAAATCCACTACATAGCGTGAATAGTTGGCGCTGATGATGGATACATCCAACTCGCTTAAGAACTCGTATAACTGAGGCAAATACCAGTCGGTATCCGGCAAGTGCCTGGCCGATTCGCTCAGGCGCGCTTGCATCCCGGGCAATAATTGCAGGCCACTATGTGGCATGCTGACCAGGAGTGGGTTATTGCCCTGATGAAACTGAAATGGTTTCTCGCACTTAAACATCTGTGAGTTCTCCTGCTTTGACCCGAGCCTTTAACAAATCCCCACCCAGCCAATAACTAAGCTCCCCTGGGCTGTCGATGTCCCAACAGACAAAATCGGCGATTTTGCCAAGGCTGAGTTGGCCATGAGTCTTGGCCAAACCCAAAGCTTTGGCGGCGTGAATGGTGGTGCCTGCCAGTGCTTCTTCGGGCGTTAAACCAAACAGGGTACAGGCCATGTTCATCATCAGCCGCAGCGAGAGTACTGGTGAGGTGCCGGGATTGGCATCGCTGGCAATCGCCATCGGCACTCCGTACTGGCGTAATAGCGCAATTGGTGGCTTTTGGCTTTCTTTCAAGCAGAAGAAGGCGCCGGGCAATAACACCGCGACGGTGCCCGATTGCGCCATGGCGGCAACATCTTGCTCGGTTAAATATTCCAAATGGTCAGCCGACAGCGCTTGGTAGCGAGCAGCTAAAGAACTGCCACCAAGCGCCGACAACTGCTCAGCGTGTAATTTTACCGGTAGTCCTAAAGATTGCGCGACCTTAAAGTAGCGCTCCACTTGTGCGGGACTAAAAGCAATGCCTTCACAAAAGGCATCCACTGCATCGGCCAAGCCTAAATGGGCGATTTGTGGCAGTAGTTGTTCACACAAATAGTCGATGTAGTCGTCGGCGCGGCCCTCAAATTCTGGTGGCAGGGCATGCGCGGCGAGGCAAGTGGTTTGAACATCCACTGGAAAATCTTTGGCTAAATCGCGAGCCACTTGCAGCATTTTGGCTTCATCAGTGCTTGTGAGGCCATAACCCGATTTTATTTCTACCGTGGTCACGCCATCTTTTAGCAGCGCGCTTAAGCGGCGTTTGGCGGAGTCGGCCAGCTGTTGTTGACTGGCCGCCCGAGTGTCTCTTACCGAAGCGGCGATGCCACCGCCTGCCTTGGCGATTTGTTGATAGCTGATGCCATTGAGGCGTTGCTCAAATTCGCTAGCGCGATTGCCACCAAAAATAAGGTGAGTGTGGCAATCAATTAAACCGGGGGTCACCCAACCGCCGCCCAAATCATGTTCCTGTTCAGCCTGATAAGCGGGGAGCGCTGCATATTCACCAATCCAGACGATGTGTTGTTGGTTGACGCCAATAGCTGCGTTTTCGATGCTTTGATAGTGGCCACCTTGCATGCTGGCGAGGTGGAAACCGTACCAAAGAGAATCAAATTTGATGGCTTGACTCATCTGCGCCTCGTTTCTTGTTTGATGATTAAAACGGTCAGGCCACGGCTGGTTTGCAGCTGTGGCGCTACGGTAAATACCGACGGTGAGCGATTAAGGCTTGCCGCCGAACCCAGGCTTATGCCTTCATTTCGTGTTGGCTGGGTAATAAACCCTGCGGCATTTGCTCGTTATGGAGTGCTTCGGCAAGCAGCTGGTTGGCTTTTTCGATATCTGCTGCGAAGTAGCGATCTTTATCGTAAAACGGTACTCGGGCGCGAAGCTCGGCTTTGGCTTGCTCCAGTCGCTCGGTCGACTTCAGAGGCGATCTAAAATCTAAACCTTGCGCCGCGGAGAGCATCTCTACGGCTAAGATCCCACGGGTATTCTCTGACATATCTTTTAAGCGGCGTGCCGCAAAGGTGGCCATGGAGACATGGTCTTCTTGGTTGGCCGAAGTGGGGAGGCTGTCTACTGACGCCGGATGAGCAAAGCTTTTGTTTTCGCTGGCCAGGGCGGCAGCGGTCACCTGCGCAATCATAAAACCGGAGTTTACCCCACCGTTATCTACCAAAAATGGCGGCAGTTTGCTGAGGCTGCTGTCGATGAGCAGCGCCATCCGCCGCTCCGATAAACTGCCTATTTCGGCAATTGCCAGTGCTAGGTTATCGGCGGCAAAGGCCACCGGTTCGGCATGGAAGTTACCGCCGGAAATAATATCGCCTTCGGCTGCAAACACTAAGGGATTGTCGGAGACTGCGTTAGCTTCCACTAACAGGGTGTTGGCAGAATTGCGGATCTGATCTAAACATGCGCCCATTACCTGGGGTTGGCAACGCAGCGAGTAGGGATCTTGTACTTTTTCGCAGCCCACGTGTGATTCGCCTAAGTCACTACTCTCACCAAGCAAATGACGATAAGCGGCAGCAGCGTCGATTTGTGTTTGATGACCGCGCACTTCATGGACTCGCGCATCAAAGGGACGGCGGCTGCCGAGCGCTGCTTCTACCGATAGAGAACCGCAGACAATTGCTGAAGCGTACAAATCTTCGGCATGGAATAGGCCTTCCAAAGCAAAGGCGGTGGAGGCCTGAGTGCCGTTGAGCAAGGCCAAGCCTTCTTTGGGCGCGAGAGTAATTGGCGCTAAACCCGCGATGGCAAGCGCGGCTTGTCCAGAAATGATTTCCCCCTTGTAGCGAGCCTGACCTTCGCCAAGCAGTACCGCGCTCATATGGGCCAGCGGGGCCAAATCACCGGAAGCGCCCACCGAACCTTTCTGTGGAATACAGGGGTATACCTGTTTATTAATCAGGGTGAGCAAAGCTTCAATGACACTGAAGCGGATCCCCGAGAAGCCGCGAGCCAGACTGTTTACCTTCAGCGCCATCACCATTTTTACCGTAGCATCACTCATCAGCTCGCCAATACCAGCCGCGTGAGATAACACGATGCTGCGTTGTAATTCTTCCAGATCGTCAGCGGCAATGCGGGTATTGGCCAACAAACCAAAACCGGTGTTAATCCCGTATACGGTGCGGTCTTCGGCGATGACATCGTTTACGACCTGAGTGCTGGCATCGATGCCGGCAATCGCGTTTGGATCGAGGGATAATTGAACACTACGGCGGCTGATTTGGCGCAACTGATTAAGACTGATTTTTCCTGGTACGATTGTAAATTCAAACATGAATTATCTGCTCCGCAATGTTTGCTGTTTGATGAGGTGAACCAGCGCAGTGGCAATTCAACTTCGCTATAACGCTTATCTTAGTTTAGTCGTTGTAATTGCCAGTTTGATCGTAATGACTGCACAGGGCTAGTATCACGATCGAAGTGGTTTTGCTTGCTCAACTCATATTAATTATGAACATGATTTCCGCCGCTTGGCTTAACATGTATATACAAGTTAGCTAAACAATAAAATCAAATGTGATTCAGCGCAAGTATTTTCTGTGGAAAAACCGATGCGAGTAAACCTAATCGGGTCAATATGGTGGGCCACTTGTGCGGGAGTGAGGCAAAGTTATCTGGATGAAAGCTCGCCATGTGCATCAATTTTTGAGGAAATGCTAGGGAAATCACTCATTAATACTGCGGTAAGCTTTTGCTGCAATGCGCTTATTGTTTGGTCTTTGCAATGCGTCGTGAGTGGGACTTGCTGGTTTCACTCAGCAATAATCCGCACATACGATAAAAATGTCTTGAAAAATCCCCTAAAGCTCAGTGCTCATCTAGCGATGAAAGTGACCAAATAGTTGGAATCTTGAGCTGGGAGATAATAAGCGAGCAGTGGTCACCAATTGTTCCTTGGACCAAGTGCGACGCTTAATTTGCAAGCAGGGTTCGCTGGGGTCGATTTGCAATAACTGACACTCTTCAGCGCTGGCCATCACCGCCTCAACCAAATGTTCACCCTCAGTCATGGGGGCGACCTTCATCAGGTAGTCATAGGTGGTATTCAATTGAAAATCTTGTTTATCGTAATCAGGCGCAAGGCTGGCGTTTACCACTCGTTCTTCTAGTTGGATCGGTAGCTCATTTTCGAAGTGTAAAATAGTCGCTCTAAAAATGCTGTGACTGGTTCTCACCCCTAGATTCATCGCCTCTTCCATGGTGGCTTTGGTACGGGTGATTTCGATTAATTGAGCACGGTGCTGGTGTCCGCGAGCGGCAATTTCATCAGCAATATTGTGTACTTCGAACAGCGCCGAATGGGCTTTTTTTTGCGCGACAAAAGTGCCAACCCCTTGTTGGCGAATCAGGATGCCTTCATCGGTCAGTTCTCGTAGGGCGCGATTAACCGTCATGCGGCTGATATTGAGCGCCTTCACCATCTCTGATTCTGAAGGCACCCGCTGGTCGGCCTGCCACTCTCCGCTACTTATTTTGTGGCAAATGGCCTGTTTTACCCGAGCATAAATTGGCGCTGGAGAATCTTCAATTGATTGAGATAGGCTGTGCATGATGCTGCTGGCGGTCTCTACCATAGGGGGTCCTGTGTCATAAGCGATAGCGGAACGAATGTTTGGATTATACCCAGTAATGCGCTGTCATCACAGTATAGGGATCGTAAAAAAATTATCTTGTATATACAATATGGCTTCTATTACACTGAATTCATCCAATGAATTGCGAGAGAAGGCTATGAGCAGCCAAGTTTATTTTGCCGAGCAGGCCTTGCTCCAACAAGGTTGGGCGCAAAATGTTCGTATTGAGGTACTTGACGGAGTGATCCTGCGGATTGTCCAAAATAGTCATGCCCAAGATGCCACGGTCCTGAGTGGACCAACCTTACCTACGCTTGCTAATCTTCACTCGCACGCCTTTCAGCGGGCGATGGCCGGGATGGCCGAGGTGAGCCTTAAGGCAAACGATAGTTTTTGGAGTTGGCGTGAGCTGATGTATCGCATGGTTGGTCAGTTGAGCCCGGATGATGTGCGGATCATTGCCACCCAGTTATACATTGATTTGCTCAAGGCGGGTTACAGCCAGGTGGCAGAGTTTAATTATTTGCATCATCAGCAAAATGGTCAGGCTTATGCACAGCTTAACGAGATCAGCCAACAGCTGCTTGACGCCGCCGATACCGCAGGTGTCGGTTTAACCCTATTGCCCGTGTTATATAGTTATTCTGGATTTGGCGGTCAAGTACCCAATGCAGGGCAAGCCCGTTTTATTAATAGCAGCGAACAATACTTAGCGCTACATCAAGCTTGTGAGCAGTCGATTGCGGGCAAGCCCTTACATCAGTTGGGGATCTGCTTTCATTCACTGAGAGCGGTCAGTCCCGAGCAAATCAAGCAGGTGATGGCAGCGCTTCGCAGCCCCATGCCGATCCATATTCATATTGCAGAACAACAAAAAGAAGTCGCAGACTGTTTGGCTTGGAGTGGTCAGCGTCCGGTACAATGGCTGGCCAACGAAATTGGCTTAGATGAACGTTGGTGTTTGGTGCATGCCACCCATTTAACCGAGCAGGAAATGCTCACGCTGGCACGCAGCCAGGCGGTGGCGGGTTTATGCCCCAGTACCGAGGCGAATTTAGGCGATGGAATCTTCCCCGCCGCTGACTATATACGGACGCAGGGACGTTGGGGCATCGGCTCCGACAGCCATGTAAGCCTGTCACTGGTGGAAGAATTACGCAGCTTGGAATACGGCCAACGACTGCGTGACCAGCAACGTAATCGGCTGTATAGCCAGAGTCAAAACCATGTTGGCGACTTTTTATTCGAGCAAGCTCGTTTGGGAGGCAACCAAGCGACGCAGGTACAATTGGGTTTGGCCAAAGGTCATCGCGCCGACTTTATGGTGCTCGATCATCAGCATCCATTTATTGCCGCCAGCAAGCCCCAGGATATCCTCAATCGCTGGCTATTTGCCTGTAATGAAAACCTGATCCGTCATGTCTATGTAGCTGGAAAACCAGTGATCTGCGATTTTCAACATCCTCAACAACAAGCCGCACGAACGGAATTTACCGCCTTGCTGAGCCGCTTATTTAAGGCAGTTTAAAGCCTTGGCTGCGTGAGCCGCAGATGCTCACGCTCACCGTTCATGAGTGTGGATCTCCCAAGCGTTTTAAGCCGGTTGCTTCCTCAAGAAGCGCCAGTGATGGAGCGCTCATATGTCGCACCTTGGCTAGAGCTTATATGGCTGTTCACCAAATGTGGTGGAAAGACTTTCAACAAACATTAATAAGCGAGGTAATCGGTAAACGTTCATTGGCAAGATAAGCAAATAGCAAGACACATAGGTTCATTCCCGCTGGGTCAAGTTAGAGCCAGCAAGTTTTTACAATGTTATTACTTTATTGTGGACGGCCTGACCTCAAATGTCATAGATTTCCATAATTACGCCGCCAGCCACCATTAAAGCGAAACTCAACATGAACCAACAAAAAGCAAAAACAAATAGATTACGAATATGCTTTGGAACATGGTCTCTTTTTTCTAGCATCCCATAACGTTTCGCATGGAAAGAGCTTAAAAATACAGTGGCGTATTGTAAAACGCCTTGACCCGAGAAAAACATGTTTAAAGAGTAAAATCTTACTCCATCATCAAGTTCATCTTCTAAATATATCAGCCATTTTGACTTCAAGTAGGCTACCAACCCAAGCCAGAAAAAAACACCAAAACAGCCAGCCATAAAACAAATAAGCGAAATTTTTGATAAAAGGGTAATTTCACTCATAATTTACTTAATTCCATTCCATTTATATAATTCTTCGCCGAATGATTCGGCTTTGTTACCTGCTATTTTGCCACTGGCATAACCACCAGCAGCACCTGCAACAACAGAACACCAAAAAAAGCTTGTTCCTCCTGATGGCAAACCAAAAACTAAAGAACAAGTAGCCCAGATACTAATAGCTCCGCCTGTGGCTCCCCCTGCAATACTGCCTGCCGCTTTCATTGTATTTTTATATTTAGCTTTAGTGCACGTTGCCTCATTAGCAAGCGAGCAAGCTTTTTGTATGTTAGAAACGGCATCAACTCCGGTTAAGGCAATTCCTACGTAGCCAACACGTTTTAGGTGACGAGCCATTTTGGCAACTGTTTTATAGTTTCTTGCAAAGTTAGGAATAGTGGTTGCGTTTCCGGGCTGTTTACGCCACTGATGGACAATACTTTTACTACTTAAGCCTAAGTTACTACGAATATCTCCAGCGACTATATGACGACCGAGTGTTGGTTGTCCAAACCGATTTAGAGCAGTGTTTAGCCTTTGAAAATGCACTTTTCTTTTAGCAAAGAAACCTTGGCTATTTAAGTTACCGGTTGAGTTATAGCTACTCACGTAAGAACGCTCTAAGTCTTTTAATATAGCTTTTACTTGGTTAGTGTGTGCATTCCATGTGGTATTGCTCACGCCTAATAGTAAGCCATTGTAGCTTGCTACATTCGACAAAAAGTCATATCTCTTGGCTAATATTTTTCGTTCTGAACTATCGAGCATTAATAGCGTTTTATCAACTGCGTGCGCAATTTCTAAAAAGTCAGCTTCTTCTTGCGTACATTGATTACTATTGGCAGGGGATAGCAACACAATTTGGCCAACTTGCACCTTATCGTTTTTTAGGTGGGCGTTAACCATCTTGAAGTGGTCATAAACCAGTTGATTCGGAGAGTTATACATAATCATAATTAATTGGTCGATCGACATCGATTTTTCAACAATGTGTATAACTTTGTCATGAACTCTAGTTGGTGAAGACACGGGCTACCCTTTATATAATTGGCTATTTTTATAGAGAATTTAAGACACTCTACAGTAATTGATAGATAAGTAAATAAAGGTGGTGTGAAGAGTACAATTATTGATACAACTGTAATTATTGAGACACCCACACTAACTCGTTGGACAAAATCCCTTTGCTAGCGTAGTGGGGGTAGGGCAATCACTGCGACATTATAAGCGCCAACACCAGCAATAACGGATTAAAGGCATGGGTGCCGCCAAGCGCTGGCTTGATGTTGGCTAAATATTGACAACCTAACTTCATTCCCTCTGAGTTGGTATTTAAGCTTCTCTCGAATTGTGATACGGAGACACCCATTCCAGTACTTAACCAAGTGTCTAGAAGTACAGCTAGGGATCGCCGCATCAAACCACACATAGTTTTGCCATAGAAACCAAGTTACAATTCTAAACCCCCGATTATTCTAGGACTTTGAGCACACGTCCCCAACATCCTGGAATTTCGAGAGAGAGTTCGCCGTGATGACACTGAAAACACTGCTTATGATTAAGCAGGTCAAGCACAGTTTGTCCTAGTACGGCGATCGGGATGTGGACTGTTACTGGTTGCTGACATGCATTCACAACCACGATTATCTTTTCCTGTTCATATTGCCGGAGAAAGGCAAATTGCTCCGAGGCCACAAACAACTGTTGGTAGGTCCCATGCTGTAACGCCGGAGATTGTTGGCGGAGATAACTGATATGAATAATAGCGGCTCGTAAATCAGCGTGCTTTTGTGTTCCCATGGACTCCAATTGGAGTTCTGGGCGTAAGTTGTGGTCGCTATTATGTTGTCTTTCTCCTTCTAAGCCCCATTCACTCCCATAATATAGTGATGGGACTCCTGGAATAGTAAACAGCAAGATATACAAGGGATAGAGATGCGCTGGATCATGTAGTGTGGAGGCTACACGATTAACATCATGATTATCGGCAAAATTATATAGGTATAGACCGCGGTAAATGCCATGCTCTTGGTTGAAAAGACGGTTCAGAGAATAGGCTATCTCAAAATAATTGTGATCATTATGGCTAGAATATAGTCCTTTATAACATTCATAGTTTGTGGTTGCATGTAACATATCTGGGTTTGCCCACTGCGTGTAATCACCATGAATAACTTCACCCATTAACCAAAAATCTTTCTTTATTTTTTTTGTGTACGAGGCGAGGCGTTTCATGAACTGCTTATTTAACACGTCAGCGACATCTAAGCGCAACCCGTCAATTTCAAACTCTTCTATCCAGAGACGTACGGCCTTAAAGAGGTGTTCCTCTACCTGTGGATTGGTGACGTTGAGTTTGACCAAATTGAAATGGTCATTCCAACCCTCATAGGAAAACGGATCGCCGAAGGGACTGCGTTGCTGAAAATTGATCTCGCAAAACCACTCCGTAAAGATTGAATGTTGTTGATGTTGCTGAAGATCCTGAAACGCAAAGAAATCACGACTGACATGATTAAATACGCCATCCAGCACAACTCGGATATCGTGTTGATGAAGGTGTTTAATAAGCTGTTTTAAGGTCTCGTTTGTACCTAATCGACGATCCAGTTCAAAATAATTAACGGTATCGTACCCATGAGATTCTGACTCAAAGATGGGGCCCAGATACACGGTATTTATGCCCAATGCCTTCATATGGGGGATCCATTCACAAATTTTAAACAGTCGTTCTTTATTTTGCGAATGATAGTCATTGTGCTCAGGGGCTCCGCAAAACCCGAGTGGATAGATATGATAAAACACGGACTCTTCATACCAGGCATGAGTCATGGTTGTTCTCCTTATTAAGTACGTACCGTTAGGTATATAAAAGTGGTAAAAAAAATGGATGCCTTGTTCAGTTTTCTCCCAAATAAAGCATCGGTTTAAATAGTGTTTTACTTATCATGAAAAGATCCCATACATGTACTGCTGACAGGCAATATGGGCTCTTTCGTCATTTAAAGTAATCTGACGATCATAGAAATTTGTAGTGATATAGGCATTGACCATCCCCAAAAATGTCACAGCGTAACGCGTGCTGCGGCCCCGCATATTTCCATGATCCTGTTCAGCATTGCGAAAGATGTCTTCAAGGATCGCATATTGCTGTTCAACAAAAGGAAATATTGTCTTTCGGGCTTCGCTTTGTTCGGATGAATACATCAGTGATAAGGCGAACCGATATAGATCTGGTGATTTCGTGGCAAAACGGAAGTATGTTTTCACAATATTCTCTAAGGTGAGCGTCATATCGCCAGAATAGACCGCATTGTGCGCCAGACCTTCGAGAAACGGGTCAAAATACTGTTCTAGCAATGTTACAAGTAACCCTTGTTTGCTGCCAAAATAATAGTACAGTGTGGGTTTCTTCACGCTCACGGCCTCTACGATTTTTTGGATCCCGACATTTTCATATCCATTTGCCGTAAATAACCGTAAAGCGGCTGATAACATTTCGTCTTTTTTATTCATGTGTCATATATACCGATAGGTATACACTGCGTCAAGGAAAAAGTATGGAATTGATGAAATGCTGTAACATCCAGACAATAAGAACAATAAGAACAATAAGAACAATAAGAACAATAAGCGAGACATCCATACCAACTAGCGAACCCATTATTAATTATCTAAACTGTCAATAGACGTTTTTTGGGAGTTTTAGTTATGCCTCGTTCAAGACAATCGCAAGTGAGCTTAGCGGATACTCTTTATTATCATTGCGTTTCGCGCTGTGTTCGTCGTGCTTTTTTGTGTGGTGAAGACCAACACACTGGTAAGAGTTATGAGCACCGGCGTCAATGGGTAGAAGACTATTTACTACAACTGGCAGCGGTGTTCGCTATTGATGTTTGTGCTTATGCTGTTATGAGTAATCACAGTCATGTGGTGTTGTATGTTGATAAGGAGCAAGCCGAAGCGTGGTCGATGGATGAAGTGCTAGAGCGCTGGCACATTCTGCACAAAGGTACCTTGCTGACCCAAATGTACCTTAATCCTCAAGTTCGTTTACGACTTGATGACGCTCAATTACAAGCCATCAAAGATACTGCGGATATGTATCGCGCTCGCCTCTATGATTTAAGTTGGCTTATGCGCCATTTGAATGAACACATTGCTCGAGAAGCAAATAAAGAAGATAAGTGTACAGGTCGCTTTTGGGAAGGCCGCTTTAAATCACAAGCACTATTAGATGAAGCTGCGCTTGCAGCTTGTATGGCTTATGTGGACTTAAACCCCATTCGTTCAAACATGGCCTCTACGTCAGAAACCTCAGACCACACCAGTATTAAGCAGCGTATTCGGCAAGCTAAGCAAGGTCAACAACCTAACGCGCTGATGCCCTTTGCTGGCAATCCCAGTGAAACCATGCTCAAAGGCTTACCCTTTGAACTACAAGATTATCTGCAATTGGTGGAACTCACTGGTCGAGTTATTAGAGAAGATAAACACGGTTATATCGATGATGCGCAAGCGCCTATTCTGCAACGCTTACAAATTGACGAAGAAAGCTGGTTAGCTTTGAGTACTGGCTTAGAAAACTACTTTGCTAGCGCGGTGGGGACAGGGCAATCACTGCGACATTATAAGCGCCAACACAAGCAACAACGGATTAAAGGCATGGGTGCCGCCAAGCGCTGGCTTGATGTTGGCTAAATATTGACAACCTAACTTCATTCCCTCTGAGTCGGCATTTAAGCTTCTCTCGAATCGCTGTGCTTGCTGCTTTGCTTTTAGTGGCTTTTCGCCGTAAAAACATAAATTCAAAGCTGCTCTTTTCTACGTTTGGCTGTTTCTTATTGGATGAGTTGTAATGCTTGTTACCTGATGGAAGTGATTGAATAGTATTTTAAAATGGCTGTCTTTTTATTAGTCTTTTTATTATTTTCGGTTATATCGATGATGCGCAAGCGCCTATTCTGCAACGCTTACAAATTGACGAAGAAAGCTGGTTAGCTTTGAGTACTGGCTTAGAAAACTACTTTGCTAGCGCGGTGGGGACAGGGCAATCACTGCGACATTATAAGCGCCAACACCAGCAACAACGGATTAAAGGCATGGGTGCCGCCAAGCGCTGGCTTGATGTTAGCTAAATATTGACAACCTAACTTCATTCCCTCTGAGTTGGTATTTAATCTTCTCTCGAATCGCTGTGCTTGCAGTCTTGCTTCTTGTGGCTTTTCGCCGTAAAAACATAAATTAAAAGCTGCTATTTTCAAGGTTTGGCTGTTTCTTATTGGATGAGTTGTAATGCTTGTTACCCGATGGAAGTGATTGAATAGTATTTTAAAATGGCTGTCTTTTTATTATTATTTTTATTAGAACGCCAGACAAAACCACAAAAATCCGCCAGTAATGACATCCGATTTGAACTTTTAAAACAGGTCGTCAACTGCTCTTATCTGATCGGTATTAGCCAAGTAGGCTTCGTTGTGTAAAACGCGCATTTATTGTGCGTAAAACAGTAGTACGATTAAGCCGGGCTTGGTGGTGGAAACGCTGAGTTAATGGGCTGCGAAGACTCGCCGATATTAGCCACTTGGCCGATTATGTGCGCTGGCCCTAGTATAAATTCTAGTTGCGAAAACCCAATATATCTGGTAATTAAATACTAATGATAATTATTACCGTTAAGGTTGTTGTGCGTTACCTACGACTTTATATGAGGGCTGTACTTTGGAAAATCTCTCTATTCGGAATGTATCTACATTCGAACACTTAGAATTGGACGCTCATTCACAAAGCTGGGTACGGTCTATCAACCACTGTTTTACAGAGGATACGATAGTTGAAAATGCCTATTTGCCAGGGCTTTACATCACCTTACTTGGTCAGTGTCAGTACAGTACGCCAAATAGCCCCCAAGAAAAACTGGATAACTACAATTATCACTATGCGGTTGCATTAGCCGATGAACCTTGCACCAGTAGTGTAGTTTTTCCTAGTAACGCTACTTGGCAAACCTTGTCGATTATGCTGCCTCTTGCCCAGCTTCATGAGTATGGCATTAGTTCCGTGTGCGAGGTTGCCCATCACTTTAGACCTGAAGCAAGGATCTCCGAACTGGGCGCTATTTCTGGCGACATTCTGAGATGTTGTGAGTCAGTGTGGCAGTGTGAATTTAAAGGGCTAGAAAGGCAGTTGTTTATCAGAGCAAAAGCTTTTGAAGTGTTGTCTTTATTTCTTCATAAACGGCGCGAAGACTCCCAGTACGGTATGTCATCTCGCATGTCACAATTGCGTGAAGCGCTTAATCATGTTGAAGATAACCTTGACCAAGATTGGACTTTGTCTTCACTGGCTCGTCTTGCGGGGAGTAATCAAACCTATATTAAGCAAGACATTAAAGGTTTGGTGGGAACCAGTTTTCGCAAGTGGCTAAATAAAAAACGACTCAACATTGCGCTTGAACGATTGTCTGGCGATGCTCCCATCCATCAGATCGCTGATGATATCGGCATCAAAAGTCAAGCCTACCTTGCCACCTTATTTAAAGCTGAGTTTGGTCTAAGCCCCAGTGAATATCGACAGGCGCTATTGTTAAAGAGAAGCGCTTAAAATTGTCTGTTTTCAAAAGAAACATGACCCCATTTGAAAGCGCTCAACGACCTACCTTTTATAATACCTGCTTGATGTAAACAGTGTTACTTATGCAACACATTCGTATTACGCGATTACCTTGGAAGAATAGCATCGTGTTACCCAAGGCTAGCTGCTCACTAAGACAGCATTAGCCGTCATGTCACAAAAGGAAGTTGGTCCCATTCAATGCTTAAGACTAAACACCCATGGATAATGCTCGCCAGCATATATATCACTCAATATATTGGTATTGCCTTCATACTTTCTGCGGCCATGGCAATTTTACGCCAGCAGGGTGTTCCTCTCGACAAGTTAGCGTTGCTTAACCTCGCTGTTTTACCCATGGTGGGCAAGATATTTTATGCACCGCTGATTGATAAATATAAGCTCTCGTTACAAGGAAAGTACCGTAGTTGGTTAATTCTTTCTAACCTTGGCATGGTCTTGCTGTTGCTTATCATCGGAACCATGGATGCCTCACAGGGCTTTTTAGGCATACTTGGAGTGATTGGCTTATATGTCTTTTTTATGAGCCTACAAGATGTTTCGGTCGACGGTTTATCTTGTAAGTTATTTTCAATGAGCGAGCGAAAGTTTGCGAGTAGTGTGCAGTTTTCGGGAAACTTGCTCGGTAATATTATTGGTGGCGGTCTATTACTGATCTTTTACCCGTGGTTAGGATGGCAAGGTTCGTTTGGGGTATTGGCGGGCTTAACCGCACTCGCATTAATTCAAGTTTGCTTATTTAAAGAACCGAATACAACCAACAATGTGAGCCAAGAGAATCATCAATACCTGTTCAAGGATATTAATGGCTTTATGGTAAAGCATAAATCATGGTTTGTTGTTTTAGCGCTTTATCCCTTTGTGTCTACATGGGGCTTTGCTTTACTTAATCCTATTCTTGTTGATAGCGCTTGGTCATTGGATGAGATAGGTTCGTCGATCAAAATTTTCGGCTCCATCGTTGGCGTGTTCTCCGCTATGTTGGCAGCCCCGTTAATCACGAAACTCGGTCGACAAAAAGCACTTATTAGTGCCCTTGTTTTACAAATGGCAGGCTTGTGCCTAATTATTTTACCTGCCTTTGGTTATACCGATAAAGTCACGGTTTACCTTGTCATCGTTACTCATTTCGTTAGTTTCCCTGCTTTGCTTGTTATTTCATCAACCATATTTATGGACAACGCTTCGGTTACCTCTCGTAAGGCTACATTTTTCACCCTGCAAGCCAGTTTTGCGTCGCTACTGGGCTTTGTTTACTCGTGGTTAAGTATGGCGGTGGCTAAACAGCTTGGTTATGGCATGACAAGCCTGTTGGGTGCGGTTATTTCTCTTATTATTGTCGGTTTAGTATGGATTTTATTATACAGGCAAGGTCCCGATACCCGTCTTCAACTCGATAATCAATGTAACTAACCAGCCTTGAATAATAGAGATCATTTTCATTTTTAATAGCTTTGCTAAATGCAAAGTTAAAACATTCATTACAATTTTTAATTTATTTCATTTTATTTGGAAAGGAAGTCTTATGATGAGTCATTGCCAAAGAAATATTCGAGCCAGTTTGTTTTATTCTCGGTGCTTATTGGCGTGTGTTGTTAGCAGCATGGCATATTCTTCAATATTGAGCGCGGAACCGGTATCGCTTGAAACATACGTGGTCACGGGTGAAAAAAGAGATAAAAACATCAAGGATGTCCCCACTGGTGTCACACTTATCTCAGGCGAGCGCTTAGAGTCTGGAGAATATAAAGAAGCCAAAGAGAGTGCGGTATTGGCGCCTAATGTTATCGCCGATTCGTTTAATAATATCTCGATACGGGGTATTTCGGGCGGCGGAGCGGCCACCGGGGGACTCGCATATTTAACCGGGGCTCGCGCTAGAGTGGTGAGCGTGGTGGATGGTGTGACCCAAGATTTCTCTGGTTATAATTTTAACCCTGTTTCTGTTTGGGATATCGAACAATTAGAAGTGCTTCGAGGGCCTCAATCGAGCAGTCAAGGTTCTAGTGCTATTGGTGGTGCGCTGGTGATCAATACCAACGACCCTACTTTTTATCGCGAAGCCGCGTTTAGAGGCGGTTTTGAAAATTATAAAAATGGCAATATGAATTATAACCTTGGCCTTATGTCATCGGGGCCCTTGCTTGAAGATGAACTGGCCTACCGAGTGGTGATTGATGCTACCACTGGAGAAGGCTGGTTAAATTACGATACTAATGGTTATGATACGCCGAATCTAAGTGAGTCAGATAAGCTTAACGCTAGAGGAAAATTGCTGTGGCTGCCTACTCATATCCCTGCTTTGTCTGCAAAGCTCACTCTTAATTATCATAATAATCAAGGGGAGCATGCTAACTTTGCCAGTAATACCGATGAGGGCATTGCCTCTAAGACATTCTCCTTAAACGGCTCTAACGAAGTGCGTTTGCAAGACTCTAAAGCGGACTCTATTGCGGCAGACATTGATTATCAGATCAATGATAGCCTAACTAACTCGTTGCATATCAGTCGCAGTAGCTCTGATATCCATGACGATGCCTATTCGACAGGCAATACCTACGATATTAACAATGAAACTTATGCCTTGGAGAATCGGCTGCTACTCAGCGAAAACGAGTCGGCGCTAACCGGGGTTGTTGGGATCTTTATTTCTCATAAAGATGCTTCTCTTGCTACCTCTAACTTTACTATTGCAACCGAATATCAAACCACAACCAGCGCCTTATATGGGGAGGGAACATATTCACTTTCGCCAAAATACAGGCTAGTGGCGGGCGTACGGGTCGAAAATGAAGACGCAGATAAGACTAGTTCTACAGCGTTTTCTGGGGGCGATAATAGTCAAAACGACAGTGAAACCTATTATCTGCCGAAGCTGAGTTTGCTCTATGACTTGGCCGACTCAACCACTCTTGCTGCAACAGCCAGCAAAGGTTACAGCCCTTCCGGTTTAGGGATTAACTTTTTTGGCGAAGAATATAGTTATGACAGTGAAACGGTATCGGCATTTGAGCTAAGCAGCAAGAGTATATTTGTCGGTGGAAGCGTATTAAATGCCAATTTGTTTTATAACGATTACAAAAATTATCAAGCAGGAACCAGTGGTTTTACCATTGAGAATGTCGGCAAATCTTATACCTACGGCTTAGAGCTAGAGGGCACCACTTGGTTGACCAACAATCTAGAAATAACAACGGCGATTGGTTTGCTAGACAGTGAAATCAGTGATGATGAGTCATATCAGGGGAATCGGCTCACTAATGCGCCAAAACTGAATGCGAGCCTTGGTTTCACGGTGTATATCGATGAACGTTGGACTCTAGGTGCCAACGCCACCTATGTCGGAGAGTACTACTCAGACTTAGAAAATACCGAGACATCAGTCGCTGGTGATTATGCTCTGCTTGATGCTCGCGCGAGTTACCGAGTAGGAGACTTCACCATTAATGCCTACATTAAAAATCTCACCAATGATGATGCGGTTTCCTATCGTGCTGGCGCGCTTGCCTCGGTTGGCCAGTCACGCACTATTGGCATGAGTGCCATGTACCGTATGTAGATTGATTCGCCACAATGATTCGTTTTTTCGCAGAGCTTTATTAAGCTCTGCTCGTTTAAGTCCAGCAGAAGTACGAAAAACTCATGAGCATGTCACCAACCCCCATTCGCGATGTTGACCATAAAGTCGACATTATTGACCATGTTAATCAAGACCACCCCGAGGAGTTATTAGCCATTGCTAAAAGCCATGTGTCGGATAAACAAATAGTATCGGCAAGGGTTAAAGATATCTTCCAAGAGGGGATTCAACTTGATATCGTATTTGCAGTTGAATCGGCTCAACACACAATACTTGTCCCCTTTGAAATAGAGGGCAGTTTAGAAGAAAGAATTCTCTATTTAGCTTACGCGAGTATTGTAAAGCAGGGGCTTGACTTTTCGGGCAATGGTAAGCAGTTTTTTGAAGTGCTTGATAAACAATGGCTCACCGCCAATATCATTCGCTTGACCGTAAAAAGTGACATGCCTTTACCAGAATACTACCCAGGCTATGCCTATGCTTTGGTGTTAAAAGGCATGCAAAAAAAGCGGGCAAATTCGGTCCAACAAAGTACTCAAAAACATTGCTTAAAGCGTATAGCTGACCATCTGTTTATTTGGTTAATGAAGCACCTTTCAACGAAGAATCGTGAAAAACTGTTATATAAAGCCAATAAAAATGTGCGGCTTTACACCTTACGTAAATCATGGAAAAGCAGTGATTCCGCCCCTTTCCCCGACCGTGGGCAGATAGATATTTATACGCATGGCAATAGCGCGGGGAGCCAGTGGGCAGAGCGCTTGAGTATCGGTGATGTATTTATGAGTCGTTCACAAACCCAAGACCAACACCCCCATTTAGCCAATGGTCAAGCTCTGATTATTGCTGATGAAACGGCATATCCTGCGGCGGCGGGTATTATTGAACATTGGAGTAATGCATTACCGCCAGTGGTCATTATATTAAGTGCCAACAAAGAGCAGCAGAACTACTTTTCTGAAGACAGCCTGCCTCGCGGCGCTCAACTTCACCGAGTGGTTTGTGCAGAACAAGAGCAAGCCACAGAAGTGTTACGCATATTACGCAGTCTCGATAACATCGATGCGGTATGGGCTGCGCTAGAGTCGTCTTCAGCGACAAAAGTACGACACTACCTGCGTAATCAGCGCCATATCAAGGGAAAAAATAATCACACCAAAGCTTATTGGAAGCTTAAGTCATAAGGTTCACTATTTAAGGCTAATTACATTGCCTGCTGCGGCATTTTTAAATGCCGCTAATTTTTGACGGCAGGCCATCTGGCTGTCGCCGTATTTGCGTAATAATCAGATATATATAGTTTCTATTTGGAGAGCCCTTCGCAGTTATGCCCTTGCCATTCGCTAGTTCTTGGCGTTTAATAATCAAAGTCTTATTAAGCGGTGACCTTCCAACAGCGGACTTTCACCTCATGAGTTCATGCCCATGCTGGCGGCACACAAAAAGCTGCACTCGGAATTATTTTATTACGCTCGTTTTTGTGAATTGCACTGCGCTTCATTTTTACACAAAACGATCTCCGTAAAATAATCCGGTAAGCTTGGGGGGTCTAGAAGTCGTGGCAGGGATCGGCCTGTAACTTGGATTAAAAATAGCATCAGTGGTAAGACAGGAAAGCTTCGGTGTTTGAGGGATGAGAATGAAAAGCGGCAAAAAGGAGTTGAAAACAGGCACTCGCTTTAAAAGGGTGAAAAAAATTTTATTTCGAGTCGTGATCGCTCTGGGTCTCTCCATCGCCCTGAGCATTGCGCTTATCGTTTATACTCCGCCCATATTTACCGTAGCCTTAAATACCAGCTTAGCGTTATTGCCAGAGCACAAATTTGTAAGCTACAGGGTTCAGGCAAAATCTGAGTTGGCTGAGCGTTGGCAGCTGAGTACCTCTTTTTCTAATGATGATGCGCTGTTACAAGCGCTGAAACAAGGTTTGCCTGAGAGCCACGATAAAAGTACTTTTTTTGCGCGTATGTTTGTGGTTCATGATTATCCGCAGCCTTGTCAGTTTATGATTTTCGGCCTGCACCGGAGTATCGATATAAGCTGGCAGGTCGAAGGGCTGCGCTGTAACAGTAAGGCCAGTTGTGAAGTGGCTCGAGTCCAACATATTTGTCCTGAACGTAAGAGACATGACAAATGAAGGCAAAGTTAAAACTGGTGCTTTGGATTGCGATAGCCTTGTTGGCGATTGTCGGGATGCAAGGTTTAAGTAGCAACTATAGCTTGAGTGATATGCGGGCCGTGGTGGATGCATATTATTGGTATATTCTGCCGGCTTATACTTTGGTTATTTTTCTGCGTGGGGTACTTTTTATCCCGACTATGCCCTTGATTCTGTTAATGGCAAGTAGTATCGATCCGCTGCTGATGTTTCTTCTTACTTTGGTGGCATCTTGTAGCTCCGCCTATTTGGTTTGTCTGGCGATTGATTACATGGATATGCAAAAGCGACTGGAAGCCTTGCCTAGCAAGAGTGTGCAACGAGCGCAGCGCTGGGTTCGCTCTTTTGGTGTTGCGGCGATTGCCGGATGGGCTTTTTTCCCTTTGGTATTTACCGAGCTGATTGTCTATCTCGCGCGCTTGGCCGGTTTACCGCGACGACAGATTGTGATGGCGGTTGGTCTTGGCGAAGGGTTGTTGATTAGTGGGCTGATTGTTGTCGTCAGCTGGTTTACCAGCGTGGCACTGTGAGCTGACTTTCAAGGCTTACTCGGAGCAGCTTTAAGTTGCGCTAGAGCTTGCTTGATGAGATGTTTAAAACGCTACCTTTAGGCCGAGCCTGATGGCAGCGTTTTTAATGGCTAGTGCGGGTGGAGCGAGGAGACTTATCCCCCCATTTTTTAACCAGCTGTATCATCGTTTAAATATTGAAATAAACACCATTTGGAATTTACATTTTGACGCCATTGAGCTCTGCTTCAACCAGTTTGCTAATAGTTCCATCATTTGATATTTGAACTTCCACTCCGTAGTTTGCTGCGTACCAGATGATATCCTTACCCTCAGCCGGAGAGCCGTCAGGTAATGTCATTGAATAACTTTGTTCAAATTTGCATGTTTTGAAGGTACCAGCAGGAACAGTGATGTTTTCAAAGCCTTGAAATTCTGAACTAATGTTGGTCACAAATTCTTGGTCAACCCCCGATGAGTTGTTTACGATCATGGTAATGGTTTGACGATGAATATCACCTTTATCTACGTCAAATCGCATTGAGGTACCAGGCGTATAGCTCAATTCGTTTTCATTTGCATTATCAGTTTCTCCCAACATGATTTGTTCTTTATTCCCTTCATCGATGAATAAATAGGCGTTATCGGTGACGTTATTTTCGGTTGTTTGAGCGAGCAATGCAGGCTGGCTCCGGTAAGTTGTTTCTTCAATCACTTTCGTTAAACTGGTCTCAATGGATCCATCTTGCGCGACCATGCTGATAGTCTGTGTTGCACCGAGCTCATATAAATCTTCATTAAAACAAATGGAGGCATTCTCGATATCGATGTTTTTTACATCGCCACTCTCGCTATTGCTACTACCACAACCCCCGATTGAAACCGCTAACATAAAGAATGGTAAGACTGTAACTTTCATTTTAATTCCCTTAATAAGTCAATATTTTTTACACAATGCCGCTGATTAAAAGAGAGTACCTTTGATGAGCGGCTAATCAGTGCTCATATTATTATTTCTCTGGCTGGCAAGCGCTGGGTGAATAGAGTCACGTTACGGCAGGGCTTTGACATAATGTCACTCTCATATTAAGAGTGACTCGACCTGTAAGCCAGTCGAGAAGCATTGAAGTATACGCCTGATTTATAAAGGATTACATCTCTATAATGTTCTATGTAAACAAAACGTTAGTAATTTGTCTCTAGGTTTTTTAGCATTGCTGAATGACTCGAAAGTAACGGTGGTTGCATATCCATGGAACAAACTGTTACATGGATATGGGGAGTATATGAACAATGATATGGATTTTAGACTCGCTCGATTAACATCGCGATCCCTTGACCGCCTCCGATACAAGCGGCAGCAACACCGTAGCGAGCTTGTTGTTGGTGTAAAGTTCGAGCAAGTGTGCCAACTAAGCGAATACCACTGGCTCCAAGGGGATGGCCGAGGGCGATGGCTCCGCCGTTTATATTTAGCTGTTCATGGCTAATTCCCAATTGTGCCATTGCATAAAGTGGTACGATGCTAAATGCTTCGTTAATTTCCCAGCAATCGATTTGCTCTGGTTTTAGCTTCGCCATTTGCAGCACTCGCTGTATCGCGGGCACCACACCTTGTCCCATAAGTTCTGGTTGAGTACCTCGATCGGCGCAAGCAACTATTCGAGCGAGTGGTTGAGCATGATGCTCCTCTAAAGCTGACTCCGTCATTAACATCATCAGCGCCGCACCACTGGTTAAGGGGGAGCTATTCCCAGCGGTTATATGACCGTTTTCAGTGAATACCGGTTTAAGCGCTGCGAGTTGGCTGAGGCTGGTATCGCTTCGAATGTTGGCATCCTGTTCAAATACGGAGTCATGCTTGGTATGGATCGGCAGAATTTCTTGGCTTAAGTAACCACTGGCTTGGGCATTGGCTGCACGTTGGTGTGAGCTTAAAGCGAATTCGTCCATTGTGTTTCGGTCGCACTGTGTTTTTTTCATCAAGGCTTCTGCTGTGAGGCCCATATTCATCACGACATCCATTTGATAACGATCGGCGTAATGTTCTGGAATCGTGAGAATACCTTGCTGAAATAACGAGGGGCCCATGGGGATCCGAGTCATGTTTTCATAGCCTCCGGCGAGTGCGATATCGGCTGCCCCCGAAGCTAAAATTAATGCACTGGAACGGATTGCTGAGATCCCAGAACCACATTGCTGGTCGATACTTCTGCTGGCACACTGATCGCCTAATTGGCTTTGATAAAGCGGATAACGTCCACCAAAACTCCACTGATCTTTAACACTGAGAGCGCAGCCGAGCGATAGGTCATCCACCTTATCTGCATTAACCGCGGTTTCGATTAACGCATGGTCGATCAGTTGTGCCAAAAGTGTATCGCCACGTATTGGCGCTAAGGTGTCAACCTCGGATTTTTTAGGGTGGGCTCGACTAAAGGCAGTTCGTTGATAATGACTTAGATAAACAGCTTTCATTTTTTCTCCAGTTGACACCAGCGGCTGATAAAGAGAGCGTAGGTTTTTAAGGTGTGGCGAATGGATTCGATATCGACGCACTCATCAACGCCATGAATGTTCTTTGCTATTGGCCCGTAGCAGGTTCCAGCGGTTCGACTATAGAAATGGAATGCGCGTAAGTCGGTGGTACAAGTGGATAAATAATGCTCAGGTTCTTTTCCTAATAATGTGTGATGACAGTTAGCAAGCAAGCCGACCCCTGCATGGCCAGTATCCACGATATGTCCTTCAGAACGAAAGCCATGAAACCGCAGGATCGGTTTTTGACTCACAAAGGCTTTATCTTTTAAGGCTGCTTGTTCAATACAATCGTTTACCCGTTGCATGATATGACTGGCACTCATGCCAGGCGGAAAGCCGATCCGTCCTTCCATTTCGGCATGTGCGGGAACACTCGAAGCCCAATTACCGCCTTTAATTTTACCAATGTTCAGGTTAAACGGTTGCGCAATTTGATCATAGGGTGCTGGTCGTTCGAGCTCATTAAGTTCAGCTTCTAGCGATTTTAACCAAGGAATTAATTTCTGTATTTTCTCGATCGCATTGTCGCCAGCTGATGTATCTAAAACATGGGCGGGTCGGCCTCTGACCAGCAGTTTGAACCATAAGACACCAACTTGAGCGGCATAAATTTGTGGTCCGAAGGGTTCTGGAATTAGCACGAAGTCGCCGCCAAATCCTTGCTGTAAACATGCCAGAGCGCCATTTCCAGAGCACTCTTCTTCGACCACGGCTTGAATAATTAACGGTGACTTAATTGTATACCCGGCGTGTTGAATGGCATGTACCGCAAAAATCATTGCGGCGACGCCCGATTGCATATCACCTGCGCCTCGACCATATAACCAACCGTCCTTTCGCCATGGTTGATTAGGAGCCTGAGTCCACATGTCTGCTGGGTCTGCGCTCACAACATCGAGATGACCATTCAGTACCAGCGTTTTACCTGGAGCGCCTTTGTTGAGTTGACTTACCAGGTTGTATTTATTCTCATGATCCCATGGCACGGGGGCATAGAGGGCGTGACCGCACATATCACTATGCTTCATTGCGACACGTTCCACCGGAAGTTTTAAGGCGCAGAGCTGTCTTTCAACAATATCTAGAACACCTTGCTCATGGTTGAGTACGCCGTATTGTTGGACCATGTCTTCGGTGAAAGAGAGGGCATCTTCGAAGAGTTGCTCGCAGCTATTGAGGATGGCTTGTTCACATTGATTAAAGCTCATAGCTCACCTATTTGTTCTGGAATGATAAGATCAGCTTCGGTGAAGTGAATCAGTTGCTCTAGACTTATATCTTTGGCTTTTTCTTTAAGCACTAAACCCTGCGGGGTCACATCCATCACCGCCTTATCTGTAATAATCCGCGATACACAGTGTCTTGCGGTAAGTGGTAATCGGCACTGCTTTAGAATTTTAGGCTGGCCTTTTTTGTCACAGTGGGTCATCAATACCACAATACGCGGGGTTTTTTGTGCAAGCTCCATCGCGCCGCCGATGCCTGGCGAAAAACGCCCCGGGATCTTCCAGTTGGCTAAGTTACCGGCTTGGTCCACTTCAAACGCCCCAATCATGGTTAAATCCAGTTTTGCACGTCGGATCATCGCAAAAGATACAGCACTATCGAAATAGCTACTGCCGAGACAAGTTGAAATATAGTTCCCGGCGGAGTCTATCACGAAGGGGTCTATATCCTCCGGTTTCGGTTGTTCGGCGGCGCCGAGCACGCCATTTTCGCAATGGATTAAAATGTTTAATTCCTTCGGTAAAAACTCGACAACTTTAGCTGGTAAACCAATCCCAAGATTGATGACAGTGTCGGCTTGTATCTCGCGCGCGGCTCGTTCGATGATTCGACTAATATTTGACATGATGAGAAAGAGCTCCGTATTCATCAGATAATGCGGCTAATGGCACTAAACTGCTCACAAATACCGATGGCGTATGAATGTGATTTGGATTAAGGCTCCCGGGTTCTTGGCAATCAGCGGTTTCCACAATCACATGGTTTGCTGCCATTGCCATTAAGGGACTGAAGTTGATCGCCGACCCCTGATACATTAAGTTGCCGTAGTGATCGGCTTGGGCTGCGTGCAATAAGGCAAACTCTGCGCTTTGCGCCATTTCAACTTTATAGCGCTGTCCTTGCCATTCCAAAAGCTGTTCCGGTAAGGTGATTTCAGAATCGAGCCCAATATCAGATAAAAAGCCAAAGCTGCCGGCTCCGGCAGTACGGATCTTTTCGGCGAGAATGCCTTGCGGGTGAAATTCAACTTCTAATTGGCCGCTGTTCATCAAGTCGATCACCGGTTTATTTAAACCTAGATGGGTGGTAATTAGTTTATCGACCTGACCATTTTCGATAAGTTTACTGATCCCAATACCACTCTCGTTGGCATCGTTTTTGATTAAGGTTAAATGACGCTGCCCTTGGCGTAATAATTCGTTGATCAGGGTGAAAGGGGTTCCTGGGCAACCAAAACCGCCCACCATAACCGTCGCACCCTCGGGGATTACAGCAATTGCCTGCTGTAATGTTTGTTGTTTGTTCATGAATGAATGCTCGCTAGAAATTGCTGGGTTCGCTGATGCTGAGGATTGCCAAATAATTGCTCTGGTGTGCCGTCTTCAACGATGTAACCACCGTCCATAAATATCACGCGGTCAGCAACTTTTTGTGCAAAACTCATTTCGTGAGTCACAATCAGCATGGTCATACCATCGCGAGCCAACTGTTCTATAACCGCCAGTACTTCGCCCACCAGTTCGGGATCGAGAGCCGATGTGGGTTCATCAAACAACATAACCGCTGGGTTCATCGCTAACGCTCGGACAATCGCAACGCGCTGCTTTTGACCACCAGAAAGCATGTCTGGATAGGCATTTTGTTTGTCGGCTAAACCGACACTTTCCAGTAATTTGATGGCTCGACGAGTCGCTTCTTGGCGGGCTTGTTTGAGCACAATAGTTGGGCCTTCAATTATATTTTCGAGGATCGTCATGTGCGGGAATAAATTGAAGTGCTGGAAAACCATGCCTAAGTTGGTACGAACTTTACATAAATGACGCTCGAGCATTTTTCCGTTGAGATTATCGTCATTTACGAGCGTGTTATTCACGATAATGGTACCTCCGCTGGGGGTCTCCAAATGGTTCATGGTGCGCAACAGAGTGCTCTTGCCTGAGCCGCTAGGACCAATGATGACAATCACTTCCCCTGCGTTTACATCTAAGTTGACCGAACGAAGCACTTCTAGTTGGCCATAGCTTTTCTTTAGGGCGTTGATTTTTACAATGGAGTTGGCCATTCCTTAGCTCCTCGTGGTTTTTTGATGCAGGTGTCGTTCTAATTTATGCAGTAAGGCGGCGGTTACACTTGTCATGACGGCATACAGCATAGTTGCCGCGAGGTAGAGCTCAAATGGCTTATAGGTGGTTCCAACTAATTGTTGCGTTTTCATGGTGAGTTCAACCAGCGTAATCGTGGAAACCAGAGAGGTATCTTTGATTAAGATAATAAAATTGTTTCCTAAAGGCGGAATAATATTGCGCAGCGCTTGCGGAAGAATAATGCGCCGCATGGTTTGCGCATGATTCATTCCGATTGATTTGGCTGCTTCTGTTTGGCCTTGTCCAATCGATTGAATGCCAGCTCTTATGGTTTCGGCATTGTAAGCGCCCACATTGAGCGCTAAACCAAGTACACCAGACAAGAAGGGGGATAAATCAAGTCCAAACTGGGGCAATCCATAGTAAATAAGAAACAGTTGTACTAATAATGGGGTCGAGCGAATTAACCAAATATAGAAGTTGGCGATTGCTCTAAATAGTAGATTATTAGAGACCTTTGCCAATGCCGCAATCAAACCAAACGCTAAGCCTAAAGCAAGCGCCACGATGGCGATATATAAGGTGAGAATTGCCGCCTCAGAAAGCACGGGCATATATTTTATGATGATAGCCCAGTCAAACATGAATTCACTCCTTATCGAATATCGGTACCGAAGTACTTCTGGCTGATCTGGGTATAAGTACCGTCAGATTGCATTTCGGTAATGGCGCTATTAATTGCCTTAAGCAACTCTGGGTTTCCTTTATTGAGGGCGATGCCAATCAATTCAGGGTAGAGCAGTTCTCCAGCCATCTGTAATTTGAAATCATGCTGTTTAATTGCCATTAAGCCCGTCATTCGGTCAGAGACAAATCCAGCAAGTCTGCCTGATTGAGTTTCCATAATCAGTTGCGGAACGCCTTTATAGGTACGAACTTCGACTTCCGGAGCATTTTTACGTAACCACGCCTCGAAGGTGGTGCCTAGGGTTACCCCTACTTTTTTGCCTTTGAGATCTTCTATGTTCATCGTTTTAGCGCCTTTTTTGACGAATAGTTGTGCGCCAGAGCGATAGTAGGGTTGCGAAAAGTCGATAGTTTTTAGGCGGTCTTCGGTAATGGCCATGGAGCCAATGATGGTGGTATAGCGCTTGGCCAACAGACCCGCAATAATCCCATCCCAGGCGGTGGCAACGGGTTTACCTTCAACACCAATCCGACGCGCTATTTCTTGACCAATTTCAACATCAAAACCAACCAATTTACCGTTGTCATCAACATAGTTGAACGGCGGGTAGGCCCCACTTAGGGCAAAACTGAGTTGTTTGTCTTGTTTTACCTTGGCGATCCCATCCTCGGCGTGAGCCGATAGTGTTAATCCCAAACTTAGACATGCACTTAGTAGTATTCTTAAAAACATATTAATTTCCTTTTAATATCGAATGTAAATTAAGGCGTATACAGCTGCTATAAATAGGCCTGTTCGAGCTTGTGTAAAGCATCACTAAATAACGAAACGATTAAATCGATTTCTTCACTTGTGACGGTTAATGGAGGAGCAATCAGGATATGGTCACCTGCGACTCCGTTGAGACTGCGACGGGGATAGATTAATAAGCCCATTTGTTTCGCAATATTGGTAATCTGCGCAAAAATATTGAATTCGGCTGGCCATGCTTGTTTAGTTTGTCGGTTTTGAACAAATTCAACACCTTGTAGTAAACCAATCCCTCGAACATGACCAATCATCGGATGGTAATCTTGTAATTGATCGAGCTTCTCGCGCAAGTAAGCTCCTTGTTTGGCGGCATTGGCCACGATTTGCTCGTCATGCATTGCTTGAATAATGGCGCGACCTGTCGCGCAAGCTAATGGATTCCCTGCGTAAGTATGACCATGTTGAAACCCGCCGCTCTCAAGGACGGGGCTGACCAATTCTTGTCTCGCCAGCATTGCTGCGATAGGGTAGTAACCGGCACCTAAGCCTTTCGCCAAGGCGACAATATCGGGTTTTATATCCCAGTGTTGGTATGCTAACCATTGGCCGGTGCGCCCCATTCCTGAAAGCACTTCATCAAGAATAAGTAAGCAGCCGAAGCGCTGGCAAAGTTGTTGAATACCATCATAATATTGCTGAGTAAGCATTCTTGCACCGGTGCTGGCACCGCCAACGGGCTCGAGTACGATGGCTATAATATTTTCACCGCCTACCTCGTTGATCGCCGCTTCAGTTTCGCCCAATACCGCTTCAATATGGAGTTGCAGTGAGGCTTGTGAATAGCGGTAAAGATCGGGTGAGGGCACTTTAATTGCTGAATTAATAATGCTGCTAAAGGGCTGCTCTAACGGTTGATAACTGGTTAAGCCTAAGGCTCCCAAGGTGCTGCCGTGATAGGACGGTCGCAGTGACACGAAATGCTGACGTTGGGTTTGTCCAAGTGCAAAAAAGTACTGGCGAGCGAGTTTAATCGCACTTTCTACGGCTTCTGAACCGCTGCCGACAAAGAACACTTTATCTAAGTCATGATTGGTTATTTCAACCAACTGATTGGCTAAATCAATCGCCGCCTGATTCTCAAACTGGGTGCGATAGCTGAAGGCTATCGTCTCTAGTTGTTGTTTCATCGCTGCTTTAATTGCCGGATGATTATGACCCATATTACAAGTAATCGCGCCGGAACAGCCATCAATGTAGCGTTTACCGTTATTGTCCCAAAGATAGATACCATCAGCACGATCAATCAATGGCGCATCATCACTAGTTTGATAAAACAAAGCATTATTTGTTGTCATTACACCCCTCACATCCGTGTTTGAAAAATATTGGTTTTCCTCAATACAAGATCGATTATAAGAAGGAATTTAATATTGTAAATTATAATGTTTTTTCATTAATTGATGACTTTTACTCATATGCTGAGTGATACTATTTAGTATTGAAATCCCGCATTGGCATCCAAAATAAGGGCAGGATATGTCGCAAATTAATTTAAATTCGTTGAAATCACTGATTATTTTTAAAGTGCTTTATGAAACAGGAACGGCGACTCGTACTGCAAAAGATTTAGGCATTACTCAATCTGGGGTGAGCCGTTCCTTGGCCTTACTCGAAGAAAACATAGGGATGCCTTTGTTTACTCGATATAAAAAGCGTCTCATCACCACTCCGGAAGCCGATGAATTATATGGCGAAATACTCGGCCTACTGGGTAACCTTGAAGAGATGAAGCATAGTATTGTGGCTTTGCGTGAGTTTGGCGCATCAAGGATCCGCTTAGCCGCGGTGCCCGGTTTGGGTTTTGCTTTTGTACCACAAGTGATTGCGGCGGTGTTAGGCATTAACTCTGGATATAATATCTCTTTCGACATCTTGACGAGTTCAGAGGTGGTGCGGGCTGTAGAGGCGGGGCAGTTTGATGCCGGTTTTGTTACCTTGCCTGTTAGTAGTCAAACGCTGATTGTTGATAAAATTTGTGAAGTGGAAGCGGTCTGTTTGGTCCCCATTGAACATCCGCTTGCCAATAAGGCGCAAATATCTACCGATGATTTTAAGGATCAACATTTGGTGATCCCCAATCAACCTAACTTAGCGGCGGACCAGCTGTTAATGCATATTGCCAAGAGTAATATTCGAATTTCTGGGAAAACCGAGGCAAATATTGCCGCGATTTGTTCTTTGGTTGCACACAATGTGGGAATGAGCCTGATTAACCCCATTACCGCTTATGACTTAGCTAATCTGGATAAAGTCGCAATTCGTCCTTTTAAACCCGCAGTGAACTACAGCTTTGGCTTAGTGTATAAGCGAAGTTGGTCAGGCAATCAGTTTATTAAGCTATTAAAGGAAAACCTACCCGCGGTCCCTAAACCTCTGTAATCCCCTGCTTGGGCCTGTTCGGATCTGCGAGACATAAATGTAACAACATAAAACTGCGGCCTAATGATTCAGTTCTGCAATAAATTTGATATGTTGGTAGGTGTTGGTATGCATCAGTTGTTGGTAATAGCGCTGATTGCTTCTATAGGTTCTTAGCGTCCAAAGTATTATCGAATCTCGGCTCATAAAGTTTTTTCGAAAACTTTCTCGATTGCCAGTTCCCTGCCATAGTTCTTGGCGATGTAAGCTGCGGCTCAACGCCCGTCTTACCGCCTGAAATAAGGTTCTGCGGAGTGAATAATCGAGCCAAATTACGGTATCAACATGGGCCCATTTCACTGGGATCGTTCGATTATAGTTGCCATCTAAAACCCAGTTTTCTTGCTCGGTAACGGCAGTAATCGCTGCGAATAGTTGTGGATCGGTGGATTCAGTCCAATTGGACTTCCAGAACATCGCATCCATCTCATAATGCGGGTAAGCCAAGGCTTTCGCTAATTGTTTGCTAAAGGCAGTTTTACCGCTGCCGCTGGTCCCTATAATATTGATACCTTGCATGGTGAACTCTTGAGCTGATCGATCTCTGGTAGAAGCAACACCGAGTCGCCAGCGTTGTTGCTTCTATACAGTCGTTTAGGGTGTCAAAGTCATTGAATCGGCGACTAATTGAATGGCATTTACTAGTTCTGTTATCTTCTGCGTGGCTCCTGTTGAGACGAGGCGCAGATAGCTTCCGTCTTCTTTCATTGCTAGATATTGAACAATTGTTTTATCGCCAGCAGTCGCTTGTATTTTGTATCCGTCTAAGTTCGCAAATTTAACGGGCTGAGCGTTGGTAATGCGGGCATCCTGAAAACCAGTTGTCGATTTCAAAAATTGTTCTGCAGCAGGCTTAATATCACCAATGTTGTGCTGAGCTTGTGAGCTTGCAAGGACCATGATCGGTAAATTGCCGCTTGGATCGCTACCGTCGAAAGTGGTGAGTAAGGCGGAGCTGCCAAGCAGTACATCCACGACTTTAAAGGGAGAGAATGCTGTAAATTTAAAAGGTAAGTTTTGCAACTTTGTTTCAAGCGGTTCAGCTGCAGAAAGTGAGATGGATTGTAGTGATTTTATGACGTCATTTTCGCTCAGCTGCTCCTGGTTTAAAAGATTGTAGTTAATCAGAACGCTTGAGTTCCCATCGAGTAGACTTATATATTTAACAACATTTATGCCATTAATATGCTGATTTCCCGATAGCAATGGAATGCTGTTGGCGCCAACTTTGATGTTTTGACGTTTGCTTATCTGGATCCCTTTTGTGGCGAAGCCCTTTTTTGCAATCGCGGCATCAGTGAAGAGTATTTGTAGTTGAGCGTAGGCGTCTCCGGGGAGCTCGGCAATCACAATGCTGGAATGTGTTGTCAAATTTTCAAAGCCTGAAAAACTGTTAGACAGCGTAAAACCAGCAGGAGGCGTCATGGATACAGTGGTGCCCGGAACATGCACTAACGCCTGACCAGCCCAAGACATCATGGGAGTGAGCAAAATGATTGCGGTGATGAACCGAGCAATTTTGATTCGATGTGCTTTCAATATTCACCTCTTATAGTTATTCAAACACTCAGTTTTGAGTGTGCAGGAATTCGACATCTTTGTTATTTGGCTTGGCGGTAACCTTGATACTGCCAGAAATTCATTCGTAAACAGCATGACACAAGTCACAGCTATTTTATAAGTGTTTGATGCTTAAATGCGAATGATTTGCGAATGCTAAGAGTAAATTAACCAAGGCTTATGGATTTTTGACAATAATTTTAATATTCAATTGCTTGACTCAAATGCAAGCTTGGCTAGCTCGTCACCGAGCCATTGCTGATTTCGTTTCAAGGATGAGGCTGAGTAAGCGCATTACTTCGAATTATACAGTTGAATTTTTATGCAATAAAAATGTATACTCGCCGACTGGCATTTTCCAAGATGCCTCAAATTTATCTTTGTTAACCTAGTCTCTATCACTCTGAAATAATATTCGGGCAAGAAAAGCTTGAATAGAGACATCACTTTTACTTGTGTATTAGGCATATCAGGTTCCCTTACTATGTGCCACAAATGCGAACGGTATAAGCTAGGCGATTGCCGCATTTTTTTGGTTACTTTCATTTTAGATAGGAGTTGCTATGGAAACATCCACCTTGCGTGCGCATTTGGCATTGTTACTCGCGATGGTGTTGTGGGGCAGTTCTTTTATTGCCTTGAAAGTTGCAGTTAATGAAATGGCACCAATGATCGTGGTGTTTTTGCGAATGAGTATTGGAACGACTGCATTTTTGGTCGTTTGGCCTTGGTTAAGGCAAGACTTTAAGTATCAAGCGGGTGATTGGAAGTTTCTCATGGGGATGGCGTTTTTTGAACCATGTTTGTACTTTTTGTTTGAGTCTCAAGCGCTGATTTATACTAGCGCCGGGCAAGCGGGCATGATTACGGCCATGTTACCGTTAATGGTTGCGGTCACGGCGTTCTTTTTTTTAGGGGAAAGGAATACCCTTAAACAATGGACTGGTTTTATGATCGCCGTTGTTGGTGTGGTATGGATGTCGGTAACTGGCGAAAATAGCCTGCAAGCACCTAATGCGATATTGGGGAATTTCCTTGAATTTTTGGCAATGTGTACTGCCGTTGGTTACACGTTGTTGGTTAAACATCTCACCAAACGTTACTCGGCTTTTTTATTAACGGCACTACAAAGTTTTTGCGGCGCTATATTTTTCTTCCCCTTAGCATTTGTTTCTGAGTGGCCTGAGCAGGTGTCATTGGCATCGGTTGGCACCATTGTGTATTTAGGGCTGGTGGTCACATTAGGTGCGTATGGCTTATATAATTATTCTTTGACTCATGTAAAGGCTTCAACCGCTGCGGGCTACGCCAATCTATTGCCAGCTTTGTCATTGATTTTTTCGATGTTGCTGCTTGGGGAACGTTTGGAAACGACTCAGTGGGTTGCGGTAGGGGTTATTTTCTTTGGTGTTTATTTAAGCCAAGAGCGCAAGCCTAAAATACCTAAAGAAGTGCCGCCAGCAGTGACAGGATGATGACTTTACCCTTGTTATCGACAGTTATTGCGCTGCCGTATATGTGCAGTGATTTTTAATCCGAAGTTTGTTGAGGGGCAGTGGATATCAGTTGTGTCGCTCTTGTCCCGAAGTGGCTTAGGGCGTACAGACTCGTTGGTGCTCCAAAACGTGTTAGGCCTTCTTACGAACGACTCTCTCATGCATGAGCGTTCCCGATTATAACTAATGGTTTTGTTTTTGATTTACGAGCCAAGTTTAATCGCCAGCTAGAATGCATAAGCGGCTTGATGCTTTTTCAATCGGTCATCTATTTTGCAGCTGAACCAAGCACGCAAAAGGGCTTTTGGCGCCCGTGGTATAACGACTGATAACATGCGTGTAAATCTCAATCGTTGTTACATCCTGATGGCCAAGTAATTCTTGTATAGTTCTTAAATCAGTCCCTTGTTCTAACAAATGGGTGGCAAAGGTATGGCAACTTGCAGGCTTATTTATTCCGGCATTATGCACGGCTTTGGTGACTGCTTTCTGGCGCACACTATGGTGAATATGATGGCGTTTGAGCTCAACCCGTTCTAGCGTCGATATGAAGGCAACAAAAACGGCCAAGAAAACGAGCGTTGGGAATGTGGATACTTACGGGCTAACGCGTAAGGCATCGTTGTTCCCGCATAATGTAGACTCATATCGTGAGCAAAAACACTTTTGCTCAGGAGAATGTTATCGCGAAGCTTTGGGATCAAGTTAGGGGGTAACAAAGTCACGCGATCTTTATTTCCTTTGCCTTGCCGTACGGTGATTGTATGTTGATCAAAATCTAAGTCTTTAATCCGTCATCTCAAGCATTCACTGAGTCTTAGTCCCGAACCGTAAAGCAGTGAAGCCATGATCTGATAATCCGCGGGTAAATTCGCAATCACTTGGCTCACTTCAGCTCGAGTAAAAACTACGGGAATGTTGACTCGTTTTTTCGCGCGTTTCGCCTGAATTCCAATCATTTCGATACGTAGTACTTTGTTATAGAGAAACATGAAGGCATTAAATGCGATGTTTGAGTCGCCGGAGCGACTTGCCTATCGACCGTTAGATGAGTTAGAAATCGTTCAATATCAGCAGCTCCGAGCTTTGCTGGGTGCTGCTTGTGATAAAAATACAAAAACGTTTTATCCAATGCCAATAGGTTTGCTCGGTGCGAATACTGTAATGGTGCTGATAAATCGTATTTCTAAATCGCTGCTGGAGCCGCAATGGTGTGTTTGACATGTTGCGCACTTTTTATCTGTATATACATGGCTCTTCACCGTTCTTGGTGGAAAGTCATATCAAGCCCTCCAAAGTGAAATAAAATAGCTCGCTTAAAGCGTTCTTTATTTCTAAAACCCATCGAACGTATTTTTAGGCGCTGAATGTTTCCATTTATCGCTTCCGCTAAGCCATTTGATACCTTATAACGCATCGCATTGATGATGCCCTTTAAGTGCGTTTTCACGGTTTCTGCTGCTGTCATCATCGGCCTGATTTGACTGACCTTTATGAGTGCCAACCAATCATTCCAAGCCGCTTTGGCGTTAGCTGCATCGCCATACCAAATGGCTCTTGCTTGCTCTTTGAATATCCAGCTCAAGCCAGTATTTTGCATCATTTTGGCCAGCGCATTCACTCTTTCTCTCAATGTCCCATGTAGGTGGCTGTTTCGTTTTAACCATCCATACCGTGTTTGGTGGCACTCTCTTTTTAAATGCTGGGGCAACGCCATGAGTTCGCTTTTTCTCACTTCATTCACCGCTTTAGTGAGCACCTTTGCGATATGAAAATGGTCTATGGCTATCATTTGCTTAGCCCGCTCACCGAAGTAGTCATATGCTGCGTTTATATATGCTCTGCTCATGTCCATCGATATGGAACGTGTAACCATTGTTGACTCAGGGGGCAATGCCTTAAAGCAAGCAGATAGGCTCATGCCTGTTCGACCGTCTTCAACCGATATCACCTGACCATCACTATTGGATAATACCGTGACATAGTCATGGCCTTTCTTAAATGCCGTTTCATCGACCAACAGGTCTTGGTAGTTGATGGTGGTTCTGGCTGTCAGACCGCGTTGAACGGCTCGTGCCATAATACGGTCGATGGCTCCCCAGCTAAGCCGATAGGTTTTACTCACCGCGTATAAGGAACTGACTTTAAGCATCTCTATAACGCGAGCCTCAAACAGCTCTGTGTAGCGACTGTTACTTGTCGCCCAAGGCACTTGAAGTGTTTGCACTCCATGCTCTGGGCAATCAGCTCGAGGGACTTCAGCCTCAATACGTGTTTCAAACTGACAGGTATCTAAATGTCGCCAAACCCGCCGCCGAGTATCGTGTCGACGAACAGCCTTACCGCAAGAGGGGCAAGCCGTTAATGAAGCTCGGTCATAGTCAACGCGTACGGTGATGGTTTGGGTTGACTCATTGAGTTCAACAGATGAAACAGCCCAAGGATGAGTTAATCCAAGAATGGATTGATAAAGCGTCGTGTCTTGCATGGTCGCGAGGTATTCATGAACGTTTACTTATTATCTCGCTCATTAATGTTTGTTGAAAGTGTTTCCACTACATTCGGTGAAGAGCCATATACATACAGTATTTGTGGTTTCGTTTGCGTCATTTGTCAAAGCAATCAATGAAAGAAATGGATCGACGATTGATTGATGCCGAGTAAAAAACTATGGTAGACAATGGGTTAATATCAAATCACTAATTGATGAGCGAATGTGATGAAGGTCATGTTTTTTGTGATAGGCCGCGCGCTCATTGAATGGGATAGACCGCACGTGCGGCCTACTTAGCGTTAGTAGTTAGAGGTAGTTATGTCGATTGTAAATAAAATCATCGAGTCAGCAGAAAGCGATGTTGATGTGCTAAGAAGGCTTGATGCAGAAGGAGATAACTTTTCATTATTCAGAGAAGTTGATTTTCACTTTAAGTGCCTTGATTCTGATAAGGCAGATGTCGTTACTGGGTTTATCAATGACTTTCAGTTTGGAGTAGCGGAGCATGTAGTTCAAGATGAACTGCACTATGTTGATGTGAAAATAACAATGCCAGTAAATCAAAATATAATCTCTTGTGTATCTGGTTTTATGGTCTGTGTAGCCGAACTGTACAAGGTTGAATTTGATGGTTGGGGATGCGTAGCTTCAAACTACTAACAAATAAGAATAGGTGTCGCGTAGCCGCCACCTTATTCGGGTGTTGAACAAGCCCGATGCTCCCTTCTATAGTAAATAACGGTATTGATGTTGGCGGGGCCAAGGCCTTGTTACTTTTTACAAGGCGAGTTTGGCTAAGACTGGGTGAATGGCGTTAAGCCTTTACCTGTCATACATGGTGCTAAGCTGTTATTTTTTGTATGTATTCATCCTCATGTTAAGCCCTGCCATTCTCCTTATCCTGTTCGCCTTTCGGCTAGCTCGTTCGACTCACGCCTGTGCAGTGCATGGGGTGCTGGCAGCAAGGGCATGGCCGGGTCGCGCTGTGGTTGTCGGTTTGGAGCGCGGCGAGGTTCACGCGTTGCGGCACTCGCAGGAGTAACTGAATGCGCCGCAATATGTGTTTGGCGTTGCCCCGTAAAAAACCATAATCTCTCACCCGCTGTAATCCCTTGGGCAATACATGCGCCAAGATAAGCCTTAAGAACCTTAAGGTAGGTAAGGTGCGGATTTTGGTGGTGTGGCTTTGGCTATCTAGATACCTAAAACTCACTTGGTCGTTATTGGTACTGATGATGTCGTTATCGGATAAGATCCCGCGATACAAGTAGCGAGATAAGTACTGTAGCGCGGGCAGCCCAAAACCTACGTTGCGACAATCGACCACCCATTTGGTGGGGATATGCGGGGGCAACTTGATGTTTGGGTGTTGATTGAGCGCATCTAGCATTCTCCCTCGCCATACCTTGGCCAGCGCAAAGGCGTTAAACAAGTACTTCTTGTTGCAGTGATGCCACTGCTGCTTCGCACGGTGATAGCGCCCACCGGCCACCAATACATGTAAGTGGGGATGCAGGTTACGCTGGCGGCTATGGGTATGCAGTACGGCGGTAAACCCTAATTCCCCCTGGTTCTGGCGTTTGGCAAAGTCCTTTAACAGGCTTGATACCACCTTGAACATGATTTGGTATAAGGCTTTAGGCTGCACGCGGGCTAAAGCCCTTAGCTCATGAGGCAGGGTGAAGGTCACCATAAAGTAAGTCGTGGGTAGCAGCTTGTGTTGTTGGCGAGTTAACCAGCCAGTGGTGCAATGGTGTTGGCACTGCGGGCAATGCCTATGGCCGCAAGACAGCGTCAATTGGTCTTGATGCGGGCAATGTTCACACTGCCAAAGGCTGTGACCTTGTTGCTCAGTTTTACAACGCAGCATGGCATACATTGCCCGTTTAGCATCCGCCCTTAAAAGCGGTGCAAGCTCGGCCTCATGTTGGTGAAGTAAATCAATAAAGGTGCTCATGGTTACGGCCACATGAGTGTGAGAGAGTCAGTGAGTTTATTCACTGCCTTTACGGCATCTAGTTGCTTCACTTGGGTCAACTGGGTATAACGTGCAGTGGTATTTAAACTGGCGTGTCCCAGTAAGTGTTGCAAGGAGCGTAAATCCAAGCCTTGTTCAAGCAGATGGGTGGCATAACAATGGCGCAGCGAATGCGGGCTAATGGGTTTATGAATACCGCAATCGCGCAATACCCGCTTCAAGGCTTTTTGTACGCCGCCTTTATCCATAGGCACATCCACCTGTTTACCTTGGCGTGGAAACAGCAGACGAGCATGGCGATGGCTTTGCCAATGGTGACGTAAAACCTGAAGGGTGCGATGTGGCATGGGCACGAAGCGGTCTTTACCGCCTTTAGCATCCCGCACATGGATTTGCATGGCCTGACTATCAATATCATGAATACTTAAGTGTAAGCCCTCGCTCAATCGCAGCCCCATGGAATACAACACCAAGAAGAAGACTTGATAGCGCGGTTGCGACGTCATGCTTATCACTAAGCCGACTTGCGCAGGGCTTAAGATATCGGGTAAGCGCTTCACTTGAGGAGGCTTCACAATGTTTAGCCACTGCCATTGTTTCTCGAGGGTGTAGCGATAAAAAAATTGCAAGCCATTGCGGTCTAGCTTCACGGTGCTCCAAGAATGGCTGCGAATCAGTTGAGCAAAATAGGCCTTTAAATCAGCGGTGCTTAAGGTATCGGGGGAGCGGTCAAAGTGGGCAGAAATCCGACGTACCGCACGCGAGTACGCATCAATGGTGGCTGGTCGTTTCCCTTGTAAGGTTAAATTGGTAAGGTGTTGTTTATATAAAACATGATAACGATGTTGTTGGGTAGGGTTCATGCTGCATACTCCGGTTCATCACGACCGATTGGCCGTGTCACATTGAGTATGAGATATCAGGTGCTATGCACTCTGCCGCAGAGCGGCTTCGTTCAACAATCTGTTTAAGAGTGATTCGCAACGCGTGGCATTTTTACTGTGCGTTGGTTTTAGTGTTTAAGGTGGTATGCGGCAGCTTCAGTATTGCGTTGCTCACACCTTAACAGGGCGTTATAACACAAGCAGTATTACAGCATATAGCAAGGATAGATTATGGAAGAATACTGGAACCCGATGGTTCCCGAATTATCAGTGAGTAATTTTGAAGCGTCGTTATCATTTTACGTCGATGTGCTTGGCTTCTCTGTACGTATTAAGCGAGAAAATCCTGATTTTGTATACCTTGAACAAGAACAGGTTCAGATCATGCTCGAACAAATCACGGATTCAGGGTGGATTACTGGTGAGTTAGTTACTCCATTAGGACGTGGAGTAAATTTTCAAATAGAGCTTTCAGATTTAGATCCGCTAGTTGAAAGACTGAAGAAAGCTAACGTACGTTTTTTTCGTGATTTAAAAGAAACATGGTATGACATTGGTGAAAAGCTATCAGGTGAACGAGAGTTTCTGATACAAGATCTAGATGGTTATTTACTAAGGTTTACCCAGCACCTTGGAGAGAAAGCGAAACCGTCAGAGTAGTGTTATAACAAATAAGAATAGGTGTCGCGTAGCCGCCACCTTATTCGGGTGTTGAACAAGCCCGATGCTCCCTTCTATAGTAAATAACGGTATTGATGTTGGCGGGGCCAAGGCCTTGTTACTTTTTACAAGGCGAGTTTGGCTAAGACTGGGTGAATGGCGTTAAGCCTTTACCTGTCATACATGGTGCTAAGCTGTTAATTTTTGTATGTATTCATCCTCATGTTAAGCCCTGCCATTCTCCTTATATTGTTCGCCTTTCGGCTAGCTCGTTCGACTCACGCCTGTGCAGTGCATAGGGTGTTGGCAGCAAGGGCATGGCCGGGTCGCGCTGTGCTTGTCGGTTTGGAGCGCGGCGAGGTTCACGCGTTGCGGCACTCGCAGGAGTAACTGAATGCGCCGCAATATGTGTTTGGCGTTGCCTCGTAAAAAACCATAATCTCTCACCCGCTGTAATCCCTTGGGCAATACATGCGCCAAGATAAGCCTTAAGAACCTTAAGGTAGGCAAGGTGCGGATTTTGGTGGTGTGGCTTTGGCTATCTAGATACCTAAAACTCACTTGGTCATTATTGGTACTGATGATATCGTTATCGGATAAGATCCCGCGATACAAGTAGCGAGATAAGTACTGTAGCGCGGGCAGCCCAAAACCTACGTTGCGACAATCGACCACCCATTTGGTGGGGATATGCGGGGGCAACTTGATGTTTGGGTGTTGACTGAGCGCATCTAGCATTCTCCCTCGCCATACCTTGGCCAGCGCAAAGGCGTTAAACAAGTACTTCTTGTTGCAGTGATGCCACTGCTGCTTCGCACTGTGATAGCGCCCACCGGCCACCAATACATGTAAGTGGGGATGCAGGTTACGCTGGCGGCTATGGGTATGCAGTACGGCGGTAAACCCTAATTCCCCCTGGTTCTGGCGTTTGGAAGCAAATTATTGAGACACCCACTCTAACTCGTGGGACAAAATCACATAGACAGCCATGACCATCAGCTATTGAAATGTTCAAGTAGCTGTCTTGTTTTCAGTCGGTTAAGTGGATGTCTTGTTTTTAGTCCCTGCTTCATAAACTACACAAAGATGAGTAGCCAAGATCTTGTATTTTTGATAGATTTGTTGATAGAGCGAGTGTTGGTGGGGATGGTGGCATGGAATACAGGCTCATCTCTTGAATTATCAACACAATAAGCGACATCTGTGGTTTCTTTGTGAACGTCTAGTCCAATGACAAACGAGCTAGATTAGACATGTCGATCTCCTGTTCTGTTATGACTTGCATTTAACAGTGTGGCTCTAGTTTGACGACCCCACAATAAACGCAGGAAGTCGACACTTTCACCAGGGGATCATTATGTCTAGTTTTTGGTGCTAAAGGTGGCAATTTGGCGTGAAGTCTGTGCTATTTACCCTTTAAAGCAGGGTTAGTATTCGAAAAATATACGTCGTATATCGTAGGAGAGATATGCGACCTTAAGTTTTATATCAAAAAATATGCACGGAGGCATAAATGGCTAGTGTAATTTCAATCAGTAAACTGCCCTACAACTTACCATCGAGTGAGCGAGAGCAATTAAGAACCCTTGCAAAAATTATCGGTTTCCGACCGGAGTTACTTGTCGGAGGAGGAAAGAATGAAACCGATGCAATTTGCTCTATGATTTTGTATAGGCATCTAAGTCAAAAACAGCGAATCGATGCAATGAAAATTATTCGGAGTGTATCGAATCGAGCATTGATGGGGAAACTTATCACTGGGGCATTGGATGCGACATTTTTGAATTCACAGTATGGAGTGTGGTCCATGACGAATAAAGAGCTACAGAATGACAAGAGCTTTCATGAGTTTTTAGATACATTCGTTAGTTATGTTGGGATTGGTGCATCCAGTTTGGGTATTAAAGATCTATATGAGAAGTCCCTTGCAAAAGGAAAGTTTGGTCGTAGTGGCTTAGCTATGTTAGTGATTTGGGGTGCTGTTGCTTTTAACAAGTCAGAACTTAAAAAAGTGAATAGAGAACTTGCGAATCGTAGTGTGCTATTAACTTCGGAGTTACACTAATGATTTATAATGTTCTTTCATATGTAGCTGTCACTGTTTTTGCGATTTGGCTTTGGAATGATTCTTCCGCTGAACACAAAGATAATCTATTCTATGTTGCAATAATATTCTCTCAAATTGGTTTTTTCCTTTACTCAAGAAGGTTAGACAAGCTAAAAGACAGGATATCTGAACTGGAAAATAACAAGTTGTAACTAACAGATAAGAATAGGTGTCACGCAGCCGACACCTTAATTCGCAGTCAGTCAAACAAGACACCCATCCCAACTAACGAAACGCCTTTGTAGGCTAAATTGTCAATAGTGGTTTGTTTGGGGAGTTATACGTAGAGTTTGCCGTCTCTACGCTAGTTGCGTACACTTGCTGTATGAAAAGCGTATTTGTCGAATCAACCATCTTTGAAAAGTACCGAAATGAATACCTCAGTGATGAAGAGTTCAGACTCTTTCAAGCTGAGTTAATGTCCAACCCTAAGCAGGGGGATGTGATTCAAGGTACAGTTGGTTTGCGAAAGATTCGAGTTGCAAGTAAAGGCAAAGGTAAGCGTGGAGGCTCACGTGTGATCTATTACTTCCTCGATGATAAGCGGCGTTTCTACTTGCTAACTATCTATGGCAAAAATGAAATGTCAGACTTGACCGCAGAACAAAAGAAACAGTTAAAGTCTTTTATGGAGGCGTGGCGCAATGAGCAATCGTGACCTATTTGCAGAATTAAGTTCCGCTCTTGTTGAAGCGAAAGAGCACTCAGAGGGCAAGCTTACCCTTAAAACCCATCAAGTTAACGATATTAGCGATCTAAATATCTCACCTGATGAAATTGTGAGTATTCGTGAGCAGTTTAATATGTCACGTGGTGTTTTCGCTCGTTTGCTGCATACATCATCTCGAACATTGGAAAACTGGGAGCAAGGACGTAGTGCTCCAAACGGCCAAGCTGTTACCCTTCTAAAGCTGGTTCAGAGTCACCCAGAAACTTTGTCACATATCGCTGAGCTATAACAAACAGCAGCATTCGACCCGATTCCTTAGCAGTTTTGGTATCAATCTGGTATCAATCGGCGGCGGTGTTTTCGGTGGTTAAATTGGCACCTGCGCAATTGGGCGCATGTGGTTTATTCGCTTTAAAGGCAACCAAAACCACTCTCAGTTTTTTGAGTTAGTAAAAAAGTAAAGTATAACTATTCCCCCCCTCTATTGGGACGTTTTACATTAAAATTAAGAATGGACATGATGAATAAAGTTATTGCAACTGAACTTCCATTGAGCAGTCTTCTGAGTAAACGAATTAGAGCTACGGATTTTATAGACTGTTTTTCCGTAAAGTCTGATTTGACGCCTCGTCATGCGGCGGAAATCATCACGGATTTTCCTGTTTGGGCTCGCTTTCTAGTTAGTATTAGAAATTTGGTAACTTCTCCCTTTGGTCTTTCAAGCGATGGTCCCGAAGCAAAAGATAAAATAGGGTTCTTTCCTGTTGAAGTTGAAAATAATCAAGAATTGATTGCTGGTTTTAACGATAAACATTTAAATTTTAGAGTGTCCGTAATATCTCAAAATGGAAGGGTGTTTTTATCTACATGGGTGCGTACAAATAATATAGGCGGTAAAATTTACCTTAAGACCATTCTTCCATTTCATATTTTGATTGCTCGTAATGCTTTAGTTCGTGTTCGTTTGGCCAGTGGTTAAAGGTAAAATACAACAAATAAGAATAGGTATTGCGCAGCCGACACCTTATTCGAGCCTGTAAATTAAATTGTGTAATTGCTTATAATTAGGCCTGAACAGGCTACAGGGCGGGAGCATACTTTGATGGATTTATAACCCAAAGAAGACTCGTGCCCGATAATCGTCGCTCCATCCCGCTTTTTTCAACTTCACTTTGTGACTTGGCGCTCCACAATCGCATTGTTTGAGCATGTTCATCACAAAACGTCTAAATAGAGCTATGTTTTCCACCGCTCCGTCTAAAGTAATGCGAGAGTTATCCTCTTTAAAAACAACATCTAATACGTAATGCTGGCTGTTTTCAATTCGCCAATGCTGACGAATATAGTGGCCTAACAATTTGTGATTCGGTGACATTGAGCTTATGTAATACGAGGTATCTACAGTGCCTTTCCCATTTATCACGCGGTGGCGTTCCACTGCTATGATGCTTCTTACCGTTGGCCATTTCTTTGCTAACTCTTCGGGCAACTTGGCCTTTAGTTGAAAGACGTATCGCTCTTCGCTACGACCATGGTGTTTTTCTTTAATTTCAGTGACGACCTTCTCTTTACCAGCATCAAAGACGGCTTGAAACTGCTCAACAACAGCCGCTCTCAACTTTGGTTGGTTGTTTTTTACTTGAACGACAACATGAGCCTTCTTTTCTGCGATTTTCTCTAGTGTATCGCGCTGACAATGTAGAGCATCAACGGTGACAACACTGCCTTTTACGTTAATAACATCAAGCATTTGGCGCACAACGCTAATCTCGCCGTTCTTGTTCGCTGTCGGTTTCTGACTCAGAACGAGACCACGTTCAGTATCATAGGCTGTAACCAATTGTAATGCTGTTTTCTTGTTATTTCGGTACGAGCCACGCAGTACTTTTCCGTCAAATGCGATGATGGCTCTGTTTTGACTCGTTCGCTGCTCGTTAATCCACAGAGCTAATGCCTCAAGCAAAGACTCCGCGACAACAGAACGCAAAATGCGTGCTATCGTGTGTCGTCTTGGGATCCCGTGTTCAAATGGTCTATATTTCCTCAGCCAGCCCAACTTCTCTTCTCCATAATATTCAATGTCTTGCCAGCCTTCACATCCTGATGCGATAGCACTGATAACAAGGAAAATCACGTCAATAAGGTCATGCTTTTGATTGATGTCAGATCGAGTATCCTCGACGACTGATAAATGTTCAATTATGTTCAAAATAACTATGTAGCTTAGGGTTTAGAGGTATTAGATCATATCTGTTAACAAAGTGCGATCCCGCCCTGGAACAGGCTAAGGATAAGCAACATGGATAAGAAAGTTCTCGAAGCATTTGCTCGTGAAGCCGCTAAGTCAATCAAGACCCCTTCAGATCTAGATGACTTTCGTAAAATGTTAACCAAGGTGACTGCTGAGACAGCGTTAAATGCTGAGCTTGATGACCACCTCGGTTATCAGAAACACGCTGAAAAGCCCGATAAGAATAGTCGTAATGGTTATTCATCCAAGACCTTGATCACCGACGATGGTGAGATTGAACTGGATGTACCTCGAGACCGAGATGCCTCGTTTGAACCGAAGCTTGTTCGTAAGCATCAAACTCGATTTCAATCGATGGATGACAAGATATTAAGCCTTTACGCCAAAGGCATGACAACTCGTGAAATCGTCGCTACGTTCAAAGAAATGTACGATGCTGATGTCTCTGCAAGCCTCATATCTAAAGTTACCGACTCAGTTCTAGAGCAGGTTGTTGAATGGCAATCACGGCCACTGGATGCAGTCTATCCCATCGTCTACCTTGATTGCATCGTGGTGAAAATCCGCCAAAACAAACAGCTCGTCAATAAGGCGATTTACTTGGCTCTGGGCGTAAATATCGAAGGTCAGAAAGAACTTTTAGGGATGTGGATATCTGAAACGGAAGGTGCGAAGTTCTGGCTCAGCGTTCTCACTGAACTCCAGACTCGAGGTATCAACGACATTCTTATCGCTTGTGTTGATGGCTTGAAGGGCTTTCCAGATGCTATTAATGCCGTATTCCCAAAAACCCAAATACAGCTCTGTATCGTCCACATGGTGCGCAATTCAATGAAGTATGTCCCTTGGAAAGACTACAAGGCTGTAACGGCAGATCTCAAAGGTATTTACCAGTCGAATACCGAGGAAGAAGCGCTTCTGGCCCTCGAACAATTTGGTGACCAGTGGGATGATAAATACCCACAGATAAGCCGCTCTTGGACAGCGCATTGGGATAATTTAAATACATTGTTCAGCTACCCTCAGGACATTCGTAAAGCCATTTACACGACGAATGCGATAGAGTCCTTGAACAGTGTGATACGCAAAGCGACAAAGAAGCGTAAGCTATTCCCCACGGATGAATCAGCGAGGAAAGTTGTCTATCTTGCAATTATGGATGCATCGAAACGCTGGTCGATGCCAATAAGAAACTGGCGACAGGCTCTCAATCGCTTTATGATTATGTTTGAAGACCGACTTACTGATTACTTGTAACCCAAAGCAGTTACACAGAATTATTTACAGGGTCCCTTATTCGGGTGTTGAACAAGCCCGATGCTCCTTTCTATAGTAAAACGGTGTTGGTGTCGGCGGGGCCGAGAGCGTCAAACAAGACACTCACCCCAACCAAATTATAAGCGTCAAACAAGACACCCATCCCAACCAAATTATTGAGACACCCACTCTAACTCGCTTTTAGTTGAGAATTTTCAAACGCCACTGGTGATAAATCACCATTGGCCGAATGAAACCGCTCTAAGTTGTAATACTTCATATAAGCAGCCACATCTTGCTTCATAAATTCTCGTGTTGGCTGATTAACTTTAAACAGCCCCGAATTCAACTCCGAACTGCGACATTCTTAATTCTCAAGCCGCCTCCATTATTTCTTTGAAAATGACGGCGGGTTGCTTGAATCCTAAACATTTTTTCGTGGCATTATTGAGACACCCACTCTAACTCGTGGGACAAAATTACATAAGCAGCCATGCCTATCAGCAATTGAAATGTTTAAATGGATGTCTTGTTTGCATTGTTGTGTGCGGGGAAGATCCTATATCAGGTGAAAGTTTTGAGCATCGTCGAGGTTGGGTTGAGAATAGACTGTTATTTCTAGCGAGTGTCTTCGCTATCGATATTTGTGCTTATGCGGTGATGGTAACCACCTTCATGTGGTGTTACATATTAACTCAGAGAAAATAGCAAAATGGTCTACGTTGGAGGTTATTCAAAGGTGGCATAAGATCCATAAAGGCACCTTGTTTACTCAGCAATATGTACGAGGTAAGTCCCTATCTGAATACGCTCTAATGTTAGTGGAATCGTCAGCCGAGACCTTTAGAAATCGTCTCATGGACATTAGCTGGTTCATGAAAGAGTTAAATGAGCCCATTGCCAGATAAGCTAACTTTGAAGATCAATGCACAGGACGATTCTGGGAAGGGCGTTTTAAGTCTCAAGCTTTACTAGATGAAGCCGCATTAGCGGCTTATATGGCGTATGTTGACCTCAACCCCTTAAGAGCAAAAATAAGCCGAATACTTGAAACCTCAGAGTTCACCAGTGTGAAAAAACGTGTGGTTGCTGCAAGACACCAAAAACAACCTAAACCGCTTTATCCTTTTGTCGGTAACCCAAGAGAAAATATGCCTGATGGTTTGCCTTTCCATTTATCAGATTACCTTGAGCTTGTTGACATGACAGGCAGAATCATCCGAGAAGACAAGCGAGGTGCAATAGACACTACATTGTTGCCAATTTTACAACGCCTCAATATATCTTCAGAAAACTGGCCATGTATCGCTACAGAATTTGGAGAAAGAACGGGTGCCGTTGTTGGTGCAGAACATTCAATTGCCCATTATTGCAATTCAAATAAACTCAATAGAAAGCCAAGATTCAGCTACAACCAACGACTCGCTTAACCTCCTCAAATCATCCTAGTCCTTTCAATATTTCCTACTAAATCATTAGGAAGAAATAAACTCGCCTAAAAACCAGGGTGAGATCGCGAACATTATTTAACCAAGCTCATCCTATTTGACCTGCAGATCGAGTTGTGATCTTATACTCTCTTTTTCGAGAGTATCACCATGAGTATCGATGCCTTTTCTCTTCATTTCGGCGACCTAAAAGACCCACGTCAGTCAGCGAAAATCAGTTATCCATTATTTGATGTTCTATTCCTGACTATTTGTGCAGCGATAGCCGGTGCCGAGGGATGGGAAGACATTGAAGATTTTGGAGAAATCCACCTTGATTGGTTCCAAGATAAGGGCTTATTCAAAGATGGTTTACCTGTTCACGATACCATTGCTAGAATCGTCTCGCGCCTTGACTCTAGCGAGTTTCAGCAGTGTTTCATCAGCTGGATGGAAGCAGTCTCTGCTCGCTCCGAAGGCGAACTGATCGCTATTGATGGCAAAGTCTTGCGTGGCTCCTATGATCGTGAATCCCGGCAATCTACCATTCACATGGTCAGTGCATTCGCCACTAAAAATGGTGTTGTCATCGGTCAGCGAAAAACAGATGCTAAGTCGAACGAAATCACGGCTATCCCGGAGCTCATTAAGCTACTGGATATCAAAGGTTGTTTGGTATCTATTGATGCCATTGCATGCCAGAAAAATATCGCTTCAACCATCGTCGATAACGGTGGTGATTATCTGCTTGCAGTTAAAGGTAACCAAGAGACACTGGCTAAATCTGTTCAACAAGCACTGTTAGAAAGCGTAAAAGCTACGAGCTTACGGAATGATGTCACTATCGAACAGGGCCATGGACGTGTTGAAGTCCGTGAATATCATGTACTTCCTGCAGGTGAACTTATCAAACAGTTTCCAGACTGGAAAGGCTTAAAAAGTATCGGGGTTGCCATTGGTTATCGCATTGATAAAGCAGGTAAAGAATCACTCGATTATCGCTATTATATTTGTTCTGCAGAACTCAGTGTGGAACGTTTTGCAGCTGCTGTTCGTGGTCACTGGGCCATAGAAAACAGTCTACACTGGGTTTTGGATGCATCTATGAATGAAGATGCTTGCCAGATTTACCGTGGCAACGCGGCAGAGATCATGGCTTGTATGCGCCATATAGCTATAAACATGCTGCGTGCAGAAACGACAAGAAAAGCCAGCATCCGGCGCAAACAGAAAATTGCAGCTATGAGTTGTAGCTATTTGGATAAGGTGCTGCTGGCTGGTTTTAAAGGAGTGAGTAAAAAGTGAGCATTCATGCTCTCACCCTGGCCTAAAAACCAATAAACCTACTTTTAGTTCATTACTTTAGCGTATTAAAAAGAGCGAAAGAGGGCATTTTAGACAAATGCGCTTTTGTTCGGGGGCGGATTTTGTATGATGAGGTTAAGTTTTTAACGTGCGTGTCCAGTTTCTGTCACGTGTCCAGTTTCTGTCAGTGAATGATGCCAGCTGGATGTAAAGCATTTCATCTTTTCAAACACGGTATCTTCAATTTCGAGTGACGATGACAACACCTTTATATGATCACGTTTCATTTGAAAGTTCAGGCATTAGCCTGTGGTCTCATCTCGACTCGCCATTGACAGAAGAGATGACTCAGAAACTTTTAAAACCCCATACCAGCACCAACTATTTTCTGATGTTCGTCAATCACAGCCTTGTTCATTATTGCGTGGATTTAAAAGATATCACGGTATCCGCTGGGCAAGTTCTATTCATCAAACCAAGGCAAATCCGCATTCCTCCAAGTAGTAAAAACAAAGCAGAATACTACAAAGTTATTTTCAATGAAGAAATCTATGGACTATTACCTAGTCCTTGCCGCTTTTGGTTGGATCCGCTGAATGAGCAAAAGGTTGCTATGTCAACACAGGCATGGCAGCGAATGAACGATGCATTAATGCTCTTGCGCACCGCTATCCTAACATCAGCTCCCTTAAATATCAGAATGGCGTATTTAAATTCGGTATTACAGGAATTAGAGCATGCTTATTTTTCTAACGTTGAAAATGAACCCAAGAAACGGCATGTTCAATCATTCCTTCATTTCCAAACCCTGATTGAAAACAAGTTCATAGAACAACTTACCATTTCTGAAATAGCAAAGACACTTGCTCTTAGTGATACCAGCCTATATCAGCTGGTAAAAGAATGGGCTGGAGTATCACCGAAAGAATACCTTAATCGCCGTATTGTTTTAGAAGCTCAACGTCTACTGATTTACTCCAATCTATCAGTAAAAGAGCTAGCTGTGCGGCTAGGGTTTGCCGATGAAAACTACCTTTCTCGTTTTTTTCGTAAGCAAACAGGGCAATCGATTACAGACTTTTTAGTGAAATTTAAAGATATGTCTAGCTAGTACAATGATCTGTCTCTGTGTCATGTCAGCCCGTTTTTCTACACTACCTCTATCACAAATGTATCAAGAGGTGTCGTAATGAAAAGTGTTTTAATCACTGGCGCAAATCAGGGAATAGGTTTGGCAACAGCTAAGAATTTAGCTCATCAAGGATATTATGTTTACTTGGCATGCCGTAACCCAGATGCTGGAACATTAGCCGTTGAAATACTAAAAGCAGAAGGGATTGAAAATGCCTCATGTGTACTGTTAGACGTTACTGATCAGGCATCAATTGATTTAGCCGTAAAAGAGGTGCTAAAACACTCGAATAGTCTAGATGCACTCATCAATAACGCAGGTATTCTTGGTAACTTCAACCCCGATGGAAGCGTCTCTATTGAAGAAATTAAACGCGTCTTTGAAACCAATGTTTATGGCGTGATAAGAGTCACACGCGCTTTCCTTCCCTTGTTACAACAGTCTAATGCGCCACGTATCGTCCATATTAGCAGTGGGCTTGGATCACTTACGAATCAAAGCGACCCAGACTGGTTGTTTTCTCATTACAAAAGTGAAGCTTACTTTCCATCTAAAACAGCACTTAATGCTTATTGTGTTGCACTAGCAGCAAAACTTAAATCAACGAGGTGTAAGGTTAACGTTGTTGATCCAGGCTTTGTCAAAACGGCCTTTAATGGTTTTCATGGTATACATGACCCAGCTGAGGCCGCGAAATTTATAACCTATGCCGCAACGCTTCCTGAAAACGGTCCAACGGGCTGCTTCCTCTCAGAGTCAGAAGGATCATCAAATGGCATAATGCCTTGGTAAACCCCACCCTATCAGACAGTAGTCGCGCGGCTTAAAAATAAAAAACATGCCATAAAAAACACGGAGTCATTAACATGACACCGTGTTTTTTTATTGAATCTAATTACGCTGATTTCGCCTTGCCATTCGCTAGTAGTTAGCGTTTAATAATCAGAATATTATTAAACGGTGACCTTCCTACAGAGGACTTTCACCTCATTAGTTCATGACCATGCTGGGCGTACACAAGCGCTTCAAATCGGAACAAAAACAGCTGGCTTTGTTTTCGTTCCTCAACAAGTTTAGCCAGCAGTTTTAGTCCGCTTAAGCGGGCGTTACGTGTCGTATGAGAATGGAGTAACTCTATGAAAGATGAAAAGTACAATAGAAGTATTGGATTGCAATGTCCTACCTGTGGATGCACATCATATGAGTATGAGCACGGCGTTGATGAAACCATCGAAGTTGCAAAGTGCGCATCTTGTGGCCGCGAAATAACCAAGGATGAGTTGTTTCAAGAGAACAGCGAGAATATTCAAGAGCATATTTCTGAAGTAGGTAAGCAAGTGACCGATGACTTAGCAAAAGAGTTGAAGGCATCTCTAAAGAAAGCATTCAAAGGCAGCAAAAACATCAGGATTAAGTAATGCCCATAACAATTGATGCTGGCGATATTATCGCAGGTTTCGCCCTTGCGATGTCAGCTTATGCAACATGGCGAACTACAAGCTTTAATGAAAAGCAAAAGTCACTAATTGAGAGCCAAGAAAAGCTTAATAATCTATTGCTTGAAAAAGAGGAAGGCGAAGCTCTAAGTGACAAAAAAGCAGATTTAGGTGCTTCCTTTGTTAAGCTTGGAAGCAGTAAGTATAGGCTTAAAATATGGAACAAAGGAAGTGCAACTGCAAGAAATGTTCGACTCGAATTTCCAGAAGAAAATGACGTTCTCATAGGCTCAGATATCGAAGAAAAGTTCCCTCTTGAAAGCCTTGAGAAATTCCAGTCGGTAGAGCTAATTGCGGCTGTTCACATGGGAACTAAAAGCAAGCATGTTATCCGCTTGGTTTGGGAAGATGATGCTCATGATCATAATGAAAAACTTGCATATCCCACCCTGTAAACACGTAACAAACGCGTCAATTAGGACGCTTATAGGCCCAAGAATGATTAAGCCAGCACTTGCGATTATCGCTATTACTGTTTTGCTTGCATCTTGTGTAAGCCCTGAACAATTGGAGAGTCGTTACAATAGTCTCGGTAGCAAATGTGTATCCATCGGTAAAAGTATGAGCGCTGTTGAAAAGTGCATTGGCGTCGAGTTTCGTGAAAGCACATACCAAAATAAAATAGTGAGAGATCACCAGTCATGTAAGCCATATTGGGGGTTCCCATTTATGCAGTCTTGCGGTGGTATCAAAGTCATTTATGATCAAAACAAGGCCGTTACCAAGTGGCTAGCATGGGGGCAATTTGACGGTGTATAGCTATAATCGGGTAGCCGGAGGTATCTAACCTCCAGCCCCCACAACACCCTGCATGCGGCTCCGCACAGGGCGTTTCCTGAAAACGGTTAAAATACAACGGCCGATTAGCTCCTTTGCATTCCAATGATGGCTTCTGTTTTTGCGCCATGACTCCTCAGTCCGGTCGGATACGGAGACAATGAGCTGCACAGGCTCCTCATTGATTTTCAGGTTCAGGCCTTCACCGTGTCCCAACCATTACGATGGGCGTTGGGCTACTATGCCGTCTGCTGACTTCTACTTAATCACCAATTGAGTTGCCCCAACTAGCGCTATCGTTGTTCATCGAGTTTGCTCACTTAAGTTGATGAGGCTTAAGCGCCGGGCCTGTTGAACTAGCGGCCAAGCTAGTGAGTTAAACGATCGCAAGTTAAGCAGATCTCCCCAGATAAGAACATGCACTGTCTCTGCACTGCTGCATCATTTACGGTGGCCGTTAGATCACATGGCTTCGTTGTCTTGTGCCAACTCGCCTCCAGCCTACGCCTCATATGATGTTCTTGTTCATCAGCTCGCAGATCTGCGTCCGGCTTCCTTCAGACATTCCCTCGCGGCAATGCCCTTGCCATTCGCTAGTAGTTAGCGTTTAATAATCAAAGTGTTATTAAACGGTGACCTTCCTACAGAGGACTTTCACCTCATTAGTTCATGCCCATGCTGGGCGTACACAAGTCAATCAAAGTTCGCCTTCGGCTGGACGCGCTAACGCGAGCCCTTTATTGAGGCGTTGATATGACCCCCACAGTCAATATAAAGCGCAGAAATTTCGACTCTTACATTTGAGAGCCTACTACTTGTTTTGGGTATAGTGTTACCGCATAGATGAAGCAAGTAACTTCGTTGGTTCTCATGCTGATATGCGTGGATTACTCACTATTTGATGAGTAGAGCCAACCTTACTTATTTCGTCGTGGCACCTGGCTTCAGTCTATGCTCGATGTTCTTGTAATACAGCCACTTGTATAAAGGACTTATGCGTATCTAAGCCAATAAAAATTATGTTATCGTTATTCATGCTAGCCTTCAGCTTTAGTTGTTAACACACTAAGTATGGCTCTGGCTTCGCGCTAACCCACGACAATGGAGGCTAGCACCTCGTGGGGGTCATTATGTCTATGCGTACTTTTCGATTAAGGAGATCGAGTTTGAAAGGTAACTGTTTGTGTGGCGAGGTGTCGTTTGAATTATCTGGTATCTTACCTCCGATTTATCAGTGTCATTGTTCGCTTTGTCGCAAAGTATCTGGGGCGTCATCGAATTCAGCTTTAATCGTCAGAGCTGATAGTTTTAAATGGCTTTCGGGGACAAATTCTATTAGTCGTTATGTTTCAAGTTCAGGTTTTAAATCGGAGTTTTGCCAATGTTGTGGAAGCCCTGTACCAAACATAAGCTCTAGCAAAGATACATATTGGGTACCAGTTGGTTTGATGTCTGAAGATTTAGCAACGACAATCAAGGCTCATGTTTACGTTAATTCGCGAGCAAACTGGGATGAGGCATTTATCTGCGACAACGTCGAAAAGTTTGCCGCAATGCCTTCGGAATCTGAATGGTTGAAATTATCGGAGTAAGCGCACGCATACAAGCGTTTAAGACCGATTTGCAACGCTTGGTATTTTCCGGCTTATTTTGGGTTTAGTGTTTATGTCACAATGGTTTGGTAGGGTGGTGGCGTTGCTCGCCACGTTACACCATCAAAGCTTAACTCGTTTCTGTGTTACACCAGCATTTTATAGTTCATGATGTGCTGCGGCCCAGCAGGCCCTCCTCGATACAAATCTCCGGTGTCTTGAAAACCACATTGTGCGTAACATTGATAGGCTGCTTTATTTCGGCAGTTCACGGTTAAATATAGCGCTCTAAAAGATGGGTAAACTTTCTCGATATAATTGGGGAGTTGTAAGAGTACTTTTTTTGCAATGCCTTTGCCCTGAGAGTGCTGGTCTATGAGTAATGAGCGGATCCCTAATGAGTCTGGCGGACAAAAGTCATAACTTGCGCTATACGCTAAATCCAGAATGAAAAATCCGACCACTTGATCTTCAACGATGACGAGGTGCGGGTGTTCATGCGCTGCAAGTTTTGCGATTAACCCAGAGACATTGTCAATGGCAAATATGGCTTGTTCAGGTTTAACACTTAAGCCACTCACTTGTTGCGCCCGTTGGGCGCTATATTTTTCAATGATTGGCATCTAGTCCTCGAATATATTGATACTTAACTCTTTGTTAAATATTGGTAAAGCTATGGCTTCAGCCTAACAAGATTAGGGTGAATATAAAAGTGAGTCCAAGCTAAAAATCTCCAGCATTTAAATTTGTATGAGATGGCTCTATGGACAGCGAAGCAGAGCGGGGCTCACGATCTTAACTGGCTGGTTTGTTTGGCAACATTGAGAAGCAAGGACGACTGCTCGTTCAAAATGTATCTACCTTCGAACTATGTATCTATAGCGCTTTAAATTCTTAACTCGCTCCAAAAACTCTTGACCTTAAGTTGACTTGAGGTTTTATGCTGCTGAATATTGACTGTTCAGGAGTAAAAAAGATGAAAGTAGCCGTTGTTTATTACAGCAAAACCGATATCACGCGACAATTAGCGCAAGCGATTATTGAGGGACTGAAAACACAAGCTTGTATCGAGGTGCTTGAGCATTGTATTACGGGGAAAGAAATCATAGCGGGCAGGTTTCAGAATAAACCATTATTTGAATCGATTCTGAGTTGTGATGCATTGATTATGGGAACGCCAACTTATATGGGCGGGGTCTCGGCACAATTTAAAGCATTTGCCGATGCGAGCAGTGAGTATTGGTCTGAGCAACAGTGGGCGAATAAGCTGGCAGCTGGCTTCACTTGTGGCAGCGCTTTAAATGGTGATCAGTCGAGTACCTTGCAATATTTAACGATTCTGGCGAGCCAACATGGGATGTATTGGCTTGGTTTAGATACCGCTGATGGTTATCGAAATGATGGCTTAAATCGACTCGGTTGTCAGCTTGGGCTTGTGGCGCAAAGTCGTCACGATCAGGTCAATCCCGTTGATCTCGCAACCGCGAAATATTTGGGAAAAAGAGTTTCAAATTTGCTGTTCCGATTGAATAAAGTTGACGGTTAAGCCTAAGTTTCATAGGGATGCTTATTTAAATACAGGGCGGAAAAAACTGCGTTGGTAACTCACAATACAGTCCGTCTCTTCAGCAAATCGAAAGGCTGCAATACACTCTGGATCGGCCAAGGATTTAGTCCGATAGTCTTCATATATGGCTAGACTGGGAAAGCTGAATAGGGCTAAGGCAATATTGTTAGCGCCTTCCGACGGTAGGAAATAGCCATGGTGTTGACCACCAAACCTTTCGACCAAAGGGATCCACATCTTTGCATATTTTTCGAATTCCTTTGTTTTTTTGGGGTCAATTACATAGTTCAGATAGCAAGTGATCATTAATTTTTAACTCCAGTTTAGATTGTTTTTAAACTAAATATTGTGCAACAACTTACTTATTGTTGACGATGTTTGTCTCATCGCAATTTATTCCGACGGCGCTTCGATAATCGCTTGGGTGGTATAATTTTTATCTAACACAAAGCGTTGTTGGGTGTCTCCCAATGTGAGGGTAAACCCATCTGTCTCTAAGCTATAGTTCCAATCTTGTTCGTAAGATGTCAGTTTGCTTTCGTTTATCTCATAGTAGGAACCGCCCAAGGCATAGAGTTTACCCTCGATGGAAGCCATATAATCTTGATCGAAACCGTCGTCTTGAATTACATGTAGCTCTGTCGCTTGGTATACCCATCCGTCTAGGAAAAGATAGTAGTAGTCTCTGGAAAATAGCTCGTCGCTTCCATCGTTGTCTTTATCTTGTATTTTTTCAATGGGATAGAGGGTCAGTTTATTTCCTTTTTGCTCAGAGTACAGACGCCATACGTGGTTTTGTAGCGCTTGTTCTGCCGTGGCAACTGGATTGCTGTCGCCTGAATCTCCTTGACCACAGCCGAGTAGTAGAAAAACAGAAATGAGTTGAAATGATATGAGTAAATTTTTCATCTTTATCCTTAACTTTGAATTCGATGATTGAGTTTCGATGGCGACGATGGTTTCTCTTTAGAATGACTGATGGAGCCTCGTCATCTTTTTGCGCTGTCAGTATCACTAGCTGATACTCTAGACACTACTTTATTTTTGTTTCTTTGCCAAACAACTTATGTTGATGATTACTTAAGTGAAACTAAAGTGAGTGAAGGATAGGTTAAGTTCGATATTGTTTATATTCAGGTGTATCTTGTTGATACACTCCAAGCTCAAAATGGTCGCTGAGAATTAAATTATGGAATTGAAAGTTTTAGTCGATAACAACACCATCATTGATCGTTATTTTTTGGCTGAGCCCGCTGTTTCATATTTAATTCGCGAGGGTGATACCAAGATATTATTTGATGTGGGATATTCAGATATTTTGATAAAAAACGCTCAAAAAATGAATGAATCTCTTATGGATATTGATTATGTGGTTATTTCTCACGGGCATAATGATCATACCGGTGGTTTAGTTCCTCTTGTGAAATATTACTCCGAAGCAAAAGCTGAACATTTTAACTATCCCCATCCAACACTTATCGCTCATCCAGATGCTTTCTCATATAAAGAATATGAAGGTGATGACATCGGTTCAAGTTTAGATCGTAAGCGATTAGCTCGGTATTTCAATACACGTTTAGTCACTGAACCATTATGGATTACTGAGTACATTGTATTTTTAGGTGAGATAGAAAGAGCGAATAATTTTGAAAAGATTGAACCAATTGGTCGGTGTGAGCACTTAGACTCAATGGTCGATGATTATGTGAAGGATGACTCCGCACTCGTCTATAAATCATCACAGGGTTTAGTGATTGTTACTGGATGTTCTCATTCCGGGATTTGTAATATTATCGAATACGCAAAAAAGGTTTGCGGTGATGAGCGAGTGATCGATGTCATTGGCGGTTTTCATCTTATGAATCCAAGTGAACTTCAAGCGGTAGGCACATTAAAATACTTCAGTGAGCAGAATATAGAAACGATTCACCCATGTCATTGCACAAGCTTGGAGTATAAAATAAATTTGTCTAAATCAAGCTATGTGGTAGATGTTGGTGTTGGTTTGTCTCTTGACTTCTCATAGATGGTTTCGCGATAAGTATCGACTGATAACAAGATGGCGCATTTAGAATAATCAGCGAGCTGATAAAATGAAGATGAGCATTTTCAGTGAATCACTTGTTTAGTTTCTTTCAATCAACAATCACCCGCTAGGCTTGGCAAAGTTTGGGCTTTTGTTACAAAGTTCAAAGCCTTGCTCAGCTTTACTAGGGGTGGTGCATTCCTATTTATAAATACGGGCGGAAAAACCAAGCCCATAGCCCGTGATTCCCAATGGTACGCAATCAATATTTATATCCTACAGGTAGTACACAAGCCTTACACTCCTCTAAAAGCAGCCGCGACTATTGGTAGTACCAAACATCTATTGCTACAAATTCGGTTAAGGGCTCATTTTCCCATGGCTATACGCTATAACGGTAAAATGTTCAGTTTAGCAGCCAAGGCACCAATTGATGCCTTGGCTGTCAAATCGCTATCATGGGTTCGTCGCGTTTAAGTGCAATCGCTCAATGACTTGAGTGATTGCTTTATGATTCGATTAAGCGTTAATCGCCGACAGCGTGGCGCTTTGATGACGGCTGGCTAGACTTGAAGGGCTGAGGCCCCAGTCGATCATACTGTGCTTTTCTTCGATCTTATATAAGCTTTGCTCGCTGGCATGGTTGAGAATTTTGGCCGCTCGCCAACTGGCTAAGCTTAGTTGTGGTTCGGCGATCCCGTGGCTATGCAGTCCGGCATTCACCATATAAATGCGGTTTTTACTGGGGCCCTGCCAGTTCACATCAAAATCGGCGTTTAGCTGAATTTGACCAGCCGTATCGCGCTCAAATAACTTGCTGAGCTCTGCGATGCAGGGAGGAAGGGCGCGTTGGTAGCCAGTGCAGAGGATCACCACGTCGGCGTCCAGTTGGGTCGTATTCTGATTCAGGCCATGCTTGAGCTGCAGTTGATAGCCAGTGTTGTGATCGCTGAGTGAAGTTAAGCTGCGATTTGGCTGAATCGACCACCAAGGCGGATTTCTAAGTACATAGCGGTCATGATAAAGGCGCTGGTAAATGCTCAAGAGGCAATCGTTAGTGATGCCATCGCTGGTGAATTTTTGGCGTGCTACCTCGCTATTCTTGATGTCTTGTTGCAGTGAGTAGAAACCATTAACGTAGTCGGGCATAAAATATTGGTCGGTAAAGCAGCTTTCATCGAGAACTTCGATGTTTGGTCTGCGCGATACCCAGGTTAATTGACTGACTTTGCCAAACTCACCATCAAAAACATGTTGAAATATATCGGCGCCGCTTTGTCCGCCACCAATAATCGCCACTCGTTTGTCGCTTAAGTTGGGTTTACGAAGGCCCAATTCACTGGCATGAAAACAAGTATCGTTGACTAAGGCTTGGCAGAAATCGGGCATCTTGGGGCGAGTGCCAGTGCCGATCACCAAATGGCGACTATGCAAGCGCTGTTGTTTGGTTTCCAGGGTAAACCGACCTTGCTCAAAGCTCACCGACTGAACTTCATGATCAAATTGGGTATTGGGCAGTGCCTGCGCCGCCCATGACAGATAGTCGGAAAACTCTAAACGAGAAATAACCGACTGACCCGAGGCAATGAAGGGGTAGAGCTTTTGTTGGCTCACCAAATAGTTAAGAAAGCTATAGGGATTGGTGGGATCGACACTAGTCACTAAATCTTTCAAATAAGAGGTTTGCATTTTTGCATCACTTAGCAGCATGCCGGGATGCCAGGCAAAGCGGGCTTGTTTTTCTAAAAATAAAGTTGAGAGCTGCGCTTTGCTGCTGGCAAGCGCTGCAATGCTGAGGTTGAACGGGCCAATGCCAATGCCCAGTAAATCATATGCTGGTGTATTCATCATGCGAAACCTCTAGATTACAAACTGATTAAAGAAACGTTCTCGCTCGCACTGTAGTAATGCGGCTCGTTTGTGTGGAAAATCAAACTCAAATTGCTTTTCTAAGCCTAAGCGCTCGGTGATTTTAACCACGCGATGGTTATCTGCGCGTGGTTCGCCCATCACCCGCTGGGTTCGCGGATCATCAAGAAAACAATATTGAATAATTGCGCAGCCCCAGGTATCAAAATAAACACCGCCGCGAAAATCGAAATTGCCCACCAAAATGTGTACTCCTCGGTCATAATTCTGATAGGCATAATGGGGACCTAAACGGTCTTCAGGGGTCCAGTAAACCTCGAAGTAACCAAAGGGCACGCCATCAAATTCGCCAATTACCGCGTATTGGTGAGGATCTGAGCGCATCTGTTCTAGATAGCTTGCATGTTGTTCAAGGCTGCCAGCTAATTCCCAAACGGGGGCGATCATGGGGTGGTTGTGCCAGTGATGAAAGCCATTCAAGTCGCGCTGTTGATCGATCACTCGAAAGCTTAGTTGTCGCTTCAAATGATAGTAGTAACGGGTGAATACTTGGCCAGTGGGTTTGTTGGGACGCTGTGGGTGCTCAATGCCATTGGCAGCCTTTAAGTGTTGAGTGGGTGGCAACTCGGCTTGTGGCTCTCGCCATAGCGGGGCAATTTGTAAAAATTGATGCAGGCTCAAGCAGGGCCCTGTTTCGCCTTGGCTGGAGGCTTCTAAATGAGCGCTGGCAGCCTCGGGGAAATAGTCTGCTTGTAAGTGGCTTGCTTTGAGCTGGTAAAAAGCATGCTCGGCGGCGCTCCACCAAACTAAATCATCACTGTGTGGTGCATCGCTAACCAGCCTTAAATCTAGATGGCATTGGCGTTGGTGTAACCGTGCTTTGCCCTGAGCAATGGTTTGGCCGTATTCTCGTACGCTGAATTCAAGACGACCAGCACTCGTTTGCTCGTCTGTAAAACACAGCTGGCGGCCACCTGCTAAGGTTTTATGGCTTTGTGGCTGTGCTGCGCTCAGCTGTAAGGGATTGGCTATGTCGCAATAGATTCGACTGGGATCACTGAGCGTGGCTTCGTTATGATCGGCCAAGAAGCAATAAAAATTACGCTTCCAATGCAGCGTGGGTGAGTCCAATACATAGTCATAGAAGGAGCTATCTTTTGGCCGGGCTGCGCGTAGCGCCGAGAGTTTATCGCAGCAGAGAGACCATAATTGTTGCTCGCTTATCAAGCCCTCGGCGCCGATTGCCGCAATGGTGTTGAGGAGGGTGTTGCCAATCAAGTAATAAGCATGGAAGGGATTAAGCTGGTGCGCTGGCATAAAATAGGCGGGCGGCTGCTGGTTAAACTCTTCTTTAAAGCGTTTTAGGGCAAGATCGGTTAGGCCGATGCCCTGGCAATCGCGGTAGGCCATTCCTGCTGGCAGGTTATTCTCAATTTGCAAAACAATGTTTTGTTGATGCGCCAACAACACGATTCCGTAATCGCTGCGGGCAATACACAGCGGGGCAATCACCTGGTCCATGAAGGCCGAAAACCAGACTAGAGCCGCATTCTGCTGGCTTAAGTTTTGTTGTTCAGCATAGCCTCGGATCCATCGACAGGTCTGTGCCGAAGGTTGCGCTAGGCTGGTCTGATTGGCACTGGCTAATAGATAGTAATTAGTTGGGTCGAGCGTTTGCGCTTCATCGCTTGCTTGATAGAAAGGGTTTTGCCGTAAGCAGCTCAGACTTAAGTCGAGCACATTGCCATGCTGATCGGCGATCGCAGCCCACAGGGGTTCTTCCATAAAACAGGTGCTGGGTAAGCGTTGTTGCAACTCTTGACCGCTGCGAGTTTGCAACAGCCGACTAAATTGAATGCCGCGCTCGGCCTCGGTACTGGATAGTAGGCGCAATGAATTGGTTAGTTTGACTGGTAATGAGACCTTGAGCATCCATGGGAGCCGAGGGTGATAGATGGCACGTGTTGATGAGGTGGCGGTCCAGCCTGTCGAATTCAGTTGCAGATCTTTCACCACCGCTGACAGTTGTGTGGCTGAATCACTATTGCGCCAGGCCTGCGCCTGCAAGGGGTGCATCGGCAAAGGCCACCACTCTTGACCCAATTGTGCTTGCGCCACAAGCTCAGGTTGCTGCGCAAAACTGGCCTGAAAAAAGGCCAATAGTTGTTGCTGAACACGCTGTAATTCGGTTTGCGCTGTACCTGTACTGTCTTGCTCTGGTTGGCCTAGTGAACATTGGCCAACCAAGTGCTGTTGATGGACTGCAAACCATTCGATGGCAAATTGGCCTGCATGTTCTGGCAGATATTGGCGTTGTTGCTGGGCGTTTAAAGGCTCACAACTTTTCGCCGCTGGATGCATGCTATGACCAGCAGTGAGACTTTGCTCGGCATGAATAAATTGCTCGGTCGAATCCTCTGAGCGGGCGGCGAGGGCTGCTTCCGCCTCTATAATTGATTGCTGCGATCCGCATATGCGTTGCCGAAAGTTTTGTTTTCGCTGCTCGTCAATCTCGGGATAGAGCTGCTCGAGCACTAAATCTAGGGCTTGAGAAAAGTCAATGATTTGCTGCTGCTCTGCCTGATGTAAGATGATTTCGCCCGTATAACGATGACGCCACGCAGGGGAGCAATAGCTAAGCTTCAGCTCCAGGGTCTGGCTTGGACAAAGCGGCAGGAATACCGAATTACCCTCCAAGTGTTTGTTGGTGGTTTCAACAAGTAGGCTATTGAAGAAAGCTTGTTGGCCTAGCGGATGAGTGTTCACTTATTTGCCTCCTGTTTGCTGGACGAGTGATTTAGCCAAGGGCTGAGCTGGCCAGCCCCTTGCCATTGAAAGGTGTAAGTTCGAGCATCTTTGCGTTTTTTTTGTCGAGGATTGAGCGGCGTGCCTAAGATCAAAAAGCCTACCGGGTGATGCTGTGGTTGCAAGCCCAGTAGCGGTCTCACTTTGGGGAGTGAGACCGCATCGGTGCTGTACCATACGCCGCCAAAACCCAGCCCATCGGCTGCCAGCAGAATCATTTGGCAGGCGGCTGCGGCAGACAAGATCTGATCCTGCTCGGAGATCTTGCTATGCGGTTGGAGTGCCGCCGACACCAATATCATGCTTGGTGCCTGCTTTAAGTAGTTGGCGAGGCGTTTGGCGCGTTGCGGATCTAAGTCTTGTTCAGAATCCTGCCAAGCTTGCTGTAAGTGCTCGATTAATTCCCCGATCTGTTGGTGTTCGATCACTAAAAAGTGCCACGGGTTCAAGTTGCCGTGATCGGGGGTGCTCATGGCTGCCTGCAAGATTTGTTGCAGTTGGCTTGGATTGGGCGCGGGAAAGCCCATTTCATGTACATGATAAGACACCCGACGATTCAGACTATTAAGTAGCTCGGTCATTATTTTTTCGATATCCAATAAATAGCAATAATAAGAAGTACAGGCTGCCGATGACGGACACCATTAAGCCAGCGGGAATTTCGTTCGGTGACAATAGGCTGCGGCCTAAGCCATCGGCCCAAATTAGTAAAATAGCTCCGGTTAGGCCCGCGGCCGGGAGCAACTGAACATGACGGTATAATCCTAGAAGGCGGGCGCAATGCGGCGCCAGTAAGCCAACAAAGCTAATTGCGCCAATGCTGGAAACACAAATGGCAGTGAGTAGCGCCGATACAATCAGTAAGATGCGTCGCTGATGTTGCAAAGGGATCCCGACGGCTCGGGGAATAATTTCGCCCAGCGGCAAAATATCTAAACTGCGCAGGAATGGCACAATACTGCCGAGGCTGAGTAGGAGAACCACCGCTAAGGGTAAGATCCGATCAGTCGATGCACCATAGGTGGTGCCCGCTAACCACATCATGGTGACAGAAGCGGTCGAGCTGCCAAAAGTGAGTAGAATATGGGTGGCTGTGCCGGCAAAGGCGGAGATTACAATGCCAAACAAGGCCAGTTGCGAGACACTTAACTGCTGCTTTAATCCCCAAGATAACAAGCCAATCACCAGACCCGCACCAACTAAAGCTGCGATGGTAAGGCTGAATTGTCCGGCGCCGGGATAAATCACCAATACGCAGGCAATTAATAAGACAGCAAAAGCGCTCACGCCGGATATATCGGGACTCGCCATCGGGTTTTTAAATAGGGTTTGCAGTAAGGTTCCGGCGCAGGCGAGGCCAAAACCGCCTAGCCCTGCTAGTAATACCCGCTGGTTTACCCAGCTTGCGCCAAGTTCTCCCGGCATTTTTAGGCAAAGCGTTAAAGTGGCCAAGAGTAGCAGTATTAAGCCACCGAGTACCCATTGGGCGCGGGCATGGATTAGTGGTTTTAAGGCGATGGTTTGGGTTTCCGTAGCCGCTAAGGCCCTGCCAGATTTTTGGAATAATAAGTAAATAAAGTAGGGGGCTCCGAGCAGCGCAGTAAATGCCCCCGTAGGTAGACGATAGCCTAAGAATAACAGGCTACGTGAACACCACTCGGCGGCCAGCACTAATACTGCTCCGAGTATCATGGTGAGCAGCCATTGTAGTAGCATCGCTTGGCGCGTATGACTGGCGCGTAATACTAAGCGGGCGAGGTGGGGTGCCATTAAACCGACAAAACCAACCATACCCACCAGTGCGGTGGCAAGGGCAGCCTGACTGATCGCCAGCAATAAAATCGCCCAACGCCAGCGTTTCACCGCTAAGCCTAAGGTGCTGGCGTGGGTATCGCCTAATAGAAATAAGGCCAGTCGTGGTAAGGCTAGGAGACCTATCAATAAAGCAAGGCTGATAGGCAATGCCGTTTGTTTGAGTAGTTCGGTATTGGTTTGCAAGACCTGACCGCTGCCCCATAGGAACAGGCCGTCGGTTTGGTTTTCAAAATACAACAATAGTAATGAAGAGACCGCGCCAGCACCTAGGCCCAGCGCCATACCAATCAGTACCACAGGCAGCTTACCGCCACCAATTAGCTGGCTGACCGTCAAGACTAATAGGGATAATAAGGCTGCGCCGAGCAATGCGCCGCCCCATAACAGGCTGAGTCCGGCTTCGGGGAGCAGTACCCGCACCAACACTGCACCTAATAAGGCACCGGCGGAAATACCCAAGGTTGAGGGTGAAGCAAAATCGTTATCTAAGGTGGTTTGAATGAATAAGCCAGAACTGGCAAATAGCGCGCCGGTGAGCAAGGCCATGGCAGCGGTGGGCAGCCACACATAGTCAAGCATGGCTTGAGCCAAATCAGCCGGGGCAATATTCGGGCGACTTAGAAAATAGACGGCGATGCTCAGTAGCATCAGTGAAGATACTGATAGTAGTGGCTTAACCATGTTGTTGCTCCTGCCAATCTAACAGTGATTGAGTGAAAGCCTCTGCCATTCTGATAGCTGATTCTGGGCCGCCAAAACTCCATAAAGGAATCACCTTGGAAAAGCGTTGTGCTTGCACAAAGGGCAGCTTGGACCAAACAGGGGAAAGGGTCATTCGCTCGCCATCGGCCTGATTTCCCGCCAAAATTAAATGGCTATGCTTGAGCTGAGGTAATTGCTCGAGTTGCAAGTGAGTAAAGTCTTTTCCCGGTAAGCCAGTTTGCCATTGATAGCGTAAGCCTAGTTGCAGCGCGACCGCGCCAGCTAAGCTGTCTCGTGTGAATACTCTTAAGCCATAACCCATGCCAACAAATTTGGCATAGCTGACTGAATAATTGGCTAAACCGGCAGTGGCGAGTTGTTGTTTCAGCTGCATGAAACGCTCATCCATCGCTTTGAGTTGTTGCACGGCTTGTTCGGTTTTGCCAAGCGCTTGAGCGATGTGGCGAAATACTCGCTGCGAGTGCTCGAAATAGTTAAAATCTGCTTGCTGTGGATGAGGAAATTGCTGATAGATGAGCGTGGGAGCAATCTGTTCCAAAGCGCTTAATAAGCGAGCATGGCGAAATTCGTAACCAATAATAAGATCGGGCTTTAGTTGTGCAATGGCTGCTAAATTTGGCTCTTGACGTCGCCCTAATTCGGTCACTTGTTCAGGCAGCTCGGGGTGGTTGGTTTGCCACTTTCGGTAGCCGGCATTTTGGGTCAGGCCAACTGGGGTGACGCCTAAACTTAAGAGCATCTCTGCGGCCGACCAATTTAAGGCGACCACCCGTTGGGCGCTGTGGTTTAAGTGAATGCAGCTGGCTAAACACAGCTGCACTGGTGCCGCTTGGCTAGAGCTGCTAAGTAATGCACCGAGCACCAGTAAGCACTTCAATTGTCTTCGGTAAGCGCCTTTGAATATGCGGCTCATAGCTGCTCCTCTGGCCAAAGGACATGCTGCTGGCCGATTTGGTGGCTCCGCACTGGCGTTTGATAAACTTGACTGATCAAGGTCGCATTGATCACTTGAGCTACTGGGCCCTGGCTAACGATGCGGCCCTGGTTGATGAGAATGGCTCGGTCGCTATAACGGCTCGCTTGGTTGAGATCATGTAATACCCAAACAATGGTTTTTTTATATTGACGATTGAGTCGCTGCACTATTTTAAGCAAGGCTAATTGATGGGAGATGTCTAACCAGGAGGTGGGTTCGTCGAGCATCACCACTGGCGTGTCCTGGGCTAATACCATGGCCAGCCAGGCGCGTTGCAATTCACCACCCGATAATTCGGTGAGTTGGCGGTGGGCGTAGTCACCGATCCCGGTTTCATGCATTGACCAGTCGATAAGCTGCTTGTCACTGGCATTTAAGCGTTGGTACCACGGCCGATGTGGGTGACGACCAAAGGTGACCAGATCAGAGACGCTTAGGCTGGCCGGAACCGGATTACGTTGTGGCAGCAGTGCCAGCTGTTTCGCCAATTGGGCGCGAGGAATGGATTGTAGCGCCTGTCCTTGCAATACAACTTCGCCCTGTAAGGGACGGACTAAACCGCTTAATACCGACAATAAACTACTTTTGCCTGAACCATTGGGCCCGATCAACGCAGTGATCGAGCCCTCGATGATTTCACCACTCATGCTATTAAGAATGGTTGTTCCCCCCAATTGGAGGGAAATGTTATGGAAGCTTAACAATGAGTTATCCTTAGAAAACGGCGTTGTAGCTAACTGAGAAGGTGGTGCCTTTACCCTTGTAGGTAAATAACTCCGAGGCTGACAAGCTGCTATAAAGGATCTGTGCGCGCTGACTCCATAGGGTTTCGTAGTCTTTGTTAAACAGATTTTGGATCCCAAAGTTAACTTGTCCCAGCGGCAGTGCGTAGTAGCCGTTTAGGTTTGCCAGTGAGTAACCATGAAGCTCGCTACCTTGATCATCACTGTAGTCGGCCAAGGTTTGCCATTGTAATTCAGCGCCGTAAGCTTGGTTGTCGTAACCAAGGTTTAAGCTACCGTTAGAAGGACTCGCTTCTTCTGCCGCGAGTTTGTTCCACGCGCCATTACTCTCGGTTTCGCTTTTGATTAAATGTGCTTGCAGACCGGTGTAGAAGTTATTGTCGAAGTAGTAGTTTGCCTGACCTTCAATACCATAAATTCGGCGTTGGTCATCGTTAACCACCACCGCTAGAGTACTTTTGTTGTAGGAGGTCGTTTTGTCGGAGATCGAATAGTAGCTGGCAACTTGTAGATCATAGTTACTGCTGGTTTTACGCCAACCAAGTTCAAAGGCATTGGTTTTTACGCCGCTGAGTCGATTGTCGGCCACATTAATGCTGCTGATTAAGTTTGGACCATCGCCATAGGTACCATCGTAGTTACCGTTCCCGTAATACTTCGCGGGATCGGGCAAGTTGAAACCTTGGCTGAAGTTAGCCCAAATTTGCTGCTGGTGGTCGATTTTATAGATGGCACTGAGATTAAATAGCAATTCATTATAATCACTTTTACCGCCTTTAATTACATCCGGATCGTTATACATCCCAATCGCTGACAGGTGTTGCTGTAAGAGGCCTACAATGTCACCGACTTCATGTTCGATGTGCTGATAGCGGAAACCACCTGAGAGCGACCAATCGTTATTCACTTCCCACTTGGCTTGAGAAAATGCTGCAATATTGAGGGTGTCGATATCGGGGTAGCGCTGCAGGTTTTGGGTTTGTTTAAAGTTGAGACCGCCAGAAGCAAGTGCGGTATTGGCATCGTAAATTCGCTGTTTGGCGGAAAATGATTCTGATTCGGCATCGATGCCGTAGGTGAGCTGAACCTGGTCAAAGTCTTTCACCAATACCAGTTTGCCGCCTAATACATCGGTTTCTTGAAGAGACGCGCCATAGATCGGATAGCTATTGCCAGCTAAGGGGGAGCCGGTCACCCGATAAATAGAAGGAAAAGGAAAAAACTGCATCGACTCACTGCGGTAAAACAGTTGCGCCATCAGCGTTTGGCCCAGAATGTTGTGGTGCTGGTATTGACCATTCACCATGACCCGTTCGGTGGATGGCTGTTCTTCAAGGGACAAGCCTTGTTGCACCGAAATTAGATCTGGCCGACCAAAAATCCCGGCGAGATTTGGCCCTAAATAGGTGCCGTAGTCGCTATCTTGTTCGCTGTTGTAATATTGAGCACTCAACGACAGTAGTTGCTGGTTATCGGGTTCAAATTCAAGATTGCCCATGATGTCGATGCTTTGATTAAACTGTAAGTCAGTTTGGGTGATATCTGGCAAAATCATCTGACCGTTGGCATCATAGGCTGCGCCGCTATCTTGGTAGGCGGCAGATAAACGGCCGCGCAGTTTTTCTGAGCCGCCAGCCACACTGAGTGCCAGTTTTTTATTCTGGTCATCACTATTGTTAAACCCAGATGAACCCGCTAAGTTGAGCGCTACTTCAGCCGGGCCGACGCTGGCCTTCTTGGTAATAATATTGATGATACCGCCAGCGGCTCCCGCGCCGTAAATCGCGGTCGCGCCGGAGAGCACTTCTACATGAGCAATATTGAAAGGGTCGATACTGTCTAACTGGCGGCTAATGGCTCGAGTTGAGTTGAGTGACACACCATCGATCATCACTAATGCCGAGCGTCCCCGTAAGTTTTGACCGTAATTGGTTCGACCCTCACCGCCAAAGTCAAAACTTGGGATCAATCGACCGAGTGCGGTTTTTAAATCGGCGCCAGCGTTCACTTGGCGTTCAATTTGCTGCTGGTCAATCACCCACATGGTGGCTGCTACATCGGCGATTGCGGTATCGGTCCGACTGGCAGTGACCACCATCGTGTCCAGGTTGGTGACGGCTTGAGCACTTGAAGCCATTAACAATAATGCAATGGGGCTCAACTTGGCTGTTAAAGGCGTTAATTTGTTCATTCGATTCCTTGAACTAAAGTGACATCATTAAATAACTTGGGTGGCAGGGCGCAGGTATTGCTGGAGGCACAATACACAGGCCACCAGCCCAAGCGCGAATACCCAAATGGGCGTTAATAAGGGAATGCTGAAATACAAACAGCTGCTCGATACGGCGCTACCGACTAAGTAACCACTGCTATGAGCCCGCGACAAAGAGCCACTGCGTCGACTCCGTTCGCTCAAACTCGATGATTGGGACAGCGCTAACTGGCTGTACCAAACTGGGAAACCAGAAACTGCAAGGGTCAGGCTGGTTAGCCCTGCGAGTAATATCAGCCATGGTTGTTGTGCCCCGCTTGAGCTGAGGCCAACCGAGAGGCTAAGTAGCAGGCACCCAAGTGCTAAACACAGTAGTAAAATGGGGGCTAGTGGGCGTTGTTGTTTTGACCACCAGGGGATTAAAAGTAACTGAGAGATCAGTAAGGTGATGCTGATGTATAATAAGATGGAGGCGTATAAACTTGAGGCCTGTTCCCCTTGATAGCCTAAGTCGAGCAATAGTGGCAACAGGTAGAATTGTAGTGTGCTCACCAAGGCAGTCATCAATAGCGCACTGAGCAAAATTAGTTTCAGCTGATTGGGGCGGCGTCTGGTTTTGGCTTGTTCACGAGGGGACTTGCCTGAGTATGTCTGGAGGGGGAAATCTTTGGCAAAATCGACCTGATTTTCAGCCTTTTCGCACAGTTGCTTGATTAGTAAGGGTAGCACTAAAATCAGGGGGATCAGCAGTAAGTACTGCATGCTAAAAGGCAGTAATACTAAGCTTGGGCCGAGTAAGCGACCGAGAGTAATTGCGCCACTGGTTTTAGCGAGTTGGCCTAAGCCATTTTGTTTTGTAATCGCCAAATGGGTTTGCGCCAATATAATAAAAGCGCTGCTAAATAGCCCTAGCGCTAAGCGTGCCAGTGCCATTACCGGTAGCGAAGGCGTTGTTGGTATAAGCAAGGCGAAGTAAAACAACAGATTTGCAAGGATAAAGCCACTGATGGTGATGCGTGAACAGAAGCGGATCCCCAGTTTTGGCAGCCACTTGCCCCAAAAACCGCTTCCCAACCAAAAGCTAATTAAATTAACATTCACGACCGCCGCAATCAGTCCTAGACCCTGTTCCGATCCCTGCAAACCCTTTAATGCTGCAATGTTTGGCAACAAGGCGAGTAGCAGAGTTTGGTTTAATCCCAAAGCGATGAGTAAACAGCGATACAGCATTAACTTGTTAATCTTAATGATAATGGTTTGTATTATCATTGTTGATTTTAAGGTAGTTTGTCAATATATTGATGATGTTTTTAACAAATAAATTTCATTGTGTATTTAAAACAAAAAGCGAGTAGGGAACCACCATGACACAACACCGTGCTTGGCAATTAGCGAGTCAACAACTAGTCGCTAAGATATTGAGTGAGTTACATTTTGAGGAACGTTTAGCGTTTGAACCTCGGTCGCCAGCTGTGTGCGAAGGTCATGCTGTGGCGAGCAAGCAGACGAATTGGCGTCTGGTGACTACCTCGCGCCACTGGGATTTTCAGGCGAGCCAAAGCATTTGGGGCATGTTTATCATTACGCCTGATAGTATTCAATGCAGCGACGGTTTAGCGCCGAGTGCAAGTCAGTTGTTGATTGATATTCAGTCGCAAATTCAAATTAACGATATTAATCTCGCAGGCCTATTAGAAGAAATTCAACAAACGCTATACAGCGATATGTTGCGCATTACTCAACTGCGAAACTTAGCCAGTGATGCGCTGGTGACTATGGATGAAACCTCTCGGCAACGTTATTTAGACGCGCACCCTAAGGCGATTGCCAATAAGGGTCGCTTGGGTTGGGGGGCTGCGGAGTTAGCGCTGTATTCGCCGGAATCAGGTCGGGCATTTCAACTCCATTATTTGGCGCTGAACAAGCAACATTGTGAGGTGGGTTTTGCCGAAGGTTTGAGTCCACAGCGCTTGCTTGAAGAGGTGCTGGGGAGTGAAGCGTATCTGGCGTTGATCAATAAATTGCCCGCGAAGAATCGCGATCAGTTCTTGATTATGGCGGTTCATCCTTGGCAAATGTCGCGCTTTTTAGTTGGGCAATTTGCCGAATGGTTTGCCAATGGCGACGCAATCGATTTGGGTCCTGTTACTGGTGATTGGCTGGCGCAGCAATCAATCCGTACCTTGAGCGCCGTTGACCCAAGGGTCCGTTATGACGTGAAAACGGCATTAACGATTTTAAATACCTCCTGTTACCGCGGTATTCCTGGCAAATTTATCGTGCAGGGGCCCAAGCTGTCGGCATGGTTGGCCCAGTTAACCATTCAAGATCCCTTGTTTGCTCAGCTGGGACTGAGGGTACAGCAAGAAGTTGCGGGGGTATTTTGCCCGCAGCCTTATCAGCAACAAGTCGCAGGAGGCAGCTATCGTTATCAAGAAATGCTCGGTTGTATTTGGCGTGAACGTGCCGAGAGTGTATTAAGTGAGCAGCAGCGTCCGATGTCAATGGCCACGTTGATGCAAACCGATAGTCAAGGCAAGGCGGCGATTGTTACCTTGATCGAACTCTCGGGATTGAGCGCCGAAGCCTGGCTCAGAAAGCTGTTTAAGCATGTGGTGGTGCCGTTATATCATTTGATGTGTCGCTATGGAGTGGCCTTGGTGGCGCACGGTCAAAACATTACCTTGGCCTTGCAAGGCCATCAACCCGTTGGCTGCTTGATTAAAGATTTTCATGGCGACTTACGTCTGATAGACCAAGATTTCCCAGAACTTAATCGCTTGCCGCAGGCGATCCGCCAGAACTTGACCCGCTTGCCCGCCCATTACTTGATCCACGACTTATTAACGGGCCATTTTGTCACGGTATTGCGTTTTGTGTCACCCAAGTTAATTAGCCTTGGGATTGATGAAACACAGTTTTATCGCTATTTAGCCGATGAAATCCGCAGCTATCAAGCGGCACACCCGCAGTTGCAGGAACGGTTTGAGATGTTTGATTTATTGAAACCCGAGATCGAGAAACTATGTGTGAATCGAGTGCGCTTTAAGATTGGCTACGGCGATAGTGAGCAACGACCATTGCCAGAAATTGGTCAGCCGATCACTAATCCGCTGTGTGTTTAATTTAATTTCTCAGACCGATAGCGGATTTAAGGCCATCGGTCTGGGCGTTTATTTTACGGCTTCGCAATCTGCAAAACCGCCTAATTAAAAATCATTTATTGTCTATAATCCATTGTTTTATTTAAGTAATTATTAATGGCATGATTTTGGCTATAACACTCTTGAATTCAGACGGAGAGTGGCATGGGCGAATTATTACCAAGACTATATTTGATTGTGGATGCCTTATGGCGTCGACGTTATCTTATCGTCATGCCGATCCTGTTGATGCCCATTTGTGGTGTCTTAGTCTCGTTGTTCTCCGCGAAGCAGTATGCTTCACATACCAGTATGTTGGTGCAAGAAACCGCTAGTTTAAATCCTTTTCTGGAAGATTTAGCGGTGTCGGCAAATCTAGAGGGCCGGATGGAAGCCCTGACGACCTTATTACACAGCCGGCATGTGTTAACTGAAGTGGCCATTGAACAAGGCTTGATGGTTGAGAGTGACAGTCCACAGCAAAAGCAGCAGGTGATTAACCGTTTATCGGCGGCGCTCACGGTGCGTCAAGTGGGCAAGGACTTAATTCGGATTGATTATCGCTCAGCGCATCCGCAGGGTATGCGTGAATTACTAGAAACCGTCTCTTCACATTTTATTGAGCAGTTACTCGCGCCAGAGCGTTCTTCGATTAAAGAATCAGAACGTTTTCTGCGGGAACATTTAATGTCCAGTAGTTTTGCTTTAGAAGAGGCCGAAGAAGCCTTAGCGGATTACCGCACCCTGCATGCCGATGGTTTACCCGAGCAACATGCGGCTAATACCCAGCGTTTGTCGCAGATCCGTCAACGTTTGATTGAGCGAGAAGCAGAACTTGCTGGTGCAAAACAAAGCTTAGGCAGTATCGATCAGCAACTCTCTCGCACCAATCCGGTCCTGACTCGACTCGAAGAGCAGATCGTGATGAATCGTGCCGAGCTGGCCACCCTGATGTCGCGTTATACCCAAGGTCACTCCAAGGTACAAGCGCTGCAACGGGTATTGCGCCATCTCGAACAGGAGCGTGAGCAAGTCTTATCTTTACCTCTGTCCTCGATTTCGAACACGGATAGCTCGGCCTTATTACAGCAACAAATTTCCCTGACCGAATCCAATGGGGAGATGTTGATCGTGCAAGTTGAAGCCTTAATGATCGCTCGCCAGCGAGTCGATGCCCTCGCCGAAGAAGTCTCACAATTACGCAGTTTAGCGAGCTCGTTGCAGCAGCAAATTGGCTCAGTGGGTGAGCAAGAGAAACAACTGCGGATCCTTAATCGAAATCTCAAAGTCAAGCGTAGCCTGTATGAAAACATGCTGACACGTTACGAGATGGCCCAAGTGACGGGTGCTTTAGGGGTATTTGAACAATCTGATCGGATTAAAATTATCGATCGTGCTTTTACTCCCAGTGGGCCTTCAACGCTGCCAATGTGGTTGTTTGTGCTTGCCGGGCTGGTGGCTGGGATCGTGACGGGGTTCAGTTTAGCGCTATTGGCTGAACTGGCCGATCCCAGTTTACGCACCATTAAAGACATCGAAGATATCGCCGGGGTGACGGTGCTTAGCCGTATTCCACCACTGTCTCACTCGAATTAACAGCCTATTGTGCTTAAGAGGAACAACTTATGAGTATTTGGATCCAAGTGGTACAGCACCTACAGCCGGGGGGCATCGAAACCATGGCGCTCGATTTACAACGGATGGAAGAGGCGCACGAGCAAGGGGTGATTATTTCCTTGGAAGGCACCAAGCAGCAGGCCTTGCAAGACTGGCCGCGACTGCGCCCCTACGCCAATCGCCTGATGTTTTTAAATAAGCAGCCGGGATTTCGCCTTAGCACCCTATGGAAGCTGGTGAAGCTGTTTCGTCGTTGGGCTGTCCCCGTGGTGCATACTCACCACATCGGGCCATTAATTTACGGCGGTATCGCAGCGCGTTTAGCCGGGGTGAAAGTGGTGATTCATACCGAACATGATGCCTGGCATCTGCGCCAGCAGCGGCGTCGTATGCTGCAATCCTTCGCGCTGAAATGGGTTCGGCCGATGATCGTCGCCGATGCCAATTTGGTGGCGAGTGAGCTGAAGTCGGCATTGGGTTTTAACGATGAACAAGTGCAAGTGATTAAAAACGGCGTCGATACTCACAGCTTCGCGGTGGGAGACAAACACTTAGCTCGCCAGCTGCTAGGTTTGCCAATACAGCCTCGATTGATTGGTTGTGCGGGTCGTTTAGAGCCAGAAAAAGGTCAGGCGGTATTGATTGAAGCCCTCAATAGTTTTCCCCAAGACGTACATTTGGTGTTTGCCGGCGATGGTAGCCAACGCCAGGCGCTACAACGTTTGGTGATGGCTCTGAAATTACAAGCGCGAGTGCATTTTCTTGGCGCCATCGAATCAATGCCGCAGTTTTATCAAGCGCTCGATTTGTTTTGTTTACCTTCTTATTTTGAAGGTTTGTCGTTGGTGATTCTCGAAGCGCAAGCCTGCGGCATTCCGGCAGTGGTGACCAATGTTGGGGCTTCAACCGAAGCCCTGTGTCCACGTACTGGCACTTTGGTGGAGCCCGGTTCAGCCTTTGCGATGGCACAAGCCTTGGGGCAGCAATTGGCACTGAAAGCGACAGGCAATCCGCGCCAGTTCGTTAAACAGGTGGGCGATTTACGAACCACCGCCCGCAATTATGCAGCTTTACGTCATCGTTACTTATAGGAGCTTACTATGACCATTGTCACTTACTTGACTCTGATATCGATGTTTTTGGTCGTTTATCACCATGCGCTCTATCCCCTGTTGCTCAAGTTACTGAGTCAGTTGGCCGGCAAGGCAGAACCACAGGAGCCAGTGGCGGTGGTTCGAAAATATCATCGCTCGCTTAACGATGAGCAATTGCCAAGCATTGAGTTGCTGATCCCTGCCTACAACGAGCAAGACTATGTCGCGGCAAAACTGATTAATTTGGCCACTCTGGATTATCCCGATGAGCGCTTAAGCATTAAAGTGGTGTGCGATGGCTGCAGCGATGCAACAGCGACGGTGGCCAGAGAAACCATCGCACAATTAGCATTTTGTAATTTTAGTTTCGAGGTTTGTGAGCAGCCGCAAAATAGCGGTAAGGTGGCGGTGCTCAATCAACACATCGCCCAAAGTGGTGCCGACATCGTGGCGCTGTCGGATGTCTCGGCGTTAATTTCGGTAGATGCGCTGCTGATTGCTGCCAGTCACTTTGCTCAGGATGATGTGGGAGTGGTGTGTGGTTATTATCACCTGTTAAGCCCTGGCTCAGTGGGCGAACAAGCGTATTGGAACTACCAACGGCAAGTGAAGCGTTGCGAAGCCGACATGGGGGCACCGCTGGGGGCTCACGGCGCTTTTTATCTGATTAAGCAGCGTTTATTTCGAGCGATGCCAGAAGATACTATAAATGATGATTTTGTGATCCCCATGGATATTGTGGCGCAGGGCTACCGAGCGGTATACGAGCCAAATATTCGCGCTTTAGAGTTAGAACACGCGGCCGACAGCCAGGATCGCAGCCGTAGAAAACGAATTGGCGCAGGCAATTTGCAACAGTTGATCCGGCTACGCCACATGTTGTTACCACGTTTCAAAGGGGTGGCTTTTACCTTTTTTTCAGGTAAGGCATTGCGGGTGACCATTCCATTTTTGATGTTAAGCAGCTTGCTTGGCTCACTGCTGCTCGCCTCACATTCTCTGGTTTTTATGGCTTTATTGGCCTTACAGCTCAGTGCTTATTTGTTGGCTGCGCTGCCGAGGATGTTACCCATGTTAAAGTTTCCAGGGCCGATTGGCAGCTTGAATTACCTCGTTGAAGGACACTTTTCCAGCATGTTGGGTTGTATTGACTATGGCTACAAGAAGATTAAGAAACACTACTTTACTCACTTACTAAATCCTTGGGTGGTGGTCTTGAAACGCGGCTTCGATATGTTTGCGGCTAGTTTATTGTTGCTATTGGTGAGTCCCTTATTTCCTTTGATTGCCTTGGCCATCAAACTTGATAGCAAGGGGCCGGTGTTTTATCAACAAACGCGAGTGGGTTTAATCGCCGAGGATCGGGCCGTACTATTCTCGATTATTAAATTTCGCAGTATGCGCGCCGATGCCGAACAAGCCAGTGGCGCGGTATGGGCTACTAAACAAGATAGCCGGATCACGCGGGTAGGGCGCTGGCTGCGCAAGACTCGGCTCGATGAGTTGCCGCAGTTATGGAATGTGATCCGAGGGGATATGTCATTGGTGGGGCCTCGGCCGGAACGTCCGGCCTTTTATCAAACTCTGGAGCAGGCCATTCCGTTTTATAGCGAACGAACCGTGGGTCTCAAGCCAGGTATTACTGGTTTGGCTCAGGTGAATCTGCAATATGATTCCAGTATCGAAGATGTAAAGCAAAAACTTGCTTATGATCACCGTTACGCGCTTTCTTTAAGTCAGTGTAGTAGTTGGTTATATCAAGACTTGAGTGTATTACTTAAAACCTTATGGGTGGTCGTTGCGGGGAAGGGCCAGTAAGGCAATTTTATTGCAGAACGCTCTGTGGGTGTAAGTCTGGATATTACTGGCTTGGCTTTGGTGGATCTGCAATATGATTCCAGCATCGAAGATGTGAAGCAGAGCAAAGGGCTCGACAAGCTGTACTGGTCAACCCAAACTGAACACTTTTAGTTGAGAATTTTCAAACGCCACCGGTGATAAATCACCATTGGCCGAATGAAGCCGCTCTAAGTTGTAATACTTCATATAAGCAGCCACATCTTGCTTCATAAATTCTCGTGTTGGCTGATTAACTTTAAACAGCCAATCGTGTTTTAAACTTCCGAAGAATCGTTCAACAACAGCATTATCCCAACACGCTCCTACATCGCCCATACTGGCTCGAATATCAAAACCAACTAATAGCTTACGATATTGTTTACTGGTGTACTGTGAGCCTCTATCACTGTGAAAGACTAAGCCTTTAGGTGGTTGCCGTAAGTTGTAGGCTTTAATGAGTGCTTTGGAAATTAAGTCTGTAGTCATCCGTTTATCAATATGCCAGCCAACAATTCTGCGAGAGTATAAATCCATCACGACTGCTAAATACATCCAACCCTCGCCTGTTTTTAGGTAGGTTACATCACCAGCCCAAACCTGATTAGCAGCGCTTGGGTTAAAGTTCATATTTAGCAGGTTATCAGCGACTGCGTCAGAGTGTTTACGCTGCGTTGTCACTTTATAAGCTTGCCGTTGGGTCACTTTCAGCCGCAAGCGTTGCATCATTGTACGGACAGCATAGCGGCCTACTTGGTAGCCTTCCTTGCGCAATTTCTTCACCATCTCACGATTCCCTAGGCTACCTCGGCTTTTCTTGAATAACTGGCGAACACGGCGATAAAGCTTCAAAGTATCAAGGCCTATCACGTTCGCAGGGCGTTTAAGCCAATCGTAATAGCCTGATTTACTTACGTTCATGACTCGGCATAGCTGCGCAACAGGGAACTGATTTGAGTGTTTTTTTATGAAGCGACATTTTACTTCATTTCTTTCGCAAAGAAGGCGCTTGCCTTTTTTAGTATTTCTTTCTCCATGCGTAATTCTTTGTTTTCTTTGCGTAATCGCTTGAGTTCATCACGCTCAGACTCTTCTAGGGTGATGCCTTGCCGTTGGACTTCGTACCTTTCTTTCCACTTGTAAAGCAGGCTAGTGCCAACCCCTAGAGATTTTGCAGCATCAGCAACACTGTAACCTTGCTCCAACACCATTAGTACCGCTTCATCTTTAAATTCTTGTGGATAACTCTTGTGTGATTTTTTCAAACTCATATAGACCTCTTAATTCATTAACATACTGTCTCAAAATTAAGTGTCCGATGGAATTAGACCAGAACAAGCTATGCAACTGAAAAGCTAAGTTATTTCAAGCTTGAACTATTGATAGCAAGTCGTGGTTTATAAAAGGCTTAAATATAGAAGGCTTCAACCGTTCCTTTGAGCGTGATGAGGATAGGTTGGCCGCGACGATCTAAGGCTTTAGGGGATGGGATTTTTACCCAGCCTTCACTAATGCAATATTCTTCAACATTATTGCGCTCTTTACCGTTCAATCGAATACCGATGTCGTGTTCGAAACACTCTGCTACATGATGTGGGCTGCGAGGGTTGCCTGCAAGGCGATCGGGTAAGGCTGGCTTTGAGTTTGTGTCGCTCATGTTTATGACCTGAAATAAATAAAAGTGGCTTATTGTAGACAATGCGAGACTGACGCTCAAGATTTTAGACAAATCGTTAAAGCAACAATTTGTCTGAGATTTGAAACGTGCTAAAGGCGAACAAATAACGAATAGTCGATCATGGTTCTGATGTCTTTACTCGCTAGAAGCACCTATCGATGTCGACTTGATTTGCGGATCAGCTTGGTTCCTGTTGAAGGACAATAAAGTTTGATTATATTCAAACACGTTTCTGCCCCAAAGTGTTTTAGTTAATCCTATTAGTGGTGAGAAGCAGTTTACACTGTGGTCTATTTTTTCTAATACTAAAGTGTCGACATTCTTTAGACCTTACCAGTACTAGCTCAAATCTAAACTGACAGCCACCTATTGAAAAACGGGTAACTGTCAGAGCAAGTCTGAGCTAGTACAAATTAACAATAGCTCGAAGCTGATCCCGGTTACGGCGCACCATTTTCCTTTTCAAACATCTTATACGTTGTTGCGAAATCGTTCCTATCCCTGCCGAACCTTAATTTTGTTAAGTGCTGTCAAAGTTCGCGTCATCAGCCAATACAAGAAACTCGATCAGTAATACTCGTCAAAATCAATTTCTTCAGGCTTTGCCGTACGAACGATATTATTTCCTGAAAACTTTTTCATTATGTTTTTTGCAATTTGTGCATGACGCATTTTCTTCCCAACCTCATCTGCATATATAACTAGATTTCCATCTTCATCTCGTCGCAACGGTGTTTGAAGTACTTTTTCTATTATCCTAATATTTGATTCATCTGTAGCATCTGAACGAATAAATATACATTTAGTTAACCCCAATGCGGATCGAATTGATAGGCTAACATGCTTTTGTATATAGAATGGATGAAACCGATCGTTCAAGCGACATACCATAATAGACTTAGAACCAGTTAACATCATATTTTTAGAGAAAATTGGTCTAACCATCTTGAATGGTGCAAACATACTAGTGACTACATTCTCTACAAAGTTTTCTCCACGCATTGTTGCTATATAGTCGATACCAGAAAGAGACTCTTCTATTTCTTGTTCGCCCAAGCCGAGAAAACTCATAGAGGATTCTTTGATACGAAATACTTCTTTCTCGAAACCGCCAGAAGTTTCATGTTGACAAGCAATGATCTGCATCAAGTGATAGTGTTCGTTTCTACAATATGCTGACAAATCTAAACCATGCCTTTCTGAATTAATGACAACCCCTTCTAATAAAGGGGAAGCCAATATACAAGGGTGAACATTGCTAGAGGAGGTTGCCAATTGTGGCCTGATACATGGAACTAGTATTTTATGCCGTTTACCTGACATAAAAACAAATCCAAGATGGTTAAATCCAATAATTTTACCAACCAATAAGTCACCCGTTGTTAGTTTTCCTTTACGAGGGACTATGCTCTGTAATGCCGGATACATATCTGCCAATTGAATATTTTTCTTTGCATTCAATAATTCTAACTGACTATCTTGCAATCGAGAGCTTCCATTTGGTTTTCCAAATCCATTGGCCAGTAAATTTATTACATCTAAAAAATACAACTCTTTATTAATCTCAGGATTGCAAGCCCACAACTTGAAGCTAAAATTAATTCTCTTACGGAAAAATCGGACTCGAATTAACTCTTTATTCGAAGAGGCAATTTTAGATTCTTTATTTTTTTCTGGTTTAAGTGTTTTTCGGATTCTCCGCAGCCTTGACATCTGACTTAATGGAATGATCGGTTCCATATTGGCTTTGCTCTCACCTGTAAGTAATTCATCTTTGGTTAAGAATGATTCTATTTTTTCTATATCAGAATCCAACTCTTTGATGGTTGTCTCTCCATAAAGCTTGTCTTTTAGATGTTCCGTTAATATTGGGAAATACTTTTTATATAGACCATCGATTCTACTTATATTAAAGGGTGCGATAGTTCGGACAATAAAATCTGAATTAGTCACACTTTCAGATTTTACTTTTAATTCAATCTCAACGGCATCTTTAATTCGGTCAAAAATATAAAATATTAGCTGAGGTGATATTTGATGATGAGCGCCAACTAAACTACGCTTTTTTTCGTAGAAGTTAAGATGTAACTCCATAGAATCTAGAAGGCTCTCGCTATCTCTTTTGCAATGAAAAGCCATTGATTTATGTACCCACCATAACGTATATAAACAACGAGATGACTGAGGATATTCTTTCTGTAAGTCTGACGCAAAATCAACCAACCCAATATAACTAGGTAAATAATTCTCAACTGTTTTCTTGTATGCTGACTTGTTAAGCCTTCTGCCAAAAAAAATTAGTAAGGAAATTGAGAGGTCAAGATTATTTTTAAATTTATGTATATTTTTTTGACTAATGCCATACGAATTAAGATTAATATATGCATCATCAAATATTGAACCGTAATGGTGAACTGAACTAGACGCTTTGTATAAAGTCATCAATTGATTTAAGTAAGCTGACAACAATATTTCATCATACTCATTTTCACAAAGAAATTGTTCGGTTTTCTCTAATGAGAACTGTATAAATGTGCGAGCAAGGAGAGCATCTCGCTCATCTCTTCCATCGCCCATAATAAAGCTTTCAACCAATGTCGAACAAATAGTTACAAAGCTGCGTTGCTTTTTGTAGTCAAGCTTTTGGGGATTTACATTTTTGAAAATTTCACGAGCTTTATTGGCCCAAAACAATGCTTGAGCTGCATCTTCATATCTGCCTGGTACTGTATGAATAGCAGCTTTTAGGTTGTACCAATATATTGATTCAATATCATTCTCTTCTTCCTCTTCGCCTCCGCTAAGGGGGAAAGAACAGAGAGCGAGATCACAAGCTAGTATGGCTGCTTTTCTCTCCCCTCTTTGATAAAGATTATGAAAAGCTATTGCACCATACGATAATATTTCACCTATTATAAATGAAGTATAATCAACTTTTTCATGTAACTCTTCAGTTATACTTAATCTATTATCATCCCGTAGAAAACCATTTGACAAGGATTTAAGTATAGGTAATAAATTATCAGCAGTTGTTTTGTGAAAAACTTGCTCTTTTAATTTTTTATATTTTGAAACATGATTTTTTACAATATAGTTTAAAAAATTATATGGCTCATCATAAAGTAGTTCATTGTGTTCATAAGGAATTTCTGATTTTGCTTTTAAATAGTGAGGACGAACATACTCTTGAACACGATACTGAGAGCCGCCTTTGGTTAAATAGATGTGAGGAGAACCCTTGATTTCATCTCGAAGGCTTTTGTTCTTTGGCGGTGTACAACCAACCTTATTATATACATATTCTCTCAAGGAGACGATGTCACAACGTCCAACTAATACAACAAGCATTTGAGATAGTAAAACAGCTACCTTCCATAAATTCCTTTCTTCAGAGAGTTGATCTTGCATAACCCACTCATCGAGCCAAGTTTTACCAAGTATGTTTACATTAAACAGTTCGAAATTTGAAGGAGAGCTATTTTTACTTCCCATGTTAATTTCATTTATATACTCAGAAAAATTATATTTCAAAGCTTCATATTTGGAGTGAGATGTTCTCAGTAAAGTAAGAGCCCTAGGGTTTAAGACACCTAGACGTTGCATCGTATCCTCTATTTGGTCAGGGTTAAGTGGCGGTTGAAAAAAACACCCAACAATAGTATTGTTGCTTTTAAAATCATCGTAATGCTCTATTATTCTTTTATAATAAAGGTCTGCGGTTGTTTCTGAGCGTTCATAATACGCTACAGATATTATTTTACTGCAGCATATATACTTAGATATTTCAAAAAATAAATTAGGTTTAATGCTCTTAATGTAAATGGTAAATTCTTTATCTTTAGATAAGTTATCAATGTAAATTGCTACGGCAGACGATTTTATAACGTCTATTGTTTTTAAATCTATTTCCTCGCTATTGATTATTTCTTTTTCACTTTCCTTGTTAATATCATTAACAAAGTATTTTTTAATTAATTTTTTTGTTTTTCTACGAGTCCAGAATGATGAGGTTAGCCACTTAATAGCAATAAACACAATAAAAAAAAATAAAAGTTCAAATAGTAAACCTAAGCTATCAATTACATATATCCTGGCCTTTTCAGATGTAATTAAGTTATTTAAAAACCCTTTATCAATTATAAAGTCCAAAATGATTGTAAACACACTTAAAATAGAAGCAGCGATAGTGTATTTTGAATTTCGTTTTGAACTATTACGGCGCTCCTTATTTTCATTTATTATTGCTATTTCATTTTCAGCCGTTTTGACACACTCTAGGCTATCGATGTCATTTATTACTTTCATTTTATAGGGTTCTTCAGGGTATAAATGGTCCTCAATAAGCTCGCCTGTTCCTAACCCGTTCTCTGCCACAACTATAACGGCTCTTGGTGTGGAGGCGTCCCCAATCAGCAAATCACATATTTCTTTCTTTTGTTTTGCGTAGTTAGAGAAGTATTCCCTATCGAATTTCTCTGAGCTATCCTTGTTCATTATTCAATAACCTATAGTATTAAATCTATTAACATTGAGGTTAGACTGTTAGTCCTTCGTTCATCTAGCTACTATCGCTGTCTTTCTATAACGTTACAACAACTATCTAATAAATCTCTGATCTTAAACAGAAATAAACTAGACCCCCATTCTAAAAACAAAAATCTTTCATACTCTCGATAGCCAAGATTACGCTTTTAAACCCCATCATCTTCGCCGAGTAGCGCAAATGAACAAGGGAGCAAAGTTGAAGTCTGTTTGAGCGTAGTGTTTACTTCAACGCCCTTGAGAATAAGCAACGCAGGGTTTAAGAAGATGCAGGGCGAGTTTTCTTTTTGCTTAGCTAAGCTTTGCTCGTTGAAGCTTAATGATGTCGCCGTAGGCGAAAGCTTTTACCCCGTTGCTAACACTGAACGGGGCAGGACTGGGATAGACCATGGATGCCCAACAGTTTGTTTAAAGCAACAATGATTAAAATTTATTGTAAACGAGCAAACTTTATTGTCCGCAGATAGTTCCAAGCGGCGCGGTTTTAGAGATACAGCGCTCATTAATCTGGAAATTGAAGCTTCAGAACATGGTTCATTTAAAGCTATCGAAGATAGCCATCAGACGAAATGAACCATGTCCATGAAAATACCAAATAGTATTTTTCCGAAAGTTTGTGACTCGATATCTCGAGTTGAGCGTTTCGTTGCTTCAGCTCTCTCGGGTTTAAGCGTCAGTCTTCAAGCGGGCTTTATCCCAAGCTTTGTGATCGATATCTAGGTCTGAGAACTTGGCAGGATCAAATACAGGGTGTTCTATGCCTGCCTTTAATTGTGCTTTGTAGTCATTTAATAAACGGGTAATGGTCGGGAATAACATCAGCAGCGCTAATAAATTCACAATTGCCAAAACACCCATCATCGGATCGGAGAAGAAAAACACCGATGTTGCTGCTGGCGCAACGGCACCGAGAAATACCATCGCAACCACAAACATACGTAGTGAATGCAGCGCAGCTTTACTCTTCGACATAAAGGTGATTGCGTTCTCACCAAGGTAGTAGTTGTAGATAATCGAACTGATTGAAAACAGTAAAATCGCAGCGGTTAGGTAATACTTGGCCCATTCACCGACATGAGAGACTAGCGATTGCTGAGTCAACACCACTCCGTCGATATTGGCAGCACCAGGTACATAAACATCACCAAGTAAGATGATGAATGCAGTACAACTACAGATTAATATCGTATCAATAAATACTGAAAGTGATTGAGTAATCCCCTGACTGATCGGGTGGGTTACATCGGCCGTAGCGGCAACGTTTGGTGCAGAACCAAGACCTGCTTCGTTAGAGAACAGACCGCGGCGTAGCCCTTGTGCCAGCGCTGCGCCCATACCGCCACCAACCGCTTCTTCAAAACCAAAAGCATTGGATACAATTGAATAGATAACACTTGGAATTTCAGTAATGTTGAGCAGGATAACAATCAGTGCCATCGCCACATACCCAACGGCCATGATAGGCACAATCACATCTGCTACTTTTGCGATACGTTTAATCCCACCGTAAACGATGAAACCAGTGATAACAGCCAGAACAATGCCACTCCACATACGGTCAATGCCCATACTGTCTTGCGCAGCACCGGCCACAGTGTTGCCTTGGAAAGCATTAAATCCGATTGCAAATGATGCGATTAAACAAACGGCATAAACATAGGCCAGCCATTTGTAATCCTCTCCAAGGCCATGAATGATGGTGCGAGCGGGGCCGCCACGAAAGGCGTTGCCTTCTTTACGTTTGTAAAGCTGAGCGAGTGAACATTCGATCAGACTGGTCGCCATTCCTACCAGCGCAATGGCCCACATCCAGAATACCGCACCCGGTCCGCCTAAAGTGATAGCAACCGCAACGCCAGCGATATTACCACCCCCCACGCGGCCACCCACAGAGAGTAGTAGCGCTTCACGACCAGAAATCGCATTTTTGCCAGCGGTTTGGTTTTTGTTTAAAAGAACGTGGAACATCCGCCCAAAAAATCTAAATTGAACAAATCCTGTGACCAAGGTGAAAAACAAACCTAAGATCACCAGAAACGGGATAAGTGCCCATCCCCAAGTGAGGTCACCAATGACTCCAAAAAATGACTCTATTAATTCCATTTTGTTGATTCCTAAAATAAATAAGCTTTATTACCCAGTAGCTACCGCGCAAAAATTTCGCAGAGCATAATGCATGCCATAACTTGAAGTCAATTTGTGCTAAAAGTTATATCTTTCTTCGACTAGTGATTGCAGCTGTGTACCCAATAAAAACAGGCCGTTGCTCAGGGAGAGATGAAGCAGCTTGCTCGAATCGTGAGTTTGTTCAGAAGTAAATAAAAGGATAACAAAAACAACAATAAAATAACAACTACGGTAAATTAAATATAAAAACAATCGTGAGGTACGAACAAGAGCAGCATTGCTATTTTGATTCGTTCTTGGCACGAGCCGTATTTTATTTGCTTAGCATTCGGCCATCCCTTTTATTAGTGCGCAACAATTACCAGCAAAACAAAAGTTCACTGCTTAACTCTGCTGGATGTTGCAATATGATCTCCACTGGTTTTTGGCATGTTTGTTGAGCCAGATTAGCCCTCAGTGTTTGCTCCAAGCAAAGAATCCCTAAGCGCAGCTTTTGCATATTGCAAAAGCTGCGATTTTGCTTCTGAAAACCCTTTGTTTATGGTCTCTGTTTTTATGTAATTAATTGATATTTAAAGCTATATATTCATTGGCATGATATTGGCAATAAATCCGTCGAGAACAAATGTTTTGTGGAGCTAATTATGAATATGCAACTAACAACTTCCGTTCAAGGTGATATTACCGCATCCATCGTAGGTGCCTTAGACGCCAGCTCATGTGGCCAATATAAACATGTCTTTGAAGATCTTTGTCAGAGTTCGGCCAACAAGGTCATTGTGGTGAATATGACTCAAGTCAGCCAATTGGATGCTTCTGGTATTGGCGCCTTGGTATTTATGTTTAAGCGGATTCATGCCGCAGGCGGACATTTGATTATTTGTGGTGCTCAGCAACAACCTCGCGATTTATTGCTGATGCTAAGAGTTAATCAAATTATCACCATGTTTGATACCTTACCGTCAAGCGCCAGCGTGCACCAATCATTGTCGTCGATAGCTGCTTAATTGAAACTCAAGGAGTCTGCCATGCGTTGTATTGTGATAGGTCTGTTGTTATTGATTGGCTCGGGTTGTAGTTCTTGGCCAAAGCAGGGTCGAGGCGGTTTTGCTGAGCACCAGTTGAGTATTTTAGCTTGGTTAGATGGTAGTAGCGGCAGTCTCCAGCAGAGTGAAATTGGTCCGGAACACGGCTTGCAGTTTGAGTCAATACTGACCAAACACCAGCTCGACTTACTGGTTTTGGAAGGTGCTGAACTGTGTTTCCCAGCCTCAGTGGCACAGGCGCGCAGTCAGCAACAACGGATCATTCGGGAACTGGAAGGTGGTTTAACCCTAGATGCCGCCAATGACTTAGAAATACAGCAGCATTTTCTCGCAATGTTAGAGCAGCGGCTCGACCGAGTCTTACAAAGTGGCGCTTGTCAAACTGATAGTTTTGGGCAGATCCAGTCATCGCGGCTCATGGTGAGCATTAGTGATGCGCTAAACAGTAACAACCAGTTTGCCTTCGATTCCAGCGAACTTACACCAGCTTATCGCGATCAGCTCAGCCGTTTAACGCCAATCATTGTTGCTAGCAAGTTATCGCTGATGATCACCGGACACAGTGATAGCAAGGGCGATCAGGCTTATAAGCAAGATTTGTCTTTGGCACGAGCGCAACGAGTGGCCGACTACATGGTGGAGTTAGGCATGCCGCAATCGTTGATTAAGCTACAAGCCGCCGCCGATTCTCAGCCCTACTTTACTGGCGATAGCGATGAGGTTCGCCATTCTAACCGACGTGTCACCGTGAGTCTGATTGACTCCTATCCTAGCAACGCCATGCCGCGTTTTGCTGCCGCAGAATAAGGAATCGCATTATGAAAATTAGCAAAATTCCATTTCCCGCTTGGATGCTCATTGGTTTAGTGATCAATATGTTCATGATATTCGAAGCCAATGCTGCCAATCCTCAAGTACAACCTGGCGATGTGGTTCGAATTGTTCTCCCGGGCGAAACCTCCCTAGACAAACGTTTTGAGGTGGATCGCAATGGTCGGTTGATACTGCCTGAAGTGGGACCAATCATGGTGTCCGGTTTTACCGAAGCACAAATGCAACAAAAAATTAAGCGAGAATTGTCCAACGCTTACCGAGATTTGGCTGGTTTGCGAGTATTGCTACAGGAGCGTCGAATTCGGATTAGTGTATTGGGCTTTGTTGATAAACCAGGTGAAGTGGTTCTTGCTGAAGGCGCTGGGGTGCAGATGGCGATTCAAGCGGCTGGTGGCTTACGGGCTGGTGCTCAGCTAGATCGCTTGCAACTCCGCCGGGCTAGTTTTAGTCAGCCGCAGGTATTTAACTACAAACAATATCTCGATTCGGGCGATTTGGCTGCGTTGCCTCGCTTGCATTCGCTCGATGTATTATTTGTTCCTGCATCGCCGAAAATTGGCAATGTGGCGGTGGATTTTGATCCGAATAGTTTGAACGACAATGGTGATGCCGCTGAAGACCGCACCGCGGTTAAAGTATTTGGCGAGGTTTATAATCCAGGGAGTTTTTCTTATAAAAGTTCAGCTAATTTAGTGGATATGTTAATGCGCGCTGGCGGGGTGACTCGTTATGCCAGCGTAGAGCAAATTCGGGTGATTATTGACGGAGAACCTAAGTTATTTAATCTGAAACGCTATCTGGATACCGGCGATAACGATTTGTTGCTGAGCTTAACTGCGGGCACCACCATTTTTGTACCGAAGCAGGAAGAGGAGATTAAAGCGGGCGCGAATACGGTGTATGTGATGGGGGAAGTGTTCAAACCTGGTGCCTACGAAGGCAATCAAGCGGCGGGGTTCTTAGATGTATTAGCGAATGCCGGTGGGCCGAGTCGCTTTGCCGAAACCCGACAAATTCGAATTATTCGTAGCAGTGGCGCGGTAGAACGTTTTGATTTGCAGTCTTTTACCGAAGGTCGCAGTGCTCAGTTGCCTAGAATCATGGCGGGTGACGCGATTTTTGTGCCCGAAAAAACCGATTTAAATGAAAAATCATGGACCAAGGTGTCACCGAACCAAGCGGTAAAAGTGATGGGCGAAGTTAATCGGCCCGGTCGTTTTGAGTGGGCTGACGAAATGAATCTGATGGATCTTTTGGCACATGCCGGCGGCCCAAAACCAAACGCAGACATGGCCAAAATCACCGTATTATTCAGTGATGCTGGTGGCACGACCCGCTCGGTTAACTTTAATTTAAACGCCTACCTTAATGGCGAGATAAACAATCAACAGATGCCGCGGATCGTGGCTGGCACTACTATTATGGTGCCGCAACTACCCGATGACCCAAGTGATAATAAATCGCAGTGGGTGCGCCAAAGTTCGGAAGATTCAATCTATGTATTTGGTCAAGTGGTGGCACCTGGCCGCTATCGTTTTGACCCGAGTATGCACTTTTTAGACATTCTTGCCGCCGCCGATGGTCCTTCAGAGCAGGCTGATATTAGTAATGTACGGATTAGTCATCGTAATGGTAAACATGCGTCGGTATCGAAACTCGATTTAGCTTTGTACTTCGAAACGGGCGATGAGTCGATATTACCCAAGGTGGTTCCTGGTGATTCGATTTATATTCCAGAAAAAAACCGCAATTGGTTGTCTGAAAAGAAGGAGCGCACGGTACGGGTATTAGGTTCCGTTAGTAAGCCGGGTCGTTACCGCTTTAATGATGAGATGACCTTATTAGACCTGTTAGCCGAAGCGGGTGGGATTGATAGCGAGGGCTATCCGCAAAAAATCACCGTGGTGAACCTATCTTGTTGTAAGGATCAGGCGCGAACTTTTGACTTGCTCGAATTTTCTAAAACGGGTGATTTCAGCCTGTTACCGGTGATCCGTGCAGGAGACACCGTATATATTCCATCGCGTGCCGAAAGTGGCTGGGTAAAAGCGCGTCAAGGGCTAGAAGATGTCTTTAGACTGATTTCTGTGAGCGCATTATTGGGGTTCCTATGATTGCATTACCTTCAACTTATCAAGAACTAGAGCGGGTCTATCAACGACTACCGAATCATCAAAATAGTTGCATCGGAGTGAGTGCTGCCCAACCTGGAGAGGGCGTATCAACGTTGGTGGATGCCATCGCTAAACGCGCCGCAGGCGCAGGGCGTTCGGTATTAGTGGTGGACTTTAATTTACATCATCCACGGCGCTTCGATTGCCCCTTATTTGACTTGGGTTGGGACCGAGGTGAAGTGAAAGGAGTGGTGAAAGACCCATCTTCGCTGGTGGATTATTTGCCAGCTCCTCTGGATAAGGCCTCATTACTTAAACTCAAAGAGCCGGGGTATATCGAACAACAGATTGAAGCTTGGAAGCAAGACTATCAATTGATCTTGATTGACACCTCGGCGATCAATCAAAACAACGGCGGTAATGTTTCGGCGCAACGCGCTTTAGCGGCCAGTGATGCCTGCATTTTAACGGTGTTGGCTGGGGTGACCGCCCGGCCAGCATTTCAAACCGCAGTGAACGATTTAAAGCTAGAAGATGTGCGCTTATTGGGGGTTGTGATGAACGATCGCTTTAATCCGAGTTTAAAAGCCGAGTTATTGAGAGAGTCCTCACGAATTACCATATTATTCCCTCGATTTAGTCAATATCTAAGAAGATTTCTTGTTAATTCTCAACTACTTTCAATAAGGGTGTGATATGTTTTCGAATATACAAATCGTCGATGGAGTGACGGAAAACTTGACCAAGCAAAAGCCAGCAGAAAAACCCTTAGTGTTAAAGGGAAAACGGTACTGGGCACAACGTAAGGTTCAGCTTAAAGCGACCCTATTATTACTGTGTCTGCTGTTAGTTGTGCTGTTTTCTTTAAATGCACAAGCGGTACAAAAAACTTACTCTTTTGGTATTGTGCCGCAGCAATCAGCGACTCGTTTGGTAGAGCAATGGGGGCCGTTGCTGGATGCGGTGAGTCTTGCCAGTGGCTATCCCTTAACGTTTAAAACCGCGCCGAGCATTCCTGAATTTGAGCAACGCTTAGCTAACGGCGACTATGATTTTGCTTATATGAATCCCTACCATTATCAGGTGTTTTCAGCCAATCCTGGTTATCAAGCCTTGGCTAAATCAAAGGATAAAACGCTGCAGGGGATCCTGGTGGTGAGGGCCGATAGTGAGATCCAAAATATTGCGCAATTATCGGGCGACTCCTTGGCTTTCCCTGCACCGCAAGCTTTCGCTGCCAGTGTGGTGATAAGAGGTTATTTAGCTCAACAACAATTAGACTTCAAGTCGAAGTATGTGGGCTCTCACGATTCGGTTTATCGGGCGGTTGCTGCGGGTTTATATCCGGCAGGTGGCGGTATTCCTCGAACCTTTGCCAGCATCGATCCAGAAATTTCAAAACAGTTGAGGATCCTTTGGACGTCAGCTGGTTTTACTCCCCACGCCATCGCTGTTCATCCGCGAGTGGCTCCGGCGGTCAGTTCCGCAGTACAGCAAGCGCTGATAGGGCTCGCTGAACAACCGGATGATCAACTCTTACTCGCCGAATTGAATATCGACGGTTTTGTCAGTGCTAAGGACCAAGATTGGGATGACGTACGCCAACTAAATATTGGAACCCCTATCACTAAATAGCGTGACTTGAGGAATAAAATTGCGATGGCATTGAGCTTTAAAGCAAAAACCGTATTAGGGGTCGCCTTAATCGAATCAGTGCTATTAGCGATTTTGGTATATAGCAGCATTGGTTGGCTCTACGACTCCAATGAGATGCAAGTTGAACAACATGGGCGAATGATGTCCACTTTGTTCGCCTCAAGTACTAAAAATGCGCTGATCACCACAGATATCGCTACCCTCGATAGCCTTGCCTCAGAATTCGCTTCGCAGAGTGATGTGGCCTATGTGATTATTCGCGATGAGCAGCAGCGCGTTTTGGCTCAGTCGGGGGCCGATCCCAATGAAGACCCAGCCAATAATCCTGAACTGGGAGACCATGTCCACAAGGTATTTAATACTCACATTGAAGTCATGGCCGCCAATCACTTATACGGTGAAATTGATGTGGGCATTTATGACCATGGTCTGCATGGTTTGATTAGTGAAGCGAGTTCATTTGGGGTTGGCATTGCGGTATTGGAAATTGCGTTAGTGGCGTTATTTTCCTTTTTGTTGGGGACCTATTTAACGCGCCAGTTGGGTGGCTTACGGGATGCCGCAAAAACCATTGCTCAGGTGGGGCCAGGTTTTCAATTGGCGGTCAAAGGTCATGATGAGATTTCTGAAGTTGCCAGTGCCTTCAATAAGATGTCGGCAGCCTTGGAGCAATCTCATCTTGAGTTTAAGCAAGCTATTAATGTGCAGCAGCAACTGGCCTTGGAATTAGAGAAGAATCAGTCGATGCTAAGCGCGACCATCGCCTCGGCGATGGACGCAGTGATCACCACCGACCGCTATGGTTACGTGCTGGAATTTAGCCAGAGTGCCGAGCGGATGTTTGGCTATAGCCGTGATGAGATGCTTGGCCAAGAGCTGGCGGAATTTATTGTACCGAAGGCTTTTCGTGAGGCGCATCGCAAGGGTATGCAGCATTTTCGAGAAAGCGGTGAAGCGCCAGTACTTGGCCAGCGTTTAGAGTTGCCAGCCTTGCATAAAGAGGGACATGAGTTTTTGGCTGAGTTGACCATCAGTGCGGTGGAGCTGGGCGATAACACTATTTTTACTGCCTTTATGCGGGATATTTCCGACAAGAAACGGACTGAGCAAGAGTTGCAACTGGCCGCGTGTGCCTTCGATGCTAATGAAGCGATATTTATGACCGATCGGTACTCTAAGATTGTTCGCGTGAATAAAGCTTTTACTCATATTACCGGTTATTCGGCCGAGGAAGCGATTGGACAACAACCTTCTTTATTAAGCTCTGGTCAGCATGACAAGGCTTTCTTTGAACAGATGTGGCAGGGGATCCGCGAACAGGGAGAGTGGTCTGGTGAAATTGTCAATCGACGTAAAAATGGTGAATTATTACCAGAGTGGTTAAGCATATCCTCAGTCAAAGATAGCCAAGGAAAACCAAGCCATTATGTCGCACATTTTACCGATCTGAGTGAACAAAAAGCGGTTGAACAGTCTCTGGAAAGAGCGAAACACGATGCCGAAGCTGCCAGCCTTGCCAAGAGCCGTTTTTTAGCAAGCATGAGTCACGAAATTCGCACTCCTTTGAATGCTATTATCAATATGTATCAGATCTTGAAGGAAACAGAGTTGAGTGCGGAACAGCAAAGTTTCGTGGATGTTGGTCATGAAGCTGGCCATACTCTGATGGCCTTAGTGAACAATGTCTTAGATTTCTCCAAAATTGAAGCGGGCCAATTAGACTTCAATAACGAATGGTTTTCTCCGGTGAAGGTGCTGCAAAGCATCGTTAAATTGTTTAGTACCACCGCGGCACAAAAATCTCTCAGCTTTAAACTCGATGTTGACTCACAGGTTATGTCGGAATACTTCGGTGAACCCCTGCGTTTTCGTCAAATTGTATTTAACTTAATGGGTAACGCGATTAAATTCACCCAGCAAGGCGGGGTGAGTCTGGCTTTACACCGCAGCCAGCATAAGGGCTTAGTATTGCAGGTAAAAGATACTGGGATCGGGATTAGTGACGAAGACAAAGCACGTTTGTTTGAAGAGTTTTATCAAGTAGAGAGTGGTTCAACCAAGCGTTATTCGGGAACTGGATTGGGGTTGGCGATTAGCTTACAGTTGGTTGAGAAAATGGGCGGGCAGATCTCCGTGGAAAGTCAGCTTGGGGAGGGCACCACTTTTTGTGTTGAGTTTCCTTTCAAAGGTCGCGCGGCGCCTGCGGTTCAGCTCGAAGATGTATTGGATCCGCACCAGCATTTAGATGCACTCACCGCCAGAGTCTTGTTAGTGGAAGATAGCGCGATGAACCGCACCGTGGTAAGCCAAGTGCTCAAAGATGTGGTGCAGCAACTTGATTGTGCTGAAAATGGTCAATTAGCGGTAGAGCGATGCCAACAGCAGCACTTCGATGTGATTTTAATGGATATGGCAATGCCGGTGATGGATGGTGTTAGTGCAACGCGGGAGATTCGTAATCACGCTGGACTCAACCAAAATACACCGATTATTGCGATGACCGCCAATGCCTTTGCCGAAGACAAACAAGCTTGTTTTAGCGCAGGTATGAATGATTTTATCACTAAGCCTATCGACATTGCCTTACTTCGGGCTAAACTAATCCAATGGTTTCATGCTTCAAAGCTCGAAGCGGATAAGGTTAAGCCTTCTGCGTGCACGGTGGAGCAGCCCCTTGCATTATTAAATCAAGACCAGCAAAGCGATACTGCGCTTCAGCCTGAGAGCGATCCTATTTTGCCAATGATCGATTTTAAGGTTTTGGATCAACTGGTTAAAGATGCGGGGATGGAGGCTTTGCCTGTGATGTTGTCGCTGCTCTATCAGGAAACCGAGCAGCAAGCGCTTGCCATTAAAGAGGCGTTTGCCGGACAGCAGTTTGAGCAGTTGGCGCTGGCGGCACATACCATGAAGGGCAACCTCGCAACCTTTGGTGGAGAAAAAGTACGCCAGTTAGCATTAGCTATTGAATTGGCCGCCAAGGCCGGCGATGCGGCAAGTTTAAAAGCGCCTGTCGCCGAGCTTGATGCGGTGCTTGGCGCAACCATGAATGCGATTAAACAATATGAACAAAACTTAGCAAGTTGAGGACGGTACATGGGAAGTGATATGAAAGCCTCGGTTTTGTTGGTGGAAGACAGTGCCACACTGGCCGCCACCTATCAGGCTTATCTCAGTAAAGACGAGCTTAAACTTGAACGAGTCGCCACTGGTGGTGCAGCTATCGAATTTCTTTCTAAGCAATCGGTGCAGGTCATGTTGCTTGACCTCAATCTTCCCGATATGAGTGGCATGCAGGTTTTAGAATGGATGGTAGAGCGCAGCCTGCCAACTTCGGTGATTATTATTACCGCCTACGGCTCGGTCGATGTGGCGGTCGATTCGATGCGTTTGGGGGTGGTGGACTTTATCGAAAAACCCTTCGACGCCAGTCGCTTGCGGGTAACGGTAAACAATGCGCTGAAATTACATAAACTAAAATCCTTAGTCGAGGACTATCAGGCGGACGCTGGGCGTGAGCGTTTCCATGGCTTTATTGGTGGCAGCTTGGCGATGCAGAATGTCTATCGAATGATTGAAGCGGTGGCCGCCAGTAAGGCAACGGTGTTTATTACTGGCGAAAGTGGCACCGGTAAAGAGGTTTGCGCCGAGGCCATCCATCAACAGGGACAGCGGGCCGATAAACCTTTTATTGCCCTTAATTGCGGTGCTATTCCTAAAGATCTCATGGAAAGCGAGATCTTCGGTCATGTGAAAGGTGCTTTTACTGGTGCCTCTTCGGCCCGGCAAGGGGCAGCTGCGCAGGCTAATGGTGGCACCCTGTTTCTCGATGAAATCGGTGAAATGGACATGGATCTGCAAACCAAGTTATTAAGATTTGTGCAGACCGGTCGTTTTCAAAAAGTGGGTGGCAGTCAGGAAGAGCAGGTTGATGTGCGCTTCTTGTGTGCGACCAATCGCGATCCCTGGGAAGAGGTGCAAGCGGGTCGGTTTCGGGAAGATTTGTATTACCGTTTATATGTGGTGCCGATCCACTTACCGCCACTGCGTGACCGGGGTCTGGATGTACCAGCTATTGCGCAACAGTTTTTGCGCCGCTATGCCAAGGAAGAAGGCAAGCAATTTCGACGTTTTTCCAGCTTAAGCGCGACCATCATCAGCAATTATGATTGGCCGGGTAATGTTCGGCAGCTACAAAATGTGATCCGCAATATTTGCGTATTGCACGATGGTAAAGAAGTATTAGCCAGCCAGTTGCCGCCGCCGCTGAATCAATTAATTCCGGAAGGCGCGATTGGTGCCGATGGTCGCCATGCGGAGGAAGTGGCGACCAGTGAACCATCGAGCAATCATGGCAGCCAGTACCAAATACAGCCGCTGTGGATCACCGAAAAAGAGGCGATTGAGCATGCCATCGCTCATTGTGATGGCAATATCCCCAAAGCCGCAGAGCTGTTAGATGTGAGTCCATCCACCATTTACCGTAAAAAACAGACTTGGGATGAGGCCGAGCTTTAAGCCTCGATGGTATTTTAATAAAGCTTGATGGTTCAATTCTGCGGCTCGCTCATGGGGCCGCAATGTCGAAGGCTTATACCAATCTAAGGAATTATCTATTCATTCTTACTCGCCTAAATTACCGCTAAGCGATGGATGTATATGGTAATTATAGTCACGGGTGACTGCGCTTCATTGCTCGTTATTGGCAGATTTATTCTGCGCCATAACTTGCTCACATAATGAATTAGATTGGTATTAAGGCCCTATTCTCAACTCTAGCTTTCTGCGCCTAAGGTCTTAGGTTTAAGGCCCAAGGAAGTCCCCATATTTAATTCTACCTTCTAGCGCTTAAGGCTCAGACTCAAGGAGTCCCCACTTTTATTTTAGTTGCCAGCGCCCAAGGTCTAAGGTTTAGGGTTCAGGGAAGCCCCACGTTTAATTCTAACTTCTAACTTCTAACTTCTAACTTCTAGCTTCTAGCGCTTAAGGCTTAAGGAAGGCCTCAGTGTTAATTTGGGTCTATAAGGCTTAACGCTTGGACTCGACTTAAGCTTGGTTTGGCTGTTTAATTCCGCTTAAATCGTCGTCAAATGGCCAAGCAAGTTTCAGCTATGCTGGTTTTTGCAGTTTGCGAATCTACCTTCAGGCTAACTGAATATTGTTTTATAAATCCGAGTAATATCTAGTTAAATCAGGTCATTATGGATCTGGCTTGGCTTTTGCTATCCAAGGGCTATCGGTATCTCACTCAGCACAGACAGGATGGATTATGAAACCTTGGAAACCTCTCGCCTTGGCCTTGCTCTGCTCACCAATGAGTAGCTATGGGGCGGCATTCTCAACTTGCCCGACGCAGGCATTTTTAGTGCAGCAAAACGTTGCACAGCTCTTTGGTGTGAATTTAGCCACTGGTCATTACCAAACCCTCTCTTCTGATATGGGGACCAGCGGCAAACTAAACGCTATCGGTTTTAACCTGCATGACGATCACCTCTACGCCTGGAGTTACCAACATCAAACGCTGGCCAAAATTGGTGACGACTATCAGCTGCAGCCGCTCAGTCTGAATTGGAATGGCATCGATAGTCAGGTGAATTTTTATGTGGGAGATGTGGCGGTGGATGAAAACGCCCACTATTTGTATCGCAGTGGGGGGGATCGTGGTCTGTACCGGGTGTCTTTAGCCCCCAATGAGGCTGACTATTTGAATATGCAACGGATCGTTGATGGGGCCGCGCTAAACCTGCGGATCTTTGATATGGCCTTTCATCCCGACAACGGCATGCTGTATAGCGTTGATAATAAGGGGGTGTTATGGCGGATTGATCCCAACGATGGTAGCAGCCAGTCGTTAGCAACGGTCGGCCAAACTGGCACCTTTGGCGCGGTGTATTTTGATGTAGACGGTAATCTCTACATTAGCCGTAATAGTGATGGTTTAATTTTTCAAATCGACATTAGTGCAGCACAGCCTACCGCACTGCGATATGCCCAGGGCCCCGCTTCGAGTAATAACGATGGTGCGCGTTGCGCCATCGCACCAATTGTCGCGGAAGATGATGCCAACATCGACTTTGGCGATGCACCGTCAAGTTTTGGCACCCGTTTGGCCGAAAACGGCGCCAGACACCAGTTGGTGGCTGACGGCATTCGCCTCGGTCAGCGGGTGGATGGGGAAATGGATGCCTATGTTTATCCGGCCAGCGATGACAGTTCTCGTTTGTTGGATGATGAAGACGGCATCGCCTTTGTTACCGCTTTGCAGGTGGGTTTAGATTTTGTACTGCAAGTGGATAGTTCTGGCGAAGGCTATTTGAATGGCTGGATCGATCTCAATGGGAACGGTGTATTTGACGCTCAAGAGCAGATCTTGAATGACCAAGCGGTGGATCCCGGTGTTCAGTCTTTGTTGGTCTCTATCCCCGAAGGCTATACCAGTGGCGAGCGTTGGGCTCGTTTTAGAGTTAGCTCGGTCGCTGGGGTGCAAGCCACCGGCGGGGCGCCGGACGGAGAGGTAGAAGATTATCAAATTTATGTGGGGGATGCGGCGACTCAGGTGAGTTACTACCCCAGTGCCGATGGCTATGCCACGGTTGCCTTTGAAGACAACTGGCCCGCAGCGGGCGACTACGATCTGAACGATTTAGTGGTGAATTTGCAAACCAAAGTGCTTAGCTTTAACAATGCAGAGGTCGCCCGTATTGAGTTGCAGGGTGAGGTGCGGGCGGTGGGTGCCAGCTTCCACAATGGTTTTGCCATTCGTATTCCGGGCCTCGCTAAAAGTTTGCTCGACAGGGCTACCATCCGTTTTGAAATCAATGGCGAGCTGCAAGCACACAGCGTAATTGACGAAGCCAGTGATGAGATTGTGGCGATTATTGCGAGTGATGTGCGCCAGTACATTAATCCGCAAAATCAATGTGATTTTTACAAAACTCAAAGCGATTGTGAAGGGGCGGGGCAGCTCCATTTTAAAGTGCATTTACCCTTGCTTGAAGGGCTTGATTTGGCGAGCCTGCCAAGTGCGCCGTTTGACCCTTTTATTTTTGCTACCGAACATTCCCGCGAGCCCTATTTTAGTGACTCGCCAGCGCGTGGTTTAGAAGTGCATGTGAAAAATCAAAGCCCAAGTACCCAAGCCAGCGATAGCCTTTGGGGAAGTTTCGATGACAGTTCAAATCCATCTTCGGGCAGTTATTACCAAACTGCTAATGGCCTGCCCTGGGCGATTATTGTGCCCTATAACTGGCAGTATCCCTTCGAGCGAGTCAGCGTTGCCGATGCCTATCCACAGTTTTTGCAATATGCACAAAGCGAAGGTTTAGAAAGTGGTGACTGGTACTTATTAGAAAATGCGCGTAGCGAGTTAATTTATCAACAAGAGGGGAAGTAACATGACAGGCTTTACACAAATCACAAACCGACTGTTTTATAGCTCAATCTTGGCGACCAGTTTACTAATGGTGGGCTGTGGTGGTGGCGGTGACAGCGCCCCTGCAAATAATCAGAATAACGAGCAGCCCGCAGCGCCGATTGAACCTGCACCAGTAGAGCAGCCATCAATCGTCGAGCCACCGGCGCCCAGCCCAGAACCTGCGCCTGTGGTGAGTAGCCTTGAGCAGCTCCAGGTTGCCGAGAGTTTTAGTTTTGTTAATCAGCAGCAGCGGCAGCTGAACATTCGATACCCCTATTCGCAAGGCGAGCGTGCTTATCTAAATATTTGCACTCACTGGAAAAATGCCGACAGTGGCAGCATAGAATACAGCTCTTGTTTATGGCGAGGCCAAATCAGCGCTTCGCAAATGGCGCTGCAATTGACCGTACCGGCCCATGCTTCGCTGTTAATTGCCGAAATATGGCAGTTGTCTTCGGGAAATGTGAGCAGCGTTCAGCAGCAGCTGAGCTTGGCTGAGTTTGGGACACAAACCCTGACTTTTAACTTTTAATTGAGTCGCGCCGATGCAAACTTATCGAAGCAGTGATACTCCCCCGCAAACTCAGGCGATTTGGCTGTTTATCGACAGCCAAACGGTTGGCGGGATTGAAAGCCACGTGGTCAATTTAGCTCAGGCTTTGGCCAAGCGCAGGCATCCGGTTTGTGTGGTATTGTGGCGCGCCTATCAACCAGACCATCCGATGCTGGCCCAGCTTAATCAGCATCAGGTGGCTTGGCTGGTGTTGGATGGTTCGATACGAACACTGCGCCGAGCGTTGAATGATTATTCGCCTTGTGTGGTGCATAGTCATGGCTACAAGGCCAGTATTGTTGCTCGCTTGGTGCGTCTGTTTCAGCCCATCAGGTTGGTGTCCAGTTTTCATGCGGGTGAAGCCTGCCAGGGTCGTTTAGCGCTGTATGATTTTGCTGATCGCTATAGCGCGTGGCTGTCGCAGCAACGCATTGCGGTGAGCCAGTCAATCGCCAGCCGGGTGGCGGCGTCTTGTCAAGTCATCAATAACTTTGTTGAGTTACCCGCAGCAAGGGCCAGCCTGGCAAGCGTGAATCGCAGCCCGACCATCGCTTTGGTTGGGCGCTTAACTCAGGTGAAAGGTCCCGATCGTTTCTATGACTTGGCCAAGGCGCTGCCGCAGTTTGATTTTGCGGTGTATGGGGAAGGCGACTGGTTTGAACAGGCAAATCTCCCCCCTTTAGCAAACCTCGTCTTTCATGGCCGAAAATCTTCCATGAGCAATCATTGGGCGAATATCGACTTATTGTGCATGCCATCGCGCCACGAAGGTTTACCCTTAGCGGCGCTCGAAGCCATGGCGCGGGGGATCCCGGTGATGGCCACCAATGTGGGCGCCTTGGGTCAGTTAATCCAACATCGGGTGAATGGTTTCCTATTTGAGCAATTTCAGCGCAGCCAATGGCGGGATTGTTTGCTGGAGTGGCAGCATAGCACCCAGCTACAGCACGCGTTGAGCGCTCGGGCGAGGCTAACCGTGGCACAGCATTATTCTGCAGAGGCAGTATTGCCGCAATTTGAAGCTCTCTATCGGCAGCTCAGGCAAAGCTAAAACCGCCAGTGATGCTTGGTTTGAGCAGCTTGCGGGGTCAAATGTTTGCTGGAGTGGCAGCATAGCACTTAGCTACAGCATGCGTTGAGCGCTCGGGCGAGGCAAACTGTAGTGGCACAGCATTATTCTGCAGAGGCAGTATTGCCGCAATTTGAAGCTCTCTATCGGCAGCTCTGGCAAAGCTAAAACGGCCAGTGACGCTTGGTGTGAGCAGCTTGCGGGGTCAAATCAATGCAAGCTTAGTGCTCTGTCTTTATGATTAGTGTTTGAGGCCGCCGTTGGCTTTAGTCAGCCCAAATCAGGGTTTCATGGAGCGTGAGTGAATAAGGAACCGCGGTGAGTCTGATACAGAGTCAAGCAAATCTTCTCAAACAAGCCGCATATCTGCTCAAAGATATTGAAGCCGAGTTACATTTTCGTGCGCCATATTCTTCCAAACTAAAGCCAATCCGCGAGCTGCTGCAATGGCTCAAAGATGGCCAGCCAGTGGGGTGTTTTCGCCATCAATACGGGTCGGAGCAAGCCGATGCTGCAGCGGACGAGCATTTCGAGTTGAGTGATAACCTCACGATTGACGATTGCTTGGAGCCAGACGCCTTTTGGCAGGCACCACTGGCTCAGTTGCTGGCGGAGTCGGCATTATGTGAAAGCATCATGCTCAAGCTGAGCCAAGGTCAAGCGCAAGAGCTTATTTATAATCCCTTGATCTACGAAGCCGGCAAACCGTTTTTTTTCATCCTGAGTAAAACTCGGGAGCCACAGGCACTGGCTGCCTTTGTGCAGCTGTTCTGTCACTATCTGCGCTACAACGAGCAACTCGATTGGCAACAAATTCAGCCGAATAATGTGCAGGATTTAATGTGCAGCATCGTCATCCCCAGTCTGGCGAAGTTTCGCGAAAGTATGATTAGTGAGGTGATAGTTATGGATGAAACCCATTGGCATAGTGCGGTGGCGCTTGAAAATATCTTGCAACATGCTTCAGATCCCGAGGTCGGCATTTGGCTGGACGGGCTGAAGCTGAGCGTGGATGAAAACTACATGCCACCCATCGATAACTGGATCCTCAATGCGCTGCAGCTGCAGCCGGATGGTGATAATCCGCTGCAATTTTTTGAAACGCCGCAACAATACGTGTTATTTGGGAGTTAAATCATGAACGCTTGTTTATGCAGTGGATTGCTGGTGGCCTTACTTAGCGTGGCAAGCTGGCCGTTGTCGGCCGCCGATACCCAGCTGTTACGTCATGTTCAAGGGCTGAGCCGAGATTACTATTACCTGAATATCGAGTCGCCGGCCCAGCCCTTTCAGGTTCAGGATATTGTGGGGGGCGAGCACGAAAACCAATACTTCATCCTTGGTTTTGCGGGCGATCAATTCTCGATTGCCATCGATTCACTGGAGGGGGACGCTGGCTACTCGCTTGGAGGTGAGGGCTACCAAGCTCAACAACAGGCGGAGGGAGACCATGTGCTGGTGGAACAGCCGCACACTTGGATCAGGATTCAGGTGTCGGCCCATCCCTATGCCGAATATCGTTTAAGGGTGAAAAAATATGAATGAGCAAAACCCCGGGCAAGCCGCTGCCAGTGCGCAAATCGCGGCGCTGTTGGAGCTACTTCCCACCCTTAAAGCCGAGCTACGGTTTGCCGGTTGTGAGCTGGGGGCTCCCTTATTCAGGCGGATCGAGCAAATGCTGAGTGAGCTTAATCAAGCCCAGCGCTCGGCCATGGACTCGCGGTTTGCCAGTACCGCCGAGATTGAAGATCCGGTGGCCCACTTGCAGCAGTATCCGTTTTTAGCGCCCGTTTATCACTGCGATGGTCACGGCCATGTACAGGTTCAGCAGCCGCAAAGTCACCAGCCCCATTCCTTAGAAAGCTTATTACAGGCGATTGAAGATAAAAATGACTGGTCACGCTGTTTTTGCATGTTTGAAGCTCAGGATCCGGTCTGGTTAGCAGAGCTCGCCGAGCAGCTAACCAACAGCGCCGCTTACCATACGCAGTGTCAATTGAAACTGAGTGAGTTGCTCAACCAGCGAGCCCAGTTAATTGGCCTGTTGCAGGACGCTGACCAATGGTACTGGGATGCTGAAAATCATCACTTGCTGTTATCACTGATGGCCACCATCGAGAGTTTGTTGGTGGATGACGATAGCGACGAATTGGAACAGGAAATAGAACGCAGCATGCTAAACGCATTGAAACAGCGCCTGGCCGAGCGTTATCAGCAACTCGTGGACTAAATTTAGCTTCTGAGCAGGCGGATGCTGGTTCAATCTCATTCGCCTGCCGGCATGCCAAAAACGCTGTTGTCCTGGCTTGTGAGCAGCCTGCCTCAGGTTTCGCGCGAGGTCGTGAGTTTCAGGGCAATACCAAAGGAAACTTTACTGACCACCAGTGAAAGTAAAAAGGCAATCGGCCAGGCCAGTAGGAAACGCTCGAGCCAGATACTCAGCCATTGTGCGTTAAAGCCTAATTCGATAAAGCTGAAAATGCCGGTCATTAAGAACGCCATCATTAATGAAATGAGGAACTGAGCAATAATAATGGTTTTTGGGTTTTGCATGGTTTCATCCAAGTCATGGATGATGCTTAGGACATGATTAAATACACCGCTGCACCATCCTAATTAAAGGTTAGTGCCGTGGGTTCGCCAATCGCGACTAGATCTCACCGAGGGGGGAGGGCCGGAATAACCATACCGACCTAAAATTTTTTCGACGCGGGATGTTAAATAAAATGGTGATCCGGGTCAAGCTTTTGCTGTGTTTATGCAATGCCTTGTTGCTAGCAATGAATGCATCCTTGAATATGACTTTACTATCAATTTATGTGCTAACTGTCTGAAATTATTAAAAAGTAGTGATATGCTATTGAACAATCAATGGATGAAATAAGGTCGACTCCCGTATGATAACAAGGTTTTTTTTCTTCAGAGAAGCTGTTAGCTAGCCCAGCAGGTTTTATGAATATTTTAATACATTTTTTATTTTTTATTTTACTTTCGACAAGCGCTTTCGCAAAGGTTTGTAAAAAGGGGCAGCCCTGTGGTAACTCATGCATATCTTGGAATAAAACATGTCGTATAGAACAACCAACTTTATTTACTCATCAGAACCAAATAGCAAATAATAATACTGGAGAAGATGTTCCGACTGGTCGTAAAATTAAGGACAGTATTACTATTGAGGCTGAATTTGGTTGTATGGTTACATGGACTGCTTTGGTTGATTTTCATCTATTCAAGAAAAATGAAGAAGAAGTTATTAATGATGTTTTATATAAAGTTAAGCTTAAGGCGGAATTTAATAATCAATCAATCGACCAAAATTCAGAAAATGAATTAAGGGTTGTTTACAGAAATGCACTTAATAAAGATTCTATCAAAGCATTAGAGTTGGAAAAAATGCAAAAAGATGTGGAATCATTCCGTGGTGAGTTTATGAAAAGTTGCGTAATACAAACAGTAAAGATAATAGCTATGCGCAAGGATAGCTAACAAATGAGAATATGTGTAGAAGCAATTCCCCCAAATTTAGCAGTAGTCAAAATTATAAATAATAAAATGGTCGTCTCAACTATTTGACCGTGCAAATAATCATAGATTTTTATTATGGGTGTCTAAATTAACTGCGCTTTTAAAGCTGTATTTAACGGAGAAAGTTTTGAAGATAAAACGTAATAACAAACAATGTGAACTGGATGGGCCTTTAGCTTTGCATGAAGCCATGCTTGAAGCTGACTTGAATGCAAAGCTATTCAGACCCACAGATCCCATGTTTATGGAATCTGTGGGTGAAATGGTCACTCGAATAAATGAAATGAATGACATTCACGATAAAGGTGAGTTTGAGTCACTTGTTGAGGACGCTTGCCGAGAGCACTTGTTCTTTTTAAAGCTTGAAAATCAAGACAATGTTGTTGAGCTTCACTTTGAGAATAATGAAATTACCATCACTAATTCAACAGCCAATGAAGTCTCTGCATTGCTCGAAATGGCGGCTTCTCTAAATGCTGAATTACTGAATGAATTCGGTCGGCTGATCCCTCAACCAAAGAGTCCAAAAAAATCATTCTGGCGCTTGTTGGGGCTGAAATAAAATTACGGAGTCGCTTATTCCAAGCCGCAAAATGGCTGCAATGGTCTGAACAGGTTTTGGCTTTCGTCAAAAACAACAAAGAAACAACAACAAAAAACAAGATACCCACTTCAAGGCTCAGTTAATGTAAATAACCGTAGGTTTTTATCATGGGTGTCTAAATTAATTTTTTTAAATTAAATTTTTATCAGAAGATGTTAATTACTTGGAGAAAATTTGAAAGGTCGAATATCAAGATTGACAATAGTAGATGTATGTCTTGAAGGTGTTGTATTGGCACAAAACGAATACTGTGATATGTCTGGCGGGGTCTGGGTTTGTTGGGCTCCTGAGTACTTTATAACAACAACTGTTGCGCGGTGTTTGCATCAAGCAAAAGGCAATAAGTATGTAACGATTGAAAACGGTGCATACGATGCTCTTGACTATGCTGGAGCTGTTGGTAAAGGTCTAATTCATAGAGATATACGATCCGGCGGACGTTTTGATCTTCTACTTTGGTGGGCAAAAGGAGCTCCTAGAGCCAGGGTGAGAGCATGAATGCTCACTTTTTACTCACTCCTTTAAAACCAGCCAGCAGCACCTTATCCAAATAGCTACAACTCATAGCTGCAATTTTCTGTTTGCGCCGGATGCTGGCTTTTCTTGTCGTTTCTGCACGCAGCATGTTTATAGCTATATGGCGCATACAAGCCATGATCTCTGCCGCGTTGCCACGGTAAATCTGGCAAGCATCTTCATTCATAGATGCATCCAAAACCCAGTGTAGACTGTTTTCTATGGCCCAGTGACCACGAACAGCAGCTGCAAAACGTTCCACACTGAGTTCTGCAGAACAAATATAATAGCGATAATCGAGTGATTCTTTACCTGCTTTATCAATGCGATAACCAATGGCAACCCCGATACTTTTTAAGCCTTTCCAGTCTGGAAACTGTTTGATAAGTTCACCTGCAGGAAGTACATGATATTCACGGACTTCAACACGTCCATGGCCCTGTTCGATAGTGACATCATTCCGTAAGCTCGTAGCTTTTACGCTTTCTAACAGTGCTTGTTGAACAGATTTAGCCAGTGTCTCTTGGTTACCTTTAACTGCAAGCAGATAATCACCACCGTTATCGACGATGGTTGAAGCGATATTTTTCTGGCATGCAATGGCATCAATAGATACCAAACAACCTTTGATATCCAGTAGCTTAATGAGCTCCGGGATAGCCGTGATTTCGTTCGACTTAGCATCTGTTTTTCGCTGACCGATGACAACACCATTTTTAGTGGCGAATGCACTGACCATGTGAATGGTAGATTGCCGGGATTCACGATCATAGGAGCCACGCAAGACTTTGCCATCAATAGCGATCAGTTCGCCTTCGGAGCGAGCAGAGACTGCTTCCATCCAGCTGATGAAACACTGCTGAAACTCGCTAGAGTCAAGGCGCGAGACGATTCTAGCAATGGTATCGTGAACAGGTAAACCATCTTTGAATAAGCCCTTATCTTGGAACCAATCAAGGTGGATTTCTCCAAAATCTTCAATGTCTTCCCATCCCTCGGCACCGGCTATCGCTGCACAAATAGTCAGGAATAGAACATCAAATAATGGATAACTGATTTTCGCTGACTGACGTGGGTCTTTTAGGTCGCCGAAATGAAGAGAAAAGGCATCGATACTCATGGTGATACTCTCGAAAAAGAGAGTATAAGATCACAACTCGATCTGCAGGTCAAATAGGATGAGCTTGGTTAAATAATGTTCGCGATCTCACCCTGCTCCTAGAGCCGTAATTGAAGTAAAGAACAGAGTATTTAATAAGACACAATATGAATCAGATTTAAAAAGAATTACTGGCGTTCTAAAACGAAAGAAGTTGCAGTCTTCAATGGAATTTGGTGCATTTACTTTCTACTCTGCTGCCGATGACTCGTCTACTAAAAGGTCAGGGCGGGATCGCACTTTGTTAACAGATATGATCTAATACCTCTAAACCCTAAGCTACATAGTTATTTTGAACATAATTGAACATTTATCAGTCGTCGAGGATACTCGATCTGACATCAATCAAAAGCATGACCTTATTGACGTGATTTTCCTTGTTATCAGTGCTATCGCATCAGGATGTGAAGGCTGGCAAGACATTGAATATTGTGGAGAAGAGAAGTTGGGCTGGCTGAGGAAATATAGACCATTTGAACACGGGATCCCAAGACGACACACGATAGCACGCATTTTGCGTTCTGTTGTCGCGGAGTCTTTGCTTGAGGCATTAGCTCTGTGGATTAACGAGCAGCGAACGAGTCAAAACAGAGCCATCATCGCATTTGACGGAAAAGTACTGCGTGGCTCGTACCGAAATAACAAGAAAACAGCATTACAATTGGTTACAGCCTATGATACTGAACGTGGTCTCGTTCTGAGTCAGAAACCGACAGCGAACAAGAACGGCGAGATTAGCGTTGTGCGCCAAATGCTTGATGTTATTAACGTAAAAGGCAGTGTTGTCACCGTTGATGCTCTACATTGTCAGCGCGATACACTAGAGAAAATCGCAGAAAAGAAGGCTCATGTTGTCGTTCAAGTAAAAAACAACCAACCAAAGTTGAGAGCGGCTGTTGTTGAGCAGTTTCAAGCCGTCTTTGATGCTGGTAAAGAGAAGGTCGTCACTGAAATTAAAGAAAAACACCATGGTCGTAGCGAAGAGCGATACGTCTTTCAACTAAAGGCCAAGTTGCCCGAAGAGTTAGCAAAGAAATGGCCAACGGTAAGAAGCATCATAGCAGTGGAACGCCACCGCGTGATAAATGGGAAAGGCACTGTAGATACCTCGTATTACATAAGCTCAATGTCACCGAATCACAAATTGTTAGGCCACTATATTCGTCAGCATTGGCGAATTGAAAACAGCCAGCATTACGTATTAGATGTTGTTTTTAAAGAGGATAACTCTCGCATTACTTTAGACGGAGCGGTGGAAAACATAGCTCTATTTAGACGTTTTGTGATGAACATGCTCAAACAATGCGATTGTGGAGCGCCAAGTCACAAAGTGAAGTTGAAAAAAGCGGGATGGAGCGACGATTATCGGGCACGAGTCTTCTTTGGGTTATAAATCCATCAAAGTATGCTCCCGCCCTGACTAAAAGGTCGCATGAGATATTGGAACAACGAATTGAAACTATTCAGAATAACGCTCAAGTAATTGTTGGCGATGACTTCAAAGCAACTTTATACATAAATGACATAGTGATTGAAGATGCAAGCGCTTGGTTTGCTGGGTGTATACTCGTAGAACATAAAAATAACAAGATATCCACCTCAAGGCTCCGTTAATGTAAATAACCGTAGGTTTTTATCATGGGTGTCTGAATTAACTGCTTGTGAATGTCGCTGGGTTAAATCGTAGGCTGTTAAATGACAATGGTTAAAGTAATTCTTAAATCACAACATGACGTAAAATTAGGTAGACATCCATGGCAACTCTTGAAATGACACGAGTTGCCTTAGCAGTCGTCTAAACCGCTATATTATTGGTCAGTTTCATTTGTCATGATTCTTCTGTTTTGGAAAGCATTGCAGCTAAGCGTGTCGAGCTAGTTTGTTGAAGCCGTCTGAAATACTGAATATCGCTACTTTCACTAGCAGAGTATTATGGCTAGGCATCAGAAGCATAAAGGATATGACTGTGAACATTGGATTTTCAGTATCAGATTTAACAAAGCGTAATTAATTTTACTCCAATGCGCTTACTCCATTGGGCATTAAGAAGATAGTGGCGTTTGATGGCGCGAGTGGTTTCGGAAAGAATGGAAAACCAGAGTTGTGGTTTGGGAAAGGTCGCCTAAAACAGTCACCTATACATGTTGCTTTTACTGCTGATAGCCGAAAACAGCTTGAGCAATTTTATGAAGCGGCTTTGGCTTCTGGCGCTTTTGTTATCGATACTGATAAGTATAATATTGAGACGGTACGCCGCAGCACTGAATAATGCCTTTCATTGGCTTGAGCTTGGGATAAAAATGGAAGGAAACTAATAGCTGGTTTAGTGTTTGGGTCTTTTGAGCCAAAAGGCGCTATCAGTAAGTGAGGCAGTTTATTTTGCTATGTGGATTTTTTTAAGCTTTTGTCTCAATGGAAAAAATTGCAGTTCTCAAGCGGTGAACATAAGTGGTTCTTAAGGTGGTTATCTATCGCGTTGCTTTCAATTGGAAACGTCCAACTTGGTGCGATTTGCAGGGTGTTGTGAGCCAATTCAGTGAAACACTCAACGGAACATGTCCAATTTGGGCGACTCGTCATAAATATGTCTAAACAAAAACCTTACAAGATATTGGCTGTATGGCGATAGCAAAGACCTATATAATACAACGTGTTGTATATACATGTACCGGTAGGCTCGGACAAGGTGAGTGATGAGTCTGTTGGAAATGTAGCAAAACTGTATAAGTTAAAGAGTCTGTGAAAAGAAAAAAGGAGATGGCTTGTTATTTGCTATGTCATATCAATTAGTTACCTAACAACTTAATATGAAGAGGATCGAATGAAGAACAAACTCTATAAAATAGGCCTGCTCTCTGCGGCGATGCTAGCTTCTTGTTCGCTGTATGCTGGAGAAAGTAAAAGTACACTCAATGTTGCATTCGAACTTGCAGCAACGGGCTTTGACCCTGCGAAAGTTTCTGATATTTATTCCGGTAAAGTCATTGAAAATATTTACGACTCTTTACTCACCTATGACTACCTTGCTCGCCCGATTAAGCTTATTCCTAATACTATTGAAGCCTTACCAACTATTACGAATGACGGAAAAACCTATACTTTTAAAATAAAACCGGGGATCTATTTTGCAGATGACCCCGCGTTTAAAGGTAAAAAGAGAGAGCTGGTTGCTGCTGATTACGTTTATTCCTTGAAACGGATATTCGATAAAACCATTAATTCGCCACAGAGCTATCTGGTTGATGGCAAGTTTGTTGGTACCGATGAAATGGTCACCCAAGCTGGTAATGGTGCGCTGAATTACGACACGCAGATTGAAGGTATTAAAGCGTTAGATAAATATACCTTACAATTGAACCTAACCAGCAAGAACTATAATTTTGCGACTATTTTGGCAATGCCCACTTTTGGCGCTGTTGCACGAGAAGTGATTGAAGCCAATGCCGCAAATACCAATGCGCATCCGGTTGGAACCGGTCCATACATGCTCACAGAGTGGAAACCGGGCAGTAAAATTATCCTAGACGCAAACCCAAATTTCCGTAAATCGGTGTTTAATTATCAGCCTGATCCGAGCGATCCAATTTCTGTTCGGGTTGCTCAAGAGATGCATGGTAAAACTTTGCCACAAATGCAGCACATCAACATTAGTATTATTGAAGAGGAACAACCCGCCTGGCTTGCTTTTTTAAATAATCAGCTTGATCTGAATATGATTCCCCAACCCGCGCTGAAAGAAGCGTTAGTGATGAATCCTAACGACCCGCTGGATGTGAAATTAGCACAAAAATATGTGGATGAAGGCATTACCCTGCAACGTAGTAAAATACTCGAAATTGTATTTTACTTCTTTAATATGGAAGATCCCGTTGTTGGCGGCTATACCCCGGCTAACATTGCATTACGCCGTGCAATTGCCATGGGTTTTCCGATTAATGAAACGATTGCCAGAATTCGTCGTGGGCAGGCGGTTCCTGTAGAATATGCGATCCCAGAAGGGGTTGCAGGCCATAATCCTAAAGTAAAAAGTTCAGTGAAATATAACCCAGCAAAAGCTAATGCATTATTGGATGCAGCGGGTTACAAAATCGGTGACGACGGTTACCGTACCCTACCGGATGGTTCGCCATTATCGGTTCGAATGGGAACCACCACTTCCGCTGTTGACCGCGAATGGAATGAATTTTGGCAGCAAGATTTTGATTCGCTTAAAATAAAACTCTCGTTCAAACCCGGTAAATGGCCTGAATTGTCAAAAGCCAACCGTGAAGGTAAATTGCAGATGTGGGGATTGGCATGGAGTGCCGACTACCCTGATGGCGAGAATTTCATGCAGATGTTTTATGGTCCCAATAAAGGTGATTCTAATTTTGCAGCGTTTAACTTACCCGCCTTTAATAAAGATTATGAGGAAGCGTTAAGCCTGCCAAATGGAGAGAAGCGACAGAAGCTTTATGACCATATGAATAAACTGGTTGTACAGTACCAGCCCTACATTTTTGGCGACACCCGGGTACGTAGCTATGTGTCACACAAAAATGTTCATGGCTATAAAACCCATCCTATTATGCAAGCTCCTTGGCGTTACATAGAAGTAGACAAATAACCGCTCTATTTCATCTGTATTATTCAATACAACTCACCATGAGGTGCGTTGTATTGATGTTTTTTTGCTCGAGGAGACTGCATGCTTTCTTATGTTATTCGCCGCAGCTGGCAAATGATCCCCACCTTGCTTGGGGTGATGTTGCTACTGTTTACACTGTATACCTTGGTTGGCGGTGATCCATCTTATATTTTGGCAGGGAAAAGCCTGAGTAATGAGATGCTGGCCAGCATTCATGCTCAATTAGGCTTGGATAAAAGTCTGCCTGAACAGTTCTGGATTTTTGTGAAACAAGTGATCAGTATGGACTTTGGCACCTCTTGGTCAACCCAACAGCCTGTCTCTGAGATCATCAATAGTCGTATTGGTCCATCGGTGATGCTGTTGTTGACTTGGCAAATGTGTTCACTGTTTTTCTCACTGCTGTTTGCCGCATCTGTCGCTTACTACAACGGCAGCGCTTATGACCGTACTGTGACTATTATTTCAACGGTTGCAATGTCGATCAGTATCTTGGTGTATATCATCGCCGGGCAATACTTTCTTGCCTATAAAATGCAATGGTTTCCAGTGTTCGGCTGGGGCAATGATATGTGGCAAAACTTCCTGATTTATATACCGCTACCGCTATTGATTGGGGTTGCCGTGAGCATTGCACCAGACACGCGCTTTTATCGTACCTGTTTTGTTGAAGAGATGAACAACGATTACGTTCGTACTGCGAGAGCAAAGGGTTTGTCGGAGAGAACCGTTGTTTTAAAACATGTGATGCGTAATGCACTGATTCCGATTGTTACGGGAGTGATGTCTTCCTTACCTTATATGATCACTGGGTCGGTGTTGATCGAACGGTTTTTTGGTATCCCCGGTTTAGGCAACGAAATACTAAGAGCAGTTAATGCCAGTGATTTTCCTGTGATTAAAGCCATTACCATCTATCTCGTGATTACCATTATGATTTTTAATCTGCTTGCGGACTTGATTTATAAGCTGGTCGATCCACGCGTGCAATTAAATTAGGAATGTAAGGTAGGGAAGAATAGACCGTGAAATATCAAACTAACGATGTTGCTATCGAACTAGAAAATGTGGTGCAACAAGAAGATGCCCATACCCGAAGTTTATGGACGCTCGGCTGGCAACGGCTAAAAAACGACAAAGTCGGTTATATTAGCTTGATGATTGTCAGTTTATACTTATTGTTATCACTCGCTGGATGGATGAATCTTGCGGGTGAAAACTGGCGCGAAGAAATTGCATTACCCCATGCACCGCCAAGTTTTGCGACTTGGGAAGCGCGTGGCGCTGAAGTCAAAGCTGTTAGTTATTCGGAATCTCCGAGCGCCCAAAATGAGATTGCCGATGCTGCCGACGACCCTTTGGCGGCATTGATGGCGGAAGCCAGTTCGAATGCCGAGCAATATGAAACCGAAACCATAGAAAAAGCCCATTCTCTTATCTTAGGGGCGGATGGTCGTGGACGCGACATTTTACAAAAAACCATTAAAGGAACTTCAGTGTCGGTGACTGTGGCGCTGTTTGGCTCTTTTTGCGCGATTATTATTGGTACTATTTTAGGCGCGATTGCGGGTTATTTCGGTAAGTGGGTTGATGATCTGCTGATGTGGTTTTACAGCATCTTTACTTCCATTCCCGAGATGTTATTGCTGTTATCTTTTGCGGTGGTGTTTTCTCGAGGCATTGATACCTTGATCATCATCTTTGCCGTGACTTCATGGACATCGGTATTTCGTGTGATGCGAGCCGAGTTTATGAAACATAAGCATCGTGAGTATGTGCAAGCCGCGGATGCCATTGGTGCGGGCCATGTTCGCAAGATGTTTTTGCATATTCTTCCCAATGTGAGTCACTTGTTATTGGTGCAGTTTTCCATTCTCACGGTGGGGATGATCAAATCGGAAGTGGTACTTTCCTTCCTTGGATTTGGGGTTGATATCACCCAAACCAGTTGGGGGGCGATGTTAGCGGAGGTGCCAGCAGAGTTGATACAAGGTTATTGGTGGCAAATGATTACCGTTACTGTATTTATGTCGATTCTGGTGACTGCATTTAGCTTATTGACCGATAGCTTGCGTGACGCATTAGACCCTAAAGTGAAGTAACGGTGGAGAATATAATGGACAGTTCCTTACTCAATGTTAAAAACTTAAGCGTTGATTTTAGATTGGAAGATGGTCGTCTATTTCACGCCCTAAAAAGGGTTAATTTCGAGATCCCAAGAAATATGACCGTTGCGCTGGTTGGTGAATCAGGGTCTGGAAAATCAGTGACTTCAATGGCGCTTATGGGATTATTACCAAGTTCTAATACCTTAATTTCTTCTGAAAGTGAGATAGAATTTGATGGCAGCGACGTGTTAAGCATGTCGAAAAAATCTTTACGTAAATTACGCGGTGGCGATGTTGCGATGATTTTTCAGGAGCCGATGAGCTCGCTCAATCCAGTGTTCACCATTGGTAACCAAATCATTGAAACCTTGTTGCAACACAAAGACATTAGCAAAAAGTCCGCGAAGCGCAAAGCGATTGATTTGTTGACCGAAGTGGGCTTGCCCGATCCGGAAAATCGTATTCATGCTTATCCACATGAATTATCGGGTGGCCAGCAACAACGGGTTATGATCGCGATGGCGATTGCCTGTGAACCCAAGCTGTTGATCGCCGACGAACCAACCACGGCGCTGGATGTGACGATTCAGAAACAGATTCTGGATCTGTTGGCCAAAATGCAAAAAAAGCACAAGATGTCGGTGTTATTTATCACCCATGATCTTGGCGTGGTCGCTGAATTTGCCGATCAAGTGATTGTGATGCGCCATGGTGTGATTTGCGAGCAAGGAGACATTAAGTCTATTTTTACGCAACCGCAGCACCCATACACCAAGGCCCTTTTGAACTGTCGTCCAACACTTGACTATAGACCCGAGCGACTGGCTGTGATTGATGATTTCCTGCAAGACGAGCCCTATCAGCTTCCCTCAGAGCGAGCCCGAGGATATCAGGAAACGGGAGAGGTAGTGCTTGAGGTGAATAACCTATGTAAGTACTTTAATATTAAGACAGGATTGTTTCATCGCAAGCAATTAAAAGCTGTGGATGGGGTGTCCTTTCAATTACAACGTGGTAAAACCTTAGGCATCGTAGGAGAGTCTGGTTCGGGTAAATCTACCGTGGGTCATACCATTATGCGTCTGCTTAATGCGACGTCTGGGGATGCTTTTTTTAAGGGAGAAGAAATTCTGGGAATGTCCGATGAGGCGTTTAAACCGCTGAAACGCCGGGTACAGATTATTTTCCAAAATCCTTACGCTTCTCTAAATCCGAGATTCACGGTCGGCCAAATATTGATGGAACCGATGTTACTGCATGGGATTGGTCAGGATAAAGCAGACCGTAGACAAATGGCTGAATCACTTTTAGAGCGGGTGAGTCTGCCCAAAAGTGCATTTAACAAGTATCCCCATGAATTTTCTGGAGGTCAACGTCAACGGATTGCGATAGCCCGCTGTTTAACCTTGAAACCCGATGTGCTGATTTGCGATGAATCGGTTTCCGCCCTCGATGTGTCAGTTCAGTCGCAGGTCTTGAATTTACTCCAAGACTTACAAGACGAGTTCCAAATTTCTTATTTGTTTATTTCTCATGACTTGTCGGTGGTTAAACACATCTCCGATCAAATTATGGTGATGCAACAAGGGAAAGTTGTTGAGATTGGTGATTCAGACCGTATTTATGCCGATCCACAACATGAATACACCCGAAAATTAATTTCTGCGATACCTAAAGACCCAATGAGAGAGGCGGCTTTATTTGCGTAGCCGCCACTTCTTAACCAAAATAAGCCTCCTTAGGTTAACGCGGGGCGGCTTGTTTTAAGGGCAATGCGGGCTGATTATTGGGAGGATGGTTCAAGGACTTGTCACTATTTGAGTTTTGCGTTAGATCTATGATCAAGCGACATATTCAAATTGCTTAGTGGGCGCCACTTTTATAGGAGGTGTGTTATGCCAAACTCATCCGTATTTAGTCAGTTGTTTAAAGTTATGCTTTGTTTGTTATGGGCCGTTACATGGTGCGTTTCGGCGGCTCAAAAACTGCAACTACAGGCCAGCAAAGACTATACACTGCAAGTGGAAAAGCTGGTTCAGCTGCCCGGTACGCCCTGGGCAATGGCTTGGTTAAACTCGTCGACCTTACTGGTTACCTTACGTCATGGTGAGTTACTCAGTGTCGATCTCACTAAAACCCAGGCTGGTCAGCAAGCGTGGCAAAAAATATCGGGCTTGCCCGCCATTTGGGCGCAAGGTCAAGGTGGCTTACTAGATGTGGTTAAAGGCCCCGACGGCTGGTTTTACTTTACCTACAGCAAACCAAAAAACAATAGCGGGGTCACCAGCTTAGCCAAAGCCAAGATTGTGATAAATGACTTTGGCCAAGTGCAGATGATTAACTGGCAGGATTTGTTGGTCACTGATTCTGTGAGCGCTACCAATCGCCATTATGGTAGCCGTATCGCATTTGATCCCCAGCAACATATTTACTTCTCTATTGGCGATCGCGGAAACAGAGATAACGGGCAAAATACTCTGAACCACGCCGCGACTATATTGCGCTTGAACCTCGATGGTAGCGTGCCGAGCAATAATCCATTTGTGGCGAACAGCAAAGTCGACGACGCCATTTATAGTTATGGTCATCGCAATCCGCAAGGCTTGGCTTTTGACCGAAAGTTCAATCGCTTGTGGGCAATAGAACACGGCCCTCGTGGTGGCGATGAGCTTAATTTAATTGAAGCAGGAGGGAATTACGGCTGGCCGCTTACCTCGCATGGTCAAGAGTATTGGGGGCCGCTCAAGGTGGGCGAGGCTGAAACCCTACCGGGTATAAATTCGCCCCTTAAAGTGTATATTCCCTCTATTGCACCCGGTTCGTTACTCAGTTATACAGGCGCCGCCTTTCCAGCCTGGCAAGGAGATTTATTCAGTGGGGCGTTAAAACTGCAACATCTGAATCGCATCATTATGAACCAACAGGGCATGCCTGTAGGAGAAGAGCGTTTATTTGAAGACTTGGGCGAGCGAATTAGAGCCTTAACGGTGGATCCACAAGGTTATCTTTACTTCACCGCTGATAGTGGCAATTTATACAAAATAAGTCCCAAGTAGTTGTTCTCGATAAGCATTCTAACTTGAGATCGCTGTTCGGAGCATTATCAAGGGAAGTTCTTTGTGTGTCTTGTTATGCACGCTTAAAGACTCGTTACGGGTGAGTCCGTCTCGAAGTCTGTTATCCAAGAAAGATAGAAAAAGGGGACAGCAATGTGTCCCCTTTAGATGAAGCCAGTGTTAAACGGTTATGCTTAGTTCGATTCGAAAGCACCGATATCGGGCGCTGAGCCGTTGTAGCTCAAACCAACATTGGTCCCTGCATCAATTAAATCACTGTCACTTTTCAGGTGGAAGAAATCAACCACTGGCAGGCTACCATCATCTTGACGGTCAGCCAGTAGGTCATCCACGTTCAAACTTACAAAGTCAGAAGAAGAGGTTGATACATTTTGCCAGCCGTTTTTACTGATGCTTGTTGATGCTGCGTCAAGTTTGTCACTACTGTCACCATCTAAAGAAATACTGTTTTTGATGGTGAGTTTTTTAAGTTGACGACTACTGCCATCACCTAAACCATAGTTGCGTGCATTCTTGTAGGATATCGCATTGTAGATGGTGACTTCACCACGGTTACTGTTTTGGTCGTAACCGTCAGCCGTGTTATCGGCAGAGATGGTGTTAATGTAAATGCCGTTGTGGGCAAGATCTTTATTGTCACTACCACCCGTTTTAAAACCGTTACCGTCGCCCACACCTTCTGAACCATTCTTTTGATAACCGTTTCGGATCATCCAAGAATATTCATGGGTTGTGGTGATGCTGCTGCCGTTGTCACGCAAGTATCCATCAAAACCATCATCTAAGTTCTGCCAAGCACGGCAGCCGTAGAAATAGTTACCGGTACCCACACCTAACTTCGCCGCAAAACCATCCGCATTTTCTAATGAAGAGTCTGCATTGTAGTAAGAGTCTGAATTTTTGATGAAGTTGTACGCAGCATTGCTGTCTATTTGTAAGCCAGTATCGGCATTTTCATAGAAAGCCATAAATTCAACTGTATTGTGCGATCCAGTCATATGCATACCGTTGTCACCGGCTTTTTTAATATCAAAGCCGTAGATGTGCCAGTAATCGGCTTTCATTTCGATACCGCGGTTTGAACCACTTTCAGACATTGCAGAAAAATCTAAGACGGGTCGGTTATCCCCTGGGTATGCACTGAGCACAATGGTTTTAGAGGAGGAGCCATCGTTGTCGATAATAATTGGCGAAGACGGTTTATAAGTGCCGCTACGGATGTAAATCACATCACCAGCGCTGGCTTTATCAATTGCACTTAATAGACTACTTAAGCTAGATACGACGGTTGCGCCGCTCACGGTACTCTTAATAAAAGAAGGGTAGCCGTTGGTTCTAGGCTCGCTGTTGGCTCCTGCATATTTGGCTGCGTCGGCCGTTGGGGCAGCAGCAGAACTGGACGAATCGCCGTTAGAGCCACCAGAAGATGAAGCTTTGGGAGTAGCACTAAACATCGATGAGTTCGAGTAGCCGCCATCACTGTTGGTATATTTAACCCAGAAGTAATAGGTTTTGCCGTTTTGTAGACCGGAAGCTGTGTAACTCAGGGTGCTTGGCGACACGCTGGCAATGCGAGTTCGACCAGAAGGATCACTGTCGGTATCTTGGTAAATTTGGTAATTTGAGTTGGTATTCGAGTCATTCCAACTTAATTTGACGATGCCATCTCCAGCCGAGCCATTGAGCACCACGCTTTCGGTCACCGCAGAGCCAGAACAACTGCTGGTTACAGGCTCTAGCCACCAACGTTGGGTATCGGTATTGCTGTCGTTTTCTTGGCGAACATTTGAACCGTTACTGGTACCGTTAGCACTTAAAGATAATGACGACTTTTTATTTACAATTTTGTAAGCACCTATGTAATCACCTGAGGTGGCTTGCTTGAGCTCCCATTGTTGATTATCGCCAAAATCATATGTTTCTTGTCGAACCGTTGCACCGTTGCTACTCGAGCTATCTTTAACGCTCGCCGCATAATCGGTGTTGGATGCTTGAATCGTCCAATAATGAGTGCTGGATTGGTAGTTTAAATAGAAGCGTTGCGAGTTTTTTCCTGCATTGTTTTCAATTGCTACATTTGCATTTTCTGAATCTGATTCTGCGGCAAGCAATAATTCAGAACCAACATTGACTATTTTATATATAGCACCGTCAACAGGTTGGTCTTTACAGTATTCTGCGGCTTGAATGTGTAGAGCTAAGGGAAACAGGCTGACACCTGTCACGAGGCTTGATATTATTTTTTTGGTTCGTAATCTATTCAAGTTTATATACTCCATGTATAAGTTCAATTGTGTAACCGAAGTTTTTATTTATAAGTGATGTTTTCGGTGTGAGTAATTTATCAAATACAAGCTTTTATTTTGAGATCTTGAACGCATATAAGAGTAAGTATGTGTGATTTATGCATGGTTTTTGATTATTTATAGTATGAAAATACTTATTATATAAATAGTGAGCAACCTTGTTTGCTCATATAAATGAAAGACAAAGTGAACGGGTTCATTTGAACACCAAGTGTGAGTTTTCATCTTACCTGTCAGGCGCATTATTTCATATAAAAATCAATATCTTATAATCGAGCTTGGTTGTTGGCGAAACTCGCTGGATAGATTCTTCCAGAAATTTTTTATACCTCACTTGGTGTTATGGCAGGTTGTTTGTGTTACCTCTTTATTTATTTCCTTACTAATTTCCAAGAGTTAATCTTTAAGTGATTGATTTATTCGTTTTATATTTTTTGAAATCAGTGGTCTTTTGTTTTTATTTTTTTTAAAACGTAACATCTTGCGCATAAATTATTAATTTTTATTCTTATTGGTTTTATAGAATATGGGTTAACCCTAAAGTGTTTAGACTATTTACTCTAATAACTGAGCGCGGAGGCGAACAGTATTTAACAACCCCCTTGATGAGTGGGCATTTATTAGTAGTCACTTTAAGTTATTTGCTTTTTATAGCTGTTTTGCTTGAGGCTTGGCTTTGATATGAGTGGATAAAGATTGTTTTATATTATTTCGTGTGATCTTAGTTTGTTTTATACAATAGCTGTCCATTAATACGTAGGGCCTTGGCTGTTTACGCTTTGTCGAAGGAGTCTCACTGTTTATTGTTCAATCAATGGTTGAAGCATCGATACGCGTCCCTAGAGTTTGTTGGCGCAGAGCCATCAGCTCAGCTCGCTTATATTTATCCGTGTAAGGCTCGGTTTCATCGATGAAAGCATGCTGCTGTTTCATCTCGCCATCATTGATCTTTAACTGCTTGCCAACCGTTTATTATCTTGTCTTTAGCTCTACCGTACACATTTTTAACTATTTTGTGCGGGTCTTATGGTTTTGGCTTAGAATTATATTTAGTTAAATGGGTCTGTAGTCTGATGATGGAATGGTTATTTTGATAAGTCTTCCCAGTGTGAAAAAGTGGCTGGTGACCCGATGCCCCAGTTTTTTCCGATAGCTTATTCGTTGTTTTGAATTAAGGGGGTTAATGAATATGACAAAATCTGTTTTCTTTTTTTTGCTGATGTGCTGGCTGACTTTACCTGTTTCTTTGTTGGCGCAAGCTCAGACTTTGCTTAGAGTTGCCTCCCCTGAGTTTCCGCCTTACGTCTATAAGCTTGAAAACGGAGAAGTTGGGGGAGTGGTCTCGGAAATCGTGGCCGAAGTATTTCAGAACATGGGCGTTGATTACAAGAATACCATCTATCCGTGGGCAAGAGCCTTGCGTATGCTCAAAGTTGGCCAAACGGATAGCCTTTATACGATTATGAAAAGCAAGGATAGAGAGGCGCTTTTTCATTACCCGGATGAACATCTCTTAGATGCCCAATGGGTGTTTTTTATCCGTAGAGCTGATGTTGGAAAACTTAAATTTGATTCTTTTGAAGATCTAAAGGGGAAACGAATTGGTTTAGTGATTGATGTTAGATACAGTGAAGCGCTCTGGGAATTTGTCAAAAAAGAAAATAATTATGAACTGGTCGCCGGGGAAGAATTAAATTTTAAAAAGTTGGTTGCAGGGCGGGTTGATTACATCATCAGCGATTATCTTACGGGAATGTTTTTAGCAAAGAAACGTGGTATTGAAAATAGTGTTGCAGCCCTTACTGCTAATCCCATCGACTCTACGCATTTCTATATCGCGTTTAATCAGCTAAATGTTGAGCGAACATTCGTGAAGCAGTTTTCTGATGAATTGAACAAATTTAAATCGGGTGCTCAGTATATGCAAATCCTGCAAAAATACAATATTCCCCAGTAAGCCTTTTGAGCGGAAATAGTGGGATCAAATTTGAGCTGCCAATCGAAATCTCGTTTAAGGTTTTAGTTTATTTCTGTTTTTTATAATTGCTGATCTTTCAGCCAAACCGCAGCTTCTAAGCGTGAGCGTAAGTTTAATTTCTTGAGTAAGTGTTTTACATGGACTTTCACGGTGGCATCAGTAATTCGTAGTTCTTGGGCAATCAGTTTGTTACTCATGCCTTTGGCGATCAGTATCAAAATTTGGGATTCTCGGCCAGTTAAGCTTTCCAGTAAGTTTTCATCTGGCTGTTGCTTGGGTTTGTGCCATGATTGGGCGAGAACTTTAGTCAGACGATCAGATAGGGCCAGCTTTCCCAATACCGCTTGTTTAATGTTTTCAACAATGTCTTCTGGTTCCATATCTTTGAGTAAGTAACCGTCGGCTCCATTTTCAATGGCGGCTAATACATCATCTTCGGCGTCAGATACAGTTAACATCACAATGCGAGCGGTGATGTGTTGTTCACGCATTAAACGAACGGTTTCTAAGCCATCCATACCTTGCATATTCAGGTCTAAAATAATTAAATCAGGATCATCGTGAAGTGCCCCGATGATGGCGTCCGAGCCATTGTTATACTCGCTCAGTACCACCAGATCATCTTCCATGGCAATCAGTTGCTGTAAGCCTTTACGAAATAGCGGGTGATCATCGACTAACATCACCGTTGCTGCATTTGTACTCACATTACACTCCTTGTCACAAGTTCATTCGGCTTAACGCTATTCAGGCAGATTAAGCATTTTTCTCGACTTTACTCAGATAATTTGGCAGGAAAGTTAGACCGACTTCGGTCCCCATCGTATCAGGGGAGCGGATGGTTAATTCGCCATGTAAGGAATGACAACGCTCCTGCATAATTTCTGTTCCATAATGGTTTAATTTTAGCGCCATCTCTTTGATACCAATTCCATTATCTTTGATCAACAATTCAATTGATTTATTTGACTTTTCAATCAACGATATGCTGACCAACGAGCCATGGGAGTGCTTGATGGCATTTTGTAAGGCTTCTTTGGTGATTTGTAAAATATGAATGGCTTCACTGGGCTCAAAAGGTACGTGCGTGCAGTCGTAGTCAAGGCGAATATCGATGTCACTGCGCTCTGCGAGGGTTTTGATGGTATCGGTCAGTGCTGCCTTTAAGCCACCATTGCCAATTTGCAAACGAAATGTCGTGAGCAGCTCGCGCAATTGTCGATAGGCTGAGCTGAGGCCTTCCTTAAGCTCTGCTACCGGTTTGCTCACCTGTTCTGGAACATCAACGTCTTGTAGGCCTTTTTCGATACGGGTGACTTGTATTTTTAAATAGGACAAGGATTGTGCTAATGAATCGTGCAGCTCGCGGGCGATGATCGACCGTTCGTCCAATAAGGCGATGCGTCGTTGTTGATTGAGTTGCTCGGTTAAGCTTAAGGCGATTGCGAATTGATCGACCAGGGAATGTAATAAATTCTGTTGCCAGTCTTCTAAGGGAGCACTGGGATCATCTGCTACGATAAGTTCGCCAAATTGGGTATTGTTCCGCTCGATGATAAAGGTGCTGATCGCTGTAGATTCAGAGTGCTGCTCTGGAGGGCTTTGGTGGTCAACAATAATATGTTGATAGGGCAACTGATAGTCATTGGCGAATAGTTTGAGCTCAATTTTTTTTCGTTCGCTCACTAAACATAATTCCTCAAGAATAGCGCGAAAAGCAAGCTGGCCGAGATGCGACTGATTTACCTGCTGAGCCACGTTATACAGAAAGGTTAAAATTTCATTGTTTCGACTCAACTGGATGGTTTTATTGTGGATCCGTTGTTCTAGGTCTCGATGGATTGCTTGAATACTGTCGTGAGCCTGATTGATGGTTTGCGACAACAGCCCCAATTCGTCTTCACGTTCAATATGACAGCGTTTACTCCAATCTCCCTTGGATGAGGCTTCGGCAACCGCAGTTAATGCCTTGAGTGGTTGTGCAATATGTCGATGAATCGAATACAAGGATAAACCAATCAGCAGCAAAGTAATCGACAGCATTACGGTTTGAATTATCTTCAGTAGAGCGAGGCGCTCTTCTAGTACTTGTTGATAGCCGTAAACCAGCTGGTCAATGTTCTCGACGAAGGATTCTAAGGTGGGCAAAAATCGCTCTAAGTCGAAATGTTGATCGGCATTGGCTAATTGCGGCTTGATCACGGTTTGCCAGCTGTGACGAATGGCTTGGTATTCTTGTTGTAGTTCGATTTCGTTAAAACGTATGAAATCCTTTTTAAGGACCGGGTCGCTAAATAAGGTTTCGAAACGTTGGATCAGAGCTTGTACTTTTTGCTGGTTTTGTTGATTGGGCGACTTTTGTAAGGTGGCGGCTTGGGTCGTGATCCGGTAGCTCATCATGCGCAGCGAGCCCGAGAGGTTGATGGCTTTTCCGTCATTCTCGCTGATTTGAGACATATACATCGAAGAAAAAATGCTGATGAATGCCATTAAAATCACGCTAATCATCATCGACGTAATTCGAAGTACAACGGAGCGACCAAATTTATGAAACACTAATGCAACCATAGCAATGTTTATTGTATTCTCTGTGATAAAAGTAAAAGCCCTTCGATAAGCGAGAGCACACTAGCGAATAAGGCCAGACATTTCCAAAACAATAACGGATTTCGTTTTAATAAAGGTCTATTTTCTGTTCGTTTAGATAGTGCCATATTAGGGCTATAAATATCAGTGATAAAATCCCCCAAGGCAGAGTAGCGCTGATTTGGCTGAGGAGAAGTGGCTTTTGCAAACGCTAAATCCACCCATAAGGGGATATCAGAACGGCTCTGTTGCATTGGCCGATAGGCCCATTTTATTTGTCTAGCATGTTGGATATTTTGTTGTGATGAGCTTTTAAAAGGCAGTTTCCCACATAACATTTCATAGCCGATCACGGCGACGGAAAATAGATCCGAGTAAATTGTGGCTTGGCCTGTATTTATGTATTCTGGTGCGGTGTAATTCACCGAACCCAAGGGGAGCGCTTGGTTTACTTCAGGCAAGGCTTCCAAGGCGCCTTTAACCTCGACCGTGCCAAAATCGATAATTTTTACCAAATTGCCGGGCATCAGCATAATGTTTTCTGGTTTTAGATCTCGATGAACCATATCGGCGCGCTGCAAAACCCGTAAAGCAGCAATCACTTCTTTCAATATTTCTCTGACGGTTTTTAAGGACGGACAAGGGTTATCAAGCATCCACTGGCGTAGCGTCACCCCTTCGATATATTCACAGATTTGGTAGAGATAGTCGCTGGTTGCGGGGCAAGGATACATCTTCATGATGCGAGGGTTTTGCAGTTGAGAAGCAATCCAATACTCGTTGGCGAATCGCTGGAGGGTCGCGCGCTCGTCTTGTGCATTCAGTGAAGGGACTTTAATGACTCGTTTTTGATTGGCAATCTTATCCATTGCCAGGTACAGATGGCTTCGACTGCCTTCGTAGAGCACTTTCAGTACTTGAAAATGGTCGATAACATGCCCTTCGCCTAGTGCTGGTGGGATGTTTCTAGCTAGTAGTATTTGTTGGTGCTCTAACAGATCATATTTGGTTAAGTTGAGTATTTCAAAAGCAATGCAGCTGGTATTATCGCTGCTGCCTCGTTCCAGCGCCGCCTGACATATTTGCTCGCTGAGACGGGTTATTGGCAGTGACTGGCAAAGTAACTGCTGTAATTGGTCATCTGGAATAAATTCGTGAACCCCATCGGTGGTTAGCACAAATCGATCGCCTGCTTGAAGTAAACAGCTTTGATAGTCGATTTCTAGGTGCTCATCCATTCCCAAGGCGCGTGTTAATACTCCGTTTGTGCCACTGCCTATCCGTTGATGATCTCGAGTCAGCAAGGTTAGTTGCTGATCTCTATATCGATAAATTCGGCTATCTCCTACGTGAAATAGGTGGGCGGTATTTGATTTAAAAATAATGGCGCTGAATGTGGTGATCATGCCATTGTGTTGTAGATGGGGTTTTCCTTGTGAAAAGAGCCAATAATTTAGGGGATTGAGAATTTTCATCACCGCATGTTTCACACTCCAACTAACTGGTGTTGAATAGTAGTCGCTGACAAATTGAGTGACCGCAGTATGGCTCGCGCGCTGCCCTTGTTCACTGCAACTCACGCCATCAGCGATGCATCCAAGAATGCCCTTATAGGTGAGTTCATCGCTGCTTAATGGCGATTTGACGATAAATGCATCTTGGTTTTGATCGCGGCCCCCTTGGCAGGAGTGACCGGAAAAACTTATCCAATTCGCTCCTTCGGCGCCCAACATTCGCTGTATTCCTGACTCACTCTGGTTCATAAATTGGCTCGTAGATAAAAGCTCGATGGGCTTGCCATTCGAGCTTTGAGTGTTTTATATCAATCGCTTGGCGATGATGTCGCAATATTTAGTTGGAGACATCGATTAAAGTGACACTGCCATCATCGTTTACTTCAGCGATTTTACCGTTTGGCTCTTCCATAAACATTAGTGCGATAAAGCCGACGACCGCGGTACATGCGATGACATAAAAGAAAGTCTGATATTCCACAAACGAAAGAATGGTTAAATAGACTACCGCTCCCACATTACCATAAGCCCCGGTCATGCCAGCAATTTGTCCAGTCATACGACGTTTAATCAAGGGCACCGTGGCAAATACCGCGCCTTCACCAGCTTGTACGAAGAATGAGCACGCCATGGCAGCGGCAACGGCTAACCATAGAGGCCACTGGGCATTGACATTTCCCATCAGAAAATAACCCACTGCTAATCCGGCTGTTAAAATCAGCAGGGTAAGCTTGCGACCAAATTTATCGGAAATTAAGCCGCCGCCGGGTCGCGACATTAAATTCATGAAGGCATACGCTGAGGCAACCATCCCGGCGACCACTGGCGACAGTTCGAAGGTTTCAGAGAAAAATAATGGCAACATAGAAATCACCGCAAGCTCAGAACCAAAGGTGGCGAAGTACAGTAAGTTTAATACTGCCACTTGTTTAAATTTGTATTGATGGATCGCTTCAACAGGTTCCACAAATACCGATTTATTTACCTTCCATACCTGATGAGCATCGAGGACATAAAGCCCAATTAAACCCATATAGATTGAGTTGACGACCCATTGCTCTAGCATCCCCACACCACCCGGAGATAATTTCCATGCCAGTAAAGCAAGCACCGCATACATCGGTACTTTCATGGCGAGTAACAGGAAGAAATCACCTTTGGATGTCACTTCCATGGCCGACAGGTGTTTTGGTTTGAAATAGGTCGCCCCTTTAGGGGTATCGCTAACGTTAAAGAAGAATACAAACGAGAACAACAAACTCATTAAACCAGTAATGGCAATGGCATAACGCCAACCGTCATCTCCACCCAAAATTAGCGCTAGTGTTGGCAATGTAAACGCCGCAGCGGCAGAGCCGAAGTTCCCCCAGCCCCCATAAATACCTTCAGCCATCCCTAGTTGGTGGTGAGGAAACCACTCAGAAACAAGGCGGATCCCAATCACAAATCCAGCACCGATGAAGCCCAATAAGAAGCGAGCAATTGCCGCTTGAATAAATGAGTCGGCAAAAGCAAACATAAAGCAGGGGATGGAACAAATGGCTAATAGGGCCGAATAAACGATGCGAGGCCCAAATCGGTCAGTAAACATGCCTATCAGGACTCGGGCGGGGATGGTTAACGCCACATTTAGAATTAGTAAAGTTTTGACTTCTTCCGTTGATAATCCCAGCGAGACTTTTACCGCTTGCAGCAAAGGTGCAAAGTTAAACCAAACTACGAAAGTAATAAAAAATGCCATCCAGCTGAGATGGAGGGTTTTCATTTTTCCTTGAAAGGAAAGGAGTGAAATTTTTGTGCTATCCATAATATTTCCCTATATAACTAGTATTTTTTAGAACGCGACATCCCGCCCATAACTGAAGCCTGGGTAAGCTTGTTCAGTTTGTTACGGGGGATGAGGCTGTCTCGTCTATTGTTTGATTTCGATAGAACCTTGATTGATTCGAACTTGATAGGTGTGTAGTTGAATTTCTGGTTGTTCCAGACACTCTCCGGTGTGCAGATCAAAGTGCTGTTTGTATAGGGGGGACGCGACACACAGGCGATCGTTGATGGTGCCAATGATGCCGCGGGAAAGTACGTTAGCTTTCCCAAAGGGATCGAAGTTGGCAATCGCGTGTACACTGTTGGTTCGGTTGCTGAGAAAGATCGCAACCTGATTATCGCCAACTTTAGCGCATACACCGGTGTTGGGCGCAATATCTTCGCTCTTACAAATAGTGAGCCAGTTATCCATGGCATATTCTCCTCAGGGCTGGTGGTATTAGTTAACGGTGGCAACGTCAATTGCTAATTGGTTTATCTTGATATCAGGACATTTCTGCTGGCGAATACTGATAAAGCGCTGGTTTTCATCCCGCTCGTCGCTGTTAATGAAGTGATTAAAACGTTTTAATTTGTCGGGTGACTCAAGGGTGGTTTTCCATTCACACTGATATTGACTGATGGTGGCGGCCATGGCCTGTTCTAATTCGGCGTTCAGGCCGAGTTTATCTTCGATAATCACTTGCTTGAGGTAGTCGATGCCGCCTTCTAGATTTTCTAACCAGACAGAGGTTCTTTGGAGTCGATCGGCGGTGCGTATGTAGAACATCAACAGGCGATCGACATATTGGGTCAGCGTGGCATCATCCAAATCAGTCGCAAAAAGATCAGCATGCCGGGGGCGCATGCCGCCGTTGCCGCAGACGTATAAATTCCAGCCTTGGTCTGTGGCGATGATGCCAATGTCTTTGGATTGTGCTTCGGCACATTCCCGGGTGCAACCCGAGACGGCAAATTTTAATTTATGCGGAGAGCGTAAGCCTTTATAACGGTTTTCCAGATCAATGGCGAAGCCCAGGCTATCTTGCACACCATAACGACACCAGCTGTTCCCCACGCAAGATTTAACCGTTCGTAAGGATTTGCCATAGGCATGACCCGTTTCAAAACCGGCATCCACTAGACGCTGCCAGATTTGCGGCAAGTCGTTGAGTTGAGCGCCAAATAAATCGATGCGCTGGCCACCGGTGATTTTGGTGTAAAGCTGAAACTCGCAGGCCACCTGACCAATGACAATTAGTTTTTCGGGAGTGATTTCTCCGCCAGGTATTCTTGGCACCACTGAATAGCTCCCGTCTTTTTGCATATTGCCCAGGTAGATATCGTTGGTATCCTGTAGCTCGATATGCTGATCCTGCAAAATATACTCATTCCAGTAGGAGGCGAGGATAGAGCCCGCCGTGGGTTTGCAGATCTCACAACCTAAGCCTGAACCGTAGCTTGTGAGCAATTGCTCAAAGGTTTTGATTTGATTGACCCGAATCAGATCACTCAGTTCCTGGCGAGAATAGGCGAAGTGTTCGCAAATGTGGTTGTTCACTTCAACTCCTGATTTTGCCAGTTCGCTGTCTAAGACTTGCTTGGCCAGCGCGCTGCAGCCGCCACATCCGGTGGAGGCATTGGTCATTTCTTTGAGCGCAGCCATCGAACTACAGCCTGCAGCAACCGCCTGTTTGATGTGGCCTTTGCTTACGTCGAAGCAGGAGCAAATCACCGCACTGTCGGGCAGCGCATCAACACCTAAGCCTGGCGACTGATCTTCGGCAACATTGGGCAGGATCAGTACCGATGGATTTTCCGGCAGTGCCAAATTATTTTGCTGTAGTTGTAAAATATTGCCGTAGGCTTGAGTATCGCCAACCAGCACTGCGCCAATAATTTTTTGTTTATCTGCCGAGACAATCAGTCGCTTGTAGACTTGTTCAATATCGTCTTTGTAGGTATAGGAGAGCGCCCCTTGCGTTGCGCCATGCACCTCGCCAATGCTGGCCACATCGATCCCCAGTAACTTCAATTTGGTGCTCATGTCGGCACCGGTAAATTCCATGGGCTCGCGCTGACCGAGCAGATGCTGGGCCGCCACCTTGGCCATTTGGTAGCCGGGTGCTACCAGACCAAAGATTCGCTGCTGCCATAGGGCACATTCGCCAATGGCGTAGATATCCTCGAAATTGGTTTGGCAGAAATTGTTAATCACGATACCGCCACGGGGACCAATCTGAATATCGGCATTTTTGGCCAAGCCATCTTGAGGACGGATCCCCGCGGAGAATACGATCATATCGGTTTCGAGATAAGAGCCATCGGCAAAATTCATGCGGTAGCGAGACTGTTCGCCGTCAACGATTTCGGTGGTGGCTTTATCGGTATGTACCTGCACGCCTAATGCTTCGATTTTATGGCGCAGCAAGTCGCCCCCATCCTGATCGAGTTGTACTGCCATCAAGCGCGGGGCAAATTCTACCACGTGAGTCTCTAATGCCAGATTTTTGATGGCATTGGCGGCTTCCAGCCCCAACAATCCACCGCCGATAATCACGCCGGACTTGCAGGACTGACTCGCCAAAGCGATGGCATCGAGGTCTTCGAGAGTACGATAGACATAACAATGCTCCCGATCATGACCGGGAATAGCCGGTACAAACGGATAGGAGCCGGTTGCCAATATCAGCTTGTCGTAGGACTCTTCGCGTCCCGAGGCGGTTTGGATAGTTTTATTGCCGGGGTGAATCGCAGTGACTTTTTCATTTAGCAGATAATTGACCCCGTGCTGTTGATAATAGCCTTCGCTGGTTAAGGCCAGATCCTCCGCAGATTTTCCGGAAAAATAGGCGGTTAACTGGACCCGGTCGTAAGCCAGGCGCGGTTCTTCCGAGAAGGTCAGGATCTCCAGATCTTCGGCTTGGCTTTGCAGCAGCAGATCAATAAATTTGTGACCAACCATTCCGTTGCCAACCACGATGATTTTTTGCTTATTCATGATGCAAATTCCTTTTTAATTAAATCGACTCATTGACCCGAGGTTTAGGCGATTAACGAGAGTTGTTGTGTTGCTGGGCTGGAAAACTGGAGAAGATGGTCTTGTTCCAGAGTTGCTAATTGCGAAGCAAGCGTCACCACTTTGCCAATTACAATCAGCGCAGGAGACTTTAGCTGATGTTTGCTGGCGAGGTTTTCCAAGCCATCTAATTGACCGATAAACTGTCTTTGTTTGGCGGTGCAGCCATTTTCAATGATGGCGACCGGCGTGGCCGGATCCATGTCGTAGCGCATTAATTGAGATTGGATCAGCCTGACTTTGCTTAATCCCATATAGATAACCAGGGTTTGCTTCAATTGTGCTAGCGCTTGCCAGTTCACATCGAGTGACTGTTCGGCATGCGCAGTTATAAAGCTGCAGCCTTGCGCAAGGCCTCGGTGGGTGAGGGGAATGTTGGCGTAAGTTGAGCAGCCAGAAGCAGCGGTAATGCCCGGCACCACATTCACTTGAATACCGTGTCTGGCAAGATAGAGCATTTCTTCACTGCCGCGGCCAAACACCAAAGCATCTCCGCCTTTGAGGCGACATACCCGGTAACCTCTTTGGGCATAATCGCGGAGAAGACGGTTGATTTGATCCTGCTGATAGCTGTGCTTGCCTTTGGCTTTGCCGACGCAGATTTGTTCTGCCCCAGCGGGGAACAGCGTTTGTATTTCCTGACTGACCAGCTTGTCATAGACAATCACATCGGCAGCCTGAATGGTTTTGAGTGCCTTTAGCGTCAGTAGCTCCGGATCGCCCGGGCCTGCGCCGACTAAAGAAACCACACCATAAAGTGATTGATTGACATGCATTGCGGCCACCACTGCGTTTTATAAAATTCATATTTCACTCAACGCAATATGAGTGCCAAGGCTAGCTATATGTTCGTTTTGCTTTATATTTATTGTTGTTTATCAATTATTTATATTATTTACTTTTGAATTTTCAGCTTTGAGTGTGAAGCTTGGGTTTTTCAAATAATAATGATTATGGGCATTTAAGGTGCGATGATTATTTATAATCGACCAAACTACAACTAAATAGGTAGATGGCAGGTCCTTATGCAGCTACCACTTTAGTGGTAGTTGTTAATTCAAGGTGCTGATTAAAAACATCTTTAATTTGTTTTTTGTTGTTTTCATTGATTTGGAATGGTATTTGCTCTAATTCTCTCTAATGTTGGTCTTTGAGGTTACTTATGAGAGACGTGGAAGGATGGATAAAAACCACCTGTGCCTATTGTGGTGTGGGTTGTGGTGTAGAGGCAAGAGTGCTCGCCAGTGGTCGTTTAGAGATCAGAGGAGACCAACAGCACCCGGCAAATTTTGGGAAATTGTGTACCAAGGGCATCGCGCTTGGCGATACGGTGATTCACGATGGGCGATTAATGTCGCCGCAACTGAAGCAGCCTGATGGCTTTGTGGACATCGACTGGGAGCATGCCTTAAATCGGGTTGCAGAGCAGTTTAGCCAAATCATTGGTGAGCACGGCCCCGATGCCGTGGCATTTTACGTCTCTGGGCAGCTATTAACTGAAGACTATTATGTGGCGAATAAACTGATCAAGGGTTTTCTGGGAACCGCAAATATCGATAGTAACTCCCGTTTATGTATGGCCTCGGCGGTGGTGGGGCAGAAACGGGCATTTGGCATGGATACGGTTGCGGTGTGCTATCAGGATATCGAGCAAGCCGAGCTGGTTATTTTAGTTGGGTCTAATCTGGCGTGGTGCCATCCGGTGTTATTTCAGCGATTAATTGTGGCGAAACAGAACAATGCAGCGCTTCAAGTCATTGTGATCGATCCCCGCAACAACGAATCTTGCGATATTGCCGATCTGCATCTTGCGATTGCACCGGGAAGCGATGTGGTACTGTTTAATCAATTATTGGCTTATCTGGCGGCGCAGGGTGAGCTTGATCAGGACTTTATTGCCCAACATACTCAGCACTTTGAGCAGGCTTATGCCTCGGCCAGCAGTGATGCTCAGGCGGTGCATGACATTGGCCTCAGTGAAGCCGAATGTCAGGCATTTTTTGAGGCTTTTGCTCGCACCGAGCGGGTGCTTACCATTTATTCTCAAGGGGTGAATCAGTCTTCGCAGGGCTCTGACAAAGTTAATAGTATTATTAACTGTCATTTAGCCACCGGGAAAATTGGTAAACCCGGCTGCGGGCCGTTTTCCATCACTGGCCAGCCCAATGCCATGGGGGGCAGGGAAGTTGGGGCTTTAGCCAATACCTTAGCCGCGCATATGGAGTTTAATCCGCAGGATATTGAGCGGGTTGCCAGCTTTTGGCAGGCCGAGCACATGGCCACCGAGCCGGGACTAAAAGCGCTGGATATGTTTGAGGCCATCGCTGCCGGCAAAATCAAAGCGCTGTGGATCATGGCGACCAATCCAGTGGTGAGTTTGCCCGATAGCAGTAAAATTAAACGGGCCCTTGAAAAATGCCCCTTTGTCGTCGTCTCCGATTGCATCGAAAAAACCGCAACGACGCAGTTTGCCGATGTATTACTGCCGGCGCAGGGCTGGAGTGAAAAGTCGGGAACGGTCACTAACTCGGAACGTCGGATCTCTCGCCAGCGGCGTTTATTAGCCAGCCCGGGGCAGGCCAAACCCGACTGGTGGATTATTTCACAGGTGGCGCAGAGGATGGGGTTTAAAGAACAATTTAGCTACGCCCATGAAGGGGCGGTATTTAAAGAGCATGCGGCGCTCACCGCGCTGGATAATCAAGGTTTTGCAAGAGACTTAAATCTGGCAGGTTTGAGTCATCTTAGCGGCAGCGAATACCAGCAGTTACTGCCGCAACAATGGCCGGTGTTGAAACAGCAACGCTCCGTGAGTCATCAGCGGCTGTTTGAAGATGGCAGGTTTTATACTCCCAATCGAAAAGCTAACTTTGTAGCGGTGACTTATCGCGCGCCATCAATTCAAGTCTGCGCAGATTTCCCGCTGATTTTGAATACCGGACGAACTCGCGATCATTGGCATACCATGACTCGAACCGGTTTGTCTGCGCGACTGGCCACACATATGCCAGAGCCTTATCTGCTGGTGCATCCCGATACGGCGAAAAAATATGCAGTAACACATGGGCTGTTGGCAAAAGTGAGTAATCGCCATGGCGATTGTATGAGCCGAGTGATTGAAACGACATCGATGCGGCGCGATGAAGTTTTTGTGCCGATCCACTGGAATGAACTGACCGCGTCGAACAGCAAGCCGGGGGGCTTGATTGACGCAAGAGCGGATCGCTTGTCGGGGCAGCCGGAGTTTAAATTTACGCCGGTTAAAATTGCCGACTGTCCGATGAGCAGCTTTGCGCTGTTGTTGGTTCGAGAGCCTGTCGAACTTGGCCAGATTGACTATTGGGTGAGACGAAAAACCACAGGTGCTTATCTGTATCAAATCGAGAGTCAACAAAGCCTGCAACGGCTCGATGAACGCATTCATCTTGCGCTCACGACAGCGCGCAGCAGAACCATTCAGGCGGCCAGCGCAAACCATCGGCTCTGCGCGGCAATCGATAACAACCAGCTTAGCTGGCTTTACCTGGCCGCCAATCAAGGGATCGCAGAACCCACCATGCAGCAGGTGATGGCATGGTTCGCCGAGGACAAGCCGCTGGCGGAGCTTGAGCAAGACATGATGGCACTGGCTCAATGAGTGGCCGCTGAAGCGCAGCGGTGTGCTATTTGCGTAAGCTGCAACAAGTTAAGCTTGCCAAAAGTACTTCAGCAGCCGCCACGTTTTATCCGTTACCGGCTCACCTTTGTCAACGGCAGTGGGGCCGCTGATTTCACACAACGGATCGCGAAGTGACTCTGGATATCCTTCACATGGGGGAGTCCTTGCAGGCGTTTTAAAATACCTTCGTAATCATTTAAATCAATCGCCACAACTTCCAGACTATAATCGGCGGTGCCTGAAACCAGATGGGCGCTAACGATGTCTTGCATGTCGATCATCGCCGTTTCAAAAGCCGTATGGGCGCTAACTTCATGGGTGTTCAGTCGTACCTCTACAAAAATAGTCATCGAGAAGCCCGCTTTTTGCCGATCAACGCGCGCGTGGTAGCCCTGAATCACGCCACTTTGCTCTAATTGTTTTACGCGTCGCAGACACGGCGAGGGCGATAAACAAATCTGCTCCGAGAGGGCGACATTGGTGAGGCGTCCATCGTCTTGCAGTCGGGATAAGATCTCGATGTCTGTTTTGTTCATTTTGGCATACTATTAATATTAGGAAGGGTAATTTGGCATAGTATAGCAATTTATTCAAAATTTGGGTTGGATATTGCAAGGACATGCTCACCATATTGGCTGGATAATAGACTTTCGGTACGCCATAAGGAAAGCGTTATGTCTGATACTTGCAGCTCCAACACCGCCCCCCACTATAAACAGTATGCCACTGGCGGGGCGTTTCGTTATGGTTTACTCGCCGCTCTGGTGAGTATTTCTATTTGGGCTTTCTGGCTGGTGAGCATGCGGGCCGGGGTGACCAATTCTTTAGGCTTTTTTGACCTTGGCTTGTTGCGTTATTCGCCGCCAGCGCTGTTGCTGCTGCCTATTTTATGGCGCTCGAGAGCCTTACTGAAAGGTGTTTCGCCAACGCTGTTATTGGGGATAGTTGCCGGTGCGGGCGTGCCATTTTTCTATTTGAGCGCCACCGGTCTTAAGTACGCTCCAGCCTCCCATGCCGGTTTATTAATTTTGGGGGCTTATCCGCTATTTGTGACTTTATTGGCGGTGGTTTTTTATCAAGAAAGGGTGAGCATTCAACGTAAAATCGGTCTCTGCCTAGTGACTCTGGGCGTCGTGGTCCTCTTTAGCTTATCTTTGCTCACGGCCCCTGCTGGAACTTGGATTGGCGACTTATTGTTGCTTGCCGCGAGTCTTTTTTGGGCGATTTATACGGTGAGTTTACGGATAGCTGGCCTGCCGCCGCTGGTTTCTACGGCTTTGATGGGACTGGTTTCGGTGCTGGTTTTGCTGTTGTTATGGTCGACTGGTTTGGTGTCTAGTCAGTTAGTGGACTCGCCATGGCAGATGTTAGCGTGGCAGTTTTTGGTGCAAAGCTTATTGGTCGGTTTGCTCACGGGTTTTAGTTATGGCTTTGCCATTCAACGCTTGGGAGCCGAAAACATGGCCGCGATTGGTGCCTTTACCCCTGTTTTAGCGGCCTTGATAGCGGTTCCTGTTTTGGGCGAAATGATCGAGGTTTATTCCATCGTGGGGCTGCTATTGGTGAGCGCTGGAGTACTGATTGCCAGTGGTATTTTTAGCAAGCGGCAGTGAGTCCCGCCCGGCTGATCATTGTTCGCTGAAGATTTGCATTAGCCTTCGCTGGCTAGACGGTAATCGCAAATAATTTTTTAAAAGCTTGCCGGCCTGTTTTCGAGATGTTCACCATTCGATATTCGCTGACGCGAATCAGCCAGCCGTGATTCTCGAAGCAGCTGAAGAGTTCTGCGCCCAGGTGGCCGCCAAGGTGGTATTTCCTCTCGCTCCAGTCTAAACAAGGACAACAGTATTTACGCTTGGTTTTTGGCTGGAGGTTTAGCCCAAGATCTGCAAATTTTTGCTTTCCCAAGGGGCTTAAGTGTTGCCCATCTTTCTCTATCCACTGATTGCTGAGCAGCGCATCATAAATATTGACCGCCAGTTCACCAGCGAGGTGGTCGTAACAGGTTCTGGCCTGCTTTAATTCAATTGGCGTTCGACTTTTGGGCGGTTCGATTCTTTTCCAGGAGACGCCCATCAGCGTTTCAACCAGATTGGCGACATCCGCACCCGCGAGGCGGTAATAGCGATGCCGCCCTTGAGACAGGCAGCTAATCAATGCTTCCTTGAGCAGTCGAGCAAGATGAGCACTCGTGGTGGAGGGCGCAATATCTGCTATCACGCTCAGCTCAGTAGCGGTCCAGGCCCGACCATCCATTAAGGCGCAAATAATTTTGACTCTCGAGACATCCGATAGGGCAGCAGCAAGTGCTGCCATTGAGACGGGTTGAATATTATCTTCAACATTTTGCTGAGAAAGATGCGGGTGGCTGCTCAAGCGTTGACGGTCCATTGTTTGGTGGCTTGTTCGGCCAGCTTAAAATTATCTGTAATCAGGATCAAGCGGTTGGCATGATCGCTGTACTGGGTCACAATATTTACCCCAATATTGGCGAGGCTTGCTGCAATTTCACCCAGCTCTCCGGGGCGCTCTTGTTTTAGTTTTCTGATCAGTGGTTTACAAACGCCGATGACTTGCAAGTCGTGACTTTGTAATACTTGTTTTGCCTTCTCGCCATCTTCCACCAGAAAATGAGCATGGCTTTGACCCGCGCTGGAAAATACCCCGCCGCCTTCAAGGCCCACGCCATGGCTGCCAAGCAGACTTGCTAATGCCGCCAGTTGTCCGGGCTGATTTTTTAAACAGACATGAATATCATACATTGTGCTTTCCTTTGGTGTTTGATGAATCATCTTTAATCACTTCGGCAACTCGGATCTGATAAAAAGAAAAAATCGACTGATAGCCCTCGGTTTGCGCCGATTGGTGCTGCATATTTGTTTTCCATTGGCGAATCGATTCTGCATCGCGCCACCAGGATAGGGATAGAAATTTCTCTGGGTCCGCGAGGCTGGTGAAACGCTCTACAGAAATAAATCCATCTATATCAGAGAGTAAGGGTTTTAGCTCTGCCGACAGCTGAAAGTAACGCTGTTGTTGTTCTGGCTTGGCTTTGGCTTCAAAAATTACGGCAATCATTGGGTCGCTCATCAATTGTGTGTGAATGCCGGGTACTATAATCGGTTTGCCGAGGCTTGCTTCGTTAGGTAGCGAAATATGCACGCCCGGATGCATGGGTCGCGGTGATGGCCGATTTGGGGGCGGCACTAAATTGATGGATGTTTGCCGATGAAGCGACCTGCTCCCCGAGTCATTCGTAAGCAAGGATAGTGTTCCGCCTTGCTTGCATATCGATGTTTATTGAATGGCATGAGATTGATTGACCGTCGCTTGAATTTCCTTTTTGAGCCAATGCTGCAGCAGCTTAAAGCGTTTGCTTTGCGCAAAACTAGCCGAACAAACCAGCCAGTAACTGGACTCGATGTTCACTGAAGGGCCAAGTGTTTTTAGAAAACCCGCCTTCAGGTCATTTTCTATCAGTAATGTTCTGCCCAGACCAATCCCCATACCACTAACCGCGGCCTGAATCATTAGGTCGGCCCGATCAAATTGATGTTTGCAGGTGAAGGGTTCGATGAGAGAGCCGGTTTTTTCGAAGTAGTTTTGCCAGTGATAACCAGTATTGTCTTTGGCCCCTCGTCGGTCTGACAATAGTGACATTTTTTGCTCGAGTAAGGCTTGTTCGCTTTGGTCTACGACACCGTTGAGGAAGCGAGGACTGACCACGGCTTGTATTTTGCAGTGAGTCAGGTGAATTGCATGTAAGCCGGGGTAGGGGCCGACGCCGAATCTGATGGCTGCGTCGGTATCATCATGACGAAAGTCAGTCAAATCGTCTTTCACTTCAAGCGATATTGATAGTCCCTCTGAGCTTGCATTTGGCAAAATTGGGATCGCCCATTTCATGGCGAGAGAAGAAGGTAAAGAAAGTCTAATCTGGTCAGCGCTTTGGTTTTTTTCGAGCTTATCTAATGCGGGTTGCCAGACCGACATGGACTGTCGTGCTGCTTCACAGAGTATTTTTCCTGCCGCTGTCAGACGAAGATTTTTGGTGCTGCGCTCGAAAAGGGTGAGCCCAAGTTTTTCTTCCAATGCCCGGACTCTATGGCTGATTGCAGACTGTTGTACATTGAGCCGCTCGGCAGCCTTGGTAAAGTTTAGCTCGTCAACGATCGCCGCGAGTAAGGGGGCCGCCTGGCTTAATCGATTGACGGTCTCTTTGTCGGTTTCGTCCGTGAATTTATTCATGAATTTATCTCATGCCTTTATGAGTGTCTTTAAGGATATCTTTGGTTTTATTATAAGCACTAACAATTTATAGATACGATAAAATAGGATTTTTATATGAATAGATCTCATGTTATGGCTAGAAAAATACCAGCAAAAATTGTGAATGGTTTTGTCGTTGAAGGCTGTGGTGGCAATCCTGCGGGGCTGGTTCTGGACGCCGATGGCTTGAGTGAACGTGACATGTTAGATATTGCGTCTCAAATCGGCTTGTCTGAGACCGCGTTTGTCTCTCAGTCGAATACTGCAGCGTTCAAGCTTGACTTTTTCACGCCTAATCGCCGTATTGCTCATTGTGGTCATGCAACTATCGCAACATTTTCTTACTTAGCTGAAACAGGCAGGATTACGCAAGGAGAGTCGAGTAAAGAAACCGTGGATGGTTCGCGTAAGATTATGATCAAAAATGGGGCTGCCTACATGGAACAGGTGGCACCCACTTATCTGAACCATCGGGATTGGAACCCTAAGGGGGTGACGCTTGAGGACGTTCTTGATTCATTGGGCTTGGATGCCGCCGATTTGGATCCGCGTATTGAGCCTATGGTTGTGAATACGGGCAACAGTTTTGCTATGGTCGGGGTGTCAGAGGGAGCTAGACTGGCTCTGCTAAGCCCAGACTTTGCCAAAATTTCTGAGATTAGCGAGAGGCTTGAGCTTATTGGTTATTATGTTTTTACCACTGATGCTGCAGCCACCACTAAAGATGCGACGACCCGGATGTTCGCGCCGCGCTTTGCGATTAACGAAGAGTCGGCAACAGGAATGGCAGCGGGACCTTTAGCTTGTCTATTGCATGATTATCTCGGGCTTAAGCAATCTTCAATCACCATCGAGCAAGGGAAGTACATGCAGCCTGCGTCTCTGAGTCAGATTTCAGTAGAGCTTATTGTTGCAAGGGATGGACAAATCCAGGGCTTGATGGCTGGCGGTTATGGCAAGTTGATGAAGCAAGTGGATGTTTTGTTATAGTGACATTTTATTTACAGGGACCACTGGCGCGATTGCATCGGTATTCGCATCAAGGGGCAAGCCAATGGCTTGTCTCCAGATCAATAAAATGTCGATGACTTGGCTCTGAATAAGCTGAAATTTTGGGTTCAGGAGATCCTAGAAAAGTCCGCTAAAAGAGCATGCTACGCTCAAATATGTAAGCGACAGATATGACATACAGCGATTTTTCCCGGATCGCTAGCATTTAAAGTGGCGGCTTTGAGTCATGGATTTATTTTCAATAATACTTTGTTTGTCAATAAGGCCTTGAATGCAAAGCTAGGAGCGGGTATACATACCAGCATCAATGACTCAGATGCTTATACAGATTTGAGCTTGTTAAAGTCACTCGGCTCGGTAGGTATCAATAGTGCTTATGGATAAGCAGAAACTGTTTGAATTATCACACCAGTTAACCGAAGTACAAAAGGATGAAGATTTTCAAGATTGGTTTAGCGCTTTGAAAAACGAAATATCTTTTGATTTTAGTATATTAGGTTCATTGTCTAAGGAAAGCGCTAGTGCGCCCGTTTGCTTTGGTTTTTCACAGCAGCATTTTGTTCGCTGCTTTAGCGCTCGGTCACTGGCCAGCGATCCCTTATTTTCTGCCGCACGCACTCACTCGCGCAGTATTTCGGTATTGATGGATCCCATCGTCCATCCTGATTATGGTAAACGTTTGGTTATCTCAGGTCGTCAAGGGAAAGAGAGCAGCATGTTCTTATTGTCATTTGGTGAGCGGCAACCATCGAGTGACGAAATAAATGCGCTTTACCTGTTAAGCCCGCATCTTAATATGGTACGCCAGAGTATTTGCGAAAATAAGGCGCGTGAAGTGGCGTCAAAGCCGAGCTTGATGACTCAGCGAGAACAGGAGTTATTGCCTTGGTTAAAAATGGGGAAGAGTAACTGGGAAATCAGTCGATTACTTAATATCAGTGAGAGAACGGTAAAGTATCATTTGCAGAACATCTATAAAAAGCTGGGTACCCATAATCGGACACATGCGGTTGCCAAGGCAATTGAGCAAGGCTGGTGTGACGGATAAAATAAGCTGCTGCTAATGTGGCTTGAATCCTGACAGTCTATTTTTCCAGATAAACATGTTTGATGATGCTGTGCGGTATGCCGTTTTCAGAATGACGCAAATTCTGCTCAATTATTGTTGCAAGGAAAAACTACGCCCCGCCTTTCGCTGAACGCTTTAGATAGTTCTTATTGTCGATTTTTTATGCTTCTCCATTGTTTGTGTCGCTTGCATTCTGGCGAGGCGGCTTGGTCTCAATGAATCATCGGTGCTGCAAGCAATGTCATCAAAAGTAGCGGGCCGCTCGGTGAGCGAGCCCTTACTTTTTAGTTCGGTACTATCCCAAAGGTAGCCCGATTGCCTGCTCATTTGACTCGATTGGCCGGTTTTTAGCGCTGGTTATTTTTAGCATTGCAGGGACCAGCAGCAGATCGAGGACCAATGCTATTAAGATGGTAATGGCGGTCATGAGTCCCATATCTGCATTCATCTTGAAGCTGCTGCAGGCGAGGACCAAGAAACCAAGACTCAGCACCAGGCTGGTGCCGATGATGGCGAGCCCGGTATGTTTGACCGAGGATTGAATCGCTTCTTGTTCTGAATATCCCGACTTGCGGAGTGTATTGTAGCGGTACAGGAGGTGAATGGTATCGTCGACCACTATCCCCAAGGTCATACTGGCAATGACCGATAAACTCAAGCCAACTTCTCCAACCATCATTCCCCAGGCGCCAAAAGCAATCGAGGCGGGAAGAATATTCGGTAAGATACTGATAAGGCCGAGTCGGACCGAACGCAGCATGATGCCGATCAGCAGGGAAATGAGTACTAAGGCGGCCACAGAAGCAGTGAGCATACTGATATTATTGCGGTAGCCAATATGGGCAAACATGATGTCTGCGCTAACACCCGGGCTGATACTGCTTGCATTAAAATGTTCTAAGAGCTGTTTTCTCAGATTGGATTCTAGCACGACCAGTTGATTCGAAGACATCTTTTTGGCCGTGATGATGATCCGTAACTCTTTTTTATCTAATGCGACCTGATTACTCAGGTTGAGTCCGTAAGGGAGCGACATGTCGTAAAGTAGCAGCGTTTGTGCAGACAGTTGCGGATCCTGTGGCAAAACATAGTAACTGGGATCATCATTATGCAGACTGCTATTGAGCCGTTTCATGATGTCGGTGAGTGACTGGACGTGATAGACGCCATCGGTATCACGGGCCGAGGTGACAAAGGCATCCAGTTTTTGCAAGAAGTTGGGTGAGGTGACCGTTTCGCCGCCTTCGGGGCGGAGCGCAAATTGAATACTGGCGACGCCTGTGAGCTTGGCGTAGGTGAAATCATTGGCTTGTCGAACCGCATAACTCTCATCGAAGTACTCGAACAGAGTATCGTCGATTTTATTGCGGACCAGGTTGGCGGCAATCACTAAACTGAAAATTAACACCGCTGCAATTTTTAATGCCGGATTTTTGATTGTCCAGCGGGCCAGTTTTGTTAAGGGCCTGCTTAACCATTGTTGCTGATGTGCTGGGGGCCTGCGCAAGGGGAGAACGACCAGTAAGGCTGGGGCGAAGTACAGGGTGAGCAGCATAGCGGCAAAAACGCCCATGGCGGTGATGTTGCCAAGGTCATTAAACGGTGGTGAATCGCTGAAGTTCATCGACAGGAAGCCAACGGCAGTTGTTAAGCTGGTGAGTATGATGGGCAATCGGTGTTTGGCCATTGCATCAGCGATGGCTTCTGGTTTTGCCTTGCCGTCGAGTTGGGCTTTTTTGAAGCCTTGCAGAAAATGGATGCAGTCGGCGACCGCCATGGTCAAAATAATGATAGGTGCGGAAGCCGAAGGTGAGGTAATGGCGATGCCCAGCCAGCCAGCTGCGCCAAGAGCTATAAAGATCGAGGATAAGATAGCTAGCGTGATTACGACAGAACTCCAAATGCTGCGCAGATAGATTCCGGTACCCAGAATGATCAGTAACAATGCGATGGGCACGAGGCTGCCCATGTCTCGCTGCGAGGCTTCGCCAAAGGCATCATTTTGCATCACTTGACCAGTCAGGTAAAATTCGATCTCTGGGTGTTGCTCTTGAGTTTGAGCAATCAGATCTTGCCAAAATTGGGCTATTTCTCGCACTTCTTCCGACTGTTCATCGACTGAAAGTCGAACCAGTACGTTGATTGCTGTCGATTTAGCATCGGCTGCGAGGTAGCGATTGAGCAACTCGGGTTGTTGTAATGCATATTGCTTTTTATCCGCCAGTACAGCTTGCTGTTGAAGTTCATCTGATGAGATGAAATCCTCGACCAGCAGTTCATCATCGACGGCGCGGGTATATTGATAGTTGCTAACGGAGTCGACTCGGTAAGAATGGGGGGTTTGCCAGCCTTGCTCGGTGAGCTCGATGATGGTTTGCAGTACATCGGGCTGAAAAATGTCGCCAGATTTGGGTCTGAGTACCACTAATACGCTGTCATTGCTATTGTACTTATCTTCAATCTGTTCGAAAGCAACCAGATCGGGGTTATCTTTACTGAAGAACACCTTATAGTCGTTATTCAGTGTCAGTTTGCCAAGGCCAATAAAGGCTACCGCCAGAGTGGCAAGCCAAGCAAAAATCGCCAGCCAGGCACGCTTTTTAGTCCAATTAATCATGATTTATATCCTATGTTTAAGCTTGTTGAGCGGCAAGGACCGACAGACGATGATTTTCGATTTCGATCGCTTCCGCCTTGACTTTATTGACTGCGGTTTCGATCGCCTCATCGGGATCCATGCGTAGCGGTAGGTGAAAGTGTTGCGCAATGGTGAGCAGACGTTCTCGCAGCTCACCACCGACGACAATGTACGGGATATTCAGTTCTTTGAGTGTATTTAGTAACAGATCATTGGAGAGCTGACGAAATACTTCGGAGACCGGTCGGTGACCATCTGCGACCAAATCAAATTCAATCGGTAGATGGACAAATTGGCTGTAGGTTTTTTTTGCATGGCGTTTGGCGACATTGCCAAATGCTTCAATATAGCCTTTGTGAAGTGAGGCATAAGGAGCGCCTGCGATACGTTTTAGGGCTAACAGCAAGTCACTTTCAGATGGATTAATTCCGGTTTCTAATCTGGCGGCACCATATACCCATTCGTGAAGGCTAGAACCGTCGGAAAAAAAACGATCACCAAACTGTTCTTCGTTAATCATCCGCTCGGTTAGTCTGCTTAAACCAAGGGTGAGTAACTCAAAGGGTTTACATTGTTCCAGGGTTTTTCCTGGAACTGCATCCGGCAGGATTTCCCGCATCGTTCTGGCCTGAGTTCTGGGGATCTCAGTTGCAATGGCGAGCGCTTCGGTTAGGGTTGTTTTCCCGGTTGAATAGGTTCCTGATATGGCAATTTTCATGCGATTGTTCCTTGGGGAAGTGAGTGGCAAAGCTTGGCGCTAAGTGAGAATTCCGGATGGCTGGCAATAGAGCCTGAAACGGTAGCAAGACGCCATTGTTCGTGATTTTTGTTGATTAGCGAGTTGCGCGTACTTCGTAAAGTAAGGGTATGTTTTTGCTGGGGAATAATTGGGTACGGGGCAGTGATTTTGACTGAACGCATCCACAGGTTATTGGTTTGGTTTCGTTGCACATTATCTAAACGATACATCACTAATTGTGAAAGCTGAGCGAAGCTGGTTAGCCAATCCACAATCATCAGGGCGTGTGGATATTGGCCCATCAGACCGCTGAATTGATTTCCCGGTCGTTGTAGGGTGAGTTCACAAGAAACTGCACAGGATTTATCATTAAAGCTGTTGTTGTATAGTTCGCAGTGTCTTTCCCGGAACTCATCGATGAAATATTCTTCAGCGTTTAAGGGAGCCGCATTCACCGTGTGGCTGTCAATACCCGGCGGGTGGTCAATAATGATCTCAACTTCCATTGTTTTTAAGACTGTTTTGAAATGACTGAGAACCCCAAACATACTGTTATTGTTGGTCACCGATTTTATTAGCCGGGTGCTGAGCGGAACGGCAACCAGATCCTCTAAAGCTTCACTGCCAGCCTTGATGGACAAGTGTCGGATCCATGCCTGGGATGTCTGTTGTTCGCTTAAGTTGAATTCTCGTCTGAGCAGCTCACAGGCAATTCGACCCGCAACCAGAAACGCATCGATAGTACTCAGGTGGGGCGGGCGGCTACTGACTTTTTCCTTTTGTGACCAGTCGGTTCGGTAATCAATCGCGATGGTCCCTTCGGCGAAGCTGGCGGTGTATTTGACGTTGCACCGATATTGGGTTTTTTTATATCCCTCGCCAAAATAACGTTGTGCGGCGGGGCCGAGTGCATCATCGATATGTGGAATGAGTGTACATCCTTGTTCTAAGATTGGTTCAGCTTCCATTTCGGTTTCTACTCCTAACATACGAACAGTTATTTGAGAAAATCATGCTAGCTGCTTTGCTTATATTTTTATCCTGTCCGCTTGTCTGAATAAACCTGTCTGATCGTACAGGTTAAGTTTTTCAACAACTTATGTATGTTTACTGTCTGTTCATATTTCAACGTTGAATATGGGGATATGGCATCAAGGAGGAAACATGATAAAAAGCATATTGCTGCTATTAATGATATCGAGCCTGGCGTTTGGCCAAGAACCCACTGGTTTGGATATCGCAACCGAGATGGTGAATCGAGATAGTGGTTATCAGTCTTACACTGCGACGGTTGAAATGACGATTACAGCCGCCAATGGTGACGCGGTGCAGCGCCAACTGACGGTGCAAGGTAAAGAGCAGGCTGATGAGGGTGATAAAATCATTACCTATTTTAAAGCGCCTCGCGATATAGCCGGGACCAGTTTACTGACTTTTAGCCATGCGATTGAAGCGGATGATCAGTGGCTGTATCTGCCGTCCATTAAGCGAGTGAAGCGGATTTCGTCGAATAATCGCTCCGGCCCATTTATGGGAAGTGAATTTGCCTATGAAGATATGAGTTCGTGGGAGTTGGATAAATATCGCTATCAACTGGTGGGTGAAAAAGTGCAAGGTGAGCATCGTTACTGGTTGCTGGCCTGTTATCCACAATATGTGAATTCCGGTTACTCTAAATTGATTGCCTGGATCGATCAGTCCATTTACCAGCCACGCAAGATTGAATATTTCGATCGCAAAGGAACACCACTTAAGAAGCTTTCTCTGAGAGAGTATAAGCAATATGAAGATCGCTACTGGCGTCCACATATTGCCTTTATGGAGAACTTAATTTCGAAACGCACCACCGAGCTTACCTGGCAGGACTATCGCTTGGGATTAACGCTCCCTGAAAGTCAGTTCGACCCCAGACAGTTGCAGCGGGCTTACAGGCATAATTGATGATGGTTAAAAGCATGAGGTGTCTGGTTTGTATATTGATGGCCGTTTATGTCGGGGATGTCTCGGCAGAGATGATGCTGGAAGGCTATGCGGGTCTGGCGGGCGAAGTATACGCCGAGGCGCCGCTATCAGCAGAACAGTGTTGCCATCGCTTTAATCCGCAAATTACCTTAGCGCCTAAGTTGAAGTGGTGGAATGACGATGGCTGGAATGTTCTGCTGGCACCTTATTCACGGTATGAGCCACAAGCTGATGTGATTTTTGGGAACTGGCGTGAGGCGAACATTGCTTATAATGCGCAGCGTTATTCGGTGACGGTCGGTATTGATACCGTTTACTGGGGGGTTACCGAAGTCTATCAGCCAATCAATATCGTAAATCAGTATGACGGGCGGATAGCGTTAGGTAACGACGAGAAGATTGGTCAGCCGATGCTGCACTTTCAGTATTGGCCTCAGTGGGGGGAAGCACAGCTATTGTTGTTGCCGTTTCATCAAGTGAGACCATTTCGCGAACCGCAGCAACGTTTGTCTCCGGGGAAGCCGGTGGGTGAAGAGATTGTTTATTCTGACGGTAAGCGCAATCTGGATTTGGCGGCCAGAGTGGCATTTTGGCGAGACGAGCTAGATCTTGGGATTAGCTTATTCAATGGGAATAGCCGAGAGCCGATGTTGCTCGATGACGGTGCTCAGCTACTGCAATCTTACGCCACTATGACTCAGCTCGGATTAGACCTGCAGTGGACCAGAGATGATCTGCTGTGGAAATGGGAAAGTGTTGCCAAACATGGGGAAGGTAAAAATTATCTGACGCTGGTCACTGGGGCGGAGTATTCCCTATACGGCTTTGAATTCAGCCCGGGACAGTTGGGTTTGATTGCCGAGTATACTTGGGATAATCGGGACACTCAGGCACCGCCAACGCTTTATAATAACGATTTGTTTGTAGGGCTTCGATGGCAGGCAAACGATGTCAGTGATACGGAGTTATTGTTGTCGGGCCTGTTTGATCTTAAAAAAAACTCGCAGCTATATCAATTAACCGCGTCAGGTCGGGTGAGTCATCATTTTCGTTGGGTGGCAGAAGGGTTCTGGTTATCGGCCATGTCACCCACTGAGCCGATTTTCTACATGAGCAAAGACAGTTACTTATCACTGGGACTCGAGTATTACTTTTAGTTGCGTCGAACTTTTCTCGTCTTGGCTTACTTGATAAACATCAGAGCCAAACAGCTGCTGTCGAAAGCAGCCCACTGGCTTCGAATAAAGCTTCTACATATAAAATTTGAAAAAAAAGCGCAGTACAGGGGGCTGCGCTTTTCATCTTAAGCAATGATGCTAAATTCTTCGCATCATTTTTATTCGGTCTTAAGCACGGCGGCGTAAGCCAGCCAAACCTAATAAACCTAAACCAAAGATAGCTAAAGTACCTGGCTCTGTCACTTCTCTAGCTGAGATAGCAAATGCAGCTTCAAGGGTATTGGTATTATCTTCTTCAGTTAAGAAACCGATACAGGTTTTACCTTCTGGACAATCTACATTTTCAACGAATGTTAGACCTAACAAACGAGTTGTTAAGGTATATTCGTAGTCGTCTAAGCCGTCTGCTGGGATAACGAAGCTATTACTTAAGAAAATAGCATCACCATCTTGAGTGAAAGAAACATCATCATCTAATATAATGGTGAATAAATCGGCACAACCAGATTGGTTGATACCAACTTCACCGTCTAGAGTACCGCCATATTCACATGTGCCGCCAGTAGGGTGGTTGTAGGTTTCTTCAAATTGAATTTGAAATTGGAGAGCTGGTGCAGCTGTAGGAGGCAATGACACTGGCGCGGTTGGGGCTAAAAACAAACCGTCGAATAAAGTTGCCGATACTAAAGTATCACCCGTTACACCCCAGTTTTCATGGGTTAAACCTGTACCTTCAGAGAACGCTAAGGCACCAACACCATCTACAACACTGGTGGTTACTGAACCAGTTTTAGAATCATCAATTGCTAAAGAGCTTTGCAATTCGTTTGGGTTCACCGCTTTATAAGGTTGACCCCAAGACAATGTTTTAGGGAGTTCACCACTAAAAAGTGGGTCAAATTGGTCTAAAGTAGCACCCGTTGCAGTCACACCTGTTGCGTCGCCAGCTTCTGAAGTATAATCAGTGCCGAAGCCAGCATCGTTTAGGTAATCCCAATCTGTAATTAGAACTGCGTTTGCTGAAATGCTTGAAAAACCTAAGCCTAATGCGATACAAGTTAATTTAAATTTATTCATGTTGCTCATCTATTGGTTCATTTAGGAGTTTTATATGATTCCAGTAAATGCAAATATGAGGCCAATATTTTAAATCCTTTAAAAACAATGCTTTATGTATATAGTATTACATTTTAGTGAGCGTGGTGTAAAATTTACTGACACTTAAAATCAAAGTCTTTTGATCATGGTTGTTGGCCAAGCATCGGTTAAAAATTCAAGTTGGATCTATTTCTTGGGCTCAGACCTGCCTCTTCATTATTCAATGAAAGAAGATAAAACTTTACTGTTGCTGCAAGGGGTTTATCACTCGCAGATTAAAACCTCACTCGCAGATAAAAACCTACTTGAGATTGTACAGATGATGAATCAGGCGGAGCCTGGATGGTGACTCTAAAGTGTCGGCTTGGTCTACGGTGAATATTGGGTTTAGCCTTGCTCAATCAAGAGGTGTTTGGGCTTGACTATGATCTGAGCATATAGAGCGGTTGGCTCTAGAGGTAAAACAAGCCGTTTATAAAATTATTGTAGGTAAAGAATACACCAACTTAGTCATTGGCGTGGTGATTACTCCTTAGTGGAAGCTATATTAGACAATAGTAAAACCGTATGACCAATATCGGTTCATTTAAACGGTAATATGGCTTGAGTCATGTGGCCTTAAGTTTATCGGTTTGCATTGGGACTAGAGGTGTGGAAAAGGCATTGAGCTTCTTGTTGTGGACGATGAACTGGCTGCATTGCAGTGTTCCGGTGAAGCAATGCGTGCGAGTCTAGTCGAGATTGGTTTTTGATCGAATCGCTTTAGCCTTGTCTGTTCACTGCAATCGAGGCCGAACACCATTGACACAGTCGTCGTGAACTTAAGCACTCTCGTACAGTGCTCGTGCTTCACTTCATTCAATGAGTTACCATTTCAGAGATGTAAGCAAAATGAAGTCGGGATGTTTTATGAGTGTTGATGTTTGGTTCGCATATGTTGCTGCATCGTTGGTGCTGACAGCGACACCGGGCCCAAGTGTTTTTCTTGGTATCGTTCATTCCATTAATTACGGTGTGAGAAGAACCATATTTACCGCCCTTGGGGATATTAGCGCTAATTTCATTCAAATGATTTTGGTTTCGATTGGTTTGGGAGTAATTATTGCTAATTCTGAAGCGGCCTTTGATGTGATTAAGTGGTTGGGCGCGGCAACCCTGTTTTATATGGGGGTGAAGATGTTGTTTGCTTCAGAAAGTAAGTTCAAAAGGGATGATCATTTAGAAAACGTTTCAAATTCTAAACTCTACGTGTCGGGTTTTATGGTGGCAGCTGGCAATCCCAAAGCGATCGTGTTTTTTACTGCCTTTTTTCCTCAATTTATTGATACTACTCAGCCAGTGTTTTCGCAAATGGCTATTATGTGTCCTACTATGGCATTATTAGATTTTACGATGGTGATGTTATATGCCTTCTCTGCAAATAAGGTTTTGCGTGCAGGAAAAGCAAGATTAAATGTAGTGAATCGAATTAGTGGTGGTATTTTAGTCGGCGCATCAGGGGCTCTCGCCTTAAGTAGCCGTTAAGTCCTTATTCTCGGGTGAAGGTATTAAACCTTCAGACTTGCAGCTGGTCGATGCTCTGACGATTCATTGTGGTTACAATCTAGTGAGTGTCGAAGTCGCTCTGAGCCTCCCTTGGTCAACATCTATGTACTTGTGGCGCGACAGCAAACAGCGAGCCACTAAGCCTCGGCGGAAATGGAGTGATTTGAGCGGGTTCATCAGCCAGATGGTTATCGTAGACTAGAAATTCAAGCTGTTTGTAAAGACACTCGCGAAGTATGTCTGGTTTACGTTTACGGTAATCCTGAGGAAATGCTGTAAGCCGAAGATGTTGCTATTGGCTTAGCGGGTGAGTCTCTGCTAGAACATGCCAAGCTCTACCGCTGCGCAGTTTAAATGGTGAGTTAAGAGGGGTCAGTGGATCTTGATTAGTTTCCTTTGAATTGGGGATGTCGTCGTTATATCGACTCTGATTTTGGATGATAGAGATCTACTTATGGTCTTCTTTTTAATGGATGGTTAGGTGAAAATTTACGGAAGAACGACATCATTTAATGTTCAAAAAGTTTTGTGGTTTCTTGAAGAGCTAGGCAATTCTTATCAGCATATTGAATTAGGGGGGCGATTTGGTGGATTAGATGCCGCTGAATTTTCAAAACTAAATCCGATGAAGAAAGTTCCTGTCCTGATTGATGGTGATAAAGTGATTTGGGAATCACACAGTATTTTGCGGTATTTGGCCGCGAGTTACGGTTATCCTCAATGGCATTCTCAAGATCCTTATCAGTGTTCTTTATACGAGCGCTGGATGGACTGGTCACAGGTACTTTTCCAGCCCGCGTTTATGGGAACATTTTGGGGGTATTATCGAATGCCAGTAAACCAACGGAATATGGTGGAGGTTAATCATCAATTACAAAAATGCGAGGCATGTTTAAATATTCTTGAGCAAAGGCTCAATGAGAGTCCGTATTTAGCTGGTTCATCGCTTTCACTTGGCGACATTTGTGTTGGCTCTATTCTTTATCGCTTAACATCCCAAGGATTAGAGATAACGCTCCCGCCCAAAGTGACACAATGGTATCAACGCTTAAGATGTCGGCGTGGTTATAAAAAATGGATCATGAGTGATTTTAGCGAGCTGAAAGCGCGTGAAGCGTATTAACATTCAGTTTATTTAAGCTGGCGCTGGTTAAACTGTTAAATCGTGATTAAGTGAGTGCCACAACTAGGTGCGAGCCCTGAGTAGGGACATGATTTTAAGAAGATGAGTCTGATCGCAGCAAACTATCTATAGGCGAAGTGAATGGCGGATGTGTATGCTGTCAGTTTTGGCCCCGCAACAGTCAGCTGAATTTTCGCTGACTGCGATAGCGGATACGGCTTAAGTTTACTCCATCCAAAGATCCCAGAAGAAACGTCCGGAAATAATCTTATCGATATAATAATGATACTCATCGGAAGCTAAGTCCGTTTGCATTTCTGCATCAACTTGATTTTTGTCGTAGACAGCATCAGACATTGCGATGATCGAAGTGCCAAGATCTGCATCTAAACGCATGATTTGATGCTGCACGCTATAAGCTTGCCATTCTGTGAGGTCTTCACCATTCGGCGAGTCGGTATGCAGGAAGTTGCCTATATATGCCATCATTGCAGCGCTTAGAGCATCACGTCCTGGTTGGTTTTCGTCGAAATAGAACGCGCCATTGAACCACTGATTCATACCACTACTCCATTGACCCGTTATAAAGTCCATGTCAGCGCCGTGAGTCGCGGATAAACCAAGCGTGTCTGCTGGTGATTTCACCACGCCAGACCTTGTGCCCCAAGCAAAACGGTAACCAAATACCGGAGGCTGGTCTGGATTCCCTACCAGTTGGTCGGCTACATTTTCCACATTGAATGCCGCGTAGATGTTGCTGCCGTAATGCATTGCGGTGCCATAAGAGTCCAGTAAATCGGGATCTTGCGATCCTCTAAGTAATGGGGCAAATTCAGGATCGGTTAGCGCAAAAATAGCAAATTCTTGTTGCGCGCTGCCCAGCATCACCGGAACTTTGTTGTAGTGACCGGTTTTAAGTACTTCAAAACCCTCAGCAGGGAGTACATAGCCATCTTTAAACAAGTGTGGGAAAGGTGCCATTTTGATCGGTGCTGGGCCATATAAAGCGAGAAATTTATCTGCTTCTTGCGCTCTTAAGTAAGCGGCAAAATCTTCGTGTTGAGTTATCCAGATCATGGCATCTGCTTGGTTATCTGCCTCGCCATTATTGATGACTAGCTGGATCACGGCTTGTTGTGCGATAGCGTCACCAGCACTTGTCTCGGAAGTGGTCATGCCGCCACTGAGTGCCAATATTTTATGGAATAATCCACTGGCAAGGGGCGAGATCATCAGTGCCAGTGTATCTCTCGCACCAGCAGATTGACCGGCTAGGGTCACGTTACCGGGATCGCCCCCGAAGCTACTGATGTTTTGATTCACCCATTTCAGCGATTGAATAATATCAAGCAGACCAAAGTTGCCAGAATCACTCGCCAGATCGCCACTTTTTAACGCCGGATGTCTAAACCAGCCTATGGCCCCTAAGCGATAATCGATTGATATCACGATACTGTTTGTCGCTTCAGCTAACTTGTCACCAATAAACTCTTTTGGTGATCCGCTTCGATTGCCGCCGCCATGGACAAACAGCAACACTGGTAAGTCTTTGTCTGCCGTGTTGGGACGCCAAATATTCAGGTACAGGCTATCTTCACTGCCTGTCGCATTCTCGGAGTTATCTCCTTGTATTGACCCATCTTTAAATGCTTTTGCCTGCAAAGTGCCATGCCATGCTTCAGGGCTTTGCGGAGCTTTCCAGCGCAATTCACCGATGGGGGGCTGAGCGTAAGGGAGCCCTAGCCAGCCAATGGTGTTATTTTCTTGGCTTTCGAAACCTTCCACAAAACCATATTGGGTTTCTTGTAGTGCGACACCTTGGTAAGGAAATGTTTGCGAGTGATCATCATTACATCCTGCCATTAATATGGCGATGAGTAAGGCGGCACATAAGTGTATTATTTTGCGTGCACAGAGTTTCATAACTTGTCCTATTCAGTCGAGTTTATGTTTTTAGTTTTGCTCGACTATATCTGGCGAAAAGAGGTAAGTGTTTACAATATGGTGCGAGTAATTAGTTAAAGGGTGCGGCTTTGTTGAAGTGTGAGGGGGCTGTGATTGTTACGATAACTTACAAAGTGTTACCATAAATCGTGAGTATCATCTCCGTTTATTTAAGGCTATGTTTTGCTTCTTTGCTTCTTTGCTTCTTTGCTTCTTTGCTTCTTTGCTTCTTTGCTTCTTTGCTTCTTTGCTTCTTTGTAGCTTTGCCTTTGCCGCGTTAGTGACCAGTATGGACCTATTTGTGGCGCATCAATTTATTTTCTTTTTGGATGCCATGTGGGGGCTTGACGGCGGCCAAGGGATGTTATTCAAAATCATCTAACAGATTATTTTTTGTTTAAATTCAGGTAAATAGCGAGTGTCTTTGATTGTAATTATCGGTTACCATAATTCCTTTTTAATAAGACGCGCTTAGTCAATTCTGGCGTTAATGATTAAAAGGGATAAACATGAAAGTTGCGATGATTGGTTTGGGTGATATCGCCCAGAAAGCCTACCTACCGTTTATAACTCAATTAGCCAAGCTTGATTTAGTATTCTGCACCCGTAATACAGACACGCTCAAACAGTTGTCAAAAACCTTTCGGGTGGCGGAGTATTGTCAGGATTATCGAGAGTTGCCTCGTTTTCAGGTCGATGCGGTAATGATCCATGCCGCGACTCCGGCACATGCTCAAATCGCGACTTTTTTTTTAAAACAGGGCATTCCAACCTTCGTTGATAAGCCATTGAGTGACAGTGCCATCGAAGTGGAACAGCTCTATGAGCTAGCAGCCCAAAAGAGACTGCCACTTTATTTGGGGTTTAATCGGCGTCATGTTCCTTTGTTTAACCAATATATTCCGGAACTCGCTCAAGCTAATATTGGCAGTTTGCAGGCCTTGCGTTGGGAAAAAAATCGTCATCACCTACCGGGCGAGATCCGCAGCTTCATTTTTGATGATTTCATTCACCCGCTTGATAGTGTCAACCTTGCCGCCAAGGCTGATCTGGATGATGTCTATCTGACTTGGCAAATGCAGGGCGAGCAGTTAGCTCGGATTGATGTGCAATGGCAAACTGGGGCGTGTTTATTCCATGCTTCGATGAATCGCCAATTTGGTCAAACTTCGGAACGGCTGACCGCTTGTTATGAAGATCGCGCATTCGAATTTAATTCCTTTACCGAAGGCAAGTATTGGCAAAACAATATCGAGACTAAACTGATGCAAAAGGACTGGGTGCCAATGCTTGAGAGTAAAGGTTTTGCTGCGATGGTCGACGATTGGTTGACTGTGGTTGCCAAGGGGCAACTTTCTTCTGCCATTATCGAAAGAAATATTGCGACTCACCGTCTCGCGGATCGCTTGTGTGAAAAGTTGAGTCTTAAAAACTGTGACTGATTCGAATTAAACATCATTGAAGGAAGGCCTTGCTCTGGTCATTGGTCTTCCTGTTAACTTTATTAGGCTAAATATTGGAAATAGTATTGGTTCGTCATGGAAAGCCCAGTGCTGCAGTTTACCCGAAACTCTCTGCGGCTGGCTTTGTGGCTTGGGTGAGAAAATACCATCACTCAGGATTGCTGGTTGATAGTCTGCCGCCACAACAGCTAAAGTCACAGCTTGAGTCGCATTATGTGGTTGGTAGTGATCTTAAACGAGCCGTGGAATCGGCGATTCGTTGTACAGACCAACCTCCCAAAACCTATAAACTCTTTAGGGAAATGGAAATTCCTCGCTATAAACTGCCGTTTACAATCAAAGCAAATTATTGGCTTTATCTAAACCGCTTGTTATGGACGATAGGGTTGAAGGGGCCTTTCGAATCTTATACCGAAGCGAAACAGCGCGCTTATTTGGCCGCTGAGTTGGTCATATGTTTAGCCGAAGAGCATCAAAAGGTGGCAGTGTTTGGTCACGGTTACTTACAATTTTTTATGCGTAAGCAGCTGGTTAAACGCGGCTGGAAGTTGCAGGCAAGCAGCTCTTCTCATTGGGGGCTGAGTCGCTTAACCGCTCCCAATGATGCCAGAGCAAATCACCAGTGAGAATTTGGCTCGTTTAAGCACGCTTATCGCTTGACTCATTATTTCGAATGCGTGCCGCGAGGCCCTGTCTGTTCAGCTTGTTGGCTGCTCTCTTGGGCAGCTTTAGATGCTCACGATGAGCGTAACGCTGCCATTAGGTTTGCGATTTTGTTAGCGTATCAGTAGCAAGTTACGGGTATCGGCTAGCGTTTCAAACAAATGGCGTTTGCTGGGTGAATAATAGAGCGCCTTGAGTCGAGCGCCGATGGCCAGTAGTCGTTGTTGTTCATCGTTATAAAGTTCGGCTTCAGCGGTGGCAATCCGCGCTTTGGCTTGACTTAAAACAGAAAGGGTATTGCTTGCAAAGTTGGCCGCATAACGTTGGTAAATGATGTTCATTGCTTTTAAGCGCTGCTCACTTTTACTACTTTCTGAACCATCGCGCATTAGGTAATGGCAATCGCAGTGATTACTGACCGCGACTGGACCATGTAAGGCTAATTTTAACCATAGATCCCAATCCTCGGCTGAAGGTAAATGTTCATCAAAAGCGAAACAGCGGCGTAAGGCTGAGCGTGAGGCCATCACTGTGGAGGTTCCCACCACATTCTCAGCAAATAGGCTTGCGGCGGCATCGTTCTTAATGCGATAGCCTAGCGTTTGTTGTCGTTGATCTTGGTAATTTGGCCAAAATTCGAAACAGGTGCCACGGTCTTCTCCCTTGGGCCCAATGTGGCGATAATCGGTAAAGCTAAAACTTAACTCTGGATGCGCCTGATGAAAAGCAATTTGACGTTGCAACTTGCCTTCCAACCACCAATCATCCGCGTCAAGAAAGGCAATTAGTGGTGCTTTCGCCGCATCAATGGCCACGTTTCTGGCATGAGCGGGGCCATTGCCCTGCTGTTTAATACAGACTAAGTTGCTGAGCGTCGCTTGCTGGCTTTGCAACCACTGCCAGGTGCCGTCGTTAGAGTTGTCATCCACTACGATGATCTCAAGATCTGTAATGGCTTGCAGTTGAACACTGATGAGCGCCTGTTTTAAATAGGTTAAGCAGTTGTAGCTGGGAATGATCACCGAACATATAGGCTGCGCGAAATTGGCTTGAACAAAGTGCTTAGCTGAAGGCATGTTGTTGTCCTTGGTACTGAGTTTGCTTATAGCTTGGTATAAGCATGACTTATGCCATAGAGAGAAGTGTGATGTTTTCAGAGTCTCCAAGCCGTACCCCGTGTCCTCGTCATGTGAGCCAGTTATTGCTTGGTTGCATGGTTTGCCTATTACTGGGATTGGTATGGATAAAATTTTCTAACCCACTGATCCCCATAATATTATCTTTGATTCCTGTGGTGGTGGTAGTGGTCATTCGCCAGCCATTTTGGGTCGTGTTGGGCTTCGTTTGTTTCTCTTTTTTCCGCTTACATGAGGCTTTTCCTGCGCTCTACGCATTACGCATTCCGCAGCTTTTGGCGCTTGCTTCTTTGGCCAGTTTAGCTTGGCATTTAGCTTTGTCTCGCAAATTGCAAATCTATTGGAGTCGCGAATTGAGCTGGTTATTGGCCTTTATATTGTTGTGTGCCATTGGGGTTATTTTTGCCAGTAGCCGACCCGTTGCGATGGCCTATTTTAATGGGGTCTTTAGTAAAATCGGTTTGATGACGGTGGCGATTGCTTGGTTGTTACGTCGACCTGAAGACATCGTTAAAGCGGCTATTGCCTTCTTCTGCTGTGGTTTGTTGATCTCGATAGTTGCTTTGCAAAATGCCGCCGCGGGTGTCGAAATGGTGGAGGGGACTCGCGTTACCATTGGTCGCTCAATGGGCTCGGTGCTGGGAGATCCCAATGATTTAGCCTTAACGCTGTTGTTTCCTTTAGGTTTTGCCATGGCTTTCAGTTTAAAACGTGGAAATTGGCTGCTACGGCTATTGGCTATTGCCAGCATGCTGGCGCTCATCATGGCAATCTTGGCCACCCAGAGTCGTGGCGGCTTGCTGGGGATCGCAACCATTAGTGCTGTATTTGCTTGGCGTAGAGTGAAGAACAAGCTGTTGCTGCTGTGTTTGGGGGGATGTGCGATGGCAATTTTATTTGTATTGGCGGGGGTGTCTGAGCGAAGTTCTGGTGGCGCGGCGGAGTCGGGGATTGATGAATCGTCAATGGGGCGGATCTATGCCTGGCAAGCAGCCTTTAAGATGGCGCTGTATAATCCGATCACTGGTGTGGGGATTGATAATTTTTATGCTAATTATTACTTCTTTTCAAATCACTGGGACGGTAAAAATCATGCGGTTCATAGCACTTGGTTTGGCGTATTGGCCGAAACGGGCTTCTTGGGATTTGCGGTTTTTTGTACGCTCATCCTTAAGATCTGCCGTTTGGCGCAGCGTAATCTGCAGCAATTGAGTGCTTGTATTGAGCCGCGAAACTTGGGTTTGCAGGCTTGTGCTGAAGGAGTATTGGCCGGATTGTTGGGCACGATTGTATCGGGTACTTTCTTAACCCAAGGGTTTACCTGGCCTGTGTATATTTTCACTGGCTTGGTGGTGGCCATGGCGCAATTACTTAGACAAGCTTTGCAGAATGCAAAATCCAGCTAGAGACAAATCCTATGACTACATTTATCTAACCTAACTCACTGAATTAAATGCCTAATACCTTATTGGTCCGGCTTTTGCTGTATTTCTTGTTATGACCCGTTGATTATTTCTGCAGTGACTGGGCAAGGTGGCGCTGCGGTAAAGAGGATAGGCTTATGTATAACGTATCGATTATTGTCCCTGTCTATAAATCAGAACAATACTTGGCGACCTGTCTTAGCTCGTTAGCCAACCAAAGCTTGGCGCACATTGAGGTAATAGTGGTTATCGATGGCTCGCCAGATAACTGTGCCGCGATTGCTGGTGAATTTTGCTTAGCGTATCCAGAACGCTTTCGAAAGATTGTATTAGAGCAAAATGTGGGGGTATCGATGGCGCGAAATATTGCCATGCAATCAGCCCAAGGTGAATTCATTGGTTTTGTCGATAGCGACGACTATGTTGAGGCCAATATGTTTGAACTGATGTTCTGTAAGGCTTTGCAAAGTCAGGCTGATGTGGTCAGTTGCCAGATGCGCAGCTTTGAGGTGAATGATAACCACACCTTTTACCAGCTATTACCGACCCAAGAATATTATGACGATACCTATGTCACTAATAAGTTATTTCGACGAGCTTACCTTGTTTCAAAACAGATTAACTTTTATAGCAATGTAATTTTTGAAGATGAGCCCTTCGCATATACCGCGCGCTTTGCCACTGAGCATATCGCTCAGGTGAAGCAAGCACTCTATAACTATCGGATGAGTCCTCAAGGCTTGTGCCGAGGTGATAACCATGGCCGTTTTAACCTTTATGATAAGCAGTTGATGTTGGCTAGATTTCTAGCCGACATGGAGCGGCGTGGGGCGATAGCCGGCCACGCAGAGGATTTGCTGCGTTGCTTAGCCAACCATGCCCTCAGTGCCTTGTACTATAAGATATCGGCGATCGACCTGGTGGGATTTTTCAGTTTTATTGACCATTTGGTAGAGAAGTACAAGCTGCTGAGTTTGTGTATCTCGATACCGCAAGATTACAAAGTGAGTCGTTATTTAAAATTTCGAGGCTCTGCTTTGAGGATTGCTTTGCTGAGTTACTGGGTGAAAAGTCGCGAAGCAAAACAGCACTTTGTCGATAGCTTACAACTTGCGCAATTTATGCCTCAGGGAGTGAAATAATGCCAGTACTTACCAGTTCTGCGCCGATGGTATCGGTGATTGTTCCGGTGTTTAATACCGAAGCTTATTTGTGGCAATGTTTAAATAGTTTAAGTGAACAAATCCTCCAATCTATAGAAGTGATAGTGGTGATTGACGCCTCACCTGACGATTCCTATCAGTTGGTTCGAAAGTTTAGTGCGCAAAGTTCATTGGCGATCACCTTGCTTAATTTAAAAAGCAATGTTGGATTGGCACAAGCAAGAAATATTGGGATCAAACATGCCCAAGGTCGTTATTTGGCTTTTGTCGATAGCGATGACTTTGTTGCCAAAGCAATGTATGCAGATTTATTACAGCAGGCTTTGGCTCAGGATGCAGACTGGGTGAGCTGTGGTTTTACTAAGTTTTCTGAGCAACATGTAGAGCAGTACCAGCATCGTGAAATTATTGAAAATACTTCAGTGTGCAATAAGCTATTTAAGCGTCAGTTTGTATTACAACACGCGCTTGAATTTCCGGTAGGAGAGTGGTTTGAAGATGAAATATTTTCTTATATGGCGGAAATATTAGCCACCAAGGTGTGTCATGTTGAGCAGCCTCATTACCACTATCGACATAACCCTCAAGGGATCTGCCGCAAGCCGGGCGCCGATAAACAAAGGTTGCACGCGCGAATGTGCTCCATTGCTGATTTTATGCAGCGGATCGAACTGGCCAACTTAACTACGGTGGCTGCGCCGCTCTGTTTACAAATGCTTTGTCGGCATGCTTTTTTACAGCTGCGCACCGATGTGAGTTGGAGTGATTTGCTGTGTTACTGGCGCTTCACCCGCCATTTGATCGATAAATACCGCTTGATGAACGCCTTTGAGCCAATGGCCAAAGATTATTTTGTTGCCAGTTATATCAAATGGCATAAGCGAGAATGGGCTTTGTGGTTGTTGCGTCTTCGAGCGGGGAAGGCCAACTATGCTGTGGAATAAATTGCTTGCGCTGAAACAGTCCACTCAAGAAATGGGCATCTATGGTTTATTGATGTTGTTACAAAAGGGAGCTGGTCTGATGATGTTACCAGTGACTACCCATTATTTGAGCTTGGCTGAGTATGGTTTGTTAGAGAGCTTAGTGGTGATTTTTTCCTTATGCTCCTTGTTGGAAATTAGCGCTGGTGCATTGCCTCGTTTTTACCCAGATTGCGAGGATGATGCTGGTCGTCAACGTTTGTTGTCGTCATCAGTACTACTCAGCCTCTGTTATGGCTTGGTATTAGCCTGTTTAACCGTGAGCCTGCTGGCTCATCTACCCTTTGCTATTTTTGATACACTCGTTACGGTGCAGTGGTGTTTGATTGCAGCAGTCATTACCTTTTCTATTGGACTGCAGCCTCTGATGATTTGGTTGCGTATTGAAATGCGCGCCGTGAGCTACTTTTATTTAGTTATTTGCCAAACGGCTGCACAAGTGCTGATCACCTTCTGGGGATTGAAACACGGTTGGGGAATCGATTCGGTGCTCATCGCCAGTGCTTGCGCTAATGCTTTGGGTTTAGCGATTGGGCTAGGCTGCTGTCGAGCGCAGCTCAAACTGAAATTAGACTTTTTTTTGGTGAAACAAACCCTAACTTATCAAGTGTGTTTAATTGGTGCGTCGTTATCACTGTTTGTGATGCATGGCCTAGATCGCTTATTACTGGCTGAGTGGCTAGGGAGTGAGACCTTAGCCCGTTATGCGATTATGATTAAAGTGGTGGAGGCCACCGCACTCGGGTTTGGTATTGTAGAAAGTTGGTGGTTACCCCGTCGTTTTAAGGTTTTAAAGCAACAAAATGGGCCGCAACAAGTATTACAAATTCATCAGCGCTTGCTATTGATTATTTTCAGCTTGCTATTATTAGCCATGATTTTTGCTCCACCGCTGTTACCCTGGGTTTTACCCAGCGATTATTTGCAGGGACTGATTTGGTTGCCGTTAATGCTGCTGGCGTTGGGTTTTAAACTTGCGACCTCGGTGACCGATATCGGATGTTATTTACCGAATAGTCCGGTTTGGTTACCACGCATTAATGCATTAGCCGCGGTGTTTGCCTTGGTTCTGTATTATTGTTTGATCCCTCGTTGGGGAGTATGGGGTCTAGTGGTTGCTAGCAATTTGGTGTTTGCCGCGCGATTCATCCTGTTCACTTGGGTCAGTTTACGCTTACAGCCGCTCGCTTATCCCTTAGCTCGTTTATTGTTTAGCTTTATACCTCCTTTAGTTGTATTCGTGTTATTGCCATTTGTCGCGGGCTCACTATGGTTTTACCTGCTACCTCATTTGGCCTTATTCTGGTTATTTGTGGCCAGTACCCGTCTAATAAGCCTACGTGCAAGGACTTTGGTTTGTGATTAGGAGCTCTTGACCTCTTGTGGCTGATGTTCGTTATTGAATTCTACATTTTTATCGCCTGAGCGCGTTTTGTTGATGGTTTGCAAGCTTGGATGAGCGAGATCTCGCTGGTTTGTGCACCCATCCGCCTAATTCCGCGGGTCTTTAAAGGAGGATTTTCATTTTGCAAAAATCACTAGAATAATCATATAAGCATATGTATCTAAAGGTTTTATTTTTTTTGGCATGGTAGCTGCAATAACCATCTATAGAAACGCAAAATGCAATATTGCCGATGGGGAAAACAGCATGACAACGACTTATATACAACGCACCAAGCTTTGGCTCAAGCAAGGGGAATCGCCAGTTGCGAGGCAGCTATTTCGAGTCTTAAAGGCTTTCCGTTTATTTCAATTGCCTAAAGTGCCATTGCTATTTAGCGGTTTATATCGTCTGCATACCAGCTTAAGCGCGCTGTTGCAGGCTTGTGTTCGAGTGTGTTGGTGGACACCACTATTTAGAAGTAAAACGCAGGGGCCGTCTCGAGCGCTGTATCTATATGGCGGAATGCCGCTGCTCAGTGAAGGTTTGCAGGTGAGTTTGGGCAATCATTGTCGGATCTCGGGAGCCAGCACCTTTAGTGGGCGTTGCACCGCAGGACAAACGCCGCAACTCATCATTGCTAACAATGTGGATGTGGGATGGCAAACCACCATTGCGGTTGGAAGAGTTGTGAGCTTGGGTAATAACGTGCGGATTGCTGGACGTTGTTTTATCGCGGGCTATCCGGGCCATCCGCTTAATGCTAAAAAGCGGGCTCAGGGTTTGGCTGAAGAGGCCAGTCAAGTTGGCGACGTGATCTTGGAAGATGATGTTTGGCTCGCCACTGGTGTTTCGGTCATGGCGGGGGTGAGTATTGGCCGCGGTACCGTGGTTGCCGCAGGGAGTGTGGTGACCAAGAGTTTGCCAGCGAATGTGCTTGCGGCAGGGGTACCTGCCAAAGTGATTAAATCATTAGAGGAGTACTCATCATGAAACGCGACCTTATTGTATTTGGTGAAGACTGGCAGCGTCATCCAAGCAGCAGTCAGCATGTGATCACGGAGCTGGCCAAAGACCATCGTATTTTGTGGATTAATTCTATTGGTTTACGTCGCCCTCGTTTAAGCTGGCGAGATCTAAAACGATTGTTCGAGAAGGCTAAATCGATGCTGGGGAATCGTTATTCTCAGCATCAGGGCCAGCTTGGCAAGGCTGCAACGGGGGCCGCTAAACCGTCCAACATTCATGTGATGTCGCCAATTGCTTTTCCGGCGCCTCGTTCAACTTTGTTTCGTTGGATTAACCGCTGCTTATTAAAGGCGCAGGTCGCTCGGCAAGTGAGGCGGATCGGGATCAAGCATCCCGACCTTTGGCTGGCCCTGCCTACTGCCGTCGATCTCTTAGGTCACTTAAATGAGCAGCAAGTTATTTATTATTGTGGCGATGACTTTAGCGCCTTAGCTGGGGTTGACCATCAGCATGTGAGTCGCTGCGAACAACAGTTAGTCGCTAAAGCGGATCATGTATTGGTGGCTAGCGAAATGCTCAGAGCCAAATTTTCAAAAGACGCTAAGTTTGCTGCAAAAACGAGAATGTTGGCCCACGGCGTGGATTATCAATTATTTGTCCATCCATCCAACCCTGCACCCGCGCTCGTTAAAGAAGCGCGCCCGGTTGCCGGATTTTATGGCAGTATCGCAGCTTGGTTAGATATACAGCTGATTGTAAAAGTTGCCAAGGCCCTACCACAGTGGCGTTTCATCTTTATTGGCGATGTGCAAACCGATATATCGGCCTTTAAAGCGCTCCCCAATATTGAAGTGCATGCAGCGGTGCCACATGAGCAGTTGCCATGTTATGTCCAGCATTGGCAGGTTTCTTGGTTACCCTTTCGCAACTGTAAGCAAATTGCTGCTTGTGATCCGCTTAAATTGCGTGAATATTTAGCGGCGGGTCGGCCGATAGTGAGTACGCCTTTCCCGGCACTTAAGCCCTACTTGGGGATGGTGACTCAAGCGAAGGAGGTCCATCAAATTGTGCGAGCACTGGAAGATAGCTTACAAACGCCAATGGCTTTGCAGCGCCGCCGTACCTCTTTTCAGCGGATGTATGTACGCTCCGAGAGTTGGTATGAAAGAGCTCAGCAGGTGAATCAGTTATTGTCCTGTTAAATTGCTAAAACTGAGTAGAAGCAGCCTGGCTTTGAGCTTGTTAAACGAATCCAATACCTGACTGCTTATTGCTGATTTTGTGGGGGGAGTTGATGTTTAGTCGAGACGTAAACGCTGGGGTCGCAATAAACTCTCCGCCACAAGCTGGGTGGATAAGTCCAGTCGCAATGGCTGGCTCATCATGGTGAAGCCAATAATGCTTTGTAATATTGATTGACGAAGAGATTGTGTTGAGATCTAAAGATCCACAATTTTCACATTTAGCTCGATAGCCGTGTTGTTTTGACATGTCCAGTTCGGCGGCTAGGGTGAGTAGCATTTCAACACGGTTTCTTCTGGTTTGACGTAACTTCCTATTAAAGAGACGTTGCCAATAATTGGTCTTTAGCGTTTGTTCTAAGATAGAGACTTGCTGCACCAGGCTCGCCATGTCTTCAACGATGGCATCAATATCTCGAAACTTTTCGGCGTTTACTAAATGATTGCACTGTTGGCACCAGCCTAGGGTTTTTCGCAGAGGTATCGCTAAACCATGATGTAAATAAACTCGCCAAGCATTGACTTCCTTTGAGTGGGTGCAGCAATCACAGCGATTACATTGAATACGAGTTACAGCGAATGGCATTGAGCCTCCTAATTTATTGATATTTTTAATTGTGGTTTAAGTTTTGAATTTTGGAAATAGCGATAAGCTATTAATTCGCGACTTTGTTTGTTCGAGGCTGGGGATTGCTATAATATTTTCAAAAAACGCTGGAGAGAGAAAATGGCCAATATTCCAAATAATTATGCGAAGCTAGAACAGGGTTATCGAGAGAAAGCACTGAAATTGTTCCCATGGGTCTGTGGACGATGTGCACGCGAATTTCCTTATTCAAATTTACGAGAGCTAACCGTTCACCATATCGATCATGATCATACTCATAATCCCAACGATGGCTCAAATTGGGAGTTGTTATGTTTATATTGCCATGACCATGAGCATTCTAAATACACTGAAGCCGCACAATACGGTTCTAGCGTGGAAGCGGGCAGTGATCTAAAACAGGATTTGGCGACCAGTAATCCTTTCGCGAGTTTAAAGGCCATGATGGACCAAAAAAAGTAAGGTCAAGGCGAATTGAATGCTCAGATCTGTTCATTCCGAATTTAACTAGCAATGGCTTCTAACTAAATTTGAGATAATTCGTCGCGCTGAATGAAGCCCTAAGGGCCTGTTTAGCGTTAATTTTTCGGATCATAATCGGTGCTTGCTTGGTCAACTTAGCTTGATAAAAATTTTATATAGAATGTTGAGATAAGAATTTTGAATTGTATTTGATTGTAAAGTGCTTCTAATGCGCATTATTGCTGGTTTAACGGTGTTATATATCACCATAAGCCGCTTGGTTTGCCCTTCAAGTTGAGGTATTGCTAGGTTAGATAACAAATTTGCGTTGGCTATAAGGGCGGCTATGCTCAGTATTGGGCAGCGGAGAGTTAAACATTACGAAAATAAGCTAAATGCGGTATTTAAGGGGGCGAAAATGATAGTTCTGGAGTCATTTGTCGCTTTAAGGCTTAATTTGTCAGTTTTTTTTTAAGAAATTTCGCAATAAATCGCTCAAATACAGTTCACCCTCTCGCCTTGTGCGACAGTAGTGGTATACTCCCCGCCGAATTTGAAAAACAATTGATTAGAGTTGAACAATGGCTGATTTATCAAAATATAGAAATATTGGTATCTTTGCTCACGTTGATGCGGGTAAAACTACCACAACTGAGCGTATCCTAAAACTAACTGGCCAGATCCACAAAACTGGTGAAGTGCATGATGGTGAATCTACCACTGACTTCATGGAACAGGAAGCTGAGCGTGGTATTACCATTCAGTCTGCTGCAGTAAGTTGTTTCTGGAACGATCACCGCTTCAACGTTATTGACACTCCTGGACACGTTGACTTCACCGTTGAAGTATACCGTTCACTTAAAGTGCTTGATGGCGGTATCGGTGTATTCTGTGGTTCTGGTGGGGTAGAACCTCAGTCAGAAACTAACTGGCGTTATGCGAACGAATCTGAAGTTGCACGTATTATTTTCGTGAACAAACTAGACCGTATGGGTGCTGACTTCTACCGTGTTGTTAAGCAAACTCAAGACGTACTTGCGGCGAACCCGTTAGTCATGGTTTTACCGATCGGTATTGAAGATGACTTTACTGGTGTTGTTGACCTACTGAGCCGTAAAGCTTACATCTGGGATGACACTGGTCTTCCAGAAAACTACGAAATCACTGATATTCCAGAAGACATGCTTGAGAAAGTTGAAGAATATCGTGAAATGTTAGTTGAAACTGCGGTTGAGCAAGATGACGATCTAATGGAAGCTTACATGGAAGGTGAAGAGCCGACTATTGAGCAACTTAAGGTGTGTATCCGCAAGGGTACGCGTACCATGGATTTCTTCCCAACTTACTGTGGTTCCGCTTTCAAAAACAAAGGTATTCAGTTAGTTCTTGATGCGGTTGTTGATTACTTGCCAAATCCAACTGAAGTTGATCCCCAACCTTTGATGGACGAAGAAGGCGAAGAAACCGGTAAACACGCAATTGTTGCTGCCGATGATGAAACCTTCAAAGCTTTAGCATTCAAAATTATGGATGACCGCTTCGGTGCATTAACCTTCGTGCGTATTTACTCAGGTAAATTAAACAAAGGCGACACCATCCTTAACTCGTTCACTGGTAAAACTGAACGTGTTGGCCGTATGGTTGAAATGCAAGCCGATGACCGAAACGAACTTACTTCAGCTCAAGCTGGTGATATTATCGCCATCGTGGGTATGAAAAATGTTCAAACGGGTCATACCTTATGTGATCCTAAAGACCCATGTACTTTAGAACCAATGGTATTCCCAGTCCCTGTGATTTCGATTGCGGTTGCACCGAAAGATAAAGGTTCAACTGAGAAAATGGGTATTGCTATCGGTAAAATGGTTGCTGAAGATCCATCGTTCCAAGTTGAAACTGACGAAGATTCAGGTGAGACCATCCTTAAAGGTATGGGCGAACTTCACTTAGATATTAAAGTTGATATCTTGAAGCGTACCTACGGTGTAGACCTATCTGTTGGTCAACCACAGGTTGCTTACCGTGAAACGATTACTCAAGCAATTGAAGATAGCTATACGCATAAGAAACAGTCTGGTGGTTCTGGTCAATTTGGTAAAATTGATTACCGTATTAAGCCTGGCGAAGTTGGTTCTGGTTTCACCTTCACCTCTTCGGTTGTTGGTGGTAACGTTCCTAAAGAATTCTGGCCTGCAGTTCAGAAAGGTTTCCAAAGCATGATGGAAACAGGCCCATTAGCTGGCTTCCCATTACTTGATATGGAAGTTGAGCTTTATGATGGTGCTTTCCACGCCGTGGATTCATCAGCAATTGCTTTTGAAATCGCAGCGAAAGGCGCTTACCGTCAATCTGTGCCAAAAGCGGGTCCTCAATTACTTGAGCCGATCATGAAAGTTGACGTATTCTCTCCAGAAGATCACGTGGGTGATGTGATTGGTGATTTGAACCGTCGTCGTGGCATGATCAAAGACCAAGAAGCGGGTGTTACTGGCGTACGGATTAAAGCAGATGTTCCTCTCGCAGAAATGTTTGGTTACATTGGTTCACTACGTACCATGACTTCTGGTCGTGGTCAGTTCTCAATGGAATTCTCGCACTATGCACCGACACCACAAAACGTGGCTGAAACTGTAATTGCTGCAGAGAAAGAGAGACAAGCTAAGAAGTAAGCTAACTTTTTAGTACTAAGCCGCTCTTAAAGAGCGGCTTTTTTTTGTCTAGGATAAATATAATGAACGACCAAATTGTTACAGTTGTAGAATACTTATCTAATAAATAATCTGTTCATTCTTGCTGGTATAAATCACCGTTAACTGCGTGATGTATTTTGTAATTAGAGCCACTCGTTACTGTGTCTGATGCTTCGTTATCGGCAGATTTATTTCGCGCAACAAGTTGTTCATATGATCAATCAGATTGGTATAACCATAAGAATTTCTGTTGGCAATGTTGCCGTTTGCGCTTGCCTCACCATGCGCGCATTAATCAGCATAATCGATTTTAGAATTTAATTGAGCGGCGGCCGGTTTTGGCACTGGTTGCAATAACGGTTTGGTTTTGCTTCGGCGGAGTTGGAGCGGTAATACTTGATTGTTGTTGTGAGGGTTTAGCTTGCTCATCACAGACCACCACTAAATATTGACCGTTAAATTCGATGATGTCTCCAGCGTAGACTTTTTTTCGTTTACGTTGCTCTAATTCACCGTTTAGTCCTACATACCCTTCAGCGATGACCATCTTCGCTTCGCCACCACCATTGACCAAATTCCCAATTTTCAATACTTTGTATAGCTCGATAGGTTGTTGGCTAATCAGGACTTCAAGGGCTTCGACTTCAATTTCTTCCGTTGGTATACGTGATTCGGTCATCTTTTATTATCACTTAAGGGTTTTGCGTCAAAGTATGGCGATGCAAGTTGCGACGGTCAAGTGCAGTGATAAGGCGGTGTTTTGAAAGAAAACCTGAACTTAAGCTTTCTAGTTCATAGACCGATTCTTATAAATTAAAACAAGGGACTCTCGTGAAGCTAAATTTATTAGCCATATTTAGTCGATGTCGTTTATCTGTTGCGATAAATTGGCCTATTTTTTTGCTGATGAGCATTACACTGAAAGGCTGTGGTTGGATGCCCAAGGCATTGCAAACGCAGCAACAGTTTATTGATAATACGGTATTAGTCGATCCTGCCATCAAACATTATCAGCTAAAGGAAGATAACTTTAGTTTGAGTGTTCATAGTAATGGTGTCGCCCAACAGGCGGTTATGCTGTGGATCCATGGCACTCCTGGTTCGTGGGAAGATAGTGCTTATTTTATTAGCCAATCTCCTTTGCTCAGTAAAGTATTGGTGGTCAGTATTGATAGGCCGGGTTGGGGGCAGTCTCAATATTTGGATGTGGCTAAGCCGATCTCTGAGTTTTCACAGCAAGTTCATTATATTCGTCCGCTGATAAAGCAACTCAAGCAACAACACCCTGAATTGCCGCTGATTGTTGTGGGACATTCTTGGGGAGCCTCTTTGGCTCCTCTGTTAGCTAGCAGTAATGCTGAAGTCGATGGATTGTTGTTATTGGCTGGTGGTCTTAGTGCTGAACTAACTCAGCCGCGTTGGTATAATCGTTTTGCACGAAGTGGTGTTGGTCACTCGTTGTTAGGCCTTTTTGAGTTTGGTCAAGTGCTGAACCATTCGAATTTGGATATGTATGCCTTGGCAACTGGTTTACGCCATTCAGACCGCCTATTAGCGAGCTTAAAAATTCCTACCATTGTGGTTCAGGGTTCTAAAGATGATTTGGTTGATCCCAAAAATGCTGATTTTGCCGAAAGTCATTTAAATCCGAAGTACAGCAAAGTACTTCGTTTAGCCGATCAGGGGCACTTGTTACAGATTGAGCAAGTGGCGCTGGTAAGCCGATGTGTGTTAGCGCTGGCAGCGCAACAATTGCAACAATGCCACTCTTAATTATTCGCCTTGGATTGTTCATCTGTTAAATAAGCTGATTATTTCGATGAATAAGATTTATTTGTGCCTCCAAGTCTGTCGCTCGCTTTCTGAGGCCTCGTTGTGAAAGGTCATGTTATGATTTCTCTCTGAAAATGAATGGTTAAGTCCTTAAAATCACTTAAAAGACGTACGGCCCTGACTTAACGGTAATTAATCACGCATATTGCTTGCTTAATTCTAGGTAGGTAAATATCATCAATTTTTTGTAAATTAAAAATTAGACTTTTGTGGACATTTACTCTTAATGTTCTCAATAAATCGCTAAGTTGACCCTTATGGACAGTTTAAATGACTAGGAGTTGTCTCGTTGAAGTTACAGTATAGCGCATGTTATGTGCTTGGTTTGTTGACGGCCAGTGTGAGTGCTGTGGCTAATTCTCTTTCAAGTCTTGACTTAGAATCTTTAATGGACACAGACGTACAGGTGACGTCTGCAATGAAGCGCGCTCAATCAGCTTTTAGCACTGCTGCATCGATTTATGTTCTTCGCAAGCAAGATATTAGAGCCTCCGGAGCGGTTTCTGTCGCGGAATCGCTAAAGTTGGTTCCGGGGATACAAATAAGGCAGTTAGATAGTAATCAATGGGCGATTACTGCCCGTGGTGTTGCTGGCCGCTATACCAGTAAGTTATTGGTGATGGTCGATGGCCAGAGTGTTTATAATCCGATGTTCGCTGGCGTATATTGGGAAGCGTTGGATATCCCTCTGTATGATATTGAGCGCATTGAAGTTATTCGTGGTCAAGGTGGTTTATTGTGGGGAAATAACGCGGTTAATGGCGTGATTAATATCATTACCAAAAACAGTATTGATACACGAACGGCTTTGGTTCAGGTCAGTCGTGGTGATCAATTAAATTATGATGTTGATATGCGTTATGGTGACGACATTGGTAATGACGGGAGTTATCGAGTCTATGGCAGCATTCGCGATGCCGATACTTCTAAGCGTGGTTTAGATCTCACGGCGAATGATGATTCACAGCAGGGCTCCGCTGGTTTTCGCTTAGACATTGCTCCAAGTGATGATTTATCGATTTTGACTCAGTTTAGTTATACCCACACCAATATTGGACAAAATCTAAAAGCTTTGTCTCAAGAGGTGAACCAGAATACCTTTTATCAAGATCGTTTTAAACGTGATGATCTGCGCCTCATGGCTCGTTTAGAGCATCGCTTGTCGACCCGCTCTAATCAAATGTTACAGCTCTCTTGGGGACATCAAGATAGTCAGCAACTCTATTTGAATGAACATTTTAAGTCGCTCGATATTGACTACCAAATGAATTCTGCTTTTGGTGATCTGCAATTAGACTGGGGCTTGAACTATCGTAATAATGATTTGCCTTATGAAGAAAATTGGCTCATCAGTAATGATCGAGGAATAGATAATTTACGCTATTATGGAGCCTTCATTCAGGCTCAGTATGCTTTAGTGCCCAATCACTTGACGGTGATTTTTGGCAATAAATTGGAGCACAATAGCTTGACCGGTTGGGAGAATCAGCCTGCCGCTCGTTTGCTTTGGCAGCCGAGCGAGCAGCAAGTGGTTTGGGCTGCAGTTTCAAAAGCGGTACGGATCCCGTCTTTAACCGAATTCGATTCTGATTCTGCGGTGAACGGTAGTCGAGTGGCAGACTATTTTACCACTGGTATTGATGCGATTGATCAATATATGGTGCGCACTGTGCTCAATGGTAATCAATCGGTCCAACCCGAAAAGTCACGGTCTTACGAGCTAGGATATCGGTTTAGCAGACACAATTGGTCCTTTGATTTAGCTTTGTTCCACACCCAATCCAGAAATGTGATTGCAGTTACTCCGAATACTAACAGTATTGATATTGACAGTATTGCTAGTTTACTGGCTAGTGGGCAATTTGCAGAGGCGCAGCAGTTATTAACTGAGTCTCAGGTAGAGCTTGATATTGTGTCTAATGCAGATTTGAATACTAAAGGGGGAGAAGCGGTACTGTCATGGCGGCCGAATAGGCGCTTTAGAAGTGAATTTGGTTATAGTCAAATGGCATATCGTTATCGTTTGCAAGAGGGGACGAGTGAAGCGATTGGCTTTGATTCTGACAGCCGACAATTTTTTGTAAAGGCGGGTTGGCAGCTGTTTAAGCAACATTCACTGTTTGGTTTATTTCGTTCACTGCGTAGTGATGCCTATCGAACCGATAATTTTGATGCGCTGGATGTGACTTGGCATTGGCAGTTTTCCCCCCAGACTGGGTTATCTTTAAGTGGTAAAAACTTATTAGCCGGAGAGCACTTGGAATATAGAAATACTTCTGAAACATACACTCAACCACATTATATAGATAAAACAGTGGTGCTCAGATTGTCGGCTGAGTTCTAATCTAGATGGTTGCTGTTCTGGGTAAGCGTTGCCTGCTCACTTTGCTGTTGTTTTGTGGCTTGACTTTGTTTATGAATCAGGTTGAGGCCAGTGACACAGAAATCGCATTGAAAGCTGGCTTTACATTTAACTTTGCCCGATATAGCGAATGGTCGGGTCAAGCTGCGTTGCGCGGCTCGTTTCAGCTATGTAGTCCTGATTTGCATTTTGTAACGGTGGCTGAAGATATCTTGGCGGGGCAAACTGTACATGGTCTTCCTATTACCGTCAGTCATGTCGAATTGGTTCATCAAGCGATGTCCCAATGTAACTTGCTATTTGTAAGTGCAGCTTATCGAGCACCATGGCAAGCACTCGATAAGCATTTATTTCGACATACCATGTTGGTCGGAGAAACCGCTGATTTTATTAAGTACGGTGGACATATCCGATTTTTTTTACTATCCGGTAAAATCCGCTTCGAAGTCGCTCCTGATGCACTCAAAGAGGTTGGTATTGTGATGAGTTCCAAAGTATTGAGGCTCAGTCGAGTTATCAGTGAGGGGGCTCAATGAGAGCTTTTTTTCTAATGAATACAATGAGTAAAAAACTGCTATTTATTCTAATGAGTATGGCAGTATTCTCAACTCTAATGGTCGCTGGGGTTTTTAGTGCTTATGAGTTGGTCAGCGCTAAGCGTGAGCAACAGCAGGGCTTACAAAACTTGGCTAATATTATCGCGCCGAACGTGACGGCAGCGTTGCTGTTTGATGACCAAGAGTCGATGCACGAATTAATTAAACCATTGTTGTTACGCAAAGATGTGGTTAAAGCTGAAATATTTGATTCACAGCAGCAGCTGATTGCGAGCGTGGTTAGTCCTGTAGACTCTGTTGCTTTAGAGCAGCAGCCCGGTGCGATTATCCGAACCTCTAGTTTATTGGTGATGGATGGACAAATTTATGGAGAGTTGAGCCTCTCGGCCAATCAGAGTTATATCGAGCAACGGATCATATTTTATGGTCAATTTTTAGTGGTTCTGCTGCTTATCACCTTTGGTTTAAGTTGGTTTTTTTCATTATTTTTGCAGCGCGGATTTTTACGGCCTTTATTACATTTGACCGATGTTGCCGAGCGAGTCACTTCGAGTAATGATTATAGTTTACGCGCGCAGCAATCCTCGGGGGATGAAGTCGCCAACTTGACCGAATGCTTTAACAGTATGTTAGAAACGATTGAGGCTCGGGACCGCAAGTTAGAAACTCAAGTGAAGGTACGCACTCAAGAGTTGGAAAGTGTCAACAACCAACTCTTGGAGTATGCCTATACCGATGGTTTAACTAGCTTACCTAATCGTCGATATTTTTATGAAAAAATTCAAGGTTTAGTCAAGAGCAATGTGAGTTTTTCTATTGTATTCATCGACTTAGATGGGTTTAAGGAAATAAACGATACTTTGGGCCATGATTATGGTGATATTTTGTTGGGCCAAGCAGGGCAACGAATACTACGTTGTGTGCGCGAGCAGGATACAGTCGCTCGTTTAGGTGGAGATGAATTCACTATTGTTATTGAAGGGGTCAGTAATAAAGAACGGATAACAGGGATTGCAGAAACGGTATTAGAAGGTTTAGCGAAACGTTTTAATATTAAACACGAAGCTGTTTATGTGAGCGGTAGTATTGGGATCACTTTTTATCCGCAAGATGGCGATAGTGTAGAGCAATTAGTTAAACACGCCGATCAAGCGATGTATGTGTCTAAAAGTCGTGGTCGCAATTGTTATCAATTTTTCTCTTCAGAAATGCAAATTGAGGCGCAACAAAAACGTAAGTTGTTAGAGGAATTACGAACAGGCATAAACGAGCAGCAGTTTGAGTTATATTTTCAGCCGATTGTTGCCGTTCGCACCACTGGAAACACTGAGCGAGTTAGTAAAGCAGAGGCCTTATTACGCTGGAATCACCCTGAAAGAGGTTTGATTAGTCCTGGAGAATTTATTGCTGCTGCGGAAGATTCAGGTTTGATCCGAGAACTTAGTGCATGGGTGATGCACGAAACGGTTGCAACGATTAGCCTTTGGCGTCAGCAAGGGTATTTACCAATACAAATTAGTGTGAATACCTCACCATCGCAGTTTGATGACGGCGGTATTTGGATTGACGATTGGCTACGGGAAGTCAGAGCCTATGAGCTACCAGAACATAGTATTATGATTGAAATCACCGAAAATGTGCTGATGAAAACCAACGCTTCGATTAAGCAGCAACTGACGCTTTTACATCAACAAGGCATCGATGTGGCTATCGATGATTTTGGCGTTGGCTATTCTTCTTTGGCTTATCTACAGCAGTTGGATATTGATTTATTAAAAATAGACCGTTCATTCATTCAGCATCTAGAGAACAATAAAGATAGCGCAGCGTTGGTGAAGGGAATTATTACGATGGCCCACCATTTAGACTTGAAAGTGGTTGCTGAAGGGGTGGAATCAGAGTTGCAAAGGCAATATATTGCTGACGTTGGTTGCGATTATGGACAAGGTTACTTTATGTCAAGGCCGCTTCCTAAGCAGGCCTTTTACGAGCGTTATTTACAAGCAAAAACCTTGTAGATAACGCTATATTGGGGCGCTTAGCGTTCCCAATAAGCCTCTTCTAGGCTTTCTTCACGCTCCGGTAAACCACGGGATAGTCGAGGACTATCTTGGGCCAATACTTCATAGCTGACTCGGTTTGCGTATTTACAAATTTGCGCAAATGAGGAATAGCTTAAGGCTTGATAACGGTGTTTACTGGATTGTTGTACATTTGTACGATGAAAAACGTTAGCCGCCATATCATGTAGTAGTGCCGATAACGCCCCATCACCCGCACCATTGGTATTGGTTATTTTTTCGGGACCGCCCATAAATGGGGCTATGTGTGAATATACTTTGACTGCTTGTTGGCAATGTTGGCGCAACATGGGCCGAGAAAACTCATAGCGGTTGAATTCTGGAATAGAGCCGGGTAACAGGGTATGTGTGGTGCTACGTTTATGATTTTCGTCGGTATAACCGGCCATGAATAAACCACGGGACCCTGCGGTGCAAAGGATCAAATCACACCATTCTAAAGCGGTTTCGCAAGCCTGTAATATATCACTGTGTCCAGTTAAGGCTTCTGCTTCTTCTTCATTCATAGCCAATACAGTGACATGCTCTGCGATAAATTTTTGCCACCATTGAGGATCATCTTCAATTAAAAAGCGAGTGCCGAGCGTTAGTACCACTGGGACTTCGGCTTGATGTGCATATTCAATCGCTAACATTGCCGCATCAGTGATCGGATCATTCCCGGCTCGCATTAAATAAGCGGTTAAAGCTAAGGCGGCACCAGATTTAATTAGTTGTTCATCAATGTGCTGGGGACTGAGCTTATCCATGTCGCCTTTAGAGATGGCGAAAGTTCGCTCACCACATTCAGTGATGAGGGTAAAACAACGCCCAACAGGACCGGCAACAGGTTCTAAATGATTAAGATCGACGCGCGAAGAAGTGTTGCATAAGTAGCGGTAAGCGTAATCTCCAATGGTGATGTTCTTGCTCATCACGCCAAACATCACTGACCTACCATCAGCTAAAGTAGAATAGTTGTGCAGTGTATTACCGATAGTACCACCAGCAAATTCAGCGCTAATCAGCTGAGCGTCTTGTAGCTCCTGATAGAGAAGACTCGCGGCCTCATCATCAATCAGCAAAGAATTTCCCTTCACTAAGTTATGGCGTTGAATGAAGTCTTCACTCACATGCGCCTCTATATCCACTAAGGTTTGATCGATGCCTGTAATGTGGGTATGTTGCGGGCGTTGCACCGGATCCAGCAAATTAGTTAAAGGGTCGCGAGACTCTACCGGAAAATAGTGTTTGGATTTACGTTGGCCAGGAAATTTCATGCAAAAGTCGCTTGTTTCAATAGTGCTTGTTTTAGCAGCTTAGCTGCTACCTTGTTGAGCGGCGGCGATTTTACCACAGGCTGTATGAAATGTGACTTTTTGAATTGATATACACCTCTTTGCGATGCAAATGAGGTGATTTCACCTTTTATTGATGTTCATCTGGCTCGAGTAAAGCTTGATACTGGCTTAAGGCAGGATGTGCCGAGGCTTGGCTCATTCGCTGATAATGCTGAATAGTCCTTAATAGATAACGTCGATGCTCGGGATTCGTTAGTTGCCACATCTGCTGACCGATTGGGCTAATGTTAAGGCCTGCAGTTGTGCTCACATGCAGCACTTCGTAACAGCGCCGTTTGTCTTCAATTAGATGTTCACTGAGTAATGCCAGTTTCTTCTTGGCCAAAAATTCGCGTAATTCGTATTGGTGATGGACTGGGCAAAGAATGAATTCTAGCGGTCGCTGTGGATGTTTCGATAAAATGCTATCAATCAGCTGGATGCACAATTCGCCGCCGACACCTGCAATGATAATCAGCTCCTCCGTTTGGCTTGGATGAGCCGCGCTTAATGGGAGCTCGCCAGCATCAATACAATGAACTAACCACTTCGGACTCGAATGAGACTTGTTGCACGGGAAAAATCGTTGTAATTGTTGTTCTAGTTGGGCGCTTATCGTGGAAACTTGATCGACGAAGTGCACCGTCCCGGCTATCTCCCGTTGTAGTAATTGGGCTCCCAGTTGTCCGTGATCGCAGCAGCAGTCCCATATATCACGGTAGTGCTGAGTGATCAGTTGGTCAATAAATGCTAAGCGGCGGTTGAGTTTCACGATAATCCCCTAAATAAACCACGCTATAGTATATTTCTAGCCTTTATTGGCAACTATTTTAGCCCACCACTCCTAGCTTGAAGCCAGTCTCTATTGCTTGCTTGGTTAAACCTCGTTATCTGAAGTGATCTTTGGTGCCAAATATGGCCTATTTGAGTGCGACGAGCTCTAACTTTTAGTCAATTTCGCAAAGCTTTAGACTAAAGATTAATACCTGTCCTGTTAAGTATTTGTTAAGTTTTTATTCGGTAGGCTTGAATTGATTTGATATCGGATCTATTGCTACAGCAAAGAAGTTGATTTAAATCAAATTTGGCTATTAACAATAATGCAACATATCAGTCACCCTATAATCAGCAATGCGTGACCTAGATTGCTTGGAGAAATGTCATGGAAGAACAGACTACATATTGGCAAGAAAACTTGCGTTTGATATTTATCTGTCTCGTCATATGGTTCGTGGTCTCATTTGGTTTTGGCTTGTTATTGGTTGAACCGCTGAATGAGATCCGTTTAGGTGGATATAAATTAGGTTTTTGGTTTGCGCAACAAGGCTCAATTTATACCTTCGTCGCTTTAATTTTTTGGTATACCGCCAAAATGAATAAGCTCGATAAAAAATACCATGTGAAGGAGTCATAAATGGACGAGTTAAAACTCTATACCTACATCGCCGTATTTGGCTCATTTGGGCTTTATTTTGCTATTGCGTGGTGGGCTCGCGCCTCATCAACTAGCGATTTTTATGTGGCTGGTGGAGGGGTAACACCGATCCAGAATGGGATGGCAATTGGCGCCGACTGGATGAGTGCCGCATCGTTTATTTCTATGGCAGGTTTGATTGCCTTCCTTGGATATGGTGGCTCGGTATTTTTAATGGGTTGGACCGGGGGTTACGTATTATTGGCAATGTTGTTAGCACCCTATATGCGTAAACACGGTAAATTTACCGTACCGGAGTTTATTTCTGATCGATATTACTCTAGGGGGGCACGAATTGTTGCAGTTATATGTCTTATCATTGCTTCACTAACTTATATTATCGGTCAAATGAAAGGAGTGGGCGTGGCCTTTTCCCGTTTCTTGGAAGTGGAATACGATAACGGCTTATATATCGGTATGGCGGTCGTTTGGGTTTATGCGGTGTTAGGTGGGATGAAAGGCATCACTTATACGCAAATTGCTCAATATTGTGTGTTGATATTTGCTTACACGATTCCGGCAGTATTCATTTCTTTGCAGTTAACGGGTAATCCTATTCCGCAGCTTGGATTAGGGAGCACTTTGGCTGATGGCAGTGGTGTATACCTGCTGGATAAGTTGGATATGGTGGTCACTGATTTAGGCTTTAAAGAGTATACCACTGATAATATGGGAGGCACGCTGAATATGTTTGCCTACACCATGTCGTTAATGATCGGTACTGCGGGCTTACCACATGTGATTATGCGCTTCTTCACCGTACCAACGGTGCAAGCGGCTCGTTCTTCGGCAGGTTATGCTTTAGTATTTATTGCGCTTCTTTACACTGTGGCACCAGCAGTAGGCGCCATGGCTCGCTTTAATTTGATGAATACCATTGTTCCTTCAGCGGATAACAATCTGGTATATGATGAGCGTCCTCAGTGGTTTAAAGATTGGGAGCAAACTGGGCTGCTAAAATTTGAAGATAAAAATGGTGATGGCAAAATTCAGTATGTGGCCGATAAAGGCGCAAATGAGATGGTGAAAGTGGACCGTGACATCATGGTGTTGGCAAATCCTGCGATTGCAAACTTACCTAATTGGGTGATTGCCTTAGTTGCTGCTGGTGGCCTGGCTGCGGCCCTGTCTACGGCTGCGGGCTTATTGTTGGCAATATCTTCCTCTATATCTCATGACTTGATGAAGGGGGTGTTAACGCCCAACCTCTCGGATAAAAATGAGTTGCTGGCGGGTCGTATTGTGATGACCTTAGCCATTCTTGTCTCGGGTTATCTCGGTTTAAATCCGCCTGGATTTGCCGCAGGTACGGTGGCATTGGCCTTTGGTTTAGCTGCGTCTTCTATTTTCCCTGCGTTGATGATGGGTATTTTCGCCAAGAAAATGAGTGGCACAGCAGCGATTGCAGGCATGTGCTCGGGGATTGGCGTGACTATGCTGTACGTATTCCAGCATAAGGGCATTATGTTTATTCCTGGTACCTCTTTCTTGGGTGATATGGCTCCCAATTGGTTCTTGGGAATTTCGCCTAATGCCTTTGGTGTTGTTGGGGCTTTAGTTAACTTTGCCGTTGCTTTTGCTGTTTGCAAGGTCACAGGACCCGCGCCGCAACATATTCAAGATATGGTGGAAAACTTCCGTATACCGCATGGTGCGGGGGCGGCACACGACCATTAATTCGAGTATTGATTGAACTTAGTGAAGCAAAAGGCTCCCTAGTTGGAGCCTTTCTTTATCTTAAATGACCATATGATGAATCATACTTAAAACCAGATAGTGATAGGTCTATTCAGGTTTAAGATGACTTACGATCAATGATTGTTGATAGCAGAGGCAAATCGCCGTTCTATCATGAGGTGTTAAAAATTGTTGGGCATTTTTACGTAGTGATGGTTTTCAAATACTCAAAACCAGACAATCAGTTTTGCTACAGAGTGTCCAATTTTAAAGCTCCAAATACAGGATGTATAAATGAACAAACATACTAAGTTGGCGATACTGGTGATGCCATTTTTGGCTATCGGCGGCTACATTGCTTCTGATATTTATTTAGAGCATGACGCGGGTAAGGATAGAGTGATTCAGCTCAGTACTTATGGTCATTGCGATATTATTAATCAACAATGTATTTTGCAATCGGGTGATTTTCGTTTAAATATCTCTGATCAAGCGGGAGTCACCGAAGTGAACTCAACCTTTCCTTTAGACCAAGCCACTTTATTCTTGGTTGATAGTTCGGATCAGGTTACCGCTTATCCCATGGAAATGAAAGATAGCCCTTATTATTGGCAGCGCAGCACTGAATTGCGGAGTTTGATCCCTAATCAGGGAAATAGCTATAAACTGCGTATCATCGCTAATATTAAAGGTGGCAAATATATCAGCGAATTCTACAGTCAAACCGTGCGTTAAATATCACCTAATTGATAGAATATACTTCTTTGGTGTGCAACAAGACGCAGTGCATTCATTCGGTTCTTTGATGTCAATAACTGGTTTCTAGATCATTAAATGATTAATTTGTTGTGATTAAATGCAGCCAATCCAATACAATTGGTGTTTGTTACTTTTATCTATTATTTTTATAGGATTAAGTCGTGAGTGCTAATCAAGTATGTCCATCTTGTGGTGGACATAAACCTGCTTTAATGGCATGCCGTGATTGCGGTTTTAAATATGTTGTTGCTGGTCGTCCTCCTGAGCCAGCTAAGCCAAACGTTTCAGCTAAGCCAAACGTTTTAGTTAAGCCAAAAATTACAGCCGAGTCTATTCCAAGAAGTCAATATAGAGCGGTGGTTGAGGAAGGTGCTTCTAAGCCACAAGTGATCATTAAAACCAAAAAACGTCGCCAATACACCATTCCTAGTGAAGAATAATTGATTAGCAACCGTTGGTATTTATTTGCTGCCATATGGCAGTAATGCCATTGTTTCTCGATTCGCTGAGGTGCTGAGCTAAACCCAATTGGGTTAAGGTCTTACGGAATAAGATTTTGGCTGGTTCTGTTTGTAGAGGGTATTCAGCAATGCAAGCCAGTAAGATCACCAGTAAGCCTTTGATGATTCGAGCGTTACTATCTATTTGTAATTGACCTTGGTGGTAATGCAGCCATACGTCGCTTTCGCAGCCAATAACTTTGTGTTGTTCGGTCTGGTATTGCGGATCTATCGGTTGAAGCTGTTTGCTTAATAATAGCAATTGTCGGTAACGTTCTTCCCAAGATTGGCATGGCTGAAAAATTTGCTCTATATGCTCTAAAGTTAAACCGATTTGCGGTGTATTACTCATCAAATAGCTCCATGATATTGTCTATTGCCTCGATGAGTTTATCGATCTCTTGCTGAGTATTATAGAGCCCTAGAGACAGACGAATACTACCTTGTTTGGCTAGTTTTTTACTTAAAGGCATCGCACAATGATGGCCACATCGTAGCGCTATATTATACTGGTCGAACAGCGTTGCAGCATCTTGAGGATGGATCCCTTTGAGAACAAAGGAAATTAAACCAACACGCATCATTGGCGTCCCAATAAGCTCGACCTTGGGGTGTTCTCTTAGCTTTGTGAGTGCGTAATTTAATAGGCTGCGTTCGTGATTTAAACGTTCTTTGAGCGGAAACTGCTTTAAAAATTTTAGGGCTGCGGCTAAACCGATGGCCCCCACAATGTTCGGTGTTCCCGCTTCTAATCGGTAGGGCAGACGATTCCAAGTGCTTGTTTCGCAGCTCACTTGGCTGATCATTTCTCCGCCAAATATACTTGGTTGTAAGGCTTCCAAGGCTTCCGTTTTTCCATAAAGTACTCCAATACCTGTTGGACCATAGACTTTATGACCAGAAAAAAGATAGTAATCGCAGCCTAAACGCTCAACGTTAACATCTAGATGAGCGATCGCCTGAGCGCCATCAACAATCACTTTTGCGCCATATTGTTGCGCGTGTCGGACTAGTTCTGGAATAGGCAACAGCGCTCCAATGCTATTGGAGACGTGAGAGACCGCTAAAATTTTACATTTTTCACTAAAGTGTTCTTTAAAATTATCTATATCAATATCACCATTATTTAATATAGGTATACACTTAAGAGTGGCACGGGTTCTGGCTGCTAATTGTTGCCAAGGGACGAGGTTGGAGTGATGTTCTAATTCACTCACCCAAATTTCATCACCCTCGGTTAAGCTATAGGCTAAGCCATTCGCTAGCATATTACAGCCTTGGGTGGTGCCGCTGGTCCAAATGATGTTGTCAGCTTTGCTACCAATAAATTCAGCAATGGTCTTTCTGGCTGATTCGAAGGCATTGGTGGCTTGTCGCGCGAATTGATGACTCGCTCTATGAACGTTTCCATGACCGTGTTGGTAGTAGTTTTGAATCGCGTTGAGCACGGCTTTAGGAACTTGTGTCGATGCCGCACTATCCAAATAGGTAAGCTGTTGGTTTTCGCGGTTTAAAGACGGAAAATACCGCCGATAGATATGCTGTTTAGCTGAAGTCACAGTTGTCTTACCATAGCAAATAAAGCGGTTATTGTATCGGTAGCGGAGATTCTACACTAGCCTATATCGATGTTATCTTTGATTTTAGTAATGGAGTTACAGATAAGATGCCACAGTCTTCAAGCTTAGTTACTTGGCAAAAAGTCTATTTTGGCTTTGCTCAGCCGAGTCAGGAAAGTCGATTTCGCGAGATGAAGTGGTTACAACAGTGTCGTCGGCTGGCTGGTATTCAAGTGATATATGCATTGAGTGTGTTGTTTTTTTTTACACAAACCGGTTTATTACAAGCTTGGTGGGTGGTCGCAGATTGGCAGGCGACCGGAGCTCTCGCTTGCTGGTTGTTTATTCAAGTTATATTAGGCTGGTTTGGTCAGCAGCTCCTTAGCGTAAAAGAGGTATCGGCTTTTGTCCTTGCGATGTTCTGCCAGCACTGCCTGTTGCTCTGCTTATTACTCTTTAACCATTCTGTCCTTGTTTTACCTTTCTGGTTGATTTTTAGTTTACCGGTGTTACTCACAGCTATTTATATACCAATAGTATTGGCACATAGCATGATAAGTATTGCTGGCGGATTTGTGGTATATACCGATTTTCAGGCCTCTTCCCTGCACTTGGGCCAATGGGCATATTCGATACTTTCAACCATGGGTTTAGTTTATGTGCTGTTGCTTGTCGGGATCTTTTTATTGCATAAATTATGGCGTAATCAATATATTGCTGAACAGGGATTACAACTGTTTAGCGAACAGTATTTCGCTAGAGCTGCGGATGATGAATCATTATCGCCAGTAGTAGACGTTGATCCCGTAACTGGCTTAGCAAATGAGACCTGTTTTAAACGATTCTCCGAGACAGAAATCGAACGAAGCTCTCGTTATCAAAATGCTTATTCTGTCATCTTAATAAAAATTAATCATTTTTTTAACTACCAAGATACGCTGGGGCAAGAAGAAGCCGATAAACTTCTGATTAACATGGTAAACCTATTGCATCCTAAGATTAGAAAAGTAGACCTAATCGCTCGTTATCAACAAGACAAGTTTGTTATTGGTTTACCTGAGACAAGCCTTTATCAAGCGCTCGATACCGCAGAACGTATGCAGACTGCATTGAGTACAGAATTTTGGAGTCGCTTTGCTGAGGACTTACAACTGGAAACGAGATTTGGGGTGGCTTGTATCGATAGTTCCGTGATGACTGTTGAACAATTACTGATGAAAGCTGAACATGCCATGAATAACCATCGTAGTCCGGTAGCTTTGAGCTACGGCCGTTAAGTTTTTGAATATATTCGGTTTCACTTAGGAGTTGGATTGGATGCGGGCCCCTTTATTCTTGCTATTATGTGTTTTTTCTTTAACTGTAAATGCCGCTGAAAATGGTAATTTGGTCGATTCATGGTTAGGTTATGGCGCCTTGGTTATTTTTATTGTTGCCTATTTATTGGTGATGAGCGAAGAGGTGATTCATTTACGAAAATCTAAGCCAGTATTGGTTGCTGCAGGCTTAATTTGGTTTTTAATTGCTATCTATTATCGAGGCTCTGGCCAAGAGCACCTCGTCACTGAGGCTTTCAGGCACAATTTACTTGAGTTTTCTGAGTTGATGCTGTTTTTGTTGGTGGCGATGACCTATATCAATGCGATGGAAGAGCGGCGGCTGTTTGATGTACTGCGAGCCTGGCTGGTTCGTAAGCAGCTCAGTTATCGTCAATTATTTTGGCTAACGGGAAGTTTGGCCTTCGTGATCTCTCCGGTCGCCGATAATCTGACGACGGCTTTGTTAATGTGCGCAGTAGTCATGAAGGTGGCTAATGGCAATAGCAAATTCATTAATTTAGCCTGCATCAATATTGTGATTGGTGCCAATTCGGGAGGCGCTTTTAGTCCCTTTGGTGATATTACAACGCTGATGGTGTGGCAAAAAGGATTGGTTCATTTTTCTCAGTTTTTTGACTTATTGTTACCTTCGATGGTGAATTTTTTGATTCCTGCCATCATCATGTCGGTGTTTGTTTCAGCAGACTCTGTGGAAGCTGAAAATGAAACGGTAGAGCTAAAACGTGGCGCAAAAAGAATTGTACTGCTGTTTTTGGTGACGATTGCTACTGCTGTATTAGGTCATAGTCTATTCCATATGCCGCCTGTGTTAGGCATGATGATGGGGCTCGGTTATCTGCAGTTCTTTGGCTTCTTTTTACGTAAAACCTTAGCTTCTAGCTTACATAAAAAAGCGGTGAATGCGATTGCTCAACGAGATGATGCACGCTTAAAAGCTCTTGGTAGTGTGGTGCCTTTTGATATATTCAACCGGGTTGCTAGAGCCGAGTGGGATACCTTGTTGTTTTTTTATGGGGTGGTTATTTGCGTCGGAGGGCTTGGATTTATTGGTTATTTGGAGATGGCATCTTCTCTGATGTATCAGCGATGGGAGCCAACCCACGCAAATATTGCGATTGGCGTGTTGAGTGCAATTGTGGATAACATTCCAGTCATGTTTGCGGTCCTCACTATGGAGCCCAATATGGTGTTGGGACAGTGGTTATTGGTGACCTTAACTGCTGGGGTTGGGGGAAGCTTATTATCTATCGGTTCTGCTGCGGGTGTGGCGCTGATGGGGCAAGCCCGTGGTCACTATAGTTTTATTAGCCACCTGCGCTGGAGTCCGGTGATTGCGCTGGGTTACGTGGCCTCGATTTATTGCCATTTGTTACTTAATGCTTCGTTATTTTGAGGGGCTTGTTGCTTGAAATACCAGTTTTATTCAGCCTGTTAATCTTTTAATTCTAGCCATCAAACGGTTTCTCGGTTTCTACTGACCGCAGTCACGCACTCTAGGGAGTAGGGGGCTTATACGTTTATACATTGCCAGTTGGGCCGTATACTCTGTTAAAGCGGTATTTGTTTGCTTTGCTTGATACCGCTTGTAGAGATTAAAATTTTTATCTTGAATAAAAACAGACCTTAAAAGCTTAATTGCTGGTGAGGTCGGGAATAAATTTATTTTTGCTGAAGCTAATTCCCCTTAGAATATATGTCGCCCATTCCTTTTGTAGCTATTCTGGATTAGGGCAGCGTGCAATTTGCTTTACTTTTCCTTGTTCATCAACTTGTTCAAGTATTACATCGAAGCCCCATAATCGATGTAGATGCTTGAGTACCTCATGTTTACTTTTGGCTAAAGGAATGCCCTGATGAGGAACGTAGCGAAGGGTTAGTGAACGGTCACCCCGTAAGTTAACATTATATACTTGAATATTTGGTTCGATGTTACTTAGGTTATATTGTGAGCTGAGCGCTTCTCGAATTTGCTGGTAGCCTTGATCATCATGTATTGCTTTTACCTTTAAATAAGGTTTATGTTCATTGTCATCAAGCGTAAATAGTTTTAAATCGCGAATGACTTTAGGCGATAGAAACTGACTGATAAAACTTTCATCTTTAAAGTTGCGCATTGCAAAGTGTAAGGTTGTTAACCAATCTTTCCCGGCAATATCTGGAAACCAGCGTTTATCTTCTTCCGTTGGAGACTCGCAGATCCGACGAATATCAGTCATCATGGCAAAGCCTAATGCGTAGGGGTTTATGCCATTAAAGTATGGGCTGTTATAGTTGGGTTGCAATATTACGCTGGTGTGACTATGTAATATTTCTAAGATAAATCGTTCACTGACTAAGCCTTGATCAAACAAGTGATTGGTGATGGTATAGTGCCAGAAGGTAGCCCAACCCTCATTCATCACTTGGGTTTGTTTCTGAGGATAAAAATATTGACTAATTTTACGCACGATCCTAACTATTTCTCGTTGCCACGTTTCCAATAGAGGTGCGTGTTTTTCCACAAAGTACAAAATATTTTCTTCAGGTGATACCGGGAAACGACCTTTAGCTTGGGGATCACTATTTTGTTTCGTTGGAATGGTTTTCCACAGCTCATTGATTTGACTTTGTAAATACTCGGCTCTGGAATCCTGCCGTAGTTTTTCTTCTTCCATAGATATCGGGCTCGGGCGTTTATAGCGGTCAACTCCATAGTTCATTAATGCATGACAGGAATCTAATAGATCTTCAACCGCATTTACGCCATGACGAGCCTCGCATTTGCTAATGTAGTTTCTTGCGAAAACTAAGTAATCAATAATCGAGCTAGCATCGGTCCAAGTTTTAAAGAGATAGTTATTTTTGAAAAAACTATTATGACCGAAACAGGCGTGAGCGATCACTAAAGCCTGCATAGGCATGGTGTTTTCTTCCATTAAATAAGCAATACAAGGATCGGAATTAATCACAATCTCATAAGCTAAACCCATTTGTCCCCGTTTATAGGTTTGTTCGGTTTGAATGAATTTTTTGCCGTAAGACCAATGGTGGTAGCCGATTGGCATACCGACACTGGAGTAGGCATCCATCATTTGTTCGGCAGTGATGACTTCAATCTGATTTGGATAGGTCTCTAGTTGGTAATGTTCAGCTACCTTGGCTATTTCTTGATGATAGCTTTCTAGCATCTCGAAGGTCCAATCTGGTCCATCGGGCAACATCTTAGTTTTGCTCATGTGGGCCTCACGCTGTGGCTTTTTTAAAGAGATCTCTAAAGGTTGGCAGAATTTCTTCGGCCGTTTTTACATGACGAATAGAGAAGTTTGGGAAGATTTCACTGAGTTGCTCATACTGATGCCATAAGCTTTGATGGGCTCTATTGGTGATTTCTATGTACGAATAGTGGCGACTGAGTGGAAGTAGCGTTTTTTCCAACAATTCTCGACACTTGGGTGAATCGTCGGCCCAATTATCGCCATCTGATGCCTGAGCCGCATAGATATTCCACTGCTCTTTGGGGTAACGCGCTTTGATGATGTCATCCATTAAAGTCAGCGCACTAGAAACAATCGTGCCTCCGGTTTCTTGAGAGTAGAAAAACTCATGTTCATCAACTTCTTTTGCTTGAGTGTGGTGGCGAATAAACACCACTTCTATCTTTTTATAGCTACGAGTTAAGAATAGATATAGGAGTAAATAGAATCGTTTGGCGATGTCTTTGGTTGCTTGGTCCATCGAACCTGAAACATCCATCAAACAAAACATAACGGCTTGAGTACTCGGTACGGGGTATTTCGCAAAATTGTTGAATTTAAGATCAAAAGTATCGATAAAAGGGATCTTTGCTAAACGTTTTTTTAAGTTAGCGATATCTTGTTTTAATTGTTCTATTACTCTTTGGTTTACGAGTGGATCTAAAATTTTTTCTGCAAGTTCCTGTTCTAACTGTTTAAGTTGCTTACGTTTATCCCCCCCCATAGCCATCCTTCGAGCCAAAGAGTTTTGCAAGGATCGCACAATATTGATATTGGCAGGCACACCGTCATTGGTATAGCCAGCGCGAGCAGTTCGGTATTCAACAATGCTGTCTACATCGGTCTCCTGCAGATTGGGGAGCTCCAAGTCGTCAAATAGAATATCTAAATATTCATCTTTGGAAATGGTAAATTGAAATTCTTCAGTGCCTTCGCCTTGATCACTGGCTTCACCATCACCTGAACCGCCGCCTTGCTCTTGCATTGGACGGTCTATTTTGTCTCCGGTTCCAAACTGGTCATTGCCTGGTAAAGTTCGCTGACGATGGCCTCCTTCGCCTTGATGGAAAAATGGTTCACTAATATCTTTATGCGGAATACTAATGCTTTCGCTGTTCTCTAAGTCTTGAATACTACGTTGATTAACGGCGTCATTCACCGCCCGCTTAATTTGACTTTTATAGCGGCGAATAAAGCGCTGGCGGTTCACCGCGCTTTTATTTTTACCATTCAAACGTCGATCGATAAAATGAGCCATTGACGCCCTCCATCAAATCTATGAAGATTTACGAACGCGTAAATACCACTCAGATAACAAGCGTACTTGCTTCCGGGTGTACCCTTTCTCCATCATACGGTCAACAAAGTCGTCATGTTTTTGTTGGTCATCAACGGAGGTTTTAGCATTGAAAGAAATAACGGGTAGTAAGTCCTCGGTATTAGAGAACATTTTTTTCTCAATGACGGTACGCAGTTTTTCATAACTGGTCCAACTTGGATTTTTGCCATCATTGCTGGCTCGAGCCCTTAATACAAAGTTAACGATTTCGTTACGGAAGTCTTTAGGGTTACTAATCCCTGCGGGTTTTTCAATTTTTTCAAGCTCGGCGTTTAAGGCTGCTCGGTCAAATAACTGTCCGGTGTCTGGGTCTCGATATTCTTGATCTTGGATCCAAAAATCAGCATAAATGACATAGCGGTCAAAAATATTCTGCCCGTATTCGGAATAAGATTCGAGATAAGCGGTTTGAATTTCTTTGCCAATAAAGTCTACATATTTAGGAATTAAGTAGCCTTTTAAATGTTCGAGGTAGCGATCGGCCAGCTCTTGACTGAATTGCTCGCGTTCAATTTGTTGTTCTAAGACATAGAATAAATGGACTGGATTTGCTGCAACTTCGGTGGTGTCAAAGTTAAATACGCGCGACAAAATTTTAAAGGCAAAGCGCGTCGATAGACCTTCCATTCCCTCATTCACCCCTGCAAAATCCCGGTATTCTTGATAAGACTTCGCTTTCGGATCGGTGTCTTTCAGAGTTTCTCCGTTGTATACCCGCATTTTAGAGTAAATACTAGAGTTTTCGGGGTCATTCAATCGCGATAAGACTGAAAACTGGGCTAACAGTTCTAAGGTGCTAGGGGCACATTTAGCGGTATTTAACTCACTATTATCTAATAGTTTTTGATAAATATTTATTTCTTCACTGACTCGTAAACAGTAGGGCACTTTCACAATGTAAACACGGTCTAAAAATGCTTCATTGTTGCGGTTGTTTCTAAAACTTTGCCATTCTGATTCGTTTGAGTGAGCGAGGATAATGCCTTCAAATGGAATTGCCGATAGGCCTTCGGTACCATTAAAGTTCCCCTCTTGGGTTGCTGTCAACAACGGATGTAATACCTTGATAGGGGCTTTAAACATTTCAACAAATTCCATCAAACCTTGATTGGCTCGACATAAAGCGCCGGAGAAGCTATAGGCATCGGGATCATTTTGCGCATAGTGTTCTAGTTGACGAATATCGACTTTGCCCACTAAGGATGAGATATCTTGGTTATTTTCATCTCCTGGTTCGGTTTTAGCGATAGCCACCTGTTGAAGGATGGATGGGAAACTTTTTACCACTGTGAATTGGCTAATATCACCGTTATATTCCTGAAGGCGTTTTGCGGCCCAAGGTGACATAATCGTTTTTAAATGGCGTTTATTAATCCCGTATTCTCGCTGTAAAATGTCACCATCTTCATTCGCATCAAATAAACAGAAAGGATGATCGTTTACTGGAGAACCTTTAATCCGATAAATGGGAACGAGCTGCATTAAAGCTTTAAGTTTTTCGGCAAGCGATGACTTACCCCCGCCAACAGGACCGAGTAAGTAGAGTATTTGCTTACGTTCTTCTAATCCCTGAGAGGCGTGCTTCAGGTAAGAGACGATTTGCTCAATGCTATCTTCCATGCCGTAAAACTCTTTAAAGGCTGGATAACGAGCAATTACTCGATTCGAAAATAACCGACTGAGGTGTGGATCTTTGGAAGTATCTACCATTTGGGGTTCGCCAATGGCAATCAGTAAACGCTCTGCTGCGCTGGCGTAAGTGCTGGGATTATTTTTACATAGAGTTAAGAATTCATTGAGCGTGAGCTCTTCTTCCTGAGCTTGCTCGTAACGCTGTTGATAGTGGTCAAAAATACTCATAGCCTAGGCCCCCTAAAACAAGCTATCTTGATAACAGATAGTATTTAGAAACAATAAATTTGATGAAGCGTTAAAGTAAGTTTATACCATGACAAAAATAAATTAATAAAAAATAAGCATTTTTTTGTAACAAATCGCTGATGTTTCAATGCACCAAGGTTTGCTGCTAAGACCATACGAAGATGAAAAACAGTCCAGCTAATCGGCCATTATTGATGTCATCGCTGGTGAAGCAACGGCGACTAACAGCGTAAGATTTAACCGATATTTAAGTCCTATTGTTTGTGTGTTGCAAGGTATATTACTGGATGATGTTGCATATATGATTGAACCAGAGAAACCTTGTACTAAATTTAAACCAACAATTTCATCGTTTTCTTGACAAGTTCATGTGTGCCTTTCACTGACGTTTTATACGCTGTGAACAATGAAATCGATCGGGTGATTCACTTAGTCACGATGTTATATAGCTCAAATAACGTTAAATTATTGTAAATAAAATGTTGCCATGAGCGTTTGCTATGTTATTTTTAGGGGGTGGCTTAAACCTTCCAGCTTTGGTCGGCGAGCACTGCATCGAGGGGAGTAGTGTTGAAGGTTTACAAAAAGCACGTTTCCATTCGCTCTTGCTTTGCGAGAGCTTTTTTTATGCCTTAAATAAATAGAAGAAAATGTAGTTTACCTTTCTCTAAGCATTGCGGCGCTCCAATATTAACCGTTGAAGTAAGCATTTAGACTAAAGAATTAGTTAGCTTATATTTTATAAATTGGATATAAAAAACAATGAGTTGTGTTTTTTGTTATTCCAAGTTGTGCGGTCTATGGGGCAAGCTAAGCTACAATATACCAAAGTCTAAGTTTCAAGCCTTCGATTAAGCTCTATTTTTTAACAAATTATTAACGAATGCCGTGTTTTATTGGTGAGACATCAAACCATGTTTGCCAATTTAAAATCATCGTGTAGAACACGGCTTGTTGGGCGAAAATGAGTATTCAAACTTGGGTCTTTATATTTATAGGCTGTAGTTTTACCTCTTATATGATCATTGCTATTTGGACTAAGGCCAATACGACGCGCGAGTTTTACCTCGCTGGTGCGCAGGTTCATCCGGTCACTAATGGTATTGCTACGGCGGCCAGTTGGATGTCTGCGGCTTCGTTTTTATCCTTGGCTGGGCTCATCTCTATTGCTGGTTATGATGGCGGTATTTATTTGATGGGGTGGACCGGTGGCTATGTCATATTAGCGCTCTGTTTAGTGCCCTACCTACGGCTATTTGCAAAAATAACGATCGCGGATTTCATCGCCGAACGTTATTACTCGCGTATAGCTCGGCTGGTGGCGGTTATCTGTATTGTGTTTATTTCATTTATCTATATCGCGGGACAGATGCGGGGTATTGGTCTGGTGTTTTCTCGGTTTTTAGATGTAAACATGAATCTTGGCGTGTTGCTCGGGATGGTGATTATGTTTATCTACACCGTATGGGGAGGCATGCGAGGGGTGACTTATACTCAAGTTGCTCAGTACTGCTTACTTATTTTTGCTTTTTTAGTCCCCGCATTTCTCACCTCATTTAGTTTAACTGGCCAGTATCTACCGCAAATGGGTTTAGGTAGCCACTTACTTGGACAACCAGAACAGTATGTTCTGGATAGGCTAGATATTTTATCCCTTGAACTCGGTCTTGCTTCGTTTACCAGTGGTCATAAATCATTGATCGATATTGGTTTTGTTACACTGGCCTTAATGATGGGGACTGCTGGTTTACCGCATATAATTACCCGTTTTTTTACCGTTTCTGGGGTCAAAAAAGTCCGTTCATCTGTGGGATATACCCTGGTTTTCATTGCGCTGCTTTACACTGCAATCCCCGCTGTAGCTGCTTTTGCCAGGTTAAATATCATCGAGTCGATTAATCCCCAGAAGCCGCTGCAACTTGAGGTTTCGCAAGAACCACAGTGGTTGAATAACTGGCTACAAACGGGGCTTGTTGAATGGCAGGACGTTAATGGTGACGAGCATTTATTCTATAGTGGTGATGAGCGCAATGAAGTTTATCTTAATCAAGATATGGTGGTATTAGCCTCCCCAGAGCTGGCGAGTTTGCCCAATTGGGTTATCGCCTTGGTAGCAGCGGGAGGTTTGGCAGCTTCTTTGTCAACTGCTGCAGGTTTATTACTGGTTATTGCAAGTAGCATTGCTCATGATCTCGGCAAACACATAATCAAACCTGATTTAACTGATAAGCAAGAGCTCAAGTGGGCGCGAATGAGTGTTTGCGCGGCAATTTTAACCGCTGGATATTTGGGTGTTAATCCACCAGCTTTGGTTGCAGAGGTTATTGCTTATGCGTTTGGTTTAGCTGCCTGTTCTATTTTTCCAGCTATGGTTATGGGGATATTTTCTAAGAAGATGAATCGGCTGGGTGCGTTGAGCGGTATGTTGGTTGGGATGAGTTTGACGCTTACTTATATTAGTTACTTCAAATTTATTGAGCCGACGGCTAATGTTCCAGAGTACTGGTGGTTTGGGATCTCACCAGAGGGAATTGGCGCACTGGGAATGCTAAGTAATTTTGCGGTGGCTTTCTTGGTGCATCATTGTACGCAGGATGCGCCTGAATCGGTTCAGAGTTTAGTTGCGGAACTAAGGCGACCGCCAGCTTAGTTTGTTGACGATAAGGTTCAATGTTTTGAGTCTATTTTTGATAAATTTAGCTATCGTTTAACAACCGAACTCAAGCTGGATAGGCCCCTTTCAGCTTATCTGTTGACGCTACTTGGCTTATCAAATATGAGAGGAGCTGCACCGTATGGATTTAGACGCTAAAAAATTCAAGTATGGATTAGTTTTGGTGATCAACGTTTTGCTTGTGAGCATGGTGTTGTTAATCCTCAGTCATGTCGGCGTTCGGTATAGCAAGTCGATAGATGTACTTGAGGCCAAATTGCTACCAGCGATGCAGGAGATCTTAAATGCTGACCGACATCTTTATCAAGCGAGAACGGCAGAGTTAGAAGCGATTTCATTAGCAAGTACTCAGCAGCAACATTATGTGGATATTCATCATCAGCATGCCCAACAAGCGAAACAAGGAATGCTGAATTTTTTGATATTGCTAAGAGATTTTCCTGAAGTTTTACAAGGATTGGAGGTTTTTGAAACGTACTTCGCGCGTTGGCAACAAAGTAGTTCGGAGGTATTTTACTTGTTGGATTCAGGTCAATCAACAAAGGCTGAGCAATTGAGTCTGAATCGAGGCTATCAAAACTTCATTGAGTTACGCGAATTGTACAATTTGGCGGGAGAGTCCGCAGAACAATTAAATGCTGATTTGACCCTTAAAGATTAGGCTGCTGGAACAGTGTGCTTGGGGAAAACTTAGCTCTTGAGCGGCAGAGGTCCTTCGGGTGTGATGTCACTGGTTTGCTGAATGCTGCTTCTCAAGTCAGTGAATAAAAAAAACGACGTCATAATTATCTGGCGTCGTTTATATAGAGTGATGGTGAGTGCGACTCACATTGAAGCGATGATTTGCTTGTTATTTTGTTGGGGGAGTAAGGTTTTCTCCTTTCGATTGGATTACATCTTGATACCAAAAGAAACTTTTTTTGCGCTTTCTCAATAGACTCCCTTGCCCTTGGTCATCACTATCGACATAGATATAACCATAACGTTTAGACATTTGTGCGGTTGAGGCACTCACCAAGTCAATTGGAGCCCAGCTGGTGTAACCCATGATCTCCACGCCGTCCTGTAAGGCTTCACCCACCTGATATAAGTGGTCGTTTAAGTAGTCTATTCGATAGTCGTCTTCTATCTGTCCATTTTCATTGACCGTATCAACTGCGCCAAGTCCATTTTCGACAATGAATAGAGGTTTTTGATAGCGGTCATAGAGGAGGTTTAGCACGATGCGGAGCCCTTTGGGGTCAATTTGCCAACCCCAGTCTGAAGATTCCAAATAAGGATTGCAGCCCATTTTGAGTATATCTTCATCAGTAAAGGCCATATCACTTTGATGAACACTGACACATCCCGTCATGTAGTAGCTAAAGGAAATGAAATCAATGGTCTCAGTTAAGGCTTCTTTATCAGCTTCGGTTATGTCTAGCTTTACGCCCATTTGTTTGAATTTTCGCCAAATGTAGCTTGGGTAATAACCACGGCTTTGGACATCGCCAAAAAATAACCATTCTCGATTTTGTTGTAAGGCTTCGAAGATATCATCTGGATGGCTGGTGAGAGGGTATTGAATTGCGCCTAACATCATATTGCCAATTTTTCCATTGGGGACCAGTTGATGGCAGGCTTTCACGGCTTTTGCGCTGGCGACCAGTTGATGGTGGATCCCCTGATAAAGGTTTTGTGGATCTGTTCCTCGCGGAATGCCGGCTCCAGTGAAAGGTTCATGTAGCGTGATATTAATTTCATTGAAGGTTAGCCAATGTTTAACCCGATCACCATATCGAGAGAAAACAGTGCTTGAATAACGTTCAAAGAACTCAATGAGTTTTCGGTTGGTCCAGCCCTGATAATGCTGAGCGAGATGTAAAGGCATTTCATAATGGGAGAGGGTTACCAGTGGAGTGATGTTGTGTTTTTCTAATTCATCAAAAATTTTGTCGTAGTATTCGAGCCCCTGCTGGTTTGGCTCTAGCTCGTCGCCTTTGGGGAAGATCCGACTCCAGGCTATGGATAAGCGAAAACAGCTGAAACCAAGCTCGGCAAACAATGCGATGTCTTCGGGATAGCGATGATAAAAATCAATGGCGTTGTCTTTTATGTTGAAGTCTCCCTCAACTCGAGGCTTTAATTCACCAAAGGTGCCATACGGTTGGATGTCTGATGTTGACAGTCCTTTGCCATCGGCGTTATAGGCGCCTTCAATTTGATTAGCTGCGGTTGCTCCGCCCCATAGAAATGTATCAGGAAAACGAAAAGCCATGGTTCTCTCCCTACTTAAATGGTGGTATGCATGAATGCTGGATAAGATACGCTAATTTAAAAATAAACAAATAGTGGTACAACCTAATTTAAACGCCTTATGGATTAGATTGGCTAATGAATGGTTTTGCGGATAATCGTTACAAATTAAAGAGAAGCACAAATAGGCTCTTCGATTTTTGTATAGGTGACGGAAGCGCTTTGATAGCTAGCATGCGCCGAGTAAAAAAGGTCTTGGTTGTTGCGTTTTATTGGCGGAAGGAAAGGTTTCTTTAGTTGTAAATGTCTTGATTAACTCTGTTAATTCCCTTGACTCTTTTGATGATTTCAATTGTAGATAAATATGATTATTGTTGAGTTTGTTCTCTACCTAAAATTTTGACATCTAAAATTAATTTTTAAAATGATGCAAAGGATAACCTTCATTGTTTCGAAGTGAATTATGCTAATTATTTTAAATAAAAAATGTGAATTAAGCCGTTTATTTTGAAAATAACTAATCAAACAATACAGGAGGCTAGTTTGTTGAAAATGAAGGGATTTAAACATAAATTTTGGTTTTTCACATGATTTTCATGGATAACTATCCTGATATCAAACTATCTTTTTATCCTAGCTTTTTGTTATTGCCTATAATTTAGTTAGCTACATTTTATCCATCTTTTTATCTGTTAAAAAATGACCATATGCTTAGAAGTAGATTAGCGAGGGTTTAATGAGGGTAAGGCGTGGGCGTCAAATTTTATCTTATGATGTTGGATGTGATGATAGTTAAATCTTTTAATCATAATCTTGTTAAAAAATAATAAATATTATTCAGCATAGATTAGGGAAGAGAGTGGATAAGGGGTAATGAAATGAATTTTGGAAGCTTAAGGTTTAAATACTCATTAGTGTTTGTGGTGAATGCCATTTTACTGGTTGTTGTTGGGCTAATTGGTATGAATATGGGTGTAAAAACTTCTGAAAGTTTAGATGCTCTTGGTGGAAAGATTCTCCCGGCTATGTCTTCGGTACTTAACGCTGATCGGGATCTATATCAGGCTCGGGTAGCTGAACTCGAAGCAATGAAGTCAAGTGATCAGCTTGCTCAATATTTAGATGATTTTAATGAAAACGCGCAACAAGCCGAAGATCGAATGCACAAATTTCAAGCTTTATTAGCTGATTATCCTCAGGCGAATCAAGGGCTTCAGAACTTTGACCAAAGGTATAAGCTTTGGAAACAAACTAGCTTGCAAGTCTTCTCATTGCTGAAAGCAAATCAGCTGGCTGATGCGGAAGCTCTAAGTCAGAAAGCCAGCTATGAGCATTTTCAAAATTTGCGGGAATTATACAATGTTGCGACCGAAGCCGCTGAAGCGATTGCTGATGATATTAATCAAGCTTCGGACGTTGCTGTAGATACAAACATGAATGTATTGAGCTTTGTGGGGATTTCTTCTGTTATTTTGGCGGTATTACTAGCCTATTTTGGCCCTAAAATGTTAGTTGACGCGATTAATGTGGTGACATCAAGAATTCGGGATATCTCTCAAGGCGAGGGCGATTTGACGCAACGATTGGAGGTTAAAGGTCGCGATGAAATCGCGGGATTAGCGAATAGTTTTAATCAATTTGTCGAATTGTTAGATAGATTGATCAGTTCAGTGAGAGCACAGGCCAATGATTTAAGTTCATCGATTAGCAGCCTAAATGATAAATCACAGCAAACAGCAGAAGTGAGTTTGGAGCAAAACCAGTCGGTGGAAATGATTGCAACGGCAGTAACAGAAATGGCCGCTGCCATCAGAGAGGTGGCCAGTAATGCGGGCCACACCGCGGAGGAAATTAATACGGTTAATGCGCAAACAGTGCAGGGACAAAATATTACTCAACAATCTGTTGAACATATCACCTTATTGTCAACATCTGTTCAAGACGCAGCTAATGTGGTTGAGCTTCTTTCCAAGGATTCTGATCGTATTGCTTCGGTACTCGATGTTATCCGTGGAATTGCCGAGCAAACTAACCTGTTGGCACTGAATGCCGCGATTGAAGCTGCGCGAGCGGGAGAACAAGGAAGAGGTTTTGCGGTGGTCGCTGACGAAGTCAGAAGCTTGGCGAGTAAAACGCAACAATCCACTGAAGATATTCAAAAAATGATAGAAGCCTTGCAAAGTGGCGTGACTCAAGCGGTTGAAGCAATTAATAAGGGCGCGGTTGACGCTGAAGGTACGGTTGAACTTGCTGGACAAACCCAGCAAGCATTAACGCAAATCCTTGAGTCAACGTCTAAGGTGTCAGAGGTATCTGCTTCTACAGCTGCATCGACAGAGCAGCAGAGCCATGTGACCGAAGATATTAACCGTAACCTCACAGAATTAGCAGATAAAACTAAACTAAACTTAGAAAATTCGACGGAGTCACAAGCAGACGCCCACTCCGCATTAGAATTAGCGAATTTGTTAAGCCAGCAAATGAACCGGTTCAAGGTCAGTGGTTAAGCGATACCGTTGTTTTGCAATTTAAGGCGTTTTAGAGGCGGAGCGTCACGCTGGCTCATATGTAGTAGCTCATACTACGTAATCAGTTGAGGCTCGAGACCTTTCATATCTTTAGTCATGATTGGTCTCATTATCAGTTGTCGTCGCTCAGACCTTAAGCTATTTTACGGTGACTGCCTTGGAGCAACTGGTTCGCTTTATTTTGAGCTAAATTCTTTTCAACCTAAGCTTGTTTTCTATCAACTGATCTGGCGTCGGCTTTAAATACACGGATGAAAAAATAACGAATAGAATTTGCTGGTTATCACGCTTCACGGGCTCAGTATTCCGAGTTCGGGTCATGTGAGACCTTGTAAGGCAGTCAAGTCTACCGAAGCAATTTCTCTTTTAAAAAGCCAAGAGTGCTAATTTTCCTCTACACTTCCAGCTGAAATTTCCAGGTAATTTTCGCTATTCGTTTTGCTTAATACAGTGATGATTTGCGCAGAACGGGTTCGTTAGGTGCTTAAATCACGATGTTATTATCTATCGTGGTTCAAGCTAAACTCGATTAAAAGTTATCGTAACAAAGTCATACCTCATCGCTGAGGTAAAATAATACTAGCCCCAGAAGTTGTTTCGATACGCCTGTCTTAATACCAGAGCTATTGCTAACGGTTTGATGCCTATTAGCTGCTGGATTTAGTGTTAATGGGAATTGTCATATGAAGTGTTGTAAGAAGCATAAAAAAACGGAAACCAATGTGGGTTTCCGTTTTTAAGATTTCACTCAGTGATTCTAATCATGTTGAATTAGAATTAGCTGATTGCCGTATCCGATTTTTTAACAAACGCGTATCCGAAACCGGTAATTGCTGTACCGACCGCAATAGCAGCTAGGTAAAGAAATACGGGTGAAATAGCATTTGGAATAAAGAGTACAAATAATCCGCCATGAGGCGCTAATAGTTGCGCACCGAATAACATCGATAAGGCACCAGTTACCGCTCCGCCGATCATACATGCTGGAATCACTCGCATTGGATCTTTCGCTGCGAATGGAATAGCACCTTCAGAGATGAAACATAGGCCAAGTACAAATGAGGCTTTGCCTGCTTCTCGCTCACTTTCAATAAATTTATTACGTGCAAGGAAGGTGGCTAAACCCATGCCTAAGGCTGGAACCATACCCGCTGCCATGATGGCAGCCATAGGACCGTAGGTTTGAGTTGACAATAGACCTACACCAAAGGTGTATGCCGCTTTGTTGACTGGGCCACCTAAGTCGAAGCACATCATTGCACCTAATATGATACCGAGTAATACCGCATTAGTTGAACCCATGTTGTTCAAGAAATCAGTCAAACTGGTCATTGCTGCTGCTACTGGGCTACCAATCACGTAGATCATGATAAGGCCAACCGCTAAGGTCGCAAGGAAGGGGACAATCAAAATGGGTTTGAGTGCTTCCATCGAATTTGGCAATTTAATATTTTCGATGAGCCATTTCGCTAAATAACCCGCAATGAAACCAGCTAAAATACCACCTAAGAAACCGGCGCCAGTTGAACTTGCTAACATACCACCGACTAAACCAGGGGCTAAACCGGGTCTATCCGCAATTGAGTAGGCGATATAACCAGCTAATACAGGGATCATTAATGCAAAAGCAGAACCGCCACCAATGGTCATTAGGGCTGCGGCTAAGGTGCCTTCTTCTTTAAATGCTTCGATACCAAATATAAACGAAAGCGCAATACAAAGACCACCAGCTACCACAACCGGTAGCATATGTGATACACCCGTCATCAAGTGTTTGTAGGCACCGGTTTTTTCAGCTTTAGCAGCCCCTTCAGAGCTACTTGATTTTGCTGAGTGCTGGTAAACTTTAGCGTCAGCGATGGCTGTAGCATAGCAGTCTTTGGTTTTTTTCAGGGCGATTCCGGTTGACGTTTTATGTAACTTTTTACCGTCAAAGCGCGCTAAATCAACTTCAATATCGGCCGCGATAATAACTAAATCAGCTTCAGCTATTTCAGCTTCGCTAAGTTGGTTCTTTGCACCAACTGAACCTCTAGTTTCAATTTTAACTTGGTAACCTTGCTTCTTACCAAAGTCTTCAAGTGCTTCTGCAGCCATGAAAGTATGTGCAACACCAGTGGGACAAGCGGTAATACCAACCACTTTCAATTGGCTTGATGCCGCGGGTGCCTGTGCTTCTATTTTAGGTGCAACAAAAGCGGTTGCTCTGCTTTGTGCTGCACTCAAGAATTCTTTAGGGTTATCGATGACTTCGCTTGCTGACGCTAGATAAGCATTTTTGTTATTGAAACGCGCCAAGTCTAAATCAGCGTAACACTGCGGGTCAGCAACAATGATCACTAATTCTGCACTATCAATATCTGCCGGAGCTAAGCGCTGGCAATCTTGAACCGTTGAGTGGCATTCAATTACACTTTTCCAACCTTTCTCTCTCGTGGCTTGCTCGAGTAGACCGGCTGTAATTATGCTATTTGCAATGCCACTGGGGCATGCGGTCACAATAATGGTATTCATATACAATTCCTTGGTCTGTTTACATTTGCGTAATAGTAGTTTGTTGCAGAACCGAGTCCAATGCTTCTTGGCTAGGCAAACCAACGTTCGTTTGACTGACCGCGAGAGACGACATGGCACTGGCGAAGCGAAGTAATTCTTTCGCGCTGGATTGATTGAGTAAGCCCCAGCAGAAACTGGCAACAAAAGTATCGCCTGCTCCTACGGTACTGACTACATTCATTGATGGAGGCGTGGCTTGCATCCAGTGGTTTTGGTTAAGCCATAATGAGCCATGTTCGCCGCGAGAAATCAGCACGTGCTCAATCCCTAAATCAGCAAGTTCTTGGCCTTTTTCTTTTAGTTTATCAATACTGTTTAATGCTGTTCCACACCAGTCTTCTAACTCATCTTGGTTTGGTTTTACCATGTTGGGAGCGGTGGCAATGGCTGTATTCAGTGCAGCCCCTGAGGTATCAATTAAGACCGTACATCCCTTGCTTTTGGCGAGATTAATCCACGCTTCAAAATCGCTGAGTTCTATGCCCTTGGCTAAACTTCCCGCAAATACTACATGAGAATATTGTTCACATAGTTGCTCAAGTGATTGCTCAAAAGCTAATAGATCAGCTGCATCCACACTAAAACCTGGAAAGTTTAAGTCTGTGACTTGGCCACTTGCTTCAACCATTTTAACATTGGTACGCGTTTCACCGGCGACTCGAATAAACTCGTCGCGGATCTGGCTTTGTTCGAATAAGCATTCGAAAGCTGCGGCATTATCTTTCCCTAAAAATCCGCTAACACAGACTTGTGCGCCTAGGTCTGCAAGTACTTTCGCTACATTTACGCCTTTACCCGCAGGGTGCAGATTTGCTTCAGTGACATTATTGACACTGCCGACGGTCATGTTCTCTAATGAACCCGTCAGGTCTAATGCTGGGTTAAGGGTGATACATAACACTGCTTTAGCTTGACTCATTTTAGAGTTCTCCTAAGCCTGCCGCGATAGCTTCGCCGATGGCTTTTAATGCTTCTTGAGCATCTTCACCTTCGGCAGTGAACTGCAATTTACTTTGATATTTAACGCCAAGGGTCATTACTTTCATTAGACTTTTAGCATTGACTGCTGGCGCTTCGCTATCGACGTTCACCACCGTGATATTGGATTTGAATTTTTTTGCTTCTGCCACGAGTAACGCGCCGGGACGAGCGTGTAAACCGTGTGGGTTAACGATTTGGAATATCGCAACATTTCCATCACTTTGCGCTGGATTGGCTCCGGCAAGTTTATTTTCGGTAAGGCTGGTGATGAGTTCGACTTTACTTAGTTTTGCGACAGCAGCTAATTGATCTTGATAGACTTGTTGACCTAAAAATTTGAGTGCTGGTAGATAGCAGGCATTGGCGGCGCTGATCATGATTAAGCCATTTACTGGTTTATTATGATGTTGGAATTGCTCTTGTACCTTGATGACACATATACCACTGCGTAACGCTCCTTTGGCAACACAGTTCAGCCAATATCCGTTACCTAAGTAGGTCGCTGCTTGTTCAAGGCTAGTCGCAATACCTTGTTGGTTTAATAAATCTTTATTTTTAAGAGTGCCGGCGGCAACGGCATTGAGCTGTACCATGCTTTGGACTGGAAAATCTTCTAAGATGAGTGAGGCATCAAATTCAATTTCTAACTGGGTATCACCATTAATTAGATTCATAATGGTGCTACTGTCTTTAGCATTCTTGATTAGCTCTTCTGCCCCATCCACCGAAAGCACTTTGGTAAGCTGCTTTAGGATCATCAGGTGTTCACCTGACTTAGCAGCAATACCAATGGCCAAATAAACGATGTTGCCATCCCCCCAGTCAACACCTTCGGGAAAGTGATGCACCGAGACACCAGTTTGGATGACTTGGTCACGGGTATCGGTGGTGCCATGCGGAATGGCAATACCATTACCTAAATAAGTAGAGTTAACTTGCTCACGTTGTAACATGCCTTCGACATATTTGGCTTGAATAAAGCCTTCTGCTTGTAGCGCAGCTGCGATTTTTTTTATCGCTGCTTGCTTATCTTGCGCCTGTTGATTAAGGCATATATTTTCTAGGGAAAGCGTTAACATCAGAATCACTCCTATGATCTTGGTACTTACTAGTTAGTCTACTTAGTATAGGTTAGCAAGCTAATCAGCTGAACCGATTCAGCCCATTGTTTTAAAAAAAGTTTGAACTGGCTAATTGAGCTATATTCAAACTAATGGTGACATACTGAATCGATTCAGCTAGAGTTGCAATTATTCTCAAAGTATTTGTTAACAAAAAGAGATCAAGATCACGCTCGATCCTTTTTTATTCGCAAATTGGTAAAGGGTAAACGTGTGAAACTAGATGAAATAGCTTCGTTGGCAGGGGTATCCAAAACGACGGCGAGTTACGTCATTAATGGTAAGGCAGATAAGTACCGGATTAGTTTAAAGACACAACAACGGGTACTTGATATTGTTCGGCAACATGATTATCAGCCTAACCATGCCGCGAGCCTACTCAGAGGGGGGGCGAGTAAAACCTTCGGTTTAATTGTTCCTGACTTGGAAAACAGCAGTTACGCTAAACTCGCTAAGTTGCTTGAACGAGATGCCCGAAAGCAAGGCTATCATTTTATTATTTGTTGTAGCGATGATAGTGCAGATAACGAACGGCTTGTGGTGAGCAGTTTGATTGGACGGCGAATTGATGTGCTGATTGTCGCAAGCTGTTTACCCGCTTCTGATGATTTTTACTTAAGCGTACAAAATCAAGGGGTCCCAGTTATTGCTGTTGACCGGATGTTCAACGATGAACACTTTTGTAGTGTGATTAGTGAAGATTTTGACGGTGCTGCAGCGTTAACTCGGTCGTTGATTGAATTAGGATGTCACAGTGTTGGTTTAGTGGCTGCATCGTATGATTTAATCGTTTCTAAAGAGCGGGAACAGGGCTTTCTGGCTGCCATTACTAAGAGCGAGCCTCAGGTTGATAGTCAGATCTGTTATGGTGATCGTTTTAGCAGAGAACAGGGCCGAAGCATTATTAATCGTTGGTTAGCAGAGGGTCAATTACCGGAAGGTATTGTGACAACGTCTTATATTTTATTTGAAGGTGTGATGGACGTATTAGTGAGCCATCCAGAGCTGTCGAGTAAGGTTAAGTTAGCGACTTTTGGTGACCACGCCTTACTTGATATGTTAACCATTAGCGTGCAATCGTTGCCGCAACAACTCGAACTCATTGCAGAAAAGATCTTATATCTGGCTTTTGCTGCGGTCAGCGGGAAATACCAAACTGGTGTGGAAGTCGTTCCTCGCAAGTTAGTTAAACGCAGCTAGTCCAACACTCCTTTCTCATTTACGCCCCAGCCGTTACTCCAATTAAGCGATGTTGTCGATTAGTTGACGAATAGCGGTTCCTTTTTCTTTTGATTCAAGTTAGCACCGGAAAGTCATTTTAAAAGATTGGCTGTGCTTCACTAGATGTTCCTATCTTGACATTAAGTTCAATTTATTATGTTTTTTAACAATTGATGAAGCGATTTGAGTTGAGCCTATTGGTTGTCAAAAAAAACTATACATCAATTAAGTAAGGTAGTATCAATGTCTAAGCGTTTGAATTATTTAAACCATAAATCACTTAATGGAGTAAGGATTTAGCCATTGAAAGAAAATATATTAGCGACCAGTATAAAAGGAAAAGTCGTCGGTTTACCCAGCAATAATGCGACTCGGCAAATGGCGAAGAAAAAAGCCGTTGAGATAGCCAGGCATTACGAAAATTACTTTAAGCCGATGGTGGCGCTGAATGATGAAGATGTGCACCAAGTTTATCGTTTGCGTCATGATGTATACTGTGAGGAACTAAATTTTGAGCCGGTCAATGCCTTAAAGCAAGAGCGGGACGAATTTGATGAATATTCTGATTACTGTTTAGTTCGTCATTTGTCTTCCAATAGTTATGCAAGTACGGTGAGAGTCGTGGCCCCTTCTGGTTCACAATTGTTACCACTAGAAAAGTATTGTCGAGGTGCCATCACCGATGAAAAGTTGCATCCTGATAACTTTGACCGAGCAGACATCTGTGAAATATCAAGGTTAGCCTTACGTTCAACCTTTAGACGTCGTAAGGCTGATAAGTTTCAAGATTCAGCTATTGGCGGGATTAACGTTGCTGAATTGTATGAAGAAGAATTACGTTGTTTTCCTTTTATCACGGCTAGCATGTATTTAGCGGCAACAGTGTTAGCTGAGCAACAACATGTTCGGCACGCTTATGTCATGATGGAGCCTCGTCTTGCTCGAAGTACGGCTTTACTTGGCATTAAATTTCAACAGATAGGACCTGTGGTTGAATACCATGGCCAGCGCGCGCCGTATTATATTACCGCGGAAAAGATACGGAGTGACTTGCCAATTACTCTCCAGCCTCTAATGGACATGATTGAAAGAGAAGTCCTGCAATCTCTTTCCATGACAAGGATTATGGATGCTCAAGAAAGGCTTTTATTTCGTAACGACCGCTAATGTGAGTCCCTGACCGAGCTTTATAGACCTGCCCAAGATTTACTTGCGAATTGCATCTTGGTAGGCCGACAGTAGGCGTTGGCTTAATTCATGCTCTGGGTGGGTGAAAAAATCTTCGGTGTCTTTAAATTCAACGGCTTTTCCTTGTTGCATGACCAGTACCTTGTCACTGAAGTGGCGTACAAGGCCTAAGTCGTTTGAAACAAAGATGTAGCTGATGGCAAAACGGCGTTGTAAGCCCAATAATAGGTTGATTATTTGGGCGCGAACTGAAACATCAAGTGCGGCAATGCTTTCGTCAATCACGATGATTTTAGGGTTGAGTATTAGAGCCCTTGCGAGTCCAACCCGTTGCTTCTGCCCACTGGATAACATATTAGGATAGAATTCGGCATGTTCTTCCAATAGCCCAACTAATCGAAGTGTCGCCATTACTTTTTGTTGCTGCTCTTGAGCCGAAAGCTCGGTATTTAAGCTTAAGGGGGCGGATAAAATGCGTCCTATATTTGAACGTGGATTGAGTGAGCTGCTGGGATCCTGAAAAATCATCCGAATTAAGCGACAGCGACGTGTATAATCACCAAATTGTAGTGCTTCGCCCTGAATGAATATATCTCCTTGACTCGGTTTATTGATACCGGTCAATACCTTGGCAAGGCTTGATTTTCCTGAGCCAGCTTCACCAATAATCGCCAAACTCTCGCCCATATTTAAGCCGAAGCTAATGTCGTCGATAGCAGATACTCGTTGTCGACTAAGCCAACCTTTGTGAACATAAACATGTTGTGATAAGTGACGAACTTGTAATAAGTTCCCCATTTTTGATTTATCCATTATCAGAGACGACCTTTGGTTCCATGTTCAGTGGGTAGTGGCAAGCAAATAGATGACCTTTAACCTTTTTCAACTTAGGTTGAATCACACACTCTCGTTGTGCTTTAGGGCATCGAGGGCCAAGTCGGCAACCAATCGGCAGGTGCTGTAGCGCAGGGATCGACCCTGGTAAGCCAGGTAAAAAGCTCTTGTGTTCGAAGGGATGGTCAAATTTTGGCGCAGAGTTTAATAACGCCGAGGTATAATGATGCCGAGTATCATTGGTAACTTGCTCTGCGCTGCCCACTTCAACGATTTGGCCACAATAAATCACACTAATGGTATCGGCTAAGCCAGCTAAGGTCGTTAAATCATGACTGATCAATAAAATCGCGGTGTTATTCAATTTATTGAGCTTGTCGAGTAAACGCAGGATCTGGCTGGCGGTGGTAATTTCCATCGAGGTGGTAGGCTCGTCTGCTACCAGTAGTTTTGGTTGACCTGCAATGGCCATGGCTATCATCACTTTTTGACATAAGCCGTCGGATAATTCGTAAGGATAGCTACGCATTACTTTATGGTGGTCTTTTACGCCCACTTTATGGAGTAGCGCGTGCGCTTGTTTTTTACGCCATTGAAAACGACGCCAAAAGCCGCCTTTGATATTATGGCAAGGGATGGCTTCTTCGATCTGTTTGCCGACTTCTTCCGAAGGGTCTAAGCAGGAGCTCGGTTCTTGGAAAATCATTGCAATATCATTGCCGAGTACTTTTCTGCGTTGGCGGGCACTGAGCGATAACAGGTCGATATCGCCCAAGTGCATCCGGTCAGCCTTGATCTTCCAATTGGGTTTGGTCACACCAAGTAAAGCCTTGGCAATCAGACTTTTCCCTGAGCCGGATTCGCCAACTAAAGCTTTGATCTCTCCCTCGGCAATGGTTAAGTTGACTCGATCCACTGCTTTGACGATTCCTGCGGGAGTATCAATTTCAATCGTCAGATTTCTAATGTCTAATAATGCCATTAATCGACTCCCTCGAGCATCGCTTTACGCAAGCCTTCCCCAACCAAGTTAACGCTTAGAATACTGCTCATGATTACAAATCCTGGTAAGGTTACAGTCCAAGGGGCTGAAAATAACAAATCATGACTGTTACCGAGCATTGCTCCCCATTCAGGAAGGGGCGCTTGCGCGCCAATGCCAATAAATCCCAAGGCGGTAATATCAATCAGTGAAGACGAAAAGCTACGGTTGATTTGAAATACTATGGCATCGGCGATGTTAGGTAGCACGCCGTTTTTTAAGATCCGGTAGTGGGTGGCACCATCCAAACGAATTGCTGTGATGTATTCCTTTTGGATCTCGGCTGAGACAACGATGTAGGTGAAACGAATAAATTGCGGAATTTGAGCTAAGGTAATCGCAATTAGAGTATTTTGTAATCCAGGCCCTAAGAACGATACCACCATAATGGCGATTAACAGTGAGGGTATGGATAAAGCGGTGTCCATTAAGTGGTGTAATATACTGGATTTTACACCGCGGCTCATGCCAGAAAATACCCCTAATGGAATGCCGATAAATGCGGCGAAGCAGACGACCAATAATCCGCCGCCAAAGGTAAGCTGACAACCGTAAATGAGTCGGCTAAATACATCTCTACCTAAATCATCGGTCCCAAAAAAGTTATCAACATGGCCACTTGGATTCCATGACGGGGGTTGCATTAGATTATCTCCCTGGAAGTCCAACGCATAGGGAGCGAGCAGTGGACCAAACAAGGCGATGACCATATAAATCAAGAATACCCAAAAGCCAATCATCGCAATTGAATTATCACGAAATCGACTAAGAACCCTTTGTAGAGCGCTGGAAACCGTAGTTTCAGAAAATACGTTAGTGCTGAGCATACACTTCTCTTCGGCGAAGCGGGTGGATCAAGACGGTAAATAAGTCGGTGAGAACAAAAGTGCCAATAACGAGAGTCGATATGGCTAACATGCCGCCTTGGATCACCGCATAATCTTGCTGGTAGATGCTTGATATTAGCCAACGGCCAATCCCCGGCCAAGCAAACACCACTTCTAATACCATTGCCATGGTGAGTACATTACCAAATTGTAAACCTAAACTGGGTAAAATGGGCGGTAAAGCATTATGCAGCGCATGGCGGATCACAATTTGACTCTTGGACAAACCTTTGGTCGCTGCAGCTTTTATGTAGTTTTCATTCATGACTTTCGCCATCGAATTTGAGAGTTGGCGGATGACTTCGGTGGTTGGTACGACTGCTAATACTAAAGTTGGCAAAATTAGGTGACTTATTACACTCATTAATGCTGGCCAGCGGGCCTGTTGTGGTAACCAGAATACGTCGATAATGCCAAATCCGGTAACTTGAGGGATCTCTAGTAGCAGGTCATAACGTCCTGAGACAGGAAACCATCCGAGTAATAGTGAAGAATTCATCACTAATAACAGTGCTAACCAAAAAACCGGAATACTGTAGCCAATCATGGTGAGGCTAAGAATGACGTTTCTGATCCAGTGCTGATGGAAAATACCAGCTAAGGTTCCTAAAGGAATGCCGATTAGAAATGCCAGAATAAAGGCGGTAAAACATAACTCTAAAGTGGCGGGTAGAAAAATAATCAATTGATCAAAAACAGGCTTCCCAGTGACTCTCGATATGCCAAAGTCACCGTTCAGATTATGCCAAACAAATTGGCTGAATTGCTGAATGCTTTTGGCTTCGGCTGGACTCGCCAGTGACTGACTATGTTGGAACATAAAAGCAATTAAATTAATAATTAAAAAGGTGATTATAAATAGATTAATTCGTCGTATTAAATAGCGTAGCATGGCTTACTTCCTGTATGCGTTGTTAAACGACACACCACCGTATGGATTCCAAGTGATACCACCAAGAGTATCACTGTATGAATACATCTTTAAGGCGTGAGTTAAGGGCAGTACTGGAACGTCTTGTTCGATGATCTCTTGAATTTTGTAATAGTTTTTTAATCTGTTAATTAAACGCGGTGAACGGATTGCATCTTCTATTAAGCTTTCAATTTGACCATTACACCAACGGCTATAGTTATAGCCTTGTTCTATTGCATCACAAGAAAATTGTTGCCTAAAAAAGTCGTCGGGGTCGCTGTTATCGCTAGACCAGCCAACTAACAGTAGGTCGTAATTTGCTTGTCCGGCGAGTAGGTGGCGTCGTAACACCTGCCAATCGATCAAACGCACATTGACTTGGTACCCATCGCTGATCAGGTCATTACGGATCAGTTCAGCTGTTTTACGGGGTTGAGGATTATAACTCTTGGCTTGATTTAAAACCCAAAACTCTATCGCGGTTTGTTTGGCTTTTTCCACATAAGGATAAACCAAGTTATTTTGGGCGGGTGAATGGGCTTCACGTCGATAAGCCCAAGAAGAAGGCGAAAGTAGCCCATGTGCAATCTCAGCGGTATTTAAGTAAACGGAATCAACAATACGCTGTTTATCAATTAAACCTGCCACGTCGCGTCTGATCCGCACATCGGCAAAGGGCGGTTTTTGGGTATTAAAGGCCAGATAAGAGACATTCAGCCCTGCTTGTACCGAAACTAATAAGTCATCGCGTTGTTTCAATACTTGCAACTGGTTGGCGGCAGGTTGCGCCATAATGTCACACTGTCCGGTGAGTAATTTTGCTAAACGGACCGATGAGCTTGGAGTAATATCAAATACCAACTGCTGCATCGGTGGGGCACCTCGCCAATGTCGCCAATGGCGATAATAACGAATAAAGTGATCTTTGCGCTGATTGGCGAAATAGAAAGGCCCACTGCCGATTGGTTGCTGGTCGATTAAGGCTAACTGATTCTGTTGTCGCAGGTGATCAGCGTATTCTGCGGATAGTATCACCGCATAGTCACTGGCTAAGCTGGCGAGAAAAGCAGCATCAGGTTTTTTTAAAACAAACTCGACCGTGCTTTGCGAAAGCTTATGGAGTTGACGAATATTATTTGCGAAACCAATATTATTGAAGAATGGATAGTCACCGTGCACCAGTTTATATAAGGGGTGATCGGGATCCAGAATTCGCTGAAAACTTAACATCACATCATCGGCATTAAGCGTTCTGCTTGGCGAGAAGTACTTGGTTTGATGAAAATGGATCCCCTGCCTAAGATCGAAACGATAGTGCAGACCATCTTCACTAATTTGCCAGCTACTGGCGACCCCGCCGATCAATTGTTGGGTGATTGGATTAATTTCAACTAAACGGTCGTATAAATGCCGCGAAGTGACCGCAATCGCATTGATAGAGCTTTCGAGTTGGGGGTTAAAAGTACGAGGTGCGGTTTCGGTACAATAAACTAAACCTAGCTTTTTAACGTCTTGTTGTTGCTCACAACCGACTAGCAGCAAGCTTAGGCACATCATTGTGCCGTATAAAAATGCATTCATGTAAAGCTGATATCCTGATAACCGCGGGATAATTTACCATTAACCATCTGCTTATCTCAACCAATGATAGACCTAAGCTTGAGTATTAATTTGATGCTTTTTAATTAATCCTCTTAGCTGATGGTAGCTTATTTGTAGAGATTTGGCAGTAAGCGTTTGTTTAAAATGATTTTTCTTAAGCGTTTGAGTAATTAATTTTTTTTCGAAGGTCGCGACTTGTTGGTAAAATCCAGTGCTGTCGTGACTGTCCTCTAGAGTTGCTTGGGGAGCTTGCTTGGGACGCCAAGGAGACGCGAAAGCGTCAAAGTTTATGTCGTTAATTAAGTCTTTGGGATCTCCATTTTCAACCACCGCTCGTTCCACCACATTTTTTAGCTCGCGGATGTTTCCAGGCCAATGATATTGTTCCAATTTGAGTTGCGCTGCTTGGCTGAATCGAGGTTTAGATTGTAGATTTAGTTCACGGGTCATTTTTAAAGCAAAATAGTTGGCCAGTAGCAGAATGTCTTCAGGTCGATGGCGTAAGGGAGGCAGAGTGATGACTGCAAAAGATAATCGGTCTAACAGGTCGGCTCGAAATTGTCCTTGTTGGGCGAGGGTGGGCAGATCTTGATTTGTGGCGCAGACTAAACGTACGTCGATGTTGATGCTTTTATTGCCACCAACTCGCTCGATTTGGTTTGACTCGATAGTTCTCAGTAGTTTTTCTTGTACTTCCATCGGCATATTCGCCAATTCATCTAACAATAGCGTTCCATGGTTGGCTTGTTCAAATCGTCCTTGGCGTTGCTGAGTGGCACCGGTAAATGCCCCCGCTTGATGACCAAATAGTTCTGATTCGATTAAATTGGGATTGAGGCTGGCGCAGTTTAAACCTAGATATTGTTTATCCCAGCGTTCCGACAGGTAATGAATACGAGCGGCAATTAGTTCTTTACCCGTTCCTCTTTCGCCGATGACCAATACCGGACGATTCAGTGGCGCCAGTAATGACACTCGGTCGAGTACTTCCAAAAAACTAGGACTATTTCCGAGTAAACTGGGGCTTTCCATTGGTTATTCTCACTAATAGATGGTTAATTTAACTATATCTTTGGTCGTCACTTCTGTCACCTATAGATTATACCCTTTAATATCAATGGTTTAAATTATTGGTATGAGTCTTGATAGAGAACAATAGACCAATTTTACTGAATGAGGAATTCACATGGGTATGTTCACTCGATTAGCCGATATCATTAATGCCAATATTAGTGCAATGTTAGATAAGGCTGAAGATCCACAAAAAATGTTGCGTCTTATCATCCAGGAAATGGAAGATACTTTGGTAGAAGTACGCGCAAGTACCGCAAAGGTTTTGGCTGATAAAAAACAATTGCTTCGAAAAATCGAACATTTGGCGTTGCAAATGGACGACTGGCAAGCGAAAGCTGAATTAGCTTTAAGTCGCGAGCGTGAAGATTTGGCCCGTTTAGCTTTGGTGGAAAAGAAACATTTACAAGAGTCAATCAAGGTTCAGCAACACGAGCTCGGTTTAGTGGATGATAGCTTAATACAACTACAGCAAGAAATTGAGCAGTTAGAACTTAAATTGCTTGAATCTCGTAATCGACAAGCAGGATTGATAGCTCGTCAAACCACGGTAAAAAATCGTCATGCGGTTCGACAACAATTAGATAACGATCGCGCCTTAAAAACTCGTGAGAAGTTTGAGCAGTTTCAGGCTAAAATCGATCAACTAGAAGCTAAAGCGGAAGTGTTAGGCACGGATGAGGGGAATCAAGACTTAGCGAAGCAGTTTGCTGAGTTAAGCGCTGATGCGGAAATTGCCGATGAGTTAGCTAAACTAAAAGCAAAATTGGCTAAATAATGGGAGAGGGTATGCTTACTGTATTAGTCACACCGTTAATACTATTTATGGCGATAGTTGCTCCCTTATGGTTGATTTTGCATTATAAAAGTAAACGTCAGCTGGAACACGGCATTAGTGAACAAGAGCGAGAGCAACTGAATGCGATAGCGGCACGAGCGAAAGAAATGTCGTCTCGTATTAGCGCATTAGAAAGTATTCTTGATGAGCGAGTGCCGCACTGGAGGGACCGCTAATGTTTGAACGACCTTTTTATCGCGATCCAGTTAAAGGCAAAGTTGCGGGTGTTTGTGCTGGATTGGCACATAGCCTAGGCGCTGAAACTTGGTTAATTCGAATCATCGCAGTGACCTTGGCGATTACCAATTTTGGGTTATTTTTAATTGTATATGGCGCGGCTTGGCTATTTTTGGACAAGCAGCCTGTCGACGCCAAAGTTAACGATGAGGTCACCGTAAAATCGAAAGTATGGCAACGTGGCGAAACGCCAAGTCAAGCCTTAAAAGAACTCGACTCTCAATTTGATGGATTTGAGCAACGCTTACGTAAAGTTGAAAAAATGGTTACTGCTCGTAACTTTGACCTCCATAGTCAGTTTAAGGATTTGTAATTCGAATTACATGAATATTCAGTTGACTGTGCCATGGATATGGCTTCAGGCAGCAGTTATGATTCTGGCCTAGGTGAAGTCGTTGGGGATGGCATCAAGCCTTTCGACTCTCACCTCATTACAGCTTACATTTATTGGCGATCGTTATTCACAAATAACCATTGCGCAATCACCCTCTTGGAATTAATGTTGCCCTCAGCGCTTGATCTAACCGATATTGGAGCAGTAAATTGCTTACGCCTCAAATTAACCCAATTCATTAGCAAATGACACTTTGGTTAAGCTAGCTTTTTTGGTTAGACTAAACACATATAAGCGCATTAAGTCGAATAGTATGTTGAAGTCACTAAGGAATAGGAGAGCTTTTTTGCAGTTAACGCGGATGTTTAAGCAGAAAGCAATACAATACGAAGGTGGCTTTTTTTTGAGCCTCAGTCAATGTATCAAACCACGGGGTGATGTAGTAGGCGTTTTATGCGCATAGAACTTAATTGTGAGCAAAGTACCTCAGTTTTTAGTGCCGTATTAACAGTATTGGTAAAACATGGATTGGCGCTAAAAGCGATGCAAAGTGTTGATAGTGGCCATTTGTTTTTACATTTAGCTGAAATGGAACTCTCTCTTACGCAACAACTACTGAGTGAGTTTCGTTATGTGAATGGCGTTTCCGATGCGCGTATTGTTTCAGCTTTACCTTCGGAAATTGAGCATAAAGAAGTACAAATTTTGTTAGACAATGTGCCTTATCCGGTGGTCTTGATCGATAAGGTAGGTCAGATCCGACAGTTTAATCAGGCATTTGAACAATCCTGCCCAGATTCCACGCAGTCTCTAACAAACAGTGATGTAGGCCGATTTTTACGAGGTTTTAGTGTACAACGTTGGTTCGGTGGCGGTTCTGGAAAACGTGAGTTAGTGGAAGTTCAGCTGAGTGGTCGAGTTTATATGGCTGACATCATTCCGCTGTCTGAAACGGTATTATTTTCTCACCTTCCTGGCGCGATTATGCTGTTTAAATCGGCGCATTGGCTAGAGTCAAGTTTTGACTTATCTCAGCTTGAATTGGGAATTAGCGAAGGTCGCTTGGTTGCGAGCAGCGATGAAACTAATCTTGTCTTAAGCGGTATCAAACGTCTGGTTGAGCATCCGATGCCAACCTTATTATTCGGCGAAGCAGGCGTAGGAAAACGATTTTTTGGCCGTTTACTGAACGAGCTCTCGATGGGCAGTGATCAAGGTCTTTATGCATTCAATTGTCAAGATCAGCAATATAGTTTGTTGGAACAGTTGGCAGAAATTGCTGCCGAACGGCCGCATACGGTATTGTTAAGTAATATTGAAGGCTTAAAAAGTGTTGAGGTTGAAGATGCGATTAGCGCGCTGTCCGCACCTCAACTTGGGATTAAACACCTCTTGTTTACTAGTCGTTATACGCCAGAACAACTGGCGGCGTTATGGGGCGGCGATCGTTATTATACGTTGATCAAAAATAGCATATGTGTGCCTCCGCTTCGGCAACGAAAAGAAGATATTGTCCCCTTAAGTCAATCCTGGTTAGACTTTCAGTATGCAAAACATCAGGAAGTTTCGCCTCCGCTAACGCGAGAGGTAAAGCGCTATTTAAGTTCTCTGAGTTGGCCGGGCAACATTCCGCAACTTTATCAGGTTTTACAAGATTCACTCGACTTCGGTAATATTAAACACTGGCAAGTGAATGATATTAAATACCACCATGAAAAAGTAGTGGACAGTGTGAATATCGAAAGTCTGTTGCAACAAGATTATCATTCAGCGATGGGCCAATTTGAACATTTGCTGCTGAGTTACCATTATCCGCAACATCCAAGTTCGCGTTTACTGGCGAAGAAGTTGGGTTTATCTCATACCGCGATAGCCAATAAACTTCGAGAACATAATATTCGTAATAAATCCGATTTTGACAGCTAGCTGATGCTGCTTTGACGGTGAAAAAGCGCGTTCTTAGGTTTACCCTTGCGCTGGTTTTGCTATGATGCGGCAAGCAAAAATATAAATTAGAGCAATGGAGACGCAAACATAATGAAGACCTATAAGATCGCCTTATTGGCTGGTGACGGTATCGGCCCAGAAGTAATGAAACAAGCGGTCAAAGTACTTAAAGCTGTTGAAGCGCGTAACCCAGAAGTCGCATTTGAACTTAATGAAGCCTTATTTGGTGCTGTGGCTTATTTTGAAACGGGTAAATCTTTCCCTGAAGAGACCATGGCCATCTGTGATGAGGCGGATGCGATTCTTAAAGGTACGATTGGTTTAAATCACGAAGATTCTAAAAAAATTCCGGTAGATGAGCAACCCGAGCGGGGCGCTTTGTTACCTTTGCGTCGACGTTACAATACTTATGCGAACTTCCGCCCTGTATATCTACCTAAAGAATTAGCGCATTTCTCACCATTGAAACCAGAAGTGATTGGTGAGGGTATCGATATCATGATCATTCGCGAATTGGTGGGTGGTTTGTATTTCGGCGAAAAAGAAATGGGTAAAGATGAGAGTGGTAAACGCTATGTGCGTGAAGTGCTTGAGTATGATGAAGACCAAATTCGTGACATTTTAAAAGTTGGTTTTGAGACCGCCCAACGTCGTAAGAAAGTACTGCATAATATTCACAAAAGTAATGTTTTAAAATCTAGCGTATTGTGGAACGAAATTTTAGAAGAAGTAGCGGTGGATTACCCCGATGTTGAAGTTAAACATATTTTGGTTGACGCTGCGGCGACTTACTTATGTTTAAATCCAGGCCAGTTTGATGTGATGGTGATGGAAAACATGTTTGGTGACATCTTAAGTGACCAAGGTGGTGGGATCTTGGGTTCTTTAGGTTTGATGCCTTCAGCTTGTATGGGACCTGAGAAGTCTTATTATGAGCCTTCTCATGGCAGTGCTCCTGATATCGCGGGTAAAAATATAGCCAACCCTTACTCCATGATTGGCTCGGTTGCGCTGATGTTAGAGATGAGCTTTGGTATGGAACAAGAAGCGAAAAATCTGTGGCATGCGATGAAATCGGTATTTGCCAATGGTTATGGCACGCCGGATCTCGCGAAAGGTGATGATGCCAAATTAATTGATACCGATGCTTTTGGTGACATGGTTGTCGCTGAGTTAAATAAGACCTCTCGAAGTTAATGAGTCAGTCTTAATAAAGCCAGCCTACGGGCTGGTTTTTTGTTGCTGCTACCTAAGGTAATCATCCCCTATTTACCTTGCTAAAAATGAATGCTAGCTTGATGATGCGCTTAGCAATTGGAACTGCAGCGATAGCAATCAATCGCTTGCTTTACTCAAGTGCCTTCGGCTTAAGTGTTTATCAAATGGGTGGCATTGGGGTTAATCTGGACTTAAACAAATGAAAAAACAAACAACATTAATTAGTGCGGGTCGTGATAAGAAGTGGACCCAAGGTTTAGTCAATCCGCCGGTCTCGCGTGCCTCTACCGTGGTATTTAACAGTGTTAAAGAAATGAAGTTGGCAACGGCTAATCGCCATGATAAAACTTTATTTTATGGCCGCCGTGGTACTCAAACCCATTTTGCTTTCCAAGAAGCTATGAATCAAATTGAAGGTGGCGAGGGTTGTGCCTTGTATCCTTGTGGTACCGCTGCCATTAGTGGGGCACTGTTGTCATTTTTGCAGCAGGGTGATCATCTACTGATGGTGGATACCGCCTACGAGCCGACTCGTAATTTATGTGACATGCTGTTAAAACGTTATGGCATTAGTACCACTTATTATGACCCTTTGATCGGCGCTGGCATCAGTGATCTTATCCAAGCCAATACCAAAGTGATTTTCCTCGAGTCTCCTGGTTCCTTAACCATGGAAGTACAAGATGCGCCAGCGATTGTCGCTGCTGCGCGACAAGCAAATCACGATATTGTGGTGATGCTCGATAATACTTGGGCTTCACCACTTAATTTTAGCCCCTTTGAGTTTGATATCGACATTTCTATTCAGGCTGCGACTAAATACATTGTTGGCCATTCCGATGTGATGTTGGGGACGGCAACTGCCAATAAACGCTGTTGGGATCAACTTCGCGAAAACTCTTACTTATTGGGTCAATGTACCTCGCCGGATGATATTTATTTGGCAATGCGAGGCATACGTACCCTTGGCGTACGTTTAGCTCAGCATCAAAAAAACGCCTTAGAAGTCGCTCATTGGTTGATGCTACATGATGATGTGGATCACGTTCGTCACCCTGCTTTAGCCAGTTGTCCCGGGCATGAATTTTTCAAGCGGGATTTTCAAGGTTCTTGTGGTCTATTTTCTTTTGTGATGAAAGGGGGAAATTCACAGGCTTTAACTGCCTTACTTGATGGCATGCAGCATTTTAAAATGGGCTACTCATGGGGCGGCTACGAAAGCTTGATCATGGGCGTAAACGGGGTTGATAAACTGCGCACTGCGACTCAGTGGCAGGCAACCGGTACTCTGATTCGGGTGCACATTGGGCTAGAAGATACGGCTGATTTGCTCGCCGATTTAGCGGCGGGTTTGGCGAGATTTAAGGCTGAACTTTAAGCGCTGCGGACTTATACCAATCGGGATAAAGCGCCTATTTTTGTAAGCCTCTGAGCAATGCCAGCGAAGGAGCGATTGGCACTCTAGCTCTTAAAGTAATAATGGAAATGGGTGTTTCCCATCACAATAAGGGTCTGCATGGCTGGTTTAAGTTTAATTGCCTTACTCGATGATATCGCCGCGGTATTAGATGATGTGGCGCTGATGACCAAAGTGGCGGCAAAGAAAACGGCGGGTGTGTTAGGTGATGATTTAGCCCTAAATGCTCAACAGGTTTCCGGGGTTAACGCTGATCGTGAGTTACCTGTAGTATGGGCGGTCGCTAAGGGCTCTTTGCTCAACAAGTTAATTTTGGTTCCTTTGGCCTTGTTGTTGAGTGTATTTTTACCTGTGGCAATCACTTGGCTGTTAATGTTAGGCGGTTTATTCCTTTGTTTTGAAGGTTTTGAAAAAGTATCTCATGCCTTGTTTGAGCAAACGGGACCAGAGCAAGATGCGCATCGGCAGCAGCGTATACGGGCAAACTCGGATCCGGCCATTGACCTCGTCGCTTTTGAAAAAGAAAAAATACGAGGTGCGATCCGTACTGATTTTATTTTATCGGCGGAAATTATCGTGATCGCTTTGGGCACGGTGAACGGTGCGGAACTGCTTACTCAAACAATCGTCGTTTCGGGGATTGCGGTGATGATGACTGCGGGCGTGTATGGCTTGGTTGCAGGTATCGTGAAGCTTGATGATGCGGGTCTATATTTGTTGAAATATGCAGAAGTTCATCATCGTGGTTTTATACTGCGAGCTTTTGCCCGTGCCCTATTAGGGTTTGCACCGCGCTTAATGAAGCTGTTAGTCATTGTTGGCACCGCTGCCATGTTTTTGGTTGGTGGCGGTATATTAGTGCATGGTATCCCGTTGTTCGCGGACTTAGCGCATCAGATAAGTCATTACTTTGCTTCGGCAAAAGGTTTCCTACTATTACTGAAATATAGTGTGCCAGTATTGCTTAACGCTCTAGTTGGGGTGGTTGCTGGAGCAGTCATTATGTTGGGATGTATGACAGCTAAACGTTTGATAGGACGAGTCACTACTTAGGTAAATGCTTGCTTGGTGCTCGCAAAGATTGATATTTCTTTAGGATCTCCGAGTAACGAGGGCTGTCCAAAATTTTGAGTAAGGCGGTTTGAAAGCGCTCTATAAAGTGATCGCTAATCGTACGATTAAAGGCATAACAAAGAGGCACGTCTTGGAGTAGCCATTTCACCTCATAAGCGTCTAGTGGCAGTTGATTTTCAATTGCGGCTTGGCGAATAATGGTTTCTACGCCCGAAATGTACTCGACCCGTTTCGATAATAACAGCCGTATTAATTGTCGGTAGTTATTGGTTAGCTTGATATTGTGGTCGTCAAAGCTGTGATTGAGCAACAGTTGCTCTCCTACATCAGTGCGCATTGCAGCAATCATGCTGCTTTTGAATTGATTTAAATGGCTTATTTTTATTGCCGTATTTTTGGGCCCGAAGATGACCACTTTAATCCTATCGATTGGACAAGCCCATTTAAAATAAGGTTCACGTTTGCTGGTTCGGGCGGTAGAAAATAGTACAATATCTGGTTTTTGGGTCATCAGATAATAGGCTCTCGCCCAAGGCATCACTCTAATTTCTTGTTCGGGCTCGCCCATGACTTGCCATGTCAGCCTTAATAGTTCTACCGAAATACCCTGAAGTTGACCACGCTCATCGGTATAATTAAACGGAAAGGCTTCTTCAGTGATATAGGAGAGAGTAGGCGTTGCTGCTGAGGTAAGCGCCGGAGAAAGAGAAACAAGCAATAGAAATAAATATTGGGAAAGCCGCATGATGATACGCTCACTACAGTTGGATAGTCCAAGTATAGTGAGCGAAGCTGACTTATGCTTTTCCCTTAAATATCAGTTTGTGAACTGCCCACTCAATATTTAATTAGATCAGTGGCAACCTGACGCAAAATTCAACACCGCTGTTGTCACTGAAATTACGAGCTGAGATCTTACCTTTGTGAAATTCACAGACTAGACGTGCGATATATAAACCCAAGCCTAAGTGGGGTTTTTGTTGCGCTTGTTGGCTGCGAATTGACACCATTGATTCAAAAATTTGTTCTACCATGTTGTCTGGCAGAGTCGGGCCATGATTACTAATAAGTAATACTGCGTCTTTATTGTCTCGTTGAAAGCTCACCTGAATGGCTTTATTGGGCAGGCTAAACTCCATTGCGTTGGCGACCAATTTGTCCATTAATTGGGCTATATATTCAGGAACTCCAATGATGTTTAAGTCATCAGTGCAAATATCACAGTCGAAGACTTGTTCAGGATAAGTGTATTGGTAGCCCTGCATGCAGCCCGATATCACCTTCGTGAGTGGAAAAGAACAGCGTTCTGCTTGCGATAGGCTCTGTTCAAGTCGAGTCGCTTCGCTCATATTATTTAAGATCATATTTAAGCGATTGACACCTTCTTGAGCCCGGTCGACATATTTTTGAGCGTCCCGGTCGAGGCGTTGTAAACCGAGATGTTCTAATGAAGAGCGCACGACGGCGACCGGTGTGCGCAGTTCGTGAGACAGCCGAGAAGACATATTTTCCAAATAATGAGTATATTGGCTTAAACGGCTAACCACATTGGCAAAACTACGGGATAAATCGCCGATTTCATCCTTATCTTTGGAGCCTCGCAGTGGTGCGCTCACTCTACCTTGACTATCGATGGCCTGTTCGGCTTGGTCGCGTAACTTCCGGATCCGATTTGAAATACTCGAAGCGAAAATAAATAGCGACAATGTACCCACCGACATCACAATCAGAATAATATTGAATAGTCGTTCGAGGGCATGATTACGCAGCGTTCGAATACCGTTGGTGGTTTCCTCGGCAATGACCACCCCCATAACCTTGTCGTCGATCCAAATCGGACTCGCGGCAGCCAACACAACCGCACGGCCATCGGGCGTGAGCCGCCAAGTTGAACCGGGTTTACCATTCAAGGCTTGCTGAATATGGCTGCCCCTAAGTTCGGTTGAGTCCTGCAAGGAGTCAACAAAGTCTTGCGGCGGTTTGGTGAGTATTTTGTAGTACAGCGGATACAGATATTGTTGCATCAGCTGGTTCCACCAATTTGTTTTGGATTTATGATTGAGACTACGCGCCCAAATACTTTGGGTATTGCGAATATCACCAGATTTAGCCAATACACGACCGTGTTTGTCAACCACCCAAATACGCGAGCTATTATGGCTCATGCCTTTAATAATGCTTTCAATTTCAGGCGAAGGGACTAACACAGTACCGAGTTGGTCGACACTATCAATTGCTGAGGTGCCAATAATAGAGATCAGTTTTCGTTTGGCTTGGCGATTCACGTTATAAATCGCAAAGCCAAGTTTACTGCCCACCATCTTCAGCGGGATCCGTAATTCTATGTTATAGCCTTGCTTGGTGCTTAGCCACTGTCCTTGGATCTTTATCTCAGGTTTGACGGGGGTGTTTAGCTTGGGATCGAGCGGTAGCTCGAAGGCATTGATCCAACCGTCTTCGGTGGTGGCCACAATATAGCGGCGAAAATTACCGTCAGGAGCCAAAGTTGCGATCGCCAGATGATCGTTATTATCGATGCGCAGGGTATTTTTGCCGCGATACACCACATCGGGATCTGTGACTTCAAAACTGGCATAAAGATAGCGGCCAAACTTGCCTACCATGTGAGTAAATTGACTGTTGATCGGTGCATCGGGATCGGCTTGGTAAATCACATGTTCTTTGCCGTAAGTGAGCATTCGATGCTGGTAGTCTTGCCAATCACTTAATTTACCATCTAATAGGATCGGGCCCGCCAATGGATAAGCATAGAGATCGCGTCCTTTCTCTACTTGGCTTAAAAAGCTGGCTTGGCTGTCAAATAATTTGGGGCGTTCGTGTAAGGCGGTCGCTAAGGCTTGGGTCGTCCCTTCGAGGGTTTTTTCTTGGCCTAAACGTAAGTATTTCTCCATTTCCCAGACGTATTGATAACCCAACCAAGGCAGGCAGAGCAAAAATAATGATAAAAAAGTGACCTTGGCTCGCAAGCCTAAAGGTAATACCGGCAGCATTAGGCGAGGCTATCCCAGCGGTAACCCATGCCATAGACCGTATCGATGCATTCGAAATTGGGGTCGCTGGCTAAAAACTTCTTGCGGATCCGTTTAACATGGGAAGTAATGGTACTGTCATCGACAAAAATTTTCGCCTCGCTCATCAAGTCCTGACGACTACGCACATGCCCAGGGCGTTTGGCGAGGGCATGTACCATCCAAAACTCGGTGACGGTTAGTTCAATCGTGTGTTGATTCCATAAAACTTGCATCCGGTTGCCGTCGATGGCTAAGGGGCCTCGTTGTAGTAAGTTATCTTCTACAGGGGGGGCCGCCAGTAATTCTGAGCGGCGAAAGAGGGCGGCGATGCGTGCTACTAAGTGCGGAAAACTAATGTCTTTAGTGAGGTAATCGTCGGCCCCTAAGCGCAAGCCACAAACGGTGTCGAAGTCGCTGTCACGGGCCGTTAGAAAAATAATCGGTAAGCTGCTAGACATCGCACGCAGCGACTGACACAACGAAAAACCGCCGTCAATCTCATCCTCTAGGCCAATATCAATAATCGCTAAATCGGGTAAGCGGGTGTTAAAGGCTGCCAGAGCGCTAGGGCGATTTGCATAGGCTTGGACGCTATAGCCTTGTTGCTGTAGGACGTCTTTGTAGTTTTCGCGGATAGCCGCTTCATCTTCTACGATGGCAATGCGTTTCATAGGGGCATGGATCTTCTAAGTGATTGACTCAGGTGAACTATACCTCATTTTTAAGCAAGTTTGCGGGGCTTAAGTGAATTGCCATTTTATTGCCACAATTGATAAGCGTACTGCCATTTTTGCGGCCCGTGAATGCCATTTGTTTATTGTTTAATGGATCCATCGAAACGGTTTGAGCTTTTCAAACCTCGTGAATGAAACCATTGAACAAGGATATTAATTATGAACAAGTCAGTTATTAGTCTCGCCTTAGTGACCAGCTTAAGCCTTTCTTCATTGAGTTATGCGGCTGAGCCTAGTCCGCAACTGAGTGAACGTGATGCGAAAACGGAAATGATCGGTTTAGGTTCTGGCGCTGCTGTTGGTGCGATTATTGGTGGCCCGATTGGCGCCTTTATTGGCGGTTTTACAGGGGTGTTTATTGGTAAATCGGTGGCTGACGAAGAGGCACTTGCCAGTCAACAGCAGCAGTTAAGTGAGCAACAGCAGCAGTTGGCTCAGTTGAGTGAACAGACTGAGCAATACCAGACATTAGCGGCGCAGCATGCCAGAGTTAATGCTCAGTTGGAGCAACTTAAAAACGCCCATCAAGAAAAGATGTCAGAACTTGAATTAGGTCTGAATGTGCAATTTAAAACCGGTTCATCGGTGATCGAACCGCATTTTAAACAGCAATTAGATGATGTGGTTTATACCATGTCTCTCGCGCCAGAGCTGAAGTTGAACTTAACTGGCTATGCCGATCGTCAAGGCGATTCTCGTTATAACCAAGCGCTGTCGGAACAACGTTTAGCTGAGGTTCGCGCCTATTTAATTCATCAAGGGATTGCTGAGCAACGACTGAATTCGCAAGCCTTTGGTGATCGTTCTCCATTGCTGGCCGAGCCCAGTGTAGAAAACAACTTTTTTGACCGCCGTGTCACTCTCAAACTTAGTGCTCAGCGTGGCATGTTAGCCGCCCAGTAATTGCGTTTAGGAGATAGCAAATGGACCAGCAATTAATCCGCTGTCGCCGAGGCTGGGGTTCCCCCTTTAACTTTGGTGCTGTGGTTCTCGCATTCGGGGCTGCGTTATTGTCACCCTGTGCGGTAGTCGCTAATCAAAGCCTGACGACGCCGCAAGATCCTTTAGGTTTAGGACAACTACGCTATATCGATCAAAATGGTCAAGCTCAACGCAGTTTACCACTGCATAGTGACGTCTCGATGACGGTCTCGGGTCTGACCAATCGAGTGACTCTGACTCAAACTTTTATGAATGAGAGTGAGCAGTGGATTAACGGTCAGTACCTTTTTCCGCTACCTAATGAGGCGGCGGTTGATCAGCTTCAGTTAGTGGTAGGGGATCGGGTGATTGAGGGGCAGGTTCAGGCCAAACAGCAAGCACTACGCACTTTTGAAGTGGCTAAGCGGCAAGGTAAACGGGCAAGTTTGGTTAGCCAGTTAAGGCCGAATGTATTTAATACCGCCATCGCCAACCTCGGTCCTCACCAGCGATTGCAGGTGAGAATCACTTATCAACAGCGTTTGGATTATCTAAATGGTGAATTTAGTCTGCGGTTTCCGATGCTGGTTAATCCGCGTTATACGCCGCTTATTTTTCGTAAATCGATGGCGCTTATCCAGCCTCCAGATGTGGAACCAAGGGCGGAGCACTCAGGCGCTTGGTCTGCTGAGCATTTCAGTGGATTGAACGCGATAAATTCGTATCACAATAGCGCCTATCGTTTAGTAGAGCACAGTATTGCTCAATATACTTCGATAGGAGCAAAGCCTCTACCAGTTAAATTGAAGGTCCATCTCGACAGTGGTTTTGACTTAGCGCAACTCACTAGTTTGTATCATCCAATTGCCAGTCATCCGCGCAAGGATGGCAGTGTTGATATTGACTTGCTTTCTAGTGATGCGAATCAAGATTTTGTGCTGAAGTTTCGCCCTCAAGTCGGTCTGCGGCCAGAAGCGGCCATTTATGTGCAGCAGGGGCAAAGTCACCAAAAGGCTCAAACCAGTAATCGAGATGACTATGTTTTGTTGATGTTAATGCCGCCTCAAGGGGCTAAAGTGGATCAGTTAGACTTGCCAAGAGAACTGATCTTAGTGATTGATACTTCAGGATCGATGTCGGGGCAGTCGATGACTCAGGCTCGCCAAGCGCTACAATATGCATTGGATGGTTTAGAGCCTGATGATTCCTTTAATATCATCGAATTTAACTCGGATTATCGGCAATTTTCGGCGCACTCCTTGGTGGCAAATAAAGGTAATTTACAAGCCGCTAAAGGCTTTATTGCAAGTTTAAGCGCAGACGGCGGTACCGAAATGTTTAGTGCACTTCAGGCTGCTCTGAGCCACAACGAAGGCCAAAAAAATGGCTCTTTACGCCAAGTTATATTTATTACCGATGGTGCAGTGAGTAACGAAGTGCAGCTATTTGAATTAATTCGGCTGCAGCTTGGTGCGAATCGCCTATTTACCATTGGGATAGGCTCCGCGCCTAATTCACATTTTATGCAGCGGGCTGCCGAATTAGGTAAAGGCACATTTACCTACATTGGTAAGCAGAGCGAAGTGGAACAAAAAGTAATAGCCTTGTTTGAACAGATAGCTCATCCGGTATTGAGTGACATTCAGCTGAGATATGATGATGGCACCGTCCCCGATTATTGGCCCACGAATATTCCTGATTTGTATTCGGGGCAACCTTTAATGTTAAGTATTAAACAGGCGCATGGTCGACATTCACAAGTTTGGGTCAGCGGTAAATTTGGCACACAACAATGGCAACAAAATGTGAATTTAAAGAGCAATAAACAGGTTGCAGGTTTAGATTTGCTTTGGGCGAGGCAGCAAATATCGGCCTTAGAGCTGAGTAAAAACGGTGCTAACGAGCAACGCGTTGATCAGCAAGTATTAGCACTGGCGATGAAATATCATCTCGTTAGTTCGCAAACTAGCTTGGTGGCGGTAGATATTAGTCCGGTGAAACCTGCAACGCTTCGTGCGGTCGACAAACCGATAGATGGTGGGATGCCGAAGGGATGGCAATCGAATGGCGTATTGCCTCAAACCGCGACGGGCAGTCGGCTAGATATTTTATTTGGGCTAAGCTTGCTGCTTGGTGCCTGGGGATGGGGATACTTTAATCATCGTCGTGCAGCCGCAGTGCGAACTTCCGCCTTGATTTAGCTTAATGAGTCAGCTCTCTTTGGCTGGTTTTGTTAGAGGGAGTTGACAGTATGGGGAGCAAGTTATGATCTTAAGTTTCTTAGCCAAACATCCGTTACCATGTAGTTTATTTCTATTCGGTGTTCTGGTGTTGAGCCACGGTTTGTATATTCAGGCCAAAGCTTATCTTGCACAGCTGTTGATTGCGCAGGCATGGCAGCATACTTTAGTTGATCAGCAACCGCACAAACCTTGGCAGTGGGCCGATACTTATCCGGTGGGTAAGCTTAGCTTCGTGACCAAACAAGAGAGCATAAATTTTAAGCATCAAGTGGATTCCGTTTATGTGTTGGCGGGGGCATCTGGGCGCACGCTCGCTTTTGCCCCTGGCTTAGTTCTGAGTGGTGCGAAGATTGGGGAGGTGGGCAATACCGTGATCGCTGGGCATCGAGATACTCATTTTGCAAATTTAGCTGCGGTGAATAAGGGGGATTTGTTGCAGATTGAAGCGAGTCATGGCGAAACCTTGCTTTATCAAGTGATGAATACTCAGATCGTCGATCAATCCGCGACTCAGTTTATGGCACCAAGTGACGATAACCGCCTCACCTTGATTACTTGTTATCCCTTTAACCAATTAAGTGGTGGAGCCCAGCAGCGATATATTGTGGAAGCCTTATTGGTACATAAGCCTCGGGTAATATAGTCAGAATATTCGATGTTTTCTGACAATCCGTTGCTGGGTTTATTGTCAATCATCGGCCATTTTGTTTTGCTGTGATACCGAGGTTTCGCTCAGTCATTAGTGAGTAGTGCATCGCTAGCTTGAATAAATTTCGCCGAGGCCCGCGCTAGTTGCTGTGATCCTTGGCAAATAAAAGCTTCCAGTCGATAAAATCCTCTTTTTTGGCTCAGTAGTTTAGCTTGCACTGTTACTGTTGTTCCCACCCGAATTGGGGCAATAAAACGTACGCTTAATTCGGCGGTTAGCGCTTTAATGCCGCGCATCAACAAGCAGTGGGTCATGGCTGCATCAAGTAGTGTACTGGTCATGCCGCCGTGTAATAACCCATGATAGCTCTGATGTTGAGCGGTCACCGAAAATTGGCTGTTGGTCCAACCTTCAGCATCTAGTTGAAAGCGTAAATTAAGAGAGTGTGGGTTGAACTTGGGGTCGCTACAGACCATACAGTGCGAATGGCTTTGCATGGCTTTTGGATAAGTTTGCATATGGGGGGGTCTCGTGAGATATGGGCTCCGCGCCTGCGGAGCTCGATAATTATGGTGCTGTGGGTGGTTCTTCGATTTGATAAAGGTGTTCAGCACAGGCAGTTTTACAGCCACATAAACGTTGATCGTGAAGCATTGGTTTGGTGAGTCTAGCCCGTTTTTTTCGTTTAAAACCGAGCATGATCCCAACAAATAGCAATATGATAACAAAGGCGCTGAGGCAATAAGCTAAGAGTGACAGCATCGGCCGCGGCCTTTTTGGTGTTGCGGGTGAGCATGGCCTGGGTTGTCGTTACATCGACCTGATTTTTGCTCATGGTGATGTCCTTGATGATGGCGTTCTTCACAGCAGCGCCCTTGCTTTGAATTTGCAGGTTCATCATGGGTGCAGCCACAACCACCTTCAGCTTGTTTTTTCAGATGATTGATCGATGGACGTCCTTGAGAGGCATTTTGAAGCGGAATTAACTGGCTGGCGTTGCTAGCTAACTGCTCAATGGTTTTATTACTGGTTGGTGATTGTAATACGTTTAATGATAGAGCGAGTAACTTACCGAGCATTTGTTCGCCAATGTTGCGAACGATCACTAAGTTGGCCTGTTGCTGCTGAAGTAGAATAAGTAAGTCTTTTTTCCCCGAGCAGTTGGTGTTCAATCCCGGATTAGCGTGCCGGGACAGTTGTTCCCCCTGTTCGTTGACAAACAAGATACTGTCGGCTTTGGTGAAGTGTGGTGCGAGTCGATCATCATTAATGGGGATGGCAATTATCATTGGGTGTTACTCCTAGGTATGAAAGTACATCAGCACAACGCTGTTTGCAGGGCATATCAATGTTCATCATTTACGCCCTCATCGAGTGCAGTTTGGTATTAAAAAACTAGCCTGTATTTGGCATATGCTATTTATACTCGTTATTTTTAGCATATGCAACATTTGGGATGACATTGTTCATGCTAACCGCCTACAGCAGAGGCGTGGCCGTTGGATTAAGCTGTTATCTGAGTTTGATGTCTGGATCTGATTTGCATCCGAGTTTGTTGCTAGCGAAGTGTTTTGTTATTGGTTTAAGGTGAGTTTTTTTGGCGTGCTTATTTTGACCGCTTAGCCAGTTTATGGGATGACTGTCCGATAAAAGCTGAACGAGCCGGCCTAACTGCGCAAAAAATTAAAGCCCTGAGATGTGCGCCAACGAATAGTTTGGTGGATTATTTTTTGGGGGGGAGGACTAGACTATTGAGTATTTACTTGCTGGATTTGTTGCGGCAGAGCAAGCCTGTTTTTATTGCTTGCTCAACAGTCTGGCTAAACGACAGTATCATAAGCGCGATAGGTACTAGCAGTTCACGCAGCATGTTTATATTAACTAAAAAGACAATTATTAGGTGCAATGGGCTACACTCGATATGTGACTAATCTATTCATATTTGGGGTAATTCTATGAGCGATGAGCGGGTCCGTTATAGCAAACAAGACAGTTTAATTTCTACTACCACTTCAGATAGCCACATCACTTATTGTAATCAGGATTTTTGCCGAGTGTCTGGATACCAAGCCGCGGAACTGAAAGGGAAACCGCATAATGTGATCCGTCATCAAGACATGCCTAAAGCCGCATTTACTCAGTTGTGGCAGTATATTCAATCGGGTCAGAGTTGGATGGGCTTGGTTAAAAACCGCTGTAAAGGCAGCGGTCATTATTGGGTGTCGGCATTTGTTACCCCCATCGTTGATAAAAGCGGCAAAGTATACGAGTATCAATCGGTTCGAACCGAACCGGATGATGCGCAGATCCATCGTGCTGAAACTGTCTATCAAGCCTTGAATAAGGGAGAGGATAAGCGTTTTCGCCGTCGTTGGCTGGGAGTCTCTTCCGCTTTAGCGTGCGTTACATTTGTGGCGGTGTTGCTGGGAGCGGCAGGCTATCTTTGGTGGTGGCTGCCAGTTATTGTTGCGGGTCTGCAATTGCCAGTCATGTGGTGGAATCATCGTCGCCATCGATCCGTTGTAGATTTAGCGCAGCGCCAATATAGCAATGCTTTGATGGAATACCCTTATACCGGCCATTTTGATGACTGGTCAGCGATTGAATTAGCGGTAAAAATGAAAGGGGCTGAGCTTAGAGCTGTGACCGCAAGGTCAATCGATACTACAAGCCAAATTCGTGAAGCCAATCGTGACGAATTAGCCAGTCGAAAACGTCTCACAGAGAATCTCAACGAGCAAACGGTCGCCACGGAGGCAATGGCGGCTTCAGCCGAAGAAATGCTGTCGGCAATTGAGGAAGTGGCTAACGACGCCCAAGAGAATTCAGTGTATGCTCAAAAAGTTCAGCAGATTGCATTGGATGGACAAGCGGTGGTCAATAATACCTTAGATTCGGCACAACAGTTACATCAAGAGTTATTGGTGTCGCACTCATCGCTAGAACAGTTAAACCAAGATGTGAATAGTGTTGAAGGGATCTTAGGTTTAATCCAAGCTATTGCTGAGCAAACCAATTTACTGGCCCTCAATGCTGCAATCGAAGCGGCGAGAGCCGGGGAGTCTGGTCGTGGTTTTGCGGTGGTGGCCGACGAAGTGAGGACCTTGTCGGAGAAAACCACTCATTCTGTGGATGATATTAGAAACAAGATTGAGGGTTTGAAAGCCACAGCAACAGATACTGGTAAGAAAATTTTAGCAGGGCAGCATTATTCAAATCAAAGCGTTGAGCAAACGCAGCAAACCCATTCAGCCTTTAGCGACATTGTCTCTCATATCAATTCAATTGGTGAACGCTCGGCGCGCACTTCCGAAGCGCTTTCGGAACAAGCGACGGTGACTCATGAAATGGTGAACCATATTCATCGAATGAAAGAGGCTATTTCAGGTACTGGTAGTCTCTCCGAGTTGTCAGAAGACCGGACTCGGCAAGTGATTCTTGAGCTGGATAGTCTTGAGCGATTAATTCGAGCCTTTGACGCCAAGTCTTCGTTTTAAGGGGGCGGTTTAGCAATTGAGAACTTGTTGGCTGCACTCTTCTGTGGTGCTAAGTCTTATCCTGTTGGCGCTCATCCATTTATCTTTTCGATTAAGAGGTCGACAAAAGCTCTTACTTTCGCTGGGCGAAAGCGGGCCGAAGGGAAGACCACATGAATATCGCCGCTCGGTAGCTGCCATTGTGGCAGAAGTTTGATTAATCGGCCGGCGGCAAGATCGTCGGCAATCGCATAATCAGGTAATACGGAGATGCCAGCATCGGCAAGTACTGCTTCTCGTACTGCGAGCGTGGCATCTAAGTAGATCGAAGCTTGCATCTCAATACTCTGCTGCTCACCATCATCGGATAAAAAATTCCAGCGTAAAGGATTATTTAATGCGGTGTTGGCGATGAAAGGTAATTGGCTTAGATCTTTTAGGTTCAGCGGTTCTGGTAATTGAGCATGCAGCGACTTGGATACCACTAAAAATTGTTGAAATTCGCCAATTCGTCTTACGGGCAGGTTATCTTCGCTAAGCCAACCAACGCGGATTGCCAGTTCAACCTGTCCAGACATGATGTCGACAGTTTGATCGCTTAAGGCGGCATCTACTCTGCAGTTTGGATAGTGTCGGGTGAATGCAGCAATGGTGGGGACGATAATGCCGATCCCGTAATCGAAAGGTGCGGCGATCCGCAAGGTCCCTGAAGGTTCAAGTACGGTGTCGGTTAATTCGTCGAAGGCCTCTTCCGCTTCACGCAAAATTAATACGCAGCGTTGGTAAAAGGTTTGTCCTACATCTGTGACTTTAACTGAGCGAGTGGTTCGTACTAATAGCGATACTCGGAATTCTTGCTCCAGTCTAGCGACTTGCTGGCTCACCACGGCTTTGGTGATGCCGAGACGCTCGGCTGCTGCGGTGAAGGAACCCGTCTCTACCACAGCGGTAAAATAGACTAAGCGACGCATGTTACCGAGGTCACCTAAGTTAGTTTCAGTCTTATTGTTTATCTTTAGCATACTATATGTATATATGTAATGCGTTTAACTGTCAATGTATTCGGTTTAAAGTAGCTACACTTAACTGAGGAGATAAACAATGAACATCACCCTTAACTATTTATTCGATCCATTATGCGGTTGGTGCTACGGCATCTCCCCTGCGTTTTCAGCGCTCGCGAACGCTAGCGAGCAAGTTCATATCAAACTGCTACCCACTGGACTTTTTTCCGGCGCAGGCTCAAGAGCGATGAACGAAGAATTTGCAGCTTTTGCCTGGTCAAATGATCAGCGTATTGCCAGCCTAACTGGACAGCCTTTTAGTGAACAATATCGTCACAGTGTATTAGCTGATCATCAGCAACGTTTTGACAGTAGCTTGCCAACAATCGTGCTGACGGCGGTTGCTTTAACCCAGCCAGAAAAAGAGCTGGAGATGCTGAAAGCGATTCAGAAACTTCGCTATGTGGAAGGCCGCAATGTCACTGACCGAGCGACCTTGGAGCAGGCCTTACATACATTAGGACTTAGCGATGCAGTTGCATTATTAGACAGCCCTGAGTTGCACAAAGCGAATCAACAGCGCCTCGAGCAGGCTCAAAATTTAATGCAAGAGTTCGCTGCCCGTGGAGTGCCAAGTTTGATTGCTGAGTCTAAGGGACGTCGTGTGCAATTATCTACAGCAGATTTTTATGCCGACTCACAAGCTTTATTGCGTCAGCTTAAAGCGCTTTAGAGCGCTAGCTAAGCTTATTTATTTCTGCACTATTAATGTGCGATTAGTTACAATTTAAAAGGAAAGATAATGTCTATTAAAAATAATTTTATGAAGTTTATCGCGGCTGGCATCGTTGCAGTTTCTAGTATCAATGGTGCTGCATTTGCGGCAGAGTCTGCATTGAAGGTGCAGCATTTTCCAGCTGGAGAACACGGCTTTTATCGCGCTCCAGTATTGCTTAGCGGCGAACATGACGCGCTGTTGATTGACGGTGGTTTTACTTACCCTGACGGTCAGGCTTTAGTGGCTGCTATTAATGCTTCGGGTAAGACCTTAACCACTATTTATGTGAGTCAAAGCGATCCCGATTATTATTTCAGTCTCGCGCCGATAAAAGCGGCATTTCCTGATGTACGGGTGATTGCTGCATCGGCAACGATTGAGGCAATTAAAGCTAATGTGAAGAAAAAACTCGCTATTTGGGGGCCTCAACTTCAAGCGAATGGTCCACAAACCATGGACGATATTGTGCTACCAGAAGCCTATGATGAATCTTCTCTTCGTATCGAATCGCATCACTTGGATATCGTCAACGCAGAGGGTTTAGCCAACCGTCGTTACTTGTGGGAGCCTTCAAGTCGAGCTATTTTGGGTGGTGTGATGGTATTTTCAGGGGTGCATGTATGGACCGCTGATACCGCTGGTGCAGCGGGGCGTGAAGCCTGGATCAACAATCTGAATGCCATGCTTGAGCGTGAACCTAAGATGGTGATTGCTGGGCACATGAGTCCCGATGCACCGACTGACGCCAGTGCTATTCGTTATACTCGAGACTATTTATTGGCTTTTGAAGAAGAACTCGCCAAAGCTACGAATAGCGAACAGCTTATCAAAGCCATGACGAAACGTTACCCGAATGCTGGAATGGGCGTAGCCCTACAAATTGGTGCAAAAGTGGCCATGGGCGAAATGAAGTGGGGCTAAGCCGCGTGTATTAGGCTTAGGTCTTTGGGGAGCGGAGCGACAGTGATACCAGATATCTCCTTCAATCGTTAGCTGTTCCGGCTTCCTTGCTTTAATGATTGAGCTGCTAAGTTTGTTAGTCGCTCTTTTTATATATGAATCCTTGAATATGATCGGCTTAGGCGAGGTAAACTTATTTCATTGAGGATATTTTGGGTCCGCCGAAGCGCTAGATGCCTTTAGCTTGCGACAATAAATGTCATAATTGTTAGCAGTGTGTTTAAAAAAATCGTGAATCCAAACTGATATTATTTTATCGAAAGGCTTGGTTTCTCCCTCCTTGTTTTACATTTCGTGTTTTTTTGGGCGCTGTTGTTGTCCTTGTATATTTCACATTATCATTTGATTCTACTTCTATTTTGCGTGGAAGCGATAAGCGCATCACATCGCGGTGAACTGGACTTTTTGAATCTTGCCGAGTGGGGTAATGTAGGCTTAACTTACGATGCAATTCATATTTTAGTAACAATTCGCCAGTTTTATGTGAATTGTTTGAGAATGTAGGGGCTTGCCACGCGAATAAAATCAATTTAGCCCAATGGCAATGAAGCGCTTTACTGATGCTGTATTTAAAGTGCATATCAGATACTGATTTACGGTAAGCAAAGTAGAGGTTGTGAATCGCCTTAAGACTGGTGTTGAGCAATTTTTTACCCCGAATCCGAATAATTTAGTGCACTGATTTCTTCAAGTATGGGAGACAGTTATGAGTTTTTTTTGGGGGCGCTTATCCATTGCGACAAAACTATATGTGACGATGCTTGTGGTGGGCTGCTCGCTATTGATCATCACCCTTAACTACACTTATCAACACGAAAAATCTTTGGTTGAAGCGATGGCTCGTCAGCAAATTAAGGCCATGAGCGAAAGTTATTTCGAGGGCCTGAATACTTTGATGTTATCGGGGGCGATGGCAAATAAAAATTTATTGCATAAAAAGATGTCTAGCCAAGAGAATATCCTTGATATCAAACTGATTCGCTCAGAATCGATTCAGGCGATGTTTCATCCCAGTGAAGCTTCGGTTAGTTTAACCGACAATCAACGTCAGGCTTTCACTGGGCAGACGGTGGTTAAGCAAAGTATGATTGAACAACAATCTGCGCTGACGGTACTGACACCTATCATCATGAGCCGCGATCATGGCGGTGTTGATTGCCTTTCTTGTCATGTGACCAGTAAGGAAGGCGAGACCGCAGCGGTGATTGAAGTTGCATTTTCACTCGCCAGCGCTCAAAAAATTATTTATAGCGCACTGCTTAAGCAAGCCAGTCTGTTAACGGTAGTCTTTTTTATTGGCATGTTAATGTTGGCCTTGATTTTTCGAAGTGCGGTGGCAAAGCGTCTTAAATTACTGCGTAATCGTTTGTTGAAAGCGGCTGATAACTCAGATCTAGCTGTGGATTTTTCGGATCAATACCACGATGAAATTAGTGGCGTTTATGCTTCGTTACAATCATTAGTGAATAGTTTTAAACAGAGTTTAACTCAGCTGACGAGTAGTAGTGACGAATTACATGATACTGCCGAGCAGGTCAGTCATGTGGCTGGTTCAACTGAACAATCAGTCACAAGGCTGAAGGCTGGAACCGATTCTGTTGCGACCACCTTAGTCCAAATAGAAGCCTCATCGAATGATGTGAAACAAAATGCGCAGTTCACCACCGACCGAACCCAGCACGCCAGTCTACATGTTGAGTCTGGTGCGAAGAAGGCGCAACAAATACTTGCTTATATGCAAGCCTTAGTGGCGATTGTAAAAGATGCCAACGAAAGCTTACTTGAATTAGGCGAGCGAAGCGAAAGGGTGAATTCGATGGTTGAAGCCATTTCGGCTATTGCTGAGCAAACCAATCTATTAGCCTTGAACGCCGCCATTGAAGCAGCGCGAGCGGGAGAGCAAGGTCGAGGGTTTGCGGTGGTCGCAGATGAGGTGCGTTCGTTAGCGAGTCGAACCCATCAGTCGACAGGGGAGATTAAACAGATTAATGAGCAGCTGACACAACAAAAAGATCGTGTGATTTCGGTGATGAACGAGGCGAATACTGCAGTTAGTAACTCGGAAACGAGTATTGAAGAGTTATGTGCGATCTTGGAAGATATTGCCATACAAAGCCGCGAGATAGCCCAGCTAAACTCACAAGTGGCGCAAGCCGCTGATCAGCAGAACCAAGCGGTTTCAGAGGTGAATCAGCATGTGACGAGCATTCAAGATATCGCTGACGTCACCGCGCATGATGCCAGCCAGCAGCATATTATTAGCGAACGTGTCGTTGCATTGGCAACCGAGCTTAAACGGCTTGTGAATAGTTATAAGTTGTGAGTAGCAATAGGGGCGATGTTTGTTGGTCAAACTAAATAGCTTGATCATCGTTTATGGTTCCATGTCGGTGTCCATATACTGACCATCGAGTGAGGCTTGAAGCATGTGCTGATAACGTCCACTTTGCTTTAATTGGCTTAGCCCTCGATTGAATTTAGCTATCAGCTGTTGCGCATTTGGTGTTTGTTTAGAAATGATGAGGTAATAACGATCGCTCGTGACTGATTTGGGGTGATGAGTGATTTGAGCGATTTCATTGGGATTAAAATATTGCTGCAATAGATAATAACCAGCAGCTTTATCGAGTTGAAAAACTTGAATATAACCTCTTAGTAAGCGAGCGAAGTTACTGCGGTCCGACTTACTTCGGTCAATTGTGATGAGCTTCTGTCTCTCTAGTTTTTCTAGTAGTTGGTACTTATAACCCGCCGCCCCACCAAATTTAACGCCATATAAGTCTTGCGGTTTATGCCAATCGAATGCAAAATTTTTCAGATGAAAAAATACCGAAGTCCCCTCTATTACGAAGTCAGCACTATACAAAAACTGTTGCGCGCGATTGTCATTGTAAGACCAAATGAGCGAGCCATCGACTTCACCCAATTCAGCTAATAGGTAGGCTCTTTTCCAAGGGTAAAATTGATAATGAACCTCGATCCCTTGAAGTTTGAATGCTTCACTCACGATGTGTGAAGCAACGCCACCGTGTTTCAAATTTACAGATAGATAAGGCTCCCATTCGCCATTGCTAAGAATTAGCGAATGGAGCGCTAATGTTGGAAATGACGGATAGAGTAAAAGTGCAAATATTATCCCTGTTGAGAGCTTTTTCATAAGTTCCACATAGTTGATGCGGTTGTATTAGTTTAGACTATTTTTGATCTTGTTATTTAGCTCGGTTCTCTATTGCAAAAAACTGCCAGCTCAACCAAGCTCGATAAGATTAAAATCGGATCTGAGTTATAAATACTCGTAGCATTGCAGCTTGCGCTAAGCCATTGTTGTATTATAGGGCTTTAGTTGAAAATGATACCCAATGATGATCAAAGACTTTAATTTATTGCGGCTGTTACTGGTGTTAAACGAAGAGCGGCAAACAACATTAGCCGCGAAACGGTTGCACCTTAGTCAACCAACGATCAGCGTCATGCTGCGAAAATTACGTGAGCAATTTAATGACCCACTGTTTGTTCGAGACAAAAATCAGTTGGAGCCAACGGTGCGTTGTCAGCAGTTACTGATGCAGCTCCCTGCGCTGCTGGATCAATTGGATTCGTTATATATTAACCAGAAAAATTGGGACATTTCCCTGCTCGAAGGCGAGATCACCTTGATATTGTCCCCCCCTTTAATGAGCTCTTTCGCCGCCCCCTTAGTGAGTAAGCTTAGTGCTCAGGCCCCGTTAATTACGGTCGAGTGTTACCATTGGGGCTTTGAGGCTCAGCGAGATCTGGAGTTAAAAAACCAATGCTGGGGTTTTAGTTATCTACCCATGGAAACCAATAAAAATATTTTGCAAAAGGACATTGGTGATGATGAATTTGTAATGGTGATGCGTAAAGACCATCCGCTTCAGTCCTCAGAACTCAGTGCCGTGTTAGCTTATCCCTTGTGTATTAATTTAATCTTTGGTGAATCCAGCGTCTCTCGTAGTGAGCAGATACTTAAGTCTCTTGAGCTCGACAAAAAGATTAGTGTGCGTACCAGTGATATTGGCTTAATGTTAGCCTTGGTTGCTGATGGTGATTATATTGGTATTGTTTCTAAGAATATTGCAGCTCGATTTCCTTACAAATTCCGCTTCGAGCCTTTACCTCATTCTCTGCCTGATAAAAGCCGATTCCGAAGTATTGCGCTATTTACCCATCAGCGAAATCGCATTGACCCGCTTACCAACTGGCTATTTGAGGAAGCTTCCGCAATTATTGACGGTGAATTGCATTATTAATATTTCTAATGGAGCTTATAGAAATTCATCGATGGGGGGAGGAAAGCGCTTTTGTTAGGCTTATAAAGTAATTTAATGATTCACTTTATAAGGGGTTTAAATGAACCATAAGTTCTGTTCCGCAGTCATGTTTTGTTTTGCTTCAGGTTTTGCTCTTTCTAGTTTTGCGCAGTCTCAACACAGCGCTGAAGAGGAGCTTGCTTATCATCTCGGGGTACAAGCTTTTATTTATGGGACGGGTCCGCTCACTGTGGCAGCCGTTCGCCAAACCTCCACATCGGTGACAGCCCCGATGGATAACGCGATGGCACCGCTAAATCAAATGGGCAAAACGCGCGTCTTATCGGGTCCGCAACACCGTATTGTTCCTACGGTAAACAACGACACCTTATACTCTCAATCACATATTGATTTGGATGTATCTGGGCCGATGGTTATCGAAGTCCCTAGAACCGATAACCGTTATTTTATTGTTCAGTTGCTCGATGCCTACTCTGATTCTATCGATGACCTTATTAAGCAAAATGCTGGCACTCAAGGGGCTAAGTTTTTATTGGTCCAGCAGGGTTGGCAGGGGGAAATCCCAGAGGGCATTAGCGGGGTGATTGAGTCACGTACCCCCATGGTTTGGTATATTCAACGTACTGGTGTGGCAGGAGAGCAAGATCTGGATGCGGCACTTGAAGTACATGACGGTTTTATCCATTATCCTTTATCTGAATACGGTGAGTCTCACGGCGTAGTTAGCCTTCAACAATCTTCAGGTGGTATTCCGCCAATGGCTCGTCCCCAAGGTTTGGAGTGGTTTGCCTTAATTGATCAAGAATTAAGAAAAAACCCTTTAGCCGAAGATGCCGCTATGGTGGCGCAATTTAAATACATTGGTATTGGAGGAGAAACGCCTTTTAATTCGGAGCTGCTTTCTGCAGCGCAAAAACGCGGTTTGCTGCGTGCGGTGGAATCTTCAGCCCGTATTATTGACTACGCAGGTCGTCAACTTGGCGCAACTAGTCACGGTTGGTCGATGATGTTTGAAGGGGGGCGTTATGGCCAGGATTATTTGAGCCGCGCGAGTATTAATTTACGCGCCGCTGGCTTAAATGTGCCAGAGCGAGCACTTTACCCAAACCGCTACACCGACTCTCAAGGTATGCAATTATCGGGTAAATATCAGTATCGAATGACCATGCCAGCGGATGCGCCAGCAAAAGAGTTCTGGTCCTTAACTATGTACGATGCTACAAATTTGTTTATGGTGGAGAATGAAATCAATCGTTATTCGATTTCCACTAATCGTCCTGAAGAGTTGAAGTATGCGACAGATGGCACCTTGCCGATTTGCATTCAACATCAACCTCCAGAAGGCGAGCATTGTAATTGGCTACCAGCACCAGAAGATGACTTCTATTTGCATCTTCGCTTATATGAGCCGACTCAACAAGTGCTTGATAATGAGTATCCAATGCCACAGGTGATCAAACAAACTCTTTAAGCGATTTATTTTCGCTTGTTCAAAACCCAGTGGACATTCCATGGGTTTTGTTTCCTGAATACCAGAGTTTTATGTACCAGTAACACCGGAACAAAAAATAGACCACCTTAAGTTACTGATTTGTTTATATGGTTTTTTGTCTTTTTATGGCCTTGTGTGTCGTTTAAAATAAAATCCTGCAAGTGAGTCGTCTTCCACTAAGTGTATGTTGTTCGTCCTTTTGGTTTGATGAGTGTTGGTGGTTTTGTCGCTCCCATTAAGACAATGAAGAAGAAGGCTGATGCTCTTTGATTCAATACGATGTTGCTTCTAATAATCTTTGCTGTGTAGCAAAACATTAAGCTTGTGAATAAATATATTTATGACCAAAAAATCGCTATTGATTTTAAGATTATTTTTTTGTTGTTTTTTGTATCTATTACCTAGACTAGTTGTATGGCGTCATAACATGCATATAAAGGATGAACATGCGAATTAACTCTATTCGATTAAAGGCGATGTTTCCAACCGCCTTGCTGGCGGTTATTTTGGTTGGCTTATTTATTTTTTCTAAAGCTATGACTTCTATTCAACAAAAAGCTCTAACCGTTCAGAATGAGCATTATTTTGCAGCGATATCGGCGGTATTAAATGCGGACCGAGATATCTATCAGGCGCGTTTAGCAATCGAAAAAATCTATTGTGGCGAAGGGGCTCTCGTTGAGAATAGAGCTGAATTTGAAGAAAATGCCCAACAGGTACTGGACCGTTTCCATTTATATCGTAAGAATCTTGAAAGTGAACCCGAGTTACTCGCTTCCTACACCCAATTTGAACAGTATTTTCAGGATTGGTACTCTGCGAGCGAACTGGTCATGGCATCTGCAAAAGAGGGGGTTGATTTTGGTCCTAAATTTATTGAGTTGGATCGGCAATTTGGAGTGATTCGGCAGATGCTTGACCAAGCGGGAGAGAAGCTGAATGAACATACTCAGAAATTGGAAGCGGAAAACATCGATCAGGCTACACTGAATCGTTACATTGAAGCTATATCTGAAGTACTGAAAGCAGATGTGGACATCTATCAAGCGCGCTTAGCGATGCAGAAATTGATGATTCACGATGGTCTGCCGCAGCAGAATAAAGCTTCTTTTAAAAAAAATGCCGCTCAAGCCTTGCAACGTTTTCATGCCTATCGTGCTTACTTAATTGATGAGCCTAATTTAACGGAACCTTATCAGGAGCTTGATAGCTTGTTTACCGAGTGGCATCACAACAGTATTGCTTTTATTGAATCCACTGAAGTCAAGACTAACGGTGCACTCTCTGAGGCATTAATGCGGCTCGATGAAAAGTTTAAAGTGGTTCGCTCTCAATTAGATCAAGCCGGAGAAGACGTTAGAGCAAAATCCCAAGAGAGTGATGAAATTTTAAGAGAACAGGTGGAAAGTCTAGAAAGTATTGCCATGGTGATCATTATATTAGCTTTTATCGTCGCGATCGGATTTGGTTATTACATGCCTTTGCTGTTGACGCGTAACGTAAAAAATATGGCCAATCGAATTAAAGAAATCGCCGAGGGTGATGGTGATTTAACTGCTCGTATTAATTCCAGCGCTGGTGACGAACTAGGTGACCTCGCTCATGAGTTTGACGGTTTTGTTGAGCACCTACGTTCAATTATTAAAGTGATTCACAATAAAAGTGAGGCCTTAGGAGGGATGACCGAACAGTTTAACGGTGTGTCCAGTGAAGCAAGCGCGATCACCTTGGCTTTAGTGGATGCCTCAAACTCAATTGTGAGTGCCAGTAGCGAAATGAATATGTCTAATCAGCAAATGGCTGAGGTTGCCAAAGATACAGTTAAGGAAGCGAATAACTCCAATCAGCTTTCCAAACAGGGGATTGCCGCGGTCAATACCTCTAATCAAGCCATATCTAGCTTGGTCAATGATATCGAGGTGACCGAGAGTCAATCTATAGAGTTAGAAAAAAGCTCACAAACCATCGCCTCAGTACTGGAGGTGATCCGTAAAATTGCCGAGCAAACTAATTTGCTGGCTTTGAATGCGGCGATTGAAGCGGCTCGAGCCGGAGAGCAGGGGCGTGGATTTGCAGTGGTTGCTGACGAAGTCCGAACCTTAGCGACTCGTACCCAAGACAGTACCAATGAAATTGAGGGCATGATTGAACAGTTGAAAGTAAACGTGGAACGTTCCTCAAGTGCCATTCAAAATAGTCGGAAAAATGCCGAGAGTACGGTTGATAACTTTAGTCAGGTTATTCAAATATTTGATGAGCTTCGTGCGTCTTTTGGGCGGGTTCAGGAAATGGCCGATCACACGGCCCAGGCGACTCAGGAGCAATCGGCAGTCTCCAGCGAAATCAATCAAAATCTTGTTTCGTTAAAAGAGCAAACCGATGGTGTGCAAAATGTCGCGGATGAAATTCAGTCTCAGTCGCATAATATTTCCGATTTATACCAAGAGCTGAACAAGCAGGTGGGCAGCTTTAAGGTATAAAGGCTGAGTCGGCAGGCTTTATTGGCTCGTCCGGCAAGCTGTTTTGTTTTGGCCGGGCAATAAGATGAGCTTGTACCATAGTGGCCATTGCCTGTAAGCCAGCATAAGAGTTTGAGATGGCCAAGTCGCGTGGCACCAATACATAATTGCCACTTCGACAGGCTTGCAGAAAGTTGCAAAAGTTTGCCAGCATGGTATTCATATGCGCTATTTCAGTTGCCGCGCCACCAGCTTGATCGGCGCGATAGGGGGAAAAAATAATGTCGGCATCCAGTTCCGGTAGGCGCTCTACGCTGAGCGAGATACGCTGGCCTGGGTCGATGGCATTGATTAACTCTGGAAAATGAAAACCGGCATCACGTAAGACCTGGCCTAAGGCGCGATAGCTATGGTAAACACTGAGTTTGCCACGTAGTGATTGAAATACCGATGCGGTGATAGTGGCCGAACCGATGCTATTTTTAAGCGCGGCGATTTGCATGGCATAACGGCGCTCTAGTCTGCCAAGTTGAACTTGGCTTGCGGTTAATTTAGCCAGCTTGCGATAGACCTGTGGCGCCCCTTTACTACTATCGATGACCACCGTTGGCGCAATCCTGGCTAACAGTTCAATTGGAGTTGAGCGGTTTTTTTCGGTGATGATCAAATCGGGTTTCAAGCTCACGATTTTTTCCAGATCAAGCTTCGTGGCGCCGATAAAAGAGATTGAACTGTTATCGAAATCAACACCGGTTAATCGTGCACTGGAGCGCAGATAGGGAGTGCCATTACGATTCAGTCGACCATGACTGCCGATAGGCAAAATACCTAATTCAATGAGCGGAATGGTGATATCGACGTCGTAGGTAGACACGAGCCGTTTCGGGTGCACCGGCACAGCTACGCTTCTGCCAAGGTCATCAATATAGAAGGTCGTGGTGAGTGCGAATACATTGCTGTTATTTAAGAAACAGCAACACAGAGTGAATAAAACCGTACGAATTAATTTCAAAATTGATCCCTGCGCATCCAAAGAAGGAAAATTAAACTGGGTGCTCCAAGCACTGACAATATAATCCCCGTAGGTAAGGTGAGTGGGCTAAAGGCGGCGCGGGCGAGGGTATCAGCACTGAGTACCAATAAAGCGCCAATCACGCCACTGCCGAGCAGCAAACTGCGTTCACTGTTGTTTGCCAGCAAACGGGCGAGATGTGGTGCAATTAAGCCAACAAAGGCCATCCCCCCGGCGACCGATACGCTGGTGGCCACCAATAAAACGGCTGCGCAAAAACGCAAACTGGCAATTAAAGATCGGCGCACACCAAGGCTTGTTGCCAAAGCGTCACCCAGTGCTTCTATATTTGCCGAGGGGCAGCACAGGATTAATATCAGTGCACAGCTAAGCAATATCAAGCTGGCAAGTTGCACACTGGACCAGGTTGCCGACTGCAGATCGCCGGCAAGCCAAAGCATCACCGTTTGTAGATCTTGGGTACTGCTTGAGGATAGCAAAATCAACATCACCGCGGATAATAACCACGATAAACAAATGCCGATCATCACCAAACGCAGACCGGTACTCTGTTTGGCGAGCAATTTAACCGACAGTCCGGCAGCTAATCCCCCAGCCATCCCCAGTAAGGGGCGCCAAATTAACGCCAGCTCTGAGCGCATCAGTATCACGCTTACAATTGCTAACGCAGCGCCTTCGCGTACCCCCAAAATGGAGGGATCGGCTAAACCATTTCGGGTTAAAGATTGCATCACCGCACCTGCACAGCCGAGCATTGCACCACACAACATGGCTAAGCAGATCCGAGGCGCACGAAACGCATCAAGGATCAACAAATCAGCCTGTTGAGCCGCCGAGTCGTCGAGGCTTCCCAGATGAAAATAGCTCAACAATGTGTCGAAGGGCACAGCTTCACTGCCGGTGAGCAAGGCCGTCATTGCCACCGCAACGAGTGTCATACTCAGCCCCGCCAGGCTGAGTAGCGGCAATAAATGAAATGTGAGTGAAAAAGGACCCGTGCGCAGGGTCAACGCGCTTGCTTTGTTCATCGTATCCGTCTCGTGAAAATCCACATAAACACCGGGGCACCAACCAATCCGGTTAGGGCTCCCGTGGGTAACTCCTGAGGCGAGATGATGCTGGTGGCAGCAAGGTCGGCAGCCAGTAATAAACTCGCCCCGGTGAGTGCAATAAGCAGCATTGATTGCCGCGTGGGACGGGCGTGCACACCCCGCCATATTGAAGGGGAGATTAAACCCACAAAACCAATCGGTCCCACTAGGGATACCGCAGTTCCGCTTAACAGCGCTGCGGCACAAAGGGCAAAAAATCGGGTCAGCTTAACCGAGGCTCCTAAACCTCGAGCCATATTGTCGCCCAGTGACATTGCATTTAATTGCGGCAGTAGTAGCAAGCTCATCAACACCGCCAGGCCGATAAAAGGCAAGCCGGCGAGCACTGTGGATAGTTGCGCACTGGCCCCGTCACCCACTAACCAAAAGCGCAACTCGTCCAGAGTGTTTTCATCCAGCAGCAAGATGGTGGCGCTAATGGCATTCGCGAGAGTGGAAAACGCGATGCCACAAAAAATGAGTTTCAGCGCCTGTAAACCCTTGCGTCCAGAGGAGGCTAGCGTTAATACCATGCTGAACATGATGGCGGCACCAATACTTGCAGCCAGCGGCCGTAAAGGGCCAATTAATGGCACAATTGGAAAGGCTGTCAGGCTTACCACCATTAAGCTGGCACCAGCATTAAGACCTAAGATATGGGGTTCGCAGAGACGGTTAGCCAGCGTGAGTTGCATTAAATATCCGGCTATAGCGAGGCAGATGCCTGCAAGCAGGATCGCCGTAACTCTTGGCAGCCGCAGTGCTATCAATACCCGTTGCTCAAAGTTGTTTGGGTCGTAGTCAATAATGGCATGGGCCAAACTGCTGAAGGGAATATCGCGTGGCCCTTCGATGAGATGTACCAAGCCTAATATGAGCGTGACAAGCAGCATGAAGCTGAGCTGTCCGCTGGTCGTCAAGTGAAGCTGCCGCGGTGGGCTAAGTGCTGATATGTTCATGCGCTTTGGGCTTGGTGTTGATTGGGAGCGGTTTTGCTTAAAAAAATCGGTAAGCCAGTTTGGGGATGTGGCACTGCCAATAGTGGCGTTTCAAATACCTGCTCCACGATGGCCGTCGTGCATTGGCTTGGGTGCTCAAGCTGATGGAGGATCTGACCTTGTTTAAGGAACACCAGATGGTCGGTGTATTGCAAGGCTAGGTTGAGATCATGCAATACACAAACAATGGTTCGCCCGTGATGCTTGACTAAATCTCGTAATAATTCAAGCAATTCAACCTGATGGCGCATGTCGAGAAAGCTAGTTGGCTCATCTAGCAAGATCAGCTCGGTTTGTTGCGCTAAGATCATGGCTATCCAAACGCGCTGGCGCTGTCCGCCGGATAAACTATCGACCAATCTTGCGGCAAGATGAGTGGTCGCGGTTAACCGCATTGCTTCGGCCACGGCCTGTTGATCCTGTTCGCTCCATTGCTTGAGCAAGCCTTGGTGTGGAAAGCGACCCCGGGCAACTAAATCTTTAACGCTGAGATCTTCCGGCACGCTTGGTTGTTGTGGTAATAAGCCAAGCGTACGGGCCACTTGCTTGCTGGGTATATCAGCTATATTCCGCTGTTGTAAAAAGACAGAGCCTCGTTGGGCTGGTAATAAACGTGAAAGGCTGGCTAACAAGGTCGACTTCCCCGATCCATTGGGCCCCAGTAACACCGTCATTTTTCCGGAGGCCAGTTTGAGATTGAGGTTTTTTAGAACGGTATGGCCTGCGTGTCCGGCATCTAAATGTTCAGCACGCAGGATTGCAGGCTCTGAGGTCGGCTGAGCGCGCTTGTCCATTTATTTATCTCCTAGATGGTAATAGTCGTATGTGACATCGATGTTTGCCTAAATTATGTTTAAATTACATGCAAATAGTAACACGAACGATTCGCATTTTAGTTTCTATTGAGGTGAAGATCACGTAACATTTATGGTCTTGTTAAATTAAGTTGTGGCGATAGGCTGAAAAATAACCCGTTTGCAGTGTAGCCATCGTATAAATGGAATGATCGATGTTATTCAATATTTCTTCTAGACAGGCAGGCCAATGCCGCGTTGTTTTGGGTTTTACTTTACTGGTATGTCCTCGTTTACTGTATGCTGCGACTGAAAGCAGCCTGACCAAGGAAACCTTAGAGCTTACGGTGATGAAGGTTCAAGCCGCTCAAGACCGTTATCGTTTAGCAAACAGTTCGCTGGCGACACGAACAGCCACCTCTGTCATGGACATCCCAAAATCGATAACCGTGATCAGCCCTCAGCTGCTCAAAGACCGCTCCAGTGACTCCCTGATCGACGCTCTTTCTCATGTGAGTGGCGTGAGCGAAACCAATACCATTGGTGGGAAAGAAGACGCCATTATTCGCCGCGGCTTTGGCTCTAGTCGTGATGGCTCTTTGTTAAGCGATGGTTTAAAGACGGCTTTTCCTCATTCGTTTAATGTAACCACCGCCTATGTCGAAGTATTAAAGGGTCCCTCTTCTACGCTGTATGGTGTGCTCGACCCAAGCGGAATGGTCAATGTGGTGAGTAAAAAACCACTGCAAATTTTTTCTGCTGAAGTTTGGTCAAAGTATTCAGCCTTGGGGGCGGGGCGTTTTGGCGAAGTATTAGGGGGTGACCTGACCGGGCAGCTCGGCAATAGTGATTTTTCCTACCGGATGATTGGTGAATTTGAAGACAGCGACTACTGGAGAAATTTTGGTCAGAATCGAAACTGGACGATTGCACCTTCGTTGCTTTGGCAAGGAATGAACACCGAAGTGCTACTTTCTTATACCCATCAACAATATTTAGCCCCCTATGATCGCGGCACCATCTTTGATGTGACTCAGGGAGATTTTGTTGCGACAGACCCACGACTTCGTTTCGATGAAGTGTTCTCGGAAATCGAAGGGGACTCGGATCTGGCAAAACTAGCGCTGAACCATCATCTCAATGCAAGTTGGGATCTGGCACTCCATTATGCCTATTCTCAGGATGATTTTGTCGCCAATCAGGTTCGAACTCGAGGCTACGATTCGGCGACCGGCAATGTGACCCGACGGGCGGATGTTCGAGACTATTATAAACGGAGTATGCATGCGGTTCGCAGCGACCTCACCGGCCAGACAGCCAGTCTGGGGGGGCAGCATCATTTATTATTGGGCGCCTCCTTCGACCATGAAACAACTCGACGTTCCAAACTGCAAAACTGTAATACCAACTCAGATTTTAATATTTATGACCCGCTGTATGGACAGATGCAGGGCTGTGATTACAATGCCGAGCAAGCAGTGGGCGAATATGAAACCATAACAACGAGTGCGTTTTATCTGCAGGACCAACTGCACTTAAATGAGCAATGGATAGCTGTTGCTGGATTACGGATGCAGCAGTTTGATATCGATGCTGGTCGAGGCGCTGCGCACAATACCGACTCCAGTGGCACCGCCTTATTACCTAATGCAGGTCTGGTCTGGAAGGTGACTGGGGATAGCTCGCTGTATGCTAATGTTGGCCAAACTTTTCGTCCGAATAGTTCAATTGGCAATCCCTACGGTAATTTGGACCCTGAACAGGGCAGGGCTTACGAATTTGGCAGTAAGTTTGATCTGGGCCAGCGTTTTAGCATGACGCTGGCGTTTTATCATGCACTTAAGCAAAACGTGGCTTACTCCGAAACGGTGAACGATGAAACGGTTTATCGCACCGCAGGTCAGGTTCGCTCTCAAGGCATCGAATTGGATGTGGCGGGTGAACTTTTCGAGCGATTGCAAGTTGTTGCCAGTTATGGTCTGACGGATGCGAAGGTGTTGGAAGATCCTGACTATGCAGGCAAGCGTTTGGCGAACGTTGCCAAACATACCGCTTCGCTGTGGTTAAGTTATGATCAAGGATCGCTTTTCTCTGGTAAGGGGAGTTTACGTTATGGTGGGGGGCTTCGCGCCGCCAGTAAACGGGCGGGTGACAATAACAACTCTTTTTACCTGCCAGCTTACAGTGTTGCCGATGTATTTGCAGCCTATACCTTCGAGCGCGAACATCCGATTACTGTGCAATTGAATTTGAACAATTTGTTTAATACCCAATATTACAGCTCGTCTATTGGTAGCTCCGCCTATGCGGTGGCAGTGGGGCAACCATTTCATGCCAGCTTGAATTTGAGTATGGCATTTGGTGATTAAGCAGGGCGCTCCCTGCCATGCTTAAACAGCTGTTGTTGCCTCTACGGAGGCTTAAAACATCTTGTAGTGGGCAGGGGAATAGCCCTTCATCATTGCATCGCTCATCTTTAATAATCGGGGCAGAGCATAGATAAAAAACATTTGATAGCCTTCGCAGAGCTGATTCAGGGCTTTGCCTGGTTCAGCGGCGAGGCTACGGTTTTTCGGACAGCCACCTTGACATAGGGCTAAAAAATCACAGCTTTGGCACTGGCTGCAAAGGCTCGCCGATTTATTCGCGGCAAATTGACGTTGCTGTTGGCCGCTGACCATGCTTTGCAGCGAGTCTTGTTGCACATTGCCGAGGCGGTGATCAGAGTAGGCGAAGTGATCACAGCTATAAACTTCACCATCGGCTTCTGCCATCAACTGCTGTCCACAGCTGGCGGCATGGTGGCACATTTGGCTGGGGTAGCCCATCAACAACATCAGACAATTTTCAAAAAATTGCACGTAAACTTGACCCACATCTTGCTCGCTCCATTGGTCAAAAACATCACAAAGAAACTCTCCCCACTGCTTACCATTAAGGCTCCAGTCGTGTTCTGAACGCCGGTCCAAGGGGTGGTCGATACAGGGTTGAAACTGCATGTAGCCGCTGCCATGTTGTTTCAAAAACTGATAGATAGCCTTGCCCTGTTGATAAGTGCGATTATTCACTACGGTCAGGGTATTAAAATCAACCTGATGGGCCTTGAGGTGGGTAATGCCACGCATGGTGCGCTGAAATGACGACTGACCGGAATGATCGATCCGCGCGATATCGTTATGCACTTGGTCTCCATCGATGCTCACCCCTATAAAAAATTTGTGCTCACGGAAAAACTGAGCCCAGCGCTGGTTGATCAGCGTGCCATTGGTTTGCAGAGTGTTGGCCAGGGGGCGGCCCGCCGCATGTTGTTGTTGCAGAGCCACCGCTTGCTGATAGAACTCCAGGCCACGTAACATGGGTTCGCCGCCATGCCAAATAAAGTCGACAGGCTGGCTTGAATCGGGTTGCGATTGAATGTGATTTTTGATCACTTGTTTCAGCCTAGTCTCAATCATTCTGGTGCTGCGCTGTTCGGCTTGCTTAAGGTAGTAGCAATAGCTGCAATCTAAGTTGCACTTTGCACCTTCGGCTTTAATGAATAGGCTATAAGGTATAGATGCTTGAGTTGTCATGAATTACCTCTGGTGAGCTATCGTTAAGCCATCCATGACCTGCAACGTTTGCTGTTGATTTGGATTTAGCATTTCAGTAGAGAGTCTAGCTCTCTACTGAAGGCCTGGTACTATTTGGCGATAACCGATTTATCTGCCATGCCTATTCCTCCGGCTTTTTGGCGCGGTGGAAAGTCCTTGAGAGATTGCTGGTATTGCACAATTTTGTGTTGCAGGCTTGGTACCACCCAGGTTTTCTCTTTCATCCACAAAAACCAACCGTAGGTATCGGGTGAGCGCTCGTAGGGATCGGCTTTAATGTTTAGCAAAATCCCCAAGGGCCACTCTTTGGCAGGTGCCATCCATTCGGTTTTAGTCTTTAAATGCACTTTCCATTCATCCACTCGAACCGCGTTTAGATCTTGCTCGTTATAGTAGAAGAACTCATGACGATTACTGGGGGCGTCTTTGGTCAGCATGTCGAGTTGGTTGTAGCCATCGAGATGCACTTTGTAGTTGACGCCATTGATGGTTTTACCTTTCAGCAACTGTTGTTTAATGCTGCTGTCTCCGGCTGCCGCCATGATGGTGGGTACCCAGTCTTCGGCGGTCATAAATCCGTCGGTATAGCTGTTCTCTGGAATATGTCCGGGCCAGCTAATCAGCATTGGGACTCGGAAAGCGCCATCCCAGGTGGTGCCTTTTTGGCCACGGAAAGAAGCCGCGCCACCATCTGGCCAATGGTCGAGATTAACTCCGTTATCGGAGGTAAACATCACGATGGTATTCTCCATTTCGCCAAGCGACTCCAGTTTGTCGAGCAATTCACCGACTTGGAGGTCCAGTTCTTTTAAACCGTCATAGTAAACACTGGTTTGGCTACTCCCCTGATGTTCGGCGCGAACATGGGTTTTCTGGTGCATGCGAGTGGGGTTATACCACATGAAGTAAGGTTGTTCGGGTGCCTCTGCGTGCTGTTTATCCAACCATTGAGTGGCAAAGTTGAGAAACTCTTCATCCACCGTTTCCATGCGTTTGGCACCGAGTTTCCCTTGGTCGGTAATGATTTGTTTGCCAACCACACCAAAACGAGGGTCTTCGGTCGGATCAAATTTGTCGGTCGCGATGCTATGTAATACGTTACGCGGGCGGCCCACAAAATTTGGATCTTGTGGATATTCCGGTTGTTCGGGCATTTCCATCACATTCAGGTGATACAAAAAGCCGAAAAACTCATCAAAACCATGCACTGTGGGAAGCATTGAGTTGCGATCTCCAAGATGGTGTTTTCCCACCTGCACCGTCGCATAGCCCTTGGCTTTCAGCATTTCGGCGAGGGTTGGATCCTCTTTTTGCAGACCGATGCTGGAACCCGGTTGACCCACCGACGTTAAGCCAGTGCGAAATGGGTATTGTCCGGTAATAAAGGCGGAGCGGCCAGCGGTGGAGCTTCCTTGTGCATAGTAGTCACTGATCATCATGCCGCTTTTGGCGATGCGGTCAATGTTGGGGGTTTTAATGGCGCCTAAGCCTCGGTGATAGGCCGAAATATCCATGGTGGTGACGTCATCAAGCATGATGGCAACGACATTGGGTTGCTGTGGCGCAGCGTAGGCGCTAAAAGATGCTCCGAGCGCCAGTGCCAGTATAGAACGATTTATGGTCATGTTATCTACCTCTTAATGGTTTGGCGGCGAGCGGTGCGTTGCAAGCAACTGCCTGCAACGCACCGCTCACCAGTTCAGAAGCTCCAAACCGATGTTGGACGAGTCCAGTGTAGCGAAGCTGGTGTTGGTTTGGTTTAATAAGCTCTATTAATATATTTAATAAACGAAAGGGGTGACGTTTGCTAATTGCGATGGATGATTCATATTGAGTTGATTTTTTGAATATTTTTTATGGAAAATTGGATTTATATTAAATTATTTAATTCACACTATTCTTTTTTATAGCAAGTTCAGCCGCTTGAATTTGCTAGCCTAGGGCATTCATTTTTTCACTCACAAGCGCTTGTTGTTAGCGACTCAACATCGCGTTGCAGTATCCAGGAGTTCATGATGATGCAGTTAGGCAGCAGGTTATCGCTATTCACCATCGCCGTTCTATCCAGTCCAGCCTATGCGGCAGGCTCGCTGGTACAAGAGATGAGCAAGCTCAATGTGGGGACTGCGGGTGCGGGCAGTGCGGTACTTGCCGACAATGCCAGTACGGCCTATAGCAACCCAGCAGCGATGGCCTATTTTAGTGAACGACAGCTGGCGGTAAATTTGGCAGCCATGGATCTTCAGGTGCAATATCACGACCAGCGCAGTTCAGCCCTGGACAGCGCTAATGCGGGCGGCGTTCAGGCTTATGGCTCACTCTATTGGCTTGAGCCCCTTTCTGACACCCTTGCTGTGGGAGCTAGTTTGGTAGCCACCGGCGGCAGTGCTTTGGATTACGGGAAGCAATATGCCGGGGCCTTGAGTTTAAACAGCCTGCAACTATCGGTGTTGCAATTTAACCCTTCACTCTCATATCGCCTGTCGGAGGCGTGGTCGCTGGGTGCTGGTATTCAAGTGGATTACGCAAACTTTGAGCAACAGATGTTTAGGGATCACGCTGTTTTAGAAACCGACTCTTTTGCCTTTGGGTACAACTTAGGTTTGAGCTATCAAATTAACCACCTGCATCGCTTAGGCGCGAGCTATCGCTCTGCGATGCACCACAATTTTGGGGGACATCTGCGTTCCAGTTCTCCTCTGGAAGGCGATGTTGGGATCAATTTGGTTCATCCTGCCCAGTTTGAACTGTCTGGTTTGCACCAACTGAGCCAGCCCATGAGCATGGTATGGAGCCTTGGTTGGGAGCAATGGAGTGCTAACGAAATCACTTATATCGAATTAAATAATCAGCAGCTGGCGGAAAAGAACCGTGATTTCAAGGATGTTTGGTTTGCAGCTATTGGTGGACGTTATCAACTCAATCCGACACTTCGTTTAGAAGCTGGCTTGGGTTACACCAGTTCACCTCTAGATGATGCCAGCCGCCAATCGGCAGATCTACCGGTTGCTGAGCAGCATCGTTATAGTATCGGCGCGACTTATCAGTGGAACGAAAAGTTGTCGATGAATGTTTATTATAGCTACGTGGATTATGGCTCGCCGGCGATCCAATCTGGCTTAATGAATGGCTATTTTAATAATCATAATCAGTTTATCGGTGTCACTTTAAATCACTCGTTTTAGCGCCATAAGGGCGAGCGCAACACAAAGGATTCGTCTGAGTCATGCACATCGCTGGTCTAAAATGGGGATTATGGCTAGGTCAAGCTTGTTGATTTAGCGCTTGCGACTTATTGAAAGATTGCAGCGCTTGATGTGTGATTGATTTAAAAGATAAAAAAGTAAAGCGTTCAGCTTTACAGAGAGCCCAGCTGCGATAGATATACGCAAACGAAATGTATCAATAGTGCTAAACTGACAACGCGAAGTATCCGTATTTATTTTAAGGGTTTAGCTATGGAAAATTTGAGTGCCAGTGGTTTCTTTTCATTTACCCTCGCCATTATTTTATTGTTTGTCGGTAAAGCCAGCCTTAATCGCTATGAATTACTGAGACGTTATAGCATTCCTGAGCCGGTGATTGGCGGCTTTTTATGTGCCTGTGTGGTGGCGGCCGTTTACTTTTTGTTTGGCATTCAAATTAGTTTTGATCTTGAAGCTAGAGATATTTTGCTACTGTACTTTTTTGCTGCGATGGGGCTGAATGCGGATATCAAATCGTTGCTCCGCGGGGGGAAACCTTTACTGATTTTAAGTGGCTTGGCTGCTATTTATATTGTGTTGCAAAACCTTATCGGCATGGGGGTTGCGAGTAGTTTTGGGATGGATCCCCGAGCTGGTCTGATGTCTGGATCAATTGCGCTGATTGGTGGGGTGGGTACAACTTTGGCGTGGGCGCCAAAGTTTGTGAATGACTTAGGGATCAGTAATGCTATGGAGTTAGGCATTGCCAGTAATACCATTGGTCTGATCTTTGCCTGCGTAATTGGCGGACCAATTGCCAATTATTTAATGAGTAAACACCGTTTACAGGGGAATCAGGAAGCGTCTTTAGATATTGGTCAGGCCTATACCAAACCCCACCAAATGGTCGACAGTTATAGCCTGCTATTTGCCTGGCTTCGGCTTAACTTGGCCTTAATGTTGGGCTATGGCATACAACAATGTCTCCAGGCTGCCGGTGCCGAGCTTCCGATGTTTGTGTCCTGTCTAATGGCTGGCATATTGATTGGTAATCGTCCCGGTAAAGTGCTACCCAAAGCACATGTTGAGGGCAGTGATCAGGGCTTGTCACTGATCTCCGATATTTGTTTGGGGATGTTTATTGTGATGGCGCTGATGGATTTAAAAGTTTGGGAGCTAGCGGGTTTGTTTCGCTACTTGTCGGTGGTGATGAGCTTACAAATTTTACTGTCGGTTATGTTTTCCTTGTTGGTCGTGTTTCGTTTGATGGGAAAAGATTACCAAGCCTGTGTCATTTGCTCTGGCTTTGGTGGGATCACCCTTGGCTCTACCGCGACTGCCATCGCTAATATGACGGCGGTGAGTAAACAACATGGAGCGGCGCATCGGGCGTTTATTATTGTGCCGCTGGTGTGCGGTTTTTTTGTAGACATCTTCAATGCCTTCGCTATTAATTTTTTTACAAGCTGGTGAAGCGCGCGGTTGTTTCTTGGGAAAAGTCTAAGGCGGTTTAGCGTTCAATTGGAAAAATCCGATATGACTCGGTTATTTCCGGTGTAAATGCGGTGATTGAATTGTGCTGCTGTCTGGCACCGTCCAGTTCATGTCGAAAATTTGTTGTGACGGAATATCCCCGCGGCTGAATACAAGCAAGTGGGCGTTTCGTCGTGGCCGCTGGTTTGCAAGTGGTCTATCGACTGATTTTTTATGCTTGACTTGTAAGCGCAATGAAATGTCTGGATTTTCATTGCTTTGAGACCAGTTGCTGACGCTCTCGTGATAGATTAAATTTTCAAGCAGTCGCTTGGTTTTCGTCGCATAGACGCTGACTGGCCAAAATGCCTCGACTGGCCGCTGGTCGATTGGCTTGGTCTCTGTCTGCGGTTTCGCTTCGGTCGGAGTGTGTCAATCAGAGGATAGCCAGATTTTGTCAGTTCCGAAGGCAAGGCTGAGTCTCCGTGTTGGCTCAGGGGAGGAAAGCCGTCATTAATTCCAAGCTTGTGATGCATGGCTTTAGGCCTTGTCAATATCATAGCGGCCTCCATTGCGGCCTCCATTTATCGGGGCTGCGTTTGATTCCGCAGGAAAAGTCCAGTGCTCGCACAGCACTGTACTTTGCGTCAGGGGCGTGCGCTTAGAGTGCGGTCAGATAGGATTTGACTGAGCTTAGCCTTAAGGTCGCTCCGCCAATAATGTCAAGAAAGCCGAATAGGGCGTGAGGCTTCTCGGCACTGATCCATGCCGAGCCAGTGGCTCCGATGGGCATCATGTCCATGGTGGTTTGGTCGATACTCAAGATTACGGTTCGACCTACTGGCGCGCCACCGCGTTGAATATGGTTGGATACGGCTTGCTCCGTGGGCAATAGATTGCCTTGGGCTTCGCCCGTTGCCTTCACGATACTATGGACTTTGGCGCGAAATATTTGTCCCGGAAAGCTATCCACATAAAATTCGCTAAACTGTCCCGGTTTAATGTATTGATAGGCTTGATCGGCAATCCGCATTTCGACAAATTTTTTGTTGATATCCCAAAGATGCAGCGAGCCAATCCGTGAACCATCGGCAATGTATACATGTGTGACCATGCCAGTGAAGGGCGCGCGAACCGTGAGTCGTGATAAGTCAAATTTGAGGTTATCAAGTTTCGCCAGCAGGCCATTTCGCTTCGCCTCAAGTATTTTCAACTCGGCTTTGATCATCGCGACCGCATCTTCTGACTCTTCCAGTTCTTTAAGGCTGACGTGCTGTTGCATATCGTAGTTACGCTGGTAATCGCGCTGCGCCTGAGAAAGCAGCACCTGCTGGGCTTCAATGCTTCGTTTTACTTCACTTAAGCCCGAGTGTACTTCGCTCATCGCGGCGGCAATTTTATCGTCCTTTAAGGTATAAAGGATCTCTCCCTCATTCACTTGTTGGTTATGATCGACGTAGATCTTATCGATGTGCTGACCCAATGCGGGTGAGAGCACTGCGTGGGGGCCTTGACCGTAGTTGAATTGGTCAAATCTAGCGACGAGTAGAAGCGGTGACCGACAAACAGTGCCAGTGCCAATAAACAACCAATCACGATGCTGGCAAAGTAGTTTCTGGCGCTTGGTTTGAGAACCTTAAATTTGAATAGTAACCATACGATCAATATATAGGGCAACATGATTTCTTTCATGAGACCGCTCCTTTAAGCCACTGTTGTAGTTTTCCCAGTCGGTGACGATGGCCAAAACGGCAAGGATCCATAGTGGTTTATAAAACAGTCCAAGAATGCACAACCAAAAAATCAGTTTTGCCTGTGCCAGGCCTTGCTCCTGTGCCAGGTGCTTGGGGATAGAATGGATATGCCAAAGTTTGGCGATGAGCCAAATTGCAATCCCGAGGGTAACCAATACCACAAACCACATAAAGGCGAGTGATTCTAATAAACCATAGACTGTGGGGTAGTGTTGATAGTGAAATGTTGTTGGGTGAATGACCATTCGGTGTTCTCGTGTAGGGCGTGGGTTCACGCTGCCGCTCGACTTGAGTGGCAGCGTAAATGGTTGCTCGATGATTTAGAGCTGGTAGTTAAATTCTATCCGATGGTTGCCTTTGCTTATGTCGCTATACTCAGACCAGTTGGCAAAATACCTAATATTAAAGCGCGGCGATACTTGGTAGGAGAGCGCTATTTCGTGAGTTAACACGCTATCGTGGTCCTCAAAGCCATGTTGTTTGTATATATCCGAGCCCGACAATGTATTCATCCACATCGGGTTATAGTTAAGCCACAGGCGGTCACTAAGCGCATACTTGGCGTAAGTTCCGACCACCGCAAACGTTCCGGGTACCGAGTAGCCGCTGATTGTTTGTTGGTGGTCGCCCATCACATTATTGCCAAAGGCAACACCCGCACCAAGCAGTGGAAACAGACTAAGCTGGCCAAACTTGGGCAAGGCTTGAATGAAGCTATAGGAAGCCGTGCCGAACTCTTGGGCAAGGTTATAATTCACATCCAATTGTCTGCCGCGACCGCTTTCTAGACTGGCTTCAAAATTTCGAAAGCGGATTGAGTCAATACTATTGTTTCTGGGTCCCGTTTGGGAGTCACTCCAACCGGTGATGTCACCGGCAAAGCCTTTTACTTCAAACACATTCATTCCGCCGAGGTTTTCGACCCCGGTATCATAGCTTTGGCCAATTTTTAGGTTGAGGCCCATATCGGTGATACCGCCGCCAACTTGGGTATAAACAGCAAGTGGGTCCGACATGTCTTGTAAATCGTCGCTGGCGGTTTCTGCCCAAGTCAAACCAGAGAACATTAAAGGAAGCGTACAGAGGCTGGTTACCAATTTAGTCATCAATTTTTTCCTAGGACTGAGGATTACTCATGATCAAGTCAATCAATTGGAAATAGCCGATATGGTTCGGCTATTTCCGGGTGAAATAATGCTATTGGAGCTTGCTGATCCCTGGCACCGTCCAGCTCATGTCGAGAATTTGTTTTGACGGAATATACAGTCGAGCTAATACATAGAAGCGACCTTCTGGTAGTGGCAGCCAGTTTGCAAGCTGTCCGTCGGTCGGTTTTTTATGGCTAAGTTGCAACTGAAATGAACCGTCTGGGTTTTTATTCAATTGATTCAAGTTGCTGATGCTGTAGCGGTGGATCGAATTTTCAACCAACATTTTGGTTTGCGCATCATAGACTGTGACTGACCAAAATGCGTCGACTGGAGGCTCGCCGTCAAAATTCATTACATAGCTGTTTTCACCAGATAACGCTTGGCCGTTTACGTCCATCGCGGCCATCGGATAGATGGCTTCTTGAGGCCCTTGGCCACCGAGGTAGGGGTGAGCAATAAGTGAGCGCATTGCATTGTCATCACCAAAGGCGTCTAGCGCGAAGGTATATACCCAACCGTCTTTAAATTCGAGATTGGCAGGGTTGGCCTGTTGTGCCATAACAATTTTCTGTGCGTCTTGTATACCAGCAATTAGCGCTTCTTGGCTGGACTCCCTCAGTGAACTTACATCGAAACCATCTTGGCTGAGACCGATTTTGCTAAATTGACCCGCTAAGGCTTGTTGACGTTCCGGTAGTGGATTGGCCATTAAGTATTCACCAAGTTCAACGAAGAAACGGAGCGGATCATCGGCCTTACCTGGACGAGGTGCTAAGGGGCTGAATGTTACTTTACTACTGGCTTCACCGGCATACTCGCTCAGTGGGGTGAGGGTGTACTGATCTTGGATCTGGTGTGCTGCTGGGTAATCTTGCTCATCAAATACTTGGGTACGCCCCCATAACCACACTTTGCTCGTGGGTGCTTCAATAATGCTCAGGTCGCGCGGGGTGGTTGTTTTTTTTTCCCAGCCCGGAGGAACAATTAGGAACTGTTTGGCTAGGCTGCCAGTTTCGCGAGTGCCTACATATTGAAATAAGTTATGCCACATGTCGAACATGTTGATGACGTAGTAGCGTTGATCAAGCTTTGGTACACTCAAGACCATTGGCTCTTGGCTTAAGTCCAGTACCGCGCTGGAGTACAAGGTGTCGCGGTTGGCTGTTGGCATGTCGGTATCGGCAGGCGTACTGAGTCGACGAGCATGACCAAACTGATTGAGTGGGCCACGATAACTGGTGGCCGCTTGGGGTTCAGATACATCGGAATATTGGCGAGCGATTTGCTCCATTCTGACTAAGGTTGAACCCCATAGATAGGCATTCACCGCTAAGGTATAGGATTCGTTGTACAGTGCTTGTTGCAGTTGCTCGGCCTGAGTGGCTTGGGGAGTGCCCGCTATGCTGGGGCTGACACTGAATAAACAGCTCGATGCGATAAGCGCAGCTAAAGATAACTTACATAAGCTAGGGGTAATCATCATATATCTCCTCTGATTTGGCGCCAGCTTATCGAAAAGTTGTGATTAAGTGCTTAATAGCCTTTATTAAGATATCCAATACAAAGCTGCTGAGCTTGCTCTGAGCGTTTAATAGAATATTTAATTCTATTAAACGAGAGCGGAATAGGTTCATATAAAGATTGTTTTGCATTTGCGCTAGCTCATTTCGTATGATATGACTGTCGCTTAAATATCAAGAGCTTACCTCAATTATGATGTACTTCCGTTGGATAAAAAAAGAATGGTTTTTACTCGGTATGTTGTTCGCTATTGTACTGGCGTTGTTGGTGCCACAATGGGGACGCTCCGGAGGCTATTTACATCTTGATCAGCTGACGGCGATCGGTATTGCCTTAATTTTCTTTTTGCATGGTTTAGGTTTGGCACCGAAGGAAATCAAAAAAGGGCTATTTAATTGGCGATTACACCTGATGGTTCAAGCGACCACTTTTGTGGTTTATCCCTTACTGTGGGTACTGTTTGGTGACTTGTTACATGCCTTATTGCCCAGTGCGCTGGCCTTTGGTTTCTGTTACTTATTCGCCTTGCCCAGTACTATTTCGTCGTCGGTCGCGATGACCAGTATTGCTCAAGGGAACGTTGCGGGGGCTGTATTTAATGCTTCCTTATCGAGTTTGCTTGGGGTCTTTATCACGCCCTTGTTAGTGCAGTTATTCATGGGCGGAGACGGCGGCGCTATGGATTTAATGGCAACGGTGAGCTCCATTTGTCAATTATTGTTGTTGCCGATGATCATTGGGCAAGCTCTACGACCACTGTTGCTAAGCCTGTTTCAGCGTTATAAAGGCATCTTAAATAAAATTGATAAGCTAGTGATCTTATTGATTGTGTTTAATGCTTTTAGTGATTCGGTGGTGGAGCATATTTGGGGGGAGTTTAGTCCGCGTTATTTATTATTTTCATTCCTGATCTCGCTATTGGTGTTGCTTAGTGTCGTGCATAGTATTCGTTTGGTTGCGAGACTACTGGACTTTAATTCGGCCGATGAAATTGCCGCAGTTTTTTGTGGTAGCAAAAAAACCTTAGCGGCGGGAGTGCCGATGGCTAAGGTGATCTTTAGCGCTAACCCAGACCTCGGGATGCTGTTGCTACCGATTATGCTCTATCATCCAATCCAGATTTTTTACTGTGCGCTGTTAGCCAATCGCTATGCCGCAGCCGAAAAAGTTAAGGACTTACATCAGCCAGTAGCAAGGGGTTAGTCTGCCGATGCTTTACTTAGTTCCTGTTGAGGCAACCAGTCAACTCGCACACCTGCTTGCTCAAACATATCTTGGCTTATTTTTATTTTGTCTCCCCAACGAGCCATAAATTCTTGGTTTTGCTCAGGACAATGAACTTCGCTAATCCCAGTTTGAATAATTTTTGCGGCGCAATTGGGGCAGGGAAAGTGGGTGACCCAAATTTCACAATTAGATAGATCGCGCTTGGCAAATAAGATCGCGTTTTCTTCTGCGTGTAGGGTTTTAAGCAGTTTCATCTCGCGATTGTCGGTTTCTGCACTGTCGGAAATGCCGTGCGGGTAACCGTTAAATCCTAGCGATACGATACGATTGTGCTCGGTGATGACCGCGCCAACTTGAGTGGAAGGATCTTTACTCCAAGAGCCAACCAGTTCAGCCATTTGAAAAAAGCGTTTTGCCCATTTTGAAATCATGATTAAGTCTCTGCTAATTGTACCGCGCTATTCTGCGGAACTTGACGCCTGCTTGCAAGTTTCGCTAACGGTTTGAAACTAAATTTGTTTTGTAAATTCTATAGAGACCCTTGCTAACGGTATCGAGCTTGATGCTTGAGTAGCACATTTACCTTGGAGTGCTTGATAGAGTCTTTGGGGATTGGGCAAGTGTTGAGCGATTCAAGTGCTCTCACCATAAACCGGGTTAAACTGTCGCGCCGCTGGCGGTTCAATGATTGGTGTGAGTGTTAATAAATCCTCGATAGGGCCTGCTTTGCTATACAACCAACCTTGGTGTAAGTAGACGCCTTTGTCACGTAAATACTCAGCTTGAGCCTCGGTTTCTACTCCTTCTGCCACAATTTGTAGATTAAGATTTAAGGCTAGGTCTATGACTCCATCGAGTACTTTAGCCTGCGGAGAGTCGGTATGGATGGCAGCCACAAAGCTGCGGTCAATTTTTAGCGTATCTAAGGGGAGTTGTTGCAAATACTGTAAGCCTGCATAACCTGTTCCAAAGTCATCGATGGCTAATTTTACGCCTTGGGTTTGTAGTTTACTGAGCGCGTCTTGAACCTGTGGTGAGTCTATATCCACCAGTTGAGTTTCGGTAATTTCCAGACAAATTTGCCGGCAAGTTTGATGAATCGCCAACAGTTTCACCACAAACTCGGGATCGTTGAGATGCTGACCAGTGATGTTGATATTGATCTTTAGTAAAGCATTGTGTGTGAGCAAGCCATTGAGATCGGTCTTTAAGGTCGCCAGTAGCTGCTCGGTTAAAGCCACCTGAAGTCGGTACCGTTGGATGTCTGGCAAAAATGAATCTGGGCTGCGTATGCCGTCAATTGGGTGTAACCATCGAGCTAACAGTTCTACGCCGATTAAACGACCCGTTCGGCTATCCCAGATTGCTTGGTAATAGTTAATGAATTCTTGATTACGGATGGCTGTTTTTAACTGACTTTTTTGGCTAAGTCGACGCCCCTGTTGGCGTTGGATAAAATAAAAGATACCGCAAATTAGCAATAAATACAATGCGACCTGTAACAGGGATAAGCGGTGGGCCCCAAGATAAAGTTGTTGCTCGGTACGAGTCGATAACAAGCTTAAACCGGGCAGAGCGGAAAACGGTTTCGCTAAGTAATACCGCCTGTTTGAGTCGTCAAAGTGGGCGGTTTGATCGATCACCGGTTGAGTTAAAGGAAATAGTGTCTTGCCGTGCTGCAGTGGTAAGCTGTAGTGACCATTGACAAATAATGGTGTGCCATTGTTTGAGTCGACCAAAGCAACGAGATCTTGTTTATTGTCGTTGCCTTGAACAAAAGCCTTAAATACAGATAACGGGATTGCCGCGTTAATTTCACTCCCATTGCTGCGTGTTTTGGCGATAATCATCGCCACCTCTTGACTGTATTCCAGAACGCTTGGCCCATAGTAACGCAGTTGCTGATTCGCGACTGGTTTAAGGACCTCATAAGGGGGATTGACCGGCCCCCAGCTGCTACATCTGAGTTGTCCGCTTTGATCAACTAAACCAAGTTCTGCGACATAAGTGATTTGAAAATGCACCTTGCGTAGTGCTAGTAGGGTTTCAGGAGCACAGTTAATATCGAGTCGATCTAAGCCAATAAAATAGTGATGCAGCGCCAGCAGGTTTTGGTTTATTGCTTGATAACTGAGTTCAAATTGCTGAGCAAATGCTTCACGACGCTGCTGCTTAGTATGCGCTAAGGTCCAAGAATAACTCATTACGATGGGCAGGAGGCTGCAAATAAGCGTGAATAGTATCGGCCTAACATGTCGCGAAGAAAACCAACTTTGCCGGGTCCGTTGCTGATGTTCTGAAGGGGGCTGAGTCAATCGAATTTGATGGTTAAATATATGCATTGCGGGTCACTGTTGCGCCTAGGCTAAGTATGAGCAATGGCAAATTTACTACAATTTTATGAAGGAAATGTTGCAGAAAGGGGGCTTTCTTGAAGTGCCTAAAACACTGCTGGCGAGTCGTTAACTGACTGCCAGCATTGGCTATTTAGTATTTATTGCATGCTGGCAATAAATTTATCGGACTCGGCAATCGCCTTACTCATCTGTTCGATGACACTCGCCACCTCTTTTTCTAAGCGTGAAAACTCTTGGCCAACCGCCCCAATGGCACGGGCATTCAGGTTGTGTTTCAAGTAAAGTTGATTGTCCTTGAGTCGACTTAATACCGGTTGCATTTGCGCCTCGGCCTTGCGCATCGCCTTTAACATGCTGGCGTAGCGTTGACGAGTAGTGGTGAGTTGTTTACTACTTTGCGCTTTGAGACTCTTCGACTGGTATTGGTCCAATTCGCCACGCCATTCATCAAACATAGCTTCGGCGACACTGGCGACTTGATTGATTTGCTGACTCACGTCTTTGGCCGCAGCCTGAGCATCTTGATATTGGGCGTTGACTTCATCATAGATATCTTCGAGGTCGCCACCTTCAAATTGGCTTAGTGTTTTTAGTTGCTCTAGGGCCGATCCAAACTGTTGTTGCGCTTGTTGTTGGCTCTGTTGAGCGTCTTCGACTCGGTCCACCAATATTTCGCGCTTGTGGTAACCTACTTTTTCCATGGCCGAGTAGTAGGTTGATTCACAGCCCTGTATCAAGCTCAGCATTAACATAAGGGTTAGTATTCTCATTTTTATTCTCCAGAGCGAAACCGAGCTGCGTCAATAATCGCCCATAGATGAACCAATGCAGCAATGACTGAAGGAAAAATCAGCCACCACATAGCGTAACCTGCGGCGGTCACCACAAAAAATAGCAATGCGGCTAACAATCTTCCCTGGACTAACTGACCCAGACCGGGAATAAAAAAACTACAGATTGCGGCAATCACATTGCCAGCAGAACCTTGCGTAGACACGACGCTTCCTTAGTTAAAATCAGGTTTGTGTTGCTATGTTGCCAGAGACAGTCGCTTGAGGCGAGTTTTGCGAAAGGAAAAATCGACAGCTTTGTACAATTGCGGTCGTTAAAGCCCGAGCTTTCGTTGATTTAGGGGCTTTGCTTGGCGATAATGAGGCGCGCAAATAATTCGCAAATTCTTGATATCTCATTTCGTTAACGCACAGGCATTTCATGAAGTTTCTGCATACTTCCGATTGGCATTTAGGTCGACAGTTACACAATCACTCTTTGTTAGAGGACCAAGTCTTTGTCTTGGAGCAAGTGATTCAATTCGCCAAACAACATGAGGTGGATGCTTTGGTGGTCGCCGGTGATGTGTTCGACCGTTCAGTACCGCCGAGCCAAGCTGTTACGGTGCTCGATGAGGTCTTAGACCGATTGGTGAAGCAATTGGCTATTCCGGTGATCATGATTGCCGGCAATCATGACGGCGCGCAGCGTCTCGCCTTTGCTGCTCGACAAATGCAAGCCAGTGGTCTGTATATCGTAGGCCCATTAAGTCGGGAGCTGCAAGCTATTAAAATTGGCGCGAAAAATGGCGAGTCGGCGATGTTTTACGGTTTGCCTTATGCAGAGCCTGCGATGGTCAGGCAAGTCTTTGATTGTGAAGTGAGTACCCATCAAGAAGCGATGGCGGTGTTAGTGGAGCAAGTGAAGCAACATGACAGTGGCGGTTTAGCCAAAGTGGTGGTGGCGCATTGCTTTTTGGATGGTGGTGACGAGTCTGATTCTGAACGGCCTCTCAGCATGGGCGGTGCCGATAAGATTTCGCCATCACTTTTCGCAGATTTTGCTTATAGCGCGCTTGGGCATCTGCATGGGCCGCAATATAAGGGGGCTGAACATATCCGCTATTCTGGCTCTTTGTTAAAGTATTCTTTTAGCGAACAGCATCAAAACAAGTCGCTTAGCTTGGTTGAATTGACTCCACAAGGGCCGCAGGTCACGTTGTTGCCGCTTAAACCCCTGCGTAATGTACGGGTGATCGAGGGCTTTTTTAGCGAGTTATTAGCCGCGGGTTTAAGTGACCCGCATGCCGACGATTACCTGATGATTCGGCTGCTCGACAAGTCGGCTATTTTGGATGCTATGGGCAAACTGCGTGCGGTTTACCCCAACGTGTTGCATTTGGAGCGCAGCGGCTTAATGGCGCAGCAGCCGCATTTAGAACTGCAGCGCGATCACATCAAAAAAGGCGAATATGCCATGTTCAGCGATTTTTTTGAGCAGGTCTCGGGCGAGTCTTTAAGCGAGGCTCAGCAGCTGTTTGTACAGCAGACTATTGAGCAGCTACACCGCGGAGAGCCAGCATAATGCGACCCATTCACCTGAGCATGAGCGCCTTTGGGCCATTTTCCACTTGTGAGAATATCGATTTCAGCCAACTTGGTAGCAACCCGCTATTTCTACTCAATGGGCCGACGGGGGCGGGGAAAACTACCATTCTGGATGCGATTTGTTTTGCGCTCTATGGCAAAACCACCGGGGATGAGCGAGAAGGCGGTCAAATGCGTTGTGATATCAGTGACGAAGCCTTATTGACCGAAGTTACATTTGAATTTGAATTGGGAACTAAACGCTATCGGATCCGTCGGGTGCCAGAGCAGCCGCGGCTGAAAAAATCCGGGGATGGTTATACGCAGCAAAAACCGGAGGCGCAGTTATACCAATTCGACCTCGCGGGAGAGTCTTCATTGATGGTGGCAGCCAAAGTCTCCGAAGCGAATGCCGAAATTGAACGTTTAACTGGTTTAGATGCAGACCAATTTCGTCAGGTGATGGTTTTACCGCAGGGTAAATTTCGCCAACTGTTGATGGCAGATTCCAAAGAACGCGAGAAGATCTTCAGCCAATTGTTCCAAACTCACATCTATCGGCGAATAGAAGAGCGTTTAAAAGTAAAAGCCGCGACGATCCGTGCTACGGCGTTGGAGCAAAAAAATGTCCGCGAGGGGATTTTACAAGGCGCCGAGTTGAGCGAAGAAAGTGCATTAGCAGAACAAATTAACCAACTTGGCCCGCAGTTGGAAGCAGCCAAGCAAGCGCAGTTAAAGGCCAGTGAAGCCTATGACATCGCAAATAAACAGTTTGAATCGGCTAACCTGGTGGCCAGTGAATTTACCGAGTTAGAAAAACTCAAGGTGAGTGTTAGCGCGCTGAAGAAGCAGCAAGCGGGGATCCAAAAACAACAATTGGAATTAGAGCAGGCTTTAGCGGCTCAGCGTTTAGAGCCTGCCGATCAAGCGAAGGCAAAGCGCTTTAATGACGCTAAAAATGCCAGTTTGGCCCAAAGCCAAAGCCAAACTGTTTTTGCCGAAGCTAAACAAGCCCTGACACTCGCGGAGCAAGATTTCCAACAAGTGGCGGAGAAAGAGCAGCAACTTAGTGCCAGCCAAGAGCAACTTCGGTTACTGGAAAGTTTTAAGCCGCTGTTGCAAAAGCAGCAGCAAATAGAGCGAGAGCTGGGTGAAGCAAAGCGCCGTTTAAACGAACAAGAGTTACAGGGCAAAGGTTTAAAAGCAAAGCTGAGTACACTAGAAAATAGTAAATCAGCGATACAGCAACAACTCACTTCGGCCCAGCAGCAAGCGCAACGGCAGCTAAGCTGCCAAAAACAGCTGCATCTTGTAGAGCAGCGCTTTAGTCAATGTCAGGCTTTAGCTGAGCTCAACGGTAAGTTGATAGAAACTCAGCAGCAACTGGAGGCTTCCTTACTTCGTGGTAAAAAACTTGCGGATGCTCATCAGGCTGCGTTGCAGCAGGCTCAGCAAATTCAGCTGAGCTGGCATCAGGGGCAGGCAGCGATTATTGCTCAAAGCTTACAGCAGGGACAAGCTTGTCCAGTGTGTGGCAGTATCGAGCACCCTCATTTGGCTCGCAGTAGCGAAATGCTGCCAACAGAGCGTGACTTAGAGTTGGCGAGAGAAGCTGAACAACAGGCTAATCAACGTTTACAAGAAGCCCGCCATCAGCACAAGACTTTGACTGTACAGCTCAATGAATGGCGGACTCAGCAAGCTTCTTTAGAGCAGGGTTTAGGGGACGCGGCCAAGATGACGCTGGAGCAGGCGCAAGTTTTGCTCCAGCAAACCCAGCAGGACTTAAGCTTGGCTGAACAAGCGCAACAGCAGGTGCAAGCCTTACAAACTCAGTTGGATCAATTACAACTCGAGGAACAACAATTACAGCAACAGATTGAACTGGCACGCGAGTCTTACCAACAGCAGAAAAGTCAGCAGGACATCTTGAGTGGTCAATGTGAGCAGGCGCAACAAGCGCTGCCTAAGCAATATTGTGAGGCGCAGTTATTAGAGCAGGCGCTGCAATTACAGGGCGATAAAGTCAGTAAGCTACAGCAAAATATCAAACAGCTTACTCAGCGTCATGCTCAGGCCCGTGAGGATTACTCGGCAAAACAGTCGGCAGCGGAAGCCGCCCAGCAAGCGCTGAAACTTGCTCAGCAAGGCTTATTGGAGGCGCAGCAGCTATTTAGTCAGCGTTTAGCTGAGTCCTGTTTTACCAATGAGAATGCTTATAATCAGGCTTTGATCAGTGATGGTGAAATTGCCAACTTAAAACAAGTTGTAGAGCATTTTAGCACTCACTTCACCAGTGAACAGGCTAAGTTTGAGCAGCTAAAGAGTAAGCTCAAAGGGAAAAAAACCGAAGACTTGACGCTGTTGCAACAACAGCTGAACACTTTAGCGGAGCAGCGTAGCGAACGGGACGCGCTATGGAACCGACTGAATAGCCGTCAACAGGAATTATTGGCGGTACAACACAAATTACTGGACGCCGATAGAAAAGCCGAAGAATTGCAGCAACAATATCAGGTGATTGGCACCTTGGCTGACGTGGCCAATGGCAATACCGGTAATAAAATCAGTTTACAGCGCTTTGTTTTGAGCGTATTGCTCGATGATGTATTGCTGCAAGCGAGCCAGCGTTTGCAAGTGATGAGTAAGGGGCGCTATCAGTTGATCCGCAAAGCGCAGCGCGCCAAAGGGAACAAGGCCTCGGGTTTAGAGCTGGAAGTGGAAGATAGTTATAGCTCAAAGCTGCGATCGGTTGCGACCTTGAGTGGTGGGGAGAGTTTTATGGCTGCATTGGCGATGGCGCTTGGTTTGTCGGATGTGGTGCAGGCCTACGCTGGGGGCATTAAGCTGGATACCTTATTTATCGACGAGGGTTTTGGCAGCCTCGATCAAGAATCCTTAGATCTGGCCATTCGCACCTTGGTGGATTTACAGAGTGCCGGTCGCATGGTGGGGGTGATTTCCCATGTAGTTGAAATGAAAGAACAGATCGCGACTCGGATTGATGTCTTAAAAACTGCCAGTGGCAGCCACACGCAATTGGTATTACCGTAACCGGCTGTGGTTAGTTTATCAGTGTTGGAATAAAAAAGCCTGGCGAGGCCAGGCTTTGAAAGTACGTGAGAGACTCAGTTTAGATTTTGTAAGTCACTGAGAAGTAGTGACCGAAGCCAGTTGAATCATTAAATCCACCATCTTCAATACCATATACATCATAGAAGTATTTTAGACCGTAACCCACTGCAAAGCGGTCTGAGTGCCAGTAGATACCTTGGAACAGGTTACCGCCAGAAGTACTACGACCAAATTGGTCTGAGTAGTCACTGGCGCCAAATAGGTGGTCCCAGTAACCTTGGTAAGAGATAAAGCTCTTATTGTCGAAGAAGTATAAAGGTTTGAACCAGTTCATCGAGAATTGGTAACCGTTGAATGAACCTTCGTCCTCATTGCCAAAGTTTTTCGCACTGTAACGAGCATACAAGTTCATGCCAGTTTTACCCAACCAAGGCACGTTCACGTCAGAGCCAAGGCCGATGAAGTGTTCTTGTTGGTTTGAACCAAAGTTGTTTAGCGTGGCGATGTAGAGTTCTTGAACTGGACCGAAGGACAGATCTTTACCGGTAAGCGCATCTAAAGATAGGCGGGGGGCAAACTTCATAAATAAGCCGCCATTTTGATGTTGGTTACTGGTATTGCTATCGGTAATGTCAAAAACATCGACATAGCCATAAACATCCCATAAGCCAGAACGTCCACCAAACTCCATTTCTAGGTAGGTATCTTTGTAGCTACCGTCAATGTCGTGAGGCTTTTGATCGATGGTATGCATTAAATTGAATTGCATCCATTTGTAATCGTTCGCGTGTACATCATCTTGAACTTCTGCAGCGTTGGCTGAGAAGGATGCTGCTGCAAGCAATGTTGCAGCTATTAATCCAAATTTTTTCATTGAGGTAGTTCCTTGTTCACTGTATGTGAATTACCGAATGTGGCTTATATTGCTCTCACGCTAATCTTATCCCTGAAACTTGAAAAAGTTCAGTATGGTTCACGGTTTTTTTTGATTATTTTTGTACAGCTCGTTAGTTATTAACTAAAAATGTTTATATTTGTATGAGGATCCATCGATTTTCATCGACTGATCACAGTCTTGTCATCAATATGATATCTATTTAGAGGCGTTTTAGTTTGCTTGGTGGTTTGTGGTCAAATTTAATTTAACAGATTGAGGTGAGTTAGCAGGGTGGTATTGCGTTTTTTAAGCTTCGATATCTATCGAATTGCTGAACTGAGCTGCAGTTTGTTTTAGCTTGCGTTGGTAATCTTGGTTAACAATTTCCAAGGCATCTAGGACAGTTTGCGCTTCAAGGTTATGTTGTTCGAGCAGTTGAATGAGATCGACTGCGAGTTGGATATGTTTGGGGGCCTGATTTAGAGACATTGCGATTCCAGATTCCAAGGCGTTGTAACAAGGTTTGGATGGATGAACAGCATTATCCATCCAAACCCATGCACAAATTATTGTTGTTGGATAACCCAAATTTGAAATTGTTTACGGGTGGTAGCATCTGCACGCTGATACCAGAACTGTAGCATTTGTAATTCGGTGTTATCGCTTGCGTCTGTGTTACTTGGTATAGTGACTGCTGCTGTTGTTGCGCTTGTTGTTGCCACTGTTACTGCTGTGCCGGTTGCACTATTCATCACGACTGGTTTGGCAGCCGGCGCTGGCGTTGCTGCACGGGTTGTGGTCTCCGCTACTGCAATAGTACTTGCCGCGACTGGATTTGCCTTCGCTTGCTCGGCCTCGATAGCGGCAATTTCATTTAAATAGTTACGTGAAAGCTGTAGCCCTGATTTTTTAGGTAAAATGTAATGGCTTGCGTTGACGGTGCCGCCATGTTGATCTTTTAAAGTGAATTGCGGTTTTTTAGCGAAGCTTTTGGCGCGACTTAGGGTATTGGGTTGCTTCGACTCTAAGAAGATCTCTTGACCATTTTTAAGCTCAATATTGATGACGATAGGGCTAGACTTAACGAGTTCTGAATTATTGTTAGAGCCTATATTGTCGCTATAACGAACCACAACTTGATGTTGGCCTGTCGGCAGTTCGACGTTACTTTTGTTTAAGCTCAAGGCGCCAACAGATTGTTTATCGACATACATTAGCTCAAAATGATTTGGCGTAGAAAAACTGGCAGCCAACGCACTCCAACTTGCCAAACAAGCACATGTTAATGTTACCGCCTTTACTAAGAATCGCATGAATTACTCCTTAAAGTGTGATTCTATTTAAGCTGAGTAAGCAATATTGCTTATGATTAGTTCAGCTTACTTAATTTGATTAATCTTTTGTTCTAGTTTCCAAGTTGTTTTCTGACACTCACCTAAGCGACTCTTTAGGTTGAGGATCTCGGCGCTTAGTCTAGCAGTATCTGTCTGTGGATTGCTACGATTAAGTCGTTGGCTTTTTTCGGCAATTTTATACTCCAATTGTTGCTCGAATTGTTTTTGTTGCAGCAATTTTTCTTGAAGTTGCGAGCGATCACCAGAACGAATTATTTTATCCAGCTTATTTTGCCAGGAAATAACTTTTTGTTGTTGTGGTGCTCGTTGGCGTTGTTGCAGCGCTAAAGCCTTGTTCATTTGACTCTGCAACATCGCAAATTTACCAATAAAGCGATCGCAGTATAGTTTGATGAGTTCTACATCTTGACTGATGTCGCTCAGACGTGCGATACGTGATAAGTCGTTTTCCAACTCCAACACGTAGTCAAAAAATAAGTCACTGCGACAACTAAAGCGTTCATCTAGAACCGCCATTTTTGCATAAGCGCTGCGATCGCCTTGTAAATCACGATGCTCCGCTTGTTGTTTGAGTTGTCTTAATTTATCAGCTAAGCGTTGCAGCCCTAGCTGAACCATGCTTGCCATGCGAGTTTTCCTGCGATCACCATCACCACCGTGACAAATACTGGACGTATGAACTTGGCACCGAAATGAATTGCCGAATGAGCCCCTGCGACCGCGCCGAGCATAATACTGAAACCCATCGCCAGACCTATCAGCCAGTTGACATGCCCCAGATAAACAAAAGTTAAAAAGGATACAAAATTACTGGTGAAGTTCATCGCTTTAGCCAAACCAGAAGACAGCAAGATATTCATTTTATATAAGGCCATTGAAGAGACCGTCCAAAATGCGCCTGTGCCAGGTCCTGCAACGCCATCATAAAAACCAAGACTCAGGCCTTGAACACTCATTTGCTGTTTCAACTTTTTATTCATCGGCGGCAATACCGCTTGGCCATCCGCTTGTTGACGATTCAACACGGTATAAACGGCGGTGGCCATGATCACCAAGGGTAATAATTTCTCGAGCCAATCGGTACTAATGAAATCGACCACCATGGTACCCGCGAAGGCACCAAGCGCGGTGGCGACAAAGCTATAAAACCAAAATAGCGGATTAAAAAGTTGCTTTCGATAAAAGGTCCATGCTGCAGTACTGGAGCCAAAGCTGGCGGCAAGTTTATTGGTCCCCAGTGCAATATGTGGTGGTAAGCCGATACTGAGCAGTGCCGGAATGGTGAGTAGGCCACCACCGCCAGCAATTGCGTCGATGAATCCGGCAGTTAAACCGATACCAACGATGAGGATTAAAACAGAGGAGTCGAGTCCCAATTCTAACATTAACTATCACTTCTATTATATGGAGGTAAAGCAGCCAGCAATTGGCTACCATAGCGGCGAGAACTGAGCCGACTATCAAGCAGCGTGATTCTACCTGAATCACTTTCTTTTCTCATTAATCTTCCACAGCTTTGTATCAGCTTTCGACTGGCACTGGGTAAGGTGAGCTGCATAAAGGGATTTTGATTGCGACTTTCTAATAATTCTGCATGGCTAGCCATTACCGGATCGGTGGGGACGGCAAAGGGCAAGCGGGCAATAATTAAATCGGTGAGTAACTCTCCGGGTAAATCGATCCCTTCACTAAAGCCGATGGTCGCGAGTATGGTACTGGTTTGCTGTTTATTGCGACAAGCGCGATGCTTGGCTAACAATTGGTGATTGCTCAACTCTCCTTGGGTCCACAAGTGCTCAATCTTTGCCGACTCGAGTTGTTCTGCGACCAATGAAACTAGTCGATAAGAGTTACATAGCACCAAAATGCCGCCTTGATGCTGCTGGGCCCGGATGATGTAACGGGCAACGTCTGCGGCAAAACTGGGTGAGTCAGGATCGCTCACGTCATTGGGTACCGACAATGAGACTTGTTGGTAATTAAAGGGAGAGGGGAGTTTGATCAGTTGTTCGGCCTTGAGTTTTTGCAGCCCTACTTGCTGCAAGAAATAAGAAAACTTGCCTAGGGCACTCAGGGTTGCAGAGACCGCGATAACCGAGAATGCATCTTGCCACAGCAGTTGTTGCAGTAAGCCCCCGACTTCGATTGGCGAGCAGCAAATATAGCTTTCCTTGTCTTGAAGGCTGAACCAGAACGCATAATTTTTTTGCTGGTTGTCATTGGCATAGCTATATAAGGTATCAACCCAAGATTCAGTCAGGTACTGAAATACGCTGAGTCGGCTTAATAAAGCCTCGGCCAGTGAAGACTTGAGTTGATTATTGTCGACGCTTTCCTGGATCACCCCTGCATAGGATTGCAGATTGTTATTGAGCTTGGTGGCTTGGCGATGATAGTTCTTTGCCAAATTACTTACCGCACTGGGGGTTTGCTCTAGTGGGAAACGCCAATGACCGCTGGGGTCGAATAGACTTCGATTGCTGGTTGCAAAGTCTTTGAATTGATTGAAGCAGCGCTGTAACTCGGCGCAGGCTTCTCTGACTTGTAGGCTGGTCGCGGCAATTGCAGAAGCGTCTAGTTGCGCCGACAATTCTTTATCTAACAGCTGAATGGCCGCTAACTCCTTGAGGGCTTGCGTTAAAGCAATATGGTTGGCACTGGATTCTCTGGCTACCTCTGGAAATTGATGAGCTTCATCTAATATATAGATGCAATCTTCTGCGGGTGGCAAAATATGACCGCTGCCGGCATGTAAATCGGCGAGTAATAAGCTGTGATTGCTGATAATCACATCGGCCTTTTTAAGGCCTTTACGGGCCTTATGAAAGGGGCAACTCCGGTGGCGAGCCGATTGTACCGAGCAACTTAAGCCATCGACCACCACATGTTGCCATAATTGCCACGGTATTGGCTTTGGCCAAGTATCGCGGTCGCCATCCCATTTACCTTGTTGCAGGGCCACTGCTAGTTGTTTGCAAAGTTCTATGTGTTTAGCACTTAAGCCTTGTTCTGGGGCGAGGGCGGCAACCAGTTTATGTGCACAGCAATAACGTTGCCGTCCCTTGGCTAAACAGAATTGAAACTCACCGTGGGCAGCGCGGTGCACTAAAGGTAAATCGCTGTCGAGGAGTTGTTGTTGTAGGGCCACCGTTGCGGTGGAGATTACAATTTTTTTATTGAGGGCCTTGGCCAGAGGGATTGCCGCTAATAGATAAGCCAACGATTTACCGGTTCCGGTTCCCGCCTCTGCTAATAGGATCCGTGAGTGGCGATTGATATCCCCAGCAATTGTTTTGGAAATTTGTGCAATCAAAGCAGTTTGTGCAGCTCTAGGCACAAAATTTGAATTTTGCTCCTGAAGCGTGCGATACCAAAGGCGGATTTTTTGTTTGTTTTTTTCCGATAACATGAAGATCTCAATGTTGTGAACCACTTAAATTGGAGTGCTTTGTCTAGGCTTGTTCGCAAGTTTATCCCCTGTATGGCATAAAATGCTGCAAATGGGGTAAAAATTCAATCTTAGCACTAAGTTGCATAGATCACACTTTTATCAATTTTATTGGTGAATATCGCGCCATAATTCAGTTTAACCACTTTAAATCGTTGTAGATACAGCGATTTACACGATTTTATAAAAGTTCAATTTTTTATTGCAAAAAAATTTCAGCTTGCTAATGTATTGCTCGTGCAGTGCTAAACCACTGCCGCACAGGGAATTTAAGGAATAAGTGTTTAATTAATTAAAGAAGGCACAGGAAAATGAAAAAAACTATTCTAGCTGTAGCAATACCAGCTTTATTTGCAGCTTCAGCACAAGCTGCAAACGTATATGATGCAGACGGCGTATCTGCTGACGTATATGGTCGCATGCAGTTTCAAATTAAAGATGACGGTACTGATACTAATGGTGTTGGTTCAGCTCGTATGGGCTTTAATGCCAAGTCTGAAATTGCTCCTGGGATTTCAGGTATCGCCAAAGGCGAATGGCAGCTTGCTGCAGAAAATAGTGCTAAAGATGGCGATGAATTCAATGCTCGTCACCTTTACGCTGGTTTTGAATTTGATGATGCAGGTACAGTCATCTTTGGTCAAACCGATACGGCTTTCTATAAAGCGGTAGAAGCAACCGATATCTTTAATGGTAACACTGGTTATGAGGCATTTACTGCTGTAGAAGATGGTCGCCAAGAAGGTCAAATTATTTACTCTGGTGAATTTGGTGGCTTCTATGTAGGTGCATCTTACCAGTTCAAAAACGATAACTTTAGTTTTGAAGTTGGTAACCCTGACTCAGCTGGTACTACTATAGAAACACCTCTAAAACTAGATTCGGCTTATGCTGGTACTCTTGGTTACACCTTTGCAGACCTTGGTCTATCTACTTATGTTAGTTATCACGTAGAAGATTTTGATGGTGATAAAGAGAAGAAAAACTTCGCATTATCAGCAGCTTACACTCTAGGCGATCTATACTTAGGTGCTGCTTATGTTAAGTCTGATCTTGATAACATTGATGTAACTAGTAAAACTGGAACTTATCGTCTTGATAACATTCAAGGCTATGATTTTGTGGCGGCCTACACTATTGATGCTGTGAAACTGTACACAGGTTATGCTGCTCAAGATGCTGATTTCACCTCTACTACAACTCAAAGCATCGATACAGCTGATGCATTTAAACTAGGTGCTCAATACTCGTTCAACAGCAATATGAAAGCTTGGGCTGAGTACAAAGTTAATGGTCTTTCTGGTGCAGATGACTACTGGGAAATGGCTCTTCAATACAACTTCTAAGTTGTGTTAGTGTCTTAAACACCTTGCGTGTTTAGTCCTGATGAAAAGCTCGCTTCGGCGGGCTTTTTTGTATTTGTTTCTCTTGTCTTGTTGCTGGACTATTTCTACCTTCTACCTTCTACCTTCTACCTTCTACCTTCTACCTTCTACCTTCTCCCTTTTATCTTCTCGCTATTTCTATAATGCTGAGCTTGTTAGGCTGCTGCGTTGCTGTTGCTGTTGCTGTTGCTGTTGCTGTTGTGGTTGTTTTCGGTGAATCAGTGCTCGACCCACGCTTTCAAGCCGAAGTAAGCCTCACTAGAGAACTAAAAAGCACAGTCGAAGTCGCTGGATTTAATCGTTTTTCTGGTTCAGTACTCAATCATTGTTTGATCGTGGTTCGCGGGTTTCACTCAAGCGCATATCTCCAGCTGTGATGGATAATATTTCATGTTAAATAAAAATTGAACACAAAGCGCTAATTGGCTCCAAGGTTTGAAGATAGCTTGGGCTTGGCGTTTTTCATCACTGGATGATGAGGCCATCGATGGATGGATTGATTTTTGTAAGCCTTCAACCGATAGATGAATGTTGTTATTTATATGGTTTTTAGGTGTTCACAATGCTTTAGATTTAAATATTATATTTATTTTATTTATTGGTTTTTAATTTTTAAAAAGTTCAATTTATATTGTAAATATATTGAATTTGTTCTGTTTATAGGTGAATATATTGCTCGTGAGATGGACTTCACTGCTCAGGGATACCATTCGTAGGATGTAAGAATGGGTCATGGAAGAGGCTAATAATTCATCTTTAATAGGCAGTGGAACAATGAAAAAAACAATTTTAGCTATCGCTATTCCAGCTTTATTCACCGCGGGTACAACGACCGCACAAGAGCTTTACAACGACGGTGAGAATGCATTCTCGGTTGGTGGTCGAATCAACTTGATGCTTGAGTCAGCCAATAAAGACGGCGAGCGTGATCTGCGTTCAGAAGATAATTCTTCACGGGTAAACCTTAACTTTTCTCGTCAATTAAGCCATGGCTTTGCTGCACGAGCGACTCTAGAATATGGTATGAATACACCAAATGGCGATAGTGATGCACCATTTTACAATCGTTTAGGTTTTATCGCCTTTGATCATCAGGACTACGGTTCCGTTTCTTATGGTAAGCAATGGTCGACTTATTCGACGGTGGCGGCCGTAACTGATGTATTTTGGGTCTACGGTGGCTCAGCCATGAGTTTATACGATGGTGAATCTGGTGAAACGGGGACTGGTCGTGCCAACGATGCTTTGCAATACAATGGCAGCTTCAACAACATAAACCTTAGCGCTCAATACCAATTTGCTGATGAAACAGAAGGCCGTAAGGACAGCTATTCTGCGGCACTATCTTATGACTTTGATTTCGGTTTGAATTTAGCGGCAACTTATCACCAAATGAACCGCACCGATGCTGAGAAAGTTGCGGTAAACAACGACGGAGATATCAAACTTGCGGTATTTGCGGCTAGTTACAATCAAGGTCCTATCTATGCGGCGGTGACTTACGGTGAATTTAAAAACAATATTGAATTTACCGCAGCTGATGGTGTATCGGATAAAGCAAACGGCCATGAAGGTGTATTCATGTACACTCTCGACATGGGCTTACAGCTATACACTGGCTGGAACTACCAGGAAGATAAACATTCAGCTGCTGAATTAAAAACTGGTTTAGTGGGTGCCATGTATGATTGGAACGACATCTTGTTGTACACCGAGTATCAGGACAGTAGCTCTAAATCAGTGTCTGGTGCAATGACTGATGACAACCGCTTAGCCGCGGGTGTTCGTTACAATTTTTAAATTTCTAAGCAATCCGCGAGCGCTTTAGTTTCTCGGGACTAAACCCTGCCGTTCACGTTGTTGAACGGCATTTTTGTTGTTGGATAAAGATAAACGAAATGATAAATAGATTGTTTTGAAATGAGGGATTTCTTGAGTGCTGGCTATAAATTAGGACATAAAAAATCCGAAATATTGATTATTATTTCGGATTTTTTGTTTAAGTGGTGCTGACGCTCAGTTAAGCGACACTTTTCGTACTTATAGCGCTAAGCATTGATGTCTTCTTGATAGTCGATGTTTATCACTGCAACATTGACAACGCTGAGTACTTGGGTCGTTGTCCAAACGTTCTTGCTCGATGACTTCTTCACAATCACTGCATAAACCATAAAGGCCTAGGTCAATTTGGCACAAAGCAGCATCTACTCTTTTTAATTGCTTCAATTGATTATTTAGTTCGGTGTATTGAAGCTTTAAGGCCTGATCGATCAACTGCTCATTACTCATTGCTTGCAACTTGTCTGCAGTTAATTTCATGCTGGATTTTTCTGAGGCAGTTAAAAATGAGATTATTTCAGACTTTAACTGCTCAAGTTGCTGTAATAATTGCAGCTGATAATCTCTAGTTTCCACGGTTAACCCCAAATAATAAAGTGAGTTAGCAGTATAAACAGTGGGCTGACTCTCGAGATATGATGTGAATCAAAACTAAAGCCTATAAACTTATAAGCCCCCATTTATTCACTATTTGTTGATCTAATACAAATAAATATTAATTCTATCAGTATTGGGTGGCTTGGTTGTGCTACAGATACTTGTGTTGGGCTTCAATGGCTTGAATGATTGAGGGGGTCTCCTTTAGGCTACGAATATCTCTAAATAGTTGATCGGCTTGTGGATAAAATCCGACTAAGTAGCGGAGCCATTGTTTTACCCGGCTTTGATAGTATTTAGATTTCTCGTGATTGATCTGGTGCTCAGAATATCGGAGCAATAAGGCGATTACACCCTGCCAGCTTAAGGGAAATTCTTCTCCACGTACTACCTTGGCTAAGTTTGGAATAGTGAGGGCCCCACGCCCAATCATCACATCATCGCAGCCACTGTGGTGTTGGCATTGCAAGTAACTTTCGCGGTCCCAAACTTCGCCATTGGCGATAATCGGGATTTGATAACGTTGTTTGAGTTGTTTTATATAGTGCCAGTGCGCGGGCGCTTTGTAACCGTCAAGTTTACTGCGAGCATGGATGGTGAGTTCATCGGCTCCAGCTTCTTGTACCGCTTGCACGATGTCGAAACAGTCACTTCTATCTTCCCAACCGAGTCGAATTTTAGCCGAAATGGTGTGTAGAGTGGGCACTGCCTGGCGGACCGCTCGTACCACGTCATAGATTGACTGGGGGGTTTTTAACATTGATGCACCACCGCAACTTCCCGTAACCGTTTTACTGGGGCAGCCAAAGTTTAGGTCTAAACCGTGTGAGCCTAACTCGATCGCCCGGCAGGCATTATCTGCCATCGGAGTGGGGTGTTGACCTAACAGTTGAACTCTTACTGGCGTTTGCTGGTCAATGTAACCATTGTCATAGAGCTCAGGACAATACTTATAAAAGACTTTGTCAGGTAATAGCATATTTGTAACGCGAATAAATTCGGTCACACACCAATCGTAGCCACCACAACTGGATAATAGTTGTCGCATTGACGCATCAGCGACACCTTCCATTGGGGCGAGAACTACACGCATATTTTACCTTCAGTCAAAAGCGCACAGTCTAGCGTTTCATAGGCCTTACGGCTACAGATATTAATGAGGGGTAAATGAGTCGATGACAGCTATTTCCATAATTTATTTGGGTGTTTAACGGCGTGTGATTCTAGTATAATTGATCTAGATCAAAGTTGTTTGAGTTTAATTTTTGGGAAAAGTGTTGATGGATCATCAATTTAAAGAAAGTTATAACGTATTCTATTTACTAGGTTTTGTGGTAGCTTTGTTGTTACCGACACTACCATTGAGTTTGTCTTTAATTAAAATATTTGGCTAATACTGCAGCAATTTTTGCGGTTTCTGTTCGTTGCTTTATCCTGTCAAATTGAGATAATTAAAAATTATAAATAGCGCCCACCATTGTTTGGGCGTTTTTTTTTGATAAATGGAATATAACATGAGCAGCATTAACCTCGACTATATTAAAGATGCAATTATTACCATACCTGATTACCCAAAAGAGGGGATCTTATTTCGGGATGTTACGAGTTTAATTGAAGATCCTAAAGCTTTTGCTCTGGTCATTGAATTATGGCATCAAGCTTTTAAAGATCTGGGTATCACCAAGGTGGTTGGTACTGAAGCACGCGGCTTTATTTTTGGCGCACCTCTCGCCTTAGCTCTTGGTGTTGGTTTTATTCCAGTACGTAAACCTGGAAAGTTGCCCCGAGCAGTGATTGGTGAAAGTTATGAGCTTGAATACGGCATGGACACGCTAGAGATCCATACCGATGCAATTGAACCCGGTGATAAGGTTTTATTAGTCGATGATCTGATAGCGACTGGTGGAACTGCTGAAGCCGCAGTAAAATTGATTCGGCGCTTAGGGGGAGAGATTAACTATGCGGCTTTTGTGATTAATTTGATAGACTTACCGGGATCGCAAAAGTTAACCACCCTTGGGGTAGAATCAACTTGCTTAGTTGAGTTTGAAGGCGAATAGGAAAGTATCATTCATGAAGTATCAAGCACTGGCAAGAAAATGGCGGCCGAAAACCTTTCAGCAGGTGGTTGCTCAACAGCATGTTCTCGCGGGCTTGATTAACTCTTTAGATCAGCAGCGTCTTCACCATGCCTATTTATTTAGTGGTACTCGTGGTGTGGGTAAAACGACTATTGCACGTTTGTTTGCCAAGAGTCTTAACTGTGAACTGGGCGTTTCATCTCAGCCTTGTGGACAATGTAGTAATTGCATCGAGGTTGACCAAGGTAACTTTGTCGACTTGTTAGAAATTGATGCGGCATCTCGGACCAAAGTTGAAGATACCCGCGAACTGTTGGACAACGTGCAATATAGCCCGGCGAAAGGTCGTTATAAGGTGTACTTGATTGATGAAGTGCACATGTTATCTCGACATAGCTTTAATGCTTTGTTGAAAACGCTGGAAGAGCCTCCGGAACACGTTAAATTTTTATTAGCAACCACCGATCCTCAGAAGTTGCCGGTGACCGTGTTATCTCGTTGCTTACAGTTTCACCTAAAAGCTTTGAGTGAACCGCAGATCGCGGGTCAATTAGCACATATCTTGGATGCGGAACAACGTGGTTATCAGCTACCAGCACTGAATGCACTCGCACATGCCGCCGATGGTAGTATGCGAGATGCTTTAAGTTTGACTGATCAGGCGCTGGCGCTTTGTGAGCAAACGCTTGAATATCAGCAAGTTCTAGATATGCTTGGGGTACTCGATCCCCATCAATTACGGCAGTTATTATGCCATGTAGTCGCGGGCCAAAGTGAATCGGCTTTCAATAAAATTGCTGAGTTGGCCAGCATGTCTCCCGACTATGAGCACTTACATCAACAACTTGCTGAATTAATTCATCATGTAGCTATGGCGCAGGTATTGCCTGCGAGTCAACAGGATGAAACGATTCAAATGTTGGCCGAACAGGTTGATGCGCAATTGTTACAGCTTTTGTATCAAATAGTGATTACTGGTAAACGGGATTTAGCCTACGCTCCTAATCCTCGAACTGGTTTTGAAATGAGTGTGTTACGGATGTTGGCTTTTCAACCTGCGGAGCAGGGGATTGCAGCGTCGCGAGAGCCTGTCGCACAAGGCCCCGATAATTCAGCGCTTGCTGATAGCAGTTTAGTCAAAGAGCAGCAGGAGATTTTGGCGCAGGCTGAACAACAAGGTTATCAATTACAGACTCCGGCGACTCAAAGCTCGGCGGTGAGTGAGCTTGCAACACCGATCACTGGTCAACCTCGAGTACAACAACGCGAACAAAGTATTGCGAAATTAAAGGCGCAACTGTCTAGTGATGCACCGAGTTCAAGCCCTCCAATAACGCAGCAGGCAATGCAGGTCGACTCGGTTTCTGAATCAAGTTCAAGTGTCAGCCCAGCGACTGACAAACAATCGCAACATTCAGCACCAGCTACCAATAATTCACTGTCAGAATCAACAAGTGCTGTTGTGAATAAGCCGACGGTTTTAGCAGCAGAGCCAAGCCAGTCAGCGGTACCGCTGACCGAGCAGCAACCGCCAGTGGATGATAGCTATTATGCGCAGTTAGCTGAAATGGATCAGCAACCAGCCGAGCCTGATCTGAATTATGCTGCCGAATATGCTCAGCCTCTTTCTGATGCTAGGCAAAGCAATCCAATAAATTCATCATCATCGACTCCGGTTGGTGCGGAAGACACCGCCTCGCTACTACAGTTACGCAGTCAATTACGCGGACGAGGCAAAACTGAAAAAAAGTCTGAAGAGGCGAGCGCCTCTCAGTCTGTAGCAGCCAGCTCGCCAGTGCCTCAACCCCTTCAAGCGTCTGAAACTGTGCAAGACGCTACCGCGCAAGTCCTAGAACAAACGGTCGCGCTTGCAGCTCAAGTTCCGGTGTTTATTGGCAGCAACGATGAAACTTGGGCCAATATGGTCAGCCAGATGAACTTAGGGCCCATTGCGCGTCAAATCGCGATAAATACTCTTTATTCACGAAACGAAAATGCTGTGCAACTATTGCTCAAGCCCGAGTTTAAAAATTTGCTGAAACCAAATTCTGTTGCAGAACTTAAGCAGCAGCTGAGTACCAGTTTGCAAGCACCGATAGAGTTGGTGATTAATATTGGAGAGGATGGTCAGCAACAGACCCCTCTTGAATTGCAACAGCAATTACACGCCCAAAATATCGAAGCGGCTACCCAGCGTTTACTCGCGGATCCTAACATTCAAATTTTACAACAACGTTTTGGCGCACAATTAGTCGGCGAAAGCGTTAAATACCACTGAACAACTTGATTTTCGACATTAATCTAGATGTAATGTCGAAGTTATAACTAACCGAAGAGAAGAGAACAGTTATGTTTAAAGGCGGAATGGGCAACCTTATGAAGCAAGCGCAGCAAATGCAAGATCGCATGCAGCGCGCTCAGGAAGAAATCGCCAAAATGGAAGTGACCGGTGAAGCTGGCGCGGGCCTAGTGAAAGTAGTTATGTTAGGTAACCATAATGTGCGTCGAGTGGAGATTGATGACAGCTTGATGGACGATGACAAAGATATGATCGAAGACTTGCTTGCAGCAGCTGTCAACGATGCGGTGCGCCGAGTAGAAGAAACCAGCAAAGACAAAATGGCTGAAGTGACCGGTGGCATGCAAATGCCACCTGGTATGAAAATGCCATTTTAATATTGCACAGCGAACCGATAAAAGGTCGCTTAGCGGCCTTTTTTGTGCAATAAACTGATTGCACGGTCTATTTTTAACGGGTATGAATATGAAAGTATGTGGCGTAGAAATAAAAAGTAATGAAGTAATTGTTAGCCTATTGAGCCTCGATGATGGCTTGTTTCTAATCCCTGATTGCCGTGCGCGACGATTAACACTGGCTAACATTAATAGCACCCAAGATCTTCGAGAGTTTCAATTTGCCTTTGCGAAGCTAATGAGTGATTATCAAGTAGAAGTTGTTGCAATTAAGCAACGGCCAATGAAAGGTAAGTTTGCTGGCGGCGCAGTTGGTTTTAAACTAGAAGCTGCGATTGAGTTGATTAGTGAGCTTAAAGTGGTGTTGATTTCGGCGACACAATCAAAACAGGTTCTTAAAGATAACCCAATGCCTGTAGATTTCTCCACTACGGGTCTTAAAGCCTTCCAAGAAATTGCTTTTACAACGGCTTATGTTGCTTGTATGGCTGAATAAAAATGAGTAATTTTTCACGATAAAAAAACCGATGCAAGCGCATCGGTTTTTGTTTGCCTTGAAGCAATTAAAGTCTAAAACAGCTTAGTAAGCTTCGTTGTGTACCGAGAGTACCGCACGACCTGAAGGATCGGCATTATTCGCGAAGCTTGCATCCCAAGCAATCGCTTCAGCCGTTGAACAGGCTACAGACTTACCATGGGGCACACATTCTGCTGCAGAGTCCTGTGGGAAGTGTTCTTCAAAGATACAACGGTAGAAGTAGGCTTCTTTAGTATCGGGTGTATTAATTGGAAAACGGAAGGCCGCATTCTCTAACTCTTTATCCGACACTTCTAACTCAACCAGCTCTTTTAAACTGTCAATCCAAGAGTAACCAACACCATCAGAGAACTGTTCTTTTTGACGCCAAGCGACTTCTGCGGGTAAATAACCTTCAAAAGCTTCACGTAGAATATGCTTCTCAATCTTGTCACCAGCACACATTTTGGCTTTTGGATTAATGCGCATTGCCACATCCATAAACTCTTTGTCTAGAAAGGGAACACGGCCTTCAATGCCCCAAGCGGCAAGAGACTTGTTGGCTCGGTTACAATCGAACATATGTAACTTTTCAAGTTTACGCAGCGTTTCCTCGTGGAACTCTTGGTCATTGGGCGCTTTATGGAAATACAGATAGCCACCGAAGATCTCGTCGGCACCTTCGCCAGACAATACCATTTTAATACCCATGGCTTTAATCTTACGTGCCATTAAGTACATTGGAGTTGATGCGCGAATAGTGGTGACATCATAAGTTTCTAGATGGTAGATAACGTCTTGTAGCGCATCGATACCTTCTTGAACCGTGAAATGAATTTCATGGTGAACGGTGCCTAAATGTGTGGCTACTTTTTGTGCGGCGATAAGATCGGGAGAACCGACAAGGCCAACCGCGAAGGAGTGTAGTTGTGGCCACCAAGCTTCAGAGTTATCGTTATCTTCAATACGCTTATCAGCGTACATTTTGGTAATCGCAGAGATAACCGAAGAATCCAGACCGCCAGAAAGTAATACGCCATATGGAACGTCACACATTAACTGGCGCTTCACCGCCGCTTCTAAGGCTACTTTTAGATCTTCTACACTGGCATCGTTGTTTTCTACATTGCTGTAGTCCATCCAGTCGCGTTTGTAGTATTTAACGGGCTCGCCGTTTTTGCTATACAAGTAATGGCCTGGAGGGAATTCGCTGACGGTTTTACAAATCGGTGTCAGTGCTTTCATTTCTGAGGCTACGTAAAAGTTACCGTGCTCGTCGTAGCCCGTATATAGGGGGATAATCCCAATATGATCGCGACCAATTAGGTAAGCGTCTTGTTCTGCATCATACAAACAAAAACCAAAGATACCGTTTAAGTCATCTAAAAACTCAACCCCTTTTTCTTTGTATAAGGCCAAAATGATTTCACAATCGGACTCGGTCTGAAATTCAAAATCGACATTGAGTTGAGTTTTAAGATCTTTGTGATTGTAGATCTCGCCATTAACGGCAAGCGCGTGAGTTTTCTCGGGATTGTAGAGAGGTTGTGCGCCAGTATTTACGTCAACAATAGATAAACGCTCATGCACTAAGATGGCATTTTTTGATGTGTAAATACCTGACCAGTCGGGGCCACGGTGGCGTAAACGTTTTGACATCTCAAGTGCTTGCTTACGCAATACACTGAGATCAGATTTTATATCTAGAACTCCAAATATGGAACACATACTCTTCCCTTAACTACTTTGTGTTTACCCTCGAGTGAATGGTGCTTCGCCATTTACTCAAATATTGCTCTCAATTTGCCAATATCAGAAATTATTGCAAGCCCTGAATCAGTTTTTTTGCTAAAAAAAGCCTGAAAACAACGAAATTGTAACAAACTGTCCGTTTTTACATATCTCTAGCTACTTTTTGGGTCTTGCTCTACTGATTTATTATCATTAATGAGTTGTGATTGAACGTGCTCTGCAAAGCCCGCTCCAGCTTCGTTATATAAGTTGAATACTTCATCGGCGCCGAGATGCTTTAGTTTTTCAGCATCGTCTGCAAACTGGGCTATTGCGGCAATTTTACCGGTAAAAGAGCCCTTTTTAAGTTGTTTTAATGCGTACTGATTCCCGTGGTGATGAGGCATTGCAAGAAGAACTAACTTTAAGTCTTGGGAGGGGGCTAATTTTTCCCAAAAGTCTGAATCGGTGGCGTCCCCTTGTATTACCGCGCGACCACTTTCGATTTGATGTTCAATTTTTTCCAAGTCGGTATCGATACCTAATACTAAATCAGGGTAGTGTTGTTGCAACATATCGTAGGCACCTTCACCAATCCGGCCCATGCCCAAGATGACCACTTGCATTTGACCAAGCTCAATCGGTTGGTCTTCTAAGTGCAATTTTGTGCGTTGTAGTCGTTTCAGACAAGGTCGAAATAGCTGATAGATAATATCAGCATTTTTATAAATTGGGGCCGCGATTAAGAAGCTCATGCTGACGGCCAAGGCGAGGGTTGCCATCCATGAACTATCTAACCATTGCTTGTGGACCGCCACGGCGATCACAATCAGGCCAAACTCGCTATAGTTTGCCAAACTCATTGCACCGAGAAACGAGGTTCGCGAGCGTAATCGAAATAGTAGTAAATATAGTAAATAAAACGCCGATTTTAATACCAGCATTAGCACGATAAATAATGCGATATAGAGGGATTCAAAACTAAGCTCACTGGATAGTCCAATTGATAAGAAAAACGCAACCAGAAACAGCTCTTTAAAGCTAAATAGTGCTTTCGCCATACCGCTGGCGGCTGGATGGCCAGCCAGTAACATGCCAATAATAAGAGCGCCTAAATCAGCTTTTAATCCGACGAGATCAAATAATTTAGCACCTAATACAAAGGTTAGAAAAAAACCAAGAACCAGCTGCAGCTCACCATGACCGACGCGATTGAGAAGTTTGTATAACACCGGCCGTAGTGGTAGCAGTAATAGTAATAGCGGTGCATACAAGGTTGGGACTTTACCGGTGGTAGCGGCCAAAAAAATCACCGCAAAGATATCCTGCATAATCAGAATACCAATCGCAACACGGCCGTAGAGTGCGTTCATTTCACTTTTGGCTTCCAGTACTTTCACCGCAAACACGGTACTGGAAAAACATAGCGCGAAAGCTAATACCAAAATACCAGTATTGGAGAGTTCACTAATACTCGTGATCCCGAGCCATTTTATAGCCGATAATAAGCCAACAAATATCGCGATATTACTTAGCATGTGAGCGCTTGCGGTGCCCCAAACTTCACGTCTGAAGAGAGTTTTAATATCGAGTTTGAGACCGACGGTAAAGAGTAGCAGAGTAACCCCTAAATCAGCACAGGTCGAAATGAGTTCATTTTGTTCAAAACCCATATTATGCAATATAAAACCAGCCGCCAAAAAACCAATTAGTGGTGGTAAATGTGCTAGGTGGGCGATAAAACCCGCCAAAAAAGTAATCGTGATAAGTAAAGAAATATCCATTTATACCTTAATTATCGTTTTATAGGATGTCGATGGCGGCAACGTTTGGGAAAATATAATTCGGTCTAAAGGGCACCACATCAATATCTTGCTCAGTGCTCACGCCCGATAAGACCAAAATCGTTTCGAGGCCAGCTTGAAACCCAGCCAAAATATCGGTACGTAAATTATCACCGATAATCATAGTTTCTTCAGCATGAGCGCCCATTTTATTTAAGGCTGCTCGAATAATCCAGGCACTGGGTTTACCCACAACAAAAGGCTGGCGTCCGGTCATGCGTTCAATGGGAGCACACAGCGCGCCACAGGCGGGTGTTAAATTGGGTCCATGGGTATCTGGATTGGTGGCGATAAACTGCGCGCCGTCGGCGACAAATTTGGCGGCATGTTGAATCATATTCCAATTGTAATTTTTGGTTTCACCGACCACTACGAAATCCGGATTGATATCGGTAATGGTAAAACCTGCACTATACAGTTCATGAATTAAGGCCCCTTCACCAACCACATAGGCTTTGTTACCTTCTTGTCTTTTCAAAAAGTCTGCGGTTGCCATCGCAGAGGTGTAAAAACAGTTCTCGGGTATTTCGACCCCTGCGGTTTGGAAACGGTTCTGTAAGTCTTGCGGAGTTTGCGCTGGATAGTTAGTTAAAATAACGAGTTTAGTTTTTTGTGCGAGTAAGCGTTCGATAAAGGCTTTCGCACCTTCGATTAGTTGGTTATCGTGCAGTAGTACACCATCAATGTCGCAAATAACTGCTTTGCTCATCATCATCTCTCATTAGCAATATTATCTATGATTCAGAGTAACTTAGGGGGCTAGCTTAGGGCTAGCTAAAAATCACTAATGTTAAATATTTGTGAGCTTATATTGGGCCAGTGTTTGCCGGGATAAGAGAGATGCGATAAATTCAAGCAACCCATCAGGGCTCTTATTTTGCAGAGCGTCTAGGAAAATAATCTTCTGTGGCTTAACAAAAGTGGCTCCGCCGCAACGTTTATTTAAGCTTACGTGGATTGAACAAGGTCTGACATTTTTAATTTGGGAGGCGAATCGATGTTGATGTAGCTTAAGTGCTGGCGGTGGGGCCGATCTTAAGTCACTTAGATATAACGATGTCTGTTTAAACAATACATACCAAACTTTAGCTACTCCAACTCCCACGCGATCAAAAGAGATGAAGAAAGATGATTTGCTTGAGAACTATCCTCTAAGCCATTGCTTGAACGATTGCTTGGAAGTTGACTCTCTAGTCGGGCCTTCGCTAGAGAAGCCGGGTTTTGGTTTGTAAGATTAATTGCGGTAAACAAGTTATTTCTCAATTGGATTCTGGTGAGAGACCCATGCTGCATTTATATTTTCAATAAAATCAATCAAATAAAACCAGTTTTTATTTAACTGCTTGATAGTTATTTAGGTGCTTAGCCGACAGATGTGAAACGGTTTGTTAGTTCACAGCTTGGAAAGATTTGTTAAGCTAGGCAAAAAGGAGTCATTAGATGTTGAATCGTTCTGAGTTGATTAAAAAAATCCCGAAAGTAGAGTTACACCTGCATATTGAAGGCAGTTTAGAACCAGAGCTGATGTTTGCCTTAGCCGAACGAAATAATATGCGCTTGCCCTATGCGTCGGTTGATGCCTTAAAGCAGGCATATAACTTTAATAATCTTCAAGAATTTCTCGATCTGTATTACCAAGGTGCTGATGTATTACAAACGGAGCAAGATTTTTTTGATTTGGCTTGGGCTTATTTCGAAACATGTCAGCGAGATAACGTGGCGCATTGCGAGGTGTTTTTCGATCCACAAACTCATACCGATAGGGGCGTTGATATCGGGACGGTGATTAACGGTTTGGTGGCAGCGAAGCTAGCGGCGGAGCAGCAGTTTGGTATTAGCTGTGAGTATATATTGTGTTTTCTACGTCATTTATCTGAAGAATCAGCCATTGCGACGCTAGAGGCGGCGAAACCATATCTTCAACATATTATTGGTGTCGGGCTGGACTCTAGTGAGCAAGGCCATCCTCCAGAAAAATTTAAAGGCGTATTTGCGCAAGCGAAGCAATTGGGCCTAAAGCGGGTAGCGCATGCGGGAGAAGAAGGGCCCGCGAGTAATGTTCAGGATGCTTGGCAGCTGCTGGATGTGTCGCGCATCGACCATGGGGTTCGCTGTTTAGAAGATGCTGAATTGGTTCAACAATTGGTTGAGGCGAAGATGCCATTAACGGTTTGCCCATTTAGCAACGTTAAATTAAAAGTTGTTGAAGCGCTGGCCGACCATCCTCTGCCTGAAATGCTTGAACTCGGTTTAGCGGTTACCATTAATTCCGACGACCCTGCTTATTTTGGCGGCTATTTGTTGGAAAATATGCAAGCTTGCGCTGAAACCTTTGATTGGAAGCAAGCTCAAATTACCCACCTTGCAAAAACGGCGGTGCAAGCGAGCTATGCTTCCCCAAGCCGTAAACTAGAATTAATGCAATTAATTGATAACTGCGTTGCAGAGTTTGCTTAGCCCACTTGAGTTTTCTGACTAGTCTTCACCATAGTATGAGAATGTGCTGATTGAATAAATAAGTGACAGAGGAGGGTGCCAATGTTTGTTGTATTGTTTCGTTGGAAACTAGATGAACAACATATTCAATCTTTCAAAGAGGGGTGGTCGGAAATTATTCATTTTAATGTCGATAAATGTGGTGCCTTGGGCTCGCGCTTACATAAGGCCTCTGATGGGACTTGGATCTCGTATTCGCAGTGGCCAAGTAAGGAGCATTGGTTGCGTTCCAAAGAATCAGAATCCTATGTTGTTAAGGCACGAGACAAGATGCGTGAAGCTATCTTGTGGCAGGATGAGCCTTTGCTGATGTCTCCACAATTAGACCATTTTGTTGCGATGGGTATTGAAACAAACCATGCCAAATTTTAGGCTGAGCCAATTTGCTGACTTGCTTTCGTTGCGAAGCAAAGTAAACTGACGCGCAGTATCGATTAGCTTCAGGGTTGCGCGAATAGCTATATGGCAAAGTTTGATTCACAAGCGTTTTTCATTTCTTTTTCTTGGTCTTGGTTAGCCCCAAAATATTGGGGCACTTGGCTGCTTGGCGGACTTATTTTATTGTTTGCCTTCGTCCCCGTTAAGTTACGAGACCGTTGCGCGATTGCCATCGCTAAACGCATTTTTAATTTAAAAGCCCTGAAAAAACGTCGTGCCATCGCTGACACCAATTTAGCGCTTTGTTTTCCTGATATGGACGCGCCAGCGCGCGAACAATTGATGGCAAAAAATGTGCAGATTTTTGCGCAATTGATTTTAGGTTTTGGTGAAATGAGCGTTCGCTCAAAGGCATATTTGCAAAATCGTATCGAGGTCGATGGCGAAGAACATATTCAAGCCTTGTTGGAGAATAATGAGCGCTTCATTGTTTTGTTACCGCATACTTACCCGGTAGATTTTTTAGGGACCTATTTTTGTACCCGCGGTCATCAGATGTGCACCATGTTTAAAAAAACGGGTGATCCCATTGTTGACTGGGTTATGACCAAACAACGGACTCGTTTTGGCGGCGTAATTTTTGAACGTGATGCCGGAATTAAAACCTTAATTAAAGCGGTACGTGCTGGTTACGGCTGTATTTACCTCCCCGATGAAGACTTTGGTCCAGACGCCAGCCTGATGACGCCATTATTTGCGACCCAAAAAGCTACGCTACCTGTACTTGGTAAAATGGCTAAGTTAAGTGGTGCTAAAGTGATACCGATTTATGCTGGTTATGATAGTGAACGACATAAGGTGAAACTTTATATTCATCCACCCATGCAAGATTATCCAAGCGCTGACGTGGCCGATGATACTTTACGGATGAATCAAGAAGTCGAGAAACTCATTCAACGCTCGCCAGAACAATATATGTGGAGCTTAAAGTTACTTCGTACTGTGGAAGGTAGTGATCAACCCAGGTATTAACCGTCGCGACTTTGTAGGGCTTGGCTTTTATAACGTCTTACCAGTACTACAAAGTCTTGCGCCTCACGGTCTAAAATACTCTGGTCGACTAATAGATCGTAGCCGGTTAATTCTCTGAGTTTTTTCATGCGATTGGCAAACATGCCAGTTAATCCAGTGTAAATCTTACCACTCGCCGATTTGTAGTAGTCATCTTCAATTAGATGCTCACTCACCTGGCTGTCTTGGCAATGGGCGCAGCTGCGTCGTAAAGACGCAAGGAGCGCGCTACGTTGTTCGGTGAGTAGGTGGGCGGCGAGGCGAGGCGATAAGGTATCCAGTAGATAGTCTGGGTCGGTTAGTCGCAATCCCACATAATTCATCTCTTGCCAATTGAGCCCATCGTGCAGTCGAGGGATATCGATCCGTTGTAACTTTCCCCAGGGAAGGCTCCATCCCCCGTAACGATGGTGAAATTGTAGGTGGTCGTAACATAATACCACTGAATACACGGGTTGAAATAGCTTCGCGAGACCCACTCGAATGCCCAAATAGGCAAGAAAAAACAACATAGATGCGATTAAGGAAACCAGCACGGCTGGTACATAAAGAGTGCCTATTGCCGCAAATACCAATAACGAACCCAATAAAATTAGCGCCTTAGCATTATGGCCTAACTTACTTTTTATTAAGATCGATTTAGGCATTCAAGTCACCAAATGAACAATTGTGTTTGTTTATATACGGACCGAACTTAAGCGCGGTTCATTGCAATAGGCTTCTTTAATAGGGCTCCAGTTGAGGCTAAGATTTTGCGGCTTGTTTCGCGTTAAAAATTGCCAGTTGTTCCTCGGTAGCCGGTTGTTGATGATGCTCTTTCCATTGAGCATAAGGCATGCCGTAGACTTTTTCTTGAGCGCTGGAATAATCGAGAGTCACGCCTTGTTCCTCGGCCGCCGCAACCATCCACTTGGCTAAGCAGTTGCGACAGAAATCGGCAAGATTCATTAACTCAATATTTTGAACTTCTTTATGCTGATCGAGATGAGTCAGTAGCTGACGAAAGGTGGCTGCTTCAATAGCTTGTTGTTTATCCATGATGTTATCCAAAAAATAAAAGTTAACAAAGTGTAAACGCAGTAGAGCAGTGAAGCAACGCTGCTCTACTTAGAAGAGGGCTTAGCCTTTCGTGAGAAGGTTATTTAGGTTAATAATCGCGGCATTAGCACGAGACACATAATTTGCCATGACCAGCGAATGGTTTGCCACTAAACCAAAACCGGTACCGTTTAGCACCATTGGGCTCCATACTGACTCTTGTGTTGCTTCTAACTCGCGAACGATTTGGCGAACCGCAACGGTGGCATTTTTCTTCTCCAATACACCTTTAAAATCGATTTCTACCGCTTGGAAAAAATGTAGTAAGGCCCAAGCTTCACCGCGCGCCTCGTAAAATACATCGTCAATTTTCCACCAAGAAGTTTTGACTCGAGACTCTGAGGGCGCAAACGTAGACTGAGTGGCACCTTCGTCGCCAGCGAGGCTGGTATTGATCCGCTCTCTACCCACTGACGCTGAGAGTTTTTGTGACATGCCGCCTAAACGAGACTGCACTTCGTTCAACCAATTCACCAGATTATCTGCTCTTGCATAGAACTGAGCGTTTGGATCTTTTGGGTCTGCGAGTTGGCTACGATATTTGAGCAAGGCATTAATCGCACCTTGGTACTCACCTTCGGCACTGGGAAACTGCCAGCTAGTATGATCGATATTAAACTTTGGTTGGGCGATTTTTAGTTGAGGGTGTTCTTCTGACTGAGCCTGAGAGCGGCTAAAATCTTTACGCATGATCAGTGACAAATCGCGGATCTGGTTTAAAGCGCCAAGTTCCCAACTGGGCATATTATCCATGAAAACACTCGGTGGCATCTTGTCGTTGCTAAGGTAGCCACCCGACTTATTTAATAAGGTTTCAGCGACAAATATCAAAGCGGTTGATGTCGCATAGCCCGTCACAACTTGTTCATTGTTTGCCAGTGCTTGCTCTTTCATGTAGCTATTTAGGTCGATACGGTCGGGCTCACTACTCCAAATTACCGCAAAAACATAATTGATGATGACTATCACCAGAAAAATACCGATAACCTTGCGGCCAGTGAGTTGAAACATAGAGACATCCTCAAGCTGATTTAATGTTCTCAGCATAGTCAAGTCGTGAATTTAATCAATAGCTTAAAATAAAACTATGGTCTGCATTAGCGCGACTCATGCAGCATCAATGGCTAGCCTGTCCGTAACTAGCCTACTGTAAATGTATTTAGCGACTAGGTATAGGCTTGTGCCATTTTTGATGACTTTTTGATTTGACCGACTCACCGATTATCGGTTTATATATCGACATTTATATTTACACGGATGTTGTTGATGAAAGGTGTAAATATTGGCGTTTTCTTCTCAGAGCAGTATTTTAAATAAACTGATTACAAGGGGTCTGGTATTGCTTGTTGTGCTGCCTAATACGACTCCTGCGATGGCTCAGTCTCAAGCGATTGAAGTCATAAACCAGCCCTGGTCGGCGGTTTATCTCGATTACTTGCAGGTTTCCGAACCGATGTTGGGGGTGACGCTGTCATTGAATCATTATGACCGAGCTTATCCCAATTGGGGCTACTACTTTGGGTATGCTAAGTCGAAACAACAATCATTGCTTGTGAGTGAACCAGCAGAGGCGCAGCAAGACTCAACAATGCTGAGGCTGGGCTTGAGTTATAGTCTAAGCCACGATTTTAGTATCTATGGCGGTGGAGCCATGCTGGAAAGAAGTATTCACTATACCAGTGGTATTACGCCGATGTGTCGCGATTGTCAGCCGACTTGGCAAACTGATATCGAAAAAAAATGGGGCGCAGAGTTAGGCTTGCGCTACGCGCCAAGCCGTCATTTGATTTTTAGCCTTGGCTACAACGCAATAAGTGAAGGCGGCGTATTTGGCATCGGTTATCGAGGATAGTAAGTCGAGCAATGTGTCCATGGGTTTAAGCGCGCTAGCGATGTGTTGAAAGAGGCTCACTGTGACTCTTATGCGACCGTTTGAGAGCGTTTTTTACAGTTAAAATTGTATTTTTTGTTTGCCTAATCAGCAATGGATGTAGATTTTCAATGCGAGGGCATGGCTTTGTTCTAAGCTGCCCTTGCTTAAAAGCAGCGATCAGTGTCGCTTTTCCTCTCTAATTTTTTGTAAACGCTTTTAGTCCGGCGATGGTTTATTGATCTATTCCAAACTTATTGCAGTTAATCAAAAAATAATGATTAAAAAACAAAGAACACATATATAGTGAACTCATTCGGTGAACGCGTTCACTTTTGTTTTTTAACTCGAGGAACTTTCTCATGAAAGAACATCACAAGATCCTGTTTGAACCCTTTAAAATTGGTAATTTAGAAATAAAAAATCGATTTGTTATGGCGCCGATGGGGCCGGGAGGCTTATGTAGCGCAGATGGTTCGTTTAATGAGAGAGGCGTTGAATATTACGTAGAACGGGCTCGTGGCGGTACTGGCTTGCTTATTACCGGTGTAACCATGGTTGAAAATGAAATAGAAAAATGCGCTTTACCTTCCATGCCTTGTCCCACCTTAAACCCGCTTAATTTTGTCAAAACCGCGAAGATGATGACTGAGCGGATCCATGCTTATGGGTCGAAAATATTTCTACAGTTATCGGCGGGTTTCGGTCGTGTGAGTATTCCATCGATCGTTGGAAATACGGCGGTAGGGCCATCACCCATTCCACATCGTTGGTTGCCCGAGGTAACGTGTCGGGAGTTAAGCATAGAAGAAATTCATCGCTATGTTGGTAAATTTGCTGAGTCGGCGGCAATAGCCAAAAAAGCCGGATTCGATGGTATTGAAATTCACGCGGTCCATGAAGGTTATCTACTCGATCAGTTCGCGATATCATTTTTTAACCAAAGGACTGATCAATACGGTGGTAGTTTGCAGAACCGACTTCGTTTTGCGATTGAAATTGTTCAAGCGATTAAGGCGGAGTGTGGGGCAGATTATCCGGTGTCACTGCGTTATAGCATCAAAAGTTTTATTAAGGATTGGTGTAAGGGCGGTTTACCCAATGAAGAATTTGTTGAAAAAGGTCGAGATATTCAAGAAGGGATCGAAGCGGCTAAAATTTTAGAAGCCGCTGGTTATGATGCTTTTAACGGAGATGTTGGCTCTTATGATTCTTGGTATTGGGCACATCCACCAATGTACCAAGAGAAGGGTTTATACCTGCCTTATAATCAAATTTTGAAAGAAGTACTTCAGGTGCCGGTGATTACGGCAGGGCGAATGGAAAACCCTGATTTGGCAAGCCAAGCCATTCGTGAACGGCAAACTGATTTTATTGCCTTAGGGCGTCCTTTGCTAGCCGATTCAGAGATACCCAACAAAATTAGAGCCGATAAATTCAATAAGGTGCGCCCTTGTCTTTCTTGCCAAGAAGGATGTATGGGTCGATTGGCCAGCTATGCGGTTATCTCCTGCGCGGTAAATCCGGCCTGTGGCCGAGAGTTAGACTATGCGATCACGAACAGCGATCAGCAAAAAAGTGTGTTGGTGGTTGGCGGCGGCCCTGCGGGCTGCGAAGCGGCCCGGGTTGCAGCTCTTCGCGGCCATCGGGTTAAGCTTTACGAAAAAGCATCGCGTTTGGGCGGGAACTTAATTCCGGGCGGGGTACCAGATTTTAAAGAAGATGATCATGATTTGGCAAACTGGTATCAAGCTGAGCTGCAAGATCTCAAAGTAGATGTGCATTTAAATAGTCCATTAAGTAAGGCGATGATTATTGAACAAAATGCGGATGTTGTGATTTTTGCAACCGGTTCAACACCTAGAACATTTGCAATTGATGCTGCAACCAATGTGTATTCGGCTGAAGATGTATTACTTGGTCATCAAGATCCGGGGCAATCGACGTTGATTATTGGCGGCGGTCTAGTTGGTTGTGAGACGGCTTTATGGTTGGCCGATCAAGGGAAGCAGGTTTCATTGGTGGAAATGCAAGGCGATATACTCACCATTGGAGGGCCATTATGTCATGCGAACGAAGACATGTTACGGGACTTAGTGGCTTATAAGAATATCGAATTACTGACCAATTGCGTGGTTTCCGGGGCTACTGAGCAAGGCTTTGTATTGAAGAATTCCGATGGTGAAGAAACTGTTCTGGCTGCGGATTCGGCGATTTTGGCGGTTGGTTATAATTCTCAACGTAATCTTTACGAGTCCTTGCGAAATGAGCTGCCGCAAAGCTACTTGCTGGGGGATGCAAAGCAGGTACAAAATATTATGTATGCGATCTGGGATGCTTATGAAGTAGCAAGGAACATATAGCGGCTATGTTACTTTTTGAGCCACCTTTATAAGCAAAATAAAGGTGGCCAATTTGTCGCATTTTAAGCAGCAATCGACTTTAATAAGCGCTGCATATAAATGTTCATTTCAGCTGATAAGTCCAGATGACCATCATGAAGGCACCAGTTGTAAATGAGTCCGCGTGCCGAAATGAAAAGATACTCTGTTAATCTTTCAGCGCTTGTCGTTTCGTCAATCTGATGGTTTTTTTGTCCTTGTTGGATGATCAAGGTCAGAAACTTTTGCATATTGCGGCCTTTCATAATGAAGAGCTTATTATTGCAGGTATAGAGTTGTTTTACGGTCTGTAAACCGACTTTCAGATGGTATTGAGCGTAGGTTTCAAAGTACTCAAGAATAGCCTCTTTGGTGGTGCTAGTCGTCTTCTGAACGGTATACTTTTCTTCGAAAAAATCATCCGCTTGATCATACATTTCGACAAAAATATCGGTTTTGGTGGCGAAATGCTTATAAAAGGAGCCTACCGAGACCCCTGCACTCGAACAAATATGACTGATGGTAATGTCTTCGATATTCGAGTCATTCATTAAAGCTAAGGCACTGTTATAGAGTTTTTTCTTGGTGATAAGGCTTTTTTGCTGTCTTGAGGTTAATTTTTTATCCATCTACTTCCCAATCTATTTGAACCAGTTATCAAGCCATTGTTGTGTGCCGCTCAGTGTAATACGAGCCCTTATGGATACAAGAGGTATTTTTTATTCTACGCCCAATTGCCCTAGTTCAAGTTGCAAGTGATTAGGGGCTTGTTATCAATTAAGCTGCAAACGAGCAATTGCTGCTCGGTGATTAGTGCATAACTGGCCTGCCAATCTTGGCGCGGCATGGAAACAGAACCTGGGTTAAGCACAAAATGAGAGCCTTCTTGGCTCGCTTGTGGAATATGGCTATGGCCGCTTACGAGTAGGTCGCCTTCAGCCAAAGGCGGCAGCTTGTTTGGTCCGTACTGGTGGCCATGGCAAAGAAACACCTTACGCTTACCGAGTACTAACTGGTTATAGTCGGCTAACAAGGGGAAATCACACAGGGCTTGGTCGACCTCGCTGTCACAATTACCACGTACTGCAATAATACGTTCCGCAATTTTGTTTAAATCTGCTGCTACCGCCAAAGGCGCATAGTGCTCGGGGAGCGGATTACGCGGTCCGTGATTGAGTACATCCCCCAAACAGATAAAATGCGAAGCGCCACTGCGCTCAAAAGCGGCTAGGGTGAGCTGTAAAGCTTGATGGTCGCCATGAATATCGGAACATACAAATAGCATAAATCTTCCTTCCAACCTAAACCTCAATAATATCGTGTTTAGGAAAACAAAATAAGGGCCTTGCTTGGCCATAAAACGTCAATGATTTTAGCGCAAATGAGTCTGTTCGGCAGCCATTGACTTATGCTGTACTGCTAAGTGGTAAGAGGTCGCTACTATATCAATTGCCGCAATTTGTCGGCCACAGCACTTGCCAGCACTCGATGCTCAGCGCCGTTCAGGTGAACCCCATCTTGAGGATCAACCATTACCAGTTTTCCTACATCTAAGAATCCACACTCAAGTGATTTGGCCACGACTTGATAATGCTTTGCTAGCTGCTTGGACTTTTCACTCGCACCCCGAAAGTACTTCGCAAAATTACCGTTGTTATTGACCGTGGGTGGCGCTAGCACGAATACATATGGAGCGGCAATCTGCAGGCTTAGGCAATGCGTTCGTAATTCAACAATCATACGCTGCAGATCTGCGGCAACTTGCTCAGCGCTTAGCTCAAAGGCTGGGTATAGGTCATTGGTGCCTAGCATCATCACCAGCCACTGTGGTTGTTGCTGAGAGACTTTCTCTAACAGCGCTTCAATTCCGCGCTGTAAGCCAAATTCAGTGGCATTTCGGTAGTTGGTGCGGCCGGGCTGACCTTCCTCAATTACCTGGAAATTGTCACCGAGTAAGTTGCCTAATACACCTGGCCAGCGCGCGTGAAGGGGGAGGCGTTGACCATTCTTAGGTGAGTAGCCCCAAGTATTGGAGTCGCCGAAGCAAAGGACTTTAATCATTATCATTTTACCAAGCTATTTTTTTACCGTGATGTATAAACCATCTTGCGTGGTTGCTGCATCGGCTAGACAAGGTCTCATCGGCGGAAACTTGGTGATTACTCTAGCCACATGAGCTTGCTAGCATATTGATCTAAATCGACTTTTTGGCATTATGTCGGATAGTTCAGAGATCAGAAAAACCTGCTTATGCAGGTTTTTTTAACCTTGGTGATTCAATTTCTTAGCTTTGTTTTCGCACGAACTTTGACTTCAGCATCATGCTGCCGTGACCATCTACTTTACAGTCGATGTCGTGGTCTGCATCCACAAAGCGCTTAATCACCGCTTTGGTGCCTACTTTTAATACTAAAGAAGAGCCTTTCACTTTTAGATCTTTAATCAAGGTCACTTTGTCGTCTTCAGCCAATAGGTTACCTACCGCGTCTTTTAATACAATAGCATCAGGGTCCACTGCTACTTCGTTTGGGTTCCACTCATGCGCGCACTCTGGGCAAATAAGTAGTGAACCATCTTGGTAAACATAGGCTGATTCACATTTAGGGCAAGGAGGGATATCGCTCATGGTAAGTTCTCTTTAGTCTTCAATTTAGGGTGGCTTTTTGAAACAGTTATACCTAAGCCAAAGTTGGCTTTAGGCGACTAGTAGCCGTATTTTGTGGGGCTATTATAGGGAAGATTGCGTCAGTCAGCTAGTTAAACAGGCCAACCAAGGTATAGTCGTTAATATCTGATCGGTCATATCCCTTTGAGTATTCCAATTACAATGGCTAAGTTGTCTAATTTTGTTGCGGTTAAAAATGGGATTATTACCATAGCAGCAGGCTTAACTGTAACATCATCATTATTGGAGATTGCGATGTTCGCTACATCTGTTGGCTGGGTAGTGGGTAGTGGGTAGTGGCTAGTGGCTAGTGGTATTGGCTTAACCGTGGGTTACTTTGCAGCAGTTACCGGAGATGTGATAGGACGGTCACTAGCAACGGAAGCGTATGACTTGGTATTAGCTTAATCACCTCATAGGATAAACAATCATGATTAATTTAAATTCTCTCGCCTCGATAACAATGTTCTTTATTTTTAAACTGGGGGATAGCGACGAGAGTCTTTAGAAAAATGAGTGTTCGCTATTTGGACCATAAGCTCGTGGAGCAAGGCTGCGGACCAGCAATACGGGATAAAGCTTACGGTGCTCGCATTATCACTTACGCTATAGTGATTGTAAATAAAGAGCTAAAAGCCCCCCCTTAGTTGATGAGCGGTTAAGCGTCATGCGCGCAGCAAAGATATAAAATTAGCATGGTATTACAATTTTTCATCTCTGGTTTTGTATCTTTCAGCGGCAATTTATTATTTCATCGTCATTAATCAATTGTGGTTCTGGATATAGCCTACTAAGTAATTGTTATCGCTATTTTTTAGAAGATTAAATAATGAGTATTTAACTCGTAAAGTCTGATTCGATGAGCAATCAAGTGAAACAAAAAAGCCTCTTTAATAGAGGCTTTATAAGGTTAAATCATAAAAAAGTTACTTGTGCCTAGCCTGCAAACAAGCCACGACTTCATCAAAACCGACTTCTTGTTTTTCTAGCAATACCAGCAAGTGATAGAGTAAATCAGAGCTTTCGTTGACCAGTTCTTCGCGGTCGTTGGCCATGGCCGCTAGCGCCACTTCTACGCCTTCTTCACCGACTTTTTGGCAAATCCGTTTGGTGCCGCGAGCAAATAGGCTCGCGGTGTAGCTTTGTTCTGGGTCGGCTAACTTCCGTTCAGCCAATACCGCTTGCAGTTGGGCAATAAAGGTAAGCTTCGGCTCGCTGTGGCCGTCAAAACAGCTTTGGGTTCCTTTGTGACAGGTGGGGCCAATCGGCTCTACTGCCACTAGTAGGGTGTCTTGGTCACAGTCTAGGCTGATGCTTTTTAGCTGAAGCACATTACCTGAGGTTTCCCCCTTGGTCCACAGTCGCTGTTTGCTGCGACTAAAGAAGGTGACCTGTTTGCTTTCAAGGGTTTTTGCTAGCGCATCTGAATTCATATAGCCGAGCATCAAAACTTGACCACTGTGGTCGTTTTGTACCACGGCAGGGATCAAGCCTTCAACTTTGTCCCAATCGATTTGTTGGTTTAACTGTTCAAATTGGCTCATAGTCGAATTGCCACCTGTTGTTGTTTGAGATATTGCTTGAGTTCGCCAATATCAATAATGCTTTTATGAAATACGCTGGCGGCGAGTGCGCCATCGACGTCGGAAATTTTAAAGGCGTCTTTAAAATGCTGCATTTCGCCGGCTCCGCCAGAGGCGATTAAGGGCACATGACAAATCTCACGCACTCGGCTGAGTTGTTCTAAATCGTAACCTTGGCGCACCCCATCCTGGTTCATGACATTGAGTACAATTTCGCCAGCGCCACGAGCTTGCACTTCTTTCACCCAATCAAAGGTGTTCCAGGTGGTGGTCACGGTGCGTTTTTCATCGCCAGTAAATTGTTTCACTTGGTATTGTTGGGTTTCTTCGCAGTAGTAAGAATCGATACCGACCACGATGCACTGCACGCCAAATTTGTCGGCCAGTTTAGTAATTAAACTTGGATCGGCTAAAGCAGGGGAGTTAATCGAGATCTTGTCGGCACCGTTTTGCAAGGTGCGGTTGGCGTCTTCGATGGTTTTAATACCGCCGGCGACACAAAAGGGAATGTCGATCACTTCGGCAACACGGCTGACCCAACTTTTATCCACCACCCGCTGATCAGAGCTGGCGGTAATATCGTAAAACACCAGTTCGTCGGCGCCTTCTTCAGCGTAACGTTTCGCCAGTGGCACGATGTCGCCAATAATTTCGTGGTTTCGAAATTTCACGCCTTTAACCACCATGCCGTCTTTGACGTCTAGGCAGGGAATTATTCGTTTAGCGAGCATTATTGCCTCCTTGCTGCCAACAAGCGATGGCTTGTTTTACGGTAAACTTGCCTTCTAACAGCGCTCGGCCAACAATCACCCCAGCGACACCAGTGTCGGTTAAGGCTGCTATGTCATCTAAGTTGCCAATGCCACCAGAACTTTGCCACTGAATATCTGGATACTGAGCACATAACTCGCGGTATAAACTGACGTTTGAACCCTCGAGAGTGCCGTCTTTAGAAATGTCGGTACATAAGACGTGTTTCAGGCCCACCGGGGCGTAAATTGCCACTAACTCTTCAATGGTCACGCCGCTATCTTCTTGCCAGCCCGATACCGCGACCACTTTGTTGCCCTGCGCGTCGATGTTAATGTCTAGTGCTAGCACAATGTGCTCGGCGCCGTATTTTTCCATCCACTGCGCCACAACTTGTGGCTGTTTAACGGCAGTGGAGCCGATCACTACTCGTTCTGCGCCCGCATCGAGTAAGTCTTTTACGTCTTGCTCACTGCGTACACCGCCACCAATCTGAATTTTTGCGGGGGTGTTTTTAAGCAGCTGAGCGATTACGTCGAGTTGGCGAGCGCTGGTATCTTTAGCACCATCTAAGTCGACTAGGTGTAACCAATCAGCGCCTTGGCTGTGGTAGTCCGAAAACTGGGCTTGCGGGTCGTCCCCATAAATGGTTTTTTGCGCGTAATCTCCTTGGAACAAACGCACAATCTTTCCGTCGATGAGATCTAAAGCAGGAATGATCATGTTACATCTCCAAGAAGTTTTTAATTAATTGCGCACCGGCCTGACCGCTGCGCTCTGGGTGAAACTGCACACCGTAAAAGTTGTCTTTGTTTACTGCAGCAGTAAAGGCGTTACCATAATCGCACTGGGCAATGGTGGCATCGTTAACGGGCAAGGCGTAGCTGTGTACGAAGTAGAAGTAACTGCCGGCTTCAATGTCTTTAAACAGCGGATGACCAGTTTTAGGCTGAATTTGGTTCCACCCCATGTGTGGCAAGCGTTGGCCTGCGTTAGGCTTCATTAAGCTTACGGTGCCGGGTACCAGGCCTAAACAGGGAACGGGTTCCAGCGCTTCTTTCGCACCGCCTTCAATGGAGAATTCGGCCAGCATTTGCATGCCTAAACAAATCCCTAGAAGTGGCTTTTTCACTTGTTTGACTAAGTCAATCAGCTCTCGATCGGCTAAGTTTTTCATGGCTTCGGTGGCGGTACCTACACCGGGTAGAAACAGCTTGTCTGCGGCAAGAATCACCTGAGGGTCACGGCTGACCGTGACCGGAAATCCCAAGCGTTCTACGGCAAACTTTACCGATGAAAGGTTGGCACATCCGGTATCAATAATTACATTCATTGTTGTTCCTTAACCTATAAGGTGCCTTTGCTACTTGGCAATGCATCGCCAGATTTAACAATCGCCTGGCCTAGCGCCCGCCCAAAGACTTTAAACAGCGCTTCAACCATGTGATGGGTATTTTTCCCAGTGGTTTCCAGATGCAGAGTACAGGCCATCGCATCACTCAGTGAGCGGAAAAAATGCGGCACCATCTCGGTAGCAAAGTCACCAATCGCGGCACGTGGAAAATCGGCTTTAAATTCCAAATGCGCTCGTCCACTTAAATCTAAGGCGCATTGGGCTAAACACTCATCCATGGGCAACACAAAACCAAAACGGCCAATCCCCCGCTTGTCGCCTAAGGCGACTTTTAAAGCCTGGCCCAGTGCGATTGCGGTGTCTTCTACGCTGTGATGATCATCGATGTGATAATCGCCGATGACCTTACAATTGAGCTGGAAGCCGGCGTGGGTGGCGATTTGATCGAGCATGTGGTCGAAGAAACCAAGGCCGGTATCAATTTGGCTGCCACCGGCATTGTCTAAGTCGACGGCAATGCTAATTTGGGTTTCTTTGGTATTGCGCTCAACGCTGGCTTTACGGCCCCGTTGGGTGAGCCGCTTTTCAATGGTGGGCCAGTTTAAGCCGTCCCGTTGATATTGCAGACCTTCCAGTCCCATATTTTCGGCCAGCTGCATATCGGTATGGCGGTCGCCAATCACGTAGGAGTTGGCAAAATCAATCACGCCGCTTTTCAGGTAGTCTTTGACCAAGCCGAGTTTGGGTTTGCGACAGCTACAGTTATCGGCGTCAAAGTGCGGACAAACCAGTACTGCATCAAATTGGATCCCCTGCGACTCGAAAATGTCCATCATGTAGTTTTGCGCGAGGTGAAAATCAGCTTCTGGAAAGCTGTCGGTGCCTAGGCCATCCTGATTGGTCACCATGACCAAGCGATAGCCGTTGGCTTGTAACTTGAGTAATACCGGGATCACTTGAGGCTCCAGTTTTACTTTCTCTACACTATCAACCTGCTTGTCGGTGATGGGTTCGTCGATCATGGTGCCATCGCGGTCGATGAATAAGATTTTTTGTTTTACCTGGCTCACTTAGCTTCGCTCCAATCCTTGAATCGCTTTCAGTGTAATTGACACTTCTTGCTGGTTACCAATACTCATTCGAATACAATTGTCTAAACGCGGTTTGTTGGCAAAGTCTCGCAGTACAATGCCTTGCTCGCCCAGTGCTTTAAAGATGCGGGCAGAGTCGTCAAAACGGATCAAAATGTAGTTGCCAGTGGCAGGGAAAATTTGTTTTACAATCTTCAGTCTGCTTAATTCATCCACGGCTTGACTGCGGATCGTGTTCAAGGATGCTACTCGCTCGCGCATGATTTTTAGCCCATCGGTAGTCAGGGCTTTGGCTGCAATTTCGGCCACTGGGCGGGCAATAGGATAGGGTGCAATCACCTTACTCATCACTTCAATCACTTCCGCATTGGCGAGGGTAAATCCACAACGCAGGCCAGCCAAGGCAAAGGCTTTTGACAAGGTACGGGTAATCACTAAGTTGTCGAAGTCGGTCAGTAAACCCTGCACACTTTGTTCTGCGCAAAACTCAATGTAGGCTTCATCAACCACCACCAGTGCTTTATCGCGTTGTGCCTCTAACACCTTACTGAGTTTGGCGTGGTCTAACATAGAACCGGTCGGATTATTGGGGGCACATAGAAAGATGATTTTGCTGTCTATTGCTGCCAAAGCGCTATAGTCAGGGTTAAAATCACTATCTAATTCGACGGTTTTTACCTCAACCCCGATGGTTTCGGCACTCACTGAATACATGCCATAGGTTGGGCTACAAATGACTACGCTGTCTTGGTTTGGCTCACAAAAGGCCCGGATCAGCACTTCAATGGCTTCATCGGCACCGCGACTGGCCAACACTTGTGATGGCGAAACCCCGGCATAAGCGGCATAGCCGTTAATCAGCGCTGCTGGTTGAAACTCTGGGTAACGATTGAGCTGGTCACCGTCGTAGTTAAAATCACTTACCTCTGGGCTTTCGTTGGCGTTGAGCCAGACTTCACCGCTGCCACCAATGCGACGTGCACTTTGATAGGGAACCAGCGCCTGAATTTTCTTGCGGGCTAATAATGAGACTGACATATTATTGCTCCTCACCTAAACGGATAGTGACGGCGCGGCGGTGGGCATCGAGCCCCTCAGCGTCGGCAATCGGTACGACAGCGGCGCTTAAGTCTTTTAAGCCTTGTTGAGTTAATTCTTGAACAGTGAAGCGCTTCATAAAATCTAAGGTACCTAAGCTTGAATAAGTCCGGGTATAACCGTAGGTTGGCAAGGTGTGATTGGTGCCACTGGCATAGTCACCCACCGATTCTGGCGTCCACTCACCCAAGAAGATGCTGCCGGCATTTTCTAACTGGGGTAATAGCTGGCGAGCTTGCTCGGTCTGTACAATCAGGTGCTCGGGGCCATAAAGATTATTCACTTGAACCGCTTGTTGTAAATCGTCGACCACAATCGCAGTGCTGTGCGATAAGGCTTGATCGGCAATATTAGTTCGACTGAGCAAGCTAAGTTGACGTGTTAACTCTTGATTCACTGCCGCCGCTTGCGCCTCAGCGGTGGTCACCAAAATAACTTGCGAATCGGGCCCGTGCTCTGCTTGTGACAGTAAGTCGGCGGCAACAAAAGCGGGGTTCGCTTGTTCGTCAGCAATCACCAATACTTCCGAGGGGCCAGCGGGCATGTCGATGGCGGCGCCGGCGTGGTCGGTATTTACTTGTTGCTTGGCCTGAGTCACAAAGGCATTGCCGGGGCCAAAAATTTTGTCGACCTTAGCCACGCTCTCGGTGCCATAGGCCATCGCGGCAATCGCTTGTGCGCCGCCAGCTGAATAGATTTCGTCAACACCACACAGTTTGGCGGTGTATAGAATTTCTGGTGCAATCGGCGGCGGTGAGCAGAGCACTACCTTTTTACAACCAGCTATTTGGGCTGGAATGGCCAACATTAATACCGTAGAGGGCAGTGGCGCGGTGCCGCCCGGAACATACAAACCGACTTGAGCAATGGCGGCGTAGTGCATTTCGCAGCGCACCCCTGCTTGGGTTTCCAGACTAAAGCCTTGCGGCTTCTGTGCTTGGTGAAATACTTCGATATTGGCCTTCGCTTGGGCGACGGCGCTTTTAAACTCTGTACTTAAATTATCTCCAGCAGCATCGATTTGTTGCTGGCTCACACGAACTTGCGACAGCGTGGTCTTGTCAAACTTAGTGGCAAGCGCAATTAACGCTTGGTCACCTTGGCGACGCACAGTATTGATCACGTCGCTGACAATCGCGGCAGTATCTTGCGAGCTATTGACCGCTGGCCGCGATAAGACTTGTTGCTGTTGTTCGGTAGTTAAGCGATTCCAAATGACCGTTTGCATGGCTTTTATCTCAACATTTTCTCGATTGGCATGACTAAAATAGAGCTCGCTCCTAAGGCTTTTAACTTCTCCATGGTTTCCCAGAATAAATTCTCGGTACTGACCACATGGAGTGCCACCTTCTCTTCATCGCCGGCTAAGGCTAATACGGTGGGATGCTCGCTGCCTGGCAGTAGGTCAACGATTTGTTCGAGATGGGTCTTCGGTGCATGCAACATGATGTATTTGCTTTCTTTGGCTTCCATGGTGCCTTGCATGCGCAGTAATAGCTTGTCTAATAGTGTTTGGTGTTCGTCACTGAGTTTGTTTTTAGACTTAATTAGTACGGCTTGAGAGCGGTAAATCACTTCGACTTCTTTTAAGCCATTGGCTTCAAGAGTGGCACCAGTTGAGACTAAGTCACAGATGGCATCGGCGAGTCCTGCACGAGTGGCAACTTCAACAGAGCCGGCTAACATACAAGTTGAGAAGGGGACGCCTTGTTGGTCTAAGTAGCGTTTTAAGATCCCAGGGTAGCTGGTAGCGATGCGTTTATTGGCCAGGCATTGTGGGCCAGTGTAGTCAAATTCTTCAGCCACTGCGATGGAGAAACGGCAATCGCCAAAGTCTAAACGTTTTAATACTTCGCAGTCGGTAGGCTCATCTTTAGCACTACGTAGCATGGTTTCTTCTTCAAGTACGTTTTCCCCCACGATGCCAAAATCGACCACGCCATCCATGACTAAGCCCGGAATATCGTCATCACGAACCCGTAACAAGTCGACGGGCATGTTTTCAGAGTGGGCAATCAGGCGTTGTTGACGAAGGTTGATCTTCATCCCGCAGCTTCTTAATAGTGCCTGAGAATCATCGCTTAAGCGTCCGGATTTTTGGATGGCGATGCGTAGTCGTTTTTGCTCTGTCATGTTTATGTCCCTAATTATAAAACTAAAAAACCCCCGGGAGGATTACCTTCCGGGGGTTTACAATATTTTATATTCTACCACCGGAAGCTATTCATAAGCTCCCAGCTGATAACCGCCTGAAGCTTACTCTGGATGATGGTGGTGGTGATGCTTCATTTGGTTAAAAATCATGTTACGTTCCTGTCAACGTTAGTTTGCCTTAGTGGCAAATTCTGCCCATAAAGTTACCAAGCTAGCGCTAAATTGCAACCTTTTTTCCACAGTTTTTGTTAAACAGTTCAAGTTGTGCAAAAAATAGCCGATAATTAGGTGGAGAGCGTCTATAGGAGAACGATCGTGAGCCAAGATGCGATTTTACCCATTTTGCCGAGGCCGCTGGCGAAGCCTGATGGCCAAAAGCCACCATTGCGTACCACGAAGGTGGAAAAGAAAAGCAAGTTATCGGCCCATAACGACATCCAAGTTCGGCCTAAATCCCAAGCCGTGCCAAGTCAGCATAAGAAAAAACCTGACGAGGATGAACAGCATGATATTGATCTGTTTGTTTAGAGACGGCTTAGCTACGAGTGTGATTTTTATTCAGCTCAATTCGACATACGGCGACCTAGCGTATACGGTTTTATTGGATATTGCTTGCGGCCATGCTCTGTTATCGCGGTGTAAACGTTAAGGGATTTGGGCAGTAAAATTAGTCCGAAGCAGTCTCCTTGACTAACATTTTTGTCTCAAGGTTTGGTCTAGGGTTTGTGGGCTGGTATAGTTGCGGCGACTATTGCCTACCGGAATTTAGATTGAAACAGCACTACTTTGCCAACGACGGACTGCTCTCTCAAGCCATCCCAGGGTTTTCACCTCGTCCCCAACAGCAGCAAATGGCTGAATCTGTTTCTGCAACGATTAAGCAACGCACCAGTCTGTTGGTTGAAGCGGGGACCGGCACTGGTAAAACCTACGCTTATTTAGTTCCGGCGATGGACAGCGGCAAAAAAATAGTCATCAGCACCGGAAGCAAAGCCTTACAAGACCAGCTGTTTAATAAAGACTTACCAAAAATGCAAAAGGCTTTGGCTTACGCTAAATCAGTGGCTTTATTAAAAGGACGTTCCAATTACTTGTGCATTGAACGGCTAAATAGCTTTTCGCACTACAGTAGCGGTCAAGATCGCCAAACCTTGGCCGAGTTAGTGAAAATTAAGCGCTGGGCGCAGGGCAGTGAATCTGGAGATATTGGTGATTTAGGTCCGGTTGCTGAGCGCTCCGATGTATTTCCTCTGATTACCAGCAGCAATGATAATTGTCTTGGCCGTGATTGCCCATCTTATAAAGACTGTTATTTAGTGAAGGCACGAAATCGAGCACTAGAAGCAGATTTAGTGGTGGTGAATCATCATTTGTTTTTTGCCGATATGGTGGTAAAAGAAACCGGATTTGGTGAATTGATCCCTGAAGCCGATGCCTTTATCTTCGATGAAGCACATCAGCTGCCTGATATTGCAGCCAGCTATTTTGGTCAGCATTTTTCCAGTCGGCAGATCTTAGATTTATGCAAAGACATCGAGCTGAGCTATAAAACCGAATTGCGTGACATGGCGCAGTTGTCCAAAGCGGCTAAGAAGTTGGAACAACGCATTCGAGAGTGCCGACTAGCCTTCGAAGGCTTGCGTGATAGAGGCGAGTGGCGTCCATTGGCTAAACAAAGCCGCTTTGCTGAAATGATGCGTCATTTGCATGAAGACATGGATTTTGTTTATCAAGTGTTAAAGTTAGCGCTGTCTCGTTGTGAGCTTGCGGATAGTTGCTTTGAGCGTTTAGCGAGAATGCGTTTGTTATTTGAGAAGGTGATGGACGTCGATAAAACGGGCTATAGCTATTGGTACGAAACGTCTCGCTTACATTTTACCTTAAACATTACCCCGCTCAATATTGCTGAACGTTTTATGAATGAAGTTAAGCAACGCGAAGCGGCCTGGATCTTTACCTCTGCAACGCTTGCAGTTGATGGTAACTTTGAGCATTTTCAAACTCAAATGGGCTTGAGCGATGCAGAGAGTATGTTATTGGATAGCCCCTTTGATTATCAGAAGCAAGCCTTATTATGTGTGCCTCGTTATCTTCCCGAAACCAAACAACATAATTCAGAACAGCTCATGTTAGATCAATTAGCGCCAGTGATAGAAGCCAATCAAGGCCGATGTTTCTTCTTGTGTACCAGTCATCGGATGATCCAAAAGGTTGCGACGGAGCTACGTCAGCGTACCGAATTATTGGTATTGGTGCAGGGCGAGGCTGGTAAACAAGAGTTGCTTAGCCAATTTGTCACCGATGGCCACGCGGTGTTGGTTGCCACTAGCACTTTCTGGGAAGGGGTTGACGTTCCAGGCAAGGCACTGTCTTGTGTCATTATCGATAAACTACCGTTTGCAGCTCCCGATGATCCTTTATTGAAAGCGAAAAGTGAGGATTGTCGTTTACGTGGCGGAGATCCTTTTCGTCAGGTATATTTGCCGCAAGCCGTGATAAGCCTTAAACAAGGCGTGGGGCGATTGATACGTACCCAAGCGGATCATGGCGTGGTGATTATCTGCGATAATCGCTTGGTAAACCGTGATTATGGTGCCTTGTTTATTAGCAGCCTACCGGCTATGCCCCGAACCAGAGAACTGTCAAAAGTTTTAGAATTTGTAAAAAATAACGCTGAGGAAACATGACAGCAAATATACTCGCTTTAGATACATCGACTGAAAATTGTTCCGTCGCCTTGCAATGGCAGGGACAAATTTATAGTCAGCAAGAATACAGCCCTCGAGATCACACCCAAAAGATTTTGCCTTTTGTCGAGCAAATATTAGCAGCGGCTGGCGCGAGCCTGAAACAGCTTGATGCTATTGCCTTTGGTCGTGGTCCAGGCAGTTTTACGGGAGTACGCATTGGTGTCGCTACGGCGCAGGGCTTAGCCTTTGGTGCCGATAAGCCGATGATCGCGGTCTCCACTTTACAGGCGATGGCGCAAGCCGCTTATCAGCAACATCAGTCTCAAACTTGTTATGCTGCTATTGATGCGCGTATGGGGGAAATTTATTGGGGCCAATACCAACTCAGCGATGGTTTAATGGTGTTAGCAGGAGAAGAGCAGGTGATTAAGCCTGAGTTAATGACGTCGAGCGATACACCGGGAGCCGCTGTCGGAACTGGCTGGCAAACTTATCAAACTTTATTATCGGGTCAATTTTCTGGCGCAGAGCGACTCGATTCAGTACTTTACCCTTCGGCACGAGATATGCTTGTATATGCGCAGTGGGCATTTGCCAATCGCTGCCTTGTGAGTGCAGAGAAAGCCGAACCGGTTTATCTTCGCGATAAAGTCACTTGGCAGAAGCTTCCCGGTAGAGTTTAAACAAAAGGACGATGAGCGTGAAAATACAGGGCCTTGGCCAGCCCATACCGCAGCAATCGAAAACTCAGCAACGAGTCGCGGGCACCGAACTCAGTGTGGCAACGAAAGCCACTAAAGGCGTGGTACCTTGGGCGGGAATGGATGAACAAAGCGTTGAAAAACTACGTTATGAGCATGCTCAAGGCAGTGCTGATCACGCTGTGTCTCATTATCAGGATGTCGCGAATCAACTCAAACGTCAGCAAGTGAATGAGATGTTTGGCATCGATTTGTTCGCTTAGCCTAGTACATACCCGTCAGCATGTTGATTGAATCCCAGTTACCAATAAGCCAGCTTTGTTACCTTGAGCAAACCGCAGATAGCCCATTTTGCTTGGTGATGCTTCATGGCTGGATGGACAATGCCGCCAGTTTTATTCCTCTGCTCCAGTCGCTCCCTGATTATCATTGTATTGCTCTTGATTTCCCCGGCCATGGTCACTCACCACATCGCCAAGGTCACTATCATTTTGTTGACTATGTGGATGATCTATTTAGCGCTTTAAGCGAATTGAATTTAAACAAGCCTATCATCTTGGTGGGCCATTCTTTAGGTGCTTTGGTGGCGAGTACTTATGCTGCCGCTTTTGGGGAAGGTTTACTGGCACTGATTGCGATAGACGGCTTGGGGCCTTTGAGTTTGCCGATCTCAAATACGACGACTCATCTGACTGACGCTATTCGTGAACGCCATCGACCGATGTCGGTCAGGGGGTTTACTGACTTAAATCAGGCGATTAGATTGCGGTCAAGAAGCAATGGTTTGAGTCAGGAAAATAGTCGGCTGTTAGTTACCCGAGCCACCAAGCAGAGCCAGGGTTTATGGTATTGGCGACATGATCCCAAGCTGAAATTGAGCTCTCCCCTGCGCTTTAGTGAGTCGCAAGCAAAACAAATTTGTCAGTCAATTCAACGACCCTGTTTGTTGATTGCGGCACAAGAACATCCTTTGCTGAGCGCCGAATTTATCCGTCAGCGACAAACTTGGTTTAGCCAATTATCTATAGTTGAATTGGTCGGCGGCCATCATTTACATATGCAAAACTCTGCGGCTTGCGCAGCATTGATGAACAACTATATTCAAACGATTGTTTGAACTGCTTCACTGTTTTCGATCTAAATTTATCTCCATATTGTTAAAATATTGTTATTCCAAGGTTGCCGTGAAACAATCGTTTGAAATTTGGCGCGTCGAGTCTAATCGGCTCGTTGAGTCAGTGCATTATTAAATTCACAATAAGCCAAATTGGCAAATTATAATTAATGGAATATAAATGTTTAGGAGAGCTGCGTGGATAAGGTTTGGTTAAATCGATACCCCAAGGATGTGCCTGCAGAAATAGACTCTTCGCGTTATCAAACGCTGCTCGATGCATTTGAAGAGGGGGTCACTAAGCATGCCGATAGAGTTGCGTTTATTAATATGGGGCAGGTGCTTACCTATCGCAAGCTAGAGCAGCAATCTCGTGCTTTCGCCGCCTATTTGCAACATGAGTTACAACTTAAACAGGGTGATCGGGTGGCCCTGATGATGCCGAATTTGTTGCAGTATCCCATTTGTTTATTCGGAGCGTTACGTGCTGGTTTGGTGGTGGTGAATGTCAACCCCCTGTATACGCCGCGTGAGCTGAAACATCAGCTCAATGATAGTGGTGCAAAAGCGATTGTGATTGTGTCTAATTTTGCCCACATCCTCGAAGAAATTGTCGATGAAACTGGCGTTGAACACGTTATTCTGAGTCGTTTAGGTGACCAGCTTTCGGCAACGAAACGAACGTTAGTTAATTTTGTGATTAAGTACGTTAAAAAAATGGTACCCAAGTATCATTTGCCGCATGCGCAATCTTTGCGTTATGTATTAGCGAAAGGTGAGCATCTGCAGTATGTCCGACCGGAGCTTTCTACTGATGATTTAGCCTTCTTGCAATATACAGGGGGGACCACAGGAGTCGCCAAAGGGGCAATGCTTTCGCATCGTAATATGGTCTCAAACTTGCTGCAGGCTTTGGCTATTGTTGGTCCGTGTTTGCGAGAAGGGAAGGAAGTGGTGGTAACCGCTTTGCCGCTATACCATATCTTTGCGTTAACCGCTAACTGTATGGTTTTTTTCGCGCTGGGCTGTCAAAACCTATTGATTACTAATCCACGAGATATCCCTACCTTTGTGAAGGAACTGACAAAAGTACCGTTCACCGCAATTACAGGAGTGAATACTTTATTCAATGCTTTATTGAATGATCCCAACTTTGCTCAGTTGGATTTTTCTCGGCTCAGATTATCTTTAGGTGGTGGGATGTCGGTACAGCGTGCAGTGGCTGAACGTTGGCAAAATGTCACAGGTTCTCGTCTTATTGAAGGTTATGGATTAACAGAGTGTGCGCCGTTGGTGACGGTTTGTCCTTACGATTTAGAGGCCTATAACGGCAGTATTGGTTTACCTGCGCCATCTACCGATATTAAGTTGGTAAATGATGCGGGAGAAGAAGTTGCCGAAGGAGAGTCTGGGGAGATTTTAGTGAAAGGCCCGCAGGTAATGGGAGGCTATTGGCAGCGCCCAGAAGCGACCGCAGAGGCCATGCCCGGAGGCTGGTTTGCCACCGGCGATATTGCGACCATCGATCACCAGGGTTTTTTACATATTGTGGATCGGAAAAAAGATATGATTCTAGTTTCAGGATTTAATGTTTTCCCGAACGAAATTGAAGCAGTGATTGCTGGCAATCATAAAGTACTCGAAGTGGCGGCGGTGGGCGTACCAAACGAGGTGTGTGGCGAAGTCGTGAAGGTTTTCATTGTTAAAAAAGATGATTCACTAACCGAAAAACAAGTGTTGTCTCATTGTCGAGAGTTGTTAACGGGCTACAAAGTTCCTAAGTTAATAGAGTTTCGTGATGAATTACCGAAAACAAATGTCGGTAAGATCTTACGTCGAGCCTTGCGTGCCGAGGCATAAACCGTAAAATGAAGGCTAATTAGATGTTTTCCCTTAGGACGCCGCAATTTTGGCAGACGCAAACTTTGAAATGATCGATACAGAGGCGCAACTTGCGCCTCTGTTAGCTTATTTAAATCAACAGCCCCCTCTGACACTGGCCCTCGATACTGAATTTGTTCGAACTAGGACCTACTACGCACATTTGGGTTTACTACAGATTTATGATGGTGTGACTTGTTATCTCATCGACCCGCTTAGTTTAGATATGCAGCTCTTATGGCAGGCGCTAGCCAAGCATCACTGGGTGTTGCATGCCTTTAGTGAAGATTTAGAGATCATTCAGCGGCTTAGTGGCCAGTTTGGACTGTCGGTATTTGATACTCAGGTGGGGGCGGCGTTTCTCGGTCATGGGATCAGCTTAGGCTATCAGCGGTTTATTGATACCGAGTTAGGTATTCAATTGGATAAAGGGGAGTCGCGCACCGATTGGCTTGCGCGGCCGCTGCGAGCCTCTCAATTAGATTATGCGGCTTTAGACGTTATCTATTTATTGCCCGCGTACTTTAAAATTAAGCAACAGCTGGAACAACTGGACCGTTATGACGCGGCTTTAGAGGAAAGTGCTCGCTTAGCCGCCCAAAAACAACAAGCGAATAAGTCGGAAGATGCTTATAAAGAGATCAAGAATGCTTGGAAGTTGAATCCTCAACAACTTGCAGTACTTAAAGTTTTGAGTGATTGGAGAATGAAACAAGCGATGAGTCGCGATTTAGCCATTAATAACGTGGTACATGGCGATAATTTATGGGCTTTAGCCCGTTATCAGCCAAGCAATATGGAACAATTACAACAGCTTAATTTACCTGCACAAGAGTTGCGGATCCATGGACATCGTTTATTGAAGTTAGTACATCAAGCAAAGCAGCTTACGGCCAGTGATTATCCTCAAGCGATCAAGCGTATTGTTGACTATCCAGATTACAAGCAAAAGATCCAAGCATTGAAATTGGTTGTGACCAAAGTGGCAGAGGAGTCAGGTTTGCCTGAGGATGTATTGGCTAGCAAAAAAGTATTAAATCAGTATTTAGCTTGGTTATGGAAGATGCAACCGTCAGCAACAAAGTTACCTTTGTTGCTGACGGGATGGCGCCAACCGCTATTTGCTAATCACGTTGCTCAGGAAGCGTGATGTTAAGCTCTAATACGCTGATGTCATCGCTCTTATTATCAAGACTGACTTGGACCTGATCGGACTCGATGGCTACGTATTTTTTTATCACTTCGATGATATCTTGTTTCATCGCTGGCAAGTAATCGGGGCCACTGCGTTGGCCACGTTCATGGGCGACAATGATTTGCAGTCGTTCTTTGGCGGTTTGCGCCGTTTTAGACTGTTTTGAGGTTCGAAAGTAGTCTAAAAGAGACATTGTTATCCTCCAAATAAACGGCTAAATAAGCCTTTTTTCTGTTCTTCTAGGAAACGAAAGTCGACAGTTTCGCCAATTAGCCTGGCCACTGCATCTGAGTAGGCAAGACCTGCGTCACTTTGGGTATCAAGGATCACTGGCTCACCAGAGTTTGATGCCTTGAGAACCGCAGGCGATTCGGGTATGACTCCCAATAAGGGGATCGCCAATATGTCTTGCACATCTTCAACACTAAGCATGTCACCTCGATTCACGCGTTCTGGATGGTAGCGGGTGAGTAGCAAATGTTCTTTCACTGGCTCTTTACCTTGTTCTGCACGTTGTGATTTACTAGCAAGCATGCCAAGGATCCGATCGGAATCGCGAACCGATGAGACTTCTGGATTGGTGGTGACAATCGCTTCATCAGCAAAGTACAGAGCCATAATCGCCCCAGTTTCGATCCCTGCAGGGGAATCACAGACTATGTAATCAAAATCTTGGGTGGCTAAATCTTCTAATACCTTCTGAACGCCTTCTTTAGTGAGCGCGTCTTTATCACGAGTCTGCGATGCTGGTAAAATAAATAGATTTTCGGTGCGTTTATCTTTAATCAATGATTGACTGAGGTTCGCTTCGCCTTTGATCACGTTCACGAAGTCGTATACGACTCGTCGTTCACATCCCATAATAAGATCAAGATTACGTAAACCGATGTCGAAATCGATGATTACAGTTTTAAAACCTTTGATGGCGAGACCTGTTCCAATTGCGGCGCTGGAAGTTGTTTTCCCAACGCCACCCTTCCCGGAGGTCACGACGATAATTTTAGCCATTATCTTTCCTTTATAAATTGCTTAATTCAGCTAAGCCAAATTATTAAATACGATTTGCTGATTTTCTATTTGAATGCACTGGGGCAAGTTCGCGTGCTCTCCAATTTGTTCATGCAGCATATAAGTGCCTGCAATAGAAATTAGTTCAGCTTGTAAATTTTGACAGAATATTTTGCTATCTTTTCGACCACTGGCGCCAGCGATGGCTCTTCCACGGAGAGCGCCATAAATATGAATGTTGCCATCGGCAATTACTTCTGCGCCATTACCCACTGAGCCAATAATAACTAAATCTGTGTTTTGTGCGTAAATTTGTTGCCCTGAGCGGATTTGACCTCGGACGACTTTACAAGGGGGCGTTGGAGCTTGGGTGACGATTTCAGCAGCTGGTTCCTGCTTCGGCTCTGGTTTCGCCGCAACTTGCTGTCCACCGCTAGTCATCACAGCTAAACCTGCGGCTCGAGCTGCAATTTTTTGCTCGTTATTACTACAGCCAGTGACGCCAACTAAGACAAAATCTTGAGTTTCAACAACTTCTTTCAACTGTAAGAAGTCAAAATTTGTTTCGACTTCACTCACATTGACAACGATAGGCGCACAATTAAAAAACTGAGGGGCCTGTGCGACCTTCTCCATCAGCTTATTATTTAACGACTCTAAATCATTTTTTCCGAGGTAAACAACAGAAAGGGTGAAGTTTGTCCCTTTAAATTCTATTTCCTGTCCGGACATGAACAGCAGATTCCTTTTTACATTTGTATTGTAGCGATGACGCCACACTAAATATTCTGATATAGTCAGGGTTTTAGCATAACCCGATCAACCCCTAGGATACTAACATTTTCATGTTCTGTGCAGTCTATAAAAGTCTCAAAAAACAGCAAACTTATCTTTATATTGAGAAGAAGGACGATTTTTCTAAAGTTCCCGATTCATTGATGGCTTTAATGGGGGCTAAAGAGTTAGTCATGTTGGTTCCCAAACGACCCACTAAGGACTTTTCCTGCGTGAGTATTGAGTCGCTAGAGCTGGCTTTTAAAGAACCGGGTTACTATTTACAACTTCCCCCGCCTCCTGAGAATTATCTTAAGCAGCACTTAGCTGCACAAGCCAAGGCCAAGTTATCCAAGAAGGAAAGTGAGTGAAAAAATTTTTAGCAAGTTTGTTATTCTCCGTGGCCTTTTCTGCTCAGGCTGACCCTGGCTTCGACGCTTATGTTGAACAATTGAAAATAGATGCGGCTGAAAGGGGGATCTCTCAAGCAACCATTGAGGCGGCGTTTGATGGCGTTAAGTTTTACCCGCGTGCAGTGAAGGCCGATAAGCAACAACCCGAGTTTAAGTTAACCTTAGACACTTATTTGCCTAGAGCAATACCGAGTTGGAAGGTACAACAAGCGAGAGCCCTCTACAAAAAGCATTACCCTTTGCTCAAACAGTTGGAAAAAAAGTATGCGGTTCAGCCGCGCTTTATAGTGGCTTTGTGGGGGGTAGAGTCTAATTTTGGTAAGTTTACTGGTAACTATAATGTGGTTTCGGCTTTAGCCACTATGTCCTATGAAGGTCGCCGTGAAGCTTTCTTTAAAAAAGAATTGATGCATGCTTTGGACATTTTGCAGCAAGGGCACATCAGCGCTGCGAAGATGAAAGGTTCTTGGGCAGGAGCAATGGGCCAGGTGCAATTTATGCCGAGTTCATTTGTGCACTATGCGCAAGACTTCGATGGCGATGGTCATAAGGATATTTGGAATAATACTGCCGATGCCTTAGCTTCCGCAGCAAATTATTTAGCTCAAAGTGGTTGGCATCATGATTTAACTTGGGGACGTCAGGTACAGTTACCGAAAGGCTTTGATTCTAAATATAGTGGCCTCGCGACCAAAAAGAGTTTGAGTGAATGGCAGGCTTTAGGGGTACGCCGTTATGATGGCGCCGATCTACCGATACGAGACATCCAAGCGTCAATTGTTCAGCCAGATGATGCCCACGGCCGAGCTTATTTGGCTTACGCTAATTATGAAGTACTGATGAAGTGGAATCGCTCACACTATTTCGTGGCGGCTGTCGGTACTTTAGCCGATCGTATTTCTTATCCTCCGGTGTTTTAATATGTATCAACATATAGATGAACAAGGACGAGTTTTGCCCCTGGCGGCGAATAAAGCCGTTTGTGTCGGGCAAAACTACTTGGCTCACATGCGAGAAATGGGTGGCCAGCCGGTGAAACAAGCGCTGTTTTTTATTAAGCCAAATAGTGCCTTTGTCAACTTAACCGAGCACTTAGTCATTGCTGGCCTAAGTGGTGCTGTGCACTATGAGCTAGAGCTGGCATTGTTAATTAGTAAACCATTAAAGAATGCTAAACCAGAGCAGCTTGATGCCGCGGTTTGGGGTTATGCTGCAGCGTTAGATCTAACCTTGCGTGACCAGCAGGCCGAGTTGAAAAAGCAAGGGCATCCGTGGGAGCGGGCAAAAGCGTTTGATGGCAGTTGTGTACTTAGCTACTTTAAGCCAATAAATGGTTTAAATGAGTTAGCAGACGTGGCTTTGAGCTTTGAGCAGAATGGTCAGGTTAAGCAGCAAGGTTCAACCGGACAAATGATCCGTGACATGTCTAGTTTACTTTGCGAAGCCTCTAGTTGTTTTACCTTACAACCAGGTGACGTTTTGTTAACCGGCACGCCTGCTGGTGTTGGGCCATTAAATCAGGCTGATAATTTAGTGATAAAGGTGGCGGGAATTTCTGCCACAACAGAGGTTGTTTTAAGTGAGTGATGTTCGGTTTTGGGAAACAAAAACGTTGGCGCAGATGTCTGCCCAAGAGTGGGAGTCTTTGTGTGATGGCTGTGGTAAATGTTGTTTATCTAAATTAATTGATGAAGACACCGATGAGTTATATTTTACTAATATTGCTTGTGTCTTATTAAATAGTAAAAGTTGCCAATGTAGCGATTATCAGCATCGTTTTGCCAAGGTTCCTGATTGTGTGAAAATCACTCTCGATGATATCGAGGTGTTTCACTGGTTGCCCCCTAGCTGCGCTTACAAACGTTTGATCGAAGGTAAGAGTTTGCCTGCTTGGCATCCTCTTCTTCATGCAGGTAAGCATTCTGAAATGCATAAACGCGGTGCTTCGGTACGTGGCAAGGTGGTATGTGAGACCCAATTAAACGGCCCTTCACAAAACTATATTGTTCGTTGGCCAATTGACGAATGTGAATAATGATTGGTTTTTATTGTGAAAAAAGCCGATTGCTTAAGTTATCGGCTTTTTTGAATTGAACTAATAGTGACATCGTTTGGAGCCCGTCTATGCGGGTTTAGTTGGTTTTCTGATGGTTATTTTTTCCGCCATTGTAGGACAAAAAACACAATACCCAAGGCGAGGAAACCAGCAAAGATAGCAATTAGCCACTGGGGCATCGACCAGCCTAAAAACATCCAAGCGATCTCATCACAGTATCCGGTTGGATTAAACATCCAAGGGAACCACTGATCTAATTTAAACCAATCAGGAAAATTGGCAAAAAAGTCACAGGTGGCAAATGGACTCGGATTCATTTGGTAATCAGTGTGAGTGAGTGCCAATTGTAAGCCCCAAGCGGCACTGGCGATCCAAAGTGCAAATCCGGTCAGGCGGAACAATAAATAATTGGGAGCGATACAGGTAAATAAGCCTGCTAGAGTTAAACCAAGCATTGCTACTCGCTCATAAACACACATTACGCAGGGATCTAACTTCATAACGTGTTGAAAATAGAGGGCGCAAAACTCTAGTGATAAGCCGCCAACAAAAAGCAATAACCAAGGCCCGCGTTGATAGGGCATTTGGTTTAGAAAGCTGAACATAAACAATTAGCTCCAGTTACAAAAAGGCGACGCAAGCATCGCCGTTTTTCAGTTTAATGTCCAGTAGTAACAGCCGATACCGCGCTTGCAACATGATGGCTAATCCAGCCTAGTTCATAGAAATATTGAGTCATGGGAACAAGTGCAAACTCAACCGATAACAAACCGATGCCAGCTAAAACAATCGTGTAGGGCAGGGCCATCCATACCATACGCCCATAAGACAAACGCAGTAAAGGCGCTAACGACGAGGTGAGTAAGAATAAAAAGGCAGCCTGACCGTTCGGGGTCGCAACAGAAGGGAGATTGGTGCCGGTATTAATGGCGACCGCTAACATATCAAATTGGTCGCGAGTTATTTCACCCGCTAGCCAAGCAGATTTTACTTCGTTGATATAAACGGTGCCTACAAATACGTTGTCACTGACCATCGACAACAAGCCATTTGCAATGTAGAACGCAACCAGTTGTCCCTCATTCTCAATGGAAAGCACCCAATGAATGATGGGTTTAAATAGATCTAAGTCGATGATGACAGCAACAATCGAAAAGAATACCGCGAGTAATGCAGTAAAGGGGAGGGCTTCTTCAAAGGCCTTACCCAATTGATGTTCTTCAATGATACCGCTGAATGCAGTGGCGAGAATAATTACCGACAAACCGATTAAACCAACGGCGGCCAAATGTAGCGCTAAACCAAGGATTAACCATACGGCAATCACAGCTTGAATGATTAATTTAGCTCGATCACGGTTATTGCGTCGCTCGTCTTCATATTGATCATAGTCTTCAAGGATGTGTCGTACGTTGTCTGGCAAAGTATGGCCGTAACCAAATTTGTGGGTTTTTTCTAATAAAAAGCAGGTTAGTAAGCCAAAGGCCAATACAGGCATCGAAACCGGGGCCATACGTAAGAAAAACTCGAGGAATTGCCAGCTGGATTGATCGGCAATAATCAAGTTTTGTGGTTCACCAACCATGGTGCATACGCCACCAAGAGCGGTCCCAACACCGGCATGCATCATTAAGCTACGTAAGAATGCGCGAAACCCTTCTAAGTCATCACCACTTAGATCATCGCTGGTGTGGTCGTGATTTTGGTTAAAATCTTTTCCAGAGGCAACTTTGTGATAAATGCTGTAAAAGCCAATCGCTACGCTAATTACTACGGCTATCACCGTGAGCGCATCTAAAAAGGCGGAAAGAAACGCACCTGCAATACAGAAGGCTAACGACAAAATGGCTTTATCTTTAATCTTTATGAGTAGCTTGGTAAACACGAATAGCAATAATTGCTTCATGAAGAAAATGCCTGCGACCATAAATATAAGTAGCAGAACCACTTCAAAATTCCCCACTAGCTCATGCTTCACTGTTTCTGCTGAAGTCATTCCAATGGCAACCGCTTCGATTGCGAGTAAACCACCCGGTTGCAGTGGGTAGCATTTTAAGGCCATGGCTAAGGTGAAAATGAATTCTGTGACTAACAGCCAACCAGCGATAAAGGGATTTATATAGAAGACGATGGGATTGATAATAAGAAATAAAACGATGGCTTTTTTGTACCATATAGGAGCATTACCAAGAAAGTTCTTAGCAAATGCTTCTGAAAGACTAATGTTCATCCTGAATTCTCTTTGTTGATCAAACGGCAGGTGGGATTCTAGTGAAGAAACCCGTAGGGATTGTATGTGAATTACTCAATTTTTGGTAGGTATTAGTCAACTAAACCTTGAATTTATTGAATAATTTAGTAATAAAATAGCTTGACTCTAGGCAAAGAGGTTGGAGCTCAAACCACTTGCTTTTGCTTTGGTTAATGGTTTGTTATTATCAGCATAATAAAATGAAAATAGACTGAGTAATTGATGGTAATTAAAGCAAAAAGTCCAGCGGGATTCGCTGAACAATATATTATTGAATCTATCTGGAATAACCGTTTTGCGCCCGGCACAATCTTGCCTGCTGAAAGAGAATTATCAGAGCTAATTGGCGTTACCCGTACCACCTTGCGGGAAGTATTACAACGTTTGGCCCGAGATGGTTGGTTAACGATTCAGCATGGTAAACCAACTAAGGTTAATAATTTTTGGGAGACAGCCGGATTAAGTATACTCGAAACATTAGCGCGTTTAGATCATGAAGGGGTTCCTGAGCTCTTTGAACAACTGTTGTCCGCTCGAACCAATATTAGCGTTATTTTTATCCGCGGTGCGCTGAAGAATAATCCTCAAAAAAGTAAACAGTTGATCGAGCAGTACCAGACTTTAGCCCAAAGCGGCGAAGCTTATGCTGAATTTGATTATCAAGTGTTACATGGTTTGGCCTTTGCTTCCGGAAATCCTCTGTATGCGCTGATCCTTAACGGTTTTAGAGGGATGTATCAGAGTGTTGGAAAATACTACTTTGATGATCCAGAATCACGAGCTTTAGTGGACACATTTTATCAAGACTTAATTGGCTTGGCTGAATCAGGGGAGCATGATAAGGCCTTGCAGGTCGTTCGTAATTACGGGCTTGCGAGTAGCGAAGTTTGGAAACGGCTACGTGATGGTATGCCGAGCAATATCATGGAAGTTGATTAGCGTTAGTATGCTTGGGATAAAATTAGGCTCCGCAATGCGGTCGGAGCCTAGCTTGACCCTGTAAATAATTCTGTGTAACTGCTTTGGGTTACAAGTAATCAGTAAGTCGGTCTTCAAACATAATCATAAAGCGATTGAGAGCCTGTCGCCAGTTTCTTATTGGCATCGACCAGCGTTTCGATGCATCCATAATTGCAAGATAGACAACTTTCCTCGCTGATTCATCCGTGGGGAATAGCTTACGCTTCTTTGTCGCTTTGCGTATCACACTGTTCAAGGACTCTATCGCATTCGTCGTGTAAATGGCTTTACGAATGTCCTGAGGGTAGCTGAACAATGTATTTAAATTATCCCAATGCGCTGTCCAAGAGCGGCTTATCTGTGGGTATTTATCATCCCACTGGTCACCAAATTGTTCGAGGGCCAGAAGCGCTTCTTCCTCGGTATTCGACTGGTAAATACCTTTGAGATCTGCCGTTACAGCCTTGTAGTCTTTCCAAGGGACATACTTCATTGAATTGCGCACCATGTGGACGATACAGAGCTGTATTTGGGTTTTTGGGAATACGGCATTAATAGCATCTGGAAAGCCCTTCAAGCCATCAACACAAGCGATAAGAATGTCGTTGATACCTCGAGTCTGGAGTTCAGTGAGAACGCTGAGCCAGAACTTCGCACCTTCCGTTTCAGATATCCACATCCCTAAAAGTTCTTTCTGACCTTCGATATTTACGCCCAGAGCCAAGTAAATCGCCTTATTGACGAGCTGTTTGTTTTGGCGGATTTTCACCACGATGCAATCAAGGTAGACGATGGGATAGACTGCATCCAGTGGCCGTGATTGCCATTCAACAACCTGCTCTAGAACTGAGTCGGTAACTTTAGATATGAGGCTTGCAGAGACATCAGCATCGTACATTTCTTTGAACGTAGCGACGATTTCACGAGTTGTCATGCCTTTGGCGTAAAGGCTTAATATCTTGTCATCCATCGATTGAAATCGAGTTTGATGCTTACGAACAAGCTTCGGTTCAAACGAGGCATCTCGGTCTCGAGGTACATCCAGTTCAATCTCACCATCGTCGGTGATCAAGGTCTTGGATGAATAACCATTACGACTATTCTTATCGGGCTTTTCAGCGTGTTTCTGATAACCGAGGTGGTCATCAAGCTCAGCATTTAACGCTGTCTCAACAGTCACCTTGGTTAACATTTTACGAAAGTCATCTAGATCTGAAGGGGTCTTGATTGACTTAGCGGCTTCACGAGCAAATGCTTCGAGAACTTTCTTATCCATGTTGCTTATCCTTAGCCTGTTCAGGCCTAATTATAAGCAATTACACAATTTAATTTACAGGCTCCCTAGCTTCTTAAGCTATTTTTCTTTCTAAATAGTCGATAATGTCATTCGATTCATATAGCCATTTAACTTGTTCTCCTTGTGCAATGCGTAAACAAGGCACTTTTCTTGAGCCACCTTGGCTGACCAGCTCTTCCAAGTATTCAGGTTGTGCTTTAATGTCTCGTAAATCGATATAAATACCATTTCGTTTCATGGCTCTTCTCACTTTGACACAAAAAGGGCAAGCCGGCAGTTGATATAGCTGTAAACCCTTTAGTTTTTGGTCGATAAGGGCCTGCGTTGCAGCATCGCGTTCTACCGATTTTGGTGAAAAAATCGCATTTAATAACAAGATCACCCGCCCTAATAGCCAACGAATCGCTTTCATTTAATTACTCTCTATAACAATTTGCGGCAGAGTGTAACATAAAATGGATTGGCTTGAATGCTTGCTACTGATAGAAAATGGTGAGTAATCCCAAACTCAAAAATAGTAGCGAAGTGAGGCGGTGAATTAGTTTCAATGGTAATTTTTCTACACCAAGCTTACCGATTAATACCACCGGAATATTGGCAATGCACATACCAATAGTGGTCCCTAGGATCACTAAGCTTAATGAATCGTATTTGGCGGCCAAAATCACGGTCGCTACTTGAGTCTTATCACCAATTTCTGCGATGAAAAATAATACGAGTGAGGCGAGGAAAGGGCCATACTTGAGCAAAACACTCTCTTGATCTTCGATTTTGTCAGGGATCAGCACCCATAAAGCCATCGCAATAAATGATAGCCCGACAAGCCAGCGTAACACTTCAGGCTGTAACCATTGTTGGAGGGCTGAACCCAACCAAGCTGCGAGCGCATGATTAAACACCGTTGCAATGATAATTCCGGCGATAATCGGCAAAGGTTTACGAAATTTGCAGGCTAACAGTAGGGCTAAAAGTTGGGTTTTATCACCAATTTCAGCGATTGCGACCGCGGTGATGGAGGTGAACAGGGCTTCCATTTAATTCTCGTTAAGAGGTGGGTAAATAAACCAATGCACAACAGTAGCGCCCACCTCTTAGAATGTGCTGTTGTGCAGTTGGTCTTGCCAGGCCATTAATGGCTGCATTTACCATAGTGATTTTGCACTAAGTATGTTGATAAATGCCTTATTGCTAAACAGCTATAAGCGGCTACTCCCCAAAAGTTCCGAGAATATAGCGAAATAGACGTTGGTATACAAGGCCTTAACCGCCAATTCGCTTGGTTTTATAGTTTCGTTGCTTTAACCAAGCTTCTAACTTGTCACGTTGATCACCTTGGATTTCAATGATGTAGTCCTTTACGCTACCACCAACCCCACAATGTTTCTTCATGTCTTTACAAAGTGCTTTTAATGCCGATTGCTCGAGACCAAAGTCGCTTAGACAAGTCACGCCTTTGCCTTTACGGCCTTTCGTTTCGCGTCGTAGTTTTATAAAACCATCGCTTGGAGGGATCTGTTCGACTTCAGTCTCAGGCTCAATGCGGCCTTGATCTGTAGAATAAACCAGTTGTGATAATTGATCTTTAAACGACATTTTTAGCTACCATTAGAATGAATAGCAAAATGGTAGCCTATTTCGCTAAGAGCTTTCAAAAAAATAATCTAAAAATTTCATCGTGACATAAAACAACATTTGACATGGATCAATGTTGCGAGTTACATAGTGGCGCACAATCAATTAAATGCTAATCATTGTTATTTAGAATTATTTTCGGAGCAACTATGTCATTGGATGAAATTGTAACTGGCCAGCAAGCTCTGATATTGAGTTTGCAAAGCTTAAACAGGATTAACCGAAAAAAATTTATGTCTTTGGGAATCATGCCTAACACCATATTAACGGTTGTTCGTCGAGCACCCTTAGGTGACCCCATTCAGGTGACTGCACCAGGGATTAATTTGGCTTTAAGTGCTCAGCAAGCAAAATCGATAGAGGTACAATCATTATGAGTGGGCATCTAATCGCAACGGTCGGTAATCCAAATAGTGGTAAGAGTACTTTGTTTAATGCTTTAACCGGCAGCAAACAAAGGGTCGGGAATTTCAGTGGTATTACCGTCGACAAAAAGTCTGGTTTTATATCACAAGACGGCTGGCAAGCTGAAGTCGTTGATTTACCAGGGGTCTACAACATCGACCCGCAACTCGATAATAGCTCGCTAGATGAAAAAATTGCTTGTGAATATTTACAAACTGAAGCGCTTGATTTAGTTATTAATGTCGTCGATGCAAGTGCCGTAGAACGTAGTTTGTACTTGAGTATTCAATTAAAAGAACTGGGTTTACCAGTGGTATTAGTGCTGAATAAAATGGACACCGCAAAAGCGAAACTTTTAAAGATTAAAGTGCAGCAGTTTAGCGAGCGTTTTCAGGTTCCGTTAGTTTGTTTAGCCGCAACCAATAACAAACAAGTCGCAAAATTTAAGCAAGAGCTACCAGCTCTAATGCGTGAAGCTCAGCAAACTGAGGCTTTACAGTTGGTTTATTCTGAAGAGCTTGAACAATTTGTGAGTGATTGGCAAGGTAAGTTGGGCCTTTCCCGTGGTCAAGCAATTCGGCTGTTAGAACAAGATCCCTTGCAGCTTGAGCCGCTTGACGCTGAGCAGCAACAGCAAGTACAACTGGCTATCGCAAGCTTAGCCGATGTTGATATCGATTTGGCCTTGGCTGGTAGCCGCTATAACCTTATTTATGAGTTAACTCAGTCATCAATTACCAAGAAAGGGGAGTTGAGACGAGATTATTCGATGTATATTGATCGGGTGTTGCTTAATCGCTGGATCGGTATTCCTGCGTTTTTAGTGGTGATGTATTGCATGTTTATGTTTGCCATCAACGGCGGTGCAGTCTTCATCGATTTCTTTGATATTACCGCTGGGACTATTTTTGTTGACGGGGTGAGTGAATTACTTGCGAGTCTGGGAGCTCCGCAGTGGCTTACCGTGGTGCTAGCAAATGGTGTTGGTGTGGGGATCCAAACGGTCGCTACATTTATTCCGGTGATTGCCTGTTTGTACTTATTCTTAGCCTTATTGGAAAGTTCCGGTTATCTGGCTCGCGCTGCATTTGTGGTGGATCGCGCTATGCAAACCATAGGCTTACCAGGCAAGGCGTTTGTGCCGATGTTGATGGGTTTTGGTTGTACTGTTCCGGCAATCATGGCTACTCGTGTTTTAGAGAAGCATCGTGAACGGGTATTAACTTCAGCAATGAGTCCTTTCATGTCTTGCGGTGCTCGCTTACCGGTTTATGCCTTATTTGTGGCAGCTTTCTTTCCAGAGCAAGGTCAGAATATGGTGTTTGCACTGTATATGGTAGGGATCCTTGCCGCAATTGCGACGGGTCTATTGCTCAAGCATACCTTATTGCCAGGCAGCGCCCAAGAATCTGTTCTTGAGCTACCCGATTATCAGTTGCCAACCGCTTTTGGTGTGATGTTATTGACTTGGCAAAAAGTCAGAGGTTTTATTGTTGGTGCAGGTAAAACGATTGTGTTGGTGGTCGCGATATTAAGTGTGCTTAACCATATTGGTACTGGCGGTGAGTTAGATGCTGAAGGCAAAGAAAACTCGTTATTAAGTCGTGCTAGTCAGTTTGTGACACCTGTTTTTACCCCCATGGGGATTGAAAAAGACAACTGGCCAGCAACCGTTGGTATTGTGACGGGTTTATTCGCTAAGGAAGCCGTTATTGGTAGTCTCAATAGCCTATATTCTCAAGAAGGTGAAGCGGAAGAAGAGTGGACTTACTTAGGTCGTTTTCAGGATGCCGGACAAACTATTATCGATAATTTTAATGGTTTGAACTATAGCGACCCTCTGGGGATTGCTATCGATCAGGCGGACGATTTAGCTGGTGCCGCTGAAATGAATGGGGTGAACTTGACCACCATGTCGCAGTTAGAAAAGAACTTTACCGCGGAGTCTGCCGTCGCCTTCATGTTGTTTATTTTATTGTACATGCCCTGTGCTGCGGCGATGGGCGCTTTAGTGAAGGAGCTTGGGTCAAAATGGGCTCGCTTGATAGCGGTATGGTCCACCTTGTTGGCTTATAGCATTTCGACTATTTACTACCAGTTGGCTACATGGCAACAAGCACCGATATCTGCCAGCATATTATTGTTAGCAATGGTGATGATGTTAGCACTCTGGGTGGTATTTTTAAAACGTCAGAAGGTTGAGCATTTTGATATTACACAAGCTTAAAGAGTACATTCAGCAAAATCCTGGCTTAATGTTAAGTCAGTTGGCGAAACATTTCTCACTGAGTGAAGATGCAACGTTGGCGATGTTGCAACCCTGGGTTAAACGACATCGCATAAAATTGGTAAAACTGGCGGCGTGTTCAAGGGGCTGTGGTTGTGGTGCCAATGAAGCGCAGTGGCAATTGTATTGGCAGAGTGAGCAACAGATAGGCATTACTTGCTAGTTTGAGGGGGGCTGCACGTTTGCAGAGCTCATTTTAGAGTAAGCATCACTACGCATCAAAAGGATTGTGCTTGCACAATCCTTTTGTTTTCCGGTTTCGATTATTTTGTCTGTTGCTGTGATGCTAGATATAACGCAACAAAATCGCTTATCGCCATTGCTTCACCAAACATTTGTCCTTGGCCGTACTCAACCTTTAGATCTCGTAGAGCTTCGGCTTGCATTTCATTCTCTATCCCTTCAGCCACGATTTTGAGTTTGGATTGACGCGCAATATCTACAATATGCGGAATGAGGCTAGAACGCACCGTTCCATTGGCTAACTCACATACAAAGCTTTTATCTATTTTGAGGTAGTGGCAGCGAAAATGCTTCAGTTGCTTGAGGTTAGAGTATCCAGTGCCAAAGTCATCAATAGCTACTTCGAAACCTTGTTGAATAATCAGATTGATATTACGTCGTGCATTTAATCCGTCGAGTTGCAGGTCTTCGGTGATTTCAAGGGTGATATTACCTGCAAATTGTTCAAGCTCTGGTTGTTGGCGTAATTCTGCAATTCTGTTGGTTTCAACATCCAAGGGAAAGATATTAAAACTGATTTTAGTTGACGCTTGCATCGCCTGGCTTGCTTGTAGTTCTGTTAGTGCGCCTTTGATGATGTGTAGAGTAAAAGGCCAAGTCATACGTAGTTTAGGCAACAATGGAATAAATTCTTCGGGAGTAAGGCTTCCATGGGGATCGGTAAATCTGGCTAATACCTCACCACCAATGATTTGTTGTGTTTTCAAATCAACCAAGGGTTGGATTTGATAGTAAAAATAGCCTTTCTTAAGCCCCCTACGGAGTCGGGCATTCACACTAAGGTGGCGTTTTATTAGTGTTACTGCCAGCATGCTGCTGATGACGCCAACAGTGACACTCAGCAACAAGCTTAATAGTAAGAAAGTTAGTCTGTTTTTCACCAACGAAGAATTATAAAGCTTTAACGCGATACAAAATTGATAAGTGCTGTTACATTGATGAAAATAATGGTAACTGAGGGTAACTTCACTGTCGTTGTCTCTCCCCACCTGACGAAATAGCTCTGGTGTACCACTTATATGTCGGTATTGTCCTTTAAAACCACTGACCATTTCCCAGTAATTATCACCATAATCAAGGTTAGCAAAAGTTGTATTGGCAATAACGACATTGAATTGGCCCTTTTTCATGATCAAGCCAGAGTTGAGCCTATTTAAGGCAATGAGTTTTTGATTTAGCCAAACATCCAGCCCTTGTTTACTGGTGAAGTCTGGTGGAACGACAACAATAGGCTCTGTTAATGGCCCCCCAATACTAGTGCAGAGCAATTTTTCTTCTTGAAGTACTCCAATATCTTTAATGAAATTACTGAGGAAAACTATTTGCCTGATTTTTATCAGCAGGTCTTTTCCGCAATCATGGTGTTCTAAGCTATTGAGCGTCTCTAGAGTTTGCAGTGATTCGTAGATCACCGCCTGAGCCAGTCCGAGTGATTCGTTGGCGTAATATTGCTGGCTTTTGCTAATATCTTTCGAGAGTAAAAAAAGGGAAATGAACATGGCCAGCGTTCCCATGAGGATCCCACTGGCGGTGACGACAACTCGTTGCTTTATTTCTTGCACTAATTTCAATCTCTGCGGATGGTTGCGGATATTAAAACATGAAATTAGTGGTAAAACCTAAGGCTAAAAGTGTTTACTGTGTTTTTGTGAGGCGAATTACTTGATAGTGACCTGAGCGCGTTGAGTTGCGCGCTGTCAGCAATATGAGTCTGATGTGAACCAAATTATTGCTCAGCTGAGTTGGGCTTTCTCATTTATCAGCCGGATCAGCAGGCTGCCGTCGAGTAGGGCACGCTTAATTAAGGCTAGACCTCCCATCGTAGGATTGTTTTGAAAATGAGCCATTTCAATCGGCAGGTCTTTGGCAAAAGATTTCAGCGCTTGATGTTGAATACACTGGTTAATGGTCGACAGTAAAATGTCTTTGGCGATCATGATTTCGCCAGCCAATATTATCTTTTCAGGATGAAACAGGTTGATGGTCAAAGCAATACTATTACCCAGCATTTTACCCACTCTTCGTAGTACTTGATGGCATAACATATCGCCTTGATTGGCGGCTAAGCAGATATCTTCTATGCCAAAATTGTTTTCTAAGATCGACGGACAGCCTTGGTCGATTAAGGTTTTGACTCGCTGAACGATGGCCGTATTTGAGACGATGGTTTCTAAACAACCAACGTTGCCGCATTGGCACTTATCACCAAGGGGATCCATTTGAATATGGCCGATTTCCCCAACGTCACGATGTTGGCTCATAAAAACCTTTCCATCGACAATAATGCCTGCGCTGGTACCACTATGAGCGCTGATCAGGATTGAATCGAGACAATCGCGGGTAGCTCCAAAATAGTGTTCAGCGAGCGCCATGGCCCGGGTATCGTTGCCGATGTAGGCTGGTAGTTTAAAGCGCTGCTCAATTAAGTTTGCGAGTGGACATTCACGCAACTGGTAATGTGGTGTGTAAACCACAATACCTTCGCCAGGATTGACCAAGCCCGACAACGTAACCGCGATAGCAATTAATTGCTGGTTTGGATTAAGCCGTTGTTCAATAAATTGTTCTATATTACCTAATAACCGAGCAACCAGAGGGGTTTGCTCCACTTCACTTAAATACAATTTGCTATGCGCATGTTGAATGCCACTTAAATCAAACAACGATATATCCATTTCACCGCGGCCTAAGCGCACTGAAATAAAGTAGTAATGACTTTGCTCGGTCATGAGCGAAATAGCTCTGCGCCCCCCGGTAGAAGCTTGTTGTGCCACTTCTTTAATCAGGCCGGTTGTGAGAAGTTGGCGAGTGATTTTGGTGACGCTCGCGGGGGCTAATTGACTTTGTTCGGCAACTTTGACTCGGGAGATTGGACCTTGTTGGTCGATCATTCGATATACCGCGGCCATGTTGATCCGTTTTACTTGGTCTACATTTACGATTTGTTTGTCATTCATACCATTCATTGCTTAAAACTGAGTCAGTTTGCCATCGCTAACCGTTAAAGTTAGCTTGAAGTCTTTATTAAAGGCGCTTAGGTTTGCACTGTAACCAGCTTTAATTCGTCCTAACATATCATCTATTGAAAGTGCTGATGCTGGGTAGAGAGAGGCCATTCTTAAAGATTCAGTGAGAGATAAGCCAACCGTTTGTACGCAGTTTTCTATCGCTTCTATCATCGTTAAAGCTGAGCCGCCGAGTGTACCATCATCACCTATACAAACGCCATTCTGTACTTGGATCTCTCGGCCAACAAAATCGAAGTGGCTAATGTTCGCGCCTGCTGCTGCGGTCGCATCCGTGACTAAATATAACTTATGCTCGAGTAGGCGCTTCGCGAGGCGAATGTTGGCTGCGGCAACGTGGTGGCCATCCACAATAATACCTGCATAAAGTTGGTGGTCGAATACTGCGCCTACGACGCCGGGCTCTCGACCGGTGATTGAACTCATGGCGTTAAATAAATGTGTGGCGAAGCTTGCGCCGGCCTTGATTGCGTCGCTGGCTTGCTGGTAACTTGCGTTCGTATGACCAAGTGAAACGAGTATGCCGGCTTCGGTTAATGCTTGAACATCATGGGCGGTTACATGCTCAGGGGCCAAGGTGATCTTTTTAATCGCGTCATGATTGTCTAATAAAAACTGCAGGCGTTGTTGATTAAGTTGACGAATATGTTGTTCACTATGGATCCCTTTTTTGATTTTACTTAAATAGGGGCCTTCTAAATGTAGGCCTAAGTTACCTGAACCATGATTCTGTTGATTGCTACGAGAGACTGCTATGGCTTGTTCCATCTCTTGATCGTCGGTGGTAATTAAAGTCGGTAGAAAATGAGTGGTTCCACTTTTTAAATTGGTGCGATGCATCAGTTCCAGATTTGTGTTGGAAAAGTCACCGTTTAGCATCACCCCGCCACAACCGTTGAGTTGCAAATCGATAAAGCCGGGGCACAGCGTGGCTCCATTTAAATTGATTTGGTTTATCTGAGGTGAAACGTCTTGCTCGGGGCATACGGCCGCAATACGCTCTTTATCGATGATAACCGCGTAGTTATTTAGCAATTCGTTGCCGTCAAAAACTGAGGCATTAGTAAGGGCATACATCATTCGACTTATCCTAAATATTTTTTATGTTATTTGCTTCAAGTTCATGGAAGTAACGCACGGTTTTTACTTTTAGCTCCATGGTGGAGGGTTGGTCGCAGACAATCATCGATCGAGGATGTAATTGTAAAGCAGAAATCGTCCATAGATGATTAACGCTACCTTCTACAGCAGCCTGCAGGGCTTGTGCCTTATTATGTCCGGTCACCAATATTAAAATTTCTTCCGCATCGAGTAAGGTACCGACCCCAACGGTGAGTGCAAGTTTAGGCACTTCATCAAGATGATTGAAGAAACGAGAGTTTGCGATTCGGGTATCTTCAGTCAGGGTTTTAATTCTGGTCCGAGAGGCAAGAGAGGAAGCTGGTTCATTAAAGGCAATATGTCCATCCACACCAACACCACCCATAAACAAATTGATTTTGCCGTAGTGTTTGATCTTTTGTTCGTAACGTTCACATTCTATTTGCAGATCGGGTGCATTACCGTCCAGCAGATTAATATTTTCTGGCTTAATATCAATGTGTTCAAAGAAGTTATTGTGCATAAAGCTACGGTAGCTTTCAGGATGTTCGGCAGGGATCCCCACATACTCGTCCATGTTAAAGGTCACCACGTGCTCAAAGCTAACTTGGTTTTGGCGATGCAGCTCGATTAAGTGCTGATAAGTATATAACGGTGTACCACCAGTTGGACAACCCAGAACAAAGGGCCTCTCTTGGCTAGGATTATAAGACTTAATTTTCTCTGCGATATAAAGAGCAGACCAGCGCCCAACCTGCTCTTTGTTTAGTAATGGTATTAATCTCATTGTTTCTCTCCGATATTTTTAACTTAGCTTAGCAGTTTTATTCTCGCTGAAAAATAAGTTTTATAAAAACTGTGAGAGAATTTGGATTACCGTCTAATTATGCGGGTGTAGATCACGTTTTAGAAGCGCTTTGTTTGTTGCTGTACTTTTATTTATTTACACTGCGAAATAAGTTCTTGGCGAATATAGAAACAAATGATAAGTTGTTTTTCTTCGCAAAGGAGATTTGGCGGAATCGCCAGTTTAACGAAGTTTGCTTAATTACAGCTATGAAGAGGGATGCTATGTTTAGCTATTTACAAAAGATTGGTCGGGCGCTGATGGTGCCTGTTGCAGTATTACCTGCTGCTGCCATATTAATGGGTATTGGTTACTGGATTGACCCCAATGGATGGGGTGGAAACAACGCATTAGCGGCGTTTTTAATTAAATCTGGTGCGGCAATTATCGATAATATGTCGGTATTATTTGCGATTGGTGTCGCCTATGGTATGTCACGCGATAAAGACGGCGCAGCCGCCCTTGCTGGTTTTGTGGGGTACATGGTCATCACCACTTTGTTGTCGCCAGGTGCTGTAGAGCAGATTGGGCTCGTGACCTTAAACGAGTCAAGTACTTTAGCTTTTTCCAAAATTAACAACCAATTCGTCGGTATTATTAGCGGTATTATTGCTGCCGAGTTATACAATCGTTTTTATCAAGTGGAGTTACATAAGGCTTTATCTTTCTTTAGTGGTAAGCGATTAGTTCCGATCCTGACTTCTATCGCAGGTATTGTGGCAGCCTTCGTCCTTATGTATCTATGGCCGTTAATTTTTGGTGGCTTGGTGAGCTTTGGTGAAAGCATCACTGGTTTGGGTTCGGTAGGTGCAGGTATCTATGGTTTCTTTAACCGCCTATTGATCCCCGTGGGTCTGCACCATGCTCTGAATGCGGTGTTCTGGTTTGATATGGCAGGCATTAATGATCTTGGGAAATTCCTCAGCGTATCGCCAGATGCGATCCCTGGAGAAACCGGTCGTTATATGGCTGGTTTCTTCCCAATCATGATGTTTGGTCTGCCCGGTGCTGCATTGGCGATTTACCACACGGCGAAACCCGAGAATAAGCAGAAAGTTGCATCATTAATGATCGCTGCTGCTACGGCCTCATTCTTTACGGGTGTCACCGAACCTTTAGAGTTTGCCTTTATGTTTGTGGCTCCTGCACTGTATGTTGTGCATGCGCTGTTAACTGGCCTTTCGGTGTTTATTGCTTCATCAATGCATTGGATGGCTGGATTTGGCTTTAGTGCTGGTTTAGTCGATATGGTGTTATCGTCACGTAATCCCTTGGCGACTGGCTGGTACATGCTGATCGTACAAGGTTTGGCGTTCTTTGCAATCTACTACTTTATCTTCAAAACGATGATTGTGAAGATGGATCTGAATACTCCCGGACGTGAAGACGCATCAGAAGGTGAAGCGAGTGTTAGTGTTGGAGGCTCACATCGTGATACCGCAGGTCTAGTGCTTCGTATGTTAGGAGGACAAGAGAACTTGGTTCTTGTTGACAACTGCGCGACTCGACTTCGTTTAGAGGTGAAAGACAGTTCTAAGGTACAAGCTTCAGAATTGAAGAAACATGTCCCTGGGGTGATTATTCCAAGTAAAACTGCGGTACAGGTAGTGATTGGACCTCATGTTGAGTTTGTTGCTAACGAACTTAAGATTTTAGCCGCTAAATAACGCGTTGTTTTGTTGGTGTTAGATAAGCCCTCTCTATGTAGAGGGCTTTTTTTTGTTTAGAGAGCTTATTGAGTTGCAGCTAGTGGTGTTTGATAAGCTTTGGTTCCCCATAATGGCACTGTAGACAGGCTGTGCTTGAAACTTCCCTCGGTCTCTTTAGTGGTGTACGACAAATAAAGAAGCGTTTGATTTTCTGCATCGTAGATCCGTCTAACTTTCATCGTTTTAAAGAAAATACTTTTAGACTGTTTAAACACAACCTCACCTGATTTACTTTTGTCGATAGTTGCGATCATCTCGGGGGTGATTTCGCCGGTCTGACGACAGGAGATAGAGCTATCACTTGGATCAGACAAGCTTAAATTGGCTTCAATTGATGCAATATGACAAGTTACACCAGAAATTTTATCGTCATCCATATTCGATATTTTGATGTCCTTGGTGGTGAGTAAACCTAAGGAGACATCGCCAACTTCGTTGTTATCACAGCCGAATAATAGGCATCCAGTGACGAATATAATAAGAGAGTTTTTCATTTTCTGTATGACTTCCTATGGATGAATTTTGAGCTGAATCCCAGCCTAATGACAGGCTTAACTTTATTAGAGGCTCGCGGCTCTTTAATTTAGCTTATATCATCTATTCAACGCTACTGTTTGCTTAAGCTTATGGCAATCAATAATTGTGTTTGGTCGAGGGTTAAAAGAAACAACTGCTTATCCTTAAACTTATCGATATTTTCGTGAATGGAGTTAATCGGTGCCCCTGGGACTTGCCTCGATTTGATTCAACACTCTAAATTATGTCTGTTCTTTAGTTTAGTTCACTGCCAAAAACTAGAATCTAGATTATCTATTGGCTTTGTTGTTAATTATTAGATTTTAATTTTATTAAAACAAATTTGACTGCGCCAGTTTAGTACAGCGTAACTCTATTTTGGTGCAAATACTCTAAACCAGCGTTTCAATCATGTTCCCTCAGGCCTTTCAGTAGGCCTGTTGAGTGGATTTTATTACAATGGCATAGCTTATGCTGTTGGCTTATTAGGATTATAAATTAGTGGATGGATTTTATGAGTCAGCATCAGTTGAAAAAAACTTTGGGGCCAATCATGCTTTGGGGTTTGGGCGTCGGATATGTTATCTCCGGTATGTATTTTGGGTGGAATTTAGGTCTCGCCGAAGGCGGTACTCTGGGCCTTGGCATTGCCACCTTGTTTATTATTACCATGTATGTGTGTTTTACTTTTTGTTATACCGAAATGGCTTGTGCCATTCCCAAGGCGGGTGGCGCATTTGATTACGCTGATCGCGCCTTAGGCAAACGTTGGGGATTTTTAGCAGGTATGGCGCAAAATATTGAGTTTGTATTTGCACCACCAGCGATTGCTTTTGCGATTGCCGCCTATCTTAATCACTTTATTCCCGGCGATCATACCCTCACCATTGCAATCATTACTTATATGATATTTACCCTCGTGAATATTATTGGGGTGCGGTTTGCGGCAACCTTTGAATTGGTGATTACCGTGATTGCGGTTGGCGAACTCCTATTATTCTGCGGTTTAACATTACCTCATGTAGAGTTATCTAATTTGAGCTTGAATGCGTTACCTAATGGCGCTTCGGGCATATTGGCTGCGATACCCTTTGCAATTTGGTTCTTTTTAGCCATTGAAGGTGTTGCGAATGTCGCCGAAGAAACGGTAAATCCACAGCGTAACATTGCCATCGGTTTTGGTGCCGCGCTTGCCACTTTAGTTGCACTATGTTTGTTAGTTTTTATCTCTTCAGTTGGGGTGAGTGGTTGGGAAACCGCGGTTTATTCAGCTGGAAGCACTGAGGCTCAAGATACACCGCTAGTATTGGTATTGTCGTCGGTATTGGGTGACGGTTCTCCTTTTGTTCATCTGTTAGTTGGCATCGGTATTTTTGGTCTAGTGGCTTCGTTCCACGGCATTTTATTAGCTGGTGGACGGGCTACTTTTGAATTTGGTCGAGTGGGTTATTTTCCAAAAGCCTTTAAATATATTCATCCAAAACTGAAAACGCCGGTAGTCGCGCTCGTTGCGAATAGCTTGGTCGGGATTTTAGCGCTGCTCACGGGTAAAACTGGCGAAATTATTACCATGGCTTGTTTTGGCGCAATTGTGCTGTATGCCTTGTCGATGGTGTCGTTTATTCAACTGCGTAAGCAAGAGCCAGAATTGGAACGCCCTTATCGGGTGAAAGGTGGGGTCGTGCCAGCCTATATTGCCTTAGTCATCGCGGTGGTAGCGTTAATAGCTATGACTGTTTATAACTTAAGCATTGCCGCTATTTTCTTTGCTATCATGCTGGGTTCATATGCTTTGTTTATCGCCTTTGGTCGAAAATCTTCCGCTTTGAGCGCAGACCCCGCTTAATCGCGACCGTTTAACGATTAAGATGTCTAATCAAGCGCCTGTGATGGGCGCTGTTTTTTTTAGGACAAATGATGGCTGAATTTGTAATGAACGCTGGTGGAGAGCGCTTTTGCTTTGCCGACCTAAAAGACCTAATGGCAAAAGCTTCGCCATTACGCAGTGGTGATCAGTTAGCCGGGCTTGCAGCTGTTACCGACCAGCAGCGGGTGGCTGCGCAGATGGCTTTAGCCGAACTGCCGCTAAAACACTTCTTAAATGAAGCACTCATCCCCTACGAGCAAGATGAAGTGACTCGGTTAATCATCGATGGTCATGATGCGCAAGCATTTATCAGTATCGCGCATATGACGGTGGGAGATCTCCGTAATTATTTATTGAGTGAAACGGTCACATCGCTTGAACTGCAGGCTCTGGCTCCCGGTTTTACGCCAGAGATGCTGGCTGCGGTGAGTAAGTTAATGCGCATTCAAGATCTTATCTTAGTGGCGAGTAAGTGTGAGGTAGTGACCGCTTTTCGCAATACTTTAGGGCTTAAAGGCAGAATGTCGACTCGGCTTCAGCCAAATCATCCGACTGACGACCCAGCTGGTGTCGCGGCCAGTATTTTAGATGGATTGCTGTATGCCAATGGAGATGCGGTGATTGGGATTAACCCTGCAACTGATAATTTGCAGGCAGTGATGACACTGATGAAGATGTTGGATGATGTTATTGAGCACTACCAAATTCCGACTCAAAGTTGTGTTTTAACCCACGTAACCACGCATTTAGAGGCTATTTCTCGCGGGGCTCCTGTTGATTTAGTATTTCAATCGATAGCGGGTACCGAGCAAGCAAATCAGGGCTTTGGCATTAATTTAGCTTTATTAGATGAAGCCTATAGTGCGGCCTTGTCGTTGAAGCGTGGCGTGAAAGGCCAAAATGTGATGTATTTTGAGACCGGTCAGGGCAGTGCATTAAGCTCAAATGGTCATCACGGGGTCGACCAACAAACTTGTGAGGTGAGGGCTTATGCCGTCGCGCGTCGTTATCAGCCGTTACTGGTGAATACGGTGGTTGGTTTTATTGGACCGGAATATCTTTATAACGGGAAACAAATTATTCGGGCCGGCTTAGAAGACCATTTTTGTGGCAAGCTGATGGGTTTGCCGATGGGCTGTGATATTTGTTATACCAATCACGCCGATGCCGATCAAGATGATATGGATATGCTGTTGGTACAGTTGGTGAGTGCCGGAGTGAACTTTATTATGGGGATCCCGGGATCTGACGATATTATGTTGAATTATCAAACTACCTCTTTTCATGATGCGCTTTTTGCTCGGCAGATTTCGGGTAAAAAGCCCGCGCCAGAATTTGAAGCGTGGTTGCAACAGCAAGGGATTATGGATCGCAATGGGCGCTTGAGTGTGAAACAACAATTGCCGAAGTCTTTTAACTCAATTAGCAAGGAGTTAGGCGCATGAGTGACCACAATATGCAGCCGATGGCGGGCCTCGGGTATGCGGTAACCGCGGATGGTGATCCGCTAGTAAACCAAAATCCTTGGCAATCGCTGAAAAGTTATACCGATGCAAGGATTGCGCTAGGGCGTGCTGGAACCAGTTTGCCAACCCAAGCGCATTTGCAGTTTCAGTTGGCTCATGCTGCCGCACGCGATGCGGTATTAATGCCCTTGGACTATCGGGCCTTAGCAAATCAACTTGAGCACTTTGAGCTCGGTGTGTTTCACTTAAAATCGCAAGCAGATTCCCGATCTTGTTATTTACAACGCCCTGATTTAGGTCGTTTGCTTGATGAAACATCACGTCAGCACTTAGTTGACCATCAACATGGCTACGATATTGTATTGGTGGTTACGGAGGGTTTGTCTTCAAAAGCTATTATCGAAAATGTTCAGAAGATGTTAACTGAGTTACTCCCTAAAATTACCGGTTTAGGTCTGTCTGTTGCTCCTATCGCGCTGGTTGAGCAGGGGCGAGTCGGGGTAGGTGATGATGTTGCTCAGTCATTGGGTGCAAAAATGGTGGCGATATTGGTGGGCGAGCGACCCGGTTTAAGTTCTCCAGACAGTTTGGGAATTTATTTCACCTATCAAGCCTATCGTGGCATTGAAGAATCGAAACGCAACTGTCTGTCGAATATTCGCGATGCAGGGATGTCGGTCAAAGATGCCTCACATCGCTTGGAATATTTGATTAGCCAAGCCAATCAACGGGGTTACTCTGGGGTTGCTCTGAAAGATGAAACTCAATTGAGTCACGCGACTGTCGGTAGAAACTTTCTCTTACCAAAAGCTGATTGATAAAACTTGTAGCCAGCACCTTTGCTCGCTCATTGTGCTGGTTTAACCCGCACCCTAGTGGTTGGTGACTGCGGTGCGGTGTTTCTGCCTCTTTCATGCGATGTTTAAGTATAGCCGCTACAAATTCACTTATTTATCTTTACTTTGTGATTGGCGTTATCAAATAGCGGGGATAAACCGTTTGCTTCGGACTTTTTTCATGCGATGTTGAAGTATAGCCGCTACAAATTCACTTATTTATCTTTACTTTGTGATTGGCGTTATCAAATAGCGGGGATAAACCGTTTGCTTCGGACTTTTTTGCTGTGATTGCTTGAAATAATTTTTGTCATCCCCATATCGTCTATCAACTGACGTAGTATGTTTTAAAGCAAGGAAATATAACGATGACTGATGCAGCACATGCAGAAACTCATGGCTTTCAAACTGAAGTAAAACAATTACTTCAATTGATGATCCACTCCCTCTATTCAAACAAAGAGATTTTTCTCCGCGAATTAGTGTCTAACGCCGCCGATGCCGCAGATAAACTGCGCTTCAAAGCACTAGAAAATAACGCACTTTACGAAAATGACGGCGAGCTATGCGTTCGTGTTAGCTTTGATCAAGATGCCAAGACAATTACTTTGTCAGATAATGGTATCGGTATGACTCGAGATGAAGTGATAGAACATCTTGGTACTATTGCTAAATCAGGCACTAAAGAGTTCTTCGGTCAGTTGAGTGGCGATAGCGCTAAAGATTCTCAACTAATTGGTCAGTTTGGTGTTGGTTTTTATTCTGCTTTCATTGTGGCAGATAAAGTGACCGTTGAAACCCGTGCTGCAGGTGCTGATATAGACAGCGGCGTGCGCTGGGAAAGCGGCGGAGAAGGTGATTACACCGTTGCTAATATCACCAAACAAAACCGTGGTACCGACATTATTTTGCATCTACGTGAAGACGAACAAGAGTTTCTAGATAGTTGGAAAGTTCGCTCTATTATTACCAAATACTCGGACCATATTTCTATTCCAGTACAAATGTGGAAGGACGAGCAACCAGAAAGTGATGGACCTGATGGCGAGAAAATCGCGGCGGTTCCTGGTGTGTGGGAAGCAATTAACAAAGCAACTGCACTTTGGACCCGTTCTAAAAACGATATTTCAGCAGAAGAGTACAACGAGTTTTACAAGCACATCTCTCATGACTTTAGCGACCCACTTAGCTGGGCTCATAATAAAGTTGAAGGAAAGCAGGATTACACCAGCTTGCTGTATATTCCAAGCAAAGCACCGTTCGATATGTGGAATCGCGAGCGTCAACACGGTTTGAAACTATATGTTCAACGGGTCTTCATTATGGATGATGCCGATGAATTTATGCCGAGTTACCTGCGCTTTGTGAAGGGGGTTCTTGATTCTAACGATTTACCATTGAACGTTTCGCGTGAAATTCTTCAGGATACTAAGACAACGGCTAACTTACGTAGCGCATGTACTAAACGCGTACTCACCATGCTTGAGCGTATGGCGAAAAACGATGCCGAGAAATACCAAAGTTTCTGGGCGGAATTTGGTCAAGTATTGAAAGAAGGTCCAGCGGAAGACTTTGCTAATAAAGAACAAATTGCTAAGTTATTACGCTTTGCTTCTACCCACGCTGATAGCGCAACGCAAGATGTTTCCTTTGCTCAATACATTGAGCGAATGAAGGAAGGGCAAGATAAGATCTATTACGTCACTGCCGATAGTTACGCTGCAGCAGCGAATAGTCCGCACCTCGAAATCTTTAAACGTAAAGGTATTGAAGTCTTATTGATGCATGATCGTGTGGATGAGTGGTTGATTAGTCATTTATCTGAAGCTGAGGGTAAAGCGCTGGTCTCTGTGACAAAAGGCGACCTTGATCTTGGTGACCTCGATGATGAAGAAACCAAGAAGCAGAAAGAGCAAGATGAGACTGAATACGCCAGCTTCGTGACTCGAGTGAAAGAAAACCTTGGCGACAAGGTGAAAGATGTTCGTTTGACTTACCGTTTAACCGATACACCTTCTTGTATTGTGGTTGACGACGACGATATGAGCACTCAAATGCAAAAACTGATGCAAGCTGTTGGGCAAGATGTACCCGAGCAAAAATACATTTTTGAATTAAACCCTCAGCACAGCTTAGTGAAACGTGTTGCCGATGAACAAGATGAACAGAAGTTTGTCGAGTGGGTGAACTTGTTGTTGGATCAAGCAACTTTAGCCGAACGTGGCAGTTTAGATAATCCATCAGAGTTCATTAAACGTGTGAACCAACTGTTGAGCTAGTTGATAGCAGGATAAAAACGCTCGCTAAATGGCGAGCGTTTTTGTTTTTAAGGCTTTAAGAACATATAAATATTCGCTTGTTCAAAGTGAGTTCACTCACTGTAATAACAAAGAGCTAGGATGAGTATCGCCTGTTATCATCTCTCTTTGTAGGTTGCCAATCGGCTTGCTGGTCTATGCAATGGTCGCCAAGCATTGATCGTGATTATGGTTTTGAACGTATTTGATATTCATTTAACTTTGTTGATGGCACACCGTGAAAAATTTATCTGTGTTCAAGAAACACAAACCAGGGTTAATCGGGAATGGTCGGTAACCCATTATAATCTGTTAGTGTGAATGATCATTTGCTTTAGAGCGAGTCATTGAGATACTAAAATACGGATCACTTCGCTACCATCTAGTGATACTGTAGAGCTGTTAAATGTTGTTGTCTTGTTGAGACGGATTAGGTGCTGAATTAGTTGCCTGCTTCGTCGGCAGTACGCTCGTAAAATCGGACATGAAGAATGACCATAAGACTTCGGTCTATAACTTTTATTTTACTCATCTTAGTTGCCATCATACCGGTAGCTGTGCTGGCATTTACGCTTTACCAGCAAATGTACAACTTCGCCTATAAATCTGTTGATAGTCGTTTAGCTACCTCACTGAAACAAATTACTGCAGAATTATCTCATAGTCACCAAATTCTCACCAATGAGCTTTGGCTATTGTCTGAACAACCCCGCATTTTAAAGAGCTTAGATAACAACATACCAGCTAAAGAGTTAAGTTCATTTTTAGAACATTTTGTGCTTGATGCGCCCTTGATTGAATCCTTGTATTTGGTGAAAAATGACGGTCAAATTGTTGTTTCCTATGCTGGTAATGGTCTTGCGCTGTCCGCTGCTGATAATCTGTTCGATTACTTGCCTCATCCACCTGCTCATGAGAAGCAGCCAAGTCAACGGAAGGCGACGCTGGATTTGGCTGATGAGTATGCTTTGGTTAAACGTAGCGGTAAGCAACATAGCATCGTCCATATGATTCCTATTCATACCGGAAAAAATATAGGCATAAAAGGCTACTTGATTGCCGTAGTCCCCATGTATCGATTCATCGAAACAGCGAAGAAGCGCTTAGAACCGCATGAAAATTTAGCTATATTCTTCCGTCAAGAACTCTTGGATGATGATTCGGTGGCCGTTGAACAGGACGAGTTATTTCATGTTGCCGCTTTAGTGCTAACGGGGGGCGGTTATCAAAACGCAGTTTGGCTTAAAATTAGGGTCGGTGAAAGTTTACAAAGTTTGAGTTCACGAGTACAAAATTTTATAGCTCCTGGGGTCGCGAATAGCACCATTGTGATTGCGATTATTTTGGTTATTGTGGTGTTGTTTGCTCACTTTGTAGCGAAGTCTTTCGGTCAGCTTTACACGCTTATTAAAGACTTTGAAACGGATAAAGAGGCTTATTGGTTTAATTGTAGTAAATTTAGCATTCGGGAGTTTGCTGATGTCTCACATCTGTTGGTTGAAATGAAACGAACCATTGGTGAACAGCTCAGAACGGTGAATCATAAAAATAAGGAACTCGCAAGAATTGACCAACTTCGTGCGGGCTATTTGGAAGAAGTCCAAACTTTAAATAGTCAATTAGAATTTAAAGTGGAGGAGCGCACTCGTGACCTAGAGTTATCGATGGCAGATTTGGCCCAAAGTCACTTCTTTTTTCAACAATTGGTTCAATTTCGTCGGTCTTTAGAAGCCAGCTCGGGTAACAAACAAATTGTGCATGATGCTTTGCTGGCCTTAGCTGCTTGCTTTCCTGATATCGAAATAGTACTACACCTCCCAGCATCTGGTAAACATAGCCAAGTGACGGATAGTTTATCTGTTTCTGTGGCGAGTTTTGAAGATATAAAGCTGCAAGCATCTGAAGCCTTAAAGCCAAATGTGGAGCGAACCGTCATCGAGTTTGAACAGCAATGGGTGAATTTATTCGCAATTAGCTGTGGCTCTAAAAAAGAGGGGTGGTTATTAGTGAATCACTCGAGCTTAAGTGAACAAGTTTATAACCGACTCTTACTGGTTATTACGGAATTAAGTAGTTTCTTAGAAAATCGCAGTTTACATGAGGAATTAGATACGATTGCACGAACTGATTCACTTACTGGAATTAGCAATCGTAAAGCCTTCGATGAATTGCAATTCACCCTTGAAACTCAACTTGATGCCGAGGTGGGTTTGTTTGTGATCGACGTGAATGGCTTAAAAAAAATGAACGACGAAAAAGGGCATGAAAAAGGCGATCAGCTGATTATCTCGGTGGCTAGGGTGTTGCGCGAATGTTGTGATGGTATCACCGATAATTATTTTCGTATCGGTGGCGATGAATTTGCGGTGGTGCTGTCTGGAGTTCAATTGACGATGGCTGAAGTTTTATTGAAACGCTTGCGTTCTCAGCAAAATAACCGGGTATTTATTGACTTAGATAGTTTTGGAGGAGAGCCATTGGTGAGCTTTTCGGTTGGTTATGCAACAACTGAAGTGGTCCAATTTAGCGGATTATATCGATTGGCTGACCAAAATATGTACCATGATAAACAAAGCTATTACTTGAGGCTTCGTCAAACTGAACTTTAGTCGAGAGTCACTTGTAGTATTTGTCTCAGCAGTGTAAATTCACTTTTCTTAAAAATAAGCACGATAAAACTAGACCAAGGAATAGCAGATTATGCGTATCATTCTTTTAGGCGCACCTGGTGCGGGCAAAGGTACCCAAGCACAGTTTATTATGGAGCGTTACGGCATCCCCCAAATTTCTACTGGTGACATGCTGCGGGCAGCGGTAAAAGCAGGCACCCCCTTAGGCATTAAAGCCAAAGAAGTCATGGACGCTGGACAACTGGTCTCTGATGAGCTGATTATCGGCCTAGTAAAAGAACGTATTTTGGAAGACGACTGCAAAAAAGGTTTTCTTTTGGATGGTTTTCCTCGCACCATTCCGCAAGCTGATGCAATGAAAGAAGCTGCGATTAGTATTGATGCAGTACTTGAGTTTGATGTGGCAGACGAAGAAATCGTAAAACGCATGAGTGGTCGTCGCGTTCATCCAGGTAGCGGACGGGTGTATCATATTGTTTATAATCCACCGAAAGTGGAAGGTAAAGATGATGTCAGCGGTGAAGATTTAGTGATCCGTCCCGATGACGAAGAAAGTATCGTTCGTGACCGCTTAGCGATTTACCATCAGCAAACTAAACCTTTGGTTAGCTACTATGGGAAAGAAGCTGAACAAGGTAACAGTAAGTACTTCAAATTGGACGGCACCCAGTCGGTTGAAGCGATTAGCAAGCAATTAGTCGAATTACTTGATTGAATTTCGAACACTTGATGAGAAAGCGGCTTTTGCCGCTTTTTTTTATGGTCATAAATACCATACACTGAGTGCTGATGACTAGAGGAAGAGCTTAATGGCGCAAATAGATAAAGAATTAAAATGTGCGGTTATTTTGGTGAATTTGGGGACTCCAGAGCAGCCAACAGCGCGAGCAGTGCGAAAATTTCTGGCGCGCTTTTTAGCCGATAAACGAGTCGTTAACTTACCCAAATTATTATGGTTACCCTTACTTTATGGCGTTATTTTACCGCTTCGCTCACGACGAGTCGCTAAGTTATACCAACAAATCTGGCTGAAAAATGGTTCACCTTTACAGGTGATTAGTGAGCAAATTCAACAAAAAGTAGCGGCTAAACTGAATGCAGAGTATGAGGTGTACTTGGCAATGAGTTATAGCGAACCTTACATTGAACAAGTGGTACACGATGTTGTCGCATCTGGTCACCAAAAGGTATTGTTATTACCGATGTATCCACAATATTCAGTATCCACTACCGCGTCTGTCAATGATGCCTATCATCGTGCCTTAGCCAATAGCTATAATCTGCCGGAGCTTCGAACCGTTAAAGACTATTATGCTGAACCTGCCTATATTCAAGCGTTAGCAAACTCTATTCTGCAGCATTGGGAGGTTAGCGAGAGAGCGGAGGTATTGTTATTTTCATTTCACGGGATCCCAGAACGATACGCGCGTAATGGTGACCCATATCCTAAACAATGTGAAGACACTGCGGCTAAGGTTGCCGCTGCGCTCGGTTTAAAACAGCACCAGTGGCGTTTATGTTACCAATCGCGTTTTGGTAAAGATCCTTGGATCCAACCCTATACAGACCAGTTACTGCGTCAATTGGCAGCGCAGGGAGTAACCTCGGTGGATGTGATTTCTCCGGCGTTTGCCGCTGACTGTTTAGAAACCATTGAAGAAGTATCCTGCGAGTTGCGAGATGAGTTTCTCGATGCTGGTGGCAAGCAGTATCAATATATTCCAGCTTTAAATGATAGCCCTGAGCATGTAGCGATGTTTTGTGAATTAATCAAGAAACACACACAAGGCTGGCCGTGAATTGATTCAAGGGCTGCAGCTAACAATTAGCGGGCATTGTGTAAGGCCTGGTCAAACTCATCGGGCGATAGGATAAGGCCTTCTTCGAGATCGTTGGGAAATATCGCGATATACAATTCGTCGCTGCTGAGGCCTTCGGTCCAGCGGCTTCGCCATTTATTTAAAGAAATGGCCTCGGCAGTACAATGCTCCCATTCGCCTGTGGCCCAGGCCTCGGCAAATTCTTTGTTCGGCCATACCGGAACGCAGTCTTCCTCATCTGAGTTCAGCATCACACAACCATCTTGGTCGATTAAGATCCACAGTTGATTATGGTTTTTCACTTGTTTCAGTAAATATTGATAACGGCGCTCGCTGTCATATTGTTGAATCGTGGCAAGTTGAGATGAGTCGATAGTTGCAGACATGGTGGTTGTCCTAAATGTTCGAGTAATAACTTAGCATAATGGAAATTGCTTAAGCCGTCATATAAAGCCGAGTTTTAGTCATTTGTTCGCTTAAAACAACAGCAATTATCCCGCTCACAACGGAAGTTTTTGTGAGCCGTGTCGTTATATGTGCAGTGTTTGAACAAATTGTGGCATAATACGCGACCAAACTTTTAGCACTCTTGTTACGCAGTGTAATTGGCTCGGCGTAACCTAACTAAGCGGAATTTTTTACATTGCTTACTTCTTCTAATGTCACCATGCAATTTGGCGCTAAGCCTTTGTTTGAAAATGTTTCAGTTAAATTTGGCGAAGGCAATCGCTACGGTCTTATCGGCGCCAATGGCTGCGGTAAATCTACCTTTATGAAGATCTTGGGGGGAGATTTAGAGCCGAGTTCGGGAAATGTCTCTAAAGATCCCAATGAGCGGATCGGAAAACTGAAACAAGATCAGTTTGCCTATGAAGAATGCGCAGTGATCGACACTGTGATTATGGGCTATGAAGAGCTATGGTCGGTGAAATCGGAGCGTGATGCGATTTATGCCAATCCTGATATGACTGAAGAAGATGGTATACGAGCCGCCGAATTAGAAGCCGAATTTGCTGAAATGGACGGTTATACCGCCGAGGCTCGCGCTGGAGAATTGTTGCTCGGTGTTGGTATCCCAATCGAACAGCACTACGGGCCAATGAGTGAGGTAGCTCCCGGATGGAAATTGCGGGTATTGCTGGCTCAAGTTCTATTTGGCGACCCGGATATCATGCTACTCGACGAACCAACCAACAACTTGGATATTAATACGATTCGTTGGTTGGAAGGTGTGCTCAACGAGCGTAACTGTACCATGATTATCATCTCGCACGACCGCCACTTTTTGAATAGTGTCTGTACTCATATGGCCGATTTAGACTACGGTGAATTACGGACTTTCCCTGGCTCGTACGATGAATACATGACTGCAGCCACTCAGGCTCGCGATCAAATGTTATCTGATAATGCCAAGAAGAAAGCGCAAATTGCCGAGCTTAAAACGTTTGTGAGCCGTTTCTCTGCCAATGCGTCCAAATCTAAGCAAGCGACTTCTCGTGCTAAGCAAATAGATAAAATTCAGTTAGCTGAAGTGAAACCGTCTAGCCGTCAAAACCCATATATTCGCTTTGAAGAAGAGAAAAAGTTGCATCGCTTGGCTTTACAGGTTGAAGGTTTAGAGAAATCTTACGAGCAAAATTTGTTTAAAGATTTAAACCTGATGGTTGAGGTTGGTGAACGCATAGCCGTTATTGGCCAGAATGGTATCGGTAAAACGACTTTGCTTAAGTGTTTAGTGGGTGATACTGACTTTGACGGTGATATAAAGTGGTCTGAAAATGCCCAGCTTGGTTATTATGCTCAGGATCATTCTGCTGATTTTGAAAACGATAAAACTTTACTTGATTGGATGTGGCAATGGGGTAAAGAAGGGGATGATGAGCAAGTGATCCGTGGTACTTTAGGACGCTTATTATTTTCGCAAAATGATATTCATAAATCGGTGAAGGTGATTTCCGGTGGGGAACAAGGCCGAATGTTATTTGGTAAAATGATTTTACAAAAACCAAATATCTTGGTGATGGACGAGCCGACTAACCACTTGGATATGGAATCCATTGAGTCATTAAACTTGGCCTTGGAAAATTATCCGGGGACGTTGATTTTTGTAAGTCATGACCGAGAGTTTGTCTCAAGCCTTGCGACTCGCGTGATTGAAATGAAACCCGAGGGGATTGTTGACTTCCACGGTACTTATGAAGAGTACTTAAACAGCCAAGGTTTAAATGTTTAAGTCCAATAGCTAAGTGAAAAAAAGCAGCCTAGGCTGCTTTTTTGTATCTGTATGAGAGCTGGCGAAAAACTGAACCTTATTGTTGTTTTTCGCCAACGCTGGTTGTGCGACTTATAATTGGTCGACTAATTTTACTGCTTCGCCAATGTAGTTGGCAGGGGTGAGCTTTTTCAATTCATCTTTAGCGGCTTCTGGCATCTCTAAACCATCGATGAACACGCGCATCGCTTCTGCGTCAACTCGCTTACCGCGGGTCAATTCTTTGAGCTTCTCGTAAGGTTTTTCAATGCCGTAGCGACGCATTACCGTTTGTACTGGTTCGGCTAATACTTCCCAGTTATGGTCTAGATCACTGAGTAGGTTAGCTTCGTTAATTTGCAACTTACTCACGCCTTTAAGGGTCGCTTGGTAAGCAATTAACGAGTAAGCCATTGCTACTCCAAGGTTACGTAAAACCGTTGAGTCGGTGAGGTCACGCTGCCAGCGTGAAACTGGTAGTTTGGCCGCTAAATGACCAAATAAAGCGTTCGCAATGCCTAGGTTACCTTCTGAGTTTTCAAAATCTATCGGATTCACTTTGTGTGGCATGGTAGACGAGCCAATTTCACCGGCAATAGTTTTTTGCTTGAAATGGCCAAGACAAATGTAACCCCAGATATCGCGGTCGAAATCTAACAAGATGGTGTTGAAACGGGCAATTGCATCATAAAGTTCGGCGATGTAATCATGAGGTTCAATTTGAGTGGTGTAGGGGTTCCACTGGATCCCCAAACTGGTGACGAACTCTTCCGAAAATTGATGCCAGTCGACTTCTGGGTAGGCCGATACGTGCGCGTTGTAGTTACCCACCGCGCCGTTGATTTTCCCCAAAATCTCGACAGCTTCGATCTGCTTTAACTGGCGACGTAAACGCGCTACCACGTTAGCCATTTCTTTACCCATGGTGGAAGGCGACGCGGGTTGGCCGTGAGTGCGTGATAGTAAAGGCGTATCGCGTAGTTCCTTGGCTAGGGAAGTAATGGCATCAATTAGCTGTTGTAAATAGGGGACGAGGACTTCGCGGCGCGCTTCACTGAGCATCAGCGCGTGAGATAAGTTATTAATGTCTTCTGAAGTACAAGCAAAGTGAATGAATTCAGAAACCGCATTTAGCTCGGTATTCGCTGCCACTTTTTCTTTTAAAAAGTACTCAACGGCTTTCACATCATGATTAGTGGTGCGTTCGATTTCTTTTACGCGAGCAGCATCAGCTTCACTAAAATTGTCGTTTATTTGCTCTAAAAACGCGATAGCTTGTTGAGAAAAAGCAGGTACTTCAGCAATATTCTGCTGCGCCGCTAGCTTTTGTAGCCAGCGAATTTCTACTCGTACTCGGTATTTTACTAAGCCAAATTCGCTGAAAATACTGCGCAGTTCAAGAGTTTTGTCCCCGTAGCGTCCATCTATCGGGGAAATGGCTGTCAAGGTAGACAGTTCCATGGTGATCTCCTAAATTAACTAATCAATGGTGTTTAAAAGTTGTGTGGTTTGCTGTAAATATTTTTTTCGTGAAAATATAAGTTGGCGACGTTGACCGCCCAGTTGACGCCATAATACACAAGCGCGAATGCCTGCCAGTAATAAAGCGCGAACTTTGTGTTGTACAACTGGCTGTTGCAGGTAGCTAACGTTCCCTGCGACCTGGATCCGCGGACCTAAGGGGCTAATAATATCGCTATAAATATCAGCAATGCCGCCCAAGACCTGTTGCTCAAGCAAGCTAAAATGTTGTAGTTGGCGATCAAGTTGACTGATCCGCTCTCCCATCATATGCATTAGGTCAGGACGCTTTTGCAGGCGTCGTTCTAGAGCGAGCATACTCACGAGATAGCGAGTGATCTCAGAGTTACGTTGTTGTTGTGAGCTATTCAATTGGGCATTCATCACGCTTAAGCCCAGCTTAATTTGGCTTAGGTCGCCGAATACTTCAATTGTTTGTTGAGGATCGGTCACCAAAATGCTTTTTAAACTGGTACTTAAGTCGGCTTCTTCGCAGCTACTGGTGCGCGCCACATCTTGAACTAACTTGGCGGCTTGGCAAATTCCAGCAAAGGCAATCACTCGGTTAGATAGTTGACTACTCATGGTTGTTATAGGCCAATTTTATGTTCAATAATCGCTCCGCCTAAACAGACCTCATCGAGATAGAAGACCGCCGATTGTCCGGGCGTCACTGCAATTTGCGGTTCATCAAACAATACTTCTATTTCATCGTCACTGATCGGTTTGAGGGTGCAGGGCACATCTATTTGTCGATAGCGAATTTTAACGCTGCAGCGAAGCTCTTCGGTGAGAGGCAGACGATCGACCCAGTGTATTTGCCCGGCAATTAAGGCTTTGGATTTAAGGCGTGGGTGGTCATGACCTTGTCCAACGATCAAGACATTACGTTCAATGTCTTTATCAACGGTGTACCAAGGATTCTCATCACCATCTTTAGTGCCACCAATGCCTAAGCCTTTTCGTTGGCCTAAGGTGTGATACATCAAGCCCTGATGGGTGCCAATGACTTTACCTTCACAGGTTTCAATGTCTCCCGGTTGAGCGGGCAAGTATTGCGATAGAAAATCAGTAAATTTACGTTCACCGATAAAGCAGATCCCGGTTGAATCTTTTTTGCTGGCTGTGATTAAACCTTGTTGTTCGGCAATGCGTCGTACTTCAGGTTTTTCTATCTCTCCAACCGGAAATAGTGTTTGGGCAATGTGCTTTTCTTCTAGGGTATACAAAAAATAGCTTTGATCTTTATTGCTGTCTAAGCCTCTTAACATTTGCCAATGTCCATCTTGAAAGCGTCGCTGTACATAATGGCCGGTGGCGATGTAATCGGCGGCCAATTCTTCGGCGGCAAATTCCAGAAAGGCTTTAAACTTAATTTCCTTGTTACACATGATATCAGGATTGGGGGTTCGACCAGCCTTGTACTCTTCGAGAAAATGTTCAAATACATTGTCCCAATATTCCGCGGCAAAATTAATCGTGTGAAGTTTAATGCCTAATGTGTCGCAGACTGCTTGAGCGTCGGCTAAATCTTCTGCCGCCGCGCAATACTCACTGTTGTCGTCTTCTTCCCAATTTTTCATAAACAAGCCTTCAACTTGGTAGCCTTGTTCAAGCAGCAAGTAGGCTGAAACGGAAGAGTCGACACCGCCGGACATACCGACAATCACTTTTTTAGTGTTGTTTGAATTCATGTTAAATCTTTGGGAAAAATTTGCGGCAAATTCTACCAGAAATTCTGTGATGAAAACAGCATTTCGCCAGTCTAGCTAAGCTATTTGCTCATCAATTAGCTGCTGGTATTCGCCGTTATTTATTCCTGCCAAGGTATAGCGACCAATTTGATAGCGAATCAAGCGTAAAGTTGGAAAACCGATTGCTGCGGTCATTCTCCGAACCTGCCGATTACGGCCTTCTTGAATCGTCATGCTTAACCATGTCGTCGGAATCGTTAAGCGTTTTCTTACCGGTGGATTACGTGGCCATAAATCTGGCTCGTTAATGAGCTTGACCTTGGCCGGTCGACAGGCCCCATCTTTTAGATGGATACCTTTCCTTAGTCTATCTAAGTCCTTCTCAGAGGGGGAGCCTTCTACCTGTACCCAATAGGTTTTATTGGTTTTATTTTTGGGATCTGCCAACTGGTGCTGCAGTTTGCCATCGTTGGTGAGTAGCAATAAGCCTTCACTGTCTCTATCTAAGCGACCCGCAGCGTAAATATCGGGGATGTCAATATAGTCTTTTAAAGTGGGTCGGCCTTGCCCATCGGTAAATTGGCTTAATACATCAAAGGGTTTGTTAAATAGCACTAAACGGCGCGGCCCGTTTAAGGTTTTTGTTGATTTTGAGTCAACCTTTCGTTTGAAACGGCGTGGCTTAGACGCGGGATTGGTATTTTTCATAGGGCAATTGTAACAGCTATTGGAACGACCACTAGCAAAACAATGTTAATGCGTTTGTAAATGGTTTATTATTTTTTCCGAATTATCGGCCGGTTAGCCCACAGCTGCGAGATTATCGTATGTTGTTGGTCACTGTTAACTAGCGCGCGGACTAGAGCGATTAACCAGTGATAGCCGCGGTGAAAGCAACCACAACTTTAGGGATCGACATGACGTCAAAGATTATTTATACCTTAACGGACGAAGCGCCAGCCTTAGCCACTTACTCACTATTACCTATAGTACAAGCGTTTACCAACGCCGCTGGTGTGCTCGTTGAAACTCGTGATATTTCTTTAGCTGCTCGTATTATTGCTAGCTTCCCAGAGTGCTTAACTGAACAACAACAGACTTCTGATGCCTTGGCTGAATTAGGCGAGTTGGCGAACCAACCAGAAGCCAATATCATTAAATTGCCCAATATTAGTGCTTCGCTCCCGCAGTTAAAAGCGGCGATAAAAGAGCTTCAGGCGCAAGGTTACGATTTGCCCGATTACCCTGAAGAGCCAAGCAATGAGCAGCAACTAACTGCTAAAGCTAAATACGACAAAGTGAAAGGCAGTGCGGTTAATCCAGTATTACGTGAAGGGAACTCTGACCGCAGAGCACCGGGCTCGGTGAAACAATACGCACGTAACAACCCGCATTCGATGGGCGCGTGGGCAAAAGACTCCTTAAGCCATGTGGCGAGCATGAGCCAAGGGGATTTCTATGGTAGCGAAGTGTCTACCACCATTAAGCAAGCCGGTTCGGTGTCTATTCAATTGAAAACAGATGCGGGTGAAGCGCTTGTTTTGAAAGATGCTTTTCCGGTACTCGAGGGTGAAGTGATTGATGCCGCCGCGCTCAATGTTGCCGAACTCGCTTCTTTCATTGAAGCTGAAATTGAAGATGCTAAAGCGAAAGGCGTACTGTTTTCATTGCATATGAAAGCCACCATGATGAAGGTTTCTGATCCAATTATTTTTGGTCACGTGGTGAAAGTATTCTTTAAAGACGTATTTGCTAAATATGGTGAATTATTTGACGAGTTGGGCGTCGATGTTAGTAATGGGTTAGGCGACGTTTACGCAAAAATCAAAAACTTAGATAGTACTCAACAGGCCGAGATAGAAGCGGCTATCGCTGCGGTGTACGCACAGCGTCCTAGCTTAGCGATGGTTGACTCGGATAAGGGGATTACCAACCTTCATGTACCAAGTGATGTGATTATTGATGCGTCGATGCCAGCCATGATCCGCGCTTCTGGTCAAATGTGGAATAGCGAAGGTCAGCAGCAAGATACTAAAGCAGTTATTCCTGATCGTTGTTATGCCGGTATTTATCAGCAAACTATCGATTTTTGTAAACAACATGGTGCATTCAATCCGACCACCATGGGCTCGGTTGCTAACGTGGGCTTGATGGCACAAAAAGCTGAAGAATATGGCTCGCACGATAAGACTTTCGTGGTTCCTGCTAGCGGTAAGGTTGAGGTGGTCAGCGATGATGGGACAGTCTTGCTGAGCCAAGTGGTCAATCAAGGTGATATCTTCAGAATGTGTCAGGTGAAAGATGCGCCCATTCGTGATTGGGTGAAACTGGCGGTTAATCGTGCTCGTTTAACCAATACGCCGGCAATTTTCTGGTTAGATAGTGCTCGTGCTCACGATGCTCAACTGATTGCCAAGGTTGAAACCTACCTAACTGAGCATGATGTGAGTGGTTTGGATATTCAAATCATGTCTCCTGATGAAGCAACCTTGTATTCATTAGAACGAGTGAAGCAGGGCTTAGATACTATTTCGGTGACTGGTAATGTGTTGCGTGATTACTTAACGGATTTGTTCCCGATCCTTGAATTAGGTACTTCTGCCAAAATGTTGTCAATCGTGCCCTTAATGAATGGTGGCGGATTATTTGAAACTGGGGCTGGTGGTTCGGCACCGAAGCATGTGCAACAGTTTACCAAAGAAAATCACCTACGTTGGGATTCTCTGGGTGAGTTTCTTGCTCTGTCGGCGTCACTGGAGCATTTAGGCCAAGTGAGTGACAATGCTAAGGCGAGCGTATTGGCGAGTACCTTAGACAAGGCCACCGGTATCTTCTTGGATAAAAATAAATCACCATCACGTAAGGTGAAAGAGTTAGATAACCGAGGCAGTCATTTCTATCTGAGTTTATATTGGGCTCAATGTTTAGCTGAACAAGATACCGATCCTTCGCTAAAGGCTACGTTCTCAGAACTTGCCGATAAGTTGACTATCAATGAATCTGTGATTATTGGACAGTTAAACTCAGTACAAGGATCAGGTGTAGACCTTGATGGTTATTACTTACCAGATACTGACAAAGCATCTGCCGCGATGCGTCCAAGTCTTAGCTTCAATGCGATCATCGATGATCTTCGCTAAACGTTGATTTAACACAGTATATATAAAGGCCTGCATCGGTTGTTGGCCTTTTTTGTGAGATGAGCAAATAATCATATATTTGTTAGCGCAAAATAAAATGCCAGTCTAGATGACTGGCATTTGTTTTTTTCTTGGCTTGGCGCGGTTTTAGTTTTGACTCTCATCGAATACGATGCTTACCGCGTGACTACCCTTTGGTCCCTGTTGTGTTTCAAATTGAACGGGTTGACCAGCTTTTAGCGTGCGGTAACCTTCCATTTGAATTGTCGAATAGTGGGCAAAGATATCTTCACCGCCTGTATCCGGGCAAATAAAACCAAATCCTTTTGCGTTGTTAAACCATTTAACTGTTCCGCTTGGCATACGACATTTCCCTATAAAATTTACCTACCAGACTCACTTGATTGGTCAATTGCGACACTTTTTCAAGTCAGCTGTGTAACAATCTAGTAAAATATTTACTACAGTCAAGTTTTCAATGAGTTTTTCTACTAGCGTTGTTAACTCAAAGCAGTTATGTTGAAAACAGAGACGCATTTTTAAGACTATAGTTTCATATGACCAAATTATCTGACTGGCTGGATGTTGAAGAAATAACCAAAGAAGCCAAAAGTGTTACCGAACCACCACCAATGTATAAGGTGGTTTTGAATAATGATGACTATACTCCAATGGAGTTTGTTATCGAAGTGTTGCAGTTGTATTTTAATATGGATTTAGACCAAGCAACTCAAGTGATGTTAACCATTCATTATAAAGGAAAAGGAGTTTGTGGGATTTTTACGGCAGAAGTAGCTGAAACCAAAGCTGCCCAAGTAAATCGTTATGCAAAGCAAAATGACCATCCTCTGATGTGTTCCATGGAGAAAGCATAGCTAAGTAGTATTGATTGTCTGTAGGGGGCCTATGCATGCTAAACAAAGAGTTGGAACAAACTTTAAATCAAGCATTTAAAGAAGCAAGACAACAACAACATGAATTTATGACCGTTGAACATCTGTTGTTGGGTTTATTAGAAAATGCCTCAGCAAAAGAAGCTTTAGTGGCTTGTGGCGCTAATCTTAACCAATTGACTCAAGAATTGAGTAGCTTTATTGAACAAACAACGCCTGTTATTTCAGAAGATGATAGTGAGCGTGAAACTCAGCCTACTTTAGGATTTCAACGTGTTTTACAGCGTGCTGTTTTTCATGTGCAATCTTCTGGGAATAGTGAAGTTAGTGGTGCTAATGTTTTGGTCGCTATTTTTAGTGAGCAAGAGAGTCAGGCGGTTTATTTTCTGAAAAAAGCTGATATTAGCCGACTTGATGTGGTTAATTATATCTCTCACGGGATCCGTAAAGAAGATGAATCTGATGCAGAGCAGGGAGCTGTTGAGAGTGACCTTCAATCAGAGGAAAGCAAACAGCTAGAAAATTTTGCCAGCAACCTCAATCAGTTGGTGCTAAAAGGTAAAATTGATCCACTAATTGGTCGTGATCAGGAGTTATCTCGAACTATTCAAGTGTTATGTCGTCGTCGTAAAAATAACCCGCTGTTAGTGGGGGAAGCTGGCGTGGGTAAAACAGCAATCGCCGAAGGCTTGGCTTATCGAATTGTACATGAAGATGTGCCTGATGTTATTAAAGATGCCACCATTTATTCTTTAGATATCGGTTCTTTATTGGCAGGAACCAAGTATCGGGGGGATTTCGAAAAACGCTTTAAGTCCTTATTGAAGCAACTCGAGAACGCCGAGAATGCGATTTTGTTTATTGATGAAATCCATACCATTATTGGCGCTGGAGCGGCATCTGGTGGGCAGTTGGACGCAGCTAATCTGATTAAGCCATTGCTTAGTAATGGTTTGTTACGTTGTGTGGGTTCTACAACGTACCAAGAATATAATCAGATTTTTGAAAAAGATCGCGCCTTAGCGCGACGTTTCCAGAAAATAGATGTGGTTGAGCCTAGCGTTGAGGATACAACCAAAATCTTGATGGGCTTGAAAAGTCGTTATGAAGCGCATCATGAGGTTCGTTATACCAAGCAAGCGATGCGTAGCGCGGCAGAATTAGCGGCTAAGTACATCAATGAGCGTCACTTACCCGATAAAGCAATTGATGTTATCGACGAGGCTGGCGCGAGTATGCGTATGTTGCCGGTGAGTAAACGTAAAAAAACCATTGGTGCCGGTGATATTGAAGCCATTGTGGCCAAAATCGCTCGGATCCCTGAGGCGAAAGTTTCTTCATCCGATCGAGAAGTACTCCGAAATTTAAACGAAACCTTGAAGATGGTGGTATTTGGTCAAAACCCTGCGATTGATGTATTGGTCGATGCAATTCGCCTTAATCGCTCCGGTTTAGGGGCAGAGCAAAAACCAGTTGGCTCATTCTTATTTGCCGGGCCGACTGGGGTTGGTAAAACCGAAGTTACTCAGCAGTTAGCAAAGGCTCTTGGGGTTGAATTAATTCGTTTTGATATGTCCGAATATATGGAGCGGCATGCGGTATCCCGATTGATTGGTGCGCCTCCTGGTTATGTCGGCTTTGATCAAGGTGGTTTATTAACTGACGCAGTATTTAAACATCCTCACTGTGTGATCTTGTTGGATGAAATCGAAAAGGCGCATGAAGATGTGTTTAATTTGCTATTGCAAGTCATGGATCACGGTACTTTAACCGACAATAACGGGCGTCATGCTGATTTCCGCAATGTTATCTTGGTTATGACCAGTAACGCAGGTGTTAAAGAAACCCATCGCTCAAGTATTGGTTTTAAAGAACAAGATCTTAGCTTCGATGCCATGGCCGAAATTAATCGGATATTTGCGCCTGAGTTTAGAAACCGCTTAGACAATATCATTTGGTTTAATCACTTGGATGAACAAATTATTGAACAGGTTGTCGATAAGTTTATTGTTGAACTACAAGCGCAGTTAGACGCGAATGGTGTCTCAATGGAGGTGAATACAGAAGCTCGTTTGTGGTTGGCGGAGCAGGGCTACGATAAATCAATGGGCGCTCGACCAATGGCAAGAGTGATTCGCGAACAGCTACGCAAACCCTTGGCAAATGAGATCTTATTTGGACGTCTTAATCATGGAGGGCATGTTGATATTGCCATGAAAGATGGCCAATTAGATTTTCAATATGAAGATGTGGTTGCAGAGGTATAGTCTGAATGAGTTGAAGGCAAAAAAGCCAGCTAAATGCTGGCTTTTTTAATAATTACTTGCTCTGAGTAATTAGCGGTTTAGCGCGCGCGGAAAACAATGCGCCCTTTTGACAAGTCGTACGGTGTTAATTGAACCGTAACTTTATCCCCGGTAAGAATGCGGATGTAGTTCTTACGCATTTTGCCAGAAATATGGGCAGTAACAACATGTCCGTTTTCTAGTTCTACACGGAACATTGTGTTAGGCAAGGTGTCTAACACTGTGCCTTGCATTTCAATATTGTCTTCTTTCGCCATTGAGTCCTCTGTTTGACACGCACTTATAAAAACGCTGGGAGAATGCCAGATTTAGCGCCTTGTGTAAAGTTTATCCTCCAAAACTATTGCCATTTATCATTAATAAAGCGTTGATGCGGGGTATAATTTTGTTTGTAGCTCATTTTTCTGCAATCATCCACTTGGTATCCAAGGTAAAGCCATCTGCGTTTTTGTTGTTTTGCTTGCTCAATTTGTTTTAATACAGCCAAAGAGCCGAGCGATAAGCTCGCCAGCTCGGGTTCGAAAAACGTGTAAACGGCACTCAAACCATCAGTGAAAACATCGGTTACACATAATGCAAGCAATCTGTCGCCTTGATATAGACGTAAGTATTGGGTGTCTGCCCAATCACAGCTTAAAAATTGATGGAATGCGGCTTCGCTGGTGGGGTACATGCTACCGTCACGATGGCGCGCTTCGATGTAACGCTCAAATAAGCAGTAATCAAGATTACTTAAATGTTTACTCCATACCAGCTGAAGATCTTTGGTTTTGCTCAGGACGCGTTTTTGGGAGCGTGATGGTATAAAGGCATTCACATCGACCCTTAGGGACTGACAGGCCTGGCAGCCGCTGCAATGGGGTCGATACAGCTCTTGCCCGCTACGCCTAAAACCTAATTCAATGAGCTGTGGGTAATAGGCTTGCTTTTCTGGTTTAGAACAAAGCGCAAAACATAGCTGTTCTTGTTGCTCAGCTAAATAGGGGCAGGGCGTTACTTGGCTTAGGCCTAAGGGTAATTGCATTGCTTTAGTTCCTGCGGGTACCAGCACTGTGAACTAATTTGGTCCAATTTTGCTAGGTTGAGCTTGGTTATAAATTGTGCCCGCGGTAGGTTTTGCATTCCGAGGCTAAGTAAATGGGAATTTTCAACCTGTCCATCAATATAACTGCCGCCCCAATATTTAAAATGGTAGCAAAATAAATGAAAGGCCAGCTTGGAGGCGTTACTCTCTAGATGAAACATTGATTCGCCGCAAAACATACTGCCGACAGCGATGCCATATAAACCACCCACCAAATGTTGTTGATGCCACACTTCAACCGAGTGAGCATGTCCTAATTGATGAAGTTTAAGATAAGCCTCTATCATGTTGGGGTTTATCCATGTTTCATTGGCGCGTAGCGCTGCACAGTTGCGAATCACCGCTTCAAAACTGGTGTTGATTGTGACTCGTAAGGGGGTTTTACGGATGAATTTTTGCATACTTTTATTGATGGTATGCATTGATAAATTTAGGCCAATTCGCGGGTCTGGACTCCACCATAACACGGGTTGGTCCTCATTAAACCAAGGGAAAATACCATGGTGATAGGCCGAAATTAATCGTGTTGGGTTTAGATCCGCACCGATAGCTAACAAGCCATTGGGATCATCTAAAGCAAGGTTAACTGCGGGAAAGGGGCTATCGGTGTCAAGTAATATGGCCTGCACAAGTTTCTTTTTATCTGAAGTGATTTGTGGTTGATTATCAAGAAACTTGATTTAAAAGGCAAAATGAAAAAGCCGATAAGATTATCGGCTTTAAATTTAAGGTGTCGCGAGAATAAACTAGTGCTTAGTCGTTTAAGCTATCTAAGTAACGCTCAGCATCTAAGGCCGCCATACAGCCTGCGCCTGCAGAGGTAATCGCTTGACGATAGATGTGGTCAGCGACATCACCAGCCGCAAAAATTCCCGGAATGCTGGTTTGAGTGGCATTTCCTTCGGTGCCAGACTGAATTTTGAGATAACCGTCTTTCATTGCCAATTGACCCTCAAAAATGCCTGTATTGGGTTGATGGCCAATGGCGATGAAGGCGCCCATGACTTCGATGTCTTGGGTACTGCCATCTTGAACTTGCTTGGTACGAACATGAGTCACGCCCATCTCGTCACCCAATACTTCATCTAGGGTTTGATTGAGGTGTAACACAATGTTGCCATTGTTTACTTTATCCATTAAACGCTTGGTGAGGATTTTTTCACTACGAAATTCTTCACGGCGATGAATAAGATGCACTTCAGAGGCAATATTCGCTAGATAGAGTGCCTCTTCAACAGCCGTGTTTCCCCCCCCCACTACAGCGACCTTTTGATTACGATAGAAAAAGCCATCACAAGTGGCACAAGCAGACACGCCTTTACCTTTAAAGGCTTCTTCGGAGGGAAGGCCAAGGTATTTGGCAGAAGCTCCTGTGGCGATGATGAGCGAATCACAAGTGTATTGTTGATTGTCGCCTTTCAATTTATAAGGCTTTGTTTGAAAATCCACTTGATTGATATGGTCGAAAATAATTTCCGTATCAAATTTTTCTGCATGCGCTTGCATCCGTTCCATCAACACTGGTCCGGTCAAACCTTCTGCATCTCCAGGCCAGTTTTCAACTTCGGTGGTGGTTGTCAGCTGACCGCCTTGTTGGATCCCAGTAATAAGCACCGGATTGAGGTTGGCTCTCGCTGCATATACGGCAGCGGTGTAACCGGCTGGGCCGGAGCCAAGAATAATTAGTTGGTGGTGATTCGCATTACTCATGGTGGTTATCATTCCTTATAGTTCTTGCTTAAAATATGAGGGTGTAAATCTCAATATCAAGCGCTAATTACGTAAAATATGCTGTTGGACGCAAAGCTATATTTTCATGGATGCAGCATAATCGGCTTATATAATTCCAGCAAATAATAAAACTTTATATGGATATGCGTATTTATCTAGCTATTAATTCGGCTTTTTACTTGATAGTCGGTGAATTTTGTGGAATAAATAATGCTCGGGCGTAAAACAAAAGTTTAAAAAAGTCTGTTCACTTGGGTTTTAGCTCCGTATCTTGGTTGTAATGACTTATTTATGTGGGAATGGATAAACACATAACATATGCAATGACTGCCAGTTTTAATGCATAAACAGTCAGGTATAACTTAGATATTTAGGGACAATAAACGTATTACCACTAATGGAAGCAAAAGGTCGACCAATGAAGGAACTGGATCGTATTGATCGCAACATACTTAATGAGTTGCAAAAAGATGGCCGCATATCAAATGTGGAATTGTCGAAACGTGTAGGATTAAGCCCTACGCCTTGTTTAGAAAGAGTTCGACGTTTAGAGCGTCAAGGTTATATTTGCGGTTATACAGCAATTCTGAATCCACAATACTTAGACGCCTCGCTGCTAGTGTTTGTTGAAATCACCTTGAATCGTGGCGCTCCGGATGTGTTTGAACAGTTTAACCATGCGGTACAACAACTTGAAGAAATCCAAGAGTGTCATTTGGTCTCAGGCGATTTCGATTATCTATTGAAAACACGTGTAGCTGACATGTCCGCTTATCGTAAGTTGTTAGGTGAAACCTTATTGCGTTTACCTGGTGTTAACGACACCCGTACCTATGTTGTGATGGAAGAAGTGAAGCAAAGCAATCGATTAGTCATTAAAAACTAAGCGAGCGGTTTCCCCCTCCAATTCATTTTTGGTAAAGTAAAACAAGCGGCTTAGCCGCTTGTTTTGTTTTTTAGTCAAAGATAAATTTTAATTGGATTTATTTATATCCTTCAGGATAAGCCGATGGTCAACAAAATGGTTCGCGAAACCAATAAGGATAAGGCTGAGATGGAAGTGAGCGGAGAGTTCAATTGTCCGATGTTTAAAGCCGTGATTATCGATTTTTAACTGTTAAAATGATTCGAGTATTATTTAAGTTGGTATTAGCTCAAGGGAACGCTTGTGACAGATATGACAGACAATAGATTGTCTGGTTTTGCCCGAATTGCCGAAGTAGGCGCAATTGCTATGGGGGCGCTAGGAGTATACCTAATGGTCGCCTTGTTAAGCTTTGACCCAAGTGATCCAAGTTGGTCGCAAACGGCTATTCAACAAAGCATTGCCAATGCCGCGGGAAGCTCCGGTGCATGGTTTGCTGACTTACTGCTGTTTAGTTTTGGATTCATTGCCTATAGCGTACCTTTGGTTTGTGGCTTTTTAGCATGGGCGCTATTCTGGCGGCCCTGTCCGATAGCCCAAGTTGATTTTTTTACTTTAGGCTTACGCCTTATTGGTTTCATTTTCACTTTCGCCAGCTTAACGACCTTAGCGAGCATTCATATTGACGATTTTTATTATTTTTCATCAGGAGGCTTAGTGGGAGATATTTTCACTCAGTTAATGATCCCGACCTTCGGTTTATTGGGTACTAGCATTATTTTATTGGCCGTATTTGCGGGTAGTATTACCTTGTTTACAGGTGTTTCATGGGTTCAGTTTGTTGAGTTGTTGGGTGAGGGCTTAGGCTCAGTGTTTACCAATCTGATTCATTTACCGAAACGAATTAGCGGTCGCAAACAATCACGGCTTGCCGCGGATGAATCGACCAATGAGACTTATCAAGCGCCTTTGCGTAAACCAGAGCTAGAAGAAGCTGCTATTAACCCTCTCGATGACAGTGAAACTGCCCAGCAAGAGAGCTTTGAAGAGCCATTGGACACCGTCACCGAGGGATCTTTACACGCTGTTGAGCCACATTTTAATCTTGATGATGATTTCGAGGAGCAATTGAGCCAAGCTAAAGCAGAAGTGGAGTTTGCTTATGAAGCTGAAGCCGTTGACCCTCCGAGTGTTATCCTGGATCAGAGCCCCCCAGAGCCGATGCCAGAAATTCCTTTTACTGAATCAAGTCAGCCAATGACCAATCAACCTTCCACGGCTGCTGAGGTGGTTAAGTCTAAACCCGCTCAGCCTCGTTTAAGCCCATTGCCTGATATGAACTTGTTAGATAGGCCCGACAAGAAACAGAATCCAATTTCCGCAGAAGAATTAGATCAAGTATCGCGGCTGGTGGAAGCTAAACTGCTGGATTTCAATATTCAAGCAAGCGTTGTGGCTGTGCATCCAGGACCGGTGATTACCCGTTTCGAGTTGGATTTGGCGCCGGGGGTTAAGGTGAGTAAAATCACCAACTTGTCTAAAGACTTAGCCCGAGCCTTGTCGGCCATTAGCGTACGAGTCGTGGAGGTGATTCCCGGCAAGTCGGTGATTGGTTTGGAGCTCCCCAATCGTTATCGAGAAATTGTTTATTTGAGTGAAGTGGTTGATAGCAGCGTATTCCATCAATCTAAATCTCCGTTAACGATGGTACTAGGCAAGGATATTGCGGGCCAACCAGTGGTGGTTGATTTGGCTAAGATGCCGCACCTGTTAGTTGCGGGAACCACTGGTTCTGGTAAATCGGTTGGGGTTAACGTGATGATCGTTAGCTTGTTGTATAAGTCGACACCAGACGATGTTCGTTTGATTATGATCGATCCTAAAATGCTGGAGTTGTCGGTCTATGAAGGGATCCCGCATCTGCTCTCAGAAGTTGTGACAGATATGAAAGAAGCGGCCAATGCACTGCGTTGGTGTGTTGGAGAAATGGAACGCCGTTATAAGCTGATGTCGGCTATGGGCGTACGTAATCTTAAGGGTTTCAACCAGAAAGTTGTTGATGCCATCAATTCAGGAAACCCGATCATTGATCCGCTGTGGAAACCTGGTGATAGTATGGACGAAACGGCGCCCTTATTAGAAAAGCTGCCGCATATCGTGGTCGTGATTGATGAATTTGCCGACATGATGATGATTGTTGGTAAAAAAGTAGAAGAACTGATTGCTCGAATTGCCCAAAAAGCGCGGGCGGCGGGTATCCATTTAATATTAGCGACTCAACGTCCTTCGGTGGATGTGATTACTGGTCTAATTAAAGCGAATATCCCAACACGAATGGCTTTTCAAGTTTCGAGTCGTATTGATTCTCGAACCATTCTTGACCAACAGGGAGCAGAAACGTTACTCGGGATGGGCGATATGCTCTATCTACCAGCAGGTACTGGAGTCCCTACCCGTGTGCATGGTGCGTTTGTCGATGACCATGAAGTACATGCGGTGGTTTCCGCTTGGAAGGCGCGTGGTGAACCAAACTACATCGATGAAATTTTGAATGGTGAAGCTGGACCGGATGCAATGCTCCCCGGGGAAGTGGCTGATTCAGATGAAGAGCTTGATACCTTGTTTGATCAAGCGGTGATGCATGTGACAGAAACGCGCAGAGGCTCGGTGTCGGGCGTACAACGTAAATTTAAGATAGGTTATAACCGTGCAGCGCGGATCGTTGAACAAATGGAAGTGCAGGGTATTGTCAGTGCGCCTGGACACAATGGTAATCGTGAAGTACTTGCGCCCCCACCGGTAAGAATTGATTAAGAAGAATTATTTATGAAAAAACTGGGTACAGTGATTGTGGCGTTGTGTTTATCCTCTGTTGCATTGGCGAATGATGCGGCAACCGAATTGAAGCAACATTTGTCGACGTTAAGTAGTTTCCAAGCCGAGTTTAAGCAAACGGTGCTGGATGCTGATGGTAGTCAAATTCATCAAGCCGAAGGCAAGCTTAGTTTAGCGCGTCCTGCCAAATTAAATTGGCAACAGGTTGCCCCAGAACAAGACATGATTGTTTCTGATGGTACGACCATTTGGTATTACAGTCCATTCGTTGAGCAAGTGACAATTATGAGTGCTGGTGAAGCGATCCGTCAGTCACCATTCATTTTGTTGGCCGATGACCGTAACGAGAGTTGGCAGCAATACCAAGTTGAAAAGGTTGATCAGGGTTACTTGGTAAAATCTAAACGCGATCCTCTACAAGCAGCATTTTGGGTGAAGCTCAATGCTGATAATAGTATTGCTCGCTTTGATCTTATTGAAAGTACTGGCCAGCGAAGTGAGTTTAGCCTGCAAGCCTTTAAGGCGAACCCTAAGTTGAGTGACCGTTTGTTTCACTTCGACATTCCCAGCAATACTATGATTGATGACCAACGTTAATGAGTTTTGAGTTAAACTTCGACGCCGATTTTAGACCTTTGGCGGCGCGGATGCGCCCTACTGAGCTGGCTCATTATGTGGGTCAAAAGCATATTTTGGCTAAAGAGCAGCCGCTGTATAAAGCGATAGCTTCAGGTCAGCTACACTCGATGATCTTGTGGGGGCCACCTGGCACAGGAAAAACCACAATCGCTGAGTTGGCCGCATATTATGCGGATGCTGAAGTTGAAAAAATCTCGGCTGTAACTGGCGGTATCAAAGAGGTGAGAGCGGCTATAGGGCGCGCGCAGCAAAATCAGCAAGTGAGCCGACGGACGATCTTATTTGTTGATGAAGTGCATCGCTTTAACAAAAGTCAACAAGATGCGTTTTTACCTTATGTAGAAAATGGGACGGTAATTTTTATTGGTGCGACTACCGAAAATCCTTCCTTTGAACTGAACAATGCCTTGTTGTCTCGGGCTAAAACCTACGTGCTACGGTCTTTAGATAGTTCGGCGATTTTGCAGCTACTGGAACGCGCGATTCGTGATGATGAAATTTTAAAACAGCAGAATTTGCAGTTTGAATCAGGGGTGTTAGAAGCGCTAGCAGAGTTAGTCAGTGGTGATGCTCGTCGAGCTTTAAACTTGCTGGAAATGATGGCTGAGTTAGCGGAAGTTAGCAGTAGCGGTAAACAGCTTTGTTTTGATTTGTTAAAGCAGGTGGCTGGCGAACGTTATAGCCATATCGATAAGGGAGGAGACAAATATTACGATTTATTGTCTGCCTTGCATAAATCTATTCGGGGCTCATCTCCCGATGCAGCCTTATTTTGGTATTGTCGGATTTTAGAAGCCAGTGGGGATCCTTTAGCGGTGGCGAGACGCTGTTTGGCGATTGCCTCTGAAGACATTGGTAATGCGGATCCTAGAGCCATGCAAATCGCAGTGAGTGCTTGGGATTGTTATACTCGGGTTGGGGCCGCTGAAGGAGAGCGGGCGATTGCTCAAGCCGTTGTTTATTTGGCATGTGCCGCTAAAAGTAATGCCGTATATACGGCATTTAAAGCCGCACGAGCGGCGGCAAAAGAGTACGGTGATACCGAGGTGCCAGTGCACCTGCGAAATGCTCCGACCCAGCTAATGGCTGAGTTAGGCTATGGTGCGGAATATCGTTATGCACATGATGAGCCCAATGCTTATGCCGCCGGACAACAATATTTACCTGACGGGCTTACGGGGATGCAATTTTACTATCCACAAAGTCGTGGGTTAGAGCAAAAGATTGCAGAGAAATTGGCTTATCTAAAACAGCTCGATCAGCAAGCAGAATAGGCTGTGAGTATAGCAGTGATGATGTCGTTTAAACGGGGGGCCTCAGGATCGCTGAATCGTGGCTTTCAGGCTTTAGTTTATTTGTCGTCTGGCTAGCAAGGCTGATTATTCCTAGTTCAGCTTATTTACGGCATTTTATTGTTAAAACAAGTAGAAAGCCCGATTGTGTCTGCTATGAGTTGCTTTATAATGGCGACTTATAAATTTTATTGAAGCAGCGTAAATGTGGCTAACTAGCAATTGCAAGCCGCATCCACTGTTTTTTACTCATTGAATTGGAAGTAGGTTATTGAATGTTAGACGCTAATTTGTTGCGAAGCGATATAGAGAGCACTGCTCAGCGCTTAAAAACTCGAGGATTTGAACTAGATGTAGCTCGTTTGACGACTTTAGAGAGTCGCCGTAAAGAATTACAAGTTCTTACCCAAGAACTGCAAAATGAGCGTAACACTCGTTCCAAATCCATCGGGCAAGCGAAAGGGCGCGGCGAAGACATTGCCCCCTTGTTAGCCGAAGTTGGCCAATTAGGTGAAAAGCTCGATGCTGCTAAAGCCGAATTAAATGCGCTATTAGACGAAATTAAAGATTATTCTCTAGCGGTGCCTAATCTGCCGCATCCGAGCGTACCGCTTGGTAAAGATGAGTTGGAAAATGTAGAGCTGCATACCTGGGGCGAGTTGCCGAGCTTTGACTTTGAGCTGAAAGATCATGTGGATGTTGGCTCCGATTTACAAGGTTTAGATTTTGCTAATGCGGTCAAAATTAGTGGCTCTCGTTTTATTGTCATGAAGGGTAAAATTGCTAAGCTGCATCGCGCTATTGCTCAATTGATGCTTGATACGCATACCGAAGAGCATGCATATCAAGAGATGTACGTACCTTACTTGGTTAATGCTGATTCACTCTACGGTACTGGTCAGTTGCCTAAGTTTGGTAAAGATCTGTTCCATACCCAGCCTGCAACAGAAGAAGGGATCGGCATGAGTCTGATCCCAACTGCCGAAGTGCCCTTAACTAATATGTTGCGCGATAGTATTGTGGAAGAAGCCGAGTTGCCGATCCGTATGACCGCTCATACGCCTTGTTTTAGAAGCGAAGCGGGTTCTTATGGGCGAGATACACGCGGTCTGATCCGCCAACACCAATTTGATAAAGTTGAAATGGTTCAATTGGTTCATCCCGAAAAATCTTACGCAGCCTTAGAAGAAATGCGTCAACATGCAGAAAATATCCTACAAAAACTGAACTTACCTTACCGTGTGGTGACTTTGTGTACTGGTGATATGGGCTTTGGTGCAGCGAAAACTTACGATTTAGAAGTGTGGGTTCCTGCGCAAAATACTTACCGTGAAATCTCATCGGTGTCTAACTGTGAAGATTTTCAAACTCGTCGAATGCAGGCTCGGTTCCGTCCTAATGGCGCTAAAAAGCCAGAGTTATTACATTCATTAAATGGTTCTGGTTTGGCGGTGGGTCGCACCCTAGTAGCAATTTTAGAAAATTATCAAAACGCAGATGGTAGCATTACTATTCCAGAAGCATTAGTTCCCTATATGGGCGGGCTAGAACGAATTAGTGTATAGTTTCATAGAATTATAAAAAAAGCGCCCGAGGCGCTTTTTTTATATGCATTTGACTGGTTTGGGTAAGCCCGCAATTTTTGTGGCCTGCTTGGCGGGCCCATCGGGAAATAATTTATATAAGTAGCGGCTATTGCCTTTGTCGGGGCCAAACTTTTTGGCCATTGCTTTGACTAAGGCACGCATTGCAGGGGAGGTATTAAACTCTAGGTAGAAATTTCTTACAAATATGACGACTTCCCAGTGGGCTTCACCCATCTCGATACCTTCTCGTTGGGCAATATGTGCTGCGAGCTCTTTTGACCATGCCTCTAAGTCGAGTAAGTAGCCATTCTTGTCAGTTTGATAACGCTGCCCATTAAACTCAATCATTGTGTCTTAATAAACCTTTTGAATCACTATAAGTTGTCGCTAAGTTTACCATCGACCATTTAATAATAATTGGCGAATTTGCTGTAAGTCTTTGCATATTAGTTGTAACTGGTAAGCAATTAGCAATTCGTCACCGACTAGCTTTGGCAATAATTTATTGATTTCGGTAAGTAGTCGCTCATGTTGTGGTTTTAAACTGGGTCGCTGGTCAGAAAATAATAGTAGGTAATCGTGCATTAGCTCCAACTCGCCATTTATTTGCTCGCCTAATTTAGCCAATTGATTCGCCGCATATCCAGATTGTAATTGGCTTCGATGGGTTGATAAGGCTGACAAGTGAGATAGTAAATTGTGGCTCATACCAACTAAGTGGTAGAGATCAGGAGAAAGTCGACGTTTGTCACTAGGCTCGGCTAGCATGTATTGCCAATGACGAACCAATTCGGCCTCGCTTTGATAAGCGTGGTAACGATTTAAGCGAAATTCGGTGCTTTCTGCTGGAGACGTACTGAAATATTGCTGGAAAATGGCACCTTGATAAGCTGCTATATTGGCAAATAGTTGACTCACAATTTTACGGCTGATCTTATGTTGCCAGTCAGGCCAGAAATAACGCATTGATGCTAAAGCCATTAACGCGCCAATCAAGGTGACAATGGTTCTAATGGTTAGAGCTTCATTGGCGGGATAACCTTGTAAATCCAGAGACATTGCAACAAAAATGGTGATAAAAGCCACTGAAATTGCATAGTTGAAATGAAAAAATAAAAAAAACATCAACACTAATATCGGCAGCAAACCGATACTCACTGAATCGGGAAGGTTTAAATAACTTAAACCTGCGGCGACAAATACTCCTGCGATGGTTCCGAATACCCGTTTTCCAACTCGCTTTTTAGTCTCATGGTAGTTGGGCTTAATGACTAATAGACAACTTAGCATCAACCAAAATGCGTGCTCGTCATTCATGATCAAGATTAAACCATAGGCAATCACCATGGTGCAGGCCATTCGCAAGGCGTGACGATTGACCTGTAGCTTTAGATCAAAAGCTTGTTGTAAATATTGTTTTATCGATAGGGTCTTAAAAGGAGAAAACCGATTTTCTGGTTCGGGAAAAGCTTGTTCGTTAAAGCACAATGCAGTGACTTTTTTTAAGTTTTTTAATAAATATTCAAAACGAGGAGGCAACAGGGGAAGTTGTGCTCGTTGTTCTTCTAAGGTATCGATGGCTTGATTGAGTTGTAATTCTACATCTTTGTCAAGTTGACTGGCACCAATAGCTCGTGCGATACGGACCATGATGGCTCGGGTGTCAGTTAACAATTGCCGAGGAAGAACGTTTTGTAGCCGCTCATAGTCGAGGTGAGATGAGTTGAGCCTTTCGTGGAGCAGCTGCGCTTTAAAAAATCGGTCCATCTGGCTAGAGCCCACCAGCTGCTTATTCCGTTGCTGATAAACGTAAAGGCCGTGACGAATCACCCCGAGTTGCTCTGCAATGTCTGCACTTTGGCGAGTTAAGCGGACCTGGATGTCGCTAATATTAGCCCCCCGTCGAAATAAACGAGTTTTGGTCAGTTGATAAAGACTAATTTGCCGAAATACTTGAGCCAGTTGCGCATCTAACCAGCGATTAGGGGCGACAGCATTAGCAACTAAGGAGAGTAGCGCATAACAGAGCGCACCTAATACCAACCACAGAGGTTGCATCCATGGGTTGCTGTAAGTGCTATATCCCAGCATGGTATAAATACCAATTATCAACGAACACATGGCAATGGAGCCATACTTTTGTCCTAAAACAGGCATTCGCATAAACAAGTAGGTGGAACTGAATAAGCCAATAGCAAACAGCCAAGGCCAGGGGTAAAGCAAGGTCACGGAAATGCAGGCGAGGGTAAAGCACCCCATCATTAGCAGGGTACTTTGTAGGCGCTGCTGGTAAAAGTCGGGACTATCAGCTAATCCTGCGGCAACGACCCCAAGGGTTAGGGATATTGCCAGTTCCAAGTCAAACACTAGACTTAGGCTTAGCATTAAGATCGCAAGACTCGCGGCCTTTAATGCCACAGCCCAATTTAAGCTGGAGGGATCGATTTTATATTTAACTAAAGCCATAAATGAAAACGCCCCGTATAAAACAGGGCGTGGGTATCCTTACCTAGTCGACTTAGTCGTCGTTTAAAAAGCCTAAAATGTGGAGTAGTGATATAAAGATATTAAACACATCTAAGTACAAACGAATGGTTGCGCTGATGTAATTTGTTTCGCGACCGCTGATAATATCGCTGGTGTCATACAAAATATAACCAGAGAATAGCAACACACACGCACCGCTGATAGTGAGACTTAGCATTGGTACATGCAAAAATATGTTCAGTAGGCTAGCAACCACAAGAACGATCAAACCGGCGAATAAGAAGCCGCCCATGAATGAAAAATCTTTCTTGGTGGTCAGCACATAACCGGATAAGCCAAAGAAGACCAAACCGGTCATTCCCAAGGCTTGCATCACAATCGCAGTACCTTGCGGAAACTGTAGGTAATGGGTCAGTAGCGGACCTAATGAGCCCCCCATAAGGGTGGTGAATACAAAAGTCCACACAAGTCCCATCGAAGAATTGATGCTACGGGGGAGGACAAACCACACAATTCCCATCGCACCAAGCATCATTACCATTGATGCCATAGAGCCGATACCGGCAATGACCGCAAAAAATGCTGCAAGAGCACTGGTAAACAAGGTCATCGATAGTAAGGCGTAGGTATTACGCAAAACCTTATTGGTTTCCAGTGTCGATGCAGCGCTATAGTTTATCGTGCTGGGCTGATTCATTATTTCACTCCGTATTATGACTGAGTTAATGGTAAGTTTTGATAGAATGAATTTCTAGTATAACGATATTTTTGCTAAAGAGAATCAAATCTAAGATCTAAAACCGTACCGCTGGTTGATTAGAATGTCACAAAAACATATAGATAGCTGCTTGTTGTTGATTCTTGAGAGCGTTTTGCGACTAGATAATACGAAGGCACAGTTGCACTCGATGGCGCATAGCCCTATGATCACCGCTAACAGGGCGCTTTGCCTTAATCCTTAATCGTTCAAAGTGAGACGGATAACCAATGTTAGTTTTAGGACACACTAATCCAGACTGTGACAGTATTGCTGGCGCAATATCTTTAGCAGAGTTATTAACGAAGCAAGGCACACCAGCAACTGCTATAGCTCAAGGCGCGCCGAACCCTGAAGCGCAATTTTTACTTGATAAAATTGGCTTTGACGCGCCTGAGATCCGCAGCGAAATTGCTGGTGAAGAAGTCTGGTTAATTGATTACTCTGATTGGGGGCAAGCTCCTAAAGATGCTAAAAAAGCGTCTATTCGCGGTATTGTTGATCACCATAAACTGGGTGATATTACGACGGCGGAACCACTAGAATGTTGGATCCGTCCCGTGGGTTGTAGCTGTACGATTGTTTATAGCATGTACCAAGCAGCTAATATTACGCCAAGTAAAGAAGCCGCAACTTTAATGTTAGGTGCTATTTTAAGTGATACCGTTAAGTTTAACTCCCCTACTTACACCCCTGTAGACCGTCAAGCCGCCGAGGCTTTGGCTGAACTTGCTGGGGTTAGCGATATCAATGCTTTTGCTGACGAACAGTTTGCAGCTAAATCAGACGTGGCTTCTGTAGCCGCTGAAGAATTGGTGTTACGCGATCAGAAGGTTTACGAAATTAATGGTAAACAGTTTGCTATCGCTCAGTTGGAACTTACGTCGGTAAAACCAGTGCTTGCGCGTTTAGATGAGTTGGAAACAGCTCTCGTTGCGCTAAAGCAAGCCAATGGTTATCACACCGCTTTAGTGTTGCTAACAGATATTACAACTTTGAATTCAACGGGTTTAATTTGTAGTGATGAAGCAGAGCTTGTTGCCAGTACTCTAGGTGGCAAACTTGAGGGGAGTGTGATTGATTTACCTGGCGTGGTAAGCCGTAAGAAGCAGGTCATGCCGCCTCTACAGCGCCAATTTGACGTCTAGTCTGCATATCTTGTACTTTTAAAAGCCAGCGCAGAGTCGCTGGTTTTTTTATGTTTAAAATATGGGAGAGTCGATAGAGAAAGCTTGAAAGGCTTCTTTCTATTATACGGGCAAGTATTTTTAACACTCTTTAGATGAATATACCCGCAGACTTTTATCATTCTTGGATGCGTTTAAATAAGTCGTGTCCGCCGCGATGATTTACTTTTTAATGGTGAACTGTATTGACAGACTCCAATTTGTATGATGAATTGATGGGCAGGCAAAAAAACTAATACCAATCTGATTAATTACATGACCAGCTTATTGAGCAAATAAATCTGCTGATAACGAACCATGAAGCGCAGTAATTCGTGGCTCTAATCACAAAATATATAACGCTGTTGTGGTGATTTAGGCTAGCAAGAATGAACAGTTCATGACTTAGATTGGTATAAGGTGAGTCCTTTGGTTTGTATTTAGTACAAAATCTATCACGAAAGGGCTTTCTGCCAGATCATAGTCTGCGCTGTTGGCAAATTACGTTATTTTATTACCTTTGTGATTTATTTGACCTTTGTTAACTATTGATAGTGAATTTTTCTGCACAAAATGTGAAAAAAAACTCGTTTTTTTAGTTTGTTAGCAACTATTTTGAAAAAAAAATGCGTTTTATTTCAAATCAAGTCTGAAATTCGCTTTATATCTGTGGTAGCATTTCCTTTACTTTCGTGACGAATGGATTAACTCCTGCGTTATTGAATGCTGTTGTTTTGGAGGTTTAAAGGATAATCATCTAGCAAAGGCGATTGTTCACACATCATCGACAGATGGCGTGGCTCCTCTTTAAATGAAAATACTATTGAAGTGAGCAGTCTCACGGTCTGAATAACTTCAATATGGCAGTAAATAGGAATTACTGGATGACAAACATAACTCAACACAATAAGAGCCTTTATCGGCCTGAATTCGAACACGATAGCTGTGGTATCGGATTTGTTGCCCATTTAAAAGGGCGAAAAAGTCATGATGTGATCGAAAACGCATTGACTATGCTAACTTGCATGGAGCATCGTGGCGGCACTGGGTGTGACGTCGATAGTGGAGACGGCGCTGGTATTCTTATTCAGCTTCCTCACGAGTTTTTCAAAGAAGAAGCAACTCAACTGGGTTTCGCTTTACCGAATCCCGGTGAGTATGGCGTGGGCATGGTTTACTTTCCTGCTGATGAAACCATTCGTCGTGAATGTCGAGAAATTTTAAATCGAAATATTAATAAACTAGGTCTAAGTCTACTAGGCTACCGTGTGGTGCCTAAGGACAATTCTAGTTTGGGTCAAGCATCACTTGACAATGAACCTAAAATTGAACAAGTGTTTGTGGCTCGTCCTGCGAATATTGACCAACAAGTATTCGAACGTAAACTGTTTGTGTTACGTAAATACTCGCTACACTTGGCTGACGCCACAGTTACTGGTGTCGATGAAAGCTTTTATATGGCCTCGATGTCCTCGCGAACCATCGTTTATAAAGGTCAGTTAACCACGGCGCAAGTACGCAAGTACTATTTGGATTTACAGGATCCGCGTGTGGTATCGGCCATTGCCATGTTCCATTCTCGTTTCTCAACCAATACTTTCCCCGCGTGGCGTTTAGCGCAACCGTTCCGTTACATCGCTCATAATGGTGAAATTAACACGGTGAAGGGCAACGTGAACTGGATGCGAGCACGTGAATCTTTGCTTGCAAGTGTTAATTTTAGTAAAGAAGAGCTGGATATGATTCATCCAGTGTGTGATATCACGCGTTCAGATTCAGCTAACTTAGACATGTGTGTTGAGTTGCTGGTATTGAGTGGTCGTCCGCTTGAGCAAGTGATGATGATGGTGGTTCCGGAAGCTTGGCAAACTCAAGAAAACATGGACCCAGTGAAACGTGCATTCTATGAATATTACTCTTGCATCATGGAACCTTGGGACGGCCCAGCTTCTATTTCTTTTACCAATGGTAAAGTGATTGGTGCAACACTGGATCGAAACGGTTTGCGTCCATCACGTTATTTAGTGACCGACGATGGCCTAGTTGTGATGGGCTCAGAAACCGGTGCTTTAGTGGTTGATCAGTCTAAAGTGGTCCAAAAAGGCCGTTTACAGCCCGGTAAAATTTTCATTGCTGATTTAGAGCAAGGTCGCATCATCGCCGATGATGAAGTAAAACACACGGTTTGCTCCAAGCAACCCTATGGAAAATGGGTTGAAGAAAATAAAATTGTTATCGACGACCTGCCTCTTCCTGATGGATATAACGATCGTTTTGCCACTTTGCATAGTTTAGCCAAGCGTCAAAAAGCATTTGGTTATAGTCAAGAAGACGTTAACGCGGTTTTGAAGCCAATGGTCGGTACCACTAAAGAACCGCTTGGCGCGATGGGAACGGATACACCTTTGGCGGTGTTGTCGGATAATAACCCACATTTATCCCATTATTTCAAACAGTTGTTTGCTCAGGTTACCAATCCGCCTATTGATCCTATTCGTGAAGAGATGGTGATGTCGTTGCGTACCTATGTGGGTGCGGATTTAAATTTATTGGAAGAGACACCGCTACACTGCCGTAAAGTTGAAATTAAGCAACCGGTGTTAACCAATGATCAATTGGCCAAGTTACGAAGTATTGACCATAACCACTTCCAAGCGGCGACGATTCACACCACTTTCCATGCCTCTGGCGAAGAGGGTGAACTAGAAAAGGCGTTAGAGCGGATTTGTCGACATGCAAAAGATGCCGTGGATGATGGTTTCTCGATATTAATTTTGAGTGACCGTAAAGTTGATAGCGACCACGCGGCTGTACCTTCAGTACTCGCGACAGCGGCGGTTCACCATTACTTAATTCGAGAAGGTATTCGCGCTCATGCCGATTTAGTCGTTGAATCGGGCGATATTCGTGAAACTCATCATTTTGCAACGGTATTAGGTTATGGTGCGGCAGCGGTTAACCCATATTTGGCGATAGAAACCTTGCTCGATATGCGAGACCAGGCAATCATCGATAGTAGTTTATCTAATGACGCGGTGATCTCGCGTTATACCTATGCAATTAATAGTGGTTTGTTGAAGATCTTCTCTAAAATGGGAATATCTACGTTGCAATCCTATCAAGGTGCACAAATCTTTGAAGCGCTCGGTATTAACTCTGAGGTTGTGAACAAGTATTTCACTGGTACCGTGACCCGTATTGAAGGCATGGATTTAGATTCGATTGCAACGGAAGCCTTAAATCGACATCGCGAAGGTTTTGCGACGGATGATAATCCATTTAGGGACTTGATCTTAAGCTCTGGCGGCGATTATGCCTGGCGAAAAGATGGCGAGCGTCACTTATTTAACCCCACCACGATCCGCTTGTTACAAAACGCTTCTTCGACCAATAACTACCAAGTATTCAAAGAATATGCGGCAGAAGTTGATCATCAGGCGAAAGAAGCATTCACTTTGCGTGGTTTACTTAAATTTAAGTCCGATCGCCCTAGTGTTCCATTACATGAAGTGGATTCAGCAGAAACGATCCTAAAACGTTTCGCTACTGGTGCGATGAGTTTTGGTTCAATTTCTTGGGAAGCGCATACCACCTTAGCCATTGCCATGAATCGCATTGGTGGCAAGAGTAATTCTGGTGAGGGCGGTGAAGATCCGATTCGTTTCGAACCGATGGAGAATGGCGACTCAATGATCTCTAAGATCAAACAGGTTGCATCGGGTCGTTTTGGGGTAACTAGTCATTATTTGGCGAATGCCGAAGAATTACAGATCAAGATGGCGCAGGGCGCTAAGCCTGGTGAAGGTGGTCAACTTCCTGGTGATAAGGTGGATGCATGGATTGGTAAAACCCGTGGTTCAACGCCAGGAGTGGGTCTCATTTCACCCCCACCACACCACGATATTTATTCAATCGAAGATTTAGCTCAGCTTATTTACGATTTGAAAAATGCTAACCGTGATGCTCGGATTAACGTTAAGTTAGTGTCTGAAGCGGGTGTTGGTACGATTGCCTCGGGTGTGTGTAAAGGCTACGCCGATGTGGTATTGATCGCTGGCTACGATGGTGGTACGGGTGCATCTCCTCTGAGCTCTATTAAACATGCTGGGTTACCATGGGAATTAGGTTTAGCTGAAACGCATCAAACCTTGATTCAGAATAAATTACGCAGTCGTATTACGGTACAGGCCGATGGTCAACTGAAAACACCTCGTGATTTGGCGGTCGCCACTTTGCTAGGTGCCGAAGAGTGGGGGGTGGCTACCGCAGCACTTGTTGTTGAAGGCTGTACGATGATGCGTAAGTGTCATTTAAATACTTGCCCAGTTGGGATTGCCACTCAAGATCGCCGTTTACGTGAACGTTATGCTGGTCAAGTTGATCATGTGGTCAACTTCTTCAAGATGATGGCGGAAGGTTTACGAGAAATTATGGCTGAACTTGGTTTTCGCAGCATCAATGAGATGGTTGGGCAAAGCCAATGTTTGACTCAGCGTGATGACATTGATCACTGGAAGTACCAAGCGGTTGACCTATCGCCAATCTTGTATAAAGCAGAAGTGGATGGTGACGAGACACTTTATCGTAGCCAAGAGCAGAAGCATTTGATTCACGATATTGTTGATCGTGAGTTAATTAAACAAGCCAGCGAAGCCTTAGAAAGTGGTAAAGCGGTAGCGCTTAGTTCTCCAATTATTAATACCAACCGAAGTGTGGGTACGATGTTGTCGAACGAAATCTCGAAACGTTATGGCTCAGAAGGGCTACCGGAAGATACTATTAAGGTTAAATTTAACGGTAGCGCAGGCCAAAGTTTTGGGACCTTTGCAGCGAAAGGTATTAAGTTTGAGTTAGAAGGCGATGCTAACGATTACTTCGGCAAAGGTTTATCCGGCGCGAAGCTGATTGTTTATCCTGATCGCAAAGCTCCATTTGAAGCACGTAACAACATTATTGTTGGTAACGTGGCCTTCTTTGGCGGTACCTCAGGCGAAGCCTATATTCATGGGATTGCAGGAGAGCGTTTCTGTGTCCGTAACTCTGGGGTCACTGCCATTGTCGAAGGTGTTGGTGATCATGGTTGTGAATATATGACTGGCGGTAAGGCGATTATTCTTGGCGAAACTGGTCGTAACTTTGCAGCAGGGATGTCTGGTGGGGTCGCCTATGTGCTCGACCGTAGTCAGCAGTTTGCTTCGCGTTGTAACATGGAAATGGTCCGACTTGGTGGCATTGAAGATGCCGCAGAAGCTGCCGAGCTGAAAGATTTGCTTGAAAAACATCTCGCTTATACGGGCTCAGACGTTGCCAAAGAATTGCTAGCCGATTGGGACAAGGCTCTGGCTATGTTTGTTCGCGTCATGCCAACGGACTATGAACGGATGCAAGACTACATGAAGCAGGCGAAAGCCACGGGTGACTATGAAACCGATTATGATGTCGCGGTTGCAGCATTCGATATGCACTTAGACAGTGTTGCCCAAGCAAAAAAAGCCAAGGCTGAACAAGCCAAACAAAAAGCTGAAGCGGTTTAGGAGAGAGACATGGCAAATCCAACAGGATTTATGGAAATAGATAGGAAGCTATCGGCAGACCGCGATCCAGCAGAACGTTTGATAGATTGGTTAGAAGTGAAATCGCCCATGAGCGAACAAGCTGTCAAAGACCAAGCTTCTCGTTGTATGGATTGTGGGATCCCGTTTTGTCATTCTGGTGACTCAGCTTACGCTCCGCGCGTGGCTGGTTGTCCGATTAATAACTTGATCCCCGAGTGGAATGATTTGGTTTATCGTGGTCGTTGGAAGGATGCTATCGATCGTTTACACAAAACCAATAACTTTCCTGAGTTTACAGGGCGAGTGTGTCCGGCACCTTGTGAAGACTCCTGTGTGCTTGGGATTAATGCGCCACCAGTAACCATTAAAAGTCAGGAAGTAAATATTATTGAGCGCGCATTTAAGGAAGGTTGGGTTAAACCAAATATTCCCAAGTGCCGTAGTGGTAAAACAGTGGCTGTAATAGGCTCAGGCCCTGCTGGCTTAGCGGCAGCAGCTCAGCTTAATTCTGCTGGTCATCAGGTCACGGTATTTGAACGAGCCGATCGTATTGGTGGATTGCTGATGTATGGCATTCCAAATATGAAGCTGCAAAAAGAAATTGTCGGGCGCCGTATCGATATCATGCGAGAAGAAGGGATTACTTTTAAAACTTCGGTTGAAGTTGGCAAAGATATTTCGATTAACCGCCTAGATGAAGACTTCGACGCGCTACTCATTGCTACCGGCGCAACAGTACCTCGGGATCTGCCTGTCCCTGGTCGTGAGTTAAATGGGGTTCATTTCGCGATGGAGTTCTTAGCGAAAAATACCAAGAGTCTATTAGACAGCCAACTTCAAGATGGTCAATTCATCAGCGCTAAAGATAAGCATGTGGTGGTAATTGGTGGGGGTGATACAGGGACTGACTGTGTCGGTACCTCATTACGTCATGGTTGTAAGAGTGTGATTCAATTAGAAATTATGCCTCAACCACCGTTGGAACGTGGGCAAGACAATCCATGGCCAGAGTTTAAGCGTACCTTGAAACGTGACTATGGTCAGGATGAAGCGATTGCCATCCAAGGTGAAGATCCTCGTCGCTACTTGGTTATGACGCAAAAAATGGTCGGCAATGAACAGGGCGATGTCAGCGCTATTCATACCACCAAGATTAATTGGGTTAAAAATCCAAATGGGCAAATGATCCCAGAGCCAATTAAGGGCAGTGAAGAAGTGCTTAAGGCTGACTTAGTATTACTGGCGATGGGCTTTATGGGTCCAGAAGCAGGGATTATTGATAGCTTAGGCGTAGAGAAAGACGAACGTTCCAACGCAAAAGCCGTTTATGGCCAATACGCGACCAATGTAAGCGGTGTATTTGCTGCGGGTGATGCGCGTCGTGGCCAGAGCCTCATTGTATGGGCGATTAATGAAGGTCGTGGTGCAGCGAAAGCAATTGATACCTTCTTAATGGGTAAGAGTTACTTACCTTCGTAAGCGACGGCATTCAAGGCCATCAAATAACCCAGCTTCGGCTGGGTTATTTGTGACCAACGATGACTTGGTTTCGCGACAAAGCAGTTGATTTTCAAAAAAACCATAAAAGACAGTTTACAAGCGCAAATTTGCTAGGTAATATGCGCCCCGTTGCTGCGGAGGGGTGGCAGAGTGGTCGAATGCACCGGTCTTGAAAACCGGCAAGGGTTAATAGCCCTTCGAGAGTTCAAATCTCTCCTCCTCCGCCATTTTGAAAAACCATGCATTTGCATGGTTTTTTTGTTTATAGCGCCATCCGATTTTAGCTCTCCCATTAAACTGCACTCGAATAAATTTCTTTCCAGCCTTTCAAAATAATATCAATCGGATTCATTATATGATCAACTTATTGCGCAGAATAAATCTGCCGATAACCTGACTTGATGTGCAGTAACTAGTGGCTCTAATGACAAAACACACCACGCAGTTAGCGGTGATTTAAGCCCGCAAGAATGAACAGATAATGAGTTAGATTGGTATCAGTCCTTGAGTTATGCCTGCTTCAACTATCGGTTTGTCGAACACCGCTAAAACTGCAGTTGTCATTAGAGTGCTTCGTTATAGGTGTTCACCAGTCTTAACAGTACCTTATGTATGATAAGTGACCGAGTTGGCTAAGGTTATTTTGTTGCTGATTTATTGTACGACAACTTCGTTTCAATCAACTAAAAAGTGAATAAGCAAAGATCTACGCATAACTTATAAAGTTTAACGCTTTAAATTCTCATCTTGATGGGATATAACGTCTGCTGCGTAGGTAAATTGAAGCCTGCCAACCCGCCCAATTAGTTGATTGATGTTTTAGTTACAGCGGAGAGAACGCTTGATAAACGTATTTCTGGTTGACGATCATGAGCTAGTGCGTACAGGGATCCGTCGCATTTTAGAAGACGTTAGAGGATTTAAAGTCGTTGGTGAAGTCGAGAGCGGTGAGAAAGCCGTTCAATGGTGTCGAAATAACCAAGCCAATGTTATCCTAATGGATATGAACATGCCTGGTATTGGGGGCCTAGAAGCTACGCGTAAAATACTACGCTATGATCCAGATGCCAAAATTATTGTATTAACTATACATAGCGAAAACCCATTCCCAACCAAAGTGATGCAGGCAGGGGCATGTGGTTATTTAACCAAGAGTGCCGCGCCGGACGAGATGCTAAAAGCAATTCGAGCGGTTAATTCTGGCCAACGTTACTTGTCTCCAGAAATTGCGCAACAAATGGCCTTAAGTCAGTTTAGTCCTGCGGAAGACAATCCTTTTCAACATTTATCAGAGCGTGAATTACAAATCATGTTGATGATAACCAAAGGTGAAAAAGTTACCGATATTTCTGAGCAGCTTAATCTTAGCCCTAAAACTGTGAATTCTTACCGTTACCGTTTATTTAGTAAACTCGATATTAACGGCGACGTGGAGTTAACTCATTTAGCTATTCGTCACGGTATGATTGATACTGACAAGTTGTAAGTTGTTTTGACTGACTCTATTTTTGATAGTAAAACCTTTTTAAGTCAAGTTTCTGAGTCTAGCGGCATATACATGATGTATAACGCCGCAGACGAGGTGATTTATGTTGGTAAAGCGAAGTCTTTAAAAAAACGTTTAACCAGTTATTTTCGAAAAACGGTCGATAGCAAGAAAACCCGCGCCTTAGTCACTAACATTGCCCGAATTGAAGTTACGGTCACTCATACCGAGACCGAAGCTTTGATTTTGGAGCACAATTTAATTAAGAAATATCTGCCTAAATATAATGTATTATTGCGAGATGATAAGTCTTACCCTTATATTTTAATTAGTCAGCATAAACATCCACGGATCTCGATGCATCGCGGTGCTAAGCGGGCCAAAGGACACTATTTTGGACCTTACCCTAACGGCAGCGCAGTGCGTGAAAGTTTGCACTTGATGCAGAAATTATTTCCGATCCGCCAGTGCAGTGATAGTGAATATGCCAATCGTCAGCGCCCCTGTCTGCAATACCAGTTAAAACGCTGTTCTGCACCTTGCGTCAACTTAGTGAACGAGCAAGACTATTGCCAGCAGGTCGAGCTGGCCAGCCTCTTCTTAAAAGGTAAAAGCCAGCAGGTGATTAATCAGTTGGCAGATAAGATGTCACAGGCGAGTGAACAACTTAAGTTTGAAGCCGCTGCGACTTTTCGCGATCAAATTCAAGCCTTACGTAAAGTGCAGGAACAACAATTTGTGAGTGGTAATACAGCCCAAAGTGATGTGCTGGGTTTCGCGTTTAGAAATGGCATTGCGGTGGTGCATCTACTGTTGATCCGTGACGGTCAAGTGTTAGGTAGTCGTTCGTATTATCCAAAGGTCCCCAAACAAACTGAACTCCCCGAGGTATTGCGTAGTTTTGTTATTCAGTACTATCTCTCTGAGCAGCGAAAGGGCAACCAGCCGAATGAAGTGTTGTTACCTGATGTCGAAGGAGACTGGCCGGAGATTGAAAATGCGATAGAAATCGAATTGGGTGTGAAAGTTAAACTGAGTATCCCAAAACGTGGCGAAAAGTTTAGATATGTTGCTTTAGCAAATACTAATGCTGAAAATGCATTATTAACCAAGCTCAACCAGGAAGCGACTATTCATCATCGGGTGACTGAGCTTGAGAGTTTGCTTAAACGAGATACGCCAATTAAACGGATGGAATGTTTCGATATTAGTCATACGCAAGGCGAACGTACGGTAGCTTCTTGTGTGGTGTTTGATCGCCAAGGGCCGAATAAATCTGAATATCGACGATTTAATATTGAAGGTATTACTGGGGGGGATGACTACGCTGCAATGGCACAAGCACTGAAACGTCGTTATCAAAAAGCCCAGTTAGCTGAAAAAATGCCCGACATTTTGTTTATCGATGGCGGAAAAGGTCAGTTATCGGCGGCTTTTGCTAGTATTGAGCCGTTGAACTTGGTACCGATGCCTTTGTTGGTGGGGGTCGCGAAGGGGACGACTCGTAAACCTGGTTTGGAAACATTGCTTATCGGTAAGGCAATGACCGAGTTACATTTACCCAGTGATTCAGCTGCGCTGCACTTAATTCAACATATTCGGGATGAAAGTCATCGCTTTGCCATTACAGGACACCGTAACCGTCGCGACAAGGCTCGCAAGACCAGTATCTTAGAAGAGATCCCCGGGATCGGTGCGAAACGTCGTCAAGCTTTGTTGACTCATTTAGGTGGAATGCAGCAAATGAAGAGTGCAAGTGTTGATGAATTGAAAAAAGTACCGGGAATTAGCCCTGCATTGGCGCAAAAAATCCATGATACGTTGCATCACTAAGCAAGATTAGGCAACATAGCGCCAGTAGTTTTATAAATGAAAAATAATGATAAATATACCAAATATACTAACCGCGTTTAGAGTTGTGTTGATTCCGTTTTTTTTGGTCGCCTTTTACCTTCCGGTAGAGTGGGGAATGTTAGCTGCAGCATTTATTTTTGGTTTAGCGGCAGCAACTGATTACTTAGATGGCTACTTAGCACGCAGGCTTGGCCAAACCACACCCTTTGGTGCCTTTTTGGATCCTGTGGCGGATAAGGCGATGGTGGTCGCTGCATTGGTGGTATTGGTTGAACATTATCAGTCGATGTGGATAACCATTCCCGCTTTAATCATGATATCTCGAGAAATTATAATTTCTGCGTTACGCGAATGGATGGCTGAACTTGGTAAACGCTCTAGTGTTGCGGTTTCTTGGATCGGTAAATATAAAACCGCGGCGCAAATGGCTGCGATAACTGGATTAACCGCTCAGCTTAATCCTTTGATCGATCAACTTAGTTTTGGGCTCTTTTTTGCCGCCACTGTACTTACCTTGTGGTCAATGATCAGTTATTTGGTTTTAGCATGGCCAGATTTACGACAAAGTGGCCAATAAATAGCGGCTTTCGACTAAAAATCAGGCGAACAGTTAGAAAGTTGGAAAAAGACTGTTGACGTAAAGATTTAGCTCGCTAAAATGCACAGCACATTCAGCGGGAACGCAGTTCTCTGGTGGATTTAGCGAAACGACTTAGGGAACTGTTTAGTGTTTTAAGTACGGAGCAACTTCGGTTGAAGGCTCAGTTTACTAAACAGTAAAATAAGTTAAGCGGCACTAGCTCAGTGTGGGTATAGAGAGTAGCGCAACCTTGGTTGAACTCTGATCCACACTAAATAGTGATTGTAAGTTAAGCGGCACTAGCTCAGTGTGGGTATAGAGAGTAGCGCAACCTTGGTTGACTCTGATTCACGCTAAATAGTGATTGTAAGTTAAGCGGCACTAGCTCAGTGTGGGTATAGAGAGTAGCGCAACCTTGGTTGACTCTGATTCACGCTAAATAGTGATTGTAAGTTAAGCGGCACTAGCTCAGTTGGTAGAGCGCAACCTTGCCAAGGTTGAGGTCATCGGTTCGAACCCGATGTGCCGCTCCAAATTTACAGTAATAGAAAAACCATAGTATGGCGGGTTGGCAGAGTGGCTATGCAGCGGATTGCAAATCCGTGGACCTCGGTTCGACTCCGGGACCCGCCTCCATTACTATAAAATTGTGTCGCCCGGGTGGTGAAATTGGTAGACACAAGGGATTTAAAATCCCTCGTCTGAAAGGACGTGCCGGTTCAAGTCCGGCCCCGGGCACCAACTCCTTCTTTGAGTTGAGATTAAGCGGCACTAGCTCAGTGTGGGTATAAAGAGTAGCGCAACCTTGGTTGACTCTGATTCATACTAAATAGTGATTGTAAGTTAAGCGGCATTAGCTCAGTGTGGGTATAAAGAGTAGCGCAACCTTGGTTGAACTCTGATTCATACTAAATAGTGATTGTAAGTTAAGCGGCATTAGCTCAGTGTGGGTATAAAGAGTAGCGCAACCTTGGTTGAACTCTGATTCATACTAAATAGTGATTGTAAGTTAAGCGGCACTAGCTCAGTGTGGGTATAAAGAGTAGCGCAACCTTGGTTGACTCTGATTCATACTAAATAGTGATTGTAAGTTAAGCGGCATTAGCTCAGTGTGGGTATAAAGAGTAGCGCAACTTTGGTTGACTCTGATTCATACTAAATAGTGATTGTAAGTTAAGCGGCACTAGCTCAGTGTGGGTATAAAGAGTAGCGCAACCTTGGTTGAACTCTGATTCATACTAAATAGTGATTGTAAGTTAAGCGGCACTAGCTCAGTTGGTAGAGCGCAACCTTGCCAAGGTTGAGGTCATCGGTTCGAACCCGATGTGCCGCTCCAAATTTCTAAAACTGCGTGGCGGGTTGGCAGAGTGGCTATGCAGCGGATTGCAAATCCGTGGACCTCGGTTCGACTCCGGGACCCGCCTCCATATTGCAGTAGTAACCAGCATTGAAGCTGGTTTTTTTGTGTCTGCTATTCCAACATTCCGCTTCGCTCTAAGCCTTATGGCAATCTGCAAAATGAACTGGTCAGGTCAATCCATTTCCTAGAACACATCTTTTCGACCTGCTGCGTGCATTGCAAAAACCTATTCCATGCTGCATAAACGTGTCAACAAATTCATCATAATCACTGCAGCTTTGATTGGCTAGGCGGTGTTGGCTTAACCAACTCTATACCTGTTCTATAGGGTTTAACTCTGGGGAGTATGGTGATAGTTTGATGATAGTGACGTTATTAAATTGATTGGCAATATCTTTCGTATGCCATCCTGCGCCATTCACAACAAGGGCTGACGTCCCTGTTCTGTGACTAATGGTATTTGCTTTAAATGTTCTATCATATGTCTTTATTGGCCTAAGGGACGACGATAGCCTCACCAGGTTGAACCAAATAGATAGGCATACTCAACTTCAAATTGTTGTTGCTTCACCGCTCTTGGGCGCTTTCCTCTTTCAGCCCATAAATTGCTTTTTGTTGCCCAAATCTGGCTTCATCCTGAAACCACTCATCAACCCACTCTAGAGCCTTATGCCCTAGGATTTTAAGGGTCGTTTCGAGTTTCAATTTTTTAAAATAGTCCTGTGTTTCTTGAAATTACTTAAGGCGTTTAGAGCGGGAAGTTATCTATGAAAGCCCATATGGTCGAGCAGACAATAGATGGAGTCTGGGTGGTCATGCTTGCCAAATTCTTTCACGACATAAGCGTGGATATTGGCATCTGTCAGTCGTCCACTTTGTGCATTATGAGCTTTGTCTTTGATATTGAACCAATTGCTCTCTTTGCTCAAAAGTTAAAAACGGTAGCCTTCTGGTTTTTGGTTTTTCCTGAAGTCTTACCAAGCCTTAATTAGGTCATGTTTTTACTTAGCTTGGTATAAACTAGCGAAGTTAAACGCAGAGTTCAGCATCAATAATCTCGCTTTATTGATCTATCACTGCAGCAGTATTAAACATTTTCCGTGATGACGCTAAATAGTGAGGCCTGATTTACATCTGTTCAATTGGCGGTGCCGAGAAGCAGAATTAGCCATGCAGATCGCTTTTTGAGCACTTGAACAAAAATCTTTAATTTATGGTTGACTCATTTTTTGAATACGTTAAAGTACGCCTCGTTCTCAGGCAATCGCGCTGAGACGAAGATTTAAACTTTTTGCCCGGGTGGTGAAATTGGTAGACACAAGGGATTTAAAATCCCTCGTTTGAAAGGACGTGCCGGTTCAAGTCCGGCCCCGGGCACCAATTCAAAAAAGCCAGTAGCATTTGCTACTGGCTTTTTTACATCTTTCGCTCAAGTGTTTATTTGTGGTGCCAGTCGTCGAGTATTTAAGCTAGCGCTAATTGGCATTAAAAAATGCCGCCATGTGTACAACATGCGACTTCAATTCTTACATTATCTCTTAGACTTACCACGAGTCGCTTTATGATGCATTTATCCCGGTTAGTCAGAATTTAACTAATTTAAATGGCAACGGCGTTTGTTGTTATTGGCCTATGCGGGCTAAAGTAGCAAGTATCGAAGGGGTGAGGAGGACGAGCAATGGAAAGCAGCATGATAAACTTATTTGTGACCAGCTTAGTCATCGTAATGATTGTTGGCTTGAGCGTATTGTGTTTGATTCTGATCCCGCAGGTTCCAAGCCGAGTCGAGAACCATTCAGGACTCGATTATAAACGACTGACTCAGGTAAAGTGCTTAGCCAAGTGCTCGCGTTATATTGCAAGAGATGGGACTTCCCTAGATTATCGGTATTATCCAGCGGATAGTGACATCGTTTTGATCTTGTTACATGGCTCTGGATGGCACAGTGGCTATCTGGAGCCTTTAGCCTCTCATCTTGCTCGCCAAGGTATCGCGAAGGTTTATACGCCGGATTTACGGGGTCATGGGATGAATCCATGTCGTCGTGGTGATGTGGATTATATTGGTCAATATAATGATGACTTGACTGATTTCATTGATTTGATTCACGAAGCTTCGCCTCAGACAAAAATCCTGCTGGCAGGACACTCTTCTGGTGGCGGTTTAGCCTTGCGCTTTGCGGGCAGTGCGCCAGAACGAGCCATCGACGGTTATTTATTGTTGGCGCCTTATCTTCACTATCAAGCCCCTACCATGAGGCACAACTCGGGGGGATGGGCTCGCCCCTTTATTCGCCGAATTATTGGCTTAGAGTTGGTGAATCGATTCGGTTTTAAAGCACTTAATCATCTTAAAGTGATTAGCTTTAATCTCCCCAGCGCATTTCGTGATGGCAGCGAAACCGATAGTTATAGTTATCGTTTGAATAAATCCTATGCTCCTAAACATTATCAACGGGAGTTACAAGCGATTAAGGTGCCGCTGTTGTTGGTTGTGGGTCGCCTAGATGAGGCATTCATGGCTGAGCAATACCAAGCATTGATCCGCGCCAACAGTGATGGCGATGTAAGTATCATCGAAGATGTTGGACATTTAGATCTTGTAAGTAATTCCGCGGCAATGCAAGTGATCGGCAAATGGATTTCGGAGCAGTTTAGCGACCATGTCTGAGCTAGTTGGTGGTGTTGCGATCTTTTGAGCGGTATCTTGGCTGTCTAGATATACCGTATATCGTCTCCGTAACAGCATCAGTGAATGAAGGGAGTTGAGCGGCTACCTTGATCAGTGCTTCTGTTGCCAGCACCACACAAATTGCGCATGCATCGATTAGCTAGGACCATCTATGTTGGTTGGATGCCATGGGATTATGGCGCTGCAACGGGCATCGTTAGAAAATGGGCTGATAAATACAATATCAATATCGATATGGTGCAAGTAAACGACTATATCGAGTCAATTAACCAATATACTGCCGGGGTTTTTGCTGCCACGGTAATGACCAGTATGAATGCACTGACCATTCCTACGGCAAGTGGCGTTGATTCCACTGCCTTAATCGTTGGCGATTTCTCTAATGGCAATGATGGGGTGGTGCTGAAAGGTGACAAGTCTTTAGCGGATCTCAAAGGCCAAAAAGTCAATCTAGTTGAGTTAAGTGTTTCCCATTATCTACTCGCGCGTGGTCTTCCCTTTGGGATCATTCAGTTTAGCCAAGCTCTCCATGACCGTAAGTTGCTGAGTATTTCGGCCTTGTTGCTGCAACACAATGGCTGTCCCCTCGGTGCCACCGGACAGCCCTTGCCGCCCTTAGCTGAGCCCACTGCATGACAATTGAGCTGGCAGTCTGTGGCGCACATTTATCCGGTTTGGCCTTAAACCACCAGTTATTGGAACGCGGTGCGAGTCTGCTGAAACAAACCACCAGCGCAAGTTGCTATCGTTTGTATGCACTAGCAGGAGGGCTGCCAGCTCGACCTAGTTTAATTCGCGATGAAGAACAAGGGCAGGCGATTGAAATCGAAGTATGGCATATGCCCAGTGACCAGTTTTTTATAGGGTGTTGCTCACTTGGCTTGGGCAAGGTGGAGCTGGCTGATGGTCAATGGGTGAATAGTTTTATTTGTGAAGGTTATGCGAGTACTTTGGCTGATGCGCTTAGAGAAGTAAGCGCGAAATTAGCTGAATATTAACCAAATTCCTACGCAAATCATCAAACTGCCTGAAATTCGGTTAAGCAAACGAACATTACCACTTTGATTTAAAAACACTCGCAGGGTTTTACCGCCGGTGGCGTAGAGGCTCATACAAACAAATTCTGAAACTAGAATAATTCCCACTAATAGACTCAATTGCAGGCTCAGCGAATAATTGGGTTGGATGAAGGGGGGGAGTAGCGAAATCATAAAAGCCCAACCTTTGGGGTTGGCAATAGCTGTCACAAAACCTTGGATCACCAGTTGTGAGCGTTGCACTTGCTGAGGCTCCGCGATGGTATCCGGGATGGCCATTTTGCCCCTAGAACGCCACATTTGAATCCCTAGGTAGCCGAGATAAGCGCCGCCAATCCATTTCAATATCATAAATACCTCAGGGTAGCGCAACATGATTGCGGCCACCCCTAACACCGCCAAGATAGCGACAATGCCAACCCCTAACATTTCCCCAAGCATCATCCATAAGGTACGACGCAGGCCAATGGTCATACCTAAGGTCATAGCGAGCGTCATACACATGCCCGGGGTTATTGAAACAAAAAAGAAAGTAGGGATAAATATTAATAAAATGGAAAAATCCATATTGATTCCGTAAATTGGCGCCAAGTCACCAGTTTACACAGCTCTGTTTTATGAAAAAAGCGCTATTTGTTGCTAACTGCATTGTTGCTGCATTGAGTGTTCAGTCATTTTCTGGCGGCAGTACCTATACTAAATTTCGTAAAAACCGATTAAGTTGTCACGCACGCTGGTGCTGCGCAAGATTCATGTCAGGGGGAGATGAGGTTAAAAAAACGAGCTAAAAGTCGACTTATCTATTGTCTGAAAATTAACTGAAATGCTAATGCTTGTATATACTTAATTAAAAATAACCTGTAGTCGGCGGTTCTGCTGCGGTCCCAAGCTTATTTGACAAACGCGAGTAATATAGGTGTGCTACATGAAGATAAAAAATGTTAATTTAGGGCAATCGCAAGCCGTCGACGCGGCTGTAGCCGCTGCCGAATTTTATCAAGCTGTGAAGCAGCCTGATATGTCTCTCGTGCTATTTTTTTGTTCTAGCCAATATGACCTTGAACGCTTAAGCCAGGAGATGAACCGCTGGTTTCGAGGCATTCAGGTGATGGGGTGTACCACTGCTGGTGAAATAGGCCCTGTTGGTCTTTTGCAACATAGTCTAGTTGGCGTTAGCTTTGCCGCAGATCATTTTACCGTCGCGTGCGGCTTACTCAATGATTTGCAAAACTTTGAGCGCAATCAGGGGCATCAGTGTGTGCAAAGCTTATTGCAGCAACTCAAAAGTAAAGAGCCGAAATTTGATGCGGCGAATAGCTTTGCATTCATGTTGATTGATGGTTTGTCCAAACAGGAAGAAATGGTGGCGCATGCCCTACAAGATGCCTTGGGAGAGATTGTCTCGCTGGGTGGCTCTGCAGCTGATGATCAACGGTACAGCAATACTTATGTGTTTTTCCAAGGGCAGTTTCATGTTAATAGCGCGGTGCTGATGGTCGTTCACACTCGCTTGCCTTTCATTGTATTTACCACCCATCACTTTGTTGGTAATACCGAACGTTTGGTGGTCACCAAAGCCGATACCCAAAGCCGCAGAGTTATTGAGATTAATGGATTTCCAGCCGCTTCTGAGTACGCGAGATTGGTCGGAGTGGCGGAACACCAGTTGAATAGTGCAGTGTTTGCCGCGTCCCCGATGGTGGTGTTAATTGGTACTTGCGAGTATGTCCGTTCCATTCAGAAGGTTAACCCCGATGGCAGTTTGTCGTTCTTTGGTGCCATCGAAGAGGGCGTTGTCTTTAGAATTGGGGAGAGCGGACACATGCTTGAGAATGTAAGGCACAGCTTGGAGTGCATGACCGAAAAGCTTGGTTCTATCCAACTGGTGATCGTGTGTGATTGTATTCTACGCAGATTGGAAGCTGTTGAGAAAGGCATTAATCTTTTAATCGCCGAACAACTCGATGCACACCATGCTATCGGCTTTAACAGCTACGGCGAACAATATTACGGTGTCCATATGAACCAGACTTTAACTGGTATTGCGATTGGTTCGACCTCTCAGAACGCGGAAAACAGTCAGTCATGGTGAAACTCTTGTCTCCTTCATATGCAGACTTACAGGCGGAGGTGATCCGTTTAAACAAAATGGTCGAGTCTTTAATGGATCGCGCAGAGTGTGACGCCAGCGCTGTAGAACGAAATTCGGGATTTTATTTATTTCAGACCGCCGCCGCGTTAGAGCAACAAGTGCGTCAGCGCACCCGCCAATTAGAAGCCGCGCTAAAAGAGAACGAAAAAATTAATCGAGTGTTACGCGAAAATGAACGTAATCACCGTTTGTTTTTGGATAACTCCCCGGTATGTATTCATGAAATCGATATGGGTGGCAAAGTTACATCGATGAGTAAAGCCGGGTTGCGGATGCTTCATGTGCAGCAGGAACAGCAAGTGATAGGTTGTTCCTTTTTAAACTTTATAAGTTTTGCTGATAGAGCGCGAGTGGCAGACTTGTTGAAAAGAGCTTATCAGGGGGAAATTGTTCACTTTGTATTTCACCCCATTGCGGCTTATCTCGACACCTTGAAGTCTTGTTTTGTTCCGATCAAAAACAATTTTGGAGATGTGCTCAGAATTATGGGGATCACGGAAGATGTTACCGAGCAGAAAAAGGCCGAAGAAGAGATCCGTGAGCTGGCATTTAAAGATACATTAACCCAATTGCCAAACCGTCGATTATTACATCAGCGCTTGATTCAGACGATGCTTGCCAGCGAGCGCAGTCGTCTTTATACGGCTTTACTGTTTTTAGATTTGGATAATTTCAAACCACTCAATGACCGTTTTGGCCATGAAGTGGGTGATGAATTGTTAATTGAAGTGGGTCGACGTATTAGTGCAAGTGTCCGAGCAATGGATACGGTTGCACGGGTGGGGGGAGATGAATTTGTGGTGATGTTGAATGAATTACATTGTAATCGTCAATGTGCGGTCAATCAGGCTGCTCAGGTCGCCGAAAAAATTCGCGAAGCGTTGGCTAAACCTTACTTGATTCAGCAGCGAAAAGCTGGCAAACAAGCGTCCAAGATTGAACATCACTGCAGCTCAAGTATTGGTGTTGCGTTGTTTGTTGGCCTAGAAGTGGCTGAACAGGATATCCTTAAATGTGCCGACGTTGCGATGTATCAGGCAAAGGCGAAGGGGCGTAATACCGTGGTGTTTTGTTCTCGAAATGAGTCGAGCTAAAATAGTGAATTTGTCAGATGAATGGAAAACAGCCAAGCCAAGCTTAGCAGAGAGCCTCAGACTGCGAGTGACTTTTATCAGCAAGCAAAGTTGGTTTCTGCCCAGTCTTGTTGAATACACGATGCTTGCTCCCAAGTGGCTCACTGTTTGACTTAATCTATTGCGTGACACATTCCAATCATCGGCAGGCAAGGTCGGTAAAATTAACACTTAAGCTTAAGTGTCGCGGGTGTATCAATATTGCGATAAATAAATATACAGTTACAGACAGGCTTCCCTGATTTGTTATAAAATTAAGCTTAATAATATGTTTTTATAATAAGGTTGTGAGATGGACATGCTTGAGCCTCTGATCGTTGCTTGTGGTGGCAAAGATAATCTACAACGGATCCAAAAAGTTCATAACTTGTTAATTGCGGAGCTAGTTGACCCAGAGTTAAGGATGGTTTCTTCGCTCCCTCTTACTTTTAATGCACCACAAGAGCAAATCGTTTGGCAACCCGCGCCTCCCTTATCAACTCAGCAATGGCAAATACTCGGTAGTATTGTGGATACAAACTTGCGAAAACAGCTTCAAGAAAAAACGGCACCTGTTTCTTCATCGTATCGGCCAACTTGGCATATTTCTGCCGAGCAAGGCTTTCTCGGTGATCCGAATGCTTTTGTTTATTTTCAAGGGGCTTACCACTTGTTTTATGTGCTCAGCCCCGATTGTGAGGATAAGCGCATTGCTTGGGCACATGTAACTAGTACCGATTTAGTGAATTGGATAGAGCATCCGATTGCTCTGATGCCCAGTGATTGGTTTGATAGCCATGGCGTATATTCAGGTCATTGCATTGTGCATGACGAACAATTGATGATTTTTTATACCGGTAATGTACGGATTGGTGAGCAGCGACAACGAATGACTTATCAATGCCTAGCGACTTCAACAGATGGTTTCAACTTTCGCAAACAGGGGCCAGTTATTGAGGACTTACCGCCTCAGGTAACCGCTCATTGTCGTGATCCTAAAATTATACGTAATGGCGATAATTGGTTGATGTTTGTTGGGGCTCAGTTGACCTCTGGTTTAGGGCGTCTGGCGAGCTATCGTTCAGCCGATCTGCATCATTGGGAGTTTGCCGGGATATTTGGTGACGAGCTCGGTGATTTTGGTTATATGTGGGAATGCCCTGACTTGATTGAAGTTGACGGGCAGCTGATTGCGATTATTTGCCCACAAGGCATCGCCTCTAACAGTCCTCACTATCAAATCGACCATCATAATGGTTATCTGAAGGCCAGTCTGGATCCGCAAGATGAACTGCATTTAGATGGCTTCTCAAGACTTGATTATGGTTTCGATTTTTATGCGATGCAAACGGGAAAAAGCCCCGATGGTCGCGCCTTATTAGTGGCGTGGATGGGGCTTCCCGATGAGAATCAACACCCGACAAAGGCGCAGGGTTGGTTACATCAACTGACTTGTATTCGGGAACTGAGTTTTGAAGATGGTAAACTTTATCAACGTCCTGCCCGCGAATTACAGGCCTTACGCAGTGCTTATCAAGATTTTGAGTTAAGCGTGGCCGCTGAACAGCAGATAACTCTCCCCAAAGGCCGAAGTTTTGAACTGCAAATGAATTTGAGCTGGCTGACGGAGGGCGCTGTTGATTTGCACTTTATGAGCGATGATCAAAGCTACTGTCGTTTTAGCTTAGACGGCCTGCGGCAGAAAATTGTACTGGATAGGAGCGGGGCTCTGCCTACCGACGGCGAAAAAACTCGCGAGCTGGACATGACCAACCAACAGGATGTAAAACTGCAAATATTGGTCGATCAGTCTTCCATTGAAATTTTTATTAATGATGGAGAGTTTGTGATGACCGCGGTGGTGTTTACTGAGCCGGGAGATAGTCGCTTAAAACTGAGCGCAACCCAGCCGATGCCATGGCAGCCCATCAAATACTGGACCTTAGCCAAACCAGTGATGGGCCGATAAGACTGCTGCAATAGCACTCATCTTTGAGTGGTATGGTATGCTGAAATAAAAGGCTCTCAAGTTTACGCGTGTCGGGTTGAGCCTTTAAACCATCTCGGCGCTTCAGCTCATGCTTGGGCAAGCCAGGTGGGAAACGGGAGGAGCGGCACCTTTGTTAAATGGCATTCCGTCTAGTTTCCCAGCCGCAGCGGGATCCGACGGCGGCCAAAGCTGCCACAGTGCTCCGTCCAGACCCCCGCGATAGTTGTGCCACAATCGGGGCAGAGGCCTTGCGAGTTGAGCCGGTATTTTCCCAGTTGATAGCAATTTCTTTCCAATAATAGGTTGCCGCAGCCGGGACAATAGGTGCTTTCGTGGGACGGGTCGTAGATATTTCCCACATAGGCATAGTGAAGTCCATGGTTAAGGGCTATTTCTCTTGCTCTTAACAGGGTGGTGATGGGGGTTTGGGTTTTATTTCGCATCTTAAAGTCAGGATGAAAGGCGGTGAAATGGATCGGGACATCAGCGCCCAAGTGCTCAGCTATCCAGGCGCACATTTGTTGTAGCTCTTGATTGGAGTCATTCTCTCCGGGGATCAGTAAGGTGCTTAGCTCAAACCACACATGGCTTTCATGTTTAAGGTATAGCAGCGTATCCAATACATCCGTCAGGTGGCCACTGCATACTTTTCGGTAAAAGGGTTCGCGAAAGGCTTTTAAATCGATGTTTGCAGCATCCATGTGAGTAAACAATTCAGCTCTTGGTTCAGCACAAATATAACCAGCGGAAACCGCGATGGATTGCAAACCAAGGGCTTTTGCGGCCTGCGCTACATCCACGGCATATTCAAGAAAAATCACCGGATCGTTGTAGGTGAAAGCAATGCCGCTACAGCCATATTTTTGTGCCAGTTGGGCCAGAGCGTCTGGCATGGCGGAGTCGGCGAGGGTATCCATTTGGCGTGACTTACTGATATCCCAGTTTTGACAAAACTTGCAGCCCAAGTTACAGCCAGCGGTGCCAAAAGATAGTACCGCAGAGCCGGGATAAAAATGATTTAAGGGTTTCTTCTCAATCGGATCGATACAAAAGCCACTGGAGCGACCATAAGAGGTCAGCACAATTTGCTGCTGATGATTCATTCGAATGTAACAGACGCCACGTTTTCCTTGGCGTAGTTGGCAATGCCGGGGGCAAACATCGCATTGTATTCGGCCATCGTCTAATTGCTGCCAATACTGAGTGGGAAAGTACTCAGGAGGACTATATTGACTTGCCATAAGCGCTTCACCGTAACGGACTGAACTATACTTAACTTTAGTTGAAATAAGCGGAATTGAGCGATGAAAAGTCGACCCGCAGCCGTGGCTGGACAGTTTTATCCCGCTGGTGCTGAGCATATCAAACAACAGCTTAGCCCCTGGTTGTTAGCGACGCATTCAGAGTCGGCTCGGCCGAAGGCGTTGTTGGTTCCCCACGCTGGTTATCAATATTCGGGACAAATTGCCGCCGCTGCTTACCGATATTTAGTCAATCACCAACCAGCGTTTCGCCGAGTGCTTATCGCCGGCCCGAATCATCGGGTTCCACTGGCAGGGGTGGCCATTTCGTCGGCGGAACAGTTTGAAACCCCCTTGGGAAGCTTGCCAGTTGAGCAACATTGCTTATCTGCATTAACTCAGTTCGATTTTGTTCATTGCTCTGATGAAGCACATCGTCTGGAACATGCGATTGAAGTACAGCTGCCTTTTTTGCAGCTTTGTTTAGCGCAATTTGCCATTGTGCCATTGGTGGTGGGGGATGTCGCACCGGCGCAACTGGCGGCTCTGTTTGAGGTGTTTTGTTCAGATCCTCAAACCTTGCTGGTGATCAGCAGCGATTTAAGCCACTTTTTATCTTACCGAGATGCCCGTTTGAGCGATGAGGCTACTCTTAAAAATATCATCTCAGGGCAGGGCGGTTTGCAGGGGGAACAAGCCTGTGGTTACCAGGTTATTAATGGATTTTTAGCAGCGGCCAGGCAGCATCAGCTGCAAGCAAAATTAGTGGCGAAAGGCAATTCAGGGGATGTAACGAAGGATCATCAAAGGGTGGTGGGTTATGCCAGTATTGCGTTTTTCGAGCATTAAGCGCGAGCATCAACAAGCGCTACTGAAAGTTGCTCGATATGCGATTGAGCACTATCTGAGTGAGCAGCAGCGCTGGCAAGCCGAGCCTGAGCAATATCCCACAATCCTTCAGGCGCCGGCGGCAAGCTTTGTGACTTTGCACAAAAATGCGCAACTCCGAGGTTGCATTGGTACATTAGAAGCTTATCAAGCGCTGGTTCAGGATGTTGCCTTACACGCTTATCAGGCCGCTTTTGAAGATCTCAGATTTGCACCACTGACGCTACAAGAGTTGCCACTCATTCATATTAGTATCTCTATTTTAAGCCCAAGCCAAGCGCTTCCGCCTCAGTTGAATGAAGCCGCATTAATCGCGCGACTTCGCCCCAATCAGGATGGCCTTATTTTGGCGCAAGGTAACAAACGAGCGGTGTTTTTACCGCAAGTGTGGCAACAGCTGCCAAACTCCAATGACTTCATTCAGCAGTTAAAACGCAAAGGTGGATGGTCGCTCAATAGTCCAGTTGAGAAGATGCGCTGCTTCAAGTTTCAGGTTCTAGAGTTTGGTGAGTAACAGCCTGAGAACACAGCGGGTCACTTACAGGCCTCAATCACGGCTAACTGGTTATGGTATCTTGTATAGAGCCACCAGTGACTGCGCTTCATGCCTGGGTATCGGCAGACTAATTCTGCGCAATGAGTTGATTATATAATCAATCAGATTGGTATTAAGCAGGTATAGCTGAACATTTGATAACCAAACCAAGCTGACGAGTTTCAGTCATCACCCGATAGTTCAGAGGCATTCAAGGTTAATGTGAATTAGCGATTTTTAATGCAAATACATCGCGGCGGTTTGCAAACTATCAGTGACTGATTCAATAGGAATTTTCACTGTGGTTGGTTGTTATTATAAATTTCGATACGGTTACGCCCCTTGTGTTTGGCTTGATACAAAGCGTGATCCGCTAATTTCAGCAGCGAGCTGTAATCATCACAATGATCACTATCACAAATTCCCATGCTCACGGTAATATTGCGTTTACCTTTCAGCGCATCTAAGGTCATCGCCTGAATCTGCAGTAATAGCGCTTGAAAATAATCTCTTGCCTGTTGCTGGTTGCCCAAATAAAGGATAGTAAATTCTTCACCGCCCCAGCGTGCGACTTTGTTTGTGTCACCCACATAGTCGACTAAGGTGGTGGCTAATGCTTGAATCACTTTATCGCCCACCAAGTGGGAGTAGTTGTCGTTAATCGATTTAAAATGGTCGATGTCCAGCACCACCAAGCTAATGGTCTGCTGTTGCTGACTACACTGGCTAAATTGAGCGCTTAAATTGGCATCGAAGGCTCGTCGATTGGGAAGTTTGGTTAATGCATCTTCGTTCGATAAACGCTCGAATTGTGCGGATTGTTCTCGCAATGCTTTGACTTGTATTTCCACTTGTTCAGTCAAACGTTCTTCATTGCGTTTGAGTAAATAAATCCGGAAATAGACCATGCCACCAATCACCAACAGCAGTAACAAAGCCAATAAGGCCTGAATCTCTCTACGTTGCCAAAACAAGGGTTCAATTTTAAACTGATAGATGAAGTTGCTATCGTTCCATTCCCCATAAGGGTAACGAGCGCTGACCAGAAAGCGATAGCTTCCTGGCGGAAGGTTGGTGAATTCTGCCACTCGTTGAGTCCCGCGGTATGACCATTCACGGTCAAATCCTTCCAGTTTGGTTCTGAACTGCAAGCGCTTGGGCATAACGTAGCCTAAACCTGAATAAATAAAACGAACCAAGTTGGTTCCTGCAGGGGCTATCGATTGGGTATCGGGAGAGATGGATTGACTGTCAAATTGAATCGAATCTATCGTCACCGGTAGCGGGTGAGCAGAGAATATCGCTAAATCTTGCGGTTGGATACTTATTAAACCCTTAGCCGAGGCGAAGAGTAGCTGGCCTTGTTCAGTGATTGCCGCCGCAGGATTGGAACCACCATTGGCTTGGCTACTCGCCATGCCGTCTATTTCACTGTATAGCTCAAAATTAATTTGTTTTTGCTGACCGCTCGCGACTAAATGAGCCTGCTGATAGCTGATTTTCCATAGTCCTCGATTACTCGAAAGCCACAGGCTGCCCTGTTGGTCGTTCACGATTTGAAAAAACTTATCAATGGGAAGCCCTGCTGGGCGGCCAACCAGACCCATTTGTTGGGTGTGTTGCTGGTAGCGAATGATCCCGCGGTCGCTTGCTATCCATACATAACCAGGCTCAAGGTAAAAGCCGAAAGCATATTGCGCTTGCTCCAAGTTGTTAATTGGAACATTTGATACCTTATCGTCTCGAATAAATGCTAAGCCAACTCCAGTACCAACCCAAATTTTGCCAAATTCATCTTCAGCGATGGCTAGAATATAATTATCGGGTAAATTAGAATTTTGCTTGGTGAAATACTGCATTTCGCCTTGCGGTTTTACTTTGACTAAGCCATTGGGGGTGCCAATCCATAGGTTGTTATGGCTATCTTTGAGTAAGGCGCGGACTTCATTATGTGGCAGTCCTGAATCCTCATTCCAAAGCTGCTGTAGCTGATGGTTTTGCCATTGATAAACTCCATTTCTGTAGGTACCAACATAAGCTCCCCCCTGATGATTCTTAGCAAGGCTTAATATGCCTTGCCGAGAAACGGGGTCTTGCGTGGCTGCCATGGCCTGACCATCTTCGAGTAGGCTTAAGCCCTGACTGGTTCCAACTAGCACTTGCTTTGAATTAATTGGCAATACCGTTCGAACGTAATTGCCGATCAGCCCATCTTGTTCCGTGAATGATTGAAATGCCGCATTCCTAAATCGTATCAGGCCGCCATTGGTGCCAACCCAAATACTGCCTTCTTGATCTTCAAATAGCGAGATCACTCGATTATGTGGTAAGCCGCTGTTGGCATTTTTAAATTCAAGCTGATGATTTGCAATCCGTCCTACGCCTTGAGTGGAGGTTCCAAACCAAATATTACCCTCACGGTCTTCGATAATTGCGGTGGTAATTACATGATCTAAGGTGTTATTCAGTCGAGTAAATTGTTGGCCATCATAGCGCCAAGGTCCATGATTCGATGCTAACAGCAGCCGGTCTTGATGATCGAAAGCCAGAGAATAAACCCGAGTTCGATCGCCTAATAAGGGCAACTCGAGTTTATGGTAGCTTTTTGGTGTGACTCGATAGAGTCCATTATCGGTGGCCGCAAAAATGTCGCCAGAACTAGACTGGGCCAAGTGATAGGCACTAAATCCAGAGAGTATATGAACATCCGGTAAGTAGTTTCCATCTTTGCCTCGCGCTCGATAATAAACCCCCAGACCTTCAACCGCTATCCATAGATTTTTATGCTGATCCACCAGTGCATGATTCACTAAGCTGGCGGCATTGGCTTGATTTGACCATTGGTAACCTTTGCGCAGCGCCATGCTGCCTCTGGCACCCGCAAGCCAAAGGCTATTGTTGCTATCCGCGACCAGGGTGCGCGTGCCGGAATCTTTCATGCCTGTCGTTTCACCTCTACCAAATAAGGTAAAATGTAAGCCATCGTAACGAGCCACACCCTCCCAAGTGGCAAACCACAAATAGCCATCGTCGGTTTGAGTAATCGCATTAATACTGTTATGCGGCAGTCCATCAACCGAGGTCCATACATCGGTATAATAATCAGCCAACTTGAGTGCCGTAGCATGACTGGTGAAACTAAAGGTAGAGAGAATGGCAAAACAAATAAGCCAAGCTATACGAATATCTAACATAAATAAAATTATCCTTCACCAATCGATATGTTGGTGAGGACAACACGAGAGTAGACATCGGGCCACTTGGAGATGAAGGAACGAGGGATAACACAGCATGCCACAAACATTATTATTTCCATATTCATTCAAATAGATAGACTCACGAGAGCCACTCCGTGAGAGTTCATCGTCTCGAGTAAAGATTTGTGTTGAAATCATTTTGACCTAAAACAGCACATAAAGCGGCCTTACATTTTTGACTTAGCGGTCAGATATTATAAGTTCTTCATATCGGCCAATACTAAAAAATCTGAAATAATATTACGTAATAATAATGAATAAAAGCTTAATTGTCGTACTTTAAAATTTTTCAATTTCTGAATTGTTGGCCAAGATTCACCGACGAAACTTTTAACTAGTTACTTGCCCTAACAGCGATAAGAGGCCATTGGAAACGCCGTATCTTTGATAATATTTGCTGTATTTGAGCAAAATCAACGACAGCTAGTATCCTCTTATCAAATCAACTGATTCAGGAATAAGGCCGTCTTTTCTATAGGTGTGGATATTGTTCGCGACAATTTGAGAGGCGGTGTCTATATTGGTTGTGGCGGATATATGCGGTAATACCGATATTTTGGGGTGATACCAAAAAGGACTGTTTACTTCTAGAGGTTCTTGTTCAAACACGTCTAAGACGGCGTGTGATAAGTGATCGGAATCTAACATTGCTAGTAAATCTTGGTGGTTAATAATGCCACCCCTTGCGAAGTTTATCAGTTTGGCACCTTTCGGCAAAAGGTTTAAGGTTTGTTGGTTGAGTAAATGATGGGTTTGATCGGTGAGAGGGAGGAGGCAGATCAATATCTGGGTTTTTTGAAGAATAGCAGCTAAACCGTCATCTCCCGAATAGTGGGTTACATGGGCAATCTCTTTGTGACTTCGGCTCCAACTATTTACCGTAAAACCTTGATGAACAAGGGCTTTCATCGAAGCGCTTGCAAGTTTACCCGCTCCTAAGATGGATACTTGTACGGTATTCACTGAAGGGCTGGGGATTGGGCGCCAAATCCCTTGTCTTTGTTGAGCGATGTAGTCTGGAATATTGCGATATAAATACAAACTCCAAGTTAATACGGCTTCGGCCATGGTGTCGGCAAGAAACGGGTCGATGAGCCTTACCAATTGAGTTTGATATGTTTCTTTGTCGTGATTGAAGCTTCGAAAGCCGCTAACTAGTGCTTCAACACCTGCCCACAAACTTTGCACCCAGATTAAGTGAGGAAAGCGCTTTAGTTGATCGACATTTGGGTTGGCAACGATGGCTATTTCGACAAGCTGGGCTTGCTCATCGCTTAAATCTGTGGCTAATACAATGCTTTCATTGGGTAACAGCGTTTCGAATTTAAGTAGCCACTGCTTTTCTTCTTCGGCAGCGATGTTGTGAATAAAAGCGATGGTGTTCATGACAGAAATCCCTTGTCCAAATGGATAAATTTTTTAGTGCGACTGGATAAATCACCGAGTTTAACTCCAATTCTTGCCGCTTTCAGCTGATTCATGCCATTGATATAACAATAAAGCGGCAGAGTGACCGAGGTATAATAGATTTTGTTGTGTGAGGGATGTGAGCTAACGTCTGTGAATAAAAAAATGTTTGTCCGTAGGAACGATATGCAGTGTTCCTTTGGAGCTTAGGTTGTCGACACTATGACGCTTTGATCTATGGGGGGTTTTTGTTAGGTTTCTCGATTTGACTCGTCATATTGTAACGATATTTAGGCTGTCCATTGGGCTAAATGTTGTTACTTGTTGATAGTGACGTTGTCGAAAGTTTTATCTTCGCGTCTTTGAAAGGTCGCTTTGAACGGCAAAATAAAAGTGACTACTTTGTCGCTAGTTGTCTATGTACTGGGTTTTAGTTGAGCATTGCATATGTTTGCTTGATGTCGTCTTGCAGTTGCATTAGACAGGTTAGCGTTGTATTTGGGAAGTACCATTGGGGGGCTTTGACTCGGTATAGCGGCTAAGTTTTCAGCTCAAAATTGGAGTGAATTTCACTCAACAATTAAATATTTTAAAGGCATATATGCAGAGATTAACTTTTGTAGTTTGCTCATAAACAATGTGTTTGATCATCAATTTTGCTTGGGGGCATCCTAGTTTCACTGCTAGTTCTATAGGGATTTCCATATCAACTTGTTTGCACTTGAACCAAGATTGATACTGGAATGTTGAATGATGAAATGAGTTAACTATCTAAATGCATAAGAAAATTATTGACCTAAGCAATTATTTTACAAATAATTGTTGCATTAAAATTTGTAAGCTTGTAAATAATTAATTACAGGTGGATGTATTCGTGTGATATATGTGCTGCACATTCAGATTAAATGAATAGTCTGAAATGGGGTGAATAACAACGGAAGTTTAGAGTTAATACGGCATGACCCTTAATAAAAATGTGCTCACTCGCGCAGTTCTTACAACAGTATTTATCTTATTGGTCTTTATCGTTGACCCTTTAGGTATAAGAAATGCTGCGGAAAAGCATTATGAAGATCATATTCTTCGAATGTGGTCACCGTTTTATAGTCAAACGGTATCAAAAGATATCACAGTTGTTTTGTTAGATGATGAATTCTTACAACAAATTGAAACTTATCCTGTTAATTACGCCACGCTTTCACGACTTCTAAAAGTTATCAGTGCTCACCATCCACAATCTGTTTTTTTTGACATTTTACAACACCATGAACATTCTTCTCGACTCAACAAATGGCTTAAAACGCTTAACTCTCGCTCCTTTCCGGTGTTTATGGCAAGTGATACGGAATATGATACGGCAGCGGTTCTAAATGATCCAGATTCATTACGCCACAAGATTTCAGCAGTTAGTCAACTGACAGCGGTATCGTGGAGTGGTTATCAGCATTACTACCCTCTATCTGTTGATTGGCAGCAACAGCGCATGGATACTCCTGCGTTGGCTTTATACAAGTCATGGTGTCGAATTACATCTCAATGCTCCCCTGCGGAACAGTCTCAATATTTAGATCCTATGATCGTACAATGGAGTAATAAATCGGCGCTTAATCAGATTGATTACGACAACATAAAAAACTGCATTCCAGAGCATATGAGTCGGTTCAAACAGTTTATCAATATTACTTTTTTAAGTTTGACACAGGGCCTACGAAGTGATCAAGAACTGGATAAACAATTGCGGGAACGCTGTCCTCCATTCCTTACTTTGTCTGCCACTCGGTTATTTGAATCAGGGGCTGTTAAGTCTGCTCCTCTAAATGACGCTATCAAAGATCGAGTTATCATGATTGGTTATGATTTATCAGGTGGCGTTGATATTGTTCGGTCTCCAGTACATGGGACACTGCCAGGAGTGTTCTATCATGCAATGGCTTTAGATAATTTAATGACTTTAGAAGATGACTATTGGCGAGTTCCAAGTGCGACTGGATTCTTTAAGTTAAGTATTGCCGATATGCTAGAAATAGTGGTGCAAATAAGCACCTTATTTTTAGTCATTTGGTATCGGTATACTCATTTGGAGCAAAAGCAGAAGTTAGACACGCGAAAACAAATTATTTCGGGTTTGATGCCTGCCTTTATTATCTTATTCATTATTTTGAGTTCAGTACTTATTTCTCAGTTTATTCTTAAGGTTGGTGCGCCCAATTGGTACGGATTAATCCTCATTATATTTTTTGATTTACCTATTTTTTTATTTTATTTGTTCGAGAGCATGAAAAATAAATGCCAGAAATATCTAACAATACTCAATAAGTTTAGAAAGAAATTCCCCCAAATTTCAATAATAAAACGCAAGATAAAGGAGCATCTATGACAATGTCTAAAGTACTGTTGATTGGACTTATATTAAGCGCAACCTCGTTGTCCTCTTACGCGAAGAATGACCGTGTATTGATAATCGATTTTTTGCTTGATGAAGTTGAGATATGTAGCTCTGAATTTGACTGTATCGATGTAGCTAAAAGCAGTTTGCCTGATGCGACAAAACAAGCCATCCCTGTAAAAAAATATGATAAAAAGGAAGGTATGTTGATGTTTGAGGATGATGGAGAGGAAAAGTGGGTACATATCACAGAAGTCGAACTTAATATGAAAGCAATTGCTTCGGTGACTTGTACCGCAACAACCATTTCTAAAGCGAGTGATAAAGTTACTTTTGCTTCGTTTGGCTTAGGAGAAGGGTGTTAAATATGCGACTTATTTTCCTTTTAATCATTGCTACTTCTTTATTTGGGTGTGCTAGTGATAGCTTGAGCCGTTTAAATTTGAACAGCTTGAATAGTTTAACTGGTAGTACCTATGAATCTTTTGACGGTAAATATATTGACTATCAAACTCAACAAATTAGAGCTGAAACTGAAGTTGAAAAAACTGCCGAGCTGGGCTCGTTAAGTTCCAGAATGCGTTCGGCTGCAGACAAAAACTTGATCGTCAATCCATATGCAGAATTGTATCTAAATGAGATTCTTGAAAAGTTATTAGCGCAATGGGATCAACCATTAGAAAAAAAAGTGAATATCGTTATTTCTGCTGATAGAAATTACAGCGCCCTTGCGACACAAGATACAATTGTGGTGACTCAAGGGGTTTTAGCGGATGTTGAATCTGAAGACGAGTTGGCTTTTATTATTGCTCATGAGCTTTCGCATATTCTTCTAAAGCATCAGAATTCGAATGAGTACTTTGAGAAGCAAAGTGCGTTAGTGAGCAAAGCCACTAATGTTGCGATGGCCGCCGCCACTATCAAAGATTTGGACTCAAGTAAAACAGCCAATGGTTACAAGATTGTTGCTAGAAATTCTCGAGAATCTCAAGAGATGGTTGAGAAGTCATATAGAATTGGTGTATCAATAAACCGCTTGAGTCGAGATGTTATTAGCTCTTCGATGAGTCGTACTGATGAAGATGAAGCCGACTTACTCGGTATAGATTTACTTGTAAAAGCAGGCTACAGTCCAAGGGCTTATAAAGACACCATGGAACGTTTAGAGAGCAGTTTAGTATTTAATAAAACGCAGCTTGAAGAGAAGAAAAAAGATTTTAAGTCGTTTGTTTCCATGGCGACTAAAGCCAATAAGAATGTAACTGGTTTAAATTGGGAGACTGTGGGATATATGGCGGCAAATGAAGCTGCAACCAATTTGTTGCAGAAATTTGCGGATCGACATAATTCACCTGCAGAACGCAAGATAGATATTACCGCATATGTGAAACGCGAATATCGTAAAGAAAGGCGGCAGAATCTTACGACTAAAAGCTTAGATGCTGCTTTAAGAAAAGGTAAAGGGAAGCAAGTATTCGAAAATTATTGGGCGGCCTCTGAAGCGTTTCGAGCTCTTGAATACGGCGATATTAAGGCGGCTGAAAAGTTGGCCAGAAAGGCGACGACAGGCGTAACCAAGTACGATGCCTACACTCGTTTAGCATTTTATAGCGTGCGTGAGCGGCAAAATAAACAATCGAAAGCTTTACAGAACTTAGCGCTCATTAAAAATTGGGACAGCGCTTCAATTCAAACCTTTAGTTTGGCGGCTCAAGCCTATCGACAACAGGGAAAATTAGACAAGGCGGAGGAAATTCTGAATAAAGGGCGACAAATTATTGGAATTAGTGATCCATTTCTTCCGCAATATATCTCAGTCTATAAAGCGCGCGGAAGCGAACAAGAAGTACAGCATTATTTGGAGCAGTGTAAAGCTTTAGATGCGGAAAATATTGTTGCTCAGTGCTACGTTGCCGCCGATTTACAAATCCCTAAAAAATCAGACTCGAAAATAGGTTTTTTAGAATCATTAACCAAAATGATTGAAATTTAGAATTGCCACTAAAGTTTAAATGAACGCCTTTGTGATAACCGTCATTCAGGTGTTCAATATACGAGGATAATTGATAATTAATCTCTGAAACATGGCTATTTCTATATACCTGGACTCAGTTAAACATCTCCACCCACTAGCTACTCTAGTTGTGATTAGCCATTGATACCTTTTTGGTGAGAGCTATAGAAGTGCAGCAAGTCTGGTTGAAAGTTGAAGTTGGAATGTTGCAGTTAAGCTGTTTTTATGTTCTGCAATATAGGCTATCTTTTTGAATCTTTTCATGGCGTAATTATTCGAATACTTGTTTGTTTTGTGATGAGCAAGAGCTTGAGTTAAAAAATAGCGGGGCACTCGTGTGGAGTTAAATTTTATGGCGGATTATCTATCGAATGCTGTGGTGCCCATACTCCAGTCAAAGCAAGAGATTATCTGGCTAAATTCCAACAAAGTTTTGTTTCAGCAGAGCCAAGCAGAGCTCGCCTTAAACTGGAGCGATTTACTTGATGCGTCGCAGCGCTTGTCTCGTTTTGCGCCTTATCTGGCGAAGGTCTTTGCAGAAACAACGGTAACCAAAGGGATTATTGAATCCCAGTTGAAAGCCATTCCTAAGATGCAAGCAGCGCTTAAACAATGGCATGGCTTCGAGATCCCTGGGCGTTTATGGTTGAAATGTGACCACCAACTGCCGGTGGCTGGCTCAATTAAGGCGCGTGGTGGTTTTTATGAAGTATTACTGCACGCTGAAACGTTGGCGCTAGCCAATGGCTTGTTAAGGACGGGGGATAATTATCGAGTTTTTAACGACGCTCCATTTAAACAGCTATTTGCCAAACATAAAATAGTGGTGGGCTCCACTGGGAACCTCGGTTTAAGCATCGGCATGATGGGCGCGCAGCTGGGTTTTCAGGTCACCGTGCATATGTCTGCCGATGCACGCGAGTGGAAGAAAAATTTATTGAAAAGTAAAGGTGTTCAGGTTGTTGAACATCAGAGCGACTACAGTATTGCGGTGGCGCAAGGGCGTGAACAAGCGATGGCTGATGCGCAGGCCTATTTTATTGATGATGAAGATTCACGATCGCTATTTCTAGGCTACAGCGTGGCAGCATTGCGTTTGAAGGCGCAGCTTGCCGAGCAGGATATTACTGTCGACGCAGCGCATCCGCTCTTGGTTTATTTGCCCTGTGGCGTAGGCGGTGCACCTGGCGGCATTACCTTTGGGCTGAAGCAGGTTTTTGGTGATTATGTACATTGTTTTTTTGTCGAGCCGACCCATTCACCGTGCATGTTATTAGGGATGGCAACGGGTTTGCAGAATAAGATCGCGGTGCAGGATATTGGCTTAAATAACCAAACCTGTGCCGACGGTTTAGCCGTGGGCCGGCCATCGGCATTTGTTGGCTCGATGATGATGCATTTGCTTAGTGGTATTGTGACCGTATCCGATGAAAACTTATATCGTTATTTGACGATGTTTGAGGATAGCGAACATATCTCGCTGGAACCTTCTGCGACAGCGGGCATTGCCGGTTTGACTCGTTTGCTTACCGAGGGCAAAGCTTATCTTGAGGCGGAACAACTGACAGACAAACTGTCTCAGGCGACGCATATTATTTGGGCGACAGGTGGTCAGAAAGTTCCCCTTGATGAGCACAAAAACGATTATCAGCAGGGGCTTGTTTTATTAGGCGCTTAAGCAAAACACCGTGGTTCCTTTAAAGTATCGCTTGCTTCGTTGCGCATATCTCTGTTGGGAGATTCATTGTTGCAGTGTTTTACCAGCAAATACTCAGCGCTTGTCGAGAGGCTCTCTGCGCAGACTAAGTGACCTTAGCTTTCTCGCTGTCTTGCTTGAAAGCTGAATACTGGGCTGGCGTTTAGTTTAAACATCTCTGTTGCTTCCCATGATAAATTTTGAGGATGCCGTTGCAGGTAAGCAATCCTACCGCCAGCCATATTGGGATATACGTTAACCATTGCGCATGACTAATCTGCTCACCGAGATACAGTGATATCGCAACCAGTAATACAGGCTCTACGTAGCCTAATAAACCAAATAAACTCAAAGGTAACAAACGACTGGCAACAATGTAGAACATAAATGACGTTGCACTCAAAATTGCTAGCCCGATTAATAGAAGATACAGCACAACATGACTTGGAAGCGTAATGGTTGCACTGTGGCGAGTAATAATAAACCCAGCCACTGGTAACATCAGTAGTAAATCAAGCCAAAATCCACCGAGGTGATTAGTGCCTAGCTTGCGTCTCAAAATAAAATAGCAAGGAAAACCCAGGGCGACTAATGCCGCTTCCCAGGGAAATCCCCCGAATAAATAGATTTCGTGAGAGACTCCTAACAGCGCACATAGCGAAGCCAGCCACTGTAAGCAAGAAAGGCGTTCATGATAAATAAATCGGCCAACCAACAGCATGCTAAGCGGGAGTAAAAAGTATCCAATGGAAACTTCTAAAGCTTGGCCGTTTAAAGGTGCCCACATAAATAGCCATTGCTGAATACCAATTAGAAAACTGCTGAGTATGAGCCCAAAGATCAGGCTTGGTCTTTGTAATAGTGCCGTAAATATAGATTTGATTAGTGGCAAATCTTTACTCATCAACATGAATAACGAAACAAAGGGGAGGGTAAGCGCCATTCTCCAGCCAAACACCTCTACGCCATTAAGCGGCGTGAGCAGTGTCGAATAGTAATAAATAGCGGCAAACAAGCACGACGAAGCGATGGACAGTAAAATGCCATGAAACATAGTTAGATCCTCAATATTTTAAATAAGCAGGACGGCGTTTGAAACGCTTATAGCAGCCCCGAGCTTGCCTTGGCGCTAATCCATTGTTTGAAGACTTGGACTGATGCTGGAGTATACTTAGCTGAGGTTCTGACAAAATAAACGCCGCCTTCGCCATCCAATATCCAATCTTTAAGAATATGGATGAGTTGGCCTTCAGCAATCGCTTGTTGGAACAACCATTCTCCGGCGCAGAGTATCCCGAGATCAGATTTGGCTGCTGCCAGAAGGGTGTCGTTATCGTTAGATATTAAATTTCCAGAAACCACTATTTTTTCTGATTGTTTACCCTGAAACAGTCGCCATTCGGGATAACTTTTAAAGCCACTAAATTGCAGACAGTTGTGCTGAGTCAGCTCTCGCGGATGCTGTGGCTCTCCAAATTGCTGGAGGTAGCCTGGACTGGCGCAGAGAATGCGACGGTGGGGTGCGAGTTTATTGGCGACCAGTCGGCTGTCCTTAAGTTCGCCAACCCGGATAGCAGCATCATAACCCTCGCTTATAATATCGACAAAACGATTGCTGTAATCTGCCGTGAGGCTGATCTTCGGGTACATCTTGATAAATTCAGGCAATAGTGGCGCGATACAACGTCGCCCCATTTCTGCGGGGAGTGCTAAGCGTAATCGGCCTGCAACCTCAGCGGCACCGCACAGCGCTCTTTGTTCGGCGGTGTTAATGATATCAAGCGCAGATTTGAGTTGTTCAACCAGTTCTAATGCAGCTTGGCTTAACCGTAGCTGGCGAGTTGAGCGTTCCACCAGGCGGATCCCTAAACGAGTCTCCATGGCTGCAATTCGTTTGGAAATAATGCTGGGATGACGTCGTAAGGCTTTTCCTGCCTGGGCAAATGAATGATGGTGAGCCAGGCTAATCAGTGCCGCTATTTCATCTGCATGTTGTGACGTGAATGAAGTCGATGTCCCAATTTTTGTTGTCACCATCGGTCTTATCTCCAAATCATCTGTTTAAGCAAGGAATAACAGTATTGCACTGCAAATAATGCATGACAATACCGGTTATTTGCAGTTCATTGCTGCAAATAATGCAAGCATGCTTCGACGAATAATGCCCTGCGTTGATGCCGATACCTCGGCCTAAGGCTTTATCTTGATGTTTGTGGGGGCTCATTGCGTAGCCAAATGATTCGTTTGTTCATCATCACATTGTCTCTTCCTTCGCTGTTTTGTCGGTTTTACTACAATCTAAAACACTTATTTATCAATGTTTTAACTTTGGTTTGTAAGTTGCATTGTGCTTGATGTGAGATGTTTTAGTCACTCTGAGTATCGTCTGACAGAAGTAAAACCAATGTAATGAGAGGTCGCCATGAAGCGTAGTGATATAGCTGAATTATTAGACGAGCCCGCTTGTGAACATAATAGCGGTGAGAAAAGTGGCTGTGCTCGACCTACCCCAGGCGCCACTGCGGGTGGTTGTAGTTTTGATGGAGCACAAATTAGTTTGCTGCCCATCGCCGATGTCGCCCATATTGTGCACGGTCCCATCGCGTGTGCCGGAAATAGTTGGAATAATCGCGGTACCCGCGCCTCGGGTCGTAACTTGTTTCGTTTGGGCTTTACCACCGATCTGAATGAACAAGACGTGATCATGGGGCGGGCCGAAAAGCGGCTATTGCACGCGATTAAAACCGTGGTGGAAAAACATCAGCCTCCCGCAGTGTTTGTATATGTGACTTGTGTGCCAGCCTTGGAAGGTAACGATGTGGGCGCAATTTGCAGTTTGGCGCAACAACGCTGGCAGATCCCGGTGGTGGCGGTGGATGCTGCAGGTTTTTATGGCAGTAAAAACTTAGGCAATCGGATTGCCGGCGAGGTGATGGTGAAACAGGTCGTTGGCAGCGCCGAGCCGCCAGCCAAACCGATGATGCAGCACGACCCGAGTCGTCTAGTGAATGACATTGTGCTGATTGGCGAATACAACATTGCTGGTGAATTTTGGCATGTATCCCCTTTGTTAGAGCGTTTGGGTTATCGCGTGCTTAGCTGTATGTCGGGAGATACGCGTTACCACGAAATACAAACCATGCACCGTGCCGACGCCGCGATGGTGGTGTGTTCGCGGGCGCAAATTAATGTCGCCCGCTTGTTGCAAGAGCAGTGGAATATCCCATGGTTTGAGGGAAGCTTTTATGGGATAGAAGATACCTCGGCGGCGCTGCGTCAATTTGCCCAACTCATTAATGAACCTCGCTTACTGGCGGAAACGGAAGCTTTAATTGCCGAGCAAGAATCGAGGATCCGCCAACAACTGGCCCCTTATCAGCAACGCTTAAAGGGCAAGAAGGCGCTGCTGTATACCGGCGGGGTAAAATCGTGGTCGATTGTTTCGGCGCTGCAAGAGCTTGGCGTTGAGGTGGTGGCGACTGGGACTAAAAAATCCACAGCCGAAGATAAGGCGCGAATTGTCGACATTATGGGGGAGCAAGCCTTAATGCTTGACGAGGGCGGCGCGCGTAAGCTGCTCGATGTGGCACAGCAACAGCAAGCCGATTTGATGATTGCTGGTGGCCGTAACATGTATACCGCGTTAAAGGCGCGACTTCCGTTTTTAGATATCAACCAAGAACGCGAACATGCCTATGCCGGTTATCAAGGGATGTTGACCTTTGCCAAAGAGCTTTGCCGTACCCTGGAGAGCCCGATATGGCAGTTAGTCAATGATGCACCACCTTGGGCAAATCAATCCCATCACGATTGCCAGTAGGAGAGCTAATATGAGCAGAGTGATCGAACAAAATCGAAGTCCTTTAGTGGAGCAGCCACTGAAAACCAGTGCTGCAACGGGGGCGACTTTGGCCTGTATGGGGCTGGCCGACAGTATTCCCTTGATGCATGGTTCGCAGGGCTGCGGTGCCTTTGCCAAAGTATATTTAATTCAACATTTTAGAGAGCCTATTCCGCTACAAAATACCGCCATTGACCATATCGCAGCGGTGATGGGTGGGGATGATAATCTGGCACAAGCACTGTTGTTGTTATGCGAACAACATCAACCACGCTTGCTGATGATTATGACCACTGGGCTAACCGAGATGCAGGGCTGCGATGTGACACGGGTGATCCGGGAATTTCGAGCCACATATCCTCAATATCAGCATATTTACATTGTGCCCGTGAGTACCCCCGACTTTGTCGGTTCGATGCAGAGCGGTTTTGCCGCAGCGCTTGAGTCCTGCGTCGAGCAGGTACTGGCTGCGGCGAGCAACAAGTCCGAGTTACCAGTAACGCAAAGTAAGCAATTGAATGTATTTTGTTCGGTGGCACTAACTAGCGCCGATCTGGAACTGCTAGAGCGTTATTGCCATGCCTTTGGTTTTGAGCCGATCATTTTACCCAATATCGCGCATTCCCTCGATGGTCATTTAGCAGCGGACGATTTTTCGGTGACCTCCACCGGCGGCACCACTATTGAGCAACTAACTCGGATGCAGTCCAGTGTTGCCAGCCTTGTGTTTGGCACATCGATGAACGCTGCCGCAGGCTTATTAGAGAAGCAATGTCAGATCCCCAGTTACCCTTTAGGCATGGCGATGGGTTTGGCGGCGACCGACCAACTGGTGCTGATTTTATCACAGCTTTCTAAGCAAGCCGTTCCCGGCTGGATCGTTCGCCAGCGTCAACGACTGCAAGATGCAATGCTCGATACTCACTTTTTGTTATCGGCCAGCCCGATGGCGTTGGCGTTGGAGCCAGATGCGGCCGAGGGTTACGCTAATTTATTGTCTGAAGTGGGCGCGGAACTAAAACTGGTGGTTACCACGATGAATAGCCCTGCTCTGAAACAACTCAAGGCTGAGCGTATTGTGGTTGGCGACTTATCTGATCTTGAACCCGATTTAGCCGTGCTTGAGATGGTGGTGGGCAATACCCATTGTGCCAATTTATGTGAGCCTCAGGTGCCGGTATTGCGCGCTGGCTATCCCTGTCATGATCAATTTGGCAATAGTGATGTATTGCAGCTGGGTTACGAAGGGGCAAGAGCAAGGTTGTTTGCGATGGCGAACTTATTCAAAAGTCACCATCAAGATGAAGTACCGGTCCATGTGAGTGCTTACCGTTTTGGCCCAGAGCAAACACAGACCAAATCACAGTGAGGCCGATATGCCACAAATACAACGCAAACTGCGGGTGATCGAAGATGCTCAGCAGCGTGAACACTGCTTTAAGGTCGCCTTCGCCAGCGACAGTAAACAGCACTTAGACCAGCATTTTGGCAGCGCTCATACCTTCTTGGTGTATGGCTTTGGTGAACAACATATTCAACTGATCGAGGCTTTGCAGTTTGAACCAAGCCTGCCGGGGCACGACAGTAAACGGCTGCAACAACGAGTCAACGCCTTAAAGGGCTGTGCTGCAGTGTTTAGTACTGCCTGTGGGAGAGGGGCGATGCAGCAACTGAAGCAGGCCGGGATCTTGGGGATTATGGCGGATGCCGGCGAGCCCCTGAGTGCTCTGCTGGAAGAAATGCATCAACAGTTTGTTGAGCATCCACTACCGTGGATGCGTGCCACGGATGACTGCGCAGAGCAACAGCAGCAACGTCTCAACGAGCTACTCGATGAACCCTGGTAAGCCAACATTTGTGTTTTAAGTTAACAAAGGAAATAGCAATGAGTGAAAGTAAACATATGGGACTCACCCGCGAGGGAACGCCTTGGGAGCCACAGTTTGTGACCGATCTTGATCAAGCCGTCTGTATTGGTTGTGGTCGTTGTTACAAAGTATGTCCTCGGGATGTGTTTGACTTAGTGGAGCGGGAAATCGATGAAGACGATGACGCCTACGATGATTATGACGATGATGTGGTGATGGTGATGGCATTGGATAATCAAGGTGACTGCATTGGCTGTGGATCCTGTGCCAAGGTTTGTCCCAAAAACTGTCATACGCATACCTCGGCGAGTAGTTTGGCTTAAGTAATAGGAGCGAGCAATGGCGCAGTTGAAGATGCAAGTGGTGAGTATTCATCAGAATTCTGTACAGTTGCAGGGGCAACGCCAAAGTGCCTGCAGCGCCTGCGCCAAGCAACAAACTTGTGTTAGCTTCGAATCTGATTCAGGCGTGATGCATCGTGCAGAATTTAAGCTGACCGAACCTTTAGAAGTTGGCCAACAAGTGGCGGTGAATTGTGACGATGGTTTTTTATTGAAGGCGATTATCGTGCTGTTCATCCCCCCTTTAATCGGGATGTTATTGTTAGCCATTACTGTGCAACTGTACTTAAGTGATGCTACCAGCGCTCTGCAAAACATTGGCTCAGGGCTCGCCAGCCTATTGGGGTTTGGCCTGGGCCTGTTGATTAGTCGTTTCTTAGCACACAATGTGGTTTCACAGTTACGTCAACGCTTATCCATTTATCCTACCCATAGCACCTCAGTTAAAGCCGACAATTCGATGTCGCAAAACTAACATTAGTGACTTAATGTGATGTAGCTCACAGGATGCGAAGTTGCTCACCCAATACTAAATCCATTAAAAACAATATGTTAGTAATCATGTTCGTTTGGGTATCTTGCTTGCAACAACCTCTGTAGGCAATGACCAACTCGTGTAAGACCTTGACCCTTTCAGCAAGAAATGCTGTGTTTTAGGTTCCCAATGGCTTATCGACACTGAGCGAAGGCGTCATGATTGTTTTACCGTTTGGTCATTGCCTTTATTCAACAATAATCATCGTGGGGTAGCGTATGTGGAACTATTCAGAAAAGGTAAAGGAACACTTCTTTACACCTAAAAACGCCAAAGCCGTAGAACAAGCCAATGCGATTGGTGATGTCGGCTCAATCTCTTGCGGTGATGCTTTACGCCTGAGTTTGAAAGTGGATCCAGATACTGACGTGATCGAAGATGCGGGCTTTCAAACCTTTGGCTGCGGCAGTGCTATCGCATCATCTTCGGCATTAACTGAAATGATCATTGGTCGCACCATCGACCAAGCGCTGCAGATTTCTAATAAAGATATTGCCGATTACTTAGATGGTTTACCGCCAGAAAAAATGCATTGTTCGGTGATGGGCATGGAAGCCCTGCATGCTGCAGTGGCGCAGTATCGTGGTGAAGAGATCGCCGAAGAACATGAAGAAGGTGAGCTGATTTGTAAGTGTTTCGCCATTGACGACGCAATGATTAAGCGAGTTGTTGCACAAAACCAATTATCAAGCTTGGAAGAGGTGATCAATTACACCAAGGCGGGTGGGGCCTGTGCTGCTTGTCATGAAAAAATTGAATGGGTATTGGAAGAATGTTTGGGTGAGCCCTTGCAAGAAACTAGCAAGGTGGTGAAGCCAGTTGTTGCCGCCAGTACCATTGTGGCAAGGATCCGCATCATTGAGCAGACTCTAGATGACATTCGTCCGCAGTTGCAAGCCGATGGTGGCAATGTTCAGCTCTCGGATGTGGAAGACGATATGGTGTTTTTGTCACTCAGCGGTGCTTGTTCTGGCTGTGGATTGTCGGCGGCCACCTTAGCCATGATTGAACAAAAAATCAGTGAAGCCCTAGGTGAAACCATTACTGTGTACCCAACAGGTGCGCCTAGCTTAGTGTAAGGGAGAACAGATATGAGCGAATTAAAGCCATTGGCTTATCTAGATAATAATGCGACCACCCAAGTTGACCCTAAAGTATTGGAAACCATGCTACCTTACTTAAGTGAACACTATGGGAACCCATCGTCGATCCATCAGTTTGGTGAGCAAGTCGGCAAAGCCTTGGAATTGGCGCGTACTCAGGTTCAGACAATGATCGGTGCCAGTCACAGCAGCGAAATTATTTTTACTTCCTGTGCCACGGAGGCAACCACCACCGCCATCATGTCGGCACTGGAAGCCTTTCCTCAGCGTAAAGAAATTATCACCTCGGTGATCGAGCATCCCGCCACTTTAGATCTGTGCCAAACCCTAGCGCGTAAGGGTTATAAAATTCATTGGATCGAAGTTGATTCTCGGGGACGTTTAGATATGGAGGCCTATAAAAAGGCGCTAAGCCCCAATGTCGCGATCGCGAGCTTTATGTGGGCAAACAATGAAACGGGTAGTTTATTTCCAATCCGCGGGATGGCCGAATTAGCCAAGCAGCACGATGTATTGTTTCATACGGATGCGGTTCAAGTTGCCGGAAAACTTCCGATCCAAGTTGCCGATAGCGGTATTGATTTGTTGTCTTTATCGGGTCATAAGTTTCATGCACCTAAAGGTGTTGGTGCTTTGTATTTACGTCGCGGCGCAAAATTTAGACCCTTGTTGCGAGGAGGCCATCAAGAACGTGGTCGCCGTGCTGGCACCGAAAATAGCAGTGGTATTGTTGCTTTGGGTAAGGCTTGCGAGTTAGCGCAGTTCTCGATTGAACAAGATTCACCTCGAATTAGTATGTTAAGAGACCGACTCGAGCAAGGTTTGTTGGCGAAAGTGCCAAATTGCTTTGTGACCGGCGATCCCCGTCATCGTGTCCCCAATACCAGCAATATCGCCTTTGAGTTTGTGGAGGGGGAGTCGATTTTGTTGATGTTAGATCAACATGGTATCGCCGCCTCTTCAGGTTCAGCCTGTACCTCGGGGTCGCTAGAGCCTTCGCATGTGATGCGAGCGATGGACATTCCTTATACGGCAGCGCACGGGGCTATCCGTTTCTCATTATCGCGCTTTACCACCGATACCATGATTGATCAGGTATTAGCGGTATTGCCGGGAATTATTGCCAAGTTGCGGATGCTTTCTCCTTATTGGGATGCCGCAGCGGATCAACCTGCGCAGGAAAGTTTTAGTCCAGTTTATGGCTAACTTAGGCTTATTGTGGAATAACGGAGGTAAGCATGCTGATCATTAACGATACAACGCTACGTGATGGTGAACAAACGGCAGGCGTCGCCTTTAGTGCCAGTGAGAAGCTACAAATTGCGCAAGCGTTACAGGCCGCGGGGGTGAGCGAGTTAGAAGTGGGGGTGCCCGCAATGGGCGCTGCCGAGCGTGAAGTGATTCAAACCATTAGCGGCCAATTAAGGCAGACTAAAACGATGGGCTGGAGCCGTTTACATCGCGATGACATTGCCGCCGCCGCCAATTTAGGTCTGGATTATTTGGATATCTCGGTGCCAGCGTCGACCCAGCAACGCCAATCTAAAATGGCGATAAGTCAGGCAAGCTTACTACACCGTTTGCAATGGCATATCGCGCAAGCACAGGATCTGGGTTTGCAGGTTTGTGTTGGGATGGAAGATGCTTCGCGTACGCCGCTCGATGAACTCTATAGAATTGCTGATGCCGCGCAACGGGCCGGAGCTCTGCGTTTACGTTTTGCCGACACTTTGGGAGTGTTAGATCCATTTACCACCGAAATCTTGATCGCTGGGCTGAAAAGCCATTGTGATTTGCAGATCGAAATGCACGCCCATGATGACTTGGGCATGGCCACGGCCAATAGCTTGGCAGCAATTCGGGCGGGCGCTGACTCGGTTAATACAACAGTGATTGGCTTAGGCGAACGTGCCGGTAATGCGGCCTTAGAAGAAGTGGTTATGGCATTAAATGTGACTCAATTGGTGGATAAGTGCCAGCTTCCAGATATTCAATTAGCAAGTTTGCCCTCGATTTGCGCCATGGTGGAGCGGGCATCGGGTCGCGCAATTGGAGTGAATAAAAGCATTATTGGCCAACAGGTGTTTACCCATGAATCGGGGATCCACGTTGATGGTCTACTCAAAGACCCGAACAACTATCAGGGTTTTGCACCCGAATTATTGGGGCGCAAACATCACTTGGTATTGGGTAAGCACTCTGGCACAAAGGCGATCCGCTCAGTGTACCGTGAGCTGGGGATTGCTGTAGATTTAAAGCAGTGTGGTTTGCTCAAAGCCATCTTGAGTGATTGGGCGGAAACCTACAAGCGGAGTCCTTCTAATCAAGAATTAGTCGATTTTTATCAATACAGTCTTAAAAGCTTCAGTCCCTTAAGTTTGGAACTTAGCGCCTAACAGAGTGGAGTTACAGTGTGGCATTAGCAAAGCAGCAAGCGGCCCAGACGCAAGATATTGAACAATTGGTGGCCTCCTTAGACGGCGCCGAAGCGTTTTTACAGTGTTTTGAGGTGAGCTATCAACCCGCTTTATTGCAAGCTAAGCGGGTGGTGTATTTACGTTTATTAGGGCAGTTGTTGGAAAAAAAACCAGCCACGACTTATCAAGAGTATCAAGCAGCGGTCGCAAAGGCCTACTGTTTGTTGGAAAAAGGTGTGGTGGTGGCGCATGCCGCCCCAGCATGTAGTACCTGTAAAGGATGTTGAAGTTATAGAGGTAAAGCCGATGTATACAGCAAAATTTGGTTATGGATGTAAGGTTAGGGTGATTGAGAACATCCGTAATGACGGTAGTTTTCCAGGGTGTAAGAAAGGTGCGCTGCTGGTTCGACGTGGTGCCACTGGTTACGTTCGTCAATCGGGATATCATTTACAGAATCAAATTGTTTATCAAGTTCAATTTCTTAGCCGCGGTTTAACCATTGGCTGTAAAGAAGTTGAGTTGATGGATGCTGAACTGGTATGGCAGCCTAATCAATTTGAATATGGGGACAAGGCCGCTTTAACACTATCCTTGTCGCAGCAGGGGGAAGTGGTTGCGAGTAAAGGTAGTATTGTTGATGTACTGGCGGTAAGGCGAAAACCGCAGATGCAGCCACATTACCGAATTCAGTATGGCGAAATTGATGTGGAAGTACCGGAGCGAGCCTTGATGCCTTTAGAGGAATTGGCCTATGTTGGATGAATTAGGTTTATTAGCGCCAGTCTCGGAAGAAACTCAGGCTTACCTCGTGATGAAAACTAGCTTAGCGCTGTTTGAGTTAAATCCGGATCAATTGGATGCTGCGCAAACTAAAGAATTAGCCAGAGTGGTGAGCAAAACCCAAACCATTCAGCAAAAGGTGCTTGGCTCTGCCGAGGCCAGCCAGGTATATATCACTCCAGAGCAATTGGACAAGGCGATTGAGCTGGTTGAACACAGCTTTGATTCGCCAGCTGAATTTGCCAAAGCCCTGAGTGCCAATCAGCTCAGTGAGCAAAGCTTACGCAGTGCGGTGGCTCAGGAGCTGACCAGTGATGCGGTATTAGCCTATGTGTGCCGTGATATTTTACCGGTGAGTGAGCAGCAAGCCTTAGACTACTACCAACACAACATCGCCAAGTTTACTCAGGTGCAGCGGCGTGAAGCTCATCATCTACTGATCACCATTAATCCCCAATTTAAAGAAAATACTCCGGCTCAGGCGAAGGCGCGGATTTCTCAACTGGCTAAGCAAGTCAATGCGGACAACTTTGAGCAGCTGGCAGAGCGACATTCAGAATGCCCAACAGCGGTAAACGGTGGCTATTTAGGCTTAGTCGAGCAGGGGCAGCTGCTACCTGAGTTAGACATGGTGCTGTTTAATATGGCAGCAGAAAGCTTCAGTCCTGCTATTTTGTCGGACATGGGTTATCACCTAGTTTGGTGTAAGCAGCATGTTGCCGAGCATCAGGTGCCTTTTGCACAAGCCAAGCAAAAAATCCAAGATGGTTTGCTCAATCAGGCGCATAAGTTGCGCCAGCGGCAGTGGTTAACTCGGCTTTGTCAGGGCGGACAGTTGAATTAGCAGGTGAGGGGCGCAATATCATTTGTAAATAGGTCTATCTAACTTAGATATAATTTTTGCACCACGACAGTTCTAAGGGGCTGGCGACGCCGTCGGCCCCCATATTCAATACATGAGTATAGATTTGGGTGGTTTGGATATCGCTACGCCCCAGTTGCGTTTGAATGGTGCGAGATCCCTTTGTTTAGCTCACTTAAAAAGCGCTCAACTTCTCGGTTGTGCATGTCTTTGGGATGGCGTTTTGGGTTGAACAAAATAAAGCGCTTTATCCATGCTAAGTCCCTTCGAATTGTTGTTTCTCTAAAGCGCTTTAAGCGCATTTGTTCCTCGATAAACGCGAGATATGGTGGGCTCATATGTCGACCTTTGTACTGTGATTATATACAGTTAAATGGGTTCCCATCTTTCTGCAAATGCATTACCATCTTTCACGCATGGTCAAAATGGTGATTCACTGATATGCTGTTGATAAAATTAAATATTAAAGGGTGTGTGAATTTCTGTGATGCGTGATAGGTGGTAACTTCGCATGCGTGAAAGATGGGAATTTGCATATTAATATACTGTTATATTGGCATCACACCGTGGAGTTATAATTGTTCGAAGAGCTACTTGAACTTGTTGAAACCAAGCTTCGTGAAAATGGAGAAGAGCCAACTTATGAAGATATTATAAATTTGGCATCAAAAATTTTAATCGAAGATACAAATGAGCAAGAAGAAATAAACGTTCAGCGTGTTATTTCTGAGCATGATGCATTTATAAAAAGAAATAGAGAACGATGGAAGTTAGGCTTCCGAAAACTTCATGCTCTACGAGAAACTTGCCTACAAGCAGGGATGAACTTTCAAGAACAATTCTTAAAAATACCAAAATATGAAACAGATGAGTTAATTGGTGTATTGTTACGCCAACATGCACATGCATGTCGCATTAGCGGTGAAATCATACATCTTTTAGAAGGTGGTTATCCAGATGCTGCTTTAGCTCGTTGGCGCACTTTATATGAAATGGTTGTAACATGTCTGGTTATCAATAAATGCGGAAAGAAAGCCGCAATTGATTATATAAAACATGGGATGGTCAAAACAGCCGAAGGAATTGAGGAGCATAGAAAAACGTCAGATGCTATGGGTTTGGAAACCTTTACAGATGACGAAGCTGAGTATTATGCAGCTCTTAAAGAGGAAATCACAGATGGTAAAGCAAGTTGGCACTGGGCTAGAGAACACACGGGTTTTGCTAAATTTGAAAAGCTTCGAGAGTATGTAGAGCTTGATAAATGGTCACATAATTACAAATTAGCTAGTCGTAATGTGCATTCTGATTACTTTGAAATGGCTTCTCTTTATGCAATGAATGAGGCTAAAGAAGATTTGCTCCTTTGTGGTCAATCGAATTCAGGGTTAACAGATCCAGCTCAGTTTACGGCAATTAGTTTAGCTCAAATAACATCGGTATTTCTGTCTGCCTACATCCAAGATGAGAATAGTGGCTTAGATTACAAGGATTCAGTCCTGTTTATGAAAATAATAGATAATTACGTTAAAGAGGTTGGCGAGGCATTTATCAGTGTCGAAAAGCCAATATAACACATATGAGCCTCCGGGTAGTCAATAGGCGAGCCTAACTTATTTGACTGCTCTTGCAGTCAAATTAAAATCAATCAACAAATGCATCTACTTCGTCTGTCAGTTAGCTGTCAAATCATCGTTTACAGCAAACACATATAGAGGCTCTCTTAGTGCGATCTTATCGCTGCCTGAGGCTATCCGGTCCTTCGGAATGTCAGGGGCACTAGACATTTATCGGTTAACCCTAAGATGGCACTATTCAAGTCACAGGGGCTTTATGCACAGTTAGTGTCAGGCTCATTTAAGGTGTAAACGATTTTGTTGATTGTACTTAATGCGCGCCAATAAGGTGTCTAATCAAGTCGGCGTAGCTTAAATAGCCTTTGGCATAGTGATGATGGTGATGAGTTATTGCTTCATTAGCCACATCATTCACGGTCATGCTCGCTTCTCTTTTTAAGAGTATCTAGTTAGACGTTCAGCTCACCTTATTGCGCGACTTACCCTTTCAAGAATCGCTGTTCATCAAACACCGTTTTGTTCTTCAACATGAAATAGACACAACGGCCAAGTTTATGTGCCAGTGCCGATAATGCTTTAGCTTTGCTCATCCTTTTTTGTAATTGATTAAGGTAGTTGCGGGCTTTGTCATTGCCACGCAGGTAAAGCACAGCCGCTTCTGAGAATGCCCATTTCAAATGAGCATTACCGATTTTGTTGCCGTTAGTGCCGTAGGTTTTACCAGCAGACTGAGCTTTGCACTTCACTAACCGAGAGTAAGATGCAAACTTTTGTACTGATTCAAATCGGGCGATATCACCAATTTCATACAAGATGGTCAGGGATAAAATTTTGCCAATCCCAGGTACGGTCTTTAGCAATTCTAAATAAACGGGGTTATGGTTTTTGGCCTGTTTTTCAATGAACCATTCCACTTGGGCAAGTTCTTTGGCGTAGAAATCCAGTATTGCCATATCCATGTCGATATTACGCTGCACGATAGGGTCTTGGTATTGCTCGCGTAGTTGTTGTCTTGCAGACATGTTTTTAAGGTTTAAGTCAGTGGCAGGCAGATTGTATTGACTGTTGGTGTTAACCACATGGCCTTTGAGCATGGCTCCGTGACGGACAATCTTCATTCTTCGGCGTAACAAGTCTCGCGTAGCACGCATTTCGCGAGGGTAATTGTAAGCAATAGGGAAATTACCACCACGCAGTAGTGTGGCAATTTTAAAGGAGTCTACTTTATCATTTTTGGTTTTACCGCCATGGATAGCTTTCATGTAAAGGGCATGACCTAGAATGAAATCGATGCCCAGTTCAGCACACCAATCAGAGACCCAATACCAGCAATGCATGCACTCAACCCCGACAATGACATTGCCGATATAGGGTTCGAGTATGAGTAACAAGTCATTTTTATTAGCCCCAATCTTTTTGTGGACTGTTAAAGTGGACATCCATATTAAAAACCATAAATACAGTAACAGAGTTAGTGAAGTGAGCACCACTACAATTGTTAAAGTGGACATCCATATTAAAAACCATAAATACAGTAACAGCGTTGGTGAAGTGAACACCACTACAATCATTTAGTTCTGAGGCGATTGTCATGCCGATTAACGGCTAAATTCACCGTAGGTGACTCGGTTTGATAATTTCTGGGCCAATGTGCGTCTCAGCAAGGCAAGGTATCCCCCCATACAAGGCTGATGGTTCAGACATAGTTCGAAAGCAAGCTCGCGCTTAAGCGCGGTTTAGCAAACGTTTGCAGCAACTTAAACCGGCCGTTCGTTTATGTCCCATATGCTGATGGTATTCCCTGAGCAAGCTTTCTTGACCGACTGCCCCAGAAAAGTGCCGTTCAAACTCACCGCTTAAAATCAGCCACTGCGCTTCATTTATCCCTAAGCGTTGGATGATGGAACTTTCGCCACTGTCGATGTCACCCCGTTTATCCTCTCTTACCATGCGTCCGGTCATATCAACCAACTCAAGATAGTCTTTCAGCTCAAAGGGTAAGCCTTGGGGCATCGGCTCTCTTGGGTTACCCACAAAGGGAAACAGGTTTGTTGCCTGGGCTTGTTTTAGCTGAGCGGCTTTTGCTCGTCGCTTTACGCTGGTATGGGCCGAGCTGGAGTGCTCGCCATCTTGGCTCTGATGGGGTTTAGGTCTACGTAAGCCATACACGCCATGAGTGCGGCTTCATCCAAAAGCGCTTGGGATTTAAAGCGTCCTTCCCAAAATCGACCGGTACATTGGTCTTCTTGATTGGCGGCTCGCGCAATGTGTTCGTTTAAATGGCGCATAAACCAGCTTAAGTCATACAGGCGAGTCCGATACACTTCGGCGGTGGCGCGAATGGCTTGTAGTTGCACCTCACTTAACTGCGGACGTAATTCAAGGTTGAGATACATCTGAGTCAGTAAGGTGCCCTGATGCAAGCTATGCCAGCGTTCTAAGACTTCACCCATTGACCAAGCTTCTGCTTGCGGCTGATTAACATGTAGCACGAGGTGGGTATGATTACTCATGACAGCATAAGCACAAACATCAATGGCGAACACCGACGCCAATTTGAGTAGATAATCCTCGACCCACTGGCGGCGGTGCTCATAGCTTTTACCACTTACCTTGTCTTCGCCACACAGAAACGCCCGTCGAACACAACGGGAAACACAATGATAGTAGAGTGTATCCGATAAGCTCACCTGCGAGCGTCTTGACCGAGGCATAATAATAACTCCCCAAATAAACCACTATTGATAGTTTAGACTATAATAAAGGCGTTTCGTTAGTTGGGGTGGGTGTCTTGTTTGACGTTGTTTGACGAGGAAAAGACTATGGACATCCATGATAATAATCATGGAAACAGTTACGACGTTAGTGAGCTGAACACCACTGCAACCATTTAGTCCTCAGGCTGTTGTCATGCCGATTAACGGCTTAATTCATCATTTATGACTCATCTTGATGATTTTTGACGCAATGAGGGCCTCAGCAAGACTGATGATTGAGGGAGGTTCGAAAGTAAACTCGCACTTAAGTGCGATTTAGTGTGTTAAAGTGGACATCCATATTAAAAACCATAAATACAGTAACAGCGTTGGTGAAGTGAACACCACTACAATCATTTAGTTCTGAGGCGATTGTCATGCCGATTAACGGCTAAATTCACCGTAGGTGACTCGGTTTGATAATTTCTGGGCCAATGTGCGTCTCAGCAAGGCAAGGTATCCCCCCATACAAGGCTGATGATTGAGGGTGGTTCGAAAGTAAGCTCGCGCTTAAGCGCGGTTTAGCAAACGTTTGCTGCAACTTAAACCGGCCGTTCGTTGATGCCCCATATGCTGATGATATTCTCTAAGCAAGCACAAGAGCATGGACATCCATCATAAGAACCATGGAGACAGCAACACCGTTTGTGAAAGTAATTCGACTGTAATTATTTAGTTCTGAGGCTGTTGTCATGCTGATTGGTGGCTGAATTCACAGTAAGTGACTCATCTTGATGATTTCTGAGGCAATGCACGCCTCAGCAAGGCTGATGATTAAGATATTGTTCGAAAGTAAACTCGCGCTTAAGCGCGATTTAGCAAACGTTTGCTGTGTTAAAGTGGACATCCATATTAAAAACCATAAATACAGTAACAGCGTTGGTGAAGTGAACACCACTACAATCATTTAGTTCTGAGGCGATTGTCATGCCGATTAACGGCTAAATTCACCGTAGGTGACTCGGTTTGATAATTTCTGGGCCAATGTGCGTCTCAGCAAGGCAAGGTATCCCCCCATACAAGACTGATGATTGAGGGTGGTTCGAAAGTAAGCTCGCGCTTAAGCGCGGTTTAGCAAACGTTTGCAGCAACTTAAACCGGCCGTTCGTTTATGTCCCATATGCTGATGGTATTCCCTGAGCAAGCTTTCTTGACCGACTGCCCCAGAAAAGTGCCGTTCAAACTCACCGCTTAAAATCAGCCACTGCGCTTCATTTATCCCTAAGCGTTGGATGATGGAACTTTCGCCACTGTCGATGTCACCCCGTTTATCCTCTCTTACCATGCGTCCGGTCATATCAACCAACTCAAGATAGTCTTTCAGCTCAAAGGGTAAGCCTTGGGGCATCGGCTCTCTTGGGTTACCCACAAAGGGAAACAGGTTTGTTGCCTGGGCTTGTTTTAGCTGAGCGGCTTTTGCTCGTCGTTGTACGCTGGTATGAGCAGAGCCCTCTGGTGTACTTGCCATCTTGGCTCTGATGGGGTTTAAGTCTACGTAAGCCATACACGCCATGAGTGCGGCTTCATCCAAAAGCGCTTGGGATTTAAAGCGTCCTTCCCAAAATCGACCGGTACATTGGTCTTCTTGATTGGCGGCTCGCGCAATGTGTTCGTTTAAATGGCGCATAAACCAGCTTAAGTCATACAGGCGAGTCCGATACACTTCGGCGGTGGCGCGAATGGCTTGTAGTTGCACCTCACTCAACTGCGGACGTAACTCAAGGTTGAGATACATCTGAGTCAGTAAGGTGCCCTGATGCAAGCTATGCCAGCGTTCTAAGACTTCATCCATTGACCAGGCTTCTGCTTGTTGCGGATTAACATGTAGCACGAGGTGGGTATGATTACTCATGACAGCATAAGCACAAACATCAATGGCGAACACCGACGCCAATTTGAGTAGATAATCCTCGACCCACTGGCGGCGGTGCTCATAGCTTTTACCACTTACCTTGTCTTCGCCACACAGAAACGCCCGTCGAACACAACGGGAAACACAATGATAGTAGAGTGTATCCGATAAGCTCACCTGCGAGCGTCTTGACCGAGGCATAATAATAACTCCCCAAATAAATCACTATTGATAGTTTAGACTATAATAAAGGCGTTTCGTTAGTTGGAGTGGGTGTCTTGTTTGACGTTTTTGACGTTTATTGTTTGACGTTTATAGCCGAAGCCTGAGTCGACTGTATGGCGATGTATTGCATAGTCTATTTAAGTGGTTAAATCGCAGAAGTGGACGGCGAAGTTACAATTGGCTGGGGCTTAAGCAAATGTTACAGTGTTTTCATATTGAGAAGTTACGCGTTAGCAAACGAGCTATTGTTGTTGACTGGTACTAGGGTCGTGTTTTACACGAGCGAATATAACTGAGGAGCCGGATGCGGTCGTTCTACCACGACGGCATTCAAGGATGAGTATGATTAAATTTAAAATGGTAAGTGTAATTACCGCAGTTATAGCACTTACATTGTGTCTGGTTTTTCTGATCACGCCTGAAGTTATATTTATGTTGTTTAATATCGATGAGAATAGCTCGGCTTTCTTTATTGGTAGAAGAGCTGCAATGTTATTTTTGGGGATTTCATTAATAACTTGGGTCGGTCGAAATGCCTCCCATTCAGACTCTAGGCAAGCAGTATGCCTGGGCCTTGCCATTTCTATGTTTTCGTTGGCTGTACTTGGGACTATAGAATACCTTCGTGGGTTTGCTGGTTTCGGTATTTCTTTAGCCGTTATGACAGAAACTTTTCTTGCTTTACTATATTTTAAAATATGGTTTAGTTGTAAAAATGCCATACAATAAGAATAGGTGTCGCGTAGCCGCCACCTTATTCGGGTGTTGAACAAGCCCGATGCTCCCTTCTATAGTAAATAACGGTATTGATGTTGGCGGGGCCAAGGCCTTGTTACTTTTTACAAGGCGAGTTTGGCAACAGTCAAACAAGACACCCACCCCAACTACTCAAACGCAGCCCCATGGAATACAAGATCAAGAAGAAGACTTGATAGCGGTCTAGCTTCACGGTTCTTCACGAATGGGTAACGGAGGTAATCCGTGACGAAATTTATTGGAATGCGATCAAACTAAATTGTCTTCCGACAAGGTCTGGCTACTGAATAACAAGCATATAGCCCTTGGTTTAGCCACATTTTTTTAGTTTGAATTAGCGCTTAGCTCCAAGCCCAACTCAGGTTTACTATTCACTAGAAACGCGGTTGTTGCGGACCAGACCCCGTTTAACATTTCTACACAATTTGCCAAAACGAGAGAGATCATCAAAGCTGGGGATCACCCCTCGCCGAATCGCATGTTCCCAGTAAGTGAGCTGATCGTCTACCAGTTCCATTAATTTCTTAGGGCAGCCAATACAGCTGTTATCTGGTCCGCATACAAAGGTATCTTCTTGATAAAGCGGGAATTCTTGTTTAACTGCGTGAATTATTTGTAGCATGGCGGTCACTCGGTCGGGCTTTTTACTCAAGGCTTGAATCATTTATTGTCTTTAGTCATACAATTAATTTCTCATTTACTCTAAAGTTTTTCAAGTCTGGTCGTTACTGGCTAAACCGAGGGTGTCGACGCGGAGGCTTTAGCACGGCAGTTGAGCTGTATTATTAGGTATTTCAGTCGCTCTTATAAAAAATTCATCAAGTTATGAATATTGAAGAATTATTTTACTAAACAATCACTTCTGCTTGTCTCTATACTGTTTACATAGAGTTTTAAAGGAATGAATCATGAGACGTATTTTTTGGTCTTTGTTGATGTTGGGGGGCCTGAGTGCTTGCGACTCTTCAACACCATCTCAGGCCCTAGGGACCATAGAGCGTGATCGCATCACGCTTAGTGCCACCAGCAATGAAATTATTCGCAGTTTGCCAATGACCGAAGGTTCAGCGGTAAAGCAGGGGCAGCTGTTGGTGCAGCTAGATAACCTTAGCCAAACGGCAATTGTCGCTCGAGCGAAGGCTGAACAGGCAAAAGCCCAAGCTTACCTATTACGCTTAAGTAATGGTGAGCGGAGCGAAGATATTGCGAGTGCTCAAGCAGAGGTTAATCGGGCTCAGGCTCGGGTTGTAGAAATGCAAAAAAGTTATTTGCGAGCCCAACAATTGGTGAATCAACAATTAGCGAGTCAATCGAGTTTAGATAGCGCTTTGGCCGAGCGAGATAGTGCTCAGGCTAGTTTAGCCGCTGCGCAGGAAGGCTTTGCTAAGCTGACTGCAGGGTCTCGATTTGAAGATGTAGAACAAGCCAAGGCCGCTTTAGATGCCGCTCGCGCCGAAGTTGCCTTACAACAACATAAATTGGATGAGCTGAGCATTGTGGCTACCCGAGATGGGATCTTAGACAGTCTCCCCTTCAACTTGGGGGAGCGAGTGACTAACAATGCGGTGGTGGCGGTGTTGCTCGCCGATCGTTTGCCCTATGCACGCGTGTATGTGCCCCAGTCATACCGGGCTAAGCTACAGCTTGGTCAGGCCTTAACGGTACATGTGGATGGCGTCGATCGCAGTTTTAGTGGGGTGGTGCGTTGGTTAGCGACAGAACCCGCGTTTACTCCCTATTATGCACTCACCGAGAATGAACGCTCGCGCCTTATGTATTTAGCCGAAGTCGATCTAGAAGCCGCCGCTGGCGCATTACCCTCGGGTTTACCGGCACAAGTAGATTTGCCTGAGGCCAGCCAATATGAGTGAGTACGCGATTGTTGCTAATAATATCAGTCGCAAATTTGGCGATTTTACCGCCGTAAACCAGGTGAATTTGAATGTTACCAAGGGTCATATTTATGGTTTCTTGGGACCGAACGGTTGCGGAAAATCCACCACCATTCGAATGTTAACTGGTCTGTTAAGCCCGAGTAGCGGTGAAGTGAAAGTCTTAGGATTGGATATTCCTAAGCAGGCCGAGACCTTGCGTTTAAAAATTGGTTATATGACGCAGAAGTTCTCCTTATATGATGATTTAACGGTGCAGGAAAATTTACAATTTATGGGACAAATTTTTGGTATGCCCAATAAGTCCTTAAATCATCGTTTAGAGCAACAGTTGAGTACCTATGGTTTGACTCAGCGGCGTAAGCAGCGAGTGGGAGGAATGAGTGGTGGACAAAAGCAACGTTTGTCTTTAGCCGCAGCCACCATGCATCAGCCAGAACTGTTATTTTTGGATGAACCTACCTCGGCCGTGGATCCAGAAAATCGTCGCGAGTTTTGGGAGCAATTGTTTGATTTAAGTGATCAGGGCACCACTATTTTGGTGGCCACCCACTATATGGATGAGGCCGAACGTTGTCATCGATTGGCGATTTTGGAATCAGGAGAGATGCGCGCCGACGGCGATCCAGAAACGCTGATGAACAATATGGGGGTGAACGTGGTGGAATTAAAAGCCGCCAACTTGCGGGAGTTAAAACAACAGTTAATTCAGCATCCAGAAATTCGTTCAGCTGCACAATTAGGGATCCGCTTGCGGGTCTTGGTCGATCAGCAAGTTGCTGATCCTATTGGCTGGCTAGTGAAGCATTATCCACAGCTGCAAGGGGCTGAGCTAAGCCTTGCTCGGGCGAGTTTAGAAGATGTATTTGTAAGCGTGACCGGTAAGGGACGCCAATGAAATCTGTATTTCGAATTAAGGCGGTGATGCTTAAAGAGTTTCGTCAACTGGCCAGAGATAGAATTACCTTTGGTATGGTGGTGATGATTCCTTTGATCCAGTTGTTGCTGTTTGGCTTTGCAATTAATACCGATGTGCGCAATATCCCAGTGGCGGTGGTGGATCAAAGTGGCAGCAGCAGTGGTCGCCTCATTGTAGAGTCGCTCAAGGTGGCTCAGGTTGTCCAGGTGAACCAGTTCTATGCAAGCATTGCTGAAGCTGAGCAAGCGATTGAACAAGGTAGGGTGCGCGCGGTACTCATTTTACCGAAGGATTTAGAGCAACGCTTAGCGCAAAATAGAGCCTTGGGACAGTGGCTGGTAGATGGTTCAGATACCATGGTCAGCTCCGCTATTATGCAGTTACGGATGATGCCTTTAAATGATTTACAATGGCGAATCAATACTCAGCCTAATACTTTTGATGTGACCCTGTTGTACAATCCAAGCCGCCGTTCGGCGGTGAATATTGTACCGGGTTTGCTCGGTGTTATTCTTACTATGACGATGATTCTATTTACCAGTGCCGCGATTGTTCGCGAGCGAGAACGGGGCAATTTGGAGTTGTTGATTGCGACCCCAATCCACTCTATTGAGCTAATGATCGCTAAAATTGTGCCCTATGTGTTTGTGGGATTGATTCAAGTGACCATTATCTTGGGTTTAGGGCATTTCATTTTTTCGGTGCCGATTAACGGTGCGCTCAGCCAAGTTTTATTCGGGACGCTGCTCTTTATAGCGGCCAGCCTTACCTTGGGTTTGGTGATATCCACCATTGCTCAAACTCAGTTACAGTCGATGCAAATGACGGTGTTTATTTTACTGCCTTCAATTTTATTGTCAGGATTTATGTTTCCCTATGAAGCGATGCCCGTTGCCGCTCAATGGATTTCTGAAATTTTGCCCGCGACTCACTTCATGCGGATGATCCGCGGGATTGTGTTACGAGGTGCTGATTTGAGCGATTTATGGCGAGATAGCCTATGGATGGTGGCCTTCACGATCATTGGTTTAGTGGTGGCCTCATTCCGCTTTAAGAAAAGTCTTGATTAGTGAATGTTCAGTCAATTATTGGCTTAACCAACGCCGAAAGGCGCGACGAAAATTACTGACATCAAAAAAGTTCATCGCGGTGCTTAGCTGATTATCGCTGTAGTTATATTGCGCTTGTAGAAAAAATGCATGTTGCTGGCGAACTTCATCACACAGTAAGCGGTAACTGCTGTGGTGACTTTTTAATCTGCGCTTTAAGGTCGCTGGACTCAACGCGAGTTGTTGGGCGATTTGTTCTAGACTGGGTAATTGGCTGATGTTTTGTCGTAGCAGCTCACGAATGATACTCAGTAGACTGTCGTGCTGGCTAAGGTTTACTTTGCTGTGGGCCAGTTGATAAATGATGGCTGAATGTTGTTGCCAAGGTTTATCCAAGTATTGTTGAGCGATGCTCAAGGCACTATAAGTTTGGCTAAATTTTACTTGGTCTCCAAGGTGAACTTGATATTCTGCCCGCCAGCTGGGGGCGGGGTAATCAAATTGGATCTGCCAAGGCAGGGGCGCAGCGGCTCGCCATTCACATAAGGAGACAATTGCGCTCACCAGCGCTTCTTGTATCCAGCGCCGATAGGCGAGTTGTTCTGGTTGTTGGTTGGGTCGAAGGCTTTCGCCAAAGGGATCTTCAAACAATAAGTGAGTCTGCTCGCGGCAGTCAACGAGGCGTGGTTTTAGCAGTGGAAAATAGTCAGTAAAATGCCGACAAAGAACGCCGAGTAAGCTTCTAAGGTTGGGGGCGTGTGTCAATAAGTGGGAGTACTGTTCAAATACGCCGGGAAACAAACGTTGACCAAATACAAAGCTAATGTCTCGATCGTTCGACTGAAGACTAATATTTAAACATAGTCGGGCTAATTGTTTAGGGCTGATCTTTAGCTCGCCGCCTAAAATATCTTGATAAAAAATTCCCGTTTTACGGAGTAAAAAGTGCGGCTCAGCCCCGCGCTCAAGCAGCAGATCGAGTAATAGGGCTAACTGGTGTTCGGCGGGGATGAAACGTTGCTGGTTTTCCAAGACCTGAATGCTGAGATTAATTGGCAAGGACTTCACCATGACTTGCTTGTTTGAGAATCGTTAGCTGTTGATTAGCTTGTTCTAGGAGTTGTTGAACCGCCTGTTGCGGCGAATCGGCAAGTTCTGCTGACACTTTTACCCAGTGAAAACTGGGGTGAATTGCTTGGTTTTGCTGATTGCGAAAGCAAAAATGTTGCAGTAGCGTGGATAGTTGCTGACTGAGTATCGCGGCTTGTGGCGGCGAGTGATTGAGCAAAATCGCAAATCGTTGTCCAGCGTAACGGCACAACAGTGCATCCGGTGGCAAAGCTAACAGTAATAATTCGGTGATGGTCATTAATAGCTTATCGGCTGCGCTGCCGCCATAGCATCGACTGAGCGCATTAAAGTCGGCAACTTCTAGCAACAACAGTTGGTTATTTAGCCAAGTTTTCGGCTGTTTGGCGCGTTGCAATAACTGTTGCTGTAAATATTCAAAGCCAGGAATGTTCAATCCACCATCGATTGCTGTCGGAGCAGGGCTTAACAATTTACGACGGCTCAAGTAACGGCTAATTTGTTGTTGTTCGGCCCGCCAAAACCATAGCGCGGCGGTGAGCAATAAAAATCCAACAGGCATCGACTCTAGCCAACTGTCCCAGCGGATCCCAGATTCAAGTTGAAAAAACTCATCTAATAGATCTTGGCTAAGTGCTAATACCATGGCGATTAATCCGCAAGCAAATAGATCGGTAAGCCAACCCTTAGCACGTACTGAAAGAATAATTATCAGCCAACATACAATCAGCAGCGCCGTCGCGCCTTCTCCAACAATGTCGACCCAGTCTAATTGAGCCCATGATTTTATTTCGCCATGGTGAGCATTTAAGCCAATTAATCCCACTAAGCTCACCACTTGTAACAACAACCACCAGCGATGTGGCTTTAAAGCATAATAAAGTTCGGCACACACGTAGCCTAAATTTTTTCGATGATTCAATCTTGTTTAACCTTGCTTAACCTTCGCCTCTCGCGGGGAAAAATGAAAAATAGTCCGATTAGCTCATATTGTTTTTCATTGAACCCCGTTATTCGTGGCGGATCCATAGTTTAGGCATAGTTTAAACCGCTTTTATGACGGTTTTAATTTGATTCAATTAGTCTCAATAGCTCACTTCTCGTTGAGTATGTGCACTTCAACGCTCTGTACAGGGAGTACGCCAACTTACTGTCATAAAAGTGCCATTTGGGCTGCTTAAGGTCGCTGGCAATCTTCATTACAAAGGAATATCGAATGCGTCATTTAGGATTAAGTAGTTTAACCATTATCTTGAGCATTGGTGGTTTAAGCGCATGTGGCAACAGCGATACAACTGCTGCAGTCACAACGCCCTTGAGCACCGAGCTTAAAACAACGCTCACTTATGATGACTTCGGCGATGCAGCTTATTGGTTTAATCACAGTGACTCGAGCAAGAGCCTATTAATTGCGACGCTTGAAGACGACGGTTTAGCGGTGTTTTCAAGCCATGGAGAACAGCTACAGCAGTTGCAGGGTATTGCACCGACCAGCGCTGATATTCGTTATGACATTAGCGATCAACATGCCGGCAGTGCCGATATTTTAGCAGTGGCTTTACCCGAGCAGCAGTCTTTCGGATTTTATGCGATTAGCGATGGCCAAAGTGGGCCGTTGACTGATTTAGGCAGCTTTGATGTTGGCTTCAATGCCGAAGGTTTATGTTTATATAAAAATATCACCACGGGTGAGCTGATGGTCACTGGTGTAGCCGATGACGGGATGGCGAAACAATTTAAATTGAGTTTTGATGGCAGCCAAGTGAGCAGTCGATTGCAAGATGTGAACGGAGTGGCACTGCCAGTTCGCGAATTTTCAGTGGGGGGGAAGTTAAGTGCATGTATTGCCGATGACGAATTGGCAAACTTGTATATCGCCGAGCAAAATATAGGGATTTGGGCTTATGGTGCAAATCCCGAGAATGTGAAAGAGCGTCAGCTGGTGGATGGGGTGGCACCACTTGGTCACTTACAAGAAATTGAAGGTTTAGAGCTTATCTATCAAGCACAGGGGAAAGGTTACTTAGTTGCTGCTGATGAAGGTGCAGGCCTACTGTTTTATCAGCGTGATAACTGGGTTTTTAATTCGCAGCAGCGGGTTGCTGGTATCGATGAAACCAAAGCGTTAGCCGTGGCTGAAGATGGCTTATGGTTGGCTAACTCCGAATTAGAACAACCAATTTATGAGAAATTGAGCTTTACGGCGCTTAATCAGCAAAATGGCTTAAGTGCTCGGCCAATCAGCGATGTATTAGCGCATCGAGAACTTTCCCTCTCCGGGGTGGCTTTAGTCGCGGCGACAGGAGAAACCGCAGCGGTTGACGACGATGGTGATGCAGCCGATGATCCAGCGTTTTGGTTAAATCCCGACGATGCCGAACAAAGCTTGATTATTGCGACCAATAAACAAGGCGGCTTGCTTGCTTATAACTTGCAAGGTCAGCAAGTACAGTACTTGGCTCAAGGTAAACCCAATAACGTCGATATCCGTTCCAAGGTGCAAAATTTCGCGGGGCAAGACATTAGCATAGCGGCAGCCAGCAATCGTGAACTGAATACCATCGCTCTTTATCAAATACGCTCTGCTGATGGCCAAGATCCAATCGTGCCGCTTGCTGCTTTGGGTAATGCCGTGCATCCAGATGCGGCGGAACTTCAATCTTCACTCGATGAAGTTTACGGTCTGTGTATGTACCAATCGGCAGACAATACCGCCTATGTGTTTGTGAATGGTAAAAACGGTCAAGTTGAGCAATGGCGCTTAACACCAGTTGAGGGGGGCTTTAGTGGTGAGGTGGTTCGAACGCTGAGTGTGGCCAGTCAGCCGGAAGGTTGTGTAGTGGATGACAGTAGCGCTACCTTATATCTAGGCGAAGAGGACCAGGCAATCTGGCAATTTAGCGCCGAAGAAGGAGCCGATACTCAAGCGAGCTTATTTGCCAAAGTTGATGGAGAGAACTTGGTTGCCGATATTGAAGGCTTAACCCTATATGATGATGGCATTCATAAATATCTACTGGCTTCGAGCCAAGGTAATAATACTTATGTGGCCTACGATCTGGCTCAGAATAATCGTTTGGTGGGGCATTTTGCGATTATCGGTGATGATAATCTGGGGGTCGATGGTGCCAGTGATACAGATGGAATTCACGCGGTATCGGCGAATTTGGGAAGTGCTTACCCTAAGGGATTATTTATTGCGCAGGATTGGTATAATATCGATGCCAACTACCAACAGTTGAACCAAAACTTTAAACTAGTTGATTGGCAGACGATCCAAGCCAGCTTTGATGACTAAGATTGACCGATTATATCGCCGTTAGCCTTTGGTTAACGGCGATAGCTATTGCCTTGGTTATAAGCACCAGCTTGCGCTTATTGTTACTTGAAGCCGCTTTCATGCACGACTTATCTAGGTTTGTCTAAATCATCAACAAGCACAGAACCATCCGAACGCTTCGTCCTCATTAACCGATAGGCTTGAACATAACTGGTGGTGTTGGCTCAAGATTACAGCGAGCTAACTTGATGGACTGTTGTTGTAAGTTCTAATTTAAGTGCTGACTCCAGTGCGCTTTTCTATACTTAACTGTATTCTTATTCATTTGAACCCTCGCTTTAAGCCCATTCACTTTTGGAGTTTTATGAAGTTTTTATGGAGATTAAGCCTAGGTCTTTGGCTCTTGTTGAGCCCTTATTGCTATGCCAATCATTTGAAGCTGTTAATTCTGGAACAACCGCCAATTGAGTATCAACAAAATGGTTATAATAAGGGAATTGCGGTCGACATTGTAAAAGAAGTATTTGCCCGTTTGCATCGATCGGTCACCATCGAAGTTTATCCTTTTGCTCGAGCGCTGCGCATGCTTGAAGAAAGCAAAGCGGATGGAATTTTTGCCATTGTAAAAAAATCAGAGCGACAAGTTTATCTTAACTACAGTGATGAAGTGTTGATTGAGCAAGCCGCAGTATTATATGTGCAAGCACAATCTGAAATTACCTTTAATGGACAATTAGGCGATCTGGGAGCCTATCGCTTTGGGGTACTACGCGGTGCGACTTATGGACCGATGTGGGAGCAGGTTATCGATAGTGGTGGCATTTCTAAAATAGAAAGAGTTGCCGATTATCGTCAGAACGTTATGAAGTTGGTTAACCAGCGGCTCGATGTCATTATTGGCCCAGATTATACCATGGCTTATATTATCAAGGAGCTGGGACAAGAGGGACGCTTAAAACAACTGTCGCCGCATATTGAGGTTGTTCCTACTTATATCGCTTTTTCTAAAAATACGGTTGCGCCTGAACTGGTCGCTGCGTTTAGTGATACTTTAAAGGCGTTAAAGCGTGACGGAACCTATCAGCGGATCATCAACCGATACATTGAGTAATACCGTGGCTACAAATAATGTCGTTTAAGGTCGTTGTCTTAAGAAAATGCCCACCTTGTTGGGGCGGGCGAGGGATTTAATAGCTCAAGCCGAAGCCAAGTTGGTAGAGTGGGTTGGCCGAGTCATGTGCTACATCTTCATCTTGTTCTAATACGGCTTGCCAACTTGAAGGGAGCTCGAAGGGTAAATGTCCTTGCGGTGGTGTCTTGCCAAGCAAGACATCGAAAAAAGCGCTGTCTAAAGCCCCAAAGTTTGCCAACAATGCGCTTGCACTGGGCTCAATTGCCGTGAGTATAGCAGGGCGGTCCAAGTAAATGGAAATAACCGTGGGGATGGCTGCTGCAGTGGCAGCCTGGATTGCTGCGTAGTCTTCACTGCCCGAATAAACACCTTGATGGTCTTGGTCTTGGATCAAGTTGGTTTGGTCGAAAAATCCAAGTTGACCAAAATGTACGTTACCAAATGGTAAGCGCGGATCAGTTTCGTAAGGTGTATTCACCCGTAAGATTGCGATATCGGCATCTTCTAGTTTATCTACAACGGTAAAACCATAGTCTGTCGCCACTTGAGCATTGACTTGATATAAGTAAACCTTCGGGGTCTTGTTTGGACTGAGCGGCAAAGTTTCCGCGTCGTTTTTTAGCAATACATGAGCACGGCTCTGGGTCTTGGTTGCGACGCGTTGAAAATCCTCATTGCCGACAAAATTTGTCACAATAGAAGTGTCAACATAGGGATTTTCAAATAAGCCAAGGTCAAATTTTTGAATTAAGATCCGCTGCGCTGCTTTATCGATTTGTTCATTTGTTATTAATCCTGCGGCTATCGCTTCCAGTAAATGAGAAGGATCTTGTACGCCACCAAACTGGTCAACGCCAGCATCGACGCTTTTGGCATAACGTTCGGCGATTGATAAAGGCTCAACACCCCAGGACATTCCAAAAGGAACCGTCCAAACGCTCACACCATCGGTAAGCTCTTGATCGCTTAAGCCGAGCTGACATTTGTCATTACAGTCATTCACTATCCCCCAGTCGCTGAGCACGACGCCTTTAAAGTTGTATTTACCTCGCAGCAAAGTGTCGAGTATTTGTTTGTTAAAGCCAAAGCCAACTGCTTCAATGTGCTGGTCGTTATAGTTTAATCCGATAGGCTGGCCGTAATAGGGCATCACCGAGCCCACGTTTGCATCAAAGGCGCCTTCAAAGGGGAGTAAATGATATTGAAAGTTACTGCCGGGATAGACTTGTTCTTTACCAAAGTGGTTATGTGCATCAAAGCCGTTGAGTTGTGGGCCCCCGCCAGCAAAGTGTTTCACGACAGAGATGACACTGTTTGGATTGAGCCCTTCGATACCACGCTGAAAACCTTCAATGTAAGCTCCCACCAAATTTTTGGCAATTATGTTATCTTCACCAAAGGTTCCGGCGCTCCTACCCCAACGAGGTTCGGTGGACAAATCAGCTTGAGGAGAGAGCGCTTCATGGATCCCTACCGTACGATATTCCTGACGAGCAATATCGGCAAATTCTTTTACCAGCTCAGGATCATTCAGGGCGGCAAAACCTAATAACTCAGGCCACTGTGAAAAACCTCCAGCCCCAACGGCGGTGGCGTTTGGATCGTTGATAAAATGATTTCGAGGATCGGTGCTAATGGTAACCGGGATCCCAAGACCAATCGCTTCCGCCCGTTGTTGTAGGGCATTGTTATCTTCGGCGATTGCGAGAGGGTCGCCAGCCATGCGCGTAATAAAGGTATTTACATAGTTGTTGAGCAGAGGTGTCATCGCATTGCTGGATATGCGGCCAGCGGAGTCTAGGGGCAAGGTGCCATGCATCATTAAGCCCGCTTTTTGTTTGGTGTTCATTTGGCTGACGAGATCTGAGGCTCGTTCTGCACTAGTTAAACGCCAATCTTCATAGGGGCTGAGCTGCCCGTCTCTATTAAGGTCTTTAAAATGGTAATTGTCCACTTCAATGAGACTCAGTGTTTTATAGCCGAGAGAGGGTTGAAAGTAGATTCTATCATCGGATCCACAGCCATTGAGTAGTGAGAAGGTAACGGCTGTGAGGATTAACACTAGCATTGTTATTTTCATCTTAGTTCCTGTGATTCGGGGTGAGTAAACGGAATCATTTGTCAGTCATGATTTCGGTTCACCATCGACTATATCTAGGAGACGAAAATATGTTTTTGCAATATGGAGCATGCAACACTCAAAATGGTGCGAGTGTAACGAAGTGTGAATAATATGCATTTTTTACCCTATATTACAATCCGTTACATATATTTGTGAGTATCGTCTAAGGTCTGTAGATCGATCTAGCTTAAGCTTTGTTCTATTGATACATCTCTTGCTTGGAAAGTGTAGAATGCAGCAAAATTTTTTATCCTGAATTGCTCATGATTTACTGAATGTTCGCATCATGTATCGGTTGTTAAATTGAGCGAAAAGTATTTACACGCAGACTACCTGAGGCTTACATATTACTTACTATTTGTTACATCTGATTATTGTGAAGCATGAACCGTCTCACAACCTTTAGCGAGGTCTCCGCAAATAATAGCGCTTTACAAAAGATAAGAGTTTATGGGATGAAAACTGTTTCCAACCGAATTGCACAAATTTATTTAGAGCAAGTTTTCAGTGCGAATGTGGATGAGCGTCAATTATTGCAGCGCACAGGGATTAATATGCAAGAGCTTAGCGTTGCAAATGGTAGGCTTGACGCTCAGCGGCATTTTCGTTTTTTTGAACTGTATACTTCTATATTCCCCGAAGTACAGTTTGATTCAGAACCGGATTTAAGCTTCTTATTTTCAAACTTTAATGTGTTAGGAGCCGTGTGTGGGAATGCACCCACTTTGCTTGAAGCGTTAAAGGCGTATGTCCGCTATCGAACTTTGATCGGAGAATGTGATGACATCGAGTTTGTCATTCAGGATCATTATTTAAAGATCGTATATCATTCTGAAAGTGATAATCCTTTGATCACCAAACTCGTCGTTCTTAATCATTTTTATGTTTTTTACGCAATTGTTCGTGAATATGTGGATGACAACTCTGCGAATTTAGGTTTGCGGCTAAATTTCCCAATATCGATTGAAGAAAAGCGTAACTTGAGTGAAATTTTTTATTGTTCGGTGGAATCGGGCATACAGAACAGTTATTACATTCATCGCCAATGTTTACATTTACCCCACAAGTCGAGTAATTCTGCCTTACAACCTTACTTGTTGCAGCAAGCGGAAGAGCAGTTACAACAGTTACGCCCGGCTCTTACTTATTCAGCTCAAGTGGAAAAAATCTTACAAAAGTTGATATGGACTGAGTTAGATATCGATTGTCACGCTGAATCGATGCAAACACTGGTTTGTGAGCAACTGAGGATAAGCCGTTGGACTCTTGCTCGGCGGCTCAATCAAGAAAACATAAATTTTTCAGGAATTTATACAAAGGTTCGGTGTGCTGAAGCATCTCGTTTATTGGCCGAACCACAATTTTCTCTGTTGTATATTAGCCAGAGTTTAGGCTTTACCAATCAAAGTAGTTTTAATCGTTTTTTTCGGGAACAGTTTGGCTGTACGCCCTCTCATTATCGGCAGCATCACGTTGCCGAATAAATCAATGTTTAGATAGGATCTTAAGCTGAGTCGATTTTTAAACCGTTTATGCATTGTTTTCTCATCATTAAGTTTGAATTAGTTATAAGGAAAATCTATGAATTCCTCCTCGTATTTGTCATCGGTGGCCGCTTGTATTTCACTATTTTTTATTTGTTCTTCGGTCTCCGCCAATCTGTATCAATTGCCAGCCTCGGCTGGTGCGGCAACATCCGATCTAAATGGCAATGGGCTTCTTGAGCCCTACGAAGATACTACGCTGCCAGACGAGCAGAGAATAGATGATCTTATTTCGCGAATGACTTTGATTGAAAAAATTAACATGTTAACGGGGACTGGCTTTAGTGTTGGGGCCTCTGGAGGTTCACAAAAAGTACCGGGCGCTGCGGGGGAGAGTTATGCCCTTAAGCGATTTGGAATTCCTTCCATTGTATTTGCCGACGGTCCCGCTGGGTTACGTATTAAACCAACGCGAGAAGACGACCGCAAAAGCTACTATGCTACGGCATTTCCTATTGCAACGGCTTTAGCTTCAACTTGGGACCCTCATCTAGTGGAGCGGGTGGGGCAAGCAATGGGCAACGAGGTGAAAGAATATGGGGTTGATGTATTATTAGCTCCGGCGATGAATATTCAATTAAATCCTTTGGCGGGACGAAATTTTGAATATTACTCTGAAGATCCCTTAGTGAGCGGCACGCTGGCGGCGTCGATGGTTAACGGGGTTCAGTCACAAGGCGTTGGCGCAACCATTAAGCATTATGTTGCGAATAACGTAGAAACCAGCCGGATGGTACTTGATGCTAAAATTGGCGAAAGGGCAATGCGCGAAATCTATTTGAAAGGTTTTGAATTGGCTATAAAAAATGCCCATCCATGGGCCGTTATGAGTTCATATAACAAGGTGAATGGGACCTATACTTCACAAAGTTTTGACTTACTTCATTCGGTGCTGCGACGGGAGTGGGGATATACCGGTATGGTCATGAGTGATTGGTTCTCGGGAGATGATGCTGCGGAACAGGCAGCGGCGGGGAATGACTTAATTATGCCCGGGATCCAGCCCGATAGGGATGAAATAAGCAAGGCGATAGAGCTTGGCAGATTAAGTGGAGCGGAGTTGGATCGAAATCTGAAGCGGGTACTACAATTGGTATTTCGTTCACCATCAATGCAAAACTATCAATACAGTGATCATCCCGCATTACTTGAGCACGCACAGCTTGCGCGTCAGGCGGCGGCTGAGGCTGTGGTTTTACTAAAGAATGCCCACCAAGTGCTCCCCTTTAGTAAAGATATTCAGCAGATAGCCGCTTTTGGTAATACTTCTTATGATTTTATCGCTGGAGGCTCTGGCAGCGGAGATGTGAACGAGGCTTATACCGTGTCTTTGGTTGAGGGCTTAAACCAGCATCATTTAGTTGTCGATGCTGAGCTAGCGGACATCTATCAACGCTATGCAAAACAACAAAAAGCCAAGCGAATCAAACCGAAAACGATGTTTGAATTAGTACCGCTCATCCCTGAAATGCCAATTGATCCAGCCTTAGTTGAACAAAAAGCAAAAACTGCTGATATCGCCTTAATCACCTTAGGTCGGAACTCCGGGGAATTTCAGGACCGAGAATTGAGTGATTTTAACTTATCTCCCTCGGAACAAGCGTTGATCACTCAGGTATCCAAGCATTTCCATCGGCAAAACAAGAAAGTTGTGGTGGTGTTAAATGTGGGCAATGTGATTGAAACCGCCTCTTGGAAGGATAAAGTTGATGCAATTGTTTTGCCTTGGCAGGGGGGGCAGGAAGCAGGCAATGCGGTGGTTGATGTGCTCAGTGGTGAGGTTAATCCTTCTGGCAAGTTAGCTGTGACATTTCCGTTAAAATATCAACAGCTTCCTTCAGCAAAAACCTTCCCTGGTAAAGCGACTAGTGAACAAATCGTGATGGATCCTTACTTAAAATTTGCATTAGGTATGCCTTCAGAAATTCAATATAACGAAGGTATTTATGTGGGTTATCGTTATTTTGACAGCTTCGCTCAAGATGTCTCTTTTCCTTTTGGTTACGGTTTGTCTTATACCAATTTTGCATACGGCAATGCGAAACTAAATCGCGCTACTTTTAACGGTGAAATCAAGGCTTGGCTTACGGTTACCAATACAGGGGAACGAGCTGGAAAAGAAGTGGTTCAACTTTATGTCAGCGCGCCTCAAGGTCAGTTAGAAAAACCGCAACAAGAGTTGAAGGCTTTTGCTAAAACGGTGTTGTTAGAACCTGGCCAATCACAAACACTGAGTTTTACTTTAACTGCTGAGCAACTCGCTTCGTTTGATGATTTTGGTTCGCAGTGGCTGTTGGAAAAAGGGGAATACCTGTTGGCCTTGTCCAGTTCCTCTCGAGAACGAAAACTGAGTTTACCTTTCTTCGTGGATCACACCCAGCCTTTAGGGCATCAATTGCTAAGCCTTAAACCTCGACATGAGTTAAAGTTATTGAATCAACAGTAAAATACCATCTCCTCGCAGCGTAGTTGTGAGCTTTAGTTGTGAGGTTTAGTTGGACGCTTCCGTTTTGGTACGGTGACTGATACAGTGCCATCTCGGAGGTAAATTAAATATGCAAATCAGAGCAACCACCTACGCAGATTTCCTGATATTTTGGCCAAGCTTCCAAAAAATAGTCAGTGATCGGCAAAGCTATGCCTTTGACCCAGATATCAATATTGAACAAGCTTATGAGCTGTGGTGCCTTAGCCCACTTAAAAGTTATGTTTATGAAGAGAATGGCCATATCTTGGGTACTTACTATATAAAAGCCAATGCCATGGGGCCGGGCAGCCATGTATGTAACTGCGGTTACATGGTTGCTGAACTTGCCCGTGGTAAGGGGATCGCGGCGTTGTTGTGTTTACATTCACAGCAAGTTGCTTTAGATCTTGGCTTTAAAGCGATGCAGTTTAACTCTGTTGTGTCGACGAATGAGGTCGCGGTGCGCTTGTGGAAGAAATTGGGTTATCAAATTTTAGGTACGATACCTCAAGCTTATCTCCACTCTGACCAAGGCTATGTGGATAGCTACATTATGCATAAGCTGCTAGTTCCGCTGAATTAGTCTGCTCGTCAACGGTTCGAATCATCATTAATGGTGATGGCTATTGATGATGCTTAGCTGCTCGCTTGAGAGAAGTTCAGATTTAAAAATAAAAACCAACCCGCCTAAGCGGGTTAGTGGGGCGCTAGTCTGGTGGTTTATAGTTTATAACGGTCGACTAGTTGTTGTAGCTGGTTGACCTCTTGACGAATGCTTTCGCTGGCTTGACTGGCTTCTTCGGCAACTTGTAAGGCCGCATTTGCGCCGTCGGATATTTGCACAATATTGTGTTCAACTTCATCCATCACCTTGCTTTGTTCCTCGATTGCGCTAGCAATATTGGTATTGAGGTCGACCACTTCATCCACCCGCTCGGTGATATTATTAAAGGCTCCACGCGCCTCTTCCGCTTGCTCCACACCACTTTGTGCTCGATTACTGGCATTGGCCATAGCGTTCACCGAGCTTAGTGATCCAGACTGTAAGCCTTCGATCATCTTTTGTATTTCATCAGTAGACGTTTGGGTGCGACTGGCTAAGGTACGAACTTCGTCAGCAACTACGGCAAAGCCGCGGCCCTGCTCGCCAGCACGTGCAGCTTCGATGGCGGCGTTAAGCGCTAATAAATTGGTTTGTTCGGCAATGTTGCTAATTACATCAATCACACTGCCAATCGCATTGCTTTGTTGTTGTAGCTGACTTAATGAATCTGAAGTGGTCACCACTTCCTCATTAATTAGGCCAATCGTGGTGATTGTACCGCCAACGATCTCTTGCCCATTCACCACCGCTTGTTGCGAGGCGAGCGTTGAGTCTGCCGCTTTGTTCGCGTCTTCGGCCATGTTATTGACGGTCGCATTCATTTCGGCAACCGCAGTCGCCACTTGCTGAGTTTCTTGTTGCTGTTGATTAATCGCATCACGCACGGCTTGTGATTTATCACCAATTCGCTGAGTTGCGTTGAGCATTTCCAGAGAGCTGGCGGTCACTTGTTGCAGTAGATGACGCAAGGCTTGCAGAGTTGTTTTGTAATCTTGAGCAATATCGGCCAGCTCATCTGAACCATGAACCACTAAATCTGCGCTTAGATCACCTTGATTGACTTTACCGGCCACTAAGCGAATTTGTTTCACGGTACGTTTGACGGAGAGGTAAGCACCAATCATGAAATAAGCACAGACGAGCAGGATCAGGCTGAGTGCAACCAGCAGTACAATCCGTTTATTTTCGGCATTATACTTCCGGGCGGTGAGTTCTTCACCGAGGTAACTCATGGATGCCGTCGCCAGTTGTTCTATATTATCGAGGCTGAGTTGAGTGCTTTGGAAAACCGCCTCGGTATTGGTTTTTACCTGCTGGTCTTTTAGGATGTTATCGCGAATTAATGAGATGCTCGCACCGATAGATTCAACAGACTGTGTCGCTTGGTTGCCGAGCTTTTCCTGGAAAAGTGGGTCATGATTGCCTAACAGGGTTAGGGCTTTTTGCATATTTTTTAATTCTTCGTTGGCCAGGTCGGTTCTAAAGTTGAGATCAGCATTGCCTTCGGCATCTAGGATCCCAAAATCGGCGATGTCGCCGCCTTTATCTCTAAGTCTGGCGATATTACTTTGTAAAATAGGTAGATTATTTACTGAGACAGCAATCAGGTAATAACTGGTGACTTGGGGGTCTCGTGTTAATCCACTGTCGGCACCAATACTATGAGTCAATCCTCTGATATCACTTAATAATGCTTCGTGTTCGACTAAGAGATCATTTAAGGAACCATGCTGCTTGCCTTTTAACGCCAGCCATTGCTGTTGAACTTGTTGTAATTCTGTTTGATGATTTTCTGACATCATGGATGCGAGTTGAGCAAAAATACCATCAATGGACTGGTCGAGTGAAACGAGTTTTTCAGGCTCAAACTCTCTATCCATTGATTTTAAAGTCATCAAGTGTTGATGTTGCACGATCGAGGCTGATAATTCGGGGATTTTACTGACAAGTTGGTAACCGGAGAATTCCCGTTTCGCAGACTCAATATCTTCGTTCATGGTTAAAATAAGGGAACTAAAGCCGTAGGCGATAGGTACTAAAAACAAACAAGTCCATAATAGGAATTTATACTTAAACCCGATGCGGTCACTCAGATAGACCGCCGGGGAAAAAAAACTTCCCATGAAACTCTCCTTTTTTTGCAGCAAAATATGTTGTGTTAATTCTGTATTATCGGCATTAACTTAAAATAGTTTATGCCATTATGAGTGGTGTTTGCCTAGCGCCATTTCATTTTTTATCAGTATAATCGTTTGAAAAACAAACAATAAATAAAATCATAGCCAAAGGTGTTGATAGTTTAAGCCAAGTGGCTCAGATCTAAATAATACGCTTAGCCTAACACAGTTCACTTTTTTTAAACTAAATCGGAATCACTGAGGTTAACGGTGTGGTGATTTATGCTGGGCTGTTGGCTGAATCATAAACCACTAGGATTCGATCGGTAAAGTGGTCCGCTGATTGGCTTCCGGTTGGACCTAGACCTTGCGGGAGTATTGGACGGTCTATTTCGTCGTATAACTTACAATATAGCGAATTTTGTTGTTACTATGACAAGCCACGGAACCTTTGGCTATCAATTATTTCCATTATATACAATGCCTTAGAACTTAATTACTGAGTGGAATTGGACTTGCAGTAAAACGCTAGAAGAGTCTTGAGCGGTGATTCGCTTCATCCAAAAGACTTTGGTTTACAGCATGAAAATATGTTTAACACTAGCGTTATATAGGTGAAACTATGACGGAATCAACAAAGTCAGTCATCACCCAACCCTTGTTGGGGAAAATAAAACTGTGTAGTGAGTTAGGGCCTTTTCTCAGTGATAGCCGGATCCGTTTATTGGATGGCATTCAACAGCACGGCTCATTAAGTGCGGCGGCTCGCGCCTTACCCATGTCTTATAAGGCTGCCTGGGATGCCTTAGATGCAATGAATAACCTGTCAGAGAAGGCTTTGGTGATTAAGCAAAGCGGCGGTAAGAATGGGGGGGGAAGTGTACTAACCGAATATGCCAAGCGCTTAATCGCCTTACATAAGGCGCTAGAGTTAGAATACCAGCAGGCCTTCGAGCAACTTAAACCGCAGCTGAGTCAACCTCTGAAAATTAGCAATCACGAAGTGGCACACTTTCGTCAATTGATGCGTCGCTTGAGCTTTCGCAGCAGCGCACGTAACCAATTATTTGGTCAGGTAAAAGCGATCCAGCTGGGGCAAGTTAATTCGGTGATAAAAATAGCCGTATCGGAGCATTTAACTGTCACTGCCATGTTGAGCTGTGAGTCCATGGAGTGTTTAGGTTTGGTACTGGGCTCAGAAGTGCTGTGTTTAATTAAAGCACCGCAGCTGATGCTCTATCAAGGTGAAGGACTTAAGGTGGCGGCTGACAATCAGTTTACGGGACGGGTATCGCGAGTGATTCGTGGGGCGGTGTGCGACGACATTAGTATTGAGTTAGCCGACCAAAAAACGCTTGCTGCAATGGTTCCTAGTGAAAGTGCAGCGAATTTAGATTTAAGCGAAAATACTGAGATTAAGCTATGTTTCTCTGCGTCTTCGGTCATTGTGTGTTGTTATGGATAAGTTGTCAACGGAGCTTTCATCATGAAATATAATATGAGCATTTTTAAAACAATGACCTTGGTTTTTAGTTTTTTGTTAGGTCAAACAGTCGCCTTTGGGGGGCATGCCGAAGGCTTAAAAGTGGCGGTAGCTGGCAATTTTTATAAGCCGCTACTACAAATCGCGGCGCGGTATCATCAAGATACGGGCCATCGGCTGCTTATTTCCACCGGTTCTACCGGCAAACTGTATGCGCAAATTCGTAATGGAGCGCCCTTTGAGTTTTTTATGGCGGCCGATCAAGTTCGACCGAGTCAGCTGGTTGCCGAGGGGATGGCGCTGGCCGACAGCCAATTTACCTATGCCCAAGGACGTTTAGTGTTGTGGTCGAATCAAAATGATTTGGTGGATCAACAAGGCAAGGTATTAAACAATTTTCAGTTACCTTATTTGGCGATAAGTAATCCCAAAACCGCCCCCTATGGCGCTGCCTCGGTGACCGTATTGAAAAACTTGGAACTATATCAACAATTACAGCCTAAATTGGTGGAAGGTCAATCGGTAGGACAAACCTTTCAGCAAGTGAGTTCAGGGGCTGCGCCTTTAGGTTTTGTGGCGCTTTCTCAGGTATATGTTGATGGTGAAATTAGCCATGGTTCGGCGTGGATTGTACCAAGTGACTTATATCAAGCGATCAAACAAGATGCGGTGATCCTTAAAAAAGGCGAGGGGAATCCTCAGGCCAAAGCGTTTTTAAGCTACCTACAAACACCACCCATTCAAGCCTTAATTAAAAGTTTTGGTTATCAAGTGAATGAGTAAGTAGCAATGAGCCTTGTCGCTCGAAAATGTTGGTATTTCTAAATGAAGGATAGTTGTCGATGACTGATTTTTCGGTGGTGTGGTTAACCTTGAAGTTAGCCGCCGTAGTCACCCTCATTTTGCTATTGTTGGCGACGCCCTTGGCATGGTGGATGGCACAAACCCGTTCGCGTTTCAAACCCATTGTGGGTGCCTTGTTCGCCTTGCCTTTGGTATTGCCGCCGACGGTGTTGGGATTCTACTTATTACTTGCTTTGGGGCCTAATGGCACGGTTGGCAAGTTGTTTAATGCTCTCGGTTGGGGCAGTTTACCGTTTACCTTTACCGGTATTGTGATTGCCTGTGTGATCCACACTTTTCCGTTTGTGGTGCAACCGCTGCAAAATGCCTTTGAAGCGATAGGGAAGCGGCCTTTGGAAGTTGCAGCAACCCTACGTGCCGGACCGATTGCCAGTTTCTGGCAAGTGGCTTTTCCGCTGGCCCGTCCAGGTGTATTTGCCGCCGCCATTCTGGGATTTTGTCACACCATCGGTGAATTTGGCGTGGTGTTGATGATTGGTGGGAATATCGCTGGGCAAACGCGCGTAATGTCGATAGAAATTTATAATCATGTGGAAGCCTTAGAATACAGCCAGGCCCATTGGTTAGCTGGTGGCATGTTGGCTTTCTCTTTTATCGCTTTGCTCTTAATTTACAGTCTTAATGATGCCGCGCGGCGGAGGGTCATGGCATGACACAAATACAAGTTCGTTTTGTGGCCGATCGCGGCGACTTTTGTTTAGATGTCAATATGACGTTTCCCAGCCAAGGAGTGACCGTATTATTTGGGCCCTCGGGATCGGGCAAAACCACCTGTTTACGTGCCATGGCGGGGTTAGAGCGACTACCTCAGAGTTACTTTGCAGTGAATGGCGAAGTCTGGCAGGATCATCAAACGGGACAATTTGTGCCGACTTATCAACGTGACATCGCTTACGTTTTTCAAGAAGCCAGCTTATTTCCTCATCTGAACGTGCAACAAAATCTGCTCTTTGGTTATCAACGTTTGTCTGCAGATAAACAGAAGTTGGACATTGGCGAAGTCTCTGCGCTGTTAGGCATTACCGAACTCTTGCAACGTCACCCTCGAGCGCTATCGGGGGGCGAGCGACAACGGGTGGCTATCGCAAGAGCCTTGCTCACCTCTCCCAAGTTATTGTTAATGGATGAACCCTTATCGGCCCTCGATCTCAGTTTAAAACAAGAGATCATGCCTTATTTAGAGCGTTTACATCAACAGCTGGCGATCCCCATCGTTTACGTTAGTCATTCGCTGGATGAAGTCGCGCGTTTAGCCGACCATGTGGTGGTTCTCAATCAGGGCAGGGTAGTGCTGCAAGGGCGCCTCGAAGAAGTGATGCTGAATGAATTATCCGGTCCACTATTTAGCGGCCAAACTAATACTTTGCTTACAGGGAGGGTGGTCGCGAATCATGAGCATGGTTTAACTCAATTGACGGTGAATGGCTTAGCTTTTTATTTAGTCGGGCAAAACTGCCAGCCTGGAGAAACGGTGCGCTGTCGGATCAACGCTCGGGATGTCAGCATTTGTCGAGTGAAGCCGCAGCAAAGTTCAATTTTAAATGTGTTTCCTGCCGAAGTGCAGAGTATTCATCCGGGGCTAAGAGCGGGAGAGTGTTTGGTAAAAGCAAAACTGAGTTCTTCACAGCTCGTTCAAGCGTTGATTTCGGAATATTCAGTGGCGCACTTACAATTGAAACTCCAGCAGCAAGTTTGGTTGCAAATTAAATCAGTGGCTATTTTGTAGCTTGCCAAGCTAGCGCTGGCTGATAAGGAAACCACCATCGATGCACACTTTTTGGGCAAATTTGGTTTGAATTGGTGCTTGGCGGGGTGCTGCACGCCTGACTTCATTGTTCCGTTGAGTATCGTCAGTCCTTCCTTTGTGCATTTGGTATATTTTATTTGCTTGGCTTTGCTCGCCGTGCACAGTTTTTAATATTTGGATTTAGGCACTACTTATGGCATATCTCTTGATACTTATTCGCTGAAGGGATCACTTATATTCAGGAGATACAGCATGAGTCAAACAAACGATTTTCCTTTATCAGCTGTGCCAGATGACCAACGAAAAGGTCTTTGGTCGATGGCCTCAGTTTTACTCGGTTTTACTTTTTTCACCGCAACGATGTGGGCTGGTGGTAGCTTAGGTGCTGCATTTTCCTTCTCCCAGTTGCTGGTTATTATTGTGGTGGGTAATCTGCTGTTAGGCGCCTACGCCGCAGGGCTAGCCTATGTCGCCTATAAAACTGGACTAAACTCGGTGCTATTAGGACGATACTGCTTTGGTTTGAAGGGCAGTATGTTGTCAGATTTTGTCTTGGGTTTCACTCAAGTGGGTTGGTATGCCTGGGGCACTGCGACTATTGCGATCGTATTGGTTAAATTGCTGGCTTTGCCAGAGAGTTTGACCATTCCTTTGATGGTGGTATTTGGTTTTGGTTTTTGTATCACCGCCACTATTGGTTATAAAGGCATTGAGTTATTGTCTAAGGTGTCGGTACCTGCCATGTTGGTGTTTATCGCACTGTCTTTGTATCAAGGCTTGATTGATGTCGGCGGCTTGAGCGAGCTGATTGCGGTTGAACCCACTCAGGCGATGCCGATTGCCGCTGCGATTACCATGGTATTTGGTACTTTTGTGAGTGGCGGTACCCAGGCGACCAACTGGAGTCGCTTCTCCAAGAGTGGCAAGATCGCAGTGTACACCACACTGGCTGCGTTTTTTGTGGGCAACGGTTTAATGGTATTTGTTGGCGCCTTTGGCACCTTAATTTATCAGCAGGCGGATGTGGTGGATGTATTGGTGGTGCAAGGCTTTATGCTGGTGGCAATATTGATGTTGTTTACTAATATTTGGACCACTCAAGATAACACGATTTACAATTTTGCTGCTGCGGGGTGCAACTTATTGCGAACAGATAAACGTCGCTTAGTCACCGTAGGTGGCGCCGCCATTGGTACTTTGCTGGCCATATTTGGGATGTATAATCTATTGATCCCTTTCTTGATCCTGTTAGGAACCTTTATTCCACCGATTGGTGCGATTATCATGACTGATTTTTGGGTGAAGTATAAGGCTGCGCCACCCGCCTTGGAGCAGGTTAATTTACCGCAATTTAATCTACAAGGCTTAGCCGCCTATGTCGTGGGTTCGGCTGCTGCCTATTTCTCTCCATGGATTGCGCCTTTGGTAGGGATTGTGGTGGCAAGCGCCTTCTATAGTCTGTTGGTGTTTATTGCTTCGGCTCAACCGAGCCTTGCTAAAGAAGCTTAATGTGGCCTTAAAAGTTAGTGAGATCACCGCTATCGCCGGATTGGAAGCCTTTGTTCTTCGAGCCGGTGCTGGTGGTGCAGACAATTCAGTTCGTTGGCCCTATGTGGCAGAAAACCTCGAGGTAGGTCCTTGGCTACTCGGCGGTGAGTTGATTTTTGTTACCGGGATCAATTTGCAACGCAGTGTTGAAGATTATCAGCAGCTAATCGTAGAGGCTCAAGCTAAGTACGCGGCAGGTATTGTGATTTTGACCGGCTCGGAATTTATTCCTATGATCCCTGAGGCAGTATTGGCCTTTGCCGAACAACGTGATTTTCCGTTGTTTGAGCAACCCTATAGTTTGCCGATGGTGAAGGTCACCGAGCTTATTTGTAATCGGATTATCCAAGCCGATCTGGCCGAACATTCTCTGCGTTGGTTTTTAAGCCATGTGATCGAGTCCCCTCGAAAACTACCCGCTTTAGCTCGGCAACGGGCCAACAGTCTTGAACTTGATTTGCACCAGCCACTGTTAGTGGCGTTGGTGCTGCCCATGGTGAGCGATGATGTCGACTTAAGTGCTTGGGCCTTTAGCTTGAACCGTCAACTGGAAGCTTATCCCCATCGTTTGCCGATTTTAGAGTATCAAGATGGCTGGTATTTGTTTCTGGCAAATCCTGAGGGCTTGAACCACGAGCAACAAATTCACTTGTGGAGCGAACTTGCGACACAGTTAGCGGCGGCTCATCTTAATTGTGCTTTAGGGGTGAGTGCGAGTCCTCAAGGGATAATTCATTTAGGTTTGGCGGCGCAGCAAGCCAAACAAGCTGCTCAATTTGCCCGTAATAGTGCGCGCCAAACGGTGTTGCATTATGCCGATCTCGGTATCAATCAAATTTTTTCTGCGGTGGACAATCATGAGTTGTTAGCCGATTTTTGCCGCCAGCAGCTGGGTCCTTTGTTTGCCAATCGGGAGCCGCAGGCGAAACTTTTAAAACACACGCTGGCAGTTTATTTTGAAAACCTATGTAGCGCCCGACAAACGGCGCAAAGTTTAGGTATTCATCGCAATACCCTGCAGCATCGTCTGCAAAAGTTTGAAAGCTTAAGCCAGCGGCAACTAAACAATGCGCAACAGCGTTTAGCGCTACAAAATGCGCTGATGATGGAAGCCTTGATTTTAGATGAGAACAATCACTATGGATGATCATCCGATGAAAATTATTAATGCTCGGCTACGTGGCCAAGAATCGCTATTTAGTATCAGCATTCGTGATGGTTGCTTTAGCCAAATAGAGCAACAACAAAATACCCTAGCGATCGGTGCAGGTAGTTATGATGCTAAGGGAAATCTTTGCTGCGCCCCCTTCGTTGAACCACATATTCACCTTGATGCAGCCCTCACGGCAGGGCAACCCAATTGGAATATGAGCGGAACGTTATTTGAGGGGATCGAACGTTGGGCCGAGCGCAAACCGATGTTAAGTGCCGAAGATGTTGAGCAAAGGGTGCTTAAAACAGTCGAACTGTTGGTGGCCAATGGCGTGCAGTATATTCGTACCCATGTGGATGTTACCGATCCGCAGTTAGTGGCGCTAAAAGCGATTGCTAAGCTCAAGTCTCGTCTTCAAGATAAGATATTGTTGCAAATCGTGGCGTTTCCTCAGGAAGGTATTTGGTCTTATCCCAATGGTCGCGAGTTAATGCTACAGGCGTTGGAAGAGGGCGCCGACGTGATTGGTGGGATCCCGCACTTTGAATTTACTCGTGAATACGGGGTGGAATCGATGCGTTGGGTGATAGAGTTGGCGCAGCAAACCGGTAAGTTGGTCGATGTGCATTGTGATGAAATTGATGACGATGCGGCGCGTTTTCTGGAGGTTCTCGCCACCGCGGCCTTGGAAGCCAATATAGGACCACGGGTAACCGCCAGTCATACCACTGCCATGCATTCCTATAATAACGCCTATTGCTCCAAGCTGTTTCGCTTACTAAAAATGTCGAAAATCAATTTTGTTTCTTGTCCAACCGAGAGCATTCATTTACAAGGTCGTTTCGACAGCTACCCCAAGCGGCGTGGTATCACTCGGGTTAAAGAACTACGTGAAGCCGGTTTAAATGTATGTTTTGCCCAAGACTCCATCCAAGATCCTTGGTATACCCTTGGCAACGGTAAGCTGTTGCGGATATTGGACTCGGGGATCCACAGCTGCCATATGATGGGCTACAGTGAACTTCAAAACTGTTTAGATTTGATCACTGATAATGGTGCAAGAACCCTACAGGTAGAAGATGAATACGGTATTGAGCTGGGCAAACCAGCAAATTTCATCGTATTAGAAGGTGGGAATGATGTCGAGGTCTTGCAAAAGCAAGGTGAGGTATTGTTGTCGGTGCGCCAAGGTCAGATCCTAATTGAGCGCAAACCTGCCGAGCTGCTGCAATCACCGATTTTTTGAAGCTGTGGTTTAGAGACCGTGTTGGTCGCTAGACGCTGTCGTTTGCAATCACCGAGCTACAAAAAGGCCTTGTCAGTGACAAGGCCTTTTGCAACATTTAGTTTGTGATTGGCTCGCGGGTTTAGTGGCTGACTTTGTTTCTTGGCTTGTAATGCCCCGAACCCTTGTTTGATTTGGGCCGATAATTCAGGATAGAAATTGGCACTTCTTTTTTCGGCTCTAAGCCTTCAACGACCCGGCGTTCTATCAGCTGACCGAGGCGACTCTCAATCGAACAAAGGTTTCTAAAGTCATCTTTTGAGACAAAAGAGATCGCTTCGCCAACAGCGCCAGCCCGGCCGGTTCTGCCGATGCGATGAATATAGTCGTCGGCTTGATCGGGCAGATCATAATTGACCACACGACTTAATTCATCGATGTCGATGCCGCGCGCTGCAATACCAGTAGCCACCACAAACTGGACTTCACCAGATTTAAAATCGGCGAGTAACTTACTACGTGAGGCCTGGCTTCGGCCGCTATGAAAGGCTTCGGCTTGAATGCCACGCTTCTCCAATTGGCTCACCAGTTTGGCCGAGCCATGTTTGGTTTGAATAAAGATCAGCGCCTGTTGCCAGTTGTTATCAACGATCATCTGGCTGAGTAATGCCGACTTTTTGTCTTTGTCGACGGTAATTAACCATTGCTCGATTTTAGGGCTGTTATCCGCAGACGACGCCACATTGATTTCCAGCGGATTTTCGATAGTCGTTTTGGCTAAGCGCTTAATTTGTGGAGATAAAGTTGCCGAAAACAACAGACTTTGACGCTGCTCGGGCAGGCGCTGCAAAATTTTCTCAAGGTCGTCGATGAAGCCCATATCCAGCATTCGGTCGGCTTCATCGAGCACCAAAGTATCAAGTTGGTCGAAGTGCAGGGCTCGTTGATGGATCATATCCAGCAGGCGCCCCGGGGTTGCGACCAGAATATCTACGCCGTAGATTAGGGCTTGTTTCTGTGGTTCTGCGTCAACACCGCCAACCATTGCCAGTGAGCTGATTTCTAAATGTTTTGCGTAATGGCCAATATTCTCTTCAACCTGAACCGCCAGTTCACGGGTGGGGGTAAGGATCAGCACCCGAATCCGTTTACCGCGCAGGGGCGTTTGCGCTTTACTTAGTTTTTGCAAAATGGGCAATACAAAGCTGGCCGTTTTGCCGGTGCCGGTTTGCGCCGCGGCGAGCAGGTTTTTACCCGCTAAAATAGCCGGAATGGCTTGTTGCTGAATGGGCGTGGGCTGTTGATATGCACGCTCGCTCAAAGCTTGTAAGATCGGCGTACTTAATCCAAGTTTAGAAAATGGCATGAAGGGTCTCAGATGACGAACAATAGGGCCGCGATTAAGGCAAATAGCACTAAGCGCAGATAAGCTTGCGATTGTAGCACGAAGCGCGCGCTTTGCTTAGCGGGGCTAATACTTACTATATAAATACCCAGTTTAGAGAGATATTGCGAATCGTGCAGGGGATTATGTTCTTAGCCTCGATAAGGATGCTTAGTGGCGCGGTTAACTATTTTTTTATAAAATATATTTTCTTTTAATATCAAGGACGTTGTAAATGAATTATTTTGTTAAAAGCATTATTTCTTTGGCCGTTTTGTCTTTTTCTTCTTGGAATGCTCAAGCTCAGTGCGTTATGAACGAACAAGGGTATGTCGATATCGCAGGTTACTATGTTTGTACTGGGTATTGTCAGGTTTATGGTGGTGCCACTTATGTGACTCAGAATGCAGATAAAATTGTTTTGATAAATGAAAAAAGTCAAACGGCAACCGGAGAAATCGATCACTTGGGCGGTAATTCAACTGATTGGGGAGTAACATTTGAAATTACTAACAATTGTAAGCAAATTGTATTTTCTAATTCTACCATTTGGTTGAAAAATAAATAATTAGTCTTGTTGGTTGCGTTTTGTTTTAGCATCTCAGTCGTGAATACAGAAAGTAATCAGTTGTTATTCGTTAATATGTGAATAATTAGGTTCAAATGGAAACTATCATCCAGCTGCTGCAAAACGATCAACAACGTTTGCAGGCACTTGACTGTGTTCACCGACTTGGCTTGCCTCAGGGGTATTTAGCGGCTGGTTTTGTGCGTAATATGGTTTGGGATCATCTGCATCATAAACCAGTTGCTACGCCTCTCAATGATGTGGATGTGATTTACTTTGATGCCGAGGAGACGGATCCAGAAAGGCAGCTGAAACTTGAAGTTAAGCTTAGATCTTACATGCCCCAGCTTCACTGGCAGGTGCGCAACCAAGCCCGGATGCACCTGCGTAATCATGATCGACCGTACTTAAGTACTTTGGATGCAATGAGTTTTTGGCCGGAAAAAGAAACAGCGGTGGCGATCCGTAAAACTTCTCAAGGCTATGAGTGTGTTTCGGCCTTTGGCTTTGAGTCGTTATTTCAATTGAACATTACCCATAATCCTAAGCGGTCTCGTGAAGTCTTTGAGCAGCGAATACAGGCCAAAACGTGGTTGGCGCAGTGGCCTAAGCTAACGATTGAGGGGTAATTGGACACCGGTTTTGAATACTACGCGGATCTTTTGAGTTGAGCTTTATAGCTTTGGTTTACTCGTTATTTACAGCCATTCTTTTTCGATCAGTTCATGAATGGTATATAGGCGCTGCTCCAATTGGTGGTTCTCAATAGCGTGTATGACTTTTAAAACCCCCGATGCATAGGGAGAATCTCCGTACACCCGCGATTCCAAGGAGATGCTGCATGAACTATCTTGAATCGTTATTTGATGGACTGCGTGTCTGGATAGATGTTCCGAAGGAACTCCGCATAAGTGTTGCTGCTGTTCTGGATTTCTGATGGAGTGAATGTCCTCAACAGGCAGGTCGAATGCATTCGCTAAATAAACTGCAGTGCCCGGCACCGAGGTTTTTTCTGACTGATGCGATTCACTTAGTTGGATGTTATATTGTTGGAATTGTTGTCCGTGGTTTGAAATCATATGCATGAATTTGAGCATCAATATATTGATATTCGGACAGACTACTGCGCTAAAGTCGATAGCTATCTCCTCTATCTGCGATCCTGTTGAAAGCTCAACCAACACCGAATTTGTATTTCGGCAATAGGTCATGATTTCTTCGAGTTCTCTGCCTGAACCCGCATGTACAATAATCGCCGGGTTGTTGTTCGCTCTTTCGTGCCAAGCCTTCACTTGGTTAAACTGCAATTGACTGAGTAGCTCGTTTGCTAGTTTTCCATTCCCAACTACAAAAACATTCATATGATTTATATTGCCTATTTAATAAGGGATTACGCCGTAATCCGTTCTTGAAAATATTAGATCTGAATTTCTCGCTTAGTGTATAAAAAGCCGTGTCATGATTGATCCAGCTCCGCTCGAATAATGTTTGTGCTCTTAGCTTACATCAACGACTTAGGTGAACGTCTGGATGACAAGGCTCACCGCTTCATCGATGCTTAATGAAGCAGTGATTTTGAATTTTAATCAGCACTTATTTTAATGAGTTTTTCTTCATTAAATCCTGGTCGATACCTTTTAGTTTCATCTCATCCATGATGAAGTTAACAGTGTTCAGCAGGCGTTGTTCACCATCTGGGATCAGGTAACCAAATTGACTTTTGGTGAATGGATTGTCTTCGCGCACCGCTTCTAGTTTTTTATTAATCACTTGATAATAAAGAGCTTCCGGTGTTTCGGTTACCATCACGTCGATTTTCCCCGCTTCTAGAGCTTTGGGGACATCTAGGTTGTTATCAAAGCGTACCAAAGTGGCTTTACTCAGGTATTTTTCGGCAAATTTTTCGTTGGTTCCGCCAATATTTATCCCAACTTTAACTTCTGGACGGTTTACTTCTTCTAAGGTATCAAATAGAGAACCGCGTCCCTGAGCGACTAAGAAGCACTTGCCAAAAGTCATGTAACCTTGACTTTGTTCTGCGGCCATTTGACGAGAGATACGACGTGTAATGCCGCCCATAGCGATGTCATACTGGTTTTCATCTAAGCCCAACAGTAGGTTTTTCCAGGTGGTTTGAACAAATTTAACTTCTACGCCCATTTCATGGGCCAAGTGTTTTGCGACGTCGATGTCGTAACCTTTGAACGTTGCGCCATCGTAAAAAGAGAAAGGCTTGTAATCACCAGTGGTACCGACGGTGATGTAGCCTTGTTTTTGAATGTCTTGTAAACGGTCTGCTTGGGATGCTGCGCTGAACAAAAGGCTAACAGCTGTAATGAATGTGACGAGTTTCATAAATAGGAATATCCGTATAGTTGCGTTTATGTGTGTTGTATTAAGCCGAAAATTGAATTTCTCCGGTCTTTTTAGTTCGACGATATGAGTAAGTTTTATACAAGTGATATCAGCCTCACCATAGAGAGGGTGAAAGCATTCTAGTTCTAAGTCAATATCACGCTGAATATCATTTTTAGGGCGAGTCCAGTTAACAATGCTTTAATTAGCCATATGAGTCGCTGATTTCCGACCAGCCTGCGCATTTTGGTCCCTAAATAAGAGCCGAGTACCGAACCAAGCACCATGCTTATCAGTAAGTTAAGATGCTCAGTGTAGCTAAAGCCGATAAAGCCAAATACCAATATTTTAAGTAAATGACTAATCGTCATAAACATTGAACTGGTAGCAATCAGTTGGTTATGGTCGCTCAGCTTTTTGGCTAACACGCTGGTACCGATAGGGCCAGTTGCACCCACGACTAAACCCAATCCGGTTTGCAGGACACCAATCAGGTAATAACTCTCATATCGATTGATGAGGCGAGAAAACTTGCTGCTCCATAAGTTCAACACAATGTAGGAGCCTATAAGCGCAGGAATATATTTGCTGGGTAGATGGCTTAGTAGCAAGCCAAATAAACCAACGCCGAGGATTGAGCCAATTAAAAACGGGACGATGAGCGGCCACTGTACGTGCTTGAGCGAAAACAAACTTCGCGAGATATTGCTGGCGAGTTGTGTGACCCCATGAATGGGAATGATGGTACTTGGACTTAGGTATAAAGGCAGTACGGCAATCAATAACATGCCACCACCAAAGCCAAATATGGCGGCAATCAATGATGTAACTAAGGCGCTTAAGCCCAAAATAGACTCTGTTGACAAATGCTTAGCTTCTCTTTTTTGGGTTTGTTTGATGATACTAATCATTAATCCATTGCTCGTACAAGCTTCAGGTTTATCGCAATGACAATACTTTGCTGGTTAACTCTAGTGAATTTCTGATATAAATCTGTTACTTCATAGGCTTGCGGTAAAAACTTACCGGCAATCCCAGTTCGTCCATTAGGTTTAAGACACGGACGGGTATTGTTTGACTCGAGTTATTGAAGCGACCAAGTTGAATTTTAAAGAGGATGAGTTGATGCGAATTGCGGTATTGTCAGATATCCACAGCAATCTGTACGCACTTGAGGCGGTGGTGGCAGATATTGAGAGCCGAGGGGTTGATGTGGTGGTCAATCTAGGTGATATTTTATATGGACCGATTGCGCCTCGGGCGACTTACGAGCGCCTGAGGGAACTTGATTTTGTGACGATTTGTGGAAATCAAGATCGCCAGATTTATCAAGCAAGTGCTGCTGATTGCGCGACGAACCCAACGATGCAGTTTATTTTAGACGACTTAGGGCCTGAGCCACTCCAGTGGATGCAGCAGCTTCCTTTTGATCTGCAATTGAACGAGCAGGTTTATTTGTGTCATGCAAGCCCTGGGGATGACTTGATCTACCTCGTAGATGACGTGAGTCAAGGCTTTGCCCAGCTACGTTCAGAGCATGAAATATTAGCTTTACTCGAAGGGCAAACATCACCGTTAATTTTATGCGGTCATAGCCATACGCCAAGGGTGGTGAACATAGGGGAGCAGCAATTGCTGGTGAACCCCGGCAGTGTCGGCTTACAAGCTTATCGAGATGATTGGCCCAATTCACATGTGATGGAAAATTTTAGCCCGCATGCACGTTATGCCATTGTAGAGTTGACGGCGCAAGGTTGGACAGTGGCGCAATATCAGGTTGCCTACGATATACAAAAAGCTGTTGCACTGGCGGAGCTGCGCGGTCGCGATGATTGGGCCTATGCTTTGGTTTCGGGTCGAGCAAGTAATTGAGCGCATGGGGCTGGTAAGTCTACTTTAGGTTTGGGCTTTGCTGGGGGAGTGTTACGCAGAGTTGCTGGTTGCGTCAGTTGTTGTTTCCACCAAACCAGATCTTGACAGCCATTGCCTTCAGCTAAGGCCGTTTGTTCTTGGCACAGTGGTTGATCGATAGGGCAGTGAAGCCTGATGTGCATATGTTTGGTATGCCCCCACCAAGGTCGAATTTTAGCCAACCAGCGTTGTTTGGCTTGAGTGTGAGTGCAGAGCTGCTGTTTGATGACCGGATTAACGAAGATCCTCGCGACTCGCGGGTCTTGCGCGGCAATTTTTAGCATTTGCTGATGCGTACTTGACCAAGCAGATTCAAGTCGGAAGTTTTTTGAGTCAACTAAGTTGATAGGCCTAAGGTTTGTCTGTTGGGATGGCGTGAGTTTGTCCGTGGTGGTTTTAAACCAAATATCCACATCTAAGCCGATTTGATGACTACGATGACCATGACTAAATGGTCCGCCTCGCGGCATTGACATATCGGCAATGAGAATATTCTGCAGGCCCTTAGCTTTTAGCGTTTTGGCATAGTCTTGAATAAATCCGAGTAAGCTTGGATGACCATAATTGCGTCGACGTTCGGGGTAAACCACCCGATAGCCTTCACCGGTGAGCGCTAAGGGCTGGCCTCCGGCTAGACAACCTTGGTTATAGGCGCCTATGGCATTAGGGCTCCCATGTGAGGGGCTATTGATCTGCTCCCAAGGGTGACTGGCTGCCATCACGGAAACATTGACCATAACACTCAAGCTAATTACCAGTTTGAATCGCTCCAGCATATTGACTTGATTTCCTTTATTAGCGGTTGGTTCGCAAAGTTTAGCGCACTTAGCTAAGCGCGTACGGTATTGTTTATCGCAAACCATTTGATTTGATGGTTGAGGGATCTCTCGTGATAGTTTGCGCTTATTGCTTAGATCATTTATGTTGATATTTGGTTGGTAATTTGTAGCCAATGTGTTGTCTGATTTGTTGTGAAGCTGATCGTTGTGGTATGGGAGTACTTCAAGCCACTCTGTTTTGGGTGAAGGACAAGCAACATGCTTGGCGTTTATTAATGATTGCCGTTTGGGCAATCGATTGATGCTGAACCAGAGTAACGATTGTTGGTAAATGGAGATGCCGCAGCTCAGAAGCAACTGTGTGAGCCGTCGCATTGGATGCAAATTTATTTTTACGTGAGGGTATGATAGTGGCTCAATCTAATCAGTTTTCTAGCACAGCAGCAAGTATCGATGCTCAGTCTTACGCGATTCCCCAAGAGGCTTTTGACTGGTATGACGAATATGCACATGGCTTGATTGACCGGCGAACCTTTCTGGCGCGTTTGGCAAAGCTGACCGCTTTGGGTTTTTCTATGGCGATGTTGTCTTCGGCTCTACTTCCTAATTATGCCTTGGCTGAGCAGGTGTCGTTTAATGATCCCGAGATTAAAGCCGAGTATGTCTTGTTTGATTCACCAATGGGACATGGTGAAGGGCGAGGTTATCTGGTCACACCGAAGAATGCCGACAAACCGCTGCCGGTGATCTTAGTGATCCATGAAAACCGGGGCTTAAATCCTTATATTAAAGACGTTGCGCGGCGCTTAGCCAAGGCTGGCTATATTGCATTTGCACCCGATGCATTGCATACATTAGGCGGCTATCCGGGGAATGATGATCAAGGGCGTAGTATGCAAAAGTCCCTTGATAAAGGTAAAATTGAACAAGACTTTTTGGCCGCCGCCGTTTTTTTGAAGGAACATCCCGCCAGTAACGGCAAGTTGGGCGCGGTTGGTTTTTGTTTTGGTGGTTATGTGGTGAATATGCTAGCAGCAAGAATGGCCAAGCAGCTGAATGCAGGCGTACCATTTTACGGAACGCCATCCGCGAAAGAGCTTCGGTCAAATATTAAAGCGCCCTTGTTGATCCACCTGGCTGAGTTAGATAAACGGGTGAATGCTACCTGGCCCGATTATGAACAAGATCTGCTGGCGAACAAGGTTGCTTACCAGATGCATATGTATCAGGGGGCCAATCATGGTTTTCATAATGACTCCACTGGCCGTTATGACGAGCTGCAGGCCGAACTCGCCTGGAGTCGCACGCTAGACTTTTTTAAACAGCAATTGGGATAAAAACTTGAAGGCGCAACCTTGCTTGTGTTTGTGCCTTCTATTTGTCGCTACCGAAAAATACTTGCTTATTTTTCGGTAGCGAGGGTGTTGATCGGTTGTTAGTTTAGCTTCATCCGAACTGATTACAGAGCAGCAAAACCAATGTTTGAGCTAAGCTTTCAGTTTCAGCAGAAGTATAACGCAATGAATCGCCGTGACACCCAGTATGAAGGGGGTAATACCACTTTTTTGTCGGTCAAGTTGTCGCGTCTATCAAGCTATGCTAGATGAATTCGGCGTGTGGCGATATTTAACAAGCGACAATCGGTAACTAATTCAGCTGTCTATAATGGTTGTCAGTCACTCAGTGGCTTTCACCAGTAATATCGTCTTTTGTTTGGTAAAGCCCCTTACTCAATACATCATCAGGTGGTGATTCATATGACTCGTTTTTTATGTCATTTGGGCCGATGTACGCCTGCGCTTCGCAATGAGGTTTATGTTTATTGGTGTTTACCGCTCGGAAGATGCTTGAAACCGAGTTGAAGGGCTTCGCCAAATGCTTGAAGGCGCTTTAGATAAGCCGAGTAGCGAACTTGGCCAGCAGCTATGACGAGGTCGACAAGTGATACCTTATGGAGAAACCCGGAGTGATCAGCAACAAGCGGAGTATTTTATGATGCCAAAAGCGTGTCGAGCTGTTGCGGCCGCGAATGGCTAAAATAGAGTGAGTATTATCATACCTTGTCATTGGGTGAGCGGTGTTAAAGAGTTGCTCACTGGTTATACCGGGGTTTTTATCGAGAGTATTGGTCACTGCAGTACCAACAGGCCATCCTCAATATGGATTGAACTCCGCCATAAATTAATATTAACTTATTGTATTGCATATTGAGGGTGGGCTTTGGCTTCAAGTTTCTTTAATGGCTGATTGTGATTCACGGATAAGCAATGGCCAAACCCATTAAACACTCACCCGATGGCAATTTTCTTAGATTAAGTGAAGAGAGTTATAGCCGAAATAGGGCGTACTGATGATTTTAAAATTGGCTGTCAAATTAAACTTAATCATCATACAAGTAAGCTGATCTGTTACCAATTTTCGTAAAATTACGACTACGATTTGTGGATTCGGATTCACAAGTGTATTGAAAAAAATACAGTATTATCAAATTATTAAATCATTACCTATAGAGAAAAAATAAAATCATGCTACCGTAGTGACGCTTTAGTCATTATAGATGAGCGAGCTGTTTTCATATTTATTTTGGATTAAATCATAGGAAAGTATAAGGATCCCTATGGCTAGTGAATTTTCAACGATCGAAGGTGCTGCTCGGAGTTTGCACTTACAAGTGGCAAGAGAAGTTGCTAAAAGTATTTTATCGGGAGCACTTGCGCAACATAGTATTATTCCATCCGAGATGGAGTTGTGTGAACAGTTTGCGGTGAGTCGAACGGCCTTGCGAGAAGCGATTAAACATCTTAGCTCCAAAGGCTTATTGGAGTCGCGACCTAAGATTGGGACTCGAGTTAGAGCTCGAGAACACTGGAATATGCTCGATCCTCAGTTATTGAGTTGGATGTCTGGCCTGGGAATGCAACAGCAAGCAATGGATGAATTTATTGCTTTACGCCAAGCTATTGAACCACAAGCTGCGGCTTTGGCTGCAAAGAATGCCACGTCCCAGCAACGTAGTGCATTAACCGAAGCTTTTTTACAAATGTCGGCGGTCGCTAAAAAACAAGATTGGTCTGAATGGGTCGAGGCGGACTTGCGTTTTCATCGTTTAATCTATTTGGCGACCGGAAACTGCTTCTTTATTCCTTTCGCGAATGTCTTACAGGTGATGTACGTACATTACTTTAAATATGCTTCTCAGGATGGTCATACTTGTATGCCTGAACATACGGCTATTTATCAATCGATTATGGCTGGTGATGCAGAGCAAGCTCGACAGGCAAACCTTGCTTTATTAGCTTTGGGCCCACAGCAGTTGGCAAAAGGTGCTGTGGCTTAATCCTGGTGCTTATCTCAGGTCTTTATTGTAGATAGAGACCAATTCTCGTCTTTAGGAAATGGCGTAACCTTTCTCTATTTTGGGTTACGCTGAGCGTTCTGTCATAAAAGCGATTCTCAGGATCTTTCTTGTTCTTTGGTTTCGCCCATTCACTGTGATGTTTCAGCCTATAGGGATATGACAATTCAACAAAATAGACGGTAAACAAGCATAAACCGAGGCGTTTCTAGTCACCTGCCTTTGGAGTTTCTGGCCCTTGATTTGGTGAATCAATAAAAGTGGCCTTGGCTGCTAAGACCCGAGTTAATGTGGTGATGAAACACAGAGCTGCAAAACCTAGGGCCAAGGTGGGGAAATGCTCCGGATATATGCAAAAAATCAGGAATAAAGCGATGGTTTCACTACCTTCGGTGAGTCCTCCCAAGTAATATAAGGACTTGTGTGGATATACCGTATTCTCTATATCTCTTTTGGCGGCCATAATGGCAAAAGTGAGGAAACTTGAGCCAGTACCCATAAAAGTCCAGATGAGTACATTGGCTGCAATGGAATTTTGCTCAGGAGCGGCCAGAGCAAATCCCAAAACGACACCAGAGTAAAAGATAAAATCACAGACAATATCAAGGTAGCCGCCAAAATCGCTACAACCTTGACGCCTTGCCAATGCGCCGTCTAAACCATCGAATATACGGTTGAGTATGATCAAGCCTAAGGCCCAATCATAGTGTTGAAAGGCCAACATAGGAATGGCTGCTAAGCCGAGCACAAATCCGCTGAGGGTGATTTGGTTGGCATTCAAACCCGCCTTATCTAAATGCTTGGCGACGTAGTCCAGTGGTGCTTTAATCAGTTTTACGGCGTAGCGATCTAACATAGATATCCTATTGTTCAGCCTTCATTTAACGAAAGTCGCGGGAGTGGATCGATAAATCGGCCAATAGCCATGAGCAATCCTCTAACTTTCCGGCGATAATATGCAATACATTATCACAGCGTTCTAAGCGCCCTGTCACTTTAAGTAAGCGAGATGAAATAAGCGCTTTACGCTGAGCTTTGGCGGTTGCTGGCCAGACTATCACATTGCTATTACCAGTTTCATCCTCTAGGGTGACGAAGGTGACATCGGCCGTTGCCCCTGGGCGTTGACGTCCTACCACTAAACCAACGACGGTAACTAATTGACCGTGTTGGCAGCCTTGTAATTGCAATTGTGACAAACAATTTTTTAGGGCTTGGTGTTCGCGCAACAGCTGCAGAGGATGGTGGCGTAAACTCAGGTTAGTCGTGAGATAATCTTGGGTGATACCTTCAATTTCACTCGGGACAGGCAGTTGCACTTTTGCCTCAGAGGGCATTGCAAATAGCGGTAGATCTGGCTCGATACCACTCATTTTCCAACGTGTTTGATGGCGATGACCGGCAAGACCCGCGAAAGCATCGGCTGAAGCTAAGGCGTTTAAACTACTTTGGTCTAAGCAGGCGGTGATTTGCGCCAGATGAGTGAAGCCTTGAGCGGGGCGCTGTTGTAGCAAGCGATTGATCTTATGTCGATTTAACCCTTTGATTTGTTTTAAGCCTAAGCGGATCGCTCCCTTAGCTGCGCTTTGGTAATCTAGGTGATGCTCCCAAGCGCTGTGGTTAATGTCGATTGCTAAGATGCTAACCCCATGGCGTTGAATATCTTGTATCAGTTGACTAGGACTATAAAATCCCATTGGTTGGCTATTGAGCAATGCACAGCAAAAGGCGGCGGGTTCGTGACACTTTAACCAAGAAGAAATGTAAACCAACAGAGCAAAGCTGGCGGCATGAGACTCCGGAAAACCATATTCACCAAAGCCCAATATTTGTGAGAATAAGCGTTCGGCAAAATCGAGTTGATAGCCGCGACTAAGCATACCGTTGATTAATTTATCTTTAAAATAGCGGAGCTTACCATTACGTTTCCAAGCGGCCATCGCGCGACGTAATTGATCGGCTTCGCCGCCACTAAATCCGGCCGCGACCATCGCTAATTTGATGACTTGTTCTTGGAAAATTGGGATCCCGAGGGTTCGACTTAATACCGATTCGACCTCTGGGCTAGGATAGCTAACGGCTTCTTCTCCGTGACGTCGTCGTAGGTAAGGATGCACCATATCGCCTTGGATGGGGCCGGGACGTACGATGGCGACTTCGATCACTAAGTCGTAATAGCTTCTGGGCTTTAAACGCGGCAACATACTCATTTGTGCTCGCGACTCGATTTGAAAAATCCCAATGCTGTCGCCACGACATAACATATCGTAGGTGCAAGGGTCGTTCTGTGGAATGTCGCTCAGGCTAATACGGCGCTGTTCCCGTTCACTCAAACTCCTCAGACAGCGGCGGATCGCGCTTAGCATGCCAAGCGCGAGAATATCTACTTTCATTAAATGTAGTGCTTCTAAATCATTCTTATCCCACTGAATAATCGTGCGTTCGGCCATGGCAGCATTTTCAATCGGCACTAAGTCACAAAGTTGCCCTTGCGCGATAACAAATCCCCCGACGTGTTGCGAAAGGTGGCGCGGAAAGCCCCGTAATTGTTCCACTAATTCGGCAAAGTGATGTACGTGAGCGGCGGGTAGTGAGCCAGATTTAATAATCTTTTCACGGGTGTTGGAACTTTTATCGCGCCAGTCGATATGATGGTTGAGACTATGCAGAATATGTGCAGGGATCGCTAAGGCTTTGCCGATGTCATTGATGGCGCTACGGGTTCGGTAGGTCACAATGCTGGCAGCAAGAGCCGCGCGGTCACGACCATATTTTTGGTAGATATATTGGATCACTTCTTCACGGCGTTGGTGCTCAAAATCAACATCAATGTCGGGTGGCTCATCTCGCTCTTTGGAGATAAAGCGTTCAAATAATAAACCTGCTTGCTGGGGATGAACTTCGGTAATATATAAACAGTAACAGACCACCGAATTAGCGGCTGAGCCTCGCCCTTGGCACAGGATCTGTTGTTTCCGTGCGTAATCGACGATGTCATAAATGGTTAAAAAGTAATGCTCGTAGTTGAGTTCGCTAATTAAGGCTAATTCGTGGTCAATCTGTTGACGGATCTCGTCCGCTAAGGTTTTACCAAAACGTTTTTTTGCCCCCCGTTCTACGAGTATTCGTAAGTAGTCTTGGGCAGTGTAACCCTTTGGAACACAGTCTTTTGGGTATTGGTAACGAAGCTCATTTAAACTGAATTGACATTGTTCTGCCAATTCACTGCTTAGTGCTAGTTCTTCTGCTCGGTAACGCTGCTGTAGTTGTGGCCATCTTAAAAGGCGGCGTTCGGCATTGGGGGAGAGTAAAAATCCAGCCTGTTGTACACAGGTATGGTGGCGGATCGCATCGAGCACATCGGCCAGCTTTTTCCGCTTGGCGAGATGCATGCGAGGATTCATGGAGGCAACACAGCGAACTTGGTTAGATTTTGCTAAGTGGCGGTAGTCATTAAGCTGTTGACTGGTTTCGGTTAAATCATTGTGCAATAGCAGATATAGCGGTTGTTTTCGGACTGTTTGTAGCTGGTGAAGCTGGGCTGTCGTTAGTTGTGGCGTAGCTTTTATGAGCAGTATGCAGTTGTCTAAGTCTTTTTCAAACTGACTCAAGTTGAGTTGGTAGTGACCCTTATGACTATTTTTTCTAGCTGCTGTAATCAAGCGACAAAGCTGTTGATAGCCTTGTAGATCTTTGGCAAGCAACACGATTTGGCATTGTTCCTGACAAGTAAATTGGCTACCAATGAGCAGTTTGATCCCGAGTTGAGTCGCTTGTTGGTGGGCGCGTACAACACCACTTAAGCTACATTCGTCGGTGATGGCAATCGCTTGATATTGATATTGCTGGGCCTGTTCGACCAACTCCTCAGGGTGGGACGCGCCATATAAAAAACTAAAGTTACTCTGAGCATTGAGTTCGGCAAAAGGAATCGTATTCATCTTACTGCTTGTCTATTTCTGGTAATGATGGGACCGCAGCTTGTATGAGGCCGAGTCTGTGTGATGGCGTCATAGATAAGCCGCTAAAATAAACGAGGTCTGTTGATAAGCGCATTTGGAAAGCGGGGCTAAATACATTTTCTTCCTCATTGAGAATAGAGAGTGATAGCTGCGGCATTAAGCCGCTTTTTCTGCGACTAAGTACTTGATTAAAAATCATTAGTTAAGTGCAACAGCCTAGCCAAACCAACCATGTAAAAACCATTGCTGATTCTCTTGGCATATCCAAGCAAGCGCCTCATGCTGACTTTTCGCCAAATAATAATCGCGGTTAATTTGGTGCTCATCCCACCATCCGCTGGCAATACGTTCTGGAGCTGAGAGCAGCTTATAATGCACAATATTGATTGGTTTAAGCTGGGGCAGTAACCAGCATGGTCGAGGAAAGTTACTCGGATAACTAAGTGCAGAGGTATGTTCTAAGGGTTGATATTGGCTGGCTAGTTCAGGCCGATAATCAGCTCGACAGCTTAAACGATGGATCCGTTGGCTACCTAAACGGATGTTGAGTTGATCAAATAACAGATCATCGAGTTGAGTTTGGTCTTGGTCAAATAGCCCATTGCTCGAATGATTTAAAGGGTAGAGCGCTTCGCTACTGAGGTTAAACTCGAGCAACGCCGCTGGTAATCTCAGAGTCTCTAGTTTCAGCTGAAATAAGGCAAACCAGTCGTGACGACTTTGTAGCATACGGGCACTGCGTAACAGGAGCCTTTGTTTGGCCTTATCACGAAAACATAATTCAAGGACGATTTCATTACAGCAATACTGGCGTTCTCTTAGCCAGTGTTGTAAATGTTGGCAAGCTTGCTTCAAAGGAAACATTAAAGCTTGAGTGGTGTTGATTTCACTCAGCAGTGGAAACATTTGCTGGTAACGGTCTTGTGCTTGAATAAAAGCGAGCGGGTATGGCTGTTTACCTCGCGCCTGATCTAAGCTTTTTAGGCTTTGTTCTCCTAAACGTTTTCGCAGTTCTGGGCGAGGTAATGCGCAAAGCTGTTTAAATGTGTAAAGCCCCATGGCTTGTAAGCTGGCAATTTGTGTTTTTGGCAAATCACAGGCGCTTAGTGGTAGAGCGTCGAGTGTTTCGACCCCTCTATAGGGTGCTTGTTTATGCTTTGAGCAAACCAGCCAGCGAGCAGCGAGCGCGGTGTTGGCCCAGGCCAGTCGAAAGCTTAAGCCTTGTTGTTGATAGATGATGCTTAGTTGTTGAGCATGAGTCTGGGGGGTGGGATAAATACTCTGCATGCCAGAACCATTAATAAATAGGCCATAATCTGGGTGCAGGGCGACTTGCGCAGCATAGCTTAAAGCTTGTTGGGCTAAGTTTTGAAACAAATCATCAGTAACTTGCGTTTGTTGTTCATAGAGATGGAGCTGTGGTGCCAGCTGATAGGCGGTATTGAGCGAACAGCCAAAGTAGAGCCCTAGCTGATGCGCTGCCTTGTTGAACTGAGAGAGTTGTTGCTTATGGTGAATAGCTAAGGCTTCGGAGAGCGAATGTTCGCGCTGTAGCAAGTCCAGCGCGAGTTGTGGGAAATCAAGGTAAATCCAATACATGCTTTAGTCACATTGAGTGCTTTGCTATTAAACTCGACGAGGAATATGTTGCCCGTAGAGCGGAGCTGCGCCGCGTCGTTTTAATAGCTGGTAGCTGATTTGGTCAGTATTTCTATTGGGATGTAGTGCAATGCGAACACTAGCGCTGGAGCTTTGTTGTTGTTGCTGCAAAGGTCTAAATAAATAACTGAGACAGTCGCCTTGTTCGGCAGCTAGTTGCAAGCGGCGACTGGCTTTTAAATCTAAATGATCAACCCAGCCTAACACGGCGCTGCAACAGCCACTTTTAAGGGCTTGTTCAATGGTCCAGATAATATCGCTGCACTGTTCTGGGCGGATCACAATCACCTTACTTATATCAATGTTGTGTTGTTGCAGTGCTGGGGCATTTGGCATGAACGGAGGCGCCACCCATATGATCCATTGTGATTTTTTACTTAATTTAGCCAGGGCCGGTAACAGCAGTTGTAGTTCCCCAATACCTTGTTGTTCATAGAGGACTTCTGTCATTGCGCCTTGTGGCCAACCTTGGCCTGGGAGCTGTTGATCAAGCTGTTCAAAGCCGCTTGCTTGCACCGTTAGCTGGCTGCGATGCCATTGCTTACCTTGCCAAACTTTGTTGTTCTGTAGCAGTTGATTGATTTGTTGTGCCATTGTTCGCTCCATGCTCTCAGTCGATGCCAAATTTAACGGCCTTACAATTACTGTATGGATATACAGTAGTGTTAATTTTATGCATTTGCAAATATTTTTTTCGCTTATATGTATTACAATTGACTAATGATGCTAGTAATTTTTAATAAATACTTGCAAAATAACTGTGGAGATTGAAAAGGTTTTCATGGGCGAGTCAATAAATAGGGATACAAATGATAACTCTGGGTGAATACATAATTGAGAAGCAGCACCAGTTTCCTGAAGCTACGGGAGAGCTGACCCAACTGCTTGGGGCGATTCGTTTAGCCGCAAAGGTGGTTAACCGCGAAATCAATAAGGCTGGTTTAGTCGATATTATTGGCGCAACTGGCGTAGAAAATGTACAAGGAGAAGTACAACAAAAGCTCGATCTTTATGCCAATGAAATGTTTAAAGCGGCATTGGAAGCAAGGGGTGAAGTATGTGGTGTCGCTTCTGAAGAAGAAGATGAATTTGTTAGTTTTGATAGTACTCGTTCTATCGACAGTAAATACGTTGTTCTGATGGACCCCTTAGATGGTTCTTCTAATATTGATGTGAATGTATCAGTAGGCACTATTTTTTCTATTTATCGACGGATCAGTCCTTGTAGTTCCCCTGTTGTATTAGAAGACTTTTTGCAACCAGGCTATCGTCAGGTCGCGGCTGGTTACGTGGTTTATGGTTCATCAACTATGTTGGTCTATACCACGGGTCATGGCGTACATGGTTTTACCTGCGATCCATCTTTAGGTGTATTCTATTTATCCCACGAGAACATGACGATCCCTAAAGATGGGATTATCTATTCGATTAATGAAGGGAATTACCTTAAGTTTCCAACTGGGGTGAAGAAGTACCTCAAATATTGTCAAGAGATTGAACCGAATACTAATCGCCCCTATACCTCTCGTTACATTGGGTCTTTAGTGTCTGATTTCCATCGTAACTTGCTTAAGGGTGGGATCTACATTTATCCTTCAACAGCGTCTGCGCCCTCCGGGAAGCTACGCTTATTGTATGAGTGCAACCCAATGGCCTTCCTTATTGAGCAAGCAGGCGGTAAAGCCAGTGATGGCTTTAATCGAATTATGGATATTGAGCCGACTGAGTTACATCAACGTGTTCCTTTTTTCTGTGGCAGTACCAACATGGTTGAAACGGTTGAAGCGATGATGCGCGAATATTCTCTGGACGAGAATAAAGCTTAAGTTATCTCTTATTCCTAACTCGCTTTTGCCCTGATGAACCATTCGTCAGGGCAAACAAAAATTCTTTTCTGTTGTTGTGGACAATACAGTTGCACTGGCCGATCGATTTGCCAGCTTGTTGATTTAATGGGCTCTAACTGATGAGCAGGCGGGCTTAACCATTGCTGTTTATTGAGTTCACACCAATCTTCTCCTCGATGATTTTTTCGCCATTGTTGATGACTATACCAATGGAGACTCTGCAGTGTTTCACTGCGTTCCGGCGCTTGCTCGAACAGATAACCTGACAATATGATGCGCTGTTTAAATTGATAGTGTGAGTAAACTTGTCGTAGTGCTTGGATTTGTGGATGACGGCCGAGAGGGATCTGTTTGAGTAACAGTTTACTTAGCTTGTTGCTTAGCCGATCTTGCAGGTTTGGGCCAACATAATCGTAGGCACTACTGTTACTTTTTACGGCCAAATAAAATTTTAGGGCTAATTCCCAATGTTCAACCTTTTGCTGCCGATGATTTACGAGTAAGAAATCAATCGCACCCAGCGTCTTTCCATTTTCTTGTACGGGGATATTATCGGCTAATAACTGCCAATCGGGATGTCGTTTTATTAAGGCTCGCCATAGCTGTTCAAAATATAAACCTAAACGTGGGTGAGGTTTAATCGAAGGTAATCTGTTTAATTGGTTGAATAGGGCACTTTTCCATTGCTGCTGCCAAGCCAGATTTACACTATAGGGTAGCGAATAGGGAAGTAATGGCCGTGCATTTAAGCACCATTGCAAATCTTCTTGCAAGGTATTTGAATCCATTTATGTTTCTCTTTTGTTATTATATTTACAAATAATCAAACTATAAGTGTTTTTTTTAGTCAATTTCAACGATTTTTGTAGTTTAATTACTAAAATGCAGCTAATATTTTCTGGTCTAACCAGTTGAGGTCGTTCTATGAGTAAACAATATTCTCTCCCGCTTATTTGGCTGCGTCGTAGTGTATTACTACTTGTGGGTACTCTATTGTTCCCATGGATCGCACTATTAGGATTACGAGCTCCATTTTATAGTGCCTTACATCGACAATGGGTTAAACGTAATAATTTGCCAGCTTGGATGCAGCAGGCTGAGCGGATCAATCAGTTTGTTCTGTATTAAGTGAGCTACAGTGATGATATTTAGGCTAAGTACTTGTTTCTAGAGCTTGCTGCTACTTACAATACAGACAAACCATTGTGAGTGAGCCGAATGAAAAATACTCGATTAGAAAATATCCTGAATCAACATCTCGATAGCTTTAAATTTAAAGATTATTGCCCGAATGGTCTACAGGTTGAAGGGCGTGAATCGGTGCAGCGCATCGTTACCGGGGTGACGGCTTGCCAAGCCTTGATCGATCAGGCGATTGCTCATAAAGCTGATGCTATTTTAGTGCATCATGGCTTTTTCTGGAAAAATGAAGCAGCGGTTGTCACTGGTATGAAGCGCCTTCGCCTGCAGGCTTTGCTCAAGCATGATATTAATCTCTATGCCTATCACTTACCTTTAGATGTTCATCCGGAATTAGGCAACAACGCTCAATTGGCTAAGCGACTGGGCATGACATTGACACGGGGTTTAGAACCCTGGGATCCTCGCAGCGTGGCGATGGTAGGCAAGTTGGCGGAACCCATTTCCGGAGAGGCTTTTGCTGCGCAGATCGAAGCCGTGTTACAGCGTAAGCCCTTACATATTTCGAATCAGCGAAAAATTCATAAAGTGGGTATTTGCACGGGTGGTGGCCAGTCGTATTTAGGTTTAGCAGCGGAGCAGGGACTTGATGCCTTTGTGAGCGGAGAGATCTCTGAAAATACGGTACACACTGCCAGAGAGATGCAGATTGATTATTTTGCAGCTGGGCACCATGCCACCGAACGTTATGGGGTTCAAGCCTTAGGAGAATGGCTCGCCGAGCAGCATCAGTTAGATGTTCGTTTTATCGATGTCGATAACCCTGTTTAAACAAGCTACATGGCTTAATTGCGCTGTAAATTTTAGTTGGTTTATTATAGATCTACAGTGGCGATTATCTGATTTCCTGCTAAATTGTAAAAAAATATTGCGAATGATAATAGTTCGCAATATAATTTAGCTATTGATGGGGATGAGGATTAATTCATGTTTGTATGTTTATGTCATAGCATCACAGATAAGCAAATTAAGCAGGCGGTTGAACAAGGCTGCGAAAGTTTGAGCGACGTGCGTGAACAGCTCGGGGTTGCTTCCGAATGCGGTCGTTGTGCGCGTATGGCGAAACAGATCATCAACAAACAATTAGAAGTGACACCTAAATATTACCAAGTCGCTTAAATTCCCCGCGGGTAGTTATTTTTGTTTTAATTACCCCCTCCCTCTAAGTTTGAGCTAAGGCTTCATCTTCTAAGCCGTTTTCATCATCGTTGTGATGGTTCTATCTAATACCAATCTGATTCATTATATGCTCAACTTATTGCGCAGAATAAAGCTGCTGATACTAGGCACGAAGTGCAGTAACGAGTGGCTCTAATCACTAGATACATCACGCAGTTAACGGTGATTTAGCTCAGCAAGAACGAACTAATAATCAGTTAGATTGGCACCATGTTTAAACCGCGTCGCAAACGTTTTTCGAGTCCGTCCATCAAGTCTCATCAATCAACTATCGCAAACTTAGTTTTGAATTTAATCACTGCTTATGGCCGACCTTATGGTCTAGAATTGTGAGACCTGTTGCAGCGGCACAATGACTCCAATATGATGGTAGCCTGATGATAAGAAGACAGTAATTAGGAGACGCACATATGTCGATGGCAGACCGCGACGGATTGATTTGGTTTGATGGTGAAATGGTACCTTGGCGCGAAGCGAAAGTTCACGTGTTAACCCATACCTTACATTATGGTTTAGGTGTGTTTGAAGGCGTGAGGGCTTATGCCACCGATGATCAGGGCGCGTGTATCTTTAAGTTGCAAGAACATACTGATCGTCTATTCCGTTCTGCGCACATCTTAAATATGAAGCTGCCTTATTCTAAACAAGACATAAATGAAGCGCAGCGGGCAGTGGTAAGAGAAAACAAACTTGCGCATGCCTACTTACGTCCAATGTGTTTCTATGGTTCGGAAGGAATGGGCTTACGGGCTGATAATTTAAGTACCCACGTGATCGTTGCTGCCTGGGAATGGCCAGCTTATATGTCACCAGAGTCTAAAGAATTGGGGATTAAGATCCGCACCTCGTCTTATACTCGCCATCACGTGAATATTGCAATGACGAAAGCCAAAGCCAATGGTAATTATATTAATTCGATGTTGGCTTTAAAAGAAGCCTTGGATTGTGGTTGTGAAGAGGCTTTGTTACTCGATCCAGAAGGTTACGTTGCAGAAGGCAGTGGTGAAAACTTCTTTATGGTGCGTGATGGTGTTATCTATACACCGGAGTTAACCTCTTGCTTAGATGGGATTACTCGCAAAACCGTCATTCAAATTGCGCAAAGCTATGGTTATCAAGTGATTGAAAAACGAATTACCCGCGATGAAGTGTATATCGCTGACGAAGCTTTCTTTACTGGAACTGCGGCTGAAGTATTACCAATTCGCGAATTGGATGGCCGTCAAATTGGTAATGGTCAACGTGGCCCAATTACCGAGCAGTTGCAATCGACCTATTTTGAAGCCGTGACTGGAAAACGTGCTAATTTACTCGATTGGTTAACACCAGTAGCTTAATGATTGAAATAATTGTGATTGAGGCATGCTAAATTTTTTGGCATGCCTGCCATTTTTATACACTCTTGAATCAATCAAAGGTAAGCAATCACCCCTTACAATGAATCATTCCTCCCAACATCAACTATCCTTCGGCTTAACGATTTGATCTTCTTCTCGATGGATCAATAAATCAAAGCCTTTATCTCGCCAGTATTGAATTAGATTAGGCTGTACGCCAAGAATGGCAAGCGCAATATGATGTTCCTGGCAATGCAGCTTTAGTTGTTGCCAAAAGTCTTTATTATCGTTGTTGATATTCAGTAAGATCCACATATCTAAGGATAATACCAAGATGTCGATCAGTTCGAATACGGTTACTTGGTTCTTTAATTGAGCGATTAAGTTGGGCTGCCAAGCCAGTTGAAAGTGCTGTTGCTTTAAGCGGATTAATCTCGAAAGATGATCCATCGGTAAATCTGGACTAAAGACTAAAATTTGTTGAGGATAATGCGTTGCGAGGTGATTCAGGGAAGCGTGATTGCTTGTTAGCTGCTGTTTAAAATACGGCCAATAGTTGGCATTGAATAGCGCTGGCTTGCTTGATGGTCTATCGGAGTCGGTTGGTTGCTGGAGAATAGGCCAATCCCAATAACCAAATAATTGTTGATCATCAATATTTTTAATCAGGTAACAACGATGCTCGGCGGCTTGTTCTTGCTGGTTGAGTTTATGGCGGTAACGTCGGAAAAATTGACGGCTCAGGTAAGCCACTTGTTGTTGGAATAAGCTTTGCTCGAAACAGGTGTAGAGATTTAAGCCATAATGTTTTGCTAGCAAAATAATGCTACTGCGTAGTCGAGAGTTGCTTTGAAAAACTAAAAATAAGCCGGGGCGATGTAGTACAGAAGCTAAGATTTCGATAACCTCAACCAAATTAGGGTCATTGTCATATACCACGACTAATACTAGATTGGCCTGCCGTAATTGATGTCTTAAATTCTCTTGTTGGGGCCACCAGCGGTGATTATTGGTAAATTGTAAGTGGGACAGTTGTTCTGCGAACGATGAGTCTGGCTCCGGACTATACCAGTAAAGTCGTTTATTATTGAGCCATCGTTGATATTGCCGATTAATTTTGTAACACCAGAAAGTGAATTGTTCTTCAAACTCAATTTGTTCAGCGCAGTAGGTGAAATCCGCAATATCGAAGGCCATATCTGGCAGTTTGCCAACCAAAAATACCGACATTTGCGATTGCTCTTCTAGCAAGTTAGCTAACAGGCTTAACTGAGCACTATTGAGTTGGATGCAGTTAAATACAATGGCATCAAATTCGTTGGTTTGTTGAAGTTGCAGCTGTAGCTCTTCTAAGTGAGAGACTTGAATATGATCGATAGGATAATTGACTTGAAAAAGAGGCTGCTGAAACCACAATACTCGGAGTAGCTTTGAATTAGCGGGTAGAGTAGTTGGCGCTAATAATAGCGCCAGCTCCTCTTCATTTAAAGAAAATGAGTCCGCCGTCATTGTTAGTAATGAACCTTGACCGCTGCTGCAATTTGTTTGGCATGACTAACCGCTTGCTCGATGCTATCGGCGCGATTGAGCGCGACGCCCAAGCGGCGTTGGCCATTAATTTCGGGTTTAGAAAATAAGCGTACCTGGCTATTGGCTAAGTCTAAAGCTTCGCTTAATCCGCTAAACTTAATATCTTTGGATTGGCCTTCTCCCATGATCACCGCCGAAGCGCTGGCGCCAAATTGGTGGATTTGTTTGATCGGCAGGCCCAAGATGGCTTTGGCATGCAGGGCAAATTCAGATAAGTCTTGAGAAATTAAAGTCACCATTCCAGTATCATGTGGGCGAGGGGAAACCTCACTAAAGTAAACCTGGTCGCCTTTAATAAATAGTTCAACACCAAACAGACCATAGCCGCCTAATTCGCTAACAATCTTATGCGCTATTTCTTGAGATTTAGCCAGCGCTTGCTCAGACATTTGTTGTGGCTGCCAAGACTCGCGGTAATCACCATCTTGTTGGCGATGGCCAATAGGTGCGCAAAAATGAATGCCATCGATGGCACTTACCGTGAGTAAGGTGATTTCGTAGTCAAAATCAACAAAACCTTCAACGATAATTCGTCCTGCACCGGAACGGCCGCCTTGCTGCGAGTAATCCCAAGCCGCAGTGACATCATTACTATTACGAAGTGTCGACTGGCCTTTACCTGAAGAGCTCATTACCGGTTTTAATACACAAGGTAATCCTACCTTGGCGACCGCCTGTTGGCAGTCCTCCAAGCTATCGGCAAATTGATAAGCAGATGTTGGCAGCTGCAATGTTTCTGCGGCTAAGCGGCGGATCCCTTCGCGATTCATGGTTAATTGAGTCGCTCTTGCGGTGGGCGTTACAGCAAAACCTTGTTGCTCTAACTCAACGAGGGTTTGAGTCGCAATCGCTTCAATTTCTGGAACAATGTGTTGCGGTTGTTCTTTGATGATGATGGCTTTTAAGGCTTCGCCATCTAACATATCGATGACATAACTGCGATGAGCAAGGTGCATCGCTGGGGCATTTGCATAACGGTCAACGGCGATAATTTCAACGCCATAACGTTGTAGTTCAATGGCAACTTCTTTACCGAGTTCGCCCGCCCCAAGTAATAACACTTTCGTTCCAGAAACGCTAAGCGCAGTTCCTAACATTTAGATGCTCCTATGTTTTAGAGTAACCATGATGAGTCATGGTTTTTTCAGAATATTCTGCGAAATTCTGTAATTCTTGCTTAAAACTAAACCGATTGTCGTTATGTTCCCATAATTCAAAGCGCTCAACTTTGTCTAAGCTCAGATGATTTAAATTCAGTTGAGATAATAAAGTGAGAAGCGGAGAGAGAGAAGGGCTAAAAGCAACGTTTTCGATATAACAGCTCCAAGCGAGCAATTTATCGCCTTGATAAGCGAACATTGCGCTTTGGGTGTGGCTATAGGGAGCATAACTGGCTTTGGCAAAATCACTCGGCTTATGTGCATCGCTGAGCGCTAAGTGATGTAAAGGAGCAGTAATGCCAAGATCGTCTGGGCCAAATGATTCAGGGAGTAATTGCGGTAGGCGGTAGTTTTGCTGATTAAAGCGGATCTGCAAGTCTTTTGCATTTTCCAGTTCATTCATGAATTGGCGGCAATAACCGCAAGGGGCGGCATTAATTACCAGACTTTCTATCGAGCTGGCTTGATGGCTCAAAGCATTGAAAATAGCACTTTGTTCGCCATGTAGGCTGCCCGTTAATGGGCCATAAGCTAACTCATAGTTTGCGCCCAAAAACAGCTGTTGTTGTGTATCGATAGCAATCGCGCCAACGTTAAAATGAGATTTTGGTGTTACCGCGAAGCTTGCTGCTAAAGGAAGCATTCTTTCAGCAAGCTCGAGAACACTACAACTTAGTTGTTTGCATAAAGCCGCACTTTGAGCACTGTTTAGCATGTGAGGCACTTGTTCAGTGAATAAAACTCGTTGTAAGGCTTGTAGTAAGGCTGGATCTTGGAGCTTGTTAGGTGACATATAAGGTTCCTCGATATTGCTCGCGAGCGATAACAATCATTCGTGTATCAAGTCTTTGATTATAATTGTCTCAACGATCATTGACTTAACATTTCTGTCTATTTTCACCTTAACTCAACTACCGAGATACCAAGGTAACTAAAGATGTTGATCATTGATGATTTGGTTTTTCACGATTGAGCGTAAGGCATTGAGCAAAGTTAGTGAATGAGGATCGAGCTTTACAAGTTATGGATGGGAGACTGGAGTATTTCAAGTTGTTAGCGTTTTAGTACTTAAACTCAAAACCTAAGGAAAACTTACTATCGCCATAACCAGGAATATCGTGATTAGAAATAATGGTTTTTAGTGAGAGATATTCACTTAATGGGGCAACAAAACCTAGACCAACGGCAAACTCAGATTTGTCGGCTAAGTAGGCTAATTGGCGACGGCCCAAACCATGGTAGATGGAGTCTTTATGTAGCTGAGTATAGACTGAGTACTTAGGGTCGTAGATATGGCTAAATAATTCTAAACGAAATGAGTTAAAGGGCGTTTGAACCACTGGAATTGCAACCAGTTCGTATAAGTCAGATTCTGCAAAGTAACTATTGGTTAAGGTGGGAGAAAAATCAGTTTTTTGATAGGCCTGTTCGAATAGATGACCTAACAATGCAAATTGTTCTGCACTCAGCCTCAATAATGAAGAAGGGCGTATGGGTTGCTTATTTTCTGTGGCCTGACAAGTTGTAATACAACCAAACAACAAGCTAAGCGCCAAGGCAAATGCCTTGACTGTCGATGCTTCTAATTGCTGAGTTTGTTCCATCAATCGTCAGTAATTGTTGTGATCTAGTGAATCAATTATAGCGAAAGGTTTGGCTTAAGCTAGTTGTTTGCTCACATTTTAAAGTAATTGTATATAGTCATAGAGCCTTTTTAAGATCTGAGTCTTGTTCGGGTCATTTTGATGCTCAATTAATAAGTCCTCTAAGTTTGGTAATATTTGACTCATTTGTTCACTTAATACGATTTGTCGCTGAGCTTGCCATTGCTGAAGTTCGTCTTCGCTTAAGCACTCGGGGTAATTTCTTGCTTTAAAACGCAATAGCAAGCGATTTAAGCGAGGATCGGCAAATTGAAACCGTTCCTTGGAAATTAGATTGGGGTCACTATCGCGTAATACTTGCATTAAATTTTTGTCTGCGTTGCCAACAAATCCTCGGTATAAACTGGTATCAGGATTGTCATCCTCGGCGAATTCACTCTCTAGCGAAAATACTTGGTTCAATTTTTCTTGAATTAGCAATTTATTGTTAACTAATAGATCGAGGCTTTGGCGACATTGTGATCGATTTAAACCCAATTGTTCCGCTCGTTCAGGCGTTAAGGTACTGGCGGGGGCTAACACCGGACACTTATTGGTGTGGACCAGTTTGACCGGGATTGGTAGTTCATCTGCAGCTAAATTGGCACGGGCAGTATAAAGGCGTTGGTTAATTTGCTCAGCGTTGAGCGCGAGTAATACACTGGCGTCTTGGTTCAAATCCACCACAATCATTGCATTTTTATTAACCGGGTGCCAAGCGATAGGGAGGATCCAAGATGCGCAGCCTTGTGTGGCACCAAACATGCCGGAAATATGAACTAAGGGTTTGTTATTTAATAAATCAAATTTTTCTGCAACCACCTTTTTATTCCGCATATTAAGTAAATAGCTGAACAACTTAGGTTGTTTATCTTTGATCAGTTTAGCCATAGCAATGGTTGCATACACATCGGAAACAGCATCATGAGCATTGGCATGGCTTAAACCGTTGGCCGCAGTGAGTAATTCGAGTCGAAAACTCACGATACCGTTCGCGTCAGTGGGCCACTCGATACCATCGGGGCGTAGCGCATAACAAGCACGAACCATATCAATCAGATCCCAACGTGAATTACCATTTTTCCATTCGCGTTCATAGGGGTCGAGAAAGTTTCTAAATAAAGTGTAGCGGGTCACTTCATCGTCAAAGCGAATGCTGTTGTAACCTACGCCACAGGTTCCTGGTTGACTAAACTCTTGGTTAATTTTGTCGATGAATTCGCTCTCTATCATCCCTTTTTGTAATGCCTGCTGCGGGGTAATGCCAGTCACTAAGCAAGCGTGTGGTTGAGGAATGTAGTCATTTGCCGGTTGGCAAAATAATTCAATTGGTTCGCCAATCGGATTTAGCTCCAAATCGGTCCGAATTGCGGCAAATTGGCAGGGTCGATCTCGGCCCGGGTGAATTCCGAAAGTTTCATAGTCGTGAAATAAAAAAGTTTGTTGGTTCATTGGTCTATCGTCACGCTTTGTAGATGCTTCACTGTTTTAATAAAACTAACCTTACCATAAAACAGAGTGAACAAACTCGCTCTCAGGATTGAGTGTTTAGTTTGCATACAGTAAGTCACTTTTTTAATGCTGCTACTTTCATCATTTGAAGTAGCGGGTATTGCTCTAGATTCACAGACTCATTTTGAGGGCCTTTGTTGCAAGTTATTGACTGAGGAACCCATGAAGATGACCTCGAGACCACAAAATGGATTATATAAAGATAAACCGCTTCGAGAGTAACTAAACTATATTTAGAAATATATCAGCAATATAGTTAAGTTTGTTGGTTTTAGCTGTTGTGTTCACTGAGCTGTATGCTATTTCAAGGATGAGATATGACAATGTTGCAGTCGTTATTGACCCTACTGATTTTGTTAATTGTGGTCGGTTTCTTTTTAAATAAATTACGTACTAGTTCTATCGAAAATTTGAGTGCTCTTTTTAGTTCTCGTAAAAGTATATTGGTTATTTTAGTGGTGGTGGTGTCCGCCATTGGTGTGATTGCGGCGATCACCAGTATTGGATTGATGCAATTAAAACATCATCGCTTCGTACAAGTGGAAAATGTGGTGGAGTCGATACTCGATACCACTGATGCAGGCTTGGATGAATGGATGCAATCGTGGCAAGCGAAAGTTGATATCATTGCTCACGATCCAGCTTTTCAACATTTCTCATATGTGTTACTTGAAGCGGAGCATTCCAAACAAAGTTTAATCGAAAATCCTGCCTTGGCGGGCCTGCGTCAAACCGTTGCTAATTACCGTTCTATTTTTGATGATCTTGGTTTTGTCATTATTTCACAGCAGCGGATTAATATCGCATCGATGCATGATGATGAGATAGGCGAAATCAATGACATTACTCGCTATTATCCACATTTATTAACCCGAGCATTTGCAGGTGATACCGTGTTAATTCCACCGATCAGGCTGCAAGAGGGTGATCAAGAGCGATTTAAAGGGCCGCGGGGCAACAGCCATTCGACAATGTTTATTGTTGCACCCATTCGAAATGGCGATGGGCAAGTGGTGGCATTACTTAGTTTACGCTTGGATCCAGAGCAAGAGTTTAGCAGTCTGTTAGAGGGTGCGAGGGTTGGTGAAACGGGTGAAACTTATTTAGTGAGTCGCTCCGGATTTCTAGTCTCACCAAGTAAATTTGAGGCGCAGCTACGCGAACTAGGGCTATTAGAGACTGGTCAATCCTCAGTTTTAAATATTAAGTTAAAGGTTCCGAATGGTGGCTCAGTACAACAAGAGTGGACGGAGAGTGGTTATGGGGTCCTAAATAAGCAAACTGGAGGAAATTTCGTTCACTATCTTGATTATCGCGGTGTTGCGGTGGTAGGTGCTTGGCACTGGGATAGGGACATGGAGATCGGCATTGTTTCTGAGATCGATTATCAAGAAGTGATGCAAGGCTATTCTCATTTTCGCAACATTGTGTTGTTGCTACTTGCTGCAACTCTTACATTTAGTTTGTTTCTGTTTGTCTTAGTGTTTGGTTTAGTGAGAAAGCTTAATTTGCGGCTGAAGCGATCGAATATCGATTTGGAACAACAGGTGAAGCAACGAACTGCGGAGTTACAAGAGCGAGAACAAACCTTATGGGATCTATATGAAAATGCCCCTGTGGCCTATGCCTCGTTGTCAACGGAAGGCGTATTTTTAAAGCACAATCATAATTTTGCAGAATTGTTAGGTGTCGAACGCAGTTTTTTTGAACAGCACCGGTGGCAAGATTTTGCTGCTGACCCACAGCAACAGCAAAAGTCGCAACAGCTATTAGATGAGGTGATAGGTGGCCAGAGTCTGACGGATAGAAACTTGATGATTAAGGCACCAGATGGTCGTGAATTACATCTGAGCGTTAGTATGACACCGCGAAGAAAGGGGAGTAATCAAGTAGCGGAAGTGAAAGTGTCACTTACAGATGTCACCGAACGTTACTTAGCACGGCTTGCGTTAGCGGATAATGAAGAGCGGATCCGAACCATCGTCGACACGATTGCAGATGGTATTATTTTAATTGACCAGCGCGGGATCATCAGTAGTTTTAGTCCCGCAGCCGAGCATATTTTTGGCTATCGTGAGGCAGAAATTGTTGGTAAAAATGTTAATCTATTGATGCCAAATGATATTTCCGTCGACCATGATGCTTATTTGAGCCAATATCAGTCAACAAATGGTTCCTTTGTATTTAGCAATGAACGAGAAGTGTTTGGACTTCGTAAGGGCGGTGAACCGTTTCCTATGGAATTAACGGTTAAAGAGATCTATTTAAAGGGTAAGCGTCATTTTACAGGGGTGGTTCGAGATATCACTGCTCGCAAAAAAGCTCAGCAAGAATTGGCGGATAGTGAGCGGCAATTTAGAACGTTAACCAATAATCTGCAATGCGTGGTGTATCGTATGCAATTACTCGAGGATGGCGGAAAAGATTGGTTATACCTGAGTGAACGTATTGAAGAACAGACTGGCTACCCACATCAAGACTTTATCGGGAAACATCCAAAACGCAACTATCGAGACTTAATTCACCCGGAAGATAAAGCGCATGCCTTAGCATCGGTGAGTGAGGCTTATCGCCATGGCGGTCAAATATCCCAAGAATTTCGAATTATTGATGCGGCAGGTACTGTACGGCACGTATTACACAAAGCGGTGGTATCACATGACCAAGATAGCCAGCACAGCTATTCCGATGGGGTGATCTTCGATATTTCAGACCTTAAGCAGGTTGAGGCACAACTGCGTGAGAGTGAAGAGCGTTTAGATTCTGCTGCTTCTGGCGCAGGTTTGGGAATGTGGGATTATTACCCGCAAGAAGATCGGATCGAGGTGAATAATATCTATGAAAGCATGCTTGGTTATCAAGCCGGTGAACTTCGGGATGGCGTGGGTTTATGGGCCCGTTTGAAAAATGATACTCACACTTGGTTAAGTTTGATTCACCCGCATGATGTATTGAGTACCGAAGAAAAGTTAGCCGAACATTTAGCCGACAAAAGTGATTTTTTGCGTAACGAAATACGTCTTCGTTGTAAAAACGGCGAGTATCGGTGGATATTAAGTATTGGCCGTGTGTCTGAAGTCGACAGTGAAGGTCGGCCACTGCGGATTAGTGGTATTCATGTCGATATTGATGAAATCAAGCAATTAGAGGAGGCGCTGAATGATGCGAGAGCGCAGGCTGATGCGGCAAGTCAGGCGAAAAGTGACTTCTTAGCCAACATGTCACATGAAATTCGTACCCCTATGAACGCAATTATTGGGATGTCTTACCTCGCTTTGGAAACGCAACTCGACCCAAGACAGCGTAATTATATCGATAAGGTTCATCGCTCTGCGGAAGCCTTGTTGGGGATCATCAATGATATTTTAGATTTTTCGAAAATAGAGGCGGGAAAACTGGATATTGAGTCGGTGGGATTTCGCTTAGAAGACGTGTTAGATAATTTAGCTAATTTGGTGGGCTTAAAGGCCGAACAAAAAGGCTTAGAGTTACTGTTTGATATCGATCCCAATATACCAACGGCGCTGATTGGTGACTCCTTACGACTCACTCAAGTATTGGTTAACCTGTGTAACAATGCTATTAAATTTACCGAACAAGGCGTTGTGGTGTTGAAAATTGAGGGGGCTGAACTGACGGAAAATGCAATACGATTACACTTTGCGGTGACTGATACAGGGATTGGGATGTCGCCGGCACAACAAGAGAAGCTATTTAAACCTTTCTCTCAGGCCGACAGTTCGACCACTCGTAAGCATGGCGGAACTGGTTTGGGCTTGGCTATCTGTTTGAAATTAACAGAGCTTATGGGAGGGAAGATTGCGTTGAAGAGTGAGGTTGGTCAAGGGAGTAGTTTTTATTTTGAGTTACCAATGTTGACTCAAGATAATACACTGCTGGTCAATGCCACCACGCATGCCAGCCTATCGCATTTAACCGCCCTAGTTGTGGATGATAACCAAAGTGCTCGACAAATTAACGTACAAGTCTTGCAAAGTTTTGGCTTAAGCGTCCACTCGACCGCCGGGGGAAAAGATGCTTTGGCTTTACTGCAATCCTTTGCACCGGACGTAACGGTAGACATGGTGTTTATGGATTGGAAAATGCCGGATATGGACGGTGTGGAAACGGTTCGGCGCATCAGACAACAGGGATTGAATCCAGACGTGATCATGATTACTGCTTTTGGTCGAGAAGAGCTGAGTCAAGAGGCCAAAGGGGTACCTCTTGACGCAATATTAACCAAACCAGTTACGCCTTCTCATTTATTTGACACCATTATTCAGGTAAGAAAAATTGAAATATTTGAACAAACACGACGAGAAGTTAAGTTGCAGGGGGCTAATCAAGATATTGCCAACTTAGTCGGAGCCAATATATTGGTGGTTGAAGACAATGATATTAACCAAGAGTTAATTATTGAACTGCTCGAATCAAATCAAATTCATAGTCAGCTATGTTGTGATGGGGCAGAAGCCGTTGAATACCTCAGGACTCACCATGTGGATGGGGTGTTGATGGATTGCCAAATGCCGATTATGGATGGTTATACTGCAACCAAAGTTATCCGCCATCAATTAGCGCTTGCTGATTTACCAATTATTGCACTTACGGCTAACGCTTTGGCTGGCGATCGGCAAAAAGCCATCGATGCGGGGATGAATGATCACATTTCTAAACCGATTAATGTGAATAACTTGTTTGCGGTGCTGGCTAAATGGATCAATCTAGGGGAGCGTCCGCCGGAGACGCAAATACTCGAGCATCGCTTGGTACAGCATCATGTTGATATCCCCTTACCAGACATAGAAGGTATAGACACGGTTGTTGGCCTCGCGAATGCCAATGGTAGCCAACCCCTCTATTGCAAACTTCTTAGCAAGTTCTCTCAGCAGGATGTGATTGATAGCTTAGTATTGGCTAATCTAGAGGAGCGACTTCAGGATGCTGAACGGATCGCACATACCATAAAAGGGGTGAGTGCGACTTTGGGTATGGCGTCTTTATCACAATTGGCAATGTTAATCGAAGGTCAAGCTGAGAGTGGTTTTATTAACGCTATCGACATTGAACAGTTACAAGCCAAGATGGTTCCTTTGCAACAGAGCTTACGAGAATATTTTACAGATAATCCAGAGACGTCGAATGGGGTCGATGATGAGTATACTCCTGAGGTCTCAGATAAAGCCTTGAGTCTTTGCTTAGAAAAACTCGCGACTTTATTAGAAGATTTCGACAGCGAAAGTAATGAATACTTGGATAATCATCATGAAATATTATCTCGATTTCCTCCATTGGCTAAAGAATTACAACGGCTTATTGAAGAATATGACTACGAGGCTGCTGGGCAGATTGTATTAAGTATGCAACGTCAGTTAAACACCAATCCTGAATGATGAAGATGTCCAAGCAAGACTTGCGAAACAACTTGGGGTAGACTTTCACGATTTCATATTGAATTAGGGGAACGTTGTGACGCAAGAGTTGACTATTATTCGGCCTGATGATTGGCATTTACATTTGCGTGATGGAGCAATGTTATCAGTTGCCGCGAATGCAACCGCTAAACATTTTTCCCGAGCGATTGTGATGCCAAATTTAACTCCGCCAGTGACTCGAGTTGAAGATGCTCGAGCGTATTTGCAACGGATCAAACAGGTTCTTCCCCAGGAGAGCTCTTTTGAACCACTGATGACTCTCTATTTAACCGATGCGACAAGCCCACAATTGATTGAAGAGGCGGCAGCCAGTGGCATCATTAAAGCCTGTAAATTGTATCCAGCCAATGCCACGACAAACTCAGCTCATGGTGTGACCGACGTCGATGCCTTGCGCCCAGTGTTTGAAACAATGGCAAAGCATAATATTTTACTGCTGGTGCATGGGGAAGTGACACATGCCGATATCGATATTTTTGATCGTGAAGCAGTATTTATCGATAGCTATATGCGGAATTTGGTCAAGTCCCTACCGGAACTGAAAATTGTTTTTGAACATATCACGACTGCCGAAGCTGCGGAATTTGTCCTCAGCGCGCCAGATCATGTCGGGGCAACAATTACGCCTCAGCATTTAATGTATAACCGCAACCATCTTTTGGCGGGGGGCTTAAGACCTCATAACTATTGTTTACCAGTATTAAAGCGTCAAAACCACCAACAGGCTTTACAACAAGCGGTTGCCAGCGGAACGCCTAAGATTTTTTTGGGAACGGATTCAGCGCCACATTTACAAGGTGCAAAAGAAAGCGCCTGTGGTTGTGCCGGCTGTTATAGTGCGCCAGCTGCTATCGAGTTATATGCAGAAATATTTGAGCAACTGGGAATTTTGGACAAGTTGGAAGCCTTTGCTAGTTTTAATGGTCCTGATTTTTATGGATTACCCCGTAATAAAGAGACCATTACCCTAAGCAGGCAGGCTTGGCAGGTCCCATCACAGGTGATGGTCGAGGAACAAGCCTTGGTACCATTCTATGCTGGTGAAACTCTGCAATGGCAAGTCAGATAAAAAAAGCCCTTTGCTTAATAAAGCAAAGGGCCGCATAAATTGTATAATTACAAACACTGCAATAGGTAACTAAACGCGAAGACTGAATTAGCAAATCAGTCTCTTTAACATTACAGCGGGATCAAGTATTACACCATGCCCCAAATGGGTGAATTGAGTTAATATTGGCTTTTGTTTGGTGTTTTCATGAGGCTTGCGGGTCGCGAATCACAGAGAAAAAAAGCCCTCTGTTTAATATAAACAAAGGGCATGCATAAATTGTGTAGTAAACACAGCAATAGGTAACTAAACGCGATGACTGAATTAGCAAATCAGTCAGTTAAATCATATAGTGAGGCCATCTAGCTATCCATTCCCCAAATGGGTGAATTAAGTGGATATTCATAAGAATAGCGATGGCGCATAGGGAAAGGCGTATGTTTGCTGATTTCTGGCGATTTCACTGCGGCCAGAATATAAAAAAGCCCTTTGCCTAATATATAAGCAAAGGGCCTGCATAAAATGTGTAAAAATTACACCGCAATAAATAACTAAACGCGATAACTGAATAAACAAATCAGTTGTGTATAGGATATAGTTCAGTGCTTAGACTGACCATTCCCCAAATGGGTGAATGAAGTCAACATTGAGATTTTCTTGATGTATTTTGTTTTTCAACTGGTTGCTTTTTAGTCCAGCTGAGGGTCGATGATGAACAGAGTCATCATCATTTCGCTGCAGCTGGTGTTACTCGATGTGCTTGTTGCTATAAACAGGTGGCTTAGACTTGTTTTCTTAGCGATTGTTGTTAGCATTTGCGCCTCGTATGCAACCCTACGAGGTTTTATTCTTGCAGTCCGCTCTATCAAACTTGAAACAACAAATCAGCTTCGCTTTGGCAAAGGATCGTTATCGTCTTCAGCGGCAGCTGACTAAGTTAACATCCGACGATCTGGAACAAAAAAGTGCCGCTTTTGTTAAACTTGCTCAGGCTCTCGATCGCTCTTGTCAGTTAGCAAGTCGTCGACGAGCGACTATTCCTGTCATTCATTACCCTCCGCAGCTACCCGTCGTTGAGCAAAAACAAAAACTTTATGAAGCGATCCGTGATCATCAAGTGGTGATCATCGCTGGTGAAACGGGCTCGGGTAAAACAACCCAGATCCCAAAAATTTGTTTAGAGTTAGGCTTAGGGAGTCGTGGTTTCATCGGCCATACTCAGCCTCGGCGGTTGGCCGCCCGTAGTGTAGCCGCTCGTATTGCAGAAGAATTAGAGACTCCAGTAGGCGATTTGGTCGGTTATAAAATTCGTTTTAACGATCAAATTAAAGCGGATAGTTTAATTAAGCTGATGACTGACGGGATGTTGCTTGCCGAGATGCAACAGGACCGTTTTCTTTCTCAATACGAAGTTTTGATTATTGATGAGGCCCATGAACGTAGTCTGAATATTGATTTCATCCTCGGAGTGCTCAAGCAATTATTGCCCAAGCGACCTGATTTAAAAATTATTATCACTTCGGCAACCATTGATCCGCAACGATTTTCTAGGCATTTTAACGACGCTCCGGTGATTGAAGTCTCAGGCAGAACCTATCCGGTTGATACTCGATATCGCCCGCTTAACGAAGCAGAGCAAACCAAAGATGTCCTAGAAGGTATCGCCGATGCGGTTGACGAACTATATCGGGAAAAACCCGGTGACATATTAATTTTCATGAATGGCGAACGTGAAATTAGAGATGCGACAGATTACTTACAGAAGCGCCAGTTACGTGACACTGAAGTATTGCCTTTATATTCTCGTCTCTCTAATGCGGAGCAAAATCGCATTTTTGCAGCCCATCGTGGTCGTCGTATCGTGTTAGCCACGAACGTTGCCGAAACTAGTTTAACGGTGCCAGGGATCCGTTATGTTATCGACCCCGGTTCCGCCAGAATTAGTCGCTATAGCTATCGTTCTAAAGTTCAACGCTTGCCAATTGAAGCGATTTCTCAAGCGAGTGCCAATCAGCGTAAAGGACGTTGTGGGCGGGTGGCAGAAGGGATCTGTATTCGTTTATATAGTGAAGATGACTTTGCTGGTCGGCCGGAGTTTACCGATCCTGAAATTTTACGAACCAATTTAGCCTCGGTTATTTTGCAAATGCTTGGCTTAAGGCTTGGTAAGTTGGAAGACTTTCCATTTATTGATATGCCCGATCAGCGAAATATTAAAGATGGTTTGAACCTACTCGAGGAAATTGGGGCTTTACATCAGCAGCACGGGAAGCCAAGCCTTAGCGCTTTAGGGCGTGAGGTGATTAAGTTTCCCATCGATCCTCGCTTAGCGAGAATGATGGTGGCTGCGAAGAGTTTTGGCTGTGTTCAAGAAATGATGGTGATTTGTGCAGCCTTATCGATCCAAGATCCGCGAGAGCGACCTAGTGACCGTAAACAAGCGGCAGACCAACAACACGCACGCTTTGTTGATAAAGATTCCGATTTCTCGAGCTACTTATTATTATGGCGTTATTTACAAGAACAACAAAAGGCTTTATCAAGTAACCAATTTCGTAAACAATGTAAGCAGGAGTTTTTAGCTTACATGCGGATTCGCGAGTGGCAAGACTTAGTGTTTCAGCTTTCAACGGTGGTAAAAGAGTTAGGTTATCCACTGAGTCAAAATGAGGCGAATTACGATGCCATTCACCAGGCAGTGACCGCTGGTTTGCTCAGTCACTTTGGTTTTAAAGACAAAGAGCGAGAGTTTTTAGGCGCACGAAACGCACGTTTTGTGGTATTCCCGGGATCTAGCCAAGCGAAAAAGCCCCCTAAATGGGTGGTGGCTGCCGAGCTGGTGGAAACCTCTCGTTTGTTTGCGCGTGGCGTAGCAAAGATTCAGCCTAATTGGTTAGAAGCGCAGGCTGAACACCTGATTAAAAAGTCTTATAGTGAGCCACACTGGTCGACCAAGCAACAAGCGGTGATGGCTTACGAAAGCGTGCGTTTGTATGGTGTAAGTTTAGTGAGCAAACGTCTGATCAATTATGGTCGAATTGATCCCGTTGTGGCCCGAGAAGTATTTATTCGCTCCGCTTTAGTCGAGGGGCAGTGGTCAAGTAAACACAGCTTTTTTAAACAAAATCAGCGCTTACTCGAGGATGTCGAAGCCTTAGAGCAAAAGCAACGTCGCCGCGATGTGCGGGTGGATGATCAGGTGTTGTTTGATTTTTATGCCGCACGTTTAGCAGAAGATATTGTCTCTGCTTCTCACTTTAATCGCTGGTGGAAGCAAGCGCAGCGACAACAGCCAGACTTACTCAATTTTTCAAAACAAATGTTGTATCAACATGATGCGAGTCATGTGACTGAGCAGCAATATCCAGATAGCTGGCAGTTAGATGGCTTTGCGTTGGCCCTTAGTTATGTTTTTGAACCTAGTGAAGTAGACGATGGGGTGAGTGTCCATATTCCATTGGCATTATTAAACCAGATTGATTACTCACGTTTCGATTGGCAGATCCCAGCGTTTAGAGAAGCTTTAATTAGCGCTCTGATTAAATCTTTGCCTAAGCCTATACGACGTAATTTCGTACCAGTACCGAATTACGTTCAAGCCTTTATGCAAGCGGTCCCGCAGGCCGAAGGCGAGTTGTTACCAATATTGACCAAGCAATTACTCAGAATGACCGGCTGTAAGATCCCCGAGGATGCCTGGAATCTAGATGCTGTACCAGACCATCTTAAGGTCAACTTTAAGGTGGTGAATGATCAAGGTAAAGTCGTTTCTCAGGGGCGAAGTTATCAAGTATTGCAAACCAAACTTCAGGACGAAGTTGAGCAAACGCTTGCTGAAATTGCGCCTAGTGCGTTCGCCGAGCAAGCGAGTGTTAGTCAATGGAGCTTTGGTGAGTTGCCGACGATGATAGAAGAACAACGTCAAGGTTATCAAATAACCGCTTATCCGGCATTGGTGGATGAGGGGAAAACAGTGGCCCTTAAGTTGTTTGATAAAGCCGAAGAAGCGAGTTGGAGTCAGTCACGTGGCTTAAGTAAGTTATTGCAACTGAATATTCCTTCACCGCTGAGTTATTTGCAGCAGCATCTGCCTAATAAAGCCAAACTTGGTTTGTACTTTAATCCTTTTGGTCGGGTTGATGTGTTATTGGATGACTGTTGTTTAGCGGTCATCGACAAATACTCGCGACTACAGCCGGTGGATAATCAAGCGGACTTTGTTGCCTTATGTGATACCGTACGGGCCGAGTTGGCAACTGAAACTTTAGCTGTAGTCGTACAGGTAGAGAAAATTTTAAGTTTGCATTACCAAATTAATAAGTCCTTGAAAGGTAAAGTCGGTTTTGATCGAGTGATGGCTCATGCTGATATTAAAGCGCAGCTTGCTAGATTGGTTTATAAAGGATTCGTGCGAGAGGTTGGCGTAGCGCGTTTAGCCGATTTACAGCGTTATTTAAAAGCAATTGAAAAGCGCTTGGAAAAATTAGCGATCGACGCGCATAAAGACCGTTTAGCCATGCAACAAATTGAAACGGCGGTTGAACGGGAACAAGTCTTAGCCTTACCCATATATAATGAACAGGGTCAAGAACTTCGCTGGATGATAGAAGAGCTGCGGGTATCGCTGTTTGCTCAGCAATTGGGCACTAAATATCCAATTTCCTTAAAAAGAGTGCTGAGTCATATGAGTGAGTTACAAAAAGGGAAATAACGTTGGCATTACAACAATCAAAAGACCAGCCTCGCGTCGTAATTTATTATTGTAGTTTGTGTGGTTGGTTATTACGCGCCTCTTGGTTGAGTCAAGAGCTACTTACGACATTTTCACAAGAGTTGGCAGAAGTGGCTTTAAAACCAGCGAGTAAAGGACGTTTTCAAATTTACCTCGATGGAAAATTGATTTGGTGTCGAGTGGCTGATGAAGGTTTTCCGGAAGCTAAAATTCTAAAGCAACGAGTACGCGACCTGATCGCACCGGAAATGAATTTAGGACACAGTGACAAAAATAAAAAGGGCGCTGATTAGCGCCCTTGGTCCTTAGCAAGCTTTTTTGCTTAAGCAAAATTTGCTGAGGCAAACTCCCAGTTTACCAATGCCCAGAATGCATTGAGGTAATCAGGGCGAACGTTACGGTAATCGATGTAGTAAGCATGTTCCCATAAGTCACAGGTTAGCACTGGCGTAACCGTTTCGTCAGTCAGTGGTGTAGCTGCATTACTGGTATTTACGATCGCGAGACTGCCGTCAGCATTTTTGACTAACCAAGTCCAGCTGGAGCCAAAGTTGTTGACTGCGCTATCGGTAAATTTCGCTTTAAATTCTTCGAAAGAACCAAAACTTGCGTCAATGGCTGCTGCAAGTGCTCCACTTGGTTGACCGCCAGCATTTGGCGCCAAGCAGTTCCAGTAAAAGGTATGGTTCCAAACTTGCGCTGCGTTGTTAAATACGCCGCCAGTGGAATTTTTAACGATTTCTTCTAAACTTTTCTCAGCTAAATCAGTGCCTTCGATTAAACCATTTAGTTTTACCACATAGGTATTGTGGTGTTTACCGTAGTGGAAAGATAAGGTCTCAGCAGAGATGTGCGGTTCTAACGCGTCTTGTGCATAAGGTAGTTCAGGTAGTGTAAAAGCCATGTTTCTCTCTCCTTGTAATAATTGGCTGAAGCAACAGCACAATATTTTATATAGTAAAAACTTTACAAACTAGTTTAGCATTACAACAGTAGGCGGAAAAGCAAAAATATTAAAAAATATTGATCTAGCTCAAAGTGGTGAAATCAGAGATTTTTTTTGCTACGGTATAGTCATAGCACCTAGAATAGACTTAGTGTAAAAAATTAGAGAATTTTAAAATGGAAACTGTTGATAAAATTAAGCAGCAAATTGCTGAAAACCCGATCCTACTCTACATGAAAGGTTCTCCGAAGTTCCCTAGTTGTGGTTTCTCAGCGCAAACGGTTGAAGCTTTAATGCAATGTGGTGAACGTTTTGCCTATGTCGATATTTTGCAAAACCCTGACATTCGCGCTGAACTGCCTAACTATGCTGATTGGCCAACTTTCCCACAACTGTGGGTTGAAGGCGAATTAGTTGGCGGTTGTGACATCGTGATGGAGATGTTCCGCAGTGGCGAATTACACCCTTTAATTAAAGATACGGCGGCAAAACATCCTGCGCCAGAAAGTGAGGCTGAATAGACTAATATTCAGCTCTAATTGAAGGAATCAACCGCTCTTTATTCGAGTGGTTTTTTTTGTCTCATATCAAGTTGCTTAAAATTTTTCCATAAAAAGCTAAAATCAATGAGACATTTTGTGATCAAAAGCGTATAGTGCGCATCCTTTAAATAATCGTGGGCCAAATATGACAGAATCCAGCAGTACGAGTTTTGAGCAATTTGCTCTCCCTGAAACAATTTTAAAAGCAATTGCCGAGATTGGATTTGAGACGCCGTCTCCAATTCAGGAAAAAACCATTCCATTACTGCTGGAAGGACACGATGTACTTGGCTTAGCGCAGACCGGAACGGGTAAAACTGCAGCTTTTTCTTTGCCTTTAATCGCAAAGCTTGATCCACAATTAAATGTGCCGCAGATGTTGGTGTTAGCACCAACTCGCGAATTGGCGAATCAGGTTGCGGATGCAATTAAAGACTTTAGCCGTCATGTACCTGGTTTACGCGTACTTGCCATTTATGGCGGTGCCGATTATGGACAACAAATTAAAGAACTGCGTCGTGGCCCTCAAATTATTGTAGGAACACCAGGACGTACGATTGACCACTTAGAACGTGGTAAGTTGAAGTTAGATCAACTTAGAGCCTTAGTATTAGATGAAGCCGACGAAATGTTGCGTATGGGCTTTATTGATGATGTCGAACGCATCATGCGTGACATGCCAAAAGAACGCCAAACAGCGTTGTTTTCAGCAACCATGCCGCCAGCAATTAAAAATCTGACTAAGAACTACATGTCAGCTCCGAAAGAAGTAAAAATTGCCAACAAGACGCAAACAGTGTCTAACATTGACCAATACTATTGGAATGTTGCTGGTTTAAACAAAATAGAAGCTTTGGCTCGGATCCTTGAAGTGAATAGTGATGGTGCTGCGATTATCTTTTCGCGTACCAAAAGTTCGACCACTGAAATTGCTGAGCGCCTCGAAGCGAAGGGCTTTAGTGTTGCCGCTTTAAATGGTGATATGAATCAAACTATGCGCGAGCGTACGATTACTCGTTTAAAATCGAGTAAGTTAGATATTGTTGTTGCAACCGATGTTGCTGCACGTGGTCTAGATGTAGAGCGTATTGGCCTCGTGGTTAACTTCGATATTCCTTATGACGCCGAGGCTTACGTCCACCGCATTGGCCGTACGGGTCGAGCCGGACGTAGTGGTAAGGCAATCATGTTTGTGGGTTATCGTGAGCAGCGTTTGTTGCGTAATATCGAGCGTACCACACGCCAAAAAATTGAAGCGATGGAGTTGCCTACCCGCGAACAAATCGAAAAGCAACGTATTGCAAGTTTTCAAGAGAAATTAGCAAGCGCGGTGCAAAATACCAAGTTAGAAGATTATCAAGCAATCGCTAGTGAGTTGGCGACCAATCTTGGTATGACCGAATTGGAATTAGCCACCGCCTTATTGTTCCAAAGTCAGTTAGCACGACCATTCAAGCTGCCAGCCGATCCTGAACCTCGTTCAGCTCGTTTCGCTGGTAACGACCGAGGTGATCGGAAGCGGGCCCCTCGTGGTGAACGCAGTGCACGCGGCGGTGAAAGAGGCGAACGTCCTAGTCGTTCTGAAGCGGGTGCGACCAAACGTAAACGTCGTACTGCAGATGTTGAAATGAATACCTATCGGGTTGATGCCGGTCGTGAGCATGGTGTACAAACCAAGCATATCGTAGGTGCTATTGCTAACGAAGCCAACATTAGTAGCGATTACATTGGTAGCGTGAAGCTATTTGATAGTTATTCAACGGTTGAGTTACCTAGCGGTATGCCAGAGAAAACTTTTAATCATCTTAAGCGTAGTTTTGTGCGTCAACGAGCAATGCGTTTAGAGTTGATTGCTCAATAGCAATAATCGCTAAAATTAATAGGAAAAGGTGAACTTAGTTTCACCTTTTTTTATATACTCTCGGTACCATTGGTGCACTGCGAGTTAAGATGCGTTTTTTTCCCCTTCTTGTTATTTCTCTATTGTTGGTTTGTGGTTTATCGCAAGCCGAGACAAAGCCCTTACGGGGCGCAACACTTAGTTATATTGGACCAGTCAGTCAGGCGAATAGCCAACAGTTACTGGTGCCTGCCAGTACCTTAAAAATTGTAACGGCAACTGCTGCAATGAAAATTTTAGGCGCAGATTTTCGTTTTAATACTCAACTCAGTGTGAAGCAGAACGAGCAGGGCTTAGACCTTCACCTTCATATGAGTGGCGATCCTAGTTTAAGCAGCAAAGATCTGAATGCATTACTGACCAGAGCCTTCAGCCGTTATGGCAAAAAAATTCATTCAATCACCATCGACGATGGTGTCTTTAGTGGTCACAATCGCAGTCGTGGTCAGGTGTGGAACGATATTGGGATTTGTTTTGCTTCGCCAGTATCGGCACTGAATATTGATGGCAATTGTATTAATGGCAATTTGAAACCAGGTAAAATCGGGCAATTGAGTGATTTACATATTAGTGATCCGAGCTTGCTTAATATGGACAATCAAATTATGACGGTGGCGGCTGATACTGCAGATTGTGAACAACGTCTGGTGGTTAAAGATCATAATCACTACCAGCTTTTAGGCTGTATACCAAAAAATGCCAAAATGATGCCATTACGCTTTTCGATTACCGATGAGCATCGTTACTTTTCGTTGAAGCTAGGCCGAGTGCTGGCGCAACTGGGGGCGAAGTATAGCGGACAAATACAATATCGTTCTCGGTTAGCTCCGTTTCCAACAGTTTTTACACATCAGTCAGTACCGCTGATCGATTTACTGAAATTTATGTTGGTTGAGTCTGACAATTTGACCGCAGATAGTATTTTTAAAAGTCTAGCCGCAGCACAAGGACGTAAAACGAGTTACGCAGTTGCGAGTAAAATTGTTTTGGCTCAATTGACTGCTTTGGGTTTGGATGTGAGTCAGGTCGTGATGCGTGATGGCTCGGGGTTGTCACGGGAGAACTTGATTAGTGCCGAGTTGTTATACCAGCTTTTGCAACGCTGGCAAACAGACCCGCAACTACAAGTTTTGCCTAGTATACTCGCCATCGCTGGAGAAAATGGCACGCTTAAATATCGCCGCAGTGTCACCAAATCTCCGTTAAAACATCATATTCACGCTAAAAGTGGTTATGTGACAGGCGTGATGAACCTAGTTGGATTTATTGAAAAACAAGGTCACCTAAGCCCGTTTGTATTTATGAGCAATGGGGTTGCTCTCAACGAACAACAGCGCCAAGCCGTGAAAGAGCGTCGTGTAGTGCATCCAATATTAGTTTATGAGAGAGATTGGTTGGAAAAGCAGTGGCAAGCTCTCAATTAGAAACATGCTTTGTATATGCATGAACATTCAGCGTTTAATACTCATTACTGAGTCTTTACTAGATTGTATATGGAGATAGACCCCTGATTATTAGCATAAAGATTCATTTTTTCTGTAATTTACATGTGCTTTATGCTTAGATCTGCGGCCAATAACAAGAACGCAATTCGCATACACAATTATTAAGAGAAAATATGAGTAATAACACCTCAGTGAATAATCGCTGGTCGAGTAATTTTGCCTACGTTTTAGCGGCAACAGGGGCCGCAGTAGGGCTTGGTAATATCTGGAAGTTTCCCTATATCATGGGAGAGAACGGCGGCGGTGCTTTCGTACTCGTTTACCTTTTATGCATTATGTTCATCGGCATTCCGGTGATGATGGCAGAGGTTTACTTAGGTAAACAAGGGCGTTCTACACCAGCCAACGCGGTCGCGAAAGTAGCGCTTGAACATGGACGTTCTAAACATTGGGCATTTATTGGTGGCATGGGGGTATTGGCTGGGTTCTTGGTGTTAAGCTTTTACATTGTGATTGCTGGCTGGGCAGTGGCTTATGTATTTAAATCGTTATCAGGAGATATCTCGGCAGCTGCAGGTAATGCTGAGCAAGTTGGAGCAATGTTTGGTGCTTTAACTTCAGATCCTTTGCAACTCACCTTGTGGGCAAGCATTGTGATTGGGGCAACCATTCTGGTCTTAGCAAAGGGGGTCACTAAGGGTTTAGAACGGGTGGTCTATTTGTTGATGCCTGCGTTGTTTGTATTGTTGGCAATGATTATGGTTTATGCCGCAGTGACCGGTGATTTTGCTGCCGCAGTTAATTTTATGTTTAAACCTGATTTTTCTAAATTAACTGTTCATGGCGTGATGATAGCTCTCGGTCATGCTTTCTTCACCCTCAGCTTGTCATCTGGGATCATGATGATCTACGGTGCTTACTTGCCTGAAGGCACTTCGATAGCTAAAACTTCTATTTATATCGCGATTGCCGATACCGTGGTTGCGCTGATGGCTGGTTTAGCTATTTATCCTATTGTGTTTGCTCACGGTATTGAGCCGAGTGCAGGACCCGGTTTATTGTTCGTGTCATTACCGATTGCTTTTGGCTCCATGCCAATGGGATCGCTTGTCTCTGTGGTATTCTTTGTGATGGTGGTGGTCGCTGCATTTACTTCTGCAATCGCCTTGCTTGAATCGAGTGCTGCTTACTTGGTTGAGCGTCGCGGCTTACGTCGTAACGTTGCCGCCGTTATTGCTGGCTTCGCCGTTTGGCTACTCAGTTTGGGAACGATTGCTTCATTTAGTGGTTGGGAATTTGCACAGATAGATGCCGGGCCCATGGGAAGCAACTTTTTTGAGATCCTTGATTATCTAACGGCAAGCGTATTACTACCATTAGGCGGATTACTCATCACTATATTTGTCGGTTGGATGATGCAGGGGGAGCGTGTTAAACAGGGCATTGGTATGAAAAGCCGTAACTTTAGCTTGTTCATGAAGAGTGTTCGTTTTATTTCTCCAATTGCCATTGCACTGGTGTTTTTAAACGCCGTTGGTTTGCTGGCATTTTGATATACAACACCTGATAAGTCGGCTTAGGCCGACTTTTTGCTTTTTAGTCCCTTTAAAATCGTTAGCAGCAGTCGCCAATATCTCTTACAATACAACTCGGTCTGTTTATCTTTTACGATTGTAGTCACTCGATTGACACTTCTTTGCCCAAGTACTCATTGATGTCGCTTTTTTAGTTTAGATTCATCAGCATATTGTTTTAAAATGGTTTTTTTAAACCTGAGCGTTTATTACAATTTTACGACTGAAGATAAACCGACTTAAACACGTTTTAGTTTATTTTTGAATTTCTACTAAAAGGAAGAGTCATGGCAGAACTAGCAGCCCAACCCGTCGCTAAATATCGTGCAGATTATCAAGCACCTCAATATACCATCGAGCAGGTGGATTTAGAATTTGACCTCGAGCCTAATCATACTAAGGTGACAGCGGTATCCAAGGTGCTTCGGGTCGATGCCTCCGCCGAAGATTTAGTCTTAGATGGGGAAAAGCTGCAACTGCTGTCCATCAAGGTCAATCAGCAAGCACACACCGATTACCACGTTACTGACAGTCAATTAGTGTTGAGTAACTTGCCGGCAAGTTTCGATTTAGAAATTGTGACTCAAATTAATCCAGTCGAAAACAAGGCCTTCGAAGGTTTGTATCAGTCAGGGAATGCTTTTTGTACTCAGTGTGAAGCCGAAGGATTTCGACGGGTCACCTACTTCCTCGATCGGCCAGATGTTTTAGCGACCTATCACACTAAAATTATTGCTGACAAAGCTGCTTATCCTTATCTACTCGCTAATGGTAATAAGGTAGCGCAGGGCGACCTCGACAATGGTAAACACTGGGTGCGTTGGCAAGACCCATTTCCCAAACCATGTTACTTGTTTGCCTTAGTTGCGGGTGACTTTGATTTACTTGAAGACAGTTTTGTTACCCAATCGGGGCGGCGGATTGCGCTCGAGTTATTTGTTGATAAGGGTAATTTGGATCGTAGTGAACACGCGATGCAATCCCTGAAAGAGGCGATGAAGTGGGACGAGCAACGTTTTAACTTAGAATATGATCTCGACATTTATATGATTGTAGCTGTCGATTTCTTCAATATGGGCGCGATGGAAAATAAAGGCCTTAATGTCTTTAATTCAAAATATGTTCTAGCGAACAAACAGAGCGCCACCGATAGTGATTTCTTAGGCATAGAAGCGGTCATTGGTCACGAGTATTTTCATAACTGGACCGGTAACCGAATTACCTGTAGAGATTGGTTTCAACTCTCTTTAAAAGAAGGCTTGACGGTATTCCGAGATCAAGAATTCAGCTCTGATTTGGGCTCAAGGGCCGTCAATCGGATCAAAAATGTACGTATTTTACGTAGTCATCAGTTTGCCGAAGATGCGGGACCAATGGCCCACCCAATTCGCCCTGATAAGGTGATTGAAATGAATAATTTCTACACTTTAACAGTTTACGAAAAGGGCGCAGAAGTGATCCGCATGTTACACACCTTATTAGGTGAAGCGGCCTTTCAAGCTGGGATGAAAACTTATGTTGAGCGTCACGACGGACAAGCAGTCACCTGCGATGACTTTGTGAATGCGATGCAAGATGCCAGCGGCAAAGATCTTAGCCAATTTAAGTTATGGTACAGCCAGTCGGGTACCCCTATTTTAAATGCCATTGGCAATTACGATAAACAAGCGCAGCAGTTTAATCTTAGTATTTCGCAACATACTGCGGCCACCGCAGATCAAACGCAAAAGCAGGCCTTACATATTCCGGTGTCTATCGAGTTATTAGCCAGTGATGGTCAAAGTTTAGCGCTTACTGCTCAAGGGCAAACGCTATCTTCAGTGCTTGAGTTAACATCGGCTGAGCAAAGCTGGGTATTTGATGGCATCACTAGCCAACCAACCGTGGTATTGCTGCAAGATTTATCTGCACCTGTAAAACTAGAAATGGATTATTCACTAACTGAATTGTTACTGATCATTAACCATGCGAGTAATACTTTTGCTCGTTGGGATGGCATGCAAAAGTTAGTCGCACGTTGGATGCAGCAAGCGGTTGGGCTGTTACAGCAGGGCCAAACGCTGAATGTTGCCGATGAAATTGTTGAAACCTTCCGACAATTACTCAATGATCGTCAGCTCGATAATGGTTTATTGGCTGAATTATTAACGATTAGTAGTGAAAACGAAATCGCCGATAGCTTTGCTGCGGTGGATGTCGATGCGATTGCTGAGTCGAGAGACTTCTTTATTTCTGTACTGGCCAATTGTTTAAGTGAAGAATTTGTATCCCTTGAGCGTTTATGTGCCGGATCTGAGCAGCAAACTCTGGCGCATTCTGATATCGCGTGGCGCTCTTTGCGTGCCGCTTGCTTACAGTATGTGGCATATATTAAGCCAGAAGTGGTCTTGGCAGCCTATTTTGAGAGTTCATTAATGACCGATAAGCTGGCGGCAATGGCAGCGGCTAACAATGCCCAAATTGAGCAGCGGCAGCAGATGTTTGATGATTATGAGCAACACTGGCAACATGATGGTTTAGTCATGGATAAATGGTTTGCCTTACAGGCTAATTTTGCACAAGGAGATAGTCTCGCTCGGGTTAAAGCCCTCACCGAACATCCGAGCTTTAGCATGGAAAATCCCAACCGTGTTCGCGCCTTAATTGGAAGTTTTGTAAATAATAACCTTCGAAAGTTTCACGCAAAAGATGGTTCTGGCTATTGTTATTTAACCGATGTTTTGTGTATCTTAAATCAACAAAACCCACAAGTGGCATCGCGCTTGATTACACCTTTGATCCAAACGGTAAAACTTGATCAACCACGTAAAGACTTGATTATTGAGCAATTACAACGTTTAGCAGATTTGCCAGACTTGAGTAAAGATCTTTATGAAAAAGTCACCAATGGTTTACAACAACTCAGAGCTTAATCAGTATCGTTTTCAGTATGAAACAGTATTATTTTAATTTACATATTTCATATCTGGAGTTTGAGCGGGTCTACCGAGGTAGTGCCCGTTCGGTGATCGCTGTTGATGATAAAGGCACGCGGGTGCAAATTCCCGCGTTGCGTTTTTTGTCCTTTTTAAATGCTTCAGGCATTAGCGGTCGTTTTGTATTATCGACCGATAACCAAAATAAATTCATATCTCTTCAAAAAATCTAGTGAACAATGTTGAATATATGTAAAAACATGGTTTAATTGCCGCTGTAGTTGTTCGAGTTATTTTTCGATTAATTTTTAAACCGGACTACACTCAAATAAACAATAAGCTGTTGTTTTACACAATAATAATATTACTCTACTTAGAAAAGGAATGCGTTATGACAAGAGCGCAGCAACACGCCTCCGTATTACTTAAGAAAGTCTATCAAATTGTTAACCAGAAACTGGATGCAAGGGCGGCGCCCTTAGCTGAGCAGTTTTTAACTCGGCTGTTTTCTGGGCTAGGCAGTGACGACCTGGCCAATCGCAGTGACAGCGACTTATATGGGGTCGGAGTTGGCTTATGGAATACGCTAAATCTTACGAAAACTTGTGACCGACATATTAAAGTCTATAACCCTGAGTTAAGCCGTCACGGTTGGCAATCTACCCACACGATTATCGAAATTGTTGTACCAGATTCACCGTTTTTAGTTGATTCGGTTCGAATGGCCTTGGTTCGCAGTGGCATTAATACTCACTTATTATTGCATCAACCAATGCGTTTAGACCGCGATGAGAATAATCAAGTGACCGCTGTATATGACGTGCAGCATAGTGAGTTTGGCAATCAAACCATATTCATGATTGAAGTTGACCGCCAAAGCGACGAAACAGCCTTGCGTAAGTTGAGTAACGAACTGAGTAAGGTCTTGGACGAAGTCGCAGTGGTGGTTAATGATTGGCAGGTGATGCTGCAAAAGTTAATTGATGTCACCGCAGACTTGGCCAAAACTAAAGGGCCAATAGACAACTATTTACTAGCTCAGAGCTGTGCTTTTTTAGAGTGGATGTCTGATCACAACTTTACGCTGATGGGTTATCGTCACTACGCACTCAAAGAAGTGAAAGGGGACTTTCAGTTGATTCCCGATGACGAAGGCAGTTTAGGTCTCTACCGAGAATACGTGACGAGTCAGGTAGTCTCTTTATCGAGCTATACCGAGGCCGGTCGTGAACTGGCGACGAATCAGACGCCGTTGGTGTTGAACAAGAGTAATCATAAGTCGCGAGTGCATCGTCCCGCTTATATCGATCACGTTGGGATTAAAGTTTTTAATAAAGCGGGTCAGGTGATTGGAGAGCATCGTTTTGTCGGTTTATATGCTTCTTCTATCTATAATCGCAGTCCTCTAGAAATCCCCTTGATTAATCAAAAGCTTGCTCGAATTATGGTTAACTCGGCTCTACCCGAAGGGTCTCATGCATATAAGTCATTGCTGAATATTATGGAAACTTATCCCAGAGATGAGTTGATCCAGGCGAGTGAAGAGGAATTGTTGGATATTGGTTTAGGTGTCGAGCAAATTCAAGAGCGCGACTTAGTGAAGTTGTTTGTGCGAAAAGATTTATACGGGCGTTTCTACTCTTGCTTGGTTTATACCAGCAAAGACCGTTATAACACGGCTTTAAGGATAGATAGCCAAGAGATATTCAAGCAACACTTTAAATCCACGGAAGAAGTCGAATTTACAACCTATTACACCGAAGGCTCAATGGCGCGCACTCACTATCTAGTGAGAGTAGAAAATAGCAATCAGGAGTTTGATTTGAGCCAGTTACAAACCAACCTAATTGAAGCCGCTAGAACCTGGGAAGACCGTTTATCAGATTCTTTGGTATCTAATTTCGGTGAAGAGCGTGCGATTCAATTAAGCAGTAAATATCAAAGTGCTTTTCCTCGTTCATATAAAGAAGACGTGCTACCGGGTTCGGCTGTTGCCGATATCATGCAATTTGAAGAACTCAGTGATGAGAATCAATTGGGGATGTTGTTCTATCGGCCCCAAGAAGAGAATATTAATAACAATCATGTCCGCTTAAAATTATTTCATTTGAATGAACCGTTACATCTTTCTGATGTATTACCGATGTTAGAAAATATGGGCTTGCGGGTGATTGGTGAAACACCATATCGCTTAACCAGCAGCGATAATAAAGTATATTGGTTGTTGGACTTTTCGATGTTGTTTGTGGGCGAACAAGCTTTGGACATCGAAAAAAATCGTGATAATTTCCAACAAGCCTTTGCTGAAATTTGGTCTGGACAGCTTGAAAACGACGGTTTCAATCGCTTGGTTTTGGCTGCGCAAGTGTCCGGTAGAAATGTTGCTTTACTGAGAGCCTACGCGAAGTATATGCGTCAGATCGGCAGTAATTTTAACCAAAGCTATATTGAAGAAACCTTCGCAAGTTACCCGCAAATATCTACCTTATTAATGGATTTATTCCATCGTCGTTTTAATCCCAGTCTAAAGCGTTCTGAAAAGACCGAAGAAAAGATAGAAGCGAAGTTAATTAGTTTGTTGGATGGTGTCGAAAACCTAGATGATGACCGAATTATTCGTCGTTACTTAGAGATGATTAAAGCAACTTTACGGACCAATTTTTACCAGCTTACTGCAGACAAACAAGTTAAAGACTATATCTCCTTTAAAATTGACCCACGGCAAATTTCGGATATGCCGCAGCCTGTGCCAATGTTCGAAGTTTTTGTTTATTCGCCGAGAGTCGAAGGGGTTCACCTACGGGGAGGTAAAGTTGCTCGAGGTGGACTGCGCTGGTCTGATCGACGTGAAGACTTTAGAACTGAGGTACTGGGTCTAGTCAAAGCTCAACAGGTGAAAAACACGGTGATCGTACCAGTCGGTGCTAAAGGTGGTTTTGTTTGTAAGCGTTTGCCTGCGCCGAGTGATCGAGATGCTTGGTTAACCGAAGGCAAACAGTGTTATCGCACCTTTATTCGCGGTTTATTGGATATTACCGATAATAATATTAAGGGAGAGATCATTGCGCCTCCCCAAGTGGTTCGACGTGACCCTGATGATCCTTATTTGGTGGTGGCCGCCGATAAAGGTACCGCAACTTTCTCTGACATTGCCAACCAAATTAGTCAGGAGTATCAATTCTGGATGGGGGATGCCTTCGCATCCGGTGGCAGTAACGGTTACGATCATAAAGGTATGGGGATTACTGCTCGAGGGGCTTGGGAGTCGGTAAAACGTCATTTCCGAGAAATTGGCGTAAATTGTCAAACCACCGACTTTAGCTGTGTCGCAGTTGGGGATATGGCAGGTGATGTATTTGGGAATGGGATGTTGCTTTCGGAACATACCTGTTTAGTTGCTGCCTTCAACCATATGCATATCTTTATTGACCCCAGTCCTGATGCAGCGCGTTCTTACCAAGAACGTAAACGGCTATTTGAATTACCGCGTTCCTCATGGCAAGACTACGACAACAGTTTAATCTCTGAAGGTGGAGGCATTTTCTTACGTAGTGCTAAGTCGATTAAGCTAAGCCCTGAAATTCAGCGTCTACTCGATACCAAACTAAGCAATGTTACGCCAAATGCTTTGATTCAGTTGATCCTATGTGCATCTGTTGATTTATTTTGGAACGGTGGTATTGGGACTTATATCAAAGCCAGTTCCGAATCCAATACCGACGTTGGTGATCGCGCTAATGATTCGTTGCGGATCAATGGTAAGCAACTTCGCGCGAAAATTGTTGGTGAAGGGGGGAATCTTGGGATTACTCAGCTTGGCCGTATTGAAATTGCCGAGAATGGCGGTCGAATTAATACCGATTTCACCGATAATGTGGGTGGTGTAGATTGCTCCGATAATGAAGTGAATATTAAAATTTTGCTCAATGGCTTGGTGACAAATGGTGATCTTACAGAAAAACAACGTAACAAATTGTTAGTTGAAATGACCGAAGATGTGTCACTTATTGTATTAGAAAATGCCTATCGTCAGAGTCAATCGATCAGTGCGACGGAACAACTTGGTGAGAGTACCGTTAAAGAAGTTAGCCGTTTTATGCATATTTTAGAGCGGGAAGGGCGCTTAAACCGAAGTTTAGAGTTTTTGCCTAGCGATGAAGAGTTATTAGAGCGAGAGGCAAATGGTCAAGGGCTCACCAGACCCGAATTAGCGGTGTTGGTTGCTTATGGCAAAATGGCCTTGAAAGAATGGTTTAATGTGTCCGAAGTAACCGAGGATCCCTATCTCAGTCAAACTTTGATTAAGTCTTTCCCTGCTTTATTGCAGCAACGTTATGTTGAACAGATGCATCAGCATCCACTTCGCCAAGAGATTGTGGCGACTCGTTTGGCGAATCAAGTGGTCGATGATGTTGGCTTTAACTTTGTCACTCGCCTGATTGAAGAAACGGGGTCGAGCGCCGCAGAAATTTGTACTTGTTATATGATTGCTTGTGAAGTCTTTGGCGCATGGGAGCTTTATGAGCAAATTGAAGCCTTGGATAATCGAGTGAATGCGCAACTTCAATTAAGCATGATTAACAGCTTGCGCAGGAATATACGTCGAGCCACGCGACGTTTCTTAACACTAAGAGATCGCTCCTTGACCATCGCAGAGCAAATAGAACGTTATCGCCCGAGTTATTTGCAACTACATCAGCAGTTACTGGACGTACTTGCCAGCGATGAGGTGGACTTGGTAAATCAGCAAGCAGATAAACTGCAGCAGCAGCATGTGCCAGCAGAGTTAGCGAGTACCATGGCCAAGATGGATTCGATGTTTTCTATCTTAGACCTCACCGAGATTGCTGAACAAGGCGAGCAAGATATTGTTGCGGTGGCAAGACTGTACTTTAATCTTGGTGCAAATATCGGCTTACATTGGTTCTTAGAGCAAATTAATATCCAAGCGGTAGATAACCATTGGCAGGCCTTAGCGCGTTCTTCTTTTAGAGAAGATCTCGATTGGCAACAACGGCAGCTCACCATGAGTGCTCTAAAATGGGCGACTCAGATGGAAAGTGAAAATGCTTTGGATGATTGGTTAGCCGCTCACGAGAGCCTTTTGCTTCGCTGGAATCAGATGTTGGCCGACTTCAAAACCGGAAATATCCATGAATTTGCGAAATTTTCAGTATTATTAAGGGAATTGAATCTATTAAATTTAAATTGCTCGGTAAACTAGTATAAAATACTGCCCCCGAAGCCCTGCATCTTCGGGGGTCTTATACTAGGAGTCTAAATGTATTACCCACTCGCTCGTAAACTAATTTTTCAACTAAATCCTGAATCCGCTCATGATCTGACTATCGAGATGTTTAAGCGTACTGGCGGAACCTTACTTGACAGACTGTACCGCCAACAAGTTCCAGCCAACCCAGTAGAACTAATGGGACTTACGTTTCCTAATCCGGTCGGCTTAGCGGCTGGTTTAGATAAGAATGGCGAGTGTATTCAAGCTTTTGCTGCAATGGGTTTTGGGTTTATAGAAGTTGGAACGGTGACCCCTCGCGCCCAGTCAGGTAACGAAAAGCCTCGTATTTTTAGGGTATTAGAAGCCGAAGGTTTAATTAATCGAATGGGCTTCAATAATAAAGGGATCGATTATTTAATCAATCAGGTTGAGCAGAGCCAGTTCAAAGGGATCCTTGGGATCAATATTGGTAAAAACTTTGATACGCCTGTTGAAAATGGTAAAGACGATTATTTAATCGGTATGAATAAAGCCTTTGCCCATGCCTCTTATATCGCAGTTAATATTTCTAGTCCAAATACTCCCGGTTTAAGATCCTTACAATATGGTGAAGCGCTAGAAGATCTATTAAAGGATCTTACTGAGCGAAAAGATCAACTTAGCCAACAATATAATAAACATGTACCACTGTTGATTAAAATAGCACCTGATTTATCAGAAGCGGAAATTGAACAAATTAGTGACAGTCTGATCCGTTATAAATTAGATGGGGTGATTGCAACCAATACCACCCTAGAGCGCTCAATGGTTGAGGGGATGAACCATGCTAGTGAGGCTGGAGGTTTAAGCGGGCGTCCTTTGCAATTAAAATCGACAGAAGTTATTCGTAAATTAGATCATTATTTAAAATCGAAGATCCCGATCATTGGTGTTGGCGGAATAGACTCAGGGATGGCTGCAAAAGAAAAAATGGAAGCGGGAGCCAAACTAGTTCAAATATATAGTGGATTTATTTATAAAGGTCCCGAATTAATTAAGCAGATTTCCAAAGTTATATAAAAAAGTTTTAAATTTATTTGTTATTATTGAGTTCACGTAGTACATTTGTTTATTAAGTGAACTCACATGGATAGATCTGTCTTTTTAAAATGTTAATACAACCTAATAAACAATGGCACTGGATGTTTGATACCAATAAAGGAGTAATGACTCTGGACTTGGGGCCTAATATGCTGTTTGTGTCTAAGTTGTGTAAAAAGCGTTGTGTTCTACATGCTCAAGAAGACAGTCCTTTCACGACCGAACAGACTCAGCTTTATTATCAATTTTTAGAGCAATTAGAAGAGGTTAATTGGTCTGAAGCGATTAAAGTTCAAATTTGTTTAAATGCTTTAGCCGCCGCGCAGTTTCTTAAACCGTTGATGCCGCAAAGTTGGTTTTTCAAGAGTATCGGCACCGTTCAGCAAAGCGATTTGCAATTGGGTCAACTGGTGGTACTACAAAGTGATTACGCGCATAGTCGCTGTGTGATTGTTGAGCGCAGTGAGCAAAGCTATACGGTGATGACCATTGAAGCAGGCTTGCAATTGGACCCGCGTAAAAGTTTAGGTCAATTTGAAGCCATTAAAGTGATGCACGATCGGGTCATGCCTCTCTCTCGTTTACTTCAACCATCTCGCGGTTTCGCCCAAACAGCTTAGGCCTGTAAAGCCTTCACCTCAATTGCTTAATTTCGGGCATAAGCTTGGTTTCACATTCAAATATAGTTACCACAAACTGATTGATGGACAATTGAGCGTTCTGATTCAAATCAAGCTTGTCGGTTATCAGCGTCAGCTCGGTCTAATTAATTGACTGTTTTACGGACGAATGAGCCGTGTCTAGAAGCATTAATTATTTAAAGTTACTGTGGCTAATCTTGAACTAATTCAAGTAATTGCTGCTGCATCCGCCGACTAATCAAGGCTTGCGCCTGCTGATTGGGATGGATCCCATCGTTTTGCATCAATTCGCTTTGGGTCGCAATATCTTCAATAAAAAAAGGTAAGTAATTGATCTGCTGTTGTTCTGCCAGCGTTTTATATAAGCTTTCAAAGGCAGTGGTGTAACGTTTGCCATAGTTTGGCGGAATGCGGATTTGCATCACCGCCACTTGTATACCTTGCTGCTTGGCGAGTTGCACCATTGCTGTAAGATTATCGGAGATACTGTTAATCGCTTGGCCTTGTAGGCCATCGTTACCACCAAGCTCAATAAGTAGCCAATCGACAGGATGTTCTGCTAATAAACTTGGTAATCTTCGTAAAGCACCGGCGCTAGTTTCACCGCTGATACTTGCATTAATCAAGTATAACGGCTTATTGTTGTCTCGATAGTGTTGTTCAGTGAGTGATACCCAGCCTTGCTCAAGGGTCATACCGTAGGCGGCACTTAAACTATCACCGAGGATTAACATCGATTTGGTATTTGCTCTAGCTTTGGTATTTATTGTCAAACAGAGTAAAACCAGCAATAAGCTGAATACGTAATACCCAGTTTTCCGAGTAACAATCATTATCGAGTACCTATTTATGTCAGTAGAATCACAGTCGTCTCCCTCTAAGATAATCATAAATGCAACTGGACTCAATCATCAGGTTGCCACTCCAAATGGGAGTTTGAGCTTATTAAAAGATATCAATGTGCAAATTAACCAAGGAGAATCACTTGCCATTGTGGGCGCATCTGGTTCAGGAAAAACTACCTTACTCAGTATTTTAGCTGGCTTGGATAGCGCCAGCCAGGGAGAGGTTGAATTATGCAGCGAAAAATTGTCGGCCTTAGATGAAGAACAACGGGCACGTTTAAGACGCGATAAAGTGGGTTTTATTTTTCAACAGTTTTTATTAGTTCCAGCCTTAACTGCTCTGGAAAACGTTATGTTACCGGCAGAATTAAAAGGGATCGCCAAGGCTAAGGAGTTGGCGGAACAGTGGCTAAATAAGGTGGGCTTAACCGAGCGCCATCATCATTATCCTAATCAACTGTCTGGTGGCGAGCAACAAAGGGTTGCAATTGCGAGAGCCTTTATTTGCCAGCCTGAGGTCTTGTTTGCGGATGAACCTTCCGCCAATTTAGATAGTGACAACGGAAAAAACATTGAAGACTTGTTATTTGCATTAAACCAACAATCGGGCGCGACCTTAGTTTTGGTGACCCATGAACGAGGTTTGGCGGAGCGTTGCTCAAGGCAAATAACCTTACAAGCTGGGCAAATGATTGACGGATAAGGAATCTTCGATGAATAAGCTGATTTGGCGTTTATTTCGTGCTGAACTGCGGCGTGGGGAACTGACGATTATTGCCGCTGCTATTGTGCTTGCGGTGAGCTCAGTATGGTTGTTCAGTAGTATTACTGATCGTTTAGAACAGGCCATTTTTTCTAAGAGCGGAGACTTTATTGCCGCCGACCGCTTGGTTCGTAGTGGACATCCCGTTGATCTTGATTTGGCGCAGCGAGCAAGCCGCTTACAATTAGATTACGCGGAGCAATTGCTCTTTCCATCGATGTTATATGCCAATGATAAGTTAGTTTTGGCGAGTGTGAAGGCGGTGTCGAATCACTATCCACTGAAGGGGGCGTTGCGAGTGAGTAAACAGCCGACTGGCAGTGGTGGTGCCTCGATAAAAGGCGTTCCGATAGGACAAGTGTATTTAGCCGAACGTTTGTTTTATCAGCTTGGCGTAAATATTGGGGATCAAATTGAGATAGGCGAGGCGACATTAAAGATCGCCGGGCGTATCGTGAATGAACCAGATGCGCCATTTAGCGTATTTATGACTGCGCCTCGGGTCATGATGAATATCGCCGATGTGCTTCAAACCGAGGTGGTTCAGCCTGGCAGTCGCTTATCTTACCGTTACATGTTCGCAGGAAGTAAATCTCGTTTAGCCGACTTAGAGCTGCAATTAAAGCCCTTGCTCGCGGATAATCAACGTTTCATTAACGTCAGTAGTGGTAGCTCTCCGCTAGCCAATGCCTTAACCAAGGCGCAGCAATTTTTATTGCTTGCGGGCTTAATTGGGGTTTTGTTGGCTTGCGTGGCGATTGCGGTCGCCAGCAGGCTGTACTGTCAACGTCATTACGATACGGTGGCGATGTTTAAAGTTGTTGGGGCAAGTAAAGTACAGATCAGACGCATTTACATTGGACATTTATCTAGCGTCGTTTTGTTATCAACATTGCTGGGATTGGGACTTGCCTCCATTTTGCAATGGCCTGTGGTCAATTATGTGGAAGCTAGTATTAACATTACCTTGCCAAGCGCAGGTTTGAAACCTTATCTGATGGCGGTGGGTAGTGGTTTGATTTGTGGCTTTGCCTTTACTTTGCCAACTCTCTTACAGTTATTTAATGTGGCACCAATGCGGGTGATCCGTCGTGACAGTGACGATGGTGTGGTGAAGCCGTTATGGGTCGGCCTATGGATGCTGCTGAGCGTGTTTGGCTTATTATGGTTGTATAGCGCATCTTTATCGCTCAGCCTTATTCTATTGGGCGTAGGTTTATTGGCGGTGTTGGTGCTGTTGTTAACCAGCCAGCTATTGCTGTGGCTACTTAAAAAACGTTCAAGCAATTTAGGTCACGTGAGCCTTAAAATTGCGGTCTCATCGCTTTATAAAAGAGCGAAACAGAATCGGGTTCAGTTGATTGGCTTTACCGTTGCCATCAAACTTGCTTTAGTGGTGTGGGTGATTCAACAGGATCTCATTAGCGAATGGCAGCAACAACTGCCGGCCGGGGCTCCTAACCATTTTGTTTACAATATTAGCCAACAGCAAAAACAGCCATTAATCGATCGTTTCGCTGCCGAGAATATTAATTTGGGCCCCTTGTTTCCGATGTTGCGTGGGCGCTTAGTGGCGATCAATGATGAGCTAGTGAGTCAGCAAGCCAATGGCGAATATTCAGATAAGGAATCGTCGCGTCGTCGTGGGGCTGGTCGGGAACTTAATTTAAGTAGCACTGCAGACTTACCCTATCGAAATCGAGTAATTGATGGCCAGTGGTTAAGCCCTCAAAGCCAGCAGCAAGCTTCGGTGGAGCAAGATTTTGCCGAGCGTTTAGCGATTAAACTCGGTGATACGCTGCGTTTTATGGTGGGAGCCAGTACCTTTGAAGTAAAGGTAAGCAGTATTCGCAGTGTTGATTGGAATACCATGCAACCAAATTTCTTTGTGCTATTGAGTCAAGATGTGATGGCCTCTTTTCCAAGTGGATATTTGAGTTCTTTTAATTTACCAGCCAATAAAAGTGCTTGGATGGCTGAAACTATGGCGAGTTTTCCTACCTTGGTATTAATTGATGTGAAGGCTCTGATTCAGCAGTTAAGCCAAGTGGTTGACCAAGTATCACTGGCGCTTCGATTGGTGTTGGTGGTGGTACTGTTAGCCAGTAGTTTAGTGCTATTTGCTCAAGTGCAGGGCTCGTTACAAGAACGCCGACTGCAAACGGTGATTCTACGCACTCTAGGTGCCAGCGGTAAAGTATTGAGAAATGCTGTGATTTATGAATTTGTTATCCTCGGTCTATTATCTGGCTTCATCGCCGCGTGCGCAGCTCAAGGGGTATTATTGTTACTACAAACTCAAGTGTTTGAGATCCGACCTATGTTGAACTGGAGCCTGTGGTTGATTGGCCCAGTGTTGGGAATGGTGGTGATTGCCAGTATGGGGGCGAGTTCAACCTTACGTTTACTGAAGCGAAACTCGGCTCAGTTGGTGAGAAGTTTGCGTTAAGCTTTTCTCGCTTTAGTGGTCTTTGTATTCACTTAAGTGGTGAGTCGCAGCCCAATCTAAGCTAATGTTGCTTCCGCTTTGTTAAAATCAATGGAAAGTGATTTCATTATGGTCTGCAATGGCTATATACTTATGAAAAAATGTAATAAGAGCTTAACTCGCGGGTATATTTGTGGTTAAGACAGTTTGGCGCTAGAGAATCTAACAAAATGAAATTGCAGCAATTACGCTATATCGCAGAAGTCGTTAATAATAACCTTAACGTATCTGCAACTGCCGAAAGTTTATATACCTCGCAACCGGGGATCAGTAAGCAGATCCGCTTGTTAGAAGACGAGTTAGGGGTACAAATCTTTAAACGTAGTGGCAAACATCTTAGCCAAGTCACCCCTGCTGGCCAAGAAATTATACGGATCAGCAATGAAATTATGGCGAAGGTGGAGAGCATTAAAGCTGTGGCTAGTCAGCATACTCATCCTGACCAAGGCTCATTAAACATTTCCACCACCCATACTCAAGCACGTTATGCCCTACCAGAAGTGATTCAAGGTTTTATTCATCGTTATCCGAATGTTTCGTTAAATATGCATCAAGGCACGCCCAATCAAATCAACGAAGCGGTTGCCAAGGGCAGTGCAGACTTTGCGATTGCGACCGAGGCCTTGCATATCTTTTCCGATTTGGTGATGTTGCCGTGTTATCACTGGAACCGGAGTATTCTCGTACCACCCGATCATGAGCTGGCGAAGAAACATCTGAATGGTGAAGTTGTGACCATTAATGATTTAGCTAAACATTCAATTGTCACCTATATTTTTGGTTTTACTGGACGCTCAGACCTTGACGACGCCTTTGGCCGTGCGGGTAAGGTACCCAAAATTGTCTTTACTGCCACCGACGCCGACGTGATTAAAACTTATGTGCGAATGGGCATTGGTGTCGGGGTATTGGCAACGATGGCGATTGATAAGCAACAAGATCAGGACTTAGTCGCGATTGATGCGAGTCACTTATTTAGAGCGAGTACCACTAAAATTTGTTTCCGAAAAGGAACCTTCCTACGGACCTATATGTATGATTTCATCGAACGCTTTGCTCCTCATTTGACTCGCGATTTAGTCGATAGGGCAGTACAAGCAAAATCATTCGATGAAGTTGAAGCTTTGTTCAACGAGATCCAATTACCAACCATTTAAGTGTTCAAAAAAGCAGTCGAAGTGACTGCTTTTATTGTTTCTGATTTTAATTCGCTAGTTAGCTGGCTGCTTTAACACTCGATAATGTTGACCGCTAAACCACCGCGCGATGTTTCTTTGTACTTACTCTTCATATCACGACCAGTTTCCCACATCGTTTTTATCGCTTTGTCTAGCGATACCTTGTGTTCTCCACTCCCGCGAAGCGCTAAACGTGCGGCATTAATCGCTTTCAATGCGCCCATCGCATTGCGTTCGATACAAGGAACTTGTACCAAACCACCGATGGGGTCACAGGTGAGTCCTAGATTATGTTCGATGCCGATCTCGGCTGCATTTTCAATTTGTTCGGGTTTGCCGCCAAATAGAGCCGTTAAGCCAGCTGCCGCCATTGAGCAGGCGACGCCCACCTCGCCCTGACATCCAACTTCGGCACCAGAAATTGAAGCGTTGGTTTTATATAAAGAGCCAATTGCGGTGGCGGTCAAAAAAAACTGATTTAGGGCATCTTGGTCTAAGGCTTGTACAAAATTGTGATAGTAATGTAATACGGCAGGAATGATCCCCGCGGCCCCATTGGTCGGAGCGGTAACCACGCGTCCACCTGCGGCATTTTCTTCGCTAACGGCAAGCGCATATAAATTGACCCAGTCCATAACATTGAGGGGATCAGAGCTTAGGTTTTGTTGCGAATTGAGCTGGCGCTTTAAGCAGGGGGCTCGTCGAGCTAGCTTAAGGCCGCCGGGTAAGATCCCCTCTTCTCCCATACCGCGAGCCACACAGGCTTGCATCGTTTGCCAAATTTGTTGGGTATACGCGCTAATGCTACGCGTAGAACAATGTACTTGCTCATTGCAAGAAACCACCGCAGCGATGCTTTTACCGCTTTCTTTACAGCGCAATAATAAGGAATCTGCGCTGTCGTAAGGGTAGGGGTAGTTAGCCTCATGGGCTGCAACGGCTTCGCCATCTTCAATAATGTAACCTCCACCAATCGAGTAGTAGGTTGCCGAAATGGTTTTACCATTGTCGAGTGTGGCGGTAAAACGTAAGGCATTACTGTGTACAGGCAAGCTTTTACGTCGGTGAAAAACAATCGCGCCAACTTTTGGAAAGTTAATTATTTTGGAGTTTAATAAATTTAACTCTTGGCTTTGTTCTACCTCTTGTAACATTTGCTCAACGGCATCAATATCAATAAACTCGGGAGTTTCGCCTAATAGGCCGAGAATGACTGCCTTACCTGTGCCGTGGCCTTTTCCGGTGGCGCCTAACGAGCCAAATAGCTCGACTTGTAAGTGATTGATCCGCTGGAATTGCGGTTGTAAATTTTCAGCAAATAGTTTCGCCGCCTTCATCGGGCCTACGGTATGAGAGCTGGATGGACCAATACCAATGGAAAAAAGGTCAAATAAACTTACCATTTATGTTGTTACCTAAAAAATCGAATCGAATAAGTTATTAATTCTGTTGTGCTAAGTATATCTAGTTATCCGCAACAATGAGAGGCCAAATTATACAATATTTGCGCGGTTGCTCCCCAAATGACGTGCTTTTCGACTTCGATGAAATAAACCTGTTTCACGCGGCCTTTACGATAAAAACGATAACCCTGATAATTGCTTAAAGACAAAAAAGGCTGCAAGGGTAAAACAATCACTTGCGCCACTTCGTTGTCGTTGATCTTAAACGCAAGGTCTTGCTTGGCGGTCGCGATAAAGGGACTCACCGAGAAATTGCTGACGGTATTTAACTGCGGAAGTTGCCCTAGAATGGTAAATAACTTGGGGTTAATTCCTATTTCTTCTTCGGTTTCACGCAATGCGGTGTGTTGTAAGTTGTGATCGGTGCTATCGTATTTCCCGCCGGGAAAGCTGATCTCCGAGGGGTGATGCCGTAACTGAGCGCTGCGCTGAGTCAGTACCAGTTGCTCCGTTTGTCCTGGCTGGGCGATGATTGGCACCAAGACTGCCGCAGCTTGCTTTGTTGACTTGGCTGAGTTGGCCACAGCAGGATGCAATAGATAGCGTTGTAGGTAGTGGTGGGTATGCATAAATACAATTGGATCCTTGAGTCTCAGCCTTACTGTAAGGCTGGCAAAATACGACTGAGCTTATCGAAACATTCTTGGTATTCGGCATCGACCTCAGAGTCAACCACAATCCCGCCGCCAGCCCAACAATAGATCTGCTGTTGTTCACATACCAAAGTTCGGATCGTGATATTGGTATCCATATCGCCATTGGCGCTGATATAACCGATAGCTCCACAATAGGCGTTACGGCGGTTTGCTTCAAGTTCTTCAATAATCTGCATCGCCCGGATTTTAGGTGCGCCAGTGATTGATCCTCCAGGAAAACAGGCCGCTAGAAGTTGTTCGCTTGAGTACTGTTTGGCAAGTTCTGCGCGAATGGTACTCACCAGATGGTGCACCGCAGGGAACGATTCTATATTAAATAGCTTGGGCACTGTCACACTGCCGGACTTGGCGACTCGGCCAATGTCATTTCGCAATAGGTCGACAATCATCAAGTTCTCGGCTTGATCTTTTTCCGCGATGGCTAGTTCTTCGGCTAAAGCTCTATCTTTAGCCAGATCGCTACTGCGCGGGCGAGTGCCTTTAATTGGTTTGGTTTCGATCATTCCTTGTTTCAGGCGAATAAAACGTTCGGGCGATACACTCAGAATACAGCTATCTTCGAGGCGTAAAAACGCCGAAAATGGTGCTTTGTTGGCTGCAATCAGTTTTTGATAAGCAGTGAGTTCACTACCTTGATAGCTGGCTTGAAAGCGTTGGGTTAAATTAATTTGGTAGCAGTCGCCACTGAGTAGGTATTGTTGCACCTGAGCAAAACGTTGCTGATACTGTGCCTGACTAAGGTTGCTCTGCCATTGGCTGGTTAAACTAAATGTTTGCTCAGGTGCCGCTTGCTGTTGTAATAACCATTGCTCGCGTTCTACCAGCTGTGCATAGGCGCTTAATTGATCATCATGATCAGCGTAGTGCACGAGAGTACTACGTTGTTGTTGGTGGTCATAGATCAAGGCCCAGTCATAAAATCCGACTGCCATATCCGGGCTACGCAGATCAGCTTGAAGACGTTGTGGTAGCGGCTCCAATTGGCGACTCAAATCGTATGACCAAAGTCCCAGAGCACCACCGCAAAATGGGAGCTCAAGTTGCTGATCCGTCGCCTTAGAAAATAATTGCAGCCGCAGTTTTTCTAATAAATCGAAGGGGGCTTGTTTGCTTTGGTAGTGTTGTTCGCCAAGTCTAACCGTGGATATTTCAGCTCGAGTACAAACCGTGGCGATGGGATCAGCCACTAAAATGTCGTAACGGCTATTCTCATGCTCACTGGATGCGGATTGCAAGAAGCAACACCACTGTTGGTTGGCGATCCGCTCGAATAGCGTTGCCGATTCTAAACAAAAAGATTTACTAACAATCATAGGGTTGGTTTTTACTGGCCATTAGCTAAAGGTATTATAAATACGTAGATAAATTGTAAAAATTTCGGACTAGGTTATAGCAGGCTTTATAGCGCAAGCGTATTATAGGCGGGAAGGATAACGATTATAACCCGAATAGCCAAGGACTGAGTTCACTCAATGTACCAAGGCAAAATAAGGACCTGTGGAGACTTTATGACCATCATCCGAAAACAAGACTTTATTGACAGTGTCGCTGAATCACTGCAATTCATTTCTTATTACCATCCTCTCGATTTTGTGAAAGCGATGGCTGCGGCTTACGAGAAAGAGCAAAGTACCGCGGCAAAAGATGCCATCGCACAAATTTTAATTAACTCACGAATGTGCGCCCAAGGTTTACGACCGATTTGTCAAGATACCGGCATTATTACTGCCTTTGTCAAAGTCGGTATGCAGGTTCAGTGGGACAGCGACCTTACCGTGCAGGAAATGGTCGACGAAGGCGTGCGACGAGCCTATACCAATCCCGATAATCCACTGCGCGCTTCTATTGTCGCCGACCCGAATGGGGCGAGGAAAAATACCAAAGATAATACGCCCGCGGTGGTTCACATCGATTTAGTCGCTGGTGATAAAGTGGAAATTATGGTCGCCGCGAAGGGCGGTGGTAGTGAAAACAAATCAAAAATGGCGATGCTTAACCCTTCTGACTCTGTGGCCGAGTGGGTACTTAAAACCTTGCCGACCATGGGAGCCGGTTGGTGTCCTCCCGGCATGGTTGGAATTGGCATCGGTGGCACCGCAGAGAAGGCTGCAGTGATGGCAAAAGAATCGCTGATGGATCCGGTAGATATTCAAGACCTACAGGAGCGTGGCGCAACTAACGCCGATGAAGAGCTGCGTTTAGAATTAATGGAAGGTATTAATAAGCTGGGAATTGGTGCGCAAGGCTTGGGGGGCTTAACCACGGTTTTAGATGTCAAAGTCAAATCTTGCCCAACTCATGCGGCATCCAAGCCGGTGGTTTTGATCCCCAACTGTGCGGCGACTCGGCATGCTCATTTTGTTTTGGATGGTAGTGGTCCAGCACTGCTAACGCCACCGAAGCTGGAAGACTGGCCAGAAATTACCTGGGATGTGGGTGACAATGTACGCCGTGTTGATGTAAACAGCATTACTAAAGAAGAAATAGCCAGCTGGAAAATGGGCGAAACGGTATTGCTTAATGGTAAGATTTTAACGGGTCGCGATGCAGCGCATAAGCGTATTAAAGAATACTTAGAGCAAGGTAAACCATTCCCCAATGGCGTCGATTTTAACGGTCGCTTTATTTACTACGTAGGGCCAGTTGATGCGGTACGCGACGAAGCTGTAGGCCCTGCAGGCCCAACTACCTCGACTCGGATGGATAAGTTTACCGACATGATGCTTGAAGAAACCGGTTTGTTGGGCATGATTGGTAAGGCAGAACGCGGCCAAGCAACCGTTGATTCTATCGCGAAGCACCAATCGGTTTACCTAATGGCAGTAGGTGGCGCCGCCTATTTGGTGTCTAAAGCGATTAAGCAAGCCAAAGTCGTCGCGTTTGAAGATTTAGGTATGGAAGCCATCTACGAGTTTGAAGTTGAAGATATGCCAGTCACGGTAGCGGTAGATAGTGATGGCAACTCAGCTCATCAACAAGGCCCTGCTATTTGGAAGGCCAAGATTGAAGAGCTGGATGCAAAAATGAAAGCTTAATGAAAAAGCGGCTTAGGCCGCTTTTTTTTGTGCCATTTTATGCGTGAGGTAACGATCCAATGAAAGAGGACCTGCGCCCCATATTAAGTTGATCAGTAACATCAGTCCCCATAATTGGTGATCATAGAATCCGCCCGGCCACAGCACAGGATAAGACACGACAGCAATAATGTTGAATACGAACAGTTTTAAGGAAAATATACGGGTAAATAAACCCAAGACTAAAAAGATTGGCAAAATTAATTCTGCGGCGGTGCCCAAGTAAGCGGCTAACTCCCAAGGAATAATCGGAACCTGATATTCTTCTTCAAATAAGTAAAGAGTTGAATCCCATGAACTGATCTTAAGATAACCAGAACGAAAAAACACCGAAGCAACCCACAGTCGGGTGATGGTGAGTAACAGCGGGATCAGAAGTGATTGCATCGCCGTGACAGCTTTTAAATAGAGATTATAGATTGCCATGCTCTGGCCCTCCGGTGGCGTTTGCGTCGCTAAAGCTGGCAAACCTTTGTTGATGGATGGCATCACCCAATAAGGCTTCTAGTTCAAACAGACAATGTTCCGGTAATTGTTCTAAAGGCCGTTGCTGATGACAGTGGGCTAAGAACTCAAAACTAAGAGCCGATATTTGTTCTATGGCAACTTCAAAGTTGGCTTGTTTAGTGAGTAATAGATAGTCATTTTGTTGTAGCTCGATCGCCTCAACTTGCTCGGTCTGTACCATCTGATAAATATCAAAAATAGGATACTGGCTGGATAACAAGGTATATTGCGGGGCCAAGTGCAAAACCACAGACCCCAAGTTTTCAGGCGTAATGGTTTGCAGTTCAGCGATAGACAAAAAGGTGGAACTCAATGCTTGCCCGGCGGTTTGCTCAATCAGCCAATCGAGTTGAGCAACTGCTGGCAAATAGGGGAGCTCGGCTAACTCGGGTTGTTGTTGCAGAAATAAATCAAAACCTTGACCAAATAAATTCAAGTCGCCTTGATCGTGTCCTTTGGCCAAGATGAAACGCTTAGCCGATTGACAAAAATATTCTTCACCAACCAATTTTTGGATGGTTGGGTAGCTCGCAGAGAGGGCTTCGCTTAAACTCAACAAGTAGTTGTTTTGGTATATCTGCATCGATTCGTCGGCAGTCAACTGGCCTTGCTGAAGATGTTGATGGATGGCGTTTTCTTGATGGTTTAGTGCATTTGAAAACTGCTGTTGTAATTGTTTAAGCACAAGCCACCTCTGTCACTTGTTGATCAATTGCGCGCGCTCGATCCATTTCCTGGCACAGTACTTCTAGCGCAGGGAAGTCACTATCCCATTCGATGAGTACAGGAATCTGGTTTGTAAAGTGTTGCTGGAAGTATTGATATAAATCCCAAACGGGTTGATGGACGGCTTGGTTATGGCTATCAATCAGCACCGTTTTTCCATCAAATTGTTTTTCGGTGTAGCCCGCTAGATGGATCTCTTGTACGGCGTTAAGATTGAGGTGCTCGAGGTACTGCTGATAATCCCAGCCTAAGTTATAAGCACTCACATATACATTGTTAATATCAAGCAAAAGCCCACAGCCCGTTTGCGCCACGAGTTGGTTTAAAAATTCGGGTTCAGGGATATGGCTTTCTGCATAGGCCAAATATGCGGAGGGGTTTTCGATTAATAGCTGTCGTCCTAGAAAATCTTGGGCTTGATTCACGTGGTCAACAAATACTTTTAAGCATTCTTCAGTATAAGGTAGGGGTAGCAGGTCGTTGTAATAACGGCCATTTATACTGCTCCAGCTTAAATGTTCGGAAATTATGAAAGGTTGAATGTGATCAATTAAGGTTTTTAGTTTGCTTAAATGAGCAATACTCAATGCATCGCTAGAACCTAGTGATAGCCCAACGCCATGTACGCTAATAGGGGTGTGTTCAGCAATTTGAGTCAGCTGGTGATAGTCGTAGCTATGTGGATTGAAATAATTTTCGGCGTGAATTTCTAGCCAATCGATGTTGGGATGTTTGGCTAATAGCTGTGTCGCAAAGGCGGATCGTAAACCCAAGCCGTATTGTTTTTTAGTCATATTTATCGTCATCTTTACGGGGTGGGAAGGGACTGTCGAACCAAACTTGGTTCGACATCATCAACTTAGCTAGCTTCGGTGCTACCGCCAGCTAATTTGCCACAAAGACCCTTAGGTAAAACCACAAATGCATCTTTCTGGCTGTCAGATTTTGCAGTGCCAGCACAGGAGCTATTTTTAGTCGCGCAGTCATTTTGGCCTGCTTTGGCAACGCCGTAGCATTTTTCTTTATCGGCGGCGAATGCAGGGCTTGCACCTAAAGTTCCTAAAGCGATTAAACCTGAAACAGCAGTGGCGATGGCGAGGTTAGATTTTTTCATAGTTGATTCCTAATGTAGTGATTTTTAAATGTTGGTTTGCTTATTCAATGTTATTTATTAGCTAGCTTGGGTACTGCCGCCGGCCAATTTGCCGCAGAGACCTTTGGGTAAAACCACAAATGCATCTTTCTGGCTGTCAGATTTTGCAGTGCCTGCACAAGAGCTGTTTTTAGTGGCACAATCATTTTGACCCGCTTTGGCAACGCCGTAGCATTTTTCTTTATCTGCTGCGAATGCAGGGCTTGCACCCAAAGTTCCTAAAGCGATTAAACCTGATACGGCAGTAGCGACGGCGAGGTTAGATTTCTTCATGGTTGTTCCCTTATTCATTTAGTCTGGTGTTTGTTACAACTTGCTTACTTCGTTGTAACTAATGAAACCGAGTTTATTAAAAAAAGATTTCACAATGCATGAAAAAAATATTAATTATTTAATGATAATGGCTGTTTTAGTCCGGTTGGTTTTTACAATAAATGCATATTTAACAGATGCTTGTAGGTGTGAATTAGAAATTAGATTATATTTTGTGAAGTCGAGTCAATTGTATATTAAGTAGCCAGATTGTTAGCTGGAAGTGAAACGAAGCGTAGGAAAAAACAGGGGGCTCTCGATATTTTGAGGCGAGTTGACAGCGGGTATTGGGCAACAATGCTTGTGGAACCGCCATCCATAGTGAATCATGTAAGTACTCAATAAATAGAGGCGAACGATATGAAACTGGCAATTTGCTGGAGTGTAGGGGTTTTATTGTTAGGCGCTTGTAGTCCGCAGGTGCCGCCAAACCAACCGCAACGCAGTGCTCAGCAACAGCGCGACACGATAGTGGTGAGCGCCGACACGGGTTTTGCTTTAATAGCCCAACAAACCGTATGTGACCATCCAATGTTGGCCGAAGCGCTGCGTAATCCACAATTGTCGGATTTAGCAGCCTATGATCTGATGCACCACGCACTTACCAATGCATTGCTCGAGCGCGGGCTTGCTTATCAAAGTAAGGCGAGCGAAAGTTGTGACTATTGGTTGGCCTTTGCTATTCCTAGCAGCCAGCAACTTAGTGACCTGCAACTGATGAGTTTATTTGGGGTGTCTCCCGGTTTAGCCGATGATGGGAATCAAGATTTTCAGCGAGCAACTCTATACCTCAGTTTATATCAGCCTGGTTCAGGTCGCCCCAGTTGGCAGTTAAGTATGCAAGCCTTTGCTGCGGTGGAAATCGATCAACAGGGACGTAGAAAGCTGAAGCTTAAGCCTGAGGGTGTTGATTATGTGATAAACCGTATCTTTGCGCATTTGAAAGTCGACGTTATTCGGCCTTAAGTTTTAGAAGGCAAAAAAAAGCCCAGCTACAGGGATGCTGGGCGTTCAATTTAAGTGTTTAATTGCAGTGGCATAGATTAAGACCCGCCGTTTTCTAGAAAGTTTCAATTTTTTTTATTTTCTATATAAAAAAGTCGACGACAGTTCTCGTTTTTTGTTCTCTTCACAAAATATCCATGCCATAAACATTGACATCGCGAGGTCTTAAACGTAGTTTTTAAACAGTTGTTTAATTTTTAAAGGTGTGATGGTGAGACAAGGAACAAAAAGTAAGATCCTCGATGCAGCAGAGCGTTTATTTGCAGAACGCGGTTTTGCCGATACCTCATTGAGACTAATTACTTCGGAGGCTGAAGTGAACCTTGCTTCGGTGAACTATCATTTTGGTTCAAAAAAAGAGCTGATCCAAGCAGTGTTGATGCGCTATTTAGAGCAGTTTATGCCGTTAGTTGACGAGGCGATGCTCGTGCATACGCAGAGCGAGCACGCGCCCAGTCTGGAGCAGGTGTTCAATTCATTTATTGAACCCTTGCTGGCGATGAATCAAATTAAAAAGCACGGCACTGCAATGTTGTTGTTACTGCTAGGCCGAGGTTATACCGATAGCCAAGGTCACCTACGAAAATTTATTACTCACCATTTCGGAGAAGTATTAAGTCGTTTCCAGCAAGCGGTGAAGCGTGCTTATCCGGAGTTATCTGACAGTGACATCTTTTGGCGTTTACACTTTACCCTCGGTACGGTGGTATTCACCATGGCATCAAGCGCGGCCTTAAAAGATATCGCCAGCGCCGACTTTAACGAACAAATTAATACCGAAGGACTGATCCGTAAGGTGATTCCTTATCTGGCCGCCGGGGTCGGTGCGCCAAATAACCCATAATAACGATAGGCTAGTGAGCCAAAAATACGACGTGAAATAAAGGATACAGCCATGACAATTATACTAATGTTGCTGACCGCTATCGTGGTGCTGTTAAGTATTACCGAGACACGGATCAAGCTGGTTTCGCGACCAGCCTTTAAGATGTTTAAAAAGATTTTGCCCCCCCTGTCGCAAACTGAAAAAGAAGCCATGGAAGCGGGGTCGGTATGGTGGGACGGCGAACTATTTGGAGGAAAACCCGACTGGAGTAAATTGCATCAATATCCTAAAGCGCGTTTAAGTGAAGCCGAACAAGCCTTTATGGATAATCAGGTTGCAAGCTTACTCAAGCTACTAGATGACTTCGACATTGTGCAAAACCAACGCGATTTGCCCAAACCGGTATGGGATTACTTAAAAGCCGAAGGCTTTTTTGCATTAATTATCCCTAAAAGTTATGGCGGACGAGAGTTTTCGGCAATTGCTAATTCAACCATTGTTAGCACCATTGCCACTCGCAGTTTATCGGCTGCGGTAACGGTGATGGTGCCTAACTCTTTAGGCCCAGGTGAGCTGTTACTGCACTATGGCACCCAGCAACAAAAAGATCATTGGTTACCCGGCTTAGCCGATGGCACCCATGTGCCTTGTTTTGCCTTAACTGGCCCAGAAGCAGGCTCTGATGCAGGAGCGATACCCGATAAAGGGATTATATGTAAGGGGGAGTTTAATGGTGAAGAGGTTGTGGGGATCCGCTTAAATTGGAATAAGCGCTACATTACGCTGGCACCTGTTGCTACGGTTCTTGGCTTAGCCTTTAAACTGTATGATCCCGAACATCTGCTCGGTGAGCAGCAAGAGCTGGGTATTACCTGTGCGCTGATCCCAACCGACCATCCCGGTGTGCGTACCGGCGATCGCCATTTTCCGTTAGGTTTAGCCTTTATGAATGGCCCAACTTTTGGTGATGATGTATTCATTCCCTTAGATTGGATTATTGGTGGCTCTGATTACGCCGGTAAAGGCTGGCGAATGCTGGTTGAATGTTTATCGGCCGGTCGCGGTATTTCACTTCCAGCCTTGGGCACGGCGGTGGGCCATATGAGCTCACGAACTACCAGCGCTTATGCCTATGTTCGTAAACAATTTGGTTTATCGATTGGCCGTTTTGAAGGCGTTGAAGAGGCCTTGGCTCGGATTGGCGGCATGACCTATCAATTAGAGGCTGCCCGTCGTCTTACCGCAGGCGCTTTAGACTTAGATCAAAGCCCTGCCATTGTCACCGCGATTGCTAAGTACCATATGACCGAAATGGCGCGTACCGTATTAGATGATGCCATGGACATTCATTCGGGACGGGGGATCCAACTGGGTGAAATGAACTACTTAGGTCATGCCTATAATGGGATCCCAGTTGCGATCACGGTGGAAGGTGCCAACATTCTCACCCGTAACTTAATGATCTTTGGTCAGGGCGCTACACGTTGTCATCCATATGTTCTCAAAGAATTGCAGGCGGCTGCTAATCCAGACGAAGCCGCAGGACTTGCCGAATTCGATGGCCTGTTAATCAAACATATCGCTTTTGGCGCAGGCAACTTTGTGGGTAGCTTATTCCAAGGCTTAACCGGTGCTTATTTTAATTCAAGCCCGGTTTCGGGAGAAACCGCTGTTTATTATCGCCAATTAACCCGGATGAGCCGAGGATTAGCTTTGTGTGCCGATATGTCGATGTTGATTCTAGGTGGAGAATTAAAACGTAAAGAACGGATCTCTGCGCGCTTAGGTGATGTGCTGAGTCATCTTTACTTAGCGTCAGCCACCTTAAAACATTATGAAGATCAAGGGCGTCCGGCAGAAGATCTACCATTTGTGAAGTGGGCGATAGAACGTAATCTTTACGAAATTGGTATCGCTTTTGAAGGTTTCTTTCAAAACTTCTCGAGTCGGGTGGTGGCACGAGTATTAAAATCGGTGGTGTTCCCATATGGCAATCGCTTTAAGCTAGCGGACGATGCAATAGGCCATAAAATTTGTGAAACCATGATGACACCAGGCTCCGCTCGCGAGCGCTTAAGTCAGTTATGTGTGACCGATGGCAGTAAAGGAGATGCGGTTGCAATTATTGAGCAGGCATTTTTGGCGATGTATAAAGTGAGACCACTAGAGCGGAAGATCGCCAAAGCTCAGAAAGCGGGTCAGTTACCACGTAAGGTTGAACTTGCAGAAATCGTTGCTGCTGCTCAGGCGCAGGATATCTTAAGTGAGACCGAAGCCGCTGAGTTACTCAAAGCAGATGCTTTACGTTCCAAGGCGATTCAGGTTGACCACTTCGAACCTGGCGTATTAGAAGAGAAAAACGCGCCAATTAGCGCTGTGCATGTTGCCTAATTCATTTGGCGACTACAAATAAAAAAGGATGCCATTGCATCCTTTTTTTGTATTCACAAAGATAGAATCACGAACTGTGGTAACAGTTCAGGGAACATCTAATGGTAAGCCTGCTAAAAGTTAGTATAAAGACTAGCGCTTAGCAGGCTGCGTTTGATTATTCGATACCTTTATCGGTTCTAGAGTCTTTTAAGCTTTGTTTCACTTTACGCAGATTCTCTCTGAATCGTTCACCACGACGCAGTGTAAAGCCTGTTGCGAGTACGTCGATAAGAGCCATTTGCGCAATACGTGATGCCATTGGCATATAAACGTCGGTATCTTCCGGAACATCCATCGACAACACCAAATTACATTCTTTGGCGAGTGGGGAGTCTTTAGTGGTGATGCCAATAACCATCGAATCATTTTGCTGGGCAAGTATTGCAATATCGATCATCGCTTTGGTGCGACCTGTATGTGAAATTAAAATAATCACATCTTCTTCGGTGGCCACAATACAGCTCATGCGCATCATTACAACATCATCAAAGTAGCTTACTGGCACGTTGAAGCGGAAAAACTTATTTAATGCATCTTGGGCAACTGAGGCTGAAGCGCCTAAACCAAAGAATGAAATCTTCTTCGCCTGAGTGAGTAAATCGACAGCACGATTCACCGCCACCGGATCTAAGCTATTTTTTGCCGCTTCTAAACTGGCCATCGAAGATTCGAATATTTTGGCAGTGTAGGCTTCTGGTCCGTCTTCCTCATCTACATGACGGTTCACATAAGGTGTACCGTTAGCCAAGCTTTGCGCTAAATGTAGTTTAAAGTCGGGAAATCCCTTAGTATCTAAGCGACGACAAAAGCGGTTAACGGTCGGTTCGCTTACATCAGCTAATTTAGCCAATGCGGCAATACTTGAATGGATTGCCGTTTGAGGAGAGGCAATAATAACTTCAGCAACCTTTCGTTCGGACTTACTAAAGTTCTCTAAATTTTTTGTTATTTTTTCAAGCGTATTCATAATACTCGTTATATTAAGCGCATTTGTTAAGGTTAAATTGTCAAATGTAATAATTTTTCAACATATAGATATGTAATACAATTACATAGACCGCTGGCTGAAACAAGATAAATTAGCATGAATGATAGACCAGACAACGTTTTCATAGTATGAGCTAGGTCTAATATTTTTGAAATCAATCTAAATATTAGTAATTTACTAACGAAATTCCAGTACAAAAGCGCTAAAATCCACAGATAATTAAGAACAACAGCTATTTAATGATAGTTTGTTAGAGTTATTTAATGATATTTTTGTTTTTATTTTTTAATTTGTTATCGAGGAAAACATAATGGCCGGTTTTGGGTTGATCGCTGATGTAGGTGGCACAAATATTCGTTTGGCGTTAGTCGAGTTAAAGACTGGCGAAATAGGTCGTTTACAGAAGTACCTGTGTGGTGACTTCCCCAGCATTGCTGATGTTATGTCGTTGTACTTGAGCGAACAACAAGAAACGGTCACCCAAGCCTGTATCGCCATTGCTTGCCCAACCGATCAAGACTGGATTGCGATGACCAATCATAGCTGGGCATTTTCTCGCAAGGCGGTTCAAGAGCAACTGGGCTTTGAAAACTTTTATGTGATCAACGATTACACCGGCATTGCCATGTCGATCCCAACCTTGAGCGATAGCCAGAAAATACAAATTGGTGGTGAACCCGCCAAATCTGGAGAGCCTATCGCGGTATACGGCCCCGGCACTGGTTTAGGCGTGGCGCATTTAATTCATCACGACAGCGAATATGTGTGTATTCCGGGTGAGGGAGGGCATGTTGAATTTGCACCCAATGATGCACTTGAAGCACATGTTTTGAGCTTCCTACAACAGCGTTATGATCACGTTTCGGCAGAACGCTTGTTATCGGGACCCGGTTTGGTCAATATTTATCTCGGCTTAATGGACTACCATGGCAAAGCAGCCGAAGACTTACAGCCTGCCGACATTACTACCCGCGGTTTGCAAGAAAGTTGCCCGGTATGCGTTGAAGCGATGCAAGTATTTTGTCGCGCCCTTGGCTCTTTTGGTGGCAACCTTGCCTTAAACATGTCGACCTTTGGCGGGGTTTACATTGCAGGCGGTATTATTAGTCGCTTTATGGAATTCTTTAAACATAGTGAATTCCGCGCGCGCTTCGAAGCTAAAGGGCGTTTTGCAGATTTTGTCGCTAAAGTACCCGTTTATGTGATCACCGAAGAACAACCAGGTTTACAAGGCGCATCGGCTTATTTGCGTCAAAGCAATGGCTACCGTATCTAAAGTTGAGCGATTCAAAGCATGGATAAAGGGAAGCATCGGCTTCCTTTTTTTGTGAGTACTTTTATCGTTGCAACAGCAATACTTGTGCAAGAAGTCAGCAACCAACGCCTTTTTAGAAAAAAATAGTTGACCCTCGCCAACGCTATCCGTAATCTAGCGCCTCATTATCGCCCCGAGCGAAAAACAATTTAGGTGACGTGTCCGAGTGGCTGAAGGAGCACGCCTGGAAAGTGTGTATACCGCAAGGTATCGAGAGTTCGAATCTCTCCGTCACCGCCATATTCAAATGAAAAGACGTCTAAGGACGTCTTTTTTTATGCCTGTAATATAGTTAAATCAATAGCTTATCATCTCATCTTGTTTCGGTTTGTCTCATAACGTCCGGCGATTTTGGGTATGACAGAGCGTATGATTTAATCACCCTTGGATTGGGTGTAGATTGGTTTCTGCGAGACTTTCTGAAAAATTGTCTATCTATTAATTGTATCAGTGTGATTACGTCAAAATTGCTTGGTAATTATACTAATACAGTTTAGGAAAAGGATTGGGACTCTATGCATCCCACTCTTTTTTTATACCACACAATTATATCTTCGAGTGGCGTTGGCAGCCATGCACCCGACAAGCCCACTGGCCAATATATACACTAATGAGTTCTTCGACTTATTACTATGAGCGAACAATAAACCCGCAGCAGCTCCTAAACCAGCACCTTGAAGTTGCTCGCTCGAAGGTTTGGTTTGATTAAGCTGTTTAAAATTACTTTTTTGAGCGTTTATAGCTGTAATAAACATTCTGGCCAAAGGCTATGGTAAACACAAAATAAAATAGCCAAGTACGTTGTGGCTCTGCAGATTGCTGCCAGTACCATGCAACAAAACTAAAGATGACCAGACAGTAAATAAGGCTAATGAATACACTTTTTATCATTGCTAGACTCCTGATTCGGTGTTTGATGATTTGGCAGCTCAGTATTTAAAATGTGGTGCCGATAGCCTTACCACACTAGGGCATCTTAAACCGGAATGATAAATTGAATAAAAAAAATACAACGTGATACTATTTTTAGAAAGAGCTTGGCCAGGCTTTTTCAATCGTGTTACTTAAATTAAAAGGAAACTTCAGTTCTGCCATTCCCTCTAGTTTTACTTTTAGCTCAGGGGAAATCTCTGCATATTCTTTTTCAATATACATATTCATGTCAGCAACAAGTAGGGCTTTAATCCTGTTGATTTTTAACGCTTCATCAGTGCTCGGATTGAACTCATCTAAGTTTTCCAGAGATACTAGGGTCCTAAGCGCTTCGCTGTATTCGTACAATGCACATTGCTGTAATGCTTTATAATTTACCACTGCTAAGGCTAAGGCAGCCTCAGAGGGGATTTTTTGCAATTGGACTAAGGTTTCGTTTGATACATTTGTGTTTCTTGCTTGCTTATCACATTGGTTCATTTTGTCAGCAAATGCTTCATATCTTGTTTGTAATATATCTTTTCCAAAATCTATCACCTCGCTTGAAGTATTCGCTTCGCAGCTCAATGTGCATAAAATGCCAAAAGCCAAAATAATATGATTCATCGCGTTATTTTACCTTACATTTTTTGTAAATAGCGCCCCCGAAATTTTCTCTTTTGGGCTCGCTGATGTTCTCAAATGTTGCTGTAGAGCAAGTTTTCAATTTGGCTATTAGCGTGCCTATCTAACGAAGAAAAGCTATTAAGAAAATACTCTCAATTGGTTTGGTATATGCTCCATGAAACGTGGTTGGCGTCAGCAGACATCACCTTAAAAAGATTACTATTTTCAATTATTTTGCCACGAGCGCTTGTTCTGACAGCACCACCAGTAAAAATAAGACTGAGTTGGCCAACAAGCATCACTACCCAGCCTATTTTTTTACTTTAATAATATGGGCTCTATATCGTCGATCGCTTGGCGACTCGCGTCGTTAAATTTAACATTGATGATCACTGGGCAGATCTTATCTTGCAGTGATATTCCATCATCACAAATTAAAGGGCACTATATTGATACAAAACTCTATTGTCAATTGGCTCATTACGGAGAGGCTGGGGGGTTGTCGTTTTCGAATAACAATTCTAAAGCCGCGCATGGCTACGTTGCGCTTAGCCCTTCATCAAAACGCTGTTAGTAAACTCAGATTATTAAACAGCGTGAAGCATTCACAATAATTCATTTCAAATAGCGCATAAGCTTGCCGCATCTTCATTATTTTTAATTAGAAGCGTGTACTTTTGAGGCATATGTATGGGAAATAGCGTGAATGTATGGTCAGAGACAATTGTTTTGCCAACATACCCCACCGGTTCTGTGGATCCCAATCCACTATTTCTTGAGAAGCGGGTTTACCAAGGCTCTTCTGGGGCAGTGTATCCCTACGGGGTGATTGATTCGATTCGCGAGCAAGCGGTCGACCAAGAATACCAAGCCATCTATTTAGAAAATGACTATATCAAAGTCATGCTGTTGCCAGAGCTTGGTGGTCGCATTCATCGCGCTTACGATAAGGTCAATCAACGAGATTTTGTTTACTACAACGAGGTGGTAAAACCGGCGCTGGTTGGATTAGTTGGTCCGTGGATATCTGGCGGGATTGAATTTAACTGGCCGCAACATCATCGGCCTACTACTTATATGCCAGTTGATGTGAATATTCGCAGCTTGAACGATGGTAGCGCAGAAGTATGGCTGGGTGAAGTCGAGCACATGTATGGCTTACAAGTAAGTGCAGGCTTTAAGCTTTATCCCGATAAGGCGCTTATTGAGATCACGGGTAAAGTGTATAACGGTAATGCTGTGCCTCGGCATTTTCTATGGTGGTCTAACCCTGCGGTGAAAGGCGGCGACGATCATCAGAGCATTTTCCCGCCCGATGTTACGGCAGTTTATGATCACGGCAAGCGCGATGTGAGTGAATTCCCGATAGCTAAGGGCACTTATTATAAAGTGGATTACTCGCCGGGTACCGATATATCCAGATATAAAAACCTGCCAGTACCGACTTCTTATATGGCTGCTGGTTCCGATTACGATTTTGTGGGAGCCTATAGCCATCATGAACAAGGTGGCCTTTTACATATCGCTAACCATCATTTGTCTCCGGGGAAAAAGCAGTGGACCTGGGGAAATTGCGATTTTGGCCTCGCTTGGGATAAAAATCTCACCGATAGCAGTGGCCCTTACATTGAGTTAATGACTGGTGTATTTACCGATAATCAGCCTGATTTTACTTGGATCGATCCCAACGAAGAGAAGATCTTCGTACAAAACTTCCTTCCTTATAGTCAACTTGGCATGGTGCATCAGGCCAATACTGATGTTGCATTAAAGCTGCAACGTGATGCAGATGAAGTGCAGTGGGGACTATATGCTATCTCGAAGATTGAACATGCACGGGTAGTGATCCGTAACGATGAAGAGATCTTGGTTGATGAAGTGTTCTCGTTTGAGCCTTGCGAGGTGTATTTACAAACCTTGGATTATTCTGCCGACGAGCGATTAAGTATCACGGTGACGACTCAGAATGGTCAAAAGGTACTTGTTTATCAGGAACACAGGGCTTCGGATGAGGCTATTCCAGATCCCGCCGATGCGCCTTTGCCACCTAAGGAGGTGTTGTCCGTCGACGAGCTGTATTTAATTGGACAACACTTAGAGCAGTATCATCATGCCAGTGGTAAGCCAGAAGCCTATTATCTAGAAGCTTTGGCCAGAGACCCCTTAGATTATCGCTGCAATCTCGCTTTGGCACATCAAGAGTATGACCGTTGCGATTACCAACAAGCATTGGCCTTACTCGATAAAGCACTCCAACGAGTGCATCGTTACAATAAGAACCCGGCTTGCGGCCGTGCTAGTTTTCTTCGGGCTTGTGTACATGAAAAACTGGGTCAGTTGGATTTGGCCTATGCCGATTATTATAAATCGACTTGGAGTGGCAACTGTCGTGATAGTGGTTTGTTGGCGGCTGCGCGGATCTCATTTATTCAACAGCGTTACTTAGACGCATTGGATGAAATTAATCGTTCGTTAGCGCTCAACGGAACCAGTTACCAGGCCGCGTTTGTAAAAGCAGCGATTTTGATCGCATTGGGCCACCAGCAACAAGCGAAGGCGCATATCGAATCGGCAATTCAGCAGTTTCCATTGGGTTACGCGCTATTTATGGAGCGTTACCGGCTTGAACAAACTCATGAATCGAAGCAGCGATTTATCACGCTGTGTCAGGGTAGACAAGCCAATGCGGTTCATGTGAGCGGTTTGTATCATTCTTTAGGCTTAACTCACTTAGCCATTCAGGCCATCGATTTAATCGATGCGGCAGGGGCAAATGCCTTGCTTATCAAAGCGGGATTAAGTGAACAGTATCCACAAGCCTTGTTGGCGCTGGCGGAACAACAATTTAATCAAAATGTATTGTTTCCGAATACGCCTATCGAGTGCCTTGCATTAAGCAAGTTAGCTGGTCAGCCCTTTGCCGATTATCTGCTAGGTTGTTTTTTCTATGCGAAAAAGTCTTACGCAAAAGCGCTTAAGTTATGGGAGACAGCTTTATCCAATAGGCCTAGTTTTAAAGCTTGTCATCGTAATTTGGCGGTGTACCACGCTAATAAACATGGGGATTATGAACACGCGATTAGCCATATGTCCTATGCTTGGGCGCTAGATTTAAGCGATGCGAGGGTTTTGTTCGAACTCGACCATTTAAGAAAGCTGGCCGCTTATTCACCGCAACAGCGTCTCGAGGCATTGGATCTGCATCAAAATGTGGTGTTGCAGCGAGATGATTTAACTGCGGAATGGATCAGCTTACTCAATATTGAAGGGCGTCATGAGCTAGCTTTTTCAATCCTTCAACAGAAAAAGTTTCATCCTTGGGAGGGGGGCGAGGGGAAAATAACCGGTCAATACATTAATGCGCTGATCCGAAAAGCTTGCAGCTTGATGATGAATAAAGACTACGCCGAAGCCGAACAAGCGTTGTCCGATGCCTTTGCTTATCCTGATAACCTCAGCGAAGGTCGTCTGGTAGGCCAAACCGACAATGATGTTTATTTTTTATTAGGTTGTGTTGCTGAATGGAGAGGAAATTTACAGCACGCACAGCAGTGTTGGCAAAAAGCGATGCTCGGTTGTTCCAGCTTAAGCGAAAGCCGTTACTACAACGATCAACCAGCCGATTACCTTTTCTTTCAGGCACTAGCCTTAGCCAAGTGTGGTCAACGAGAGCAAGCACTGGCGCGTTTCACCGAGATGAAGCGCTGGGCCGATGCGCACTTGAGTGACCCAGTTGTTGAGGACTTTTTTGCGGTGTCGCTGCCAGAACTGATCGTATTTGATCGCGACATTGCTAAAAACCATCAAATTCATTGTCGGTTTATTCGCTATTTGGCATCACTTGGCTGCAGTCTACTCAGCAATAGTGGTGTCGCAGAAACAAACCAAGACCGATTAGCGGTTCTTCAATTGGAGCCGGGGCACGCCAAGATCAGTCTGATCGAAAGCCTTTATCCATTGTTATTGCCGGCTTGTGTTTAATAAGCCAACTCTATGGCAGTTTTTTAAAAGCGAATGAGGAGGGACATTAATACTAAACAAAGATTACTATATAGCGTGATTGAACTTCACAATATATAGCAAACATTACATTAACATCAGCATGAATAATAACGATAGCTGTTAAACAATAACGGCAGTTTAGAAATATAAAATACGACGTGAAATGTGTGAATTTCAGTTGAACAAGGGCTGAACGCATTACCATTTGGGGTGATTAAAATAGGTCAAATTATGAATATACTCTACAAAAAAATTGGTACCGCATTACTAACTGCATCGCTTTGCTCTATGTCTTTAGGCGCAGCTGCTGAAGCGAAAAAGAAAATTGGTTTTATTGTTAAACAACCCGAAGCAGGCTGGTTCCAAGATGAATGGAAGTTTGCAGAGGTAGCGGCCAAAGAAAAAGGCTTCGAGTTAATTAAAATTGGCGCGCAAGATGGTCAAAAATTGATGTCGGCGTTGGACAACTTAGGCACTCAACAGGCTGATGGGGTGATTGTGTGTGTCCCTAATGTAAAATTAGGCCCTGCCGTTGTGGCAGCTGCCAACAGAAACGGACTCAAGTTAATGTCGGTGGATGACCGACTGATTGATGGCAAAGGTAATCCCATTGAAGATGTGGTTCATATGGGGATTTCTGCTTATAACATCGGACGTGAAGTGGGGGACGCGTTATTGGCCGAAATAGATGCGCGTGGCTGGGACCGCAACGAAGTGGCGGCGATGGCACTCACCTACAAACAGCTACCAACGGCTTACCAACGAACCAAAGGGGCGACTGATGTTTTAAACGAGGCAAATTACCCAGCCGCCAATATGTTTGAAGCACCGCATCGACTCGATAATACCGAACAAGCATTTAATGCCGCGAATAGTTTAATCACCCAGAAAGGCCAATTTAAAAAATGGATTGTCTATGGCATGAATGATCAAGTGGTGATCGGTGGCGTTCGGGCCTTAGAAGGGAACGGAATTGCTTCATCGGACATTATTGGTGTTGGTATTAACGGTACCGAAGAAGCGATTAATGAATTCCGCAAGCCTGTTTCTACCGGATTCTACGGGACCATTATTTTAAGTGCCAAAGCACATGGCTATCAAACCTCGATCAATATGTATAACTGGATCGCCAATGGCGTAGAGCCTGAGAAGTTAATTTATACCTCAGGGTATCTGGCAACCCGAGATAACTATCAACAAGTGCGTAAAAGTTTAGGTTTGTAATTGTACAATGTTCGGGGTGTTTCACCCCGATTTCATCAAGGATTGTGTGAATGAATAACAAACTCGAATTTTGCGATGTATCTAAAAACTTTCCCGGAGTGAAAGCCCTCGACGCCATTAGTTTCTCGATAGGCCATGGCGAAGTTCACGGTCTTATCGGTGCTAACGGCGCTGGCAAAAGTACCTTGATGAAAGTACTTGGGGGAATTTATCCAGCGAGCTCGGGACATGTGGCCATCAACGACCAAAGCGTCAACTTTCGTTCTCCCAGTGAAGCGATTAAAGGCGGTATCGCTATTATTCATCAAGAGCTGCAATTGGTTCCAGAACTGAGTGTTGCAGAGAATATTTTTTTGGGTCGCTTTCCGTCACATCGGGGAAAAATTGATTGGAAGAAGATGAATCAACAGGCCGACATTCAGTTGCAAAGCCTTGGCTTGAGCTTTTCTTCCAAAGATAAAGTGAGTGGGCTATCGATGGGTCAGCAACAAATGGTGGAGATAGCCAAAGCGCTGATATTAAATGCCAATATTATTGCATTAGACGAACCGACCAGCAGTTTGTCGTCGGCCGAAACCAAAGTTCTGTTTAGAGTGATCCGCCAGTTACAAGCCGAAGGTCGGATCCTGATTTATATCTCACACCGAATGGCGGAGATATTCGACTTATGTAGTTCGTGCACCGTAATGAAAGACGGGAAGCATGTGATTTCTTATGACGATTTGAAACAAATTGATCGCAAAACCATTATTGAGAAAATGATCGGTCGTAACTTGGGCGATATGTATAACTATTCCCCAAGAGAACTCGGAGCAATTAATTTTTCGCTGGACAGCATTCATAGCCATCAGTTTCCTCAAAGCGTTGAATTTAATGTTCGTAAAAGTGAAATTCTAGGTTTTTTTGGCTTGGTTGGTTCGGGCCGTACCGAATTGATGAAGTCGATCATTGGCGCGATATCGAGTCAGCAGATCAGTGCTTCTTTCAATCATTGTAAGCTGCCGTCGTTAACGCCTAAAAAGGCGATTCAAAAAGGGATCTTGTATTGCTCTGAAGATCGCAAAAAAGAGGGCAATATCACCTTTCGTTCGGTTTGGGAGAACATCACTGTCAGTAGTCGCCGAAACTTCTGGCGGTTCGGTGGGATCCTCAATCTTGCTAAAGAGTTGTCGGAAGCGGAACGCTTTGTAAAACGGCTGGATATTAAAACGCCATCTTTAGAGAAAGAGATCCAATTTTTATCCGGTGGGAACCAGCAAAAAGTGATCCTCGCCCGTTGGTTGGCAGAGCCCAGTATCAATGTATTGATTGTCGATGAGCCAACGCGGGGCATTGATGTCTCGGCAAAGAACCAAATTTATAACGTGTTATACGAATTAGCGAACAAGGGTATATCGATTATTGTGATTTCCAGCGAGTTACCCGAGATTATGGGCATTACTGATCGCTTGTATGTGATGCGAGAAAATCAGATATCGGCCCAATTTAAACGTGAAGAATATCAAGAAGAAAGCATTCTTTCTAAAGCTTTCCCTGAACAGGAGATGAGCGTATGACCGCTTTAAATAAAACGGCCCAGATCGATCTGTCTAGCCCGGCAAAAACCTCGACTTGGTCGTTGATCCGCAGTAGTGAGAATTTCAATATTATTGTGGTGTATATATTGTTGTTTATTGCACTGGCAATATTTGTCCCTTACTTTTTCTCACTGAGGAATATGGTGGGCCTTGGGCTTTCAATTTCACAAATTGGCATGGTGGCCTGTACGATGATGTTCTGCCTCGCATCGAAAGATTTTGATCTATCGGTGGGCTCTCAGGTCGCATTTTACGGCGTATTGGCGGCACTCATTGTGAATGCCAGCGATAGCTTTATCTTGGGGATCTTTGGTGCGCTTGTCGCGGGTATTTTCATCGGTCTCATGAATGGTATTTTTGTGACCAAAGTTCGGGTGAATGCGCTTATCGCAACCTTAGCGATGATGGAAATTGTCCGCGGCGGCGCTTATATTATCTCCGGTGGGAATGCGGTAGGCGTGGTTAACATGAACTTCTTTATGTTAGGCCAGTCGACGGTTCTGGGAGTACCAACGCCAATTGTGATCACTATATTGTGCTTTATTGTATTTGGCTTCTTGCTGAAAAATACCGCTTATGGGCGAAATGCTTTAGCAGTGGGTGGGAATGCTGATGCGGCAAAACTCGCCGGGGTGGATGTTGATAAAGTTCGAATTGCCAATTTTGCGATACAAGGGGCAATTTGTGCTATTGCAGGTGTCATACTGGCGTCGCGTATTACCAGTGGCCAACCCAACGCATCCTTAGGTTTTGAGCTGAGTGTGATATCGGCTTGCGTGCTGGGCGGTGTATCGCTAAACGGCGGGAAGGCCAGTATTGTTGGGGTTGCGGTCGGGGTACTTATTATGGGAACGGTGGAAAATGCACTGAACCTGCTTAATATTGACTCGTTTTACCAATACTTAGTACGCGGTGGTATTTTGTTGCTTGCAGTTGGCGCAGACCAATATCGTCAACGATTAGCCGAAAGAGGGTAACTTATTTAGTGGATGAGCAAGGAGTCTAAAATGCTGAAAGGCATGAATAATCAGTCGGTGAGAACTTATAACGCAAAGTTGATTATTAGGCTCCTTTTTCAGTACCAACAATTAAGTAAGTCACGCCTGTCTCGCTTACTTGAATTGAGTATACCTGCCATTAGTAAAATTTTACTGTTTTTGGAAGACAGGGGCTGGGTAGAGCATGTGCATACCGAGCATATCGGAAGAGGTAACTCTAGCGGTGTGTATCAAATATCTCACAAATCCAGTCCAATCATTTGTATACACATCACGCCCAGTAAAATATCTGCGTTAGTGGTTAACGGTAAAATGGAGTTGCTACTTGAGCTGCGTGAGTGGCATATAGCGCCAGCTATTCCCGAAGAGTTGGTGCAGTTGGTGATTAAGGCTTATCGGCAGTGCGCTAACGCGGCTGCGGTTGGTAAATTAAAAATTGCTTTGGCTCTGCATGGCCAGGTAGACGTCCATGCTGGCACTTCAATGTTTATGCCCCAAGCACCTTGGGATAGTCCGATTGATTTTAAGTATATTCTCGAAGCTGAATTAGAGACTCAAGTGGCGGTTGATAACGACTGTGTAATGCTGGCTCTGGCGGAGAAGTGGACCAATCCCGAGCATGTTCGTGATTTCTGCGTGATTAATGTCGATTATGGGATTGGCTCTTCATTTTTGATTGATGATCAAATATTTAGAGGGCCACTTTATGGCAGCGGACAGATCGGCCATTCAATCATTGATCAAGATGGTCGAAAATGTGGCTGCGGTCGCTACGGATGTCTGGAAACCATATCGTCAACTAAAGCCATGTTGGCAGATATTAGAAAACAAATAAAAAACCGATTTTCTGACGAGTTGTACCAGTTCGATGAGCTGGAATTTGAGCAAGCGGTTCAACGGTATTTTGAAAACGATCCGCTGGTTCGTCGCGTCTGTAATAAAGCTGCAAGCACATTGGGGATCAGTATTTATAATTTTTTGGTCACGATGAGTGTGAATGATATCGTTATTTATGGCGAAGCCAGAAAATTAGGCGAGCAGTGGTTAGCTCAGGTTAAGGACCAAGCTCATTTCAATCCTTTTGAAGACAATGTAGCCTCGGTTAAAGAACAAAAAGCCAGTATTCGATTTGGAGATTTGAGTGATACAGAGTTACTCAAGGGAATAGGCTACTTGTTTATCGAAAAAATCTTGGAAGACTTTTAGTGGCTTAATACATCTAATCTTTACTATAAAACGCACCAATCATAAGGCTTAAAAATAGCCCCAAAAGCTCAACATTACCGGCCCTAGAGTGGTAATACCTTGATGGTCATTTTAACCTCCTGGCAGGCTTTGGGCTCTATTTCGGGCATTATGATCTGATGGTGAGCATCGATGGGGTAAGCCTGTGGCTCGATACAGATATAGCCATCGCTTATTGAAGGTTGATACAGCGTTATATAGTGGGTGTTATAGGTAATCACGATACGATAACCGAGATCCGGACGAAACAGGGTTGTTGCCGGGGTTGAGACTCTATAACAGTGATTCAACCATCCTTTCAACAACGCTTTTTTTGTTCTGAAATCATATTGTGTTGCGACGCGTTCTTGGTAAGCCATGGGGAGGTGATGCTCACCCTCAGGCCAATATCCTTGATGCAACAAACACAGTTCAGTTTTATCATTAGCGGAGAAAAATGGGTGAAGACCGATATTAAATGGGAACGCATTTGCAGATTGATTTGTCACCCGAAGCGTCACCGCTAAGGATGACTCGGATAATTGATAGCTAAGCATCGCTAAATAATCAATTTGCGGGCTCATATGCGACTCTAAAACTAATTGAATGGTGCTTTTATTTTTGTTGAGGACGCGCCATGGTTTCTTCCAGGCATCTCCATGTAAAAAAAACAGCTCGTCCCACTCGACATTTGGTAAGGATAGGTTTTGTCCATGCCAGGGAATTGTATTGCCAGTGACTCGGTTAGCAATTGGAGCCATTGGAAATAACCCCCCGCAACCTGCCCCCTCGAGAGCCGGCATCAGGATGTGTTGCTTATTCACCAGAAAGCGAAGAGCATAGCCTCCTCTGGAATCGATGCTGAGTGTGCAATTGGCGTAGTTGATATCTTGAAGCATGTGGGCGCAGCAATGTTGGTCGTTAGCTGACTATATCTCGATATTAAAAGCCAATCTGGTTTTGAAGTCCCAGTTATTAGTTAACGTAGTTTATAAGCATAATCGTGGAACAAAGCCCAAACGTTTTTGCTTCAGACGCTTGGGCTTTTATACTGTTCTAACTCATTATTTGTTGCTCGTTGCTGTAAACCACCACTAACTAAGTTATGTATCTTGCCATTAGAGCCACTCATTACTGCTCTTCATGCCGGGTTATTAGCAGATTTATTTTGTGCAATAAGTTGATTATATAATGAATCAGATCGGTATTACTTACTTTCTCTGCCGGATGGCGATTTGGCTGAGTTGATCGATCAGCTGACTTTCCTCTTCGATTAAAGTAATGCTTTGCTGAGCATCTTGCGCCTGCTGGATATCTCGTTCGGCGCTTAAGGCCGCGTTTTGCGAGTTATCTGAAAGCGTTGTCAGTTCGTTGCTAAAAGATTGAGAACCAAGCTCTATATCACTTAAAACGGTGTCGATACTGTCTATCCCATGGGTGATATGGTTAATCGACTGGGTTACTTCTTTAATCGTCTCGCCAGTTTCATGAACGCTGGTTTGGGTACGTTTGGATAATTGACGTACTTCATCGGCCACTACCGCAAATCCGCGGCCTGCTTCTTCGGCACGTGCCGCTTCGATGGCTGCATTTAGTGCCAGTAGGTTAGTTTGATCGGCAATCCCGCTGATTGATTGAATAATGTTAACGATTTTATCGGCGTTATTTTTAAGGGTGCTTACACCTTCCATCAATTCTTGGCGTTGGCTCTGTTGCTGATCGATTTTATGAATAAACGTAGCAAATTGTTCGCCTAAAGTTCGCAGCTGTTGGGCGGAGTCTGCAGTTTGGCTCGAGCCCTGCTGCAGTTGTGCGGTTGCCGATTGTAACAAGGGGTGAATTTTACTCATGTGCTGAATTACATCGGCTTGCAAAGTATTTATCTTCTGGGTACTCACCAATTTCGAGCGTAAGTAATAATTGTTAAAAGACGCTAAATAAAAGGGGTAGTTGTCGGCATATTCGTCACTAAACTGGCTATGGTCATCTACTTTGAAGAAAGCAACGGCGGTAATGGTTTGATTTTGGTGTAAGCCTAAAAACTCACCAAAAGTGGAAAATCCCGATAGGCAGATCCCATCAAAACTATTGGCTTGATTTAGACTGGAGCCATTGTTGAGCCGTCGTAAAATACAGTCGTTGGCGATCATCGCCAGCGGCTTGTTAGGTTTACCCCGCATAAATTGCTGATAGTCACGCTGAGTCGATTGGTTAAAGTCTTTTGCTTTGACCAATAATAAACGGTCGCCAAAACTAAAATCACTAAAGAAACGAATGCTACCATCCGCGTTGATTGCCGCAACCGAGCGAATAAATAATTCCTTGTTGATCTGAATACCAAAGGAGTGTTTATTGAGTTGCTGCTCGACTTGCTCTGCGCTGCAATGAAAATGCTCACTGAGGCAATCGACCGGGCTGCGGAGTTGCATCTTGTCGTCTAACACCGAATGTAATACGCGAGTAAATGGGTCGAATTCGGCCACGTCGAAGCCATGACCCGTGGCTTCAAAGTTGTGACTCTTCATGATGCCGTAACGATAAGCGGGGGCAACTTTACAAAAACCAACAATTGCTTGCTCGCTGAGTACCTGGCCATCTAAACCGACTTCGGCTTGTTTGAAGTCCAGTTTTCCGCCAGCGCTGCCACCAATGAAGTAACAGGGGAAACGTTGGCTGCGATAAAGGGCTTGGGTGAAAAAGTCTTCGCTGCCAGCTAAGCCATCAAAATAGGTGAGGGCAAGGGTGTCTCGACTTTCCACTTGAAAGGGTAATTGAATCGCTTTCAGTTCGCCGAGGATATGCTTAATTCGACGTTCGGCACTATCATCGGTGGCATGCGCACTTGTGGCCTTGAGTGTAATACGGTGGATCGATACATCGCTTAATATTTTACGTGAGAATGCATGCAATACCATCCCATCCCAAGTTTGCGGGGTCTCGTGATACAGTTTTGTACGTCCGCCGCCTAACTCACCGGCTGTCATCACCGCAATAATATGATCGGCAAAAGGCAGCTCTGTTTTCAGCTGTCGGTTCACTTCTGCAAAATTGCAGTGGGGTGATACAAAAGCGAGTACCAATGCAGTGCCTCCCTCTAACTCAAAATCTTTCAATTCTGCGAGTTTGAGTTGCTGACTGTTTATGGCGCGGGTGATGCTCACCGACACCTCGGTTTGCTCTTGTTTAGCGAAAATCCTTTTTCTAAAAAACATATCCATTGACTCCAAAAGTGAGCGCGCGATTGGCTTACATTTAGCACGCGCTCTTTAATCCGATTATTTTATGCTTTATATAGTAAGACATAAGCGACAGAGCTTAATTGATCAATATAGTCGTTCTTAGGGGATAAGCTTGAGGAAATACTAATAGTTAATGTCAATCATTGAAATTTGACAGTGAGGTTTAGGCGTTTGCAGAGTGCCGTGCCACGATGAATACTGGTGAAGCATTTTAAGGTGCCGCGTTGAGCAACGCAGACCTTCGGTGGTGTTTGTTCAAAGGTAGTTGCGAGGTATTTACTTTGAGTGCTAAGCTGCTGCGTGAATATCACCGCGAAGTTGAAGCCCGCAGCTGGCGCTGTGCTCAATTCGTCTTCTGTCGTATGCTGCTAAGAAGGCAAATTTATCAGCCCCTGCCATGAAAGAGTCGTTATGCTAAAAATAAAGAAAGGCTTACGAGCCGTGGCAATGTTAGAAGCCTGCAAGGGGGGCTTGTCGTTCATTGTGGCTTTAGGACTATTTCAACTGGCGGGTGAAAATTTACAGCAGGTTTTATTAAGGCTGTTAGAACATTTGCATTTTAACCCTGCAAGTCACTTCGCGAGTATTTTATTACATGACGCAAGTTTAGTGACTGAACAAAACTTGTATCTGGTTTTAATTGGCTCGCTGGTTTATACCATGGTTCGATTTATCGAAGCCTATGGTTTATGGCATGGCTTTGTGTGGACCGAATGGTTCGCTTTACTGAGTGGTGCGATTTACCTTCCCTTTGAAATCTATGAGCTGTTGACCCAACAGAACCTTTTAAGTGTGGTAGTGCTACTGCTTAACTTAGCCATTGTTCTCTATATGTATCAGGTGTTGCAGCATAGTCGCAATCGCCAGTTTGATGAATAAGTCGGTGCCAGCAAAGCGCTGACACCATGGGCGTGTTTAGGGCTGAGTCGATGAAAGTACGGTTTTTGGCTGCGAGGCTAGTTTCGCCGCGCGTCGCTTGCCTTTGTTATACAGGCTCTTGTAGCTAAAAGCACAGATGAACACGAGCGCTTGAAACAAGACGATACAGGCGCTAGTTGAACCATCAATATGGTAGCTAATTAAGACTCCCATAAAAGTCGAACAGCTCGCAACCAGACAAGCGATGATTAGCATTTGTTCAAAGCGTTTGCTAAAAATTAATGCAATCACCCCGGGTCCAACCAACATCGCAACCACCAATACAATGCCAACCACTTGAATGGCTGCCACCGTGGTCATCGCCATAAGAACCAACAATAAGTAATAAAGAAAGTTAGTATTTAAGCCGACCACCCGAGCATGACTTTTGTCAAAACAATATAATTTTAAATCTTTACGGAACCAGAGCGTACACAGCAATACCACTGAACAAATGGTGATGGTTTGTAGCATCAGGTATTTTGATATGCCTAAGATATTGCCAAATAATACATGCATCAGGTGTTGGTCTGTTTCTACTTGGGTAAATAGGACTAAGCCAAGGGCAAACATACTGGAGAAGACCACTCCCATCACAGTATCTTCTTTGATTCGACTGCGTTGTTTTATATAACCAGTTAATAGGGCGCAACTAAAGCCAGAGATGAATGCGCCGATTAAAAGTGGAATGCTTAAGCAATAGGCTATCACTACGCCGGGGAGTACTGCGTGAGATATTGCATCTCCCATTAACGCCCAGCCCTTCAGAACTAAGAAACAGGAAAGCAAAGCACAAACCAGGCTGACGACCAGCCCGGTGAATAAGGCGTGCTGCATGAATTGATATTGCAGTGGCTCTATCAGCATATTAAGCATGTTTAATTCCTGACAGTAATTTGTTTAGCGACCGAGCTTGTCGGTGATGGCTGTTGAGCAGTCCGTACTTGGGGGCGAACAATAACGCTGTGGCAAAAATGCTCACTTGACTCAACACGATTAAGCCGCCAGTGGAGGTATCCCAAAAATAACTGAGGTACACTCCAACTAAACTGGTGACCAGGCCAAACAGCGTAGAAATAATCAGCATTACTCCAAATCTATCGCTCAAGAGATAGGCGGAGGCGCCAGGGATGATCACCATGGCGATCACCAGTAGCGCGCCAACAGCCTGTAAAGAGGCAACGGTGCAAGCACTTAACAGAACAAAAAATAGCAGTTTGAATACACGGGCAGAGATACCGGTGGTGGCCGCTTGGTTTTCATCAAAAAAAACTAATAATAAGGGTTTCCAAAACAAGCCGATAATGACAAAGGTTGAGACGGAAATAATGAGTATTTGCAGTAGCTCGCTCTGGGTAATCATTAAGATGTTGCCAAAGATCACCGCTTGAATATTAATTGAGGTTGGATTTAGCGAAATAATTAACAAGCCTAAGGCGAAGAAACTGGTGAACACTAAACCAATAATGGCGTCTTCTTTTAGATGGGAAAGCTGTTTAATGATCGCCATACTGCCAGCGGCTAAGAAACCAGCAAAAAATGCGCCCACAGCAAGCGGCAGGTGAAGAGTGTAAGCCACTGCAACACCCGGCACGACAGAGTGGGATAGGGCATCACCAATTAGCGACCAGCCCTTCAGTACCAAGTAAGTGGATAAAAATGCGCAGACTGAGCCCACTAATGCACCTGCGAGTAGTGCATTATTCATATATTGATAACTGAAAGGTTCCAACAAATACTCAATCATAATCTTGCCTGCTGGTTTCTGTTAACAGTTGGCTGTGTTCGGTTTTACTCCCATAAAATACCGCTGGTTTTTCATGGTCAGAAATAATCGTTACGGTACGTTGGTCGTCGTCCTTATGCAGGTCTGAACCAGAAATACCCATCTGTTTGAGCACGCCACCGAAGGTTGCAGCAAGGTTTTGTTGGGTAAAGGTGGTTTCTACCGTACCCGTTGCGACCACACTGCGATTGATCAATATCACATCATTACAATAGTCGGCCACGTTACCTAAGTTATGGGTCGATACGAGAATCAAATAGCCTTGCTTTTTTAGAGACTTAAGTAAATCCATAATCGCATTTTCGGTATTGAAATCGACGCCGGTAAATGGTTCATCAAGCAGCATGATGCGGCTTTGTTGGCTCAATGCCCGAGCTAAAAACACGCGTTTCTTTTGGCCGCCTGACAATTCGCCGATCTGTCGGGTGGCTAATTCAGCAATGCCCATTCGCTGCATCGCTTGGTCGACAATTGCATGGTCTTTTTTTGTGGGTCGTTTTAACCAGCCCATATACCCATAGCGCCCTTGCATCACCACATCTTTAACCAAAATTGGAAAATCCCAATCAATGTCTTCGGATTGTGGCACATAGGAGACCAAGTTACTTTTTAAGGCTTGTTGGGTGGACATACCGGATAAAAGTATTTTGCCGCTGGTTAATTTTACCAAGCCCATTATGCTTTTAAATAGCGTGGACTTACCGCCACCATTGACCCCAACTAAGGCGCATATGGTTCCCCCAGATAAATCAAAGCTCACATCTTGGATTGCGGTAAACCCATTATTGTAAATCACGCTGACCTCTTGGGCCTGAATGCTGACAGCTTTACTCATAAATCAAACCCCCGTTTAATGGTGCTGGTGGTCACGCGTAATAAATCGATATAATTTGCAACCGGGCCGCCTTTTTCAGACAGTGAATCCACATAAAGTACTCCGCCGTAGTGGATCCCGGTTTCGCGGGCCACTTGCTTGGCTGCTCGGTCCGAAATCGTACTTTCGCTAAATATCACCGGGATGTGGTGTTGCCTAATGGTTTCGATTAATCGTTTCACTTGTTTGGGAGTTCCCTGTCTATCGGCGTTGATTGGCCATAAATAGGTTTCATTGAACGCTAAATCTCTTGCTAGGTAGCTAAACGCGCCTTCGCTGGTGGCTAACCATTTTTGGCTTACCGGAAGAGTTGTAAAACTCTGTTTGATTGTTTGTTCTAGCTGGCTGATCTGTAGGGCGTAATTCTTAGCGTTACGGTTATAACTGGCGGCATTTTTGGGATCATATTTCACCAAGGCTTTGCGGATATTTTCAATGTATATCAATGCATTTTGGGTAGACATCCATGCGTGTGGATTGGGCTTACCTTGATAGGGACCTGCATAAATAGAGATCGGTTCGATCCCCTCTGTAACCACCACTGACGGCTTTGTAGGCATGTTACTAAAAAATTGTTTAAACCAACGCTCAAGGTTTAAGCCATTCCACAAAATAAGATCGGCCGCTTGTGCTTTAACTATGTCTTTGGGTGTTGGTTGATAATCGTGAATTTCTGCGCCCGCTTTGGTTATCGATAGCACATCTGCATTTGTTCCGGCGACGTTCTGAGCAATGTCTTGAATAATGGTGAAAGTGGTGACAACTTTGAACTTAGCGTGTGCGGTGTAAGGAACACCAATTGCAAACAACAAAATTGAACTCGTGAGCCAAAACCGAAGTGCCATGACTGTTTCCTTTTAGGTAAATAACCACACCACTATAGATGATAATAATTATCATTTGCAAATTGGTTTTGGATTAATCATGCTCAAGGCTGGCTTATTTTAAGCGATTATTTTTGCAGGAAGTGGGGAGTGCTTGGGACTAGGTTCAGTATTAATCATGTTTTTATTAATTAAAACTTTATTTGATTCAAATTAAACTTGTGGCGCTTAGTTATCCCTTTGCGCTGAGCAATCGGTAGAATGCACGGCTTTGATCCTGACGAGTCGTGTAAAGTTTGTGCTTATGAAATCTCAGTTTGAATTGTTGGCTCCTGGAGGAGATCTTGGCTCGGTAAAGGCTGCTATCGCAGCTGGGGCCGATGCGGTTTATTTAGGCTTGGAGAAGTTCAATGCTCGGAGTCGAGCAAGCAACATCTCACTGGATCAGCTTGATGATCTGTGCATTTTGGCACATCAGCAAAATTGTAAAATTTTTGTCGCACTAAATATTATTTTATTAGAGAGCGAACTGCCTACGATGACTCGCTTACTCAATCGTTTGGTGAACATCGCGATTGACGGCATTATCGCGCAAGACTTGGGCTTGTTGCATATGGTTAAGCAACATTTTCCCAGCCTGGACGCGCATGCTTCAACCCAACTAAATACCCATAACATTGGGCAAATTAGTTTGTTGAACAAACTTGGGGTGAGTCGTGTAAATCTTGCTCGAGAACTCAATATTGAAGAAATTAAATTATTGGCAGACTACGGACATCAACACAATGTACTGATGGAAGTATTTGTACATGGTTCCTATTGCATTGGCTTTTCCGGACTATGTTACATCAGTTCGGTACGTAACGGTTGTTCTGGAAATCGCGGCCGCTGTAGTCAGCCTTGTCGCGATCAATACCAAACTACCCAAATGGGCAAAGACTTTCCGTTAAACCTAAAAGATAATTCTGCTTTTCATGATCTTCAGGCTTTGGCCGATGCTGGTGTTTATTCCTTAAAAGTGGAAGGGCGCATGAAACAAGCGCATTACGTATACACAGTCGTTGGACAATGGCGCCAGCAGTTAGACCGCTACTATCAGAGTCAGCCGTTGTTAAGCGACAGCACGCCTTTGTATAAGGTGTTTAATCGTGATTTTAGTAACGGTTATTTAAAGGGCAAGCTTAGCCAACAGATGTATATTGATAACTCTCGGAATCATGCACTACAACATTTTTCTCAGCAACAATCTGCACTGAGCGAGTCGGCACGGCAAGTGTTAAAACAGTCGCTATATGATGATAATACCGCGCTCATTGCAAACATGCAGCAGGTGATTGACCGCTTAAGCATCAGCCAAATCCCGGTAAAAATTAAGCTGATCGCTAAGCTTGCTCAACCACTCAAATTAATCGCTCACTGCGGCTCGCAACAATTTATTCTCTGCAGCGAAGAAAATTTGCAGACAGCTAACTCACAGGGTTTGTCGACCCAACGACTGCAAGATTTATTTACTATCAACAATCGGGGCTATTGCCTAGCAGCGCTTGATGTGAGCGAAGTTTCCCCTGGGTTGGCTATTTCGGTCAAATCGTTATTTGCGCTCAAGCAACAGTTTGATCAATTGGTACTTCGGCAGCCGCCAAAGGTAAAAGCGCTTGATCCATCTGCATTGAATTGTTCCGTTGTGGCAAGCGCCGACAAACCAATAACTGTGCCTCGACTTGCGGTTTTGGTTGATGATCATAATGATCTTGAGTTGGCTGAAATAGAAGAGGTAGATTTATATTGGCACTTACCAAATGCCTTCGCTGATTCTCTTGATGACAGCATTGCATTATTCCAAGCTAAACCAAGGCTTAAGGCCTGGTTTCCTGCAATCTTAATCGGTGAGCATTACCAAGCTGCGGGGGAGTTTTTAAGGGTGGTTCAACCGAAACTGTTGGTGACCAACAATAGTGGGATCGGCGCTTTGGCACAACAATTAGGGCTCAACTGGATTGCCGGGCCACAGTTGAATACAGCAAATTCATGGGCGATGCAGGCCCTTCAACAGCAGGGGGGCTGCGATGGCGCTTTTGTGAGTAACGAACTTAATGCCGGACAAATGCGCCAATTAAAAGCACCGCAAGGCTTTCGTTGCTTTTACAGCATTTACCATCCAATCAAGATGTTGACCAGCCGTCAGTGTTTATTTCAGCAAGTGGTTGGTTGTAAGAAAACTCAAGTTGATCATAAGTGTTTACGTAAGTGCGTAAAAACAAGCTCGATTATTAATTTGAAAGACGCTGAATATGTGATTAGTAAAAAGGCTGGTGAGCATAATAGTTTGTATAGTCAGCAACATTTCTTAAACAGTGAGATCTTAACAAAATTGCCTGGCATATTTAGCGACGTCTTAGTTGATCTTAGAGATGTGAAAAATCAGACAAGGATAGCGGCGCACCTTACTAAGCAAGCTTTAATCGCCGAGTTTGTCAGTTTATTAAATGCAGAGCCAAACGCAGATCAAACATTACATAGCCATATAAGCCCGACTCAAATTAAGCAGTACTACAAGGGTTTATAGCTTGATTATCGCAACTGGAAGTACGGATTAAGCCGTTAGCGTGGCATTTTGTAAGCCAAAGCTTTAGAATTGGCGGTTTCGTGGCATCGCCACAACCCATAAATTGAGGAATCATTGATGACTATCGCAAAAGACGATGTTGCCATAATCGAATACACGGTACATGCAAACGGTGAGCAATTAGACACCTCTGAAGGTAAAGAACCACTGGCAGTGATTGTTGGTCAAGGTCAACTCGTACCAGGTCTAGAAAACGCGCTACTTGGTAAAAAAGTTGGCGATAAGTTTGACGCAGAGATCGCTGCCGCAGACGGTTATGGTGAGCGTAATGATAACCTTGTGCAAGCCGTGCCTAAATCAATGTTCGGCGAAGTTGAAGTGGAAGTTGGCATGCAGTTCCGAGCTACGACCGATGAAGGTGAGCAATCGGTGATTATTATTGGTATCGAAGATGATGAAGTCATTGTTGATGGTAACCATCCTTTATCTGGTATTGATTTAGCGTTTAGTATCGAAGTGGTTGAAACGCGTAAGGCCACCGAAGAAGAACTGGCCCATGGGCACGTTCATGCGGCTGGCGGTTGTGGTCACCACCACTAAGACGAAGCGGCTTAAAGTGTCGCGCAAGCTGGTGGCTCAACAATAACCAGCTTGTTGCGAGGCGTGCCTCGCGAGCGACAGTATTTATCGTCGTAACATCACTATTCACCCCGCAAATAATTATCCAATATGGCTCGTTTGCGAGCGATTACAGTTGATCTTCCAGTGGCAACAAACCCACCAACCAGGCTTGAAATTTCCGCCATAGGGTGGCTTTCGGTTCTTGGCTGTAAATAATCTCGGTTTGATTGCGTAATTTTTCGCGCCAGCGTAGCCGATGATTACTATCGAGCTGAACTTGATAACTTTTATAATCCAGATTATCACGTATTTGTTGGGTGACCTTGTCCGCCAAATTAGGGCAGCTTAGTAACAAGCCCATTTCGGTGTTTAAATTGATGGAGCGTGGATCCCAATTAAAGGAGCCGATAAATAATTTTTCCTGATCGATAACAAACAACTTGCTATGTAAGCTGGCTCGAGAGGCCCCCTTACCGAAAAAAGCAAGCCGTTGACGTTGCTTTGCATCGGGTTTTATTTCATATATAAACACGTTTGCTTCCAGCAGTTGCCGGCGGTAGTTTTTATATCCGGCATGCACCGCCGCGACATCGGTTGCGGCTAAAGAATTGGTAATCACACTCACATCTACGCCGCTTTTGGCTATAGCGGACAAACCTTGGCTACCTGCTACTCCGGGTACAAAATATGGCGAACTAAGCAGGATAGTTTGTTTAGCCCGACCCAATACTTGTGCCAGATTGCTAGCAACATCTTGCGCAAAATCGGGGTTTTTATCGGGATGGTCGACGAATAATTCAGCGTCACACCAATACAGTACATCGCGTAAAGAATGGTTGCTAATTAGCTGTTGATAGCGAGTATGCGCCTGTAGCAGCGGCTTAAGGCTTTGGCTGAATAATTGTTGTTCTAAACGTCGTAATTGGGCATCTTGGTCGACCGATTTAAGGTTGAGGGCTTCCATCGGGTAGCTACGTCGATCATTCCAATACAAGTCGAAGGCTTGGCTCACCTGCTGAACCACCGGCCCAAAAGCCATGGCGTCGATGTCGGCAAAGTCGAGGTCATCCCGCGCGCTAAAATACTCATCGCCAATATTTCGACCACCAACCACACTGATCAAGCCATCGATGGTTAATGATTTATTGTGCATCCGGCTATTTAAACGCTGAAAATCTCCCAGCATATTGGTCACGCGAAAGCGTCGATTATAGAAGGGATTGAATATTCTCACTTCGATATTCGGGTGCATCGTAATGGCTTTGAGCATATCGTCGTAGTTATTGGTGTTAATGTCGTCCATTAGCAAGCGCACCCGTACCCCTCGCTCCGCAGCTTTTAACAAATGACCCAGAAAAATTGCCCCCGTTAGATCTTCCTTAATCATATAGTATTGGGCATCTATCGATAACTGAGCCTTTTCGATGAGGGCTATTCGTGCGGCCAGCGCACTCACCCCATCAGGTAATATCGCGATGCCATTTTTACCCGGCTGGTAGCTCTGAAGTTGCATGATACTTTGTTTATTGGACAGCTCATCTGGCGCAATTAGTGCGTAGCTCGCTTGTTTGTATTGGGCGATAAGTGCGGGGTCGGGACGCTGTGCACAACCAAAAAATACCAGGCCAGCGAATGCCATGATGATTAACTTTACTAAAAATTTAGTCGCGTCCATGTGCTTGTTCTTTTCCAAATAAATTGAATTGAGGACCAAGGGTTGGCTGCGAACATCGCCCAGTAAGCGCTTTTTTCATCGAGCAGTCGTTATCTCCCTAAGGCTCGGTAAGCAGCGTTTTTTACTAAGCGTTGCAATCTGTTTGGCCATACGATTGATCTAAACCAAAAGCGCTATCACCAATGGTATATATTGTGAATTTGGGCCGAAGGCCTCTCGCTTTGCTTAACTATTTAAATTACAAAGAAATGTTAGCTGTTATTTAGTGTTTAAGCTAGCTAACCAACAGGCAGATAAAAAGTTAGTTTGTTAATTTGGTGTTAATCCGTTTCCTTAGCTTGGTGAATACGTATATAATATGCGGCCTTCATTTTCGAGACCTTAAGCCTATGCACACCGCTGAAACCCTATTTAAACCTGAAAGCTGCGTGAATCGTCAGCGTAAGGCTGCGCCGTTTTTGCCGATGTCGCGCAAAGAGATGAAAGCTTTAGGTTGGGATAGTTGCGATGTGATACTCGTGACTGGCGATGCTTATGTTGATCACCCCAGTTTTGGTATGGCGGTGATTGGTCGAATGCTGGAAGCCAAGGGGTTTCGGGTCGGCATTATTGCGCAGCCCGAATGGACCAACAAAAATGATTTTATGCGCCTTGGTAAACCCAATCTGTTTTTTGGGGTGACGGCCGGCAATATGGACTCGATGATTAATCGTTATACAGCCGATCGTAAATTACGCCATGACGATGCCTACACGCCAAACAATGAAGGTGGCAAACGACCCGATCGGGCGGTAATTGTGTATTCACAGCGCTGTAAAGAAGCCTATAAAGATGTGCCGGTGATCTTAGGTGGTATTGAAGCCAGCTTACGACGAATTGCCCATTATGATTATTGGTCTGACAAAGTGCGTCGCTCGGTTTTGTTTGATGCCAAGGCTGAACTATTGATTTACGGTAATGCCGAACGTCCCCTGGTTGAAGTGGCCTATCGTTTGAGTCAGGGCGAAGCTATCGCCGAGCTCAACGATGTGCGTGGTACTGCGATTATTCGTAAACAAGCGCTGCCCGGTTGGAGCGGTTTAGATTCCAGTCATTTGGATAAACCCGGTAAAATCGATCCGATTATTAGCCCTTATGCCGAGATTGAAGAAAGCTGTTCTACTCAAGATGATTCGGTAGAAACGATTGATCCACAGCAAGCCAAGCCGATTGTGGTGCAGATGGAAAAGAAACGGCCTTGGGAAGAAGTTTACATTAACTTGCCGGCCTACGAGCAGGTGAAAGTGAACCCGGTGTTATACGCTCATGCTTCGCGTATTTTTCACCTCGAAACTAATCCCGGTTGTGCACGTGCTTTAGCGCAGCGTCATGGCGACCGGATTGTCTGGTTAAACCCACCGGCTTTACCTTTGAGTACTGAAGATATGGACGGGGTATTTGGTCTGCCTTATCAACGCATTCCACATCCCAGTTATGGCAAAGCGAAGATCCCAGCCTATGACATGATTAAGTTTTCCATCAACATCATGCGGGGCTGTTATGGCGGCTGTACCTTCTGTTCGATCACCGAACATGAAGGGCGAATTATTCAGAGTCGCTCGGAAGATTCAATCATTGAAGAGATCGAACAGATCAGAGATCAAGTTCCTGGTTTTACGGGGGTTATTTCTGATTTAGGTGGACCTACGGCAAACATGTATCGGCTGAATTGCAAGAGCCCCAAGGCCGAAGAAACTTGTCGACGCTTATCCTGCGTTTATCCGAGTATTTGCCATCATATGGACACCGACCACCAACCGACCATCGATCTATATCGGCGGGCTCGCAAGGTTGAAGGGATCAAAAAAATCCTGATTGCTTCTGGTGTGCGGTACGACATTGCTATTGAAGATCCGCGCTATATTAAAGAGTTAGCACTGCACCATGTGGGCGGATATCTGAAAATTGCGCCTGAGCATACCGAAGAAGGGCCCTTATCAAAGATGATGAAACCGGGCATGGGAACTTATTATAAATTTAAAGAGTTATTTGATAAGTACTCACAGGAAGCAGGGAAGAAGCAGTACCTTATCCCGTACTTTATTTCGGCTCATCCGGGAACCAAAGATGAAGACATGGTCACCCTTGCATTGTGGTTGAAGAAAAACAAGTTTCGCTTAGATCAGGTGCAAAATTTCTATCCTTCGCCGCTGGCCAATGCTACCACGATGTATCATACCGAGCGCAATCCTTTGCACAAGATCAGCCATAGCAGCGAGCGAGTTCCAGTAGCGAAAAAAGGGCGTCAGCGGCGTTTGCATAAGGCTTTACTGCGTTATCATGATGAGAAGAACTGGCCAATTATTCGGGAAGGTTTAACCAACATGGGCTTAACCAAGTTAATTGGGAATGGCTTACACCATCTGGTGCCTGCCGAAGGTCGTCGTGATGGTCGTCGCGCCGGTAATCGTGGTTTTAAAGGTGCCAAAAACAGCCAGTTTGCTGCCACCCGATTTACCAACAAGCAATTTAAACGTAAATAGGCTGGTGGTTGATTTGAATATTCTTTTTATTAGTGACTTAGTTTCAGCCTCTAGGTTATAGCGGCATGGCTCAACGGAGCGATAGATTGTTGAATCATTTCAATGTTTATCGCTCCGATATAGGCATTTGAAGGAGTACATCATGATACGGCATATATTGCTGATTAAGTTCCAGGCCACGGCAGACACGGTGCAGATTAAGCACTTGCAAACCTTATTTGAAGCGATGCCGCAAAAAGTTACTGGGGTGCTTACGGTTGAATGGGGCGTAAACAACAGCCCAGAGTATCGAAATAAGGGATATACGCATTCGGTACTGATGACTTTTGCAGACGAAGCTGGGCGACAAAACTATTTACCTCATCCCGAGCACCTTGCGCTTAAGCAAGTACTCAGACCTTTATTAGACGACATTATCGTATTTGACTTTCAGTTATAGCGAACGACAGCAAAGGTCTGGTGAGATAAATTTCCAAGCCAAATTCCTTTTAGTTCCACCAGCTTAATGCTAAAAGCATGTTACATAAACCCATCACTCGAAATAAATTACTTAACAAACAGCGATTTATTGCTTAGCATTCAGCAATCACCGAAGTCTAAATCGACCTAAGTCATAACGATATGGCGTTTAGACCCTTAGCAATAGTCTAAGCAGGGTAAAGGACAGAAATGCCTTTGCCTCCCGCATTTGGAAAGGTTGATTTATGTTATCGGATTCATTTTCCCGACAGTTTAGCTATTTGCGGCTTTCGCTCACTGAAGTTTGTAATTTTAAGTGCAACTACTGTCTTCCCGATGGCTATCATTGCGATACGCCTAAAAGCGAACTTAAGCTGTCGGAGATCGCGTTGCTCGCGCGTTGTTTTGCAGACTTAGGCACCAATAAGATCCGTTTAACTGGCGGTGAACCCAGCTTACGCAAAGACTTAGTCGAAGTGATCGAAATCTGTTCCCAAACCGAGGGAATTGAGCACTTGGCGATGACCACCAATGGTTTTAAATTAGCTAAACATGCCAAGCAATGGAGACAAGCCGGCTTAAACCATATTAATATTAGTGTTGATAGTTTGGACCCGCGTCAATTTGCTGCGATTACTGGCACCAACAGCTTTGTGAAAGTTATGGCGGGGGTTGACGAGGCTCTCAACCAAGGTTTTCGCTCTATAAAATTGAACGCGGTGTTGATTAAGCAGCTTGCAAAACATGGCTTTGAACAATATCTAAACTGGATCAAACACCGTCCGGTCGAAGTCCGCTTTATTGAAGTGATGGAAATAGGGGCAAATCCCGAATATTTTGAACAACATCATATTGCTGGGACGGGATTTAAACAGCAACTGCTGTCACGCGGATGGCAAGCGCAGATAAGAGCTCATAATGCCGGTCCTGCTGAGGTTTTTTACCATCCAGATTACGCCGGTAAGGTTGGTTTAATCATGCCCTATGCTAAAGATTTTTGTAGTACGTGCAATCGATTACGAGTCTCTTCTCAAGGGCGGTTGCATCTGTGTTTGTTTGGTGAAGAGGGGATTGAACTACGTGATTTGTTGAACTCCCCATTACAGCAGGCCGCTTTAACTCAACGAATTGAACAAGCCTTGTTGAGTAAAAAAGGGACTCACTTCCTTCATGATGGTAATACTGGCGCCACCCCTCATTTAGCGTCAATAGGCGGTTAGTTGTTAACGATGATGTATCATTGTGAGTCATCGGGAAGGTTGAAGTCACGTCATTTCCGTTTATCCCTTTAGCCAAGGCCCTTAAATTGGCCGCTGAGCCGAACAAGAGAAACACCAATAAGTTTATATTATATTAATACTTTTAATCATTACGCTAAATAGGCATTATTATGGTGAGCAAGCCGATGCAACAAAAGGATTGATGAGTCGTTATTTATGCAGGCAATTATCGGGGTAGTACTTGCAGGCGGGCGCTCTAGCAGGATGGGGCGCGACAAAGCGCTTCTTCACTGGCAGGGCAAAACTCTATTGCAGACCAAGGTTGAACAATTACAAAGGCTGCTTGGCTCTGCAGTATATGTGAGCGGCCAATATCCGGGCTATCAGTGTATCGTGGATATTGATATTTCCCGCGGCCCTTTGTCAGGTATTTATAGTTGTTTAAATCAGTTGGAGTCGCCAGCGTTTTTATTTGTACCGGTTGATATGCCATTACTGTCCGATGTGGTCCTCCGTCAATTATTGGCATGCTTTCAGCAAACCAATCGGAGTGCCTATTGCCAAAATAGTATGTTTCCACTTTATGTGGTTCGGAATCAACAAACAGAATCGATCTTACGCTCGCTGCTAGATGAACAAGATCCCAAGCGCGCTTCAATTGTTGCCTTTAGTTCAGCGATTGGTGCAAACGTCATTGAGTTACCCGCTGAATATCAAACAGTGATGGTCAATACTAATACGCCCGACCAATGGCAAGCGGCCCAAAAAACCAATGGAGAACACTCATGAGCCATTTGGCTACCGTTCAACAAACATTCTTAAATATTGCGGTACTTACGGTTTCAGATACCCGTAATGAAGCTACCGATAGTTCCGGCCAATATCTTGCGGAGGCACTTCAGCAAGCAGGACACCGGTTAGCGGATAAGCACATCGTAATTGACGATGTTTATCAAATTCGCGCGATTGTCAGCCAATGGATTGCTTCGTCTGAGATTGATTGTGTGATTAGCACTGGCGGAACAGGCTTTACTGCTAGAGATAATACTCCGGAAGCTATGAGCGTATTATTTGATAAAGACATTGAAGGCTTTGGCGAATTGTTCCGGAGTATTTCTTATCAAGAAATAGGCACATCTACGGTGCAAAGTCGTGCTTTAGCAGGTTTTGCCAATAAGACTGTGATTTTTTGTGTCCCAGGGTCAACCAATGCCTGTAAGACCGCATGGCAAAAAATACTTTTAGAACAACTTAATAGTACCCACAAGCCTTGTAACTTTGTGCCCCATATCAGGTGATTTTGGATGAGTAAATTTAGTCATATTAATGCTTCTGGCGAAGCTATCATGGTTGATGTCTCTGATAAGATAGCGACCAGCCGCGTGGCCAAGGCTCAGGCTTTAGTATTGGTTAACCAGCAGGTGGTTGATAATTTATTAGGTGCAGAGCAGCACAAAGGAGATGTTTTTGCTTGTGCTCGTATTGCAGGTATTCAAGCGGCTAAAAAAACTTCCGATTTAATCCCGCTTTGTCACCCCTTGATGCTGAGCAAAGTGAGTGTCGATTTAACTTTAGATGCATCTCGTCGAGAGATCTTGATTGTAAGTACTGTTAAATTAAGCGGCGTAACTGGGGTCGAGATGGAAGCTTTAACTGCTGCTAGCGTTGCAGCATTAACTATTTATGATATGTGTAAAGCGATTCAAAAGGATATTGTCATTCAAGATATTCGATTACTTGAAAAACATGGCGGTAAGTCTGGTTCTTTCCAAGTGAGTGGCCGTGAGGAAAATAAATGTTAATTAAGGTGTTATTTTTTGCTCGCTTAAAAGATCAGCTCGGCCAATCGGCGGTGACTATCGAACTCACCAATGGCGGCGACACTGCCACACTAAAACAGCAGCTTTTGAGCCTAGGCTCTCGCTGGACTGCATTGCAAGATCCAGCGTTATTAATGGCCGTTAATCACCAGCATGTAAACCACGATGTGGCTTTACATGCTGGTGACGAAGTCGCATTTTTCCCTCCCGTTACAGGTGGTTAGATGATTAAAGTTCAGCAACAAGATTTCGATGTAGGCGCCGAATACCAACGTTTGGCAACCAATTGCCACACCGGCTCGATTGTGTTTTTTGTCGGTTTAGTGCGGGATATGAATCTTGGAGAGCAAGTCGACAGCTTGCATCTTGAGCACTATCCCGGGATGACCGAAAAGCAGCTGGCTGATATTGTTGAGCAGGCCAAACAACGTTGGCCGATCCAAGATGCTAATATTATCCATCGAGTGGGGGATTTGGAAGTTAACCAACAGATTGTGTTTGTTGGAGTGAATAGTGAACACCGCGAAACGTCATTTGCCGCGTGTCAATTCATCATGGATTACTTAAAGACACAAGCTACATTTTGGAAAAAGGAACGTGGTCAGCAGGGCGAATCTTGGCTCGATGCGAGACAGTCTGATTTACGTGCCACAAGTAAATGGTAAAGCTTTAAGGGCTTCAACCTATAGCCTTACACTGATGGTCCTTCATTTTGCGATTCTAATGCCTTGTTGGTTAACGGCTAAGCTTTCATAAGCTTTGCCTTGTTTAGTGGAGCACCTAGCATCGAGATAGAGATCAAACCTAGCATTAAATCATGGGGCTGGCGAATAGCTCTATTTTGACCCATTCTCCTGCCATCACCTTGCCACGCTCTTGTTCTAACACGATAAAACAGTTTGCTTGACTAAGGCTGCTAAAAATAGCGCTGCCTTGATTTCCTGTGGGGGATACTTGCAGCTGCCCTTGCGCATCTGTACTCACAATACCACGCTGGAAATCGAGTCTTCCGGGACGTTTTTTCAACGCTGTCGTCGTTTGAGCGCTGATTTGCGGTGGCGCTTGATAATTCCAGGCACTTGCCTTTGCAATGACAAGCAAGGCCAATTTGTAAAAAGTAATGTAAGCGGAAACTGGGTTGCCGGGAAGGCCAATAAAGTAAGACTCTTTTAACTGGCCAAAAGCGAAAGGCTTACCCGGTTTCATTGCCACTTTCCAAAATCCGATCTCTCCCAGTTCGTCCAGCACCAATTTTGTATAATCTGCTTCACCAACTGATACGCCGCCACTACAGATCACAATATCAGCCTGTTGGTCTGCTTGCTCGAATGCTTGTTTGATCAATGAATGTTGATCTGGAATAAGCCCAAAATCGAGCACTTCAACAGGTAAGCGTTCTAGCATCGCTTTAATTGCAAAGCGATTACTGTCATAAATTTGCCCATGACTTAACGGATTGCCGGGGGCGATAAGTTCATCTCCAGTGGACATCAGCGCTACTTTCAGACGAGTTTGCACCGCAATTTGATCGAACCCTAAGCTGGCTAATAGGCCAATATGACTTGAATTGAGCAAAGTATTCGCGCTAATCACGATTTGCCCTTGAGTGATATCCTCTCCCATTTTTCGGATATTATTCCCGATGGATATTGGCTGTTTAAAGGTAATCAGAGAACCATCGACACTGGTATTTTCTTGCATTTCGACTGCATCGGCACCGCATGGTAGAGGTGCTCCGGTCATGATCCTGACACAGTGCTTTGGTTTAAGTTGGTGTTTGTTTACGTCTCCGGCAAACACCTTTTCACTGAGCGGAAGTTGTTGATTGGCCGGTAAGTGACTCACACATAGTGCGTAACCGTCCATGGCACTGTTATCGAAGGGAGGGATATTCAATGGTGAAATAAGATCAGCAGCGAGCACTCGGTTTAAGGCTGAATCTAAACCGACCATTTCAGTCTTGGTGATTACTTTTACATTTTCATTGAGCAGTGCTTTGGCTTGTTCCAGTGGCAATAGTCCAGGTTGGTGACAACAATCCATTGATTTTCCTATATATGAGTGCTTGATTATTAATATAACAAGATTATCGTATCTTTGACTGTAGGGGCAGGGAATTCATTAAAAAAACAATTTAGTCGAAAATACTGTATAACTAACTCGCCTTTGATTTTGCTTAAGTATAGCGAACACGCATTAGTTTAATGTACTATGAATGGTTGATTTAATAATATTAAATGTGAAACTGTCAAAAGTTAACGGCTTGTTATTTTTTATGTTGCGGATTAACATAATACAGCTATGATTTAACTGGTTTGTTACAGCTGTGGCAAATTTAGGCCAGAATATTTTCAAGGAAGTTTATATGTCCACAGAGCCGAGTCCGAATCTAGTCGTTCGTGCTATTTCCAGCATCGAGCTTTATCAATTTTGTGAGTTATTGATGGAAGCTGCGTCTTGGTTTGAGTCACGGGGGGAAACCTTGTGGAAATGCCATCACATCACTCCTCACTCCATGTTAGCAAGTCATCGTTTAGATGAGATGTATATGGGGTATATTGCTGGTAAACCTGTCGCCGCGATGATTTTAGACAAAAACAGTGGAATTATTGATGTCGGTTTAGAAGAAAAACGCGAAAGCTTATTTATGCATAAGCTAACCGTTAAACGAGAATTTGCGGGTCAAGGTATTGCCAAGGCAATGGTGGATTGGGCGCGTTGCAGTGCCTTAAAAAAAGGATATACATTGCTGAGTCTTATTTGCAATTGCCAAGACCAACGACTTCGTTGGACCTTGGGTCAGTTTGGTTTTGAAGAAATAGAGATACTGAACCCCCATTATCAGTTACAACGTTATTTTCGTTTGGATTTGGAACACTGCAAAGTGCCTCTGGATAGGCCTTCTGTTGAGGGCTTGAGTTTTGACTATTCGCAGTTAGACTGTGCGACTTCGTTAATGAGGTAGTATGAGAAATTATCGTTTAATGGCGGTTGTTAAAGGTCATGTTCAAGGCGTAGGCTATCGATATCATGTGATGCAACAAGCAAGTAAATCAGATATTGTTGGTTACGCTAAGAATTTGGCAAACGGTGATGTTGAAATATTTGCCGAAGGAAAACAAACCAATTTGGAGCAACTTATTTCATTTTTATATCATGCATCACCGCTTGGCCGGGTGTCTGAGGTGGAGACTTTGGAATTTATTTCTATCGATCAAAAATCCAAAACCAACTTTGTCTGCTATTAGCTGTTCTTCTGTGTTTCACTTCCGAATTATTTTGTAATGAATAACAAACAGTGGCTTTACATACTTTGCCACTGTTTGCTATTGGCTAAGCTTATTTGTTTTTAGAAGAAACCCAGCGGGTTCACGTCGTAACTAACCAACATATTTTTAGTATTTTGGTAATGTGAGAGGGCTATTTTGTGGGTTTCACGACCGATACCGGAACGTTTGTAGCCACCAAAAGCAGCATGTGCGGCGTAGGCGTGGTAGCAATTTACCCACACGCGACCAGCTTGGATATTTCGCCCCATTCGTTGTGCTAAATTGATATCGCGGGTCCACACGCCTGCGCCTAAACCATACTCGGTATCGTTGGCGATACGTAAGGCGTCGGCTTCATCTTTAAACGTGGTGACCGAAATCACCGGTCCAAATATTTCCTCCTGAAAGATCCGCATGTCATTAGTCCCTTTTAAAATCGTGGGACTCACAAAGTAACCGTTGTTATGTTGACCGGGTAACTTACAGGTATCACCACCCGTTAATAACTCTGCACCCTCATTGCGGCCGATCTCAAAATAACTGAGAATTTTATCCAGTTGTTCTTTAGAAACTTGAGCCCCCACTTGAGTTGTCAGATCAAGTGGATCCCCTTGCTTGATGGTTTTTACACGCTCTAGGACTCGTTGCATAAATTGATCATAAATGGATTCTTGGATCAACGCGCGGGAAGGGCAGGTACAAACTTCCCCTTGATTGAAAAATGCGAGTAGCATACCTTCCACAGCTTTATCCAAATAGTCATCTTCATGAGCCATCACGTCGGCAAAATAGATATTGGGCGATTTTCCGCCAAGTTCAACCGTTGAGGGGATCAGTGAATCGGCGGCACATTTTAATATATGCTGACCAACTTCAGTGGAGCCGGTAAAGGCTAACTTGGCGATACGCTTACTGATTGCCAGTGCTTGCCCAGCTTCAGCACCAAAGCCGTTGATCACGTTAATCACTCCGACAGGCACTAGATCTTCAATTAGCTCCATGAGTACCATAATCGATACCGGGGTTTGTTCTGCGGGTTTTAATACCACACAGTTACCAGCAGCAAGTGCTGGCGCTAGTTTCCATGCCGCCATGAGTAAAGGGAAGTTCCAAGGAATAATCTGTCCTACAACGCCTAAAGGTTCGGGAAAGTGATAACTGACAGTGGTTGAATCTATATCGGCAGCACCACCTTCTTGGGCTCGAATACAGCCCGCGAAATAGCGGAAGTGATCAACAAATAGTGGTATGTCTGCGTTCAATGTTTCGCGGATTGCTTTACCGTTTCCCCAAGTTTCGGCAACAGCAAGCGATTCTAAATGTTGTTCGACGCGATCGGCTATTTTTAATAAGACCTTAGAGCGATCTGCGACCGAAGTTTTGCCCCAGCCCGCACTTGCTGCATGAGCGGCATCGAGTGCTAAACCGACATCTTGAGCATCGGAACGAGCGACCTTGCAATAGACTTCACCGTTGACCGGTGAACGATTCTCAAAATATTGTCCATTTTTGGGTGGGACCCACCGACCACCGATAAAATTGTCGTATTGTTCTTTAAAAGTAATCAATGAACCTTCGGTTCCTGGCTGCGCATATAGCATCGTCAAATCCTTCTATAATTTACTTTTTGTTATCAAGTTGTTGCTTTTGTGGGTGCTGATATATTGCACTTAATCAGCGTATTGCAAGTGATGAACCAATTAATCAGGACTTGTTGTTAATGAAATGTAAAGTTATGATTGGTAAAATAAACTATTTTCTCAAGGTGTGGCGGGCTGGTTGTTGAGTCATCAGGTGGGCTGTCACACTGTTATATTCTGGCACATACAATGTGTTACATTTTGGAACAGTGTTATGAGCGTAAAGTACCAACTGCCCAATTCACTTAATGCCTCTTGGTTAAGAAGCCAAAATGCGGGCTTATCGGAGAGTTATTCACCAGACGAACTTCGTTTAGCCAAGGCTGAATTAAAAATGCGCCACCAACGGTATGACGATCTGATTCAATTAGTAAAAACTTATGCCTATCCATTATTTGAGCAATTGATGGCCCACACGTCTTGTCGATTGATTTTGTCTGATATAGATGGTTTTGTGATTGATCATTGGGGAATAGACAAGTTCGCCGATAAACTCGCGAATGTGGCTCTTGAGTCTGGTGTGAACTGGTTAGAGCAGTATAAAGGGACCAATGCCATTGGCACCGCTATCGCGATCGGACAAGCAGTATCTGTGGTTGGTGAACAGCATTATATTAAACACCATCGCTTTATGAGCTGTAGTGCCTGTCCAATCTTTTCTCCACAGGGCGAGATGGTCGCAGTGTTAGATATCACCAGTGAACAACAGCGCCATAACCAACAAGCTATGTCTTTAGTTGCGAGTCTCGCCCAACAAGTTGAGATTGCCTTGCTGTGTCGACTCCCCCAAAGTGTTTACCGGATTGACTTAGCTGCGCAACCGCATTTGCTTCATTCTGGCTGGCAGGGGATTGTCGTGGCCGATGAAGAAGGTAAAGTATTGGGTCATAACCCAATGGCTCGCCAGTTGATCAAACAACTCGAAGTGGGCCAGAGTTTGACGACTCATTTAGGCGAGCAGTGGTTAAGCAAGGTGCGCTCAGCTAACTTGCGCTTACATATGCAGACTAAAACCTTAAGCACACCTAAATTTGTGCATGCGAGGCCTCCGGCACAGCCAAAACTTTCAGGTTTTAAAGAACCATCAATTCAACGCGCTTGGCTGCATGCTCTCAAGGTGATCGAGAAATCTATTCCTTTGTTAATTTATGGGGAAACAGGGGTCGGTAAAGAGCAATTTGTAAAACGTCTGCATCAGGCTAGCCAACGCGCGAATCACGTTTTACAAGCCGTGAACTGCGCGGCCTTGCCGCACGACTTAGTCGAAAGTGAACTATTTGGTTATCAAGCTGGTGCTTTTACCGGTGCCGCTCCAAAAGGCGCTTTGGGAAAAATTCGTCAAGCGGCAGGTGGGTTTCTATTTCTGGATGAAATTGGTGAAATGTCTTTATCGGCACAAACTCGTTTATTGAGAGTATTGCAAGAGCGTGAAGTGGTCCCGGTGGGTGGACATCAAGCGATTGCGGTCGATGTTCAAGTGGTTGCCGCTACCCACGTAAATTTGAAACAACGAGTACAGCAGGGATTATTTAGAGAGGATTTATATTATCGTTTAAATGGATTTCAGCTAACTTTACCAGCATTACGCGAGCGTCGAGATATTCAACAGATGATCGAACAGATCCATTTGCAGCATTGCCATGCAGGTCAACGTATTTGTCCTCAGTTACTGGCTATTCTCTGCGCATATCAATGGCCGGGAAATCTGCGTGAATTAGATAATTTTATGCAGGTTGCTTGTTTGATGGCGGAACATCAAAAGTTATTACAATGGGATGATTTACCGGAGTCTCTGCAACAGCAACTTGGTCATCCAGCTGAAGATAGACTTTCTGGAGAGGTGGGTTTAAAGCAGACGATTGATGAGAATATCCTACAGGTTTATCAACGTTGCCATGGCAACATTAGCCAGAGTGCCAGACTGCTAGGGATCAGCCGTAATACGCTTTATCGAAAATTACGACGTTTAAAACATAGTCGTTAATCGTTTTGTTAATACTAATTTGGTTGGTTATATGACCAACTTATTGCGTAGAATAAATCTGCCGATAAACAGGTATGAAGGGCGTAACTAGTCGCTTTAATCATAAGGTTCATCATGCAGTGAACGGTGATTTAGGCAGCAACAATGAACCGACAATTAGTTATATTGTTATAAGGCAAGTGTCACTTATTTTAAAGATAAAAAATCCGAGCCCTTAGACTCGGATAGAACCATTGATTGATGACCAATCGTCGGTAAATTACATGACTCGCATGCCCGGTTGAGCACCATCATCGGGACTTAAGATCCATAAATCTTTTCCACCCGGTCCAGCGGCTAACACCATACCTTCAGAATTACCAAAGCGCATTTTTCTAGGTGCAAGATTTGCCACCATTACGGTTAACTTACCTTCTAGGTCTTCAGGGGAATAAGCGGATTTAATCCCCGCAAATACCTGGCGATTTTCACCACCAATATCGAGTTCGAGGCGAAGCAGCTTTTCGGCTTTTTCCACATGTTCCGCTTTAACGATACGAGCGATCCGTAAATCAATTTTTGCGAAATCATCAAAACTGATAGTTTCTGCAATTGGTTCAATTTCGACAGACTTGGCCGGTGTCGCGGTTTCTGTTTCAGTGGTGGTTTGGCTCGATGCCTGTAAGTTGTCTTTTGAGGCCTCAACCATGGCTTCAACTATGCTCATGTCGATACGTTGCATCAAGGCCTTAAAGCTTTGTATTTCACAACCCACCAAGTGCTCGCCAATTTCATTCCACTTCAATTCAACATTGAGGAACTTTTCCACTTTAATTGATAGTTCTGGGAGAACCGGTTTGAGGTAAGTGATCAGCACTTTAAATAAGTGGATCCCCATAGAGCAGACTTGATGCGCACGCTCTAAGGTGTCTTCTTGTTTGGCAAGTTGCCATGGTGCTTCTTCGGCAATATATTGATTAGCTTTATCAGCCAGCGCCATAATTTCTCGCATCGCCTTACCAAACTCACGATCTTCATAGAGTGCGGCGATGGTTTGCTCTGCATCGGTAAATTCTTTTAATAAGCCCGGATTAATCAGTTCGCTAGACAAACGGGAGTCAAAACGTTTACTAATAAAGCCAGCAGTACGACTGGCGATGTTGATCACCTTGCCAACTAAATCGGAATTAACCCGCTGCGCAAAATCTTCAAGATTTAAATCTAAATCATCGATTTTATTGTTTAATTTGGCTGCATAATAGTAGCGTAAATACTCAGGATCTAGATGATCCAAATAAGTGCGCGCCTTAATAAAGGTACCACGAGACTTAGACATTTTGGCACCATTCACCGTGACGAAACCATGCGCGTAAACACTGGTTGGTTTACGGTAACCTGCACCTTCTAACATTGCCGGCCAAAACAGACTGTGGAAGTAAATAATGTCTTTACCGATGAAGTGATAAACTTCTGCTTTTGAGTCTTGGTTCCAATAATGAGCAAAATCTAAATCGTCACGTTTGTCACATAAATTCTTAAAGCTGCCCATATAACCAATCGGCGCATCGAGCCAAACATAAAAGTATTTATCGTCGGTCTCTGGTATTTGGAAACCAAAGTACGGTGCATCGCGACTGATGTCCCATTGTTGCAAGCCTTGTTCAAACCATTCGCTTAGTTTGTTAGACATTTCATCCTGCAGCGATCCAGATACAGTCCAATCTTTCAGCATTTTCTGAAAGGCTGGCAAATCAAAGAAGTAGTGCTCGGAATCTTTGAGGACCGGTTCGGCACCTGAAACTACCGATTTAGGTGAAACTAGATCAGCTGGGCTATAGGTTGCGCCGCAATTATCACAGTTGTCGCCATTTTGATCGTCGCTGCCACATTTAGGGCAGGTTCCTTTAACAAATCGATCGGGCAAAAACATGTTTTTCTCAGGGTCGTATAGTTGAGAAATAGTCCGCGTTTTTATGTGACCGGCTTGGTTCAATCGACTATAGATATCTTCTGATAAAATTTTATTCTCAGGGCTGTGCGTAGAGTGATAGTTATCAAACGCAATGTTGAATTCTTTAAAGTCGGCACTATGTTCGCTATGAACCTGATTGATCATTTCTTCAGGGCTAATGCCCATCTGCTGAGCTTTTAGCATGATTGGCGTTCCGTGGGCATCATCGGCACACACATAAGTGCAGGTATGACCGCGTAACTTTTGGAAACGAACCCATATATCCGTTTGAATATATTCTAATAAATGGCCAAGGTGAATGGGTCCATTGGCATAGGGTAAAGCGCTGGTGACCAGAATTTCTCGTTGTTCGTTTGTCATGTGATCTACTGTAAGCTCAGTCAATAAACAGGGGAATCAAGGGATGTAATACTACCTTAAGCAAAGGTTTATGCCTAGAGGCTGTTGGCCTTTGAAGCTTGGTTTACAGTCGTTTATGGATGATTAGAGCACGGCTGTTCCTCTCTAATCTAGTAATCCAGATGAATTCTCAAAAAATGCTGTATTTATGAGCAATCTACACTTCGTTTCATCTAATTGTGCTCAGTGCTTTGTGATATAGATGAATTGATATGACTTACGATATAGCGCTTAGTCATGATGCTGCTTCAAGGGGCAATTTATGAACGCTATTGCCGCGAAATAGTGCACCACCTAAAATTCAAACTGTTCGCTGGTATGAGCAGAGGGAAGGGCGTTTAATATATGATAAATCACTGATACAAAGCGATTAGTCTAATGACTAATCGACGCTTACCACCTATAATTGCGGCAAAAATTTTAGGTCAATTCAATGCAAAATCAAAATCATCATGTTGTCGTTATCGGGATATCGGGGGCGTCTGCATCCGGTAAAAGCCTATTTTCTAAAACGATAGTAAGTGATATTCGTAATGAACTCGGTGATAGTTGTATTGCAGTTATCAATGAAGACAGTTATTACAATGATCAGAGCCATATTCCAAGGGAAAAGCGTAAACTGACCAATTATGACCACCCTAAATCGATGGATCACGCCTTATTAGCAACACATTTACAAGCGCTTAAACAGGGGCAAACCATCGAGCGCCCGCAATACAATTACACAGTCAACAATCGAATGAGCGAAACAAAAACTGTGTGGCCGACTAAGATTATTGTATTAGAAGGTATACTTTTGTTTACCGACCCAGCGATTCGAGAACAACTGGATATCAGTATTTTTGTCGATACACCTTTAGATATTTGCCTGGCTCGTCGTATTCAGCGAGACATTAAAGAGCGAGGTCGTACTCTCGATTCGGTATTGGCTCAGTATCACAACACGGTACGACCAATGTATTTGCAATTTATTGAACCGTCCAAGCAGTATGCCGATGTGATTGTGCCTCGTGGCGGTAAAAACCGAATCGCGATCGATATTATTAAAAGTAAAATACGTCATTTACTGGGATCTTGAGTGCTATTCACTTGTTTTACTAAACAAAGTACACGCAGTATCACAAAGTTTATTATTATCTAATTGTCATTTACATATTATTCAAGCGCTTTTATAAGTAGGGAAAGTTATGAAGAAGTTGCTATATGGCTTTATTGCTATCGTTGTGTTGCTGCTCGTTGTGGTAGTGATTGCTGTCTCTTTGGTTGATACCAACGATGTTAAACAGCTTATTGTAAGTAAGACCAAGGAGGCCACTGGCAGAGAGCTGGTGATTGATGGCGATTTATCTTGGCGTTTTTTCCCAAGTATTGGTTTTCAGTTAGGCTCGCTTCATTTATTAGATCATCCTAACTTTGGTCAAGGGGAAACATTGAGCATTGACGGTGCAGAAATGTCGGTCGCACTCATGCCCCTATTTAGTAAGACTATTGATTTGGGTGAGATTTCGCTTTCCGGTTTATCTTTTCGTTATCAAACCAATGCTGACGGCTCAAGCAATTTGGATGATTTGACCAAAACTGGCGACGCAGCATCTCAAACAGAGCCGTCGGTCAGTCAAGCTCCTAGCGAGCAAGTCGCAACGGAAGCAGCAAGTCCTTGGAATATCAGCTTATCGGGACTTGTGATTAAAGATGCCAACATTGAACTGATTGATTTAAAAACTAATAAGACACAAAAAGTAGGCCCAATTGACTTTAAGTTAGAGGGTTTAGAACTTGGTAAAGACAATCGTTTTGAATTGACCAGCCAATACAGCGACGGAGAGTTAAGTTTAATACAGCAAGCTCACGGCATTTTGTTTGTCACTAAAGATTTTTCAAGTTTGTCAGTGAAAGACTTAGACAATAACCTTGAAATAAATGGTGATGCGATTCCGAATGGTAAAATGAATATTCAGTCTAACCTGAACTTGGAATACTTGGTTTCACAGAAAATAGCCGAACTATCTTCATTGAACGTCGATATTGATGGTAAGACTCAACTTAGCGGTAGCAGTCGTTTACAGCTTAGCGATGCCATACCAAGTTTGAGCTTTAACCTGATGATCCCATTACTAGATACTTCTGCGTTCATTAGCCCTAGCCAAGACGCTCAACAAACTGATGCGGTTAAAACTTCGCCTGAGCAGACTCCTGGCACTGAACAGGAACCTGATCTGAGTGCGCTTAAAACAATTAATCTCGACGGGCGTTTGACCATTACGAAGCTGCAGCACCAAAAATTACATTTGGAAAATATTAAGCAGCACTTAGTCATTAAAAGTGGCGTGTTAAGCCTTAAGCAGTTAAGCGCAGATCTTTATGGCGGCAAATTGGATAGCAGCGCGCTTGTGAATGGCAATGAGAAGCAAGCGAGTTATTCAATGTCGGCTAAATTGTCTGGAGTGAAAGCTCAGCCTTTGTTAAGTGATGCCGCTAACTTTGAGTTTGTTGCTGGAAAATTAGATGTCGACCTTAACCTAAAAGGTAAGGGGCTGACTTCGATGGCGGTCAAGCAGCGGATTAGTGGACCGATTAATGCGACTTTTAGTGACGGTGCAATTTATGGCATTAATATTCCACAAATGATCCGAGCTGCAACGGTATCCTTAAAAGGGGGTGATAAGCAACAAGCTCAACAAGAGCAAAAAACTGATTTTAGTGAACTGGTTATTCATACCAAACTCGGTCAGTCATTGGCTTCGGTTACTAAGGCTCAAATGGTATCCCCCTTATTAAGGGTTGATGGCAAAGGGAAAACTCATTTAGTTAACGAAAGCTTAGATTTTAGTTTTATTACCAAGGTTGTTGCCAGTTTAGAGGGACAGGGGGCTTCTAATGATTTAGCAGGTTTAGATATTCCTTTGAAAATCAGTGGATCTTGGACGCAACCAAAAGTGCAGTTAGATATGAAGAAATTACTTGAAGGCCAAGCGAAGGAAGCACTGAATAAAGAGTTGAATAAAGCCTTAGGTGGAAAAGAAGGTAATAAAAAATTATTGGATAGTTTAGGTAGCTTCTTTAAATAGAGGCATACATTATTACCAATGGAATAGAACTTTTATAATGGTCTGATGGTGCGAGTAAAGGGAACTGAGTGGATAAATTAAATGGTGTCAAATCGATTCTTGTTGTTTGTATGGGCAATATTTGTCGCTCGACAACCGCAGAAGCGGTACTCAGAGAGAAATTTAAACAGCAAGCGTTGAAGGTTAAAGTTGATTCGGCTGGCACCACCGATTACCACCGTGGTGATAAGCCAGATCCTAGAGCGATGAGAGTTGCAGAGGAGAAAGGCTATAACTTTAAAGGGATCCGTTCGCGTAAGGTTGCTGATAAAGATTTTACGAAATTTGATTTGATTCTTGCATCGGATAAAAAAAATCTTAGTTACTTGCAACAACATTGCCCTAGTCATTATAGCCACAAGTTAGCGCTGTTGTTGCCCTCTGGTGGTCTGGATATCGAAGAAGTACCAGACCCATATTACGGCAGCGTACAAGGGTTTAAACAAGTTTTGGGACTAATAGAGCAAGCTAGCGATGGCCTCATTACCAGACTAAAACTTTAAAGACCAACGAATCTATAAAAATAGATGTATTAAAAAAGGCCAGCATATGCTGGCCTTTTTGTTATACCGTTTAAAACTATTTATTCGGCTTCGTCATTGGGCTTTGTGACGAACTGGTTGAACTGCTGCTTGATATGCGTCGCGTCCCAGTTTTAATCGGCTTACGAACATAAGGTTTTTTCACTTCTTCCTGCACAGGGGCTGACCTTACTACCGGAGCTGCAGGTTTTGCCATAGCAGCAGAAGCGCTGCCCTTGGTGTCGACAGGGCTAGGCTTTAGTTTCCCGCGATTACTACGTTTCGCTTTAACAATCGCTTTTGCCGGTGCTTCGGCTTTCACTGTTTCCACAGGCGCTTCAGCTTTCGCTGTGTCTGCAGGTGCTTCAGCTTTCGCTGTGTCTGCAGGTGCTTCAGCTTTCACTGTTTCCACAGGTGCTTCTGCTTTCGCTGTTTCTGCAGGTGCTTCAGCTTCCGCTGCTGCTGCAGGTGCTTCAGCTTTCGCTGCTGCTGCTGCAGGTGCTTCGGCTTTCGCTGTTTCTGCAGGTGCTTCGGCTTTCGCTGCTGCTGCAGGTGCTTCAGCTTTCGCTGCTGCAGGTGCTTCAGCTTTCGCTGTTGCCACAGGCGCTTCAGCTTTCGCTGTTTCTGCAGGTGCTTCGGCTTTCGCTGCTACAGGTGCTTCAGCTTTCGCTGTTTCTGCAGGTGCTTCAGCTTTCGCTGTTTCTGCAGGTGCTTCAGCTTTCGCTGTTTCTGCAGGCGCTTCAGCTTTCGCTGTTTCTGCAGGTGCTTCAGCTTTCGCTGTTTCTGCAGGTGCTTCAGCTTTCGCTGCTGCTACAGGTGCTTTAGCTTTCGCTGCTGCTACAGGTGCTTCAGCTTTCGCTGTTTCTGCAGGTGCTTTAGCTTTCGCTGTTTCTGCAGGTGCTTCGGCTTTCCCTGTTTCTACAGGTGCTTCGGCTTTCACTGTTTCTGCAGGTGCTTCTGCTTCTGGGTAACGTGAATCGACGGCTTCTGCGTTAGTTTCCGCTTTTGGTAAGTCATTAAAGCGTTTACGCCCAGCATTGCTTGAAGAACGACGACGGCGTTTAGGTTTAACGACTTCTGCTTGTTCAGTCTCAGTTGCGTTTAGCGCATTTTCAAGTGAAGTCGATTCCGCCGCTTTTGCCTTTGCCTTTGCTTTTGGTGTAATCTCTTGACTAACCTTTTCTGCAACCGATGCATTTTGGCTGAGTTCTTCGGATACTTCAGTTGTCATACGCACTTTTTTACGCAAATTACGACGTTCTCTACGTTCTTTTACGCGTTGCTCTTTTGGTGCAGCCGCTTCTTTTGGCGCTTTAGATACTTGCGATTTTTCTGCAACGGCAGTATTCGAAGTGTTTACGCTTGCTTTTGCTTCATCGTTTAGTGCGTTGTTGCGTCCACCTTTATTATTCCGCGGTTCTTTACGGCGACGGTTGTTGCTGCTGTTTTCGCCGCGGCTGCGTTCTGTTCGCTCTTGGGTTTTGCCATTACGCTTATCATTTCGAGGATTATTGCGTCGAGGATTACGCTTGTCCTTCTCATTCGACTGACTGCGTGGCGCTGGTTTAGCAGCCGGTGCTTCTTCGGTTTTAAATAGGCCAGAAATAAAAGCAACGATACGGGCGCCCAGAGAAGGTCCGCTGGTTTGTTGGACTTCAGCTTTAGGGCTCTTAGCTAAAGGCTTAGGCGCTGCAGTCGGGGCAGGGGCCGCTGGAGCAGAAAAGCCTTGTAAAACGGGTTGTTCTGCCTCAGTTTTTTCCTTGGCTACTTGGTTTGGTTGATATACCGGAGATGGATTTTCAGCGGTCAATTGATAACTGGTTTCTTGAGTCTCTTCGCCACTACGAACCCGAGTCACATCATAATGTGGTGTTTCCATGTGCTGATTTGGGATAATAATCAAGCGAACATCATGACGTTTTTCTAGTTTGTTAATCGCGACCCGTTTCTCATTCAATAAATAAGCGGCGACTGGCACTGGGACTTGAGCGTGTACTTCAGAGGTGTTTTCTTTTAACGCTTCTTCTTCAAATAAACGGAGGATCGAAAGCGCCAAAGATTCATTATCTCGAATAGTACCTTGACCACTACAACGAGGACAAATGTGGGTGCTAGATTCCCCCAAAGAAGGGCGTAAGCGTTGTCGAGACATTTCCAATAAACCAAAGCGAGAAATTCGACCAATTTGCACTCGCGCACGATCTTGACGGATGGCGTCACGGAAGCGATTTTCGACTTCTCGCTGATTTCTAACAGGTGTCATATCGATGAAGTCGATAACCACCAAGCCACCAAGGTCACGCAAACGAAGTTGACGAGCTATTTCATCTGCAGCTTCTAAGTTGGTTTGTAAGGCTGTTTCTTCAATATCTCCGCCTTTTGTCGCTCGGGCCGAGTTAATATCAATAGAAGTTAAGGCTTCGGTCGGGTCAATTACAATGGAACCGCCAGAAGGAAGGCGAACTTCACGCTGAAATGCAGACTCAATTTGTGATTCGATCTGATAATGATTGAACATTGGTACTTCGCCTTCGTAGCGTTTCACGCGATTAACGAAGTCGGGGCGAACCAAGTCGATATGTTTTTTCGCTTGTTCAAAGATAGTTTTGTTATCAATTAAGATCTCACCAACATCGCGACGAAGGTAATCACGAATAGCCCGAACAATCACGTTACTTTCTTGGTGAATTAAAAATGGGGCTTGTTTTGACTTGGATGCATCAATAATTGCACCCCAATGATTAAGTAGAACTTTTAGGTCCCACTGTAATTCTTCAGCTGACTTACCAACACCTGCAGTACGAACGATTAAGCCCATACCTTTAGGTAGCTCTAATCCGTTCATCGATTCTTTTAATTGGGTTCGCTCATCACCTTCGATACGACGAGATATGCCTCCGGCACGCGGATTATTTGGCATTAAAACCAGATAGCTACCCGCCAAACTTATAAAAGTGGTCAAGGCCGCGCCTTTGTTGCCACGTTCTTCTTTATCGATTTGAACGATGACCTCTTGGCCTTCCTTGATCACTTCCTTAATACTGGGGCGGCCTTGATAAACATAGCCTTCGGGGAAGTATTCTTTAGCTATTTCCTTCATGGGAAGGAAGCCATGACGTTCTGCGCCATAGTCAACAAATGCAGCTTCTAAACTAGGCTCTACGCGAGTAATTTTACCTTTGTAGATATTCGCTTTTTTCTGTTCGTGACCAGGACTTTCTATGTCTAAGTCGTATAGCCGCTGGCCATCGACCAATGCAACGCGCATCTCTTCTAGCTGCATTGCATTAATTAACATTCTTTTCATTTATATTGCCTTGGGGTTTGTTTGATTAAAACAACCTCACAAGCAGCAATTAACCTGCCTTAAATGGCCAGACCCTGTGTTTTTTGTTAGAGCGATTAGGTAACCTCTCGGTTAGCTACTCTAATCCTTAGGGCGCATTTTGGCGCTTTTATAAATAATAAGTGCCGCAAAAAAGTCTTGCAGAACTGAAAAATCTATTCTATATAGCGTTGATTTAAGGCAAGTATTTTTGATTGCCTATCAGGTTGCTATGAAAATTCTTACTATCAAGCTTTGCGTTTTTTACAAAAAATAACAGCTTGAAGTTGGTGCCAAATTAGGAAAATGTTTAAAAACGGGCACTTTAAGCCTGTTAAATATAGCAAAGCTATATTTTTCCATCAAATTATTTATGAACATGTTACACTTTTTGCTATGAATACCGAAAATAAAGCGGTTCAGATGGTCACGGTAAGTGACGACGAGGCTGGACAAAGAATAGATAACTTCCTCCTAAAGCGGCTAAAAGGGGTTCCTAAAAGTCGTATTTACCGTATTTTACGCAAAGGAGAGGTTAGGGTTAACAAAAAGCGGGTAAAGCCCGAATATAAGTTACTAACTGAAGACTTGGTCAGGATCCCGCCGATTAGGGTCGCGGAGCCGAATAGTTTACCTTCAAATAAACTTAATCAAGTGACTCAACTCGAACAACAAATTATCTATGAAGATGATTATTTGTTAGTTTTGAATAAACCCTCTGGGATGGCAGTACACGGTGGCAGCGGATTAAGTTTTGGTGTGATTGAAGCACTGCGCTCATTGCGCCAAGATTGCCGCTATCTGGAATTGGTGCATCGCATCGACCGTGATACATCGGGATTACTGGTTGTCGCGAAGAAACGTAGCGCGTTGCGAGAAATGCATCGACAGTTAAGAGAGAAGCTTGTTCAGAAGGACTATCTCACTTTAGTTCATGGTCAGTGGCCTAAAGGAACTAAATCGGTAGACGCGCCACTGCGAAAGAATGCCTTGGCTTCTGGCGAACGTGTTGTGGTGGTTGACCCAATGGAAGGGAAACAATCTCTTACTCGCTACAAAATAGAACGACGTTACACCGATATGACCTTGATGAAAGCCAGCCCGGTCACCGGACGAACTCATCAAATCCGTGTACATAGCCAATATGCAGGGCATAGTATTGCTGGTGACGATAAGTATACGGATAAGAAACTCATCGCCGAAGTTGCCGATATCGGCTTACATCGTCTATTTCTGCATGCTTGGCAGATCCGCTTTGAACATCCAGGCACTCAACAGCAAATGCAGTTGACTGCGCCATTAGATCCTAAGTTACAAGCGGTTTGCGATTGTTTAAAGCCGATTTAGGTGAAGTGAGGGAGGTGAGCCTCCCTTTGGCTTTTGCCTGCCATCTATTGCTAAACCAGCAATGTGAAGCCCTGAGCCTCAAGTAAAGCACATAGCTTAATTAACGGTAATCCGATTAAGCTATTTGGATCATCTCCGCGTAGGTGTTTGAACAATACAATACCCGTACCTTCGCTTTTAAAGCTGCCCGCACAATTATAAGGTTGTTCGAGCTGAAGATATCGTTCGATGAGCTCAATGCTTAAATCTCTGAATTTAACTTCAAAGGGTTCAACCAAGCTATTCATTTGTTTATTTTCACTATTATATAAAGCCATGCCGGTATAAAAGGTAATTGTTTGACCGCTGGCTTCAGTGAGTTGCTTAATTGCAGTTTGGTGATCCCCTGGTTTGCCGACAATCTTGTGGTTAATACAGCAAACTTGGTCGGAGCCTATAATCAAATGTTGCTGAAATTGAGACTCACCAGCTATCGCTTTTTGTTCAGCTAGGCGCTTAACCAAGTGCTCGGCTGTTTCATTTGCGAATGGTGTCTCATCTATATCGGGATTGAAAGTGCTAAACTCAGGAACGATTTTCTGAAGTAACTGTTTTCTGAACGGGGAGCTCGAGGCAAGAACTAGGCGATTTTTCATCGTTTTTTAACCAAAAATGAGAGAACGATGATTTTAAACACAATCTTCAGCAATGGCGATGCTTTAAAGCCATGAAAAAAGCAGAATTTGTTTTGACTATCGCTAACTGTAACTATATTATGCGCGCCTTATGCAGAAAGTGAAATTACCAGTAGAGATTGACCCGTTTAGGGCGGCTAAGCGAAAGTTAGACTATCAAGGTACTCTTGAGGTTAAGCGTTTGCCCCGTCTAAGCGAAGCAAGCTTGAAAGTGAATAGTGATGTAGACGTCTGGTTACGCTTTGAAACTGACCCTCTTGGGTTGGTTGTCGTTCAAGGCAGAGCGTTAACTGAGGTGGAGTTGGAATGCCAACGTTGTGGTGAAGCGTTTAGTTACGCCATTGATGTTGAGTTTACCTATTCGCCAGTCTGCGATGAATCGCAAGTGGAAGCGTTAACTGAAGATTACGAACCACTACAACTTAATGACGATAACTACTTTGTTGTGCAAGAGTTGATCGAAGACGAGCTATTATTGGCGTTACCGATTATTCCTAGACATTCATTAAGCGATTGTTTAGTGAAAGAAAGCGAACAAGTATTTGGCGAGATTGAGGAAGTAGAGGAAGAATCGAAACCGAATCCATTTGCAGTGTTAGAAAGTTTAAAAAAGAAAGACTAGGAGACTGGGTCAATGGCTGTTCAGAAAAGTAAAGTTACACGTTCAAGACGTGGCATGCGCCGTTCACACGACGCAATTGAAAACAATGTTGCATTAACAACTGACGCAACTTCAGGTGAACTTCACCGTCGTCACCATGTTACTGCTGACGGTTTCTACCGCGGTAACAAGGTAATCAACAAGTAAATTTTTGCATTTTGCAAAAAATTACAATTGCAGTTGATGCAATGGGGGGCGATGTTGGCCCCCATGTTACAGTGCCTGCCGTTGCGCAGGCACTTAACTATTACCCTCATCTTAATATTATCTTAACTGGCGACAAGCAGGTGGTTGAGACTTTGCTCGTTAGCCACAAAATCAATCTTCACCCTCGATTCAATTTTATTCATACCTCACAGGTAGTGAGTGCGAATGATAAACCGTTAATCGCACTTCGTTCCCGTCGACATTCATCGATGCGCCTTGCCTTAGACCTAGTTCATCAGCGCCAAGCTGATGCTTGCATCAGTGCCGGTAATACTGGTGCTTTAATGGCGATGGCCAAGGTTGTGCTAAAGCTGCTTCCGGGGATCGAACGCCCTGCATTGGTCAGTCATTTACCCGAGGAAAATGGGCGAGGCAGTTTATTATTGGATTTGGGTGCGAATTCGAGTTGTGACTCCGATGTTTTAATGCAATTTGCCCTAATGGGTTCTGCTTTGGCCGAGAGTGTCTGGGGAATGACTCGTCCACGGGTTGCATTACTAAATATTGGTGAGGAACAAATTAAGGGTAACGATGTCGTAAAACAAACGGCCCAACTTCTTGAAAACTTAAACGCAATAAATTATATCGGCTTTGTCGAAGGTAATCAGTTATTTAGTGGTAAGGCTGACGTGATCGTGTGCGATGGTTTTGTTGGTAATGTTGCACTAAAAACAGCGGAAGGTGTCTCTCAGCTGATACTGTCAAAATTAAAAAACCAATTTGATGTAAATTGGTTTGCGCGTTTTGTACTCAAACTATTTCTTCCGAGTTTTAAAACTCAGTTAAAACAACTGAACCCCGACCAGTATAATGGCGCCAGTCTGTTAGGATTGCGCGGTATTGTGATTAAAAGTCATGGTCATGCCGATGAACAAGCATTTCTTCAAGCTATTCATCAAGCGGTTGCCGAAATACAGCAACAAGTTCCTAGCCGTATTACCGACAAACTTGAATCATTATTAATTGATAAGCATTAAATCATTTATGTACTCAAAAATTTTATCTACCGGTAGTTACCTACCAATTAACGTGAGAACCAACTCTGATCTTGAGCGCATGGTAGAGACGAGCGATCAGTGGATCACTGATCGTACAGGGATTAAAGAGCGTCGAATTGCGGGTAACGATGAGTCTGTTGCAGACATGGGATTTTATGCAGCACAGTTGGCAATTGAGCGTGCAGCTATTGACAAAAGCAACATTGGCTTAATCATCCTTGCCACGACTTCAAGCGAAAATGCATTTCCCGCTGCGGCCTGTGAAGTGCAAGCTAAATTGGAGTTACCCGGGGTTCCCGCTTTTGATATCGCCGCAGCTTGCGCAGGTTTTACCTATGCACTGAGTGTTGCGGACCAATATATTAAGAGTGGTCTTGTTAAAACCGCGTTAGTTATCGGCGCAGACAAGTTGTCTCATATGTGTGATCCCGATGATCGTTCCACCATTATTCTTTTCGGCGATGGTGCTGGCGCAGTTCTATTGGGAGCAAGCGAAGAACCCGGAATTTTGTCTACTCATATTCATGCTGATGGTCGATTTGGTGAATTGCTTAAATTACCTCATCCACGCCGTGGTATGTCAGGCTCTACCATGGAATCATATATGAGCATGAGTGGTAATGAAGTATTTAAAGTTGCCGTGACTCGCCTCAGTGAAATTGTGACCGATACATTGCAGGCAAACGGAGTCGAAAAATCAGCATTAGATTGGTTAGTTCCTCACCAAGCTAACTTTAGAATTATTAAAGCCACAGCCAAAAAGCTCGCTATGCCGATAGAGAAAGTTGTGTTGACTTTGGACCGACATGGTAATACTTCGGCGGCATCAGTGCCGATTGCTTTAGATGAAGCGGTAACCGATGGTCGCATTCAACGCGGGCACCTTGTATTATTAGAGGCCTTTGGTGGCGGTTTTGCATGGGGCAGTGCCCTAGTTAGATTTTAACAATTAGGATAGAAGATGAATAATTTAGCATTCGTATTTCCAGGCCAAGGTTCACAAAGTGTGGGCATGTTGGCTGAATTGGCGAACGAGTATTCTGTGGTAGTGGATACCTTAAAACAAGCATCTGAAGTTCTAGGCTATGATTTAGCCGAACTTATTGCGAATGGGCCTGTCGAAGATTTGAATGTTACCAGTCGTACTCAACCTGCATTATTAGCCACATCAGTCGCCCTATGGCGACTTTGGCAGGAACTTGGTGGCACAATGCCAAGCTTATTAGCTGGACACAGCTTAGGCGAGTATTCAGCCTTAACTTGCGCCGGTGTATTAGATTTTGCTGATGCACTGAAGTTGGTTGAATACCGTGGCCAGTTGATGCAACAAGCTGTTCCTGCTGGGGTTGGTGCCATGTCTGCAATCATTGGTTTAGGTAATCAAGACATTATTGATGCTTGCGAGAAAGCTGCGCAAGACCAAGTGGTGACAGCGGTTAATTTTAACTCTCCGGGTCAAGTGGTTATCGCCGGGCACAAAGAAGCAGTCGAGCGAGCCAACGTATTATGTAAAGAAGCGGGTGCAAAAAGAGCCTTGCCATTGCCGGTAAGCGTACCGTCTCACTGCGCGTTAATGCAGCCTGCAGCCGATGAACTAGCAGGCTATATTGAAGGGATTCAATTCTCTGAGCCCAAATTCGACGTGATTAATAACGTTGATGTTGCCATTGAGAAAGATGCCAAAGCGATTAAATTAGCGTTAATTAAGCAGCTTTATAGCCCGGTACGTTGGACTGAAACCATCGAAGCCATGGCAGCCAAAGGCATTGAAACTGTATATGAGTGTGGTCCGGGCAAAGTATTGACTGGATTGGTAAAACGAATTCATAAACCATTGGTAGCAGCGACTATTAATGATTTGACATCGATTAAGTCTGCATTAGATAAGTAACGAGGAATATTGATGACTTTACAAGGTAAAGTAGCACTAGTAACGGGAGCCAGTCGTGGAATTGGTCGCGCAATCGCCGAAACGTTGGTTGCCAAAGGCGCTATCGTTATTGGTACCGCAACATCGCAGAAAGGGGCGGAGTCAATCGGTGACTACCTCGGAGAGCATGGTACAGGGCTCGCTTTGGATGTAACCTCCAGCGAATCTATTCAGCAGTTGTTTATCGATATTAAAGCAAAATATGGTGATATCGATATTTTGATCAATAATGCTGGGATTACTCGCGATAACCTGTTGATGCGAATGAAAGATGACGAATGGGAAGACATAATCAATACTAATCTCAGCTCTATCTTTCGTTTAAGTAAAGCGGTATTACGCTCGATGATGAAAAAACGCCATGGGCGTATTATCAGCATCGGCTCCGTTGTTGGCACGATGGGGAATGCGGGTCAGGCAAATTATGCGGCTGCGAAAGCCGGTGTACTTGGTTTCACCCGTTCTTTAGCGCGCGAAGTTGCCTCTAGAGGGATCACCGTAAATGCGATTGCTCCTGGTTTTATTGAAACAGATATGACTCGGGCACTTGACGAGAATCAACGTGGTGCTATCTTGTCGCAAGTGCCTATGGGCCGTTTAGGTGATGCTGAAGAGATTGCAAAGACGGTTGCATTTTTGGCCAGCGACGATGCTGCTTATATTACCGGTGAAACCATTCATGTGAACGGCGGAATGTACATGGTTTAAGCAATGGCTTAAAAAAAACGCAAAAAATTGATAGATCGCAAGTTTTTCATAAAAATAACTACGAAAAATGTGGTTAGACCACTACGGTTAGGCTTGCAAAGTATCTCGGTTTGAATACACTATCGCAACAACGCAGAAGCGTATTACTAAGGAAAAATATTGTCATGAGTGCAATTGAAGAACGTGTTAAAAAAATCATCATTGAGCAACTTGGTGTAAGTGAAGACGAAGTTAAAAACGAAGCGTCTTTTGTTGATGACCTAGGTGCTGATTCTTTAGATACAGTAGAATTGGTTATGGCTTTGGAAGAAGAATTTGATACTGAGATTCCTGATGAAGAAGCTGAAAAAATAACTACTGTACAAGCTGCAATTGATTACGTTCTAAATAATCAAGATTAGTTAAAAAGTGGGCGACATAGGTCGCCCATTTTGCATCCCCCTAAGATAAGTAAATCCCCCCTTGGAGGCATTTCAGTGACTAAGCGTAGAGTCGTTGTTACTGGTATTGGTGCGTTATCACCAGTAGGTAATACCGCTGAATTAACTTGGCAGGCACTCAAAGCAGGCCAAAGTGGTATTGGGCCAATTGAGCATTTCGATATATCCGCATTTCCCACCCGTTTTGCTGGTCTCGTTAAAGACTTCAATGTAGAACAGTTCATGAGTAAGAAAGATGCTCGTAAAATGGACGCGTTTATTCAATATGGTGTCGCTGCTGGCATCATGGCTTTCGAAGATTCGGGTATTGAAGTCTCCGAAGAAAACGCTGACCGGATTGGTGTATCAATTGGTTCGGGCATTGGCGGATTAGGCTTAATTGAGCAAAATCACGAACATTATTTAAAAAATGGACCGCGTAAAATTAGTCCGTTTTTTGTTCCATCAACCATTATCAATATGGTAGCTGGGCATCTTTCTATTATGAAAGGCCTTAAAGGACCGAACATTGCGGTTACAACAGCCTGTACCACAGGCGCTCATGCTATTGGTTTGGCTGCCAGAATGATCGCCTATGGCGATGCTGATACGATGGTGGCTGGCGGTGCTGAAAAAGCATCAACTCATTTAGGTATGGGCGGTTTTGGTGCTGCCAAAGCGCTATCCACTCGCAACGATGATCCATCAAAGGCGAGTCGGCCTTGGGATCAGGATCGCGATGGTTTTGTATTAGGCGATGGCGCTGGCGTGATTGTGCTTGAAGAATATGAAGCGGCAAAAGCTCGTGGCGCTAAGATTTATGCAGAGCTCGTTGGTTTTGGGATGAGTGGTGACGCTTACCATATGACATCTCCACCAGCTGACGGTGATGGTGCTGCACGTTCGATGGCAGCAGCGATTAAAGATGCCGGCATTGATGCTGCGGATATTGATTACATTAATGCCCACGGTACCTCGACTCCGGCAGGTGATATCGCAGAAACTCAAGCGGTGAAAACGGTATTTGGTGAACATGCTAAAACTGTATTGGTTAGCTCTACTAAATCGATGACCGGTCATCTATTAGGTGCCGCAGGCGCTGTTGAAGCGATTATTTCTGTATTAGCAATCCGTGATCAAATCGCTCCGCCAACCATCAACTTGGAAAACCCAAGTGAAGGTTGTGATTTAGATTATGTGGTTGGTCAAGCACGCGAAGCTAAAATCGATTACGCTTTATCCAATTCTTTTGGTTTTGGTGGCACCAACGGTTCGTTAGTATTTAAGAAAGTTGACGATTAAACTCACTTCGATACTATGAAAAATTGAAAGCCTGATGTTCATATCAGGCTTTTTTATGTTTAGGGGCATCACAATTGAAAGTGGTTAACGTTAATAGTCATGATCGTGGTTTAAACTATGGAGATGGTTTTTTCACCACGGTGTTAATTGCTCAAGGCAAACCTGTGTTATGGGATTACCATTGCCAGAGACTGGTAGCCGCGCAACAACAATTGGGATTTCCACAACTTGATTTAGATAGTCTGTACATAGAACTATTAAGTCGAATTGAGCATCCACATGCGGTTGCAAAAATATTGATTTCCCGAGGTGTCGGTGGGCGAGGGTATGCAATTCCAGACAAAGTTGAACCGACGCTGCTTATTTCGATGTCTGCTTACCCCGAGCATTATACATGTTGGCAACAAGATGGCTTAAGTTTAGGGGTGGCCGGCCAACGCTTGGCAGCTGGCTGTAGCTTTTCTTCCATAAAGACGCTCAATCGTTTAGAGCAAGTGATGTTACGTAAGGAAGCGGATCAATCTAAGTTTGATGATTTGATTTGTCTGGATATTTTTGATCACATGATTGAATGTGTATCTTCTAATTTATTCTGGTTAAAAGGAAATACGCTATATAGTCCTGATCTCAAGACGGCTGGTGTCGCAGGGATCCAGCGTCAGTTTCTGATGGACCACTGTCATCATTCGCCTTACAAATGGCAGGTAGGCCAATTTCAACTTGATGAACTCGCAGCAGCAGATGAAATTTTTATTAGCAATGCCGTGCTCCAGTTTGCACCTATAAAACAGTTCAATGAGCGAGTATTCACAGAGCATCATGCTTGTCGTTGGTTTCAACAGTTGGTAATTCGTTTTGCGTAAATTTTTTATTAGCGTCATGCTGTTAGCCATGTTGGTAAGCATTGGCTTTATAAGTTTCAAACATTTTCTGGAACAACAATGGAACCAAGAGAGGAGCAGCCAAGTGGCATTGCTTGCTGTTGAGCCAGGCGATAATTTTTATAAGATGGCTAACTTGGCATTTACTGATGCCGAGCAAGACAATTGGTGGTTAAGGTTTTGGATTAAGCTCAATCCACAATTTGGGAAGATAAAAGTTGGTCACTACCAACTGGCTAAACAGCTTAGCTATGCGACGCTTAGTCAGTTGTTAACGAGCGGTAATGTGGTGCAGCTGAAAGTAAGTTTGATTGAAGGGGAAACCTTTAAACAATTTTGGCAAAAGTTAAACCAAGCCGAAGGCATCAAATCGAGTTCGAAAACTGAGCAAGAACTAGCCTCTTGGTTGGGCAGTGAACGGAGCAAGTTAGAAGGTTTGTTGTTACCGGAAACCTATTTTTACGTCCACGGCACTTCTGCGGAAGAAATTGTTAAACGAGCCTATTTAGCTTTAGACAAAACACTGCTTGCTCATTGGCAGCTACGGGATAAAAATTTACCTTTAGCCAAACCCTATGACGCGCTTATTTTAGCCTCTATTATTGAAAAGGAAACGGGCGCAAAATTCGAGCGTCCGCGAATTGCATCGGTATTTATTAACCGTCTAAATAAAGGCATGCGTTTACAAACCGATCCTACGGTTATTTATGGCATGGGGGACCGTTACGATGGTAATATTCGTCGTAAAGATCTACGTGAGGCTACCGAATATAATACTTATGTAATTAAAGCCTTACCGCCCACACCGATAGCGATGGCGAGTGAAGACGCTATCGCTGCAGCCTTAAACCCTGAACACACCCAATATTTATATTTTGTCGCGAAGGGTCGTGGTGAACATTATTTTTCAAAATCGCTAGCAGAGCACAATCGTGCTGTACGTAAATACATTTTAAAGAAGTAGATGATGACTCCTGGAAAATTTATTGTAATAGAAGGCTTGGAAGGCGCAGGTAAAAGCAGCGCAGTTAGCGCGATTAAAACGGTCCTGAATCACCGTGATATCCCATTTATTAGCACCCGAGAGCCCGGTGGAACGCCAATTGCTGAAGCCCTACGAGACATTGTGAAGCAGGGGATGGCAAACGAACATGTATGTGATAGTACGGAATTGTTGCTGATGTATGCCGCGCGCGCGCAATTGGTAGAAACGCTGATCCGTCCCGCTTTAGCGAACGGTACCTGGGTTATCGGTGATCGCCATGACTTAAGTTCACTCGCCTATCAAGGTGGCGGGCGAGAGCTGGGAATGGCCAAGCTAAAAGCGATTAAGCAGATTGCAATTGGTGATTTTGAACCTGATCTCACCTTGTACTTAGATATTGAGCCGAGTTTAGGTTTGAGTCGAGCCCGCCAGCGCGGGGAGCTCGATCGTATCGAGCAGCAAGATTTGAGCTTCTTTGAACGTACTCGAGAAGTTTATCTACAGCAAGTTGCAGAAAAAGAGAGCATCATGCTTATCGATGCCAGCCAAAACATGGAGCAAGTCGCCGCGTCCATTACGGCGATACTTATCCAATATGTAGATAATATCTAAGCGAGAGTCATTTATGAGTTTGCCCTGGTTAGGCCCAATTTGGAAGCAGTTAGCTTCACAGCTACAACAACAGCACTTTCCTCAATCCATACTATTAAGAGGAGAGAAAGGCCTGGGCAAGCAGCAAATGGCACAATTTCTTGCGAAAACACTGTTATGTACTGAACAGACTCACCAAGCTTGTAATGCTTGTCATAGCTGTCAGGTATTTGAGGCGAATAATCATGGTGGCTTGTATCAGGTGAATCAAGACAAGCCAAAGCTTGATGATATTCGAGCGCTTAGCGCTTGGGCGGGCCAAACTAGTCACCTCGGGCCACATAAGGTTGCTATTATTCACGATATTAGCTTACTCAACGATGCTTCTAATAATGCCTTATTGAAAACACTTGAAGAACCTGTTGATGGCACCTTTTTCATACTCATTAACCACTTACCGTTTAAAGCGATGCCAACCATTCGCAGTCGTTGCCAATCATTTAACCTTCCAACTCCACCACTTGAGTTAGTCAAAACTTGGCTGGTGAAACAAAAAATAAGACTCGATGAAAATTTTCTGCTGATACACCGTTTTTGTAATGGTGCGCCGTTAATCATGGCTGAGTTTTATCGCCAGCAATCACTGAAAGATTTACAGCTGTTTTTAACGCAGTACCAGCAGATGGTTCATGGTCAAACACATAAACTCGGCGATATAATACAAAAACAACCGGCACAACTATCATGGTTAGGCCATACGCTGGCTTTAAGCAGCAGTATTCGTGGAGGATTACTTAATCAAGCATTGTTCCCACAATTACCAGTCAAGCAGTTATCAGCTTCAACCTTAAACAAAGCCTACCAAGATTGGTTATTGTTGGTGAAACAGCTAGAATCATTTCCAAGTTTAAATCTTGGCCAGCAGCTCTACCCATTATTCAATCGATTTAAGGAACCCGTTTCGTGTTAGTTGACTCTCATTGCCACTTAGACCGATTAGATTACCCAGGCAAACATAACAATGTCGCCGATGCTTTAAGTAAAGCGAAACAAGCGGGGGTCGATTATTGTTTGGCGGTTGCTATTTCGCCGGATAAGTTTCCGGCGATGATGGAAAAAGTCGAACAATTCGATAATGTATTTGCCTCTTGTGGTATGCATCCATTGTATGTTCAAGAGCAAGCCTTCGATAAAGCTTTACTCGCTCAATATCTTCAGCAAGCTAAAGTGGTTGCTGTGGGTGAAACTGGCTTAGACTATTTTTATGCAAAAGAACATAAAGAGTTACAGCAGACTGTATTTATTGAGCAGATCCAATTAGCGGTTGAATACAACAAACCTTTAATTGTGCATACTCGTGATGCTCGAGACGATACCCTACGTTTATTGGCTGAGCATCGGGCAGAGCAATGTGGCGGTGTATTACACTGTTTTACCGAAAGTTTAGAGATGGCTCTCGCGGCCATCGAAATGGGTTTTTATATATCAGCGTCTGGCATTATTAGTTTTAATTCAGCAAAAGAATTACAAAAGACCTTTAAGCAGATCCCCCTCGAACGTATTCTCGTTGAAACGGATAGTCCTTACTTAGCGCCGATCCCACATCGCGGTGAAGAGAACCAACCAGCCTATACCCGGGTGGTAGCGGAGTGTTTAGCGAATATCAAAGGCATCAGTTTTGAGCAAGTCGCAGAACAGACCAGTCATAATTTCTTTGAGTTATTTAGTTTAGCTAAACCTTAAAAAGACATCTCCACTCTAATCCTTGAGTGGAGAGTAGGGGAAGGGCTCTTTAAAGAGCCTTGCGCTAATAATCATTTAATTCCAATCTAACTAATTATCTGTTCATTTTTGTTGGCCCAAATCACTGCTAACGGGGTTATGTATCTTGTAGTTAGAGTCACTAGTGACTTCACTTCATGCCTCGTTATCGGCAGATTTATTGTGCGCAATAAGTTACTCATATGATGAATCAGATTGGTATAAGTCTAGCTGTCAACACTGACTTTGCAAACTCAATATAGGCCTTTGTCTTTGACCAATTCTCGCGGGTAAGCATTCTTAATTTTGTTGCGGATCCACTTTCCTAAACCAATCACTTGGTCTTTATAAATTAAGGCTACTTCACCACGATTACTATTTGGGTAGGCGATATCTTTTCCCTGATAAAAGTGATGTGCTTGCTGTTCATCAAGTGTGACCGTATTTTTCCCGATCAAAGCGCCTAAGCTGGTGATCGCATCATGGCTGGTTCGAAAACCTTGCTTGAATGATTCGGCAAGCTTTAGACCAACTCGTTCAAAACGCATTTCATCCTTTATGGCTAAGAACGTATCGGGGATTAACCAATAGCTGTCGCCCTTTATAAATACGCTATAGGATTCTGGCAGACTTAAAGCAAAACCATCCGTAAAGTGCCGTTTAATCGCTTGGCATTGTTTGGTATTGGCTTTATGGTAAGTAAAACCCTTAATATTTTTTTGTATTTTCTCTGCTGACAATCCATGCGTTGTTTTACGCAGGGCTGCAACAAAGAAGCCTTCACTATCGAAATATTGCGGCCATATATGCAAGTAACCTTCCTCGGTTAAGGCTCGCTCAGCACCGGGAAATAAATCGGCAAGTTGAAGTGGGGCTAACTGCTTCGGATATTCAGACATCAAGCGGGAGATAACTTGCTGGTTTTCTTGTCGATTGAGGGTGCAGGTGGAATATACCAATAAGCCTTCAGGCTTCAAAGCAAACAGAGCACTTTCCAAGAGCTTAAATTGTAAGGCGGAGATCTCGCTCAGGTGCTGTTCACTCCAGTTTTCTAAGGCTAAGGGATCTTTTCTTAAGGTGCCTTCACCAGAGCATGGTGCATCCAATAAAATGGCATCAAATTTTTCAGGCATCCACTGGCCAAATACTTCCGCGCTAAAGTGAGTGATAGCAGCGTTATTTACACCACAGCGTAATAAGTTTGCACTAAGCACTTTAATTCGACTAGCTGAAAACTCATTGGCAATGATGACGCCACAACCGTTGAGCTGAGCGGCAATTTGAGTGGTTTTTGACCCTGGGGCGGCGGCGGCATCCAAAATGAGGCTGTCGTCTTGTCCTTGGTAAAAATTAAACAAAGCACTCACTGGCAACATCGAGCTTGCTTCTTGGATATAAAATAGCCCGGCCATATGTTCAGCAGTATTACCTAAAGAAACACTGTCTTCTGCACGATCGATCCAAAAGCCTTGTTCACACCAAGGAATAGGCTGCAATTGCCAATCAAGTTGGTCTGCAAGGCTGATAAATGCCGAGACCGATATTTTTAAAGTATTGACTCGAATACTCTTGCGCAAAGGTTGTTGGCATATGTCTTTAAAGCTTGCCAAACTCAAATCGTTAGGTAGATCTTGTTCAATACGCGAAATGAACTGGCTGGGAAAGTTAATCGTTTTCGACAAAATAAATAGATTTCAGTTAAGGTTGAATTGATGGGCTCCATTGTAGCCATTTTTCATCATAAGTGGACTGCAATTCAAACTTATCTTCGTTTGCGGCTGCTTTCGCTAAGGGCAGTTTATCTGGAGTTGCAAAAGCAATCCCCCCACTGAGTAGTGTTTCCATTGAATCCACTCGAATGTCTGCGCCACTTAAACCCAGTTTCACATCGATACCGGATGCATTCCAAAAAAGGCTATTGGCTCTCACTAAGTGACGATATTTAGAGTTTATCTTCAGTCTAGCCATGATTTTAGAACCATCAAGGCTTAACTTAGCTGCATCGACTTTACCCACCTGGTATTGCTTATATAACACTGGGCTACCAACTTTCAAAGAACCAAAGTGGCTAGCACTAAGCCACACAATCAAGGCCTTACGATCGGTATTGGGTTGCTGTTTATGTAAACTAAATTCTAGCCTAGGCTGACCTTTGCCAGGTAAGGCACTGATAAAGTCACCTTTTACTAGCGTGTCTAAGTTTTTAACAGAAGAAAGGCTGAGCTGTGCACTCTCTTGCCAATAGAGGCTACCAGTTCGAGCAAAATTACGATAATAAGGATAATCAAGTTCAGCTGTTGCGGTTAATCCGCTGAGCGAATCGTCAAAGCTTAAATCGACGATTCTTCCAATTTGCTGGCCTTGGTATTTTATTGGCATATGCCGGCGTAAACCTTGAGCATCTTGACTATGCAGCTTGATGGTCAGTTGTCGTTTGGTCGCAGATTGCTTATCTTTGTGGACTATTCTCTGGGTTTCTTTGGCTAATTGATCAAACTGGTCAACACTTATTCCGCCAATCATTAGGCTTTTGAGCGACTCACTATTCACTGATAGCCCATCAAGGCTGGCTTGAATTTCGATGCCTGATGCGTGCCAAAAACGGCTGTGGTTGGTGATAAGGTGTCTATATTGCCCTTCAATGATAAGATCAATTTGTAACTCGCCATTCGCGGCCAATTGATAATGGCTCACTTTTCCTATCGGTAATTTGTGGTATAGAACCGGCGAGCCTTCTCCAAGTGAGCCCAATTCTTCAGTCATTAAACGTAACTTAAGCGCCGGTTGCGATTTCTCTTTAGAAAGTTTCGCAGCTTGTTGGTTTGGGTAGAGAGTGAATTGTTTTTGGGTCGAAGCGGTGGTGCTTGTTCCCGGCATTAAGACAATCGGCGTGTTTAAAAAACCACTTAAGCCACTACTTTCCACACTAATACCATTGATGTCAGCTCGCAGAGCTAAGGGACTCTGTAAGTAGAAACGACTATTTTTTGAAACCAGTGATACATAATCAGGCTCAATAAAGGCATCTATCTCAAAATGACGCTTAACTAAACGTATATTACTTAATTGACCAATGCTCAGGCCTTGATAGATAACAGGACTACCAATGGTAAGATCGCGCACGTTATCGCTTAGTAAGCGTAACGACTTACTGCCTAAAGGTGGTTTTACGGTTTGCGATAATCGAAAGCTATTTTGTAGTTCTTGAGGGGAGGGGTCGCTATAGACTTCAATTTGTTTTGCACCGATCAAAGCATCAATATTTTTGAACCCCTTAAGACTGATGTTCGGTTTAATTAGTACCAGTTGTGTGCTCTGGTTAAACAGCCCTTCGTACTTGGGTTCAACTAGAGCTTTGGCCACAAAATCATCTTGGCTACTGTTAGTGTTTATCTCAGTAATGAAACCGACGACAGCGCCGCGATAGAGCAATTTACTACGTTGCGCAATCAGGCCATATTGTTTTGCCATGGTAATTTCAATGACTTTGCCGCGATGGGCCTCTTGCAAGTTATTAAAAAGTTTAAATTGGTGACCCTTGACTGCGACAGGAGAATCTGGGGGGCTATCAAAACTGATCCCGCCCGTAATAACACTGGCTAAACCTTCACTGCTAATTTGCATCCCGTCCAGAGAGATATCGGCTTTAAAACCACTTACATTCCAAAAGTGCGAATTAGTCTTCACTAAATGTGCAAATTGCGGCTTAATCAAGATGTCAAATTCAACTTGTAGGTCATTTTTAAGCTGAAATCGCTGTACATCCCCAACCTTGATCTTTTTATAGTAGATACCGGAGCCGATATTTAAAGAACCTAAATCAGCGGCACTTAGTTTTAAGTTTAAACCTTCCCCACGCACTATATTGGGAGGCTCATTTAGCGCGACAAACTGTTCGGCAAGTTCTCCAGTTCCTGGATTTAGTTCGATGTAGTTTCCGGATACTAAGGCATCTAAACCGCTAATTTCGGTGATTGATGCTTTTGGACGAACTAACCAGAACTGGGCATCGCTAGTAAGAAGACTTTCTGCTTCGCGTTTGATTTCAACTTTTACCACCACGCCCTGAAGTTTAGGACCCAGTTTGACTGACTTAACCACACCGATATCGAGCCCTTGGTAAAATACTTGGGTTTGACCTGTTGTGATGCCTTGGGCGCTTTCGAAAACAATATCAATTTTTATCCCCGCTTCTGACCAGGCCTTAAATAGTAACCATCCGCCGAGTAATACAGCCAAAATGGGTAGCAGCCAAATGGGAGAAATAATTCGTTCTTTTTTATACTCTGCGGTACTAATTTTATTCAATTTCTTTATCCCAAATGAGTCTGGTATCGAAAGACTTCGCAGCAAATAAGGTCAATAGCACCACTGCACCAAAGGCAGTTGCCCCTGCACCCGCTTCCACGCCAACCAAATTATTACGCTCAAATACCGCGATCATAATCGACAATACAAATAAATCTAACATTGACCACTTACCTATAATGTCGATGATCCGATAAATAACAATACGTTGCTTGTTAGTTAAGTTAAAACGGAAATGTAAGCTTAATAATATGACCGCTAAGCCGATGAGTTTCATGACCGGAACAACAATACTGGCGACAAAAACCACAATGGCAATTCCGACCATGTCATCTTTAATCAATGAAGCGACTCCCGACATAATGGTTTCGTATTGCGGAGCCCCCCGAGTAGTCAGCACCGTAATCGGTAATAAATTCGCAGGGAATAGACCGATGGTAGCGGTGATAACGAAAGCCCAACAGCGCTGTAAACTATTCGGTAATCGACTATGCACTGGCATATGACAACGTGGACAAGTCGCCTGTTCAACTGGCATCGTTAATTCGCAATGCCTGCATAACTTTAAACCGAGTTGTTTAGCTGATGTGAACATAACGATCCCAATAATCAGCCGCTCGATAGCGTTGAACCAAATAAGTGGACAAAAACAAGGTGGTACAAATACACCATAGCCCGTAACCTAGGTGGATATCTGCAAAATCAACCAGTTTAACTAAGGCCACTAAAAAGCTGACGATATACACTTCGATCATGCTCCAATCAATTAAGTCGTCTTGAAAGTGCAGCGCGGTAGCCAAACCGGGCGATTTCCAAGCGATTGCGAGGCTAAAAGACGTGTAAGAAACTAAACTAAAAAGTAAGATTGGCGCAATAAAACTGGCAAGAAAAACACAAAAGCCGACTAAATAATGCCCATGTTCCAGCAATAATACCGTGCCACGCAGTATGTTTGCTGAGTTAGGGATCCCTAATACTGTGAAGCTGAGTAGCGGGTAGGTATTGGCGAGAATAACCATGACTAAACAGGCTAAAGAAAGCGCTAGTTGACTTGAAAAACGAAGCGAAGAACCACGAAATAACACCTGGTCACAGCGGGGACAAGTGGTCACTTGGCCAGCCTTACATTGTTGCTGCTTTTCGAGCAACAAGTCACAGCTAGGGCAAATGGACAGCTTTGATATTTCTAAAGAATTCATAGTTATGTATATTAGCTCAACTAAGCTACAGAATACTGCATAATTTTTCTCTCTAGTAGTTTTGTGATTGATGATGCATAATAACCTGTACATAAAAACAGTAGATGGAGGCAGCCGTGGCTGTAATTATTAAATATGTCGTCGAACGTAACGGTGTAGAAAAAATGACTTTTAGCTCAAAAAAACAAGCCGACAGTTACGACAAGATGTTAGATGTCGCCGATCAGCTTACTTTATTAGTGAAACATGCCGATCCTAAAATGAGTGAGGCGCAAGCTGAAAACCTAGGTTACTTCTTGTCTTTGCAACGCAATGCGGTGCAACAGTTATTAAAAGGCCAAGAGTTTTCGGAATCAATGATTGAAGCAGAAGAGGAATAGCGCTTGCAGCAAGTTTCTAGCAGGTATCTAACCCTCGCCAAGCAAATTTCAGCCTTGCTTGATAGAGATTTACCCTATATTTCTAATTTGGCTAATTTTTCGGCCTTGTTATGGATGGAGTTAGAGCATATTAATTGGGTCGGCTGCTATCTCATTAATCAAAGCAACGACACATTGTTGTTAGGTCCTTTTCAAGGCAAACCAGCTTGTAGCTCCATTGTTGTGGGCAAAGGTGTCTGCGGAGAAGCCTTCGCCAAACAAAGCTCTATCTGTGTTCCCGACGTCCACCAGTTTCCCGGCCATATTGCTTGTGATGGCGCAAGCGCGTCGGAAATCGTGGTCCCGTTTCATCTAAATGGTCGACTGATAGGAGTGATTGATATCGATAGCCCACAGCTTTCACGATTCGACGATTCTGATCAAATTGGTATCGAGTATTTAGTTAAAGAGCTAGAAAATAACTTATCAGAAGTGCATTTTTAATGGCTTTTCAATATACCCTCACTATAATAGCCGAAATCAGCCCTATCGCTGTACCAGTAAAGATGTATAAGAAAGGTCATCATGGAACAAACTAATAAACTGAAAAATAGTAAAGAAGTTATTCAATATTTAGCGACTCAATTTCCGCTTTGTTTTTCGACGGAAGGTGAAGCTAAGCCACTTAAAATTGGTATTTTTCAGGATTTAGCTGAACGTCTTAAAGAAGATGAAAAAATCAGTAATACCGTATTGCGCTCAGCTTTACGTCAATACACTTCAAGTTGGCGTTACTTACATGGCGTGAAGGTGGGCTCCAAACGAGTTGACCTAGACGGCGTTGAAGGTGCAGAGATTGAGCAAGAGCATGTTGAACATGCACAAAAAACCTTAAAAGAGAGTAAAGATAAAGCCTTTGCTCACAAAAAGGCGCAAGCAGAAAAAGCTAACAAAGCTAAATTGGCTGAGCGTAAGGCAAAAGCTGATGTAAAACGCAACGAGAAACCCAAAGCCAGTGTTAGTAAACCTGCGGTAGAGAAAAAACCAATCGAGAAAATTGATAGTAAAGATTTGGTTGCAGGCAAAGAAGTGAGGGTATTAGTTGGTCAGACTCCTATGCCTGGGCAGATTTCCGAAGTCAGTAAAGATGGCATTGCGGTCACGCTTAAAAGCGGTATGTTAGTAAAAGTGAAAGCTGAGCATATCGTTGCATAAATTAATTTAGTAGTGAGATAGGTGCCTATGAAATATTCGAGCCGTCTTTGGCTGTTTTTTTTAACACTCTGTTATTCAACATTTTTGTTAGCTCAAACGGCTAATTTAAGCGAAGAAGCTTTACCGACATTAAGTCAGCAAAGTCAACATGCTACAGCGGCTAAAAGGATAAGTGCGCTCTACTCTCGCTCGCATTACCGTAGTATTCCCTTTGACGATGAATTATCGAGTGAGATTTTCGATAAATACATCCAACAACTTGATTACAATCGTAGCTTGTTTCTAAAAGAAGATATTGCTCGTTTTGAACGTTATCGTTATGTTTTAGACCAAGATATTCCAGCTGGCCGTTTGGAACCGCTTTATTCTATTTTTGACTTGTCGCTAAAACGTCGTTATCAGCAATTAGTATATTCGTTGCAGGTGATTGACGAGCAAATGGATTTTAGTAAAGACGAACAGTTTCAATTTGACCGTAGCAAGGCAGATTGGCCAAAAGATCAAGCTGAAGTCAAGGAGCTATGGCGATTAAAAGTTAAGTACGATGCACTAAGCCTTAAATTGGCGGGGCGTGACCACGATAAAATCGTTGAAATTTTAGCAAAACGTTATAACAGCGCGATTAAACGTCTGGTACAAACCTCGAGTGAAGATGTTTTTCAAACTGCAATGAATGCTTATTCTCGCAGTATCGAACCTCACACTAGTTATCTTTCTCCCCGTACCGCCGAACGCTTTCAAATGGAGATGAACTTATCTTTAGAAGGGATTGGGGCAGTACTGCAGGGCGAAGATGAATACACCATTATTCGTAGTTTGGTTCCCGGAGGCCCTGCGGCGCTGAGTAACCAATTAGGGCCAGACGATAAAATTGTTGGTGTAGCACAAGGCGAAGGCGAATTTGTTGATATTATCGGTTGGCGTTTAGATGATGTTGTCGATCTTATCAAAGGACCTAAAGGAACTACGGTTCGCTTAGAAATATTATCTTCTCATGGCAAGGTCGACGGTAAAACTAAAATTGTTGGCATCGTTCGCGATAAAGTTCGTCTGGAAGATCGCGCCGCTAAAAGTGAAGTATTAGAGATTGAAGGAAAGAAAGTAGGGGTACTGAATGTCCCTAGTTTTTACGTTAATCTGAGCAAGGACGCGAGCAAAGAACTGGCTAAACTAGCAGAGCAAAATATTAGCTCTTTAGTGGTTGATCTTCGTGGTAATGGCGGAGGCGCGTTGACCGAAGCCACTGCGTTAACTGGTTTATTTATCCCGCAAGGTCCGGTGGTTCAAGTTCGAGACCAATTGGGACGAATTAGTGTCAATAGCGATACCAGTAACCATGTGAATTACGATGGCCCAATGGTTATTTTAATCGATCGTTATAGCGCGTCAGCGTCTGAGATTTTTGCTGCAGCACTGCAAGATTACGGCCGAGCAATTATTGTGGGCGAACAAAGCTATGGTAAAGGTACTGTGCAACAGCATCGTGGTTTAGGCCGTATTTATGATTTATATGAAAACGAACTTGGCCATGTACAATATACAATTGCTAAGTTTTATCGAATTAATGGCGGCAGTACTCAACATCGAGGTGTGATCCCTGACATTGCTTACCCGGTGGCATTGTTGCCGGAAGAAACCGGAGAAAGCTTAGAGAAAAATGCCTTACCTTGGGATAAGATCAAACCTGCGGAATATAAAGTATTAAGTAATATTCATCCGTATATTGCGACCCTTGAGAAGAAGCATTTAGCGAGAATCAGTCATGATCCTGAGTTTCAGTATATTATTAATGATATTGCCGATTTTCGAAAAGATAAGGATATGGTTGAGATTAGTCTCAACGAGAAAACTCGAGTCGCCCAACGCGATGACAAAGAACAGAAGCAGTTAGTTCGATTAAATGAGCGCTTGACTCGTTTGGGTAAAAAGCCAGTTAAAAGTTTAGATGATGCACCAAAGGATTTTGAAATTGATGACGCTTTTTTAGATGAAGCTGCAGAAATTTCTTTAGACTATTTGGCGCTCAGCAAGAACAGTTAAATATGTAATCCACCTAAAAAAAAGCCAGCTTTTACGCTGGCTTTTGTGTTGATGACAAGCGCTTAATCAGAGAATACAGGGCTAGCCAATATGGATTGTTGCAGCTTTTTAACTTCTATAATTTTGACCTGAATAATATCGCCAATTTTATAATGGTAGCTATCACTTGAGATGGAGCCCATTTCATTATCTATTTTTAGCTCTTCAGCTGATTTAGCTAATTTCCCCTTAGCAATAAACGCAGTGGCTCCACTATCAAGTAAGCGAACATTTAAGCCCCCTCGATTCACATTCGTAATTTCTGCATCTAAGCTGGTTGTGGCAGCTTGTTCACTGAAATATTCACAGTAGAGATAGTTGGCCATTTCTCTTTCTGCAAATTTCTGTTTTTTGCGACAATCGCTTAAATGTTCAGTGAGGGCCTCGGTTAAAGGTGAGTCAACTTGGTCACCTCTAATTGCTGCTTTAATCAATCGATGATTCAGCAAATCACTGTATTTTCGAATTGGTGACGTCCAGGTCGCGTATTTGGCTTCACCTAAGCCAAAGTGGGCTTGACACTGCGCACTGTAAACACTGAAGTTGAAGTGACGCTTTACTAATTGATCTAAAGTCTTATTCCCCGATTGACTAATCTTTCTACGTAATTCACAGAAATAATCCAAGTCATCCAATCGTGTACTGTCGACGCTAAACTCAAACTTTTTCAGTAGTTCAACCAGGCCTTCTAGTTTTTCAACTTTAAAACCAGAATGGCAGGTAAACACCCCGTGACCGAGTCGTTCATCAAGCAATCGTCCACCACATATGTTGGCAGCCACCATCGCTTCTTCCACCATTCGATTAGCACTGCGCCGTGATTGACGAAGGATATCGATGACTTGCCCTTTATGGTCCAGAACAAATTCATAATCAGCCTGATCACCAAATACTGAACGATGTGCAGCGCGCCAATGATAACGTTGTTCGCTAAGTTGATGAAGCTGGCTTAGTGCTTGCTGCAAATCTTCTAAACCATCAAACGTTCCGGTTTCATTATCTATAAAATCGGAAACTTGTTGGTAGTTAAGACGATATTTAGATTCCACAGTCGCCAGATAAAACGTGGCATCATCAAGTAATTCACCGTCCAAGCTAATATTCATTTCACAGATTAAAGCGGGCCGCTGCTGGTCCGCGTGCAATGAGCATTTTTCGTTGGCTAATTGATTTGGCATCATCGGCACAGTACGAGCAGGCAAATACAACGTAAAAGCACGCTTTGCTGCAGCGGCTTCCAACTCACTCTCTGGATTGAAATATGCACTGGGGTCTGCGATAGCTACCTTAAGACACCAGCCATTATCGTGACGCTGAATCGCAATCGCGTCGTCCATATCCTTGGTACTTTCACCATCAATGGTGAAAAATAGCTCATCGACTACGTTACGGCGTGCCTCTTGAGGATCAATGAGTTCAAGTGGCTCTGTAAGATCAGGTTGATCCCAAACTAAACCATGTTTTAGCGTGGTTGCTTTCCAGCGCGCAAAATTGTCATCACTATCGGCAATAAATTCAATGATCTCGACTTGAAACTGCTTATCTCTCAGTGCGTGTTTCAACAAACGAGCGATTACCCAGTCTCCTTGCTTGATGGTGAAATCACTACCTTTCTTCACCCTTGCACTCAAGGCTTGATTAATCAGTGGATGGTCAACGATCACCTTAGTGCGATTATCAACAAACTTGATCCGTGCAACAAAGCTGTCTAGTGCTGCTTCCACTAAAGTTTCTGGCTCAGCGGCTTCTTTGCCATTATTTTCACGGATTGCGGCCTTGATTCGGTCACCATGAATCAGCTGCTTCATCGAAGGAGGCGAAATAAAATAACTTTTTTTATTATCGGTTTGTAGAAAACCAAAATTCTTATCGGTGGCTTTCACCACGCCTTCAACCGTGGGAATGGTCTCTCTAATTTGCTGTTTCAGCTGGGCTAATAGAGGGTTATCTTTAAGCATAAAGGGATCCGTCATACATTGTGCAGGCACTATACCCAAAGGTTTCTAGCTATTCTAGAGAAACAGTACTGGTTTGTTGGCTTTCCCGCGAGTTACACTTACTAATACGATGTCAACTAAATGGATTGTAGATGAGTAAAGACAAGCAAAAACACCAACAGCGCCAACAAAAAATAAAGGAAAACGTTGATGCTAAAGTTGAACAAGCGCAAATAGAACGTGGCTTACTACTGGTGATTACCGGAAACGGCAAGGGAAAATCCACTGGCGGATTTGGCAATGTCACCCGCGCTGTGGGCCATGGTTTTAAGGCGGTAGTCGCTCAATTTATTAAAGGCGGTTGGGACTGCGGTGAGCGCGAGTTGCTGAGTCAACATGGTGTAGAATTTGCGACGATGGCGACTGGTTTCACTTGGGAAACGCAAAATCGCGACTTAGATCGCCAAGCGGCCGAGGAAGTATGGCAGCGTTGTAAACAGTGGCTGACAGATCCGTCCATTTACCTGGTTTTGCTGGATGAGCTCACCTATATGTTGAGCTACGACTACTTGGATGTTGATGAGGTTGTTGAAGCTATTGCGCAGCGTCCAAGAGAACAAACAGTTGTTGTGACTGGACGAGCTTGTCATCGAAAACTCTTGGAAATTGCCGACACCATATCAGAAGTAAAAAGTCAGAAACATGCCTTCGAAAATGGCATCAAAGCACGTAAAGGGATTGACTGGTAGATATTCAATCATCAATTATTTGCGCGAAATGATATTGAGCACTCATCAAAATATAAATTTAAATACTATAAGTTGAGTTAGATTGAGAATTTATTTCTCAATCGTTCTCTTTTATTAGCTAAATCAGCCAGTTTTTTCTAGTGAGTCGAGGTTAACATGGTTTATCAGTTAATCAGTTGGATAGCTTTATGCACCAGTGGCAAGCTTACATAAACCTCGTTCAGTCTCAAGTTGTACCCGCTTTGGGTTGCACCGAGCCAGTTACAGTCGCTTTGGCCAGCGCGAAAGCAAGACAAATTCTTGGTGCCACACCAGATCACCTTAAAGTTAAAGTCACGCCCAATCTCTATAAAAATGGGATGGGTGTTATGGTTCCAGGCACAGGTAAAGCTGGTCTTGCCATTGCTGCTGCGGCAGGAGCTTGTACAGGGAATGCCGATAAGGGTTTGGAGGTACTGGCTGATATCTCCAGTGCCGACTTAGCTGAAGCGAACCAGATGCTCGTGCAAAAACGTGTCAAGATTGAGATGATTTCTCATCCAGATGTATTGTATACCGTTGTCCAAGCTGGTCTTGGTGAGTCTTTGGTTGAAGTGTGTATTGCGCAATCACATACTCATTTTGAATATATCGAAGTAAACGGTCAGCGGAGCCCGCAAGTGACGGACAATGCTTGTGGTGAGCATTTGGCGGTACCACCTTTGCCATTATTAACGCTGTCTGAGATCTATACATTTGTAACTCAGGTCCCGCTTAATCAAATCATATTTATAAAACGTGCCGCGGAATTAAATCGAGCGTTGGCCAGCATTGGGATGACCGGAGAGTATGGGCTAGCCTTAGGAGCAAGTTTACAGCAACAAATTACTCAGGGCTTATTGAGCGATGATTTAATGGGGCGAGCCATGCGTTTGGGAGCCGCTGCGTCAGATGCTCGCATGGGGGGCGCACCACATGCTGCGATGAGTAACTCCGGTAGCGGTAATCAAGGAATAGCAGCGACCATGCCTATTATTGCTTTTGCCGAATTACGCCAACTCAGTGACGAGCAATTTACCCGAGCGCTGATGCTAAGCCACCTCGTTGCTATCTACGTTAAATCCAAACAAAACAAACTGTCGGCTTTATGTGCCGCTACCACTGCATCTATGGGCGCAGCGGCAGGATTAACTTGGTTGTTGGGCGGAGACCTTGCCGCAATTCATCGGGCAATTAATGCCATGGTAGGGGACATCTCGGGTGTATTTTGTGATGGTGCGAAGGCTGGTTGTGCAATGAAAGTCTCGACGGGCGCGGGGAGTGCAGTTAAATCAGCTATTTTGGCTGTCTCGGGAAATACGGTGAGTGCGCAACAGGGGATCGTATTTGATTCCGCTGATGATAGTATTCAACAACTGGGGTTCTTGTCCAAAACCGCAATGTTGCCCACCGACGAAGCAATTATTGCAACCATGCAACATAAACAATTTTAGTTGAATACCAAACTGAGTTTATCCATAGCCAACTGAACCTTCTCTTTATCGTTAGGATTTTGTTTATGCACTAAGCTCAGTTCGAAAGGGTAGCTATATTCCGCTGGTTTTATCAGCCGTATCAATTCTGTTTCTAAATAACCCTTCAGCTCACTCAAAGGCAGATAACCAATATAAGCACCTGAGAGGATCAAGGCCACACGGCTATCAAACTGATAGCCTTTTGCACCAAAATTTAAGGCTTGTAGCTGCGCTCTTCCCATTGGGTTTAGCTCGATGCCGGGATGGATGGCGGCATGCTTGGAGAGTTCTTCGTTATCAATATTACCATCATTCATCGCATATAATTCCGATTGTTCGCTTGCGCATAAATATAAGGATTCACTAAAGACTACTTGGCTCGTCAGCCCATCAATACTTCGATAAGCCGGATAAAAGCCAATGTGAGCCCTATTATTGATAAGGGCAGCTTCAATATTAGCGACCGTATCCATGTTCAGGCAGATACATAAGCTAGGCGCCTGCTGCTTAATTAAGGCAATAGCTTTTCCAATTTTTTGAATACTCAAGCGATCAAGGAGATCGGAGTACAGTATAATTAGCTCACCGGTGAGTGCTTTGCCAAGGTTGTCGACGAGGGCACTAAATTCACTAATACTTGAAAATAACCTTAAGCAAGCCTGATAAACCGTTTGCCCACGCTCGGTTAAAGCAAAACCACTGCGGCCTCGTACGCAGAGCCGCATATTCATGCGGCTCTCTAAGCTAGACATGTGGACACTAATGGTGGAACGGGTAATACCTAAGGCATTTTCTGCGGCAGCAAATCCGCCGTGTTCAACTACCGCTTTAAATACCCGCAATAGACGTAAATCGTATTCGCTGAGTTGTTTGCCATTATTTGGATCGAGCATAGTTTTATCTAATTCAAACTTTAGTTTTATTGTTTGATATTTAACATTGTTTTTACTTGGTATTCAATAACGCTAAATTGTTATTTCAACTTCGTACATGAGGCCAGAGCCATGGATAGAATCATCGACCAACAATTAGTTCGTCATCAGTCTTACATTAACGGCCAATGGATGGCTAGCGAACAGCAGTTTTCTGTATATAACCCGGCCAATCAACAAGCAATAGCTCAAGTAGACGATGCTGGAATTCAAGGCGTGGAGAGTGCGATTGCTGCCGCCAAGGCTGCCTTTAAAGCTTGGTCTAATATGGCAGCTGCTGAGCGAGCAAAACTATTACGTAGCTGGTATCAGCTGATGTTGGAGCATCAAGACGATCTTGCCGCTATTTTAACCCTTGAACAGGGTAAACCTTTGGCCGAAGCCAAAGGTGAAATAGCCTATGGCGCTTCGTACATTGATTGGTTCGCCGAAGAAGGTAAACGTTGTTATGGAGACGTGATACCCGGTCCCGCCTCAGATAAACGGATTGTCGTGATCAAACAGGCGGTTGGAGTTGTGGCGGCGGTCACTCCATGGAACTTTCCAAATGCAATGATTGCTCGTAAGGCGGCTGCGGCACTGGCGGCGGGTTGTACCTTTGTGGTTCGTCCTGCCCAACTCACGCCTTTATCAGCGCTGGCTATGGCCGAATTAGCCGACCGAGCAGGTATCCCCAAAGGTGTATTTAACGTGGTGGTTGGTGAAGATGCGCGCGGTATGGGGCGGGTGCTAACCGAAAGTCCAGATGTTGCCAAATTCACCTTTACTGGTTCAACCGCGGTGGGTAAACAACTGATCGCACAATGTGCCAGTACGGTGAAAAAAGTATCGATGGAACTAGGAGGTAATGCCCCCTTCATTGTATTTGATGACGCAGATTTAGATGCTGCTATTCAAGGTGCTCTTGCGTCAAAATACCGTAATGCAGGGCAAACCTGTGTGTGCGCCAATCGATTCTTGGTACAAAAAGGTGTTTATCAGGCCTTTAGCGAGAAATTGGCCCAGGCTTTAAGTCAACTGAAGGTTGCTGATGGCTTGAGTGAAGCAGCTGTCATCGGTCCAATGATCAGTGAACAAGCGAAACAAGAAGTACACAAACTGGTGACGGACTCGGTTGCGGTTGGTGCCAAGATCCTGTGTGGCGGTGAAGAGCATCCAGCCGGAAAACAATTTTATAGTCCAACAATTATGACTCATGTTAGTAATGACATGCCGATTGCCGCGAATGAAATTTTCGGCCCAGTCGCGCCCTTAATTATGTTTGAAGATGAAGCACAAGCAATCGCACTGGCTAATGATACCGAATATGGTTTAGCGGCGTATTTTTATACACGAGATATTGGTCGCGTTTGGCGTGTTGGCGAAGCGCTTGAATATGGCATGGTCGGCGTCAATGAGGGGATTATTTCTAATGCTGCGGCTCCTTTTGGGGGGGTTAAACAGTCCGGTAACGGACGCGAAGGCTCGCATTACGGCTTAGACGATTACATGGAAATTAAATATTTGTGTTTAGGTGGCTTAAACGCCTAGTTTAGAGGAACTCAGCAATGTCTAATCAATTACTACAACAAAGAAAACAAGCGGTATTCGCTCGGGGTCAAGGTAACGCCTATCCAGTGTTTGTCGATAAGGCACTTAACGCCGAAGTCTGGGATGTAGAAGGCAATCGCTACATTGATTTTGCCACCGGGATCGCGGTATGTAATACCGGTCATTCGAATCCGGCTGTAGTCGCTGCAGTGAAACAACAACTGGATAGGTTCAGTCATACTTGCGTGATGGTGAATCCCTATGAAAGTGCTGTCGCCTTAGCCGAAAAGTTAGTCGAAATTGCTCCTGGCGAGAGTGAGAAAAAAGCGATTTTTGTCACCACTGGTGCTGAAGCAGTAGAAAATGCAGTCAAAATTGCTCGGGCATCTACCGGACGTCGTGGCGTGATTGCCTTTAACGGCGGTTTCCACGGAAGAACCAATCTCACAATGGCGCTGACCGGTAAAATTACGCCATATAAACATCTATTTGGTCCTTTCGCTGGCGATATCTATCATGTGCCTTTTCCGATGGCTGCCCATGGAGTGACCACCGAAGACACTTTAAAAGCGCTGGAAAATCTGTTTAAGGTAGATATTGGCCCACAAGACGTGGCGGCTATCATTATCGAACCAATACAAGGCGAGGGAGGTTTCTATCCTGCGCCTCATGCTTTATTGCAATCATTAAGAGCGCTTTGTGATGAGCATGGCATCGTCTTAATTTTGGATGAAATTCAAACTGGCTTTGGTCGTACCGGTAAGATGTTCTGTTGTGAAGATAGCGGCATTGAACCGGATCTCATCACCATGGCCAAGGGCATTGCTGGCGGTTTCCCGCTTTCTGCAGTGGTTGGTAAGAGCCATATCATGGATGCACCTTTACCTGGCGGTTTAGGCGGGACTTATGGTGGTTCTCCCGTTGCTTGTGCAGCAGGCTTGGCGGTTCTGGAACAAATTGAACAACAACAGCTAGTTAGTCGTGCGCAAATGATTGGTCTGCGTTTTAATGAACACTTGATGCAATTGAAAGCTGACTATCCTCAGTTAATTGGTGAAATTCGTATCTCTGGGGCGATGATCGCTTTAGAACTGATCTGTGATGGCGATCCAGAGTTGGCCAACACCAGTCTGACACAAAAGCTCATTGCTAAAGCAGCCGAGTTTGGTTTGATCTTGCTTGCATGTGGTTACTACGGAAATGTGCTTCGTTTCTTACCTGCGCTTACCATTGAAGACGAAATTGTTGACGAGGGCATGGCTAAGTTTACCCAGTTGTTTCAAGCCGCTGCCGAGTAGCGCATCTCAGCATTATATACTGCTGCCAGTCATTCTCATTAAGCGAACCATTTGGTTCGCTTTTTTTAGGGTTGATAAATCCTATCGCAATGCTGTAGAGAATGAGTTAAAGCAGCGTTAAGTCTTGGTTATTTTCATCACAATAGTCGCCTAGAGTGAGCTTATTCGCTTGCTTAACTCACGGGATGATTGCGAGGTATTTACTTAGAATGCTAAGCTGCACCACACGCCGCGATTAAAATACGTTATCTCTAACCCAAAATGAACCACGCCACACCCATAGCAGCTAGAGTTTTAAGGAAGCTACATGCCAAACCCCGTTCAAAATAGCCCCAGTACCTTATTTGTATTATGTCGTTGGCTATTATTGTTAATTCCAATGGCTTTAGTAGTTGGGTCTCTGAATGCCTTGTTTTTGTGGCTGTTGGACTTTGCGAGCCGAACTAGAGCCGACCAGCCCTACTTATTATACTTTTTGCCAATTGCTGGCTTAGTGGTGGTATTTATCTACCGACGGTTTGGTAAAAATTCGGAATCGGGAAACAATCTCATTATCGATGAAATTCATCAACCAGGTGCTGGGATCCCTGCGCGGATGGCCCCCTTAGTTTTACTTTCTACGGTCGTCACCCACCTGTTTGGTGGCTCTGCCGGACGCGAGGGCACCGCAATACAAATTGGTGGCGCTTGCAGTGCGGCTTATGGTCGATTATTTAAGTTACAAGGGCGAGACTATCAAGTCTTTCTCGCTGCCGGTGTCGCTGCCGGTTTTTCTGCTTTATTTAGTACTCCTTTAGCCGCCACTATCTTTGCTCTAGAAGTATTGGCAGTGGGTCGGATCCGCTTCGACTCCGTTATCCCAGCACTATTTGCCGCAATTTTAGCTGACTTGGTTTGTACCGCCTGGGGCACACCACACACTCAATATAAAGTCGATTTTTTAGAACAGGTGATGTTATTTCATCATATAGTTCATATTGATCTGCTGTTATTAGCGAAAGTTGTGGTTGCCTCAATGGCCTTTGGTTTGGTCGGATATTTGTTTGGCGAAATGGTGTTTATGTTTAAAGACATTTTTAAATTTGTCTTTAAAAACCCTTATCTCATCGCTGTGATGGGAGGCATTATTGTGATTGTTTTAGTGACTCTGATAGGTAATCAAGATTATGTTGGCTTGGGCGTGAATAGCTATCGCGAAGGCGGAGTCAGCATCATTAGCGCTTTTAGTCCAGGTGGCGCTGAATGGTACAGCTGGATGTTAAAATTATTGCTTACCGCTATCACCCTTGCTGCCGGCTTTAAGGGTGGCGAAGTTACACCACTATTTTTCATTGGTGCGACCTTAGGCAATACGCTTGCTTGGCTAATGGGGGCTCCAATTGATTTGTTCGCCGCGATTGGATTTATTGCGGTATTTGCCGCAGCCACCAATACGCCTTTAGCTTGTACCATCATGGGGGTCGAGTTATTTGGCTCAGAACACTTGATGTATTTTGCGGTCGCCTGTTTTGTTGCCTACTATTTTAGTGGGCATACGGGGATCTATTCTTCACAACGGATAGCGGTGCCCAAATCTGCCAACTTTAACGCCCATGCCAAAACGCTAGGAGAGTTGAGAAATACCGGTAACTATTTGGCGAAATGGTTTAAAAAACGGGGGGAATAAGATGTGGCACTCAACCGTGGTTCGACTGTGCTGGGCGACTGCTTTTAGTGTTGCCCTCATTTGGCCAAACATCAGTTTTGCCTATCCTGGGTCGATGACGACCATGTTACAAAACGACCAACTTAAAGTGACCATAACTTCTAATGTTGACCAGCCTATCCGTTGTCAGTTAGTCGCAGGGCGAGATACCGTATGGATGGAACTGGAGGCAAAACAGGAACATTTTAAATTAGCCAAAGGCTATCGAACCATCGATTTGAGCCTCTACTGTAAGATCATCAAGCAAAAAACCAGAGCCTTACCATGGCGACTGAATCCGAATAATATTCCATTTCCCGCTTGGAACAAGGTGATCTTTCCTGATTAATCAAGTAAAGCCGCTGCTTCTTATCAACACAAATCCGGAGAGGTGATTGGCTTATATGCGATAAAGGTTTTAGCTTACTCATGGGGCGTGCACTATAAAAGCCAAACAAATAACTTAGCGAGGTTTTAATCCACCATATACATACAGGCAAATTCCAAGGCTAAATAATCACTACGGGAAATCTAAATTATCTGACTGGGGGGAGTCAGATGGTATTCGCGAGTGGATTTGAACCACCGACCTCTACCATGTCAAGGTAGCGCTCTAACCAACTGAGCTACGCGAATATTTTGGTACAACCGAGTGGATTCGAACCACCGACCCCCACCATGTCAAGGTGGTGCTCTAACCAACTGAGCTACGGTTGTATTGTGCTTGTGAACAAACTACGGCGTGAAAGGTACTGCAAGTTAATGCGTCCGTCAACTGCTGTTCGCGAATATGCGAACTGTATGCTTAATCATTAATCAACCAAAAGGCAAGGGACGCTTTTTTGCTGATTTTTCGTTCTACTCGTCAATTCAACTCAACAAGGTCTTCGCTTCCGCTTCAAGTTGCAGTGCAACTCGCAATAATTTCCTGCCATTGAATAACGTGTTGTCTATTTGCTTGATGAAACCTTTGCTGAATCAATTGCGTCTTGCTGATTAGTGTTGTGAAGGAGGGAGCATGATACAGTTGGGCGAGGGCAATATTCACCACACTTGCACTTTGGTCGAGTTCGGCTAGATAGCGCTGTACTTTCGCCATGTACACCTTATTTAGCACATTATCTAAGATCTTGTATTGTTGTTGATTCGAAGAAACACAGCGAAATTCAGCATGCTTTAAGGATTCGGAAATAGATTTTAACCAAATGGTGGCCCGATTTAATTCGCTAAATAAGCTGAATATGCTAGGGCTTTGATCAAGTTGTTTTAGCTGTAAAAGTAAAGCGGCTTCATCTAGCGCAGCCCCATTTTGCAATACCGTTTGGTAACTCGCCAGGTGCTTGATTCGCTCAGCTAATTTGCGATAGGCTCCGCTAGGCGTCTGGGATAAACGATCTCGCCGAGTCCATAATTGCCTTAGGCTTATCTCATCCACTAAGAAATTATGCCAATAAATCGCGCTAGCTTGCAGCTTGCAGCTTTCGGCTCAGCAGGCGATTTAGAACTAAAGAAAACTTAGGGTCGATATCCGCGTTATTTGAACAACGAGCTAAACCAAATATAATTTGAGAATGCCAAATCAATTTATACACAGCACTGGCTTGTTTGCCTAAACTGGAGTTTTTCTGGAAAACGGTCTGTTGCAAACCGCAGCGATTCAACTTAAAGCTATCCACAAAGGAAAGCCTTAAGTCTGGCTCAGTGAGATGGTAATTTCGCCATATAATGGTGCCTTGCCCAAGTTGATGTGGGTTCACAACGCCAATCTTAATATTGAGTACCCGTTGTAAACGTTGTCGGTAATCATTAAATAACTTGTCGCTGCGGGGGAGCAACCCATCGTGAACCAATGCAATGGCTGCTAGCAGCAATAAAGTAGCTGCTAGTATTTTTAAGCATTGCCTAAGGCTCATGCTTCCTTATTGATGAGATAGAGTCGCCCTGGATTATTCGATGCCCAAACCAAGCGAGCAAGTAGGCCTATCGCACATGCCGTTAAGGCAATCACAATCGCAATCCAAAAACCTTGTACACCCATTGGGTGCTCGGTAAAGGTATTGGTAAAGGTTAACAACGAACCAATACCTAAGCCAATTGGCCAGAAGCTAATAAGAGTCACCAACAAGATAAAGCGAGTGTCTTGATAACCTCTTAAGGCACCTGCACAGCATACTTGCAATGAGTCTGATAGCTGATAAGTCGCAGCAAGTAAAAATAGCGGTGCAGCAATCGCTGCAACGGTTGCGTTATCGGTATACCAACTAATAATTTCGAGTCTGAACAAAATGGTAGCAGATGCGATAAATACGGTTGCTATTACCGACAATATAATGCCGCTATAGGCACTAATTTGCGCCTTATCATAAGATTTCTCGCCCATGTAGTTGCCGACACGAATGGTTAGCGCAATCGCGATACTTAAGGGCAACATAAACACCATTGAGGTAAAGTTAAGCGCAATTTGATGAGCAGCCACAATATCTGCACCCAAAGGCGATAGTAATAATGCAATCATTGAAAACAAGGTCACTTCAAAAAATATCGCACAGCCTATAGGCAAGCCCAATTTAAAAATTCTCGAGATGGTTGGCCAGTCAATGGTGAGCTTAGCTTCAAATAAATGAAGTTTCTCGAGGGTCTGACTTCTAAACACATAAATGATCATGGCAATAACCATAAACCAGTTAACAATTGCAGTGGCGACACCGCAACCCGCTCCGCCTAATTTAGGTAAACCCAATAAACCGTTAATAAAAATATAATTAACCGGGATGTTTACCAATAGTCCCAAAATTCCAATAACCATGATGGCTTTTATATTCGAACAGGCTTCGTTCACCCCTCTAAGCACTTGATAGACGGCAAAAGCAGGTAGCCCAAAACTCACAAATAACAGATATTGTTGGGTTAAACCCACGAGCTTAGGATCGACATCCATCAATTTAAATACGCTCGGTGCAAACCAAAGGATCAGCCATCCAATAACGGTTAAGCCTAAGGAGATAACCACCGCTTGCTGAAATATCATGCCCCCTCGATGCGCTTGTTTTGCACCCACTTGATAAGCGACTAAGGGCGTGACTGCCATGAGGATCCCTTGCAACAATAAGATCACTGGGTTAAAGAAGCTGGACGCAACGGCAACCGCTGCTAAATCGGTTGGACTCACCGAACCAGCCATCAACGTATCAACAAACCCCATACCAGTAATTGTTAATTGGGCCACGACAATTGGCCCCGCAAGTCTTAAAATAGCAAAACATTCTTTAGCAAAGCGTTGCTTAAAACCGAGGATAAAATACTTCATGTTCACCGGAATAGTTCAGAGTAAGAAAAAAATAATCAGCGTTAAAAGATCACCCGGGCTTATGCAACTTTGGGTCGATTTAGGAGAGACCGAGGGCTTAAGTATTGGCGCTAGTGTAGCAATTAATGGCACTTGTTTAACCGTTGTTGCTATCAGCGAGCAGGGCGTTCAATTTGACTTGATTCAAGAAACGCTGAGTTTAACAAATTTAGAGCTGATTCACGAAGGAGATTTTGTGAATATTGAACGGGCGGCAAAGGTGGGGGACGAAATTGGTGGTCATCTCGTCTCGGGTCATATCCATACAACCGCACGCATCCAAGAAAAACGAAGCAGTGAGAACAACCTAGCCATACACCTCGCGCTCGATAAGCAGTGGCAAGATTACGTCATCTACAAAGGATTTATCTGCGTAGACGGGGCAAGCCTAACGGTCGGGCAGTTAAGTGAATCAGGATTCTGGCTACACCTCATACCTGAAACTTTAAGAACCACCACGCTTGGTGATAAAAAAGTTAATGACCTGGTGAATATCGAGATAGACAGTAGCACTCAGACGGTGATTGATACCCTGAAGCATCTCATGAGCAACGGTGATATTAAACGCTGGCTAAACTAAAAAATTTGCTCGTCGTCGGCGTCGATATAAGCGACAATTTTGCTGTTTTGTTCATCAACTGACAGTCTACAGTGGATGGTATAACAACAAACGCGGCAATCTTCATAATAATCTTGGTCACCATTGCTCGCATCTAACACTAATGGGGTATGGTGACCACAGTTTGGACAGCTAATCATTTTTTCAACATAGTTTTTCATGGCAATCACTCCATATGTCCACGATTTAAGTATGGCGCAAACCGCTATGAACAACGAGCAATTCGGTCAATAAAACTTCCGCTATTGAAGTTATTCGCCCAGCGCATTAATATTGCTCTCTTTTTAGTGCCTCAATGCACTTATTTTATCGACGAGACACGTGATGTTTAGTAGGCATCACCACTGTAAAAGCAAGGATAAATATGCCAGTTATAACTCTCCCCGACGGTAGTCAACGTCAATTCGAAAATGCTGTATCTACTATGGACATCGCCGCAGATATTGGCCCTGGTTTGGCCAAAGCCTGTATCGCTGGCCGAGTAGATGGAAACCGAGTCGATGCCTGCGAGTTGATTCACCATGATGCAAAAGTTGCGATTATTACCGCGAAAGATGAGGATGGTTTAGAGATCATTCGCCACTCTTGTGCGCACCTTTTAGGTCACGCGATCAAGCAGCTTTGGCCGAACACCAAAATGGCGATTGGGCCGACGATTGATAACGGCTTTTATTATGACGTCGATTTAGATCATTCACTCACTCAAGAAGATATCGATAATCTTGAGAAACGAATGAAGGCTTTAGCAAAAACCAATTACGATGTCATTAAAAAGACCGTCCCCTTAGCCGATGCAAAAGCAGTGTTCGTCGAACGTGAAGAACCCTATAAACTGGAGATTATCGAGGGCATCGATAGCGCCGCCACACCGGGTTTATACCATCATGAAGAATATGTTGATATGTGCCGTGGGCCACATGTTCCAAACATGAAATTTTGTCAGCATTTTAAACTGATGAAGGTTGCGGGTGCTTATTGGCGTGGTGATAGCAAAAATAAAATGCTGCAACGGGTCTACGGCACCGCTTGGGCAGATAAAAAACAATTGGCAGCTTACTTAAAACGTTTGGAAGAAGCGGCGAAGCGAGACCATCGTAAAATCGGTAAACAATTAGATTTATACCACATGCAAGAAGAAGCACCCGGCATGGTGTTCTGGCATGATTCTGGTTGGACAATCTTCCGTCAGCTGGAAAGCTATGTGCGTGAGCAGCTCACTAAATACCAATACCAGGAAGTTAAAGCGCCTCAAATCATGGACCGCAGCATGTGGGAAAAGTCGGGCCACTGGGATAAGTATGCCGATGCGATGTTTACCACCCAGTCGGAAAACCGCGAATATGCGGTGAAGCCGATGAACTGTCCGGGGCATATTCAAATTTTCAACCAAGGATTAAAGTCCTACCGCGATTTACCATTGCGGATGGCTGAATTTGGTTCGTGTCACCGAAACGAGCCATCTGGTTCTCTGCATGGCTTGATGCGCGTTCGTGGCTTCACCCAAGATGATGCGCACATTTTCTGTACAGAAGATCAAATTCAAGATGAAGTGTCTTCATGTATCGACATGGTTTACGAGACTTATAAAACCTTTGGTTTTGAAGAAATTGAAGTAAAACTGTCAACTCGCCCAGAACAACGCGTTGGTGATGACGAAACATGGGATAAATCGGAAAAAGCTTTGGCCGATGCATTGAGCTCGAAAGGGATTGAATTCTCCTATTTACCAGGAGAAGGAGCTTTCTACGGACCTAAAATTGAATTTACATTGCATGATTGCTTAGACAGAGCGTGGCAATGTGGTACTGTACAGCTAGATTTCTCTATGCCGGGTCGCTTATCCGCTTCTTTTGTTGGAGAAGATAACGAACGCCATGTGCCGGTGATGATTCACCGCGCCATTTTAGGATCTTTAGAGCGCTTTATTGGCATTTTAACCGAAGAGTATTCGGGCTTCTTCCCAACTTGGTTAGCGCCAAGACAGGTCGTGGTGATGAATATTACTGACAAACAGGCTGATTTTGTCCATAAAGTTGTAAAAAAATTAAATAAACAGGGTATTAGAGCCATTGCGGACTTGAGAAATGAGAAGATAGGCTTTAAAATCCGCGAACATACTCTAAAGCGTATACCATACTTGCTAGTCGTCGGTGATCAAGAAGTCGCCAGCAATGAGGTTGCGGTTAGAACTCGTAAGGGTGATGATCTTGGTAAATTTGCTGTTGATGATTTTATTCAACAGATAAAACAAGAAATTGCCAATCGTGATAATAATTGTATTGAGGTATAAATTATAAAAACCGGAAGACGTGGTCAGCAACAAGCTGCAAGAGCACACAAGATAAATGAAGAAATTCAAGCACAAGAAGTACGCCTTACGGGCTTAGATGGCGAAGCCATTGGCATTGTGAGTTTGGATGAAGCGCTAAACACCGCCGAAGAATCAGGCGTAGATTTAGTTGAAATTAGTCCGAATGCTGAACCACCTGTTTGTCGGGTCATGGACTACGGTAAGTTCATTTACGAAAAGAGTAAATCTGTTAAAGAGCAGAAGAAAAAGCAAATACAGGTTCAGGTTAAGGAAATTAAATTCCGACCTGGAACTGATGAAGGCGACTATCAGGTAAAACTACGCAACCTGATTCGTTTTCTAAGTGAGGGTAACAAAGCTAAAGTAACACTACGTTTCCGTGGTCGTGAAATGGCACACCAAAGCTTAGGCTTTGATCTACTAAACCGTATTAAAGCGGATTTAGAAGAGATTGCAGTTGTGGAAGCTTTTCCAAAAATGGAAGGTCGCCAAGCTGTGATGGTGTTAGGCCCTAAAAAGAAGTAGTTGAGGCTCACAAGTAACAAGCAGCTTACTTTATAAGTAAGCTGTTTTTGTTCGCCTTTAACTATATGTTGTTCATATTGCAATGCGGAGTGCATGTAAATGCCAAAAATGAAATCAAACAAAGGTGCTGCGAAGCGCTTTAAGAAAACTGCTTCTGGTGGTTTTAAATACAAACAAGCTGGTCTTCGTCACATCCTGACTAAGCGCCGTACTAAGGTTAAACGTCACCTTCGTCCGAAGGGTATGATTGCTGCATCTGATGTTGCATCAATTGTTCGCATGTTGCCGTACGCATAAGTTTAGAGGAAGTTAAGAATGGCCAGAGTTAAACGCGGTGTACAAGCACGTGCACGTCATAAGAAAGTCTTAAAGCAAGCCAAAGGTTACTACGGAGCACGTTCACGTGTTTATCGCGTAGCCTTCCAAGCGGTAACTAAAGCAGGTCAATATGCTTACCGTGACCGTCGTCAGCGTAAACGTCAATTCCGTCAATTATGGATTGCACGAATTAATGCTGCGTCTCGTCAAAATGGTTTGTCTTACAGCCGTTTGATTAACGGACTTAAAAAAGCATCTATCGAAATCGATCGTAAGATCCTAGCTGATATTGCTGTTTTTGATAAAGCAGCCTTCACAGTGTTGGTAGAAAAAGCAAAAGCTGCTTTATAAGCGTCGCTAATGTTTGAAATGGGAGCCTAGGCTCCCTTTTTTTATATATAAAAATCACTAACATCCAGCCTTTTTCCGGGAACAAGTCTAGCTATAAGCGGTTCATTAAAGTACTATTTCCGGTCTTATTTAAAACTAAAAAATCAGCCTTTCCCTTGGGGGAATATGAGGAAATCATGCTAGATCTTGATGCGCTAATCAATCAGGCTAAGACTCACATTGATGCAGCTTCAGCGATGAATGAACTTGACGCTGTTCGCGTGGAATACTTAGGTAAAAAAGGGTTAATGACCAAACAACTGCAAGGACTTGGCAAATTATCGCCAGAAGAACGTCCGCAGGCGGGGCAACTTATTAACCAAGCCAAACAGCTTATCCAAGATGCGTTAAATGAAAAACGCGAAGCCTTGGTACAACAAGAGCTTAATGCCAAGCTCGCTTCGGAAACCGTCGATGTAACCTTACCGGGTCGCACCGATGAGCTGGGGGGCTTACACCCCGTGACACGTACCATTGAACGTATTCAGACCTTCTTTGGTGAACTCGGTTTTCAAGTCAAATCAGGGCCAGAAATTGAAGATGGCTTCCATAACTTTGATGCCCTAAATATCCCCGAGCATCATCCCGCTCGCGCCGACCATGATACCTTTTACTTTAATCCTAATTTAGTATTGCGAACTCAAACTTCTGGGGTGCAAATTCGCACGATGGAGACAGAGAAGCCGCCAATACGCATAATTTCTCCAGGTCGGGTGTATCGAAATGATTACGATCAGACACATACACCGATGTTTCATCAGGTCGAAGGCTTAATGGTTGACAAAAATGTTAACTTTACCGAACTAAAAGGCGTTTTATACGATTTCTTACAAAACTTCTTTGAAGACGACCTACAAGTGCGCTTCCGACCATCTTACTTTCCTTTTACCGAAACTTCCGCAGAAGTTGATGTACTCGGAAAAAATGGTTGGTTGGAAATTCTAGGTTGCGGCATGGTACATCCGAATGTACTTCGCTCGGTAAATATTGACCCTGAGGAATACACAGGTTTTGCCTTTGGGATAGGGGTGGAGCGCTTAACCATGTTGCGTTACGGCGTTAACGATTTGCGTTCATTTTTCGAAAATGACTTACGCTTCTTAAAACAATTCAATTAAGGGTTAATTGATATGAAATTTAGTGAATCCTGGCTAAGAGAGTGGGTTAACCCTGCAATTACCCGAGAACAACTAGCAGAACAAATTACTATGGCAGGGCTAGAAGTTGACGGTATTGAGCCCGTCGCTGCCGAATTTAGTGGTGTTGTGATTGGTGAAGTTGTCGAATGTGGCCAACATCCAGATGCGGACAAACTACGGGTAACCAAAATAAATGTCGGCCAAAACGAATTACTCGATATCGTTTGTGGTGCGCCTAATTGCCGCCAAGGCTTAAAAGTAGCCGTGGCGATGGTTGGTGCTGTGCTGCCTGGCGACTTTAAAATTAAAAAGGCTAAGCTTCGCGGCCAAGCTTCTCACGGTATGTTATGTGCCTATAGTGAGTTAGGCATTAGTGATGAGTCTGATGGCATCATGGAACTGCCAAGTGATGCGCCAATTGGCACCGATTTACGCGACTACCTACAGTTAGATGATGTAGCGATTGAAGTTGATTTAACCCCCAATCGTGCTGATTGTCTTAGCCTACGCGGCTTAGCTCGTGAAGTTGGCGTGTTAAATCAAATTGATGTAGTCACACCTCAATGGGTTGATGCTGCGGTGACTATTGACGATACGTTTGCTGTCAATGTGCTTGCAACCCAAGAGTGCCCTCGCTACTTAGGTCGGGTCATTAAAGGTGTGAATGTGCAAGCGACTACACCGTTATGGATGCAAGAGCGTTTACGCCGTAGTGGCGTTCGTTCAATTGACCCTGTTGTTGATGTCACCAACTACGTATTGCTTGAACAAGGCCAGCCGATGCACGCCTTCGATCTTGCGAAACTGCAGGGGAGTATTGAAGTTCGCTTAGCCAAAGCAAACGAAAAACTAGTGCTTCTAGATGGTAATGAAGTTGAGTTACAAGAAAATACACTGGCAATCTGTGACCAAAGTGGGCCTATCGCCATGGCGGGTATCTTTGGTGGTTTAGCCACTGGTGTCACTAACGCTAGCCAAGATATCTTCTTGGAATGTGCCTTTTTCAGCAAACTAGCGATCACTGGGCGTGCCCGTCAATATGGTTTGCACACTGATTCTTCTCATCGCTACGAACGCGGCGTTGATTTTGAATTACAAAACCAAGCGATGGAACGAGCCACCCAACTGTTAGTTGAAATATGTGGGGGACAAGTCGGTCCTGTACTTGAATCCGGAGACTTAAAGCAACTGCCAACGTCATCCAATATCACCTTACGTCATGCTCGTTTAGAGAAAGTGATTGGTTATCCATTTGAAAAGTCTAATGTGACCGACATTTTAACCCGCTTAGGTATGACAGTGGAAGTAACTGAGCAGGGTTGGCAAGCCTTAGCACCAAGCTACCGTTTTGATATGGATATTGAGGAAGATCTGATCGAGGAAGTCGCACGTATTTATGGATATAACAATATCCCGAATCTGTCGCCTAAAGCCTCATTAACGACCGCTCAACACCAAGAAAACATCTTACCCAGCGCTAAGTTACGACAGTTACTTTGTGCGCGTGGTTACCAAGAAGCAATTACTTATAGCTTTGTTGACCCTAAACGACAACAACTACTTCACCCAGAACAGCAGGCTATGATTTTGCCGCATCCAATTTCGGTTGAGATGTCAGCAATGCGTTTAAGTTTATGGACAGGATTACTTGATACCCTATCCTACAACCAGAAACGTCAACAGACGAGGGTAAGAGTTTTTGAGTCTGGCTTACGCTTTGTACCAGATGAAAATAGCGAGAATGGAGTGAAGCAAACACCGATGATCGCTGGGGTTATCTGTGGTAATGCAAACCAAGAAGCTTGGAATGTCAGTGATCGTGAACTGGATTTTTTCGATATCAAAGGCGATGTACAAGCCTTATTACAATTAAGCGCTAACGACGATGCCTTTAGCTTTGCTGTGGGAAGTCACCCCGCATTGCATCCAGGACAATCGGCAAAAGTAATCTATCAAGGGGAGGTGATTGGTTATGTAGGAGCGCTTCATCCACAACATCTAAAAGCCTTTGGTCTCAGCGGAAAAGTATTCTTGTTTGAGCTTGAAATGAACGCTGTAAGCTTACGCCGTTTGCCCGAAGCAAAGCCCGTTTCGAAGTTTCCAGCAAACCGCCGAGACTTAGCTTTATTGGTATCGCAAAACGTTCAAGCAGGTGATTTATTAAATTGCATTAAGAAAGTTGGCGGAAATCAATTAGTTGGCGTAAACTTATTCGATGTATACAAAGGGAAAGGTATTGCAGACAATATGCAGAGTATAGCGATTAGCTTAACTTTGCAGGAGCAGGGCCGTACCCTTGAAGAAAAAGAGATTGCCGCTACAGTTGATATTATTGTAGAGGCGTTACGTACCGAGTTTGACGCATCCTTGAGGGACTAGTTATGGCATTAACTAAAGCTGACCTGGCAGAAAATTTATTTGAAAACTTAGGCTTTAGCAAAAGAGAGTCTAAAGAAGTTGTAGAAGCATTTTTTGAAGAAATACGGGTCGCTTTGGAAAATGGGGAGCAAGTCAAAATTTCAGGTTTTGGGAACTTTGATCTTAGGGAGAAAAATCAACGCCCTGGTCGTAACCCCAAAACTGGTGAAGATATCCCCATTTCTGCGCGTCGAGTAGTCACCTTTCGCCCTGGGCAAAAGCTCAAGAGCCGGGTAGAGAACGCTGAACCGAAATAGATTTTAACCGTAATAAAAAAGGAAGCCAGATGGCTTCCTTTTTTTATCCAAATGATTCTAACGATAGTTAGTGATTTAAAATTTGGCTCAAGAATAACTTGGTTCTATCGGATTGCGGGTTTTCGAAAAATTGAACTGGTTCGTTTTCTTCAATAATCTCCCCCCGATCCATAAAGATAACTCGGTCTGCAACTTGCTTTGCAAAACCCATTTCATGCGTTACACACAACATGGTCATACCTTCATCTGCCAATTCCACCATCACATCGAGCACTTCTCGGACCATTTCTGGATCAAGCGCTGAGGTGGGTTCATCAAACAGCATAATCGATGGATTCATACATAAGCTTCTGGCAATTGCTACACGCTGCTGTTGGCCTCCGGACAATTGTCCTGGAAATTTGTCGGCTTGCTCGGGGATCTTGACCCTTTCTAAGTACTTCATGGCAGTGGCTTCAGCTTCAGCTTTTGGTATTTTCTTTACCCAAATTGGCGCTAAACAGCAATTTTGTAATACCGTTAGGTGAGGGAACAGATTAAAGTGCTGGAAACACATACCAACATCGCTACGTACCATTTCGATGCTTTTCAGATCGCTCAATAGTTCAGTACCATTGACGATGATGTCGCCTTTCTGATGTTCTTCTAAGCGGTTAATACAACGGATCATCGTTGATTTACCTGAACCAGAAGGACCACAAATAACGATCTTTTCGCCTTTAGTGACGGTAAGATCTAAGTCCTTTAATACGTGAAACTCCCCGTACCATTTGTTCATTCCCTTTAATTGAATGACCACTTCAGGGCTATTTTGATTTGAATTCATTTCAAACTTCCTTATTAATGTCCTGTGTGTAGTTTCTTCTCAAGGTAAATTGAATACCTAGACATACTGAAACAGAACACCCAAAATACAAACGCTATAAATACATACATTTCGCTTGAGAAGCCTAACCAAGCCGGATCGGCTAATGCTGACTGCCCAATGGCTAGTAAATCGAATAAACCAACAATTAACACTAAGCTAGTGTCTTTGAATAAGGAAATAAAGGTATTCACAATCGAAGGAATTGTAATTTTTAGCGCTTGCGGCAAAATCACCAAGCCCATTGACTGCCAATAAGTTAAGCAAAGTGCTTCTCCCGCTTCATACTGACCTTTCGGAATTGCTTGTAAGCCACCACGAATAACCTCTGCCATATAAGCAGATTGGAACAAAATAATACCGATAATTGCTCTTAACAACTTGTTGAAGTCAACTTCTGAACCAACAAATAGCGGCAACATAACCGAAGCCATGAACAGCACAGTAATTAACGGAACGGCTCGCCAAAACTCGATATAGATGGTGCAAAAGCTACGAACAATCGGCATATGAGATCGACGCCCCAAGGCCAGCAAAATACCAAAGGGTAACGCAGCAACGATACCAGTAATGGCTAATACTAAAGTTAGCATTAAGCCACCCCATTGATGGGTTTCTACTTTAGGTAAACCAAATGAATCACCGATAAGTAAGAAAAACACGATCACCGGATAAATCACTAAAGTAAAAATAGCAATTTTAGGCTTATGTGGCGTTTTTTCATAAACCAATGCGGCGATTAATAGTAAAAAGCTAACGAAAACAATATTTACCCGCCAGCGTTCGGCATGCGGATAAAAACCGTAGATTAACTGTGAAAAGCGATCTGCTACGAATACCCAGCACGCGCCATCACTGGTACAAGCTTCACGACTATTACCTATCCAATCCGCATCGATAACCACCCACTGAAATGCGGATATAATCGGCGGTATGATGATGTAAGCAATAAGCAAGGTTAATATCGTATTACCCCAAGAAGAGAATAGATTTTTCTTGAACCAACCGATAAATCCAACACTCATATTTGGTGGAGCAAGATCAGGTTTAAATTGATGTTCTGACATATTAACGCTCCACTAAAGCCATTTTTTTATTGTACAGATTCATGAGAAAAGACGTGGTAATACTGATGGTTAAATATACTGCCATCGTTAACGCAATTACTTCAATCGCTTGACCTGTTTGGTTGAGAGTCGTTCCCATAAAAACCGATACTAAATCCGGATAACCAATTGCCGTTGCCAAAGAGGAGTTCTTGGCTAAGTTTAGATATTGACTGGTTAAGGGTGGGATAATCACCCGCATGGCTTGCGGGATAATAACCAACTTAAGCGCCTGAGTTCTAGTGAGCCCCAAAGACTCTGCTGCCTCACTTTGCCCTTTGCTGACCGCTGATATACCGGAGCGAACGATCTCTGCGATAAAAGTAGCTGTGTAAAATGTAAGTGCCACTAATAAGGCCGCCAGCTCAGGAATCACGACCATCCCACCGCGGAAGTTAAAACCTTTTAATGCGGGGTAATCCAAGCCTATGGGGGCCCCCATCGCAAAGAAAACCACTAAAGGAACCAATACGATAACGGCTAAAGATACCAATAGGGTAGGAAAGGGTTGTCCGGTTAACACCTGACGCTTTTTAGCCCATCGGGCCATCAAGAAACATCCAATCACAGCAATCATGAAGCTGATGACAACAACATTGGATCCAGCTTCCATTATTGGCGAGGGTAAATATAAACCACGGACATTTAAAAATAGAGCGTCGCCGACGTTAATACTCTGTTTCGGACTTGGTAATGCACGTAAAACCGCAAAATACCAAAAAAAGATCTGAAGTAATAAAGGAATGTTACGTAGTGTCTCAATATAAACAGTCGCAACTTTTGCGATGAGCCAATTATTCGAAAGTCGAGCGACCCCCATAATAAAGCCCAATATCGTTGCAAAAATTATCCCGAGAACTGAAATAAGAATAGTATTGAGCAAACCAACAATGAAAGTATCACCAAAAGAGTGGCTTTCGTCGTATTCAATTAGGGTTTGAATAATACCAAAACCAGCGGTTTGGTTTAGAAAACCAAAACCGGTTGTAATACCACGTTGCTCTAAATTAAAAAGAGCATTGCTAATAATGTAATAAAAAAATCCGATTACACCAATTACAACAATAATTTGGAAAACTAGCGCTCTTACGTTGGGATCAAACCAGATCTTACGAAGACTGTTTGCTGAGTTATCCTTGGTAGAAGGATGAGCAGCCATATAAATCAACCTAGTGTGGAAGTTAAATGAAAAGAGAGCAGGCTAGGCCTGCTCTAAGTTATTACGATGATATTAACGAATTGGCGGCGCGTATTGGAAACCACCTTTGCTCCATAGCGCGTTCACGCCACGAGCGATGCCTAATGGAGAACCTGAACCTACGTTTCTTTCAAATGACTCACCGTAGCTACCTACTTGCTTGACGATGTTATAACCCCATTTGTCATCTAAACCCAAGCCTTTACCTTTTGGACCTTCTAGTCCTAAGATACGACGAACGTTAGGATTAGTTGATTTCAGCATGTCATCAGCGTTGGTTGAAGTTAATCCATACTCTTCGGCATTGACCATTGCAAATAATGACCACTTAACAATATTCAACCATTGGTCATCACCTTGACGAACCACTGGGCCTAAAGGCTCTTTAGAAATGATCTCAGGTAGTACCATTGCGCTATCAGGTTTAGCTAATTTAATACGTAATGCATATAATTGTGATTGGTCAGAAGTTAATACGTCACAGCGGCCAGCTTCAAACCCTTTAACGGTTTGGTCAGAAGTATCAAATACAACAGGAGTGTATTTCATGCCATGCTCGCGGAAGTAATCCGCTAAGTTCAATTCAGTCGTTGTACCAGATTGGATACAAACCGCGGCGCCATCAAGCTCTTTCGCACTTGATACACCTAGTTGCTTACTGACCATGAAGCCTTGACCATCATAGTAGTTCACACCAGCAAAGTTAAGACCTAGAGAACTATCACGAGTCAGAGTCCAAGTTGTGTTTCGTGAAAGGATATCGATTTCGCCGGATTGAAGCGCAGTAAAACGTTCTTTCGCAGTTAAAGGTGTGTACTTCACTTTAGATGCGTCGCCTAGTACTGCGGCAGCAACTGCACGACAAACGTCTACATCCAAGCCTTGCCAATTACCAGTTGCATCTGGATTAGAGAATCCAGGTAAGCCGGTGCTTACACCACACTGCAAAAATCCTTTACTTTTAACACTGTCTAATATGCTATCAGCAGCACTCGCATTAGCAGCGAATGCTAAAGCAACAGCTGCCACAGCGGCTTTAATATGTGTGTTTTTTAACATGTTTTCTTCCCTGTACAGTTTGTCATTTGTTTATGTATGTACAAATCTCAAGATTTAAAAGAGATATATCCAGAGCCAATAACAACATAAACATTCAAATATTCGCTGTCAACAAAATTGTAACACTGAAATTCGATGCTTATGCCGAATAAGTGACCATAAGCGAAAAATTATTCACTATAAATGAATATAGTCTCACCTACATATTTTGCTCAAAAATCCATATTTTATTTGCGCTAAGTCAATTTTAGCACAAGTCCCTTTAATACTCTGATTTAACTGTTACTAACTTGCTAAAAGCGAGAAATGTTGCATAAAGCACAATTGCTTTCTTAACTTAGTTAGAGTAACTAGATATTTAAAGGACTGTCGAGAATAATACTACAAATTATGTTAAGGCTTGGTAACTTTTCACCATCCTATGTCACATTACAACTTAAGTCTGATGGGGAAGGGCGCGGCGATATTATATATTTATGAATTATTATTTGGTTCTCGGATTAATAGAAGATGAATATGAGAAAAAATATCGTGGTGTTGACTGGTGCCGGAGTATCTGCTGAATCGGGGATCCAAACGTTTCGCGATGCCGACGGTTTATGGGAGAAACATCGAGTAGAAGATGTTGCAACACCTGAAGCTTACATTCGAGATCCGGACTTTGTTGATCAGTTTTATAACTTACGCCGTCAGCAATTGCAGAATAAAATAGTTCACCCCAACGCGGCTCACTTTGCGTTGGCGGAATTAGAGCAACAAGAAAATATAGAATTGCTGCTGATTACTCAGAACATCGATGACCTGCACGAACGAGCAGGCAGCAAAAATGTTTTACATATGCATGGCGAGTTATTAAAGGCTCGTTGCCCAGTCTCCAATCAAACCACCGAATGGAAAGGGGATCTTGGTAAAAATGCATTGTGTACTTGCTGTCAGTTCCCAGCACGACTTAGGCCTCATGTCGTGTGGTTTGGAGAAATGCCCATCGGCCTTGACAAGATTTACCACCGACTTAGCCATTGTGATATATTTATTGCGATTGGTACCTCTGGACACGTTTTTCCAGCAGGAGGCTTCGTTCATGAAGCGGCTAGTCACGATGCAAGAACTATAGAATTAAACTTGGCCCCATCGGAAATGCAGAGTGAATTCGCTGAACGCTATTATGGTCCCGCTAGCGACTTGGTACCTCAGTTTTTGGGGCAATTATCACCTTAAAGAGAAACTGCTTGAAAAATAAAATATTAACGGCGTTGTTACTGTGCGCCTTAGTTGGCTGTGACAAAACACCGCAACAAGATCCTTCCGCCTTCGCTAAGGCTAAATTGCCTAATTTCCAATCAATAAGTGATGTTACAGAGAAAAAGCAGGCTTTTACTGATTTTATTTTGCCATTAGTTGATGTCAACAACCAACAATTACGAGAGCTTCGCCAACAACTAATTGGGTATCAAGAGTCTGCTTCAAACCACAAATTAAATAAGACTAAACTTAAGCGTGTTGAGCAACTGGCCAAAACATATCGGGTAGCGTTTGATTCTGATATCAATCGTGTTTTACAGCAACTATTAATGAAGGTTGATGTGATCCCGTCTGCTTTGGTTTTGGCGCAGGCAGCAAATGAATCGGCTTGGGGAACGTCTCGATTTGCTCGAGAAGGTAATAATCTGTTTGGTCAGTGGTGTTATACAAAAGGCTGCGGTTTGGTTCCATTAAGCCGGGTTAGTGGAGCCAGCCATGAGGTCCGAAAATTTACTTCGGTGTATCAATCGGTGAGCGCATATATGTTGAACCTCAACAGTAACCCTGCCTATTCGGATTTTCAGCAGTATCGACAGCAAGCGCGACAAACCGGTGCGCTTAATGCCATCGATCTTGCTTCACACCTTACAAATTACTCGGAACGTGGCGAAGCTTATGTCGAAGAACTAAAGAAGATGATACAAATTAATCAAAAATTATGGCCATCTTCTATCGCTGTCACTTCAAGCTAGATTACAATTCGACGATCTGAACAAGACTTGAAGATGGTTGGACTGCTGGACTGGTGTCCAGCTCAGGCTGATCAAATCCAATATCCCCTCCATCAATAATGCCACTATTACGGTCAATCGATTTAAAATCAAATTGTTGATGGTCAAGTAGATGAGAAGGGACGATATTTTGCACCGATCTAAACATAGATTCTACTCGTCCAGGGAACCTCTTTTCCCAATCATTGAGCATCTGTTTTATCGCTTGGCGCTGCAAATTTTCCTGAGATCCGCATAAATTACATGGAATAATTGGAAAGTTTTTTAATTCCGCATAACGTTGCATATCACTTTCTTTGCAATAAGCCATCGGTCTAATGACCACATGTTTACCATCATCACTCACTAATTTGGGCGGCATTGTTTTAAGCTTCCCGCCATGAAACATATTTAGAAAAAGGGTTTCTAAGATGTCGTCGCGATGATGGCCTAAGGCGATTTTTGACGCGCCTAGTTCAGTTGCAGTACGGTATAAAATGCCACGACGTAAGCGTGAACATAAGGAACATGTTGTCTTTCCTTCAGGTATTTTGTCTTTTACGATGGAGTAGGTATCTTCTTCAACGATTTTATATTCAATACCTAAACTTGAAAGATATTCTGGCAAGATATGTTCTGGAAATCCCGGTTGCTTTTGGTCTAAATTCACCGCAATCACATCAAAATCGATCGGAGCATGGGCCCGAAGGTTCAGCAAAATATCTAACATGGCGTAACTGTCTTTACCACCAGATAGACAAACCATCACTTTGTCTCCCGCTTCTATCATGTTGTAATCGGCAATCGCTTGTCCAACATGACGACGGATCCGTTTTTGTAGTTTGTTATGGTTGTACTGTTGTTTTGCTGTAAATGACATGTCGTGTTCCCAATGAAAAAGCGGGGCTATTATATATCCCCGCTAACACGACGCAACTATTTAAACGACGCCTTATTTGGCGTTATTTTTGAAATGGACTCACAAAATTATCTGGTTTAAGTGCCAAAAGATCACAATCTAATTGATCAATTACGTGCTCAGCGGTGTTGCCGATCAAAGCTGCGCTAAATCCACTTCGACCAGAAGTACCCAAAATAACAATTTCAGCATCAATATTGTTAGCGACTTCTGGAATAACATCATCTGGTAAGCCTTCTTCAAGGTGTGTTTTCACTTCATGTTCAAAGTTTTGTTTTACAAAATCAGCCAAGGCTTTTTCGTGAAACTCTTTCACATTTTGGTTGTATTTTAAAGGATCAAAATCGGGTAACTCTATAGCGATATTCACTGGTGCTGAAGGATAGGCCGTTACGACATGAGCTGAAGCATCTAATAGATGACACAGATCTTTAGTTTCGTTGGCGATATTGAGATTAAGTTTATGATGATCTTCGTTTTCAGAACCAGCATGAATCGCCGCCAAAATTTTACCTTTGGTGGGCCATTGATGTTCTTTCACCATTAATACTGGAGTGGGGCATTTTCGTAAAATATGCCAATCATTTGGCGTGAAAATAATTGACTGTAAAGTTGGGTGCGGATGAGTCGCTTTAACCACTAAATCGTGACCAAAATCTAACACCTCTTGAATCACGCTTTCGTACAGGCGATTGTTCCATATCACTTTGGTTTCAACTTCAATACCATGAGTCTGGGTATTAGCCACGATATCTTGAAGCCAAACGTTACGCTCTTCGATCACCCCAGAACGCATCGCTTCACGTTCTTCAATCGAGAGCATTGAAGTCATCTCATAAGAGAAATCATAGATAGTGAGTAGCGCTTTGATCTTGGCTTTATCTTCTTTGTTTGCTAAGAAAACAGCACGAGACAATGCCGCTTGAGAGTCGTGTAGGGGATCAATTACCACCAATATATTACGATACTTAATCATAAAGCAGCTCCTAGAATTTGTCTGGAATAGCTACTTAACTTTAGCTCATATTGTTGAAAATATATTAGAGGTGGTTAACACTGACCTCATTATTATGCAGTTGATTGATATAAATCAGGTCAGTGTTTTTAATAGCTTAGCTTGGTTTCGTGCCGGCCAAATGACGAAGCGCGTCACGATCGGTAATTGAAATATATTTACCCTTTACAGCGATCATGTCCGCTTTTTGGAAACGACCTAGGAGTCGAGAAATAGTCTCTACAGTTAAGCCCAAGTAGTTTCCGATATCGCCTCGAGTCATGGTTAAACGAAATTCGCGCGGAGAAAAACCACGTTCTGAAAAACGTTGTGATAAGCCATAAATAAAAGCAGCTAAACGCTCTTCTGCATTCTTTTTACTAAGCAACAAAATCATTTCTTGATCAGCGACAATTTCGTTGCTCATTAAACGCATCATTTGCCGACGCAATTTGGGCATGCTTGCAGAAAGTTCATCCATGGTATCAAATGGTATTTCACAAACCATTGATGTTTCAAGGGCTTGAGCGAAACTGGGATGGACTTGATTATTAATGGCATCAAAACCTACTAAATCTCCCGCTAGATGAAAACCGGTGATTTGTTCGTCGCCTTGCTCGGTGATTGTATAAGACTTAATTGTGCCCGAGCGAATAGCATACAAGCTTTTCAATTTGTCACCAGCAGCAAAAATTTCTTCGCCTTTTTGAATTGGTTTTTTTCTTTCAATAATGCTGTCTAAGCGATCGAGCTCAGTTTCATTTAATGAAAACGGGATACACAATTGTGCAATACTACAATCTTGGCAATGGATCTCACATCCACCGGTTTGGATTCTTTGATTGGCTTTTGGGTTAATGCTCATACTCAAACTATGCTACTGGAGTTCGAGGCAATTCTACTCTTTCTGTAAGTCATTTTCTATAGTTATTGCTACAACAATGTAACAACTTGATATAGTCCTAAACTAAATACCATTAAGCCGGAACAAATCTGTAGATAGCGGTTGGCTAATATTCGAGTGAGTTTTTGGCCCAACATCACGGCGAGCAACATCACACTGAAGGTTCCTAAACCAAAACAGAACATCACAATCGCCCCATTAAACCAATTTGCCTGGCTAGCACTTAAAGTCAAATTGGAATAAACCAAACCACAAGGTAGCCATCCCCATAACATGCCCAAAGGTAAGCTGGCCAAAGGATGTTTAATCGCCATTACCTTACTCGCTGTTGGTTGAATTTTACCCCACAATCCCCGGCCTAAGGCTTCAATCGGCGAAAGTACAGAAAACCAACGGGTGAGATGGATCCCCAGTAGGATCAACATAATGGCAGCGAGCCATTGCAATAAGAAAAGTAACTGGAATGAAGAATGAACCAGACTTATAGCCTGAAAAGAACCAGCAACAAAGGCGCCTGCTATTGAATAACTTATAATTCGCCCAAAGTTAAAACCTAGGCTAAGCAAAAATTTTGAGCTATTGTCGCTCACTCGGCTACCGAGTATACAAGCGATACCACCACACATCGCAACACAGTGGCTTGCTCCAAGTAAGCCGGTAATAAAAGCAGCCAAGTAATCAGATTGCATCGTTGTCATGCTGTTTCTTGCTCTTGTCAGAGCTTTTTTCATCAAACAATATATTTACGCCCTGACGATCCAAATCTTCAAACTGCTCACTTTTAACCGCCCAAAAAAAAGCGCCGATCCCTGCTGCTATAAAAATTAAGGCGATAGGAATTAATACAAAAATGATAGACATTATTTATTTAGCCTTAAGGAGTTAGTTAAAACTGCCAGCGAAGATAAAGACATCCCAATAGCGGCCATGTATGGCGTCACCCAACCAGCGGCGGCTAAAGGCAAGATAAGAGCATTATATCCCAGCGCCCAAGCGAGGTTTTGAGTAATAATTGTTTTTGTTCGCTTGGCAAGGTCAATTGCCGTTAATAAAGTGCACAGCTTACTGCCCAGTAGAACTGCATCGGCACTAGATTTTGCAACATCCGTCCCCAAACCCATGGCAATCGATAGCGGTGACGCAGCTAACACGGGGCCATCATTCACGCCATCGCCCAACATCAGTAAGTGGGGATAATGCATACATTTTTGCTGCACCAATTTCAACTTATCTTGAGGCAGGGCACCGCTCATCACATCATCGATGGCAAGTTGCTCTGCTACAAACGCAACTTGTCCTGAGTCATCACCAGTTAACATGGTTAAGCTAATGCCTCGTTTACGAAGACCTTCTGAAAATAGTTTAGCATCTGCCTTTATTACGTCGGACAAATAAATGCGTGCCGCAAGCTGATTGTCACAGCACAAAACTAACTCTAACATTCCGGGTTGATGAATGGACCTTTGCTTGCAGAAAGACGCTTTGCCAAGCGTGAAATGGCGACCCTCAATGCTTCCTTCTAATCCCAAGCCTGTATGGTGTATAAGTTGAGTAGCATTCAAATCGTTGAAATGTGCAAAAGCTTGGGCAATTGGGTGAGAGCTTTGTCTTTCTAAAGCACCAGCGAAGTTCAACACCTGCAGTTTTGTAAAACTAGGCTCACAAATAACTTGAGAGATGGTTAAATTGCCTTCGGTCAGAGTCCCAGTTTTATCTGAGACGACGGTGGTCAGTTTGGCTAAAGTTTCTAATACGTGTCCTCGCTTGACCAATAGACCATTCTTTGACAACTGATGCGTCGCAGCAGTCAATGCGGCAGGGGTGGCTAACGATAAGGCGCAGGGGCAGGTTGCGACTAATACTGCAAGCGTGATCCAAAAGGCGTCTTGTGGCGAATAATAGTGCCAAAAAGTATAAGTTGCGGCCGCAATAAGTAATAAACCAAAAATAAAGTAACGTGCAACCTGATCTGCAATGGTCGCTATTTTAGGCTTTTCGCTTTGCGCCTGTTCTTGTAAGCGTAATATATTTGCGACAAAGGTATTCTGAGCCACTGCCCGAACCCTTAAGTGAACCGTTTGCTCGTGATTAATCGTGCCCGCATATACCCTATCATTTAAACGTCTGTTTACCGGTAAAGATTCTCCAGTAAGCGAAGACTCATCGAAATCACTTTCGCCAAAGCAAATATCACCATCAGCAGCGACCGCTTCGCCCGGCATGATCACAATACGCTCACCAACTTTTAATTGGCTTGCTGCGACTCTTTCTTGACTGCCATCATCGCGTAAACGCTGTGCTAACTTAGGGATCAACTTCAATAGATTGGAACTGGTTTCACTGGATTTTCGTCTCGCTCTAAGTTCCAGCAAACGACCTAATAATAAGAAGAATGTAAACATTGACACCGATTCAAAATAAACCTCTCCGGTTCCTTTCAAGGTGGCATAAAAAGAGGCGCTATACGCGCTTAGTAACGCAATGGAGACTGGAACATCCATATTCAGCGTCTTGGCTTTTAAACTGCGATAAGCACCAAAGTAAAATGGTTGAGCAGAAAAAAGCAATACCGGCGTTGCCATAATTAGGCTCACCCAACGAAAGTAATCCCGATACAGCAAATCCATTTCATCAAAAAAATCGCCATACAAGGCAATTGCAAACATCATCACCTGCATACTCGCAAGGCCCGCCACTCCGAGTTTAAGTAGATGACTGCGGTAAAGCTTACGGTCTATCTTTTCTTGTTCATCCGTTTGAAAGGGAGTGGCTTGATAACCAATATGCTGAACAGCATTTAACAACTGACTCAGTTTTACTTGTTGGTCGTCCCACAGCAACGTGGCGCGTTGCGTGGTAGAGTTCACATGAATTTTGTGAACCCCATCCATTTGTGATAACTGTTTCTCAATTAACCATGCACAAGCGGCACAACTAATACCTTCGATAGACAGCAATACTTCTTTATATTGTTCAGTATTTGCAACAAACTCTAATTGAACGTTCTCATCATCATATTCGAGCATCTTCATCAAGGCACTTGGCACCAGATCTTGCGCGCTGGGCGCTGCTGCTGTGCGATGTTTATAATAATCTTCTAAGCCACTATCGATGATGGTTTTAGCAACTGCGGCGCAACCCTGACAACACATTGGTTGTGGCTTGCCCAAAATCATTACATCTAGCTTAAAACCTTTAGGAATTAATTCATTACAATGAAAACAGTGACTCCCTTTATTGGCCATCAATCTCTTCTACCTTATACAGCGGTAGTTGTAGTTCTTCTTGTAAACGCCAGCTATCGTCCATTGGACTAACACTAATAAACCAGCGACTATCATCGGTTAAGTCATCCCCAAAACGATATAAGCCATTTGCATCGGCGGTCACAATATAGTTGCGATCGTACTTAGCTAAAGTCTTATGGGCTAAAGCTATTTTTAAAGGTTGGTTTTTAATCGTATCGGGTAGATCTATGTTCAGAATAAGACCTGAAGCAACTTGGCTTAATTTCGCTGTAATATTTAGTTCTTGTGCTCGGTGAAGCAAAGAAAGGTCAGCGTTAATGGCTTTACCTTTTTTATAATAAGACTCAACCACCAGGTCGTTGTTGCTTGTCAGTGCTAGATACAGAGTATAAAAACTCGCGACAACTGCACACATGGGAAGAGTAATCAAGAACCAAGGCCAAAACTGTTTGTACCATGCTTGTTGCATAAGGATAGGATTCCAGAAATAAGAGGGTTTAAATATAACAAAAAAAGCGACGCGAAAGCGTCGCCTTTAATAAGTTTTTAGTTTATTCAGTTTTAGAAAGCTGATAAACATAAGCAGAAATAAGCTGGATCTTATCTTCGCCTAGAATATCCTTCCACGCAGGCATCACACCGTTACGGCCATAACGTAGGGTTTGTTCAACCGCCCGTTTAGAACCGCCATATAACCAAATGCTATCCGTTAAATTCGGTGCACCGACCGCCTGACCACCAGTTCCATCAGCACCGTGACAAGCGGCACAAATAACGAACCGACTTTTACCATTCGCCGCATCAACGTCATTCACCTTACGTCCCGATAAGCTTAATACGTATGCAGTGACATCTCTGATACCATCGTCACCCAAAACGGCTTCCCAGGTTGGCATTTGCCCTTGGCGACCATTCATGATGGTTGTTTTAATGGTTTCACCACTACCACCATATAGCCAGTCATTATCGGTCAAATTAGGGAAACCCTTCCCGCCACGAGCCGAAGCACCATGACATTGAGAACAGTTTTGTAAGAATAAACGTTGTCCAATCTTAATCGCATCAGGATCGGTTGATAACTCTTCCACGCTGCGATACTCACCAGAATCGTTATATGCAACTTTGCGAAAAACTTCGCCAAAACGTTGGTCTGCTTTACCCATTTCATTGTGGTATTGGTTGGCAACCGTTCCATCATAAGCCGCTTCACGTTGTTGACCTTCAGCGATAGTTTTGATGTCTTTTTCGGCACTTTTCCAACCAAATAGGCCTTCCCAATTTCCTAAACCAGGGTAAAGCGCTAAGTAACCCAATGAATAAATAATGGTTGCAAGAAATAGATAGGTCCACCATTTCGGAAGAGGGTTGTTTAATTCCTCAATTCCGTCAAAGCTGTGGCCCATTGATTCGCCTTCTTTAACCCCAGTATCATTTTTTGTGAAAGTCCTTAATAACCAATAGCATCCAGCGATACTACCTAGGGTTATTACCGTAATCCACACGCTCCAAAATGTTGTCATTTTTTCTGTGCTCCTTCAAAATCCTTTTCGAGCTTAGTTGCCGGTTCATCGGCAAACACTAAGTTAGCGGCCTCAGAAAAATCTTTATTCCGTTTTTTACTATAAGCCCAAGCAATAATGCCAAAGAAAATAGCCATCAAGAACGCAGTGTAAAGGCCACTGAATGTGCCAAAGTCCATAACTAACTCCTTATTTCAGTGCAGTACCTAACACTTGTAGATAAGCAATAAGTGCTTCGATTTCTGTTTTACCTTGAACCGCTGCTGCTGCGCCGTCGATATCGGCATCGGTATAGGGAACACCAAATTGGTTTCTAAATAGGCTTAATTTTTTACTGGTCAATGAGCTATCAACCATATTTTCAGCCAACCAAGGGAATCCCGGCATATTCGATTCTGGAACCACATCCCGCGGATTCATTAAGTGTACATGATGCCACTGGTCTGAATAACGTTGACCAACTCGTGCTAAATCAGGACCTGTCCGTTTAGAACCCCACAAAAAGGGATGTTCCCAAACACTTTCGCCAGCCACTGAGTAATGGCCATAACGTTCGGTCTCTGACCTAAATGGACGAATCATCTGACTATGACAGTTATTACAGCCTTCGCGAATATAGATATCGCGACCTTCCATTTGCAAAGCAGTGTAGGGCACTAAACCTTCAACTGGCTCGGTCGTTTCAGGTTGAAAGATTAACGGCGTAATCTGCACCAAACCACCAAAGCTGATGGCAATAACGATGAAAATAGCAAGTAGGCCTATATTTTTTTCGATTAACTCGTGCTTCATGTTATGCCTCCTATGCCTGCTCGATGGCTTCTAATGAGCCTTTCTCGGCGAAAATAGTCTTGTAGGCGTTATATGCCATAACCAACATGCCAGAAAGGAAGAATAGGCCACCAATAAAGCGGACAATATAGAATGGGTAAGACGCTTGCAGCGATTCAACGAAAGAATAAGTTAAGGTACCGTCTTCGTTGACTGCGCGCCACATTAGACCTTGCATAACACCAGAAATCCACATCGCAACGATGTACAAAACCACGCCAATGGTTGCTAACCAGAAATGCACGTTGATTAATTTAACGCTATGCATGCGACTTTGGCCAAACAACACAGGAATAAGGTGGTAAATACTGCCTATCGATACCATGGCCACCCAACCTAAAGCGCCGGAGTGAACATGACCAATCGTCCAGTCAGTGTAGTGAGATAAGGCGTTCACCGTTTTAATCGCCATCATCGGACCTTCAAAGGTGGACATACCATAGAAAGACAATGAAACAATAAGAAACCGTAAAATAGGGTCATAACGCAACTTATGCCAAGCACCCGACAAGGTCATAATACCGTTAATCATACCGCCCCAAGAGGGGGCAAATAGAATCAAAGACATAACCATACCAAGCGATTGCGCCCAATCAGGTAGCGCAGTGTAATGAAGATGGTGAGGGCCAGCCCAAATATAAATAGAGATTAACGCCCAAAAATGCACAATCGATAAACGATAACTATAAACCGGACGCCCAGCTTGTTTCGGTACGAAATAGTACATCATACCTAAGAAACCAGCGGTAAGTAAGAAGCCTACGGCATTGTGGCCATACCACCACTGCACCATGGCATCAACTGCACCCGCATAAACCGAATAGGACTTGGTCATCGTTAACGGTATGGCAGCATTATTAACGATGTGCAGCACCGCAACCGTGATAATAAAGGCACCAAAAAACCAGTTTGCCACATAAATGTGAGACGTTTTTCTCTTCACGATCGTGCCAAAAAACACGATGCCATATACCACCCATACCACAGCGATTGCGATATCGATAGGCCACTCAAGTTCGGCATACTCTTTAGAGGACGTTAAGCCCATCGGCAAGGTGATTGCGGCTGACAAAATAATAGCTTGCCACCCCCAAAATACGAAGGCGGCGAGGGAACCGCCAAATAACCGGGTTTGACAGGTACGCTGTACCACATAAAAAGAACAGGCCATTAATGCACTGGTACCAAATGCAAAAATTACCGCATTGGTATGAAGTGGGCGGAGTCGGCTATAGGTTAGCCATGGGGTATCGAAATTTAGTGCGGGCCAAACTAATTGCGCTGCAATTAATACCCCAACACTCATTCCAACTATACCCCAAACAATGGTCATTACAGTGAATTGGCGTACAACCGTATAGTTGTAGTCCAATTCTGTGCTAGCTGCTTGGTTCATAAATAGATGCTTCCGTTGCTATTATTATTTGTTAAAGCGAGTTAAATGCGGGTGCATTAACAAAATGGAACGACATGCTAGTTTAACGAATGATTGCGCAGAGTCCTCAAACACCAACGCTAAACTAACCGCAAGATCATACTTGATCGATACAGCAAATAACAGATTGAAAAACTAGTTATTTGCATACCTAAGCCAAATTATTAACAATTTCTTTCCAATCCATGTACTCCATTGATCTAGATCAATAATTATTTTTGGCTTTAAACTCACATCTTAATGACATTAACTGCCAACGAGCATAGTCAGCTCTTAAGCTTATCGCCTCTGCCTTTGTGAATGAATTTTACCCGAATTCATGAAATGCAAAAATTATATACGCTGATAGATTTAACATGAAAGTACCTCATCTTGTTACTGTATTGTTGATTTGATGACTATAGTTTAATTCAACACTTAAGTAGATCCGAATTTTCAGGAAGGGACATATGATTGAAAACCGAGCGACGATTCTGATTGTGGACGATACCCCTGAGAACATTGATGTATTAGCCGGTATTTTACGTGACGAATATAAACTACAAGTCGCTAGGAATGGCGACATGGCCCTCAAAATTGCGGCAAAAGCGAACAAACCAGATTTAATCTTATTAGACATTATGATGCCGGGGATTGATGGCTATGAAGTCTGCCATCGCCTCAAACAAGATCTTACCACGCGCCACATTCCCGTTATTTTTGTGACGGCCAAAATTACTCCTGCCGATGAGCTAAGAGGCCTTGAATTAGGTGCTGTAGACTACATCACCAAACCAGTTAGCCCACCAGTGGTTAAACTAAGAGTAAAAACCCAATTAGCACTGTTTAACCAAAACCGAGAGTTAGACAGAAAGGTAAAATTGCAGACGAGGGTTATTCATGATACCCGTTTACAAATAATTCAACGTTTAGGGCGAGCCGCAGAATATAAAGATAATGAAACCGGTATGCATGTAATACGGATGAGTTATTACGCTAAGATCCTAGCCCTAGCCGCTGGGATGAGCGAAGCGGACGCAGATATGCTCATGAACGCAGCGCCGATGCATGATATAGGTAAAATTGGGATACCAGATAAAATATTACAAAAACCGGGGAAATTAGACTCAGAAGAGTGGGCTATTATGAAAAGCCATGTCTATATTGGCGCCGAGATTCTTGGCAACAACGATAACCCAGAACTAATCGAACTTGCCAGAACCATTGTTCTAAGTCACCATGAAAAATGGGATGGTAGTGGCTATCCTCATGGGCTCACAACAGACTCCATCCCAATTGTCGGCAGGATCGTCGCAATTGCTGACGTATTTGACGCTTTAACATCTGCTCGCCCGTATAAGGAAGCCTGGCCTGTAGCCAAAGCCTTTGATTTACTTGAACGAGAATCCGGTAAGCACTTCGACCCTAAACTTGTCCCCTTATTTATTGCAGCAACCGATGAAATTCTAGAAGTGAAAGAAAAATTTAAGGAATCACCAGTGCATCAGCCTGAAAGCAAACAACAAGCTGACGTGCTTGCGTAAGGGTCGAAGGGAGGCAAGTTAAACTATGTGAGGCAATAACCAAAAGAGTAGGGGACAAAGCAGGATCACTCGGTCCCGAAGAATAAGGCTTAAAACTCTTTAGGCGCAAACCCCGTGACTTCTTTTACTCCCATTTCACGGCCAAGCGTTGTCATAGGGTGAACAACCACTAAACCCTTCACCGACTTCTTAAGCTTGCCCATATCTGCTTGTTCAGTCTTGGTGAGTACGCGACTGTAGGGTAGGCCTTTTATTTCCCCCCCTTTTTTACTCAACTGCTGAGTGTGCTGGCCTTTCACACTTTTCAAGCGTTTATTTAAAACTTCAATGGTGTGATTAAATTGCTGAATCATCACCTTATCTCCGCGCTCATGAGCGGCATTAAGTTTTCGCTTAGCTGAATCCAATTTATTGCTAATTTCTTGGATTTCTTTCTTTAAATTCATTACTGATCTCAATACAAATAAAATAGAACGTAAGACACATAGAGTTATTAGTGGTGCATTATAACAGTTCTAGTCGTTACCATTGTAAAAACATTTGTTTTTAAATCTACCAATGTTTAGACCCTGCATTGCCGATAATGCTATTTATCGGCAATTGCCATTTCATTGATTTTTAAGTAAAATCATTAATTTCTTCGAGACCGCTTATGCTAGAACTACCACCCGCCTTACCTTTATTTGATTCAGTTCATCATCTAGAAGATGGCAATGCTGAAGTGAACCTCTATTTAGCCAACATCACCATGAATGCGGTAAATGACGCGGCTTATGTTTATGAATTTGCTGTTGAGTGGTTGTTGGAGCAGCGTTTTAGCGAAAACAATTACAAAACCTACCGTAGTGAACTCACGACTTTTTTGCATTGGGCTTACAGCGTTGAACAAATCTCGGTAGGAGAAATCAAGCGCCGTAGCTTATCTAAATACATCGATTACTGTTGTAATCCGCCAAAGTATTTGGTGGCTTATCGTAATGTTGCGCAATTTGTACTCGACAAAGAACTAAAATTACGTCGTCCAAACCCAGCATGGCGACCGTTTCTAGGTAAAAAAAAGGACGGTGTCGAACAAAGCTATACTATTAGTGACAAAGCACTAAAAACAAAGCTGGCGATATTATCGTCATTTTATAGTTATCTGATTAACGAAGAATACAGCGAAATAAACCCAGCAATGATGCTGATGAAAAATGGCCGTTTTCGTTCCAGTAGCCAACACCTTGTTAGCCATGAAGATCAAGAAGATATTAAGTCCTTCAGCGACTTGCAGTGGTCTTATGTCATGAGTAGCGCAAAACAACTCGCCAAGATGAATCCATCAGAGAATGAACGTTTATTGTTTTTAGTTAGCCTTATTTACGGCTGTTATTTGCGAATATCGGAAGCTGCAGCGCGACCAGGATTTTCACCTGTCATGGGACAATTTCGCCGAGATAAAAAAACTGGAGTCTGGGGTTTTTTCATTCCTCGCAGCAAAGGTGGCAAAAAAAGAACCGTCGCAGTTTCTAAGCAACTACTTGCAGCGCTTAAACGATATCGCTTATTTCTTGGTTTAACGCCATTACCAGCGCCGAGCGAAGATACACCTTTATTTGTTCGCCACCGAGCGCCAGGTAGAGGTCGCCAAAGTGGACTACTCAATGCGAACCTTGGGATAAGACAGTTGCGCGAACAAATATATATCGTGATCGAGCACGCCGCAGAGATAGCCGAAAAAGATGGCTTTACTCAAGATGCTTTAGAAATGCGCCAACTTACACCACACAGTATTCGTCATACGGGGATTTCTCACGATATTAATTTAGTAGGCCGACCATTGGCGCATGTGCAAGCCGACGCAGGCCACGATAGTATCGAAACAACTTCTCAATATCTTCATGTCTCCCGAGTAGAGCGTCACCAATCTGCAGAACATAAGCCTTTGGATCATTTAGCTGAAAACTGAGAATAACCACACTAGACTCATAAATCGTGTCAGATTACAAACCTACGCCATTAAGGCGCATAATGTATATTATGTTAAATCGTAAATATAAAAACCACCATTAATCAATCTGACGCTTGTCATTATTTATCCTTATGGGTTTTTAAGCTCAGCATGCTAATACTCCCTAGAGCAAGTTTTTCCACTTTAAGTAACTGTACTTAAACCCTTTGGCATCTATATATTCTTAGCTATCAGTGAAGACTTCAGTAATCCACCTTTAGTAAACAATTTTGCAGAGAATTTGGGGGCTCTTCGCGCTTTGTATGCATCTAAGATCTGCTTGAGACCGGAAGCTTCGAGCAAGGAAATATTTACTTCAGTATCCATTTCGGCTGACTCAACAAAGTCATCCGAAAATGAAGGAGCGATGATAAGTACTTGAGCTACACGTTTACCAGTATTTTCACAGCGGTTTACGTAAGCTTTCACCTGGCGAGAAGTAGTTGAGTATTTGGCAAAATCACCGTTTTTGCATGTTTTTGCTTCGCCTACAATTACGTCATCGTCACTTAATGCAATAAGGATATCGGCTTTATCTTTGGCTGTATTAATCGAACGCCGTAAATCTTCGTCTACTTCCAGACCTAGTTGCTCAAAGATGGCCTTGGTAACTTCCTCAAATTTAACGCCAATTTCGGCTTCAGGTAGCTCAATTCCTTGCTTTTTGAGCTCTTGTAAATCTCTACGTGCTAGCACGTCATAGTTGTCTATCAACTTATCTGTCGCATCTGCAAAGCTTTCCAGAATGACGAGACGAGGGTTACCTCGCTTGCTTATGCCCATACTGTCTTTTACATCTTTTACTTCATCATTGGTCAGCATGTACAAAATGTCATGTGGCGTGATGCTTAAAGCTCTAAGCATGTCGACATCAATTTCGTCGTTATTTTCCAGCTCAAACTCTTGTCGCAGGCGTTTAGATAAAGGTGAAAAGTGAGCTTGTAACCCATTAAACAACTCTCGAAATCCTGTTGCGCTAAGCGAATTAAACTCAGCTTCTGTTGAACTATTTAAAGCAGATACGATGAGGTTGGTACGTTCTTCGATAGTCGAGCCGAGTTTATCGACCGTCAAATCGAGATCTACGATGAGTTGTTTGAGGCGCTCCTTACGTTCATTAAGCGCGGCATCAGTGCTAAACAAGTCGCTCTGTAAAAGCTGAGCACACGGTAAACACATATGCATTACGGTGCTTATTTTTTGTAAGCGCTCTACCCCACGGATTCGTTTTCCATGATTTTTAAGGATGTTTGACAGTTCTGCATCGCTGAATGTCCGCAAGATTCTCAGGACATGCTTATCCGCAAGATCTTTACCTAGCATGTTGTTAAGCATGGACACAATTTCATCTGGCACATAGACCATGTGGCGCTTTCGGCTGATAAACAGTAAGCCAATTTCGCGCAATGTGTTTAACGCATCTTGTACGCCAGTCTGGGGAATAGCATTTACTAAATGCTCTAGAGCAGATTTATCGTCGGATGTAATGTCAAGCTTGTGTGCGAGTAAATTTAGGACCCCTCGTTCGTCATCAGTAATTTTCGCTTCACGATTGTTTTTCTCATCGTTTGTGTAAGCTTCGCTGAGACATGAGAAATAAATATCCAATCTTTTCGATTCATCAAAGGCATCTTGCTCACTTGTTCTCTGCATGGTTTCCGCCAACTCTTTAGAACGTTGGTTAATAAGCTTCCACTCTTTTGTGTACAGCGACTCGATCCAGGAAATTCTAGCGATACAATTGCCATCTCGACTTAGTATGTTTACTAACAAAGATGCCTGAACTCCAAGCATTGCCAGCTGCGCTTTGACACTCTTTTCGTAATATGGGAGTACCAATTTGAACAGTTGCGTGATTTCACTACTAGAGGCGTTCTTTATCTGGCCATCTAGGTTTCGGACTCGACGAGCAAGCTCTTTATCGTGCTCTATAGCATCATTACAGATGCGATCAATGAAATTGATAAACTTAGATTTTTCGACTTGGTTGACAGCAGAGAGGATGTTCGCAAGCTTCATACAGAATGTCCTTATTCTTTCATGATTACGCAAACAACAATCTACCACTTTCTATGTGGTTATTGAATGGAAATAAAGGGTTAACACCTGTTATTGAATTTGCATCACAGTCCGGGGGTCGGCAAACAAGACACCCAAACTAACGAAACGTTTTATAGTCTAAACTATCAATAGTCATTTATTTGGGGAGTTATCATCATGCCTAGGTCAAGACGCTCGCAAGTGAGCTTATCGGATACACCCTACTATCATTGTGTTTCCCGTTGTGTTCGACGGGCGTTTCTGTGTGGCGAAGACCAACAAACCGGTAAAAGCTATGAGCACCGCCGCCGAAGTGTATCGGACTCGCCTGTATGACTTAAGCTGGTTTATGCGCCATTTAAACGAACACATTGCGCGAGCCGCCAATCAGCATGATTAACGCCTGAGAACTAAATAATGGCAGTGGTGTTCACTTCACTAACACTGTTACTGTCCCTGTAGTTTTTATCATGGATGTCCATGCTCTTCTCATGCTCTTGGTGCAGACTCTCGCCTTCCCTACTCTACAACCTTTACCTGTACTACATGAATAGAATGCCTACTGGTACCTTACTTAAAGCATACCCGAAGAAACCAAGGTTTAGCGCGATTAGTCGCGGCTACAATTAACCGACTGAGGCTGGCGTAGCAACTTGATTCTATATTAAATGAAGTAAACAACTGCACTTAACATCACCGAGGCGAATACGCCGATAAAGATATTCGGTCCTTGATTAAAACCTTTACGCTTCTTATAAGGCGCTTTTACCGGACCTTCTTGAAAACTTCTCTTGGCAAGTTCCTTTACGTAATTATTTTGCATTCTTTATCCCTTCGTCGTTATTTGGGATAAAGATAAAACCTCAAGCTAAGTTGAGGTTAATACCCTTTTTAGTCTTGAGACTAAGGCTGTGAGGGTAACTCAAGGGCAATTGCTAAATGAACAGCAGCACTGGCGACCAATATGCGCAGTTCAGACTGTCATTATCATTTGCTTTCACTTCCAGCAAACGTTATTCGAGACCTTCGTTAACTAAAAAATCACAGCGGTGATCAGCAACTGATTTACCTTAATAGGCTAAATTTTTGGAGGTCTATTCTAATTTAATACACCAGTCGAAATAAAAATAGGTCAAACCTTCTGAATTGGTCTAGTCTTTCAGATTACCAATCTCAAACCCTGATGTTGGTAATTGATAACTCTACAAATAAAATAATAAGTATAAGGAATATACGAGATGAAAATACAACTGAACTTACCACATGTTAGCCGATGGCGACCCTGCAATATTATGCGGTCAGTCGGTATCGCGGTATCCCTGCTAAGTGCTTCATATGCAGCCAATGCAGCTGAGCAAATATTGTGGTATCCGTTTGACGATCCTGCCGGTTCAACTACTCTGTCTGATGCCTCTGGTCATGGCTATGATGCTGACATTATTGGCGGCGTCACGCTCACTGGCGGAGCCGCGCATTTTGATGGCATAGACGGTTATATCGACCTGCCAGACAATTTACTCACAAGCTTAAACGCGATTTCGATTACCGCTGAAATTTTTATCGAGAACAGTCAGCCTTCTCCGTATTTTATTTATGGATTAGGCAATATTTCTGGCGCATATGGTGATGGTTATTTGTTCACCACCGGCAATCATTACCGTACCACGCTGTCTAGCTGTCACTGGAGTTGCGAACAAAGTACCGCAACTGCGAGTGCTAATTTACCAAGGGGTTCTTGGCAACACATTGCTTATACCCAAGACAATAACCTCGGCATTTTATATTTGAATGGGGTTGAAGTCGCTCGAAACGATGCTATCACTCTCATGCCAGGCACCATTGGCGACGGTATCACCTTAGATAACTTCTTGGGACGCTCGCTGTATAGTGCCGATAATTACTTCTATGGTGATTTTGCGGATTTCCAAATCTGGAACGGTGCCTTAAGTCCGGAAGAAATAGCCGCAACGGTACCGCAACTGGTGCTGTGGTATCCCTTCGATGACGCACCAACCTCAAGTGTGATCACCGATGCTTCCGGTAACAACCACCATGGAACCGTTGAAGGAGGGGTTACTTTAGACGGCGACGTTGCAGAACTAGACGGTAAAGATGCTTATATCGATCTGCCCGATAACTTAATGGCGGGCCTCGATGAAATCACGGTGATGACTAAGGTCTTTATCGAAAACGACCAGCCATCTCCCTATTTCATTTATGGTTTAGGAAATACTTCGGGGAGTAATGGTAACGGATATCTGTTCACTACGGGTAACTATTACCGAACCACCCTGTCAACTTGTCATTGGTCTTGTGAGCAAAATACCGGGACTTCTGGTAGTAATTTGAGTCGGGGCGAATGGCATCATTTAGCTTATAGCTTAAAAGGCAGTATTGGGATTGTGTACTTAGACGGCGTAGAAGTTGCGCGCAACACCAATATCACAATCACACCTGCCGACATCGGTGATGGGACCACCCTTGCCAATTTCCTCGGTCGGTCACTTTACAGCGGCGATAACTTCTTACATGGTCGCTTTGACGACTTCCAAATTTGGAATGGGGCTCTAAGCGCCAGCGTGATAGCCACTACCGCAGAACAAGCGCTTGCTGAAATTCAGCTCGATGATGCCGAGTCTGTCGCGGCTGATAGCGAAGCGTTAGCAATCGTTAATGTTGATGATGTGCGTGGACATATATTTCTCGCAACCCAGGGTAAATATGAAACCAACATTTCTTGGTCATCAGATAATACCGATGTGATTACCCCCGATGGTCTCGTCACACGGGCTCCGGTCTGTGTTGCCGAACCGCGTAACAAGCTCTGCGGTTTAGTTCAAACCGTGACATTAACAGCTACGATAACTAAAGGCGAAGAGTCGGCTACCAAAACCTTTATTGCGACCGTACCGCCACTCACCACATTAGACGATTTCGAAGCGTATATGTTCAGCTACTTTACTGGTGAAGGAACAGCCGATGGAGAGCAGGTTTATTTCGCCCTGTCTAATGGTAACAACCCGCTCGATTGGCAAACTTTAAATAGCGAACAGCCAGTACTATCCACCACATTAGGAGAAAAAGGAGCTCGCGATCCATTTATTATTCGCTCCCCCGAAGGCGATAAGTTCTTCATGATTGCAACCGATCTGAAAATCTACGGTAATTGGGATTGGGGACGCTCTCAAACTTGGGGGTCTCGTTCGCTACTCGTTTGGGAATCTAACGATTTGGTGAACTGGAGTGATGCACGCCTGGTGCAAGTCTCACCAGACACTGCTGGTAATACCTGGGCACCAGAAGCCTTTTGGGATCCCGAGCGAAATGCGTACGTGGTTTTTTGGGCCTCTAAAATATATAACGACGCCAGCCATTCCAATGGTACCTACAATAAAATGATGTATGCCCTCACCCGTGACTTTGTGAACTTTAGTGACGCTCAGGTATGGGTCGATGAAGGCTACTCCACTATCGATTCAACCTTGATCAAACATGATGATGTTTATTACCGGTTTACTAAAGACGAGCGCTCAGCGTCGGAGTCGGCCTGTGGTAAGTTCATTCTTTCGGAAACATCAACGACTCTTAATAACGATAATTGGGATTTCCAAAGTGAGTGTATTGGTAAAGGGGATATGAGCCAAGGTGAAGGTCCCTTAGTATTTAAATCCAATACCGAGCAGAAGTGGTACTTGTTTATCGATGAATTTGGTGGCCGTGGTTACATTCCCTTTGAAACAACCGACCTATCCAGTGGTAACTGGAGCTTAGCCAAGGATTACACTTTACCGTCGCGACCACGCCACGGAACCGTGTTACCAGTCACCGCAAAAGAGTATCGGGCGATCCTCAATAAATGGGGTAAGCAAATGATTGGCGATTTTGATGGAGATTTTGATATTGATTCATTAGATGTATCTTTGTTTTATCAAGCGATCCGCTCGGCTTCGATAAGCGACTTAGCTTACGACTTCAATCATGATGGCCAGATTAATCGCCGTGACCTACGTGGTTTAATGGATCTTTGTACTCGCGCTCGTTGTGCAACTCACTAAGGGAATTACCGATGAAATATATAATCACACTGCTTGCAACATTGTTCACATTACAAGCCAATGCAGCGTTTATCTCACTGGAAACAAATGCCAGTCAATATGCCGCTGGTGACTTAGTGGATGTACGTATGATGGTTGATAATTCGGCAGCAGATATCGCCGAACTAGATTTTGGTCTGCGCTTTGATGAGACCTTGGCCAGCTACCAAGACAGCGGATTTAATATCTTAAACACTCAGTGGGCAATGGTAACCGATGCGTTCTTATCAGCCAGTAATACACTAAGTGTTTACAGCCTATGGTTTGATAGCCTAGACGTTCCGGTTGGCGTGTTTGAACTAGCCAGTGCGAGCTTTACCGCTCAGTCGGCTTTTTCAGCCCAATCATTTGAGTTAATCAACGTCTATATCGCAGATTCATTTGGTGACCAAATCGCCAACACGCCTCAAGTATCAGAACCAGCGTCACTGGCGATGTTGCTGATGGGGCTTGGCGTGATGGGATTTAGGCGAAAAGCTCACGCTTCACTTCCAGCTTAAGTTCACCAAGTTAAAAGCCCAAGCACCAGCTTGGGCTTTTTATTTTGTATATCGAGTGTCCATCAATACAACAGCTATCCAGAATCATTAAATTTACTAAATGCCTTCTCAATTACATCACTGCACTGCCTTATGATTGGTTAAGCCTGCCACTCAATTGGCCCTTCCTATAATAATTCGGTGTCTCACCAAGATGTTGTTTGAATGCATATATGAAACTACTGGTACTACTGTAGCCACAAGATAAGGCGATATCGCTAATCGATAACGGACTCTCAAGTAAACGAAGCGCATGCTGTAATTTTGCTAATGCTCTCCATTGCTTAAAAGTGATCCCAGTTTGTTGCATAAACAAGCGAGAAATTGAACGCCCACTTAAGGCAAATCTTTTTTCGAGCATTGCTTTTGAGAAAGGAGCATCGGGAGTAGACAATAAATAAGCGGCTAACTTTGTTAATCGTTTATCACGAGGCATTGGAAGCTCAAAGTTAGTTCGCTCCGCTGATGATATTTCATCAAACAGAACACCCAGTAAACGGTGCATCGCCCCCTCCATGACTAAATGCTCTGTGGCGGTTAAGCGAAGCAATATTGCATGTATAAGCAACGGTGTTTTTACTAGTTTTTCCATCGTGTTATCAGCCGTAATGACGTCTGGATCCAATCTTAGTATTTTTCCCTGACAACCAACGATAACCTTTGCCCGATGTGAACACTCAGCGGGGATCCAACCTAAACAACCGGGTGCTAAAGTCCAACTGGATTCAACAGTATCCACGCTAAGTATACCTTTAGTCACCCAGAATAACTGGCCTCTGGCGTGGCGATGCCAATCAGTTTCGTGATCGTGTATATGCTGAATATTGGAGATCTTCATGCGATTCATGTTGGCCTATATTCTATATAAGTTGTCCTAATGTAGAAAGAATACCGCTAAATACGCAGGTAGCATAGGCACTCAATTCCCCTCTAATGAGATCCAGCATGAAATATTCAAATAATCGAGATTTAGTTCGCCATGTTTTTAAAACGTTGTTTAGTTCAGAACTTATAGAACTGTCGGTGGTCGAGCGTTTTTTTTCAAAGACCTACCGCCAATATGCGGATGGACATCAACTCAATTATGAAGAATTTTATTTACATTTAAAAAAACTGAAAAATGAAACGAAAAGCCTGACTATAGAGTTTAAGGCCATTGCAGAACAAGGATCTGATGTACTAACTCATCATTATGTCCATCTTGTCAAACAAGACAATTCAGAGTCATTACTGGAGGTGCTGGCACATTTCCAACTTCAGGATGGCAAAATTACGGGTTGTTGGGAATCTTGCCAAGTTATATCGGGATCTTCATCTGATCATTCATTCGCCTATATTCAATGAACCACGCAAAGCGAGTGTCTTCGCGGTCATTTTCAGCAGATTTGGAAAGACATCGTTCAGTCAGTAGCCGATAAGCCTTCAGAGGCGCATCAGCGACTCAACATGGCTTAGCCGTGGTGCCCGATGTAATAAAGCGGAAACATCCCCCCCTCAATAACGACAAAACTGAGACCTAATCACCTATAAGCCTTAAAAGCTCGCTATGTGGCGAGCTTTTAAATTAAAGACACTTTCTCACTCCCACAGATTTTTAAGCGTATTTAACAAACGATGAGATACTGCGCTTTCAATCAGATATTGGCCTGCCAGCATCTAGATGCATCCACGATACAAACTTAGTATTGACAATAACTTCACCCGATTGACACACAACTGTCAAAAAATCATTCTATTTTAATCCTCGTCGCTAAGCCCTGAATTTGTTGCAGATCTTATGCGTTCCATAATTTAGAAGCCCTAGTTATTCGTTCAAAATGGAGTTTGAAATGAATTATCACGCAAATCTAATTGCTGTGCCCTTCTGCGCGATATTTCTCAGTTTCGTTGGTCACGGCAGAAGCCGAATCCCTAATCAATGCAACAAAACATCCTTAATGCTAGGCCTCACCACTATTTATCCAAGGAAAATGCACTTGCTTTTAGCTGACGCGGTTTCCTTGAATTTTTGTGCATGTTTTTAACCAATAGAAAATGGATTGACTATGAAAATGAATATTCTTGCGGCTACGGTGGCCACATTGCTGGCACCGCAGGCGCAATCGACAATCTTCTTGTCGGAGTACATTGAAGGTAGCTCGTATAACAAGGCGATTGAAATTGCCAATGATTCAGAGAATGCAATAACCCTCAACGGTTATAGTCTAAAAAAAGCAACCAATGGTCGAGATACTTGGGGGCAATCAATGGCTCTCGATAATGTGACTATCGCGCCTCATTCTGTATTTGTACTGTCTCACCCCAGTGCAAACAGCGATATTCAGCTAGTGACAGATCAGTCAGACGCTAATGTTATTAACTTTAATGGCGATGATCCTATCGCGCTATTTTTAAACGATACCATCGTCGACATCATTGGTGTTATGGGTGACATTAATTTTGGGAAAGATCAAACACTAGTGCGTATCGACTACACACCTAGTACAGCGTTTAATCTGGCGCAATGGGAAGTTCGCCGCAAAAACGATAGTTCTGATTTAGGGCAGCTGGCTGATGGAAATAGCCCAGCTGTAGAAGCAAGCGAAGTGACTATTATGGATATCCAAGGCGACTCTTGGTTTTCGCCATTAATTGATTCCGGTTATCTATCAACTGAAAATTATCAAACTGAAGGTGTGATCACTGCGATCCAAAACAAAGCGCTTGGTAACGACATTAACCAAGGCTTTTTTATCCAAGACCAACAAGGTGACAACAACCCACTAACCTCAGACGGTCTGTTTGTTGACTACGCAGATTTAGCCGGCTTGAATGTTGGCGATAAAGTGGTGGTGATTGGTAAGGTGAATGAAAACTATGGTTGGACGACTTTATTAGGATCTCAAGTAGAACGAGTTTCTTCTGGGGAATCAATTGAAGCAACGCCGCTACAAACCCTGAGTTCAGATGAGAGTTTCCGTGAGACCTTAGAACGCTACGAAGGCATGCTCGTATCATTAGAGAAAACATCTGATCTGCGAGTCACTCGAACTTACGGCTTTGATTACAGTGCTTACCGCAACAATATGGTAGTCGCTCATCAACGAGTCAACTTCCATCCTAATCAGTTGAATACGCCAGTTACTTACGATGATGTGATTGATAGCCCTGCAGAGCAGCAATTGGCTAATAATAAAGACCAACGAATCGTTATCGAAAGTTTTGAAAAAGCAAGCAATGGCGTTGTGCCTTGGTATCCTGAGTTTGGTGTTACTGACATTGATCAAAACGGCTCGACCGAGGATTACATTCGAATTGGCGACTTAGTGGACGGCCTTCACGGTGTGCTGGGATATTCATATGCAGAATATCGCTTATATGTGACCAACCAAGCTCACACAGATAGCTTTATTCATGAAGAGAATGACCGTACTAATACGCCTGAACTCACCAAAGGGGACCTACAGGTGGCAACCTTCAATGTGCTGAATTACTTTAATTCACCATTTGGTGGAGCAGCTAACCCTAAAGGGCAAAACCGGGGCGCAACGACACTGGTAGAGTTTGAAATGCAGGCCGATAAGATAGTGGCGGCACTTAAAGCGATGAACGCAGATATTGTCGGTTTAATGGAGATAGAGAACAATGGCTTTGGGGCTAACTCAGCCATTGTTGATCTGGTTAGCCAGCTAAATGCTGAATTACCGCTAGCGGATCAATACCAGATTGCTTGGGACGGAGAGCTTGAACAAGTCGGCACCGATGCAATCACCAATCAAGTGATTTATAAACCCGCGAAGGTGACTCTGAAGCAAATGCAGGTACTGCAAATGCCAGAACAACATGCGCCTGCTGTAGGCGATGAAGATGGTAATAACTACCAGCGCGATGCGATCACTCCGACTTTTAGCATTAATGGCAGCGACCAAACGCTGACGGTTGCAGTCAATCATTTCAAGTCAAAGGGCTCAACCTGCTGGGAAGACGTGGCAATACAACAAGGACAAGATCCAAACCGTCAAGGCTCATGTGAGAATCTAAGAGTATCGGCTGCTTATCAACTGGGTGAAAGCTTAATGGCGGTGTCAGGACACAAGCTCATTATTGGCGATTTAAACTCATACGCGGCTGAAGATCCAATTAGCGTATTAACCGATATCGCTCATTTACCAACCGACTACGAAGTGAAGACTGCTCGTAGCACTTATGTGGGAGAGACCCCATTACACGGTGATGAGGGGGCTGTTATCACCAAATCCTATGGATACACCAATGTGGTAAAAGCATTCCATCCAAACGCCTATGGCTACTCTTACAATGATGAAGTCGGCACCTTAGATTACATATTGGCGTCTCCTAGTTTGATATCACATCTGGTAGATGCTGCCGAATGGAACATTAACGCCGTTGAGTCGAGCTTATTTGAATATTCATCCGAGTACAGCGGCGATTTGCCAAAGTACGCTGACGCCTACCGAGCGTCAGACCATGACCCCGTGATTGTTGCTTTGAGTTTTAAACCTCAGGAATTGATTGGGGACTTTGATGGAGATCTTGATATTGATTCATTGGATGTATCTTTGTTTTATCAAGCGATCCGCTCGGCTTTGATAAGCGACTTAGCTTACGACTTCAATCACGATGGCCAGATTAATCGCCGTGACCTACGTGGTTTAATGGATCTTTGTACTCGCGCTCGTTGTGCAACTCACTAAGGGAATTACCGATGAAATATATAATCACACTGCTTGCAACATTGTTCACATTACAAGCCAATGCAGCGTTTATCTCACTGGAAACAAATGCCAGTCAATATGCCACTGGTGACTTAGTGGATGTACGTATGATGGTTGATAATTCGGCAGCAGATATCGCCGAACTAGATTTTGGTCTGCGCTTTGATGAAACCTTGGCCAGCTACCAAGACAGCGGATTTAATGTCTTAAACACCCAGTGGGCAATGGTAACCGATGCGTTCTTATCAGCCAGTAATACACTAAGTGTTTACAGCCTATGGTTTGATAGCCTAGACGTTCCGGTTGGCGTGTTTGAACTAGCCAGTGCGAGCTTTACCGCTCAGTCGGCTTTTTCAGCCGAATCATTTGAGTTAATAAACGTCTATATCGCAGATTCATTTGGTGACCAAATCGCCAACACGCCTCAAGTATCAGAACCAGCGTCACTGGCGATGTTGTTGATGGGGCTTGGCGTTATGGGATTTAGACGAAAAGCTCACGCTTCACTTCCAGCTTAAGTTCACCAAGTTAAAAGCCCAGGCACCAGCTTGGGCTTTTTATTCTAAATATATTGCTTTCGATAAAACTGAAAAACCGCTACTTTCTGCATCAAGCAAGCTGGTTCTTCCTTATTAGAATCTCGACACCGCTTATTGTAAGCCTACCACTCGAGCTTAAGCCGATGCTGTTTGCGATACAACTCGGTGTAGAAAAAATACTAAGAAGCTGTTAGCTACGGCTCTCAATTACCCTCGAATAAAAAGCAACATGCAGACTTCAAACAATCGAGGTATTAACCATCTCGCTCAATATAATCAAATAGAGCCGATGGCTCTAGCGGCTTAGCAAACAGCCAGCCTTGGCCGATCGCTTGAGGTGAACGTTGCAATATATAGTTCAATTGCACTTGTGTTTCGATCCCTTCAAAAACAACGTGCACGTTGAACTTCTCTAACAAGCCAAATATACCTTCCAGAGTTAATTTATTTAGAGTGTCGCAGTCAATCGCCTGAGTAAACTCTTTGTCTATTTTGATTTCATTCGGTTCAAAGGTATTTATCCAAGTAAGGTTGGACATTCCCGTACCGAAGTCATCTAAAGATATTTTATAACCCGCTCTCGAAAATCGCTTGGCATAGGCAGACATCTGCTTGAAGTCAGCGGAAGAACGTTCCGTGATTTCTAAAATAATATTTTCTGTTGGCAGTTGCGTTTTAATCCGCTGACTTTCAATAAAATCGAAAAAATCTTCTTCTAACAAGGTTGAAATTGCAATGTTAATACTCACGGTATAACCAGCATTCACAAACTCAGGGGTATTTAGATCATCGAAAACCTTCACGATAAACTTACGCGTTAGTTTACTAATCAGTAGTGATTGTTCTGCTGCAGCAATAAAGATTTCTGGCGAAATCTGCCCTAATTGCGGATCGTGCCATCGCGCTAACGCCTCAACCCCAGCCATTTTACCGTTGCTTAAATGAACCTTTGGCTGATAAACCGGATAGATTTGATTATTGTTTATCGCATGACTCAGGGCTCTGGTAAATGCTTGCTGCCCGTAGTAGTAATCTTTATATTTCCATAAAAATAACTTACCAATTGAGAATCCAATCAGACCAAGAAAGACTATCAAAAATAGATCCAATTGATAAATGCCGGGCTTGATTTGAAACACCACTAAGCAAATATTATAGTCATCGTTACATTCTCGATGCTCCAAGAAGTTATTCGGTAACGGTAACCAATTAAAGTTTTGCTTTCCTAATAGACTAGAAACATCTATCTCGGAAACTTCTCCAAACTTTTGAACCACTTGCTTAGTTTGTTTGTTGTATAAGATCCCCCCCATGCCATGTAAAGATAGAGACGATAAGTCAACATTATGAAAAAACATGTCGTTAACGCTGACAATCACACTTCCCTTGGAAAATACTCTTATATTACTCGCTTCTTTTGCAGACAGACCATTATCCTGTTGAATCAGCTTTTCTTTGTGTTTAATAGTGTAGGTGCCAAGCTCTACTGGGGGGGTTAAGGAACCAAGCTTAACGGTACAAGCCACATGGCCATTATCAACTCGACCAACATCGACTATATACTCATACGCAAACATCACTTCTGTCAAAAAACGGATATCGCTACTAGAGCAAAAGTCATCTTTAACACTATTTGCGATGCGGATACTGTGATCGACCTCGTTTCCAATATCCATTGCTGTTGCAAAAGCAGAATCACCATAACTTTCTAATAATTTTAACTCACGGTGAACTAACACGTAATGAACCGCAAACACAACACATACACAAACGCAGAAAGGAATAATCCAATTTATATACTTAGTTTTTGCCCGTAAATGACAATAAAAACTGTTAATTATAACTTCTGACATGCCGATACCTATAGTTGTTCTAAACGAGCGAACAAGATTTTACTTAGCCCTATAACGATTGCAATCGGTTTCACCCTGGTGCTCTTCGATAAAACGACATGTAGATAACCATGCCCGATAGGATTGGAGCCTTTAAGTGAAGCAACAATTTGTTATCTCAGCGTTTTTGTTTTAAACATGCTCCGCTTTAGCTTCACTCAATATTCTCATCATTTTCACTATGCATCATTAACGCTTTACCATTACTTAAGCAATCGACTACCTTAAAGCGAGCTGACTTAAGAATATTGGCAAGAGTTTGCCGTGAAACCCCCATTTCTATTGCCGCTTTTTGCTGTTGCATTTTCATTTGGTCAACCAAACGTAAAGCTTCAAATTCGTCTTTATCCAACTGAACCTTCTCCAGTTCACTCATTGGGATCCGATTTGGCTTAAAACAGCTATCTGCTGCCGTACCGCATATATTGCGAGGTATTTTGGGTCTAGGCATTGTTAAATCTACATAAATGGCATTGGCTACATATATACACTATTCACCAATCTATCCCAACCATAATCAAGGGAAAGTTTGCTTGATAGACTGCCCTATAAGTGAAAGACATGTCAATTTTTGTACTAAATAGAAAGACATAAATATCGCGTACAAGTCGTTCGGTTTCACAACTGTTAATGTTTACAGTTAATAAAACTGAGATGCTCTGCTTTAATCAAATAGAACTTATCAAATATTTGATTAGCTCTCGCGTTTTTAAACTACTTTCATCGTCACTGTTTGCTTGATGACGATACATTTTCAGTGATGGCTGAAAACAAATCCTCCCTTATGGACACCACTCTATTATGTAGTGGTTTTTTTTTATCCATTGAACGTCCCGATGCAAATGACCTCTCTATAGAAAGCTTATGCTTGCCGTCTTAGACTTCACTCTTGGCTAGAGTAAAAAATGCCAATGATAAATTTGCATTGCCTTATGAGTTAAGTCGGGTCCACAAGCTATTAAACTTTACCTAACGAGAAGGTTTCTTTAGCCTCGTAATTGCTGTATAAGCATGCTCCGTATTATTTTTTAGCGAGAGGACTCGAGTGATGTCAAAGTTTTTTTATAAGGGAAAAATCGAGAAAAGACCTAAATATGAGAGTTTTGGTTTTAGTACAAAACGAAACATCAAGCCAGGTTCGGCTGAAAATCCTCTTCAGCTGAGAGTACAAACTGAGGCGCGAAAGCTTGAGCTTGAAACCCAGTTATCAGAGCTACAACTGATTGCCAATATCGTCTTAGCACCTGAGACCGAGGAAGATATCCAAGCGCTAAAAGTTTTATTAGATACACCGCAAACAGCTATTTTTGATAAAACCCCAAAACGCAATGACCCTTGCGATTGTGGCAGCGGTAAAAAATATAAAAAATGTTGTGGTTAAGCGATTCATATAGTTAATAATGCTGGTGGAATTAAGCTTGAATATTTTAACTCTCACTTAATCTGAAATCGGCAACTGAAGCGGCTTCCAGTTAATATCTAATTCATGACTACCAATCGTGACATAGGCAGATTGTTCGGTAATCGTCACCGATAGATCCATGGTTCGCTCCACATAAGATGCCAGTTTACAAACCTCTTGCCAATCAAGTTGCCAAACTTGCAAATCCAACCGAGTCAGTTTTCCTTGGATTTGTTGCCACCAAGTATTTGATTTAGAGTTAAAACTATACACTTTTACCGTTTCCGCGAGACGCGTCGCCTTCTTAATGCGTTCAGCACTGGGTTCCCCCACATCAATCCATAGTTGAACCTGACCATCGAGAGACTTCGACCAAAGGTCGGGCTGTTCGATTTCACTTAAGCCCTTGGTAAACTCCAAACCTTGTTCTGCACTGTGGCAATAAGCCATTACCCGAGCCATCATCCTTTCAAGCGTTTCAGAAGGGTGTTGGGCAATGGTTAAATTGAGTGTGTCATAGTAATTACGGTTTAAATCAGAGAGAGAGATCCGCAATTTATAGATGGTGGGTTTTAGTGCCACTGTAGCGCCTATTCGATATAGCTGAGCTCTGAGCGCTTAGGCACAGAGCTAGTTAAATGAAGAGAATGCGCTTTTTATTAAGTAAATTCAATGCAATAACACGAAAATATTAGCCTTTGGCCTATTAGCTATCGATCGTTAATCCGGATGGCTGTTGCGAATTTCTAAGAACTCGTCAAAATTCTCGATTAACAGATCAACTAAGGTTGGATCAAAGTGTTTTCCTTTTTGTTCGATGATAAATTGTTTGATTTCTGCGTTCGACCAGGGCTCTTTATAAGAGCGCTTCGACCCCAAAGCATCAAATACATCGGTAATAGCCATGATTCGGCCCACTAAAGGAATGTCTTCCCCCGCTAATTGACGAGGATATCCGCTACCATCCCATTTTTCATGATGGCAAATAGATATTTCGGCTCCGAGACGGGCAATAATCTTATTGGAATCGGCAAGCAAATCGTGACCAACTTGAGCGTGAGTTTGCATCACCTCCCACTCCTGAGCATCTAGCTTACCAGGTTTATGCAGAATCGACTCCGGTATAGCAATCTTACCCAAATCATGTAATGGGGCCGCGTATTTAAACAATTCAACAAATTCAGGGTCAAAATTTAATTTTTTAGCCATTAGTTCGCAAATCAACGACACCCGTTTAACGTGCGATCCAGTTTCTTTACTACGTTGTTCAATGGCGTCACCAATAATAAAAATAAGTTCTTTTTGGGTATCTTGGATCTCTTCTTTAATCGTGAGGTTTTCGAAAGTTAATGCGATATTAGTCGCAAATACTTCTAACAAGCCCTTTTCTATATCATCAAGCGGTTTCTCATGTTGTACATAAAGCAGACTAACACTACGATTATCGGTTGAGTAAAATCCAACATAACAGTCTTCATTTACGATGGTTCTACGCTCTTGTAACGCGTGTTTGAGCAATGCTTTTACGTTATCAGGGATCTTACTCTGATCAAAATCAGATTCATTGTGCTCATTCGTCACAAAATCACCGGTCGCAGCCAATACATTAAACGACTGATGATGTAATACGTCTTCAGTTAAGGTGGTGATATACATTGCCGACGTTTCTAACTGAAACAATTCAACCAACTGCTCTAACACCGCTGATCCGAAGTGGTAAAGTGTTTTACTCTTTAAAACTAAGGATGTGGACTCGATAACCTTCAACAAACCAGAGCGATGACGTTCGATGAATAGAATATCTCGGTAAGAACGGATCGCTGAATAAGTAATGGTTTTTAACTTGGTGGCGGTTAATTCTGTTTTGCTCTTATAATCATTGATATCGTAATCTTTAATCACCGACTCTTCTGGAGCCTGCCCTGGCTGACCGGTCCTTAAAATCAACCGCGTAGCATGGTTTTCTTTGGTTTCGCGGATCCAGCGAACTAATTCCAAGCCAGCATGATCGGTTTCCATCACCACATCGACTAAAGCAATCGCGATATCATCATGCTCATTAAATATTTGGCGCGCCTCCTCCGCACTATAAGCAGAAAGAAACTCTAACTGATAACCATCAATTTCAACCCCAGACAGCACTAAGCGCGTTACCGAGTGAATTTCAGCTTCATCATCAATAACCAATAACTTCCAAGATGCTTTGGTAACTTTTTTTACTGGTTCTTCAGTATCATCAATGAACAGAAAGTCACTCATGCGCTGCTCCGTATTTTTTCGTTACAGTAAAATTAGAACAGTAACTGCATAATATCAAAGACTAATATGCAGTTACTGTAGAAAACTTCGAGGCCAGACTGCTTATTGGCCTATATCGATTTTAAATTAGTTAAATATTCTATAAAATCATTCCAAACTCAATTACTTGAAATTTATGGAAAGTCGCTTAACAAGCCATAATGTATTCCCGTCCCTCGCCATTTTGATGATAGCGACAGGGGCACTAATTTGGTATTCAAGCTTGTCTACTAATATTCGCGAACTCATTTATTGGTTACCCTATGGCTTCGCTACCATTATTACAATGCTGGCACTGCAGTTTAACCGACGGCAGTTATTCGTGGTAGCACTTGTAAATACTTTTAGTTATTGGTTAATAGTCAACTACTTACAACAACCGCTTGCAGAGCCAACAGCTTCGACCTGCTTCACTGTGCTCGGTTTATTCATTCCTTTCAACTTGTTTCTTAATCAATTAGTCAAAGATAACGGCTGGATAACTCGGCGAGCTCTTGTTTGGTATATTTGCTTAGCATTACAAATGCTAAGCATACCAATCATCATCGACTTTTTAGCCCTCGATATGCAAGGTATGATTAAACAATGGTTTAGCCCCCACCCGCTCGAAGGCCTCGTGATTAGCCTAAATGCGCTCGGGTTCATCATGTTTTGTTTGGTTATCTCATTTGTTCGTTTCATCAATAAACCAACCAGTATTTCGATTGGACTGTTTTTTAGTTTCTTAGCCAGTACCTTTCCGCTGATTTTTCTCGACAGAGAAGCAATTTCTTCAATTTTTTTTACGGCATCGATGTTAATCATGTTGTTCAGTGGATTTAATGCTTCACATGAACTGGCTTATCGCGATGAGCTCACCGGATTATTAGGTCGACGCATGTTATTCGAGCGCTTAGCTGGATTGTCTAAAAACTATTGCCTAGCCATGGTGGATATTGACCATTTCAAAAAATTTAATGATACCTATGGCCATGATGTGGGTGATGATGTCTTGGCGATGGTGGCAGCAAAGCTAGACCAAATTGAAGGTGGAGGTCAAGTGTTTCGTTATGGGGGAGAAGAGTTCACTGTATTATTTAAGGGCAAGCAACTCGAGCATGCCAAAATATTTTTAGATGACATACGCGAGCTCATTGCTCAAACCCCTTTCGCTATTCGTGATAATAACAGTCGTAATACCAGCGATAAATCACGCCGAGGGGAACAACCCGAGCCTAAAAATACGGTACAAATTACGGTAAGTATTGGAGTGGCAGAGAAATCTAATCTACACGCCAGTGCAGAGGAAGTGATAAAAGATGCAGATAATGCCTTGTATGAAGCGAAAAAGAAGGGGCGCAATGTCGTGATAGGATAAGGCTTAGCAAGCTAAGCCTTATTGTTTACTTGCTACACAACCGCTGCTATCGCTTCACATAATGCTTGCATATTGTCTTTGGTCATCCCGGCGACGCTGATCCGACCCGAGCCAACAATATATACCGCATGTTGCTCTTTTAAGATTTGCACTTGTTGTTTACTTAAACCAGAGAACGAGAACATACCATTCTGGCGCTGAATAAAGCTGTAATCACCCTCAGCGCCTTTTTCAGCTAACGTGGCAACAAACAAGTCACGCATTTCTTTAATCCGCTCACGCATCTCTGTGACTTCGCTATGCCATTGCGCTTTTAGCTCTGGGTTTTGCAAAATTGTAGTCACCACAGCAGCGCCGTGAGATGGTGGGTTCGAGTAGTTCGCTCGAATACCTGCTTTTACTTGGCTAAATGCCGCGGCGCCCTGCTCTTTGTTTTGAGCAACCAAAGTGAATGCACCCACCCGCTCATTATATAAGCCAAAGTTTTTAGAAAAAGAACTGGCAACCATTAACTCTTTAATTTGTTCGGCAAAAAGTCGCAAACCAGCGGCGTCTTCTTCCACACCTATAGAAAACCCTTGGTAAGCGAAATCAAACAATGGCAATATCTTTTTGCTTGCTGCTAAATTGGCTAATTGCTGCCATTGTTCAATTGTTGGGTCGATGCCAGTAGGATTATGACAACAGCCGTGGAAAAGCACTAAGTCGCCCGCACTAACGTGCTCTAAAGAACTTAACATCGCTGCAAAGTCGAGATCTTGGGTCTCTGGGTTGTAGTAATCGTAAGCTTTTACTTCAAGGCCTAAGGCTTTAAAAATATTGCCGTGGTTGGCCCAAGTTGGGTTACTCACCCAAACAGTACGTACACCTAAATGATTATAAGCGAATTCAGCGGCATTATGCAGAGCCCCGGTACCACCTGGCGACTGAGCCGTAAAAGCGCGTTGGCTGCTTACGATTTCACTATTTTCACCAAACAACAGTTTCTGTACTTCCAAGCCATAAGCAGGATTACCTTCAATACTAAGATAAGACTTACTACTTTCCGTTTCCAGTAACTTCTGCTCTGCAATTTTAACGGTCTTTAAAACTGGAGTTGCACCAGCTTCGTTTTTATAAATACCGACTCCTAGATTAATCTTGTTAGGACGGGGATCGGCTTTAAAAGCTTCAGTTAAACCTAAAATGGGATCTGCCGCGGCCGCGGAAACACGCTCAAACATACTTTCCTCACTGCTAATTACTTGCCTGTATTGAGCGAAGATTACCTTAAGTTTAGAAAGCTGTCTTTATGTAGAGGAAAAAATAACAAGTAAATTTTGATTTAACGCATTAATTTGGATTAAGTCGAGATTTTTGATAATTTTAAACACCTATGAATAAGGATAGATTAAGATGCTTGCATCGCAAACTAGAGAACCAGCTATATGGATTTAAGTTTAGGTTTTATTGTAAAAAAATGGTTAGGTTCGTTACTGATGCCTCTCAACATTTCGCTATTTTTTTTGGTGTTATCACTTTACTTTTGCCTCACTAAACGGCCTTATCGCGCCGCGATCACCCTTTTACCTGCTTTAGTCATATTATTGCTTACCAGTAATCCTTGGTGGGTTAATCAGCAGTTAATCGCAAACGAGCGACAAGTTCTGCCTCCGAGTCAGCTGGTCAATAGTTTTGACTTTGTTGTGGTCTTGGGGGGCGGACATATCAGTGACCCCTTGTTGTCCCCTACTGAGCAACTCAGTCGTTCATCTTTTGCCCGCATCACTAAGGGCATCGAATTGAGTCTTGTGAATCCACAGAGCCGCTTAATCGTATCTGGTTATGGTGGAAGCGATCCCAATAGTAATGCTGAATTAATGCAAAAGGTTGCTACAGCAGCTAATATTCCGCCAGCCAATATTATCACCATTCCAAAAGCGATGGATACAGAGCAAGAAGCCGCAGTCATCGCTAGTTATATTGGTCAACGACCTACAGCGCTGATTACCAGTGCAACCCATATGCAACGCGCACTGCAGTACTTCCGTCAATACTCGAACAACATTAGTCCTGTTCCCACGGATTACTTAGGGAAAGAAGCCCAAGGAAAACAACGCCTTTACGAATTTTTACCGGATGCTCGCTTCATCTATCGTTATGATGCGGTTTGGCACGAGAAATTGGGGATTTGGTGGCAAAAAATTCGTGACCATTTTTCATAATCGTTTGTTTTAGATCAGCTACTTTCAGTTTTAACCAGATAATTTCGTGTAAACACTACGATTTTGTAATTTATTCTCTATAATCGAGCCAATTTACTTAAAGGAGAAAGCGTGATGAGAACACCTCTTGTAATGGGTAACTGGAAGCTAAACGGTACGAAAGATTCAGTTACTGCGTTAGTGAATGGTTTAATTGAGCCAGCAAAAGCTGCAACCAATGTACAAACAGCGATTTGCCCCCCAGTGATTTTCTTAGGTCAAGTAGAAGCCTTAGTCGGTGACGCTCCTATCGCTTACGGCGCGCAAGATGCTAGTGTGAACGTTTCTGGTGCATTTACAGGTGAAAATTCACCCGTCATGTTAAAAGAATTCGGCTGTACTTACAGCTTGGTTGGCCACAGCGAACGTCGCCAATACCATAACGAAACTGACGCAGTCGTAGCCGCAAAATTCAAAGCAATTCAGGAAAACCAATTAGTACCTGTTCTTTGTATTGGTGAAACGCTTGAAGAGAATGAAAGCGGAAAAACTGAAGCTGTTGTTGAAGCTCAATTAAAAGCTGTAATTGAGCTTTGTGGTATTGATGCCCTAGCTAATGCAGTGATTGCTTACGAGCCGGTATGGGCCATTGGTACTGGTAAGTCAGCAACGTCTGAGCAAGCACAAGCGGTTCATGCTCATATCCGTGGCTGGTTAGCAGCACAAAGCGCAAGTGTTGCAGAAAAAGTTCAAATTCTTTACGGCGGTAGCGTAAAAGCTGCGACTGCAAAAGAATTGTTCTCTCAAGCTGACATTGACGGCGCGCTTGTTGGCGGAGCTTCATTAATGGCTGAAGAGTTTGGCGCAATTATTCTTGCTGCGAACTAATCACGATTCATTGTTATTAAGCCGCGACGTTTAGCATCGCGGCTTTTTTTTAACTCATTTTTATAAGTTGTTGATGTAACTCTGCGATACTATCACGCAAGCTTGCGGCTTGTTCAAACTCAAGTTCCTTAGCATGACCAATCATTTGCTTTTCTAAATCAGCAATTTTCTTTAACATCATCTCTGGAGTCAGAGTTCGATATTGTGCTTGTGGTTCTGTAGCTTGCAGCGCTTTTGATTTTCCAAAGTTACTAATATCGACAACTTTTTTGTTGAGTTTTTGCGGAATAATCCCCCGCTCTTGATTGTAAGCATGCTGAATTTCACGACGTCGGTTGGTCTCAGAGATAGCTTTATCCATCGAACCAGTAATTTTGTCCCCGTACAAAATAGCTTTGCCTTGCGGATGTCGGGCAGCACGGCCAATGGTTTGGATCAAAGACCGTTCTGAACGCAAGAAGCCTTCCTTATCCGCATCTAGAATAGCGACTAACGAAACTTCCGGCATGTCTAAGCCTTCTCGTAGCAAGTTAATCCCAACCAGTACGTCAAAGATCCCCATACGTAAGTCTCGAATGATTTCAACCCGCTCTACAGTATCAATATCGGAGTGTAAATAGCGCACTTTAACTTGATGCTCTGCCAGATACTCGCTTAAATCCTCGGCCATTCGCTTGGTCAGCGTAGTTACAAGCACTCGTTCATCAATCGCTGTTCTAATTCGGATCTCTGATAGTAAATCATCTACTTGGGTGGCAACGGGTCGCACTTCAATGACCGGATCCAGCAACCCTGTGGGCCTAACGACCTGCTCAACAAATTCTTGATTAGTTTTCTCAAGTTCATAGGTACTCGGCGTCGCCGAAACAAAAATAGTTTGCGGCGCAATCGACTCGAATTCTTCAAATTTTAATGGTCGATTGTCCAGCGCTGAAGGCAAGCGAAAACCGTAATTCACTAAATTTTCTTTTCGTGAACGGTCACCTTTATACATCGCGCCAATTTGCGGTACGGTGACGTGCGACTCATCTATCACCATCAGCCCATCAGCAGGAAGATAATCTAATAAGGTTGGTGGTGGCTCGCCGGGGGCGCGACTGGAGAGATATCGGGAGTAGTTTTCAATCCCAGAGCAATATCCCAATTCATTCATCATTTCGATGTCAAACAAAGTCCGTTGGGAAATTCGTTGCTCTTCAATAAGCTTATTAACGTCAAGCAACTGCCTTTTACGCTCATTTAACTCTTCTTTAATGGAAGAAATTGCGTTAACGATAGTTTCGCGAGGAGTAACATAGTGCGTTTTAGGAAAAATAGTTGCCCTGACCATCGAAGCTTCTTCTACTCCGGTGAGCGGGTCAAAGCTGCTGAGTCGTTCTACTTCACCGTCAAATAATTCTATACGTAAAGCATTTTTATCGGATTCAGCAGGAAAAACATCGATTACATCTCCCCTAACCCGAAAGGTTGAGCGTTGAAATGCCGCATCATTACGAGAATATTGTAATTCCGCGAGACGTCGTAAAATGGCCCGTTGGTCAATCATATCCCCAACACTCAAGTGCAACATCATCTGTAAATACGACTGTGGATCTCCCAAACCATAAATTGCAGAAACTGAAGCAACTAACACCACGTCCCTACGCTCTAATAGCGCCTTAGTGGCCGAGAGTCGCATCTGTTCAATATGCGAGTTAACCGAAGCATCTTTCTCAATAAAGGTATCAGTGGTCGGTACGTAGGCTTCTGGTTGGTAATAATCGTAGTAAGATACAAAAAACTCGACGGCGTTATGAGGGAAAAATTCCTTCATTTCACCATATAGCTGCGCAGCTAAAGTTTTGTTTGGCGCCAAAATAATTGTTGGACGGTTTTGTTCGGCAATCACGTTGGCTATGGTAAAAGTTTTACCGGAGCCAGTGACACCTAGCAAGGTTTGGTGAGCTAAGCCATCTGCTAAGCCTTCATTTAGACTTTCAATCGCTTTAGGTTGATCGCCTGCAGGCGTATATTCAGAAACCAAATCGAAAGTTTTTTTCATAAATCGATAACCAACTAAAAACCAGATGAGCGTCATTCTACTCGAATGTCGCTCAGTTTAAATAAGCGCGCGATAGCTATCAGCCAATTTATTGCGGTTCAGTAGAGAATATCGGTTTTGTATAATTAACAGCAGAAATTGCTGAATTGTGTACAGTAAACTTCTTGTAACAAAAAGTAATGCACACCGATTTTTTTGTTAAATGCAATATTTATTTTCTCGGTCGAATTTTGAGCTTTTATCCTAGAAATAACAATAAGTGTTTGTTATATATAGAGTTAAGCTTATTTTTGAATTTCGTTTAATTTCTCTTGACCCCGCGTCTTTATTGGCCTGCAGCCAGATATAATATTTTAATGCACATAGTTATCCACAAAATCAGTGGATAAGTCATAGAAACATCCACAACCAAAGGCTTTGCGGGATTGTGTATAAATCTCAGCAATAAAGTGTAGCGCACTGCAAGAGTTTAACCATGATGACACACCGAGTTTAAAAAATTTTGGCAAGCAATTTTGAAAATATCGCAAACCCGATGTCACAGAGCTTCGCAAAACTATCTTCCTAAGCTCACCGCAAACTTTTGCTATGAATTAAACGGCAGCCTGGTGCTAAATGCGTGACAAGCGCAGTGCAGAGCAAGCCTTCAAATTGGTTTTAGGGTATTTGGTTAAAACGACTTTTTAGCGCCATGTGTAGGTATAAGACCTTTGTTATTCGACACCTAAATAAAGTGAGCGTTGTTGGCTATTTCAATTTACGGCAGATTCGTGAACAACATCGTTTAGGCTCACCCCACTATTTTCCCATTATTGACGCATGTTTTAAGGTAACGATTCAATACAAGCATAAGGTAATGCTAACCACTGCCTATTATTTAAGACAGGCATAAACGACCAGCTCTGCAGTAAGTAAACATAGCAACGCGACACTTTAGGCAAGGCATCACAAACTACTTTACGATAGGCAGCCAGCATGACTTTGTTGGTTACGTACAACGAATTACATCAGACGCCAATTCAGCAGTTTTTCATCACCGCTGAGCAAGATTTGATCGAAGATGGGTGATATGTGGATGTAGTTTGAGCAAACAAACACTATTTATCATTTTTGAGGTAGAATTAGTTGACAGCTATCAGGGCAATTATTACTATGCGCCCCGCACTTAAGCAAAGCGATTCCCCAGTAGCTCAGTTGGTTAGAGCGGTGGACTGTTAATCCATGTGTCGTTGGTTCAACTCCAACCTGGGGAGCCAATCTGTTTCGCTTTAGTACATATCAAGATTCCCCAATAGCTCAGTTGGTAGAGCGGTGGACTGTTAATCCATGTGTCGTTGGTTCAAGCCCAACTTGGGGAGCCAATCTTGATGACAATAAGTTAGACCTTATATGATTCCCCAATAGCTCAGTTGGTAGAGCGGTGGACTGTTAATCCATGTGTCGTTGGTTCAAGCCCAACTTGGGGAGCCAATCATATAAGCAGATAGTGTTGATAATTCCCCAATAGCTCAGTTGGTAGAGCGGTGGACTGTTAATCCATGTGTCGTTGGTTCAAGCCCAACTTGGGGAGCCACATCAAAACTATCGTAGGTAAATGCTGATAATTCCCCAGTAGCTCAGTTGGTAGAGCGGTGGACTGTTAATCCATGTGTCGTTGGTTCAAGCCCAACCTGGGGAGCCATTATCTAGCTCACTCTTCTGTTAAATATTGTTTATTCTAGCTAGTTGATCTCAATTCACTAACCATCTGATAGATAAGTCTATTGTTTACATGTATTATCATTAAATATTGCTGATTTAATGAACAGGTAGATTATGAAAGGCCTTAGAACATTCTTTGTTGTAAACGCTCTTTTATTTATCGCTTTATGGGGTGGATTAGTCAGTGTTCATGTGCAACTGTTTAAGCAAGATTTAGCACACGAAAATCAACAAATTAATACCCTACTACAGCTGCAATTAAATGATGACGCACAGCTCAAGCAAACTTACTTACAACAGCTGCTTGAGCAGCATAAACTCAGTTTTATTTCAACGCAGTTAGCCATTGATAACAACCTTGCCTTAGTTGGCCCTCCCCAACATTGGTTGGTAGAGCTGGTTGAACCCAATAAAACAAAACTACAAACGATCACCGTCGACAATTACCAGGTTAACTATAAACCGTCTTTCGAATTTGTCAGCGACAACTACCTTAAGCTCTATTTAACCATTGCTGGTATTTGTTTATTTGGTTATGTATTAACCAGCCTTCTATTCTTGCGTTCAATCTCGCGCGTAAAAAGTAAACTTAAAACGCTACTAAATACCGAACGTTATGTCGATGAACAACCCGTATTAGGCTCCGTGGGAGAATTGATTAAAGAACAAAAATTACAACTCACTCAGCAAATCCGCGAACAAAAACATGCGATTGGCCAATTAGAAAAACAAGTTGCATTAGATCCTTTAACTGGCCAGTTAAATCGCCATTCATTTCGCCAGAAAATGCAAAGTCTATTAAAATCTGAACTCAAAGATACGGTACTATTTTTAGTCAGAGCTTCTCAGTTACAAGAAATTAATAAAGTGCGAGGTCATCAAGCCGGAGATAAATATATACAAGAAGTGGCTAATATCATCGATTACAACCGTAAAGAATACCACAACAGCTTATTATACCGTTTGCTTGGCGCTGAATTTGCGTTGATCATTCCAAGACTACCTGCGACTCGAATCAGTCAAGTTGCGCAAAACTTAAGCGCGTCATTTAGTGATTTGAGTCATCGTAAACAAATGCAAAGTGCCGCCTACATCGGTATCACCGAATTTAAAAATGGAGATACTATCGAGCGAATCATCACCCGAGCAGATGCCGCCTTAGAAATCGCCCAAAGTCTTTCTCCAAATGCTTGGGAGCTGGTACTCGAAGATAGCCATACTCTCGAGAGTAGCGAACTACAATGGCATACGACCCTCAGTTCATTATTAACACACCAGCGCTTTCGTATCGCTTCTCAGGCCATTCAATCACTGCATCGTACAATGCCCGCTTATCATGAAGTTTTCATTCGTTTCTTATCTGAAGACCAGCAACAATTGCCTACCGAAACATGTTTAGTTATGGCTGAACGTCTTGGGTTAATTGCAAAACTCGAACAATCGACCCTTGCTTATGTATTGCAAACCATCGCCGAACAGAATGCAGAATATCGCTGGGGGATCAACCTGAGTAAGTTAGTTTTAATCGAACCGAGTTTTTGCACTTGGTTAAGTCAAGAATTGTCAAAATACCCCAACCTGCAATCACGAGTCGTATTTGAACTAGAAGAAGAAGTTCTGAATTTGCACTTAAGCAATGCAAAAAAATTGTTCGAAATATTAAGGAAAAACAGTTGCCATACCGCTATTGCAGACTTTGGTACGGGGATCGGCTCTTTTAAGCTATTTAAAGAATTGAAGCCAAACTATGTAAAAATTAGCAGCGATTTAGTGCAACAACTTGCAAATGACAAATCCAACCAGCAACTGGTCGGTATGCTGGTGGAAGTGTCGCACCGCTTAGGCTGCCAAGTTATCGCTCAAGGCGTTGAGACATTAGAACAAAAACAACTTTTGGAATCGATGTATGTTGATAGCTTGCAAGGCTATTTAATTGCCCGACCCAAGCTCATACATTGAGTCACGCAAGGGGTGTTGATATATAACCTGATTACTACTGCCCCGCCAAACTAACTTAGCATCGGCTAAGCTTTGTTCGAACTTACCATCGATAAGTGTATCAATCATTCGTACGATATCTTGTTGCGCAGGATTAAGCTCGGCTAAGCGATAACCAGTCCATAACCAAATATCTTTGCCAATACATTCAGTTTTAACTCGTAATACTAAACGTTTAATCGCTGCGAGGTTGTTAGGATGCAGTGGATCGCCACCAGTCAAACTTAAACCTTTGCGTTTAATTCGAGGGTCATTTAGATCATCAATAATTTTCTGTTCTAAGGCATCGGTAAATTCATGCCCCGCATCACAACGCCAAGACTTCTGATTATAACAGCCCTTACACTGATGCTCACAACCAGCAACAAACAAGGTACAACGCGTACCCTGTCCATTCACCACGTCGATCGTATGGTAGCTAAGATAATGCATTTACAGATGTTTGACCCGACGTTTCACTTCTTCTTGTTTGCCATAGTTAAACGGACGTGCATCAGGACTACCTAAGTAACCGCAAACCCGACGAATAACCGATACCTTACTAGCTTCACTATTGCCACATGAAGGACATTCAAAGCCTTTGCTGGTACAGTTAAATTCGCCCGTAAAATGACATTCATAACACTCATCAATCGGTGTATTTGTCCCATAATAAGGCACCCGATCATAGCTATAGTCCCAAACGTCTTCTAGGGCTTCTGTATTATGTTGCATATTTGGATATTCACCATAGCAAATAAACCCGCCGCTAGAGATCGCAGGGTAAGGTTGTTCAAAGTCGATCTTATCAAACGGATTGACCTGTTTCTCTACATCCAAATGGAAACTATTGGTGTAATAACCTTTATCCGTGACTCCTGCTATCACCCCAAACTTCTTCGCATCTAAACGGCAGAAACGGTCACATAAATTCTCACTAGGCGTACTATACAAGCTGAAAGCATACCCACTTTCTTTCTCCCAACGCAGAGTTGCTTGTTTCAGCGCCGTTACGATCCCAAGGGCCTTTTGTCGTAACTGTTTACTATCGTAAACATGTTGGTCATCAGCATATAAAGCATTTACTGTTTCATGTAGACCAATATAACCCAATGAAATAGAAGCTCGACCATTTTCAAATATTTTGGAGACATCGTCTTCGGCGTTTAAGCGAACACCACAAGCTCCTTCCATATATAAAATAGGAGCAACTTTGGCTTTCACCCCTTTTAGACGCTCTATTCGGGTATCAAGACCTTGCTTGGCGATACTTAAACGTTGGTCTAACAACTCATAGAATCGTTGTTCATCCCCTTTTGCTTCGATGGCTATCCGCGGTAAATTTAAACTGACAACACCGAGGTTATTTCGACCATCATGGACTTCTTTACCGCCCTCTTGATAAGGTCCCAAGAAACTGCGACACCCCATTGGGGTTTTAAAAGAACCGGTCACTTCAACGACTTTGTCGTAGTTCAAAATATCAGGGTACATTCGTTTGGATGCACACTCTAAGGCAAGTTGTTTAATATCGTAACTCGGATCTTCAGGCTTATGATTTAAACCATCTTTAATCGCAAAGACCAATTTAGGGAATACTGCGGTTTTGGCATTTTTGCCTAAACCTGCAATACGATTTTGCAAAATTGAGCGCTGAATCAACCGTGCCGCCCAACAGGAGCCTAAACCAAAACCGAAGGTGACAAACGGTGTTTGCCCGTTGGCTGTATGTAAAGTATTCACTTCATACTCTAAAGACTGAAAAGCATCATGACATTCTTTCTCAGTTTGTGCTTTCGCATAAGCCTCTTGATCCGCTATTTCCCATTGTTTAGCAGTAGCTAAATGCTTTTCATGACTTTTGAGAACATAAGGCGCCAGAATCTCATCAATTCGATTGATAGTCGTGCCACCATAAATATGACTCGCAACCTGAGCAATAATCTGCGCTGTCACCGCAGTTGCTGTAGAAATGGACTTTGGCGTCTCAATTTCAGCATTGCCCATTTTAAAACCACCAGTGAGCATGCCTTCAAGGTCAATTAGCATACAATTAAACATCGGGAAAAATGGAGCGTAGTCTAAGTCATGGAAGTGGATCTCACCGCTATCGTGAGCCTTAACAACATCTCGAGGTAACAAATGGGTTTTCGCATAATGCTTTGCAACAATCCCGGCTAAAAGATCACGTTGAGTCGGGATCACTTTGCTATCTTTATTGGCGTTCTCATTAAGCAAGGCGGCATTACTTTGCTCGACCAGTCCTCTGATTTCGTTATTTAAAACGCTACGTTTGTCGCGGGCAACATCTCGATCATGACGATACTCAATATAGGCGCGAGCCAAAGTCTTATTGTCATTTTCCATCAGGCAATTTTCAACTGAGGCTTGAATGTCGTTGATATCAACTTCTGCCAGATTGATAAATTGTTCGGTCACCTGCTGCGCTATTTGTAATGCGACAAGATTATCTTTTACGCCTAAAGCCTCTGCGGCTTTCAATACGGCGTCAACAATCCGTTTAGCGTCGTAAGGTACACGGCTTCCGTCTCGCTTGATCACGACTGTTTTCACGATTTACGCTCCAATTTTACTCACTCATTCATTAGAAAATTGCGGAACCCGCGCTACCAAAGGCTTAGCTGTCGATATTGTATAAAAAAGCATCTGGATGATCGGATAACCATATATTGTGGTTGAGAATTGTAGTTCCCACTAGATATGGTAGTCGAGAAGTTTAAACGTTAAAGCAAAATCAAATGATCAAGATCAAGCTAAGCTAAAAAAGCTGATCTATTTGCCTAAAAATGCTCCACAAATCACGGCAAAATTTATGGCCTTTTTCCACAGTGATCTCACGGTTGTTATAAAGACCACAAACGGGGATAATACGCTTTTGTTTGGCTGCATCTTATATAAATGACTGAATATCTGTTGTTATTGATTAGTACCGTACTGGTTAACAACTTTGTACTGGTTAAGTTCTTGGGCCTGTGTCCCTTCATGGGGGTTTCTAGCAAAGTAGAAACCGCTATAGGAATGGCATTAGCCACTACATTTGTATTGACTCTGGCTTCTATGTGCTCGTATCTGGTCGAACAGTATATTTTGGCACCACTAGATATCACCTATTTGCGTACCATGAGTTTTATCCTTGTGATCGCAGTTGTGGTTCAATTTACGGAAATGTTTGTCCAAAAAGCTAGCCCCGCATTGCACCGCGTATTGGGGATCTATTTACCCTTAATTACCACCAACTGTGCGGTGTTGGGCGTGGCGCTATTAAATATAAATGAGCAGCATGATCTATTTGAGTCCATCATTTATGGTTTTGGGGCTGCGGTCGGTTTCTCATTAGTACTGATACTATTTTCTGCCATGCGCGAACGTTTAGTCGTTGCCGATATTCCCCTCCCTTTTAAAGGGGCTGCGATCGCGATGATCACCGCTGGACTCATGTCTTTAGCCTTCGTCGGTTTTGCCGGCCTAATTAAGTAACCACAGCATGTTAGTAGCCTTAATTACCATTACTCTATTGGCCTTAGTATTTGGCGCCATTCTTGGTTATGCCGCAATTAAATATAAGGTGGAAGGCAATCCAATTGCGGATCAAGTCGAAAGCTTATTGCCGCAAACGCAGTGTGGCCAGTGTGGTCACCCTGGATGTCGTCCCTACGCCGAAGCCATCGCCAATGGTGAGCCCATCAATAAGTGCCCTCCCGGCGGGGACGAAACTATCGCTAAAATCGCAGATTTACTCGGTGTGGAAGCAATCCCTTTAGATGCAGCTGCAGTGAAAGAAGACGACCGTAAAAAAGTCGCCTTTATTATTGAAGATGCTTGTATCGGTTGCACCAAGTGCATTCAAGCTTGTCCAGTAGACGCGATTATGGGTTCCAATAAACACATGCACACGGTGATCGCAAAAGAATGTACCGGTTGCGAGTTGTGCGTTGCCCCCTGCCCAACTGATTGTATCGAAATGCGTCCAATTGAGACAACCACCAAAAATTGGGATTGGAAATTAAACCAAATTGACGTCTCAATCATTGAGGAAATGAAATAGATGGTGGCTTGGCTAGAAAAAATAAAACAAGGCTTTACCTGGAACTACCAAGGTGGGGTTCATCCTGAAACCAATAAACAGCTGATTAATTGCGAAAAACCAGAGTGGCTGGCGAACCCGGAGTATCTCACCATTCCTGTACAGCAACACATTGGCAGCGCTGCCAAATTATTAGTTGTCGTCGGCCAAAAAGTACTCCGTGGACAAGCATTAAATGAGTCGCAGTTTTATCAAGCGCCTCCGGTGCATGCCTCATGCTCCGGTACCATTGTTGCGATAGAACCTCGTGTCACAGCGCACGCCTCAGCGATTCCAGAGTTAGCGATCGTGATTAAGGTCGATGAACAACAACGAGATGCGGTTTGGCCTGCCCCCCTTAGCCAAAATCAACAAACCCCAGAACTTATTTGCCAGCGAGTCCATCAATCTGGGATTGCCGGTATGGGCGGAGCTGGATTCCCCACGGCTCTAAAAATAAGCCCACATAAGCCCTTAGATATACTCATTATTAACGGCGCCGAATGTGAGCCTTATATTACGGCTGATGACTGTTTAATGCGCAATTACCCAGCCGAAGTCATTAAAGGGGTACAAATATTACAAACAGCGCTGCAGCCGAAGTTAACAATTATTGCCATTGAAAATGATAAACCGGAAGCAATTGAAGCCTTAAGCAAGCACACCAATGATTCGATCATCATCCGTAGCATTCCCACCAAGTACCCTTCTGGCGGGGAAAAACAACTGATCGAAATTTTAACCGGACAACAAGTCACTGCCAGTCAACTACCTATCGATTTAGGAATGTTGGTGCAGAATGTTGGAACTGCCTATGCGGTTCATCGTGCAGTTGATATCGGTGAACCATTGATCTCTCGAATCGTAACTATCGCCGGAGATTTGGTTGAGCAGCCAGCTAACTACTGGCTACCCCTCGGGACCAGCGTCGCACATATATTGAGTGAAAAACTGCAAGTCGCCAACAATACTCCGACAATTATGGGCGGTTCGATGATGGGGTTCATGCTGCCCAATAATCAGGCTCCTATCGTAAAAACCAGTAACTGTTTAATTGTCAACCACCCACAAGCAGCCGCGACGGAATCCCCTTGTATTCGCTGCGGTGAATGTGCTCAAGCTTGTCCTATGGGCTTATTACCGCAACAACTTTACTGGTTTAGCCAAGCGGATGAGCTCAACAAAGCCCGCAGCTACAACATGATGGATTGTATCGAATGTGGTGCCTGTGCCTTTGTTTGTCCCAGTCAAATATCGCTAGTGCAGCACTACCGCACTGCCAAAGCTAAAATTAGAGCCGAAGATCTAGCGAAACAAGAAGCTGATATTGCCAAACAACGTTTTGAAGCCCGCCTCGCGCGTTTAGAAAAAGATAAATTAGAGCGAAAAGCCAAACATCAACAAGCTGCGCTCCGTAGACAAGAGCAAACCAATGCCAACTCTTCGGCCAACAAGCCTGATCCTGTTGCTGCGGCCTTGGCGCGGGTAAAACAATCGAAAGCTCAAGCTCCGGCAGCGATACAAACGACCAGCGGAGAATGGATCCCCGATAATCAACAAGCAATCGCCGAACGTGAAGCTCGTAAACAACAGCGCCGTTTGGCTAAAGAACAAGGACTCAAGGCCTCTAGTGATTCAAACGAGACTCAAGCTGAAAGCCACAGTGACAAAGCCAAATCAAGCAACCCTGCGGTGGCCGCAGCAATTGCTCGCGCCAAGGCTAAAAAGCTAGCCGCAACCGACACGGCACAAACAGAAACGCCAGTCGCAAACGACACCAAGGTAGCTGCCACCACTAAGTCGACTAACCCTGCGGTGGCCGCTGCAATTGCCCGCGCCAAGGCTAAAAAGCTAGCCGCAACCGACACGGTGCAAACAGAGCCCCCTGTCGCTGACGACACCAAGGTAGCAGTCAAAGCCAAATCAACTAATCCTGCGGTGGCTGCAGCAATTGCCCGCGCCAAGGCTAAAAAGCTAGGGGCAACCGACGCTGCACAAACAGAAACGCCAGTCGCAAGCGATGCCAAGGTAGCAGTCAAAGCCAAATCGACTAATCCCGCGGTGGCCGCAGCAATTGCCCGCGCCAAGGCTAAAAAGCTAGCGGCAACCGACGCTGCGCAAACTGAAACGCCAGTCGCAGACGATGCCAAGGTAGCAGTCAAAGCCAAATCAACTAATCCCGCGGTGGCCGCAGCAATTGCCCGCGCCAAGGCTAAAAAACTAGCGGCAACCGACGCTGCACAAACAGAGACCCCAGTCGCTGACGATGCCAAGGTAGCAGTCAAAGCCAAATCGACTAATCCTGCGGTGGCTGCAGTTGCTCGCGCCAAGGCTAAAAAGCTAGCCGCAACCGACGCAGCACAAACAGAGACCCCAGTCGCTGATGATGCCAGCGTAGATCTGAAAGCCAAGTCGGCAACAACAAATCCTGCAGTCCTAGCTGCGATTGCCAAGGCTAAAGCGAAGAAACGTGCAGAGCAAACCAAACCACAAGAGACCAAGCCAAATGACCAGTAATACCCTGCAAAGCTCGCCGTTTGTACACAAGCCTGTAAAAACCAAGACTTTGATGTTTTGGGTTATTTTATGTCTTGTTCCCGGTTTCTTGGTACAAACTTACCAATTTGGGATCGGCACATTAGTGCAAGTGCTGTTAGCTAGTAGCATCGCGATCGCAAGTGAAACATTAATACTGTTACTACGTCGACGTCCCCTATGGCCAACGTTAAGTGACAACAGCGCATTAGTCACCGGAATATTACTCGGTTTAGCCCTACCCGCTTATGCGCCATGGTGGATGACTCTAATAGGCTCTTGCTTTGCCATTATCGTGGTCAAACACTTATATGGCGGCTTAGGTCATAACATTTTTAATCCAGCCATGGCGGCTTATGTATTGTTGCTGGTCTCTTTTCCAGTCAGCATGACCAGTTGGATGCCACCCCAGGCCTTATTACACGAATCATTTAGCAGTGTTGACGGTTTGGGCTTAATTTTTAATGGTTTCACAGTCGACGGCTTTAGCTTAAAACAAATTGCCAGCATCGATGGACATACCATTGCCACTCCACTCGATGAAATGAAAACCCAGCTCAAGCTTGGCTTCACCTCATCAGAGATCGCAAGTAAAGCAATCTATGGCGCCTTAGCTGGTGTTGGTTGGCAGTGGATAAACCTCGCTTACTTACTCGGAGGTTTAGCGCTACTTTACTTGAAAGTTATTCGCTGGCATATTCCACTAGCTTTTTTATCAATCTTATTGTTACTAAGTTTAATCTCTAACGCAATTAACCCAGATCATACGACGCCAATCTTGCTACAGCTCTTTTCTGGCGCAACAATGCTTGGCGCCTTCTTCATTTTGACGGATCCGGTCAGTGCTTCCACAACCAACCGAGGCCGGATTATTTATGGTGCTTTAGTCGCCTTATTCGTTTTTCTGATCCGAAATTACGGCGGCTATCCTGATGCCGTAGCCTTTGCCGTTTTACTGAGTAACATGGCGGTGCCAATGATTGACCATTTTACCAAACCAAAAGTTTACGGATACGGCGAAGGAAACAAACATGAGCACTAAGAGCCAATCCATCAGCAGCAATGCCATTATGTTGGCCACCTTTGCCTTCTGCTGTACCTTGCTAGTCGTCGTGGTGAACTACTTTACTGCACCACAAATCGAGCACCAGATTGAACAGCAACGTCGAAAATCGATGAATGAAGTTCTTCCCACTCAATTAACGAGTATTGCCTATCAGCAGCAATGTTATATCGACACTAATTTAGGGTACTTAGGGAGTGATAAGGCGCAAACCATTCGTGTGATCTCTAACAAAGGCCAAGTTCAAGCCTATGTATACCCAATTACTGCGCCTGATGGTTATGGCGGTGCAATTTCCTTGTTAGTTGGGGTTGAGGCAAACGGTAAGATAAGTGGGGTACGAGTTGTCCAACATAATGAAACTCCAGGCTTAGGTGACAAGATAGAAACCCGTAAATCGGATTGGATTTATCAATTTAATCAACAGTTCTTGTTAGATGAAAATGATAGTCGTTGGGCGGTTAAAAAAGATGGAGGTCAATTCGACGCTTTTACCGGAGCAACCATCACGCCTAGAGCTGTAGTTAAGGCGGTTAAGAAAGCTTTGATTTATCATGCCAAAAATCATCAAACCATCGGCATTTCTGCTGTTGATTGTTAACCCGAAGGAAAAGCGATGAGTGATTACAAACAAATAGCTTGGCAAGGGCTATGGAAAAACAATCCCGGTTTAGTTCAATTACTGGGCCTATGTCCCCTGCTCGCGGTGACGTCTACTATCAGTAACGCTTTAGGTTTAGGTTTTGCCACCATGTTGGTACTTATCGCCTCAAACACGACCGTGTCATTGATCCGGAAATGGGTCGCCAAAGAAATTCGCATTCCCGTATTTGTGATGGTTATTGCCTCTTTTGTAACATGCGTTCAGTTATTAATGAATGCCTACAGCTATGGCTTGTACCAAAATCTGGGGATCTTTATTCCTTTAATTGTGACTAACTGCATTATTATCGGCCGTGCCGAAGCATTTGCGGCTCGCAACCCTGTCCCCGCCGCAGCCTTCGATGGTTTAATGATGGGTTTAGGTTTTGCGTTAGTATTAACTCTGGTCGGGGCCATTCGTGAACTATTAGGCAATGGCAGTTTGTTTGAAGGTATCGAGCTGTTACTGGGTGACTGGGCATCGGTTTTACATGTACAAGTCATCAATTTCAACGAACATTTTCTAGTTGCGATCCTTCCGCCGGGCGCTTTCTTAGTCATGGGGTTTATTATCGCCTTGAAGAATATCATCGATCATCGAGTAAAAACCAAACAACAAGCCACTGACTTAGTCATGGAAGATCTTCAACACAATGAATAACAGTAAACGACGAGAAATCTTAACGCGACTACGTAACGATAACCCGCATCCCACAACGGAGCTTAATTTTTCAAGCCCTTTTGAGCTGCTAACCGCGGTATTACTATCGGCACAAGCAACCGATGTGTCAGTAAATAAGGCAACGGCTAAGCTATTCCCAGTGGCCAATACGCCAAAAGCTATTTTAGAACTCGGCTTAGACACGCTGAAAAGCTACATTAAGACCATTGGTTTATATAACTCTAAAGCTGAAAACCTACTGAAGACCTGTAAGATCTTAATCGATCAGCATCAGGGAAAGGTGCCTGAAAATCGAGAATTCTTAGAAGCGCTGCCCGGTGTGGGGCGGAAAACGGCGAATGTTGTGCTCAATACGGCTTTTGGCTGGCCAACCATAGCTGTCGACACTCACATTTATCGCGTTTCAAACCGTACAAAATTTGCCATGGGCAAAAATGTTGAGCAGGTCGAACAAAAATTACTTAAAGTTGTCCCCAAAGAATTTAAAGTTGATGTGCATCATTGGCTCATTCTGCATGGCCGCTATACCTGTGTTGCGCGAAAGCCGCGTTGCGGCTCCTGCATGATTGAAGATTTATGTGAGTTTGCCGACAAGACCGAGCTTTAGCATCCCTTAAGGAGTTGCTCGCTGATATCAGTGGGCAGCACGGTGACCACTCCCCCGTTTGCGATAAGCTCAATTGGACAGCCAATATGCGTATCGCCTAATCCGGCCCTTTAGCCTGTACTTACCCGGACCACACTTGCCTAAATATCAAGTCACCTAACTCATATTTTAAAAGCGGCACTAGCTCTGAATCCCGAGTTCGAAAAATCTCACGCAACTTTATCTAACAATCTGTAACTTACAATACCTACATTAATCCACCATTTCTTAAGCGTTTCTTAAGTTTCCCCCCTTATCTTTAAATAAATGATGAAGATGAGGTTAGCGAATGAATCAAGACTATCAACGTGACTCGGTAAGTTTGGAATTTATCACGGCTGCCCACCCACTCTGGCAGCAAGTTATTCAGTATATAACCACTCGATACCAACAAGCTTTTGATGCCAAACTAGACTCGTTCATGCCCACTTATATGGCTCTGACCGAAAATGGTCAAATCAAATCTTTATGCGGTTATCGCCTCGCAAATCATGAGCCTTTATTTTTGGAACAATACTTAGATCAAACAGCAGAGCTGTTGCTCTCAAAAGCGTTCAATCAAAGCATCAAGCGAAACCAATTAATTGAGTTCGGCCAGCTCGCATCTTTTACCAAAGGCGCTTCTCCCTTACATTTTTTATTGATGGCTGAAGCCTTAGTTGAGCGTGGGTTTGCTTGGTGCATATTCACCGCAACAGATCCCTTATACGCCCTAATGAAGCGCCTTGGTCTTGTCCCTACGCTGATTGCTGAAGCGGATCCACAACGAGTCCCAAGAGCAAAACAACGTTGGGGGAGTTATTACCAACATCAACCACGGATCTTCGCAGGTAATCTGCAAGTGGGATTAAACCACCTAACTAGTCGCGTGGGTATAACAAATATGCAACAGATAGGTCTCTAAATGAACAGCATTTTACAAGCAATTAGCCGCCACGCTAATGATCACCCAGATCAACTTGCTTTTGTCGGTCACGATGTTAAAGGTCAAGCAAGTAGCTTAACTTATCGCCAACTAAAACAACAAGTTGATGCCGCAGCCTTAAGTATCGTCTCGCTAAATGTGAATGCCATCGCCTTGAAAGCAGAAAACTGCTTAGACTGGGTGATCGCCGACTTAGCAGCGATGCAGGCTCGGGTGGTAATCATCCCCATTCCGACCTTCTTTGCAGCACAACAAGTCGAACATAGTCTTGAGCAATCAGCTGCTGACTTATTAATTGGCGATTGGCCTGAATACGCTCAACTAGACTTACAAATTGCAGGTTTAGCCGCCTATCGACGACCAGTGACACAAGCGGTGCTTCCCTTAAAACAGACTTGCAAAATTACCTTTACCTCCGGCTCGACCGGGAACCCAAAGGGGGTTTGCCTTAGTGAGCAAAACTTACAACGGACCAGCGAAGTTTTAGCCGACAAAATTCGAGATCAAAGCGAGCAACATTTAGTGTTACTCCCTTTATCAACCTTACTAGAAAATATTACTGGGGTTTATGTTCCGTTATTACTCGGTGTTACGGCGAAGATCTATCATGGCCAGAGCCTCGGTTTACATGGTTCCAGTCGATTTGAAGCTAACGTTTTTGCCAGCGCCCTAATACGCGAGAAACCCAATAGCTTGGTGCTGACACCCGCATTATTAATGGCGCTTATCCAACTGGTTCAACAGCAAGCTCAGTTGGCAGAATCGTTACGCTTTGTTGCTGTTGGCGGGGCTCGCGTTGCGCCAGAGCTTATCCAGCTCGCTCATCAACTTTCGATCCCAGCCTATGAGGGTTATGGTCTTTCTGAATGCGGCTCAGTGGTATGTATTAACACCGAGAAATCGTATAAACCTGGGAGCTGCGGCCAAGTATTAGAGCATGTAGAAGTCAAGCTAGCCGATGACGGTGAGTTGCTGGTAAAAGGTAATATTGCACTTGGTTACTTAGGTATGGCTTTCACCGCCCCTTGGCTCGCAACCGGAGATTTAGCCACCATAGATGATCAGGGATTTGTCACATTACTGGGCCGTAAGAAAAACCAGCTTATTACTAGTTTTGGTCGCAATATTTCTCCAGAGTGGATTGAATCTGAAGCGCAGAGTCATTTTGCTGGTCGCCCATTCATCATAACCGGAGATGCCCAAGCTTTTCTAACTGCGGTCACTGAGAGCCAAGCAAACATCAACCAACGTATACAAGTACTCAATCAAAAGCTCCCCGATTACGCGCAAATCAAGCGAGTGATAGCGATTCCATCAATTTATTCTCATCAAGAATGGTTCACCGCTAACGGTCGACCCAAACGAATGGTGCTTGAACAATGGGTACAGGAAGTCTTGGATACGCCAAGTGACGCACTCGACCATATTCAAATAACCGAAATCAACTAAGCAAATTTGCAGGAGAGTCCAATGAGTCTTTTTTTTGAAACCTTACAACAACAAACCCGAGCTGCTCAACAACAAATGTTACAAGCGCCAGTGTTCGCTGCTTGTAGTCGCGGGGAAATTAATCGCGAAATGTACCTCGCCTTTCTCACTCAAGCCTTTCACCATGTGAAACATACCGTGCCCTTACTCATGGCCTGCGGTGGCCGACTATCAGCGGACTACGAGTGGGTACGAGAAGCAATCGCAGAATATATTACCGAAGAACAAGGTCATCATGAATGGATCTTGAATGATATCGAAGCTTGTCATGGCAACGCCCAACTAGTTCGAGACAATCAAGCCCAAGGTAAAGTGAGCCCAGCTATCGAGCTGATGGTTGCCTACCTGTATCACCAGATTGATCGTCATAATCCTTTGGCTTTATTTGGCATGGTTTGGGTATTGGAAGGCACTAGCGTGGGAGTTGGAGCTCAGATAGCAACGCTAGTGAAGAGCACGCTTGACCTTCCCGATGAAGCTCTTAGTTACTTGCTTTCGCATAGTGAGTTAGACCAACAACACATTTTATTTTTTGAAGGGTTAATGAATCAAATCACAGATCAGGATGATCAAAAGGTCATTATTGATTCGGCCAATATGGTGTTTTCACTCTACGGGCAGATGTTAAGAGAGCTCAATATTAGTGCTGCCGAGCAGGCAGCATAAGGATAAGAAATGCTTATTCAAGACAAAACAGTGTTACTAACAGGCGCATCTGGCGGGATTGGAAAAGCCATCGCAAAGCAACTTAGCGAGCAAGGTGCACGGTTATTGTTAGTGGCAAGAAATCAGCAAAAACTAGAAGCGCTGCGCCAATCCCTTAGCGCCCCGGAACGACACCAGAGTTTAAGTATTGACTTACTGTCCTCTCACGACATCAAACGGCTCAAATCTGTGGCGCTTGACTACCAACAACAGGGGCAAACGATTAGTGTTGTGATCAACAATGCTGGTAGCAATCAATTTCGCTTTCTCAGGCAACGAAGCACTGAGTCACTACAACAAGAAATGCAGCTAAATTTAATGGCCCCAATCATACTAAGTCAGGCAGCTTTGGATTGGATTAGCCGGCCAGGGATCATTCTTAACATTGGTTCCACTTTTGGCTCGATCGGCTATCCAGGCTACGCAAGCTATTGCGCCGCAAAAGCGGGCGTACATCGTTTTAGTGAAGCCATGGATAGAGAGCTGGATGGTACCGGAATCAGAATGCTTTACCTTGCGCCGCGCGCCACCGACACCGAACTCAATAGCGATGCAGTTTGTCAACTCAACCAACAATTAGGCAACCATAGCGACTTACCGCAAATTGTTGCACAGCATGTGCTGAATATACTCCAGCATGAACACCGTGCGAAATGGATCGGTTGGCCAGAAAAGCTATTTGCTCGAGTGAATCAAATATTCCCGTCGCTGGTCGCAAACTCGATTCGTAAACAACAGGCGACAATCCACCAATTCATTAATCACAACAGCCAATAAACAAGGAACATACAATGAAAACGACTCATACCTTAAGCGGCTTACTTGTGAGTAGCCTTTTCGCTAGCAGCGCTTCATTCGCTGCAAACGACAACTTACCACAGATCCAAAGTGACTGGGCGCATTGCCAATACCAAGTTGAACCAAACAAAGCACAAGTACAATGTTTTGAACAACTCATCGAGCTCAACTACCAAGCCGTAAATAACGATCCCAAGGATTTGGAGTTACAAGTTTGGTTAGCAATTAACAAAGCCTCACTAGCTGGCGCCAAAGGCGGTTTATCCGCATTACGTTTAGCCAAAGAAGCGAAGCAACTCTTAGAGCAAGTAATTGATAAAAACCCAAAAACTTTAGATGGCTCTGCCTATACCAGCTTAGGTTCGCTATACTACAAAGTGCCAGGATGGCCAATCGGTTTTGGCGACGATGACAAGGCAGAAGCGATGCTTAAACAAGCACTAGCCCTTAATCCCGATGGGATTGACCCAAACTATTTTTATGGTGACTTTTTGGCTGAAGATGGTCGTAAGCAACAGGCCATTGAATATTTAACCCGCGCCCAGCAAGCCGCAGCTCGGCCAGATCGACCGCTGGCAGACAAAGGTCGGCAACAACAAATCGCCTTACGTTTGGAGAGCTTAAAATAACCTATGCGTTTGTTACTAGTAGAAGATGATGTATTACTCGGCCAATCAATGACTGCATCACTGACGCGCCACGGTTATACCGTAGATTGGCTTGAGCGTGGCATGGGGGTCGCAGCAACACTCAAAGCCGAACAATTTATTGCCGTTATTTTAGATCTGACACTCCCCGACATTGACGGTTTAGAAGTACTGCGTGAAATTCGCAGAACTGGTTTTGACTTACCGGTGATGATCTTAACGGCCCGCGATGATATTAACGACCGCGTTAAAGGGCTGGATGCTGGTGCCGACGAGTACCTCGGCAAACCCTTCGCCCTCGAAGAGTTATTAGCCCGTTTGCGGGTGTTGATCCGCCGTCAATCCGGTAGCGCAAATGAAACAATCCAATTAGGAGAACTATCACTTTCTCTCATTGAACAAACCATTAACTTTCAGCAAAATCCTCTAAAACTCACCCGCAACGAATACAAAATATTAGCAAGTTTAATCACTAATGCAGGCCGAGTTCTGAGTAAAGAGAAACTACAACAGTCACTGCATGGCTGGGATGAAGGAACCAGTGACAACGCCATTGAAGTACATATTCATAATCTGCGTAAAAAAGTACCAAACAAAGTGATCAAGAACATTCGAGGTGTGGGTTATATCATTGAAAAATAAAACATTCTCAATAAAGCGCCGATTAACAATATCGATCATTGTAGTTGCAAGTTTATTACTGGTGGTCTCACTGTATTTTAGTCTTTTATCTGCTCGCGATGAAATTGAAGAAGTCTATGACGCCCGGCTCGGCCAATCGGCAAAATTGCTGCTCATGGTAAGTCCTGTTGCGACCGACCGCTTAACGTTTACTCAGCAACAGCAACAATTTGATTTATGGATGAATCGTATTCAAAAATTGACCGAAGATGATGACAGCCCTGCGACTGCTTACGGCCATCCTTATGAGCAAAACATCTTATTCCAATTCTATCAAGATGAGCACCTACTATGGAGTTCAAACAAGCGACTTGGACCACTGCCACTGCTAAAACACGCTTCTGGCTATGGTGACATTTCGATGAAAAATGAGCAGTGGCGATATTTTAAACTAGCAATGGCGAATACTTCTGAGCACCAGCAATATATAGTGGTGGCAGAAAAACAAAGTATCCGCCAAGAAGTGATCGATAAAATTGCCTTTACCGCAACCTTACCGCAATTGATCCTGGTCCCCTGCCTGATCATGCTATTGGTACTTCTAATCGACAAAAACTTCAAACCGATTGCCGAATTGGGTACCGCCATTGCTCAACGTAGTGCACACAAATTAGATCGGATCTATGTGACCAATCAAACTCGAGAGCTTTCCCCCTTAGTGGATGCTTTAAACCAGCTTCTAGTGCAGCTGGAACAAGCTTGGCAACGGGAAAAACGCTTTACTCGTATGGCAGCTCATGAACTAAAAACCCCATTAACCATCTTACGACTCAATGCTGAAAACGCTATTCTTAGTGAAAATCCACAGCAACTAAGGCAAGATTTAGATAACATTCTTAAAGGCATTGATCGTACCGATCGTTTGTTACATCAACTACTCACACTTGCCAAAGTGGAAAGTATCACAGATTTAATCAGCCAAAATTTTGATCTTGCCAAAGTTCTACAGCAAGCTTTAGCAGATTTAGCCCCCATTGCACTGCGCCAACATCAAGAACTCAGTTTTGAAGGCGATAGCTGTTACATTGATGGTGATGAAATACTATTAAGTATTTTATTTAGGAATCTAATTGATAATGCAATCCGATACTCAGGAAGCCACAGTGAAATTGACGTCAAACTGAAGGCGCAAGCCAATGACATCGAAGTCACGATCAGTGATAGTGGTACGGACATCAGCCAAGACACCAGAGAGAAACTATTTGATAACTTCTATCGGGCAAATACCGAAAAAGGCGATGGTGCGGGTTTAGGGATGTCGATTAGCCGAGATATTGCAGAGCTACATCACGCGACGGTACGCTTATTACCGCGCACTCAACAGCGTAATACCTTTCAGGTTCGTTTTAATCAAAGAAGCTAAGTATTTACGCCTAAGTTGACGCTGTTAATGCTCGTCCTCAACAAGCTGCTCGCAGCCTTTAGCTGCGGGCGACATTCGCTAGGCGATTAGCTGTTGGCTCTTGAGTCATAAAGCGCCACTATTACAGCACATCATAGAAATTTAGAGTAGATCTTTACCTAAGGAAATAACCACTCGGCGATTTCGTTCGCGACCTAAGGTATTATCATTACTTGCGACATGGCGCCGCTCACCATGACCCGCCACCTCGATCACGCTGTCGTCTAAACCACTCGATTTAAAAAAATCTTTGATTCGCTTGGCGCGTTTATCCGACAATTCTTGGTTTATCCATTTACCACCATAACTATCGGTGTAAGCATCAACCAATACAACATCAATGTCTGGGTCATTCTTAACATAGTCACCAATCAATCTTAAACGTTGTTTAGAACGCGCAGTCAACTCGTTACTATTGGATTGATAAGTCAACACAGTGAAGGCGATATCATCGAATGAGTAAGGTAACAATCGCCCCACACACTTCAAAAAATCGTTATATTGTTGCTTAAAGTTAACCGATGAGATCCCCACCGATGTCGTCGCATTATTAGCATACCAATCGTCAAAATAAAAAGTGGGGATATTACCGTCTTCTAATTCGCTCAGCATTTGCCAAGCTGGCTGGGCGTGCACGTAACCGTCAAATTGCTGGTAAAAAGACAATTCACTAATTCTTTTAGAACTTGCCCCAGGTTTCCACATCGGCGGCACACTGCGTAATGAAACCTGATGTGTCTGCGGCGAAATTTTGTACATGTCTAAGTAGAAGTCTAAATTAACATTCTTCGAGGCGCGACTAACAAAACTAGCGATCCCAAACGATGGAATAAAATGGTCCATACGACATTCAATAGGAGATTGGCTGGACATGACCCAGGTTGAATCGTCCATTGATGCTGAATAGCTGCGTACACTAGCGTGAGTGACCGTCGTCCCAAGCGCCAAAGTTAACAATAAATAAGGTTTCATAGTCGCAAATCCTCTGTTCTCCTTAAAATATCGGCCAAAGGCCAATTATCTTTAAAGCAAATTCGCGATTCTTTGCTGCTTTTGTAATAATGCGCGCCTCAGTAAATACTATGCCAGATTATGACCATTACAGAACACAGCTCTCAGCTTATGTCGAACCGCTTTCGAGGGTATTACCCGGTTGTTATCGACATTGAAACGGCAGGCTTTAATGCCAACACCGATGCATTATTGGAAATAGCGGCTTGCTTACTCAGCTTCGATGCAAATGGCGAGTTATATGTACTCGACAGCGTGCAATTTAACGTTGATCCCTTTGTGGGAGCAAACTTAGAAAAAGCTGCTTTAGAGTTTACCGGTATCGATCCCACAAACCCGCTCCGTGCTGCGGTGAGTGAAGAGTTCGCACTAAAAGAAATGTTTAAGCCAATTCGTAAGGCCTTGAAAGCCCACGGCTGTAGCCGTGCTGTCATGGTGGCTCACAATGCCGCTTTTGATATGAGTTTCTTTAACGCTGCGGTTGAGCGATGTCGGATCAAACGTAACCCTTTTCACCCTTTCGTGAGTTTTGATACCACAAGTTTGAGCGCTTTAGCGCTCGGCCAAACCGTGTTAGCGAAGGCCTGTCGGGAAGCTGATATTGAATTTAGTAATCAAGAAGCTCATTCGGCACTTTACGATGCGCAAAAAACCGCAGAACTATTTTGCAAAATAGTAAATAAATGGCAGACCTTAGGTGGTTGGCCGCTTCCTATTCCACAAGATACCCCTGAAGAACCATAGGATCTCATTCATGTTTAACCCCGTTGTTGTTTCCGTTTGTTTAATGCTAATACTTAGTCTCATGCGGGTAAATGTAGTATTAGCGCTCACCATTAGCGCGTTAGTCGGAGGCCTCGTTTCAGGACTGCCCCTGGCGGAAACAATTTCTAGCTTCGAACAAGGTTTAGGCAATGGTGCTCAAATTGCTCTCAGTTACGCCCTACTTGGTGCTTTTGCTGTGGCAATATCTCGCAGTGGACTGACTGATTTTATTGCCGAAAAGATTATCAGCCGCGTAGACAAACACCGAGAAAGCCGCTTAAGCTTAGTGAAATGGTTGATGTTAAGCGCCATCATTCTCATGGCCATCGCTTCGCAAAATCTGGTGCCAGTGCACATTGCCTTTATCCCCATTTTAATTCCACCGCTGATTGGTGCTTTAAATCAGCTAAAAATCGATCGCCGTTTAATCGCTTGCTGTTTAACTTTTGGCTTGGTTACAACCTATATGTGGTTGCCAGTTGGGTTTGGTGGCATCTTCCTAAATCAACTTTTATTTACCAATCTACAAAACAATGGTTTAAGTATCGATAAAGCACAACTTCCCTTGGCTATGACCATCCCGGCTCTTGGGATGGTTGTCGGCTTGCTGAGTGCGATTTTTATTTCTTATCGTAAACCACGCGAATATCGTAGTGATATGCTTAAGGCTTCGGCGAGTTCCGCGCCTGCAATGCCGACTCAAAAGCTGTTGATTAACATTATTGCTATATTCGCAGCTCTGGCGATTCAGCTTTATAGTAACTCGATCATTATCGGCGCTTTAGCTGGCTTTCTATTATTAACGACAGCATCAGGGATCCGCCCTCAAAACAGCCAAGATTTATTCATTGAAGGCGTAAAACTTATGGCTTTGATTGGCTTTATTATGATTGCCGCAGCGGGCTTTGCCGCCGTAATGAAAGAAACCGGTGGAGTACCCGACTTGGTATCGAGCGCCGCAGATATGTTAGGTAGCAATAAAATGTTAGCCGCAGCAGTATTACTGATTGTGGGTCTGTTAATCACCATGGGGATCGGCTCATCGTTTTCAACGATCCCGATTATCGCCGCTATATATGTCCCCTTAGCTATTTCTTTAGGATTTTCGGAACTGGCAACCGTTGCTTTAGTGGGAACAGCGGCGGCACTGGGTGATGCGGGTTCACCGGCATCCGATTCAACTTTAGGTCCAACGGCGGGATTAAATAGTGACGGCCAGCATGATCATATTTGGGATACGGTTGTACCAACATTTATCCACTTCAACCTACCATTATTGGTATTTGGCTGGATAGCAGTTATTGTTTTATAAAAAGTGATAACAATCTGATTTACTGGTGATTTAACGACTCGCGTCTGACGACTAATATTTTATGGGAACACCAACTTGACCAACTTTGAAATACCGCTCGATAAACTACAGCCTACATTTAATTTGGCTAATGTGACTCCCAATAGTCATCACCAATGGGCAGACTTAATGCCTTTGGCAAAAGCAAGCTTTGATTATTTTTTGTCACAAGATCCTAGTCTGCCTCTCATGCTATGCCAAGCAGCCAGTTACCTACAACATCAGTCAATACTTCAAGCCCTGTTGCGCTCACCAACCATAACCAGCGCGCCTCCATCAAACTATGTCATGTTGTACCGGCCAAAAACGCCCTATCAGCCCAGTTATTTTCAGCTTAAAACAGGCTCTCTACCGTTATTTAAGCAACTCATGCAACAACTAAACGAACTCATCAGAGCTGAGCCAGCATCGAGCATAAGCGTACAAGCTGAAGCCAATGAGTCGCTATTTATACAGCTACACAGCTGCCAGCAACAACTCGGCTTAGTTGATGCTGTTCAAGACTTATATCATGCTTTAATTGAACAACAGCCGGCGAATGATATTTCAGCTTATTACAAAGTTTGGCAAAGCCAACATCAGCCAATACTGTGTCCAGAGTTTTCAAGAGCTGCTCTGTTTGGCTCAATTCGCAGTGGTAGCTCTGCTGCCGATTTAACAGGCATCGACTTAGGTTTGTTCCAACAATCTCCGCACGGTGTATTTGTGCTCAATAGTGATGATGTTATAGCAGATCCCGGATTGTGGTTTGAATTAAAGGCTTGCTTAAAATCATCCCGTTTGGATTGGTCTCGAGCGAAGAGTCACAAAGCGACAATGATACCAGAAGCCTCAGACTTCAAACCGAAGCTCGTATTACTCGGTGAGCCGATGGCTATCTCTGCTCTGTTAGAACTCGACCCAGAAATATATCAACTCAGCTTGATTGAAACCGAACTACCCAGTGAAGTTGAACTAAACAGTGTCAATATCGAAGCCTATCTAAGTCAGATTAATGCTACGCTGAGCGATACGAAACTAGCACCACTCGATGCTAAACTTTATACTTCGGTACTTGGTTATGCCTCACGCTTGTGTGAACATAACGACTTGCTCAGCCTCGATATTCTCCACATCATCAAGCCACTTCGTTTATTGGCCCATTTACAGCTGAACCATAATGCCGAGGGCTTCGCCAGCGCATTAAATACACTACATAGAAACATCAATAGCCAGCAACAATTTAGTGATCTAGCTTATCGAGATCAACAAACTAAGATTGAGCTTTCTGGTGAAAAAATAGGTCAAATCAATGGCTTATCAGTTATTGACTTTAACGGTCTCGGTTTGTCTTTTGGAGAGCCAATCCGGATCACTGCGACCGCTCACCAAGGCGAAGGTGATTTTACCGATGTTGAACGCAAAGCTGAGCTCGGCGGCAATATTCATGCAAAATCCATGATGATTATTCAAGGTTATCTCAGCGAGTTATTTGCCAAAGAACACCATTTCCCGCTGTCTGGTAACATCGTATTTGAACAATCTTACCATGAGATCGATGGTGATAGTGCCTCAATGGCGGGCGCTTTGGTGATGATGAGCGCATTGGCGAACCTTCCCATTAAACAAAGCTTCGCCGTAACCGGAGCGCTCGACCAAAAAGGTAATATTCTCGCAGTTGGTGGGCTTAACGAAAAAATTGAAGGCTTCTATCGGATAGCTCAACAAAGTAAGATTGCAGGCCCCTTTGCATTGATACTTCCCCAAGCCAACCTTAATCAGTTAAATTTGAATCACGATGTGATACAGGCCTGCACTCAAGGTAAACTTAAGTTGTTTGCTATTGAGCATATTGAACAAGCCGTTCAGTTACTCTTTAATCAACCTGCCGGTGATCTATATGATGCGCAAAGTGTCTATGGACAGATCCATAGAAACATTCATCCTGAAGGCCAAAACAACAGTTTTTTCGCTTACTTACTTAGAAAAATACTCGGCGTATTCAAACTCTAACAAATTTATTAGTCATCGGACTTGTTTAGCGCACACCTGTTCGCTAAAGTAGCGGCAAATTTTTTAAAGGTTTAAATCATGACTCAGGTTTCACAAAAAGATCTAGGTAAAACTAGCTATGAACGCCAAGAATTACTCGACTGTAGCCAAGGTCTTTTATTTGGTGAAGGAAATAGTAAGCTTCCTGCCCCCAATATGTTAATGATGGATCGCATTCTCAAAATTAGTCATGAAGGTGGTGAATTTGGAAATGGTGAAATTATTGCCGAATTAGATATTGATCCAGATTTATGGTTTTTTGGTTGCCACTTTCCTGGCGACCCAGTGATGCCAGGTTGTCTCGGGCTCGATGCGATGTGGCAGTTAGTTGGGTTTTTCTTAGGTTGGAGTGGCGGTCCAGGAAAAGGACGAGCTCTGGGTGTTGGTGAGGTTAAATTTACTGGACAAGTCTTACCCACAGCAAAGAAAGTGACCTATAAAATCCAAATGAAACGCGTAATCATGCGCAAATTAGTGATGGGTATTGCCAATGGTGTTGTAGAGGTCGATGGGCGAGAAATTTATTCCGCAAATGACCTGAAAGTTGGTTTATTTACTGACACATCAAGCTTCTAAGTAAATCATCTCCTATAAAAAAGCCCTGTTAACCAACAGGGCTTTTTTTATTCATTAATGATTGTCTAATCCTGAAACGCGTTCTTCAAGCGCCTCGCGCCATCCTCCGTACCAATGCCCTCTCGCGTCAACTCCTCCGTACGGACAGGTCTCCTTAGAACGACCAGATAACCCTGCTTGATAACCTTTGGCATGCGCTCTTTCTAAACGATCGCGTTTTTGTCTTTTCATAGACTATTCCTCATCAAGATCAGAAAATAAACCAGCGGTCCGTTTAGGACCACCGTTCTACTATCGCCTATCGTTTTACAAAGATCAAAAACAAATTTTTAAGTATTCGCTAAGCATTTGATCTTTTTGTTACAACCAACAAAAAGATTAACGTTTTTTGAAGCGTCTCACATAAATTAAGGGTAATAACAATAAACCAAACCAAGAAACGCCTGCACCTTGGCGCTCATAAGACGCTTCTTCAAGCATTGGGCAACTAGCAATATCATTGATATCAGTGACTACAGGGTTACGCTCTAAACGCAGTAACACGGGTCTCGGATTAACACCATGAATAAGGTCATCCGGTGTTTCGTAGTGATACCCACTCGCGTAAACAGTGCCGTCATCGAGGATTTGAGAAGCATACTCAATCCGATATAGTGGCATCCGTGGTTGTCCGTCTTGTTCATAACAAGTTAAGGAATTGAGGCTCCAGTTATAGGTACTTTCACCATTCTTATAACGATCAAAATCTAGCAAAATTGCACTCTGCCAACGAGTCGTACCACTATAAGAAGGCTGTTCTTCACCATCCGCATCAACCCAACCGACAATCAAATTATCATTATTAATATCACTAAATTCGCTATTAGCGCCATTAAATGGCAAGTCACGCAGTGGCCAAACCACTTGTTGATAAGAACTAGAAGCTTGATCATTATCATAAACAAAAGCTTCTACTGGGCGATTACGTGATTTCACTTGCGTATAACGCAAGTTGCCAACCATCAATTCCGCATCATTAACGGCATTTGCCCAAGTATGTGAGACCGAGTCTTCAAAGTCTGCACTATCACCACCGATGTTAATGTTAGGGATTTGATTTAGTGAATAACTTCCATCGTCATTTGCGCTATAAAATACCGCTCGTCCGCGAGAACCTACGGTTGAATCATAAACATCGTCAGAAGAGATCCCAACAAATATATCCGCATGACTGTTGTAGTCCTTGATGAAATTATAATTGGGTGCATCGCCATATTGAGAACGAACGTAACCTTCAACCAAGGGCACGCCTTCCACCGCATCGCCATCGTCGGCGTTAGTAATATCCCACACCCAAGCCTGCGTATTAAAACCAGAACAGCGATAATAATAATCCTGGTCACCAGTTTGACATTCGCCAAAACTATCGCTATTCGAGTAACTAACACTACTCAAACCAATCACAAGCGTCTTACCGTCTTTCTGAATGACTTGTAAACCCGACGAAACACCACCTTTGTCGCTACTCAATTGTCCATCACTACTAAATGGCGTTGGTAATAAAGTAATTTTGGCATCGTCACTAAGGCGCAGCGCAAACCCGCGTTGAATAAACTCTCGAGTATAGACCGAGCTAGAGCCATTACTAAAAGGTGCGGAATCGTAACCGACAGCCCAACCAAGCGAACTATTAATTCGATTCACTCGAGTATCTGTCGTATAAGTTTGCTGACTACTATCGTCAAAAATGAACAACTTATCGTTAACGGTGTCCCAGGTCGGGATCTCACTGTTAGTTCCGTTAAGGTGAGCCCCTGTGACATTGCGCTGCGCAATGAATGCTAATACATTAGACTTATATAAGACCGAGGCTTGATTAAATAAGCGATGTCGATAGGTACCATAAAAACTATTGTCACCTTCAAAAAACAGATCACATACTTCTACAGCATATTGACAGCCGTAGTCAAAACTAGTGCGGTCGGAGAAATCATAAAAACGAAATGGGCTACGAAAAGTTAAGGCATTGCCCGCAACATACTCCCCATCCTCACTAACAGCGGTGACATTAAAACTGCTATTCGCTTCTGCTAAGCCATTCGCCATTTCAATAGGAATTTCTTCAACCAAATAGTACGCCTCAACTTGCGCGGCATGGACCATACCAGCAGAAAGTAATAAGGGCGCAAATACCAGCGATAACGAACGATTAATAATAGACTTCTTCATGAATTTTTTAATTCTTCCAATTCTTCCCAACGTGAATAAAGCACTTCTAATTCTGTTTCAGCTTCATTCAGTTGGCTTAGGGTGGTCTGAACCAAACTTTGTTCTAAACTATAAAACTCTGGCTCATTTACTTGTTTTTGTAGCTTTTCGAGTAAGTTTTCGGCAGCTTCTAACTTTTGAGGCAATTGGTCAAGCTCAAGTTGTAATTTATAAGATAACTTTTTAGTGGGCTTAACACTACGGCTACCCACTTCTGTTTTCTGTACCGAGTTGCTGCGTTGCCCTTGCTGGTGTTGCTCGATATAAGTCTGTACTTCCGAATAGCCGCCGACATAAGTATCGACTTGCCCTTCACCGGGAAAATACCAAACATGACTGGCAGTATTATCGATGAAACTTCGATCGTGACTCACCAACAGTACAGTACCCGGATATTGGCTCACTAATTCTTCCAATAACTCCAGCGTTTCGACATCGAGATCATTGGTTGGTTCATCAAGCACCAATAAATTTGCTGGTTTTAAAAATAGCTTGGCGAGCATCAGGCGATTTTTTTCACCACCAGACAATGCCTTCACCGGGGTAAACGCACGTTTGGGGTGAAACAAAAAATCTTGTAAATAGCCCATCACATGGCGCTTCCCACCATTGATCTCGACCTCCTGTTTACCACCGGCCAAATTATCGATAAGTGTTTTCTCGGGATCAAGTTCTTGGCGATATTGGTCAAAGTACGCAACACTGAGTTTTGTGCCTACCTTCACATGACCGCTGCTTGGCTGCAACTGGCCGAGTAATATCTTAATCAATGTAGATTTACCACAACCATTGGCACCCACAAGGGCAATTTTGTCACCGCGCATCACCAATAAATCAACCGGAGAGATAATTGGCTGTTGATTAGGGTAACTAAAACTAATGTTCTCGGCTTCAAAGACTATTTTCCCTGAACGCAAACCATCATCGATTTGCATCTTGCTGGTACCCAAACGGTTAACCCGCTCTCCACGCTCGTTACGCATTGCCTTAAGTGCACGAACGCGCCCCTCGTTACGGGTTCTACGGGCCTTAATACCTTGACGGATCCAACTCTCTTCCTCGGCGAGGCGTTTATCGAATAAGGCATTTTTCTCTTCTTCAACCCGCAACCATTCGATTTTACCTTCGAGATAGGCATCATAGTTACCGGGCCAAGAAGTGAGAACGCCACGGTCAATATCTACAATCCGCGTGGCAATTTTTCGAATAAATGCTCTGTCGTGACTAATAAAGACAATGGTGCCTTTAAAGTTAATCAAAAAATCTTCTAACCACTTAATTGTCGTGATGTCTAAGTGGTTCGTGGGTTCGTCTAGCAACAAGATATCCGGCTCACCGGCCAAGGCTTTAGCCAATGCAACTTTACGTAGCCAACCCCCAGATAAACCCTGTAAAGGCTTATCACCATCCAATTTCATGGTTGTAAGTACTTTTTGGATTTCACTATCAAATTGCCAGCCATCAACGACATCAATATGATGCTGAACATCTTGCAAACGTTTTAGTAATTTTTCATCACTACCATCCCCAATATGGTTAGCTAGGTGATGAAACTCACTGAGCAACTTACCGATATGTGGCTTACCTTCAGCAACATAATCAAAAATACGTTGATCACTGGCTTGCGGCGGATCTTGTTGTAATCGAGTAATCACAACATCATTCACCAACTGCCGTTGCCCAGAATCGAGTAATACGGCACCTTCAATCACTTGTAATAAAGAGCTTTTACCTGCACCATTACGGCCGACCAAACATACTCTTTCTGACTTATTAATTTGTAAATTGGCTTTGTTTAGCAGAGGTGTATCACCATAAGCCAAAACTGCATCTTGTAAGTTAATTAACACGTACAACTCTCTATAAATTGCTCTAACTGACTCGCATCAAAAGGCCAGCTTAACTGTTGCTGGCTAGGCACATGACACAGCACCGGAATACTATAGCGAAACTGCTCAGTCAGAGCTTCATCATCAATAATATCTTGTTCACTCAGTTCGCTGATATTAGGACTGGCTAATATCAATGCTTTGGCATCTTCACACAAATGACAACCATCGGTACTGTATAACACCCAAGTCATAGCGCTATTCCTTGTGGATCATCCAACAATTGTGGATATGTTTATTGCGTTCGAAATCTGCAGATAAAGACTTCGAGGAGATATTTTCCAGGCTCAAACCATGTTTAACTAAAGCCTCTTGGTCAAGCTTAAAGTGACGTTTATTATTGGAGAATATTAAATCCCCCCCCTTATTAAGCAAGCGCGCCACCGACACAATCAAATCAACGTGATCTTTTTGAATATCAAATACTTCATCCATTTTCTTTGAGTTAGAAAATGTGGGCGGATCAAGAAAAATCAGATCCCAGCGCTGAGATATTTGGGTTTTTAACCAGGCCATACAATCAGCACGAATAAACTCGTGTTTATTGATTGGCAATTGGTTTAAACGGAAATTATCTTTGGCCCAGTTCAGATATGTATTCGACATATCAACTGTGGTGACCTTTTTAGCCCCCCCTAAAGCCGCATGCACACTTGCCGAGCCCGTATATGCGAACAGATTAAGCACGCTCTTCGCTTGACTGTGTTGCTGAATATAATGCCGCATATTTCGATGGTCCAAAAAGAGTCCGGTATCGAGATAATCGGTTAAGTTAACGTAGAACTTAGCTCCATACTCTTGTACCACAACCCGCTCTTTTTCATCGCTATGACGTTGGTATTGTTGTTTCCCTTTTTGCTGAGCACGTTGTTTAATCACCAGCTTATCGTTGTCCACTAAACCGCTTTGCAAAAGTCCGGTAAGCAAATCCAGCAAGCGTCTGCGAGCCTTGTTAGGATCAATGGTTTTTGGAGCTCGATACTCTTGGACAATCATATAATCGTCGTAACGATCAACTGCAACATTATACTCGGGTAAGTCTGCATCATATAAGCGATAACAGCTGATCTGCTCGCGTTTAATCCACTTTTGTAACTTTTTTTGATTCTTGATTAAACGATTGACAAAATCAGCCGCATATTGGCGATTTTCCGCTTGACCACTTTCGGCAATTTGATAAATCTTTAATACACAAGCCAACGAACCATTGAAAAACTTATAGGTTTTATCGGCACGTAAGCGCAAGTAATCAAGTAATTCGGGCGCACCGGTAAATAGCGATAAACGCCAACCACCGTAGTTTTGTCTAACGCTGGCACCAAAAGAAAGAAACAAGCCAATCAATTTGGTTAACTCACCTAATCGCTCCCCATAGGGGGGGTTTGACAAAATTAGCCCTGGTTCACTCGGCGCTACAGGCAAATTGGCAGCATCATGTACATGTACTGAAATCAACTTATCTAAACCTGCACGCTCGATATTGGCTTTGGCTATCGCCACCATTCGTTTATCAATATCGTAGCCAATCAATTTTTGTTTACAATTAGCCAAGCCAAGTTCAGCTCTCGCTTGCGCATCGGCTTTAATATCCCGCCAAGCAGACGCTGCAAAATTACTTAAACGTTCGAAGCCAAACTGGCGCTGTAGACCCGGCGCGACATCGGCAGCCTGCATCGCCGCTTCAATCAGTAAGGTTGCCGAGCCACACATCGGATCGATGAGGTATTTTTCTGTCCAAGCACTTCTTGTGACCAAGGCTGCGGCAAGGTTTTCGCGTACCGGAGCCTCACCCTGTTCGGTTCGATATCCGCGTCTATGTAAGCCACTACCTGATAGATCTAAAGAAATAGCCAAATGTTTACCTGCGATCCGCACCACGATCCGCGCATCTTCATCTATCTTGGCAACATTAGGCCGAGTACCGCAGTTCTCTTTATATTGGTCGACAATAGCGTCTTTCACTTTCAATGCGCCAAACTGACTATTGTCTATGAAATGATTGGTGCCACTACAATGCACGGAGAAGGTTTGATCGACACTAAAGTACTTATCCCAAGGCACTTGATAGGCACTATCGTATAAGTCATCTACTTTGTCCGCTTGGGTTTCCACCAAACGTAACAGGATCCGCGAAGCAAAACGTGTCCATAAACATATTTTATAAGCGGTAGGCCAATCACAGGTAAAACTCACACCCGCGACGGTTTGTTTGCAGTTGTCGGCCCCTAAGGCCACTAACTCATCTAAACATAAGCTTTCTAAACCTTTAGCGGTCGAAGCGAAAAAATCTGCCATTTTGATACTCAATTAAATTAACCCAAGGATTATACCTGTTTTAACGAGGATCAGTAGTAAAAGGGGCTTTCGGACAAATATTCGGCAGTTGGTTAAGAACAGGAAATTATCTCTTGTAATCTAAGCGAGCTCTGCGTAATATCCGCACCTCGTTACGGACGCGGGATGGAGCAGTCTGGTAGCTCGTCGGGCTCATAACCCGAAGGTCGTTGGTTCAAATCCGGCTCCCGCAACCAATTTCTACTTCGGTAGCGATTGACTAGTTTGAATAGCTAGGCCAAATAATTATTCACTATCACTTAACTTTTATAGTTAAGACCGGACGCGGGATGGAGCAGTCTGGTAGCTCGTCGGGCTCATAACCCGAAGGTCGTTGGTTCAAATCCGGCTCCCGCAACCAATCTCTACTTCGGTAGCGATTGACTAGTTTGAATAGCTAGGCCAATTAATTATTCATTATCACTTAGCTTTTATAGTTAAGACCGGACGCGGGATGGAGCAGTCTGGTAGCTCGTCGGGCTCATAACCCGAAGGTCGTTGGTTCAAATCCGGCTCCCGCAACCAATCTCTACTTCGGTAGCGATTAACTAGTTTGAATAGCTAGGCCAATTAATTATTCACTATCACTTAACTTTTATAGTTAAGACCGGACGCGGGATGGAGCAGTCTGGTAGCTCGTCGGGCTCATAACCCGAAGGTCGTTGGTTCAAATCCGGCTCCCGCAACCAATCTCTACTTCGGTAGCGATTGACTAGTTTGAATAGCTAGACCAAATAATTATTCACTATCACTTAACTTTTATAGTTAAGACCGGACGCGGGATGGAGCAGTCTGGTAGCTCGTCGGGCTCATAACCCGAAGGTCGTTGGTTCAAATCCGGCTCCCGCAACCAATCTCTACTTCGGTAGCGATTAACTAGTTTGAATAGCTAGGCCAATTAATTATTCACTATCACTTAGCTTTTATAGTTAAGACCGGACGCGGGATGGAGCAGTCTGGTAGCTCGTCGGGCTCATAACCCGAAGGTCGTTGGTTCAAATCCGGCTCCCGCAACCAATTTTTGCCCAATCAAATCCCTTTTTATTTTGACTCGTTCGCTTTCCCTAATATGAATCCGGAAAACTCTTAGCACAAATCAACAGCTTCAATGCTGCCTGGCCACACAGCAAAACTAGTTAAAGACTTCGAACGGCCTCCTTCTATTTAATATTTTCTAATACTAATCTGACTCATTATATGATCAACTTATTGCGCAGAATAAATCTGCCGATAACTAGGCATGGAGCGCAGTCACTGGTGGCTCTCATGACAAGATACATGACGCAGTTAGCGGTGATTCAGACAAGCAAGAATCAAGCGATAATGAGTTCGATTGCTATAATTTACTGCGCAAACTCCCCTTGCCTGGTTAATCGATGCGGTGCATTCCCATGATGATGTTGTTCGCAGTTCTCAAGAGAAGGACTGAACCGTCTGGCGAGCTTAGCTTGACTTAACCATCACCGTGAGACGGGAACTACAGACCAATTGCTGCTGTTGAGTAATATTGATCTGCCAAACTTGAATCGATTTGCCTAACTGGATTGGCTGAGCTTTCGCTGTGACCTCGCCATTCCTAACCGCTTTAATATGATTCGCATTAATTTCCAAGCCGAGTACCATTGCGCCGTCCCCCGCAACACAATAGGCCGCACAACTTGCAATACTTTCAGCAAGAACCACGCTAGCCCCGCCATGTAACAAGCCCATAGGTTGCTTTACTTTGGCTGTCACAGGCATCGTTGCCACCAAATAATCGTCACCAATCTCGATAAACTCAATACCTAAATAAGCGAGCATGTTGCCCTCGCCCATGGCATTCAGCTTTTCCAGAGACATCGGTAACTGCCATATACTCAAACTAAAATCTCCAATAATATCTGCAGCGGATGTTTTGGTTTGTGACCTTCGATGCGTTTCACCTGGCTACGACAAGAATAGCCAGTCACCATAATACGTTCTACCGGTAAAGTTGCCATTTTATGTTTCCAGCTTAAATCATAAATCGCTTTAGAAGTTGCCAACTGCTTGGCATCATGACCATAGGTACCAGCCATTCCACAACAACCAACAGCAACATCTTGCAGCTGAGCATCGAAGTATTGAAATACCTGTTGCCACTGAGCAAAAGCATCTGCTTTTAATGCTTTTTCGGTACAGTGACCAAATAAGTACCACGGCTCATGATCACTCACGCCAAAGCTCAAATCTTGAGAAACTTGAACCTGCTGCAGCCATTCTTGAACAACTTGAACCTCAAAGTTGCCGCGTTTATCTCCCAAAGCATGCAAATATTCGTCGCGATAACACAATACCAAGGCAGGCTCTACGCCCACCATTGGTATATTTAATTCACTCACCTGATTCAAAAAGTCAGCTGAAGTTTGCGCAGATTTTTCAAATTTACTTAAAAAGCCTTTAATATGCTGAGGTTTACCATTGGGCTTAAATGGTAACAATACCGGATTAAACCCTAATTTCTGGGCTAACTTTATAAAATCTTCCACCAATTCCGCTTCATAAAAACTGGTAAAGGGATCTTGTACAATGAGTACTGTACGTTGCTTTTGTTGCTCGCTTAAATTTTGCAATATTTTATAGTCATACTGACTAACTAAGGATTCGGGGATCCGTTGTTTTAAGGTTGGAAAACTAAGCTTGGGAATATCAACCATACCAATGGTTTTGGTCACCAAGGCGTCGACCCACTGCGGTGCCATCAACTGATTAAAGAGTCTTGGCGCTTTTGCCATCAGTGGAGCATAGCTTTCAACATAAGCAACAAAATAATCTTTAATGGGTCGTAGATAACGGCCATGATAAATATTTAGGAAGCGCGAACGAAAAGTCGGCACATCAACCTTAATTGGACAGCCCGTAGTACAGGCTTTACAAGCCAAACAGCTTTGCATCGCATCATATACTTCATGGCTATAGTCATACTCACCTTTACTCTTGGCGATGCTATTTCGAATTTTTAACAACAAATTATCCGGAGCAACAAAGCGAGTTTTGAGTTTTTGCTCTTGCTCTAATGGATCTATTTTTAAGTTCGCTAATTGCCGTAACCATTCGCGCATCAAACCCGCACGACCTTTGGGAGAGTAGCGTCGGTCTCCTGTTGCTTTAAAAGATGGGCACATCGGGCTAGCCGTATCATAATTAAAACATAAGCCATTACCATTACAATCCATGGCATTTTTATAGCTATCTCTTACTTCAATGGCGATCTCTCGATCGTATTGACCTCGTTTTGTGCCATCAACTGAGACTAAATGCTCGTCGCTGTGTAAAGGAGTACAGATTTTTCCGGGATTAATTTGGTTATGCGGATCAAAGGCGGCTTTGATTTTACGTAATTCTGCAAATAGCTCATCCCCAAAAAAATCGGGACCATACTCCGACCGAAAGCCTTTACCGTGCTCTCCCCACATTAAGCCTTTGTATTTAGCGGTTAAGGCAACCACTTGGTCAGAAATTTCGCGCATCAAAATTTCTTGCTGAGGATCGCACATATCCAAAGCAGGGCGAACATGCAATACGCCAGAGTCAACATGGCCAAACATGCCGTATTGTAAACCTTTTGAGTCCAATAACTCGCGGAACTCAGTAATATAGTCAGCGAGGTTCTCTGGTGGGACGCAGGTATCTTCGGTGAAAGCAACAGGCTTTGCAGCACCATCGGTATTCCCCAGTAAACCTACAGCCTTTTTACGCATATTGTAAATCGCGTTGATGCTGGTTAAATCGTCACAGCGTTGAAAACCAATCACTCCAAGTTCGCGAGCGTCAGCTTGAGATAGTATCGCTTCCAGTGCCGCAATTTTTTGCCCTTGAAGTTCAATATCGTTTTCGGCAAACTCAACAATATTAATACCTTGCAGATCATGCTCTGGTACATCTCGGATCAATTCTTTTACACTCTCCCAAACGACATCTTGGCGAGCAAGATTAAGCACTTTCGAGTCAACCGTTTCGACCGATAATGCTTGAGCAGCAACCAAACTGGGGGCGTGCTGTAGCGCTGAACTAAAGGCATCATACTTAACCGTAATTAGACTTCTGAATTTGGGAATTTCGGTTAAATCAAGTGTAGCTTCAGTAATGAAAGCTAAAGAGCCTTCAGAGCCACATAAGATACGCGTTAAATCGAGGCTATCACTCTGCGCATGGTAGGCATTTTTTAAATCGTAGCCAGTTAGAAAACGGTTTAACTTAGGAAACTTATCTTCTACGAGCTGCCGTTTATCGATACAGGCATGCTTGACCGCATCAAATATAGGACGAAGCGAAGGACGCTGCTGATCAAGCTGATCAACAGCTAATCTGCCGGTTTTTAGTTCCTCACCATTGGCCAACACCGCAATGAGCGACAATACATGATCACTGGTTTTGCCATAAACCATCGAACCCTGTCCTGAGGCATCAGTATTGATCATGCCTCCAAGAGTTGCCCGATTACTGGTCGAGAGTTCCGGCGAGAAGAATAAACCATGGGGTTTTAAAATTGCATTAAGTTGGTCTTTTACGATGCCAGTCTGCACTCTCACCCAACGTTGTTCAACATTTAGCTCTAATACCTGGTTCATAAACTTGGACAAATCAACCACAATACCTTCGGTTAAAGATTGACCGTTGGTACCAGTACCACCACCACGCGGTGTTAATTTAATACTTTCAAAAGACGAAGCTGAAGCGATCCGACAAAGCTGCTTGATGTCCGCAGTGCCTTTCGGGTACACCACCGCTTGTGGTAAATACTGATACACCGAGTTATCTGTCGCCACAGACAAACGACTCGCGTAAGAGGTTGCTATCTCACCAGTGAAAGATGATTGTTCAAGTTTTTGTAAATAATCTAAATACAGAGACTCAAGAGAATTTTTAGGGCTTAACTTCGGGATCATAAATCCGTTGTCCCAACACAAGGTATTAAAATTTGACGGGATTATATCACGCCAAAAAGCCCTTCTGCATGCCTTTCGTTGTAACAAATCAATCATCTAAAAATCATTTAAACAACAGCGCTTCCTGTTAAGCAGATGGTTGAATATAAAAATTTAACTCTGTAGAAATCAAACCTGATTATATATCATTCAACTCTCTTGCAAATTTATTAAACCAGCTTCCCAGAAACATACGCCCGGGAAAGCGACTGACGACTCATTTTTTTTACCAACAGAACTGCGCGTTGACCGATGGCAACTTTATCATTTGGAAAAACTATTGCTTTCGGACCGTCCTCAATAACGATATTGTTTACGCCATCACGGGCTAATAAATAGCCACTTGGATACTCACTAAAATTGGCTTGTTCTGGGCTAAAATTAAACCGAAATTCTGAACTGGTTTTTTCAATCACATCGCTCACTTCAAACAGCTGAGCCTGCTCAGCTTGAAAATTCCATATATCCAATGGCTCAGCACTCATTAAACGAATCAGGCTGCATTGTAAGTCAGCCAAGTTTGACAAATCATTTTCCCCAAAAGGCTGGACTTTACCCAATTCCACGGTAAATGCTATTGCGCCATGAACAAAACTACTGTGGAAACTAAATGTTGCCGCTGCTTGATTTGAGAATAATACGCAATTTACACCACAGGCTTGTAACAGCGCTAAGCTACTAAGCTTCCAAGCTTTTGCATGAGTGTAAGGGTAAACTGCAAACTTAGGGTATTTGGATGCGCGTATTGCGGTGTGTAGATCAAGATGATAACGCGTCAGCTTAGGATATAGCTGGTAAAAATCCGCCACCATTTGTTCCAGTTGTTTTGCCCGATTCACTTCATAACATACCGGGTACTGTTGATATTGTCCGGTAAACAAACGATTGAGGTTCACCGATAATTCTCGTTTTGCTTCAATCATGGCTGGCGGATTTCCCAAAATAATTAAAGTCGGTTGAGAAATAAGCCATTGCTCGCTCAATATCTGAGAAGCCAAAACATCTAAACACTCAATCGGCGCGGTTTCATTACCATGGATCCCCGCAGATAAAATCACCACCCGCTGGGCAGTCGTCTTCGGTTCAAATAAAAATAACCCTGCTCCCTTCACTGTAACCTTGGTTTTATTCTGCAAGTAAAAGCTAAAGGTATCTGTACTTCGTGGTGATGCGAGCGTATAGGCCAATATACCTTGTTTTAATAATGCGGTTTTTGACACATCTCATCCCTTCATTTCTGTTAAGAACAACACAGTATGCGGTTTTTATAGACATAAAAAAAGGGAGACCAAGTCCCCCTTTTGTATCTCATAAACTGAGCTTAGTTAGGCAAGACTTTTTCAAGATGCCAGATACGATCAACATAATCTTCAATTGAGCGGTCAGAGTTAAATTTACCGACAGACGCTGAGTTGATAATTGCTTTACGTGCCCATTCTTTTTTGTCGCTGTATAGCTTATCAACTGCGATATTTGCTTCAGAGTAAGACGCAAAATCAGCCAAGCATAGGTAAGGGTCACCACCTTCTAACAGGCTGTGCTTAATCGCTGACAACTCACCTGGTGCGCCAGGCGTAAAGAAGTCAGTTTCTAACCAATCAAGAACCGCTTTCAATTCTGGGTTACCGTAATAGTAATCCCATGGATTGTAGCCAGCTGCTTTAAGTGCCTTCACCTCGTCACAATTTAAACCGAAGATGAAGATGTTGTCTTCGCCCACTTCTTCAGCAATTTCAACGTTCGCACCATCAAGAGTACCTAAAGTTAATGCACCGTTCAGCGCAAATTTCATGTTACCAGTGCCGGAAGCTTCATAGCCGGCAGTAGAAATCTGCTCAGAAACATCTGCAGCTGGGAATAATTTTTCAGCCAGTGTAACCCGGTAATTTGGTAGGAATACGACTTTCAACTTACCTTGAATACGCTCATCGTTATTAACTTTATCAGCGATCTTGTTGATAGCGTAAATGATGTCTTTAGCTAGCTTGTAACCCGGTGCCGCTTTCGCACCGAAGATGAACACACGTTTGTTCATTTCATAATTAGGATTTTCCAACAAGCGACGGTATAGGGCCAAAATGTGTAGCACGTTTAGATGCTGACGTTTGTACTCGTGAAGACGCTTGATTTGAATATCGAAAATCGCATTTGGATCGACTTCAACATCACATAGCTCTTGGATTACTTTAGCCAGTTGAACTTTTTTGGTGTGTTTAATATCCATGAATTGCTTCTGGAATTTAGCATCATCCGCAAAAGCGTTGGCTTTACTCAATAAAGTCAGATCACGAGGCCATTGATCGCCAACTAAGTCGGTATACATACTAGCCAACTCTTCATTACAAGCGAGCAACCAGCGACGAGGCGTGACACCGTTTGTGACGTTTTCAAAACGTTCTGGCCATAATTCACTGAATTCGGGGAATAGATCCTGTTTTACCAATTCAGAGTGCATTGCTGCCACACCGTTGGTTTTGAAACAAGTGACAACACATAAGTAAGCCATGCGGACCATCCGTGTTTCACCTTCCTCGATGATAGACAAATGGCGCTTCATTTCATCGTTACCAGGCCATTTTGCTTCAACTTGATCTTCTAAAAAGCGACGGTTGATTTCATAAATGATTTCAAGGTGACGAGGTAAGACTTTCTCGAACAAGTAAACAGCCCATTTTTCTAAAGCTTCAGGCAATAGAGTGTGGTTAGTATAAGCGAAGGTTTCGCTACATACTTTCCAAGCGTCGTCCCATACCAGCCCTTCTTCATCGATCAGAATACGCATCAATTCAGGAATAGCGACAGTTGGGTGAGTGTCATTTAACTGGATTACCGCTTGCTTAGAAAACTGTGAGAAGTCGGTGTGATTACGTTTATAACGACGAATAATATCTTTCAGTGAACAAGCACAGAAGAAATATTGCTGAATCAAGCGAAGCTCTTTACCTTGTTCACTTTCATCATTTGGATAAAGTACTTTAGAGACCGCTTCGGCTTGAGATTTCTCCGCCTGAGAATCGATATAACCACCGGCATTAAATACATCCCAATCAAAGAAGTCAGCGGCTTTAGATTCCCACAAACGTAATACGTTCACAGTTTTAGCCTCGTAGCCAACCACTGGAATATCCCATGGCACACCTTTAATTTGACGACCCGCGTGCCAAACTTTACGCATTTTGCCATCTTCACCGAATACGGTTTCTACATAACCGTACAAAGGGACTTCCTGAACTGACTCTGGACGGCAAATTTCCCAAGGATTACCATACTCGCGCCAGCTATCGGGGCGTTCAATTTGGCGACCGCCTTGAATTTCTTGACGGAATAAACCATGTTCATAGTGAATGCCATAACCGACCGCGGGGTAATTTAAAGTCGCTAAAGAGTCAATGAAGCAAGCCGCCAAACGACCTAAACCACCATTCCCAAGGGCCATGTCTGGTTCTTCATCGCAGATGTCATTAATATCTTTGCCTAAATCGCTCAACGCATCGCGAGCGGCTTCGAAAACACCAACATTATGCAGATTGTTGACCGTTAAACGACCCATCAAGAATTCTAAAGAAAAATAATGAACAGCCCTTGAATCATTTTCTGCATTTGCTTTTGAGGTTTCAGTTAAACGCTCAAAGACCAACTCGTTGACTGACGAACATGTTGCTTTCCACCACGCCTTATTATTAGCGCGTCCTTCGTCAGTACCGAGCGTACTGCGCAAATGCTTCAGGATTGAATCTTTAAATTGCTCTTTCGATAACGCTAATGCGTTTTTTGCTTTTGCCTTTTTAGCGGCCATGTGGATTTCCTTTGTATCTAACCTTTGTGGTGACATCTTCAAACGTAGCATCAGTTGGTTAACCGAACAACAAATGCTAGTCGTGAATTTCAAGTGCCCGGAAAAATTTCCAAGCTCATGTTACCGATGCAAACGAATATTATATACGTTCGACATCACATTTAGTTAAAAAAGCCTCTCGCAACACTAAATTTTTATGCATTTATTTACAAAAGTACATTTTAACTAAAAGAACTGAAACGAAGTGTAAAGAAAACCCTAGAAAAGCCTAGAGCTTGAAAATGCTTTCATTGGCAAATCACAAAAAATGTTGATCGGAATCAATTAATACGGGGTCTTGGGAGCAGGTTTAAATACATTTTCAGCTTGGTTATTGTAGGAGCACTTTGTAACAAGAATATTACAGCTTGTGCAATTTAATACAGCTGGCATACGTTTTCATCGAATAAAAAGTCACACCATATGAATTTAAATTCACATGGTGTGACAGCGGCCTTATAGACCAGCTTTCGCTAAGGCCGCCGAAACGATGCTTTGGGCTTCTTGTTCTATCTGGGCTAAATGTTGTTCACCCTTAAAACTTTCCATATAGATCTTATAGATCGCTTCAGTGCCCGAAGGGCGTGCCGCAAACCAACCATTCTCGGTGACAACTTTAAGTCCTCCGATAGCTGCATCATTACCCGGAGCACGAGTCAACTTAGCGATGATCGGCTCGCCAGCTAAAGTTTGAGCTTCCACCATGGCTGGATCAAGTGCGCTTAGTACTGCCTTCTGCTCGATACTCGCAGGTGCATCAATACGTTTATAACAAGGTTCACCAAATTGATTGACAAAAGCTTGATAGTGTTCACCAGGATCCTTGCCTGTAACTGCAATAATCTCGGCAGCCAGCAGGGCTAAAATGATGCCGTCTTTATCAGTACTCCAAACGCCACCATCTTTGCGAAGAAAAGAAGCGCCAGCACTTTCTTCTCCACCAAAAGCAATACTGCCATCGAACAAACCATCAACAAACCACTTAAAGCCAACTGGCACTTCTTTTAACTCGCGGCCAAGTTTTACGGCAACACGGTCGATCATTGAACTGGACACTAGTGTTTTGCCAATAGCGGCAGTGGCAGGCCATTGCTCGCGGTGAGAAAACAGATAATCAATGGCGACCGCTAAATAATGGTTAGGGTTTAACAGACCACTGCTTTTGGTGACAATACCATGGCGATCATAATCAGGATCATTGGCAACCGAGACATCAAATTTGTCTTTAAGCGCAATTAAACTCGCCATCGCATAAGGCGACGAGCAATCCATACGGATTTGACCGTCTTTGTCCAAAGTCATAAATGAGAACGTCGGATCTACCCGTTTATTAACAACTTCAATATCTAAACCGTAAGTCTCGGCAATCACAGGCCAATAAGCAATCCCACTTCCACCAAGAGGGTCAACACCAATTTTAACTTTTGCTTTAGCAATCGCATCCATATCCAATACATTGGCTAGATCGTCTACGTAAGGTTTGATGTAATCAATCGCTTCAATTGACGGCATTTTAATCGCAGCGTCGTAGCTTAAACGTTTCACGTCTTTTAGATCATTGGCTAAAATTTCGTTGGCCCGATCTTGTACAAGCTTGGTCACGTCACTATCGGCGGGGCCGCCATTTGGCGGATTATATTTAAAGCCACCGTCTTCTGGTGGATTGTGAGAAGGTGTAATCACTACGCCATCTGCTTGTTCTTTACCTAAACGATTGTAGGCCAAAATCGCATGTGAAATAACTGGCGTTGGGGTATAGCCCAAGCCTTCCTGATAGCGAACCTCAACACCATTCGCAGCAAACACTTCAATTGCCGAGCAAAATGCTGGTTCAGATAAAGCATGAGTATCCTTACCTATATATAGAGGACCAGTTGTGCCCTGCTCTGCCCTATATTCTGCAATCGCCTGACTGACCGCCAAAATATGGTTTTCATTAAAAGCCCGCTGACTCGAACTTCCGCGGTGTCCTGATGTACCAAATGCCACCTGCTGTTCGCGTACATTCACATCGGGTTCAAGCAAATAATAATCTGCGACCAGACGTGGGATGTTTGCTAGGTGCTCAGCCTGAGCTGGCTTACCTGCTAAAGGATGAATAGCCATTAATAGCGTCTCCGTTGCTTAAGTTATAAAATAAAAAAGTTTAGAGCGCCTCGCATACACGCTCTATTTGTATTGCTTGCAAGCCCATCTCACTAGCGACATGCTGAAGAATGTAACGTTTTCGGGCTGTATTAGTATTGGTGATCACCCAGTAAGGGCTGGCAGGAATGGCTTGGGGCTTACTCGTTTTCCCAGAGGCTAACAATGTTTCTTTCGCTTGAGAAAAGTACTCCCGCTTACTCCCCTTAATCACACAAGCTTTAGCAAAACGAGAGTGGTCTAAGCAGTAAAGTTGAGAGAGTAACGCTAAAAATCGTTTGGTGGAGCTGCCCGCTTCTGCGATACCAGAAAAATCAAATTCAACATGCTGTATAGAAGAAATAACTTTATCCGCTTCGACATCTTCGCCCATCACTGGTTCTGCTGGCACAGACGGTAGTGCTTGAGAACCAACGCGAGCATCATTTAACTCTGAGCTGGCATTTAATTGGGATTGTGCATCCAGTAAGCGTCTTAAGATATCAGAGGCGCTTTCGCCGATGTGCTGAGTTTGTCCCGCAATGTATAAATACAAGTCATCTTCAATTTCTATAGTCTTCATTGCCATTTTATTTATAAAGCCAGATTAAATATGGATTTATTATACATAGCAAAGTTAATAACTCATCATTAATCCCTTATAAGTCTATTAAAAGCTGAAATTTTGCCCACTAAACTCACCTTTTAGGGCTTGTAGATACGAGGAGAGATAGGCAGACTAGTCGACGAATGAGCAGAGGGTAAATTTTGAAATTGCACTACAAACAACAAGGAACGGGCTACCCCGTTTTACTAATTCATGGCCTATTTGGCAGCTTATCTAATTTAGGTATATTAGCGAAACATTTGCTTGAAAATGATTATCAAGTGATTAGTGTTGATGCGCTCAATCATGGCTTCTCACCACGCAGCGAATCAATGAATTACCAAACCCAAGCGAATAGCATAAAAGATCTATGCGACCAACTGGCGATTGAGCAATGTGCTATTGTCGGCCATTCGATGGGGGGAAAGTCGCAATGGCCACCGCCCAGCTTTACCCTGACCTGGTGTCTGCAATTGTGGTGGTAGACATTGCACCTGTCGCCTACCAACATAACCACCAAGCGGTATTTAGCGGTTTAAACAGCTTTGATGTAGCCACCGTAACCAGTCGAAGCGAAGCTGACCAATTGTTAGCCCACTATATTAATGAACCAAGTGTTAGACAATTTCTGCTTAAGTCCTTAATTAAAGCAGAAAATGGTTGGACTTGGTTATTTGATGTCCAACGATTATCTCGGTGCTACCACAACATTATTGACTGGGAACCTTTAGGCGTCTTTAATCAGCCTTGTTTGTTTATCAAAGGACAAAATTCGGATTATATTGTTAGTCAGCAGCAACTCAGTACCGTACAACAGTTCCCCAAAGCTGAATTAAAAGTAATAACGGCGACCGGACATTGGCTACATGCCGAAAAACCTGCTACTTTCAATCGTTTGACTGAGCGTTTTTTAGGCACGCATATTTAACACCTCGCTGTGCTTTGTGATATAGTGCGCGTCGAATTTTCTCCCGAGGATAGCCATGTTTGCTCAATACATCGATCAAATAGAAAGCCTTGCCTTAACGATTGGCTTTGTTATTTTATTTTTTCTTATTGGCATGGCTATTCAAGATGTACTCAAAAAAGGCAATGTTCCCCCCTTCGGCCGCGCCGTTGTATGGTTAGTATTGTTTTTAGGATGTGCAGGCTTTGTCGCAAAAGGCTTAATTCAGCTATCTTGGGAAGGTAGTGGTTTAGGCTAAACGGTTGTTTCTAAAAGTAATGGCAAAACAAAATACAGATCGAACCACAATTGATCTATTTGCGAGCGAAAAAAGAGTGGGTCGGCCAAGAACCAACCCCTTAGAACGCAAAGATCAATTGAAAGCCAACAAACGAAATCAACTTAAACGAGATCGTGCAAATGGGCTTAAAAGAATAGAATTAAAAGTTGAACAACACCTATTCGAAAAACTGAATCAATTAGCTGACGAATCAGGTATTAGCAGAAGTGAATTGATTGAAAAAATATTGAATAGTCAATTTTCAATAAATCAATAGTTTGTAATACAGGTGAAAAATATGGCAAGCGTAGGTATATTTTTTGGCAGTGACACCGGCAACACCGAAGCCGTTGCACAAATGATCCAAAAAGAGTTAGGTAAAAAACTAGTTGAAGTGAAAGATATCGCCAAGTCGACCAAAGAAGACATTGATGAATTTTCACTGATCCTATTAGGGATCCCCACTTGGTATTATGGGGAAGCACAATGTGATTGGGATGATTTTTTCCCTGACCTGGAACAAATTGACTTCTCAGAAAAACTGGTTGCGATCTTCGGCTGCGGCGACCAAGAAGACTACGCTGAGTATTTCTTAGATGCGATGGGTACCATCAACGATATCGTCGTGAATAAAGGTGCTACCGTTGTTGGACATTGGCCAATTGAGAGTTACGATTTTGAAGAATCTAAAGCCTTAGCTGACGATAAACATTTTGTAGGCTTAGGCATTGACGAAGATCGCCAGCCGGAGTTAACTCAAGAACGCGTGAAAGCTTGGTGTCAGCAAGTCTACCAAGAGATGTGTTTGGCTGAGTTAGAAGATTAAGTGACTGGGCAAAGCCCAGTTTTTCTTTAATAAACTAACACAATTGGCAATAATTATGCTTAACTTTGGCTAGAGGTGTTGAGCATTGCCAAAATTACTGTTATTAATTTCACTGATAGTGTCTTTTTCTAGCTATGCCGATGTTTGGTTTTATCAGGACCAACAAGGGGTTATGCATTTTTCTCAAGAGAAAAAAGACTCAAAATGGCGTTTGTTAATGCGCACCCCGAAAGCATTTGCAAAACCAAAATCCATCGTACAGGCCCCAAATCCACTCAACAACAATGCTTATCAACAACTGATTATTGACACCGCAAAGCGATACAATCTCGATCCGGCCTTAATCCATGCCATCATTGCAACTGAATCTAATTATAAAAACAATGCTGTTTCACGCAGTGGCGCGATGGGCTTAATGCAATTAATGCCTGCAACGGCAAAACGATTTTCAGTCACCGATCCCTTTGTTCCAGAGCAAAATATAGAGGCCGGGAGCCGTTATCTTCGCTGGTTATTAGATGAGTTCCAATCGCTGCAATTAGCGCTTGCCGCATACAATTCAGGAGAAAATACCGTAAAACGCTATGGTTTTAAGATCCCTCCTTACCAAGAAACCCAAGATTATGTCCGTAAAGTCATTAAACGTTACAAACAAAACCTCAGCCAAACTAATTAGCGGTTAAACTAACAGAGCGTTCCATTTTAGCTCCACTTTGATTGCAAGAGTTCACATCTATCTGCAGCGCTTATGTAGAAACAAACTATTACAGCATACTGTTAGAGGGCATAGCGGGAATAAACCTGTCAGTTTTTCCTAGTGACTATCATCGCTAGTCTATGTGCGAGCTTCATCAGTAATCGGCGAGTCACTACGAGTAGTGGTTCATCGCGAAAACGAAGCCAAGTGCACAAATTCGCTGGCTTAACCCACATCAATGCAGCAAGTTTTTAGCTTGGGGCTTTGTGTTTAGTGCGTAAGCCCGTATACTACGGGCAGTTATGGAATGGATAACAGCAAGGGATAAAAATCACCTATGTCTGATAATAATCACGCACTAAAAAAAGCGGGTCTTAAAATTACGCTACCCAGAATGAAAATTCTGGATTTGCTACAAACACCGAATAACCAGCATATCAGTGCCGAAGATTTATATAAATTACTACTTGAACAAGGCGAAGAAATTGGCCTTGCAACCGTTTATCGAGTACTGAATCAATTTGATGATGCAGGTATTGTTACGCGTCACCACTTCGAAGGCGGAAAGTCAGTATTTGAGTTAAATACTCAAAATCATCATGACCACTTAGTTTGTCTTGATTGTGGGAAGGTCATCGAATTTAACGACGAAGTGATCGAGCAACGCCAGCGCGACATTGCTAAAAACAATGGTATTCAACTCACTAATCATAGTCTTTATCTTTATGGGCACTGTATTCAACAAGATTGTACGGAAAACTCTGAAGAAAACTGACAACTCAAACAGGTGTAACAACATACACCTGTTTTCTATTGAGCATATCCCCAACGCCCTACCAGCTGATTATCTACCCCTAAATGATCGAGGATCCTTGAGGCCACATGATCGACGAGTTGCTCAATACTTTGTGGGTTGTGATAAAAACCAGGGCAAGCTGGCAATATATCAACCCCTATTCTGGCGAGCTTCAACATATTTTCTAAGTGAATCGCAGAAAAAGGCATTTCCCGCGGCACTAAGACTAAACGTCCCTTTTCCTTAATGACAACATCAGCAGCTCGCTCCAGCAGATTATCTGATAGGCCCATCGCAATTGATGCCAAAGTTCCCATACTACAAGGACACACCAACATCATTTTAGGTGCAGCAGAACCTGAAGCGACCGGCGAAAACCAATCCGTTTTACCAGGTAACAAAATTTGCCCTTTTTGAGCTTTAAAACGTTCCTGCATGAACTGTTCTACTTTATCTTTTGCGGTTGGCCACTGTTCGCCTAATTCCGTTGCAATAACGACCTTTGCCGCACTAGATATCAATAAATGCACTGTAAATTGCTTTTCGATGAGCAACTCAAGTACCCGGATAGCATAAATAACACCGGACGCGCCAGTAATAGCTAAGGTTATATGTTTGTTTTTCATTCAGTAAATACTGTACTCGATTTTAAGAGCGATCCTGCAAGAGAGGCAGGTTTATACCAAGATTTTCGGCTTGAGGGTAATTGTAACGTCATTAATTCGGCTAAGCGACTAATTATACAGCTTAAAGCATTTATAAAAACTAAGGTATTAACTACAATAAGGAAAAGGAATTTATGTAACGGGCTTATGTCTAAAGTAGAAATCCCCACCAACAGCTTACAGGTTGGTCATTATATTAGCTTACCGATTGGTTGGACTGCCCACCCTTTTATGCGAAATAGCTTCAAAATAAAAAATGAAGAACAATTAACTGTTGTTCGTTCTTTAGGCCTAGATGTGATTACAGTTTTCCCCAATAAATCAACCGTTAACGTTAACTTAGTGACCACGGCTACGACCGACGAGCAAGCACCAGAAGCAATCGCAGAAATCGATCCGGAACAAGCAATACTAGAAGAATTAAGGCACGCTCAAAAACGTGCGAATAAAGCATTCTTACGTAATTCAGAGAGTTTTCGTCTGGCCTTGACTAAATTTACCAATAAACCTGAAGAAGCTTATTACAGTATATTCGAACAAATAAATATCACTTTACAACTGATGTTTAAATCTAAATCACCACATAGTGTTTATGTTATTTTGGAACCCAGTAGCGAAGAAGATATTTTTTTCCACAGCGTAAATGTCGCTGTTCTCTCTGCTTTAGTGGCCAAGAATTTAGGTTTTACTGAGAAAGAATGTTCGATGTTGTGTATTGCGGCGATGGTTCATGACATTGGCGAACTCAAAGTTCCCCAGCAGATCCGCAGAAAACCCAATGAATGGGAATCCGCAGAACAGAGTTTTTTTGAAACTCATCCTAAATTTAGTGCTGACCTGATTAAAAAAGCAGGTTCATTTCCAAAAGAAATTCTGCCGATGGTGCTAAATCATCATGAACGATTAGATGGTAGCGGCTACCCAAAAGGTTTAAAAGCAAAAGAGCTAGATAAAACCACTCAGTTACTGTCGATTGTTGATGCTTTTGAACACCTATGTTCACCTTTACCAAATCAGAAAAAACTCACACCTCAAGAAGCCTTCGCCTTTCTCTATAAGTATGCAGGAACAAAATATAACAAGTTATACTTAGAGCAGTTAATGAATACTTTAGGTATCTACCCCCCCGGCTCCATAGTAAGCTTATCCGATCAAACTTATGCAATGGTGATGTCGAGCAACCCTAAACAAAAACTTAAACCGAGAGTTTTACTTTTAGAAAAAGGTAAAAGCTTCAGCAATGCTAGCGTCATCGATCTCAGTAAGTCAGACGTCAAAATTAGTCAAACTGTAAAATGGGAAGACGTACCGCAGGCGCTAATTAAGAATTTCGACCCTAAACTTCGCTGTTGTTATTTCTTCGACCCCGAGCAAGAATAATTCAAATCCGTTAGCCCTACTATTTTTAGCTTTACTTCACTTCAAATAAATTCATTTACGCGTGTTCTAGGTAAAAAGCGAAAATCATCAACTGATTTCCGCTTTTTATCTAAGTTAGTCATTGGACTATTATTCGATAATGTCTTGTTTACCTTTTACTTTTTCTCTCATACTTTGCATCATTACGTAAAAAACGGGCACCAGACAAGTCCCAACAAGGGTGGCTGCGATCATCCCGCCCATCACCGCATAACCCAAAGACACGCGACTAGCCGCCCCTGCACCAGTCGCAATCACTAAGGGGATCACCCCAAGAATAAACGAGAAGGCAGTCATCAATACGGCTCGAAAACGTAGGCGAGCAGCTTTTACCGCAGCATCTCGAATTGTCATACCGCTTTCTCGCAATTGCTTGGCAAATTCAACAATCAAAATAGCATTCTTACAGGCTAAACCGATCAATAAAACCAAGCCGATTTGAGTATATAAGTTCACATCGGAACCCATAATCCAAATGTAAACAAAAGCCCCTAAAATCGCGATAGGTACCGCAAGCATCACTGAAATAGGTATCGTCCAGCTTTCGTACTGAGCGACCAAGAACAAATAGGTAAAAATGAGGGCTAGAGAAAAAATAAGCGGTGCCAAATTACCAGCTTTTAACTCCTGATAAGTTTGCCCTGACCACTCGTAGGTATAACCGACCGGAAAACTATTTTCCGCAATTCGTTTAACCGTTTCAATCGCTTGCCCTGTACTATAGCCCGGTGCTGGGAAAGCATTCATTTTCACTGCGCCATATAAGTTAAATTGGTTGATATACTCCGGCCCCAATTTAGGCTCAACAGTCACCAAAGTTGTTAGAGGGACCATTTCATCAAACTTATTGCGAATATAGAAACGAGAAATATCTTGTTCAGAGTTTCTATATTCAGTTTCGGCTTGCATGTATACCCGAAAGACCTTACCAAAACGGTTAAAATCATTGACGTATTTAGAGCCTAGCATCGTTTGCAGCGTGGTAAAAATACTATTCAATTGTACCCCCTGCACTTTTGCTTTCTGTCTATCAACATCAACGAACAGTTGTGGTACATCCGCACGATAAGTACTAAAAGCAGCGGCTAGTTCCGGAACGCCTGCGGCTTCTACTGCGGTAGCCCGCATCACACTGGCCAATTGCGCAGGACTTCGCCCCAAGGTGTCTTGAATATAAAACTCAACACCTGCGACGGTCCCCACCCCCGGTAAAGCCGGCAACGAAAATCCCATCGCTTGCGCTTCGCCATAACGACTCAGCGCAGCATTTGCTTTTGCTAAAATACTCGACTCAATTAATGCGGGATCGTTACGTTCATCCCAATGGGATAAAATCACCACCATAAGCCCCGCATTTGAAGACACCGCGCCTGAAATAATTGAATAACCACTAGCCGAAATAACGTTAGTCACACCATCCAACTGGTTGAGTTCGTCAACCATTTTGCCAATTACGTCTTTGGTTCGGTTAATTGATGCACCATTAGGCAATTGAACATCTACAAAAAATGCCTTCTTATCTTCAGTCGGTACAAAACCAGTCGGTAATGAAGTTGCAAAATAGCCAGTCGCACCAAGCAATAGCACATAAACAATTCCAACAATCGACAACTTTCTGACCATCCCCGATACAAAACCACTATATTTCCCAGTGGCTTTATCAAAATAGCGGTTAAAGACAGCATGAAAGCCCTTTTCATGAACTTTAGGGGTTTTTAATAAAGAGGCACATAGTGCCGGACTCAAGGTTAAGGCATTCACGGAAGAAATGAGTACCGAGATACAAATGGTAATGGAAAACTGAGCATACATTTGTCCAGTGATTCCCGGCATCACAGCGGTAGGGGCGAATACAGCTAACAGTACCAAAGTGGTTGCGACCACAGGGCCTGTCACTTCTTGCATCGATTTGATAGTCGCATCGACAGCGTTCAAACCTTCTTCTTGCATTAAACGGGTGGTATTTTCCACAACCACAATCGCATCATCGACCACAATCCCAATTGCAAGGATCAAAGCAAATAACGAAACAGTATTAATGCTCATGCCAGTTGCCAATAGAAATGCAAAGGTACCAATCAATGAGACCGGTATCGCGATAGCAGGTACTAGGGTTTGCCTGAAATCTTGTAAGAAAACATAAACCACAAAGATAACCAAAGCCACCGCAATCAACAGCGTTTCTAACATCTCATTAATCGAGGTTTGAACAAATTCTGTCGTGTCGTAAAGGATTTTGTAATCCATATCCTCGGGAAACTGAACACTTAAGCGATCCAGTTCTTCTCTAACACCTTTTGCGACTTCTAAAGCATTGGCACCACTGGTTTGATAAATAAACAGTAATGCTGAGTCCTTATTATCCAGTTTTGCTTCAGCATCATAGCTTGCCGCCCCCAATTCAACCCTAGAAATATCTTTTAAATATACGGCGCTCCCATCCGGATTGGAACGAACGATAATTTCTTCAAACTCTTCGGGGTGACTTAAACGTCCCTTCGTGGATAAGGTATATTGAAACTGTTGATCCCGGGGCACAGGTGCTGCACCAATCCGGCCTGCGGCAACTTGAATATTCTGTTCTTCGATAGCCGCAATCGCGTCATCAACGCTAACACCTAAACTAGCCATTCGGTCTGGATTTAACCAAATCCGCATTGAGTAATCCATCCCACCAATAATGCTAACCTTTGATACCCCATTCACTCGGGCAAGGTTATCCTTGATGTTGATCCCCAAATAGTTGTTCAGAAATAAATTATCTAAACCTTCATTGGGTGATATCAAGTTGAGCATCATCAAAATATTGGGATCTTGCTTTTGAACTTTAATTCCGCTGCGCTGGACCTCGTAAGGTAGACGAGGCATAGCCTGCTGAACCCGGTTCTGCACATTCACTTGCGCCATGTCAACGTCGGTACCAACTTCAAAAGTAACGCTTAAGGAGTAACTGCCGTCATTGGCGCCTTTTGACTCCATATAAATCATATTTTCAACGCCGTTAACTTCGGCTTCAATAACCTTGGCCACAGTGTCTGCCACCACATCGGCACTCGCACCAGGATAACTGGTCGTCACCGAAACGGAAGGCGGAGAAATATTGGGAAATTCAGCAACCGGTAATACCGGGATCGACAACAAGCCAGCCAAAGTTAAAACAATAGAAATAACAAAGGCAAATTTGGGTCGATGAATAAAAAACTTACTAATCATCACCGACTCCTTAAGATTGAGCTTCAGTGAAAGGCTGGATAGTATCCATCTCGTGTTCGACTTCAGCACCAATACGAACTTTTTGTAAGCCCTCGCTGATGACTAAATCCCCTTTGTCCAATCCGTTTTTCACTTCCCAGTCAATCCCGTAACGTTCCCCTAACTCAAGGTTTTTTCGTTGAACTATATTTTGTTTATCCACAATTAATGCATATCGACCTTGTTGATCTTCTTGAACCGCACGCTGCGGGATCAGCATCACTTGTTGCATATTAGGTGACTCAATGATCACCGTGACATACAAGCCCGGCACCACCAGATCATCTTTATTGGCAAATTCGGCGCGAATCGCCAAAGTACCCGTCGTTGCATCGACCCGATTATCCACAAAGTCCATCTTGCCCGTTTCTTGATACATGCTGCCATCAGGGAAACGCATTTTGACTGGGAAATCTCCCAATTTGAAAGGTGTAGATATCGATTTATGGGCACGTTGCGCAGCCATAATAGTTTTCTCTGGGATTTGAAAATTTACCCAAACAGGTTCCATTTGCACCAAACTCGCCAATTCAGTTTGTTCCGGCACAATCAAATCTCCGGTAAAAACAGCTGAACGGCTAATCCGTCCGGTAAATGGCGCATATATCTTGGTATACCCAAGTTCTAGCTTGGCATTGTCTAAATCAGCTTGGGCACTCTGTAATGCAGCGGCAGCCTGAAGCTTTTTCGATAATAAATTATCGTAATCAGATTGACTGATGAAGTTATCTTTAATTAAACCTTCACCGCGTTTAAAATTGAGAACCGCGGTATCAAATGCAGCTTTCGCTTGAGCCACTAAAGCTTTTGAAGCGTTAAGCGCGGTAGTATATTGCTCAGGATCAATTTCAAAAAGCAACTGATCCTTTTCGACAATGCTCCCTTCAACAAAATTAATTTTTACTAATTCACCTCTAATTTTTGCTTTTAAAATAATATCTTGGGTGGCTTCAGTTCTGCCAACAAATTCGTTACTTGGTCTGACTTCTCTGGTGGTCACTTCTAAAACTTTAACCTTTGCTATGACCTTTGGTGCTGGAGGTGGTGCGTTATCGCAGCCACTCACAAAAAAGACTGACAAAAGCATCATTCCTAACACCGAAGATATGCAGCCTATTTCCTTGGAACGCTTCATAAATATTCCTTGTTAACAATATAAAAGAGGAAACTATAAGTTTATCATAGTTGCTAACTAACAAACTGAAAACTAGAGAATTTGGAATAATTGATAGTTTTTTTAAATCATCAAAAATAGCGATATAAAAGTCACGGTTTGGTCATATATAATGACTAATAATTTATTAGAATCATTCTCTTTAAATATCGTTGAAGGAACAATAATGCAACTAAAACCAGTAGACAAACAACGTTATCAGACTCGCTCCCGATACTGCTACTTTGGCATATCTACGGTATTAATTATCTTAAGCTTAGTTTGGTCAAGTTGTTGGATTTACTTATTTTCTAAGAATGATGATAATTTTATATTCAATCTGCTTGGAGTCGTGAGCGCAGTGGTGTCGATGTTTCCAATCGTTCGCTATTGCAAAAATCAGCCTTGGTTTGATGAGGTCGTCTATATTTGGAATTTAAAACAAGAACTAAACAAAATTAATCGAAAGATGTCTTCTCTCGTGCAAGCTTGTGATCGAGCTGAATTGAATGCCTTCACTGCAATCAAGTTTAGCTATCAGGGAAGCCGTCAAATTTGGCAACTTGACGACAACACTCTCATGCTAACTGAACTGAATTTATCCGAACAGCAGCTTGATGAGGCAATCGCAAAACAAGGTCTTGTTATTAATATAAACGATTACCACAGCGAGATATTAAAAGCTTACTAGAACTGGTTGATCAAAACACATGTATGACCATCGACCAGCACCGGAGAAATGAGCAAGTCTTCGGCAAAAGCTTTCTTTAGACTACCGTCAATCACTAGCTTGTCACCTACATTCGATTGCTTATCAACTAATTCTGCGGGGTAACCCCACAGATTGCAGCTGGTAAGCTGTGACGGTTCCGCGTCATCAGTGGCTAGCTGTAACTTTAAATAACTTTGGTTATTCACGCTCTGACGTAATGAAGACTTACTAAGCAATTGGCCAACTAAGGTTAACTTGTTCCAGTACAACTGGGTAGGCGCGCCAATAAAACTTAGTTGTTCTGCTTCTATGGCGCTAATAATCCGCCCTTCAGAGTCTTTTTGATATCTAAGTCGCCCTTTGACAACCACCCCATCTCCGGCTTTGGCATATTGTTTTAAGCGCTCCGCTTCATCTGCGCGTGCAGTAACCGTGAACACATCTACACGTTCCTTGGCTGGCGGTTTCGTTTTTTTCTTTACCAACAAGTCAAATTGAGTGATAGCAGTCCCATCGCTAAAATAACGAAGGGTCACTTGCTTGGTTACAATATTGCCCAATAATTCAATATCTGAGCGGCATAAAGCGTTTGTTGTCATAGCCAATTTAACGTTAATATCCTCATTTATGCTTATATTAGGGCCATTATGAAATACCCTTGTCGATTAGACAAATACCTTTCAAAAGCAATGTCCATTTCCCGCAGTGATGCTAAAAAACTAATCAAAAATAAGCGAGTGACAATTGACCTCCAATTGAAGGTACAAGCACAACAAACGCTGTATGCGGAGCAACAAGTACATCTAGATGGTCAACTATTAAGCTTAATCTCTCAGCATTATTTCATGCTCCATAAACCCACGGGCTACCTGAGTACTGCCGCGGAAGCCGGTCATCCAAGTGCGCTCTCTTTAATTACCACCGCTGCACCCGTTGCACTCCATGCAGCCGGACGTTTAGACTTAGATACCAGTGGCTTACTACTGCTTACCACTGACGGACAATGGTCCCATCGCGTCACTAGCCCCAACAGTGGGAAATATAAAGCTTACCGAGTCCAACTAGCAGAATCGCTCAGTTTGCAGGATTTAGAGCAACTTCGACAAGGTATTTTGTTGCGTGGTGAAGATAAATTAACCAAACCCGCTTTAGTTGAGCCACTCAGTGCAACAGAAGTTGACCTACAAATTACCGAAGGACGATATCATCAAGTAAAACGTATGTTTGCCGCTTTAGGGAATAAAGTGCTTGGTTTACATCGTTGGCAAGTTGGGCAAATAAAGCTCGATGAACAACTTGCACCGGGTGAATATAGAACCTTGACTCCCCAGGAAATAGCAAGCTTTGAACAAGCCAAATGACTCATAAATCATTAGTAAATTTACAGTGTTAAGCTCAATCTGTTGTTTGACAACGAATCGAACGAAGCAAGATTGCAAACCAGCGAGGTATAGATATGACAAGTTTTAGATTTCATCCGCAAAGCCAAGTCGTTCGACAAGCCGAGCATTACCTCATTACCTTGTATACTGATCCAGCAGAGCAATATGAACAACTCCTGATTCGAATTGAGCCAGACCATGAGGAACTATTCATGGACATGCAGCCCTGCTCAACCAGTGGCTCTTGGCTAAAATGGCAAGTTAAAATTCCGATGAGTGTTCATGCTCCCCATACTCTCTACTGCTTTAAATTTGTGTATAGCGATCGACAAGTCTATCTGCATGCGGCAGGTGAGTCGGTGCGCCTTCCTCAAAAACATTATCACTTTAAAATTCATTCTGATGCTCAGCCTCCTGAATGGGTCAAACAACAGGTTTTTTATCAGATATTTCCTGAAAGGTTCGCCAATGGCAAACCCGACATAACCCCGTCCGCCGATACCTATCAATATCACCAAGATGGTCGGCCTGTGGTGCAAAAACAATGGGGAGAGCCAGTAGCAAAAACTCACTCAGGAACCGGCGCTACCGAATTTTACGGTGGCGATTTAATAGGCATCGAACAACAACTCGATTATCTTCAACAACTGGGAGTCACCGCCCTCTACCTGAATCCAATATTTGCTTCCCCCAGCAACCATAAATATGACTGCGTTGATTACTGGCAAGTTGAACCTCACTTTGGCGGAAACAAGGCGCTAATATCATTAAGCGCAGCCTTAAAAACACGACATATGAAGTTAATGCTCGATGCTGTTGTAAATCATACCTCGAATCAACACCCTTGGATCGACTTCTATCAACAAGGCAAAAACGGCGCTTATAATCATCCTTCCTCTCCCTATCGTAATTGGTATCATTTTGATAACGACGGCCACTACTGGTCTTGGAAGGGGATTACCAGTCTGCCTAAGCTGAATTTTGCTGAGCCAGAAGTTCAGCAAGCGATCTATTCTGGAAAAGACGCCATGCTTAAACATTGGCTCAAACCGCCCTATCAAATTGATGGTTGGCGCTTTGATGTGGCACACATGCTCGGTGAACACAACAGCGCCCTAAATAACGCGCATCACATCCGCCAATTTAGAAATGCGATTAAACAAACCAACCCACAAGCCTATATGATCGGAGAGCATTTTTCAGAAGCTAGCCAATGGTTACAAGGCGAACAACAAGACGGCGCGATGAATTATTATGGATTTTGCCATCCTGTGGTTGCCTTTCTCACCGACACCGACGTACCAAGACATGCACCAATTCACCTAAGCGGAGTCGATTTAGCAACCTGGCTTGCCGAGGCCCGAGCCTCAATCCCATTTGCTAATCAACTCGCCCAATATAATTTATTAGACAGTCACGATACCCCAAGATTTTTACATCTAGTCAAAGAAAATCGTCAACTGAAGCAGATCGCCGTAACGCTTTTACTCACTTATATCGGTGTACCGTCTATCTATTATGGGGACGAGGTGGGAGTCACTGGTGGCAACGATCCAGACTGTCGTCGCTGCTTCCCTTGGGATCAAGATCAATGGGATCACAAGCTGTTCAAGCATTACCAAAGCTTAATCGCATTGCGTAAAGAGCGTATAGAACTACAACAGGGGGATCTGATAAGTCTTGCAGAACAAGCTGACATCTGGGTCTATCTACGTTGGATACCTGGTCAACACAGTATTGTGGTCGTCAATCGCGGGCCAGCCCAAGAACTCACCATCTCGTTAGAACATTTCGTACTGGAATCACGCTGCTACCTTGAACGATTATCTGGAGTACAATTAACACTCAATCACAATCAATTAACGATTGAATGTGCCGCCCAATCTTCACAAATATTCAGCTCTATAGAACACCGACCAGCGATGTAGAGTAACATTCAAAGCACTGCCAATACGAATACTTGGCAGTGCTACCCTCACGCCCCTTCATCTGACAATTTATTGTTTTCCAAAAAATTATCCGCTAGCGATTTGCTTGAACTAATTTGTAAGTCTTTCAATTGTTGAGCCTGCCTAATCAAGTTGCCTTTGCCTGAGCTAAGTTTATTCATCGCACTGTGATAGCTATCAGAAGCTCGCTGTATTTGTTGGCCATGTGTCGTTAAATCTTCAGTAAAAGCGACAAACTTATCAAATAACTTACCAGCGCGTTGCGCAATGATTTGTGCATTCTGTTGTTGATGTTCACTGCGCCATAAATTCTGAATGGTTCGCAAGGCAACCATCAAACTACTAGGGCTCACTAGCAAAATATTGGCTTCAATCGCAAACTTAATTAACTGGGGATCATGCTCCAGCGCGCTAAGGTAGGCACCTTCAATCGGCACAAATAGTAATACGTAATCTAAAGAGTTCAGCTGATATAAGGTTTGGTAATCTTTTTTACTTAAACCAATAATTTGCTGACGTAGGCTTTTAACATGTGCCTTTAAAGCACTACGCTGCTGCTCTTTGTCTTCACTATTAAAATAGCGCTCATAGTCCACAAGGTTGACTTTTGAGTCGACGATCACCGCTTTGTCATTCGGCAATTTAACCACAACATCGGGTTTTATTTTCTGGCCGTGTTGGTTTACCCCCATCACTTGAGTGTGGTACTCATAACCTTCTCGCAAACCAGAAGATTGCAAAATTTGCTCGAGGATCAATTCTCCCCAATCCCCTTGCTGTTTATTATCGCCTTTAAGTGCTTTAGTTAGTTTTACCGCATCATCACTCATTCGCTGATTGAGTTGTTGCAAAGTGACGATTTGATCTTTTAGTGAATGTCGCTGTTTGGCTTCATTCTCATAACTGCTTTGAACTTGTTGTTTAAAACCGTCTAACTGTTGTTTTAAAGGTTGCAATACCGCTTCGATACTTTGCTTACTTTGTTGTTGTAATTCTTGACCTTTTTCCGAGAAAATTTTGTTAGCTAACAGCTCAAACTGAGCACTCACTCGAGCTTCGCTCTGTTCTAGGTAACGGATCCGATCTTGTAAGTTAAGGTCTTTTTGTTGCAACAGCGCACAGCGTTGCTGCTCGCGTTGTAACAATTGTTGGTTAGCTTGAAATTGCTCTGACAACTCGCGTAAATGATGGAGTTCATTTTCACAAGCTGCATTCTTTAACTGTTGCTGATGAAGACTTATAGTCGCGTCTTCCAAAGCTTGGCCCGTGGTAACTAATTGAGCACTCGTTTGCTCAAGCTGTAATTTCAATCCAGCGAATTGTTCCTTCATCGAACGTCGAGAAAGCTGCCTTTGTATATAAAGCAAAATCACTAACAACAATAGGCAGATGGTCGATAGACCGCTAAATTGACTAAACTGGGATGAAATAAACTCTAATATCACGGTAATTCCATTGCGCTTAAGATGAGATGCTCGTTATCATGCATCATACCTTAGGGTGAGGGCTAAACGCGCCGTCGCACTAATATTTTTAGTTTAATTTTAGGAAATTCACTAAGATGAGTATTTTTTCGGCATTTAAGAAATTATTTGAATCTACACCCACACCAGCCAAAAGCTACCCTGAGCAAGAATATAAAGGTTTTATTATCGCCGCCTGCCCACAGTCAGCCAATGGTCAGTATCGTGTCTCAGCAATGATTAGCAAAACCATTGCTGATGAAGTAAAACAACATCATTTTATCCGCTCCGATACCTGCGCCAGCGCTGAAGATGCAGCAGAACTGGCGGTGCATAAATGTAAAACTTTCATCGATCAAATGGGTGATCAGATCTTCGAATAATGGCGGAATCACTTATTGATGGTCAAACAAGCTCGCTAAGACTTGTTTGACAACATCAATATCAAAAGGCTTATCGACTAAAGCTGAGACACCACTTTGACGAACTCCATCAAGCTTCGCGCCATTATTTTCCGATGTCACCATCAAGGCAGGAATATCACAAAACCTTGGATGCTGTCGCAAAGACTCAATTAGAGCCGCCCCATCCATCACCGGCATATTGTAATCAGTAATCACTAAATCAACTGGATGCTGTTCAAGCAAAGCTAAGGCTTGTTGTCCGTGCTCAGCCACCAGCACCTGACGAATACCGATGTTTTCCAGCACTTTAGAAATGTGCCGCCGCGCGGTTTGGCTATCGTCGACCACCAAAATTCGTTTGCTTGAATAATCAATATTAGCCAGATAAGAAGCATCCGGTTCTATGTAACTAATCGTCGCCTGTAATGCGGCTAACAAATGAGTAAATTCAAAAGGCTTCGGTAAAATTGCTATCACCCCTGCCTGTTTAATCGCATCTAGGGTATGGTGGCAGGCTTCACTCGAAATCAACATAAAGGCGATATCACGGCTTAAGTCGTTAGCGCGTAACTGTTGCACTAAATCCGTCGCGGTGCCATCCATAAAGTACATCGAGCTTACGACTAAGTCGGGGGCACTCTGAATTGCCAAGTTCACCGCTTGTTGGCAGTTTTCAGCCATTAAAAAGTTATCAATGCCCGCTTCGTGAAAACGAGTGCGTATGATATTGCGCTGCATATTAGATGGTTCGACCAATAAAATTGTAAGATCGCCTAACGACAAAGATTCCATCACGTCCTGTTAGAGTAAATTGAACAGATGCTTAGTTTACCTGTTAAATTTCCGCATTATTATCGCTAATTTGCTAATCTTGGTCTTTGACTTGAAAAACTAGCGATTAATCACCAAATTAAGCTTAAATAATTTTTAGGAAACACTATGCAGCCGAGTACATCTGTTATCGATATTAGTTTCGAAAACGCCCAACAAGTATTAATAGAAGGGTCATTCAATCAAGCCGTGGTGGTTCATTTTTGGTCACCCGCTAGTCCTCAATGTGAAGCACTATTCCAATTATTACAAAATATTCACCAACAAAGCGACGCTAGCTTTATTTTGGCGCGCTTGAACATGGATGAATTAGCCCAATTGGCTCAACAGCTGGGAGTGACTCAAGCACCCGCCGTGGTTATTTTAAAAGAAGGACGCCCAGTGGACGGTTTCGCTGAGATCCCCGCCCCTGAAGTGATTAGTGAAACCATTGGTCGTTATCTGCCTCCCCCTGAAGAACAACTGTTCAATAAGGCAAAGGCTCTGTTAGCAGAAGAACAACCCGTCGAAGCTTTAATGCAGATTCGTCAAGCGCATCAACTTGCTCCGCAACGCAACGACATCATCTTAGTATTGATCCAAGCCTTGTTAAATAATCAGCAGACAGAAGAAGCCGAACGACTATTAAATGGTTTGCCTTTAGAAGAGCAACAAGCCGATTATCACGCTTTAAAAAGCCAATTGGAATTATTGCAAGCAGCTGCCGACAGCCCGGAAATAAAGGCCTTGGAAGCGAAAATAAACAGCCCTGAAGATAATGAACAGATCCGCTTAAACTTAGCCATTCAATATTCACAAGCAGGGCGTAACCAAGAGGCCTTAGAATTATTGTTTAGCATATTACAAAAAAACCTAGAAAGTCTCGATGGTCAGATCAAAAAGAACTTTTTAGATATTTTGGCGACCTTAAATGGTGATCCTCTGGCCTCTCAATTTAGACGTAAGTACTTTAGCCTACTCTACTAGACGGCTCTTTAACCCAAGCCAATATCTACTTATATTGGCTTGGATCCATTTTGTTTTTTACTCCAAATGAAACTCATAATAGATGTCCAAGGCACTATTTAGGCCAGAGAAGGCTTCAATAAACAACTTCGGTAATAGCTCATACTTCACGGTCAATTCATTCACCGGATCAAATACTCCCATCCCATAACGCACCTGCACTCCGGGTAATATATAAGCGCTTACCTCAACCTGAGTAGCACTACCAGAGCCTGCTGTCGCTAAGGACAAATCTTTAACCCCCAGAGTATTCCCAACATTGCCAACCAAACCACCAGCACGATTAACCCCAGCGCTCAACAACATTGCAGAGAGAGCATTACTATCTTGTTCGTTATCGCCTAACGCACGTCCACGTAACAAATATGACAACATTTCATTCTGCGACATCGCAGGATCAGAGTATAAGTTGACTTGAGGCGCATCGGCCAAACCGACAACCTTGACGCCCACCGTAACATCGTCTGAAATTGTGGCGGGATTTCGGATAGCTTGAAAATCTAAGTAAGGTTGATCTAAAGGTCCGGTGAACATTAACCAACCCTTCTCTATGATAAGGTTTTGACCATAAGCCATAAACTTACCGTCAACGAGTTCAATCCGTCCATTTGCAATCAAAGGCTCTGTGGGCTGTTGTTTCAAATTTAACTGCCCCTGCAAGCGAGTATCTAATCCAAGAGCTTGTAAACTCAAACTATCGGACAAGGTAACCGTCACATCCAAAGAGGTATGCTTGGTGGTCGGAGTCCCACTCTGCTCTTCCATCACCATCGCATCATTTGACTCAGTTACCGCTGACTCAGGTAAAGACTTCACTTTTATTTCGCCTTCATCCACCCTAACCGTGCCACCAACAGCTATCAAACTATCGCTAATAGCCACCGTTATATTTGGCGAAACAACAAGGTTTGCATAAGGATCAACATTGACTAACAGTTTATCGGCGGTAAAGTCGATGTCACCGAGTAATTTGTCATTTGGCCATGTAAATCGACCTTGCCAAGTTGCATCTCGGCCATCGCTACGAAAACTGCCATTTAAACTTGCCGTTTGATTATTAAAGATCAGACGACTTTGCAGCTGCTCTATCGTTAAAGGAATATCGGGGCCACTGACTACTCCTTCGACAAGCTTAATTTCTCCCTGCAACTTCGGTGATTTAAGTTTGCCCGCGACGCTCACAGTTCCATTCACCTGGCCTGACAAATGATTCAACGCTTCAACAAAAGGTAACAAGGGAGATAGCTGCAGATCTTCTAAGCGAAGCTCGGCTGCAAGCTCACCATCACGTAGCAAATCGGCATTCCCCTGAGAGCGAATCGTTCCTAATTGCTCCGATGACAAGCGTGCTTGCCAACGTAAGCGCTGGTTTTCGAGATCCGCGCTCAGATCCAGTTGTTGATACGCCAAACTTAAGTTTTCGTTTTCATGATGCCTTAGCATGCGACCCGGTGAAAATTTGAGCTTAAGTTTCCCTTTTTTGGGTCGCCATCGATTCAAGCTAGAATCGAGGTGCAAGGAGGCGCGGCCTTCTAATGCTAGTCCTTCCGGCATAAACAATTTAAGGCTGGCAAAATCGAACTGTTCAATACTTAAATCGAGTGTACTATTCCCATCACTGCTTAAGGGCGCGTTCAAACACAACTGGCTCGGTCGCTTACTCCAGCAATGAGCACCAACGGTGGCTATTCCCTCAACCAAGGTTAAATCAATCGGCTGAGACAAAGACCAAGTCCCCAGCTCCGCTTCTATATCAGCATCACTGACTTGCCCATTCCATTGCTGCAAATCTCCTTGACCCTGCAATAACATACTTAATTTACGAGCAACTTGCTCAAGCTTAAGGGCTAACTGCTGATGACTTTTGTCACTACTATAGTTGATACTGGCATTGTCAATTACCTGCTCTGCTAACGTCAATCGGGACAAATTCAAACCAAATTTTCCCGTCAAACCCGAGTCTAAATTCAACTGACCTTTACTACTGAGTGAATCGAGACCAAGCTGCTTAGTTTCAATATCATCGGCTTGCAAGGCCCAATCGATGAAAGGCTGATGAAGCGGCCCTTTCAGTTTTAAATTTAAGCCTGCGCGCCCCCCACTCAACCAAGGCAGTTCTGCCAACTGGGGGGTATCTAGAGTACTGTTCAAGCGTAGTTTATCACCGACAAGATTTACGTCGGCAAGTAATTGACTGTGACCCAAACGCAAGTCTAAATGGCCTTGGTTAGTTTGCCCCTTCAGGTTTCCCTCAGCCGTTAATGATGTGCTTAAGGGTAGCTCAAACCAAAGGCCAGTAAAATCGGCTTGAGAGACTTGCCATTGTTGCTCACTGAGCTGCGCGTTGAGCTTGCCATCTATTTTAGGTAATGCAAACTCTTCACTTAGGGCCAACCAATGATGAAGCGCTAATTGCTCTATATTGAGCGAAACCTTGGCTTGCAACTGAGCTTGCCAGGATGCCGAACCTTGTAACTGAAACCCGCCCAGAGATTTAGGCTTCGCTGTCGATTCTGGCGCCACTGTTGACGAATTTTCCGGCGGCGCATCCAACAATTCACCAAGCATTGAAAACTGTTCTATTTGGCTTAAATTTCCTGTCACTTTCCCGTTTAGCCACAAGTCCTGTAAACCCGAAAGCTCACTTTGCCATTGTAAATGATACTGCTTGAGTCCGCCTTCGGCATGAAGCTTGAAACTGGCCAGTGAAAGTTGCTCGGACAATAATGGAAATTTCTGTTGCAACTTGGCGTCTAATTGGAAAGGAATATTTGGCTTAAGCCAAGCGCTCTGTAACTGTAGCTCTGCGGCCAACCAACCACGACTGTGAATATCGCTGACTAAATCAGTACCGTCGCCGTGTAACGAAAATTCGATGTCAAGTGGCTGCTGCTCTACTTGCATCTTCCAAGAGCCGATTAATTGTGAAGCAAAACTCGCTTGAAAACCCTGACGACCACTCAGGTCTAACTCGCCCCAAGGGCTAAGTAAGTGCAGCGCCTGAATATCTACCGATGAAAAACCGACTGTCGCGGCGAGTGTCAACTCAGGAAACAGGTAGTCATTCTGACCGTCATTGACCCGCCCCTGACTAAAACGAAGTTGCTTCACATTCACCTGATAAGGCAGGCTAATATCGGGTAATGATATTGTCAATGTATCGGGGAGCGGCGAGCTATTTGGCTGAGTTGAAGTAGTATTAAGCTGAGATTCTGGCAGAACGACTGCCCATTGCTCTAGCAATAATTGCTCAAGCTCGATCGTCTGGTGCTGCCAGTTTGCCCGCAAATCCAACTGATGCCAGCTAAGCGCGACCCCGTCTAGATTGAGTAAGGCATCCCCTGCATTCAATCGCTGTAAAACAAAAGGAACTGGCGGCGTCCATATTGGCGAAGTGCTTGGTGCAGGCTCAGTGGTCGACACGCTAGCCGCCATCACCTCGGAATCAAGATCAAGCCTAATACGGCTTGTATCCAAGTGATCGATACAGAGCTGGGTTTGACTAATGCACACCCAATCAAAGCCAAGCTTGAGCTGGTTTAACTGTACAGTCAAACCTGGTTGCTGCCAAACCACTTGCCGAGCTTGAATACCTTGATAGAAATTGCCCTGAGGCTGAAGGATCGTTAAACCATCGACGGCCTTCGACACTTGCACTAACAACCACTCGGTACTTGGACTAAATGATAGCGCAATAATCAAACTAAAAAGCACCGCACTCACGGCGATGACCACAAACTTAATACATTTAAAGATCATAAATCGGGACCTATAGAGAAATGCAATCTCCAGGGATCGGATTCATTTTGCAAACCCTTAGCGATATCGACACGTAAAGGACCGATTAAAGTGATCCAGCGGATCCCCATGCCAACCCCAACAGATGTTGGCTCAGAAAAGTCATTCGTTGCGGTACCTGCGTCAACAAAAGTGGCGACTCGCCAATTCTTGGCAAATTGGTAATTGTATTCAGCACTACCAGTGACTAGGTATTTTCCCCCAATCAACTGGCCTTGGTTATTTGTAGGCGAAATGGTTTTGTAATCATAACCACGGATACTTTGGTCTCCACCGGCAAAAAAGCGCATCGAGGCTGGAACATCACTAAGGTTGTCGACTAACACCCCACCTAAATCCACACGCAATAACAAGCGATGCTTTTGATATGCGCGTAACCACTTGGCTAACGAGGTATACCGCAGCAACTCGACGTCAGAACCCCAGTAAGGGTGTCCAACTTCAATACTGGCTTGTAGATTATCTCCCCAATAAGGGTCAAGACCGCCTCGAGTGCGCAGCCTAGCCCAATTAACCCCAGGTAATACCAAATTACTAACCGATTGCTGATTGGCCTGCACATATTCTTCATGCTGCCATTTTACAAAAACCGACGGAGTCCAACCATTATCCCAACTCCATTGGCGGGTGGTAGAAATCACAATCTTGTCACTCTCGGTATCATTGGTTTTTTCAAGCAGATATCCCGCTTGGATATCGAGATAATCATCCACCGGATTGTTCATAGGAATACGGTAAACAAACAATGCACTCTGCTTCGGTTGGGCCGCTTCCAGCTCAAAGCTAAGACTATGCCCCTTGTCATTGACCCAAGGTCGATTCCATTTCAAACGAACTCGAGGTCCTATGTCGGTGGTGATCCCGCCTCCCACTTCAATGGTGTCTCTGGGCTTCAAGCCCAAGTCAACCAACAGATCAATCTGTTGATCATGACGATTATCCAGATCCGGTCGCACCGAAATCAGCTGAAAATAGTCAGTTTCCCCTAAACGCTGATTAAATTGGCCCACCTTTTTTGCATCATATTTATCCTCTTGCTTAAAATCAGCAAGATTGGCAAACATTTGCTGAGGTAAATCAGGATTGGAAAAAATAATATCGCCAAAATGGTAACGCGGACCAGAGTCGTAACTCAGAAAAATATCGGCAGTATTCTGCTTGATACTAATTTTAATCTCAGCCTGGCTATAAGCCGCATCAAAATAGCCATAACGAGAAGCCAGACGATTTAACTCTGCTTTCAAGTTATCGTAAGCAACATGAGAAAACGACTGCCCCTTTACCAATCCACTGTTTACAATTACTTTTTTAAAACGACTATCACGCGTTGCAGCACCAGTTAAATCAATGTTCAATTGATTGACCAGCAACGGTTTTCCCACCTCTACCGCCACCAAAAATCGCTCCTCATCGGTTCGGCTTACCAAAATTTTACTTTGGTAATAACCTAAAGCACGTAAAGCATTTTTAGTTTGTTCAGTACTGGCGCTGATGATGCGTCGATCACTACTATTCTCGGGGAAAGTTTGCGCCTCAAGGTAAACCTTCACATTGTCTTTCAGTGAACCATCGAGTCCTTGATAGTCAAAGTCTAGCGCTTTTACCGAAAAGGCAATCATCACAACAATTATCGGCAATAAACGACCAAGCAAGCCAACATTCCTTATTAAGTTTTATGCAGCGCTCAGTTTAATGTTTTTTAAGCAGTTTAAAACTACTTATCGAAAGTGAATGGTAAATTCCGACAGAAATTAAACTCGAAAAGTATCCTCCGCCTCGCTAAGCTAGATCGAAACCCTTTCAGGACAGGTTCAATGAGACAAAAATGGCCCAAACCAGTGTTAGGCTTGGCGGGTTATAGTGGCAGTGGAAAAACCAGTTTACTCTGCCAGGTATTACCTTTGTTAAAGCAACGAGATTTGCGAGTCTCCGTGATAAAACACAGTCACCATGAAATCCTTTTGGATAGACCCGGTAAAGACAGTCATCGTTTATTTAACAGTGGTGCCAACGAAGTAATTCTAGCTTGTCCTCAGCAACGTTATCACTTTAGTCAGCAGCATCAGAGCGAGCAGCTAGAACAACAACTACAATGGGTACAATGGCAACAATGTGATTTGGTTTTGGTGGAAGGCTATCGGGAAAGTAACATCGATAAAATTGAAGTTCATCGTCCGGCACTCGGTAAAGCGCTACTCTACCCTAACGACCCCAATATTATTGCCCTAAGCTGCAATGAGGCCCTTCATGCACCTTTACCAGTACTTGATTTAAACCAAGCATCACAGGTTCTAGATTTTATTATTGATTATCTCAGCCAAATATCCGAGTGAAAGAATATCATTCAGTTAAGGGTCTATTAGGGATAAGCACTTACCATAGAGCAAAATATGAATAAAAATAAATGGGTTGTAGTTGTCATCCTCGCCTTGATAATAGCAACAGCAAGCTGGTTTGACCTAGGGCAATGGTTGAGCTTTTCCACGATTAAGCAGCAACAAGCAGAATTACAAACCATCGTTGAGCAACACTACACCTGGTCTTTGCTTGGCTATTTTCTGCTTTATGTTTTAGTGACTGCCTTTTCGGTTCCCGGCGCGGCGTTATTAACGCTATTAGCCGGCGCCTTATTTGGCGTGGTAAATGGAGTGATCCTCGTGTCATTTGCCAGCACCATCGGAGCAAGCCTTGCTTTTATCGTGGCCCGCTATCTATTAAGAACCAGTTTAGAACGCCGTTATACCCACAAATTAAAAGGAATCAATCAAGGCATTGAAAAGGAAGGAGCCTTTTATTTACTTAGTTTACGTTTGATTCCTATTTTCCCATTTTTTTTAATCAACTTAGTGATGGCACTCACGACCTTGCCCTTGCGTACTTTTTACTGGGCGAGCCAAGTCGGCATGTTTCCGGCAACTCTTGTCTATGTAAATGCTGGCACTGAACTGGCTAAATTAGATGGCTTAGCTGGGATATTATCCCCTTCTCTAATATTGGCGTTTAGCCTGCTTGGTTTACTGCCCTATATCAGCCAAGCTTTGATCAAGCGTTATAAACAGCAACGACTATACGCTCGCTTTGCCAAACCCAAGCAATTTGACAATAACCTCATCGTGATTGGTGCTGGTGCTGGTGGTTTAGTGAGTTCTTATATTGCAGCAGCAGTTAAAGCGAAAGTGACTCTAATAGAAAAACATAAAATGGGAGGCGACTGCTTAAATACCGGTTGCGTCCCCTCCAAAGCGTTAATCCGTAGCGCCAAGTTTGCATACCAAGCGCAACAGGCGCAGCACTTTGGCTATCAACAAGTAACCGCCAAGGCAAATTTTGCAGAAGTCATGCAGCGAGTCCACAGAGTCATAAAACAAGTCGAACCGCATGATTCCATCGAACGTTACACGAATTTGGGCGTTGAGTGTTTACAGGGAGAAGCTCGCATTGTTAGCCCATGGGAGGTTGAAATAAATGGGCAGCGGCTCACCACAAAAAACCTTGTGATAGCGACGGGGGCCCGCCCACTGATTCCTGCAATTGCAGGCTTAGAAAACATCGACTATCTCAGCTCTGATACCTTATGGAAGTTAACTGAATTGCCGCAGCGCTTATTAATCTTGGGCGGAGGTCCAATTGGCTGCGAGCTCAGCCAAAGTTTTGCTCGGCTCGGTTCACAGGTAAGTCAAGTTGAAATGGGCGAGCATTTATTGCTTCGTGAAGATCCTGAAGTCAGTGTTATCATCGAACAACAATTTACCAAAGAAGGTATCCACTTGTACTTGGGGTGGAAAGCGACCCAATTTATCCAACATAACGGCGAACAAAGCGTCATCTTAGAAAAAGATGGACAGCAACAACAACTGGTATTTGATAAAGTTATTTTAGCCCTAGGCAGAACCGCGAATACCCGAGGCTTTGGCCTTGAAGCGCTAGACTTATTGCTCGCGCCACAGGGCACCATAGCAGTCAACCGCAAACTACAGACTAATTATCCGAACATCTATGCCGTGGGAGATGTCGCAGGTCCCTATCAATTTACCCATTTTGCAGCTCATCAAGCATGGTATGCAGCAGTAAATGCACTGTTTGGCCGCTTTAAAACCTTTGCCGCAGATTACTCGGTGATCCCTGCCGCAACCTATAGCTATCCTGAAGTAGCCCGTGTTGGACTCAACGAACAGCAAGCAAAACAGCAACAAATTGCTTATGAAATTAGTCTATTTCAGCTAAAAGAATTAGACCGCGCAATTGCAGACGGTGAAACTCAAGGTTTTATTAAGGTACTTACGGTTCCCGGCAAAGATAAAATCTTAGGTGCAACCATTGTCGCTGAACATGCAGGTGAACTATTAGCCGAATTTACCCTCGCTATGAAACATAAGCTAGGCTTGAACAAAATACTGTCAACTATTCATGCTTATCCAACGCTCATGGAAGCCAATAAATATGTCGCCGGTGAATGGAAACGAAATCATGCACCGCAAAAATTACTCAGTCTATTGGAGAGATATCATCGATGGAATCGAGGGGCTTAAGCTTCAAAAACCGCACCATCAGATCAGGCGGTTTCAGCCTGATCTATAAACAAACGATCTTCAAAGATTTCTGGCTCAAGTGCTTCACTGAAATAGAAGCCTTGATAAACCGTGCAGCGACGATATTTTAAGAATTCCAGCTGATACTCAGTTTCGACACCTTCCGCAATAACTTCAAGCGCTAAGTTCTCAGCCATTGAGATAATCGTGGTAATAATCGCACACTCGCTGCCACCACTATGCAGTTCACTCACAAAAGACTTATCAATTTTAAGACAGTTAATTGGCAATTTATTTAAATAGGCCAAAGAAGAGTATCCGGTACCAAAATCATCCACCGAAAAGCGTACCCCAATATCACGCAGCGCTTGTATTTTGGCCACCGTTTCCTGAACATCGTCCACGAGTACCCCTTCGGTGATCTCCAATTCAATCAGTCGAGGGTCACAGCCAGAACGCTGAATAATATCTAAGGTTTCTTTGATAAAGCTATCGCGATGGAATTGATTAGGACTGACGTTAATCGATAAGGTTTTAAAATTATCGGGTAAACCGCGATCTTGCCAAGTTTTTAAGGTTTCACAGGCGCTGCGCATCACCCATTGACCAAGTAATACAATCAATCCACTCTCTTCCGCCAGAGGAATAAACCGACCCGGCGAAATCCAACCCATTTTAGAATCAAACCAACGCAATAAAGTTTCTGCGCCAACCATTTCATAATTAGCGTTATAACGCGGTTGAAAATAGGCGACCATATCTTCTTTTTCTACCGCTTCACGCATCATGCTCGTAAGCTGATGCCGCTCTTGGATCTCATCTGCCATTTTCGCGGAGAATACATGCACACTAGAACGCGCCAAGTCTTTGCCGTGATACAGCGCAATATCGGCTTGGCGAAGAATTTCTGTGGCATTGCTGTCGAGATTAGGAAATAGAGCGACGCCAGTCGTTAAGTTAAGGCTAATTTGATTCCCTTTAATCACAAACTCTTTATGGATCACCTTAGCTAAATGTACTGCTAACTCTGAAGCTTTTGCCTTCGCTTGTTCACGGTCACTAGATAAGTTGGGCACCAGTAAAGCAAATTCATCGCCCCCTAAACGAGCCACTGTTTCTCCACTATTACGCCCTTCCCTTAAACGATGAGCAATCAGCCTCAATAGTAAATCACCGGCGGCATGCCCCAGCATATCGTTAACGTTTTTAAAATGATCGATATCCAAATAAATCAAGGCACCAATTTGATTACTTCGGCGTCCACGCTCAATTTCCAAATCAAGATTTTCAATCAATTTTCGCCGATTAGATAAGCGTGTAATATCATCATGGGAAGATTGAAAGCGCACTAACTCTTGCGCAGAACGAACCTCAGAAATATTTGTTTGAGTACTGATCACTCGAGAAGGCAAATCCCGTTCTGTGCGCTCAACGACCATACCTCTTGATAAGACCCAAAGATAATGCCCGTCTTTATGTTTAATCCGGTGCATCGCTTCATAAACTTTGGTGTTCTTTTTTAGGTGTTTTCGTAAATCATTCAAAGTTTTATCTAAGTCTTCAGGATGAATTCGCGACTCCCACTCTTCTATCTTTTCGCCAATCTGTCCATCTTGGTAACCCAACATAGACTTCCATTGGGGGGAGTAATAGACCGTATTACTTAATAAATTCCAATCCCAAATCCCATCACCCGAGCCATTCAACGCAAACTGCCAGCGTTGCTCACTACGTTGCAACTGAGCAAAACTACAGTGGATCCCCTCAGCCATTTTACTAATGGCAAGTTCTAAGGCACCGAGCTCTCCTTGACTATTCGCAATAATCGAAGTGCTATTATGGGTTTGTATTTGGGTGGTTTTACCGACCAATTTATTCAATGGATTGACCAGCACGCGACTTAACATTGATACCAACAACAGCATCGCAATCGCCATATAACTAAAACTTTTAATCGCCTGATCAAAAATGATTTGACGCTGCACCAACCAGCTATCTTTAAGATTAAAACTAAAGAAAATTGCGCCCTGCTCTGCTCGGCGTAAACTATCTTCCCGAGGGCCCATATCTAAGGGGAAATACAAATTCACCTGCCACTGTTGCGGTAATATTTGGCTGATAGGAGTGCGCTGCTGTTTGACTTGAGCGAACATCTCAGCATTAAAATAATTGTTATTGTCAGCCGCAAACACATTTTTTTCGGAACGATGGTTAGACAATTGAACCAAACCTTGAGGATCAATCACCTGCAGTGAATCTAAATGTTGGTTTAAAGACACTAAGCTAATTTGACGTTCGGCAATATCCCATTGATGACGCGACAAACTATCAGACAAACTTTGCTGTAGCTGATAACCAATATTGAGTAGACGTTGGGTCGCTTGAGTCGCCAATTGTTGATGCTGTTGGTTAAGTGTTCCAAGCAACAGTAGACCTTGAGCAATCAGTAACAAAACCAGTGCAAAACTTGGAATTACAACGCTAAGAGAGATCCTCTTTAATCTAAACACCGGTTAACTCCATCAACCATTCACTCGAAAAATTATTAGATAAATCAGGAATTCGGTGAATTAACTCGAGCTCAGCCATACGCTGCGCCTTAAGGTGAGCATGTTTGAGAATAGATTGATCTGAATATAAGGCAGCACTTTGCTGAGCATTCAGGACTTGGATCTTACTATAGGCTTGTTTAACTTCTTTGCTATAAAGCTGAGTTCGCTTGGCAATTAATTTAAAGCCTTCCCGAGAATGTTGTTCTAACCAAGAGCTGGCAGAATAAAAGTTATCAAGCAAACTAAGAATATGCTGATGTTGCTGTTTTAATACTTCATTACGAACCACCAACACTCGATAATAAGGCTGTCCATGAGCGGCACTTTGATATAAAACGTTTGCCGAAAGGTTATCGACTAAGCGGCTCTGCAATGGACCAGAAGTCATCACTGCGCTAATTTCCCCTTTACGAAACAAAGCTAATTGCTCATCTAGTTTTGCTTCTACCAACACAAAGTCTTCGGCTTTTAAAGCACTATCTCTGAGCCAATCGTCCATCACCAGTGAAGCCACCGATAGACTTTCGTAGCCAATTCGCTGCCCTTTTAAAGAATCAATATCACGAATCGGCTGCTGTGTGATAAGCGCATCACCACCAACGCTGCGGTCGATCACTGCCACAACTGTAATATCAACACGCTCGGCCAATAAACTAATGACTTCGGTAAGGCTCAAAAAGCCAGCATCCACTTGCCCACTTTTAAGAGCATGCATTACATGACTGGGAGTGGTTAATTCGTTTAGGCTATATTGGTCAAAACCTGGATAAGCAAGTTGCTGAGCGAGATAAATTGATTCAAAGCCGAGCCAAGGCGACACCGCAACGCGCAGAGTTTGAGCTGGTGCTTGGCAAGCTGCCATAACACTTGCCATAAATAGTATAAGCAAGTACCGAATCTGGTTAATCGAAGGTAAGTTAACGCTCATATCCCTAGCTTGTTATGAACTCATCCTGAGTATTTAGTAAAACAGAAGCAACCATTCTGCTTGGCTCAATCGTAAAAAGGAAGCAATCTATTTAAAATTTTCAGTAAACATTACGAACTTAAAAGTTTACAGTTCAAGAATGAGTTCCTAGTCAAAAAAAGCGCCTCACATGCGGCGCTTTATCAAAAAAATATGAATAATTAGTCAAATTAGAGAGCGCGAAGTGCCGCAATACGTTTTTCTAAGGGCGGATGGCTTAACAATAATTCACTCATTGAACGTTTACCGTTAATTCCAAAAGCCATCAACGAACCTTCCATTTCAGGTTCTCGACTTCCACCTAAGCGTTGTAAGGCACGAATCATTTTCTGTTTACCAACCAACTTAGCCGAACCCTCATCGGCGCGATATTCTCGTTGGCGAGAAAACCACATCACGATGACACTGGCCAAGATGCCAAATACCATTTCGAGTACGAACACCGTCGCCATGTAGGCAAACATACCTAAACCTTGACCATTTTGATTATTGTTGCTCATCGTCGAGCTAATCACATTTGCGATAATCCGCGCTAAGAAAATAACAAAGGTATTCACCACCCCTTGAATTAACGTTAAGGTCACCATGTCCCCATTAGCCACGTGACTAATTTCATGGGCGAGAACCGCTTCCACTTCGTCTCGACTCATGTTTTCTAGTAAACCACTACTCACTGCCACCAAGGCAGCGTTACGTTTAGCGCCAGTCGCAAAAGCATTCATGTCTGGAGCATGGTAAATCGCGACCTCCGGCATGCCGATCCCAGCAGCCTTAGCTTGACGCGCTACAGTATTGATTAACCACGCTTCGGTTTCGTTGCGTGGGGCACCAATGACTTGTGCGCCAGTCGATCGCTTCGCCATCCACTTAGACATCAATAAAGAGATAATTGAGCCACCAAAACCAAAAATGGCAGCCATCACCAACAAACCACCGACACTTCGGGTAGAGATCCCCAAAGCCGAAAACACGATGTTCATAACGATACCAAGTATCAATACTACGGCTAAGTTCGTCGCTAAAAACAACAATATACGTTTCATCGTTTGCCTCTATCTTATATGGGAAAATACTACACCATAATATATGGGGTATGGCTCACATTTTTCAATAGTTTAACAAATAATTTCCACTTTATATTGCGCCATGAAAAACCCTCAAATCAAAATAGTTTTCTATTAATTCAGGATTTACCTTTGTTTTATAAGGAATGGTTGCGATGCAAGGTGCCGTAATGGCATTTTTTAAATACTCAATATTTAGCGTCGCTATCTCAGAATCATCACTCAAATGATTGGCAACCCATGCCAATAATTTTACACCGCTAGCCTTAATTGCCTCTACCGTTAGCAAGGCATGATTCAGACAGCCGAGCTTCACGCCAACCACCAAGATCACCGGAAGCTGGTGTTTGACAACCCATTGTGAGAATGTGGCTTGCTGATCGTCAAGCGGAACATGCCACCCCCCAGCCCCCTCAACCAACAAAATGTCTGATTGCGCTTGTAGTAAATCTAAACCGCTGTCCATAGCCGCAATATCAATCGGCGCATTCTCCAAACGGGCGGCAATATGTGGTGCAATGGCCTGTTGTAGTGTCACGGGGTTAACCTGTTGGTAGCTTAAAGGCAACGAAGTGTATTGTTGAATAGCCAAACCATCTTCATTATTCAAACCATCTGGCCCCTGTTCCGCTCCTGCTGCTAACGGCTTGAAACCATTCACCACTAGCTGTGTATTCTGGCGTTGTAAGGCCAGCATCAAAGCGCAACTCACGAGGGTTTTACCCACTTCGGTATCGGTGCCGGTAATAAACACACTTTTAATCATTGATCAGTACTCCATAACACACTTGATAAGTGGCACTCACCTGGTTTTTCTGAGCAAATTGCTGTTGGTAAACTTTCGCTAATTGACGTAGCTTTGCGGCGGTATTTAAGCCTTGTTTTGCATCAACCACATAGTTAGCACCAATTCCCTTTAATTCAGCCAACAAGGCAAAAACATCGGGGTACCACAAAGTACGGGTCTCAGTTTGCACCTGCGGATCAGCAAACCCCGCCAAACGGATTTGCTCATATAGGCAATTTTCAGCCATAAATTGATTTACATGGGGGGTATCGTCAATTTCACACCAAGCTTGTTTAAGTTCCCACAAAGTACCATCAAGTAATGACGAAAAAACACAGATCCCGCCTGGACGTAAAATTCGTTTGATCTCGCGGAGCGCACGACTTAAGTTATTACACCATTGCAGGGCTAAATTCGAAAATACAATGTCTACACTTTGGTCGCTCAAACTAATACATTCCGCATCACAAACCATGGCATAAAAATTATGGTTCTGTTGTTGTGCGTATTGCGCCATTGCGAACGAGAGATCGATGCCCACAACTTGCGATGCTGTCGCTTGCAGCTTGTGCGCAAAATGGCCAGTACCGCAGCCTAAATCAAGTGCCCGAGAGGTCGGTGTTTTAGGCAGATGCATCAATAAATTATCGCCTATATCTCTTTGCAACTGCGCAAAATCATTATAGCTAATCACGGCTTTGGAAAAATGCCGAGCAACCTGCTGCTTATCAATATTCATCATTCAATTCTTAATAAATCAACCAAAGTGTCCAATAAACGAGAGATATCATCAGCCCGATGAGAGCTACTTAAGGTCACTCTCAACCGAGCCGTATTTACCGGAACAGTTGGTGGACGTATTGCACTGACCCAAAAGCCACGCAACTTGAGTTGCTCGCTGATCCATAAAGCGCGCTCACTTGAACCTAAAATAATCGGTTGAATTGCCGTATCTGACTCAAGCAAGGGTAAGCCTAAATCTCTGCCAAGATTTTTAAATAATCGGATATTTTGGTGTAGCGTTTCTTGAAATTCCGGTTCAGTTTGCAGCACTGCGATAGCTTCAGTGACGGCTGCAGCTTGTGCTGCTGGCATTGCGGTAGAGTAGATATAACTGCGATCAAAATTAATCAGATAATCTCGCACCGAACTATCACATAACACCGCCGCACCAGAGACCCCTAAGGCCTTACCAAAGGTTAACATTTGCAATTGAATGTCATCTGCTGCTAAGTCTGCATCTTGAATACTGCCTCGCCCTTGATCACCGAGACAACCCACGCCATGGGCATCATCGACCATTAGCCAAGCATCATGCTGCTTACATAGACGGCTGATTGCATTTAACGGGGCTTGATCCCCATCCATGCTAAATACACCCTCGGTGATCACTAAGCAATTATTCGCCTTACGGCTAGCCAGTAAGGTTTGCAAACGTTCCGTCGAATTATGCGTAAAACGTTTAAACTGAGCAGCGGATAAACTCCCTGCTTCCATTAACGATGCATGATTCAATTTATCTTGCAACAACAAGTCTTGCTTACTGAGCAAAGCTTTAATGATCCCCTGATTCGCGCTAAATCCACTGCTAAATAATAAAGCCGCAGCTTTTCCCTGCCACTCACATAAAGCCTGTTCGAGTTGATGATGTGGTAATTGATACCCGGTCACCAAAGGTGAGCCACCACTGCCCGTTCCGTACTGATCAGCTGCGTTCTTCCAGCCGGCAATAACCTTGGGATGTTGCGACAACCCCAAGTAATCATTACTGGAGAAATTTAAATATTGCTGATCAGAAACCTGAATGAAGCGACCCTGGCCGCTACCGAGGCAAAATCGCTCGCGCACCAGTTGTTTAACTTTACGTTGCTGGACTTGCTGATGAATAAACTCGAAAGCCATTAAGAGGCATCATAAAAGAAAGCATCATCGGCTTGATTCTGTTGTTGAATCAAAGACTGATACAGATCTTGCTCTTGTTCTTCGGTGCCATGCTTGAGTTCTGCCGATTCTGGGCGAATGCCCAATTTATTAAACAACTGTAAATCTTGGTTTTCATCTGGATTTGGTGTGGTTAATAACTTACAACCATAAAAAATGGAGTTTGCGCCCGCCATAAAACAAAGTGCCTGCACCTGTTGATTCATTTCCTCGCGACCAGCCGATAAGCGAACATGAGAGCGCGGCATCATTATTCGAGCGACAGCGATGCAACGAATAAAGTCAAACTGGTCCATGTCTTCAACATCTTCCAACAAGGTTCCCTTGACTTTTACCAACATATTGATGGGTACACTTTCGGGATGACTCGGTAGATTCGCCAGTTGCACTAACAAAGCACTGCGATCGGTGGCGGTTTCTCCCATTCCCATAATGCCACCAGAACAGACTTTCATGCCGGCAGAGCGCACATGTTCTAAAGTATCTAGGCGCTGATCATAGGTACGAGTGGTAATAATTTCTTGATAAAACTCGCGCGAAGTATCGAGATTATGGTTGTAGTAATCTAAACCAGCTTCGGCTAAGCGTTCAGCCTGTTGTTTTTCTAGCATACCCAGCGTCATACAAGTTTCCATTCCCATCTGTTTGACGCCCTCAACCATTTTGACGAGGTAAGGCATATCCCGCTGTTTCGGGTTTTTCCAAGCAGCGCCCATACAAAACCGAGTTGAACCATTCGCCTTGGCTTTTTCGGCTTCTTTAAGGACATGCTCAACTTCCAATAGACGTTCTGTTTTTAGATCGGTCTTGTGGTGAGCACTCTGTGGGCAATACTTGCAATCTTCTGGACAAGCACCAGTTTTAATCGATAGCAAAGTAGAAACTTGAACCTGGTTTGGGTCAAAATTAGCTCGATGTACACATTGAGCTTGAAACATCAGATCATTAAATGGCAGCGAAAACAGCGCATTAACTTCGTTAACAGTCCAATCATGGCGAAGTGTTTGAGTCATAACTAAAACTTTCATTAAATAGAGTATTCGGCTAGTCTATCCACAGCCAGCCAGCTGTCAACTTCAAATTACCCAAAACTTTACTAACGGTTAAATAATGAGCACAGATATTCAGTTCGATCAAGACCATCTTTGGCATCCTTACACCTCATCAATTGCTCCTCTGCCCTGTTATGCGGTGGCGTCAGCATCCGGCTGTGAAATTGAACTCGAAGACGGCCGACGTTTGGTTGATGGCATGGCTTCTTGGTGGGCCTGCATTCACGGGTATCAAGTCAAAGAGTTAGATCAAGCCGCCAGCGAGCAATTAGCTAAAATGTCACACGTGATGTTTGGTGGTTTAACTCATCAACCCGCGGTAGAGCTTGCCAAGCGTTTAGTCGACTTAACACCAGCATCCTTAGAACAGGTTTTTATTAGCGATTCGGGATCCGTCGCGGTGGAAGTGGCCTTGAAAATGGCCTTGCAGTACTGGCATGCTAAAGGCCAAAAACGGACTAAGTTTGCCACTATTCGTCACGGTTACCATGGCGATACATTTGGCGCTATGTCAGTATGCGATCCGCAAGGCGGCATGCATCAGCTTTATCAAGGTTTCCTGCCTGAACATCTATTTTGCGCTGCACCACAAACTCGCTTTGATCAAGCATGGGATCCAAAAGATTTTATACCGATGCAACAGATGTTAGACGCCCACCACTCACAAATCGCCGCGGTAATTATCGAGCCCATTGTACAAGGTGCAGGAGGGATGCGAATTTACCATCCTCAGTATTTAAAACAACTAAGGCGTCTTTGCGACCACTACGGATTACTGTTGATTGCCGATGAAATCGCAACCGGGTTTGGCCGTACTGGTAAACTGTTTGCCTGTGAACATGCCGATATTGCGCCTGACATACTTTGTTTAGGTAAGGGACTTACTGGAGGCTATATGAGTTTGGCCGCCACTCTCACCAGCAAAACCATTGCCAACACCATCTGTAGTGGCGAGGCTGGTGTATTTATGCATGGTCCGACATTTATGGGAAATCCCCTCGCCTGTGCCGTTGCCTGCGCCAGTATCGACCGACTCCAAAATGGGCCATGGCAACAACAGGTCGCGGCTATCGAACAGCAACTAAAAAAACAGTTAGCGATTTGCCAACAGCTTAACGCGGTGGCCGATGTTCGGGTATTAGGCGCGATCGGGGTCGTGGAAACTGAGATGGCGGTAAATGTCGCTGATATTCAGGCCAAATTTGTTGAACTTGGAGTATGGATCAGACCTTTTGGAAAATTAGTCTACATCATGCCGCCCTACGTGATCAGTGCCCAACAACTCAGCAAATTATGCCATGCTATCTATACTGCGTTAGCTGAACTTGATACAAGACATGACTAACTAAGTAGGGTCTTTGGTTGGCGATAACTTGAAGGACAAGGCGCTACAATACTAAGAAAAAACATTTAAGTAGTATGCAAACAAAGTGGTTAACACGATCAAAGCTAATAAGCCCATGTTAATAATGAAATGATCCCCCTTGCGGCGGGATCGACTCCAATTGAAGCCGATCGTGGTCAGAGTAATCCCACAACAAGTCCACAACAAATAAACAAACACCGTTCGCAGGTTTTCTTGCCAGTGATCACGGTAACCCACCCCATCATTAGGTTGAAATGCCGAATAGGCTATTTCCGGACGAGCGTAGTGATAAACGATGAGAGCTGCCAAGAAAGCCCCCCAAGCTAACAAAGAAAACAGCACAAATAATTTTTGTAAGCCGTCTGGGCCCTTTCTTCGCTCGATTCGTTTTTTTGGCATTCGCTTACCTATATTCTGAATACTCAGCAGTTTAATTAAGATAACATAGCGATTTCTAATGTTTTATCAATTTTTACTTGAGTCTTTGGCCTCACCAAGTAACATTGGTTCCCTTATAATTTTAGCACTATCAGATTGGAGCAATTGTTTGCTATGACGCATTCTTCAGTGACAGACGTATTGAGTGGTAAATTCAGCGTTGGTCAACAAGTTACTATCAAAGGGTGGATCCGCACTCGCCGCGATTCTAAAGCTGGTCTTTCTTTTTTAGCCATTCATGATGGCTCATGTTTTGAGGCAATTCAGGCGGTCGCTCCCAATACTCTATCTAATTACGAGAATGATGTGTTAAAGCTTACCGCAGGTTGTTCGGTAATGGTTAGTGGTGAAGTGGTAGAATCCCCCGGACAAGGCCAGTCCTTTGAAATCCAGGCCGAGCAAGTTGAAGTGCTGGGTTGGGTTGAAAATCCCGATAGTTACCCAATGTCAGCCAAACGCCACAGTATTGAATATCTTCGTGAACATGCCCACCTACGACCACGCACCAATGTCATTGGTGCCGTGACCCGGGTCCGAAACTGTTTGGCGCAAGCGATTCACCGCTTCTATCATCAGCAGGGTTATATGTGGGTAAGCACCCCAATCATTACTGGTAGTGATACTGAAGGTGCAGGTGAAATGTTCCGCGTATCCACGCTAGACATGAACAACTTACCTTTAGATGACAAAGGTGAAATCGATTATCAACAAGACTTCTTTGGTAAAGAGACTTTTCTTACGGTATCCGGTCAATTAAATGTGGAAACCTACGCCTGTGCATTATCTAAGGTCTACACCTTCGGACCGACGTTTCGCGCTGAAAATTCAAATACCAGTCGCCATTTGGCCGAATTTTGGATGGTTGAACCAGAAGTCGCCTTTGCCGATTTAAACGATGCCGCCAAACTCGCCGAAGATATGCTTAAGTATGTATTTAAAGCGGTATTGGACGAGCGCATGGATGATATGAATTTCTTTGCCCAGCGGGTCAACAAACAAGCCGTGAGTCGCCTACAAAATTTTGTTGAAGCAGATTTCGCGCAGGTCGATTACAGCGACGCAATTCAAATTCTAATCGATTCCGGTCGCAAGTTTGAATTCGACGTAGAATGGGGCATCGATATGTCTTCAGAACACGAACGCTACTTAGCCGAAGAACACTTCAAAGCTCCGGTGGTCGTCAAAAACTATCCCAAAGACATTAAGGCCTTCTACATGCGCCAAAATGACGATGGCAAAACTGTTGCGGCCATGGATGTATTAGCACCAGGCATTGGTGAGATAATTGGTGGTAGTCAGCGCGAAGAGCGTTTAGACGTGCTCGATAAACGCCTCGCTGAGCTGGGCTTAGATAAAGATGACTACTCTTGGTATCGCGATCTACGTCGTTACGGTACTGTGCCGCACTCAGGCTTTGGTTTAGGTTTTGAACGTTTAGTCTCTTATGTTACCGGTATGACCAATATTCGCGATGTAATTCCTTTTCCACGCGCACCTAAAAACGCAGAGTACTAAACTCTCAGGTATGATTGGTTATTTGAAAAGCCCCAAAGACTGGGGCTTTTTTGTACCTACTTTGTTAAGCATGAGCTTGATTGAGTCCTCATAGAGGATAAACAAAACTATACAGCACCCGACACATCATCCATACTTAGGCGCATTAATAATGTAAAAGTCATCGCGATTTTAAGAAGGACCTACATGAAAAGATTGAAAGTTGTCACCACTGAAGATGTATTATTAACCCTCTGTAATTCCGTCACCAATGTCTTAAGTAAGGCGACCGCCAGTGACATTAGATTCTCAGCGATGGTGCAAAAAATTAACAAAACCTGTTTAAAACCCGACATTGGTTGTTTTGTGTTATTCGATGGTGGATTCTCTGGTTTAGTGGTAATTAATTTTACCGCTCCTGCTGCCATGGAGATTTATAGAAATTACATGTTGCATATGGGGATCCCTGAGTCAGAACTAGCACAACAACATACAGCCGACGAAGTGGGAAATGTTATGGGTGAGTTGATGAATCAGATGGTCGGCTACTTTACCGGAGTGATCGGCAAAGAATTGCAAACTTCGCTCACCCAGAATCAACCCAAAATGTTAGCGTTAAACAAACAGGTATTAATTTCTATCGATACCAACTTGGATCGCCCACAAGCTCGCCGAGTAACCTTTACCACCGCAAAAAATAACATCTTTTACTTGGAGTTGGCGATGGACAAAACTGAGTTCATTAAGTTGCATGAATTTGAAACAGAAGATGATGTTGATCCTGATGCACTAATTGAGCAAGCAGCTCTCGATAAAAAATCAGAACAAGCCAGTATAGCCACTGCGACCGCAACTATTGATCAAGATTTACTCGATGAGCTCGGTATTTAAGCCTGTCGACTGAACCTATTGATTAAGTGATATCGCTATTTTTCAGTCTAAACCGAAGTAACTGTAACTTAGGTTTAGACTGAAAGTAACCAGTCATGCGATAAAAAACGTAATAACCCGCGACTTCAAATAGCCATCAATGTCTCTGTATCAAGCAACCCTGCAAGTCTTGAAATCGATAAACAAGCCAAATGACATTTCCCGGGAAAACTAAAGCCAGCTAATATAATCTTTAAAGGCTAACTGTTTATGTTTATTCGGTTTTACTTGGGGACTGCCTAAATACAAAAATCCAACAATAGACTCTTGTTCAGCGAGTCCCAATTCGTCGTTAACAATTGAGCTATAAGCCATCGCTCCTGTGCGCCATATTCCGTTATAACCTTGAGCAAGCGCTGCCATTTGCATTGCTTGTACAGCACAACCGGCAGAGAGCACCTGTTCTATCTCAGGAACTTTGGTATGCGATTTAGGTGATGCGATCACAATCGTAATCAGCGGCGCTCGAAAAGGCATCGCTCTCGCTTTTTCTTCATCGGCTTGCTCGGCAAACGCCGCTTTTTCAAAAATGGAGGAGAGTCTAGTGAGCCCTTCACCACTCACATGGATGAAACGCCAAGGTGTTAATCCACCGTGGTCAGGCGCTCGTAAACCTGCATTCCAAATTACTTCTAGTTCAGCCCCCTCTGGAGCTGGTGCGGCCAAACGCGCACAAGACTGACGCTCTAATAATAAGTCTAAGGCGTTCATTGTGATCCTTAAGAGTTAAAATGTAACACCATTGTGATTGAAATATCATAAAAGTAAAGCGCTGCTTGCCCCTTGTTAGCTAAAGGATTAACAAGCCCACATTAATCAAAAATGTAGCTATAACGATAGCTTGTGGGGTTCAAACTGCTTGCTCTTCAGCGATGTGTAAGCCTAGATAACCAGCATGACTGCTTATATCATTGCGGCCAATTCAGCGCCTTGACGAATAGCCGCTTTTGCATCAAGTTCTGATGCCAAAAATGCCCCACCAATCAGATGCGAATGACGACCTAAAGCGCTTAGTTCTTCATGCAACGAACGTAAGCTTTCTTGGCCTGCACACACCACAACATGATCAACTTCCAATACCGATTGCACGCCATCGATTTTGATGTGTAAACCCTGGTCGTCAATTTTGAGATATTCAACCCCAGCAAGCATTGTGACCCCATTTTGCTTTAAACTTTCACGATGGATCCATCCTGTGGTCTTACCAAGCCCCTTACCGACCCTGCTCGCCTTACGCTGACACAGAAAAACTTGTCGTAAAGGATGATGCTTTAAGACCTCCTTTTTCAAGCCACCAGCATTGGCCATAGAAGAGTCAATGCCCCAATTGTCTAACCAACGCTCAAGATTGGTGGCTAAGGACGGCTGTTGTTCCACCAAATACTCAGCCACGTCAAAACCAATACCACCTGCCCCAATAATTGCAACCCGCTCCCCTACTGTTTTATGATCCTTTAGTACATCTAAATAGTTATAGACCTTAGGGTGCGCGATGCCTTCGATGGGCGGCGTTCTCGGCACAATCCCAGTAGCGATCACCACTTCATCGACCGACAACTGGGCCACCATCGCCGAATCTAGCTTAGTATTTAGCTTTAAAATTATCCCTAAATGTTTAATCTGATTTGAAAAATACCGCAAAGTTTCATAGAACTCTTCTTTACCAGGGATCTGCTTTGCGTAATTGAATTGTCCGCCAATCTGATCTGCCGCATCATAAATAGTCACCCGATGCCCGCGTTGTGCTGCATTACAAGCAAAAGCTAATCCTGCCGGACCCGCGCCCACCACCGCAATGTTTTTAGCGTCCATCACCGGCGAGAACGTTAACTCGGTTTCGTAACATGCCTGCGGGTTCACCAAGCAACTGGCGCGCCGTTGTTTAAACACATGATCTAAACATGCTTGATTACACGCAATACAAGTATTAATCAGCTCAGACTGGTCCGCTTTAGCCTTTTGTACAAACAGCGGATCGGCAAGTAAAGGTCTCGCCATCGATACCATATCCGCTTGGCCAGAACTTAAGATGTTCTCAGCAATCTCGGGTGTATTAATTCGGTTCACCGCGACCAAAGGAATACTAAGGTGTTGTTTTATTTTTTCCGTCACCCAAGAAAACGCACCACGCGGCACACTCGTCGCGATGGTAGGCACTCTGGCTTCGTGCCACCCAATACCAGTGTTCAGTAGTGTCACCCCCGCCAGCTCCAAAGCTTTTGCTAAGTGAATAACTTCTTCTAACGTACTGCCTTTTTCAACCAGGTCTAACATCGATAAACGAAAAATGATGATGAAATTTTGCCCCACAAGAGCCCGAGTTTGTTTCACTACCGCCAACGCGAATTTGATACGATTACAATAGCTACCACCCCAGCTATCATTGCGTTGGTTGGTTCGCGCGCAAATAAACTGGTTAATTAAATAACCTTCCGAGCCCATAATTTCCACACCATCATAGCCAGCACGTTGAGCAAGTTTCGCGCTAGTTGCAAAATCTTTAATGGTGCTCAATATTTGTCGCTCGCTCATTGCCTTAGGTTTAAACGGGTTAATTGGCGCTTTAATCTTACTGGCACTGACCGAAAATGGATGATAAGCATAGCGGCCTGCATGCAAAATTTGCAGTGCTATCTTTCCCCCCTGTTGATGAACTGCCTCGGTGATGAGGCGATGTTTTTTGATTTGCCATGGAAAACTGAGCTGGCAACCATTAGGCGTTAATCGGCCGCGAAAGTTTGGCGCAATCCCACCAGTGACGATCAAACCAACACCTCCCTTTGCTCTCTGCGCATAAAAGGCTGCAAGTTTGGCAAAACCGCCTTTCTCTTCCTCTAAGCCTGTATGCATAGAGCCCATCAATACACGGCTAGACAACTGGGTGAAACCTAAATCCAGGGGCGCTAATAAGTGCGGGTATTTGGTCATCTCTGGCACCTCAACTTGATGATTAATGTTATTAAACTGTTAATAGATTATCGGAAGTAAACTCACGTTTCAAACATTTGTTTAAATAATTCAAGATGCCTGTTTATCGGGTCTATGTTAACGTTTATCCATCGTTGACTTTAATAAGTGGGTCCCAGTGTTTAAATTTATAAAAAACCTCTTCAGTCTATTCTGGAAAAGCTTAAATTTTATTCGTTCACTGATCGTTAATTTGTTACTTATCGGCATGATAATTATCGTTGTCGTAGCGATAAATCAAGTGAGCGAGCCGCCAAGCACTGAGCCAGAAGCTTCGGCGCTACGCATCAATTTAGATGGTCAAATTGTAGAACAACGGCAACGACTTAACCCAATGACGGAACTAAGTAATGAGTTAGTGGGTAATCCTCAGGAAAAAGAAATCGATCTACAACGCTTGGTTGACACCATCGATGCCGCCGCAACAGATAACAATATTACCGGTATTATTCTATCACTGGACCAACTTCCACCGACCAGTCAAACCAAACTCGCTATCATTGGCCAAGCTCTGGAACGATTTAAAAGCAGCAACAAACCAATCCTGAGTTACGCTGACTATTATGATCAACACCAGTATTACTTAGCCAGCTTTGCCGACGAATTGCTACTCAACCCTAAAGGCGCAGTATTGATGCGCGGTATTAACTCTCGTCGTTTATTTTATAAAGATGTTATCGACAAGCTTGATGTGAGTACTCATGTATTTCGGGTTGGCACTCACAAATCATTTGTTGAACCCTACATACGCAACGATATGTCACCAGAAGCGAAACAAGATTTAGCCCATTGGATGGATCAGCTGTGGCAAGGCTATTTAATTACCGTTGCTCAAAATCGTAAACTTGATGCCCAGCAGCTAGTCCCTGAACCAAAGCGACTGATACAGCGTTTAACCACGGTTGAAGGCGATTCAGCCCTCTATGCAGAACGCTTTGGTTTAGTTGATCAACTGGTTACACGAGATCAAGCAAAACAATATTTTGTTGAACAATTTGGTGAAGCCGATAACAAGCTAGGTTATCACTACCTCAGCTACCAAGATTACGCCCAATCAAGAACTTTAAGTCATAGCGAGGCAAACGATAACAAAATCGCCCTGTTAGTCGCCCAAGGGCCGATCGTTTCGGGCGAAGGTGAAGAGAAGGTAATTGCCGCTGATACAGTGTTAAGACAACTCGACCAAGCCCTGCAAGATGACCAAGTCAAAGCGTTGGTGATGCGGGTTGACAGCCCTGGAGGAAGTGCCTTTGCCTCTGAGCTGATCCGCAATAAACTCCAGCAATTCCAAACCAAAGGGATCCCTGTCGTGGTTTCTATGGGCAGTGTTGCTGCTAGCGGCGGATATTGGATTTCTGCCAGTGCCGACCAAATTTTTGCCAGCCCAACCACCATTACGGGCTCGATTGGTATCTTCGGGATGTTTGCCACAATCGAAAACGCGCTAGCAAAACTTGGGGTCCATAGTGATGGCTACGCCACCACCACGCTTGCAGAACTAAGTCCTTTTCAAGCCCTTCCGGAGGAGTTAAAACAGCTTATTCAATTAAATATTGAACATGGATATCATGACTTCTTAAACTTAGTTTCAGAGGGACGCGGCATCGAAATAGCAAAATTAGATAAACTGGCTCAAGGACGGATCTGGACTGGCAAAGACGCTTTGGCAAATGGTTTAATCGACCAACTTGGTGATCTGAATGATGCTATCGCCTATGCGGCAAATATGAGTGAGCTACAAGACTATCAAATCGACCGCTTAACCGTTCCGCTAAATCCGAGAGAGCAATTCATTGCCCAATTGTTTGACTCCCAAATTAGTCGCTCACTAGAAGCTTTGATTCCCCATTGGCGCTTATTAAAGGCTCTCTCTGAACAAGCACCCGCCCTCGAAATGTTTAACGATCCACTCGGACAATACAGTTACTGCGCTATTTGTGAACAGCTATAAACTACAGCATTAACGCTACGCAGTGATTGCTTTAACAAAGCATCAGACTATAATTTCAAAAAATTTTTGAATTATAGTCTGATGAACCGAAAATCTATTTATATCGCCTATACAGGCGGTACCATTGGTATGCAACGCAGCGAACAAGGCTACATTCCTCAAGCGGGTTTTATGAGCGATTGCTTAGAAGCCATGCCTGAATTTAAGCGTGAAGAAATGCCCCTGTTTACCGTACATGAATTCTCACCCTTAATCGATTCTGCGGACATGGATCCTCACCACTGGCAATTCATCGCCGATGACATCCAAGCCAATTATGAAAAATACGACGGATTTGTAGTACTACATGGCACCGACACCATGGCATATACTGCATCAGCGCTGTCTTTTATGTTGGAAAACCTTAGCAAACCAGTGATAGTCACCGGCTCTCAAATCCCTTTAAGTGAGCTGCGTTCTGACGGACAAACAAACTTATTAAATGCCTTGTATCTAGCCGCGTACTATCCGGTTCATGAAGTATGTCTATTTTTTAACAACAAACTATTAAGGGGTAACCGCAGTACTAAAGCCCATGCAGACGGCTTCGATGCGTTTATGTCACCAAACTTCCCCCCGCTACTGAAAGCCGGTATAGATATTGAAGTTATTGCCGGAGAAATAAAGCCCACTGGCATTAGTGCACTACAGGTTAGCCCCATCGTCCCACAACCAATTGGGGTCGTCAGTTTATATCCAGGGATCTCTGCAGAAGTATTAGCTAATTTATTACAACAGCCAGTTAAGGCCCTGATTCTATTGAGTTACGGCGTGGGGAATGCCCCCCAGCATCCAGCGATGCTCGAACAACTAGAGCAGGCCAGCGAGCGAGGGATCATTGTTTTAAATTTAAGCCAATGCTTAACCGGAAAAGTTAATATGGGGGGCTATGCAACCGGTAATGCCTTGGCTAAAGCTGGGGTCATCAGCGGTGGGGATATGACCACCGAAGCGGCTTTAGCTAAGTTGCATTACTTACTAAGCAAAAACCTACCAAGTATGCGAATCCGCGAATTACTTTGCCAAGACATTCGCGGCGAGATTTCAGTCTGAATATCAAGATTGAGTAAGTTGTACAATCACTTGCTCATCTTTATATTGTCGTTTCAGTTCCTGTTTGGACTTCATCACTAATTCGCCGTCAGTACCAACCGTAAAGTGTTGTGGTTGATGGTTATGCTTGGCTTGATACAAAATAACCAACTGTTGAGTATGATCTCGCTGCTCAGCATTCAGTTTTTTACCATCAGGCCAACGCCCGGTTTCAACAGCATTCAGCATGTTTTGGTAAATTTCGGGGCTCATTGCAGCCAACAATTTCTCTACATCCATTTATCACTCCTATAATCTAATAAGAACATTAACAAACCAGTAACCAACTGCCAAGCAATAAGCAAGCGAACAAAAGAAAATTCAAGTAACGCTGAAGACAACATAAAATAAAAATATGCTAACCTTAGCTGCATCGCAATATACTAAAAATAATACAGGAATAAGACTTGTCTACCATGAAACTAACTGGACGTTTTTTATGTTTACTCTTACCGTTAGCACTCAGTGCTTGCGATCTCCGCTTTAATATTTTCAATTTTGGTAGCCTATCGGCCAAAAAAGTCTGTAACAACAATCCGGAATTATGCGAAGACCTAAACCAAGATGGCTGGTGTAAAAAAGAACGTTCAGCCGTCATACTCAGCCGTTATAATGAATCCAAAGAACCTAATGACCCGCACAAATACCAACTCATCAAAGATTATAAAGACTATAATGCTTGTATAGAATTAGCAGCGAGTATCGAACCAAGATACGACAAATCACGTAAGACAAAACGAGTGGTTGGCATGTTAACGTCGATAGAAGAATTGGCCCGCCTAGAAGCCGAAACTACAAATTCAGATTATCCGTTTTTACTCATGTATCACTGGAAGCAGCTCCGCGATAAGCAAGCTAAACAACGTTTCTTGGCTTTAGAAGGTAGTGATGCTTTAAAATCACCTGAATTACAGTGGACACTTGCCATGTATTACAATGGCAAGAACGCGAAAAAAACCATCACTATATTAGAAAATACCTTCAAGCTATTTCCTGAAGATGAAACCATACCAGCTAAATATGCCGAAGCGATTGTTTCTCAATACATGGTATTAAAAGACTACAACAATGCCTATATTTGGGCTCAAATTGCTTCCCAGTTTGATGATCATATTCAACAGGATTATTCAGGTCTCAATTACCAACTAAACCTGACGGAACAACAACAAGAAAAATTGGAAGAACAAGCCGAGACCATTGCTGAACAAATAATAAATAGACAATATCGTTTGTAAACTTCTCCGTCTATTTGGCCTTAAAGTCGAGCGCTACCGAATTAATGCAATAGCGCTCGCCAGTTTCCGTTGGGCCATCATTAAATACGTGGCCCAAATGAGCATCACAAGCTTGGCAACGCACTTCTACCCGTTCCATATTATGACTTTTGTCACTTATAAACTTAATTGCTTGATGGTCAGAAACACGATCAAAACTCGGCCAGCCACAACCAGAATCAAATTTTGCGTCAGATTGAAATAACACCTGTTGACAACAAACACAAGCATAACTGCCCTGTTCTTTGTTATGTAATAACTTGCCACTAAACGGACGTTCGGTCGCCCCTTTTCTTGTGACTTGGAAAGTTAATTGATCAAGTAGCTGTTGCCACTCCTGCTCTTCTTTAAACAAAACACGATGACTCATGAAGGAATTTGTTCTAATAGTAACATGGAGTTGGCACTTAACTTAAGGCTGTCGGGGGCAATAAGTTTCTTCGAATAAATAGCATTATCAGTGGCTGTGTCCATTTGTTGCACCCAAATAAAACTACTTTCTACATTCGGAATGGTGAAATCAATGGGGTGATCACAGGCATTAATGATCCAAAACCAACGTTCTTTCGGGTCTCGAACAGAACGTAATTCCACTGCAACCGACCATGCGTGGGCATCATGCCAGTCTTCTTGGCGCATGTGTAAACCATCATGTCGATACCAACGAACACTATGGTGCCTATAATGGGATTTCTCGTAACTATCATTTTCCAATTGCAAATGATTAAATAACGGACAACGCTTACGTAATTTAATCAGCTTCTGCGTAAAATCCAAAAACTGTTGCTGCGCACTATCCAAGGTCCAATCAAACCAACTAATCTTATTATTTTGACAATAAGCATTATTATTTCCTTGCTGGGTGCGGCCCAATTCATCCCCACCAAGAAAATGAGGAACGCCTTGAGAAAGCATCAGGGTCGCCAATAAATTTCGTTTCTGTTTACGACGTAATGCCAAGACTTTCTTATTTTCAGTTACGCCTTCAACACCGTTATTTGCTGAAATATTATGCCCATGTCCATCCCGATTCTCTTCGCCATTCGCATAATTGTGACGTTGCTCGTAGCTCACTAAATCTTCTAAAGTAAAACCGTCGTGGTAACAAATATAATTAACACTGCTATGGATACTTCTTCGGCTAGCAAGAAACATATCTCTTGAGCCCATCATTCGAGTAACCATCTGGCCGAGCAAACCGTGCTCTCCTTTCCAAAATGCTCGACAAGTATCACGAAATCGATCGTTACATTCCATCCAACGCTCAGGGAAGCGACCTAATTGATATCCATCTTGACCAATATCCCAAGGCTCAGCGATTAACTTAGCTTGAGACAAAATGGGGTCTTGTGCGATCGCTTTGAAGAATGCAGCATGACTACTAAAATGATTATTTTCTCGGCCCAGGCTAACCGCTAAGTCGAACCGGAAGCCATCGACTTGCATAACATCTACCCAATAACGCAAGCTATCAAGCACTAAGCGCAGTCCAATGGGGTGATCTAAACTCACACTATTCCCACAACCAGTATTATTCGTATACTGACTATAATTAGGGCTGTCACCAATCTGCTCAAATAAATAATACCTTTTGTTATCAAGTCCGCGATAACACAACGTTGGCCCATCCGCACCCGATTCTGCTGTGTGGTTAAACACCACATCCAAAATCACTTCTAAACCATGGCGATGAAATTCACGGACCATGGTTTTAAATTCAACTAAGGCATCATTTGCTGCATAACGCGGCTCCGCGGCCATAAATAAAATCGGGTTATATCCCCAGTAGTTACTCAAACCTAAAGCTTTCAAGCGAGGCTCAGACATAAATGCTGCGATAGGCATTAATTGAATACTGGTAATGCCCAAGTTTTTAAAATGCTCAATGCTTGGGGCACTCACCAACCCCAAATAACGCCCCTGTAATTCTGGATCTACGTCCGGTTTTAATTGACTAAAGCCTCGAACGTGGGTCTCATATAAAATAGTTTCATGGCGTGGGATATTGGGTTTACCGACTCCTTGCCAATCAAAGTCGTCGTCGACAACAATACACTTCGGAATCATTGTCACATCATCCTCTTGATAGGCCTTTGCATCCCAAATCAAAGGCCGAGAAATCGCTTTAGCATAGGGGTCTAGAATTAACTTGCGGGGATCGTACCAACAACCGTGTTCAGGTTGATAAGTTCCGAATACTCGATATCCGTAATACTGACCCGCTTTAATTCCTGCGATGTGACCAAACCTTATCCCTCCCTGCTTACTCGGTAATACAATCCGTGATATCTCGTTTTCATCCGAGTCAAATAGGCACAATTCAACGTGTTTGGCATCACCCACGTTAATTGAAAAATTACAGCCATTTTGATCAAGGCTTGCCCCAAGGGGAAAACTACAGCCAGGTGAGACTTGCTCTGCACTCAGCCGAATGGGTAGTGCTTGAAGTTGACTTTTTATAGACATGCGAACCTTACTTCCCCCCTCGTGTTACAAGGGGGCTTGTCAAAAACTAATCTATTTTGATTAAATACAATGTTGCCAACGGAGGCAAGTTTAATATGATGGAATTTTCTCGACCATGGCCAGTAATCGCCTCACTTTGGAACTCTATGCCTGCATCATAATTCCCTCCCCAATACAGCTCTGAGTCGGTATTAAGGATAATCCGATAGCTACCTTGCTCTGGCACACCCAGACGATAACCATCTCGAGGGACTGGTGTAAAATTACACACAACAAACAAGCTTTCTTGAGAACTTAACGCATTACGCTGAAATGCTAGAATGCTGTTTTCCCAGTCATCTAAATCTATCCAAGTAAATCCTTGGGTATCATAGTCACCTTCATACATAGCAGCATGACTGCGATAGACGGTATTCAGTTGTTTAACCAGTGCTTGTTGACCTTGATGTTTAGGGTATTTCAAGACGTTCCATTCTAGACTCGTGTCATGATTCCATTCACTTGACTGCGCAAATTCGGTCCCCATGAAATTGAGTTTTTTGCCAGGGTGGGCAAACATAAACGCAGTATACGCGCGTAAATTTGCCGCTTGCTGCCACTCATCACCTGGCATTTTACCAATCAATGAGCCCTTACCATGAACAACTTCATCATGAGAAATCGGTAATACGAAGTTTTCATCGTAGTTGTACACCATCGCAAAGGTAATTTCACTGTGGTGATATTTTCTAAAGGCAGGGTCTTTTTGCATATAGGTCAGGGAGTCATGCATCCAACCCATATTCCACTTAAACCCAAAACCAAGGCCACCGGTAAAGGTTGGACGAGAAACGCCAGCAAAAGCAGTTGACTCCTCAGCAATCGTCATCGCATGTGGATACTGGCGGTATACCTCTTCGTTAAACCATTTTAGAAGACTGATTGCTTCATAGTTATGATTACCACCGTCAACATTTGGTACCCACTCACCTTCTTCCCGTGAATAATCCCAATATAACATCGATGCCACAGCGTCAACGCGTAAACCATCGACATGAAATTTATCCAACCAAATTAAGGCACTCGCCACTAAAAATTGACGAACGGTATCGCGTCCAAAGTCATAAATGTAAGAGTTCCAATCATTATGCCAACCACGACGGGGATCTTCATACTCATATAAAGCCGTACCATCAAATTTAGCTAATCCATGGGAATCACTCGGAAAATGTGCAGGTACCCAATCAACAATCACACCGATACCATGCTGATGACATTGATCAATCAAATATTTTAAATCATCTGGATTACCGAAACGACTCGTGGGTGCAAACAAGCCAATTGGCTGGTATCCCCAAGATCCATCGAAAGGGAACTCAGAGATTGGTAATATCTCAATGTGGGTGTAACCCATCTCCTTAATGTAATTAACGAGTTCGACAGCCAATTCACGATAACTAAGATACTGATTTTCTTGCCCTTCAACTTTTCGTTTCCAAGATCCCAAATGCACTTCATAGATGCTCATTGGCTGGGTAAGTTTGTCATTCAGCTGTGATTCAATCCAAGCTTGGTCGTTCCATTGATATTGGCTATGATCCCACACCACCGAAGCAAAAGACGGATATTGCTCCGCGTAAAAACCGACAGGATCAGTTTTATGCGGCAAGCTGTTCCCGTGTAGATCTTTAAGTTCATATTTATATTTAGTTCCTGCCGCCAAACCCGGAACAAATAATACCCAGTGACCATCTAAAGAACGCTGCATCGGCATGCGACGCCCATCCCATTGATTGAAATCACCAATCAAGCTCACACTAAAGGCGCTTGGTGCATATACCGCAAAACGCACCCCATTCACTGATACGCCGTCTACCACTAAACTTTTGACTTGGGCCCCAAGTACCTGATAAATATTTTCAGGCGCATGGGACATAGTTGCTAATCCCTCATAGGCCTCTTCTGTGAACTGATAGGGATCGATAACTGCGAGAGTGTGTTTGCCATAATCAACTTCGAGGCAGTAGTTGAAACGTTGCTCAGTGTCGAACTTCAACTCAAACAACCCCTGCTTAGCGAGTTGTTGCATTGAACCTAAGATTTCTCCCGATAAAGATTTAACCGTAATCGCTGTAGCATCTGGTTGCCAAGCTCTTAAAACCAGCCCTGATTTATTTTTATCTTGATTTAAACCAAGCACACTAAATGGCTCTTTTAAGCGAACATTAGACAACTGTTGAACTAACCGAGAAACCTGAGAAGACAAAGATCGTTTCATTATTTACTCACCTTAAGATCCTGAGAATATGACAATTTACTAAGTTAAGCTTAGGTTAGCGCAAGTCACCTTGCTTTTCTGCATAAATGACCACTAAAGTGAGATCGAAAGCATTTTCATAAGCAAAAAAAAAGCGCTCCAAAGAGCGCTTGATGATATATAACACAAAACTTAACTGGCTTTAAGGCGAGCGTCAGTGAGTTGCTGCATTAAATGTTGTACATCATCATTACCAAACAAGTCCGCTAAATTCCAAGTTAATTTCCGGCGCCAGTTGGGATATTCGCTAGATGTACCTGGAACATTCACCGGTTTATCCATTTCCATCCAGTCTTCCAATTGAACTGAAAGTAAATTACAACTTCCTTTCGCCATATGAACTTGAATACCGTAATTCAATCCACGGTCCATTCCGACCCAATTCACATCACGAGAAATATAATCAGGAATACTGTGATGCCCATGCAGTGAATCAAGTAACTTCTGTTTGTTGTCATGACGGCTTTGATAAAGACTTTGTAACACTGCTTCATCGGGGTAAATCCCCAATTCACGACCTAATGCCAAATCATCACAATGCCAGAAACCGCGTAAAGTCGGCATATCATGAGTGGTCACCGCGGCCATTGCTTGGCTTGGATAATGAGACGGCGAAATATAGCCGCCATCAGCAGCTTGTTCAAAGAAGAAAATTCGGTAAGAGTGAACCCCATTTTCTTGTAAGATTTCAAAAATTCCATCAGGAACGGTGCCCAAATCTTCACCAATGATCAAACATTGATTACGGTGACTTTCTAAGGCAAGAATACCTAACAGATCTTGGATCGGATAATAAATATATGCACCCTTATCGGCAGAATCTTCTACAGGCACCAACCAAAGTCGCAATAAAGCCATTGCATGATCGATACGTAAAGATCCACAGGAGCGCATATTAGAACGGAATAGGTCAATCATGGGTTGATAAGCTTGTGCTTCGAGCACTGCTGGATCCATAGGAGGAAGACCCCATTTTTGCCCCAAAGGTCCAAGGATATCGGGTGGCGCGCCAACACTGGCATCTAAACTATATAGATCACCGTTTGCCCAAATTTCAACACTTCCCTCACTCACACCAACGGCTAAATCGCGGTAAAGTCCCATCACCATTCCCGAAGCCTTCGCCACAGCATCAACTTCGGCAAGTTGCTCATCAGCTAACCATTGCAGCCATAGATAAAAATCCACTGCATCTTGATTTTCGCTCACCCACTGAGCGACACCTGGCAAGTGATACTCTTTATATTCATCTGGCCAAGCCTGCCAACCCCAGGCATTACCGATATTATTATACAAATGTTCCTGCAAGGCGTCATAGGTGGCTTGAGCGGCTAAACTTTCTCCACCTTCCTTAATGAAAGACCGAAATGCATTTGCCCTTTTACTACGACCTTTTTGAATGGTTTGAAATTGTTTAAAAACCAATCTCAAAGCTTCAAGTTTCGCTTCGGTAACACCAGTGTAATCAACCCATTCACTTTTACGAAGTTGCTGTAAACGATTCTGGAAAACCGAACTCTCGACCAAAGCCACTGCCTCTGAGTTTGCAAACTCAGCAATCGCTTCTACATCGATATAAACGATGTTTAGCCAGCGACGAGAAGAGGGACTATAGGGGCTTGCAGCCTCTGGGTTAGCTGGATAAAGAGAATGGATAGGATTTAATCCAACAAAGTCACCACCACTAGCTGCGATGTTTTTCACTAACAATTTGAGATCAGAAAAATCACCAATACCCCAGTTTGTTTCACTACGTAAACAATATAACTGGACGCTTGGCCCCCATATTTTTTTCCCAGAAGCAATTTCTGGTTGAATATAAGCCGCTTGGGGCGCAACGATATAACGGGTTTCAGCAAGAACTTTGCGCCCTCCTTTCAACGCCAAACTCAAATGGTGATAGCCAATCGGAAGCTCAATCGTTAAAAGAACGATGTAAGTCTGATACTCAACATCGTGAATCGCATGCGCTTCAACTAGTTCACCATCGACGGGGACAACTTGGCCTTTAAACGCCTCACCTTGTTCCGTTTCTAGTTTCCAACTAAAAGTTTTGTTAGCCAACTCAATTGGAACTCTAATCTCTAGAGGGTATTGCTGTGCGACTCTCACGACTTTAACGGTAGGCATAAGCTGCTGCCAGTAATTTAATACATCCTCTTCATACCTTTGCGCTAATTGCTCTGCATCATCTACAGGGTAACCCAGTGCTTTTAATAATTTTACTTTGCTTTCAGGCACGACCTGAGTCGGATTCCCCCAAGCGTCAACGTAGTTGGTTTCTATGCCGCGAAGCTTTACCAACTGTTCAATGATTTGATCTGACATAACATTTCCCAAGTTATTGCTTTGTATCTAACTAATTATTATTTTTTTGCGTCTGTATTGTACTCATCCTAAAGCTCGATTTATCGATCTAGCACAACATTCGCTTTATTTATTTTATCTGAGATTAGGCTATTTAGGTTGTTTTTTTTAACGACTCACCCAATACTTCCTATTTGGAAAGTAGGCTTGGTCATTTTTAAATCATTAATTGATATCGCGCAAATTAATTGTCGATTCGACTTGAAGAAATTTCAGAATGTTGTAAGTTTACAACCAAATTATACATCTTCTAACAACTAGGAACATTAGGTATCACTATGACAATTAAAGTTGGTATTAACGGTTTTGGCCGTATTGGACGTTTCGTATTCCGTGCTTCTGTTGAGCGCAGCAACCTTGAAGTTGTAGGCATCAACGATTTAATCGACGTTGATTACATGGCTTACATGCTAAAATACGATTCAACTCACGGCCGTTTCAACGGTAGCGTAGAAGTCGTTGACGGTAACCTAGTCGTAAACGGTAATGTTGTTCGTGTAACTGCAGAGCGTAACCCTGAAGATCTTAAATGGGACGCAATTGGTGTTGATGTAGTTGCTGAAGCAACTGGTATCTTCCTAACTGACGAAACTGCTCGTAAACACATCACCGCTGGTGCGAAAAAAGTAGTTTTAACTGGTCCTTCTAAAGACGCAACGCCTATGTTCGTAATGGGCGTAAACCAAGAGTCTTACGCTGGCCAAGACATCGTTTCTAACGCTTCTTGTACAACCAACTGTTTAGCACCGATTGCTAAAGTATTAAACGACAAGTGGGGCATCGAATCTGGTCTTATGACCACTGTTCACGCAACCACTGCAACTCAGAAAACTGTAGACGGTCCTTCAGCGAAAGACTGGCGTGGTGGCCGTGGTGCTTCTCAAAACATCATCCCTTCTTCAACTGGTGCAGCGAAAGCAGTAGGTGTTGTTCTTCCTGAGTTAAACGGCAAATTAACTGGTATGGCTTTCCGCGTACCAACTGCTAACGTTTCTGTTGTTGACTTAACAGTTAACCTTAAAGAAGCAGCAAGCTACGAAGAAATTTGTGCAGCAATGAAAGCCGCTTCTGAAGGCGAAATGGCTGGCGTACTTGGTTACACTGAAGATGCAGTTGTTTCTCAAGACTTCATTGGTGAGACTCAGACTTCAGTATTTGACGCAACGGCTGGTGTTGCCCTAACTGACAAATTCGTTAAAGTTGTATCTTGGTACGATAACGAAATCGGTTACTCAAACAAAGTTCTTGATTTAATTACTCACATTTCAAAATAAGAACTGTAACTAAATTTTCAAAGGCGACCCTTCGGGTCGCTTTTTTTTTGGGGAGAACAAATAATGATTCTTGAACGATTGAACTTACAGGTTGTAAAACAAATCGATAATGCCGTCTTCGAAGTCATGAACACCGCTGGGATGTTATTTTATTGGGTTGACCATCCTAAGGTGAAAGCGCTCATTTCCCAGCAAGGAGCACAATTACTTAGTTTTCGTCCAAATCTTGGACAAGAAAAACTCTGGCTCAGTCCAATCACTAAGTTCGAGCCTGGTAGCGCTATTCGTGGTGGCGTGCCCATTTGCTGGCCTAGTTTTGGCGATTCAAATCCAAGTCTGCCGGGGCACGGATATGCAAGGATCAATGACTGGCACCTGGAAGAAATAGACACCACTGAACAACAATGTAAACTAATATTCCGTTTGAATAGCCGTTTAGATCCCCTTATCGACTTGAAGTGTGAGTATGTTCTGAATCAACAAGCCAGTATTCAATTAACAACGACCAATAACAGCGAGCAAATATTTAGTTTTAATGGCGCGCTACACAGCTATTTTTGCGCAGATGTGGCTAAACTACAGATTACTGGTTTGGGCGATCATTATTTTGATTCAGTCACTCGCCAAAATGTTACGGTCACAGAACCATTCTCTTTAGCACCCCGAACCGACCGAATTTATTTACAGCCAGAAGCAACGACTCGACTCGACTCATCTTACGGTTTGGTCAACATTCATCACCGCGGTCATAATTCGGTCGTGGTCTGGAATCCAGGCACTGAACTGGCAAGCAATATGGTCGACATCCAACAGTACTCAACACAGTTTATCTGTATCGAAACAGCCCTCACCCAAACAACCATCGACTTAGAGCCAAAACAATCCCACAGCCTAGAGCAACAAATTGTATAACGAGCCAGACAAAAAAAGCCTCCGGACAAGCCGGAGGCAAACAACATTATCTTCCTCTCAATCAACTTAGCTTAAGGTTGAGGTTTCCAACCAGATCCATCGTTATAGCTAGCAAATACTTTATCACGAGTTAAATAAGGTGCCGCTTCTTCAGCACTCAGCACAATACCACTTTCGCGTTTTGTTACATCAAGTGCATTACCTGTCAGATCCTGACTTGCGTACTCTCTCCAGCCAGATGTTGCTGATGCTGGTTTCGGCGCAGGTTGACCGTTCACATCTTTACCTGCCCACCCAATATCTGCGATATGTGGACCTACTTGGCTGTTAATCAAGACTACATTATCGTAGGCATTCGATTTACCGCTACTCCGTGCAAAATAGGTTGAACCATCTTTCACAGTATTACCAACAGGGCCTACGCCACTGGTAAATTTACTATTAATAAATACAAATCCAGGATCGCCTTCATTTGCCGTACGAGCCTGTAATACGTAACCACCCGAGGTTTCGACCTCAACGCCAGATTTTGAATCCCCTAAAGTACGGATTTCGCTATTTTCAAACACAGAAGCGACACTGTAACCCCAAATAAAATCGACATTACCAGCCACCAGCGTATTGTAGAACCAAGTGTATCCCTTCAATAACAATGTGTCTTGCTCACTAATAAAGTTAGCGTTTTTCGCGATTAAACGGTATGGACTATTGAAGTAAATGGTTTCAGCTTGGTTAGAGTATGCACTTGAGCGTACATGGGTATTCTTCAGAGTAAGATCTTCCAGCACGAGATTATCCACGGTTTCGACCAAGAATACCGCACGTCCACCTTCGGCTGAAGAAGTGCCTGCAGAGCTCTTACCACCACCGCCGTTTAAGGTGTCATAGTTATCGTATTGAATGAAAGTCTTGTCTTTACCAGCACCTTTGATAGTGACATTATTCACGCTGCGGAGGAACAATAGCCCTTCATAGGTCCCTTCTTGAACGGTAACTGTTTTGGCTGCATTCTTATCGACGTTCTTCATTAAGTAAGTTAACGCCCCTTGAACAGAGGCAAACTGACCAGTAGGACCGACTGTGACATCTGCACCAGTTGCAGGAGCACTCTTTGTTGTGAACTTCCAATTACTATTCGCGCCGAGGCCGACAAAGTTATTTCCGTTCAATTTAGAGCCTTTAACCAGCCCTTCGCCAATTACCACATAATAGCTTGTGCCGTAATCGAGTACGCCGTCGTGCAATGCGATCTTTAAAGTCTTACCATCGTCACCCACACTTAAAGGATTAAAGTTAACCACTCGGCGTTTATCCTGTCCCTCGTAACCAAGAACATTCAGCTCATTCATTGCTTTAATCGTGTCGACGGGATCAGTGGTTGTACCGTTTTTATAAATACGGATTTCGCCAATCTCACCTAAAGTTATATCATCATCAAAAGTGATAGAAAGTTGGCCATCAATAAATTGCTCCGTGCTATCGATTGCTGGCATCAATTTACCACTCAAATCACCATAATCAGCTGTTGGCATTACAAATGCGCGATTAACGGTCACTGCAATAGACTTGGTTAAATCAGCATCCGAACCTGAGATAAAGGTAATCACCGCAGTACCTTCGGCCATAGGCTCAATGGTCACCTGACCATTGACTTCGTTTACCAGCACAACATCTTCGTCACTAGACGAAACCTCATAAGTATCTTCGGTAGTTCCATCGCTTTGTACAGCTGTAACATTAACCACCAACGGGTCTCCCCCTGCAACGGCGTTCTCCCAAGCTGTCGACATATAATCTAAAGTCAATTGTACTGGTTTGATTGTTGGGTCACCTACCTTAATATAATCGATTTCAAAGGCGCGGTTATTCGTAAAGAGACCAAACTTACCAGTAGACTGATACTTATCACTATCGGTTGTACCGATAAACTCACCGTCCAAATATACGCTAAGATGATTGTCGATCATTTCAAATCGAGTCACATACCAAGTACCGTCTTCAAAGGTTTCACTGTCAGTATTTCTAGTTCCTAAGGCAATCGGTCTTTTAGACTGTACTGGCCGGCTAATCGATCCGTCGGTACTTATAACCGCTTCAACTTGAGTACTCGAAGGAGAGTTTTGCACATTCAAGCCACCGCCAAACCAGTTGCCTTCGCTGTCGTAACGGCCCATTAAGAAAATTTGTTTATTGGCTGTGGTACCATTTTGACGAGGACGAATTTTCGCTTCCACAAAATAGTTACCTGATGGAACATCAGCCATTGCAGCATCACTAGCAAGTAGGATCTCCCCCCCCTTACCACCTGCGTTATAACGTAAATAGCCTTTGTTCGCTGGGATATCAAATGTACCGGCTGCGGTACCATCATTTGCTCCCTCAACCGCCAATACTTTCCAATTAGTTGCCATGTTATCCGTTGAGAAGCCGTCACAAAAATATAAATTATCCATATCTTTACAATTATCAACAGCAGGCTCAACCACGATACGGCTGGCGCTATCGTCGTCACTACCACAACCGGCAAGGCCGATAGATGCAGCTAAAACAGAGAGTACAAATCTTTTGTTCATTAATATTTCCTTATCGATGAGTTGCATTTAGCAATACAAATACAATATATGGAAGCACCTTAAAAAAATATTTACTCAGACAACTATGTGATCCACGATTTAATTTAAAACGATTTTTTGTATATTTTTTGAATCTGATCAAATATTTTTAGAACAACGTTTCAATAAGAAACTATTTTGACAAAATAGACAATTATGGTTATTTTTATTTGTGGTAATAAAACAACACTTTAAATTTAGTACAACTATGACAACTAAACCGAAAAACTGAAGCTATTCCAAATTCGCTCTTAGAACAGGTATTTACCGAGTAAATAATTTCTAATTTTGTACTGACAGCAGAGTGCTAGCAACAAATACCTATCATACTCAAAACTCGATTAGATGAACTTATCCGACGTAAGTATTGCGAAAAACGGAATTTTTAGCTCATCAAACACTTATGGTTCATCTTAACTTTTCGATGATTACAGAAAACTGCGCGATTAAATGATTCCAAGATACAAAGTGAAGGACTTACATAGATCATATAAGAGTGGATTAAAACTAGCGCTTATCTGGAAGTGAATTGGACGACAGGCCTTATACCAACAGCCATAAATGAAATTTAAATAGAATAAAAACTTAAAGGATAAAACTAAGCTTGTCATTCATAAATACCAGCGATAACGCAATCCTAAACCAGAAAGAACCGCCTGCTATATACATAACCATATAAAAACAAACCAACGTTTTAAAAAAAAGAAACTTGTTTTATAAAAAACAAACCCGCGCATGAATCTAGAATAAAATTAGACCGATAATCACATGCAAAAATCTATCGGCGGAGCAATAAAAATAATTAACCACGAAGCCAAAAATCTCTAAATATAAATTTTAGTTGTTTGTTATGCCATCAAGAAATAAGTTAACAGATGTTACTAAAAAATAGAATATCAGCAGAGGGGAATAAAGGGATGCCTTGGAGTAGTTTGATTTATATTTTAAGAGCAAGAGATTTACGGGTTTAGTATTTTTTCAATAAAAACACTAAACCCGTAGCGTTCCATGGTTCCGTATGTTTTATGAAAATCAAGCTTCAAAACCTATCAGTATCTTCACTGACAAACATCGATTAAACGCCTAAAATTTAGAAATAGAACCTATTCCTTCCGATACTCTGCGGTGACTCACAGACACTAATTGTTCCATGTTAATTTATCACAATTTGTACAAATGCCAGATTTCGCGGGTTTTATCAGCCACTAGCCCTGTTGATAGTCCTTAGGTTCAGCTCGGATATTTGGCATCGGATTATGCCGATAGATAACACTGTCTCTCCGCCCATGATGTTTAATATAATCGAAATGAGCAACTTGGGCATGATGCTGCCCTCTTTGAGTATCATCAGTAATCGGAACAAAGGGGTTTCTCGAAGGATGTATCAATTTGTCGCCTATATATTCATGCAATCGACCGTTTACATTTTCCATGTGGTAATCGGCATGTTTACGAGCAGGTTCCCGGCCAACATTATGAGGACTGTGAAATGGAGTAATGTGCCCAAAAGTACCGCTACTGCTACGATAATAGCGAGTTTTATGCGCATCATCGGTACCAGTGGTTCCAATAAGATTAAATGGTCGGTAAAGGCGATCCGCTTGTTTATCAGCAGTGGTTGCACCGAGATGATTTTGTTCTGCTTGGTCAATAGCAGCTTTTCTAGCCGTGGAAAAACTCTTATTTGGGGCAAATAACGCTTTAAACTGCCCCCATCCTCCGAGTGATTTTCCCATACTGGCATCTACTTCTTTTTTATAGCGGGCGTATCTTTCTTTATAACTTGGCATTGCAGTTCTCCTACTTCGTTATTTAGAAATTCAAATCCATTTTTCCGTACTTTAATCGTGGGATAAATTGTCCGTTGGATGTTGGCGTGATCCCTTGATGCTGCTTGGCCAAATCAATCCGCAAGGAATTCTCCGTTGGTAGTCCATTGCTTCCTCCAGTTCCATCGGCGGCACCTACGGTCACACGCTCCTCTTTTATTACCCCTGGCGAAACATGATAGTTATCATGTTTACAGCTTTGTAGGGTTCCAGTTGCGGAATGAGTAGCATGAATAAGTTCATGTCCCAAACTGATAACTGAAGAACTTGGAGCTGCATGCGACCGTGGTTCGAGAACTGAACGGTCAGTCTGATGGGGCACTAAGGAATCTGAACCTACACCGTTGGTTTTCGCATCTAATCTATCCAACGCTTTTTGTGAGCCTCCGTGTTTGGGCTTATCGCCTCGATCTTGAATTTTCACTTTATAGCCCGAACCATGAATCGTATCGAAAACCTTCTGTCCTGACTCCATGGCTAACAGTAAGTTTAAATCTCGCTTTGCTCTTAAAGTGAAATCTAGCAATGCGCTGCCTGTTTGATAGACAGCATGCGCACCATCACGGATGATCGAGACCGAAGGAATATGTGCGACGCTAATTTCGGTCACTGGTTTAAGCTGCGATTTAGCATCACGTCGCTTCTGGATTACGGGAGGCTGCAGACTAGATGATGTTGGCTGAGCAGCGATATGACGTAGATGCTGTCGTACATGACGGTGTAAGTCGCTATCGGACTTACCCGCTTGGCCAACGACAACTTGCCTTTTTTTCGCTTTGTCATTCATACTGATGCCTCTTATTTTATCTAAACTACATAGGCTAATCACTACTCACTTCCAGCCCCATCAACTCAAATATGTTTAATTGACCACCTTTTTGTAAAAATAGTTGCTGATATAAGTCTGGCGCGCTCATCTCTCCCCAGTTACAGGCCGTATATACCAAATAAGGAACGGGACTATGCGGGTCATCTTCCATTAAAAATTCTGCCGCACGCCGCAACATCACAAACGCATCCGCTCGATCACGCAGCTCACTATGGTGGCCTCCGCCACCGCCAGCCGACGAGGGCGGCGTATCACTTGCGCTTCCTCCCTCATCATGCCCATCTGATTCACTAGCATTAGCCAAAGAAATGCCCCGGCGAAATAATTCATTACAGACCATTTCATTGACGTTACTTAGCAACTTACGTAAGTCACTTAAGCTGGGACTATCACTATCACAGGTTTCATCGAGCCACAGCTGAAATTCATCTACCGCCACAATGCCATCATCCAATGCCTGATGAAGATCTAGCAGCGTAACTGGTGCCGTGGCAGCTATACGTTGTTTAAATAACTTAGGATTGGGGCCATCCCAAGCGCTAGATAGCTTGTTTTGGTTGTGTAATTGTTGATAACGCAGCGCATTTTCCCAATCATCCCAACTGTACTCATTTCCATCTAAGGGGGTATCGGTAATTTTGATTAAACGGAGTTGTAAAGTGAGCTTTTCATTAACCCAATTAATCGGGTTGGTACGATACTCTAAATCGCCGTCTACCATTTGAGGGTGCATGGTGTCCCAGTATTGCTTACACAATTGCAAAATTAGCACCAATGCGGGAGCAACACCGGAAAATCCATACAAGTGAATATTCGATTCAAGCAGCCAAACACCTAATTGCAGATCCTTGCACTTTTCACTTAATGCTTCCAAGGCTATTTTTCTAACTTCTTGCCAATCAGCGACTTTCAGTTCGTGGCTCCAAACTCCCATAGGAAGGCTTGGATCGTCAGACTTGCGGGCATTCTTAATGTTAAAATAGACACCGTTATGACGAACTGAATCCCCTACTTGGTTATCGCCCACTGGCGCTATTAGCGTCTCTAACGGTATGCCAAAGTGTTGTTGAATATAGTCATCAACTGACTGTCCAGAGGCAGGTAATCGCATTCAGATTTCCTCAGTTATCACTAAAATTTGGAGCTTTTTGGGGCAAGGTCTGCGGCCAACTCATGGTATGACGAAGACCTTTGGCATCGGTATATTGTCCGGTCAGCGCAATATTAGGCTGACTAACGTAGGCTAATTTTTGTTGCTGTGGGAGTTTTTCTTTATAAGAGACAGGGACATTAAACATCAGTAGCTGAGTGCCTGCCGCCATGCCTTCAGGTTTCATATGCATACTATCCGCGTAACGAATAAGCCATTCATACAGACCCCAAGCACCCGTGGTCTCAAAACGTACCGCTGAACGTTGTGAAACAAATGTCGCGTGAGGTAAGTCTGCCAAAGTATAAGGCTGGTAGGGAGAACTATCGGCCCAAAATAACTCTAATGCCAGCGGCCTCCCAACTTGCCAATGAATGACTTCGCCTCGATTAGGAAAACCGATAAGCTGCTGACTGCTGCTGAGTTCCCAACGAACGATTTGGTTGGTTCCTTTGGCCTTCCCTGACAATGCGTTAAATTGCACATCTAATTCGGCTGACCAAGTTTGTCCGTCTGAAGCGAGCCCGCTATTGAGCCAGTTTTTAAATTGATTAAGCTGCTTTAAAAAGCGCTTCCAGCTGGTCGGGATTTTTGCTGGATAAGCTTTGGCCATCGCATCTAATTGCTCAGACAACAACTGAGGGTCATTATCTGGGCTCGTAAAAAATCCGACCGCGGTACTTAAAGGCAAGTCATTCTTACCTGCTTCGCTCACCTCAGAGAACGGAAACAGACCGGCTAGCTGCTGATCAAATCTCCTCGCCATAGCCAAATAACTATCAATTGCTCGAGCCTGAGTTGACTTTTTACAGTGCGCCCAAACCTGTAGATCAAGTCTTTGCAACTTCTCGCCAAACCAACTGCCCCCCCGTTGAGGACTTACATCCACATCGCTGCATTGCAGCATCGTCATTTCTGGCAATGTCGTGGTAATTAAGCTCTCCAGCTTACTCAAGTCATTATCAGGATCTTTGCGCTGATACTTCGCTAAGGTATTCAAGGTATCAAACCAACGCTGAGAACTACCGCCTAACTGTTCTATTCCCCCACTATTCAATAAAAAGCTAACCAGTGGCTGCGCATAACTTTGTGCCAGATAACTCAAGCGCTGGCGCTGAGCAATGGCATATTGGCTAAGTTGCTTGTCAGTCTCAATTGCAAACAGGGCCTGAGCAAAATTCAATTGCTGCCAATCTGGTTTCTTTTCTGCAACATAAAGCCTATCGAGACTCACTAGCTCATCAATCTGTTCTAACAACTGTCGCGCATGATTACGCGCGGATTGTTTCAGCCAAATTCGGTTACGAGTATCACCCAACTGCATCAGTAGTTGTTCAAGATTTAAAATAGCATCCTGTACATTTACAAAGTTGTTGATACTTAATGCAAGCTCAGCTTCCTTATCGCTATTCTCTAAAGAATTGGCTAAGCGAACTTGCCGTTGCATCGCGTCGTTAAGCTGGTAGGTGATGACATCGCTTAACTTATGTCGAATCGAATTGGCGTAGAAAGAATCGGCGCTATGGTAGTAACGCGCCTCAAATGCTTGATACTGACGAATACTATCCAATGCCTGAGTCAGAGGCCCCAGACGCCAACGCTGTATCGGTGTTGTTGGCAGCGGACTCAATGTTCCGGATAATTGCTGGATCACAAATGGCAATTGCTCTAGTGCTTTAATTTCTTGCTGTAAAGTAACAAGTTTTGGGCTCATCCGGACTAATTTGCCTGCTGACACAAAAGCTGAACCATGCTGTGCTAGATTGACCGCTAATAACTTCTGCTGCGCAACCTGGTAACAACGCTGTTCACCAAATAATTCACTGATCTCATCTAAGATCCATGCAGGATGATCGCCTGACTTGCGTAATCCCTTGATCGCGCTAGCCAAATGAGTATTGACCTTACCACAGGGACTAGCGCTATAAGGAACCGTCCATTTAAGGTTACTGGTGCTTAACCATTCCCCCAAACTTCTTAACTGACTAATTAATAAATTGGAGGTAGGCGCGTCATCTTTGCCAAGCTCAGATAAAAATCTAGGATGAGTACTGTCAATAAGGGCTTGATGTAATCTCTTCGCGGACTGCAGTAAATGAGTAATGTTTCGTTCGGGATCGGTTAAAGTTTGTTGCTTTACTTTGTATTCCATCACCTGTATTGCCCCAGTAACCAGAGGGGATGAAGGGCGTGAAGCCTCTGGCACTGGAACATCGTATGCGTAGTCGAGTAAACTGGTGAGCCTAGCTTGTACTTGCTTATCGCTACCCAATGGACCCGCCAAATATACGAAGTCGTCAACACTGGTATTAAATATCGACATCGAGTCTGCAAATACAAATAGTTGCTCAGTTAAAGCTGACTCATTAGCTTGGCTTTTTGAGCTTTGCTGTTCCAATTTATTTAATTCTATGGCTTTGACGCTTAAGCGACATTCAAGACTACTGAACAATTGAGGACTCAGTAGTTGATTGCCAACAACCAACTGATTTTTGTACAATTGGGTATCCAACCACGATACTGGCATCGATAGGTTCCAAGGCTTGTGCCCTACTTCTGCTAAGTGAGCCAATAAGCGGTAGGGGTTTTGACCCAGTGATGGACAATTCGTAGTCGAATCGCTGATTTCACTCGCTGCTTGTTTGAGGACCCGAGTGAAGTTGTGGTTATAGTTAAGCATGCGAACACTGTCAAAGCACAACCATAACAATAACAAGGCTCCAAACCCCATAGTCGAAAGTTGAAACCGCTGTAGGAGCTTTTCCGAGGACAACAGCCGTCGCTCCAGCGGAGTGGCTAAATTCAGTTCTGCGAATATTTTTTGGTTAAACAGTTGGTCAGTAAATGCCGGGACCTGCTCAACTGCACCGCAAAAGAACACCCCTCTTAACGGCAGAGGTGCCTGAAATTGGCTGCGACTGAATGTCCCTTCCATGACTTTTTTAAGGGGAGATTGCATGCGACGAAAATGCTGATGAAACAACATAAATCGGTCTATATCGACTATCTCACGACTTGAGGCTGCGACTTCCAGTTGAGCGAGCTGTAAATCTGCAACCACTTGCTCAAATGCCAAATCTATCCAATTCGGATCAAAGCTACTTTCTAATTGCAGTGGGTTTGACCAACCAATCATCTCCCGCCAACGTTGGTCGCTTTGAGCCTGCCAGAAAGCTTCAAAACCTTCGATAACATCGCACTCGGTTACCACCAGATAAATCGGCAGCACAAAACTGCTTTTTTTCTGCACCAACCATAACTGCTTGAATAACTGCTCAGCCAGCGCCGCTTGGCGGTAGATACTGTCGGCCTCTAACAATGACTTGGCAGAGATGCTCATAACGATACCGTCTAGCGGTCGCTCTGGTCGATATCGGTGAATGACTTCTAACAGTTTAGCCAGTCGAGGCATTTCTCCACTAGGGTTGTGTCCAGTTTGAGATTCTACTAATAGCTCTTGGTCGGCTTCAATCAACACCCCATTGTCAAAGAAATGCCATTGGCTACCAGCTGCATGTTGCTGTTTTTCTCGATGCAGCAATGCTGCACGCTTGCCAGAACGGATCCCTTCAAGTAACGCATTTCCGCCCGATCCCGGTTCGCCAAGCAACAAAAACCATGAGCTTTTATAACGCCACTGGCGGCTAGTGGTTAAATACTTTAAAGTGTCGCGAATTCGTTTCATGCGAATCCTGAGCCTTAAATTCTGACGCGCTTTTCGACGATAAGCCTCTCGATACTTGTCAAACCACAGTCGCGCAACCGAAAAGGGTTTTGCCAACCAGCAGAGTAAGGCTTTCGCTCCTACATTGATGGTTGAAAACAAAACGCTAATCCAAGTGAATCCAAGTTTTAATAGCCACCAAGCCAGTATCACGATAAGTAACAGTAAAAAAAAGATGAATAAGACACGCCATACTGGATCGTTCCAGTAAGGGTCAAGCATAACCACCAGCGGGGATAAACGTTGCTGCAAGCCACCGCTGCCCCCTCTCAGCAACAACTCAGAGGTTTCCCATAGCGAGTTTAACTTAGCAAATAGTTCGGCCATTACGAACCCAGTCCCAGAAGCGAGAGCTGACTAAGCGGCAAATTAAGTAATGCCCAAATGGCTGAGCTGAGTACTAAATAAGTCAGCGTTACCCAAGCCATTTTCCGGTACCAGTTGGCGATAGGAGCCAATCGTTGCTGCTCATTTGACACCAACAAATGCTTATAAGCAGTCGCGCATATCGGAGTAGATTGTCCGTTCGCCTCCGCTCTCAGAAGTCGATATAAACGCTGTCGGTAACTTGCCAATTTTTCCGGTTGTTCACGATAACGGCCAGCAAAACCCAAACGTAACATGAATAAATACACGGTCGATAATTGGCGTTCCATCGACGTATGGCTGCGCGCATTCAGTAGTTTTTCAATTAACTCGAACATCGTGCTGCCGGCTCGGCAACTCTTAAACATCGATTTTTCGAGCAATATATCTTGCCAGTGAGCTTGCCCTACCCAGTCAATTTCAAATAGAGCCAACTCATCAGCCAAAGCAACCATGGCGTAAAGCGCACATTTCATCGATTGATTTTCACGGGCCGTATTTCGCTCGTTATATTGGTGCCGAGTGGCTTCCAACCACAATCGCAAACGCGCCTGAACAGCGTAAGCAATTTCTTCCGGTTTCGGAGCTTCGGCTAACGCTATCTCTCGTTTTACAACGTCATCTAGTATGCCTTGCTGATTTTGCTGTTTGAATATGGCAATCAGTTCGTAAAACTGCACCATTAACGAAAGTAAGTCGAGCTGATCAGTTTTAGTTTTCATACTAAACCCTTAACTCATGAGGGACATGCAAGGTGATACGCCGAGGTTGCTGCAACTTCAGCTGTCCACTGGTACATACAATAACCAGTTGTTGCCCCGGCAGGATCAGCTTTTCATCGGCTTGAATGGCAAATAACGCCCGACCCGGTCCGGCAGCAATACCAGTTTGCTCATCGACACTCACTTGACGAACCGAAGCACCCAGCATGCGGTGTTTGGCTAACGACTCATGCATCTTAAATGATGCAATACGACAGGCCTTAAACCACTCACTCAGCTCTTCAGTGCTACCGCCATCAAAAGCCGACAACTCTACAAGTAGCTCCCCACCAGCCCACGCTTTATCATACTGCAGGGTGAACACACCTTTACGGTTTTGCTCAAAGTGAATACTAGTGAAGCGCATATTCACGTTAGAGAGCTGCTGTTGCAGGTAATCCAAAGCCTGATTGAAGCCAGACAGAGAATTACTATGTTGATATGCTGCCAGTTTAGGGGGCACCCCAACTGGATCCAACTCACTAAAAATGCCAACCATACGCGCCAACAACATATACAGTGTGTGTGGGTGAGTTTGTTGATCATCACTAGCTAATTCAAATTCTGGCAGATTACGGCTTAAGGCTCTTATCCAACTCCGATGTAGCTGGCCAATTTTATGCCCCAGTCGATCTTCCCCCTGCTCAGAATAGCCAGCAAGCTGCCGCGCCTTATTACGTATACTTAAAGCAAGAGCTTGGCAACGTTGTTGAATCGGCTTACGAGTACCAATAGTATTCTGATCAAATACGAAACTTTCTGCAGCGATATTTAATAACGCTGGACAATACTCACCGAGTTGAAAATTACCCACATCGGGTTGGCAAACCTCAAATAACGGTACGCTCGCATATTTGCTACTAACTCGATCGGTTGCCTGCAAGGCCAGTTTGGGGCTTAAGCGCTGGGTCACTATCTCACCTTGTCCGGTGTTATCATCGACCGAAGGCGGACCATCAACCGCTTCAAAGCGTTGAATGGTGGCACTATCACTCACACAACCAGGCGTTCGAATGGGTGCGACCAAATGAATACGAACCCGAGTCAGTTGATCAATTCCCGAAAGCGTCGTCAGGTCAAGCTGTAAGCGGTCATGCTCATTTTCTTGATAGTTCACAACTAAGCCATCCTGCAAAATCGCCCTGACCCGCCTTACCACGACCTCACCTTGCATTAACTTCCCATGGTCGATATCTAAAAGAGTTAAGCCCCAAGCATGCGGGGAAACCAGTTTTCTAAGGACTTGCAACTGACTTTCCCAGTACACATCATTTTGCTGAAAGTGCTGCGGTGACAGCATCATCCCTTCAGACCAACATAGAGCTTGCGGGAGAGACTCCCAATCTATATCTTTCATGATTTGCCACCCGCTATAATCTGGTATTGATTCACCTCGAACTGAATTCGAACCGATGGATAACCCTCGATACGCGCGGCAACTTGGCCAAGCGAAGCAAGGTAATTAGCGAACAACAACACGGCAGTGGCATCTCTTGAATTCTTGGGTAATGTGATTGGCTGCTCGGAAGTCAGTGGAACAATGTCGTAACTCAGTACGGCAATTTTGCTACCCAAACTCAATTGCATCGCTTCTTTTTGCTGGAACCATTGTGGGGCACTCATTGTGCTTAAAGTCGCGGCTGCCCCAGTATCGAATATCAGCACTAGGTCATACGCCACTGGATTATTCTGGTTACAATCAGCGGTACTACTTACAGAGACTTTGCTTAAGTCATTGGCATGGCTAAGCCCAAGGTATTCCTTTAATGAACAAGCAGTCATCAGCAACATACAAGTCAACAAAATCCCAACTGATCGACTCATAAATTTGTTCTCGCTAAATCCACCATAAAGGTCACCCGTTCACGCCCTTGGAATTCACCCAACCGACTAAGACGGCCTAATTGGTTTCCTTCCCCCTTTAAACAAAGCGCTTTAGAAACAGCCTGATCGCTAACTAAAGTGACCTCACAATCACATTTGCGATCGGTAATCCAACACAGTAGGCGATATAACTGCGAATATCGGTCCCCCTCCGGTAACAAACGCTTAAGGCTCAAATTAGGCAAGGGCCCAAGGACCACGCCAATCGCCGCTTGCTGATCCCATATTTGAGTTCCTAGAGTCGCCTCTCCACCTAAACAATGGTTGGCTTGTCCAAGCCGAATATGATCTTCGACTTCAACTCTTAGCCAACGACCAATACAATGTTTAAGTTGGTTTAAACGGACATCTAAAGTCACTCGAAATAGCTCTTGAATAAGCGGTAAGGACATGCGTCGATTTGCCAGTGAGCCTGCAAGCCCAATAAACCGATCGGTATTTTGTTGATACAGCTGGCGGTGCACTTTAAGTAGATTGCCACTTAAAGCCAGTGACATTTGGCCTATTTCTGAGTGCTCCGCTGGTGCGTGGGCAAGAGTGGCGTCGGTCAAGCTTCTGAATAAATATCGTAAGCTTTGCAGGCGATGGTTAAACAGATCCAAAAAATGAGCTAACACCGCCTGACGGTTTTTTATATCATCAACCACCAGCTCGGTGAGGCCATCGGGCAACGGGCCAGCTAAGCCGCTGATATGATTGCCTAAGCTAACAATTTGATATTTGTGGCTAACATCATCCCGCCCCGAATCGATAACTGTAACCGCTCTCACTTCTCCCGCCGGAAAATGAGCTTCATAAGATGCTCTAAAGAAGAAATGTTTATCTAAAGATTGAACGAGTTGGTTTTCGATAGACTGTGGTTGTTCTATTTGACTTAAGTAGAAAGCTCGCGTGGCACGATGAGCCTCTAAATGGCTCACATCTTTTAATTCACCGAGAACCGCTTGCGCATCGCCTAGCGAATCGCTTGTTTCAGATAATTCAGGATCCTGTGATTCTTCAGATAATAGTAAACGTACCAGCTGATAAAACGACCAGCCAGCTTCGGGATTAGTATATAAGTCAGCTACAGTAAAACCTGTTCGCCAATGCGCGGTGGCCATTGTTTCCACACTCCTTCACGTTGATGACTCACTAGCTGTAACTGAACAAAATGGTTCAAAGTCGTATACAGACCCAAAAAATGACTTAGAACTTGCCCCAACAATAGTGGGTTGGCGTCACCAAAGTAGTGTTCGTCTACCGTCATCGTGATACGAGTTCCTCGGCAGTGACCGCGCCAAGCCTGCCGACCAATGCGCTTAACCACACTTTCGCCATGCCAATCCATGAGACCCTCAATTTGGCGCATTTGCGATGAAGCGAAACTATCAGCATATAGTGTGAGGATTTGTTTGAGCAAAGCTAATCGATTACGCCCTTCGCCAAGCGCAAAATGATTTAAACTTAACTGCGACAGCAATTTCACATTGTTACCCGGTTGTAATCGTGCTCCTTTGAATCGGGTTGGCTGCTCCATCACGTTAGCAGTCATCATTGGTGCACTTCCTACCGGCTTTAACTTATTCCCCATCCGCAAAAACTCTGGGAGACGTCGATTACTACACCAACCTTTTATCACCAAGGTCTGATCAATCGGATCACAGGTATTAAATTGACCATCGTAAAGTGCAAGCATCGTGTCACAACCGCTCTGCTCTGCCTTTAGCAATGAAGTTAAGCGAGTGATATAGTATTGCTCCGCGCTATTTTCACGCTTGACTCCCAGCCATGGGTCCACCAATTTGGCCTTGCCATCAAAACCAATGCTACGAACCTCAGTAATCTGATGGATCTCTGCCAGCAGGTATTGCTGCTCATCTGCTGTTAAGCGGTATTCATGTTCAGTTTGCTTCAATTGAACGGGCTTGAAAGTTTTTGGATATAAATTGATCACCGGAAAGCAGTTCAACGACAAACTGTTACGAGCAAGGTGAATCGAACTTTTTGCTTCATCCAGTAAAAACAGCAACTCAAACTCATCGACACAACCATCAAGTTCTAAACCATTCACGTCGAAAAAATAAAATTTATCGGGGAAGGCAAAGTATTCCTGAAGCAAACGATAGGCACGCTGACTACCGTCGCCATCGGGCAATACGTTATGTGAAGCTTCAAAACCCAGCCAGCTCAGTACATGCTGCTTTGAACTGTCTGGTAATATCCGAATGTTATCTCCAACTTTAAGCGCCACCGCTCTTAACTTGTCATTGAATAGTTGAAATAGCTCTGCTCGCTGGCTGGTATTGTTTAAATAGAATCGCAGCTTATCCAAAGGATATTCATATACATTATCCATCCCTCGACTAGCTACGGTGACCGAAAGAACGGCCTGAGTGTCGCGACGTTGATCGATTTGACTGTAATAATTTTTGGGTAAAATTTTCACACCAGTGATGTCAAAAGGCCACAGAGGCGTGTCATAACAGCACTGCATCATACAGTCGTAACTCTTATCGCTATGACTTGCCCGGGCTTTAGTGACAAACTGCCGCCCCTTTTTTAACATATAACCATTTACAAAATTTGCGCCGTCGGTCTCAACGTTAGCCTGCAACACCGTCATGCACGGTTGTGAATGCACCAGACTCGGGTATAGCGTTTGCAGCATCTGATTTGGTATTTCACCGCGCTGTTCCGCCATGTCAGAGCGTAATTTTCCAGTAAGGTAAGCAAAAGACTGTAATAATTGTTCCACATGAGGATCAGCCGAACGACCCGAACTTAATTTTAGCTCAGCGGCAGCCGCAGGGTAAGCTTGACCAAACTGCTCCACCGAATGACGCAAAAACTGCAATTCCTGTTGAAAGCTGTCATAGTGATTCATGCACGACCATTCCTGTTTTCATCTGCCTTAAAACTCGATACTCAAAATTGAAAGTCTTCAACTAAATCCATATCAAGCACCTGTAGCTTTAATTCACATTTACCATTACCTACCTCTCGAAAACTAAGGTCACTGATTTCAACAGCCTTAACCCTCGGTTCGAAACGCAATATCAACTGCTCTAAGCGCTCTTTATAGGTGTCGAGATCGGCATGGCTATCCGCGCCCTGCTCTACTAAAGACGGCACTAAACCACGATTGGCATTGTGCACATCACCATCGAGTAACATTCGCGAGTCAAAAATTGCTTGAATGTTGCGTCGAACAGAATCCACTAACACGATCTCCTCACCAGGAAACGATAAGCGTTCGAACAGTGTTTTACTCACCATCTCTAACTCCTTTGCTGGTATTCGTTAAGCAACAAAGCTCTTACTTATCAAGTGTTGGCCCCCTGCAATGGCATGGACTAGCACGCGCATATCCCGGCCCATCCTGTGGTTCAGATTGTTAGCTTGACAAAGCACCAATTGGACGGTTTTTGGCAATACTCCAACCCGCTGCCATGGTTCCTTTGTTCTGCATTCCAGGACCTTGTAACTGATGATGCCAAGTAATTTCAGTAAAATTCAGCTTAAACTGCTCGGTCGCCATATCATTCGGATGAGACTGAAACTGAATTTCACTAATCAGTGCGAGACGCAACTCGAAGCGCATAATAATGTTGAGCTGATCCCCAGAGTTACGCAGTACAAAAATAATGGTTGGGCTGCTAGGGTCGGTATCGAGAGGCTTCGCTCGTAAACAATAGTCGTACATTTTGGGTGAGCTCACATCAACATACTTTACGCACGTAAAATCACTGATGATGGGCCGACCAGAAGTTCGTGCACTGTTACTCACATCGGTAGTGACTTGCTGCTGCAGACCTTGATTAATCGACACTAACTCGACACATTTTTTCGCATCGAAACCCGAGCCACCCGCATTATCGGCCAGTGCTGACCAAGTATCGCCATCGGCGGCACCGTCGATAAGTGATCCACCAGAGGGGTCTAGAAAGCCGCTACCCGCAGGATCTTGGGGTTTAGTGAAGCTGTCATCACCAAATTGTAGCAATATCAAATCCATAATTTATCTCTCATTTTGTCCATATTTCTGAGCAGCCAAGCTTTACTTGGTACTGCATTTCGGTGTCGAAACTACGGTAACTCCGCCACCAATCGAATCGAGGTCGATAACTCTTCCAGTTGGAAATGCGGACGAAGAAATACCGTTGCACGATACTTGCCTGGTGAGCCAGGAACATCGGTCACGTTAATCCTTGCATCACGTAGCGGATAACTCGCTTTCATCACTTGTGGGGCTGAGTCATCAACCAGCACATAGTTCGCAATCCAGTTATTAAGGAAGTCTGACGCATTATCCTTGGTTAAGAAGCTACCCACCTTGTCACGCATTATGACTTTGATGTAGTGAGCGAAGCGCGACGCATTCAATACATAGGGCAACATACTTGAAATACGGGCATTGGCATTCGCGGCATCGGTGTTATATTTCTTCGGCAAGTTGGTTGTTTGCCCACCAAAAAATGCGGCCTTATCAGAGCCCTTACGGTGTAGAATGGCCATAAATCCCAAATCGTTAAGTTCTTTCTCTCGACGATCACTAATCGTCACTTGGGTAGGACAAGTCAGTTTGATATCACCGGAAGGTGTTTTAAAGGTGTGCGTTGGCAAGCCTTCCACCAGCCCGCCACCTTCCACACCGCGAATTGCGGCTAACCAGCCATACTTAGCATAAGCATTAGTGATCCGCTGTGCTAAAATATATGCTGCATTTCCCCATAAATAACGTGATGCATCTCGGCCATCCACATCTTCTTTAAAGTCAAAGCCTTCCACCGACACCGTATCGGGTCCATAGGGTAAACGTAACAGCACTTTAGGTAAGGTCAACGTGACATACCGAGAATCGTCAGTTTCTCGAAAGCTGCGCCACTTAATAAGCTCCGCACTTTCAAAAATCTTACTCAAGTCGCGCGGTTGAGCTAAAGAGAAAAAATCTTTTAAATCAAACAGCTTAGCGTAAGCAGAGGTGATAAATGGGGCGTGAGCCGCTGCCGCTACACCAGCAATTTTTTCCAGGAGTTCAATGTCTTCAGGATGGCGACCAAATTCATAATCCCCAACCATAAAGCTGAAAGGGTCACCACCGTAAGTGCCAAATTCTTCTTCATAGGTTTTTTTGAACAGAGCACTCTGATCAAATTCAACAGCCTTTTGTAAATCTTTCAGTAGATCGGCCTTAGACACATTGAACACCTTCAACTTCAATTGAGTACTGGTTTCAGTATTCATCACTAAAAAGTGCAAGCCACGCCAAGTCGCTTCTAAAGACTGAAATTTAGGATGTTGCAGTACTAGATTAATCTGCAGGCTCAACAAATTGTCGACGTGGGAAATACGATCATTGATCAGGTCCGCCGCAAAAGCAGGCTGATTGGGATCAAGCTTTTGCACCACATCAACCGTGAACTGGCCGATCAGGTTAAGAACATAAGGAATTTGCGAGTCATCTAATGCCATATGTCCTTCAGTCAACATCAGTTGAGTGAAGCCTGTGGGAGTTACTGCAGAAAAGTCATCCGCCTTTGCAAAAGTACCAATCAGTTCATCCTGCAACTTTTTGTCGCTAAATAGTTTCACCAACAGCTCATCAAGCGCATCGTTCCCGTCGAGCTTACCTAAAAAGTCTCGCAGATAACAACGGCCTTGGTAGAGAGCAGCGGTAGGTTCAATATTATTCACCAGATTCATTGGGCTAAAATCATCAATCGAATTGAAAGCGAGGATAAAGACTTTCTTTTTCTTGTCCGTAGCAGCTTCAGAGGCAGGGTCTTTGTCACCTTCCTCTACGTCGCCATCCTTAGCCGTCTTAGCTGCTTTCCCACCTTTTTCTTTCGCCGCAGGTGTCTCCAACGATTCGCTCAGAACATCCTCTACATCAACCTTTAACCTCACCTGACAGCCCGTCATTACCTCGTTGAAGCTGTCACGATCAATCTCAACAAACGATCGTTCTTTAATCGCGGGTAACGGTGTTAATGCTGAGTCATTTGGTGCAACGGACGGCAGGTCACCAGAAAGATCTGACAAAATAGCCACCATCAGGGGTAACTCGCGCTGTTCAATCGCATCTCCAATCTCCACATCATAAGTAATATGTACCCGTGGAGAACGAACGCGTGACAGTTTCTTTTGTAAACTTTCCAAAACTTCACTCCTTAACGATTTGGCTAGTCAAAAGCTCCTTATGACTAGCACTCAAAACTACTATTGCGGACTCACGTCCTTGCTTATGCCTTCGCATTAAATCGGTAATAAGAAACACCGTTGCGATTTGTTTCAACCACGATCTGTTCCCCTACCATACGCTTCAATGCTGTCTCTACCGCCATCATAGAATCATCGAAACGTTGCCGCTTTACCCACCAGTCGGTAATGCCTGCAAGGGAGTCTTCTGATCCCGGATGCTGTTGCAGGTAACGTAAGATCACCAACTTGATGTCTTGTACTTCGTCCGTCATAGTTACCCTCGTGGTAAACGACATAACCAAACCTTCAGCAAAACTGATGCCAAATTGACAAAACAAATAATTAACAAGTAAGAACAATGGGATATATATAGTTGGATGTTATCTGCGTATATTTTAGGTGATCAGGAACGCGTGAATTAATACCCAGTGGGTAAGTTGTAGCCCGGTACGTTTCGATTCAGAGAGCTATTGAGTGATGCTGCAACCCCATCATTTAAGTTTGTATCGCTGTCATTTTGGTAAGTAAGTTGCGCATAAGATGTAGCTAAGGCTATATAGATAGGGTCCGAGATGGGTAAACATGACTTATGAATTCATTAAAAGTTTAATATTACTTTTATTGTTCGCCTTTAATGGATACCAGATCCCTTGAGTAATCGCCAAGTTTCACAGGAAAAACTCAGCAGGATAAGCCGAGGTCAGGGTAATTTTTACTGATATTGTATTTCTTCACCAACTTGCCAAATGCCCTGCGCTCTTTTCCACAAAGTGATGCAGCTTTAGTAATATTACCGTTACACTTCACCAAGGCATGTTTCACAAAAGCAAGTTCGAAAGCCTCTACTGTTTGACGTTTAGCATCGGCGAAAGAAATACCATCAAAATTTTCCGGCTCAGTGGCAATCTTCGATTTAGCAACCACAGTTTGGGTCTCGCGCAAAGTTTTTGATGCAAACAGCAAGTACTCAACATTATCAATGAGCGGGAGTTCTGCGGTTAAATACAGCCGATGTAAGGTATTTTCTAACTCTCGAACATTACCAGGCCAATTATGTTGACACAGCTGATGCATGATTCGTTCGCTGACTCTGTTTCGCCCTAACTGGTATTGACTGTCGAACTTACTCAAAAAGTGTTCTATCAGTTCGGGCATATCTTCGATACGTTCACGCAAGGGAGGCATATGAATGGTCAAAATCAATAGACGATAGTAAAGATCTTCACGAAAACAACCTTTGGTGATCTGCTCTGCTAGATCACAGTTGGTTGCAGTCACAAGCCTAACACTCGCTTTACAGGTGTCGTTACTTCCTACCGGACGAAATTCTTTTTCTTGTAAAAAACGCAATAACGTCGCCTGAGATTTAAGTGACAAACTATCGATCTCATCAAGAAACAAAGTGCCCCCCTCTGCCGCAGCTAACAAGCCTTGACGATCGGTTTTAGCATCGGTAAATGAACCTTTCTTGTGACCAAACAATTCACTGACAAATAAATCATCATTAAAGGTGGAACAGTTAAGCGCAATAAATGGCCTACTGGAAAGGCCTCCAGAATAATGCAAACCACGTGCTGCCAATTCCTTACCGGTTCCTGTTTCACCCGTGATAATCACTGGTGTGGGAAATACAGCCTGAGTTCGAATGGCTTTGATCACCCTTTTGATAGCGTACGAGTGACCAACAATATTTTGTTCCAATATGTCTTTCACTATTCCCTGTTCCTATCTTTGAGTTATTGATAGTGCCGGGTTCATCCTTACCCTATAAACAACCAAAAACAAACTATCGGCTTTCACTCATAAACAATACATTAGTTGACAAACTCATTATTTGACAGATAGGTTAGTAAATAATGCTGATGATGATTGCATGAATCTATCACCTGAAATCTAGTCAGCCCTCCAGCACAGCGCCTCAATGTATCTATTTCCAGGTATCCATAGCGCTATCCAATATTGATGGTCAATACCATGTCCGAGTGACGCTTACTTGAATTAATCTGCGATTTATTCGCACTGGCATTAAGCTTGAATATATTTTCAGAACCGTTTTCTAAACAATTGCTATTTATCCCCAAAAGACTTGGTTAAAGCCTATGGAATCATTCAATTTTTCACTCAAATTCGCCGGCTTAGCAAGCCATGAGATCTTCGACAATAAAATGGGCTCGCGGGTTGCTAGCCAAATTACCTACGGCTTACAACATGGCATTTCTCCCTGTGAGCGTATAACGTGGTTACTGTGGTTACGACAACAAAAATTAGAAGCTTACCCAGTGAGCCAAACCTCAGCGCAATTACTCATCAAAGCAATTGAATTAGCTGATTGGCTTGAAGACTGGTCCTTGCTACTAATTTTAAGACGTCAACTGCATAAATATATTGCTGGGTTAGAAAGTACCCGAGGTTTACAACAAAATGCGATTGATAACTGCTATCAGACCGTGGTGACATTAATTAAAACTGGAAACCTAAATAACGCAGAAGCAAGCTTACGCAATGCACTATTGCACTATCCAGAAGCCCAACAATTAACCCAGAGTATAACGCTACTGCAACAACGTCAGTGCAACATATCTTACCACCCTGACGATTGCTCCAATCAACTGCTCACTTTAATCCCCTTGGATTACGAGCACTACAATGCGTTTATCTGGCAATTTTATGAACCCTCAATCGCCGAGTTATGCAATTTACCAAACTTTGCCAGTGAAGCCGAATGGCGACATTGGCTTCATCAAAATCAATCACAACCAGACCAGCGAGTATTCGCCTTGATCCATGATCATTGGGGTTTTGTGGGATCGGTTTGCCTACGGATCCGGCAGAACATTGGCTTTTTTTACTTCTGGCTGGGTAAAGACTTTCAAGGCAAGCAACTTGGTCCTCAAGCATTGCAGACCTTACTATATTTGGGAGAACACTATCACAAGATAAGCGCATGTTATGCTTGTGCTTTTGCCCATAACCGAGCCTCAATCAGCGCAATGCACAAGCTAAAATTCAGCATGCTACCCTTCACCTTTTCAGCGCCCGATGACAACCAACGGATTTATTATCGAGGTAAACCAAAGACCTTGTATCAGCATTATGTGGAGATCCATGAGATCTTTAACCTGAACGATGAAAAGCAGCTAATCCCCTTGTCTACCATCACATCAGCACTCAAACTCAGGACATCAAAAACTAACACCGACCATAACTTTGCCAGTCTATTTTGCAGCTAAGCGGCAAAATGACAGCTTATTAATTGCAAACCCAGCGAAAGTTGTTAAATTTACATTATTAACAATAAAGAGAATAAGAACATGGCAAAGACACTGCTCGCTATCTTCGTGTTATTTGCCGCGATTGGCGTAAGTTTAACTGCCATCCTTCCGCCGAATACCGTATTAAATCCGCTTAAATTTAAACTTGATAGCGCGTCGCTTAAATCGCCTCTCAGCAATCAAGACTTACAGCTTAAAGTCGCTGATACCGGCAATCGCCAATTTGCGGTTCAAATTGGCCTATACTCTGATTTAACACAAGCCAGCTTCGCCTTGAATAAACTCGAGTTAAGTCAAACCGCTAATATTTTTGCCACTCACGACAATCAGCGACAATGGTATGTTGCATTACTTGGTCCTTTTAGCACGATTGATAACGCGAAGCATTGGCAACAGCAGCACTTCAACTTAGCAACATCGCTAGTTCAATGGCCTGATAGTCCCCCTGAGCAAACGGTCAAACAGGAGCAAACAACACCATGAAATCTACCATTGCCGCACCGCTGCGAGATTATCAACAATTGGTTAGAATTGTTCGCGATAAAGGGGTTAACGACCACTACCAGCTGGCAAACGCCTATGGCCTAGGTTCCAAAGTAAGTCATACAGAGCTGCGCATGCGCACTCTAGAAGAGCTTGGCGAGCCCAGTTCCAGCCCACGACGCCCGGCACCGACAGTAAGTGGCGGCGAGTTTTCTAAACGGGATACAACGATTATGTATCATCAGCTAAACCCCCAAACCCGCGGTTATTTTAGTGGTGTAAGCCCCAACATTGTCAGCCGAAATGACAGCATTCCCGGCACCAAGCTGCGCACCGGACTTGGGAGCCATAGCTTTAGTAACAAGATAGAGCCAAGCTTAAGCCTGTCACCAATGGCCCACTCAAATGCACACGCTCAGCCTAAACATCAGCATCAACAGAGTTTTTCCTCAAAAGGCTCAGGCTTTAATAGTTTCCGCTCATAACACTAGGTCTATTTTGTCGGAAAATGTTGAGCAACCGTCCAAGGCACGGTAGATGCCCGGCCCGCATTCAACTCAGTTTTCACTTGAGTGGGGTCAAGGCTCGAATTTAGCGAAACCTGAGTTCTCTGTACCATGGTGGTACCCGGTTTGCCTTTTTCAACTGATATACCGATATCCTTTTTAAAATCAGAAGTTGCCTTATAAGAAGCTTGTCCCTTAAATACACCAACCTTGGCTGTATCTTTTGCAAGCAACAGCGAAGCTTCAGTTCTCGCCATGTTTTCCGACTGATTAAAGGCCTTATATGAAGTGAATTTTGAGGATGTAGATGTGGGCATACCGGTGCCAATCCCTAGAATGGTTTGCTTATTTAATCGCTCTCGTAAATTGGCAACACTCAATACAGGATCATGTTTGCCCAAATACCCCTTGCCAACGTTGCTAGGATCTGCCCGAAATAAAGCATGTCCACCGGAAGCAATCTCCGATTGAACCGCTTTTGAAGCCTCTAGAAATTCATCGTGGCTACCATATTTGGTTTTTGTCCAATCGGGGCTTGATGAGGTAAATATCCTGTTTGTAAATTCTGAGTCTCCGTTTGAAAACTGGCTAACACCTTCTTTAAAACCAAATGTAGGATCAGTTATTTTGGTGCTCGTGTTGGTCTTTTTCTTATTTTTTATGATAACCCCATCTACCGTCATCTCTGGACGTGAAGGCCCTGTTGCGATAAAAACCTCACCTGATGAGGGCAAGGTTCGGCTTTGCGCCAACTCTTTACGTTTTTGCTCGATTTTGGCTCTAGCACCTTGCGAAACATCTAAGGATACATTCGGATACACCGCTGTCCCATCAGATTTAAGCTGTCGTTTACTTGGCTCTGAATGAGCAGGAACAGACTGCTGAACTTTGTTTGGACTTTTTTTATTTGCTCTAAGCTGCCGCGCTTTTTCGAGTAACGGACTTGGGCTTAAGCTACCCGCCCCAGCAATTAACACCGCTCTTTTTTCTGACCCATCTTCCATGTTGTGCTCCTTTCAACAGCCAAAAAATCCGGCTCAACAAACTACAATAAACTTTATATAGACATGAATACATGCCACTAACTCAATATCATCACCTTCACCTGGCAGGGGCTTAAGGTCACACCGGGTACATTAGCCAAGGGGCCATTCTGACCAGTGATCGATAACATTTTGGTTGCAGGCATGACCGACTTGAAGACCTTAAAGCTCCCGACCACGTGGCTACATGGCCCCATAATCAGGTTCGATACCAATCCCAACAACAGGCCAGCTTCGTCACCATTACTTAACACCACCGTCGTCAACAAGTTGTGATCTGGCATGGCTTCGGTGAACTGATTAAACACCGTTGGGATCGCCATACTGGTGGTCGCAATATTTGGATAAGGGAGCGGCACTGGTGCCACCCCTACCAGAGTTTTACAGACATCGGGAAAGGCCAAATTAATCGCCGTCATTTGGGTATTTGCAAACATAATATTCACCCCATATTGATCCGTTTGCCGTCGATACGTACATCTTCTTCGGCGGTAATCACCTGCTGCCTGCCAGACAGGCGCAGTAAACCTTTGGCTGTGACCATCAACTGATTCACCTGTTTCACCATGAAATCAGCACAGCTCACCAAGGTTCCGCTCACCGAAATAAGCCCATGTTGACCGGTGAGAGAAAAGCGATTCAGTGAAAGCAATTCAAGCTCCTGCTCTGCCGAAAGAACAATTTTGGGCGCGTGCAGTTGTATCGGATGGACGCTATTTATTTGCGTCACCTGCTCGCAATTACGTTGCAGGATATGCAGCAGAAAACAACCAGCCTCGGTCTTAAGATAAGCAACTAAATCACCACGAACCGGCTGAATTAATGAACTCATTGCCAACACCACTTCAACATCATGATCAAGCTGATATTTTACCGCCCGCCCCGCTTCATCGTGAATCACGGCGGTCACATGAGCCACTATATAAGCGGCTTGTTCAGGCTTTGCTGTGGTTTGTGGTAGCTCGACTCTCAATTGTTGATAAGCAACATATGGCTTCATAGAATGATCCCCAGTTGATTTAGTTTTTGTTCGATCTGATTTAGTTCGACATCGGTTTGCAGCACAGTCCCCTCAGTAAATTTGGGCCATTTACAATCTTTGTCCTGCATCGCGTGAATGTTGGTACGCTGTAGAGTCACGTCCTGAAAATTGCAGGATTTAAGCACTGCATGGGAAAAATTGGCATTGCTTAGCTCACTCGCAGAAAAATCGCTATCGCTGATCACCGCATGTTTAAACCAAGACTCATTCAACTGGCATCGATTGAATAAGCAAGCATCAAGCGTCGCTTGCTGGAAATTTACGCCCTGCATGTGGGCTTGGTTAAATGAACAGCTTTTAATCGTCGCTTCGATGAATAAACTACGTTGCAATTGCGCCCCTTCAAAGCAAGCCTCTTCAATCAAACATTTCGAAAAGTTACTCCCCTGAAGCTGGGCGTCTTTAAACTGTGTCCCAATAAATCGACTCTCTGAGCAGGTGCAATTTTGTAATTGTCCTTGGCTTAAGTCCTGAGCGCTCAGATCACATTCCAGCAGCAAAACCTGATTAAACTGGCAGTTGATGAGCTTGGCATCGCTTAAATCAGCCTTCAGCCACGCCACGTTGTTTAACTGACAACTATCGAGCAATGCGCCATCCAGAGATAACTGGTTTAAAGCGGTCGTTTTAAAACTGCAACGCATGACAGCGACTTTATCGAGCTGACAGTCGCTAAAAGTACTGGCCTCAATCTCCAAGTTATTCAACACGGCGCCAGTGAAGTTACATTCCGCAAAAGTGGCCCCATGACACTGCCCTTGCCAGTGCGTATCTTTAACCTGACACTGCAACAGATTACTTTGTTGCCAATGAAGCTGAACTAAACTGCTTTGGGAAAAATCACAGCGGATAAACACACAGCGTGTCAATTGGCATGCCTGTAAGTTCATCTGGTTAAATTTACATTCAATAAACGTTAGCCCCTCTATCGAAATTTGTTGCCAGCTCTGACCACAAAATTCGGCATTCATCACCGGTTTGCCTGTTGCTGCGTATTCTTGTAAATCATTGGGCTGCATTAGTATTAACCTCTTGATCAGGAATTAGTTTTTTCGGTTTCGGGCTTTGTTTGAGCCCATGAACACGGCACAGATCAAAAGCACCATGGTCAGTATCGACTTCATGCATAGTGGCGCCTCGCCAGTCGACCTGACTAGCCTTAACTTTACGTAGCTTGGTTTGGTGCAGTAGGCTGGCTCGCCAATCCAATGAATGAAACAGGGCATCGCCCATCAAACAACGATAGAAGGTACTTTGGCTTAAGTCTGAATCGACCCACTGCACCGAACTAAAATCACATTCGACAAACACCGCCGAACTTGCTGTGCAATCTTTTAAACTGAGCGCTCTCAAACCACATATTTTCCAGCTTGCGCGACTCAGGTTAACCCCTTGCCACTCCCCCCCAGGGCCGAACTGTAGCAGTTCACAACGGCTCCCTTGCCAACGACTAAAACTCAGCCGCATGTTGACCATGACGCAACGCTTTACCTGAGCATGCTGCCAGTTGCTGTCACAGCAATCGGCCCCATACATAACGAGGGCGCTAGCCTGGCAATGCTGCCAGACACTGCCGACTAATTCGGTTTGCAGCAACTGGCTGTCTATGAGCTCAGCCCCGCTAAAGTTGGCGGCTTTTAGTTTGGCCTTGGTCGCATTGACTTGCTTAAGCGAAGCCTGAATGAAGCTGGCATTGCTGAGCTGCGCTTCCAGCAACTGGGTTTTAATGAGTTCAGCACCATCGAAACAAGGCCCATCACCAGTGGTTGCAGACAAATTACTAGCATGCAGCTTGGCCTTGCTAAAGTTACTGGCACGAATACAGGCTCCGGTGAGCACTGCACCACTCAGATCACAGGACGAGAAATTACAATCACTAAGATCTGCCCCCTCCAGCATTACATTGCGGCAATTTTGCCCGCTAAAATCTAAGCCACTTAAATTGGCGCCAGCCAAGTCTCGCCCTGACAAGCTTTCGCCTGCAGCAAGTAGCTCTTGCAGCCATATTCGAAGTAGCGAAGATTGTTGCTCTGGCAGGGGGAGATAATCGACGGTCACGGTCGGACTAAGTTGACGCATTTGCAGGCTTGACGCCGCTTGTAGTTGCTCCGCCTGTGCCTGCGGGGATAAGCCGCTTGCTGTTGCATCCCGTTCACCAGCAATCCGCATGAGTCGCGCTCGCAACTGCTGATTGCTTTGCCCGGGTGGCTTGCTTGCTTGCACAGGGCTCGCAGCGGTATTGCTCGCTTTGAGCTTCGCGCACAAGCTATTTACCTTTGCCATGACAGGTGATAGATCGTAATCGAATTCGCTCATCAGTTCAGAGGGGATCGCTGCCAGCGAGTCAAGCTCCGAGTCGTCTTCAGGACTGGCTAAACCCAACTCTGGCTGGCCGGCCTTTAAGGCGGAGAGTTTAGCTCGCTTGCGTTCTTGCAGCGCATTTTGAGCATTGGTGATGAGAGTTTTGCGGCGGGCCAATTGCTGCGGCGTCTTCTCGGGCAACAGTGGCGCTTCGTTCAACAGACTATTAGTGGCCGATGTCGGGTCACTGCGCTCTGCCAGTTGCTGTTGGTAATGGGCCAGCGAGCGAGGGGGGTCATCCACACCTTCGCAGGCTAACAGTAGTTGTTTGATGTCCAAACCATCGACATCCTGAATTGGCACAACCCCACGATGTATCGCCACCCCCAACAACGCGTCAGGAAACAACCATAGGGTATCAATATAGTTTTCGACTTCCCGGTAATAAAGCGCACCATCCAACTGCTGCTGAACCAACATACGAATCCGAATATTGGGTAAAATACCTGCAATGGTACTTATTTCAGGATGCAATCCGCTAAGCTTAAAGGTCGTTTGAGGCTTAATGAAAGCATTAAAATGTTGATCTTCGGCTGCGGCTAAAAACAACTTTGGATCAGCGTCTTGCGGAAATCCGGGGTGGCGTTCCGCGAGCCATTTTTCGTCATAAGTTCCCTGATATCGGCTACGCTGCGGCCAGCCAATATCCAGTGGCCCAAGGCCTGCAGGATGCTTGGGTTGATATCCTAAGCGCTGATTATCGGAAGGATAGTAAAAGTTAGCCAAAGGCTGCAGCTTAGTACCTTGATTTTTACAACCGGCACCGCGACCAATAGGGTTATTGGGCATGTTAGGCCCGCCATAGGCCCGCTCATAGCTCAACGGCATGTGACGAAAAGGCTGCGGCTGGCTGAGTTTCGTTAACCAGCGATGCCTGAGGTAGCGATCACCGACGACAACAAGACTCTTGTCTACAGGCCCCACCTGCAGCGCAACCCGACAACGCTCGGCAGCCTGACCTTCGGTCGGGTATGCCGCGCCCGCGACCAATACTTCCCCCTTCGGTTTGGCGAATCCCATATCCAGCACCTGAGTTTGCCCCAACGCTTTGGTCATGAGCGGCCATTGCTCACTTTCAAGCAGCAAGCGGGGTGTTTTCTCTAGCGAAAAAAAACTTAAGGCGCCAATGGCTAAGCCCCATTCATCAAAGCGATAAGGCCGCGATATCAGGCCTAAACATCGAGGTTTAATCAGCTGCATCGTCATAGATTAATCTGCATGACCAGCATGTTGATTTGTGGACCCGAGTCGATTTCAATCTCAACCGAGGCTTTCAGAGGCTTGAGCGCTAAGGGTGCACTTTTCATTTCAATATCCACCGAAGCAACCGTTTTACTGGTGATATTGATCCCCATAAAAGTTGAGAATTCGGCTTTCATGCCAAAGAAACTCGAATCTTCAATTTTCGCCCCCATAAAAGTAGACGAACTGATATCACTGGCCAAAGCCACCGATGACGAAATGCTGCTACCGAGTTTTACGCTGCTATCCATAGTCGCGCCGATAAATGTAGACGTTGAGTTTTTAAGTCCTAAGTAGGTTTCGGTATGATTGGCCACTCCCAGAGTCGTTGACACATTATTGCTAGCGCTGATGTTCGTGGTGACGCTATTCGATGCGCCAATATGGGTCGCCATGGCATTACTCGCCGCAATTTTAGTACTGAGCTCATTGCTGGCACTAAGGTTGGTACTGATGGTATTGCTAGCTCCAATACTGGTTTCAATATTACTAACGGCCGACATACTAGTATTAATGTTACTCGTTGCCGCAAGCTGGGTAGAGATATTGTTCTTCAAGCCCATATAAGTATCGATATGCGAGGTCAAACCTAAGAAGGTTGACATATTGGTGACCGTTGCCAGCGTTGTTGAGATGTCGGTACGATTGCCCATAAAGGAGTTCATAGCAAAGGTATCGCCGATTTGAGCCGATATGGAGCTATTATTCCCCAGCGTCGTATGACTGGAGTCACTATTGCCCAGCGTAAGGCTGGTGGAATTACTATTACCAATATGCTGATTACTATTACTGGCGTTACCCATGTGCTGCGATTTACTTTCGGTATTACCACAGACAATGCTGTCGGAGTAAACCACTGCACTAGAGCCACCAAAGCTTGGCGGGGCAATCCCCTGCCCACTCAGCGATATGCTACGTCCTTTGGCATGGTGCTCATTGTAGCTATCGCCTTCGGCTAAGGTATTGGCGATATCGATAATCGACTGCTCAGGCACCCTGCCATTGATGAAGCTCGGCTGACTTAAATCAACTTGGCCATCGTATCTGCCGACTACTGAACGACTAACGCTTTTACCCACCTGAGAGTAATTTTGCGTGCTACCAGTATCACTGTAGCCATAACTTACTTTGGCATGATTTTCATTATAACTACTACCAGCGGAGACACTGGCATTGCTCACCCCATCGGCATTTTGATTACTCAATGAGAGGTTATATCCACCACCACGCGAAAAACTGACATTATCATAGTTGTTGCCATGCATATCGGCGTTATCATAGGCACTTTCGACAATTGCTTTTTCACGCTCAAAATCAACCACCGAGCTATAACCATAACGCAGGCTAATGCCATCGCCATAACTACAAGAGTAACTGGAACCCCAATTGGTATTGGCCGTCCAAGATTGATTACGCCGATCGGGAGGTTGCACGGTCTTTGAACCGTGTGATGCGACAACGCTAAGCTCGGGTAATTCGCTATCGTTATTAGCGCGCGAAACCATCACCATCGCCCCCACTTCGGGTGCCGATGAACTATGCGAACTCAACCTTACCCAAAACTGTTCGGAACTATCACGCGCGGTGGCAAACTGAACCAAACAGCCTTTTTCTTTTTCATCGTCCCCGGCAAAAGAATTTTGTGCCTGCTCCACCTGAAAATTACTTTTTTCCCGGTAACGCCACCCCCTTGGTACCGCAGTTTCTAACACCCTGGCCAGCACACTTCCCTGTTGCGTACTTTCCATCGAAAAAGGACTGAGTAGCGTGCCTTGACTACTGTCGGTTTGCGGATTGACTTCACTGGCCTGCAGTGTACCTTTATAGGGCTGTTGATCGCTCGCTTTGTGCTGAATACTGGTGACCACGAAGGTTTTGCCGCTAAAAGACTGACGCATTAAACGCATCTCGTTGCTACTGGCAGCTGTCGGTTGCGACAATTGAAAGGTATATCCCGGGCTCAATAAGGGTGAAGTCGAGCTACCCGACAAGGTTTCTTGATCGCTTGCCAACTCCTGCTTTAATTTCTTTAACTGGCCTTCTGCCTCACTACGATCCGTGCCATAGGCGTAGCGACGATGCCTTAAATACTGTGGGTTATCTTGCTGTTCTGGGTCGCCGTTGTAACTGGTAAAGCCCGCTACATCATTTTGCTCCCACTGCGCCTCTTCGCGGGTGAGGATTGCATCCACTGACTGAGGCACCAGTTTAACTTGATAACTCATGTCACAAAACAAATCGTCTTGCTGTAGACCCAGTTTTTCCGCACTAGAATAACTGTAACGCAAGGCTAGAGGCTGCTGCTCACAGTTGGGGATATCTACTTCTCGTAGCGCCGTCGGCCGATTAGAGAACACTAAGCTAAGTTCATTTGAGTGATGTATAAAGTAATAATGCACCGCGACGTGACCAGCGATGCGCTGTAAAAATGCCATATCCGTTTCACCGGCTTGCAACCAATCTTGCACCCGACTCACGGTTAGGCTTTCATCAAGACGAAATTCAAGCTTTAAGCGTCCCGACGCAGTTTCCCGCTCTAGTAAACAACTAAACAAAGCAACAACATCCATGCTGTGATAAATGTGATAGCGATTACGTAAATTAAGAAAATGTAAAGGTGAACCCAGCGCCAGTTGGTAACAACCAGGGGCCATCAGCGTCATGCTAGTTACAATCCCCTGAAAATAGCGTGACGGCGTGCTGCCTTCCCAATCGGCAGCGTCATCTACTGGGTGGAGGGCAAAACGGTCTTGATGCCAAGCACAAGCAATCCGGACACTTCCCCATAAACCGACCACAGCGGCAGCATTAAAGCTGGCTAACTGCTCCACTTGCTGTCGGTTTAACTGTTCTACATCATTTGCCCTCAACTCCAAATTAAACTGATAGGCCTGTGAAATCCCCTCCTGCCCCTGCAGCGACGACAAGCGCAAGAAATCATCGGTCATCGCATTAAGCGAGCTGATCCCATCCACTCTGAGTTGCAAAGCCCGTGTTAGGCGTCGCTCGCTTGCTATCGCGACATCAGTTAGCGCCATATAACCCTTAACTCCGTAGCATAGAAAATCTTCTATTCAAGCTATTAGCAGTTACAGTGCCAACTTATATCTATCTGTTATTGATAAATTTTTCATTTTGTAAACCTTATAGTGGGTAAAATTATACCCACGGCGAAATAGGTTAAGCTCTCTCCCTTCGTCAAGCTATTGGCTTTTCTCCCTAATTCACTGTGCTCCGTTAGCACTTCACAAATAGTGATTCGTGATGGCCTGAATGTTGCTAATCATAAGAGCTCTATACACTAATGAGTAATACCCGATGTATAACCAAGGAAGAAAGCGCACAGCCTCGCAAGCAGGCCTCGATGATTATGAATTACCAGCAAAAAGATTTAAGAGCGCCTCAGGTAAAGCAATCCCGATGTGGTCCTCATCTCAGTTGCGCAAGCTTTCCTCACAACTCCCCCGAAATAAAAGGATCCAGCGAAAACTCAAGCAGCCATTCGTCACAAACCCATCCCCCTTTGGTTTTCCTCATCTGTTTGCTCCCCAATCATCGAGCCACGACACTTCTTCATCGCAACACAAGCCTTTCGATTTCAGTGTTTTCAATCAGCAACAAAGTGTCAAGCAAATGGGTCTTTGGCAAATGAGTCAATCCCGACAGGCGCAATTAAGCAAACAACTGCCGAGCTATATTGCGAGGCAATCCCCGAGAAGCACCGATATTCGGATCAAAGCCAATACTGGAAATATGGAAGACTGGGGAGTCAGTGCCGACGAAAATATCAGAACTCAGATCCAACGCGATAAACGTTCACAAATGACTGACTCTGAAGCGGAAATGGCCTTTAACCAACGCAGTCATCAAGGCGCATTAGTGTGGAAAACCAATTCCCCTACGCTTTTAATGTATGGTGATCATACCGATAACTCGGAGCCACTTTCGGCGCATACACCAGGCTTGAAATCTCTACAAGTGAAAGGAACCAAAGGTGCAAAAACTAAGGAGCATGGCACCCGCGACACGCGAAGGGGAAAAATTGTGATGCAAACACTCACCGATCCAAAGCGTAAACCATCTGATCTGGCAATTATCGGAAAGTTAGCAACTGTTCAGCTATTTCAATCTCCGGCAGAAGAGCTGCAAACAAGCAAACTACAAATGCAAAACATGCCACAAGCTCGCTTTTCAGTTTTCTCGGATATTGGAGATATTACAGACTCTCACTCGCAAAACTTTGACAAGCTCGCACAACGGCAACAAGTCGTTCGGGAAACCGATAAAATGCATATTGCCAAAAACTTGCTGATTGCTGGTCGCGACAGCCTGGTTCCAGCAACTCATAAACACTTGTTAAGTTCTGCGCAAGGGGATGTTGGCAAAGCAATGGACTTGCTTCATCAGCAAAGCATCTCACAGCAACCCAACATTACGTTTAATCAGCATCCCAGCTCTCAAACCACCCGATTGGATCTGAGCAGCCTTGGGCAAATGGATACCCAGAATCAAGCTAAAGCTCAACAAAATATTCCGCTTAGTCCAGTGCGGAAGATCAAATCGCCCAAATTCACCTTTACCGACTGAGATGATAAGCACTTGCTAGCTCAGGAAACACCTAGTGTGGCAGCGCATATACAGATTGTAGAGGGACCTAAACCTCTCCGGCTACCCAATTAGGGCGATATTCAGCTTATATTCAAGCTGCATTGCTTTGGTAATCCTAGCGAGTAAAACTGGAAAAACCTACTTTGGAGACTTGTCACGAATGGGATAGTGGGCAAATTGAAGTGTACTTGAGATGGCTGTTTAATTTCTACATTGATTGAATGACAAAACATACGTTAAAAAACTGCAATAAGTGACGTTTGTCTTTGTATGCAAAGAGAGCCTTTAAGACAGTTTACCCGAAGCCGAAAACTCTGTACGCTGCTGCGTATTCCGCTTGTTCACGCGTTCTGTTTTCCTCTAAACAACATCATAACCAAAGATTATATAAAGTCGACTCGCTAGCGGCATATGATTACTTCTGCATGAGTAAATGCTCTATCTTATTCAAAGACATCGTCAGCGCTGTAGCTATTTTAGAGCTCCCAAGACAGACACAAACAAATGACTTTTTATTTCTCAATGGGAGCAGCTAACTGCTGTTCAATAAATTGGATAAACGCTCGCACCCGCAACGGCACAAACTGGCGTTGTGGCATCACAGCGTAAATGGAAGTTTGCTTATAGTAATCAGGTAATACATGGCACAAACGACCTGCTTCTAAGTCATTTTTAATATGCCAGTCTGAATGCAGAGAAATACCCAGACCCGATAAAGCTGCCTGATACAACGCTTCACCGAGGTTACTTTCTAAGGTCCCTTGTACTTTTATTTTTTCTTCCAGACCTTGTTTATTCATCAGTTGCCATATGTGTTCACGGCCATATTCTCCCGATAAAATTAAACAATTATGCTGAGCCAAATCCGCAGGGCTATTGGGTTGGCCGAAATTAGCTAAATAATCAGCAGAAGCGCATAAGATTCGTTTATTGGTATTAAGTTTTTTGGCGAGCAAACTTGAGTCTTCTAGAGCACTTGAGATTCGAATCGCCAGATCGAACCCCGAGTCGACTAAGTTCACTCGCTCATCACTCAGATTAAGTTGTACTTTTAAAGCGGGATGCTGCTTTAGAAACTGAGGTAACAAAGGCGAAATAAACAAACGACCAAACGAAACACCCGCGGTGATACGAAGGGTTCCCGATACCTCCTGCGATACTTTTTTAAGATCACTGGTTAAAGTTGCTAATTCCTCAACCAAATGCCGACCTCTTAATGCCAGCTCTCTCCCCTCAACGGTGGCGCTAACGGTTCTTGTCGTTCGATGCAACAAACGAACCCCCAGCTGTTGTTCTAACACCTGTAAGCGTTTACTGGCGAGGGCTGGTGATATATCAAGACTGCGGGCAGCCGCACTGATCGACTTAAGATCGAGAACTCGAAGAAAAAGGGATATATCCGCCAAATTACTCATCGCTATTATCAACAATATCATGAAAGTGTTTCTCTATTGTTGCTGTTTTTTTGACAAAAGCAAGCGGGTACTCTAAAACCATTCAATCGTAATTAGGAAATAAAATGGAATATCGATTTTTAGGAAAATCCGGCTTTAAAGTATCAGCCTTAGGATTTGGTGCTGGTACTTTTGGTGGCAAAGGTCCGTTATTTAGTGCTTGGGGAAACAGCCAAGAAAAGGAAGCTAAGCATATGATGGATATCGCACTAGACCACGGGATCAATCTGTTTGATACTGCAGATGTTTACTCCGATGGCGAATCAGAACGCCTGCTTGGTCTCGCCATGAAAGGACGAAGAGATAAAGTTATCGTATCTACAAAATCGACCTTAAGAATGGGAGAAGGAACCAATGACATTGGAGCCTCTCGACATCGCCTAATCGAATCCATAGACAACGCGTTAAAACGTTTAGATACCGACTACATCGACATTTTTCAGCTGCATCACTTCGATGCTATGACCCCCATGGAAAATGTCATGGCAACACTCGACCACTTAGTGAAATCAGGTAAAATTCGTTATATTGGTGTGTCTAACTTTTCTGGTTGGCAGGTGATGAAATCTCAAGCTATAGCCGACCGTTACGGTTATAGTCGTTTTGTCGCCAATCAAAGCTATTATTCACTTTTAGGCCGTGATTATGAGTGGGAGTTGATGCCCTTAGGACTTGATCAAGGACTTGGGGCTATCGTTTGGAGTCCCCTAGGGTGGGGCCGATTAACTGGGAAAATCAGCCGTAACAAGCCGATCCCAGCGCAAAGTCGCTTACATGAAACCGCTCAGTTTGCACCACCCGTTAGCGACGAACATTTATATAAGGTGATTGATGTCATGGAAGACATCGCCGAGGAAACAGGAAAAACCATTCCTCAAATTGCTTTAAATTGGGTGCTTTATCGCCCCAGTGTGTCATCGGTACTGATCGGGGCTCGCAATGCATCGCAACTAACAGACAACATACAAGCACTCGGCTGGCGTCTAACCGAGGATCAAGTCAAACGCCTAGACCAAATCAGCCAGACCGCAATCCCCTACCCTTATTACCCCTATTGGAATGGCCAGTTTACTGAACGAAATCCGCCAGCCTGCTGAATAAAAACACCTTCTATAGTCGTCTCACGTAGCTCAAGGTAGAAGGTGTTTTTAAATAACTCGTCGCTCGATATGATCGCTATCAAGCGATCATTTTAACATAGCTTTCAATGACACTATTGAAGGCCAAATTACCCAACTTTATTTTTAACAATGGTGTAGATACATTATGACTCGTTGCTCCTAGCAAATACCTTAAACCAGATAAGTTTCACTGCTCGCCATTGCTTCACATAACTTGGAGAGTATTATCGCGGGAGGATTTGAGGCACTTATTGAAGGCTAGAGCCTCTTATCGGAAAGTTCTAACTGAACACATATAGCGAACTCCAATCCAATTCACTGGCCTGTTCCAAGTCAACTTTAAGCGATGCAAAACCAAAGAAGCCATCGGTTTGAAATTAAAAGGACTGGATATAGAACAACAACCATACCACATTAGCTATCAAAAGCATGATACGCTCTTAATACCATTTCTAGGTATGGTTGTTTCAACAAAACCTTCGATTGATTACACTTTAGTAATACCGAACACTTGATTCTCTTGCTCTTGAACTCGGATAAAAGTGGTTCGTTTGGTGAGTTCTTTCAGTTCAGATGCACCCACATAGGTACAAGCCGAACGAACGCCACCAAGAATATCTTGAATCGTGAATTGCACGCTGCCTTTATATGGGAGTAATACCGTTTTGCCTTCAGAGGCACGATACTCTGCAACACCGCCAACATGTTTATCCATCGCAGTTTGAGAGCTCATACCGTAGAACTTCATGAATTTTTCACCATTTTGTTCTACAAGTTCGCCGCCGTTTTCAGCATGCGCAGCCAGCATACCGCCGAGCATCACAAAATCAGCGCCGCCACCAAAAGCTTTTGCGACATCCCCTGCCTGAGTACAGCCACCATCTGCAACGATTTGTCCGCCTAGGCCATGGGCAGCATCCGCACATTCTATAATGGCCGATAATTGCGGGTAACCCACACCAGTTTTCACCCGAGTGGTACACACGCTACCGGGGCCAATCCCTACTTTCACAATGTCTGCGCCACTTAAGATCAGTTCTTCAACCATCTCACCCGTTACTACGTTGCCAGCCACGATGACTTTGTCAGTAAAGCTGTCACGCATTTTACGTACAAATGCGACAAAATGTTCAGAATAGCCGTTGGCTACATCAACACAAATAAATTGTAAATTCTGATTCAGCGCTAAAATTTGCTTGGTTTTTTCAAATTCAGCATCTGATGTGCCGCAACTAACCATTAAATATTTAATTTTTTCTGGTGCCATCGATGCTAAAAACTGTGACCACTGCTCAATGCTGTAATGTTTATGAACCGCAGTCATCATACGATGTTCCGCTAGCGCTTTTGCTAAGCCAAAAGTTCCCACCGTATCCATATTCGCCGCAATAACAGGTACACCGTGCCATTGACTATTGCTGTTTTTGAAGGTAAACTCCCGATCAAGTACAACCTGTGAGCGACTCTTCAAGGTTGAACGTTTAGGTTTAATCAAGACGTCTTTAAATCCCAGCTTTATATCTGTTTCAACTCTCATTTACTTCTCTGCTAGTTATTAGGCACAAAACCCACGAAGTATAACAAACCATTATTGATAACAAAAACGTTAATAATATGATTTCGAAATAGGATTACTGTGAGAATTAGTTTTGCCAATATTAGTGCAAAAAAAGTACTCGTCGAAACTCTGCAGAATAGATCATTTTTGCAAATAACTTCCATATATTAAGTCATGAACAATACCAATCTGATTCATTATATAAGCAACTTATTGCGCAGATGAATCTGCCGATAACGAGGCATGAAGCGCATTAACTAATGGCTCTAGTGACAAGATACATAATGCAACTGACGATGATTTAGGCTTTTAAGAATAAAGTTAAATTGGCATAACTAGCCACTGAATTCAATCCAGTGCACTAAAAGTAAAAAACCAGCTCTAAAGCTGGTTTTTTCAAGCAAAGCAACGCAGACTAAGCGTTACCTTTCACCTTTAATTGGTTACCTTTAGCAAAGTTGAGCATCCTGTTTAATGGGACCAACGCTTTATCAATCAAGGCATTGTCTACAAATACCTCTTTACCCTTTGCGTCTATTAAGGCCTCTTCGATGGCCTGCAAGCCATTCATAGCCATCCAGGGACAATGCGCACAAGAACGACAAGTCGCCCCATTGCCGCCAGTTGGCGCCTCAATCATCTCTTTATCTGGGCAAGCCTGTTGCATCTTGTAAAAGATGCCACGGTCGGTAGCAACAATTAACTTTTTATTCGGCAGCGTTTGAGCAGCCGCAATGAGCTGACTGGTCGAACCCACAGCATCAGCCATCGCAACTACGTTTTCTGGCGACTCAGGGTGAACCAAAATAGCCGCATCAGGAAACTGCTGCTTAAGCGCCCACAAGGCATTGGCCTTAAACTCTTCATGAACAATACAAGCGCCTTGCCAAAGTAACATATCGGCACCGGTTTGCTTCGCAACGTAGCCCCCCAAATGTTTATCAGGCGCCCAGATAATTTTATGCCCTTCGGCATCTAAATGTTCCACAACATCCACGGCAATGCTAGAAGTAACGACCCAGTCGGCCCGCGCTTTTACAGCTGCGGAAGTATTCGCATAAACGACAACCGTATGCTCTGGATGCTGGTCACAAAACGCAGAGAATTCTTTTTCTGGGCAGCCTAAATCCAAAGAGCAAGTGGCTTCTAAGGTCGGCATGATGACCTTTTTCTCTGGCGTTAAGATCTTGGCGGTTTCCCCCATAAAACGCACCCCCGCCACTAGCAAGGTTTTTGCTGGATGGTGATTACCGAATCGTGCCATTTCTAAAGAATCAGCAACGCAACCACCAGTCTCTTCGGCCAGGGCTTGGATTTCAGGATCGGTGTAATAATGAGCGATTAATACTGCATCTTGCTCAACTAACAACTGCTTTATACGTTGCTTATGGGCCGAACGCTGTTGCTCACTCAAAGGCTTGGGTTTAGGCGGAAAGGGGTAAATTGATTCGTTAAAATATTCGGGCTGCTGCATAACTACATCTGAGATAAAATAATTAGAGTATTATACACCGCAGAGAGTGCAGATGTCAGTCATTGGACTAAAGAATTAGATGAGGTAATAGAGTCATGATTTGTAATGATAAAATGATGGTGGGTTGTGAAGGATTTGAACCTTCGACCAATTGATTAAAAGTCAACTGCTCTACCAACTGAGCTAACAACCCATAATATTTGGTATTTACAGTGATGGTGGGTTGTGAAGGATTTGAACCTTCGACCAATTGATTAAAAGTCAACTGCTCTACCAACTGAGCTAACAACCCGTAACTGTAAATCACCTATTTGGAAACGAAAAGCGTGGTGGGTTGTGAAGGATTTGAACCTTCGACCAATTGATTAAAAGTCAACTGCTCTACCAACTGAGCTAACAACCCGTAACGTTTCAAAATAGTGGTGGGTCGTGAAGGATTTGAACCTTCGACCAATTGATTAAAAGTCAACTGCTCTACCAACTGAGCTAACGACCCACTAAAGTGGTAATAGATATGGTGGGTTGTGAAGGATTTGAACCTTCGACCAATTGATTAAAAGTCAACTGCTCTACCAACTGAGCTAACAACCCGTATACATCTACTACATTAAAGCTACAAAGTGGTGGGTTGTGAAGGATTTGAACCTTCGACCAATTGATTAAAAGTCAACTGCTCTACCAACTGAGCTAACAACCCGCTTTGAACTTCAGCTAAATCCGCCTCACTGCTGTGTTAGCAATTGACCCGACTCAACGGCGGCCTATGATACGGATTTAAGACTGTTGTGCAATAGTATTTTGAATCTTTTTTTCTAAGCGTTCAGCAAATAAGCAACCAGCTTCAACTTTGTACAGAATTTTGAATTTGCTAAAGTTTATTATTCAAAAACTGTACTAAAGTTGGCCTAATCGATTCTTCGCTAAACTCGCAGCACTACTATTAGGGTGCTCTTGGACCACTCGAGTAAACAATTTTTTGGCTTCATCATTATTTTTTTGAAACTGCGCAATGATACCCAATTTTAACAATGACTCAGCAACCTTATTAGATTTGGGATAATCGTTAACAACTTTAAGGAATTGCTGGGCGGCTTGCTCCCGTTGCCCACGAGTATATTGTAGCTGGCCTAACCAATAATGTGCATTCGGTGCATAGCCAGACTTAGGGAAATCCTGGATAAAAGCTTGAAAGGCCGGAATCGCTGCATCATAGTTTTTATCTTGCATCACTAGCGCCACGGCTGCGTCGTAAGCCTGATCTTCTCCAACCGCTGCAAGGGCAGCAGTAGTTGTGGCGGCAACTTTAGGCACGGCTGTTTGCAACTGAGCAAATCGACGGTCTAACTCTTGGTAGAGTTCACGTTGACGTTCAGTAATTTGTTCAATCTGATAGTTACTCTGTTCTAGCTGACCAACCATGGTTGACATGCTATTGGACAGCTCATCGACCTGACTTTGTAGTTCTAACTGGACCTGATTTCTAGCCTGCAACATCCTTTCCAAGCGTTCGACCCTTTGCTCAAGGCTTAGTTGACTACTGGGAGAATTTAAAGAAACAGCGGTTCTATTACCCGCCTCTTCGACTGGCGCAGCGGCATTAACACTGGCTGCTAATAAAACGGCCACTGTAGTAGCCGTAATCATTTTAAGTTTCATAGCTCACTCTACACTTGTAAGTTTATTAATAAACTAACACCGCGCGGCGATTTTTAGCCATCGCTACTTCGGTGTGTGAATTATCAACGGTTTTCTCTTCACCATAACTAACAATAGAAATTTGCGAGGCTAAGACACCTAAGCTTTGTAAATACTTCGAGACCGCTTTACCACGACGCTCACCCAAAGCAATATTATATTCAGGCGTCCCTTTTTCATCGGTATGGCCTTCAATTAACACCGTTACCGAAGGATTATCACGCAGATAGCTAGCGTGCGCTTCTAATATTTCGGCAAACTCTTCTCGAATATCGGTTCGGTCAAACTCAAAGTAAACGATTTGACTCTGACGTAACTCAGCAGCCTTGAGACGCTCTTGCTCGTCGGCACTAAGTACTGGGTCAACTGAACCCATTTCTACGCCGCCAGCTGCTTCGGTGCCAGTGATTTCCATTGAGGAATCTCCGCCAGCCTTGCCTTGTTCATTTAAATCACTATCGCTACTACGGGTAGAACTACAAGCGGCTAAGCCAGTGAGTACCACACCTAAAAATAGAGTTTTAGCTAACTTTTCAAATTGCATTATGGATCCCTTATGATCAGATTTAGTTATTTAGTTTAAAAATGGCGACCAAGCTGGTGCGCGAACACTGCCCTCTTTTGCTGGTAGCGTCGCTTTAAATCTTCCATCCATAGAAACCAAAGCCAATACTTGGCGACCATTGGCCACGGTACTGTACATAATCATACTGCCGTTCGGTGCAATGGTTGGCGATTCATCTAATTGAGTACGGGTTAATACTTGTACATAACCGGTATCAAAATCTTGTCGGCTAATGCGATATTGGCCATTTACACGGCTCACCATTACCAACGCGGAGCCATCGGGTGTCACCGCCCCACCTAAGTTCATTTCGCCTTCCCAGGTCACCCGACTAATTTTATTTGTATTCAAATTAGCTCGATAGATTTGCGGTTTACCACCACGCTCGGAAGAAAACAGCAATTCATGTCCAGATGGTAACCAGCTAGGTTCGGTATCAATCCGACGACTTTTAGTGATCCGTTTAAGTTGCTTAGTGGCGACATCCATCACATAGATATCTGGCTGGCCATCCTTGGATAATACCAATGCAATTTGACGTCCATCTGGCGACCAATCGGGCGCACCATTAATGCCACTAAAAGCACTCAACTTAGTGCGTTGCGAGGTATAAATATCCTGAATATAGATTTCTGCACTGCGATTTTCAAAACTAACATAAGCAAGCTTTTCACCATCAGGAGACCACGCCGGAGACATCAGTGGCTCTTGTGAGCGAAGTAAAGTCTTTTCGTTATAACCGTCATAATCTGCAATACGAAGTTGATATGGATAGTTAGCATCGGCATTCACAACTACATAAGCAATTCGGGTTAAAAATGCCCCTCTTTCACCAGTCAAAGATTTATAAACACCATCGGAAATTAAATGGGCCATCTGTCGTAACTGAGCTTTCCCTACGCTTTTATATCGATCGAGCAGCACATGATCCTGGCTGGTGACTAATTGACCGTCTTTAAGTTGTTGCTTATTGCCGGCACTCACCTGCCCACGCAGTACATCGACTAAGGCATAATTAACCTTATAAGTGCCATCAGCCAAGGCTTCTATTTTACCGGTCAATACCGCTTCTACGCCAAGCGCTGCCCACGCTTGATAGTCAATCTGTTCCACTGATTGCGGAGTTTGCGGCATCTGGCTAATCGCCACAGGATTAAACTTACCGCTGCGGCGTAAATCATCGGCAACAACCTTCGCTAAGTTCAAAGGTGCTTCGCCGTGTCCTTGCCAAACAAAAGGGACCACGCCTACCGGACGGGCACTGTCGACCCCTTCGGTAATGACAATTTCTAGGTTAGCTTGAGCTAGATTTGAAAAGACAAACCATAGGCAAACGCCCGTTAACAGTTTTTTAATCATCACAGCTGTTCCGGTTTTAAAGTTAAAGTAATGGTTTTAAGTTTGGCAAAAACATCCGGGTCTTTAGAAACCGGTAAAGTCATTGCCTTTTTTATCGCTCGACGAGCCGACTCACACACCGCTTTATCTCCACGCCCTTCGCTGGTTTTTGTCACAAAACCATTGGTGGCTAAGTGAATGTCAATACGACATTGCTTGCCAGACATACTTGGATCGGTGAGCCAGTTTCGTTGAATTGTCGACATAATCATGGCTTTGTATTTATCCACTTCACTTAATACTTGTCGTTGACGTCGTACATTCGTTTCGGCCGCCATCTCTGTTTGTAATTGCTTTTCAAATTCAGCTTCTTGACGAGCGATTTCGGCTTTACGTTGACGCTCAGCCTCGGCCTTCGCGGCTTTCTCTGCAGCCAATTTAGCTTCCTTCTCTTTTTGCTTACGAGCCAACTCAGCTTTGCGCGCTGCCTGTTCAGCTTTTTGGGCTGCTATTTCGGCTTGCCGTTGCTGTTCAAGCTTACGAGTTCGCTCTGCTTCTGCGGCTGCAGCTGCGGCTTCAGCTTTCTGCTGTTGCTCAACCTTACGAACCCGCTCCGCCTCTGCTTTGGCTGCTGCCGCCTCCGCCAACTTGCGCTGTTGTTCCTGTTTGACCCGTTCGGCTTCAGCTTGCTTGGCTCGCTGTTGTTCTAACTTTTGTTTTTCTTGAGCACGACGCGCCTGCTCATCAGCTTTTTTCTTGGCTTGTTCATGTTGGCGCTTTTCTAATTCCAACTGCTTAATCCGTTTTTCTTCGGACAAACGTTTCTTACGGGCCAATTCCGCTTGTTTCTCTGCTTGAGCAACTCGCTGTTTCTCTTTGTCTGTTACGGCCTTTTGCTGTTGCTTTAAACGTTCAACTTGCTGGCTTATCTGTTTCGCATCAATCGCGGTAGCCTTAATAATCGGAGCGCTGGGCGTTGCTTCGAGCTTAACGCGCTCAAAATCAACTGACCACACTAACGCAATAAACAACAAAGCATGCAGTAAAATGGAAATAACAACCGACAGGCTAAATGGCGATTTCAATGCTAATCCTAATTTAGTTGTTTTCAGGTTGGGTCATAAGGCCAACCGATGGTACACCTGCATTTTGCAGCAGTACCATTAAATTGATGATTTGCTCATAACGAACGTTCTTATCCCCGCGAACCACTACTGGTATTTTAGGGTCAAGCTGTAAATGCGCCATTACCAAGGCTTGCAGATCATCGCCCGACAAAACTTCAGTAGCTGATTGAGAGTCATTCCCCGTATCTAAGTAATATTGCCCACTTTCAGTGACCGTCGCCACTAGCGGCGGTTTACTATCTTCTGGCAAAGCCTCGGCACTCGCTTGTGGCAAATCAACTTTGACCCCTTGGGTAATCAAAGGCGCTGTCACCATAAAAATAATCAATAGCACCAACATCACATCGATATAAGGTACCACGTTGATTTCAGCAACCAAGCGGCGCTTGGGGCGTTGGTAATAATTCACGACGCCTCCTAATTTGTACCACTGTGGGTTTGGCGATGCAGAATACTTGAAAACTCTTCCATAAAGTTGGCGTAATTATGTTCTAACTTACCAACGCCCGTAGAAAAACGGTTAAAAGCGATCACAGCAGGGATCGCCGCAAACAATCCCATCGCAGTTGCAATCAGTGCTTCGGCAATCCCGGGAGCAACCATATTTAAACTGGCTTGCTGAACTTCTCCCAGAGCGATAAAAGCATTCATAATCCCCCACACCGTACCAAATAAGCCAATATAGGGGCTAATAGAACCAATCGTTGCCAACATCGGCAACTGATTCTCTAAAGCCTCGACTTCGCGGGACAAGGAGACTCGCATGCTCCGATAAGTACCATCCATCACCGCATCGGGACTTCGATTTCCTGATTTATGTAGACGAACATACTCTCTAAAACCAGAATGAAATATCTGTTCCATACCTTGCAGATGCTCGGCTCTAGCATTACTTTCTTGATAGAGCTTATTGAGGTCAATGCCAGACCAAAATTTCTTTTCGAAACTATCACTGGCAGTTTTTGCCGACTTCAAGATTTTATTACGATTAATAATCATCGCCCAAGAATAAACCGACATGCTCAATAGCAGCAGCATGACAAATTTAACCAGTAAGCTCGCCTGCCAAAACAAGCCAATAAATGACATATCAGAATGCACCGAGTAAATCCTCTTTTAATTGATCGGGAATGGCCGTGGCCTTCATTGACGACAATGTGACGCAAGCAACGGTAACCATTCCATGGGCAATAACTTGTTGGTCAGCATTTTTAATCGTTTGCTCAAACACCATGCTGGCTCGTTTCATATTTTCAATACGAGTTTCAACCGTGAGTACTTGATTAAAACGAGCTGGTAGTTTGTAGTCAATTTGCAGCGCTCGAACCACAAAACATAGATCTTGCGCCATCAAACGGTCTTGTTCGTAACCTAATTCTCGCAACCATTCGGTACGACCTCGTTCGAAATACTTAATATGATTTGCGTGATAAACAACCCCACCCGCATCAGTATCTTCGTAATACACTCGAACCCTTAAAACCGACATTACACCTACCTAAGTATTTCAATTAGAAAATACTATACACAGGCAAGTGCTTAAGGTTAAGACTCAAACCATTTAATTTGAACAATTGCGATACAAATTTCGGCCAACGGCTTAAAAATGAACACATTAAGCCGTTTTATTGACTTGCCTGTCGCCGATAAACGACAGCATTTCTAACGTTTAGGTAAATCTAAACCAAGGTGCAAATAGGCACGGTCGCTGGCGATCCGTCCGCGAGGAGTACGTTGCAGATAACCCTGTTGAATTAAGAAAGGTTCAAGTACATCTTCAATGGTTTCTTTATCTTCACCGATAGCTGCGGCTAAGTTATCTAAGCCAACAGGGCCACCGCCAAAAGTATCAGTAATGGCAAGCAACAATTTGGTATCCATATAATCAAAGCCAGCACTATCGACACTAAGCAAATCCAAAGCTTGTGCTGCGATTTCTTGAGTGACTTTGCCATCAAATTTTACATCGGCAAAATCTCTAACCCGACGTAACAGGCGATTCGCGATCCGCGGCGTACCACGTGAGCGACGAGCCACTTCCCAAGCACCCGCTTCATCCAAGGTTAAATTCAAATAATGAGCGCTGCGCTTCACAATATCAGCCAAATCATCAGTTTTATAAAACTCTAAGCGTTGCACAATCCCAAAACGATCTCTAAGTGGTGAGGTTAACATTCCCGCTCGAGTGGTTGCACCAATTAAGGTGAACGGCGGCAAATCAAGTTTGATAGAACGCGCGGCTGGCCCCTCACCAATCATAATATCCAACTGATAATCTTCCATTGCCGGATAAAGGATCTCTTCAACAACTGCACTTAAACGATGAATCTCGTCGATAAATAACACATCGCCAGGTTCTAAATTAGTTAACAGTGCCGCTAAGTCTCCCGCTTTTTCAAGCACTGGGCCGGAAGTGGTTTTAATATTCACTTCAAGTTCGTTCGCCACAATATTCGCAAGCGTCGTTTTGCCCAAACCTGGCGGGCCAAAAATCAATAAATGATCCAAGGCATCTTCACGGCGGCGCGTGGCTTCAATAAAGATTTCCAATTGCTCAACAACCGCCTGTTGGCCGGTATAATCACCTAAGCGTTTTGGCCGAATAGCCCGATCGACGGTTTCTTCTTCTGCAACGGGCAAGGCTGCTACCAAACGATCTGCTTCTATCATCTTTTGAACCTTAAATTATAATGCAGCCTTAAGGGCTTCACGGATCAACTGTTCACTGCTCATACCCGACTGCCATACTAGCTTCACGAGTTTTTCAGCTTGAACGCCTTTATAACCCAGCGATTCTAAGGCTGCAACGGCTTCTTCTTTGGGATCGGTAGCAGGACTCAGCGGTAGATCGCCATTGGCTGTAATACCATCGCTTAATGGCGTAGCTGGTGGTTCTGCATGCCAGTTTTTCAAACGATCTTTCATCTCGACCAATAGCCGTTCAGCCGTCTTTTTGCCGATCCCAGGAACTTTTACCAAGCTGGATAAATCTTCATGTTTTACCGCATAGACAAATTGTTCACAGCTGAGTCCTGACAAGATGGCCAGCGCCACTTTTGGACCTATTCCATTCACCTTAATCAACTCGCGAAACAAGGCGCGCGAAGATTTATCATGAAAACCATAAAGCAACTGAGCATCTTCACGAACAATAAAATGGGTCAGTAAACGCACTGGCTCGCCCAATTCGGGCAATTGATAGAAGCAATTCATGGGTAACTGGATCTCGTAACCCACGCCAGCTACGTCGACTAACACAAAAGGCGGTACTTTTTCTTCTAAAATACCTTTGATAGTGGCTATCACTAAGATGACTCCGTCTAAATACAATACCAGCTAACTCACCTGAGTAAGTCAATCATAAAGCTGGCACACTACGCTGATAAATTGAAGCTAGCTTAACTCAAAGACTGGATATTTATCCAGTCTTTCTCCGTATTCGAAGCGGATTTTGCGCAAAACGATTCATAAATAGCGGCTTAAAATCAAAGTAGCACAGAACTTAACCACGATAGCGACTCAGGTATCTATTAATTTTTAAACAGTCCACGAGCCAACAAAGCAATGTTATGTTCTGCCAGTTTCAATAATTTATCTTTTGGCAGACTAATGTGATTGGCCTGCAATAAACGCTCCGGGATCAAAAACGGAAAGACCATTAAACTCATAAAGCTCAACTGAGCTAATTCAGCATCAACCCCTTCCGCGAAAGAGCCCTCTGCCGCTAAACGTTGAAATAGGCCCTTCCCCAACAAACGGCCAAGATTTTGCAAAATTAAATTCAATTGCTCGAGACTTTCATGGTTGCCGGGCATACTTGCCAACTGAAAGATTAGCTTCGGAAAATGAGGATTATCGGCCATCGTTTGATAATAAATACGCATTAAGTCATTTAAGCTGCGGCTGCCTAGCTGCGCCGTAACCTGCTGTAAAGTAGCAAACACCGGACTGGATACCGAGCTTAGCATTTCGCCAAATAGACCGGCCTTAGATCCGAAATAGTAAGCAATTAAGGCAGGATCTAATTGCGCCTGCTTACCAATCATCCTCAACGACACTCGGTCATAGTCCAACTCAATAAATAACGCTGTTGCCACCTCTAATAACCGTTGCCGGGCTTGACTCTCACCTTTCGGTCGACCGACTTTATTTTTTGAATTCATTACTTTTTCCTATTCATCAGCTATAGAATAGTTTACTGAATAGCTACACAAATCACCTCATATATTGGCACAATTAACTCAATATAAAACGGTGAAAACGACTTGTTTCGCGTCATTAATATGTGCATCACCCCCGAGGAGGTAGTCCATGGCCAAACGAAAAGACAGAGTGATCGGCTTAGCACTTGGCAGTGGAGCCGCCAGAGGATGGGCTCACTTAGGCGTAATTTTGGCATTACGTGAGATGGGGATCCGTCCCCACCTAGTCGCAGGCTGCTCCATTGGAGCCCTTGTTGGCGCGGCTTATGCGTGCCAACGTGTCGACCAATTAACCAACTGGGCGCTAGGATTATCTAGTTGGCAAGTATTCAACCTTATGGACTTTTCGTTCTATAAAGGGGGGCTATTAACTGGTGAAAAAGTGTTTAACGCCGCCGAGCAATATATTGGACGTAGCAATATTGAGCAATTAAGTATTCCCTTTGGTGCTATCGCAACAGAGTTGGGATCGGGGAAAGAAGTGTGGCTGCAGCAAGGCCGAGTCCGCGATGCGGTCCGCTCTTCCTGTGCCATGCCAGGCTTAATGGCTCCTTACCAGCTGAATAATCAATGGTTGGTGGATGGCGCTTTAGTCAATCCCGTTCCTGTTTCGCTATGCAGAGCCATGGGCGCCGATGTGGTGATTGCTGTCAACCTAAATAGTGACAAGTCTCACCTCAATAACTTCGACGATGAGCTTAAAGATAGCACTAGTGAACCCGACCAACCCTTCTTACGCTTATTGGGCGGAGGTAAAGAATTTTTAACATCAATGCTGGCAAGCATCAAACAGAATAATGATGATCGGTCACCGGGAATGATCGGCGTTATGTCGACCTCAATTAATATTATGCAAGAGCGCCTTACCCGGGCCCGTATGGCCGGCGATCCACCTGATATTTTGTTAAACCCTAAATTAGGTAGTATTAGTGTGATGGATTTCCACCGCGCCGAAGAAGCGATTCAAGAAGGACGGCGAGTCACCGAGTTACTACAACCACATATCGAAGAAGAATTGAGATAAAAACAGCTATATTGATCTAGGAATATTATTGATTACTTTAATCAATAATATTGATAACGACAAATTAACTTCTATTAAATCAATTATTAATGGTCAATTATTGCTTTTTTTCAGGTCTTAATTAGCCATTTAACTAAACCATCAGTGCTCTATAATAAAACTTCACAGTTAGGGGCACGTTATGCTGAACAAATTAAAACTTTTATCGACTAATGATTATCTATGTATTGCGGTTGCTTTATCAGTATTAACCCCTTGGGTAAATGGGCCGGGAGCGCTGATTATTGGTGCATGTTTAGCCAGTTTAGGCTTGACGCCAAACAACATAAATATCGGCATAGTCACCAAGCGTTTGTTAGCCATTTCCGTAGTTGGCCTTGGCTTTGGCATTTCTATCGAGCAAGCCATTGAATATACCCAAGCAGGCTTTGGTTTAATTGTTGGCTCTATCGCCTTTACCTTATGTTTAGGTTTTGTGGTCGCAAAGTTGCTAAAAGTAGAGCGAAAAACGGCTTATCTCATTTCTGTGGGTACCGCGATTTGTGGCGGTAGCGCAATTGCCGCGGTTTCTCCCGCGATAAAGGCCAACAGCAAGCAGATTTCCTTAGCCTTAGCCACCGTATTTATTCTCAACGCTTGTGCTTTATTTATCTTTCCACTGCTAGGACACTTACTTCACCTCAGCCAAGTCCAATTTGGTTACTGGGCGGCGATTGCCATTCATGATACGTCTTCTGTAGTCGGCGCTGCCGCAAGTTATGGAGACCAAGCCTTAAACGTTGCTACCACCGTCAAGCTGGCAAGAGCTCTATGGATCATTCCAGTGGCCTTAATTAGCGCGGTATTATTTAAAGAAAAAGACGGTAAGCTTTCGGTACCTTACTTCATTTTGTTTTATATCTTAGCAATGTTGGTCAGTAACTATGTGCCAATATTTGAGTCACTTTATCAAGGTTTATTTAAGGTATCGAAACAACTACTCGGGGTTTGTCTGTTTTTCATTGGTTATGGGCTTACCACAAAAAATATTCAAGCGGCTGGGATGAAACCCTTACTATTAGGCCTTAGCCTATGGTTTAGCATTGCTAGCGCATCATTACTGATTATCCTCGCTTATTATTAACATCGACGATGTTCAGCTTTCATGACTGGCTTTTTCATCCTTAGCTTTAAGCTTGCTAGCCAAAATCAACAGTAAGCTAAGGAAAGCCAAAGATTCAAAAATCAAACGCATCAACTCGCCACTAAAGACCGATAGTAATAAAAATAAAGGGATAAGTATCCACAACAGAGTCTGTAACATATTGGCTCCTCATTTAAGCAAGCTAAGCTTAAACCAATCAAAGGCCGTAACAAATTCCGAATATCCATAAGCTAGTTCACTCGGGTATAAGTGAGAGGCAGACGCAAAAAGTAACAAATATTAGACTTACATCACGTTTTTGTTAAAATCGTCAGCAATTATTGAAATTAATGGCAGAAACATGCTTCAAACATTGCTCTACAGAATACTATTTCCTTTCATCATCGTAATACTCGCTATTATCCTACTGATATTGGAAATGCAAAAAGTTACCCTTGCCGAATTTTATGGAAAGCAGCTTAGCCTTAAAGAATACCTCAATTGGTTTTCTACTCATCCCGTGAATACCATCGATGTACTCGAGGTATTGCGTGCACGACAACCCAATACTCACGGTGGCAATAGTAAAGACTGGTGTCCAAATATTCATTCTGAGAAGGGCTTTATTAGCATCAGCTATCTAGGTGACCAAGCGATTTGTTGTAGCTTAGGTAAGGGGCAACGTTACGTTTATTATAAAGAAAATGAACAAGAACTGACGATACTCTGTGGCCGCTGGCCTCGAACCGAGACCCTCACGATTAACAAAGCACAACTGAAGTCAGCGCGCGCTTATGCGAACTGATGGAATACTTTTTTGCAGTTAATGCTCGTCAAAATAATCTTTATTTCGAATATATTTACGCATGTAATGATAAGTAAAAGGCAACAGCATCCAGCTAATTAGCGACTTCGACATTCGATACCAAGTGGGCGTATTCTCATATATTTTCTCATCATGTAACCACAGCATCCTCCCGACATGCCAGTAAACAAAAGGCAAAGGAGGTAAGAAAGTCACAATATCTAAGTCACAACAGATTCGATAGGTTTTACGATGAAGTTTATAGTGACGCTTAAAATTCCACAGTCCGGTGGCTGGCTGACCGAAAGTTACCACCCGCTTCACTTTTTTGGGATATTTACGCTCTAAGCGATCGGCGACTAAAACCGCCATTGCACCGCCAGAGGAATGTCCCGTCAAAGTGATTTTTTTCCCTTGTGTCATCAGTGGCAATAATACTGACTCCAGACGCTGGTAGACACTGCACTTCTGTTTCCCTCGGTTTGGATCACAACTCATTTGCTCCAATAACTGTAAATAGCCCCAATGCACATGGTAGTAAACATGCTCAAACTGATAACGTCTGGGGATAAAAGCCAAATTAACCAGCCAATCTAATAGATTGGTAGAACCACGAAATACCACAATCACTTCACTCTTATCGGGTTTCCACAATACCCGCGTGGTTGAGCGTCCCCAACGGTCAAATATCTCTTGGTAACGATAATTATCCAACTGATCTTGCATCTTACCTAGCGCCGAAGGATAAGCCAGACGGCAAAGCACCGCATAACGTTCATACTGATAACGCTTTAGTTTTTTAAGCTTAAAGTTCGTTTCAAGTGCAAGTGAAGAGTCCAAACAGTAAATCCCGATAAAATGGTTCGCCTTATTGAACCACAGCTCTCGGTCTACAATATGACAGTTAGATGAAGCCCTTAATAAAAGGGCCTATTTATGCTCGTCTCGAGACATTTGAGCATAATAATCAAGCCAAAACTGCTGTGCTCGCTGGGGTTCGGGTAACACAGCTTGCCAGCGATAATCATTGGCAAATTTATGCAACACAAAAAAACTGAGCGCTTGACTGCCGCGGCCCTGATTGACTTCAAATTTTCCCCAGGCCGAAGCAAAAGTCGTTAATGGCGGAAATATCATCTGTAGCTCAGCTGTCGAACAAGCGAGCTCTGAGCTTGGAAAATCAACCATATAAGACAACTCAAGCCAGTTCTGAGTTTGACTAAGCTGTTGCAACTGCTGAGTAATGATTTGATCTAGGGTCAATTGCACTGCCACTAAACGACCGCTTAACTGCTGAAACGTATCAGACAAACAACTTGAACTAGTTGGTAAGGTGATCTTATAGCGACCATCTGCGGAGAGCTTAATTGACTGAGCCTGATCAATTGTCAAACTTAATAAAGGATAAGCACCTTCGATTACCTTTAGCGATAGCTGATTCGCGAAACCAAAAGGACTACACAACAAAAAAGCAATCATCCATTTCAACATCATCATTCCTTAGGCGTTGATATTCACAAGACATCTTAGTACAAGCTAGTTGAGCCGCTAGCTTGGGTCAACCAAACTTAACCAAGAGCTCAATTGATTCACCGTCCACTCCGCGTCATCTAGCGGTAAATCATGACCAGCACTTGGATGCTGCTTATGCTCACATTGCCAATGAGTCGCCAATACCTCACTACAACGGCAATCAACCAGCTTATCTTGGCGACTACTGAGGAGCAAAGTAGCCACTTTAGGTTTATCGGTACAACGAAACCGAGCGGCTGCCCAAAGCTGCCGCAAACTATTTTGCCAAGTCACCGGATACTGCTCTGACCAACTCAACCAACGCGCTAATACACCTAAATGTTGCATAGGGGCACAACTGGTTAACTGTAAAATTTTGAGCTGACGCTGGAAGCGATTAACCGTGAAAAGTATCGACAAAATCTTGCCCAAGCTTTGCCAACGCAAACGTTGATAAAAAGGAGAAAAGCTGGCGTTGCTAGAGTTAATCAAAGTTATTGAATTTATTTCTTCAGGGAAATGGGCTTGCCAGTCAACGGCAACCATCCCACCTAAAGAGATGGCGACAATATCAATCTTGTCGTTATTGAGCGAGCTTAAACGTAACTGTATACGCAAACTTTGACGCATCGCCGTAATAGAGCGAGGGCTGCGCAAGTGGACTAAATCACCATTCCCCGGAAGATTAAAACTCAACACCGTCCGGTTTGGAAACTGGGCTTGCAATTGTTCCGCAAAATCCCCCCAGTGACGACGTTCTCTGATCAAGCCTCGTAGCAATAATATAACCCTACCCGACCGACTTACAAGATGGTTTGATGATACTAGTACCACAGTTTCCTCGCTGCATGTTTCGCCGACGCCAAGCCGTCGACCTGATCGAAGCTTTGCCATGAATAACTCACATTAATTAAAAACTCCATCAGTACCAAGTGTCGCCGCATGACTCTTTGCACCCGATGCGGCTTCATTGGATGATACAAACCTAAACCACTAAAAACCTGCAAAGGGTTTTTCTTGAGCCATCGCCAAGATCCCATTTCTAAAGTAAGAGGAAGAAATATGCCGGGCCTTGATAAAGATTGCTGATAGCAATAATCCCAGAGATCACCGTGACACCGATAATGTTTGGTCTGCGGCTCAAACAAGTAATTCTGATGTGGGTAACTGGCAAAAAAAATTTCCCTTAGGCGATAAACCCAAGCAATATCATCGATAGGCTCAGCAGCTGATTTTGCATAGGGAAACCAGATCCTATCCGCATGACCAAAACCACTATGGCAATCGAGCACTAAGCTAAAAGGCCGTCCATATAAGTGCTGCTGAACAAATTGACACAAGGCCGCAGCCTCTTGCTGCATCGGTTGATTAACAGCACCACGATACCAAGGCAGGCGAGCACTTAAACGTTGCCCACCAACCATCCAAGTGGCGCCACACTCGGCGACTGCCGGAGAGTTTCGCATTAAGTCCACGCCCTCTGCGTTGGCTCGCCGCTGTAATAACATCCCCACTGGATTTACGATGGGAATAAATAACAATTGCATATGTGACAGCAAATTTTGCAACTGCTGATCCCAAGCCAAGCGAGTGAACAAATTATGCATAAAAGACAACACCACTTGGCTGCCAATACGCTCCACACCATGTACCCCAGCCACAAAACAAATCGCAGGGTCGCGTTTATTTTCGCTCCCTAAACGAATCGCCTGTACTGGATAATTAATACCTTGGTACGTTATCGAGCTAATCGTCTCCACCCGTAGCATACGTTGATGTTGAGCCAACAACGCTTGTAGTTGCTCCATCTCTGGAAAAAGAACTCGATTTAGCATCTTTATCTCTATCACGAAGGCTTGTGAATTACACTTAACCAACGGTGATGACAGCAAGATGACAATCATCCATGAAACCAAACTTTCGAAATTATTTAGCCACAAACTGTTCAGAACTAATACATCCAGAGTAAAACGTTTAATGAAGAGACCCAGCTTAAATAGACAATCTCTCCCTCATATGGATTCATTTTGGGATGCGGCTTGGTTTCAGTTACACTTGTATTGACAGCATAAAAAAGGAGCGACGATGCCGCTACACAACCAGCTAGATTTTTCGACCGTGTTAGCCACTGCCGTGCACGATATGAAAAATTCATTGTGTATGTTAACCCAATCCACCGAAGCGATCGCTCTTCGTTCCAAACAGTTGGGTCGCGAAGATAGTGAAGAGCTATCGCGACTTCATTATGAAGTATCGCGTTTAAATGGTAGTTTGATGCAGTTGTTGGCTTTATATCGCTTCGAAAAAGAACAAATGCCAATGACCATTGAGGAGTGTTATATCGAAGATCTACTCAATGACATTTATTACAAAAACCAAACCTTTATCGAGCAGGCTAATATGAGCGTGCAAATCGAAGTAGAAGAAGGTTTAAGTTGGTATCTCGACGGCGTATTGGTAGATTACCTACTTAATGATATTGTAGTAAACGCACTACGCTACTCTAAAAAACAAATTAAAATTTCAGCGAAACAAGCCGATAGCTACTTATGTATTCAAATTGATGATGACGGCGATGGATTTCCCCAAGAGATTATCGATTTGGCCCACGCTGAATTAGCACCAAGTTTAGACTTTTTAAATAATCGTAGTGGCTTAGGTTTGTTTTTTGCGAAATTGATCGCTAAAGCACACATAAATTCAGGTAAAGAAGGTAGAATTGAACTAAATAATGGAGGCTTACTTGAAGGCAGCCGTTTTAGCTTATATCTCCCGTAGAACAAACATTTAGGATATTTTTTCGGTTAAATTATGGTATTTACCTTAATATTGCTCGGCGTCGGCACCCTACTATTTTTAGTCATCGGCTATAACATGGTGCAGCAGTTTAAACAAAAACAAGAAACAGAACGTCGCTTAGCCATTGCGAAGCAAAAAGCGATCATCAATGAAACCGAAGAATTATTATTACATTCTTCCATTCTTCCCTACAGTAAAGAATTGGTGGAAACCCTACACTCTCGTATTTTACAAGCCTTAAACCATATCCGTACTACCGATCCAACAGTCAAGGGCTTGAACAATCGTATTCGCGCCACCAAAGGGCAATTAAGCCAAATCAAAGGTTCAGGTGGCGAGGTTAGCGATAGTGCCTTCCGAGCCCCAGATACCGATAAAGATGCTTTACAAATGCTTCAAATTGTTAAAAAAATTCGTGCAGTTGTTCGCTCAGAACACGCCAAGGGCCGTTTAAATACTCAAGTATTCGTCTTAGAAGATCGCCGATTAGAGTTAATGCAACTAAAAATTAATATCGAGAACGCCTTAAAACGCGCCATTGAAGCTCAAGCACTACGCCAATGGGGCAGCGCTCGCCAATTACTCAACAAAAGTATTTCCGCACTGAGTAACATTTCTGATCGCGACGCCTACTTAGAACAAAAGCTCACCGACATGAAACGGATGAATTCGGAAATGAGTGAGAAGCTCAAATCGGCCAGTCAACAACAAGTACAAGACTTAGCCGAAAAAGAAACGGACGAGCTTGACGTCTTATTCCAGCCCAAGAAAAAATGGTAGTTTGGGCGGATTTTTAACGCGATCTCTTTCGCAACTGGGGATTTTTAGCTTTCGCTATGCGAAAATGAACTCAATTATTCCTATAAGCTTTACATATCATGCGCAAAACACTGCAACAAATTTCTAGTGATAGCTCCCATGGCGTCTACTTTATTGGTACGACGCCGCCCAAAAAAAACACCGATATAGAAAAAGTCAGCGCGATTGCAGACAAATTATTATCTCGTCTTGATGAACTGGATTATGACGGTTTGATTGTTTATGACATTCAAGATGAGAGTAGTCGAATTGATAAGCCTAGACCCTTTCCTTACATGCAAACCCATGACCCAAGGCTATATGCACAATTATTAATGCAAAAAAGCCAACGTTCGGTAATCACTTATAAGAGTGTCTCACAACGAAATGAAACTGAGTTTGTAAACTGGCTAAAACAGGCCTGGCACCAATATGGAATTCGTGACTTAGTATTAGTAGGTAGCCCGGCAGCTAATTCGGAAATAAAGCTGAGCTTAGCGGACGCTTATCAAGCTTTAGCCAACCAAGCCCCAGAGTTTTACCTAGGCGGCGTGACCATTGCAGAGCGTCATGCGAAGAAAGGGGATGAACACCTAAGGTTACTGCACAAAATGGAACAAGGCTGCCGCTATTTTGTCTCACAAGCAGTGTATAACGCTCAAGCAACCATCGATATGTTAAGCCGCTATGCCCATCAATGTCGTGAAAACCAGCAGCAGCCACAGCGGATCATACTCACCTTTTCACCTTGCGGTAGTGCTAAAACCCTCGAGTTTATTGAATGGTTAGGGATTTCGGTTCCAGAAGCCACTAGTTTACGTATTCTCAATGCAGAAAAACCGCTAAACGAATCAATTTTAATTTGCTACAACAATCTGGTGCAGATCTTAGAAACCTGCTTGCCCTTAGGGATCCCCTTGGGTTTAAATATCGAGAGTCTCACCAACCGCAAAGAAGAAATTGATGCTTCGATCCTGCTCTACAAATTACTAAAAGCCACTATGGATAAGAAGCTAGCACAACAACAATTACGATGAAATAAGCAGTTATTCTGAGCGAAAACAGCAATAATAAACATTAAAAAAGGAAGCTCTCGCTTCCTTTTTTATTTAATCCGCCTTCGCCGCTTTTGGCTTCTTACGTTTATCTTCAATCACCCATTTATTATCGGTAAAATAGGCCCGCCAACCAGTTGGTTTACCTTCCACCTCAGAACTTAAATATTGCTCTTTGGTTTTACGACTATAACGCACCAAAGTTTTGACCCCATCGGGATCTTCCGTTGGGCCATCGGCCAAATAGTAAAACTTCTCGGGTAAACGATCTTTAAAGCGTTTCAACTCTTCAACCAACGGCGCTCGAGTTTCACGCGAGCGTGGAAAGTTACTCGCCGCCATAAATATCCCTGAAGCCCCGTCACGCAATACAAAATAGGCATCGCTATTCACACAAGGTAACTCAGGCAAATGCACCGGATCTTCGCGTGGAGGTGCAACCTCGCCACTTTTTAATATCTTACGAGTATTACTACAATCTTCACCGGTACAAGCCATATACTTACCAAAACGGCCGGTGCGTAACTGCATATCATTGCCGCATTTCTCACACTCAACAATCGGCCCATCGTAACCTTTGATTTTAAAGCTACCTTGCTCAACCACGTACCCGTCACAATCTGGATTATTACCACAGACATGCAACTTACGAGTTTCATCGATGAGGTAACTATCCATCGCGGTCGCACAAATTGGACAACGTTCTTTCGCACGCAGAGCTTCTGTTTCTTGCTCTTCTACATTCGCCGCGACCGCTTCTTCTCCGGGGATAAGATTAATGGTGCATTTACAGCGCTCTTTGGGAGGGAGCGCATAACCAGAGCATCCTAAAAAGACCCCGGTACTGGCAGTACGGATCCCCATGGGACGTCCACAATCAGGACAACTAATGTCAGTGATGACGGGGGTATTGCTACGCATCCCATGCTCATCATCATCAGCCTTGCTTAATTGGCCTTTAAAGTTCTTATAAAATTCATTGAGAACCTGCTTCCATTCAAAGCTACCATCCGCAACTTCATCCAAGCGCTCTTCCATTTCAGCGGTAAAGTCGTAGCTCATCAGATTTTCAAAGCTTTCACATAGCCGTTCAGAAACAATTTCGCCCATTTTCTCCGCATAAAAACGACGACTTTCGGTACGCACGTAGCCCCGATCTTGAATTGTGGAAATAATCGATGCATAAGTTGAGGGCCGTCCAATACCACGTTTTTCCAACTCACGGACTAAGGAAGCTTCGTTAAAACGAGCCGGTGGTTTAGTAAAGTGCTGCTTAGAATCAAGCTCAACCAAGTTTAATACATCACCTTGGCTAACCGCTGGTAATACACCGTCTTCATCTTTTTTAGCTTTGCCTACCGGTTGTACTCGCGTCCAACCGTCAAAACGTAATATTTTACCCTTCGCTCGCAACTCAAACTGACCCGCACTCACTGTCACAGTGGTTGCGTCATATTGCGCATCGGTCATCTGACAAGCGACAAATTGACGCCATATAAGATCGTAAAGTTTCTTCGCATCAGCATCCACACCATCGATATGGTTCCCTAAGACGTTCACATCCGAAGGTCTAATCGCTTCGTGTGCTTCCTGGGCTCCTTGCTTGCTAGAATAACGCAAAGGATTTTCAGGAAGATAATCTGCCCCGTAATTATCGACGATATAGGCCCTACCAGCCTCCACAGCGTCGTTGCTCAAGTTTGTTGAGTCAGTACGCATATAGGTGATGTAACCCGCTTCATAGAGCCGCTGAGCCAACATCATCGTTCTTTTCACACCAAATCCAAGGCGAGTACTCGCTGCCTGCTGCAAGGTCGAGGTTATGTAGGGAGCTTTTGGCTTAGAACGAGTCGGTTTATCTTCACGCTTAGCAACTTTATAAGCCGCTGTTTTTAAACTACTTACTGCCGTAGAGGCTTGTTGTTGAGTAACCGGCTTAAAGGGCTGGCCATTTTCTTTGACAACTTCAAGACGAAAGTTTTTCGCTTGTTGGGTGGCTAAGTCAGCATGAATGTCCCAATACTCTTCTGGGACAAAAGCTTTAATTTCACGCTCCTTCTCCACCACAAGCCGAACCGCGACTGACTGCACTCGACCCGCCGATAAGCCACGAGCAATCTTTTTCCACAACAATGGAGAAACCATATAACCAACCACTCGGTCAAGAAAACGGCGGGCTTGTTGGGCATTCACTCGATCCATATTCAGTTCACTGGGCTGAGAGAAGGCATCTTGAATCGCAGACTTGGTGATTTCGTTAAATACAACTCGCTTAAAGCGGCTGTCGTCACCCCCAATAATTTCTTTTAAGTGCCAAGCAATCGCCTCTCCTTCGCGGTCTAAATCGGTCGCGAGATAGATGGTGTCGGCATTTTCGGCGAGGGTTTTAAGCTCATTAACAACTTTTTCTTTGCCAGGAAGAATTTGGTAATTAGCTTGCCAATCTTTCTCCGGGTCAACGCCCATCCTAGACACTAAAGCCTTTTTGTCTTTTGCTTGCTTTAATTTGGCTTTTTCTTCTGCGCTTAAGCCTTTGGTAGAAATCGGTGCCGCCTTCTTTTTATTGGTGTTACTGCCGCTACTGGGCAAATCACGAATGTGGCCGACACTCGACTTCACCACGTATTGGCGGCCTAAGTATTTATTAATCGTTTTTGCTTTGGCTGGTGATTCCACGATGACCAGTGATTTACTCATATTCTTCTTATTACCGATTAAGTCCGTCAATTATCTTTGTACGGAGAGTAGCAGACAGTGTGTTCTTTTTAAAATTGCTCGAGACTCAGCATAGGTCAATAACTTTTTTAATTCTTTGGTTTATTGGGTGAATAATTAAGCACTCGACCAGCTAAAAACAAACTGATAACATCTGAAAGTCTCGTAATCGCGTAGAGTTATACGCTTGATTTTCTTTATATGCCAATATAAATAACCATTACTATAAAAATTTTCAATAAAAGATAACTCATTTTTGATGAGCGTACTGAAAGGAATATTATGAAACACTTCGAAGTTAATTTTGACGGTTTAGTGGGCCCTACCCACAACTATGCAGGACTGTCATTCGGTAACGTGGCCTCCCTTTCTAATGCTCAAAATGCATCGAACCCGCAGCAAGCAGCCAAGCAAGGCTTATTAAAAATGAAAGCCTTGCATGACCTAGGACTGTACCAAGGCGTACTCGCGCCACAACAACGCCCCGATCTTAACTTACTTCGTCGGATCGGATTTACTGGTAACGACAGCCAACTGTTGCAGCAAGCCGCTGCGAAAGCACCAGATGCCCTACTCGCCAGCTATTCAGCCTCCAGCATGTGGACCGCCAATGCAGCCACGGTTTCACCAAGCGCCGATACTGGCAATGGTAAAGTACATTTCACCCCCGCAAACTTAACCAATAAACTACACCGTTCTATTGAGCCCGGAGTGACAGGCAACATCTTAAAAGCAGTATTTGCGAATCCTAAATACTTCGAACATCACCAACATCTACCAGAAAATGATTACTATGGCGACGAAGGTGCAGCAAACCACACTCGCCTGTGTAGCAATTACGGTAAGGCAGGTCTTGAGCTATTTGTCTATGGGCGCAGTGCCGCCAATAGTCAGCAAGTGGCTCCAAGTAAATTCCCTGCTCGACAAACTCTTGAGGCCAGTCAGGCTGTCGCCCGTTTACATGGTTTAGATAACGATACCGCAATGTTTATTCAGCAAAATCCAGCGGTGATAGATCAAGGCGTATTTCATAATGATGTGATTGCCGTCGGGAACCAAAATGTACTGTTTTATCATCAACAGGCATTTTTAAACTCACAACAAGAAATTCAGCGTATTCAGCATTATTTCGGCGAAGATAAGCTCCATTTTATTGAAGTTAACGATCAAGAAGTCTCTGTGAGTGAGGCGATAAAGAGTTACTTATTTAATACTCAAATTATTACCACTGCGCCTGGAGAAATGGCAATTATCGCCCCAACAAACTGCCAAGAATCCGATTCAGTTCGTCGTTACCTTGAGAACTTAGTGACTCGCAACACGCCGATCAAGCAGGTGCATTATTTCGATGTAAAACAGAGTATGAGTAACGGTGGCGGCCCAGCCTGTTTACGCTTAAGGGTCGCCCTTAATGACATGGAACTAGCGGCGGTGAATCAGCATACTCTGCTCAATGAGCAACTGTTTAACACGCTTAACTGCTGGATTGATAAACACTACCGAGATAGCTTAAGATTTGATGATCTACGAGATCCACAACTGATCACCGAGGTGAACACCGCCCTGGATGAACTCACCCAAATTCTTCAGCTTGGATCCATTTATCCTTTCCAACAAGCCTAAAAAGAACCAATAAAACAATACGTTAATACAGTGATTACAACCGTAAGCTAGCTTACTGATTAATTAAGACACAAAAAAGCCTGATGAACATGATCAGGCTTAATATTTTACATCCTCTTAATTTATTTCGTCCAATCCCAAGATTGCGATTGCAGCAGTTTCATCATGCCTCGCTCTACCCCGAGACTAGCTGCTTGACTTAATTTTTCCGCCAACTTTTTCTTGCCGTGATATTTAAACTGAACGACTTGCTTGTCGGCATAGTGTTGCATCAAGTAGTCATCACTGGTGCTCACCTGATCGATAAGCTTCAAACCATAGGCTTGAGTACCATACCAATGCTCACCCGTCGCAACCTTGGCAATATCAAGTTGTGGACGAAACTCTTGTACAAAATCTTTAAATAGGATGTGAGTTTCTTCCAACTCCGCTTTAAATTTAGCACGAGCCTCATCGGTATTTTCACCAAACATGGTCAAGGTGCGCTTGAACTCACCGGCAGTCAGTTGTTCAAATTCAATGTCATGGTTTTTTAAGACTTTATTAAAGTTAGGAATTTGAGCGATAACCCCAATAGAGCCGACAATCGCAAACGGAGCAGCGATGATCTGGTCGGCAATACAAGCCATCATATATCCTCCACTCGCCGCAACCTTATCAACGGCAATGGTCAGTTTAATCCCTTTCGCCTTGAGTCGCTTCAGCTGAGATGCCGCTAAGCCATAGCCATGCACCATACCACCACCACTTTCAAGCCGAACCAACACTTCATCGTCTTGCTTGGCGGTAATTAACACTGCGGTGACTTCTTCGCGGAGGCTAGCAACCTCCTTCGCATCGATACTGCCTTTAAAGTCAATCACAAATAAGCGTGGTTTTGACTGCTCTGCGGTATTTTTTTTATCGGCTTTTTGTTGCTGTTTCTGCTGTTTTTTATACTGTTTAAGCTGTTCTTTATTCATTAGCGAGTCATTCAAATGATCCTCGATCTGATGATGACGCTCACTCAGATCTTTCAGCTCTAACTCACCACTCTTATGCTTATTCTTAACGGAAGCCGCCACAATAACCACAACAACCGCAATAATGGCGATAACAATAGTTATCGCCTTGGCAAAAAACAAACCAAATTCAATCAAGAAATCCAAACTTTTACCCTCATCAATTCAAGCAGCTATTAGTACCATAGCTTGAATCACGAGCCAAGTAACAAAAAAGGCCTGCACAATGCAGGCCTAGTAGCAAATAAACTGACCTATTGGGTTGCAGCAATCACTGAGCTATCATTCACGACCACCGTGGCATTCCCGGCATCAGCGCTTACCGCATAACTAACAAACTGAGTTTGCATCTCCAAAGTAGTGGCTATGCTAGCGCTGGGACTAATTAAGGAAGCATGCGCGCCTTGACTAAATCGAACTGCATAACTGCCTGCGGAGGTCACCTCTGTCCCCTCTAAACCCATCGCTGAAATTAACGGCTCGGTACCAATTAACGGTAGTCCAGCTACGCGATTGGGAATGGTTTGGTCACCACTTTCGCTACTGCCATCCCCCACCACTTCGTGCAGTAACACTGGCATAGCAAAACCATTCTGACTAAAGTTTAACGGATCTGCGCCATCTACAACCGTTTGTGCCAAGGAACTAAACACCGAGGCAAAGGCTGGGTAATTGGCATTAATCACTAGTGCCGCCGCCTCAGGGTAACGAGCTTGATAAACGGCAAATTGCTCTAATGCTGTGCCACTGTCGTTGTCGACAAAACCTAAACCCGCAGCAACCAGAGCTAGATAACCAGTGTTCGCTTTCAAACCAGCTTCCACTGCTGGTCCAAAACTAGGGGAATACAAAAACACTCCAGCAAGTCCTCCACCCGGTACACTAAGTGCGGCACTGTCTAAGCGATAATCAACATCCATTCCATTCACGGTCACTATTTTCGCCAATGCAGCAACTGGGATCCCAACAACCGAACCCAAAGATTGCCCTACAAAATGCACCTTACTGCCATCTAATTCAGCAGGCGCGGTAGTGGCTTGTAAAGCGGCCCTCAATGCCAAAATATCGGCACTCGACTGACGCAAGTTTTCCCTAATACTCAAAAAACTACTGAGATTGGCAAACACTTGAGCATCAAGATTAGCACTTAGGTCTGGCTGACCATCCCCATCTAAATCAATGGCTCGGCTACCATGATATGGCAAATCAATCGCCACCACAGCATAGCCTTGTGCCGCATACCCAGCAGCAATACCTGCCGCCGTTTCTTTCAAAGTGGTAATGCCATGTTGGAACATGACTACCGGCCAACCATTGGCAGGCATAGTTAGGTTAGTCAATAGCTTGGTATCGGGCAGATATACATCAACCTTAAGGTTGGCCATGCTACGAGTTTTCGGTAAAGGGTTATAGGCGGTTAGATGATGATGAACGTCAACCAACTTCGTATTCCCATTTTCGATATAAGTCAGTCCCGACAAATCAGCTTGCGCTAACATTTGTGCCGCGCGAGTCGTATCACCCGCACCAACCAAGGTCCCAAAAGTAGTAACATCAAAACCTTTAGCGGCAGCTTGCGCCCAAAAACTTGTGGTACTACCTTGATTGGCAAAGTCACTATTGGTTTGCAGCAGTTGTAGTATGGCTACTGGGCTGTCAGTTTTGGCTTGTGCCCACTGATTAACATCGCCACCCCCAAGATCGGGATGATCTAAATCGGATAAGTAATAAGGCACCGTCAAACTTGATGTGTAATATTTTGCAGCTGCAAAACTTGGCTGGCTGGCCCCTAATACCGTGTTGGCAACATCTTGCGCGGTACTGCCAGTATCCACTAAGGATGACAATGATAATTGCCCCATCAGCGCCATGCCGCCATATACCTGTTGCAAACTACTTAATACCGGGTTAACAGACTGGGTGGTAAATACTGCCGTATAACTGATTGTACCTTCAACGCCTCGCGCAGCGAGCAAAGCATTATTCCAATTGGTTAAGCTCTTCAGCGACTGAACGGTCGCACTATCTTCAGCCTTTGGTACTTCACTTAACAAGGAATAACCCGTCCCAGCGTCCACAGAACGTCCATTCTCATCGTACAATTGCTCGCTCACCACCACCATATAAGAACTCGCGGGGGCGAAAGGTTTCAGTGGTACGACTACCAGTTCACCATCAGCAAAATTAACGGTATAGTCTTCCCCGTAAACCAACTGCTGGTCGATGCGACAAGTTTGACCAGCCACAAAACTGCCACCATTTTCGCTCACATCACTACAATCATCGGCAAAACCTGAAGCCCTCACTTTAAATAACAACAGCCCATCGGCAAAACTGGCATTATCAAGTTGTACATCAATTTTGTCGTTATAATCATCCTCATTGTCACCGTAACCCAGCGGGATCCTAAATGGTACGCTGGTTTGCCAACCGTCTAATGCGCCTAACACCTGAGTAATATCTCGGTATTCTGAAGTACTCACAATTTCAGCTTCACTCGGTAAATTAATGGTCCCATCTAAGCTGCCGCTAAATAGTAAGTTATTGGGCGTTGAGACATCGCCGGTCAGAGGATTGAAGCGAATTTTTACTGAGTTGGGGACTTGGGCCGTGCTATCATCTGCAAAATCTAATGGCGAGTTGCCACCGCAGCCCGCCAGAGATACTGACGCAAATAAAGTAATCGTTGTTGCTATTCGGGACAAACGCATATTCGCAAATTCCTTTTAATAGTAATGGTTCACAACAGCACCATAAACACCATTTAACATTTTTGCAACAGGTCTAACCAGATGAATAAACAGTTGTTTAACTATTGAGTAATATTTGTGCGCTGTCGCACATCTACAGGAATCAAACATGAGCAAGGAAATCTTTCCTCAACAATTTCAGGCGAGTCAGCATGAATTGAATGACAAAGTCATTCTCGTCACCGGTGCCGGAGACGGGATTGGCCGCCAAGCAGCCTTAAGTTTTGCCGAACATGGCGCGACCGTAATTTTGCTCGGGCGAACAGTAAAAAAACTAGAAGCGGTTTATGACGAAATCGAAGCTTTAGGCGGTCCGCAGCCAGCGATTATTCCTTTAGATCTGAAAGGTGCAAGCCAACAGAATTACCTCGATATGGTTGCCACCATAGAATCACAATTTGGCCGTTTAGACGGTGCATTGCTTAACGCCGCCAATCTTGGGGTATTAAGCCAATATCTACAAATTGATGAAGATCTTTGGGATCAACTAATGCAAGTCAATCTAAAATCGCAATTTTTACTGAGTCAAGCGTTGATCCCATTGATGCTGAAAAGTCAAAATGCGTCCTTGGTATTTACATCATCCGGTGTTGGTAAAAAAGGCCGTGCTTACTGGGGGGCTTATAGTATCTCAAAGTTCGCCATTGAAGGGATGTCGCAAGTCATTGCCGATGAGTTCGAACAAAGCGCTTTGCGCTGCAACTGCATCAATCCAGGAGCCACTCGCACCCTGATGCGGGCCAGCGCTTATCCCGGAGAAGATCCAAAAAGCTTAAAAACGCCACTCGATATCATGCCGAGTTATTTATACTTATTAAGTGACGCCAGCATCGGTGTTACTGGCAAAAGTATCGATGCCCAAGCCAAGTAATTGATAGCAACGGATTGCCTATGACCCCTCCTTTTCGCGCAAAAAGCACCTTGGAACAATGGCGGATCTTCCAAGCTGTTGTTGACTATGGCGGTTATGCCCAAGCTGCGAGTCAATTGAATAAAAGTCAATCTTCGCTCAATCATGCGGTGAGTAAACTGCAAGGTTTATTAGGCGTACAGTTACTCGAAGTAAAAGGTCGCAAAGCCTACTTAACCCCTATTGGTGAAGTCATGCTGCGACGTAGTAAGTTGCTCAGCCAAAACATTCAAGAGCTGGAAGTTCTGGCGGCAAGCCTAGAGCAAGGCTGGGAACCTAAACTAAGTGTAAGCTGCGACGCCGTGCAATCTAAAGCACCAGTGATCAAAGCCCTGAAGGCATTTCTGCCTGACAGTCGAGGCACTCGTATCGAATTGCTGGATAACGTATTAGGTGGTTCGGACGAAGCCATTTATGATCATTCTGTCGACATGGTGATTACGCCGATCCTCCCGCAAGGAGTACTTGGCGAGAAATTTGGTACTGTCACGATGCTGCCAGTGGTACAACGTAATCATCCACTGGCAAAAATAGCGGCATCGGTATCCATTAACGAAGTAGTACAGCACCTGCAATTGGTGGTTAGAGATACAGGAAGTCATCCTCACCTCGATCGTGGTTGGTTACGCGCCGAACAACGCTGGACCTTTAGCGGATTTAGCCAAGTACTGGAAGTTCTCAACCAAGGCTTAGGTTTCGCTTGGTTACCCGATCATATCGTCGCGCCTTACTTGGAAGATGAAAGTTTAGTAGAACTTAATATCCTAGGAGGCGCTGCCAAAACCTTAGTGACCTATTTAGTGATATGTCGACCAGAGCAATTGGGCCCAGCTGGACAACACTTTGCGAAGATACTACTACAATGCAGCAAACAGCGTTAGAGATGAACCAGCTCTTAAACCTCAATATGGAGTCAAGATGCGATTAAACTGCGATATGGGTGAAAGCTATGGTGTATGGAAAATGGGCGCCGATGAGCTAGCCATGCCCTTTATCGACATGGCAAACATTGCTTGTGGCGGACATGCTTCAGACCCTCATGTCATGAGTCAAACCATTGCTTTAGCTAAACAGCATCAAGTACAAATTGGTGCGCATCCGAGTTATGCCGATATCGCTGGGTTTGGTCGTCGAACCATCGCCTACCAACCCGAGCAATTAAGCCAAATCATTCTCGCTCAAATAGGAGGTTTACAAGCGCTATGCCGTTACCAAGCAACTCAGATCCACTATGTGAAACCTCACGGCGCGCTGTATAACGACATGCATTGTTCAGCCCAGATATTTGAGGCGGTGCTCAAGGCTGTCGCTAGTTTAGAAGGCGAAATTAAACTCATGGTATCGGCCAGTTTAAGCACTGGTTTTGTCAGCCGTTTAGCGGAGCAATATCAAGTTGGCTTAATCAAAGAGGCTTTTTGTGACCGCCGCTATTTGGCCAATGGTCAGCTGCAGTCTCGAGAACTAGACGGTGCGGTGCTCAGCCAGCCCAATGACTTATTGGCTCAAGTGAACTTACTGCAGCAGCAACAACAAGTCATCTGTAGTGATGGCAGTCGCCTAAATATTAGCGCAGACACCCTCTGCGTACATGGCGACAACGCAGCGGCAGTTGCGCAAATAAAATTGATTAAACAAATCCTAGATCCACAAACAAAGAGCCTCTAAAACATGTTTTGTATCGATTGGGTGAATGAAGACAGTCTCTTACTCAGCTGTAAGTCCCCCCAATTTCAGGCCGCGTTACCGAGCCTCGCGGAGCAACTTAAGCAAAATATCAAGGGCGTAAACGATGTTATCGTTGCGTCTGACAGCCTACTCTGCATTTTCGATTATCAAACTGAGTTAAATGATCTGGAGTCGCTGTTAAGCCGTTTTCAGTTGACTCGTCACTCAAAACCCGTGAAAACGATACACGTTCCAGCTTGTTATGATCCGCGTTTAGGCCCCGACCAAGAGGCAACCGCCGCACATTTACAGCTCAATGTAAAACAATTAATCGAGTTGCATTTGGCTGGTCACTATCAAGTCAAGGCGATCGGCTTTATGCCCGGTTTCGCTTACTTATCAGGTTTAACTAAATCCCTACAACTCCCCAGAAAATCCACCCCTGCAAGCCATGTAGCAGCGGGCAGCATCGCGATTGCTGAAGACATGAGTGCTGTGTACCCGGCAGCGAGTCCCGGCGGTTGGCATGTCATCGGTCAAAGCCCAATGCGTTTTTTTGACCCCTCAAGTCAAGATATGTGTCCGGTAAAAGTCGGCGATCAGATCCGCTTTTACCAAATCAATTTTCAGCAATTTCAACAATTACAGGCGAAAGCATGTCTCCGGTAGGTCAATTAAGCGTATTAAGAAGTGGCCCACAAACCAGCGTAGTTGACCAGGGCCGTAGCGGTTATCAAGACATCGGGATCAGTCCAGGTGGCGCTGCGGATTTACATGCCTTTCTCTGGGCTAATCGACTACTCGGTAATGCACCAGGAGCTGCAGCCCTAGAAATTGCCATTGGAGGCGCAACTTTCCAATTTAACCAAACATGCCAAGTCGCGGTTTGCGGTGCAGATATGCCACTCAAGGTGAGCGGCGCAAGTCGCAATCCCCAACCCGCCCCTTGGCAGAGCTTTACGGTTTTGGCTGGCCAAAGCTTGAATCTTGGCACTGCACGCTCTGGATTACGATCATACCTCGCCATTAAAGGTGGTTTACAAGTGAAAAAACAGTTAGGGAGTGCTAGTAGCTCAATGCGACAAGGTTTAGGTCTTTTTATGGGCCGCTGGTTAAGTCAAGGGGATCAACTCAACTATCTAAGTTCTGCAATCGAGCCCAGAAAACAAACACCGAACCGTTTCATACCAGACTATAACCAAGCCTTATGTTTAAATTTGATCCCCGGCTATCAATTTCATCAGTTTTCAAGGCATGCTATCCAAACCCTATGTCACCAAACCTACCGAGTGAGTGCTCTGAGTGACCGAATGGGCATTCGTTTGGATGGAGTATCCCTCGATAGCGTCCCCGCCAGTGGCGAATCAGAACCTATCGCACTTGGCGCCGTGCAAGTGCCTCCCAGCGGACTCCCCATTGTATTATCGATCGACAAACAAACCATCGGTGGATATCCAAAGTTAGGTTGTATTTCTCGCTTAAGTCTTTATGCGCTCAACCAACGTCGAGCCAAACAAACCCTCAAGTTTCAGCTCAGCTCTTGGCAACAACAGCGTCAATACTGGTTGCAATTTCAGCATTTTTTTAATAATGAACAACTAAAAGTTTAGCCAATATCGAAAACCATTCAGCAAGTGCTCCACTTCGCTCAATTGCTCAAGCCGCTGAATAGTCTGCAGTGCCATGATCGGCTCATCGGTAATTACGCCATCAACCCCTAGATAGTACATTCGTTCAACCTCACTGACTCGGTTCACCGTCCAAACGTAGATTTTCTGCTCGCGCTGCTGAGCACTGAGTAAGCGCCAAGGACTAACCCACTGTTGATTCACCATTAACATATCTGCGTTCTGAAGCAAACTCGATTCACCAAAGCTGGCAGCCGCAATAAATGCAGTTTTGACTCTCGCCGCCAACGGGGTACCTTTAATCAATTGCTTAAGATAATTGAGTAACTCCGCATCTAAGCTACTGACGACCACCGGATATGGGTAACGCTTGAGTTGAGTCAGGAGTGCAGGTACTAAATCTAGAGAATCGTCATAACGTTTTAATTCTAGGTTCAGCGTGATCTGAGCAGCACTTTTAGCTAACCACACAGATAAAGGCTGAGGAGACGGGAGCCCGGCAGCAACAAAAGCCTGCTGAACCTGAGCAAAATTACTCAGATGCACCACACTCGGATCGCCAGTTAAACGTCCTAGATCACGGTCATGAACGACCACTATTTGTCCATCGGCGGTGAGTTGAATATCAATTTCGGTCATGCTTAAACCCAGTTCAATAGACTTTTGCAAACCCGCTAAGCTATTTTCTTCAGCCAAATAACCACCAGCGCGATGGCCCATAACCGAGAATTGACTACTCTGAGCAAAACGTTGGGTAAAACTGTCCACTTCATCAGCGAACTCATTCGCCGCAAGTAATAGACTCGCCAGCAATAGCAATCTAAAACCTAAATGTAAGCGATGATTTTCTTTTAATACCGCTTGATGTTCATTGGCTAATTTTCCCCTTGTCTGCTTAACCAACACTTTAAACATATAAAACTGAATACAGGCATAGAGCCAAGTATCCAAGAAGCTTAAAACTGATCCCCCCGCCAACAATGCAAAACTAAATAGCACTAAAGCTAAGTTGGATAACTGCTGTGGATCCCACCAATCAATAGTCACATGCAACAACCAAATAAATGCAGCAACCAGCACCACAAATACCAAGGTTCTTAGCGCTAACCAAATTACTGTAATAAGTACAATCCACTTACGCTGGCCCTGAGCTAAATCGGTAGAATCTCGCAACTGGCCAAGCAGAGTTCGCCTTTGTAACATGCAAAATGGCAAAGTAAACCACCACTTCAGCCATTGATTCGCCAGCCAAAAAGTGACCGGCAAACCGCCTAAACATAATACACTGAGAAAGAACCACAGCTGACTTCGCTGCATGGTGAGATAGTAATTAATGTCCCAATCGGCCAGCATCAGTCCAAACAGCCAACGACCAACAAATAACAAGCTACAACAAATGCTAATCAGTAATACTGATTGCAAAAAAGCTAAACCCGCAATCGACCAAGCGCGACGTAGCAATAGATGAATCGCTTGAGAAATTGAACGCCGATTAACTTCATGCTGAGCCAACAATAAGGTGAGTACCCCCTGTTGCAAAAAGAAGTTAAACAAAGCCATCGCAACCAGCCAAATCGCAAACAAATAACCACTGGGGGAGAGGAAAAAACCGAGTAACTGCTGATTTGCAACGCCCTGTAGGCCATACAACGACATCAGTGATTCACTGACCACAATGGTGAGTGGTGCGAAGGCCGCGAGCCAGCATGCTTGCACCAACAAATAGGCTGCAAACATTGCCAAACCGCGGTGTTTAAGAGTATTCGCTAGGTAGAAAAAAAAATGCTGACAGCGATGCCATAGAGCGAGCAACATTAACTTAGCGCCCTCGCTCCATCTGTTTCACCATCAACTGAACCAAAGACTGCGATACTGTTTGGCGGGTCAGTTCACTTGATACATCCTTCGCCGACGCCATTGCCTTGGCATACTGGGTGGCAAAAACGCTCGGTAGGTCTTCTGCCGCGGCACTATGTAGCTGCTGAATACCGCGCTCAAGTAACTCACCAATATTATGAGCTCTCACGCCTCCCGCCGCTAGCCATTCTAGCTGGGGAAATTGTTGCTGTAATGCTAACACTAGCTCCACGCCCTGTTCTATCTTATCTTGCTGGCCAGAGCTCAATATTCGAGTTACGCCGATATCGGCTAAACATTTCGCCGCAAAACTCGGCTCGGCCACACAATCGAAGGCGCGATGAAACACAAAATCGATGCCTTGCGCTGCCTTAGCAAGCCGCTGACAAGCACTCACATCCACACTCGCGTCGGGATTGAGGGCGCCACTAACCACGCCATGAAAACCGAGTTCTTTAATCAGCAAAATATCGGATTCCATCTGCATCAGTTCCTGAGGCTGATAACAAAAATCCCCGCCTCTAGGTCTCACCATAACCACGATAGGGATCTGAGTGAGATAGTGCTGAACCTGCAGCAATGCGCCATAACTTGGCGTAGTCCCCCCATCACTTTGGCCTGCACAGAATTCAATACGATGGGCCCCGCCCGCAATTGCTTTTTCGATATCTGCAACGCTATAACAGCAAACTTCTAACAAAGGAAATGATACAACTGAGTTATTTAACAAAATACAATCAATATAGGGCTTTATTTACGCCTAGTATAAACCATTATCCTGCGAGGTCATCGTGGTTTAGTGATTCAGATTAAGACAAAGTAAGCGCATGAGATAAGCTGAACAGCTGCCAAACACTTCCAATCCTTGCACCGCTAAACAAGCTCACTTCTTAAAAATTCATATCTTTGGAGCATCAGGTAAGGATACTAAATGCATGGAAACCGCTATTGACATAAGACATAAATACAAGTTAAGTCCCTTCATTGGCCACATATCGCAATTCGACTTTCAATTAAACTGGCATTAGGCACCTTCGCGGGATCCATCAATAAACACTTCATGACTAAAAAAGCTGTTGTTTTCCCTAACCAAACTTAATCTCTCAAACAAGCGTTTTTTAGCATAAGAGTGTATATTAACCAACTTGCACTATGGATAAAGAGCAAACTTAGGTGAAAAAATGAAACGATTTTCCAATTTTTTATTGCTGATTATATTTAGTTTAAGCAGCAACTTCACCGGGGCGAACGAGTACTTATTTTTGGGTACTGGTAACGTAAGCGGGGTCTATTACCCGACTGGCAACGCCTTGTGTCGACAACTAGAACAAAATAGTGACCATAGAAAACTCAGTTGCACCGCAGAAAGTTCCGGGGGCTCCAGTGACAATATCCAAGCACTACGAAGTGGCGATATCGATTTAGCGATCGTTCAGTCGGATGTGCATTGGCAAGCCTACAAAGGCAGCGGTGAGTTTGCCAAACAAGGAGCCTATAAGGAGATGCGCTCTCTGTTAGCCCTTTATCCAGAGGCCTTTACTGTATTAGCGAAGGCCCAGCTAAAGATTAACCAAGTTGAACAATTGAAAGGACATTCGGTCAATGTAGGGCCACTTGGTTCTGGCCAATATTCGACGATGAAACTCATCATGCAACAGCTGCATTGGCAAGATGGCGATTTTACCCAGCTAGGTCATCTAAAACCAGACGAACAAAGCCGCGCGCTATGTGGCAATAAAACCGAGGCTATCGTTTATGTGGTTGGCCACCCCAATACCTCGATTACCCGCGCGACCACAATGTGTGAATCCAATTTGCTGAGTCTGTCAACCACGACAATCGCCGCTTTAGCCCAAAAATACCCATATTTTTCCCCGGTAAGCATTAAAGGGGGAACCTATCATGGTAACCCGAAAGATGTGCAATCGATTGGCGTCAGCGCAACCTTAGTTGCAGACAAACAACTATCGGAGCAAACGGCACATGATTTTGTCGCGGCAATTTTTGAAAACCTCGACACTTTACGCGCCTTACATCCGGCATTAGCCGATTTAAAAGTGCAGCAAATGATCCATACAAATCTCACGGCGCCACTGCACCCAGGTGCCCTAAGATATTATCAAGAACAAGGGTGGATGAAATAATGCCGCAACAATCAACTTAAACTCAGGATAAGCCAGCATGCTGGCTTATTTGACTTAGGGGTAAATCCAAGTGCTCACATAAAGGATCCAACTCCCGACCAATCACCTGCTGCCAGTCTTCACATTCTCCCTGCCAAGCTAAACTTTCGAGCCAGTGTTGACGAAAACTACGATTGATAAATAAATCATGTAGATAACTCCCCTGCACCACACCTAATTGCCAGCCGGTAACTTGTTCAACAAAAGGCTTTAGCGCTTCAACGCAAGGGCTTGCAGCGTGATGAATTTCGTAACAAGCTAAGTGCTGCTCTTGCCACTCAACGTCGCGTTGCGTGGTCACCTTAGCATCGGCATATTCGGTGATGATTGGTAGTAAAGCCAAACCCTCAAAACCTTGCCCTTCACCCCCCAAAGGATCTAGAGTTTGCTCGCCTAGTATTTGCAAGCCACCACAAATCCCAGTCACTCTCACCCCTTGTTTCACCGCGTGAATAATCGCCTGATCTAAACCACTCTGCGCCAAATGCATTCGGCTAGCTGCAACATTTTTCGAACCGGGTAAAATAATCGCATCGTAATAACTTGAATCTTGAGCATCGCGTAGTGGCACCAGATTAACACCCGCTTGATAAATTAATCGGTCAAATTCATCCAGATTGCTGGCAAAGGGATAAACCATTAAGGCAATGTTGGTGGTGCCCGGCTGCCATTGATTTCGATGAAAAAAATTATCTTCTTCCGACAGTTGGTGGGCTGTCCAAGGGAGCACCGCTACGATAGGAATTCCTGTTTGTTGCAAAACCCACTGATTAGCATCCGCGAATAGCATCTGTTCACCGCGAAACTTGTTCAAGACAAAACCTTTAACACGAGCTTGCTCTACTTGGCTAAGACACATCCATGTCCCAAGCAAATGAGCGTAAGCACCAGCTCAGTCGATATCCACAATCAAATAAACCGAAGCCTGCAACGCTAGGGCGAGTTCCATGTTAACGATAGCGCTTTTAGGTAGATTAACTTTCGCAGGACTGCCCGCACCTTCAATCACGAGACATTGATGTTGCAGTGGTAAACGCTGAACACCTGCCAAAACCGCAGGCCAAAGAACGGCTTTACGCTGATGCCAGTCGATGGCATGGAGCTGATGGCTCACCTCACCATGAATCACTAGCGGTGCGCCGAGTTCGCTATGCGGTTTCAATCATACCGGATTCATATCAATACAAGGCCGTTGCCGAGCGGCTAAAGCCTGCAGGTACTAAGCACGACCAATTTCACCTCCTTGGTCGGTGACGGCCGCATTGTGACTCATGTTTTGTACCTTAAAAGGAACCACATCAAGCCCTTGAGTACTCAAGTAAGGGCAAATCAGGGCGCACACAAAAGATTTACCCGCATCACCAGTGCAAGCCATAAACATGATTGGGGTCTTAATACTCAATGAAGAACTCATGAATTATTATTACTAACCAACAAAAAGGCTAAGATGTCCTTCCAGGTCACAATACCCTGCAGATGCTGATGTTCATCAATCACTGGCAAGCAACTCAAACCTTGTTCAATCATTAAATGCCCCGCATCCGTCACACTGGTGATGGCGAAGCAGCACTGTGGATCGCGCGTCATCAATTGGTGAACCCGTTGGGTTAAAGTTTTAATATCTCGCTGATTCTCCGCAGCCTTACCAAGAAAAGGACTTAAAGCCGCCAGCACATCCGCTTCAGTTAACACGCCAACCACTTGATCATCGTCATCGAGTACCACCAAGTGATGAAAGCTCACGTTGTCAAAAATGTCTTTAATATCGAATAGCCGCTGATCCATATCAACACTGACTACTCTAGTCTGCATAATATCTTTGATTATCAAGGGAATCTCCTTCGATTGGGTGAGATATTAGTATTATAAACATAAGCACCCACAAGTCGCGTTTTAGTTGCACACAACTGTAGAAATATTCAGCCGCATCCGTACACTAAGTGGGAGACAATTCAGAGTATGAGTAAAATGGCCTATCAAATTATCCCTGTGACCCCTTTTCAACAAAACTGTAGCCTCATTTGGTGTGAGCAAACCTTAGAAGCGGCAATTGTCGATCCCGGAGGCGACCCGCAGCTCATTCAAGCCGCCGTCGACAAAGCGGGTGTGAAAGTGACTAAAATATTGTTAACCCACGGTCATCTTGACCACGTAGGAGCCAGCAGCTTAATCAAACAGCGCTATCAAGTTCCCATTGTAGGGCCTCATCAAGACGACGATTTTTGGCTTAGTAAAATGGCAATGCAGTGCCAAATGTTTGGTTTTCCAGAAGTTGCAAGTTTCAGCCCAGATCAATGGTTAGAGCATGGCGACATCATCGCTCTAGGAGAAATAGAACTTGAGGTCAGACATTGTCCCGGCCACACTCCTGGCCATGTGGTGTTTATCGATCACGCTGCCAAACTCGCTATCGTAGGTGATGTTTTATTTAATGGTTCGATTGGCCGAACCGATTTTCCTCAGGGCGATCACCCCACGCTGATCAATGCCATTAAAACTCAACTCTATAGCCTAGATGATGATTACCAGTTCTTACCTGGACATGGGCCAATGTCGAGTATTGGTCACGAGAAGAAATTTAACGGCTATACTCGGTAAATCTAAAAAACAACAAAGGGCTCGCTCGGCGAGTCCTTATCGTTTATCAGCGCCGAGTCGATCTCTCTTCACTTTTGCGTAAAGTAAATAAACACTACTCAACCAAACACCCACGGCCATAAAAAACAGCGGATATTCACGTGGACAACCGTCGCTTAAACAGCTCAGATCAGTAAACGGAAATAAGCCCAAAGGCGTGAAAAGATGGAAAAATATCGCCCCAGACATCACCACGAACGCAAGCGCAGCCCCATAAAACCGAGTCGCTTTACGTAAAATGAGAATGCTGGCAACCAATTCCACCAAACCAATTAGCGTTTCACCATACTGAGCAAACAGCGAGCCAACCGACTCCAGCCCTAAACCGCTGCTCAGCCAAGTTCCCACGGTTTGAAAAATATAAACTGTAATGTCAGCGGGATGGCCAAACCAACCTGCAAATTTAAAAAACAGCGATTGTAAGAATACAAAAGCGACGTAAATCGCCAGAATAAGCGGAATGTATTTATTCAAGGTACAGATCCCATATGCCAAAAAAATGAATCGTTCTAAGTAAGTTCCAAACAAGACCTTAGCAAGCGAACTTATATTTCACCGGAAACTGATATCGCTGATGAACCGACCCCAACAAAGGCCAGATACTGGGATAAAATAGTTAATAATATTTGTCAAAATAAGATAAGTTACACAAGAAATATTGTGAATGTAACAACCAATAGCATCATCAAACCATTCTCGCTCTGGAGCCCATATGTTAAATTTGAGAAACCGTTCAGACGATCTTGAAATATTAATTGCTGTCGTTGATTGCGGTGGCTTTTCTGCTGCTGCCGAGCAGCTCAATATTCAAGTCGCGCGAGTCTCGCGGGCAGTCTCGAAGATTGAACAACAGATCGGTGTGACACTGCTCAATCGAACCACTCGGCGGATCTACCAGACCGATGAGGGGCGTCGATTTATCGAAGCCGTTCGACTCGGCCTACTCCAACTACAACATGCAGAAGAAGAGCTGTTAGCAAACGATGCATTTCCCAAAGGCAAGCTACGCATCGATGCCGCCAGTCCATTTGTGTTGCATCAACTGGTGCCGTTAATACATAACTTTAAGCAAGCCTATCCCAACATTGACTTAGAACTGAGTTCCAACGAAGGCTATGTTGATTTACTCGAGAAACGAGTTGATGTTGCGATCCGTATCGGTCGCCTAAGTGATTCAACTCTGCACGCTCGCCCTTTAGGTAAAAGCCCTCTTTACGTGGTCGCCTCTCCCGACTATCTGGCACGCCGTGGTGTGCCGCTGCATATTACCGACTTACAACAGCATGATTTATTAGGTTTCACCAGCAAAAACCTCAATTTATGGCCACTTAAGGGTTTTAGTTTAGAGGCTCCCTCACTGATTGCTAGTAACGGCGAAACCGTTCGCCAATTGGTATTAAGCGGTAACGGCATTGCCTGTTTGTCCGGTTTTATGGTTAAACAAGATATCGCTCATGGAACGATGATCCGCTTATTTGGCTCAGAAGCCGTTTACGATACGGGCCGTGAACAAATACACGCGGTGTATTACAAGTCTTCCTCATTAGCACGGCGGATCTCTTCTTTTATCGACTTTATCCAACCACGACTCAGCCTATAAAATAAAGCTTCACTTAAAACTAATTATTGTGAAATTCACAAAAATAATTTGTCATCTACGGACTGATTGCAAGCGCACTCAACTGCTACACTGATGCTCTAATTTTTCGAGGATCTCACACATGACAGCCACACTCTTTCAAGCCATTCAACTTGGTAAACTTAGATTAAAAAACCGCATCGTCATGCCGCCGATGACACGCTCGCGTGCTACTCAGCCTGGAGACACCGCCAATCAAATGATGGCCGAGTACTATATGCAGCGCTGTGAAGCAGGACTCATCATTGGTGAAGGGACTCAAATATCAGAACGGGCTAAAGGTTACGCTTGGACTCCCGGGATCTATTCTCAAGCACAAATTGACGGCTGGCGTTTAGTGACCGATGCGGTTCACCAGCAGGCAGGTGTGATATTTGCGCAACTATGGCATGTAGGACGAGTCACTCACCCGGATAATATTAACGGTGCTCAGCCTTGGTCCGCTTCGCCACTTAAAGCCGAAAACGTGAAAGTATTTGTGGATAACGGTAGTCAGCAACCGGGGTTTATAGATGTGGTCACGCCCAAACAAATGAGCCAAAAAGAAATTAATCTAGTGATTGAGCAGTTTCGCCAAGCGGCCCTCAATGCACAACAAGCTGGTTTTGATGGGGTAGAGTTACACGCCGCCAATGGGTACTTAATCAATCAATTTATCGACTCTGAATCTAATCAGCGAACCGATGCCTATGGCGGTAGCCTTAGCAATCGTTTACGTTTTCTTGATGAAGTACTTACAGCCTTAGTGGGTGCTATTGGTGCAGACAAAGTCGCCGTGCGACTAGCTCCGCTCACCACCTTAAATGGCACCGTAGACGCCTACCCCGAGCAAACCTACACTGCGGTGGCCGAGTTGCTCAATCAACATCAAGTAGTCTATATGCACATTGCCGAAGCCGATTGGGACGATGCGCCGCCAATGCCGCTTCATTTTAAACAGGCACTACGCAAAACCTACGCAGGGACCATTATCTACGCCGGAAAATACACGGCAGCAAGCGCCAGCCAAGCCATAGAAGACGGCCTCGCCGATATGATAGCTTTTGGCCGCCCATTTATTGCGAATCCCGATTTACCCTCTCGAATTAAACACCATCAAGCCTGGGCGAGTCATGATCCCAACACCCTATTCGGAGGTAACCATCATGGTCTAACTGATTACCCTCGTTTTGAACAACAGTAAAATATAAGTTTAATCGACTAGCGGTAAAGTCTTGAACAACTTTACCGCCATCAAAGAATGGCAAAGCTTACCCATCAAACAACGAACCAGCTTGGCACTCAAAAATCGTGATAGCTGATGAAGCAAATACATACCACACAATAAAGTTGCACGGTAAGTAAAAACCTACATAAAACGGACTTGTGCTTATCTGGCGACTTGCTGTGAATCAAGCGCGAACACCCTGTTGCAGCCGTGAGATTCGGCGCATATGATTAACGCTCTAACAAAGAAAACATAATCTCCTGAACGCCTTGACCGCCCACACTACTCACTTGTTTAGTCATCTCGATGGCGCTTAAGCCCTGATTATTGCGAAAGGTCAAATCGGGATCATGGCGAAGCAACTGCCTAAGCATGGAGAGTCGCCCAAATTTCACCGCGTACATCACCGGTGTCAATCCTTGATTATCAGCAAAATCGACATCTGCAGCATGGTCCAATAAGATCCGCGCAGTCCTAGGTTTATTAAACTTAACCGCGAGACATAAGGCAGTTTGTCCCTTTTGGTTAATGGCGTTTGGATCCATCCCTAAACGCAAAAGCGTATCAGTGATCTGCGAAGGACCGTAGTCTCCTCGACCCTCTAACCCTGCGACGCGACTGAGGATATCCGCTTTAAACAAAGTGAATGACAACGACAATTGAGTCGGCTGAAAAAACACATTAAAAACACGCTCTTCTCCGCTCAAGGCTGCGACATCAAGCGCAGTAAGTCCACGATGATCAATCAGCGACAGATCTGGATTAAATTTTAGCAAGCTGCGCATGCTTTCAATTTGCAAATTGGTGGAAGCAATATGCAAAGCGGTCTGCCCACGGGAATTCCGCAGATTAATATCCATATAAGGACCAATTAATTGCAACATTTTTGCTTGTTTAGTATCTAATTGTTCACCGTCGTAGCGATTCATCTGTACCTGTAACGGTAGCCACCCCGCTAACGCAGAACTTAAACGCTGCTGACCATCATTTGTCTCCGTTAAGCTCGCGATAAATGGCAGCTCTAAATGCTCAATCGCTCGCTTTATTTGCTCCTCACGACTGCCCTGAGCAGGTGACGTTCGGATGACAAAGGCCAATTTATTGAGTTGATTTTCAATCGCCCATTGATAGGCTGAGCGACCATCACTTGCAGTGCCAGCGCTATCTATACCCGCTGTTTTCAAAATCCGGACAATTTTTTCTGAATCGGCATATTGACGAGGCAAATACCTAGTCGCCAAGTAATGCAGTGTATTTCTGCCTTGCTGATCTTGGGCGTTGATATTAGCCCCGGCACCAAGCAGCGCATCAACCACTGCGATTTGTCCATAATAAGCAGCTAACATCAAGGGGCTTATCGCCTTTTCATCGGCCAGATTGACATTTGCCCCACGCTTTATCAGCTCTATCGCAATCTTTGAGTTATGCTGTCGAATCGCAGCCATTAAGGGGCTGACCCCTAGCCGATTTTGTTGATCAATATTGATACCATTTTCAATCAACAACACCGCTATTTTTTTCAGGTAAGGCTCGCCCGCTGCAATGGAATAGGATGAAACATGGTGCAAAGCATTTTGACCATTATTATCTAGTTGATTAACATCAACTTTCTCAACTTCTAGCAGCTGCTTTACGGAGAAAACACTAGCAGTATTAGCGGCCTTCATCAACGCGCTGATATCGTCGCTTAAGCCCCCGTAAGTCATAGAACGATTATATGGAACGTTTACCTGACAGCAAACAACAGTCTGCTGAGATGCTGTCGGAGCCGACTGTCGCTGACTACATGAAATTAATAGACCGGCCAACGCCACCCCAAGTACTACTCGTTCCAAATTCATTTAATCGCTTATCCTTGCTAGAACAGATCGCCATTGCAGCGCAGAGCCAACAAAAAGTCAAAAATACACAACAGAGTCATAATTAACTTTTGTGATTACATATAATTTGGGTTGAAGCATGAAATAAAGTGGACCCAGTAGTTTGGGACTTATTTGTTCTAGCTTTAAAAACAAATAAATAGAATGAAAACGGTGATCTTGTTGATGCAACGCTTGCTCCGCCAATGCAGCAGAGCAAGCACCTAAGATAAAGAGCCTAAGAAACGTCCCGGTAAGGGTTGCGCGGATCCTGAGTCCAGTTCATATAGGGTTTATCGGCCTCTTTTTGCTCCATCTTGATACAGCTATCCACCGGACAGGTGATCTGGCACAGATTACAGCCAACACACTTATCTTCGATCACTTCGAAAGCGACGCTGCCATCGGGACGAGCGGTCTTGCTAATTGCCTGATGCGAGGTATCTTCGCAGGCGATGTAACAACGGCCACAGCCGATACATTTATCTTCATCAATATCGGCCACCACCTTATAGTTCATATTGAGGTATTTCCAATCGGTGGTATTGGGTACTGCGAGCCCCTGGAAATCGGAGATTTTCTCGTAGCCTTTACTGTCCATCCAATTCGACAGGCCTTGCTGCATTTCGCTGACAATTCTGAATCCGTAGATCATCGCAGCGGTACACACCTGCACGCAACCTGAGCCCAAGGAGATAAACTCCGCCGCATCGCGCCAGTTACCAATGCCACCGATCCCTGAAATAGGTAGGCCTGCAGTTTGCGGATCACGCGCGATTTCACTGACCATGTTTAGGGCAATCGGTTTCACCGCTGGGCCACAATAACCACCGTGGGTACTCTTGCCATCCACCAAGGGCCGCGCAGCCATCTGATCCAAATCGATCCCAGTAATTGAGTTAATGGTATTGATTAATGAAACCGCGTCAGCACCGCCATTTTTGGCAGCGCGCGCCGAGAAACGAATATCAGTGATGTTCGGGGTGAGTTTCACGATCACTGGCAACTTGCTATAGGTTTTACACCAACGAGTCACCATCTCCACATATTCTGGAACCTGGCCTACCGCCGCCCCCATCCCGCGCTCTGGCATCCCGTGCGGGCAGCCAAAGTTAAGTTCGAGGCCATCAGCGCCGGTTTGTTCCACTTGTTTCACGATGGTTTTCCATGATTCTTCCTCACAAGGCACCATTAAGGAAACCACTAAGGCTCGGTCGGGCCAGCTTTTTTTCACCGCCTCGATTTCACGCAGGTTGATTTCCAAACTACGATCGGTGATCAATTCGATATTGTTAAAGCCCGAAACTTCACCATTATGATCATAGATTGCTGAATAGCGAGAGGACACATTCACCGCCGCTGGATCTTCGCCCAAGGTTTTCCAAACCACTCCACCCCAGCCCGCTTCAAAAGCGCGTTCGACGTTATAGGCTTTATCCGTCGGTGGCGCAGAGGCCAACCAAAATGGATTGGGAGATTTGATCCCTGCAAATTCAATTGATAAATCGGCCATGGTATTAAGCCTCCACTGAGTTAAGTTGTTGATGAATGGCGATAGCTGCCAACTTGCCCTGTTGCACCGCTTCTACGGTGAGGTCTTGTCCTTCACTGGTACAGTCCCCACCGGCAAACACGCCGTCAATACTGGTGATTTGCTTACCAAAGGTGGCAATTTTTCCATTGCTTACGGTGGGGATCAGCTGCTCGGCGTTGGGGTAAGCAAACTTCTGGCCGACCGCTTTAAATATTGCCGAACAAGCAACATCAAAGGTTTGCTCAGTATCTTTAAGCTGGCCATCTTCACTATAGGTTTTACGGAAGGTCATACTGCGTAATACCCCATCTTGGTCCAGATTAATTTGCTCTGGTTTGGCCCAGGTTTTTATTCTGACCTGATGGTTTTTGGCAATTTGCTGTTCGTGCTCGGTGGCGCTCATTTGCGCTTCGCCGCGACGATAAACCAGCGTCACCTCTTCTGTACCCAAACGTTTGAGTTGGCAGGCCATGTCGATGGCGGTATTACCGGCACCAATCACCACCGCGCTGTCCAGCGGGACCGCCAAGTCCTCGAGATCTTTAGCCTGGCGTAGCTCTTTAATGTAATCCACGGCATTGAGTACTTGCGGATGGCTTTCGTTGAGCAACATCAAGGACTGAACGTCCTGTAAGCCAATGGCTAAAAACACCGCATCAAAGCGCTGCTTCAACTCGCTCAAGCTGACATCTTGGCCTAAGGCGGTATCGGTATGCAGGGTGATGCCACCGATCCCTAAGATGAAATCAACTTCTTTCTGAGCAAAATTGTCGGTAAGTTTGTACTTGGCAATGCCGTATTCATTCAAGCCACCCGCTTTTGCTGCCGCTTCGAAGATCTCCACCTCATTGCCCAGCATCGCCAAGCGGTGTGCACAACTTAAGCCAGCGGGGCCTGCGCCCACTACCGCGATAGTTTTACCGGTCGGCGCGGCTCGCTCGAAAGGATGTCCCTCAAACACCGCATTATCGGTGGCATGCCGTTGTAATAAACCAATTTTAACCGGTGACTGTTCCTGCTCTTTATTGCGCACACAGGCTTGTTCACACAAAATTTCGGTTGGACACACCCGGGCGCAACTGCCACCCATGATGTTTTCCTGATAGATGGTTTTAGCCGCTCCAGTTAAATCGTCAGTATGAATACTGGCAATAAAACTCGGAATATTAATTTTTGAAGGACAGGCTGTAATACAAGGCGCGTCGTAACAATAGTAACAACGCGAACTTTCGATGCCAGCTTGGCGGGCACTTAAGGCTGGATTGATATCCTTGAACATCTGATCAAGGGCTAGCTGCTGTTGTGAATAGCCCTCAGGCTTTTCCATACTCATCACCATGGGATCTCCCTATTTTTTTTATAATGCCGAGATAAAACTCTCTGCTTGTACAAAAACAAAGCAAAGCCTATACCATGTTCTGACCAAACGGTCAGGAGATGTGATTTTTGGTTCGGGGCTAGTAATATAACCATCTGTTTAATAAGGCTAAAAATAAATAGTCATTGAATGAAAAAAACAGATAGTTAACAATAAGTCTTGATTAGAGTTATGCTGTCAGTCAGTGGGTAGAACTAAGCATGCCCAGTATCAAGGCAAATAGCTTCATATTAGTGCAGAGAGCAATCAGCCCATGAGCAAAACCACCACCACGAATACCAAACGCCGTAAGCTAGCAGATATTCGTAAAGACAATCTCGCGCAAATTCTATTAGTTGCCGAGCAGTTATTTGCCGAAAACGGTTACTCGGGAACCACCATTGCAGCCATTGCGGCAAAAGCTGAATTACCCAAAGCCAATGTCCTTTATTATTTCAAAACTAAAGAGGCTTTATATAAGGGGGTACTCAGCCAGCAACTCGTCATATGGATGAGCCACATGGATCAAATGACGCCCGAGCAACATCCCAGTGTGGCGCTACGCCATTACATTTTGCAGAAGATGCAGCAATCCAAACAACACCCCAACGCTTCACGGATTTTCGCTGCCGAGATCTTACACGGAGCCCCCTACCTGCGAGAACAGTTAGCCACCGAGTTAAAACAGCAATTTGATAAAACCTGCCAGGTATTTCGAGATTGGATCGCCAAGCAGTGGATGGAACCGATTAATCCAGAACATTTAATGTTCATGATTTGGGCCTCAACCCAAGCCTATGCCGACTACGCCATTCAAAGTAGCCTGATGTTAAACAAAGAAGCCCTGGATGATAGTGATTTTGAAGAAGGTATGGAATTAATTGCTCGCTTGGTGCTTAAAGGTTGCGGCATCAAGTTACTTTAGCGAAATAATGCTCGCAACGACCACGAATCGATGCTTCATTAAAATTGAGCAAATTGGTTTGAGCCAACAATGAACAGGGAATAGAGACGCATACTAGGCATAAAAACAAAGAAGGATTAGAATAATTTCTAATCCTTCTTTGTTGCGGTGAAAGCTAGATTTCACCGCAGAATAAGCAGCTATTTACTCAGCGCAAGATCTTCAACCGTTGTAGCTTCTGTGACTTGTTCAGCCATACTAAGCATGGCATTTAACAGCACCGAGCAACCCGCTTCACATTCTTCCTGAGTGGTGCTTTCTATCTCGTTATGACTAATACCATTTAAGCAAGGCGTGAAAATCATGCTGGTTGGCGCAAAATCAGAGACATAACAGGCATCGTGACCTGCTCCAGCAATAATATCCATGTGACTATAACCTAAACTGACCGTAGCATTTCGCACTGCATCAACACAGGCCGAATCAAAATGGATAGGTTCGTAATACCAGAATGGATCGAGCGCAACTTCAACACCAGTTTGTTGCTCAAGCTCAGCCACAGCGGCTTTGAGTTCTTGATCCATGGCGCTGAGTTCTTCATCGATGGGGTGGCGTAAATCGATACTCATTTCAATTTTACCGGGGATGGTATTGCGCGAATTTGGCAACACCTGCACAAAACCCACCGTGCCACACCCTGGTGGATGTGCTTTAGCGATTTGCTCCACTTGTTGCATCAATTGCGCACTGGCCAGCAACGCATCTTTTCGCAGGTGCATCGGGGTCGTCCCAGCATGAGACTCTCGACCGGTAATCGTGGCATTAAACCAACGTTGCCCTTGCCCACCAGTAACCACGCCTATCTGTTTCTCTTCAGCTTCTAAATAAGGGCCCTGCTCGATATGAGTTTCGAAGAAAGCATGAAATTTTCGACCCGTCACTGGCGTTTCGCCAGCAAAGCCGATCCGCTCTAACTCATCGCCCAAACGCAAACCGTCTACATCCAAACTGTCTAAAATTTCTTGTAAACTAAAACGCCCAGAGACTACGCCAGAGCCCATCATCGCGGGGGCGAAGCGCGAGCCTTCTTCATTGGTCCAGACCGAAATCTCAATGGGATGTTTGGTTTTAATGCCACGATCATTGAGCGAACGGACCACTTCTAAACCCGATAATACGCCAAATACACCATCAAATTTTCCTCCCGAAGGCTGAGTATCTAAATGACTGCCCGTTCCCACAGGCGGCAGGCTCATATCTTCACCGGGGCGAGTACACATAATGTTACCAATAGCATCAATTTTTACACTACAACCCGCCTCTTCAGCCCATTTAATGTAAAGCTCTCGACCTTGTTTATCTAAATCAGTTAATGCTAATCGTCGGCAACCGCCTTTTTCGGTGGCTCCGATTTTTGCCATTTGCATCAAACTGTCCCACAAACGATCACTATTAATTTTGTAGCTACTCATACTGGCCTCCACTCAACCAAACTGTTTCATTTTTGTGTTAAATCCGCCCTCGGCGTTGCACTCAACCATGCAAAGTATTGACCAAGCGGACAAGAAGTTAGACGGTAAAAACTAAACTACTGATAATTAAGGATTAAATAATGCATTATTTTTTCGATTCTAATTTTCAGTAGCACGACCCGGTATTTTCGTTCAAATTTTATGCACTAAAAGTGGGAATATACGCCCTGCAATGGCGCGTAAGCGAGTCTATCCGACTCACTATGCAAACCAGTGGCTATCCGAATAAAACCAGTGTTCATGCGGCTTAGCATTAACAATAACCAACAAACTGTCCAATTGGTCAATCTATTGCATAACACCTAATTAAGGTAAGGGTTTTGCATCACAATAGACAACTTGATGCCCCTTTGAATCAATTAACGAGGTAGTTAGCAATGAGTGTACTAATTAAGGGTGGCAAAGTGGTCAACGCTGACCAAAGCATCTTTGCCGACGTTTACTGTGAAGGCGGTTTAATCAAAGCCATCGGCCAAGATCTAGATGTTCCCAGTGACGCTGAAGTGATTGATGCCAGCGGTAAGCTGGTAATGCCCGGCGGTATTGACCCCCATACCCACATGCAATTACCTTTTATGGGAACCGTCGCCAGCGAAGATTTCTATAGTGGCACCGCCGCAGGACTGGCCGGTGGTACCACCATGATTATCGATTTTGTGATCCCCAACCCCCAGCAACCACTGATGGAAGCCTACCAAACCTGGAAGGACTGGGCGGCTCGCTCAGTATGCGATTATTCCTTTCATGTCGCCATCACCTGGTGGGACGACAGCGTTTATCAAGATATGGGCACACTCGTGAACCAAGAAGGGGTAAACAGTTTCAAGCATTTCATGGCCTATAAAAATGCCATCATGGCCGAAGATGAAACACTGGTAAATAGCTTCAATCGCTGTTTAGAATTAGGCGCAATGCCAACGGTACACGCCGAAAATGGCGAGTTGGTCGATCACCTACAAAAGAAATTACTCAAAGCCGGCTTAACCGGCCCCGAAGCGCATCCCCTATCGCGCCCAACCGAGGTGGAAGGCGAAGCCGCCAACCGCGCAATTCGGATTGCGCAATCGCTCGGTGTGCCACTCTATTTAGTGCATGTTTCTTGTAAAGAAGCGGTGGATGAAATCGCTCGGGCGCGCCATGAAGGCCAACGAGTTTACGGTGAATGTTTAGCTGGTCATCTTGAGTTGGACGACAGTGTCTATCGACAAAGTGACTGGGCCAGTGCCGCTGCGCATGTAATGAGCCCGCCGTTCAGACCGAAAGGACATCAGGAAGTTCTATGGAAGGCGCTACAAGGCGGCACCCTGCAAACCACCGCCACTGATCACTGCTGCTTCTGCGCTGACCAAAAAGCGAATGGGAAAGACGATTTCACTAAAATCCCCAATGGCACTGCTGGCGTCGAAGATCGAATGATGGTGCTGTGGGATTCTGGAGTGAATAAAGGTCGTTTAAGCGAGAGCGAGTTTGTGGCAGTGACGTCCACCAACAGTGCCAAAATATTCAATCTTTACCCTCAGAAAGGCTGTATTGCTGTGGGTTCTGATGCCGATATCGTGATTTGGGATCCAACAAAAACACATACCCTTTCGGCCAAAACCCATCATCAAAAAATAGATTTTAATATTTTCGAAGGCCGAACAGTACAAGGTGCTCCGCACATCACCATCAGCCAAGGCAATGTCGTCTTTAAAAACGGTCAGTTAAACGTGGTTGAAGGTGCCGGACGTTACATTAAACGTCCAGCCTTTCCCTCGATTTTCGAAGCGGTTCAAAAATATAACCAAAGCCATGCACCTGTTGGAATAGAACGATAACGCTGCCGCCTCAAATGAGCCGCCCAAAAACAATAAAAATATGAGAGAGAGACTATGTTAGCAGTAGCACAACAGACCACTGAACAAACCACTGCCGATAAAGCGCCGAGTCATCGTTCGATGATTGCCATTGAAGACTTGTCTTTGGTGTTTAATACCAACGATGGACCGGTCAATGCCTTGTCGAATATCCAGCTCAATATTAACGAAGGGGATTTTGTTTCATTTATCGGCCCCTCAGGTTGCGGTAAAACCACCTTGTTACGAGTGATCGCCGATTTAGAGCAGGCCACAGCAGGGAAAATAAAGGTTGATGGAACTTCACCCAGAGACGCTCGCTTAAATCGACTTTATGGCTATGTGTTTCAGGCCCCAGGTTTATTACCCTGGCGTACCATTCAACAAAACTGCGCACTGCCGATGGAAATCTCCGGACAAACTGGCACCCATCAACAAAAGCAAATCGATAAGTATTTGAAGATGGTAGGCCTACAAGACTTCCATAATAAATTTCCCTGGCAGTTATCTGGCGGTATGCAACAGCGCGCCTCCATTGCTCGGGCGCTGTGCCTCAATCCCGACCTGTTGTTGATGGACGAGCCCTTTGGCGCTTTGGATGAAATTACCCGTGACCATATGAACATAGAACTATTGAGAATTTGGCAAGAGACTCAAAAAACCGTGGTCTTTGTGACGCACTCCATTGCCGAAGCAGTACTGTTGTCGACCCATATTGTGGTGATGTCACCGCGCCCTGGACGGATCGTGAAAGTCATCGAAAGCCCCTTACCTCGTTTGAAAACCTTAGCACTGCGAGATGAAGCGGCTTTTCATGAACTGGCCGCGGAAATTCGTACCGCACTGGCCACCGATCATGCCATTGACTAAGCACAGCAGAGAGTAAACTATGCAAAGCACTACGAAGGACCGTCAGTGGCTGTCTTTAGCCAGCTTAATCATCGCGCTACTCGCCATTTGGTATTTAGCCGCATTGATCATGAATGGCAACCAACTGATCCATAACCTTGAACGTAAGAAACAAGACTGGAGCTATAGCCAGGTCATTAGCCAAGCGTATCAAGTTAAAAGGCCGATGTTACCAGCCCCCCATCAGGTGGCTTTAGAACTTAAAAAATCGGTCTTTGATACCTCGGTAACTTCTAAGCGTTCCTTGGTATTTCACAGCATCATTACCCTTAACTCAACCCTTTTAGGCTTCGTTTTTGGCTCCTTATTAGGCATGCTAATTGCCATCGGTATTGTGCATAACAAAACCTTAGAAGCGAGCTTAATGCCCTGGGTGATCGCCTCACAAACCATTCCCATTTTGGCCATCGCGCCAATCATTGTGGTGGTACTCGGCGCACTCAATATTACGGGCGTGGTCCCCAAGGCGGTGATCTCGATGTATTTGTCGTTCTTCCCGGTGACCATCGGTATGGTTAAAGGTTTACGCGCCTCCGACACCATTCACGAAGAATTAATGTATACCTATAGTGCCAGCACCCTGCAAGTATTCTGGAAACTACGCTGGTACTCTGCCCAACCCTACCTGTTTGCCAGTTTAAAAGTTGCGATTGCCGCAGCCTTAGTTGGCGCCATTGTTGCCGAGCTGCCAACCGGGGCTCAAGGTGGCTTAGGTTCTCGCTTACTCAGTGGCTCCTATTATGGACAAACCCAGCAAATTTGGGCTGCATTAATCATGGCTGCACTGCTTGGCTCACTCTTAGTATGGCTTGTCGGTTTGGCTGAAAAGGCGCTATTAAAACGACGCGGGGGATTGAGCAATGCTTAACTATTTTTCTAATGCCTTATATCTTGGCTTGCTGCTACTGCAACTGGCTTTGACGATGAAAGTGGAAGCAGGCTTTTACCAACGAGCACCAAGCTTGATTATCCTCTTATTGTTAGCGACTTACGCCACTGCGGCGCTGTTAAGTCAGCTCACTCATTTGAGTACTTCACGCCCGGCATTTGCTTGCTATATTAAACCACTGATCCCTAGCTTATTTGCTTTTATGCTGATCCTTGCTTGGCAAAGCATCGTCACTGGTTACGCTATCTCTGCAGTGTTATTACCCGCCCCTTCTAAAATTTTCACAGCCTTAATCAATAATCTGCCGATGTTATGGGGAGACTTTAAGCAGACTTACTTAAAAGCAGTTCTCGCGGGTTATTTGCTAGGTTGCGCCTCGGGTTTTGTGGTCGCGCAATGGGCGGTAAAAAGTGCGTTTTTACGTAATGGTTTGGTGCCATTGGGTAATTTTATGTCGGCCATTCCGATTGTGGGGATCGCGCCGATTATGGTGATGTGGTTTGGCTTCGATTGGCAATCCAAGGCCGCAGTGATCGTGGTCATGACTTTCTTCCCCATGTTTATTAATACTCTAACCGGCCTACAGGCAACAGATGCGATCCACAGAGATTTGATGCATACCTATGCCGCCAGTAAAACCCAAATCTTCATCAAAAGTCAGCTGCCGCAAGCACTGCCTTTTATATTTAACGCCTTAAAACTCAACTCAACGTTGGCCTTAATTGGCGCTATTGTGGCCGAGTTTTTTGGTACCCCGATTGTTGGCATGGGATTTCGAATTTCAACCGAGGTTGGCCGAATGAACATGGACATGGTATGGGCCACGATTGTGGTAGCAGCAATTGCCGGCTCTTTAAGTTACGGGGCTTTAGCCTTGTTAGAAAAATCACTGCTATTTTGGCACCCCTCGTTTCGAGGTGGGAATAAACACTAGGGACATCAGACCCCTAGGCAATTACTTCAAACACTTGTAGCAATAAAGGGAATTAACTATGAATCGATCTCTGATTTCACTAGCATCTGGCGTCGCTTTAATGGCCGCTAGCCTCAGCGCAAGCGCAGCTGAAAAACTAACCTTACAACTAAAATGGGTCACTCAAGCCCAATTTGCCGGTTACTACGTCGCGCTCAATAAAGGTTTTTACAAAGACCAAGGGATCGATTTAACCATTAAGCCTGGTGGACCCGATATTGCGCCAGCCCAAGTACTGGCAGGCGGCGGTGCCGATGTAATTGTAGACTGGATGCCTTCTGCACTTGCTACCCGAGAAAAAGGCCTGCCACTGGTCAATATTGGTCAAATCTACGGTAAGTCAGGCATGATGCTCACTTGCCTTAAGTCGAGTGGCATTAACAGCCCGGCAGATTTTAAAGGTAAAACCTTAGGGGTTTGGTTCTTCGGCAACGAATACCCTTTCCTAAGTTGGATGTCTAAACTCGGTTACGCCACCACCGGCGGCAAAGATGGCGTGACAGTATTGAAACAAGGCTTTAATGTTGATCCGATCTTCCAAGGTCAAGCTGATTGTGTCTCCACCATGACCTACAACGAATACGGTCAAGTGCTTGATGGCGGTTTAAGCAACGACGAACTAGTGCTATTCAAGTATGAAGATGAAGGCGTTGCAACGCTAGAGGATGGCCTGTACGTTCTAGAAGACAGTCTAAAAGACAGTAAAAAAGTCACTACCTATGCCAAATTCCTCAAAGCATCGATTGAAGGCTGGGAATGGGCAGCAGCACATCCCAAAGAAGCGGCTCTCATTGTATTAGACTACGATGATACTGGCGCGCAAACTGAAGCACATCAAATTCGCATGGCCACTGAGGTTGCAAAATTGTTAAGTAATAGCGATAAAGGCATTGGTTACCTCGAACCCGCAGCCTTTGACCGTACCGTTAAAATCTTACTCGATAGTGATTCAACACCGGTTATCACCAAAATGCCCGAAGGTGCCTACACCCATAAAGTATTTGACGAAGCCGCTAAACTGTAATTATTTAGTTATGATCATTTGATATAAAAAAGAGCTGCCAATGGTAGCTCTTTTTATTTGAACTGCGGTCAGCACCTCCCGATAAGTTCAACCAACAGAAAGCTCAACCAAATAAAAGAATATTCTATTTTTCACAAGGGTATCCGCCATGTCCATTAAACATAAGTTTTATATCGGTAGCGCTATTTTGCTGATTGCATCATTACTTTTGTTATTTACTATCGTGCAAACCGTCGTTATACCAGTCATTAAGAACCAAGCCGTAACCACGGCGACATTCCAAGCCAAGGTCATCGGCAAAGCGATTGCCGAAGATCTCAGCGAAAACGCCGTTCTTACCCGAAACTTAGCCGCTCTAGCGGGGGGCCTTCCACTAGAGAAAGCGACATTTATTACCCACATTGAACCACTCATTAAGAGCGGTGAAGGCGTTGTGGGCGGTGGCATTTGGCCTGAACCCAATAAATTTAACCCAGATAGCCAAAAGGCTTCGTTATTTTGGGCCAAAACAGGGCCAAACCAGCTCTCCCTCCTAGATGACTATAATAAGCCAAATAGCAGTCCATACCAGCAGGAATCATGGTACACCAATGCCAAACAAGCCACACAAGGGCAATGTGTTTGGTCTGAAGTGTATGTTGATCCAGTATCCAATGAGTCAATGGTCACCTGTTCGGTCAAGATTCAACGTGATGGCCAATTTTGGGGGGTGGCTACCATCGATGTGGAATTAGCTAATATTGAACAAAGCTTAATCACTGAAAACAATGAAACCGGAACCTACAGTCTAATTGTCGATCAAACTGGGCAAATTGTTTCACTGCCCTTATTACGTAAGCAAAATATTACGATGCTCAGCTTAAATGATTTAAGCCAGCAAGACGCTTCTCTAGCCCCTTTAGCGGCGGCTCTGCAAGCGAACAATAAGGATATGGTTGAGTTTAAACAAGGCGTGGTTCGTAATGACGCATCGATGCTAGTGCGCTTTACCCTACCCGATCAAGGCTGGACTGCGGCGGTAATCTTACCCGCTCAAGTGGCACTAAAAGATATGCGCTCATTAACCACCACCCTCTATCTTGCCTTTGCAGGCTTGATCCTTGTGTTTATTGTTGCCTTACTGGTGTCAGCTAAGCGCTTAATTACCAACATTAATTTAACCACCAACCAAGTTCGCTCATTAATACAAGGTCAGCTCGATACAAAACTCAAGATCAACGGCAAAAATGAGATGAGTGAGTTAGCGCAAGCGATTAATGACTACGGCGATCATTTACTCGGCATCCTCAAACGTGTGAAGCAAGAAGCCGAAAACGTAAAGAATAATGCAAGCTCAATGGATGGCCTGAGCGAGGCAAGCCAACAGCGAGCGCAACAACTAATGGATGAAAATAATACTCTTGCTACCGCGATTAATGAGATGTCTGCAACGGCCTCATCGGTATCACAGGATGTAGCGTCAGTGGCGGAGATCACCACCGACTCTTCCGACCGAGTGAATCAAGGCTTTACCGTAATCGAGCAAAACTCAGAATCCATTTCCTTACTATTTGATAAATTGGCGGAATCGGTCACTGTTATAGAGAAACTTTCACAAGACTCGCAGTCGGTCAGTAAGGTATTGGATGTCATCATGAGTATTTCTGAGCAAACCAATTTGCTAGCACTGAATGCCGCGATTGAGGCGGCTCGCGCTGGTGATTCTGGACGTGGTTTTGCCGTGGTTGCCGATGAAGTACGAACTCTCGCCCAAAAAACCCAGCAATCAGCAGGCGAAATAGAAACCATGATCAATCAACTGCAACAAGCCTCACAACAAGGCGTTACGGTGATAGAAGAATGTCGCGGGTACTCTGAAACGGTGAATCAACGCTCTACCACCACCCGTAGCCAATACGAGCAAATTGTCAGCGCCTTTAATGATATTAAAGAGCGCGCCAACAACATTGCCGTGGCCACCAACGAGCAATCGAAGGTCACTGATAACGTAGAGATGCTTGCAGAACGGATCCGCGAAATCTCAAATCAAAATGTTAGTGATGCCGACGAATTTAGGCAGGTGAGTAGCGAAGCGACACGACAAGCACAACGTCTTTATGAACTGAGTCGCCAATAGCAAGACTCTGACCATTGCCTATGAGGTACCAGAGATAATGCTTGTGCGAACGAGAGTGACCGCGAGAATCAAACTCGCAGATACAAGCTAGTAGCCTTGAGTTGCGGTACCAATCAATACCGCGACACCAAGCTCGAGAGTCGTTACCTAAAAAAAGCCAGCGAAAACTGGCTCTTTTTTATCAAGAAGCATTCCCCCTAACGAAGGCTACTGAATGCTGCTAAGCCAAGCGTCCGACTTAAACCACTTGTCATAAATCCGCTGGTAAGAACCATCTTTTTTAATTTGAACAAGATAATTATTTAAGAAATTCAGAAAATGGTAGTCATGTTTACGAATTGCCCAACCCAAGGGTTCATAGGTGAAGGAACTATCTAAATGATAAACCTTATCTTGGTGTTGCGAAGCGTATAGAGCGTTGTAAGGTAAGTCGTATACAAACGCATCCGCTTTGCCATTACTCACCTGCAACACGGCATCCGCCGAAGTTTCAAACAAATCAATATTGGCTTTTGGTAGGTACTTCTTCGCCGCAATCGCACCGGTAGTGCCGACTTGTGAAACCACTGTGTATTTCGGATCATTTAAATCACGATAACTTTTCACGCTATCTTTCAACTTTGGTGATAACAAGACTGTTTGACCAATTTCAATGTAGGTATTGGAAAACATCACCTTGAGATTACGTTCAGGAGTGATGGCAATGCCGCCAATAATGATGTCACACTTGCCCGTTTGCAGCGCTGGAATAATACCATCCCATGCGGTATTTACGGGGACAAAATTTACTTTCATAGCACGCGCCATGAGCTTGGCAATATCAATATCAAAACCGATATAACGGCCATCTTTACTCTTCATCTCGAAGGGAATATAGCCTGCTTCAAAGCAGACCTTTAACTCGCCGTTGGACAGAATAGTTTCAATGGTAGGCTCCGCAGCAGAGGCTGTGGTATGCATCAGTGACAAACTTGCAAAGGCAATGCCCGCAAATGTGTTTTTAACAAAGGGATTCATGTATATCCTTGAACTAAATGGTGTTGTTTGCATTGATAAATTATTTATTTTCTAATTCGGTTGCTGTCGCAGCCAGTGCTTGTTTTAGATCAGCCAGCAGATCGTCGGTATCTTCAATCCCGACAGAAATGCGGACTAATCCTTCAGAAATACCCAGCGCTTGACGCTCCTCTAAAGTATTTTCTACATGACTTGTGGTACGTGCCGGCCCATAAATTGTCTCTACAGCGCCCAAATTTCCAGCGCAGTGGGCATACTTCAACTTTGGTAATAGTAGCTTCACGGCATCCATTCCACCTTTCAGCACAAAACTCACTATTGCCCCAAAACCCCGCATCTGTTGCTTGGCGATTAGGTGGTTTGGATGTTGCTCAAGACCAGGATAATTGACCGATTCAACCAAGGCTTGTGTCAGCAAAAAATCTGCCATGGCTTTAGCACTCGCCTGTTGCTGGCGAAAACGTAAGGCTAGTGTTTTGATCCCACGAATAATCAAATACGCAGCAAAGGGATCGAGCGCAGCACCATTAATCTCACGATAATGTCGCACTTGCTCCATCAAGACCTTAGAACCACAGGCAATTCCGCCCATCACATCACCATGACCACTCAAATATTTGGTCGCACTATGTACCACCACATCAACCCCCAGAGAGAGCGGATTTTGGTTGATGGGCGTCGCGAAGGTATTATCGGCCACCACTAAGGCACCAACTTTTTTAGCTGCGGCAACTAAACGTTTAATATCCAATATTTTTAAACTTGGATTGGTGGGTGTTTCTAAATACAAGAGATCACAACCTTGAGCAATCTGAGCTTCAATTTGCTGATGATCCAAAGTGTCACACAGGCACACATCAACGCCCATACGCGGCAAAAATTCTTCAAAAATTTTATTAGTCCCGCCATAACTGTCTTTAGTCGATACAACCCGCTTTCCATGACTCAAAAACGTATACAGCACACTGCTGATCACCCCCATGCCACTGCTAAATGCCACCGCCGCTTCAGCCTGCTCTAAAACACTAAGCTTCGCTTCCAAAACCGCAACCGTTGGATTACTCATACGACTGTAGATAAAACCCGGTTGTTGACCTAGTGCCACCTCATACCATTGATCAATATCAGAATAGGCATGCGCCGCACTGGCCACGATGGGCGTTTGCGTCGCGCCATAGGGGTGACCCGATTGCTCACCAGCCCATACACTTAGGGTTGCAGAGCCCACACCGATTAAGCTCTTATCTACTTTAGCTTGTTCCATTTATTCGCCTTCAATTAAACAATGACAATAGCGCATCGTCGGGATTATGACGCCAATTCAGGCAAAAGCGAAGTTGCATATACGCCGACAGCCGAGGAAAAGCGCCCTTTATTATTCAGGCAAGCCTAAATGAGCCTAGAGAGAAAGTCATCCCCTTCATTTGACAAATATTTTACAAAAATCACAATCACTCTAATAACATCATTGAAAGCACGGTTTAAGCCATCAAAACACATGCTTCGAGAGATAAAAAAGCACCCTGAACACCAGCAAAAAGCCCCGCATCAGTTTTGCGGCAGAAACCAAGGCCAGTATAAAGTTATGGACTGACATGTATTTGTAAACTAAGTGGATTAAGGTGTTTAAAACCGTTCGTAACTGCAGCGGTCGTGAGCTTTTGTCTAAAAATACAAGCACACCTAACAAACAACAATAGAGTAAGGATCCAACTTGATGTCAAACGCATTAACTAAAGGACTAGTGGCTAGCGCAATTTTAGCTTCACTAGCAGGATGTAATAATAGTGATAATGACGCCGCTATCGCAAAGGCAAACAGCTGCGCTGAAGCAGGCGATGCTTGTACCCGATTTACCATTTTGCATACCAATGACCATCACGGCCGTTTTTGGAAAAACAGTAAAAATGAATACGGAATGGCAGCACGTAAAACCTTGGTGGATCAGATCCGTGCCGAAGTAGAAGCAAATGGCGGAGAGACACTGTTGCTATCTGGAGGAGACATTAACACTGGCGTCCCCGAATCAGATTTACAAGATGCTGTACCTGATTTCATCGGGATGAATCAAATTGGCTATGACGCGATGGCAGTCGGTAACCACGAGTTCGATAATCCTTTGGAGATCCTCGATTCACAACGCTCCATCGCCAACTTTCCAATGCTCGCCGCTAACATCTATAAAGCCGATGGGACTCGTTATTTTGACCCCTACAAGATTTTCGATGTAAACGGTCTTAAAGTCGCAGTGATTGGATTAACCACTGAAGACACAGTAAAAATTGGCAATCCTGAGTTTATTTCAGAACTCACATTTACCGATCCTAAAGTAGAAGCTGCCAAGGTCATTAAAGAAATTCAAGCGGCAAAAACCGCTGATGTCATTTTGGCATCAACTCATATGGGCCACTACGCAAGAAGCCTTCACGGCAGCAACGCCCCGGGAGATGTAACGCTTGCTAACTATCTAGAAACCGGTGCGTTACAAGCCATTATTGGTGGTCACTCACAAAATCCGGTGTGTATGGAAGGCAGTGCTTACGCCGACTTCAAGCCCGGAGACGACTGTGTGCCCGATAAACAAAACGGCACCTACATCATGCAAGCCTATGAATGGGGCAAGTACGTCGGTCGCGCCGACTTTGAATACTTTAATCATGAACTGCATTTATCTAGCTACAAATTAATCCCAGTGAACCTATTGAAAAAAGAAACTGATGCACAAGGTAATGAAACCGGAGCCGAAGTACTTGCTGGAGAAAAAATCGAGCCCGATGCGGCCTTAGAGCAACTTCTGTCTTACTACCAAGAGCAAGGACAAGAAAAACTTGGGGAAGTGATAGCCACAAGTGATGGCTTACTCGATGGCGAACGCAGCAACGTGCGTTATAAACAAACTAACTTAGGCCGCCTAGTTGCCGAAGCTCAACGTAGTAAAGTTGTCGCAGATATTGGCGTAATGAATTCTGGTGGTGTTCGAGCCTCCATTGCGGCAGGTGAAATAAGTTATCGCGACGTGCTTACCGTGCAACCCTTCGGTAATACCGTAACGCTCAGTACCATGACCGGTCAACAAATCACTGACTACTTAGGCCCAGTCGCTAGCATCCAAATCGGCTCTGGTGGTTATGCTCAAATCACAGGCGTTAAAATGAGTGTTGATTGCACGGCTCAAACCGTAAACATTAATGAGATTAACGGTAAAACATTCAGTGCAAGCAATAACTACACCTTAACCGTGCCGAGTTTCAGCGCCGCTGGCGGTGATGGTTACCCAGTGATAGAACCACAGCAAACCGGTTATGTTGACGCCGATGTGTTATACGATTTCTTCAAAAAACAGGGCAGTATTGTCGCCTCAGACTACAATCCGGTGGGTGATATTGTTTATACCAATTCAGACAGTAGCGATGGTTGTTTAATTACCCCTTAGCTAAAACAAAGTCTGATTTAAAAAGGTAGCTATTCAAGCTACCTTTTTATTTGAATTTAAATCCTTTGACCACTGCAGCCTAAATAATCTTTAAAAGATACCCACCGGTAAATTTTTTAATTTCAATATATCTTGCATCTTTTATACGTCTACATGGAATGCCGACCTCTAAATCACCTATATTCTGATTAAAGCCACACTCGTTCTGTGGTTTTTTATGACATGTACAACATCCCCTGGACTAACCACATACAAAAACCAATATGAAAGAGAAAAGATAATAAAAAATGATAATGAAAAAAATGAAAATGAACTAAATACAACATTTACAAACGCATATATACTCGTTTCTTTTTGATAAAAATGATAAAAGGTTTTAAAATCAAAGAGCATATATGACCTAAACATAAAAGTTAGAAATATAAAAGCCCCTCCTGCTAAATATAAAGGTATGATTGAGTACACAAAAGAAAAAACCATATACAACGAAAAAAGCTAAATTTACTCATATCGATCTTCCTTTCCTCATATCAAACTACTAGCAATAATCGCATTATTATCAAAAATTTTGCTGACAGTTTTATATTTATAACCTAGCAATGTTGTCATAAGGCATAGAGCGCCAGACGCCGTATTAGTTCAGTTCAGATCCAAACCATTATATTAAGATCACCTGCAATACGAACACTCACGCTCTCACCCTACCGCTAACCATTTATTGTGAAAACCTATCTCAAAAAAATAACGATCAGCGCACCAAGTCCCGGAAGAAACATAGCGCTAGTGCGCAGGCAATCATCGCCCTTCTATCAGTTGATGGACGGTCGTCTACTCCTTCAAAACCATATCAATACACATCACCGCGGCTAAAATGAGTTTTCGAACATCATCGTTCTCTGGTACATCATTTGATATTTCAAGAATATAGTTATCCGCACTGGTAAATAGTTCTTTACCTAATCCGGCCCATTTCTTAGAGACGTGAGCAAACTCTTTCCCATCTTTTTTAAAGTAGAAATCCCACCCCGTCCATTTTCCTTCCAGTTGACAGATCATTTGATCATGCTTATCAAGCACATCAAACTTCCCACCAATTGAAAAAAACTTCTGCGCAAAACCACCAATCGTTTGGTTATTTTGATCACTCACGGTAACTTTTGATAAAAACAGTGAAATCCCCCGCTGAAGGCGAACGATGCGCTGCCCATCAGGTGTGGTTATTTGAATGTCGAACGGTGTCATTCGTTTATAGTCAGTAAACCGCAGCATCTTGGTAAAAAAACCTAAAGAAGGTTCTCTACACTGCATGATTACGTCCCCGGTAGAAGGGTCATAAATATCGAAGTTATTGGCAGCTTTGAATAAGCCGACATGCTCTTTTACTAAAAACAAATTACTATTGATGACATCGCTCATTCTCAGTTTTTCTCCATTGGGGTAACAAGCAGTACACGCTTTATTAAAGATAAATTAGACTCTTTATCCTTCTCTTAAGCAACTGATAAATATTAATATTTAAAGGAGTAAACATAAATCAGAACGGAATTATCATTCAACATGTCCCGCCATATGACCCCTTCACACATTTAAAGCTGATCATCACTCGTCTGATTCTATAAGCTCAACTTATCGCAATTCGAACCATCACCATTTGGTTATTTTCAGGCAAAACCAATCTTGCAAACTAATGGTGCCGAATAAATCTGCCGATAACCAAGCATAAAATGCGTTAACTAAAGGCTCAATGATAAGATTCACGACACAGTCAGCGCTGATTTAGGCCAACAAGAATGAGCAGATAATGAGTGACATTGGTATAAATACAAAGCTAATGCCGTAAATATTCAGCACTTAGTTTCGCAATTTTGTTCAATCTTTTCGCCGCAAGTCTCCCTATACTGATATTCAAGATCAACGGAGAGTAATCGAGAAGGGCAAGCCAATGGCGCAAGAGAATCAATTCCAGTTCATCAATAGCAGCAGCTGGAAAAATATCACCGCGCTAAATGCCACCATGAGTGATTTTTCCTATTCTAAACATGCCCATGAAGAATATTCTTTGGGTGTGACTTTACAGGGCCGCCAAGATTTTTTCTGCCAAAAAGCTTATCACAAGAGTCCTCAGGGTGGAGTGTTGCTGTTCAACCCTGAACAAGTTCATGACGGACATTCCGGAGGAGAGCAAGATCTTAAGTATGTAATGCTTTATATTCATCCAAAGGAACTTCATCCCTTATTTCGAGCCCTCGGTTACCCACAACATTCGATCCCAAGGTTTGAGCAACCCTTGATCGAAAACCGGATGCTTCGCCACCAGATCCTCCAATTTTCGTCCATCATCGACCAAGCCCACTATTCAAAAATCGAGTTTGAATCTTGCTTATTTCGAATTGCGCAATCACTGGTATCAATGTCTGGGGTTTTAAGCATTGAGAAGCCAAATAATAAACCAAGCGATAAATTGCTGCTTAGGGCAAAGGATTATATTTTGGCCAGCCTCGCGCAAGATTTATCAATTGACGATATAGCCATGGCCGCCAACATGTCTAAATTTCACTTTATTCGGCTATTTCGTCAGCAATTTGGGATTACACCTCACCAGTACGTATTGAGCTGCCGAGTCAATGTTGCGCGAAAAATTATCGAGTCAGGACAATCACTAAATGAAGCGGCTTTCATGGCTGGATTTGCCGATAGCAGTCATCTGATCCGCCATTTTAAACGTGTATATGGAATGACGCCAAAAACCTTCCAACGCCAACTTTCTGCATAAATTTATTCGAGGTTTCAATATGTTAAGCATTCTAATCTATGCTTTTAGTATTATGTACTCGCCTGGGCCAGTCAATCTACTAGGCATGCATAGCGGTATCAATAGAAACACTCGTGGTCACATCGGCTTCTTTGCTGGTGTGGCGTTCGCGATGTTACTACTTTTTATTAGCCTTGGCTTGCTTGGTGCGACCTTGGTAAACCCTGTCTTACTACCTTACCTCAGTTGATTGGGGTGCTGCTACATTTTATATGTCGCATGGAAGATCATGAAAACGAGTGTGGATATTAAGCCCTCGTCCAATGATAAAAAAACCTTGTCATTTTGGGATGGTTTTCTTATACAACTATTAAACCCCAAAGGATTAGTTGCAACGCTGCCTATCGCAACCATTCAGTTCCCGGCAGAAGATATTTATGGAATGAGTATGATTCTTTGGTCTGTGGGTTTATCGATGCTTGCTTTTGGCGCGCCGACTAGCTACTCGATCATCGGCATGCAACTTGGAAAAAAGCTAAATAATCCGGTTTACTTCAAAATATTTAATCGATCCATGTCAGGACTACTGGTATTAGTGGCGTTCAGCATCGCTCATGAATACGCATATCTAGAAATTATAAAATAGTAAACTCAGCAATAATTAACTTAGCTCGATATGGTACAAGTCACCTTTCTGTTCAATGCGTGTTTAGTTTCCAATAAAAAAGTTCTGAGCCTGTGACCCTTTTAAGCGTCAAATTCTCAGAACTTTTAGAGTTCACCGATAACTAAAACCAGCGTTGCTTATTTCACGAGAGCGGCTTTCGCTTCCGCTATCCAAGCATCAAATTGTTTTTGATGGGCTTTAATCCATCCATTTGCGTGGGCTTCAATATCCTTACTTTTGTTTTTCCCTTGACTCATCATCATGTTTTGAGCACTAACATCGTTAATGTTCAGTTTTATGATAGAAAATAGCTTCTCTGCGGCTGGGTTTTCTGCGGCAAACTTTTTATTCGCAACAATATTCATTGAGTTCATTTGGAAACCATAATTCTTACCGTTCGGTAAAGTGGTATCAACATCTGTTCGTTCGCCAGGGAGCGACGAGAACGGGACTTCCAACCAAACGACATCTTTACCTGGGACCAATACACCGCTCACCCAATAAGGGGTCCAGGTGTAATACAAGATCGAACCGCCATTTTTATAACGAGAAATAGTATCGGCAATGATCGCTGAGTAATTACCTTGGTTATGCGTAACTGTATTTTCTAAGCCGAAAGCGGAAAGTTGATGTTCAATCACACCTTCACATCCCCAACCAGGGTTGCAGCCCGTTAAGTCAGCTTTGCCATCACCATTAGCATCAAATAACTTAGCGATTTTTGGATCTTTTAATTGAGCAATATTGGTAATACCGTATTTAGTCGCGGTCTTTTTGTCGATTAAGTAACCTTGAGCGGCACCAGAAATATACTCGCCCGAGCGAAAGAATTTTTTATCAGCGCCCGCTTTTGCATATTTATCGGCATGCAATGGAAACCAGCCAACGGTTAGATACGTTGCATCACCTTCAGCAATTGAAGTATAAGCAACGTTATAGTCCACTTCTTTAGTTGGACTCACGGTGTAACCTAAAGCTTCCATCGCCTTATTTACAATCAGAGTCTGAAATGTCTCTTCTGCCACAGTTGACTGAACGGGTTGAACCGTAATACCTTCACCTGGAAGTTTTTCGGCTAAGACCGTAGTTGAAAGTGTCGCCGTAAGCATGGTCGTTGCAGTAAGCAAGCTTTTCCATGTTGTATTCATATTTCTCTCCTTGAGTTTCAAGTCTAATTAGGATTTAACTTTACGATAGATAGAGTGAATAAAAGCTGCTGGGCCACTGTGATACCAGCGTGATTTCTGATCACGCGATTCAACACCAATGGTTTGAGTCAGCCGATCGAGTAAAATAGCTAAAATAACGATACCGAGACCGCCAACCGAGGCCATCCCCATATCTAAACGGCCAATACCACGCAGTACCATTTGACCAAGGCCACCCACAGCGATCATCGACGCAATAACCACCATCGATAAAGACAGCATTAAGGTTTGATTGACTCCGGCCATAATCGTGGGCATCGCTAAAGGAAGTTGAATCCGATAAAGCATTTGCTTCGAACTTGCGCCAAAGGCGTGTCCCGCTTCAATAAGCTCCTCTGGAACCTGCTGGATCCCTAAAATGGTGAGCCGAACAATTGGTGGTAAGGCAAAAATAATCGTCACCACCACACCGGGCACATTACCAATACCAAATAACATCACAATGGGGACTAAATAAACAAAAGCGGGGGTTGTTTGCATGGCATCTAGCATAGGTCGAATAATGCGTGCAGCCCGCTGACTTCGCGCCAGCCAAATCCCCATGGGGAGCCCAATTAATAAGCAGAAAAATACTGAGGTTAGCACCAATGCCAAGGTCACCATGGCTTCAGACCATGCGCCAATTAAACCAATAATGGTCAGTGACAGCAAAGATGCAATGCCCATTTTGCGCCCAGCTAACTGCCAAGAAATCAAAAATAAGATAAACAGCATTATCGGTGCTGGTGTTGACACTAGGGTCGTTTCAAAAGATTGTAGAATAATGTCAATTGGGACCCGAATGGCTTGAAATAACGGCCGACCATGGGCGACTAACCAGTTTAAAGCGGTTTCGACCCAGTGATCGAAAGGAATAACTGCTTCCTTAAAAGGATGAAGCCAATCAAATGACTCTGGTACAGCATTGGTCGTTAGCCAATCATTGGCTGCACTGGCGGTGTCTGCGGCACCACTGGACCAAGGATCAGCAGCAGATGTTACAGGCGTGGCGGTTGCCCAAGGATCGGCAACCGGCGCTGAAGTTGCGGTCGCCCAAGGGTCTACTATCTCTGTCGCAGGCGTTGTTTCCGTTGTCATGTCTATTCTCTATCTAATACTTTTAACAGTCGTGATTTAGTAATCACGCCAAAATACTTACCATGTTGGTCGACAACTGGCACCGAATAAGGAACTTGAGCAACTGGGCCAATCAGCTCGCTAACGGATAGTTCTGGGTCAATAGTGATGGTGTCAGGAAGTAAAGCGCTGCTTAAAGATGCATTATCTTTCTTGGCAGCCTTTAGTGAATCTAAGGAGACAATACCCGAGAATTTGTTGGCCCGGTCAACGACGATGCCAAACTCTCGATCATTATCTACCAGCAATTGAATTGCGGTCGCCGGACCGTCATTATCATGCTTCTTAAATACTGCCGCAGGATTTTTAAGTGCGATATCTTTGGCTGTGAAAATAGTCGCCGTATTTACCCCACGGAAAAATGACCGCACATAATCGTTAGCTGGCTTTTGTAAGATCTCATCAGGAGTTCCCACTTGAACGACGATCCCATCTTGCATAATAGCAATTCGATCACCAATACGCATGGCTTCATCGAGGTCATGAGAGATAAATACAATCGTTCGTTTATCATCATTTTGTAAGCGGATTAACTCATCTTGCATTTCGGTGCGGATCAGCGGGTCGAGAGCGGAAAAAGCCTCGTCCATCAACAAAATATCTGGGTCGTTCGCCAGAGCCCTTGCAAGACCAACACGCTGCTTCATACCACCAGAAAGTTCATCTGGATATGAGTCACAGTAGGCATCTAAGCCAACCCTATCCAAGGCGGCTTTCGCACTGGCATTGCGTTGATTGAGTTCAATACCTGCCAGTTCCAAACCAAAGGCTGCGTTCTCAATCACTGACATATGTGGCATCAGCGCAAAATTTTGGAACACCATAGAAACGTTTTGTCGACGAACTTCCCTTAATTCTGCTTCGGATATTTTAGCGATATCTCTTCCATTCAGTAATACGCTACCTCGAGTAGGCTCAATCAATCGATTTAGCAGACGCACAAGGGTGGACTTTCCTGAACCCGATAGGCCCATGATGACGAAAATTTCACCTTCTTGAATACTTAGTGAAACATCTTTCACACCAACGGTGAGTCCTGTTTTCTCGAATATTTGATCTTTATCGAGACCTTTGTCTATTAGAGGAAAAGCGAGTTCGGGTGTTTCACCGAACACTTTATACAAGCTTTTCACTTCTAGTATGCTTCGCATTAATTACATCCTTGATTTTGTATGAAACTAAATCATTCATATTTATTATGTACTCTAAACATTTTTGTGACGAACTTCAAGTATTCAGTTTGATAACGGCGTAATTAAAACCGAATAAAATACAATGTTATCATAGCGTTATGTACACATTCTTGTTTCTGTATAAAGTGTTCCCAAGCGGCACAATACTTCGTACTGAATGTATTTTCACCGATGATTACAAACAGATAAATAGATCTTATTCGCCATGACTGATTTTAGGTCGGTGTTTGTGCCACAGAAAAACCTATTAATTTTGCCAAAAGACGAGCGTAAACCAAGTCAATACCGTTCAATATGACTTCAAGCGAAAAGTTGAAACGTCTTGAGCCAGATGTTTTATCGCTCTCATACTGAGTGACTCGTATTGGCTTTTGCATGGCAGCTGTAAAAACTATGTACGGTATCAGTCACAAAAACGTAGCGATAAATACAGATTTAAGTTAAACCAAAATTCACCAAGTTATTCGCTATTCATATGCCGCTTTAAATTAGATATTTATTCTTGATTTTGAATAACGACAGACGTTTAATAAGTAAACTATTATTTAATGCTGAAATCGTGATCAGCTGATGACTTTGTCGTCATAAGCAACCACAAAGTAATAACAACTGAAGCAAAAACGGAGAAAGGAATGATATTTTTTGGCTCAAAGGGTAAATCCATATCAGGGCAGGTCATAGAAGGACTCCAGTGCCCAAGTTGTGAAAATGAACAGTTTATTACTTTCGGCTTACTTCGATACTTTCACCTATATTGGATCCCCACATTTGTTACCTCCAAAAAGGTTGGTATCGAATGTACTCATTGCAAAAAAACACTCATCGGCAAAGAATTACCAAGCGACTTAGCGAAGCAAATCAAGAAGACTGTTTATAATCTAAAAAACACTCTACCGATGTTTTCCGGGCTGATTATCATTGCCTGTTTGGCCTTAACGCTAAGTTACTCCTTACAGCAAAATAGCCTTCAAGAAGTGGCTTATATCGAGCAACCCGCGATTAACGATATATATATTGTTAATTTCACAAAAATATTTCCCCAAGCAGACAGCAAATACAAATACGGGCTGATCCGGATCAAACAGGTTTCAGAAAACAAAATTCAGTTTCAAGTGAGCCAAATTGCCTACAACAAGGCCGCTGGTGCGCGTAAAGATATCAATGAAAGCAAGGCATTAGCTGATACTTACTATGATGACGAACCTTTATACATAGACCTCAATCAACTCCAACCAATGAAAGATTCCGGAGCGATTTATGCCATAGAACGTCTTTAAGCGCGACGATGGCAAAATAATCAAGCCACCTTTATTTGGTGGCTTGATATCATCGATGTTAACCCCCTGAGCTTTGGTCATATTCGGCTTATGTTTTGACCAAGGAACATCAAGCAAAGTCATAGCAAGTAATGAGCTGTTACGCAGCAAAATTACATCAGGCATAAATAGCAATCCCCCACCTCATAGGATAAGAGGATTACTCGTACTGACCGATTAGATCACCTTTTTATACAAACCAAGAACATCTGACGCGGAAGGTATAACTGGGTTAAAAGAAGTGCACGGATCACTCAAGGCTGGCGCTAACCATTGTTGAATATCGGCCTCCGAAAATTGGTACTCGGCAAAATTTCTCGGAACGCCACACTGTTCGGATAGAAACAACACTTCACGAATAAAAATATTGCAGGCAGTCTCCAGTGATTCCGAGCCTTTAGCAAAACCCAACTGGTGAGCTAGTTTTGCTAGCTTGAATTGAGTTGAATCGGAGTGACTGGCGTTATATTCGCACACATAAGGAAGCAAGATCGCATTACATAAACCATGGGCTAAATCATGAGTGGCTCCCATTTGATGCGCCATCGAATGAACCAACCCTACACCCGCGGTATTAAAAGCAAGGCCTGCAAGGTATTGACCATAAGCCATCATTTCTCTAGCTTCAATGTCACCGCCTTGCTGACTTGCGATTGGTAACCACTCAAATATAATATTAATTGCCGCCAGAGCATTCGCATCGGTGAGAGGATTTGCACTGTTTGAGACATAAGCTTCAACCGCATGCGTTAATGCATCCATACCGGTACAAGCCGTGGTCATCTTAGGCAGACCTAGCATCAGTTCGGGGTCAACCACTGCGATATCAGCCATCACTATCGGATCAGCGATCATAAACTTCAGTTTTTTCTCGATATCCGTCACAATTGAAAACAGAGTCGCTTCCGAGGCTGTGCCAGCCGTTGTGGTAATAGCAACTAACGGCGCAAGAGGCTGAGAAATGGGCCTTCCACCCACCACATAGTCAGCAATGCTTCCAGGATTATGTACCACCACATTAATTGCTTTCGCAGCGTCAATGGCGCTACCGCCACCCAAACCAATGACATAATCACAGCCATGCGATAAATAAACATCTTTGCCCGCCATTACCTGTTGTATAGAAGGGTTCGGCTGCACCTTATCGTAAACCACATAGTCCAGTTGATTCGCTTCAAATAACTGAGTGACCTGCTTCACTAAGCCACACTCAACCAGTCCCTTATCGGTGACCAATAATGCTTTCGAAAAGTTTTTTGTTTTTAACAGGCCAACTAAGTCGTTTAGCGCCCCTCTTCCTAAAAGACTTTGTTTAGGTAAGTTGAAAAAAATTGCCACAGCTTAATTCTCCTAAATTAATACAAACCAATCGCAAAAATGTAACCGATAACCACCGCTATAGGGCCAGTGATTTGTCGAGATATTAGCAAGGCTGGAACCCCAGTCTCTATGGTTTCAGGTTTCGCGTCCTGCATCGAAAGCATTAAGGGGATAGAATCGCATGCAGCCTGAACATTGATGGCAAATAACGCCGGTAAAGCGTACATAGGTGGAATAACACCGCTACCAATCAAACCGCCAATGGTGACACCGACAACTTGCGCAACTGCGGCACCAGGACTGAGGATCGGAGCAATTAAAGGAAAACCGCAAATTGCCGCTAAGATGACTAATCCAATTAAACTATCGCCTAAGGGAGTGAGAGCGTGGGCGATTAATGACCCCAAGCCAGTCTCATTCACAAAAGTAATTAAAATGGCCACAAATGCCATGAACGGTAATACGGTTTTAATCACCAAGGTAAAGGAGTCTTGCGCGGCTTCAAATACATGGCCGACTACCTTTCCTATATTGCCTCCTAACTTTTCAATAATATCTAGAAACACATTCCCTTTTAGTTTATTAACATTCATGTTATGCGCCCTCTTCTGTGTCTAGTGTGATGGTTTCGTCAATTGGCTTTTTCTTGTCCGCACGGTTTTTCATAAAGGTGTGAATAGCATCAGTAGTAAACCCTCTGACGATACCAATACAAATAGCTGCGGCAATAAATCGGATTGCCAAGTCTTCTATCGGTAAACCAAGCTGAGAGATCCCTGCCGAGACCCCCAACCAAATAAATAATTCAGAAGGAAGAACATGAGGAAATAAGGATGTAAGTGGGTGGGCAGTCGTCACCAAAGCATCCTGATACCCTAGTTTATTTTTCTCTGGTAACAATTTACCTATGGTTAAAGCGCCAGGAAAAGACATCAATAACCAAGAGATGGGCGGTAATACGCCATAGGCTAAGATCCGATTTTTACCTAGCAGGCCAGCAACTTTATCCATCCGCTCCTGACCAATGAATCTAAAGAAGGTATTCACAACAACAAGTAACGCAATAAGCATGGGAATAATTCCACCTGCCATTGCCATGAAAGTTTCTCCACACTTACTAAAGAAACCTATAAAAGCTTGAATGTATTCCATAGTTTTTACCTTATGTAGGGCTATACATCCTTAAAATATGCTAAGGATGTATAAAGTCATCTATTTTTATTTTTGTGGTTGACCGTAGGTTTTAAACTTCTCTTGCATGAGAACCATCTCAGCTTCGGGAAGAATCATCGGTTTGCCTACGCTCGATGCGATACAATGAATTTTGCAGCAATGCTCTATTTCTTCGGCAATGTTAAAGGCCGCATCTAAAGTACCTGACCCGGTTAATAAACCGTGGTTGGCTAACAATACCGCTTTCCTATCTTGCATCGCTTCAAATGCCGCTTCGGCAAGTTCTGGTGTACCAAAGGTTTGGTATTTGGCACATCTCACATCAAGGCCAGAAAATGCAACAAGATAATTCGATGCGGGTAGCCCCTGCCCTAACGTTGCTAATACCGTTGAATAAGTGGAGTGAGCATGAACAACGGCATTAATATCGTCTCTGCGTTCATAAAATATTTTATGCATTCCCCATTCAGAACTAGGTTTTCTCTTTGAATCAACAATAGCGCCGTCTACATCCATTAATACAATGTCCTCTGGCTTGGCTGAAAAATAATCAACGCCCGATGCACTAATTGCCATGATTCCCTGTTGTCGATCAAATACTGAAATATTACCGCCAGTGCCCAAAGTTAAACCATGAGTCACTAGTTTCTTGCATGTATCAATAATTTCTTCTCGTTCATTTTTCAGAAGCATAATCGTTTCCTAGTTGTATCGATATAATAATGGTTGGTTGTTTACGAATCTTTTTATTTCATCAACAATCATTTTCGTGTGATTACTTAACACTTCAATTGTTGCACCCGCAATATGTGGTGTAATTGTCACATTATCAAATTCGTTAATATACGGGTGATCGGAAAAAATTGGTTCATGAGAATAAACATCGAAGCCAGCACCGCGAATTTTATTTTCTCTCAGAGCGGTAATAACAGCTTCTTCATCTAACACGGCAGCCCGAGAGGTATTAATTAAAAAAGCACTTTTTTTCATCAAAGAAATTCGTTCTTGGTTTATAAAACCAACTGTTTCTTTTGTGACTTTTAAATGCAAAGTAATAAAATCGGCGTTAGATAACAGTTCTTCAAGGCTCGCTAGTTGCACTGCAGGCTCATTTACATCAACCGAAGATACGAAGGGATCGTATATTTTGAGGGCCATCCCAAAACCACGCGCTATCTTGCCAACTCGTCGACCAATCGAACCATAGCCAATGATGCCTAAGGTTTTCCCGTGTAATTCAACACCTTTAAAAACTTCGTACGGGCTTTCTTTGGTCACATCCCAAATAGCATCTTTTTGTACACAGCTTGTCTCACGCTGCCCATGATCAGTAAACTGTTTATTTTTTAGCGCCATATGTGACTGTGGAATATTTCTAGCAACACATAACATATGTGCAATGGTAAGTTCTGCGGTTGCATCAGAGTTACGGCCCGGTGTGTAAATTACCGGTATATTAGCGGCTGAAGCCGCTTCACAATCAATATTTACCGGAGTAGCTCTAGTACAAGCAATTAATTTTAGTTGCTTACAAGAATTTATAACTTCAGCAGTAATGTCATCATAAGAAGTAATAATAACATCACAATCATACGCCAATGAAATAAGTTCGCTTTCACTCAATTTTGGCTTACCTAAAGCCCATCCCTCAATAAGTACTTCACCTAGTTTTTTCAGATCAGACAAATTATCATCATGCTCTGCTGTAAATAAAATTTTCATTAACTATCTTTCCTTAACTCTGTTCTTAAATCCCATAAACGGTTAACCGAAACTCGGAATTCTCGATACAATTGATATAATTTTTCATACTTCATGACATTTTTTGGAATTGGTTCTAATTTAAATGCGACATTAAAATAAGCTTCATTTTTTAAATCAACTAAGTCCCCCATTGCTATTCCCGCTAGCATCGCAGCTCCCTTAGCAGAAAGCTCAGAGTCACTTCCAACAATCACCGTTCGCCCTGTCATATCCGCTATGATTTGTAACCAAGTTTTTGAATTTGAGCCACCGCCTGCTAAGTAGATATATTCCCCATGAGGGTGCCCTTGTAAGGCATCTTTGATGGTATAACTAATTCCTTCGAATACAGCTCTCAATAGGTGGGCTGTCGTTGTCCCTTTACTGATCCCAAAGAAAGAAGCCCTTGCATTAACATTCATAAAAGGGGCTCTTTCTCCGCCAATATAGGGGTGATACCAAACCCCCCCACTGCCAACTGATACTTGGGAAATTAGTTTTTCAACTTCGGAAAAGTCTTTGCTTGCAGCGATATTTTCAATCGCCCAATCAAGGTTCGGCGTGCCTGATAAGGTAGCGATTAAATCGATATATAAGTTGGGAATAACATCAGGAATACAGCGTAACCCCTCACCTTTCACATGAGCTTGCTCAGAAATAACACCGGTACAACAAGTTGTGCCCAAAATGCTGAATACATCACCTTGCTTGGTGGCACCTAAACCAAGTGCAGCACAAGATACGTCGACGCCCCCCATCACAACTTGAGTAGCAGGGTCAAGCCCTGTCGCTTCAGCAACCCTAGCTGTAATCGTTCCCACAACATCAGCACTTTGTCCGAGTTTAGGAAGTAGTCCGCGGTATTGTGTCAATCCCAGTTTTTCCAAAACGAGGTTAGAAACTTTGCTGTGCTGTAAAGACATGATAGATGTCCCAGTATCACTAACTTCTAAATTTGCTTTAGCGGTTAAACCGAGCCTTATCCAATCCTTTGCAAACAGACAGTACTTAGCATTATTCAAAGACTCTGGTTCATTTTCTGCAAGCCACAACATCACCATCGACATATTACCCGGATGGGGTGGCGAACCAGTTTCATCGGTGAGCTGTTGAACCAAATCTTCACTCAATGAATCAATGAGACCGGACGCTCGAGTGTCGCTCCAAATAATCGCGTCTCTAACTGGCTCACCATTTTTGTCGACTAACCAAGCCCCCTCACCTTGGCCACTGATACCAATTGCTTTTATTTGATTAGCCGAAACACCACTGCTTTGCACCAACTCAACTAAGGTCTCTATGGTTTTTTCCAACACCATAGTCATATTTTGTTCCGACCACCCCTCCTGTTGCTGAGCCGTAAAGTTCGCTCGAGAAGCCGCGAAGACCTGATTATAATTTTCATTAAATAGTACAGATTTGATATTGGTGGTACCGATATCGATACCAATAAAATACTTATTCACTGTAGGGTCCTTTATCGTTAAATTAATGTTCCATCAATCGCGATGTCTGACACCAAATCAATTTTAACGGTTAAAAAGCTATTTATTAGCCTATTTATCACTTAATAACCCATCGCTGTCTGACAACGATGCCATTGTGCGGTATAATGGTTCAGTATTAACGTGATCAAATTCTCAAATTTGTAATTGCCTTTCCATTAATTACAAATACCCGTAATATGAAGTTTGTTATAAGGAGAACTAACGTGGGAAAAATGAAAGTGGCTGCTGGTAGTATTAAGTCTAAAATATTGGCGATAGCGGCGAATTCAAAGCTTAGTGGAGATATAAAAATCCCTTCTGAATTAACACTTTGTGAACAATTCGATGTATCTAGGTCAACCTTGCGAGAAGCCTTAGCTCAACTGATCCAAGAAGGTGTTGTTTATCGAGTCCGAGGGAAAGGCGCTTATTTGCGAAGCGGTCTGACAACCCTTAATCTCGATATCAGTAAACTATTTAGTGTGACGGATGCGATTAAGTGCTGTGATGCAATGCCCTCCACAGATTTACGTTACACCAAGGTAAAATCCGCTGACCAACACATCGCCAATAAATTAAATATCAATGTAGGTGAGAACTACCTAGAAATTGAGCGTGTTCGATACGCCGATGGTAAAGTAGCCGTATTTAACCGTCACAGTTTTAAAATGGATGCCCTCAGCGGTGCTTCTACAGAGGATTTATGTGGTTCTTTATTCGATTTTTTAGAGAAATCAGGTAACACTATCTCCTACGCAAAAACGAAGATCAGATCGACAGTATTAACCCGACGTGATATCGAAAACCTTGAGTCTGAAATTGCCAGCTTTATATTGTTAGAAGAGATATATCATAGCGATCAAGGCGAAGTTTTTTGCTATACCAACGATTACTACGCTGATGATACTTTTAGTTTTGATATTATACGCCGAAGATAAAACTGAAATGTTGCATAACACACCGTTAAGCCCTTCTAAATACGCATTCAGACTTCGTCACAACCCTGCAATGGTTCAAGATCAGAATTGGCAGCCTCACTCAATTTGCGATAGGTTCATAGCAAATTGAGGAGGCTTATTGGTTGATAGTGGCGGCAAAGGTCTACTCTTCGTGCATCGCAATAATTACACCAATGGCCAGTTCAATACCGTCGGTAATACGGGCGCAGCCCATACCGTTAGCCATTAAAAATATGTCAAAGTGTTCGCAGGCCAGAAACGGTTCACGTTCTGCCATGTCGTCCTCACTACACACGATCACCCGAACGCCAGGATGATGCTTGGTAAAACAACTCAACTTTTGCTCAAAAGTGGCTGGGTCCGCGAGGCGATGAACTAAATTACCGAGCATCGCCATATCCAGCGCTTCAAATTGGGTTTCGCCTTGATCTGAAGTACAACCACATTGATGTTCGGCTGTATGCTCTCCCCCTTCTTGCTGGCATTGGCACTCATGTTGATGTTTGGGTTGATGGTTGTGCGCTTCACCCTTACAGCCGCATTGTTTCATGTCTTTGTTTGTTACAGTGTGCATAAACAGTCCTCTGTAGGTATTGCTTGTTGCTTCTCAAGCAAGCGTTGTAACCATCGTGGGGGGGCCTGCATCACCTCTTGCAAACGCTCTAAAATAATCTGGCTGGGCTGCGGGGTTAATTGCTTCAGCGGCAAAATGTCGGCACGACTAACTCGTGCCGCCGCTGGCCCGCCAATCGATAGGGTCGCGAGCAATTGGCAATCACCAATTAGTTCGATCAAATAGCTGGTCCGTTCGTCCCCTGTTTTATTTTCCACCACTGGGCGCACATCGACTAATTGATAGCCCTGTGAGTTCACCTGATAAATCAGAAATCGCAAGCACGATCCAAAATGACCGTCTATATCTTCCAAATTGTTCGAGCTCACGGCTAATTGCAGCACCGATCCAGAGAGTTCGCGACTCACGGGCACTTCTGGTGGTTGCATAGCACTGATCTGAGTCGAACTAAAAATGGCATGTACTTGATTCACTTGACCGCGTTCAAGATGAGCGCTTGAAGACTGAAGTACTTCGCGTAAAGCCTTGGGACTTAAAGCACGAAGCTTTTTCTCGGTCAGCGGCTCACCACAGTGTTTCACCAAGATATCGACAAATTGTTTTAATTCGATATCAGGCATCGCTTTCGACGCCATGGCTAACCTTAAGGCTAACTGGTCACTCATTGAAACGCTCATAACTTTCTCCTGATGATAAAACTAAACATTAGGCTCGACGGGCACGAAAGGTTTTAGGCAAGGTAGGCTCTGGGTTAACGGGTTCTATGTAATATTTACTCCCATCACTGAGTTCGATTTCTCCGCCCCACTGGTCGCTTTGCTCAAACTGTAAATTTTGAATGGGCAGTTCCAGGTCTTTCTTGGCGATATAAGCCTGCAGCGCACCGGAAGCTTCACGGCTAATAATAAGATTTGGCATACTTAGATTCCTTAAGATGGCCGGAGCAGTGCACCGGCCATTGCTTCATACAGATAACGAGGTTTAACGAACCAGATCGAAACCGTAGTCTGTTTTACCCAGCTCTGAAGTGTCTTCATCGAGTTTTGCCAACACTTCGTTGACCAGCGTGGTCAGCATATACATGCCGCCTTCGTAGCCTAAAGTGGTGTTACGATGCAGATGGTGGCGATCAAAAATAGGGAAACCAAGTCGAATCAGGGGTACTTCAAACTCTTCACCCTTGGCTTTGGTATCGCGTTGGATGAATTTGGCGTATGAGTTACCAATCATAAAGTCAGGTTTATTAGTGAACACCAATGAACGGAAATGCCATAGATCTTTACCGACGTGAATTTCAGCATTGGCCGTAGTTGGCGATTGCGCAATCAAGGCTTCCATCTTCTTACGCCAGCGTTTAGCGGCGTTATTACATAAGATGTGTTTAATTTCACAGCCCAATTCCATCAGGAATTTAGTTAAACCCATTAAGTAATCTGGGTCGCCATAGATAGAGAAGCTTACGCCATGTAGCCAAGTATGCGAGTCTGTCATCATGTCTACTAAACGGCCACGCTGGGTCGCCAGTGATTCAGGGATCGCTTTGCCAGTGAGTTCAGAAATCTTCATTAAGAATTCATCGGTCCAATCTAAGCCCATTGGAATATTGAGCGTAGGCACTTCATGCTTCCAAACGCCTTCCACAAACTTCTTGGTTTTTACCAACTGATCGGGTTGCAGCAAAATGGTGGTAATCGCGTTTGGTGCATCTTCTAGCTCAGCCAGCGGTGTACCGCCTGCGTACATACGATATTCGCCATCAGCTGGCGTATCGAGTACTTCCGAAGGATCACTCAATAGACTGTAATTAACATCCATCTGCTGCAGCATGCTATGGATGACTCGGTAGTTTCCTAAGTAGGTTTCAAAGCCGGGAATAAGGTTGATTTTGCCATTACTAGCGACCACCTTATCGTCCATGTTTTTGCCCGTGAAATACTTGGCAAAGCCCTCAAACATGCCATCCCAACCGGTGACATGACTGCCCACAAAACTCGGTGTATGGGCAAATGGGGTTGGCAAGTCTTCTGGGATGTAACCCTCTTTCTTGGCATTACCAATGAAGGCATTCAAGTCATCACCAATAACTTCCGCCATACAGGTAGTAGAAACCGCAATCACCTCTGGCTTGTACAATGCCAAGGAGTTTTGAAGACCGTCGTACATATTTTTTTGGCCGCCAAATACCGCTGCATCTTCGGTCATTGAATCTGACACACAAGCCACTGGCTCTTTAAAGTGACGGTTAAAGTAAGTGCGGAAATAAGCCACACATCCTTGCGAACCATGTACATAAGGGAGGGTTTTTTCGAAACCCAAGGCACATAATACCGAACCAAGTGGTTGGCAGGCCTTTGCGGGATCGATAGTTAAGGTTTTGCGTGAAAAGTTAAGCTCTTGGTACGCTTCAGTGGTGGTCCACTCAAAGACTTCTTTGATCTTCTCGTCACTCACGCCTTCTTCATGATCGGCACGTTTGCGCGCCATCATGTCTTGATATTCTGGCTGCTGAAACAGCGGGTAGCCAGCTTTGATATCGTCTACTGATTGACTCATTTTATATCTCCTTCCGCGCCACTCATCTGTGAACTAACGGATTGAGTTAAACACTCAAGTGCGGTTGCACTCATCCTGACCTTGCTAAGCAAACTAGACTGCGCTTAAGCAGCTGCTTGATTTTCTGTCTTATCCGCCTTCCATGGTGGCGTTAACTTATTCCAACAAGGGTTGTTCAGCGTCATGTCCATGTCGCGGGCGAAGATAGCAAACCCATCGAAGCCATGATAAGGACCGGAATAATCCCAGCTGTGCATTTGACGGAATGGGATCCCCATTTTTTGGAAGATGTATTTTTCTTTCACACCGGCACCAATCAGATCGGGTTTCAGTTTGTCGGCAAATGCTTCTAACTCGTAACCTGTTACGTCATCGTAAATCAAGGTGGCATCTTTCACTTCAGGGACGGTTTTGCTGTAATCATCGTTATGACCAAATTCATAACCCGCACCAACAATTTCCATGCCTAAATCTTCATAGGCACCAATCACGTGACGCGGACGTAAACCACCCACATACAACATAACTTTTTTGCCTTCTAAGCGAGGACGGTACTTGTCGACAACGGCTTGCCATTGCGCTTTGTAACCAGCAATCACTTCTTCAGCCTTGGCCTGAATTTTCTCATCGAACTTGGCCGCAATAGCGCGTAAGGACTCTTCACACTTAGTGGGACCAAATAGGTTGTATTCCATCCATGGCACACCGTATTTTTCTTCCATGTGGCGACAGATGTAGTTCATCGAACGATAACAGTGAACTAGGTTAAGCTTCACCGAAGGGGTATTTTCAAGCTCTGGTAAGGTACCGTCACCCGACCACTGCGCCACGACCCGTAAACCAATTTCTTCCAATAAGATCCGTGAAGACCAGGCATCACCACCAATGTTGTAATCACCAATGATGGCCACATCGTAATCGGTGGTCGCGACTTCTTTACCTTCCGACTTATCCAAGACGTAATCTCGTAAAGTATCGTTGGCGATGTGGTGACCCAGCGACTGACTCACCCCACGGAAACCTTCACAACGCACTGGCACGATGGTTTTACCGATTTCTGCACCTTTGGTTTTAGCAACCGCTTCGATATCATCACCGATCAGCCCGACAGGACATTCTGATTGAATAGAAATCCCGCTCGCTAATGGAAACAACATTTCCACTTCGTCGATCATGGTGGCAAGTTTTTTATCGCCCCCAAACACAATGTCGCGCTCTTGGAAATCAGAGGTAAAGTTCATGGTGCCGAAGCTGTTTACCCCGGTATAACCGGTATAATAGTTACGACGGCCAGCGCGTGAGTATTGGCCACAACCCACAGGACCATGAGAGATATGCACCATATCTTTAATTGGTCCCCACACAACTCCTTTCGAACCCGCGTAAGCACAGCCCCGCGCGGTCATCACCCCTGGCAACGACTTACGGTTAGCGGTAATACAACTACCCGTTCCACTGTCGTTGGCATCGAGGTGCTTTTTACGATCCGCTTTGGCTTTTTCTGGATAAACTTCTAGCACTTCATCAATCAGCGCTTGAGTTTCTGCTTTATTGTTAGACATTGCTGCCTCCTATAGCATCAATAAGATCACTTGGTTGGTGAATGATTAGGCGGTCACTTCTTCAGCAACTTGACCAATGATCGACTCGTCTTCTGCGTCCATGATGCCGAATTCCATAAGCAACTCTTCTAACTCATCCATAGTCACAGGAGTCGGAACGACAAATAACTTGTTGTTGATGATTTTATTGGCGAGGGCGCGATATTCATCGGCTTGATTACATTTAGGGTTGTACTCAATCACGGTCATACGACGAATTTCAGCTTGTTGTACAACGTTGTCACGCGGTACAAAGTGGATCATTTGAGTACCAATTTTGGCCGCAAGCGCTTCAATCAGTTCATCTTCACGGTCACATTTACGTGAGTTACAAATCAGACCCGCTAAACGAACACTACCGGTGGCAGCATATTTACAAATCCCTTTAGAGATGTTGTTTGCGGCATACATCGCCATCATCTCACCCGATACCACGATGTAGATTTCTTGCGCTTTGTTTTCGCGAATAGGCATAGCGAAACCACCACAAACCACGTCACCCAATACGTCGTAGAATACGAAATCGAGATCTTCTTCATAGGCGCCTTCTTCTTCTAAGAAGTTAATCGCAGTAATCACACCACGACCCGCACAACCTACACCTGGCTCAGGACCGCCAGACTCAACACAACGAACACCGCCGTAACCGACTTTAAGTACATCTTCTAATTCGATATCTTCTACAGAACCCGCATCAGCAGCCATTTCCATAATGGTGTTTTGCGCTTTTGCATGTAAAATAAGGCGGGTTGAATCCGCTTTAGGATCACAGCCGATAATCATTACTTTCTTGCCAGCTTCTGCTAAAGCACCTACTAAGTTTTGGGTAGTAGTTGATTTACCAATACCACCTTTTCCGTAAATTGCACATTGACGAATAGCCATAATATTTTCTTCCTTTAGCTTGATAAACGGTTCCCGCAGTAACTATTGCGAATACCGAGCCAACTGGAATAAAAACCATAAGTCGTTGAATAAAAACAAGAATAAATCATCACTAAGAAGTTTTTGTCGCAAGTGCGTGCCACAAAGCCCTCATCAATGTCGCTTACACAACAATCATTGTAAGAATGATTGTGCTTGCGGAGCGACCCCCAACAAATGAATAAATGACTTAGATACAATTAAATCACTCAATATTGAGAAAATGTTCAGGACAAGTAATATAAAATGCAGCTCGATCATGCCACTGGGCTAAATGTCATTATCGAACCTAACCAGCAGCTTCAGCTGCTTAAGTGAACACCACAACAGATTGTGCAATGCTTGCAGCAGTAAACTTAGAGCTGTGGTTCTCGGTTTATCGTGGTTATGGCTTAACTCAATGATATGCGCAAACACATCCCACTAACGATAGGCGACAGCATTAACCGCAATATAAACCGCTAGCGCCTAATATAAGGGGCGGTATCCTCAACCAATAACGGATAGTCGCTCATACTCGATTTTACCCACGTTCTGACAAATCACGACTAAATCCTATAAATGGCTTGCTGCATCATTGCTCACAATAGCGCAAACATGTGTTTGGGGAGTTGGGATGACAGTCTAGTTATTTGTTACCATGATCAACCTTTTCACATCACTAGCCAGTAAGCAATTCCATCTTTACCAATGAAGATAATACGGCTAAGTTTGATATTAGATTGATTGTATGTGTATCAATTTTTTAAAAGTAATGTGTCTGTAGAGCACTTACTTAAATAAGCGTTAGAGGGGAATACACACTCTTAATTTGGCCTATAACATGGTGGCTGGTCAAGCATTGCTTGTCCTAGAATATGCGTCTCTCCCAACTTTTTGTTTAAGCATATTGAGTTATAGTTTTCATCGCGTTGCAATGTTGAATCGCCCCTCGATTCCTCAAAAACGTCTTCACACTCTGGGACTTGCAACCAAGAGTGTTCTTTGTGGTGCTGCGCTCACCAAGCTAGATCGTTTTCTCAATACAAGCTCTACGCTGGAAAAATAAGAAGACGTTTTAAAACAGGAATCGCTGTCTAGCTATCTTGTTAGGGAGTCACTGACTCCCGTATTGTTACTTGTAAATAATCAACTATAAGTGAGTCATAAACGTGCCTTTCGGACGAACAGGTAGGTATTTTTTATAGAAATTTTGGTAATACTCAACTGGGTCTAAATCTTTAAAAACTTCCGGATACATTATCTTGGCGTAATATTGGATCATAGCACCATCCAAAATCGTCCGAACCGCACCGTGATATGCACCATAGATTCGATTGTTTTTCACAGCTGCTAACGTTGTCCAGTCATCGCGATTTTTATAGCCGAGAAGACGTTGCTTCGCTAACTCTTCATCAACTCCTTGTCCCATAACCATCGCTGTTTTATTTGCTCGACCAGATTCATAACCAGTGATAACGACAATGTCTGGGTTAGCGGCAATAATTTGTTCAGGATTGAGTTTTCCCCACCATTCGACATAAGGAGCTGCGATATTATCTGCGCCAGCCATTGTGGAAATAGCACCCCACATGTTTTTACCAAACGTATAACCAATTTCTTCCACGCCGGCACCTCCGTATTCAGTATAAACCTTTGGTTTAGGTAGGTTGGCTTCTTTTAACCTAGCGTTGATCATCTCTACACTTTGCTGGTACTCACTCGAAATTTTGGCTGCGCGCTCTTCCTGGCCAGTAATAACACCTATTAGCTCAGTACTCTTAACATGACGCTCTACGGTTTGGGCATTGTAATCAACAACGATAATCGGGATCCCTACAGACTCGAAGCGTGATACTTCACTCCCCAGCGCTTTATATTGCCACTCGGCTAGCATCAATAGATCAGGGTTTAGTGCTATGACCTTTTCAACAGAGAAAGAGTTGGTATCCACTCGACCCATGTCAGGAATATTTTTTAAAGAAGGACGGTGTTTTACATATAACTCCCAGTTTTCAGTGCGAGTTTCCCACATGTATTTTGCCATCCCAACAACATTATCAAATGCCGCTTCAGTACCTATTGCCATATAGTCTTCTGGATAAAAGCCAACAACTACACGTTGCGCTGGGGCATTAAAAGTGACTTCACGATCAATAACATCCGTGACAGTGGTGAGTTTTGCAAACGAAACCTGACTAAAAATAACTGCGATTAAGCCAAGTAATATTTTGTACATTTTATATGAGTCCTTATCTATTTTGCTAACCGATTAATACTGAACTGCCTTGAAGACTGCGTCACACTATCCACTTGCTAACGATAATGCAAATAAACATCATTTGCATTTGACACAAAATAGGCAATATATTGACAAGAAATTAACATTAAGCAATTGAATATTAAGAAAAAATAAAAAGTACTGCTTCTGGACACTCTATACTTGATGCAACAAGGGGGCTGAAAGCGATCTTTAACTTTATTTGGCTTTCCATTTCTGGTGAAGATTCAGTTCAAATCATGATTATTCACTTACGTTTACCGATGGCGATATTAACTGCAGTTATAGGTGGCGCGTTAGCAGCTAAGAGTTGGGAGTTGGGAGTTGGGAGTTGGGAGTTGGTATAGCAGAGATGCGGACATGACTTCACAACAATTTGGCGAGCCCTTATATATTCTAGCTAGGCATGGCAAGAAATAACAAGATTGTCATTCTAAAGCAGCTCGTTGGGATGACTGTCTGGTTAATTGCATCAAACTGAGTCACCTACTGTGAATTTAGCCGTTAATCGGCATGACAATAACCTGAGGACTAAATGATTTCAGTGGTGTTCACTTCACTAACGTTGTTACTGTCCCTGTAGTTTTTAACATGGATGTCTATGCTCTTCTTTTTGCTCAAATTGAGCACGGCGTAAAGGATAGAGAGTAAAAGCGCAGGCAGTTTAATTGTGGCTTAGTAAGATGTTATTCAACCTATAACCACTTTATGCTTAAAAAATACTCATGCGCTCGCCCTGTTATGGTGCATTAATGAGGGAGGCCCCAAGCACCTTCAATAACGACAAACATATCAAAAGGATACTTTAAAAAATCAATTTTATTTAACTTAGACTGTAATCCTGGTGATAATTGTGAGTACTCTATATTTGGTTGAATAGAAGTTTTAGAAAAAACAAGCTTCCTAATTAAATGTACCTGCTCCTTAATAACAGAAGATTTTTCTAAAGCATTTTGTTCCTCAAGAATAAGTAATGAATTAGCTAAATTAAATATTTCAGGCTGAGTACATTGTAGAAGCGCGTCATCAAGTAACTTCGTTAAACCTTTTGAGGCCTCTTTAGGTAATTTTTTTAGGCGGGCTCTGTCAGTTGATGACAACGTAAAAGATCTCATTTTATTACGACAGCGCTCACTTTTCTCACTATATTTAGTTAAGTTAACCTGGACCAAAAAAGAAGCATATTTAGCTTCCTCTGAAATTTCAGCTATAGAATAGAATGGAAGTGTCAGTAACAATGTGAAAATAATTTTATTTAGCATTATATTTACAACCTAAATATATAGCCTTCCAAAATTTATATTCTTTAGGCTTAGAGATATGAGCTTGACCTTGATTAAATGCAATAAATTCAATTCTTTCTTGTGCTATTTTATCAAAAGCATCAAAGGATTGGTAAAAATACTCCCAATTAGCCATATAAATATTATAGCTTGTTTGATTCGCCTCAGAAATAACAACTTTACCTGAACCATTTAGTACTTCCTTGGCTGTGCCATTAGGAATAGCATTCATAACAGTGGAAACACCTGAACTAGACGCTCCCCTTTTTACACTACCTCCAAAAATAGAATAAATATGGCCATGAATAGAGCGTATCTACCAATCTTTTTCAAGTTGTATATTTGTTTTATTTCCTCAATAGCTTTTAGGCTTTTTTCATCTAATTTTAAATCAATAATGATTGGACACTCTTTCAATTTTAATCCTTTAATAATTGTAAAGTTTAATGTGAATAAATATACGTGATGCAACCCTTTACACCCCAGACATAATGATCCCCTGGTGAAAGTGTCGACCTCCTGCGTTTATCGTGGATTCGTCAAACTAGAGCCACACTGTTAGATGGAAGTCATAACAGAACAGGAGATCGACACGTCTAAATCTAGCACGTTTTTCATTGGACTAGACGTTCACAAAGAAACCACAGATGTCGCTTATTGTATTGATAATTCGAGAGATGAGCCCGTGTTCCATGGCACCATCCCCACCAATATTTACTCTATCAAAAAATTTATCGATAATTCTATCAAAAACATAAATACTTGGCTAGTCATCTTTGTGTAGTTTATGAAGCTGGGCCTTGTGGGTTTTGGCTTTATCGTCATTTAGTTAAGCACGGTATCGCGTCAAACAACGCGTCAGACAAGATACCCCAACTAACGAAACGCTTATTATGGTCTAAACTATCAACAGTGGTTTATTTGGGGGAGTTATCATTATGCCTCAGCCTAGAAAATCGCAAGTAAGCTTGGATGATACGCCTTATTACCACTGTGTTTCCCGCTGTGTACGTCGGGCTTATTTGTGTGGTGAGGATAAGCAAACAGGCAAGAGTTATGACCATCGCCGCCAATGGGTAGAAGACTATTTGCTAAAGCTAGCGGAGGTGTTCGCCATTGATGTGTGCGCCTATGCGGTCATGAGCAATCATACGCATATCGTAAATTATATTAGACACCCATGATTGTGGCGAAGTATTCGCCCCCCATCAACGCTTAAGTAAAGTCTTCGCGTCGAGTGCTTGTTATGGGCCTTGTTGATCAAATCCAAACTCAAGGTGCAGTTATTCTAGGCTCTTACTTTATTTAGCCAGTTACCTGACAAACAGGCATACCTAGCCTAGTCATTTTGTTTAATGCACTGACACTTACCATCATTTCACCCGCTTGGGCGTTGTAATGACGTAAGCTCAACTTATCACTCGTCAGCTGTTTGTAGCGGTACATGGCCGTCTCTGACAGTGAACACTCGTGATAACCCGATTGGGTTTTCCATTCTTCTAGTTGGTCATTTTGCAGGGCTTCAACGGCTTGGTTGCGAGGATGGCCTTCCTCCCAGTAAGCGGCGTTTTGCCTCGGTGGGATCACCGGGGCTATTCTTTTTCGTTCCAATACCCCATAGCAGCGTTTAGTGTCATAATCCCCATCCGCCGAGACTTTTCGAATTTTGCGACGAAGTGGGTTTAGCTGTGTGGGTAAGGCTTCGCACTCATGCACTGAATCGAGTGATGCCACCATGCTCACTATTTCATGCGTATCAGTATCAACGGCAAGGTGGAGTTTACGCCATACTCGGCGCTTTTCTTTGCCGTGCTTACGCACCTTCCATTCTCCTTCACCAAACACCTTTAAACCCATTGAATCAATCACGATGTGCCTAAAGGTTATATAGGTTAAGTGCCGCGAAAAGGTGTTATTATTGATTTTGTTTTTAGAATGGGTGTCTAGTTTATTTCTTCAAATGTTGAACGCCCCATGCATGTAGCGCTTCTATTATGGGAGTCAGGGATTTTCCGTAGGTCGTTATTGAGTATTCAACTTTTGGGGGAACTTCTGCGTATATCTTTCTCGAAATCAGATTGTCGGCTTCTAGTTCTCTTAGCTGTTTTGTTAGCATTCGTTGTGTAATTTCTGGCATTAAACGGCGTAATTCATTAAAACGGATCGTTTCTGAAAGTAGATGGTAAAGTACTATCCCTTTCCATTTTCCGCCAATAACTTCTAACGTGGCTTCAACTGGACAACCATTATTGCAGTCATAGTCGCTGTGACTCATGATAACTCTCCCTTAGTATACAAAATGATACTACATACCAAAAATGTGCGTACTTACTTTGAATTTCTACTTAGTTTACTCTTCAGGTGTCTGAGCAACAATATTGGTAGCAATGAGATGCTACGTATATGTTTAATAAATTAAGGGATAAGTTATGAAGGTTTTAATTGCACTTGCGCATCCGGATGTAAATGAACAATCAATCGCTAATAAAATTATTATAGAGAGGCTGGTTGATAGAGATAATATTGAAGTAAGAGATCTTTATAGAATGTATCCTGACTTTAACATTAACGTCGATGCGGAGCAAAAAGCACTGTTAGGAGCTGACATAGTTATTTTTCAATACCCATTTCATTGGTATAGCATGCCTGGAATGCTGAAAGAGTGGTTAGATAGAGTATTTTTGCATGGTTTTGCTCACGGAGATACTGGTGATAAATTAAAAGGAAAATCGTTTATGATCTCGACGACAATTGGTGGTCCTGATCAGAGTTACTCAGAGGGGGGGCTCAATAGCTTTACTGTTGAAGAGTTTCTAAAGCCATTACAACAGATGGCTAAGCGTTGCGGAATGATATATCACCCACCAATTGTTTCCCACAACATGGTTTACATTCCAGATAGTTACGGTGATAAATTGGAAGTTGAACAACGTGCCGTTGCTCATGCGAACAAACTGGTGGAGTTTATAAATAGTTTAGATTTTCGTCAGTGTAACTAATCATATTTAGTTTTTATAGTATTATATGTATGCAAAAACCGAATCGGGTAGCCGTAGGTATCTAGCCTCCAGCCCCCACTACACCCTGCATGCGGCTCCGCACAGGGCGTTTCCTGAAAATGTTTAAAATACAACGGTCGATTCGCGCCTTTGCATTCCAATGACGGCTTCTGATTTTGTGCCACTGTTTCTAAGTCCGATCGGATATAGAACGAGTGAGCAGCACTGGCTCCTCATTGATTTTCAGGTTCAGGTCTTCACTATGTCCCAACCACTACACAATAAAACGGTATTGGGACTCTTTATCTAAAAAAACCGTCTGCTTAAATCGCCATGGAGTCAGTTAATCATTCACTATGCCACTACAGCTCCCCCACTCTTTATTTATAAGAAGTAGAACATGCACTTTCTCTTTTTTCTGCACTGCTGCATTATTTACGGTGACCGTTAGATCACTTGGCTACGTTGTCTTGTGCCAACTCGCCTCCAGCCTACGCCTCGTATAATGTTCTTGTTCATCAGCTCGCCCTCTCTTTAAATAAAAAGTCGTCCGGCTTGCTTCAAACATTCCCTCACGGTAATGCCCTTGCCATTCGCAAGTCCTTAGCGTTTAATAATGAAAGAGTTACTAAACGGTGACCTTCCTACAGAGGACTTTCACATCATTCGTTCATGCCCCTGCCGGGCGTACACAAATTACTCAAGTCGACAGCGAACGCTCGGCATTTTAGGTTTAGTCTATGGTTAAGGTGGCTTTGCTTGAGTTCTATAGCGGTTAGCTGCAACTTAGTAAGGCCTTAGCCAAGGATAAATAATGAAGAAAATTGACTATAAGAAAGAGTTGAAACACCTATACAAACCTTCCCCAAAGAGCGTTGAGATTGTTGATGTCCCAGAAATGAATTTCCTGATGATTGATGGCCAGGGTGATCCGAATACAGCGAAAGACTACAGTGACGCAATCGAGGCTCTCTACGCCTTGTCGTATGCTCTCAAATTCATGGTCAAGAAAGGCGAATTAGAAATTGACTACGGCGTCATGCCATTGGAAGGGCTTTGGTGGGTTGATGACATGTCTCTATTTGACATCAACGACAAGAGCAAATGGAAATGGACGTCTATGATTATGCAACCGAAACATGTGACACAAGATCTGTTCTTAGAAGCCTACAAGCAGGTAAAGGAAAAAAAGAATTTAGAGGCATTGCCAAAGGTTCGTTTTGAGTTATTTTGTGAAGGTATATCAGCACAGACTATGCACATTGGACCTTTTTCAGAAGAGGGACCAACGGTTGAGCGTGTCCATGAATTTATCCATGCCAACGAATACACGCAAGCCGGTAAGCACCATGAGATTTACTTGAGTGATATTCGTAAAGCTGCCCCTGAAAATTGGAAAACAGTAATACGGCAACCCATAGAAAATGGCTAATCGGGTAGCCGGAGGTATCTAGCCTCCAGCCTCCACAACACCCTGCATGCGGCTCCGCACAGGGCGTTTCCTGAAAATGTTTAAAATACAACGGCCGATTCGCACCTTTGCATTCCAATGACGGCTTCTGATTTTGCGCCACTGTTTCTATGTCCGATCGGATATAGAACGAATGAGCTGCACAGGCTCCTCATTGATTTTCAGGTTTGGGCCTTCACCGTGTCCCAACCATTACAAAATAAAGCGGCATTGGGAGTCTTTATCTAAAAAACGTCCGCTTGCTTCAGACATTCCCTCACGGTAATGCCCTTGCCATTCGCGAGTCCTTAGCGTTTATTCATCATCGTGTGATTAAACGCTGATCTTCCTACAGAAGATCTGCGCGTACATAAGGCCAAGCAGCATTGCCGCTATGGAGCTAGTTTATTTTCAAGTCCCAACTAGAATTACTCCTCCTGATGATCTGTTGTTACTGTAATATCGGCCCATAGTTCTAGTTCTTTCATACGATTATTTAGGATGTCCCGAGACATAGAAAGAGCATCGCTACCTGCGACTAGTCGAAGTGGTGCCGGGCTTATACCCGCAGTATTCACAATGAGTTGGGCAAGCCTTTTAGGGTCACCGAGTTGCGCATGGCTATATTCATCGTATTGTGATTTTTGAGTATTTGCGACATCCGTATAGTCTTGTAATTCAATTTGGCCATAACGTACAGAAGAGTCATCCAAAAAGTCTGTTCGAAAAAAGCCTGGTTCAACAATAGTGACATCGATGCCAAAGCGGGCCACTTCCAACGCGAGGCTTTCTGAGAATCCTTCTACAGCAAATTTTGCAGCACAATAGATGGCAGCGCCGTCAAAGCCCAGAGCACCACCAATAGATGACAAATTCAGAATGTGCCCGCGTTGCTGCCTGCGCATAGCTGGCAATACTGCACGGGTCACGTGCATCAGACCAAAAACATTAGTAGAGAATTGTTGCTCTATAGCACGCTGCTCAACGGTTTCAAAGTGACCGAGCTGACCGAAACCAGCATTGTTCACCAAAACTTCAATACTAGCAAATCGCTCAATTGACCAGCTGACAGCCTCTTTCGCCTGAATATAATTATTCACGTCTAGCTCAATACATTCTAGCTGTGGTTGGATTTCTGAGCCCAATTGCTCCCGAAGCCTTCTTACGTTACGTGCTGTTGCGACGACATTGTCACCAGAGACCAGTGCCGCTTGTGCAATTTCGAAGCCGATACCGCGAGATGCGCCCGTAATGAACCATGTTTTCTTCATAAGTAACCTTTGTGCTAATTTTCAAATTTGAGCCTCAAGGCTCACTGGTAGTTATCGTGGATGAAAAGCACAAGTAGTCGGTATGACTCTTTCCCATAATTCTTGTATCATCCTCCATATTCTAATTAGTGTTCTGAATTAAGTAATACAGGAATGGAGTGCTGATATATGCGTACGATATGCGATCTGGCAAAGCTATTACTCGATTTCTCGAACGATGATGGTATTTTTCAGACACCAATTCCACGGGTTTCGATTATGAGATCCTCCATACCCACCACGCCTGAGCTGGTTCTTTACGAACCAGCAATATGTGTGGTTGCACAAGGGAGGAAAGAGGCTAGACTCAACAATCAGATTTACCATTACGACTCCGCGCACTACCTGTTAGGCTCTGTACAGCTACCCGTTTTTGGCGCAGTCACAGAAGCTACAAAAAGTAGTCCGTATCTTTGCCTGCGACTGGATCTGGATTCTGCACTCATCGCAGAATTGACCGAGCTATGTACCAAAACAAGCGATAGTGAAGGCACGACTTCCGGATTAAATCTGGGATCAATGGATGATCAATTGGTCGATACTGTAGTAAGGCTGACCGAGACGCTGCAATGCCCACAAAATATCGCGGTGTTGTCACCATTAATTGAAAGAGAGCTGATTTGGAGGCTACTTCAGAACCCGCAATCTCATACGGTCCTTGTTCAGATGGCGACAGCAAACAGCCGACTGCGTCGTATAAAAAAAGCGATAACATGGTTAGAAACCCATTTCACCGAATCGATATCCATCAATAAACTGGCCAGCATCGCAAATATGGGACAGTCAGGTTTTTATAAACATTTTAAAGACGTCACTGGGACAAGTCCGATTCGGTTCAGAAGTCATTTGCGATTGATGGCAGCAAGACGGCTTATGTTGGTGGAGGGATATGCCGCCGCAGAAGCGGGGTTTGAAGTCGGCTACAAAGAACCCTCACAATTCAGTCGTGAGTATTCGAAACAATTTGGGTTACCGCCCAAACATGACTGTATGCGCCTCAAAGGTAATTTTCAGTCGGTGCTTTGATAACAAGTTTGACCTTTGTTGTAATTCTAATAAGTAAAATATCTCAGAACATGCTCTGGTAGGTTTGTTATTTAACTTGCCAGAGAAACTTAATCGGGTAGCTGAAGGTATCTCGCTCTCATCTCTCCAGGGCTTGTATTTTAGCTAAAACTTGACCAGTAGAACCCACAACAAATCAAGCGATACCCTGTGCGCCAAATGTTCATCGTGACCTCTCCCTGCGAACAGAGCCCCTAAGCCGCTAAGTCAACCCGAGCCAAGCAAACGAGCGACGTAAAAACTTGTCAACTTCATGGTTAACGATCAGGCCGTGGGCCATGATCAGAACTTTCGGCTGCCAGCTCAAGATCTGCTGTAGGTGTTGCCTGGCCTCACTTTTACCAAAGATAAAACTAAGGCGCCAATCGATGGGCATTTTGCCATGGGGCGCAAGGATCCCGGTGGCTTTTGCGACATGGCGCTGAATTGGCGTAAAAACCTCGGGTGAAAAATTCTCGACCAGATCGGTCACAATCAACACCTGAGAGGGCTTATGAAAAAACACACATTCTTCCATCGCGACAGAACCAGTAAATAACAATTGCGCGATATCAGCTTGCCAAGGGCCGGGGATATTTGGCGTAAATAATCCGTCAAAACGAATATCTTTGCGCTTCGTTTGTAAAGCTTTAGTAGCAAAAATCTGAGCCTGAGGGTGCTGCTGTTGCCACTCACTAATAAACAAATGATGCAATTTATTTGGCGCCACTAAATACTTAACCGGACCAAGTTGATCCAATTGTTGTTGTAACTGACTTGTCCAACGAATTGGGCTGTGTAGCCACAATGAACCGCACGATAAACGGATCACAGTCATACGGGTACTATAAGGCAAGCCAAAAAATGGCACCGTTTCGCCCTCACCGACCCAAACACTATTGGAAATTTGAATCATGGCTACTTCCTTGTTCACTCACAATAATGGCTCCATAAATACTCAACAGCTTGGCAACACGAGTAAAATGCAGACCAGACCCTATGATGATATTAGGCTTAAAGGCTTGCCCTACTCTGTAAATAATTTTTCCAGCTCTTGGTAGCCTTCTAAAACCATAATCAGCTCTGCTTTTTGTTGTTTGGCGATGCTTAAGCAATGTTTTCCCTCTAAGGCTCCTACCAAAGCATACAATAGATTTAAACTAGGCTGAGTTGCACCGAACTGCTTCACCTTGATAAAAGCTCGGATTGCGCCTAACTCACGTAGGTCCTCTAGCGAAATAATTCCTGCTTGCTCAAGCATTTGAGCTGATTTTGGCCCCAATCCCGGTAAATCTGTTAGGCTTTTCATCTGAGTATGTACTCCTTCATGAATACCAATTCAAACCATAGATAAAAACTATCACAGCAATAAAAACAAACGGTTACACCAATTACGATATATTAAACTATGATGTTTACGAACAGTAAGGGTCACCCCTACAACCAAGCAATACCATAAACCAAAGTGGAGAGAATAATGGATAAAAATAATGCGGTAAGCGCCGGAAAATGCCCAGTGATGCACGGCTCTCGAACTAAAGTTGCTGATAAGGGCACCGCCAATCAAGATTGGTGGCCGAATCAACTCAACCTCAATATTCTTCACCAACACAGTAAAGAATCAAACCCGCTCGGTGAAAACTTTGACTATGCGCAAGCATTTAAAAGCCTCGACTTCGCAGCACTTAAACATGATCTTCAAGCCTTAATGACCGATTCACAAGATTGGTGGCCAGCCGATTACGGCCATTATGGACCGTTTTTTATTCGCATGGCATGGCACAGTGCAGGCACCTATCGCACCGGTGATGGCCGTGGCGGTGCTGGCAGCGGTAGTCAACGTTTTGCTCCCCTTAATAGTTGGCCTGACAACGTGAACTTAGACAAGGCTCGCCGCTTACTCTGGCCAATTAAACAGAAATACGGAAACAAAATTTCTTGGGCAGACTTGATGATCTTAAGCGGTAATGTCGCATTAGAATCGATGGGCCTAAAAACCTTTGGTTTTGCTGGCGGGCGCGTCGATATATGGCAACCCGAAGAAGACATCTATTGGGGAACAGAGCGAGAATGGTTAGATGACAAACGTTACAACGGAGAACGCGATCTAGAAAATCCTTTAGCCGCCGTACAAATGGGCTTAATTTACGTGAATCCAGAAGGGCCCAATGGCGACCCCGATCCCCTTGCCTCAGCCAAGGATATTCGTGAAACCTTTGCCCGCATGGCCATGGATGACTATGAAACGGTGGCGCTGATCGCTGGCGGTCATACCTTTGGTAAAACACACGGCGCAGGTGATGCCGCGCAGGTCGGTGCCGAACCAGAAGCCGCGTCCATCGAGCAACAAGGTTTAGGTTGGCACAATAGTATGGGCTCAGGCAAGGGTGTGGACACTATTTCTAGCGGTTTAGAAGGCGCTTGGACTGCCACGCCAACGCAATGGGATAACAGCTTCTTTGAAACCCTATTTGGTAACGAGTGGCAACTCACCAAAAGCCCAGCCGGTGCCCAACAGTGGACACCAACAGGCAATAGCGCCAAAAATAGCGTCCCCGATGCTCACGATCCGTCGAGAAGCCATGCGCCAATGATGGCAACCTCAGACATTGCACTTCGCGAAGATCCCGCCTATCGCAAGATATCTCAGCATTTTCATCAAAATCCTGAAGAATTTGCCGACGCCTTCGCTCGCGCATGGTTCAAACTAACTCACCGCGACATGGGACCTGTTCAACGCTACCTCGGCCCAGAAGTCCCTGCCGAAGAATTAATTTGGCAAGATCCTATTCCAGCGGTAGAACATGCAATCATCGACGACGCCGATATTAAGGCGCTCAAAGTAAAATTGTTAAATTCTGGACTATCGGTATCTGAGCTAGTTGCAACGGCTTGGGCTTCGGCCTCGACCTTCCGCGGTTCGGATCTACGCGGTGGCGCCAATGGGGCTCGGATCCGCCTTGCACCACAAAAAGACTGGCAGGCCAATCAACCCGCTCAGTTAGCCAAGGTATTAGCGGTACTAGAAGCCATTCAAAGCGAGTTTAATCAAGCCCAGAGCAATAACAAACAGGTCTCGCTCGCTGATCTAATCGTACTGGGCGGTAACGCTGCCATTGAACAAGCAGCGCTAGCAGCCGGACAAAAGCTTGAAGTTCCGTTTAGTGCCGGGCGCAATGATGCCTCGCAGCAACAAACTGACGTCACAGCGTTCGAACCCTTAGAGCCTATCGCAGACGGATTCCGCAATTATCTAAAAGCGAGCTACAGCGTGTCGTCGGAAGAACTATTGCTTGATAAGGCACAACTACTTGGTTTAAGTGCTCCCGAAATGACGGTACTGATTGGCGGCATGCGAGTCCTCAATGCCAACTATCAGCAAACGCAACATGGGGTATTGACCCAGCGACCAGAGCAGTTGAGTAATGACTTCTTTGTGAATCTGCTAGATATGGCAACCGAGTGGAAACCAAGTGCCACAGAAAAAGGCGTATTTGAAGGACGTGAGCGAACTAATGGCGCATTAAAATGGACCGCCACCCGAGTTGATTTGGTATTTGGTTCCAACTCGCAGTTGCGGGCACTTGCCGAAGTGTATGCCCAAAGTGATGCACAAACCAAGTTCTTACACGACTTTGTAGCCGCGTGGAATAAGGTGATGAACGCCGATCGCTTCGATCTCGCTTAAATAACCAGTGCTAAAAATGATACCAACCATCGGAGCCAATCCGATGGTTTTTTTTGCGCTTTAGCTTCGTTGGTCTTTCGGCGTTTCCATCACCACCAGAGTTGAAATCGAATTAACTTGAGGGATCTCACCCAGCACGTCAGAATGAAAACGTTTATAGGCGGCAAGATCGGCAGTCTCGATCCGTAACAGGTACTCATTCGCCCCAGTGATGTTATGACATTCGGTGACTTGTTTGGCATCCATAATGTGCGCTTCAAAATCGAGCTGCGATTGTTTGCTATGATTCGACAGCCCAATCGTGACATAGGCGATGAATCCTATCCCTAATTTGATTGGGTTAAGCACCGCTCGATAACCTTGAATCACTTGGCTGCGCTCCAGCTCTTGCACTCGACGTAAAGTCGCCGAAGGTGACAAACCGATGCGTTCTGCCAACTCCACATTAGTTAAGCGACCGTTCAATTTTAGCTCTCGCAATATTCTTTCGTCGAATCTATCCATAACCACCAATAGTTGTGCATTAATGCTGATCTAAACAAATATAGGCACAAAATTTACGGCATATCTAATTAATATACAAGTACCCAATACAATTGAAATAAGAAACAGACATGGAATATCAACAACTTATAGCACTGGTTAGCTTTGCTTTTGTTTCAACGGTCACACCCGGTCCAAACAATATTATGATAATGAGCTCGGGAGCGAGTGTCGGTTTCATTCGCACCATCCCCCACATGTTAGGCGTGGTATTTGGTTTCAGCTTGATGGTGATCTTGTTAGGTTTCGGTTTAACGGGGCTGTTTACGCGTTACCCCTTTATTCATCAGCTATTACAGATTGCCTGCATACTTTATCTGCTCTTTCTAGCGTTTAAAATTGCTCGCAGTAAGCCAGTGAACGCGACACATCAGCAATATCAAGCAATGAGCTTTTTATCTGCAGCTGCGTTTCAATGGGTCAACCCCAAAGCTTGGTCTATGGCACTCAGCGCCATTAGTGTGTATGCACCAAGCAGCGAACTAAATAGTGTGCTCCTTGTTTCATTGATCTTTAGCTTAATTAACCTCCCTTCGGTCGGCATTTGGGCCGCTGCGGGGAAACAATTACAAACTTTTTTAACTGCACCTAATAAGATAAGAGCTTTTAATTACTGCATGGCAGGTTTGTTAGTCATATCAGTGATTCCAATGGTTTAATACCCGCTTAATTGGTGACGAGGGTAAATTTGCTCATTCTTCAAGCAAATTGCCGCTCAGAATTGAGCTAATCAAGAGAGATATTGCTAAAAATTATCAAGCAATATCTCTCACTGATTGATTCTGAGCGATTCGCCACAACACTCCACTTGGATCCGTCAGACAAAACTCCAACATGCCCCAAGGTTGGCTCACTAATTCAGACAAGCTCACGCTAAATGCTGAGCTTACCTCCGATTTAATTATATGTTCACGCCAACTCGCAGCATCTTCTACTAACAAATGCATCATAAAATTTTGGCAATGAGCACTCTCATAAAAATCTTGAAGCAAAAAAGAGCATGCGCCTTTTCTAAAATAAGCAATCCCATCGAAATCCGAAGCGAGCTCAAATCCTATGGCCTGATAAAAACGTTTAGAATCCTCGAAATTTTTAGCTGGCACAAAAGACTTTATTTCAATTATGTCTAGGTTTTGCATTGCGACTCCTTCGGCGAATGAGTTTCGATTTAACCGAATCATTGACAAATTATCAACGACAAATTAAAACTATATTAACTTTAAGGACATGAGCCGAAAACTAACCTTATGATAGCAGCCAGGACGAGAAACAAACGTCCTGAGCCAAGCATACCAAACCAGTGTTAAGCTAGCTTAGCAACAAAGCTGTAAGGAAGCCTCCTTCTCAAAAACCAACGATTTAAGTTGATCGCGACAATATTTATTTCAACTTAATTAGCCACCAGTAAATGCGAGCATTTTTTATCATTGCTTTGTCAAATATGGAACAATCATGAAACGACTGATTTTAGTTACATCGCCACCGGCCAGTGGTAAAACCTATATTTCAAAACAATTAGCCAAAGCGCTCAAACATGTGGTGTATTTAGACAAAGACACCTTGATTGTACTATCTCATCAAATTTTCAAGCTAGCGAACCAAGAAATAAATCGAAGTTCAGATTTCTTTGAAGAGCATATTCGCAACTACGAATATGAAGCAACTTTAGCACTGGCCATGGAGGCATTGGACTACGACGATATTGTGTTAATCAATGCCCCATTTACCCGTGAAATAAGAGATACCGCATATATCGATAACTTAAAGAATAAGCTCATTGAAAAAAAAGCGCGGCTCACGGTGGTTTGGGTTGAAACGGATATTGAGGTGGTTAAACAACGGATGATTCAAAGAAACTCGTCTAGAGATACTTGGAAATTAAATAATTGGGATGAGTATCTTCAAGGCCTTGATTTTTCAATTCCCCGTAGCATCGACAACCCAGAGATCATTGACGATTTATTGCTATTTCGTAACTCAAATGAAGAGCAGTACCGCCAGTCGATGCAAGAAGTACTGGCTATTTTAGAAGCCAAGCCGTAAAACCAGATTGAAAAATATGATTTCGAAAGGCTTATTTAAAGAGCAAAACCTCCACCATCAAAAAAGTGTATATAAATTTTGTCGAATCGTGGCGATAACTTCCCGATAAAAATCTGGAACAACCACATCAAAACCGTTTGCGACTCGGCATCCTTGGTTCGCCAAGCAGGTGTCGAAACTTAACGAAATTGCGGCATAAAGTCTAAATTTTGCTGAATCGTCTCTTGCAGCGCTTGCTCTAAAACCGAGCCTGTATTCACCAGCGGGTTGAGGATCAAGGCTCGATGTGCAGCGTTACGATTACCAGTAACCGCCGCTTCGACAGTCAACGATTCAAATTCTTTCATCAACTGGATTAAACGTAAAGTATCACTTGGAAAAGGCGCGACGTTGAGCGGTAATGGTCCAGACTTGGTTATCACACTACTGACTTCTACAACGCAATCATTGGCAAGCCCTGCTATAGCACCATGATTACGCGTATTCACATGCATAATAGTCCGTTTATCGTTGTAAATTGCACTCATCAGCTCACAAGCAGCTTGTGAATAGTATTGCCCACCCCGTTTTTCAAGTTCTTTAGGCTTCTCGCTTAACGCTGGGTTGCGGTAAATGTCAAACAGGCGCTTCTCCATCGCTTTGACCACTTCGCCCCGCGTCCCTTCAGAATTTGCCTCTGTAAGTTCCTGCGCCATAATATCTTGGCTGCTGTAGTAGTAGCGTAAGTAGGCGCAAGGGATCATGCCCATATGACGCAGTAGCTCTGCAGGCCAAGCGAATGGCGGAATGTTTTTTGGCACCAAGGGATCATTGCCAGCCAAAATGTGTTCCACCACTTCCGCTAACTTATCTTGCCCCTGATAAAGAATTTGCCGCGCCCAAATCAGGTGGTTCAGCCCAGCTAATTGTAAAACAATATCTTTTTCGTCGGCACCCAGTAATTGTGCCACACCCTTTTGCATGATCACCGGCACATTACATAAACCCACAGCTTTCACTCGAGAGTATTTAAGAATCGCTTCGGTGACCATACCAGAGGGATTAGTAAAATTTAGCAGCCATGCATCAGGACAATATTGCTCCATTTCATGGCAGATTGCCAAAGCAATCGGAATCGTACGACAAGCATTGGCAAAACCACCTAAGCCATTAGTTTCCTGACCAATCATGCCATACTTCAAGGCGATACGTTCATCACGGATCCGCCCTTCTAAGCAGCCAGCCCTAAATTGAGAACAAACAAAATCAGCCCCCTGCAAAGCCGCAATGCGATCCAAGGTGACATGCACCGCAATGTGGTCCATACCATTCTTAGCTAACATACGCCGAGTTAAATCACCAATGATGGCGACTTTCTCTCTGCCAGCTTCGATATCTACCAGCCATAACTCAGCAATCGCTAGCTCATCTTTAAGCTTGATGAGACCTTCCATCAACTCGGGCGTGTAACTTGAACCCGCTCCAATAATGCATATCTTAAGAGCCGATTTCATCTTTTCGTCCCCCTATAGGCAAGTTAAATTAATTAAAGCATTGGTTTTCAAGTGAAACAAACCAGATATAATCCATCATGTATTAGAATCACTAATGTGTAGTGGAGATCGCATCGATGGATCGCAAACAATTATTACTCACCAATATGTATACATTTAGTATTGCCGCTAAATTTTTAAGCTTTACCAAGGCTGCAGAAGAGCTATTTATTACTCAAGGAGCCGTGAGTCAACGGATCAAGTCACTAGAACAACAATTAGGATTTAGCCTATTTGTACGACTGACCCGCCGCCTAGAACTCACCGAAGAAGGCGGTCGTTTGTTACACGCTCTCAGCCAATCCTTTGATGTCATATTTTCAGAAATTGAAGACATTAAATTTAATGAGTTAAGAGGTGAACTATATATTGGCGTTGCGCCTACCTTTGCTCAAAGCTGGTTACTCCCGCGTCTCGCGAAGTTTCAAAACCTGTATCCCAATCTCAATGTCAAAATTAGAGTGAAAGCCAGTCGTTTAGATTTTCAACATGAACCCGTCGATCTAGCGATCTATTACGGTGAAAAAAGCTACCCTGAATTTTATAGCTGCCGACTATTTGAAGAAATGCTCACACCGGTATGCAGCCCTACATACTACCGAAAACTATTTGGCGAACACGGACATCAAAGCTCAGCGATCGCCTCTCAGTTGACCAAAGCCACGTTCATACATTGTTCTGAATCTTTAGAAGCAGATGAACCGAATCGTGAATGGCGATTATGGCTCAAAGCGCAACCTGAAAACTCACTGCAAACCCTAAAGGTATTAGAGCGAACTTATATTTTTAATCACTCGGAGATGGCAATGACTGCCGCCAAGAATGAAATGGGAATTGCCATGGCTCGGGAATCATTGGTCACTAAGAGCCTGCAAACGGGTGAATTAATTGCACCATTTCAACGAGTCCATGCTGGTCGAGGCTACGATTTAATTTGCCTTAACGGGCAAGAGCATCGCCCACGAATCGCCGCCTTTATTGACTGGCTCAAACAACAGAGTCGCGCAGACACCGTGCTTTGATATAGCAGATAATTGCTATCACTCAAGTCAATCCGATGCGATCAAATCAATGGAACAAACAGTAAACCGCCTTCGACGAGAGTCCGGCGGTAATATTTCCATTTTGAACAACACAGAAAGAAGCTAATCTTGTGTTTGTTAGATCATGCTACGGGGTAAGCATAGTTTCAAACAAGCTTAAGCCGCCAGTAATGAAACGCTTAAAAATCACCATACTATTATCTAATGCGAACCTGAGATATCAGAGATTTATCGATTCGAGATGGGTAGATAAAGCTTCAACATTCTAGGTGAAACGCCCTGTGCGGAACCACAGGTAAGATATTGTGCGAAACTGGAAGCTCAATACCTCCAACGAACCCATTATTTAGGTTTAATAGCAACCACTGAGTAGTTTTCGACCATCACAATGCTGGTCAAACCGAACCGCTCCAAGTGGAAAAATCCCCCTCTAACTCACTCGCATTCAATACATGGCAAGAACATGCTTCAACACGGCTTTTCTGTTTCTCGATTTGACAAGTGGTTATGTCAATCGGGGCTCGGCGGTACGAGGCGAAGACGGTCTGTACAGCGGTTGCTAACTTACCCTGCTTACCTTTGAACTGCTAATACCTAATCTTTGCCCTTGCTGGTGATTGGCATGGCAATTTTGGACAGCCATCAATCGTCACTATGGCACCTCGCAAATCGAGCATCTGGATCGGTGCTGGTAACGCGGTGAATTCATAACTCTTACGGTCGGTTTTGAGTTGACCCAATACCAGTTGGTTGGCGCTGGCCTACTCACTTACCATATCGGTGGTGCTTTGTCCGTCGTCCCAGCCATAAGAGCCGCGCAAGGACTGACCATCAATGGCAACCACTTAACCAGAGGTCAACTTGTGTCCCCTTTCATCCAAGCCAGAAAACAGTCGCGAAACTCAGCAGGCTTGATACTCGCAATCAGTCGAGCGAAGCTATCATCAACTGGCGCACCGTTTTCAAACAGACCCTGTTTAAAGAACCACTCATGATGACAGAGCGCATATTCACGAATGTCGATCCAGCTTTGACCCTCGGCTATCTCGGCGCAGACTGAGCCAAACAAAATATCAAACAGTGGATAGTCTACTTTTGCGCTTTGTCGGCAGTCATGAATAATACTGAAATGCTTGGATGCTTGGATGCTTGGATGCTATCGATATTCATGGCCACTTCTCAAATGAGGAGCATAAGATCACAATCAGCTCGGCAGGTTAATTTTAACCTAAAATAGGGCTAAAACGTTCATACTCTTGCCCTGATTATAAAGGTTCTGCATGAACTCCAAGGTATTTTACAGAAGGATTTGATATTGAGATATCTTGCCAAAACTCATCTTTTAGTTCCTCCGGCCATACAGTTACATTATCAAAGTCATCTTGAGCAAACCATTTTAATTCTTTGATCAGAAACTCGTCTCCGCCCAAGCCTTTAAGGTTATCAATTGTCTCCTTTCCAAAATATTCTGTGACTAAATAGAAAACCTCCAAATGGTGAATACTGGTGCTTGTCTCTGAATACTCCCTTACATATATTAATGGGCCCACTTGAACCGTTAAACCAGTCTCTTCGAACACTTCTCTTTTCACAGTATCTATAGTTGAATAATCTTGATCATCAAACCCTCCACCAGGTGGAACCCACCATTCTCCTGTATGATCCACATGTCGAACCAACAATATTTCATTATTTTTATTTAAAATAACTCCACCTGCTCTTATTCTATGTTTCATTGCAATAACCTTTAAATAAAGGGCTGCCGCTATTTGGCAGTCCGAGCATGTTTGCCTTGTTAGGCGCTTCTAAGCATTATTTGTAACTGTGGCTAATTTTAAAGCCAATGCTGCGAATACAGTGCCTGCGATACGGTTTAAATACACTTGAGCTTTCGGTGACTTTTGTAGCCAACCGCCTAAATGTCCTGCTGCTATGGCTATTGCACAAAAAATTACCAGTGCCACACACATGAACACGCCTCCGAGAAAGAAGATTTGAGGTGCAAGAGCACCTTCTTCTAGAGATGCAAACTGAGGTAAAAACGCCAAGAAAAATATCGTAACTTTTGGGTTAGTGATATTCATGATGATGCCCCGACGATAAAGGGCACCAATCGACTGCAAATTGGAGCCAGGTACTTGAAGTGCGCTAGTAGATGCACGGAATGCCTGCCATGCTAGGAATGCCAAGTAAATGGCACCTAATATTTTCAGAACCGTAAATGCAACGGCAGAGGTTTGAAAAATTGCAGCTACACCAAATGCCACAGCCGTTGTATGAACGATAAGCCCTGTACATAGGCCAAACGTAACGAGCACACCAGACTTTTTTCCGTACAGTGCTGATTGCATAAGCACAAATATATTGTCAGGCCCAGGGACTATGCTCAGCAATGCTGATGCAATCACAAAAACTGCTAATGATTCTATTGGTATCATTTCTTCGTCACCTCTTTCTGTACCTAAGGTTTTAAATAACAGTCAGCTACTTTTTGACTTTCCATTTTTATTATATATTTAACATGAATAGAATTATTATTTTTAAAATGATTAGATTTTTTGAAAAGTATGTCATCAACAATTTCAATCTATTTTATTAAAGGTTCACCCTTGTTTCATTTATCCTCTTCGGATTGATATTCCAGCAAGTCACCAGGTTGACAGTTGAGTGCTGTGCAAATAGCGTCCAGTGTTGATAAACGAATTGCCTTTGCTTTACCTGTTTTTAGTATAGAAAGGTTTTGTTCAGAAATTCCGATGTGTTTAGCCAGCTCGTTTGATTTCATCTTACGTTTGGCCAACATTACATCTACGTTAATAATAATCGCCATGTTAAACGGTATATTCTTGTTCGTATTTCATTTCGACAGCTTCTTTCAGTACCCAAGAAATCAGTAATACCACAGAGCCAATAATTAAGTTAATCATATCAGAAGAGCCAAATCCTATGGTCACTAATCGCTCCCCAACAGGGTTTTGAAAGGTGAGAACTAAACCGAGTAAGGTATTCGATACTATGCCTACTGCAGTCCAAGCTAGTAAAGCAAATCCCATTCGTTTAAAACAGGTGACATTCTCATAGGAGAAGATGATGCCATGCTGGTAGGAAAAACGTCAAACAAGACACCCACCCCAACTAACGAAAAACAAGAAAACGTCAAACAAGACACCCACCCCAAAACAAAAAACGTCAACCGAGACACCCACTCCAACTAACGAAACGCCTTTATTATAGTCTAAACTATCAATAGTGATTTATTTGAGGGAGTTAACATTATGCCTCGGTCAAGACGCTCGCAAGTGAGCTTATCGGATACACCCTACTATCATTGTGTTTCCCGTTGTGTTCGACGGGCGTTTCTGTGTGGCGAAGACCAACAAACTGGTAAAAGCTATGAGCACCGCCGCCAGTGGGTCGAGGATTATCTGCTCAAATTAGCGTCGGTGTTCGCCATTGATGTCTGTGCTTATGCTGTCATGAGTAATCATACCCACCTCGTGCTACATGTTAATCAGCCGCAAGCAGAAGCTTGGTCAATGGATGAAGTCTTAGAACGCTGGCATAGTTTGCATCAGGGCACCTTACTGACTCAGATGTATCTCAACCTTGAGTTACGTCCGCAGTTAAGTGAGGTGCAACTACAAGCCATTCGCGCCACCGCCGAAGTGTATCGGACTCGCCTGTATGACTTAAGCTGGTTTATGCGCCATTTAAACGAACACATTGCGCGAGCCGCCAATCAAGAAGACCAATGTACCGGTCGATTTTGGGAAGGACGCTTTAAATCCCAAGCGCTTTTGGATGAAGCCGCACTCATGGCGTGTATGGCTTACGTAGACTTAAACCCCATCAGAGCCAAGATGGCAAGTACACCAGAGGGCTCTGCTCATACCAGCGTACAACGACGAGCAAAAGCCGCTCAGCTAAAACAAGCCCAGGCAACAAACCTGTTTCCCTTTGTGGGTAACCCAAGAGAGCCGATGCCCCAAGGCTTACCCTTTGAGCTGAAAGACTATCTTGAGTTGGTTGATATGACCGGACGCATGGTAAGAGAGGATAAACGGGGTGACATCGACAGTGGCGAAAGTTCCATCATCCAACGCTTAGGGATAAATGAAGCGCAGTGGCTGATTTTAAGCGGTGAGTTTGAACGGCACTTTTCTGGGGCAGTCGGTCAAGAAAGCTTGCTCAGGGAATACCATCAGCATATGGGACATAAACGAACGGCCGGTTTAAGTTGCTGCAAACGTTTGCTAAACCGCGCTTAAGCGCGAGCTTACTTTCGAACCACCCTCAATCATCAGTCTTGTATGGGGGGATACCTTGCCTTGCTGAGACGCACATTGGCCCAGAAATTATCAAACCGAGTCACCTACGGTGAATTTAGCCGTTAATCGGCATGACAATCGCCTCAGAACTAAATGATTGTAGTGGTGTTCACTTCACCAACGCTGTTACTGTATTTATGGTTTTTAATATGGATGTCCACTTTAACACTGCTGGCGACAGTGGCGAAAACCGAGAACCAAAGTAAGAAATCTGATGCGTAGAGGAGTACATGTTCAAGCCGCGGTAGCCTGTGGCATAACCAGTAAAGGCCCATGGAGAAGCTCGAAAACACCGGGGATCCAACAAGCATTATCGAATGCTTATTTAGCATCCCAAGGTCTATTTGCGCTTCGAGATGGATGGATTAAGCTTCACCATTCTAAGTGAAACGCCCTGTGCGGAGCCGCATGCAGGGTGTTGTGCAGGGGGGGATCGCACTTTGTTAACAGATATGATCTAATACCTCTAAACCCTAAGCTACATAGTTATTTTGAACATAATTGAACATTTATCAGTCGTCGAGGATACTCGATCTGACATCAATCAAAAGCATGACCTTATTGACGTGATTTTCCTTGTTATCAGTGCTATCGCATCAGGATGTGAAGGCTGGCAAGACATTGAATATTATGGAGAAGAGAAGTTGGGCTGGCTGAGGAAATATAGACCATTTGAACACGGGATCCCAAGACGACACACGATTGCACGCATTTTGCGTTCTGTTGTCGCGGAGTCTTTGCTTGAGGCATTAGCTCTGTGGATTAACGAGCAGCGAACGAGTCAAAACAGAGCCATCATCGCATTTGACGGAAAAGTACTGCGTGGTTCGTACCGAAATAACAAGAAAACAGCATTACAATTGGTTACAGCCTATGATACTGAACGTGGTCTCGTTCTGAGTCAGAAACCGACAGCGAACAAGAACGGCGAGATTAGCGTTGTGCGCCAAATGCTTGATGTTATTAACGTAAAAGGCAGTGTTGTCACCGTTGATGCTCTACATTGTCAGCGCGATACACTAGAGAAAATCGCAGAAAAGAAGGCTCATGTTGTCGTTCAAGTAAAAAACAACCAACCAAAGTTGAGAGCGGCTGTTGTTGAGCAGTTTCAAGCCGTCTTTGATGCTGGTAAAGAGAAGGTCGTCACTGAAATTAAAGAAAAACACCATGGTCGTAGCGAAGAGCGATACGTCTTTCAACTAAAGGCCAAGTTGCCCGAAGAGTTAGCAAAGAAATGGCCAACGGTAAGAAGTATCATAGCAGTGGAACGTCACCGCGTGATAAATGGGAAAGGCACTGTAGATACCTCGTATTACATAAGCTCAATGTCACCGAATCACAAATTGTTAGGCCACTATATTCGTCAGCATTGGCGAATTGAAAACAGCCAGCATTACGTATTAGATGTTGTTTTTAAAGAGGATAACTCTCGCATTACTTTAGACGGAGCGGTGGAAAACATAGCTCTATTTAGACGTTTTGTGATGAACATGCTCAAACAATGCGATTGTGGAGCGCCAAGTCACAAAGTGAAGTTGAAGAAAGCGGGATGGAGCGACGATTATCGGGCACGAGTCTTCTTTGGGTTATAAATCCATCAAAGTATGCTCCCGCCCTGGGGTGTTGTGGGGGCTGGAGGCTAGATACCTTCGGCTACCCGATTAAATTTCTGGGTAATGATTAATCCACCAATCATCACATTCTCTTTCTTTATACAAATTAATTGTCTTTTCAATATACCCTGATACTAAATGCAACAGGATACCATCGCTACTAACTTTATTTTTTGATTCGTATAGATATCTAGATGACACAAAAGTATCTCTTCTTTTTTTTATTAACTCAAAATCAGAGTCCTGAAATAATAAAAATTGTATTTCTTTTGGTAGAGACTTCGCCAAAAGAAATAAATCGTGACCAGCACGAATATTACTTTCTTTATATTCTTTATTTAGCACTTTTGGATCGAATTTATAATTGAAACCTTTATTTATTGCTATTTCTTCACACAAATAACTTTTAAATAGCATTTCCATTGAAAGAGCCGCATTCACATCAGAAACATAACCTAGCTCACTTACTCTTAATGAAGCTTGATAATATCAATAAGACTCTTCAACTACCCAAGGGGCAAATGGACCATTCCACATGACGACTCTCCGAATGAAATTTAACAGTATATTAATATGCAAATTCCCATCTTTCACGCATGCGAAGTTACCACCTATCACGCAGCACAGAAATTCACACAGCCTTTAATATTCAATTTTATCAACAGCATATCAGTGAATCACCATTTTGACCATGCGCGAAAGATGGTAATGCATTTGCAGAAAGATGGGAATCCACTTAACTGTATATAATTGGCTCTTCACCGAATGTAGTGGAAACACTTTCAACAAACATTAATGAGCGAGATAATAAGTAAACGTTCATGAATACCTCGCGACCATGCAAGACACGACGCTTTATCAATCCATTCTTGGATTAACTCATCCTTGGGCTGTTTCATCTGTTGAACTCAATGAGTCTACCCAGACTATCACCGTACGCGTTGACTATGACCGAGCTTCATTAACGGCTTGCCCCTCTTGCGGTAAGGCTGTTCGTCGACACGATACTCGGCGGCGGGTTTGGCGACATTTAGATACCTGTCAGTTTGAAACGCGCATTGAGGCTGAAGTACCTAGGGCTGATTGCCCAGAGCATGGGGTACAAACACTTCAAGAGCCTTGGGCGACAAGTAACAGTCGCTACACAGAGCTGTTTGAGGCTCGCGTTATAGAGATGCTTAAAGTCAGTTCCTTATACGCGGTGAGTAAAACCTATCGGCTTAGCTGGGGAGCCATTGACCGGATGATGACTCGGGCCGTTCAACGCGGTCTGACAGCCAGAACCACCATCAACTACCAAGACCTGTTGGTCGATGAAACGGCATTTAAGAAAGGCCATGACTATGTCACGGTATTATCCAATCGTGATGGTCAGGTGATATCGGTTGAAGACGGTCGAACAGGCATGAGCCTATCTGCTTGCTTTAAGGCATTGCCCCCTGAGTCAACAATGGTTACACGTTCCATATCGATGGACATGAGCAGAGCATATATAAACGCAGCATATGACTACTTCGGTGAGCGGGCTAAGCAAATGATAGCCATAGACCATTTTCATATCGCAAAGGTGCTCACTAAAGCGGTGAATTAAGTGAGAAAAAGCGAACTCATGGCGTTGCCCCAGCATTTAAAAAGAGAGTGCCACCAAACACGGTATGGATGGTTAAAACGAAACAGCCACCTACATGGGACATTGAGAGAAAGAGTGAATGCGCTGGCCAAGATGATGCAAAATACTGGCCTTGAGCTGGATATTCAAAGAGCAAGCAAGAGCCATTTGGTATGGCCATGCAGCTAACGCCAAAGCGGCTTGGAATGATTGGTTAGCACTCATAAAGGTCAGTCAAATCAGGCCGATGATGACAGCAGCAGAAACCGTGAAAACGCACTTAAAGGGCATCATCAATGCGATGCGTTATAAGGTATCAAATGGCTTGGCAGAAGCGATAAATGGAAACATTCAGCGCCTAAAAATACGTTCGATGGGTTTTAGAAATAAAGAACGCTTTAAGCGAGCTATTTTATTTCACTTTGGAGGGCTTGATATGACTTTCCACCAAGAACGGTGAAGAGCCATATAAAAACAGTATCGGGTGCTATTTATGTCATCTCCGTTTTTGACTTATATCAGCGAACATATGCGTACGCGCCACTATCGTGAGGCAACTATCAATACCTATTTGCTGTGGATCAAACGTTTCATCATTTTCAATCATAAGCGGCATCCTAGCGAATTGCATAACCAACAGGTCGAGGCCTTCCTATCTCACATGGCGAGTGCACAGCATTTAGCGCCAAAGACCCAAGCGATTGTATTAAATGCATTGGTTTTTCTTTACCGAGACATCATCAACCACCCCTTATCACTCGCGTTAAATTTTCAGCCAAGCCACCAGCAAACTAAGTTACCAGTCGTTTTAACACAGGCAGAAATTGAACGTCTTTTAGCGGCATTATCACCGCCCAATCTTTTATTAGCTCAACTCATGTACGGTAGTGGCTTACGCAAAATGGAAGCTCTAAGGCTACGAGTAAAAGATATTGATTTTGATTACCTTGGCCTCACTATTTGGGATGGGAAAGGCGGTAAGCATAGAAGAGTAACCCTAGCCAGAAATTTACTCCCCGCCTTAAAGCAACAAATATCAATCAGTGAACAGTATTACCTTAGTGATAAAACCAATCTGGAATATGCAGGAGTATATTTGCCCTACTCATTATCCAAAAAGTACCCCAAGGCTGCTTTTGAATTAAGCTGGCATTACCTTTTCCCTTCTAGTCGCTTAAGTTACGAGCACGGTGCTAGGCACTTGCGCCGCCACTACCTCGATCCCTCTAACATTAGCCGAGCTATAAAACAGGCAAAACACCAAGCAAAAATAAGCAAAGCAATTACTTGCCATACCCTTCGCCACTCTTTTGCTACCCACCTATTACAAGCAGGTGCCGATATTCGCACTATTCAGGCCCAACTAGGGCATAGTGATATTCGTACGACGCAAATTTATACTCATGTTTTGAATATGGGCGCTGATGGCGTCACCAACCCCTTAGATCGTTTAACCTAAGACGCGTGGCATAAGCGATAAATAACTTTTTACTTGGCCACAAAAACGAGCGCCTACCTAAGGCGGAAAAAACTTACATTTGTGCCCCTGTTGACAATTTATCACTCAAATTATCCCCAAATTTTGGGCGGTAGCGGTACTAAGAGAATCACATGATGACTCCCCTCCTAAGCACCATCATCCAGACTGGGCGTTGAAGAAGGCGATATTGCCTTTTACTTTGCCTGTTATACAGACTATTTAGACTTCACGATTGGGTCTAGCAGAAACTAGAAGGGTCAATCTTATTTGAGCAACAGCGCCCCAACCCACAGAAACGTTCTACCTACATTGGGATCGTCATCTGGGAAGACACCATGATAAATACTGTCTGTTTGAATATTCTACGCCCCCTGATGAGTAAAATTAAACTAAGATTAAATAATTCTCTGTAAAAACAAAGGGAATAATCAATTTACCCAAGCTAAATCAAAATACATGACCTCGCCTATGATAGAATCACCACTTTCTATCGGAGCTTGTCCTACAAATCTGTTCGCTCCTCCGATACATGGTCTTACTGAACTATCAGTTTACTTTCAACGCGGGCCCTTTTCGCTACTTAGCAAAGCTAATTAGCGCTCTCGCTATGCGGCTTATGAATTGAACCTGCGGTCGAAACCTATCTTTACGCAAACTGATATTGCTTTATTCAAGGAGAAATTAACCAATGATGATTGGTCCAATTATGAACAGTTGCGCGATTATTTTAGGCGGCTTAGGTGGCGCGTCTTTGGCTCGTTATATTCCCAAACGGCTCCAAAAAGGTTTACCTGCCACATTTGCTCTGTCGGCTATCGCAATTGGTATTTCGATGATTGTTAAAGTCAATAATCTCACCGTGGTCGTGATGGCCTTAATCTTAGGCACCGCTTTAGGCGAATTAATTTACCTTGAATCAGGCGTAAGCAAAGCGGCTAGTTTTATCCAGCGTAAATGCGAAGGTTTTTTGCCACTGCCTAGAGGCTTAAGCAAACAAGAGTTTTCCCACCAGTTTACCGCGCTGATTGTATTGTTTGGGGCCAGTGGATTGGGGGTCATCGGGGCCATGACCGAAGGTCTTAATGGCAACTACCAACTGTTATTAGTGAAATCATTGATGGATTTCGTCACCGCGATGATCTTTGCGGTCACGTTGGGGCCTGGAGTGGTATTACTCGCGGTCGTACAGTTTGTTGTTCAAGCCTCACTATTCTTGCTAGCTCAATCGATTATGCCTTACATGGACGCTATTGCTTATGCAGATTTCTCGGCGGTGGGCGGTATTATCATGCTCGCAGTTGGATTACGTATCGCAAAAATCATGCACTTTGCAGTGGTAAACTTTTTACCGGCGTTGATCTTAGTATTACCATTTACCTATTTATGGCGTGAATTTTTCCCAACGTAACAGCAATAAAGCGATGGGTAGTCGACGACTACCCTAACGGATAGCCCTTAAGACTCTGTTTTTTCAGCCTGAAGCCAAAACTCATTCGATTTGAAAGCGTAACGATAAGCAGGAAGCAATAATAATAAATAAGCCAAGCCACCAAACACCGCGCCAAAAACTGCAGGGCCAGAGGGATTCGCAACAAACAAATCCGACATAAACGAAATTTCAACCACAAACTGACAGGCTAAAATCGGCATCGCAATACAAAATGCGACTTGCCAAATTTTCTTAGCGCCAATGATCGCGTTGTAGGCATAGCCAAAAAACGGTACTAACATTACCGCACTCGCCACTAGCCCCAATACACCGAGTAAATCAACCGAATCAGAAGTTGGGACGCTAAAAAAATCAGAGCTTGTTAATCCAGCTAACAACCAAAAAATAACTTTCCACTTAAGCAACTTAGTCCCCTTAAACGTTATCACCCCTAACTGGGGCTAAAATCGGAGACTAAAATAACTAACTTAGAGGCAGCTGCCAACTGTTTTCCCCCTGAACCAAGCACACAACAACGATTTTGCCGTTTAACTGCCGGTTTATACCCGTAATACTCAAGCGATCCGCCTCAGCGCTCGCTTCACCGTAATACGATACTAACACCGTTTCAAAAAGCCGTTAGCCCGACACAAAACACTCGTCGTAGCTACTACACTCGCCACAACTGGGAGCACGGCAAATATAATCCCCTCCCTGTTCACATAAGCTGCGATAAAAGAAGCGTTTCCAGCGCATATTTTCGTGGTTTAAGGCATGTAACTGAGGAAAATTATGCTTAATCAAAGCACTTAGATCGCTACGCTGCTTAAGACCCAAACTCCGCCAAAGATGGGATGCAGACAAACTGGCACTGGCCAGTACGATTGCCATTTCTAAAGCAAAGGGCTCATCTTGGTTAGCGTACTGAAACAATAACGCTATCAGCTCATTACGCTCCTTAGCACGCAAATCAATGAGTTCATCTAAGGTATCGGCGCGTTTACGTAAGAGGCTATGCACTGGTTTAAGCCAAGCACGTTCTTGCTTATCAACCGTACCGCTACAAATTGCGCGCTTAAGCTCCAAATAACTCGCATTGTCTAAACCCAGACCATGCGGTAAAGCAGTATCGCCCTTGAGTTGCGCTAAGATGATTTGGCGAAACCAATGTCGGTTTGCCACCGACAAAGGCTTACAGATGTTAGATAATGCTTCTAACCAACTTGCCCCAATAAACGGGGTTTGTAGATGAGTGTTTGCACTACTCATATCAACACTCCTACTTCGCAATGGTAATAATACGACTCTGCGGTGGCAAACCACCCAGCGAACCGGGAGGGTTCAGCGCCACCCCTTCGCTATCGGTGATCGCCGTTTCCACCGGGCAAATTTGTGCGCACTGTGGTCCATGAACATTGTTCGCGCATTCGTTACAGCGATGCGCCACAATACTAAAACCCTGTTCACTAGCCTTCACGGCGTTGTTGGGGCAAACCTCTTTACAGGCGAAACAGCCAATACAGGCTTGAGTGATGGTTAAAGCCATTAGCCACACTCCTTCGAATTGCAAGCCGAAGACCCAGCCAAACTTGCAAGCAAGTCCGCCTGCAACTGCTGCAAACTTGGCTGGATATCACGAAGGGCAAATTGCGTATTTACCGTGATGCCTAATTCTTCTAGTTCCTGACGAGGGCTTAAACCGATCCGGCTACAGAGCAACACATCAAACTCACTGAGTAGACTCAGCTCTCGGCTGTTGTCTTCTAGCGCTTCATCGCAGCTGCTACTGCCTTCGCAATATTGTTGCCAACTAAACGCCGCTTGCTGAGTGATACCGTCTGGCGTAATGACATAATGTTGAAACTGATTGGCATGGCCAAAGTGTTGATCGACCAGTTGCTGACTTTGACTCGCCACCGCCACCCGAATTTGTTGCACAGGTTGCGCCACTTTCGAGCCAAGAGCTTCGAGATCGAGATCTTGCCCCAGCTTACCCACTGCATCAGCACGACACTGCTGACAATGAGTCATTTGCTGCATACTTTGCCCGGCCAAAGCACGCGCCTGATTTAACTGTTCTTTGTTGGGTTCGGCTTGGCCCTTTAATCCAAAATAAGTGCCATGAGCAGGATCCGAAATCAGCGGCATAATATTATGAATAAACGCGCCATAACGCCCCAGCTCCATGGCCAATGCCTCGATGTGCTGGTCATTGATGCCGGGGATCAATACCGTATTCACCTTTACTAACATACCGGCATTTATGGCGGCTTCTAAACCCAGTAGCTGCTGGTCGATTAAGGCCTGCGCGCCTGCCCGCCCACGCAAACGCTGCTGCTTGAAATAGACCCAAGGGTAAATCTTTTCTCCAATTGCGGCATCGATACAGTTGATGGTGATAGTGAGGTGTTTCACCCCGACAGCAAGTAATTTGTCCAAATGGTCAATCAAGGCGAGACCATTGGTCGAAATACATAAGTGCACATCGGGATCGACCGCGGCAATTGCTTTTAAACTCGCAATGGTCGCCTTGGGATTTGCCAATGGATCTCCCGGCCCTGCAATACCTACAACTCTGGTTTCTGGGACGTGTTGCTTTACCTTCGCAAAGCGCTTCGCCGCCATCGCTGGCGAGAGTAGTTTAGACACCACTCCGGGACGCGTTTCATTGCTACAATCAAATTTTCTGTTGCAATAGTTGCATTGAATATTACAAGCGGGCGCAACCGGAAGGTGCATCCTCGCGTATTGATGTCCCTCTTTTGAAAAACACGGATGGGTGGCAACCAAAGCCGTTTGAATATCGGCTTTTGATTGGGAAGAACTGGCCGTCGCGCCATGATTAAGTTGCTGGATTTTCATAAAGAGCTTCCCTAAATTGACTTAACTTAGAGTCTGCAAAGCGCATTCCAGAAAATATAATCATTAAAAACAACAGGTTAAGCAAAATCATTCAGGTAAAAAACTAACAACTGTCGCATTTGTCACAAATGCGACAGTACATTTTTGTCAAAGCTGACGCATATTAATATTCATCACTTGGATCCGGTAAGCAATTTGCCGAGGAGTCATGTTTAGTAAGCGAGCCGCCTTCGCTTGTACCCAACCCGCTTGCTCCAAGGCCGCTATCACTCGTTCCCGTTCGTCCATCTCTGAATCGTCTAACAGCGCTTTGTCTGCACCGATACTCGGTCGGCGAGTAAAACTTTGGCCTTCAAGACCATCAATCACGATGAGATCCTGATCAATCATACCGCTTTCACTCATCACCGAGGCGCGCTCCAATAAATTTTCTAGTTGGCGCACATTACCCGGCCAATCGTAAGCCATCATCATTCGGATGGCACTATCGGTTAATGACAACTTTCGACGCTGCTGCTTACTCAATTTTTCGATTAAAAAATCAGCGAGTTCAGGTAAATCTTCAATCCGATCTCGTAGTGGTGGTGGGAACATCGGCATCACATTCAGTCGATAATACAAATCTTCCCTAAAGCGTTCTTGTTTTACTTCTTCTTCTAGATTGCGATTGGTTGCCGCTAAGATCCGTACATCAACATGCAGAGTTTGAGTACTACCAATACGCTCAAATTCACCTTCTTGTAAGACTCTTAATAGCTTCGCCTGAAAGGCCGCTGATATTTCACCGATTTCATCCAAGAACAAAGTACCACCGTCGGCCATTTCAAAACGACCTTTACGCTGCTTCACTGCCCCAGTGAAAGCTCCTTTTTCATGACCAAATAACTCCGATTCTAATAAGTTATCTGGTAAGGCTGCGCAATTGAGCTTAATGAAAGGCCCAGTAGCTCGCGGGGAATTATAATGGATCGCGTTGGCAATCAACTCTTTACCGGTACCCGACTCTCCACGAATTAATACTGTGCTATCCCATTTTGACACTAAACGAATTTGTTCAAAGACCTTACGCATCACCTGACTATGACCAACGATGTTGTCTAAGCTGTAATTACTTCTCACTTTCCGTCGCAGTCGATCGCGCTCTGCTTCTAACTGAGTCGTTTGCACTGCCACGTCTTTTGCCAACAATACACTTTTAGCAATAAGGTTAGCGGTCATTTCTAAAAAACGGGTAAAGGATGCCAATTTTTGAGGATCATCCAGTTGCGGCTGAGCAGCAAGTACCCCGAGCACTTCACTTGATTTCTTTATTGGCACCGCTATAAAAGGCAGATCTAGGGCGTATAAGTCTAACTTGTCGGCAAAACGTAGATCATTGGAAACACGACTCAGCACGATCGGCTGTTTTTGGGTTAACACCGTTCCGACAATGCCTTCACCGGGACGATAGCGCACATTTTTAGTAATGCTGTCACTAATATGACTCGGTGTGTGTACCGTATCGATGGTCAACATTTGGTCATTTTCGGCAATAAGCGCCAACATCGCATGCTGAAGCATGGCCTTTTCGTGCAGCACCTGTAGCACCTTAGTGACACTTTGTTTGTAGTCTAAACTGTCGGTAAGTACGCTACTCACCTCGTAGAGCGCCAACAAGTGTTGTTCGGCTATTTTTGATTCTCTCGCGGTTGAATATTCCATGATTAAGCCCTTTTTGTAACTCGTAGAGGAAGCACTAACTTGGCTTTACATCCACCCAACGACGTTGATTGATATTGCACCGTACCATTGTGTTCACTCACCACCTGTTGAACGATGCTTAAACCCACGCCACGGCAACTGTTACTAGACAAGGGCTTGGTGCTATAAAATGGTTCAAATATCTTCAGCTGTAATTCCTTTTTAAGCCCTGGGCCACTATCTTCGAAGGTGATTTCAATATCGTCATCTACTCGCTGGGTGCAACAGATAATTTCTCTACGTGGCATTTTGGCGTAATCGATGGCATCGATGGCATTATCTAATAATTGCTTTAAGGCCACTCGGATCCGCGAAGGCTGACCGGTAAACGCGGGTAGCGTACCGTTTAAACTAAGTTGCATGCTGATACTACGAGCCAGCAGCCGCTGATTACTCATTTCGGTGACTTCATGAACTAACTGGTTGATATTGACCGACTGCATCGGCTCATGAGGGCGCTCAGGTAAAGCATTCTGTAATTGATCAACCGCTGCATGCCCAGCCTTTAAACCGGCTTGCATGGCATCAATCCGAGCGCATTGGGTCGCACCGCCACAGAACATATTTAAGGCCGAATCAATCATATTAATCGGCCCCTGGATCTGGTGAATCGCAGCATGTAATACCTCTTGCATCACGTGCAAAGCTTCCGATTCTTCAGTTGAGCGTTGTAATTCAATCAGCCGCTGACGTTCCTGGCGACGTCGCTCCCGAGTAAATTCGCTCAGTGTGAGCACTAAGAAGCGACTCACCGTTGGCGTAAAATAATCATCAACATTGCCATCATTAAGTTCCACACTGGATAAGCAACAAGAAAACCAACGTTTGTGCCCTCCACTACCGACCTCAACATTAAATTGCTGCCCTTCGGCGAGGTGTAATAATCCTTCATCATCATCCCCCGCCGATTGTTTTAATTGTTGCAACACAATATCAACCGGCTCTCGGCCAAAATCAGAGGCCAGAGTTTTATAAGAAAGATTGTCGAGTAATACGGATTGATGTTCATCAATTAAGGCAATCGCAACTGGTGCCGTGTTTAACACCGCTTCCACCATCGCTTTTTGATTGGCAACCTTGGTTTGATTATCATGCCGTTGGCTAATATCACGATGCATTCCAACGTAATGAGTAATTTCCCCAGCTCGGTTATACAGCCCTTTGATTGAAACTTCGGCTAAGTAACGCTGACCATTCTTCTTACGATTAATCAAGGTCCCTTGCCAATTTTTTCCAGCTGAAATACACCCCCATAATTGTTGGTAGACCTCGATGGGAGTGGTTTTATAACTCAAAACCGAATGTTTTTTCCCCTCCAACTCTTCCACTGAATATCCGGTAATTTCAGTAAAATATCGGTTTACGTAGAGAATGTTAGCACTTAGGTCGCTAATCGATATGGCCATGGGGGCTTGCTCTACCACTTGCAAATACTGCTCAGACACATCGCTCATTGTGCCATCCCCCACAACGGCCAAGGCCTGCTCTAACTTAGATTGAAGTTCGCTCATCGTCATTGTTACCTTTTGCATTGCTGCTTGTTGTGACTAACCTTGTTCAATGCAAAGGGTATTCCCATGTGCCAAAGCCCCTAAATTCAGCCTCCATTAACCATTCATTGTTTGATTTACAACAAAAATAAGATATTTATCAGTAAAAATTGTTAGCTTTAACACCAAAATTCAAGCGCCATAATCAGTCCACCTAGCGAACTAATCCGCTCTGCCACAAGGATTTTCTCCCTAATTTGGTTCAACTCCCCATATTGGTACAACACCTGCAATTAACTAAGCATGGTGATCCTTGGAACAAACAAATGGCTGAATATCTCTTAATCTTTATTAGCACCGCGGTCGTGAATAATGTGGTGCTGGGTAAATTTCTTGGCTTATGTCCATTCATGGGCGTATCCAATCGCATCGACAGCGCCTTAGGCATGGGGCTAGCAACCACCTTTGTACTGTGTTTAGCCGCCGTCGCCGCTTGGTTAATCGAAGTCTTATTATTGGCACCACTAGGCTTGCAAGTGATGCGTATTCTGGTCTTGATTATTGTGATTGCAGCAGTGGTGCAACTGACCGAGCTACTCATCCAAAAAAATAGTCCCGACTTATACCAAGCGCTTGGTATTTTTCTGCCTTTAATTACCACCAACTGCGCCGTATTGGGAGTGGCTTTGTTAGTTGTACAAAACAACATGAATTTTTTAGCAACCCTATGTTATGCCTTTGGCTCGGCATTGGGGTTTAGTCTGGTGATCGTGCTATTTGCCGGATTACGCCAGCGGATCAAGCTGGCCAAAGTACCCGCAGCATTTGCAGGCCTACCAATCGCGTTTATAACCGCAGGACTATTATCGATGGCCTTTCTTGGTTTTAGCGGCATGGTCAAATAACAGGAGACGAGCAATGATCTACTTATCCATTTTTTTTCTAATGCTAGTGGGTGGCTGTTTAGGCGGACTGCTAGGTTGGGCATCAAAAGCCTTAAAAGTTGAAGGCGACCCAAGAGTTGATGAATTAGAAGCAATGCTGCCCGGTGGGCAATGTGGGCAATGTGGTGAGCCAGGATGTCGACAAGCCGCGGAAGCCATGGTCGCGGGACGTTTGTCGGCTCAGAGCTGTCCACCTGGGGGCGCGGGCTTAGCCAGCAGCATTGCGGCATTACTTGGTGTGGAACTAAGTGCCGAACAAGGCAGTGGGCCTTTAGTCGCCTATATCGATGAAAGTAACTGCAGTGGTTGTACCCGCTGCTTTAAAGCCTGCCCCTTTGATGCCATCGTTGGAGCCAGTAAACAAATGCATACCGTGATTAGCGATGTATGTACCGGTTGTCGTCTCTGCGAAAAGGCTTGTAGCCAAGGCTGTTTAACCATGCAAGCTCCCGCCGTCAAACTCAATACCTGGCAGTGGCCAAAACCCCAAGTTGCTTAAGGAGAGAGCATGTTTGCATTCAAACCCAGACCATTTAGTGGCGGCGTCCACCCCAAAGGTTTTAAAGAACTCACTGAACAGCAAAGCATTGCCAAAGGCTTTCGCCCTGATCGGGTTTACCTTGGCATGCAGCAGCGGAATGGTTCAATGTTACAGTGCTTAGTTGCCGCTGGAGACATGGTTTTCAAAGGACAATTAATCGCCAAAGGCAGTAACGACATGACCGTACCGCTGCATTCACCAGTAAACGGTCAAGTCCTTGAAATTAAGCCCTATTTAAGTAGCCATCCAGCGGGGATCAAATGTCAAACCTTGGTGATAGTTAATAATGGCGACAATTGTTGGGGAGACGCTCACCCTCCCTCTGACTATACAAAGCTAGAGCCGGAACAAATTGTCCAGCGCGTATTAGATGCTGGCGTCGTCGGTTTAGGCGGCGCAGGTTTCCCCAGCGGCATCAAGCTCAGGCTCGCCCGACAAGCCAAGGTACACACCCTGCTCATTAATGGCGGCGAGTGTGAACCCTACCTCACCTGTGATGACCGTTTGATGCAAGAACACGCTGCCGAGATTATTGGCGGTATCAACATGATGCTCAAAGCAATTGGGGCTAATAAAGCGATTATTGCCATCGAAGATAACAAGCCTGATGCGATCGCGGCCATGGCATCGGCGTGTGCGGAACAGCCCAAGCTGGAGATAAAGATGGTTCCTAGCCTCTACCCGATGGGATCAGAGCGCCATCTAATCAAAGCAGTGACCGGACTGGCCATTCCCCCCGGACAACTGAGTACCGCCAAAGGCATATTGGTGCATAACGTAGCGACCGCTAAGGCGGTTTTCCAAGCGGTACGTTTTCAGCGCCCTTTAATTGAACGAGTACTCACAGTGTCGGGAGATGCCATTGAACACCCAACCAATTTGCTGGTTCCCATTGGTAGCTTGGTATCACAGGTATTAGCCGAATGTGGCGGCTTAAAAGTTGAAGCCAACCGAATGATCGCCGGAGGGCCAATGATGGGCCAAGTACTGCCCTCTCCCTTCGTGCCTATCGACAAAAGTATTGGGGGGCTATTAGCGCTTAGCGATTCTCAAATTAACCAACGTGAACGCCAAGATTGCATGCGCTGCGGAAATTGCGTCAAAGTTTGCCCGATGGGTTTAATGCCCTTCCAAATGGCGGCTCATAGTAATCATGGTGATTTTGCAAGCGCTCAACAATTTGGTTTAGACGCCTGCTTACTATGCGGTGCCTGTAGCTATATTTGTCCCTCCAGCATTCCCTTGGTGCAATATTTTCAACACGCTAAATCTAACGTCAATGCGCAGCGCAGCATGCTACAAAAATCTAATCAAGCTCGCCAGTTGACTGAAGCGCGTCAGTTACGCTTGGCTAAAGAAGCCGCAGCGAAAAAAGCAGCCAAGGCATCTAAACGTAAACGCCCAGCCAGAGCCCGCCGTACTCAAGGAGAAAGCTAATGGCCCAATACAATCCGGTTGCCGCCCCACATACCCACTCCGGTACCTCAACGACCAACATCATGTATTTAGTGATTTTGGCCCTAAGTCCCGCCGCTATTTATGGCGTATGGCTGTTTGGCCTGCCAGCGCTTAGTGTGATAGTGAGCTGTTGCCTCACCGCCTGGTTATGTGAGCTAAGCTGTTTACTGCTACAAAACAAAAACTGGCAACACAGTTTCGATGGCTCGGCTTTATTAACCGCACTACTACTGGCAATGAGTCTACCGCCGGCAACACCTTGGTGGGTCGCCGCCTTAGGTTGTAGCTTTGCAATTTTCTTAGGCAAGCATGTTTACGGCGGATTGGGGCATAATCCCTTTAACCCAGCGATGTTGGGTCGGGTCATGTTATTGATTTGTTTTCCAGTAGAGCTCACCGACTGGCGCGCAATTGCCCCACCAACTTTAAGCGAAACTGGCCTAATATTTAACTCACAATGGACTGGTATCGACGGTAGCAGTGCGGCAACCCCATTGGCCGATCTCGGTCAAATACACGATTTGAGTATGCTGTTCACAGGACAACACGCGGGCAGTATGGGAGAAACCAGCGCAATTTTAATCGCCATTGGCGGTTTGTTTCTAATTTGGCGCGGAGTGATCCGCCCCTACATACCAACTGCCTTAATTTGTGGCTTGGTGCTTCCAGCCAGCATCGCTCACCTCATCGACCCAAATCAATTCGCCTCACCAATATTACATGTATTCAGTGGCGGGGCGATGTTAGCCGCATTTTTTATTGCCACCGACATGGTGACCTCACCCACTAGCCCCCGCGGACAATGGCTATTTGGTTTAACTTGCGGCTTATTAATTTGGTTAATTCGCTGCTTTGGCAGCTACCCGGAAGGTGTCGCCTTTGCCATACTCATCATGAATGCCTGTACACCAGTCATCGACCATTATTTACGTCCCACCATATTTGGTATGGCCAAGCCTTTTAGCCGATCAAAAGGAGCCTAAACATGACCCTTCCCAGTATTGAAAAACATATCGATAGTACCGTGTATCAATCGCTCTCGTTGGCCGCTGCTGTCGCTATCGCCAGTATCTTACTACTAACCTTAAATAGCTTCACTGCCCCCGCTATCGCAGAACGACTCAACGAAGACAAACTCGCGGCAATTGACCTAGTTATGCCAAAACAGCTCTATCAAAACCCGATGTTATCTACCGAACAAACATTTACCATTGGCAAACAACAATACACCCTATATACCGCTTTAAATCAGCAACAGCAAATTAGCGGTTATGTGGTACAAACTCAAGCCAATGGTTATGCCGGGCCGATTGACCTTCTAGTTGGGGTCGACGCCGATCTTGCCATTTTGGGCGTACGAGTATTAAGCCACAGCGAAACGCCTGGGCTGGGCGACAAAATTGAATTTGAGAAAACCCCTTGGGTGCTTAGCTTTAATGGCAAAAGTTTAGACAATACCAACCAAAAAGCCTGGGCAGTAAAAAAAGATGGTGGTGAATTTGACCAATTTACCGGTGCTACCATCACGCCTCGTGCAGTGGTGAACTCCGTACACCAAGCACTACTCGATTTGCAGATCCAAACTCAGCAAGGAGGCCAACAATGAGCCGCTATTCTCAAATTATTGCCGACGGTCTTTGGAATAACAACGTGGTTTTGGGGCAATGTTTAGCCCTGTGTCCGTTGTTAGCCGTAACCTCTAGCGCCACCAATGGTTTAGGTTTAGGTTTAGCGACTCTCGCGGTAATGGTCAGTTCTAACGCGGTTAGTGCACTAATTAAAAACTATGTGAGCCGCGCAGTTCGGATCCCAATTAACATTTTAATGATTGCCACTCTGGTGACGATCACCGATCTGGTACTCAACGCTTGGGTTCACCCACTGCATAAGGTGCTAGGCCTGTTTATTCCGCTGATCGTGACCAACTGCGCTATCTTAGGCCGAGTCGAATCCTTCGCCAGTCGACAAAAAGTAATGCCAGCCATCGTGGATGGTTTGGCCATGGGGATCGGCTTTACTTGGGTCTTGGTATTACTCGGTGGGATCCGCGAAATTATTGGCTCCGGCACCCTATTTGCCAACGCCCATATTTTATTGGGCCCAGCCTTTAGTGCGATTGAGCTCACTGTGATTCCCGACTATCACGGCTTGCTATTGGTAATTTTACCGCCTGGAGGCTTCTTGGTACTGGGCGGTTTGCTTAGCATTCATCGACAGGTCCAAAGAATTTTAGCGCAAAAACAAACCACTCAAGCCGCTTGCTGCGTCGATCCTTCGGCCTCAAATTAGGAGCTTACCAAGATGTTAGTCTCTATTGCTTATGCCACCCCTCACCAGCAACTATGTATCAATGTTGATGTAGTGCAAGACAGCAGCGTAATAAACGCGCTGCATCAATCGGGGATCTTAGACCTATGTCCAGAAATCGCTTTAGATAAACAAAAAGTAGGCATTTTTGGCAGGTTTGTCACCTTAGAAAACCAATTGGTAGAAGGTGACCGAATAGAAATTTATCGACCGATTACTTGGCAACCTGAAGACCTAGATGATGATGACGATGACGAATAAATCAACACTTTGTGAGCTTTACGACATCAGTGTTGGTGACATTGTGGGAAACCTTCATCCTATATATTAATAACCCCTTGTAATATAAGTATTTTTGTTTGGTTTGAATATTGCAAAACACTAATTGGTCTGATCTTTAAGGAGTTAACCATGGCAGATATAGGCATTTTTTTTGGTACTGATACTGGTACAACCCGCAAAATCGCAAAAATGATCCAGCAACAACTCGGAGCGGATTTATGCGACAAACCCCTCAATATTAACCGAGTAGACGTAGATACCCTCACCAGCTATAAGATGCTGATCCTAGGTACCCCAACCCTAGGCGAAGGACAACTTCCAGGCTTGGCTTCTGACTGTCAAGCAGAAAGCTGGGATGAGTTTTTACCCCAGCTAGAAGACGCTGATTTTGCCGGTATTAAAGTTGCTTTATACGGGCTAGGCGATCAAGTGAACTATGCCAGCGAGTTTGTCGATGGTCTTGGCGAGCTATACGACGCGATGGCCGAGACTGGTGCAGAATTAATCGGAGAATGGCCCGCTGATGGCTATACTTTCGACGATTCAGCAGCTCTGTTAGAAAATGGCAAATTTGCCGGATTAGTCTTAGATAACGATAATCAAAGTGAATTACACCCCGAACGCATTAGCGGTTGGTTAGAGCAAATAAAATCTGAATTTAATTTGTAAGCGCAGGCTTTAATACGGGCTTTGCTCGTATTAAAGCCTCTTTCAAGATCCGAAGAGTAAGTGAATAGAACAGTTTTGGTCGACTTCTAGCTTCTCAGCGCTACAGACTCGGATCGTCAACGGTTAATCGGTAAGCCGCGTTCATGACAACGTTAATCTTCCAACTATTCTACATGAGCGGGCAATAGTTCCAGCCACTCAAACCACCATTTCAGACCAATCTATTTCTCGCAAGCTTAACGAATCAATATATACCGTCCCATTCCAAGCTTTAGTAAACAAAAGTAGTGCAAAAAAACCAAAATATTGAATAAGCATCATGGCTTATCTGGTCAATGTTCATTTTTATTTGCAGTTAATCCATACAATAATTTCGTGAAATTGTTCCCAATATCACTATTTCATAGCACAATGCATGATCGTTGCTCTTGCTAAGCAACCCTGTTTATCCAGCCATTAACGAGGGAATAATAATGAATAAGCAAATAAAATATGCGCGATTAGTGGTCTGCGCTTGGCTATTTACCATGAGCCCTCAGCTACACAGCGCCGGTTTGGGTTCACTGCTTGATTCAGCATCCGCGCTAACCGGTAACCAAGAAAGCACCATAAACAGTGAGCTACTAAACAATTTAACTAGCCAGCTAGGCGTGAGTGACACTCAAGCTACTGGTGGTACAGCAGCCTTGCTGGCGCTTGCCCAACAACAGCTATCTGGTAGCGAAAGCTCTTTGTTGAACGACATTATTCCAAGTGGAAACAGCGCTTCACTCAGCGCTCAACTACTCCAGAAAATTAGCAGCATGGACAGTGTTAAAAGTGCTTTTTCAGCATTGGGCTTAGACGCAAGTATGATAGAACAGTTTGCACCCATTATTTTACAATATGTTGGTAATAACGGCGGCTCAAGCTTAGTGGATGGCTTGAGTAAAATTTGGTCTTAATGATGAAGCGAAGTAATATTGACCGCATCAATAATATTTCGCATATATTTTGGTTCAACATTTAACCGAGCACCACATGAGATGGCTTGTCAATCAATAAATATATATAACTAGTGATATTAACCATAAAATAGCCAGCATTTCGATTCAATATCACACAACTACATCTTATAAAACCTCCCCTGCTCAAAGAATGGAAAAATGCAGGGTGAATAATAATAATGTCAATGTTAATGTACAAATTGGATAACTAAAACGCTATAAAATGAGTAGAATTATGGATGATCAACACTCATTATCTCGCAACTATTACCAGATATTGGACGCCTTGCCGGATCATGTATTTATTTTTTCGGAATCAGGAGTGTACTTAGATGTTTTTGGTGGCGAAGACAATGATGCCGGCTTCGATTGCAAGCCGTTTATTGGTAAGAGTTTATACGATGTTACCTCCCAAGATATAGCTGAAGAATTTCATGGCTATATTAAGAAAACACTAGCAACCAATAAAACACTGGTGGTGCACTACCATTTTGCCAATGAGAATATGCTAGCGCTGCCTGACGGTATCTCTGTACCCAACGAGCTATGGTTTGAAGGTATTATTAAACCACTACCATTACTCGAAGACGGACAAAAACGAGTCGTATGGACAGCAAGAAATATCACTCTGCGACATAACCTGGAAGAACAGCTAAAAAAGTTGTCTGAAACCGATGAACTAACAGGCATTCTAAATCGTCGCGCTTTCATGGCAAAATTGACCATCGAACTACACCGCTACCAACGCTACAAGCAAAATACCAGCTTATTGATGCTGGATATTGACAGGTTTAAAAGTATCAATGATCTACTAGGCCATCAATCCGGTGATCGGGTGATTAAACATGTCACAGATATTTGCTCCAAAGAAATCCGAGAAGTCGATTATATTGGTCGGCTCGGTGGTGAAGAGTTCGCGATCCTACTCAGCAATGCCAATCTACTACAAGCTATTGAAATGGCTGAACGTTTAAGGCAAAAAATAGCGCGTTCTCCGTGTGTCGTTGAAGACTATACCATTCATATCACCGTGAGTATTGGCTTGTCTCAAATAGAAACCGAAGCTGATAGCTCAGAATATCTGATATCGAGAGCCGATAAAGCTATGTATCACGCCAAAAAACAAGGCCGAGACCAAGTTAGAATTTTCCACGATGAGCTTTGCAATCATGAGATTGAATTAACTCAGCATAGCCATATTCGTAAAAATAAAGCTTAATGAACTCGAGCGTTTATCAATACCTTCATCGCGTTATTCCCATTCATTAAGCTAGCCATTCACCGTGGAAAACTTATAAACTTTCGCCCTAAAAACCAATGCTTGATAAGCTCGCAAGTCAAGTCTGATGATAATCCTCTTCCCAAGCTTAGCTGCTCACTGATTGCGACGGCTAAGCGCCAAGTCATCATTTTCAATTAAAATGGCTGACTCCTAGTCGGTACATACCATTGTCTATACCAAGTGCGATGGCTCCGTTGATGAAACAGCGGGTATCAAAATATGCAAACGACACACATCCACGACTAACATCATCGATTCACATCAAGGTAATCATTTGAAAAAACGGACAAAATTTCATTTCACTTTATTGTTCTATTTCTAGATATGCAGCTCTGTATTTCGCATGTAATAAAAAATAGGTCTACTATTAATCAAATATTCACTTAAAAATGTACACTTGTGAATATTTTTTCATCAGATAGGATCTGATCATTGAAGTCTAAAAATCTATGATTTAGCTTCATTTTTACTGAAAAAAAACCGCATTATTCATACCGAGCTCAGTGTATAGAGAATAAATACATCACTAATGATAATGTATCAAACAGATGTCTAACCAGTTAGAAAATAAGTCATATTATGGATGAAAAATACTCATTATCTAAAAACTATTACCAAATATTAGATGCCTTACCCGACCATGTGTTCGTATTTTCAGAAGCAGGTGAATATTTGGAAGTGTTTGGAGGCGAAGAAAACGAGACAGGTTTTGATTTTAAAGACTATATTGGTAAAACCTTACATGACGTGCTCTCGCACGATAGAGCGACTGAATTTCTGGATTATATTAAGAAAACAATCCAAAGTGACACAACATTGGTAGTACGCTATCACTTTGCCAATGAGACCATGTTAAAGCTGCCTGACAGTTTTATTGTTCCTGATACCTTATGGATAGAGAGCACCATCAAACCACTTCCAACACTCGTAAATGGATTGAAACGGGTAGTATGGACAGCAAGAAACATCACCTTACGGCATCACCTGCAAGAGCAACTAAAAAAATTATCTGAAACAGATGAACTAACAGGCATTTTAAATCGCCGTGCTTTCATGGAAAAACTGGCTGGCGAATTACATCGCTATCAACGCTACAAGAGTGACACTTGTTTATTAATGCTTGATATCGATAAATTCAAAAGCATCAATGATTTACTTGGGCATAAATCAGGAGATCAAGCGATTAAGCATGTCACTGATATCTGTTCTAAAGAAATAAGAACTGTGGATTATATTGGCCGGCTCGGCGGTGAGGAGTTCGCTATCATATTGAGTAATACCAGCCTACAACAAGCACTTGAAATGGCCGAACGCTTAAGGCGAAAAATATCAAATAGCCCTTGTGTCGTCGAAAACTATACCGTTCATGTCACTGTGAGTATTGGTTTGTCCCAAATAGAAGTGCAAGATGATAGCTCGGAGCAGATCATTTCTAGAGCGGATGAAGCAATGTATTTCTCAAAAAAACAAGGCAGAGATAGAGTGAGCATCTTCAATGAAGACATGCACGATAATGAGATTGAATTAGCGGAAAATAACCATATTTATCGCACTAAACCTTAATTTGAATCGAAGCTTCGTGTTCTGAATAAACATTTATCTAATCCCCTCATCAGTAGGAAAATATGCGCTAAAGCCAAACTGCAGTGCAGTAGTTTTACTACACTGCAGCTTATAGCTTGCTACTTAGAGCTCTTATTTAAAACCCAAGCAGACATACTCGCCTGCAAGTAACTCTCTTCTGGCGCGGTGCCATTACCTAACCAGGCCGACACGTTTAACTGTTGACTCACGACATCGAGAGTCCCACTAATCGAGATGGGCTGCTTATCATTAGGTATCAAACCACTAATCGATAAACTTTGTAAATCAAGATCGGCCCGATGCGTATCGGTAAAACCATAAATTGGAAAGCACTGTTGCTGGAAGCTTGCTGACCCACTCACAATACCTAACTCAGGGTTTGTCACTGCCAATTGGATACTAAGAGAGTTACTTGGATCACTCCAAGTACCATTCATCAAATCCGGATGCTCTCCCTTAATACTTAGCTCGAAGGGTTGCAAGTTAACATTTGATTCAACTTTATGAAAACCAAGTTTATCAATGTAGTCCCCAACGATAATTTGTTCAAACTGGGTTGATGCAACCAGCGAATTAATCACTTCCATCTGCTGATTCGCTTGAAGCTGACCACAATAAGTTGACACCCAATGCCAACTAGCGTCAGGAGCAGAGCGTTCCACAGATCGCCAATAAATAGAGAGCACGACGCCTTGGCCCAGCGAAGGATTTGGTTCATGACCACTCACATAGCCAATCATTAAATAACGTCCTGAAGAACCAGTCGTAGAACTGTAATCTCCCAACAATAAACCATCTTTTTGAACGCTCAGTCTCATCTGAGAGCCATAACTGTTTTGCCACATTCCATCGATTGCGTGAGTCATAAATTAGTTCTCTTTGTTTTGGGTAAATATTCTTGCGGGAGAAGATTGACGGTTTTGAATAATGTTTAAGCCGCCAGGTTTATTAAATATCCAAGTCCCCACCGGAAACAAAGCAACCTTGCCGGCAATATGTCTGACTCGATATTCATAAACGGTGTATAGATAATCCATCAGAACCGACCCGGTTAAGATTAGCCCAGGGATCCCTTCCATTGGCTTAAATTGAGGTTGAACTTGCCCTTCATCTTGACCGGCCTCTATCTTCACCAAATATGTACTGGCAGGAATGCGTAGCTCACCATTAGGCGTTTCACCCGTATCACCGAAAGTAATAATTAACTCTTCTGGACTTTTAGCCACGGCTTTAAGCGCCGCATTCATCACTTCTACATCGCCTTTATATTGAGAGGAACCAGAATCGAGTATAAAATCTGCATCCTTGGCTAAGATCTGATCACCCAGTGCAAAGCTTTCCAGCTGCGTCGACCATAAGTAGGAAACGCTTGGGATCAAAGATTCTTTCCATGGCAAAAACAAATACTCTCTACTGGTTTGATAACTCCGATCGAGTCGACCCAAACTAACACTTCCTTCCCCGCTTGGCCCATCCGTTTCAAAGGCGACATACGGCATATGCGCTTCCACTAGCTGCTGCTCTATCAGGCTAGCCATGATGTGAAATGAAGGTTCTAATTTATTGACCGCTCGAAGACCATAATGACCAGCCTTCGCTTGGTGTTCCGATTTTCCGTCAGTCGGAATAGTATAACTTGGCATACCGATGCCACCATCCCAATCTAACTCCTTAAATTGACTATCTTTATCAACAAATGCTCGAGATAGATAAAGCTCACTTTGTGTTGGCTGGTTATCGATAAAATGGAATACATCTTCACCCAGCTCTACCTGCATCTCCCCCCATGGGCCAAAATCGACCATTTGTGGTTGCTGAGAGATGAACTGAAAAGAGCTTGAATTATGGTAATTAAACAAATCACCGCCATAATGTTGGCATTTATTTTCTTTACACTCATTCTCTACACATAGCGAAGAGCTCACCCAAACAAAGTTACTGCCAGTATCAACACTAAATTTTAATTGCTGAATTTCGGTTCCCGGTTTTGCGGTCCCCAGAGTCAGTGTCGCATACCAAGGCGAAGCGCCATTATTTTGAAATGGCCCTTTCGATAACGGCAAGCTAATTCCACAGCATGTTTCACTCAGTTGTTCAGACATCGCCAATCCTTTTTAAATAGTTGTTTGTAATGACATATAAATCAATCATAATTTGATAAAATTATCTACACCAAAAATCAATAAATAGTCAAAACTATATTCACTCAACATCTCAAAGGCTTAAATTGTGAGTTGAAGAGCAAAAATAGCCAGTGAAACTTAAATGACTGGCAAGACCGTTGAAGATAAAATGAACACATTTATTCAGAAATTCCGTAGATCAATTCAGATTAAAACAAGCCTGTTCTGGTCTAATGCCATCGGACACTTAATTTTGAGACCGTATTGTTAATCCGTTAAGAGATCTATATGAGTTTGAAAAATCATACAAGAGCTATCCGCAGGAATTTAGAGATGAAGCTCAACGACTAGGTATTACCTTGGAAGAGTCTGAGCGGGATGAACTTAAATGATGACGTTAATAAAACAAAGAATTACGCATGGTGAAAGACATTGACAAAAGCCGTTTTTAGAATGTCTTTTTCCATTTCAAGGCGCTTAACTCGCGTCTCTGACTCGCAAATACGGCGCGGCTCATCCGTCATGGGTGTCGCCTTAGGAGATTCACCACAGCGCTCTGAGCGAAGTTGTTGAAGCTAAACCTGCTTAGGATAAGCAGACAGTTCCTGTCACAACGACGCATGAGAACTGACGACCGGAATTGTGACGGATCCAAATGATAAATTCTGTGATGTACTATGTCACTATATCAGTGCAACTAATCAGGTAAAACAATCAACCCAAGTTGCTCAAGTAACTGCTCTTGCTGCCAAGCGCAAATTTTTACACCACTAAGGTCGACTTTTCTGGGGTCCAAACCATTCAATTCTGAATGACACAAATTACAACCTTGCAGCTGAAAATGGGTCCAACAATCTTCAGAAAATAAACCTCGGCTTAAGTCCGACTCTTTGAAAGAGGCGCCTTGTAGATTGGCTCCAATCCAGTTATTTTCAAATAAGTCACATTTCTCTATACATTGGCGTTCCAAGTTAGCATAGGATAAATTACATCCCGTGATATACGCAGCACAAAAGTACATGCGATGACTCACTTGATTTGAGAAACTAGCTTGGATGAAATTAGCCCCCTTCAAATCACAGCCCCTAAATTCAATGCCGAAGCATTTCGCCCCAGTGAAATTAGCCATGGATAGCTGGCAGTTTTTAAAAGAACTGTCACGAAGGTCACTATAATTAAAATCGCAACCTTCAATCGCACCTTGTTCTATAAACATACAATCGACAAACTGCGCATCCCTTAGATTTGTACGACTAAAATCACATTGATAAAACTTACAACGTTTAAAAAGGGCATCACCCAAATCCTGGTGAGAAAAATCAACTTGATTAAACACTTCATATTCTTCGTTCATAACTAGCCCTTGCGCCACACGAGCCTGAAGACTAACAGCTACCCCCGAAATCGCAATAAAAACAAAGCTTTTAAAAACACCCCTTTAAAGGTGCTCAAATGGCTAATATTGGCTACCAAACCGACACCTAGAACAAGGTTTGGACGTTCAGTAAGGCCAACATCGCGTGAAATGTTTATGGTTAACTAATCCAATAGAACTAATTATCTGGCCGTTCTTGGGGGCCTAAATTACCGCTAACTGCGTGATGTATCTTGTCACTAGGACCACGAGTTGCTGCACTTAATGCCTGGTTATCGGCAGATTTATTCTGCGTAATAAATTAATCATATGATGAATCAGATGGGTATAAGCGCTAGTCGTCAATCTGAATATATGTTTTGAATGGCTAAAACATATAGGGTTAAGCGTTCCGATGCTCGTTAAAGCGAACAACAAGGCAAGCCATTCAAGATCGCTTGCCTGATGAGTGCATGATTAGAGGTTGATTGGTGGCGTGACGTCAATAAACTGAATGTTTTCTGAGTCACTGAGCTGCCATGGGGAAGTCGCGGCATTTTCCCAACTTTCAATCGTCACATCACGAAAGACTGCATCTTTCAGACGACTGATATGGCTAACTTTAGTATTTTTTACTCGCACATGTTCAAACAAAAAGTTTTGTTGAAAGGTTTCTGGATAAACCAAACTTTGATCGGCACCGTCGTAACCATCGATTTTGAGCCAATAATTTGCCGGGCTTTCACTATCAACATTATCTAAGCTCACATCCTGCACCACAATATCGCGAAATTGAGCAGCCTTGGGTGCCGATTCAAATACGTTATCCCCCATTTTATAGGCCAAGGTAAATACAAATGGATTCCCGACCCGGCCACGATTTTCAATGATCAGGCCATCAATCTGATGGGAATTTTGGGTACCAATATCTTTCATCGCGTTATTGCGAAAAGTAATATTGCGCGCTCCCCCGCCAGTAGCCGGAGTGCTCTTCATTCGCAATCCATTATCGGTCATAAAGGCAACATTCTCTTCTGCCAGAATATTTTGGATCCAGGCACCAGTATGACTGCCAGCAACCACCATGCCATGCCCTTCGCGGGTATAGTTATTAAAAATCCAAGCGCCATCGGTGGCCTGCACATGCGCAGAGCCCAAATGATAATCCGCCCCCTGACCAGCAGCGAAGTTTATACAGTCGTCACCACTATCGATAAAATTAGCAAAGATCAGAGAGTTTTCACTATTACCAAACTCTACCCCATCGGCATTGTTAATATCAAAGGTTTGAACCGAATTATAAGCAAACACCGTGTTTTCGGCTTCTAGAAACATCACCCCGTGATAGGCCGGGTTGAGTAGCGTTAAACCCGCAAAGTAAATATCTCGCACCCCACGAAAGGTTGCCAGGCTAGAGCGCCGATTCGAGTACAAGTCACGATGTAACTGCGCCTGATAGTCAATTTCATCGGTATCACCATCCCAAGCGGGGTTAAATTGTCGATAAGCTTTTTGCATTTGGTCTTTTGCCAATAATCCCAAGCGATATACTTTCGCCCGACTCCCTGCCGGATAATATGCCAGCGACTGACCTAGTTCATCTTGAGTGTCCTTCCCCCTTAACCAGCCGCCACCATCGATGGTTCCGTCACCAACAATTCGGATATTGTTAAAGCGACCGCGACGATAATCGTAACCATGTTGGCTGTGATTTTCAGCATTCATCTGATGCGGGTTGAGGGCGTTCAGTAATGATGGTGGACGGCGTGAATCGGTCGTATTGGTTCGATAGCTATACAGTTGATAACCCTGGCCTAAAGGATAGTCATCGGCATTTCCCGAGCCCTTCAAAACAGCTCCTGCTGCAATCTCCAGAGTCATATTACTTTTTAAGAACAATGCCCCACTCACAAAAGCCTTGCCACTGTTTGTTGATGGAATAAGCACCTTACATCCATAAGCACTGGTCGAGGCCACCGAGCAAGTGTCAATTGCCGCCTGAATAGCTTTTGTATTCACCGTTAGGCCATCTGCAATTGCACCAAAGTCTCGGATATCAACCACTCTGCTAAAGGGGGCTGCCGTTTCGGTTGTGAGAACCGGGCTGCGAGGCGATTCACGACCATCGGCATAGATAGCAGCAACCGAGAAATGATATTCAGTTGCTGGCTGTAAATGCTTTACCTTGAAGTTTAGATAAACACTGCGTTGGTGAAAACCAGCCTTATCTTCGGCAAAAAACTGGTCCATATAAGGCTTTGCTGGATTGTGAGTAGTGTTATTTTGACTCGACAAGCCCAATGGCTGCCCATTTTGATAAACCCGATAATCAACAATCTGTTGTCCATTATCGGGTTTGTTCCAAGCCAATACCAAGGAGCGGTCATCATAGGCTAAGGTAGGGACCATCGGTCGACTCAAAAGCAACGGACTGACCGAAGGCTCTACAGTCTGGTGACTCAGCTGAGGCTCCATCTTCTCGGAACCTTGTACCGATCCCACATCCAGAGATTGACAAGCTGTTAACAACATCGTCTGGCCTAAAACCAAAACAGCGAGCATACATTTTGCAGAGCCCATAACAGTCCTCTTAAAAATAAAATAGCGTTTCAAATATGAAGTACTATTTATCAGTAATCACTGTTTCTGGTCACTAATTATTTTTGATTATGTGAGGCGACTCGAAATATCTGCAAGTTAATTCCAAATTCGCAAGAGATTTCTTGTAAAAACATAGACTTATAAACAAACACAGCTGCCGAAGCAGGAGTCTAAAGATCACGGGGGCTGGCAGCAATTAATCGAAAGACTGACGACCAATAAATGAATGAGACAAAGTTGTCCCATCAACACTGTCTAACTCTCCCCCCAACGGCACGCCATGAGCAATACGCGACACCTTTACCTGGTAACGTTTTGCCATATCAGAGATATAATAGGCGGTTGCTTCGCCCTCAACCGTCGGATTAGTGGCGAGGATCAGTTCCGATATAGGTTCGTTTTGCAGCCGATTCTCCAATTTATCCAAGTTTAACTCACTTGGTCCGATCCCATCTAAGGGAGATAAATGGCCCATCAATACAAAATAGCTACCATAAAACTGCGCCGTTTGTTCTATCGCGGCAACGTCTGCCGGGGTTTCAACCACACAGATCTGCCCCTTATTCATCCGCTTTGTCGACTGGCATATCGGACATAAATCATCCTCAGCAAAGTTACGACAACATTCACAATGCCCAACGACTTCCATGGCTTGATTAATACTGGCGGCTAATTGCAAACCATCTTGGCGTTTGCGCTCTAGCAAATGAAAAGCCATCCGCTGAGCACTGCGTGGGCCCACGCCAGGTAAGACTTGTAATGATTTGATTAGATGATCGATACTCGGACTATATTTCATTGGCATTCCGCTAAACTGGTTTTTGCGAGGCTAATGTAACAGTGTGTTTGGCAAAATTCACCTAGCTCAACAATTTTATTATTATCAGCGATAACAACAAGCGAGCCAAGATTACTGCTGAGACAATGAATTTGAGTTATCATGATCCACAAATAACGCTTTGCCTAAACGCATATTTTCACTGCAAGGACGACTGTGAATAACTTTTTTAGAACTGTATTGATCATCAACTTAGTTAGCTTTGTCATTATTACCAGCCTAGGCTTTGTTTGTCTGCCGGTCTTGTTTGAACAACAACGTAACGCTAGCGTCAATGAAGTGAAAACGGCCTTAAGTTTATTTGAAATCAGTGCCAGAAAAGCGGTAAATAGTCAAAATAAAGCCCAGCTGGAAGCGTTAGCTCAACAACTGTTGCTTTCACCTAGTATCAACTACGTGAAAGTGACAGATGAGAGCAGCCAGCAGCTAATGGTGGAGGCCGGAAAACCCTTGCAACAGGGTCGTGAAAATTATCTGAAGGCCCATAAATTAGCCCAAAAATTTAATAATCAGCAGATCCCAGCCAAGCAGATCAACCCTTTAGCTTGGGTTGAAATTGAATTCAGTAGTCCAACGAGGCTAGTCGATTGGTTGAAATCCAATCAACAACCATTAGCTCGTCCAATTATTCTGCTCGCCTTTCTACAATTAATACTTAGTTTAATCGCAGCACGAATACTCAGGCCCAAAGTTACTTCCCAAGCAAAGCCCTTAACCACATCAAATGCAACAAAAGCACCGCAACAGACAAATCAGCAATCAGCGGCTTCCGTAGAACAACAATATCAAGAACTTAAGCAACAACTCAGTGAAGCTAATAGTGCACAACTGCAAAATCAGCAAAAGCTCAAACAATTAGTTGCACTATCAAGTCGAGCCAATAGTCTAAAAAAAGCCCTCTTAGAACAGCTGAATCAAGCTTACTATGTGGTCGACGAACATAATCATGTGATCGAAGCGAGCCCATCCGCTTTAAGCTATTTGGGGATCGCTGCAGAGCAACTAACGCGCACTAATTTAAACGAGCACTTTCAGCCTAAAGCCCAACAAGATACAGAAAATTCAGCTGATTTTATCGAGCTCTTAGTCTCCTACCCAGAACAATTTTGTTTGTTAGTCCGTGGTAAAAATTCCGATCAACAATTCTATGCGACTCACATCACGCTGAACTTTCATGACGATGCCTTGTATTTAGTTCGTTTAGTACCAATACCAACAATAACGAAAGCCAAACCAAGCCAAACAAGCTTGGCTAGTAGCGTCCAGCAGTTACAGTTAGCTGAGCTTTATTCACCACTAAAAGCCGCATGTTTCAGCACCTTGCACCAGTTAAATAACACCTTACTGGCGGATCACCTCAACAAAGGTCTAGCGCTCGATAGCAGCTTGCGCTTATCGAGCTTGCTACGCTGTTTACCTTGGGTACAAAACAAAGCAGTAACACTCAATACCGATGCTTATTCTGTGATTCACCTATTTGAACAGCGCCTCAGCACATTTGCCCCCCTGTTAGCCTGTAAAAATATTGACTGGGGCTTAGTTATTAACCCTGAACTGAAGCCCTACTACCAGTTAAACCTTGCGCTCACTCAGGCAATATTTGACCTACAGCTGTATTTAATTTCCTTATATCCAGAGGGAACTCAGGTACTATTTCAATTCGATTTACAACAACAGCAAATACAGTTGAATATTGATGTTGAACAAGCCAACCACTTACAGCCAATACAACAATCCCTGTTAGCTTGTAGTTCAGTCTTGTTGGAACAGATTGGTGGCGAGCAACAGCAATACCAAGACTCTTTGTGTTTAACGATGTCTCTAGAGAGTACCGCTAAAACATCAATGCTCGAGCAGGTAAAAACTCAAGCAACACAAATCCAAGTACTTATCGATATAGAACCCGGTTTTGCCCAGCAGTGTCTTAATCTACAACTACAATTATTTGGTTTACAACTACTCACCCGAGAGCAACTCGAGCAAATCGATACCACACAAACATTATGGTATGTCAGTGAGCGAGCGGAGCTGCCTGAATTTATAACTAAATTAGCTGCGACATCGTTAAAACACTTCATCTATGTCGACACCCCGCCGCCATTGGCACAACTAGAATCGGAACACCGTTACTGTTTACGGCCACGACTGAGTAGTTTTCTTTATGAACAACTCATAACTAGCAATCCTGAAAGCGAACAACAGCAACAACGTGAAGTAAAAGCCTCATCTTTGGCCGCTATCGCTGCAGAAGGGCTGGCCCAATCGAATGAAAAAGCACGGTTGGTTTTCTCACTAGGAACCGAGTCGCAAGCGCCAGACTATATAGCCGTTCTCAATGAAAGCTATGGTTTAAAAGCTGAATATTGCACCATTAACCAAGCTCAGCAACGGCTGGCGAATCTGGCCTCTATCGAAAGTGTAATCATCAATGCCAGCCAAGTGCACTCTCCTCAACTCGCACAATTAGCCTTAAAACATAAACTGCAAAATTTGATTATTCTTCAGGATTCGTCTTTCCAAGAGCTGCCGAAATACCTTGCAAAACTAAGCTATCAACAGATTGAATTACCCGTTACTGCTGAGCAGCTATACACTGTGATTAGTCAACAACAACTTAAATCATCGCTCTTCGAACAGTTATTTCAAGATGAACAACTACTCGATACTCTGAACCAAACCGAGCAGCAATATAGCCAAATAATTAATCAACTCTGTACATCAACAGAACAAGCCACCTCAGAAGAGATAGAGAACCAAGTCACTGCTAGCACACCAGCGAGTTACCTAAAGGCCTTATACCCCATCTTTAGCAGCGAAGCTCGGCAACGGCTATCGCAGATCAATCGGCAATTGCAAGCACAACAATGGCCTGAAGTGCAAAAACAAGTTCAAGAAATTATCCTCAGTGCTCAAAAATTTGATGATGTAAAACTAAGCACATTGTTAGGCGAAATGCTTCAGGCAAGTTTAAACAAAGACAGTCACGCCCTAGAGCTTTGCCAAGCAAGTTTGAGTGAATATTTGTAAAAGCAGAGCGGTTTAGCTTAAACGCTAACAGCCTACCGCTGCCAACGGCGGCTTTAAGGTGATGCATACAAGCGGGAGCTAAATCGATATGCTGTTATGACCAACTTCAGCGGGTCATAACAGCGCACAACACCAGTATAATTTGGCGTCGAAGGAGAAGAGAAAGTTAATCGACAATCAAGTCATATTCTTTACGCAAAATATCAATCACCTCTTGTTTAGGATTATCGCCTATCACAATCTCACTTCCGGTAATTTTTTCAGCAATACCAATATAAGTACTAGAGATCTTCATTAATACCTCTACAGGCAAACTATTATCTCGCGCTAAGGCTTCACGTTCATCCATGCGATTTTTATTTAACAAAATGTCGGGGTCGGGGAAATAATTTAACAGCGTTTGACGGAAGTCTTCTTTCGAATTTTCTACAACCTTTCCTTGGCGATATTCTGGGCCATCCCAGATCCGCGATGAATCTGGCGTCCCAACCTCATCCATATAGATCAACTTATCGTTTCCATCGGCATCCGTCACATAACCAAACTCAAACTTGGTATCAACAAACACTTGATCAACCTCGCTTAATGCTTGACTAATCAGCTGAAACCCTTGTTTTAATAAGTTTTCATAAACACTAATGTCATCGGCCGATTGAAACTTAAAGGCGCTAAAATTATCTGCAATATTTTGCCGTGTTACATTCACATCATCCGCTTCAGGCACCCCAGGGATCCCTTTAAGAATGCCTTTAGTCGAAGGGGTAATCAGCAATTCTGGCAACTTCTGATCGCGTTTTAAGCCTTCGGGTAATTTGATACCACAGAAGTTTCGTTCACCTTTTTCGTAGGCTCGCCACATTGACCCGGTAATGTATTGGCGACAGATCGCTTCGATCATCACTGGACGTGCTTTTTGCACTATCCAAACAAAGGGATGCGGAATATCCAAAATATGACTATCGGCCAATCCCTGTTGTTTAAATAACTTAAACCAATAATTAGAAATAGCGTTTAAAGCAGCCCCTTTGCCAGGTACGCCCTTGAGACCCTCTTCGCCATGCCATATGCAGTCGAAAGCAGAAATGCGATCACTGATCACCATAATCGCTAATGGAGTGTCAGGCGCAACATCATAGCCCTTCTCTAAAATTAACCGTTTGCTATCGGCGTCAGTCAACCAATAAACCGAGCGAACTTTACCGCTGTGAACGGGGCTATCGGTGCGTATGGGAAGATCGTTATTCACTGCTAATACTTTATCAGCGAGGCTCATGGTAAACAGTCCTATTTAGAAAGTGAAAACGCGACGCTAACCGTAATTAGGATGAGCGTTTTACAGGGAACGATTATTTGCGCAAAGATTTTACCAGAAAGTGTGGCAACTACTAGAGCCTGTTAAACTTTGATCCGTGTTTTTGCGGCGAGCTGTTGTATATTTAGACAAGGCAGGCTCGTTGACGTGTGCCAACCAAAATGAATCACCAACAACGCCGAATAAATCAGCACTAACTGGCTCGCCTCTCCTCCCCGACGAAGGATCTGTCAACATCAGTGAGCATAAAGCCAAAGCACAAGGTTTGACGTGAATGCAACCAGCATTGCCCATTGGTTCATGGCTTCAGCAATAAATGATAAACACCAGTTCCGCAAGTCATTCGTCATAAATATGAGAATATCGACAAATCAATCCTCAGTAACAACACATTTAAATATTAAGACAAGCACAACAAAACTTTGTATTCTAATAGCCTGTATAAAAGGAATTGTTACACGCTAAATGACTACTCACTTCCAGCTTTTTGCTTTAAATGAAGATGCCGACGAGCAACAAATTAAAACGCGATATAAGCAATTGGCGATGCGTTGCCACCCCGATAAAGGTGGTTCGGCGGCGCTAATGGTGATGATCCAAAATAGTTATCACAAATTGATCTTAGGTGAAGGGGCTCTGCAATTAAGTCTAGCGGTCAATCAACAAGATAAACAACTGATCCAGAGTTTAAAAAAAACGATTCATCAACAGCAGTTTGCGATTCAAAAGCTCAGTATTGCCATCGCTAAACGGCAACAAGAAAAAGAAAACAAGGCTTTAAAAAGAGTCACCATGCCACTATTAGTGGCATTATTAATTCTGATGAATGTTGCTTTGGCGTGGGCTTGGTACACCAGTCAAGCAGCTGATGTTCCCCAAACGCCCCCCTCCTTGGCAGATATCTCCCCAAGCAAGCAAGCAATGCCCCCCCTCGCACAGACCGACAATGCCTTGGACAACTCTTACAAGCTATGGGAGCTGAAGCAGAAACTGCGCCTTAGCTCAGCCCGCCAACAGTATTTACAAACAGATTTTGAACAGAGCAAACAGCTTATCAGCCAATTATTAACCGCCGACCAACTTGGTCGTTTAACTCAGGAACAACGCCAGTTTTTAACCCAGCATCAAATACAGTCAATGGCAAGCCTCTACGAGGGAACGATAAACATGGATAACGTACTACTAGAAGACCTATTTATAGTAGAAGATCCATTTATGGACATTGATATGCAGATAGATATCAACCACTAGGAATTACGATTTAACAGCGAACATAGCTCTTGTTTAGCTTGTTCATTTTGCTCTCTGATTGAAGCAATTTGTTTGATTAACTGCGATCTTAGTTCTGCATCAGGTAATCTATCACACAGCGATTGAAGTTGTTCGAGCGGAGATAGTAACTGATCAAACTCTCGATGGATCTGTTGCATAATTGGCTCTCTCTCAATAGACCTTAGAATAATAACTCTAAGAATTATTAAATTGAACAAACAAATACTCAAAACACTATTTAAATCTCATAATACCCATAAATACAATTTCTTAGTCAATGACATACTCGCATTCCAAGTTAGACCTCATCTCGGAAACCAGACATTAGCTATGGCGTAAATCTCTCATTGTAAAACATATCAAATCACCTTTACTGCGAACTTGGGAAGACCCCCTACTTATTAAGCATAAGATGAGCCGGCAGACTATTTGCAATGCCTGAACAAAAATAGCCTTGCCAACATGACTCCTCTGTCACTCATTTTATTCCAAATATCTCGGTGAACCTAGTTGATACAAGGATTTCATCGTTTTTTCACCGAGGAAAACATCCAAGTAATAACGGTGCGGTAGAAAACTCGTTTCTTATTCTTTCAAGGAAAAGTTACAATATGTGTGCTTAACTGATTAAACGATATGCATCGCGACAACCTCGCGTTGCCCCTGACCCAAAACATAAAGCTCAACAGGCACCAAATAAGCCAAGCCCCATTTAGGTGAACTATGCGACTACCCTTATTCCCTTTAGCTCTTTTTATGCTGCCCGGCGGACGAAGTAAACTGCGGATTTTTGAACCTCGTTATCTCCGCTTAGTCGCCTTAGCAAGTGAAAATCAACAGGGATTTGTATTATGCCAACCAACTCACAACAACACCGATAATGACATCGGTGTACTCTGTCTTATCGAAGATTTTGAACAGTTAAAAGATGGGATGTTAGGCATTTCCATTCAGGCTATCGAACGTGTTTCTATCACCGATATCAGCCAAGCTGACGATAACCTTCTTAGTGGACTCATTCTAAAAATCCCCGAGTGGGAAGACAGCTCGGAGGCAATAAACAATCAACGAATGACAAGCAAACTCAAAGAAGTGCTTGAACGTCATCCAATCTACAAACAACATCCAGATTATCTCGACTATGATGATCCACGCTGGGTGGTATTACGCTGGCTAGAACTATTACCATTTTCAACCACCGCAAAGAACCAAATTTTAAAAGAAAATAACTTTCCTACTCTGAGTAATTTAGTTTTACACTTACTTCCAGAAATTGACATCGACGAAGATTAGCTTAGTTTCAGTTCTACATCATCGACCTACAGTCACAAAAAAAGGTCATCACGCTCAAGAAATAGTCAATCGTGTCATTTTGATTATAATTTGCGAACTTTTACACAGCCTTAAATGGCAAATTGCTTTATTATAATTCAGTCATGGATGATGACAGGCGTGTTTGCGGAAGTCTGTTATCAGGGCAAAAGCCCTGATTTGCTTACACCCTATTACCCTTGGAATGATTAATATCTAGATGTTAGAAAGTAGACCGTCTGCGAAGTTTACTTTCCTAAAGGTGATTCATGAGATATAAAGCAAAAATTTGCGCAGCAATTACCCAAGCTCTACCATTACTCCAAAGTGCCACTGCCGATGAAGCCGTATTATGGAATATCGAGCAAGAACGCGACATTTTGTGTATGGAGTTTACATCAAGCTTGAGTTTTGAAAGCTTGGAGCTCGGATTTAAACAGGCAGCCGAACAGTTTGGTATTAACCACCAAATTAGTATCTTAAAACTGCGCGGCTAGTCCAAAGCACAGGGGAGTTCTTACTCCCCTTTGTCTATCGTTTTATTTGGTCGCCTTAAGCCCGAAAGCTCGCCTTGTACTCTCACTCATAAATTAAATTTCTCGGTGAATCAGCTGAATAACGTCGCGAATATCCACTAAAAATAAATAACTCTCCGACAGTTCGATTGATACCAATCTAACTCATTATCGGTTCATTCTTGCGGATCTAAATCAGCGCTAACTGCGTAATGTATCTTGTAATTAGAGCCACCAGTTACTGCGTTGCATGCCTTGTTATCGACAGATTTATTCTGCGCAATAAATTAATCATATAAGTACTCAGATTGGTATTAACCTCATCGCTAATAAAAAAAGCAGCGTATACGCTGCTTTTTTAAACCAACAAAGTCTTATTGCAGCCAAGGCGGTAGGCAAACCCCTAAACCACCCAAACCACAATAGCCATTAGGGTTCTTGTGCAAATACTGCTGATGTTCTGACTCAGCATAATAAAATTTATCAAACTCAACAATTTCAGTACTAATTGCCTTCGCCAAGCCCTTGCTGTTCAATGCCTGCTGGTAGCTTCGTTGCGCTTGCTCCGCAAGTGCTGCCTGTTCGCGACTCAAAGTAAAAATCATCGAACGATATTGGCTGCCAACATCACCACCTTGGCGCATTCCCTGAGTGGGATCATGCTGCTCAAAAAAACAAGTTAACAGCGCTTGATAAGTAATCACCGTTGGGTCATAAATGACTCGCACGGCTTCAGCATGCGCAGTTAACCCAGTACAGACTTCGTCATAGCTAGGATTAGGCGTGTAGCCCCCCGCGTAACCAACCGCTGTGGACACCACCCCCTGCTGTTGCCAAAACAAACGCTCGGCGCCCCAAAAACAACCCAAAGCAAAATAGGCTTCGCTCAAGCCATTAGAAACGCCAGCAAGGTAATCACTCCCGTTTACTGCATGAATGCCATCTAAGCAAATCGCCTCTTCTCGGCCTTTTAAGGCATCCGCTTGGCTAACTATTTGGTTCTTGCCCATCGACAGAATTCCTTCAAATCATTGAGAGTTGTAAGCTGACAAAAAGCATTACTCACCGGTTTTAGCCCAAGTATCCCGCAAACCCACGGTGCGATTAAACACTAAATGCTCGCGACTGGAATCAACATTATCAGCACAAAAATAACCTTGACGTTCAAATTGGTAGGCTTGTTCGGCAACCGCATCAATTAAACTCGGTTCTACAAAAGCCTTTTTAACGACCAAGGACTCAGGATTTAGTACTTTGGTGAAATCCTCTTCCGCAGCAGGATTTGGCACCGTGAATAAACGATCATAAAGACGGATCTCAGCCGGTTTAGCATGTTTTGCAGAAACCCAATGGATCACCCCTTTAGGCTTGCGTCCATCAGCCGGATTTTTACCTAACGTCGTGTCATCGTAACTACAATAAACCGTGGTCACTTTGCCGTCTGCGTCTTTGTCACAACGCTCTGCTTTGATCATATAAGCGTTACGTAAGCGAACTTCTTTACCCAAGACTAAACGTTTAAATTTCTTATTGGCTTCTTCGCGGAAATCTTCCGCTTCAATATATAGTTCTCGACTAAATGGAACGACTCGCTCTCCCCGATCTTCGCTTGGATGAATTGGTGCAAGCAAATTCTCAGTTTGATTTTCTGGGTAATTTTCAATCACCACTTTAATCGGATCCAATACTGCCATCGCTCGAGGTGCATTGGTATTGAGGTCTTCACGAATACAAGCTTCCAACATTGGCATCTCAACCATGTTTTCCATCTTAGTGACACCAATCCGTTTACAGAACTCGACAATAGAAGCTGAGGTATAACCACGGCGACGTAAGCCAGCAATAGTTAACATACGAGGGTCATTCCAACCATTTACATGATGGTCTGTCACCAAGGTATTTAGCTTGCGCTTAGACATCACGGTATATTCGAGATTTAAACGTGAAAATTCATACTGATGTGGAATGCTATCAATCGTAATATTCTCTAATACCCAATCGTATAAACGACGATTGTCTTGAAATTCTAAGGTACATAGCGAATGAGTGATGCCTTCGATAGCATCAGAAATACAATGCGTAAAATCGTACATCGGGTAGATGCACCATTTATCTGCCGTTTGATGGTGGTGAGCAAAACGAATTCGATAAATGATCGGATCTCGCATACACATGAACGATGAACTCATATCGATCTTGGCTCGCAATGAACACTCGCCTTCTTTAAATCCACCAGCGCGCATTTTTTCGAACAGACTTAAATTTTCTTCAACCGAAGTATCACGATATGGGCTGTTCTTCCCTGGCTTGTTCAAGGTGCCACGATATTCCCGAGCTTCATCTCCGTTTAAGAAACAAACATAAGCCAAGCCTTTTTCAATCAGCTCTAGCGCATAGCCATACAACTGGTCAAAGTAATTTGATGAATAACGAACCTCGCCATCCCAGTCGAATCCTAGCCACTTAACGTCTTGCTGGATCGAGTTAACGTAATCGATATCTTCTTTTTCTGGGTTCGTGTCGTCAAAACGTAGATTACACGCGCCATGGTAATCCTGAGCAATTCCAAAATTTAAACAGATCGACTTCGCATGGCCGATGTGTAAATAGCCATTTGGCTCTGGAGGAAAACGCGTATGAACGCTAGTGTGTTTTCCTGACTTAAGATCTTCATCAATAATATGACGAATGAAATTGCTAGGGCGATTTTCCGCCTCACTCATACCAGCCTACCTATAAAAACAGTTCATACAAAATAATTCCGTATAATCCCTGATTCTTTAACTTAGTACAAGCGACCATCAACTAAGCGTTGAAAAGATCATCGCAAAGCGCGAATAAAAGCGACGATTTACCGCTATGTGTCTGTTTTGAGTGTTTTGACTCCGCAGAGCCCCCTGCATAAACACATCCCTTATGATGTGCTCGACCACACATAGACAAAAAGCCCAACAAAGGGCTTTCAATCGATAGTAAGACCCGCTATCTCAATAGGCTTTATAAAAGCGGCCTCTTATTTAGCCAAAACTTCTCCTAGTTTTTGTTGCTCAGCCAAACATAAACGCATGAAATCAGCAGTTAGTTGTTGCTCTATTTCCATTGCCTTTTCGGTCGGACAAAACACTGTAAACTCTATTTTCATATAACCAAGTTCAGTGGTGCCAACTTCCAATTGCGGTTTCGGCCCAACGATTGCGCCCCCCATTTTTCGCTCGATAGACTGGTTGTAACGAGCTGCGACGTCTTCAAAGTCATTACAGTAGCTTTCAGCATTTTCAGCCAATTGAGCAACAAAACTAAAAGGGTTAATCATGGTATCTCGCACCAGCACAAAATGATGCACCGCATAACGCTTCATAAAGTTTAAGTTTTTGATTGTGCTGGTAATTAATTTATTATTGGGAATAAACAGGGTTTTACCTGTGTATTGATAAGTATTGATATTAATTTCCAATACTGTGGTTTTTATCCAATCCAATTGGGAAACCTCCCCTACAGTGTTATCAACTTGGATCCACTCCCCCGCCCGAAAGGGACGAGTTGACATCAGATAGAAAAAACCAATGATGCATTGAATAAACTCTTTGGTTGCTAGCACTATCGCAACTGCAAATGCCGCTAAAGAAAATGCAAATTTTTGCAATTCGCCAGCCCATAAATTGAATAGCAATAAGACTAATATGAAAATAAGAAAATTTTTAACGTTACTAATCAGGTCTCGATGGTCCTTACCATTATTTTTTTGCTGTTTATCTATCAATTTAACAGCAACAAATTTGACCAGGAAGGTAAAAAGAATCACCCCAACGGTTAGCACTAGTTTATTTTGGACAAATTGACTTAAATAGTTCATAACACAATACTGACTCATTCACGCAGTAAAAATTAATTCACAACTCTAGCATCTTATTTAAACTAGACACAATTGATTACAAGTTAACTTTGATTTATAGATGCTGCTAGATACAGGCAAAGGCCGTCCCGACGCGGCTACAAATTTTTCACAAGGATAGTCCGTGACCATTGACAGTTTAGCAAGCTTACTGAAGACACCTATATTCCACATTCAAGACAAAGCAATTAGTGCTGGTGACTTGCTCATCATTCCTTGTTTGTTATTCGTTGGGTATTTATCCCTTAGAACCATTGTAAAGCTACTCACAAATCGCATGACTCGGCAAAAAGTCGCCCCTGATTTAATTCATTTAGTCACTCGCATCACCTATGTACTCGGTATATTAGTCATGGGGATCACCACTCTAGATTTGATCAATGTCCCGATTACTGCTTTTGCCTTTCTCTCTGGTGCGGTTGCAATTGGCGTCGGTTTTGGTGCTCAGAATATCATCAATAACTTTATAAGCGGTTGGATATTAATGTGGGAGAGACCGATTAAAATTGGTGATTTTTTGGAAGTCGATAATGTAAAAGGGAATGTAGAGGCCATCAATACCCGCTCCACTCGGATCCGACGCACTGATGGCGTCCACTTGCTTATTCCGAATAGTAAATTACTTGAAAATACCGTGGTTAATTGGACTCTCATTGACAACAAAACTCGCACTTCAATTAGCATTGGCGTAGCCTATGGCTCTCCTTGCCGAAAAGTCGCTCAACTGATAGAACAAGCAGTAAAAGAACAAACTTCAGTGCTGACGACCCCCGCACCAACGGTGATATTTAATGATTTTGGTGACAATGCTTTAGCGTTTATCGTGTACTTCTGGATGGACGCCAACATGGAAGGGCAACTTAGACAGGTAAGCAGTGAAATCCGCTTTCGGATCGATGAACTATTTGCAGAACAAAATATTGTAATTGCTTTCCCACAGCGAGACATCCACATCGATGGCGAGCTAACATTAAGTCGTAAAAAAAGTATCGATAATCATGTCATATAAAAGCGGAGTTACCTGATTAAAGCAGCTTCTTAAGCTTCTTTATGCAGGCATATTAAATTGCAGTAAATAGACAATGCCAATTCCGAAATGAAATATAACATTGCCTCAACTGGCAATTCACTTTGATAGACGTCTGGATGATATCCTAAACATCTAATCAAAATTAGCGAACACAGAATGATGAGTGCTCTCAAACCTACTAAGAAGAGCACCCATTTTATTCTATTCGTTTTATTCCCATCATCTATTATAAGGTGAAATGGGCCAATGCCTCTTTCATCGCAATACTTTGACCGCTTAACTCTTCGGCTGCTGCGGCTCCTTCAACCGAAGCTGCTGCATTTTGATCAACAACATCTCCAACCGATGCAATTGATTGGGTTACTTCATCAACCGCAAGTGCTTGTTCATTGCTGGCCGCAGCAATGCCGGCCACCAAATCAGTGGTCTCGTTAATACCACTAAACACAGCGAGCAGTGCTTTCTCTGTTTTTTCTGCAATCACAACACCGTTGAGTGTTTTATTTGATGATAATTGTATCAATTTAGCTGTTTCTGATGCCGCTTGCGTACTTCTCGAAGCTAACCCTCTCACTTCATCGGCAACAACTGCGAACCCTCTACCTTGCTCTCCTGCTCGTGCCGCTTCTATCGCTGCATTTAAAGCGAGTAGATTTGTTTGCTCTGCGATGCCATCAATAGTTTGGATAAACACGGCGATACTTTCACCCGCTTCCTTAATCTCATTCATCGCTTCAACCATCTCTTTCATATGATTCTGTCCATCAGATACCGCTTGCTGAGCCGTCTCAGCTAATTTTCGAGCATCATTGGCGCCATTTGCGTTTAAGCCTGTTTGTGTTGACAACTGCTCTAATGCTACAGAAATGGTTTGTAAGCTATCTTTTTGTATTGTAGCCCCCTGTGCAAGTGACTGACTTACACTCGAGACCTCTGCACTGCCAGCTGCAATTTGATCTCCCGAGCTTTGGATCTCACTTAAGATATCATTTAAGTTCTGTACCATTTCTTGCAAAGCAAGGCCTAATACATCTTTATCAGACGCTAACACAATCTTAGAAGAGAGGTCCCCATCAGCTATTTTCTGAGCAAGAACTGCTTTATCTTGCAAACTTTTAACCATGATACGTACACCAGCATACAAGCTAGTATCGAGTTCATTATGACTGGGTAAATCAACCGCTAAATCCCCCTCGGCAACACGCCTAACAATATTTGTGACCAATAACGGATCACCACCTAAACTATTCATTGTCGAACGAGTAATAAAGAAGGCAATAGCAATACCAAATATTAAAGCAACAGCCACAATGCTCTCGATAATAACGACTGCACTATGATTACTTTCTTGCAATTGAGGACCAAGGATGTCTTGATCTTTCTTAATCGACAGTTTTAGATCTTCTGTCATTTTTGCAACCACTGGACCAATTCGATTTAGTGTGCCATTAATAATTACATTACGATCAGCTATTGCCTGAACAACCTCATCAAAAACTTTTTCATATTCGCTGATACTTTTTTGTGCATCCTTAAGTAGTTCCATCTGTACTTGACCCTGCAAAGAATCAGCCAACTCATTGATTTCCATATCTATATCAGAAAACTCTTTATGTACTCGATCAACATCAGATTGCTCATTAGAAATCAAAAATTTTACAACATATAATCGAGCCAATAATAAACTGCGAGTCGCTAATGCAGTTTTATGTGCAACATGCATATCTTCTTCAGCTGCTGCTGACATTAGTATTTTAGTCAGTGTCTTTTCAATTGAAGGACCATTGCTATCTAAAACATTTTTAACCAGTGCATTTCTTTGTTCCTTAAGAACAACAACCTGTGAAAAACCTGCTTTATATTCATTGAGCAAACCATCAATATCCTTAATAACCCCAATACGTTTAGGGTCAGAAATAATGCCTTTTGCCTCATTCATATAGTTTTGTGTTTTCTGCCAATACGATTCAAACTCATCTTTATCTTTTTGGGCCGAGGTCGTAATAAAATCTTTCACATTCATTCGCACCATCAGCATATTGGCCTGAATACGGCTGACAGCATTAGTGGCTCTAGCCAAAGATCGGTAATCTTCAAATCCCGATGACGCATTCATTAGGGCAAAATAAGCGCTGCTTCCCACGACACAGAGAAGAATAAGCACCACCGAAAAACCTAAATATAATTTTTTTGAAAATCCAAACACGATATAACTCCATTTTTATTGACATATAGAGTAATAAACTCTCATCCCTTTTAATAATCATTTGGTCATTAAATGAAACACCACACCGTAATTAACAATAAGTAGCACTTCCCCAGCAGCACATGAATAGCAGGACAAAAGCATGAGTGCTTATTCATCGAACGGCACAACTCTATAGTCATCCGTTATTCAAAGATGCGCGGTTAACTCACTGATTTTGAGAGTAAAAATGAGTAATGTTTAAGCGGAAGTTGAGCGAAAATATTCACAATTTCACTCTGACATTAAGAGCGAGCAAACATACTCATACAAAATACAGTGGTTAATACCAGAGCGATGACACGAGTACATTTTTAAAAAATATAAACATATTGACTCCATTTAAAGCGGTGCGGATATAAAACCAATGCTTCACCTGTTTAATTATTGAACGATCCGTATTCAAATAATATTCAAGCGCTTGTCTTAGTAGGTGTAAAACCTAAAGCGTAGTTTGCATAATCAACTCTTGCCAAAAAAAACATATCTTCATTGTCAAACGAATTAATAACTGGAAAAAATGACTGGATAAGCAAAACAATTGATATAAGTTCACTTATGACGAACGAGAAGAAGAAACTGAAATTTGAAGATATCCAAACTTTATTGAATGATAGCCAACAATAAATACTCCTTAACTATTTATCAGGCTTTTCGACTGCCATGTAAACGCTCCAGTCTCCTTCTGAAAGAAAGACAAGCAATAGACTTCGCTAAACCCAAGCATCGTGCTTAGCTGCATCATAATTTTAGTAAGCTCGTCGTAATCGCAAGCAGCGCATCCTCTTACAAACGAGATTGCGACTGTGACATGATATCTTTTTAAGAGGTAACAACGAGTCAAGCAATGGCTGCGCGTTTAATGAGTTATTTTAAATAAAAAAGGCGGCTCAATTGAGCCGCCTTTTGTCAAATCTAAGTGAGAGTGACTACTGAAGCCCCGCAAACACCACTACAACCTTATCATTCCCCTTGCTGCGGCTAAATGCATAGGGTTTATCACTTATCTTATGGTGTTCTCCTGCACCAATGGCTACGTGACGTTTCCTGAATTGCCCCAGCGTTTGCCAGTGTTTCAGTAACGCTTGTCGATCCGCTTCTTTAGTAATTTGCTGCCAGTTCATAAATGAGCGCGTGGGAGCATCAAAGGCATCTGATTGAGGCCCTCGTGGGCGGGCACTCTCATCTCCATAGTAAAGCTGTACACCACCGGGCATCATCATCAAGGCCGTTCCGGCCCCAGCCTGTAGCGTTAAATCTTCATAATTGGAATAGAACAACTTGGTATCATGTGAACTGATATAGGTGAGCAAGTTATAGTTAGGGTCTCGATTAATCTCTTTCGCGTAACTAGCATAGATACCTTCGTTTTGGGGAAGACATTGCGCCCCTTTCAGCGCCGCTTTACCACCGCCATATTCGAAGTTAATTAAACTATCCATGCCATTATCAAAATAAAAATCTTTATAGGCCCCATGATGCCAAACTTCACCGACCATCCAAAAGGGTTTGTCGTCTAATTTTTTATCCGGGTGTTTGGCTTTCCAATCGGCCAAAGCTTCAACTCCAGCTTGCTTGAGTTTACCCCAAACCTCGGGCTCAACATGCTTCACTGTATCCGCTCTAAAGCCATCAACACCATAGTCACGAACCCAATTGGTATGCCATTCAATCAAGTAGTCCGACACCGTATAACCTTCACGTTCGACGGCTTTGGTATCTTTTTTATGTTTAAGAAATGGTGGCAAACTCACCGACTTGGTTCCTTCGGTGATTAAATCCGGCAGCCCAGACAAGTTCATCGTGATATCATCCCCCCCTGGCGCCGTATAACCCGCCATACCGCTACGAACCCAATCCGGGCCCCACCATTTATCGACCCATTCACTAGAGCTCCAACGAATAAAATTAGTGTAGCGATACCAATTTTGGCCCTTGCTCAAATCTGGCTGCCAATCGGTCCATTGCTTAGGTACTGGCGCATGGGGCGCTAAGGCATCAATACCCATAGTTTGCATATCATCCAGCGTGGGGTAGCCAACATGATTCATGACGACATCAACCAGCACGCGAATACCTCGTTTATGAGCTTCATCAACGAAACGTCCAAAATCTTGTTCGCTGCCGAGGTTCGGATCTATCTTGGTAAAATCTAAGGCCCAATAACCATGGTAGCCATAAAAAGGAAAACGACCGTGATCGCCTCCACCAATAAAGCCATGAATTTGCTCAACAATGGGAGTGACCCAAATTGCGTTCATCCCAAGATCTTTGATGTAATCCAGTTTGGCAGTGATGCCGCTAAAGTCTCCACCTTGAAAAGTACCGGCTTCTTGCTTGCCGTCTGCTTTACGATGAAAAGGAAAGTCGTTACTCGTATCCCCATTATTGAAACGATCGGTCATAATGAAATAAACGCTAGCATTGTCCCAAGAAAACTCACTGGCTTTGCCATCTGCAGCTTCTAATAACAGCAGTCCCCCGCTGGCGGGGTCGGGCTGCATACTCACTTGACCATTCATCACCGTCTGAGTTTGGCCCGAATAAAAATCTTTCACCAATTGACCGTTATTAAAAGTAGAACTTACATCAACCGTAATTGGCTGCCCGTCCCACTGAATGCAGTCAACTGCAGGGGGGCTACGTTTAAAACTTGAGGCCTTGGCCTTACGCGCCACTTGTAGCGTTGGTTTGTCGCTTTGTGAGTTATCTAAAATCAGTTCATAATTTCCCGCGAAGCGAATATTCAACTCAAAATAACGGTCATTAGCGCATGCGTTCAGCGCTAGAGGCTTAGAAAAAGCAAACTTGCTACCATCTTCTGGCCCAAAACGAAGTCCACAACTTTGCCCTTGGTCTGAAACTTGAATTTTGTAAATGCCTTTTTCAAACGGTAGCGTGATCTTATAGCGACTTTTACCTGAAAACTTTAAACGTTGTGCGGCATTCACACCACTGTCAGCGTAATTCAAGTAAAGGGGACTTTTAATCATTGCCGCTGATACGTTCGCCGAACCTGCGGACATGACTAAGGCAGCGCTGATTAGACCTAATTTAAAACCTTTCATCCAAACTCCTTGGCGTTTTAGCACTAAAAACAAGCTGCAAAGGCCTATTTTCCGTCAATAACAGTGATGAAAACAAAAGCTAGTTAAGTTTTCACTAACAAAGCACGATTATTTGCTAATTTTATGACTGACAGCGCTTTCATTTGGCAAAACAGCAAGTTCGCGAATAATCACGCATTGATTCGGTGCAGCCCCTTGCTGCACCTAGCATGTTGTTTTATGATGAACAGTCTTAATTATGCTGATTTGGTCGTCTAATTTACCTAATGAGCATAATTTGCAGACAGAAAAAATAGACAGTTTAAGTTTACTAGTAGTCGCTTAAAGCTTGACAAAGAATAAAAACAGCGCGAGTGAGAGCAACAGACAGGGTGTAAAGGAAGCAATGAAAAAAACAATGTACGAAAAGATCTGGGACGCGCATGTAGTCCACGAACCTAAAGGTAGCGCATCTATCCTTTTTGTTGATCGTCACCTCATGCACGAAGTAACAAGCCCGCAAGCCTTCGAAGGTTTACGCATCGCGAATCGCCCAGTTCGTAATCCCCACAGCATTCTGGCAACAATGGATCACTGTGTTCCAACCAAAGCAGCCGACCGAGCAACGCTCCCTGATCCGATTGGCAAGAAACAAATTCAAGTGATGGCGCAAAACTGTGCCGATAACAGCATTAATCTGTACGACATGAACAATGCTAACAACGGTGTAATTCATATCGTTGTACCAGAGCACGGATTTGTTCATCCCGGCATGGTGGTTTGTTGTGGTGATAGTCACACCGCAACTCACGGAGCCTTTGGCGCCCTCGCCTTCGGTATTGGTACTTCTGAAGTTGAACACATTATGGCAACTCAGACCATCCAACAAGGCAAATCAAAAACTATGCTGGTGAAAGTGGATGGTGAGTTACCCGAGTTTGTCACCGCCAAAGACATTGTGTTGGCCATTATCGGTAAAATTGGTACTGCCGGAGGCACCGGTTACGTCATCGAATTTGCAGGCTCTGCAATTGAAGCTCTTTCGATGGAAGGCCGCATGACCGTTTGTAATATGGCCATTGAAGGTGGAGCACGAGCGGGTTTGATTGCACCAGACCAAAAAACCTTTGATTTCCTCAAGGGCAAAGAGTTCGCTCCTAAAGCTGAATACTGGGATCAAGCAGTTGCCTATTGGCAGTCATTGACCACCGACGAAGGTGCCGAGTACGACGCTGTAGTAGAATTAAACGCAGCAGAAATTGCGCCACAAGTGACTTGGGGTACTTCACCAGAGCAAGTACTACCAGTGGATCAACCAATTCCAGATCCGACTCAAATCGAAGATTCAATTAAATCTTTAGCGGCTAAAAGTGCGCTTAGCTACATGGGTTTAGAAGCCGGTAAGAAAATGACCGACTTTCCGGTAGATGTTGTATTTGTGGGTTCATGCACCAATGGCCGTATCGAAGACTTCCGTGCCATTGCCGCTGTATCTAAAGGTAAAAAAGTAGCATCAGGTGTGCAAGCGATTGCGGTGCCAGGTTCTTACCCTGTGAAAGAACAAGCTGAAAAAGAAGGCATTGATAAAGTGCTTATCGAAGCTGGCTGGGAATGGCGTGAGCCAGGCTGCTCAATGTGTCTCGCGATGAATGGTGATTATCTTCAACCTGAACAGCGTTGCGCATCAACTTCAAACCGAAACTTCGAAGGACGACAAGGTAAAGGGGGTCGAACCCACCTTGTATCACCCGCAATGGCAGCAGCAGCGGCCATTGAAGGTAAGTTCGTCGATTTACGTACTTGGAAATAATGTAAACACGTTGATTAATCAATGTGAGTGAAATTTTTGGAGTTTATGATGCAAGCATATAAAAAACACAGCTCAGTTGCTGCGGTAATGAATCGTAGCAACGTAGATACAGACCAAATCATTGCCAAGCAATTTTTGAAAAAAGTGGAGCGTACCGGTTTTGGCGTTCACCTTTTCCACGATTGGCGCTACCTAGAAGATGGCTCTGACAACCCAGAGTTTGAATTAAACCGACCCGAGTTTAAAGGTTCAAAAATCCTAATCGCCGGGGATAACTTTGGTTGTGGTAGCTCACGTGAGCACGCACCTTGGTCAATTGCCGATTACGGTTTTAATACTATTATTTCAACTAGCTACGCTGACATTTTCTTTAGCAACTGCTTTAAAAATGGCATATTACCAATCATCGTTGATGCTGAAACATTACAAGCATTAATGGATGAAGTCGAAGCGGCCCCTGGGATTTCAATTACCATTGATTTAGAGAATCAAGTCATTCAAACCCCTGCCGGTAAAGAAATAGCATTTGATGTGGACCCATTCCGTAAAGAGACTTTATCTAAAGGTCTAGACGACATTGGCTGGACTTTAAAATTCGAAGACAAGATCTCTGAATTTGAAGCCAAACACAAACAACAACTTCCTTGGTTATGGCCTAACGCCTAATCAACGATGTACCGTTTTGTACATCAATAGTTATCTAGCAGGCGCAGCTCAGGTTGCGCCTACTTCTTTAAGCTAATTCTTTACTGAGAGATCGGCTTTATGGAGCAAAACCGCTCAATTCAACTCATGGATACCACGCTACGCGATGGCGAGCAAACTCAAGGTGTATCTTATTTTCCACAAGAAAAAGTCAGTATTGGCAAAGCCTTACTCCAATCACTAAAAGTTGACCGCATCGAAGTCGCTTCGGCACGTGTCTCAGAAGGCGAAAAGGCAGCGGTACAACAACTCACCGCTTGGGCAAAAACCACCGGCTATTTACAGCAAATCGAGATTCTGGGCTTTGTTGACCACACTAAGAGTGTCGACTGGATCGTAGACTCAGGTGCAAAAATCATCAACTTGCTTACCAAAGGCAGCTTAAACCACTGTACCAATCAGTTAGGTAAAAGCCTTGAACAACATATTATCGATATCAAACAAACCGTAGACTATGCCAAAAGCCAAGGTTTATCGGTCAACGTTTACTTAGAGGATTGGTCAAATGGCTACGCCGATAGCCCCGACTATGTTTTTCAATTGGTAGAAGCGCTCAGCAACCTCGACATTGAGCACTTCATGCTGCCAGACACCTTAGGTGTGATGGCACCCAAAGAAGTGTATATCAGTATCTCAGAGATGATTACTCGCTTCCCACAAATCAAATTTAACTTTCACCCCCACAATGACTATGGCTTAGCAACAGCCAATAGTATGGCCGCCGCCGAGGCGGGAGTCGCAGCCCTGCACTGCACCATGAATTGTTTGGGCGAACGCGCCGGTAATGCTTCGCTGGCCGAAGTCTCGGTGGTCCTTAAAGATAAACTCGGCTTTCAACTTAATATTGATGAGAAAGAAATCCACAATATTGCTAAATTAGTTGAGAGCTTTTCCGGTAAACGTTTAGCTGCCAATACGCCTATTGTAGGAGCCGATGTGTTTACCCAAACCGCTGGGATCCATGCCGATGGCGATCATAAAGGGGGCTTATATATTACCGAATTAAGCCCCGAACGTTTTGGCCGCGAGCGAAAATATGCGCTGGGCAAGATGGCCGGCAAAGCTTCTATCGTGAAGAATTTAGAAGCGATGGAGATCGAGCTGTCTCCCGAAAATCAAAAGAAACTACTCCAAAAGATTGTTCAACTTGGTGACCAGAAGGCGACCATTACGCCCGACGACCTACCCTTTATTATTGCAGACATCATGGAGAGTAACGATTTTGCTCACATTGAGTTGCTTAACTGTTCAATTACCAGTGGTTTAGATCTCGAGTCTTCGGCCAACATCCGTCTGCGAATTGGAGATGAGATCTATAAAAGCTCTGGCCATGGTAATGGTGGCTTTGATGCCTTTATGAAGGCCTTAACTTATCCTTTATCAGAAGCTAAGTTGAGCATGCCTGAACTGCTTGATTATGAAGTACGCATCCCACCGGGCGGTCAAGCCAACGCTTTAACCGAATGTGTGATTCAATGGCGCGATGAAAACAAACAGTTCCATACGCGCGGAATCAACTCAAACCAGGTATTTGCGGGTATTCAAGCAACCTTGCGAATGCTGAACGTACGTTTACACCAACGTCAGTCAAACTAAATCAACGGCAAGCATCGCTTGCCGTTATCGTTTAATCACAAAGACTCTTATTGTCGGCAAACAATAAAGCTTGCGCGATAGATTAAATTTTAACCGTTTGTTAGCCATAAATGAATAGTTCTGTATTCATTTATGGCTAACTCATCGCTGCCCCGCTCTGGGTTAGCCTACGGCGACGTCATTAAGCTTCAACGAGCAAAGCTTAGCTAAGCACGCCCTGCATCTTCTTAAACCCTGCGTTGCTTATTCTCAAGGGCGTTGAAGTAAACACTACGCTCAAACAGACTTCAACTTTGCTCCGGTAATCCTCCCATTATTAACCGCATTTATTCGTAGAATTCATGCTGCCGTTTTTAGTGGTGGGAACCCTCCATTTGCAAGGTGTGGTCGTTGATGATTGTAGAACCATAACCATTGGGTCGCCCGATCTTGAACATCTTCAAGTGTGTCAAACAAATACTTACTCACTAAGCCAAACCTCATAGTACGGTTGAACCTTTCTATATACGCGTTTTGTTGTGGGTTCCCTGGCTGAATATAATCGATTCGAATGTCGTGGTTGTTGGCCCATTTAATAAACGCATGGCTAATGAACTCAGGACCATTGTCGCAGCGGATCGCAACAGGTTTGGTTCGTTGTTCGATGAGCTGCTCTAAGATCCGAGTGACTCGTACTGTGGGCATTGAAAAATCAGGTTCTGACGCCAGACCTTCACGTTTGTAATCATCTATCACATTGAATAAACGGTACTTCCGGCCATCAGATAGCTGATCATGCATAAAGTCCACGGACCAAACTTGGTTTGTTTTAATCGGCTCTTTAAGAGGCTCTGGCGTATGGCGATTCAGGCGTCGTTTTGGCCTAATACGTAAGTTTAGAGCCAATTCGCAGTAGATCCGATAAACCCGCTTATGGTTCCATGTATACCCTTTAACGTTCCGCAAATGGTGAAAACACAGGCCAAAGCCCCAGTCAGAGCAGTCTTCACTGTTGCACAGCGTTACTAACTCTTGAGCTATCAACTCATTCTCAGGTTGAAGCTTCGATTTATAGCGATAGCAGGTCTCGCTGATCCCAAACCAATAGCATGCACTTTTAATGCTGATGTGATAGTTCGCCACCGAACGCTGAGCCATCAATCGACGCTCACAGGGCTTCACCACTTTTTTGCCATCGCCTCTGAGATCACCTCTGCTTTAAGGCGTTCTTCCGCATACATCTTTTTAAGCCGTCGATTTTCATCTTCGAGTTCTTTCATCCGCGCCATAAGGGATGCGTCCATACCACCGTATTTCGAACGCCACTTGTAAAAGGTTGCGTTGCTCATTCCATGCTCACGACAGAGCTCAGGAACAGGTGTACCAGCCTCAGCCTGCTTGAGAATAGATAAGATCTGACTGTCCGTGTAACGTGACTTTTTCATGTTGAATCTCCTGTATTTACTATACGAGAAAATTCTACTTTTGCATGCGATTAATTTTCGGGGGGATTACCTATCACAACATAATGAAACCGAGGGGTGCTGGGTACAAAAAGAAACCAATGCTTGGGCTAAAGCAGGCGAATCAGGCATTAAGACTTTAAGCTGACCCATAACCTGATGAGAGTGCTGAGTCACTTCCTCAAGAGCATCATTAAGCTTGTCCAGCAATGGCTGTGTGCGTAAATAAAGATGTTCTCCCGCATCTGTTGGAGCGATTCTGCGGGTCGTTCGGTCAAATAGTCGTGTATCCAGTCGATCTTCCAGCAAAGCGATATGGCGACTAACATTTGATGTCGGCAAACCTAGAAATTCTGCAGCCCGTTTAAAGCTATTGTTCTCATAGACACAGTGAAAGCTTTTTAACCACTGCTGTTCAATCTTGTCTAGCATCTCATTTGTCCCATAAAGTGGGATTATTAAACCAATAATTGCCACTTTATTACCAAATACAGGCTAATACAATACCCTTCACTAAAGGTATCTGAATAAGGTTTCCCATGAGTTGGCTAGAAAAGCTACTAGAGAAGAAGAACATCATTCGTACACGTAAAGCGTCGATTCCTGAGGGAGTATGGACTAAATGCCCTTCTTGTGATCAGATCTTATACCGTATAGCTCTTGAAAAGAATCTGGCGGTGTGTCCAAAATGTGAACACCACATGCGGATGGCTGCACGCCAACGAATAGAAAGTTTTCTAGATAAAGGGGAACGAACTGAAATTGGCAGTGAACATGAACCGAAAGATTTGCTAAATTTTAAGGATCTGAAGCGATATAAGGAACGCCTTGCTCTAGCTCAAAAAAGCACCGGAGAAAAAGATGCGCTCGTGGTGATGAAAGGAAAACTAATGGGGATACCTGTTGTGACCTGCGCATTCGAGTTCTCATTTATGGCAGGGTCGATGGGGTCAGTTGTAGGGGCTCGTTTCGTTCAGGCAGTTGACGCTGCCATTGATGCAAATTGTGGGTTCGTATGCTTTTCTGCTTGTGGCGGTGCTCGAATGCAAGAGTCGCTAATGGCTCTGATGCAAATGGCCAAAACCAGCGCTGCCTTGAATCAATTATCAATGGCTAAACTCCCCTACATATCGGTGCTAACAGATCAAACTTTTGGTGGTGTCTCAGCTAGCTTAGCTATGTTGGGTGACATTAACATTGGCGAGCCTAAAGCAAGGATCGGATTCGCGGGGCGTCGTGTTATAGAGCAAACCGTTCGAGAAAAATTACCCGAGAGTTTTCAGCAGAGTGAGTTCCTCTTAGAGCATGGTGCTCTAGATATGATTGTGGATAGACGTGAGATGCGCAAACGAGTTGGTGGACTCATCGCTAAAATGACAAATACAACGATTCAGCAGGATGTATAGCTTATCAATGCGGTAACAAAACAGATTAAGTTCACTGAATTAAAACCTCTCAAATCCTCGTGTCACCCATCAGTGTCCAAATTATTATGCCACTCCCTGGTAAACTGGCGTCAAATACCCAAGTACTAAAAAACATGAATACAGAACTCAATCGAACAAAGCATCGCGAGACTAAAGATTTATCAGCTTAATTTAAAATCTAAATTTAACAAGGCAATTAAAAACCACCCACAAAAAGCGAGGGCTGAACTCGCTTCCAGCCCCCATGCTAAGCGCGTCACCGCCAACGATTCCATACTAACGCTAATTCCAAACACCGTTGCATAAGTGGCCGCTCAAACTCGTTTTGGCCAATCGTGAGTATTAGAACAATAGCCCCCTCACTGATCTGTTTTTAGCATTTACAATGCTAAAAACACTATTATCTTCCGAAACCTATAGCGAAGCATTCGCATTAAAAGCTAACAAGATTTTAGTGACCTCGTCGATCCGTCGCACAAAACTCTGTTTACTGGCGCGTTCATGAACCGTGTGGTCACCATCACCATACGGCCCAAAACCATCCAGAGTCGCCACCCCGGCTGACGACACGATGTTAGCATCACTCACCCCACCTCGCTTCTCGGTTTTTAATGGATAATCTAAAATTTCGGCTATCGTTGATAGTAATTCAGCTTGCTCAGCGGAGGCCTGCATCACATCGCGTTGGATCCCCCCTTCCAGCGAAGCGATTACACCGACAACCTTTGGCTCTGCGACAATGCGTTCAAGTCCGGCAAGTAAACGATCTCGTTCCTTGATTTGGGTATAGCGCAGCTCAACAACAATTGAAGCTTTCGGTGAAATCGTATTGGCACCGATCCCTCCCGAAATTTTTCCCACATTTACGGTGCTACCAGCAGCTAGATCCGTTAAATCGGTCAAGGCAATCAGCATCTGTGCCGCCGCCAAATTAGCATTGCAACCATCGGCGTAATGATTCCCCGCATGAGCAGCCTTGCCTTGAAAGTGAATGGTAAACGTGCCGACACCTTTACGCTCAGTCACCACTTCATGCTCGGCCCCGGCAGCTTCAAATACCAAGCAAATGTCATAATTTTTAGCCAATTCCGCACTCAGGTATTTGCTGTCATCACTGCCGCTTTCTTCATCACTAACCAACAACATATCGATATTAGCCAGTCCGCCGTGAGCCAAGCGCACAGCCTTAAGCGATTCTAAAGCAACAATATTACCGCCTTTCATATCACATACGCCGGGCCCATACACCCAGTCGGAGTCTTCACGAAACCCTTCAAAGCTATTGGGAGGAAATACGGTATCAAGATGGCCTAATAGCAATACCCGTGGTAATGCCGAGTTATATCGACTGGTAAATAGCAAATGATCCCCAATATGCTCTCGCCGAAAAACTTCGGTGATATAGCCGAGTTGCTCCATCCAAGCGCGAAACACTGCACCATTTTGGTCAACCCCCGCTTTATTTTTTGTATAAGAGTTTAAATCGATAATACTTTTCAATTGGGCAAAGTTCAGCATCTCGCTTAGTTCCTCATTATTTTTAAAGCCTTAAAAATCGCTATATTCCCTTAAGGAGCGGCCCTTATAGGTCGCTAACGCTCGCAAACCTTAAGTGCCCCTAAGCCCCCATATCATTCGAAGCCATTTGCCTACTGCAAAAAGTGAACCATTGAAATGGTAACGACATCTAATGGCATTAATATTGCTGATTTAGGCCATAGGTTTAATGGAAATAAACCTTGAACGTGATGAATTCTGGTCTTAAGGGGCTTTTATGGGTAAGAATCTAGTAGATAAAAATGGCCCTACCATAGGGATGTGGATGTATCAAAACAGCGGTGGGGACACCATCCAGAACAACATTATCAAGCAATTAGCACAGCGTGGGATTAACGTAATTACCGGCTTAGATTTAGCACAAGCCTCAGCGCAAAATGGCGAGATTATCTGTAATGGTATTGCCATGGAGCAACTCGATTTATTCTTCTCTTATAATGCAGGCCAACAAACACCTTTCCAAATGTATTTATATCAAGCGATCAATAAATTGGTGCCAACTATCAATAATTTTGAAGCCTTTTCTCTGTCCGAAGATAAATTTTTAACCGCTTACGCGCTCAATCAAGCCGGCATACGCAGTGCCGATTATCGCTTATTTAATCGTGAAGATTTTTCTGGGCTACGCGACACGGTTCGTGAATGGAATGGCCGAGTTGTATACAAACCAACCGATGGCTGGGGCGGAACAGGGATCGTGAAGATCGAAGACGAGCGTTCTTTAGATGTGCTGGTACCGTTTTTAAATCGACTCGATGTCCCGCACTTTTACTTAGAAAAATACATCAATTACGATAAAACTGATTATCGTGTCGACGTGGTCAACGGTAAGTACATCGGTTGTTACGGCCGTAAAGCGCCCACCGATAGCTGGAAGACCAACATCACCAGTGGTGGCAGCGTGATTACCCGCCATCCCTCAGATGAAGTGATTGAACTCGCCATACAGGCAGCTAAGGTTACCGGCTTAGAGATTGCTGGCGTCGACCTACTTTATGACTTAGATACCGAAGAATATGTAGTGTTGGAAGTCAACGGCATTCCTGCCTTTGCCACACCGGAACAAGAAAAACTGGGGATCGATTTTAACTCGAGAAAAATTGATGCCATTGTTGAATTAGTAGAGCGCACTATATTTACCAACACCCAACCTCTCCCCTTAGTTGACCGAATAGAAGACAGCATATATGAGCAACAGCAGACTGCCTAAACTAGGCCTACTTTATCTAGACCACGTCTTAAGATTTTTCGACAAATCTAATTTTAAAGGCTGGCCAACTACAATTGAAACCGTGGTTTACCATTGGGGACACGATAAAAATCGCTTTATCGAAGAAGTGAAGCAAAAAAAAATCGAAGTACTCATTGGTAATATCCCCGCAACGGCCTACGAAACTTTTCGACAAATTGCACGCGAATTGCCAGAGGTTCGATTTATTCCCTCACTAGATACTCAGTTCAGCAATAAATCGAAAGAAAATGTCACTCATTTTTGTGAAAAATACCAAATCCCCATTCCGCCCACCGATATTTTTTATGAATATGCCGAAGCCGAAGCATTCTTAAAGACCACTACTTACCCCAAGATCATCAAAAAATCTTACGGGCCATCAAACTACGGTGGTTACTTTGTCCATAAAGTAGACAACTTTCAAGAAGCCAAAGCCTTACTCGCCGAAAAAAAATACTATCCGGTTTACCTGCAAAACTTTGTCCCCATGAGCGCCGATATACGGGTGATGCTGATTGGCCATAAACCGGTATGCGCATTTTGGCGCCGTCCTCCCGAAGGCGATTGGCTAACCAATACCAGCCAAGGCGGCAGCATGGATTATCAGGATGTCCCCAAAGAGGTGTTAGATTTGGCGGTGCAAGTCTCCAAAGCCGCCAAGGCCGAGTATTGGGCCTGTGACATCGCTGTTGGTATCGATGGTAAATTGCGCATTCTAGAATGCGCCACCGCCTTTGCCGCCTTCCCCTATATTCGAGACTGGATAGGCCAATACCTGATGTGGCACTTATCCGACGGGCAATTTAAATTGCCTAATATTCCACTATACAACTGGGAAGAGCTGGGCAAAATGAGCGCTTCGATCCTGCGAACGATGCGGTATATCACCTTTGGCCGAAAGTACTTTCCCAGCTGTGACAGTGGTGAAACCTTTACCGCACTTAGCGAGGATAATTACCCCATTGTGTCAACAAATCCGATCCCCGGTGCAGAAGAGTGGCCAAGTGAAGTTTGGAATCGTCAGGATAACTACCCGCGAAATCAATCATCCACAAGTCCCCGGCAAGCGACCATGCAAAGTGCTGATACGCAAAGCCAAAGCGATATTCCCTCTTCAGAAGAAGCAGACGAATCAAGCCCGCAACAACAACCAGACTAAATGATTGACGAACCATCCCCCTTATTCTGTAAACTAAGGGGGAACGGAGCTTGCTTCGTATGATGATTGAACACCACAACAGTAACTAAAGTACACTCTCAAGGAAGAAATGCAGGCTTTGCAAAAAACCTGGCAATAGGCCAAATATGAAAAAACAATATACTTCTTATAAAGATACGATGGCTTTTCTTGAACAAGCAATGGCTGACTACCCAGACTTAATCCACGTGCAAAGCATTGGGAATACTTGGGAAGATCGCCCTATTGTTCTAGCCACTCTCTCCTTAGGTTTAGCCAATGCCAACACCAAGCCTGCACTGTTATATACGGGAACCATTCATGCCCGTGAATGGATTGGTATCGAGCTGGCCAATAGCTTCATCAAATACATTATCGACAATCATCAGTTTAACCCAAAGCTTCAGCAAGCCTTGAGTCGCAATACCCTATATATTGTGCCCTGCCTTAACCCCGATGGTTTTGAATTTTCTCGCACTCATTTTTCTTTTTGGCGAAAAAACCGCAGAGATAACGGCGATGGTAGCTTTGGCGTCGATCTAAACCGCAATTTTGGCACTCGTTTCAAACACCGTAACGATACCAATGCCACCACCTATGGTGGTCCTGAAGCCTTTTCTGAACCAGAAACTCGAGCGATTAGAGACTTTGTCGACAACCACCACAATATTACGATCGCGCTAGATTACCACTCGCAAGGCAACGTATTTTTCCCTGCGCATAAATTTAATCATGAAGCCGAAGTCGATACCACTGACTTAAATACCCTATGCGCCAACATGGCACATGAAATCCAAAAAGTCTCTGGTACCCAATATGGGATACATCGTGGCAAGCCCCCCACCAATTTAATTAATGGTAGCGGCCGAGAGTACTATTACGACAAAGGCATCATTGCCACCGTTGTTGAGGTAGGCACTCGTAATATTCCCGATTACATGGAAAACATGACCCAAAGCGTGAACGAAAACATTCCCGCGCTGGTACTCGCACTTAACTCTGCAATCAGTTACTCCTCCCTCGCGCCGCAGCGAGTGAGCAACTTCACGATTAGCGCTCTTGCCGCCAATGAAGCCACTTTAGAGTGGGAATATTCTGGTGACGAGGATGTTTATTTCGAAATTTATCGCAACCAGCAACATAAAAGTCCCTGTACAGATGACAACTTAGTGGGCATCACCAAATCCACCAGCTTTACCGATGTTCAACTGCAAAGCGGCAGCTACTATTACTACAAAATTAGGGCGGTTCATGCAAAACAGCAGATCTGCGGCCCCTATGCGCCAGAAGTGAAATTAAAAACCGACCTCGCGCAACATCAGTTTAGCCGAACCTTATTTCCGCTGCGCAACGATATTGGCTATCTAGGGCAATACACTCAAGAAAAAAATCGAGAACATTTTGGGAACAACTCGTTATTTATTGGAGTGAATAAATCTCGAGGCGTTTGCTATGGGGTCATTGAATTTAAACTAGATAGAGTCCCCGACAATGCTCAAATTGAAGCCGCATCATTCTCGCTTTACCCTCTCAACCGTGTTGGTGCAAAAATAGAAAACTATGGAGAATGGGGAATTTCAATACTCGACCCCGCGAGTATTTCCGATATTCGCGATTTTGAAGCCATCAAAAACGCCAAAGTACTACACACCGGTCAAGCTATCGAATCAGATAAGTTAACCCAAGGGGTCTGGAGTCATTGGTCGTTTAACGGTGCAGAGCGCAAATTACTTGAACAGTTTATCGCACAAGGCAGTCTGGTGATCCGTATCGACGGCCCCACGACGCTTCCCCGAGGGCACGAATCGCAGATGATGCAGTTTGATATTGGCTTTGGTCGCTTTGGTTCAGGCATTCACTATCGACCCAGTATTGAACTCACCTATACACGTCGACCACAGCGTGTAGAACTCTACCCTACAATGGTCAATAGTATCTATCGCCAAGGAATTGAAAATGGCAAATTAGCTTCGGGTTATGACCCTGAAGGTGAAAAAGTTTATGGGCAACTGGCCTTCGCTATGCAGGCGATGCCCGACCCGCAACGAACCGTGATTACCGATGCCTATCTCGTCATTCAAAACACCAACTTCTTGGGCCCCAAAAAAGATATTCGATTCACGGTCGAATTGGCCGAAGTGGACAACTTGAGCTACCAATCAGTTAAAGAACGTCAACGAATTCAATATATTGGATACGAAGTCAGTCATACTGAGCTACGTGATAAAAAGCCACACTACTTCAATTTTGATAGCTTTAGTCGTGGAGAACTGGAGCGTTTATATAGTGAACATAGTCCCATTTGTTTTGTGATCCGCTCCACCTCTGCCAGCAAAAAAGGCCAAGATGATCTGATAAATTGGCTTAATGATCCGAGTAATCAGCAACAACCAAAATTAATCATCGAGTATATCGAACGTCCGAAGACCCCTTTAGCGGCCCCGACAAACTTCACGGTCACGCTTGAAAAAAACTTAGCGAAACTCACCTGGAAAAACCCTGACAATGACGATTTTGTGGGTGCCTTTGTGGTGCGGAATCGCTTTCATCCTCCCAAATCACCTCAAGATGGCGTAAAAATTTATGGCGGTAAGGATGAATACACTTTTGATGATTTTGGTAATCCCAATATTCCTAAGTACTACTCGATATTTTCTTACGATGGTGTCCCCTTATATTCCGCTCCCGCTTGTATTTATTTCAGTGCAAATCAGGCAGTCCCGGTAGTCGAACTTGACCCTGAAGACTGGGAGCCTCAACAAGATGAGTATTTTCAAAGTTTAGATAATCCTTAAACTGCTAGTGCCGACCCAGCGAAATACCACTGTTTTCGCTGGCTTGGCGCTAATATTTAGCTTAAACAGTTCCTAGAGTTAACTTCAGAATGGTAATCCGGCATTAATTGGTATTGAAAATGATCCATTATTATTTCTCAAGGCATGGGCTAATAATGCGGTACGCCTGTTACTGTCTTGTTTCCAAGCGATTTTGCCATAACCATGACCATTCCAGTTGCCATAGATAAACGCAGCGGTCGCGTTAGCTGGAATATCAAAACTAATCGTCGCATCAGCCGGTGAAGTACTGATATTTATCGCAACCCCGTTTAAATTCGTAAATGCCGAAGGGCTGCTAATTAAACTGCCATTAAGATCGTACATTTCAAGTTCAACACTAACGGTTTCGTCAGTAATATTTGAAATCGTCACCCCCATCTCACTGGCCTTTGAAGTTGCTGACAAGTTGTAAGGAATGTATGCCGACCCCATGCTCTCAGCAAAGCTTGCGGAGGATAAAAGAGCCAGTAACATGACAAAAATCGTCGATATTCTCATTTAATAATCCTTAATTAAGTTATAAAAATTTTCCCAAGGCTATAGGAAGGTCTAAGTATGCTTGTCAGCTCACCTCATAACGAAACTCATCCACGAGCAAACGTTCAGTCAGTGAAATGAAAAGGAATGTAATACTTATGACAAAAATCATAATACGATATAAATCACTTAGAACCTATTTTTAAGCATTTGTTTAATAAAAATATTGTATCGAGATTGTCAACTTTGAGTATTCTCGATTCGAATTCAAAACGGTATATTGAATCGCAGTACAAAGGAGAATGGCATGAAGTAATTTAGCATTTATGCTCATTTGATTTGAGAACCATCACAAGCCAACCATAAAAAATCCCGTTAAATAGCAACCTTCAACGGGATTAAGAAATTGCAACAACAATCTATAATTTAAATCGGCTCACTTCTTGTTGTAGCGATTCGGCTAAATTTGCCAGTTCCTGGGCTTGTGTCATCGAGGTTTGCGCCTCTTGAGATAAGTTTTCCGACACTTCGCGAATCGATTCGGTATTTCGATTGATTTCACTGGTCACAGAAGTTTGTTCTTCTGCTGCCGTCGCGATCTGCGTCGCCATATCTGAGATATCGTTAATCGCCTTACTAATTTGAGACAAGCTTTCGCTAGCAGAATTTGCATCGGTAACGCTGGTTTCGGCCATATCATGACTCTGGGTCATCGAGGTGACTGCTTTACCAGCCGTCTGTTGTAAGGTCTCGATCATCGCCTGAATTTCTTGGGTCGATGAATGGGTACGTTGCGACAATACTCGGACCTCATCTGCCACAACAGCAAATCCACGACCTTGTTCGCCAGCTCGAGCTGCTTCAATGGCGGCATTTAGAGCCAGCAAGTTGGTTTGCTCAGCAATACCACTAATCGTTAACAAGATACTATTAATTTTCTGTGAGTGCTCGTTCAACTCACCAATAATCTGTCCGGCGGTCGCCACTTCGTCCGCCAAACTGCGAATCGACTGCTGGCTCTGCATCACTTGAGTTTGACCATGACTAGAGAGAGTCACCGCTTCTTGTGCGGTATTCGCCGTAAGCTCTGCATGGCTAGCAATTTCTTCGGTTGCGCTGGCCATCTCAGTCACTGCGGTGGCAACCATGGTCACTTCATCTTGTTGAACCGCGATTCGCTGACTATTATCGGTGGCTGATGCACTGGTTGTTGTGGCTTGTCCTCCCAATTGACCCGCAATTTCATGCATCCGAGAGATCATACCGTGAACCCGTTCAACAAAACGGTTAAAACCGCCAGCCAACTGGCCGATTTCATCGTAACTATTCGTTGTTTGAATGCGTACTGTTAAGTCCCCTTCACCTTCGGCAATATCATTCAGCGCCTGAGCGACTCGCTCGAGACCTCTAAATTGAAATTTGAAAATCGCGACTAAAACCAACCCAAATAGAATCAATAAAATAAAGCCCATCGCCGACATCCACCATGCGAGGCTAGCAGCCTGTGACATAATTTGCTGTTTGCCCATGATGAATATTAAAGACCAATCACTTTCTGGTACCGCTTCTACATATACCAGTTTAGCGGTATCATCCAAAATGCGATTTTCTATGAGATTGGTATTGGCGCGCGCTTTAACCCAGTTTTGATTCATCTCACCATCAATCGCGCTTAGTTGTTGATTATTCAATTCACTGTCTGGGTGACTAATAATCAAACCAGCGCTATCGACCAAAATAGAGTAACCTTCTCCAGGGACCTTTAGTTGTCGAACTGCGTCCGTTAATTGATCAAGTGTTAAATTAGCCGCAGCAACCCCGTAAAATCGGCCAGCCACCATCACCGGCTCGGCAATCGTCACCACTTGCTTCTGCAAGGTCACACTCACATAAGGCGCCGTCATAATCATGCTGCCAGCAGCCTTTGCACTCTTATACCAGGGTCTGACTCTAGGATCGTAATTTGGCTTATTCAAGCGAGGATCTTGACGATACATATTGCCTTGCTCATCACCAAAATAGGTTAAAGCAAAACCGATACTATTATGCGCTTGCAATAAATAAGGAACAGGATCGAGATCTGGTTGCGCCTCAATGGTTGATTTGAGGCCCGTAATGGCTTTTTTGCGATCATAAATCCAATGGCCTATTCCTTGGGTAAAGGTAGTCGCCAAATGTTCAATTTCGAGCTGAGTATTGGTGAGAGCATTGCTACGAATGAAGTAACTGGAAATACTCACCAATACCGCCACAGTGATCAATACGGCAAACAGACTACTTAGCAGTAGGCGAGTCTTAAGTGTTGTTCGCATCATCACTTCCTTATTAAAATATTAAGCTTTTTCAGTATAGTAACAATAATAAAATTGGCGTATTTGAAACGATAAAAATGAGCCTTTAAGCAAACAAAACTAACATTAGAGACTCGTTCTAAGATCTAAAACCCCTCAAACCATGAACCCGCACTAGAAGATCATGGCTGCTCTTAATGACATGAAGATGAAATTGAATTGAACAAATCAGATGCTGGGTGGCGGAAAACAGATACCAGAAAAAATACCGTGAACAAAGAACGCATAAATAAATACGCAGCCTTGAAATAGCGCTATCACAACTTAAATTACAGGTTTTTATACCAATCTAACTGCTTATCGGTTAATTTTTGCGGGCTTAAATCACCGCTAACTGGGTTATGGATCTGATTGGTATTAGTGACCATCGCTAATAATTTTAGGTTTAACTCGCGCCTGTCCATTGGCATTAAAAAATGGGTTTGGTTTCCCCCTGCGCATTAGTTTCCACAGTAACATTTTACTGATGATCCGAAAAATGATCCGAGCTCGAGACTTATTACCCCATAAGGACTCAGGTAAATGACTGGTTGCCTGTTGCTGGTAAGCTGAACCATATAACGGGCCTATAATCTCTTGAATATCTTGATCTGGTGCAATAAAGCTATGGATAAGTCCAACAAAGGGGACATTCAAACCAACAGTATTAGCCACGGGCGTGTCACAACAACTGGTATACCAGCGATATAAGCCTTTTTTATGTAAACGAAGACAAGCCAAATGCTCTTGGCCCTGTATAATTTGAACTGCAGCGGGATAGATCTGAAATAAAGCGGTTCCCCCAAACTCATTGAGGGTGGCCGTTTCAGCTTGCAACTGAGCGGCAAAAGCTTGGCAATCTTTACAATAACAGCATAAATGAGTGCCTTGATTGGGCTTAAGCTGTTGTACAAGCCCCCTCACTTGACCACATTTACATTTTAGTTCTAATTGTGCCATCTTAGCTTCCTTAGTATATGGACCATCTGCGGCAATCACTATCCTTGCGAGCCTAAAGATAGCATAAAGCTACGTTTCGGGTTTTGTTTTGAAGGGTAACAGTTGTTGGCATTGGCGGCCATATTCAACCATTTGTTGGCGTTCTTGGGCACAAAAGTCGGCGATAACCTGCGCAAAGTCAGCTTGTTTAATATAATGCGCCGAGTAAGTTGTGACCGGTTCGAAGCCCCGTAACAGTTTATGCTCGCCTTGGGTACCGGGGTTAAAACGTTTTAAACCTCGCTCTATTGCAAACTCGATCCCTTGATAAAAGCACAGTTCGAAATGTAAGCAGGGGGATTCTTCAAGGCAACCCCAGTATCGTCCATACAAGTTATCAGCATCAAAAAAGAATAGTGCCGAAGCAACAATTTGCTGATTATTTTCTGCAGTCACGAGCAACATAGAATCGCCCAGTTGTTCGAGCAACTGCTGAAAGAAGCTAAAAGAAAGGTAGCCTTGTTGTCCACGTTTTAAATAAGTACTTTGATAACACTGATAAAAGGCTTCGAGTGCTGTTTGACTAATTTGTTGACCGACTAAACGATTTATATGCTCAACACTACCTTGTGCAGTGCGCCGCTCCTTATTGGTGTTTTTCCGTTTTCGCGACGTAAAAGTCTGTAAAAAATCATCGAAATGATGATACTGGTGATTGAACCACTCAAACTGCACTCCATGACGAATCATTAAGCCAAGCGCTGCCAATTGCTCAGCTAAATCAACATCAATAAAGTTACAGTGCCACGAACTGAGTTGTTGCTCTTGGCAAATACTTATCACCACTTGCACCCAATCTTTAACTGCGGCCTCAGACAATCGCTGACCCAGATGCTTTTCGCTAGTGATTGGCGTAAAGGGAATTGCCGAGACCAACTTTGGGTAATACTGCAAGCCATAACGATGGTAAGCATCGGCCCAGCTCCAATCAAATACATACTCCCCATAACTATGTTGTTTGATATAACTTGGAATAAGTATTTGAGCGTCACACAATTCTATATGACGCGGCAACCAACCGCTGTTATCGCCAACACAACGCTGTTGTTCCAGTGCTTGTAGAAATATAGGTGAATTAAATAACGAACAGCCAGCTTGATAAGCTGTCGGGAATTGTTGATGCACTAAGTAATCCGGAGACATTTGACTAAACGCTAAAACCTTATCTTTCATTTACTTGCCCAGTTTTTCTTCAATCAACTCACACAAGCTAATTTATTGTTCTCGGTTTATTGATACCACTGCTGTGCAGCAAAAGCTAGTCAAGCAAATATCAGCATAACAAGATGGATAGCAAGATGGATAGCAAGATCCTGCGGGTAAGTTTACTTTGAAGGAGAGGTTTGCCCCTATTTACATTGGAAGGTATGGACTCAAGCTTGAGCAAGCCTATGCGCAAGCTGATATTTTCGCTGCACGATGACTCATCGCAGCATCAATATCCAAATCTAGCCTATGAAATCAGAATAACCTAAATATTAGTGTCTAAAATCCGCCCCAAAACCCCAAAAAATTACTTTACCTTAACTCGCATCTTTCCCCATTTACCGCTACCATCGAAAAATAATGAGTCAATTTATGTCTACTCCGTAGCCAAAATGCTTTTAAGTTGAACAAAAATCAAACACCAAAAATAAGTGAACCTTTCAGCTCACACGATTAACCATCAGGGAAGATATGGCTAAATTAACGATTACCTCGCTTATGTTGGTTATCATTTTTAACGTAACAATAGCAAAAGCGAATAATGCGGATCCCCCCCCCAGATTGGTCGCTTATAGAGATACTTACATTCTATTTGCCAAATACAATCCGGATCCGCCCGCCTTAGCAGATTACTCAACCCGTCTGGCCAGCGAACTCTCAACAGATGAACAGGTGATTGACAAATTGGAGTCCGAGTTTCAGATCAGCGGCAAATTAATTCTTAAGAGTACCCTATTCAACAATCGAGATTACCTGAGTATTGCCTATACGCAACAAAGCTTCTGGCAAGTCTATAACAAGCCGGTATCTGCGCCCTTCCGTGATACCAACTACGAACCAGAACTCATCTACACTTGGTTACCAAATGACAAAAGCATCGTCAAGAATCGCTGGCAACTGAAAGCTGTTAGTCTAGGATTTAGTCATCAAGCCAACGGCTCTCAAGACGAATTTTCTCGCTCTTGGGAACGTGTCTATGCACAATTTGATGCCGCATATAACAATTTTCAACTCAGTTTCAAACCTTGGCTACCAGTTGGCCCAGAAACGAATCAAGGCGAAGAGTTTACTGATTATTATGGTTACGGTGAATTATCAATGGCCTATCTATTTGGAGAGCCGACCTGCCCAAATAAAGTCAGAGTCATGGGGCGAAACAACCTAAAATCAAATAACAAAGGCGCATTTGACTTACGTTTATCCTACTGCGTCTCTCAGTCTTTTTCCCTATATGCTAAATACTTTAATGGTTATGGTGAATCTTTACTCGACTACAATTTCCACAATCAATCCTTTGGATTAGGGCTCAGTCTAAACCGTATCCCAGCCAGTGATGACCTCATCCAAAATCACGAAATATGGCAATATGCAGGAATGAGTCTTTTCCGCGATAACTACATTCTTCCTGTCAAATACAATCCCTCGCCCAGTATTCCCGATTTAAAAGGTGGGCTCAGCGGCGAACAGCCCGAGAACATGGAAGTTGAGTTTCAAATTAGCTTTGGGATCATGCTGCCCTTCAAGCTGTTCACCGACAACGACAATATAAACATTGCTTATAGCCAGCAAACTTTCTGGCAGCCCTACAAACGCTCTGGCGATTCAATCAGAGAAACCAACTATGAGCCAGAGATATTCTATCAATGGAATCAACCAGACAACGATTTAAGTCAAACCGCATGGTCGCCAAGCTGGGTAAGGCTAGGTTTGGTGCACGAATCAAACGGACAGGCACAGCTACGTTCACGCTCTTGGAACCGGATCTACACTGAGTTTAATTTCGATTTAGGAGAACCATTAGATATTGGCAAACTCAATCTGGCAATCAAACCTTGGTATCGATTTAAAGAAGAGGCTGAGGATGATGATAACCCGAATATGGAAGACTATTACGGTTATGGCGAGCTAAGCGTAGATTTAGAATTTAGTCAGTATCATCGTTTAAACCTACTCGCCCGTAACAATCTAAAACGAGATAACAAAGGTGCCATCGACGTGCGCTGGTCTTATCCAATCAGCTCTGAGCTGTCGATATACCTAAAGTATTTTAACGGTTATGGAGAATCACTGATTGATTACAATAAACACAACCAAAGTTTGGGTTTAGGTTTTGCCATTAACCACTAAGCAAAGCAATAAAATGGCCGAGTTTATATTCATAAACTCGGCTTTAACACTAAGCTACACCGCTTGCCAGTTGTGCCTTACTAATGTTCAGCAAATCGATATTCGCCTGACGTGCCTTTTCGGCATTACCCGCCATAATCGCATCGTAAACCGCTTTATGCTCTTCGATACAAGTTTTATCCCCTTCTTGAGAGGCATGATCAATAAAACCAACAAACATCGTACGCAATACATTTGCAAAAGGAATATAAAAACTATTTCCGGTTGATAAAAAGACCAAGCGATGGAATTCCATATCTACATCGGTCCATTTTGTCTCCGAGTCTACTCCACTCGCAACATTCGACATTTGCTGAAATACCGCAGATAACTGCATCCGCTGTTCTGCACTTGCATTACGCGCGGCTAAAGCCGCTGCTTCAGGCTCAATAGCACAACGTAGTGTCAAAAATTCATGATAAGCGCTCTCGGTATTACTTAAACCCATCATCCAGTCGAGTAACTGTGCGTCGAGGAAGTTCCAATGTTCCCGATCACGAACACGCGTGCCTATCTTCGGCCTAGATTCCAATAAACCTTTAGAATTGAGCAATTTAATCGCTTCACGCAAAGCCGTTCGGCTAACGCCAAATTGTTCGCAAAGGGCTATTTCTCCAGGAATAATACTTCCTTGAGCCAAAGCGCCGGATAAGATCCCTCTCGCGATTTCTCTAGCTACTTGTAAATGCAGACTTCGTGATGCCCCTTCTATTTGATTGAATTCGTTAGACATGTAACAACCTTTATAAAAATTAATAGTAATAAAGCGACCTGAACTATCACTCACTTTACTGCTATTAACTATTCGGCTTTAGTATGACTAATAGTAACCAATATATCGAGCAACATACATAAAAAATACTTAAACACAGAGATAAGCGACAAATTTATTACCATATTGAGGCCAATAGCCAAATAATAACTCGTTTAGTATGATGATCTCTTGCCGATGAGCAGAGCCTAAGATAATACTTATTATTCAGGACTAAGCTTACAATCCCAAAATCGAGTGGTAATGGCACGAATTGCATAGTGTTGGGCGAATAATAGTGAAACCCATGTACGAGCCTAGTCATTGGCGTCTCCATTCAATGACCATGCAGAGTCATTCATACAAATGTCTCGCTTGAGGGTGTCTCGGAGCAAGTAAAGCAACAGTGAAATATTAGTCTATGGAATTGGAAGACATTTATCGACGCGATCTGAATCTTCTGATCGGATTAAAAATACTTTTAGAAGAAGGCAGCGTAAGCGGTGCGGCTCAAAGGTTAAATTTAAGCCAATCTGCCATGAGTCGAGTATTAACTCGTCTACGTGAGTTACTCAACGATCCCTTGTTTATTCGTCAGGGTCAGGGCTTAGTGCCAACCCAACGAGCCATCGAGCTGAATCAACATTTACAGCATCCCCTAGAAGAGCTAAGGCAAATTTTAAGCCCTAGTGATTTTAATCCCAGTGAATGCCAACAACACTTCACGATCGCCACCACCGACTATGCGATGCAAACGATCCTTCCCTTTGCCTTGCCACGAATTTATCAAGAAGCGCCTAACATCACTCTCGAGTTTGTTCCGCTACAACACGACCAATTAAACAAACAGTTAACCAGTGATGGCTACGACATGGCGATAAGTCGACCAACAAAGCCTGTTGCACCTTTGCTCAGTGAAAGCTTAGGCTTAGTCAGTGTATTTTGCTTACTCTCAAAGCATCATCCTTTAGCCAAGCAAGCACTCAGTTTACAAAATTATCTCCATTACCCACATGCGATGATTGCAATTAGTGACGGCGTAAAACAGTTGATTGACGAAGCCCTGATTGGACACCCTAAACCTAAATTATTATTACGTGCTTATCACCTAGATGCCGCCATCGCCATTGCCGATAAGCAACCCATCATCATTACCGTTCCCGCAGATTTAGCTTATTTGCAAGCAGACAAACATCAGCTACTCATCAAACCTTTACCCTTTAAATTTGAACCCTTCGATTATTCACTAATTTGGCCTTTACGCTGTGAACATGCTGCGCCACAGCAGTGGCTACGAAATCTGATTAAACAAGAGTGCAGCCGGCTGATCAGTAAACGAGTTCAAGACATGGGCTTGGTCTAAAGCGTCAATCAATACGCCGATCTTTGTCGGCGTATTCAATACCAAGGCTCTCAATTATTATAACTTAATCACCACTCGACCAGTCACCTGACCGAGGGTAATGGCTTCTGCATATGCAGCAACTTGCGGCAGTTCAATTTCGGTACATGCTTGCTGGAAATAACTTTGTGGAAGTAATTCAGCTAAACGTTGCCAAGCTTTAATGCGCTTGGCCGTCGGACAACTCACTGAATCAATACCTAATAAGCTCACACTACGCAAAATAAATGGCATCACGGTGGTTGGTAAGTCAAAACCACCCGCCAGACCACAGGCTGCCACCGCACCATTGTAATCAATTTGCGCCAACACTTTTGCCAATACATTGCTACCAACCGTGTCTACCGCACCTGCCCATAATTGCTTTTCTAAGGGACGCGCAGCTTCGGCAAACTCATCTCGATCAATAATCCGAGAGGCACCTAAAGAACGCAATAACTCGCCATTTTGTTCAACACGCCCAGTAACAGCTGCCACGCTATATCCAAGTTGGGCCAATAGACAAACGGCTACCGAGCCCACGCCACCGCTAGCACCCGTCACCAGTATTTCACCAGACTCAGGCGTGACCCCCGCATCAATTAAGGCTTGTACACATAACATCGCGGTGAAACCAGCCGTACCAACCATCATGGCTTGTTTACCATCAAATCCTTTGGGTAAAGGCACCAGCCAATCTGCTTTTAAACTGGCCTTCTCTGCCATTCCCCCCCAATGCCCTTCACCGACGCCCCAACCAGTTAATACCACTTTATCACCTTCGGCGTAACGCGGATCTAAAGAGCTTTCTACGGTACCTGTTAAATCAATTCCAGGGACCATTGGAAAATTACGAACAATTCTGCCTTTGCCGGTAATTGCGAGGCCGTCTTTATAATTCAACGAGGAATAATCAACTTTAACCACCACGTCTCCCTCTGGAAGCGCCGAGTCTTCCAGTTGACAAATGCTAGCGCAGGTTTTCTTATCAGCAAGATCGAGTACGAGTGCCTTAAACATAAATATGCTCCGAATAAATGACTGAAATAACAAAACAAAGGTGAAGTGTAATCCTTGTTGAATAATGTATTAAATGAATTTTTATCATTTAATAGATGTACATAACGCATAACTTAGCCAACATGAGCGAAATTGTTTTGCTTGGGTATACACACTATTTTCAGGGTCTAGCTTATACCTTATCACAGGCTAAGTAACGGATAGCTTCGTCGTCAAACAACCACCGAAATAGAACAGTGAAAAACAAATGGGTTCAAAATTAACTTTACACTCCATATGAACCGGAGTACATTGTGAGCCATTCAACCAAAAGAACCCAACGAACGCTCGAGGAGTAAACATGGAACGCAGTTATATTTATGCGCGCATGTCACCCAAATTTATACAGCAGGCAGCACAAAATCAAACCATTCAAAGCCAGTACCCAGAAGCCGAACTGAAGTTAGAAACAGGGATCCGCGGTAATGTGCCAGCCCTTGAGCGTCCGGTATTAAGCACCCTAATGGCGCAACTCAAAACTGGAGATACGCTGATTGTTTGGTGGATTAACTGCTTAGGTAGTAGTTTTACTGATATTCATAGCACCATAAGCCAACTGCTGACACAAGGGGTCACAATTAAAACCTATGACCAACAACTCAGCATCCATGCCGACAGCAAACAATTATCCTTAATAAATGCTTTATTGACTGGCTTTGCCAATAACCAGCGCTGTCGCAGACTCGCAGCAGCAGCACTGAGCCGTGAAGCATTGCGACAAAATCCAAGCGAATGGAATAAGAAATATCAAGGTCGCAAATGTGACCAAGAAAAGCATCAAAAAATCGCAGCAGCCTTAATTGAGGGGAAAACCTTACAACAGACTGCCGATGAGAGTGGCGCCAGTCTGTCGACGGTGAAGCGCGTAAAAGCCAAAATTGCGGAACAAGGCAACTTAGGCGATATGCGGCTCAAACGTAAATCCAACAAACAGAATCAAAGTGAATAATCATGAAAAGAAAATTACAGTTAAAACAACTCACCGTGGTCAAAAGTGAGACCATATCGCCGAATATGCAGCGGGTCACTCTCAGTGGAGAAGCAATCAAGTCGTTTGCTGAAGATAGCGCAGGTCAATACCTAAAACTATTATTTCATCCGCAAGGTGGCAGTGATCTGAGTTCGTTAAGCGAAGAACAACGCCCTGTGGTACGTACTTACACCGTACAAGCCTTAGATCAAAGCACACAAACCTTGAGCATCGATTTTGTGCGTCATGGCGATGCCCAGCCGAGCCCAGAAAATGGCGGTTATGCCAACCATTGGGCGCAGCACTGCAAAGTAGGTGATAGCATTCAGCTGGCAGGCCCTAACTCAAATGCAGCGATTGACATGAATACCGATAGCGTATTGCTGATCGCCGACATGACTGCTTTGCCCGCAATGCAAGCAAAACTAGCTCAACTGCCGAGCAACACCCAAGGAACAGCCTTCGTATTGCTCAAGCATCAAGCCGATAAGCAGTCAATCCAAACACCAGAAGGCATTCAAATTCACTGGCTGATTGAAGAAGACAACAGGCAAACGCTAGCAGATGTAGTGATCAATCATCCATGGCCTCAAGGCAGTGTTGCTGTTTGGTGTGCTTGCGAATTTACTGACATGCGCAAGATACGGGCGTATATTAGCCAGCTAAAAGTCCCGCGCTCAAATTCTTATTTCAGTAGTTATTGGAAACAAGGGATGACCGAAGATGGTCACAAAGTATTGAAAAAAGAAGACTCAGACGCCTTCTCTCACAACATGAAGTAACGCGATGACAAACCGCTCATTTAACTGGAAACCCGTTCTGTTGGCCAGCTTAGTCGTAAGCATTGGTCAACTCAGCATGGGTTTAGTTTTTCCTTCGCTGCCTTGGATAGCCAAAGATTTTTCGATTAGCGTCGATGAAGCACAACAACTGATAGCCATTTATCTACTAGGCTTTGGTCCATCACAATTTATTTATGGCCCGGTATCAGATGCAATTGGTAGACGTAAGGTGTTGTTATTTGGACTGTTACTTGCCTTGCTTGGTTTAAGTGTAGCGGTGGTCGGTAGCCAACACTTCGAACTACTGGTGCTAGGCCGCTTTATCCAAGGCTTGGGGGCAGGTTGCTGCGCCGTTTTAGGACGAGCCTCGCTAAGAGATAGTTATTCTAAGGATGAGCTTCCTAACGCGCTATCGTGGATTACCGTTGTCGCCTCATTCACGCCAATTGTCGCGCCTGTCATTGGTGGGTTTATCAATCATAATTTAGGCTGGCTTAGCGTGTTTATCTGCTTGCTTTGCTACATTTCGCTAGTTTGGGTTTTGCTGTATTTCTTATTCACAGAGACCCTACAAACCAAGTCTGCTTTGGCTAAGCCACAAAAAATAGTGTGTGACTATGTTGAACTGTTTCGTTCGCGCTACTTTGTCAGTTTTGCGGCAATTAATTGGCTTAACTTCAGTTTGGTGGTGATCTCGGTATCACTGATGCCTTTCATCATGCAAGTCCAGATTGGGATGACTTCGGAAGAATACGCTTTATGGGCCTTAATACCGGCCAGTGGTCTACTCACTGGCAGCCTCATTTGTAATCGAGTTCGGCCAAAAATAGGAACCAAAGCAATGTTGTTCTGCTCACCAGTGGTTCATCTTTGCGCTGCAATCTGGTTGATTATGGCTCCATTAACACCGCTGGCGATGATGAGCGGCCAATTTTTAATGGCTCTTGGCAATGGAATTGCCCTGCCCTGCGCCATGACATTATTACTATTACCTTTTAAAGATAAGGCTGGTACTGTCGCCGCTTTAGCCGGTGGCTGCCAGATGCTGTTTGCCGCCCTGGCGAGTATGCTATTGCTCAAAATGGGCATGCATTACGCCTGGCATTTAGGATTAGTTATCGGACTATTTGCCTTACTAAGCAGCTTTAATATTTATTACGGCTTTAAGGCCTCGCCTCCAAAATCAAAGTCCGAGGCAACGGTATTATCGAGTTCAGTTTAACGAGTGGAATACGAGTTAAACTCTTTTTATTACAGTGCCTTAAGCGATTAAATAGCCGTTCCATAATACATGCAGATCCGCTCACCATCGATTTCCCGGATCTTAAAGGGAATCTCATAAATTTGAGAGAGCACTTGTTCATCGATGACTTCCGCCACCGGTCCACTTTTAATCACCTCGCCCTTTTTCATTGCGACGATGTTATCGGCATAACAAGAGGCGAAGTTAATATCGTGGATCACAATCACCACCGCCTTATTCATCTGATGAGCCAAGCGACGCAGGGTACTCATGATCTCGACCGAATGTTTAATATCCAGATTATTTAGGGGTTCATCTAAAAAAATGTAATCGGTATCTTGTGCCACCACCATAGCAATAAAAGCCATTTGTCGCTGACCGCCACTAAGCTGATCTAAATAACTCTGTTGAATATGCTCGATATCTAAATGTTCTAAAGCTTGATCAATAATTTGCTGATCTTGCTGGTTTAACCGCCCCTTCGAGTGAGGAAAACGGCCAAAAGCCACTAACTCTCGCACGGTAAAACGCATATGAATATTGTTGGCTTGCCTTAAGACTGCTAAACGCTTTGCCAGCGCTTCACTATCCCACTGCGCCAGTTCTTTACCAGCAATGAGCACCTCCCCTGCATCACAGTCCGTTAAGCGACTAGCCATCGACAACAAAGTACTTTTACCCGCGCCATTGGGGCCGATGATTGCACTCACTTCCCCCAAGGGAAATAGTGCACTGGCGTTGTTTACCACATAGTGATTACTGTAGATTTTTGACAAGCTGGTTAGTTTTATCATAGGACTAGTCTTGAGAGCCGTTAGTTAAATTTGTTACGCATCAGCAACAGCAAAAAGTAGCTGCCACCGATAAAATTAATGATCACACTGAGGGTGGTTTCAAAACTCAGGAGGTTTTCCACCAACCACTGTCCACCAACCAACAATACGGTTGCTAACAACGAGCAGGCGATCAGCAGGAAACGATGGTTGAAAGTCGTAAATAATTGATGTGTCAAACTCACCACAATCAATCCAAAAAACAAGATCGGTCCCACCAGTGCGGTAGAGATTGAAACTAATATTGTGACCACAAACATCACTTTCATGGTAAGCCGTTGTGTATCAATCCCTAAGCTTTTGGCGTTATCTGCGCCCAAGAGCAATACATCCAATTGACCAGACAGTCGATACAAGTAGCTAAGCGCCAAAAGTAAGGGAGCGATACACCAATAGACCAACTCACCGTTCACATTATTAAAGCTGGCGAACATCGACCCCTGAATGAGCGAAAATTCACTCGGATCAACCACCAGCGTAAAAAAGTTAGTCATACTGCTAAATAAGCTGCTACACACAATGCCAATTAGCAATAAAGTAAACACATCGTTGCTTTTACGCCGAAAATAAAGTGTAAACAGGCCCATGGCTAAAACCACCATGCTCAAGGTCGCAATTAAAAAGTTAAGTTTGCTATTCAGCATCAAGCTGCTGGCACTGCCAAATAGCAGTAAAATCAGCACTTGTATCAGCACGTAAAGGGAGTCAAAGCCTAGGATAGAAGGCGTTAAAATTCTATTATGAGTAATGGTTTGAAAAGCCAACGAAGAGGCTCCAATCGCGGCTGCAGCCAGCATCATTGCCAGTACTTTAGGGATCCGCCGTGACAAAAAGAATTGATAATTATCGAGGGTTAATCCCTTTGACAAAAAATATGTAATAATAATCGCGGCCGCTATCGCCAGTAATGTCACCTTCATCGAATTAGCCATTGGACTTATCCTTTAACACTAATCCAATAAAAGTTATCCCACCCAAAATGCTAATAATCATTGAAATAGGAACTTCATAGGGAAACAATATGACTCGGCCAAGTACATCACAAATTAGAACTAAAACCACTCCCCAAAAAGCCGTCCAAGGTAAATTTCGCTTCATATTATCGCCCATGAATAGCGAGACCAAATTGGGAACAATTAGACCTAAAAATGGAATAACACCAACAATCATCACCACCGACGATGCCAACAATGCAACAATCATGACGCCTATCAAGATGATTTTCTGGTAATCCAAACCTATATTTTTAGCGAAGCTTTCACCAATGCTAGCGGCACTAAATTGACTTGCGTAATAGTAGGCGACTAGTGATACAGGTAAAGCTAAGTAGAGAATTTCGTAATTCCCCTGTAGCACCGAAGCGAAGTTTGCAACGGTCCATGAAGACAAGGTTTGCATTAAATCGTATTTATAAGCGATGAAGGTGCTTAACGAAGAAATAACATTGCCATACATAATCCCAATGAGCGGAACCAGCACCGTATTCTTGAACTTTAAGCGCTGCAGGAAACGTACAAAGATTAAAGTGCCCAGCAGCGAGAATAATAGGATCACCCCAAGCTGAACTAAACTGTTCGCATCACTAAACAGCATAATGCTCAACACATAACCCAACATCGCGCAATCGATGGTTCCGGTGGTCGATGGTGCAGCAAAACGATTTTGTACGATTTGCTGCATGATTAAACCAGCGATGCTTAAACCAGCGCCCGCCAAACAAACGGCCAATAGTCTTGGGATGCGGCTTGTTATAAAGATAAGCCAAGCTTGGTGATCACCTTGCAATAAGGCTTGCGGGCTAATGCTCGCCACCCCGACAAATAGCGAACAGCTTGCTAAGCTAAACAAAGCAAGCAGTGCGCACAATACGCGATTTATTTTCATAGTAAAAATTGCCCAGACAGGGGACTACCTTAAATTAATTGAATGCCTTATGAACATCATCCAACATGATTTGAGTAGCCCTTGGCCCTCCGGCGCTTAAATACCAAGCTGCGGGATCAACAAACACAATCCGCTGATGTTTGGCGGCAGGCGTACTCGCCACCAACGGATTATTAAATAGTGATTTAGCACGTCCAGAGCTGCGTCCTATTGCTTGTTCGCGGTCTAGTACCAATAAAACATCGGGCGCTGCATCGGCAATATATTCGAAAGAAATGAGATTTCCGTGAGGACCCACTGTCGATTCAACATTTTTAGCTAACGAAGACAAAAAACCCAATTCTTGATATACCAAAGAAAAACGACTGTTATCTCCGAAACTGGCTAAATTGTTTCCATTATTCATCACCGTGAGCGCTGTTAATTGTTGTTGCTCACTCAAGTGATGTTGCGCGGTGAATTGTTGAGAGAAACCTTGAATTAAAGTTTCTGCTTCAGCTGACTTACCGAACAACTTGGCTAAATTACGCCAGTTAGTTTGGGTGTCTCGCCAATAGTGGCCGGGCTCCACATAAAACATATAGGTGGGTGCAATCGCTGAGAGCTCTTGATAAACCTTCATCATTCGCGCTTCTGCAATAATCAGGTCTGGCTTAAGCGAATATATCGCTTCAAAATCTGCCTCGGTGTTACTTCCTGCGCTACCATATTGCTCGGTTTGATATTGCTTTAGGTAATCGGGTAACAAGCTTTTAACAACACCCACGGGCTTAATTCCTAGCGCATCCACCAAATCTAAGCTGGCATGCCCCAAAACCACCACTCTTTTAGGTGAACTCTCAAGGCTTAGTTCCCCCATGTGGTGACGTACCGTGAGACTTTCTGCCAATACTGCGCCAGACACCAAACATAGCGCAGTAACCAGCACTGCTTTACCCCAAACTAACAACCGATTTTTGACAGACATGTTCAACTCAAACTCTCTATAAGATCAAAAAATATGCAACGTGATTACACGTTCAAAATAAAGCATCCAAATAGTTAAACTAAAAAATAATCGCAAAGCCACGCGCTAGATCAACTTAAAGTTAAATTTAAATGCAAATCATTCTTGTTGGCATCAACAGTAACAAATAGACTTCATCCGTCAACTGAATATTGTTAATAGTAGCTATCCATCTTATGAATTTACGAAGTATCGATCTCAACCTACTGCTGATATTGCAGCAACTGTTAAATCAAAAGCATGTCTCCAAAACCGCTCGGTCTCTCAACATCAGTCAACCCTCGGTGAGTCGCGCACTACAAAAGCTCAGAGTCATTTTTAAAGATGAGCTACTGGTCAGAACCAATCAAGGTTACGATTTAACTAATCGTGCTAAAGTTTTACTCAAGGATTTAGAGCGTCTGATTGCGGAGATGGAAACCCTGTTTGACGGCCAACAATTTGAGCCAGCCAACAGTAGAAAAACCATCAAAATGTTCGGTCTACTGCCAGATATCAACTATCTACTACCGCCCTTTTTTAAACTGCTGCGTCAACAAGCCCCCAATATGACGCTAGACGTTGACACTATCCCGCAAGATCATTTTAGTCCCCTGGAAAATGGTGGCACCCACTTTGTACTCTCTGCATTTACACCTAGTTCTAGCCAACAAGAGCTCTATCGCATGCCCATCGCTCAATTGGAATTTAAATTGGTGATGAATCAGGATCACCCCTTAGCCAAGCAAGTGATCAACTTGGACAACCTACTTGAGTGCAATTTTGGGGCAATTTCCATTCAAGGTGATAAACGCTTTACCTTAGAACAACAACTCCGAAATAACGGCTTACTAACAAAGCAGCAACAGCTTCGAGTTCCGCTGACACTGACCAACTTTAACGCAGCCGCCTGCCTAGCCGAGGTGAGTGATATTATTTTCCAGCTGCCTGCCCACTTTGCCGACAGCATTTGCCAAGGGCGAAATTTGGTGGCCCGCTCAAACCTAAAAGCACTAAAAATCAATAACCCAATCATCTATTTGTACTGGCATAAGCGCCATCATAACGACGCAATGTGTTGTTGGGTAAGGGAACAGTTTAAAGCACTTTACAATAACAAAGCTGACAAGCCGCTCAACTAAACGTTTTGCTTAGTCTTATCAGAGCCAGTATGCAATAGATGAATAGTTACCATACAAATTTACAATGGCACTCGCGTTGACTTCATCGGGAAATTCACCGACTTTAGCGCAAATTATTCTCATTAGCATTATGGATATACCAATGACATTGTCAGGAAACGCTCGCTTACGCACTGCTCCGACTTACTTCGTCGCTGCACTTACAACACTTAGTAGCCCCAGCATATTGGCCAACGAGGGCGAGCAAACCACTGAGAAATTTGAACAGATAGTTATCACGGCATCGCGTACCCAAGCGAGCGTGGCAAAAGCCCCTGCCTCTATTTCAGTGATTAGCGCCGAACAAATTCAAAGTAAACCCAACATCAACTTGGCAGATATAGTTAAAGAAGCGGTGGGCGTAGAATCCATCAAAGAAAGTGGCCGAGCTGGGCGTGAGCAAGTCAGTATTCGTGGTATGGATGCTAAATATACATTAGTACTAGTGAATGGTCGACGAATGAGCTCTAGCAGTGCGATTGTGCGAGGAAATGACTTCGACCTTTCCACAATTCCGGTCGACAGCATCGAACGCATCGAAATTATTCGCGGGCCAATGTCGGCGCTCTATGGCTCGGATGGGATGGGCGGTACCATTAATATCATCACCAAAACACCACAAAATGCTTGGCAATCTACCCTCAACGGCAATTTATCAAGCCCAGCCGATGGCAACGGTGGCGAGCAATACTTACTTGGCTTAAATACTGGCGGCGCATTAATCAACGACAAGCTATATGCTCGCTTTGCGCTCAACGAAAGCTATCGAAATTCTTGGAACCCCTACACAGGCACTGGCAATACCAGCAACGGCTCCTACGACCGAGCCGATGTAACCGCTATCGAGAAACGCGATACTCTAAGTATGCAAGGAGCGCTGTCTTGGTATCTTAACGATCAGCAAATTATCGATTTGGATCTCAGCTATAGCGATGACTTTCGAGACTCCCTAATCGAAGGGAATAAAGGCGGCCAACCGTCGATTACCGCCAGTGAACAGAAAGTAATACGCCATAGTCAAGCACTGACTCACAGCGGTTTTTGGCGCTGGGGAGATAGCCAAACGCGCTATTCTCACGAACAAGTCAAAGTTGAAGGCCAAGCCACTAGCGAAGACGCGCTAGAAACCAATCATATTTTCGAATCTTCAGCCACCACTTATCTGGCTACCCACAGCTTAACCTTTGGTGGTGATGCCCGTTATAGTTCCCTTGACGACCCCAATAACTTACCGAATAGCAAACAAACTAGTGTTCAGCAGCAAGCGCTATTTGTGCAAGATGAATGGGCCTTTGCGAGAGACTGGACCGCCACGCTAGGTGCTCGTGTCGACCATCACCAAGACTTTGGGACCGAGCTAAGCCCTCGCGCCTATTTGGTTAACCAAGTTAATCCAAATCTAGTGATTAAAGGCGGTGTGGGCAAAGCCTTTAAGGCACCAACCATGGTACAGCTGAATCCAGATTTTACGCTCTCTAGCTGTGGCGGCCATTGTTATGTGGTTGGTACCCCAGATCTCCAGCCAGAAACCAGTGTCAACTACGAACTCTCGGCTTTATATCATCAGCACTCGTGGTCACTCGCCGCCACAATATTTAGAAATGAAGTCGATAACCTGATCCAACGTAGTGGTACTCAAATCGATGATGGCCAATACGATAGACCCTATGAATACTATGAAAATGTAGAGCAAGCCCTATTTCAAGGCTTAGAACTCGAAAGCAGTGTTGAGCTTTCAGCACAGTTGAGTATTAAAGCAAACTATAGCTTTACCGATGCTCGCGATGCGACTACCAATCAACAGCTCACCAATCGCTATAAGCATTCTTCACTGTTGCAACTCAACTGGAAGCCAAGCGAGCACTTATCAGCATTCACCAGTGCCAACTATCGCGGTCGAAAAATAATCGAACAAAATGACAATGGGGAAGAACTAATCCAAGCACCTTATACCCTCATCAACATCGGCTTAAATTATCAGCTAAACGACAGCTTTAAGTTTCGCGCAGGGATCGACAACCTAAGTAACCAAAAGCTAAGCGACGATATTATTGCCTTAGGTCATGTGGAATCGCCACGCACTTATTATGTTGGTATGTCTGCTAATTTCTAGGAGAAAGTTTAATAAGCGGCTTCGCCCTACTTAAAAGAGGCGAAGCGCCTATTGAATGTCATCAATCAAGGTCATCACCGCGGATGAATTACCATAGCGTTTACCAGCATGTTAGTCTTCGCCACACAAAAAAGTCCAACGAACGCAGCGGGAAACGCAATGACAATTTTAGATATTGACTAACATTTCGCTAGTTAAGATGGATGTCTTGTTATCTTCTATCTTCAATGAGATATCTATTTTTATTTAGCTTTCAATTTACGAAAGGTAAAAATAAAAATCAAAAGCAACATAAATAATATAATTGTAGGTGGTTCAGGAACGCTTGTTGTTCCTGAATGCCCAACAATTAAATCATCAATATATATTGTTCCATTAGTAGGTGCAGCTGGTTTAATTTCCACTCTTGATATTCCAACATTTGAAATAAATCCTCCAAAGTTAACGACACCACTTCTTAAATATATAGACTCCAATAATAAATCATTAGAGTCATAAATAGATAATTGCTCTGCATCGGCTAAACTGGTATTTGAAAGGCCAATAGAAAAAACAAGGCTATCGAAATTAATCTGTATTGGATTAACAAAATCTTTGTTTAGCAATACATTAGCTCCAGACTTAGACGTTCCTCCACAGCAACCTGGATATACTATTGCATTAGCAAATGTAATTCCTTCGACTTCAGTGCTTATTAAGGTGTTCACTTGAAAATCGTCAAAATTGTAAAGATCGTAATCAACTAGCTGTGATGTAAAATGAGATTCACTAGTAAAAGTTTCAATAATAGTTGCGTTTGCGGATGATACTGACATAAGAATCAAAAGTAAGATAGGCATGCATAGTATATTTTTTAACATTGATATTTTCATATTTTCCTTTAATGATTGGTTAAGTTGCAGTTTTAAGTAAACTATAAAGTAATAAGCCAAACGGTGCTCATCACCGTAGCTAGCGAATCCCCTCATAATCCCTAGGAAATTCATATAAGTAGACGCGCCCCCCGTTGTTTGATCTCATTAATTTCGCCAAAAACCTTTTCTATCAAACCCTACACGGAGGCAGTCGGGATGCGCGAAATTCAAATTCTACACCAAATGCTTATTGAGCTACGTCATAATATTTACAAAAAATGCCTTAACTCTCCGAGAGTTGTTACTATTAGATTAGCGTCAAAGTAGACACCCATCCCAACTAACCAAATGGCGAAAAACGTCATAGTAGACACCCACCCCAACTAACGAAATGCTTATTACAGTCTAAACTGTCAATAGTAGCGTCAAAGTAGACACCCATCCCAACTAACCAAATGGCGAAAAACGTCAAAGAAGACACCCACCCCAACTAACGAAACGCCTTTATTATAGTCTAAACTATCAATAGTGATTTATTTGGGGAGTTATTATTATGCCTCGGTCAAGACGCTCGCAGGTGAGCTTATCGGATACACTCTACTATCATTGTGTTTCCCGTTGTGTTCGACGGGCGTTTCTGTGTGGCGAAGACAAGGTAAGTGGTAAAAGCTATGAGCACCGCCGCCAGTGGGTCGAGGATTATCTACTCAAATTGGCGTCGGTGTTCGCCATTGATGTTTGTGCTTATGCTGTCATGAGTAATCATACCCACCTCGTGCTACATGTTAATCCGCAACAAGCAGAAGCCTGGTCAATGGATGAAGTCTTAGAACGCTGGCATAGCTTGCATCAGGGCACCTTACTGACTCAGATGTATCTCAACCTTGAGTTACGTCCGCAGTTGAGTGAGGTGCAACTACAAGCCATTCGCGCCACCGCCGAAGTGTATCGGACTCGCCTGTATGACTTAAGCTGGTTTATGCGCCATTTAAACGAACACATTGCGCGAGCCGTCAATCAAGAAGACCAATGTACCGGTCGATTTTGGGAAGGACGCTTTAAATCCCAAGCGCTTTTGGATGAAGCCGCCCTCATGGCGTGTATGGCTTACGTAGACTTAAACCCCATCAGAGCCAAGATGGCAAGTACACCAGAGGGCTCTGCTCATACCAGCGTACAACGACGAGCAAAAGCCGCTCAGCTAAAACAAGCCCAGGCAACAAACCTGTTTCCCTTTGTGGGTAACCCAAGAGAGCCGATGCCCCAAGGCTTACCCTTTGAGCTGAAAGACTATCTTGAGTTGGTTGATATGACCGGACGCATGGTAAGAGAGGATAAACGGGGTGACATCGACAGTGGCGAAAGTTCCATCATCCAACGCTTAGGGATAAATGAAGCGCAGTGGCTGATTTTAAGCGGTGAGTTTGAACGGCACTTTTCTGGGGCAGTCGGTCAAGAAAGCTTGCTCAGGGAATACCATCAGCATATGGGACATAAACGAACGGCCGGTTTAAGTTGCTGCAAACGTTTGCTAAACCGCGCTTAAGCGCGAGCTTACTTTCGAACCACCCTCAATCATCAGTCTTGTATGGGGGGATACCTTGCCTTGCTGAGACGCACATTGGCCCAGAAATTATCAAACCGAGTCACCTACGGTGAATTTAGCCGTTAATCGGCATGACAATCGCCTCAGAACTAAATGATTGTAGTGGTGTTCACTTCACCAACGCTGTTACTGTCCCTGTAGTTTTTATCATGGATGTCCATGCTCTTCACGAAATGAGCCATTTTGGCAAGCTTACCCGTTAATCGGCATGACAATAGCCTGAGGACTAAATAATTGCAGTGGTGTTCACTTCACTAACGCTGTTACTGTCCCTGTAGTTTTTATCATGGATGTCCATGCTCTTCACTTAAGCTGGTTTATGCGCCATTTAAACGAACACATTGCGCGAGCCGCCAATCAAGAAGACCAATGTACCGGTCGATTTTGGGAAGGACGCTTTAAATCCCAAGCGCTTTTGGATGAAGCCGCCCTCATGGCGTGTATGGCTTACGTAGACTTAAACCCCATCAGAGCCAAGATGGCAAGTACACCAGAGGACTCGGCCCATACCAGCGTACAGCGACGAGCAAAAGCCGCTCAGCTAAAACAAGCCCAGGCAACAAACCTGTTTCCCTTTGTGGGTAACCCAAGAGAGCCGATGCCCCAAGGCTTACCCTTTGAGCTGAAAGACTATCTTGAGTTGGTTGATATGACCGGACGCATGGTAAGAGAGGATAAACGGGGTGACATCGACAGTGGCGAAAGTTCCATCATCCAACGCTTAGGGATAAATGAAGCGCAGTGGCTGATTTTAAGCGGTGAGTTTGAACGGCACTTTTCTGGGGCAGTCGGTCAAGAAAGCTTGCTCAGGGAATACCATCAGCATATGGGACATAAACGAACGGCCGGTTTAAGTTGCAGCAAACGTTTGCTAAACCGCGCTTAAGCGCGAGCTTACTTTCGAACTATGTCTTAATCATCAGTATTGTATCGGTGGTGATACCTTGCTGAGGCGCACATTGGCCCAGAAATCACCAAACTGAGTCACCTACTGTGAATTTAGCCGTTAATCGGCATGACAATCGCCTCAGAACTAAATGATTGTAGTGGTGTTCACTTCACTAACGTTGTTACTGTATTTATGGTTTTTAATATGGATGTCCACTTTAACATGGATGTCCACTTTAACACCACAAAGTGAAGTTGAAGAAAGCGGGATGGAGCGACGATTATCGGGCACGAGTCTTCTTTGGGTTATAAATCCATCAAAGTATGCTCCCGCCCTGGTGATACAGGGGGTCGCTAGAAGTGGACGTTATGTGTTAGTTTATCCTCCTAACCATCACGGAGTAATATATGACTGATGTTATTATCAGAACTGCAAATTTAAATGATATGAATACGCTGCTTGAATTTGAGCAATATATAATTTCTGTAGAGCGCTCATTTGATAAACATTTAAAAGATGAACCTATTTCATATTATGATTTAAAAGAATTAATTTTGTCTGAAAATGCTAAAGTTATTGTAGCTGAAATGGATAATAATATTGTAGGTTCAGGATACGCGGATATTAAAGAGTCAAAGCCATATATGGAACATGAATATCATTCTTATCTTGGTTTTATGTATGTAGCCCCTGCTTATCGAGGCAAAGGTATCAATAAGTTGATTCTTAACTCCCTTAAGCGCTGGAGTAAAACTAAAAATGTTCATCATTTATATCTAGATGTATATGCTGACAATCAAGCTGCAATTCGAGCTTACGAAAAAGCAGGTTTTGAAAGTAGCCTACTTGAAATGAGAATCGCCCTTGATTAGAAAATCCATACAAATTAGAATAGGTGTCACGCAGCCAACACTTTATTCGGATGTTGAACAAGCCCGATCGTCTAATGTCGCTTCTCTTATATTGAATTCCGATTCCAAACTTATTTGTACCTCATGACTTGGATAGCTAACAGTATATTAATATGCAAATTCCCATCTTTCACGCATGCGAAGTTACCACCTATCACGCAGCACAGAAATTCACACAGCCTTTAATATTCAATTTTATCAACAGCATATCAGTGAATCACCATTTTGACCATGCGCGAAAGATGGTAATGCATTTGCAGAAAGATGGGAATCCACTTAACTGTATATAATTGGCTCTTCACCGAATGTAGTGGAAACACTTTCAACAAACATTAATGAGCGAGATAATAAGTAAACGTTCATGAATACCTCGCGACCATGCAAGACACGACGCTTTATCAATCCATTCTTGGATTAACTCATCCTTGGGCTGTTTCATCTGTTGAACTCAATGAGTTAACCCAAACCATCACCGTACGCGTTGACTATGACCGAGGCTCATTAACGGCTTGCCCCTCTTGCGGTAAGGCTGTTCGTCGACACGATACTCGGCGGCGGGTTTGGCGACATTTAGATACCTGTCAGTTTGAAACGCGCATTGAGGCTGAAGTACCTAGGGCTGATTGCCCAGAGCATGGGGTACAAACACTTCAAGAGCCTTGGGCGACAAGTAACAGTCGCTACACAGAGCTGTTTGAGGCTCGCGTTATAGAGATGCTTAAAGTCAGTTCCTTATACGCGGTGAGTAAAACCTATCGGCTTAGCTGGGGAGCCATTGACCGGATGATGACTCGGGCCGTTCAACGCGGTCTGACAGCCAGAACCACCATCAACTACCAAGACCTGTTGGTCGATGAAACGGCATTTAAGAAAGGCCATGACTATGTCACGGTATTATCCAATCGTGATGGTCAGGTGATATCGGTTGAAGACGGTCGAACAGGCATGAGCCTATCTGCTTGCTTTAAGGCATTGCCCCCTGAGTCAACAATGGTTACACGTTCCATATCGATGGACATGAGCAGAGCATATATAAACGCAGCATATGACTACTTCGGTGAGCGGGCTAAGCAAATGATAGCCATAGACCATTTTCATATCGCAAAGGTGCTCACTAAAGCGGTGAATTAAGTGAGAAAAAGCGAACTCATGGCGTTGCCCCAGCATTTAAAAAGAGAGTGCCACCAAACACGGTATGGATGGTTAAAACGAAACAGCCACCTACATGGGACATTGAGAGAAAGAGTGAATGCGCTGGCCAAGATGATGCAAAATACTGGCCTTGAGCTGGATATTCAAAGAGCAAGCAAGAGCCATTTGGTATGGCCATGCAGCTAACGCCAAAGCGGCTTGGAATGATTGGTTAGCACTCATAAAGGTCAGTCAAATCAGGCCGATGATGACAGCAGCAGAAACCGTGAAAACGCACTTAAAGGGCATCATCAATGCGATGCGTTATAAGGTATCAAATGGCTTGGCAGAAGCGATAAATGGAAACATTCAGCGCCTAAAAATACGTTCGATGGGTTTTAGAAATAAAGAACGCTTTAAGCGAGCTATTTTATTTCACTTTGGAGGGCTTGATATGACTTTCCACCAAGAACGGTGAAGAGCCATACCATCACAGTAGTTTACCCATAAAAAAAGAAAAGCTAAGCGTAAGCTGGTTTTTCAGGAGTATAGCTTTGGCTTGTCGTAACAAGTAATACGACAACAATGAGATAAATCATGAATGCTGAACTATTCACTTACAGCAAAAAATAATCAGACTTTAATGTATTGTTCAATACTTTATTGTACGCCAACAATTGGCCGAACTAATCGCCATTTAGACTGTCCGTAATTATTTGTTGATGCAGCTTTAAATATTCAATGTCTGCTATATAAGCCAAATGATGGTCATCCTTGAGATTAGCAATAAATGCCTCATTCCCTTTGGCTGCTTGGTCGTGCATAAAATCAAGCAAGGCTTGTATCCTCGATATCATCACATCAACTAACTGGACACGCTCGGAATATGGCAAGCCATATGAATCACAAAATTGCTTTGCACGAATGGATTGCAGCCTTAAATCCCCCAAGGCATCATTCGGTTTAGTCTTAAATGGTGCCCAGCAATAAACAGCGTAAGCGACATCCCAAATTCTTGGAGCTGGATGCGCGGTATCAAAATCAAAAATACCAACCACTGTATTTCCATTTAATGCCACATTGTACGGTGCATAATCACCGTGGCAGATGACTTCTTGTGGTTCTCTTGCCGGTAGCAACCACTTGAATTGATTGCTTTGTCCACACTGAACAAATGAAACGGTGGCATCGTGATATAGACGTAAAACAGCGGCTGCAGAACATAATGCAGCTTTCGTTGCGATAGCACCGACCAATGGGTAGTTGTAAACATCACCAAGTATATAAGATAGGATCTCATGTCCCTGCTCATCGAAACCAAATGATTCTGGAGCGCCGTAAAACTGCTCACGTTTTAAGTGCCTGAGTAATTGATGAATCGATTGCGACCAAAATCCACAGGGACGATAAACCTTGTCTGCTAAACGAAAAACCGAGCCTTTTCGACCACCTTGAAGTTCTTCCATAAGGCTCCTGCTGTCTCATATTTGATGCATTGATTACTAGGTGTGGTATCACGATTTCATATTGATTTCAGTAGCATCAATCATAAATCAACAACTAAGTTATGCTAAAAAGAGTTATTGTCGATGGAAGAATAACATTAAGAACCAAGTAAAAATCACAGTTAAAATAGTACTCACCTGCAAACAGAAAACACCCAAATAAAAGAAAAGCCAGTCATTTCAATTGACTGGCTCTACACTTAAAAGAGTGATTGAAAGCTTACTCAGCAGCAGTATTTAAGCATGTTTCACCGCCTTCCTGGTCAAGAAAATAAACGGAACTAAGGCGATAAATAACACCATCAAAATAGTAAACAAGTCAATCGTCGACATCATGAATGATTGCGTCGTAATTGAACCATTTAAAATGGCTAAGGTAGTTTCAGAATGTCTCTGTAGCGAAGGCGCAATCAAAGGATTATACGGAGAGATATGCTCCGTCATAACCGAATGGTGTAAGCTAGCATTTCTCGACCAAATCCAAGTGGTCAACGACGAAGCAAAGCTAGCGCCAATGGTGCGTATAAAAGTCGACAATGAGGCGGCATCAGAGACATCGGGCCCACTAAGATCTGACAACAAAATAGTTGTCATCGGCATAAAGAACAACGAAATACCGATCCCCATAAACAGTTGAACCGCCGCGATGCTCGCAAAATCAATCTCGATATTGAATTTAGCACGCGCGTAACAACTGATCCCAATGACCAGAAATGATGTCGCGGCTAATTTCCGCATATCAAGATGACTACCAAACCGTCCCAGAATAGGAGTCATAAATAGCGGTATCACGCCCAATGGTGCCGCTGCAAACCCAGCCCATAAAGCGGTATAGCCCATTTGACTTTGTAACCACTGCGGCAGGATCAAGTTAATACTAAAAAAGCCAGAATACCCCAAGGTCAATAAAATAGTACCAATGCAAAAATTACGATTGGCAAAAAGGCGCAGGTTGATGATTGGATTCTCATCGGTGAGCTCCCAAATCACCATAAATACCAGCATAATCACCGCAAATACGGTGCCGCCAATGATCCATGGGTTTGCAAACCAATCCAGCTCATTTCCTTTATCCAGTACAATTTGTAAGGCACCAACCCCTAAAGCCATGGTTGCTAAGCCAATAATATCCAGTTTTGACTTAACCGGCTTATGTGGACGGTCTTTGAGCTGGGTCAAAATAACCATCACGGTAAATATACCGATAGGAATATTAATTAAGAAGATCCATGGCCAACTATAGTCGTAGGTTAACCACCCACCTAAGATAGGCCCAACAATCGGACCCACTACCGCCACCATCCCCAGCAATGCCAAAGCCATACTGCGTTTTTCTTTGGGAAAGATAGACAACAGCAAGACTTGACTCATCGGAAACAGCGGTGCAGCGGCAAAACCTTGCAAAGTACGGAATAACACCAGCTCGCCCATACTTTGCGAAATACCGCAGAGGAAGGAAGTGACACTAAAGGCGATTAGCGCACCAACATACAACTGTACTTCCCCCACTCTACGACTCAACCACGCGGTAATCGGCAAACCAATGGCATTACTCACGGTGAAGGAGGTAATGACCCAAGTCCCTTGATTGAGACTCACGCCCATATTCCCCGCAATTGTCGGTAGTGATACGTTGGCGATCGTAGTGTCGAGTACTTGCATGAACACACCAAGCGCAATTGCAAATACACACAGGCCCATATTGGCGGGTCGAAACCCCTGTTGTTCACTCATTTCACTACCTTTCTATTTCTGGGCAACGTATAACTCGCCCAAAATATCGTTTTCAGAAATAATGTGAACGATCAAATCATCAACGCCTTGCAACGATTGTGCGTATACATCGGTTTGGTAACGCGCTACCGCCTTTGAGTTCTTTTGCGCCAATAACTGACCACTGGTGTCTTTGGTATCAACGTGTACCATCATCGATAAACCGATCCGCAGTGGCGATTTTTCAATTTCGCGTTTATCTAAGGCAATTCGTACCGGTAAGCGCTGTACCACTTTAATCCAGTTACCAGTGGCGTTTTGCGCCGGGAGGATAGAAAAGGCACTACCAGTACCAATCCCTAAATTCTCAACCGACCCGTGAAACTCCACCTCATCACCATACAAATCAGAGGTGAGAGTCACTGGCTGACCAATCCGCATATCATTGAGTTGCGTCTCTTTGAAGTTGGCATCAATCCATACTTCATCCAATGGAACCACAGCCATTAAGGTTGAACTTTGATTAATCCGTTGACCCACTTGCACATTGCGCTGTGCGACATAACCTGAAACCGGAGCAACCAAACGAGTACGTTGCTTCGCCAAATAAGCTTGTTTCACTTTAGTGATTGCAGTTTTGACCAAGGGATGGGTTTCAACAGTGGTGTTATGGATCATCGCTTGGTGGGATTTCAACTGCTGCTCTGCAACTGCCAGTGTTTTCTTGGCTGAATTCACCATGTCTTTGGCATGGCTTAGATCTTCTTGAGAAAGACCACCCGCTTTCACCATATCTGCACGACGTTTTAAATCACTTTTAGCTTTATTTAAGGCGATGGTCTTCTCATCAACCACGGCTTTTGCTTGTTCAACATTGTTAAACAAACTACGAACTTGGCGAACCGTTTGTGCTAGGTTTGCCATCGAACTTTCAAAAGCGACTTCGGCGTCGGCATCATCAAGACGAACCAATTCTTGGCCTTTTTCAACATAATCACCGTCGTCGGCCACAATTTTAGTCACAGTCCCGCTGATTTCTGGGGTGATTTGAACCACGTTGCCATTCACATAAGCATCTTCGGTTTCTTCATTGTCTACAACATAATTTGTGTAGTAATAACTCGCGCCTACACCAGCAAGCAACAGCACTGCTGCAAAAATAGTGAAACTTTTTTTACGCTTACCTTTTTGGGGTGACGCTACATTTTCAATATGTGTATCTTGCATTCTTATAACCTTAATAACGACTAGTTATCAGCACGAGTAGAGGGAACTGATTGCTCTTGGCGAAAGCCACCGCCTAAAGCACGCACCAGTAGCACTTGCTGTTCTTGCTGCTGATTTTTTAATAATGTAAACGACGATTCAGCCAGAATAAGTTGCTGCTCCGCCATAAGAACCTCAAGCTGGCTTCCCATCCCAGCTTCGTAACGTTTTTCGGTGATCACGTAACTCTTGTCTGCCAAGTGCATACTTTCGTGAGCATCTTTGAGCTGAGTCTGAATAGACTGGAGGGACAAAATGCTATCACTGACTTCACCCAGCGCATTCACCAAGGTTTTGTTGTACTGCGCGACAGCAGTATCGTAACCCGCTGTTTTTTCGATTAATGTTGCTTTTAAGCCAGTGGTGAATAGCGGCAGAGAAATCGCAGGTTGCACGCTCCAAGCACGACTCGCATCTTCAAACACTGCATCACCAAGCATGGCTTTAAATCCAGCGGTCGCACTAAGATTCACATTTGGATAAAAACGCGTTTTTGCAGAATCAATTTCTTTACTCATGGCTTCGACCCGCCACTTCGCAGCCACAATATCGGGACGGTGAGAAAGTAAGTTTGCAGGCATCTCGCGCGGTAACGCTAAGTGAGTATCCATATGGACGCTTGGACGATGAATGCTCGTAGCAATATCAGGACCTTGGCCAACTAAAGTCGCTAAGACATTTTTAAGTTGCTTCACCGCCAGTGTGCGTTTCTTTAGGGTTTGCTTAGCCGACGCAGCACCGCTTTGTGCAGTGTAGAGTCGATCTTCAGAAGTTAAACCGTGTTTAAACAGGCGTGATGTAATATCAACAATCCCCACAGTACGATCTAAATCTTTCTGCGCCAAATCTTGCAAAGCGTAGGCATTCGAGAGTTGAACATAGCGATGAACAATCGCTGTCGACAGGGTAATTTTCGCGGCCTGATGATCAACTTCAGCCGCCCGCTGATTATTCACCGCAGCTTCCCAGCTATCGCGCTCTCCCCCCCACAAATCAAATGAGTAATAGCCATTCAAACCAAGGTTATAAACAGTGCCATAGCGATTCCCCTGCAAACTATAATCTTGGGAACGGGATAAACGCGCTCTTGATACACCGGCGTCAGCGGTAATCACCGGATCAAATTGAGCGTCTGCCGCCATCACCATCGACGACGCATTGACTAAAGCTGCATTTGCTAACTGAATATCTGGGCTATTTTTTAAAGCTGTTTTAATCAAACGCTCTAATTGAGGGTCATCAAGTGGTAGCCACCAATTTTCGGCTGGCCATAGTGCAGGTGATAAATGCTGTGCATTAAGAACTTCACTGTGCTCAATTATCGATTTTTCGGCCAATTGATTGTGGGGCTGGATATTTTTCGGCGCAGCACAACCATATAACAGCAGCGTCACCATCACTGGCGTTAACTTTGTATATTTTCTCATTCAGGGTCTGTACCTTTCAAATATTTTTTCTGGCAATTCTCAGGAATTTTAGAAGTGACAATCTTTATCAGACAATGACGAAATTGCTCGATTTCTTGCTTCGATAGCGCTTGAGTTAACTCATCGATAGCACTTTTCGCAAGCGGTAGCGAACGTTCGACCACCGAACTCCCTGTCGGGGTTAAATGGATGATCTGCGAACGACGATCCGTCGGGTCTGGGACTCGTTCTATAAGTGATTTTTTTTCAAGTCTATCCAACATTCGAGTAATCGCACTATTATCAACATTGAGCGATTTTCCTATTTCTGAAGGCCTATTCAGGCGAAAATGATAAATCTGAAACAAGACCTTTGCCTGGGTAGACGTAATGTCCTCGGGGATAAGATGTTGGTCTAAAAGCCTATCTTTGATGTAACAGCTTTTACCTAGCAAAAAGCCGATATTATCTAGCATAAAATCTTTTTGTTCTTTGGTTACGGTCATCACTCACTCACAAAATGATTGCCACTGCATTAGTTGCCTATGCAATTATTGTTACTGCAATGATAATTGCAAAAAATGTGATGTCAATCGATATATCTCATTTGAGGATAAAACCGGCTATAACTCATTGGGAAAATGCCTGTAAAAACCTTCACGATTGCTGAAGCTGCGCTATATCTGAATGAGAGTGATAAAACACGAGCATCACTTTCACACAAAATAGAATGTGTTATTTATCAGGTGTTAAACTAAGTTTTAAGCTCGATGAAGGCATTAATTTAAATGATAAGTAGAAAGCATTTAGCGAAGGCGTATCTATCGGATTGAAGCTAAGAAAAACTAAGTTTGGACCGCTATTCAAATAAATAGACGTTCAAATAGTGCTAGTGAGGCAAGCTTATACCAATCTGATTCATTATATGATCAACTTATTGCGCCGAGTAAATCTGCCGATAACCAGCCATGAAGTGCAGTAACTAGTGACTCTAATTACAATATACATCATACATTTAGCGCTGATTTAGGTTAACAAGAATGAACAATTAATGAGTTCGATTGGCATTAGGCCAGCCCAAACTCCAAAACGCTATTGATATAGCCTACGCCGCAAAAAAGACTAAGCTAAGTGATATAAGCAATCGACTGATTCAATTGAAATTTATGGAATGTAATAGAATATATGGGATTGGGTGGCAACCCTATCAGCCACATCCCGGCACTCGAGTCGTCTGCTGCGGTTGCTCCCTTCCGGGCCTGGCCGAGTTCACAGAGTATCAATGCGGGAGGACCAACAGGGCCACCATAGATGAGCTTCCGAAGAAGCGAGGCTATTCTCGCTTAAGCCTTCCCTTATTGCAAACGCTAAAAGTACTTTTCCACCCTAGAATCGGTCTGTTTGCTCAAGTTTTAATCCTTATGAGTCTATTTAGTCAACCTATGGCGGTTGCCCAGCCCTTTGATCAGCAACTATGGGATGAATTACTACAAGAATATGTGCATTGGCCAGTTGCTAATCATGAAAGTCGAGTTGATTACAGCAATTTTGATCAAGCTAAATTGCAGCGTTACTTGGTATCCGTTGCGAAGGTAAGCCAAGTCCAATTTAATGCCTGGACTCAAGATCAACAACTGGCCTTTCTAATTAATGCTTATAACGCTTATACAGTGCAATTCGTCTTAAGTGCCTACCCAAACATTACTTCTATTCGAGACTTAGGATCGTGGTTTCAATCGCCCTGGAAGAAAAAGCGCTTTGATCTATTTGGGGAAAAGGTCAGCCTTGATGATATAGAACATGAATTGATTAGGCCTGTTTACAATAATCCATGGATCCATAGCGCAGTCGTTTGTGCCGCAAAAAGCTGCCCGCCCTTACAAAGCACAGCCTATCGTGCGGAGCATCTGCAACAACAACTAGAGCGCGCGTTTCGAGCTTTCTTAAACAGTGACAAAAATACTTACCATGCAACAAATAACCAACTACAGTTATCATCGATATTTAAGTGGTACAAAGAAGATTTTGGTGCTGACTTAAAACGTTACTTAAGTCATTATTCGAAAGAATTAAAGGCTGAACCGCGGGAGCTCCAAGCCGCCTCAATTGTTTATCTGGATTATGATTGGTCACTCAATGCTTATGAGTAAGGCAATAAACATAAAAAAACCTGCATCCGCAGGTTTTTGTTAGAATAAAAGCTTAAAACAAACGACGAGATAGTTCGTATAAGTCTTCATTAAATGGACGTTTCATATTTTCGATACAATCAATAATATCGTGATGGACCATTTTATTATTTTGAATACCAATGCAACGACCCCCCTCGCCTTCAAGTAGCAAGTCGACCGCGTAAGCCCCCATACGACTGGCCATCACTCGGTCACGACCGGTTGGTGTACCACCACGCTGAATATGGCCCAGAATCGTCGCTCGAGTTTCCCGACCCGTCGCCATTTCAATACCTGCCGCCAACTCATTCACATTAGTGATATGTTCGGTGATGGCAATAATCGCATGTTTTTTACCTTTTTTCTGGCCATCTTTTAAGCTTTTGAGCAACTCTTCGCGACTAAAGCCCTTTTCAGGAATAATCACATACTCTGCACCACCTGCAATACTCGCCTGCATCGCAAGATCGCCACAGTAACGTCCCATGATCTCGATCACCGAAATACGATTATGTGAAGAAGAAGTATCCCGAATACGGTCAATCGCATCAATCACAACATTGAGTGCCGTATCAAAACCAATCGTATAGTCAGTCCCTGCAATATCATTATCGATGGTACCTGGCAAACCAATACATGGAAAACCCATTTCAGTTAACTTTTTGGCGCCCATGTATGAACCATCACCACCAATGACAACTAAAGCTTCAATACCGTGTTTTTCTAAGTTTTTAACGGCAACTTCCCGAACCGCGAGTTCTTTAAACTCAGGAAAACGAGCGGAGCCTAGAAAAGTACCACCACGGTTGATAACATCGGAAACACTGAAGCGATCCAATTTTTTAATATTGTCTTCATGCAGGCCCATATAACCATCATAAATACCATAAACTTCAATGCCTTGAGACAAGGCACTACGTACCACTGCTCGTACGGCTGCATTCATACCAGGGGCATCACCACCACTAGTTAAAACACCAATTTTTTTAACCATCATTCCCTCACTAAAAGCTGAATTGACCAAATTTACAAAAATAATTCAACAAATATGTCCGATAGGATCATTTCTAAACCAAAGATATACCGTGATAAACAGATCTATCAGAACAAAAAATCTTTAAAATAATAGAGTTATTGCGATATACATCGCCATTAGAGACTCTTTTTTGTGTCGGCATTGTGCCATGCACAAGGTTAACCTTTTATGACCCTAATCAGATAACGCCGACATTTTGGAACAAATTCTCATACTTGTCCAAAGTTAATCTGAGCCTCATTAGCAATCGCCAATTGATTCAGGCATACAGCGCATTTATTTAGTTAAACATCAATTTAAACCACAAAACGAAGTAAATAGTTCATTTTTGATTCACATTTATGTAGCATGGCGCCCACATACTGAATGTCATACAAATGATTTTTCAGTTTTTATGCTTTAAAAGGAGATCACATGAAGTCTGAACTTCACTATATTATTGAACGAAACATCGCAACTAACCGCAAAGCCGTGATGAATTACAATTTACTAAAACAACAACAGCAAGATACTACGCCCGAGTCCCAAACAGCAGCCACCACAACCTCTGCATAAGCAAGCGCACAGATACCAAAAAGGAGGCTTTGCAGCCCCCTCTGGTATTTGTATTTACTTAGCTTTAATGACCGGATCTATTGCATGTAACGTTGGCGATAAATGAATCACGCCATCGGCTTGAGTATCCAAGGAAAGAATATTTGTCTTACTAATTCGATGACGATATATCTCGCGTAGATATTTCACCGCATTCTCCACATTTTTAAAGCCAAGACGAATATCGTTAATTGACACAAACTTGTTTGAGTCTCCAATCAGCTCTCGATATTTTTTTTCATACATAGGCTTAATCGCATACCAATTCGTATCAAGAATTTTAGCCGGATTTTCAAACTCCCACAAAAATGCATGTAACTCTTCGGGCTTAAACTCATCTTCCATAATAAAGCGCAATATAGCTTGATCAATGTCGTCATTATAACGGAACTCATCTTTCGCAAAGCAGCGCTTAATATAAGCGACAACCAAGGTTAAAAAGTCATCACTCAAGCATGGGCTTTTCGCAACCAGTGTCGTTAAGGACAAATTCGCTGAAGCCCCAATCACCAAGGCATAACGCTTTAAAGTAGTATTTGGAAACAACTTATTGATATGTACTTTTAATTTATTTAGGTCCATGAATGACAATTTATAGTCTTTCGGTAGAGAAATAATGGAAATCACCGACGAACAATGCTTGAAGAAGTGTAATTGATTTAACTGTTCTGCATCGTAGTGGCTATCTTGATATTTCTTTAATGACTGCTTATAACGTTGCGACTCAATCGGCAAAATACTAATGCCTTCGATGGCTTGCGTATCTTGATTGAAATGAGGAAGATCAATAGACCGAAAGAATAATTCATCAATATCTATATCATCATGTACTGCTTTGTTCACCACACTCTCAGCATAGGCAACGGCCACGGGACCCGCCATACTCATAAATAGATCATTGGCGTCTAAACGAACGGTTTCTGAAATATCAATCCCCGCTCGCCTAAAGTAATTTTCATCATAATCGGTTGTAACAGCTTGCGCAGTTAGAATATTAAAGATCTGCTGAGAGATATATTGGTTGGCGTGTTTCTCCATCGTATTGACATCAATATCTTTAGCAATGTCACTCTCGTCCTGTTCGACATAGCGCATAATATCGTTAGAAATCAACATCATTGAGTTCCATGGACGGATCCGTCGCATGACATCGTCTGGCGTATCGATGCTCTCTCGTTCAACGTTATAAGAAAAATCCCACTCTTCCGATAGATACTTACAAAGCAGACGTCCAGCATTAATATGTAAGGCTTCGGATACCTCAATACTATTACCTGAGATGTTTGGCAAAATACAGATACCGGAAGTAAAAATAGGCTCAAATACAAATGAGTCGCGCTTGTCTGGTTGATTTGATGGATTGACTTGATAATCAAACGTTTTACTAAGGTAGGAAAATTGTTGGGCTAAACCAAACTCAGAAGCCATGCCTGAGCCTGTGCCACCTCCCGCACTAAAAATATAAAAATACAAGCGTGACTGATTAGCTTTTATCCCACAAGAATCAACCAAATAAGAATGAATATGCCGCCAATCTTCGTTTCTAAAGCTTCCGGTGTCTTTGTTTAAAATGATTTTCGCAAGATATTGCCCTAGGATCGGTGCATTACCGGCACCACCCGCGTGTACCTCCGACAAATCCATTAACTGCAGCTTTTTATATTCGTCTAAAAACTGTTGACGACCTGACTGTGAGGAATACTTGATTCGGCCCGCGATATCCTTGTCTAAATCTCCGACTAATACTACTGGTTCAATCAAGAAAACAGGATTGTCTTCATTACCAGAATCAATCGGTAAATGATTTTTAATCCAGCGCATCGGCTTAAACTCTCGCTCCTGCGCCAACTGGTCTTGATACTCAATTTCTTTAAGATAATGCGTTCGAGAGTTGTATACTAAAGTGGCTACATCCAACGCGATATTTGAGCCACATCGGCCGAGGCCAATCAAGCAAACCGAGGGGAAGCTTTGCTCCAATATGTCTTTTTCTTCGGATAAATTGGGAAAGATATTTTGTCTCACCTTATCCAAGTTGCTCAAAATCTTTTCTAAGCTACTTTCCGTGTAATACAAATGTTCTATAGGCAGAGAATCCTTCATGATGCCTCCTTGTCGTTAGTCTATTGATTATTATATTTGCATCCGTGTACCCCATCGTTGTTGATCCGCTTGATAAAATCAAGTGATTCAGCTCGCTAACATCACTTATTGTGATATTAAGAATAAGTGATGTGACATTTGAAACTGAATGACTCGCATAAACCTCTTCGTGATACCCATCAAACTTATTATCACTTCGTTCTTGCTGACCTAAATAACCACTAACTGCGTGATGTATCGAGTCATTAGAGCCACTAGTTACTGCACTTAATGCCTCGTTATCGGCAGATTTATTCTGTGCAATAAGTTGATCATATAATGAATTAGATTGGTATGACTGGTCAGTCATACGATTCGAGACATAAAAAAAGCGCCCTTAGGCGCTTTATAAGATTAATAGAAATTACCAGCCGGTGACTTCACGTAAGGCTTTGCCAATATCAGCTAAACTTCGCACTGTTTTTACACCTGCATCTTCAAGAGCAGCAAATTTATCCGCTGCCGTTCCTTTACCACCGGCAATAATCGCACCGGCGTGGCCCATACGTTTACCAGGAGGCGCAGTAACACCCGCAATATAAGAAACAACGGGCTTGGTGACATTCGCTTTAATGTATGCGGCAGCTTCTTCTTCCGCGCTACCACCAATTTCACCGATCATCACGATGGCTTCCGTTTTAGCATCATTCTGAAACATTTCTAGAATGTCGATAAAGTTTGAACCTGGGATGGGGTCTCCGCCAATACCAACACAAGTTGACTGGCCAAAGCCCTCATCGGTAGTTTGCTTAACCGCTTCGTAAGTGAGCGTACCAGAGCGCGATACAATCCCCACTTTACCCGCTTTATGAATATGGCCAGGCATAATACCTATTTTACATTCATCAGGCGTAATTACACCCGGACAGTTAGGGCCAATCATACGCGCCCCAGCTTCATCTAACTTCACTTTTACTTCAAGCATATCCAAGGTTGGAATACCTTCGGTAATCGTAATGATGATTTTAATGCCAGCAGCAATCGCTTCTAAGATAGCGTCTTTACAAAATGGGGCTGGTACATAGATAACAGTTGCATCGGCGCCTGTTGCTTGTACGGCTTGACTTACAGTATTAAATACCGGTAGGCCTAAATGCGTTTGACCGCCTTTACCTGGTGATACTCCGCCAACCATTTGGGTTCCGTACTCTATCGCTTGCTCTGAGTGGAAAGTACCTTGTCCACCAGTGAAACCTTGACAGATTACTTTGGTATTTTTGTCGATTAAAATGCTCATTATTTGGCCTCCGCAGCTTTAACGACTTGCTCTGCAGCATCCGTTAAGCTGGTCGCTGCAATAATGTTAAGGCCAGACTCAGCCAAACGTTGGGTTCCTAATTCAGCGTTGTTGCCCTCAAGGCGAACGACCACCGGAACATTCACGCCAACTTCTTCAACCGCACCAATAATACCATCGGCAATTAAATCACAACGAACAATGCCACCGAAGATGTTTACCAGTACCGCTTTCACTTTGTCATCAGACAAAATAATCTTGAACGCCTCAGTAACCCGCTCTTTGGTCGCACCGCCGCCAACATCTAAGAAGTTAGCGGGTGAGCCGCCATGCAATTGCACGATATCCATGGTTCCCATCGCAAGACCAGCACCATTCACCATACAACCAATGCTACCATCAAGAGCGACATAATTAAGCTCCCATTGAGCAGCATGCGCCTCACGCTCGTCTTCTTGCGAAGCATCGTGCATTTCACGCAGTTTAGGCTGACGGTACATCGCGTTTGAATCGATATTAATTTTTCCATCGAGACAAATTAAGTCGCCACTACCAGTGACCACTAACGGGTTAATTTCTAGTAAGGCTAAATCGTGATCGGTAAACATGTCAGCCAAACCAATAAAGATTTTAGTAAATTGGCGAATTTGATTCCCAACTAAACCTAATTTAAATGCAAGCTCGCGGGCTTGATATGGCTGAGGCCCGACCAATGGGTCTATTGCCATTTGATGGATCAACTCAGGCGTTTCTTCGGCGACTTTTTCAATCTCCATACCACCTTCTGTTGAAGCCATAAAAACCACTCGACGAGAAGCGCGATCGACAACAGCACCTAAATATAGCTCATTGGCGATATCGGAAGCTTCTTCAACCAAAATTTTAGAGACTGGTTGACCATTCGCATCCGTTTGATAAGTGACTAAGTTTTTGCCTAACCACTGCTGCGCGAAAGCTTTGATCTCTTCTTTATCAGAAGTGACTTTTACGCCCCCTGCTTTACCACGTCCACCCGCGTGAACCTGACATTTTACAACCCAAGTTGAACCAGGGATTTTACCTGCAGCTTCAGCTGCTTCTTGTGGGGTATCGCAGGCGTAACCTTCTGGCACTGGCAAGCCATAATCGGCAAATAATTGCTTGGCCTGATATTCATGCAAATTCATGATGTTCTATCCATAGTGTTAGGGGATACATTAGAGGTGTAATACACCTTTCCGAAATAGGGCCTGAAGATCAGGCCCAAAACAAACTTGTGTTAAACGTCTAGCAACAGGCGAGTTGGGTCTTCGAGTAACTCTTTAATGGTGACTAAAAACCCAACCGACTCTTTTCCATCCACCAAACGATGATCATAAGACAATGCGAGGTACATCATTGGCAAAATTTCCACTTGCCCATTCACCGCCATTGGCCGATCTTGAATTTTATGCATCCCTAAAATAGCGCTTTGAGGTGGGTTAATAATTGGTGTAGACATCAATGAACCAAACACCCCGCCATTGGTAATTGTGAAATTTCCACCCATCAGCTCATCAACGGTTAACTTACCGTCACGGCCTTTAATCGCTAGTTCACGGATCCCTTTTTCGATATCTGCAACACTCAGCAAGTCACAGTCACGAAGGACTGGAGTAACCAAACCACGTGGCGTTGAAACGGCAATGCTCACATCAAAATAATTATGATAGACAATCTCGTCCCCATCGATTGATGCATTGACTTCTGGAAAACGTTTTAGAGCCTCAACCACGGCTTTCACATAAAACGACATAAATCCAAGTCGAATATCATGACGTTTTTCAAACACCTCTTGATATTGCTTGCGCAACTTCATGATCGGTTTCATGTTCACTTCATTAAACGTCGTTAACATCGCAGTGGTGTTTTTAGCTTCTAATAAACGTTCTGCCACACGTTTACGTAAACGTGTCATTGGCACGCGTTTTTGGCTGCGCGAGGATAATGGTGGTTGAGCGACAGCCGGAGCTTGAGCTTTAACAGCTTGAGGGGCTGATGCAGCTGCTGGCTTAGCGACATGCGCTTCAACATCTTCTTTAGTAATTCTCCCACTCGGGCCCGTTCCTTTAATTGCAGAGGCATCGAGGCCTTTTTCTGCCACCAAACGGCGAACTGAAGGAGAAAGCTCTTCGTTACTTTGTTTATTCTCTACGACCGTTTCTGCAGGTTTCGCTTCTTCACCTGCGACCGCGCCCGCTTTCATTTTACCAATTAATTGTTGACCTAATACCGTGGCCCCTTCGGCTTCGATAATTTCTTCAAGTACACCGTCTTCCATTGCTGGAACTTCAAGTACAACTTTGTCGGTCTCGATATCCACAATCACTTCATCACGCGCGACGGCATCACCGGGTTGCTTATGCCAAACTGCGATGGTTGCGTCAGCTACTGATTCGGGTAGGTCTGGCACTTTTATTTCAATGCTCATTAAGGCTTCCTTTAATTCTTAATTATTCAACGGTCAACGCATCAGTAACTAGGGCGCGTTGTTGTTTCAAGTGAAGGGACATGTAACCCACTGCTGGCGACGCCGAGGCTGGTCGTCCAGCGTAACGTAAATTTGCACCTGCTGGGATAACCGATTTGAAATTATGCTGGCTGCTATACCAAGCACCTTGATTAAGCGGCTCTTCCTGACACCAAACAAAACGTTCAACATGCTGATATTGCTCAAAAATCTGTTTCACATCTTGCTCTGGGAATGGATACAATTGCTCAATCCGTATTAACGCAACATCTGTCTGTTCATTTTTACGACGCTGCTCGAGCAAATCATAGTAAACTTTACCTGAACACATGACAATTTGACGAACTTGGCTCGGATCCAGTTCATCCACCTCATCAATCGCGTTGCAGAACTGACCATTGGCGAGCTCATCCAGAGAAGACACCGCCAGAGGGTGACGCAGTAACGATTTAGGAGACATCACGACTAAAGGTCGACGCATCGGTCTGATTTGCTGACGACGCAACATATGATAAACCTGAGCGGGAGTAGAAGGCACACACACCTGCATGTTATGTTCAGCACACAACTGTAAGTAACGTTCTAAACGCGCAGATGAGTGTTCAGGACCCTGCCCCTCATAACCATGAGGTAATAACATCACTAAACCACACATCCGACCCCATTTTTGCTCACCAGAAGACAAGAACTGATCGATCACCACTTGTGCACCATTGGCAAAATCACCAAATTGAGCTTCCCAAATAACTAAGGTTGAGGGCTCTGCAGTGGTATAACCATACTCAAATGCGAGCACAGCCTCTTCCGATAATACCGAGTCAAATAAGGCTAGGTGCCCTTGCTGCTCAGATAGGTGCTTGAGTGGGATATAGGTAGAAGCGTCATTTTGGCTATGCAACACCGCATGGCGATGGAAGAAAGTACCACGACCAGAATCTTGTCCAGTAAATCGAATATTCTGCTTAGCGTCTAATAAACTGGCATATGCCAAGTTTTCAGCAAAGCCCCAATCAACCGCCTTCTCACCACGGCTCATTAAGATCCGGTCATCATTAATTTTCTTAACCCGCGGATGCAACTTGTGCGTTTCTGGTACAGTGGTTAATCGCTCACCCAAGCTATAAATATCCTCGATGGGTAAACTAGAATCGTAAGCCATATCCCATTCATGCCCAAGATATGGCCGCCAATCCACACTGTGCTGTGTCATCGGACGCCATTCTTCAACCACGCAATCGCCGTTATCCAATTGGTCACGGTATCCATTGACTAGCGCTGTCGCATCGGTGCTTTCAAGCTGTCCACGCTGTATTAACAAATCAGCATAAACTTTACGCGGCGTCGGATGTTTTTTGATTTGTTGATACATCAAAGGTTGAGTTGCGTTCGGTTCATCCGCTTCATTGTGACCATGACGACGGTAACAAACTAAATCAATCACCACATCACGTTTAAAAGTATTACGGTAGTCCAAAGCCATACGGCTAACAAAGGCAACGGCCTCAGGGTCGTCACCATTAACATGGAAAATAGGCGCCTGAACCATTTTTGCAATATCGGTACAATATTGGGTAGAACGCGTATCTCGAGGATTCGAGGTGGTAAAACCAACTTGGTTGTTTACCACAATACGCACAGTCCCTCCCACCTTAAAGCCACGCGCTTGCGACATATTAAAGGTTTCTTGCACCACACCTTGCCCAGCAATAGCCGAGTCACCATGAATGGTAATTGGTAAGCAGTTCTCGCCTTCCCGACGATCCTGTCGAGCTCGAACTGACCCCATCACCACCGGATTAACAATTTCCAGATGCGAAGGGTTAAATGCCAAAGACATATGAACTTTACCACCGGGGGTTTCAAAATCGGAGCTAAAACCTTGGTGATATTTAACATCCCCGGTGCCCCAACTTTCATCATGCTTACCGGCGAATTCATCAAACAATTCTGAAGGGTTTTTGCCTAGAACATTAACTAGAACGTTCAAGCGCCCTCGGTGAGCCATGCCCACAACCACTTCTTTAGTACCTTGGATCCCAGCAGAACGAACGATTTCCTTGAGCATCACTAATAGGCTATCGCCACCTTCAAGAGAAAATCGTTTAGCTCCGGGAAATTTCGCACCAAGATATTTCTCTAAACCTTCAGCGGCAGTTAAGCTTTTTAATAAGCGCAACCGATCCTCTTGAGTGAATTTACCCTGACCTTCAACAGATTCTAAACGACTTTGGATCCATCGTTTTTCTTCAGTGTCGGTAATGTGCATGTATTCCGCACCAATCGAACCACAATAGGTTTTGAGTAAAGATTTGTGCAGGTCTTTTAATGCCATCGTTTCTTTACCAATAGCATAAGAACCAACATTGAAGGTTTCTTCAAAATCAGCGCTATCTAGGGCATGAAACTCTGGAGATAAATCGGCTACACGCTCTTGCTGCCATAAACCGAGTGGATCAAGTTGAGCATGCTGATGGCCACGAAAACGATAGGCGTTAATCAATTGCAGTACTTTAACTTGCTTGGCACTATGCTGAGGGTCTTCAACCGGTGAGCTAAAGCGTGAATTATCTTTAGCTAAACGGCGGAAATAATCACGGATTGGAGCGTGGGGGGTGTCTTCGACTGCACCGTTGACTGCAGGGAGCTCTGAAAATACTGCCTGCCATTGTTCAGATACAGATGAAGGGTCTTCTAAAAATGCCTCATAAAGATCTTCGACATAGGTCGAATTAGCACCAGCTAAATGCGAGGAATCTAGCCAGGCTTTCATTACGCCATTTTGCATTTAAACGCTATCCCTTTCTTTTTGCGTCATATTAGACTTTGTAGGGTTTGATAAAAAAATAGCCATTCTACCGAGGTAAAATGGCTATTTAGAACCAGTTAATTAAAAATTAACTGTATTACTAAACAGCCCGTTTGATCAGCATCGACTTAATGTGACCAATCGCTTTTGTAGGGTTTAATCCCTTAGGACAAACACTTACACAATTCATAATGCCATGGCAACGAAAAACGCTAAAAGCATCATCTAATTCTGATAAACGTTCATCAGTCGCCGTATCTCGACTGTCTGCCAGCCAACGATAAGCGGCAAGCAAACCCGCTGGACCAACAAACTTATCAGGGTTCCACCAAAATGAAGGACAAGCCGTAGAACAGCAAGCACAGAGAATACACTCATACATACCATCCAATTTTTCACGTTCTTCAGGGCTCTGCAAATTTTCGCGAGCCGGAGGCATTTTCTGTTCGCTGATTAAATAGGGTTTAATACGGGCATAATTATCATAAAACTGTCCCATATCGACAACTAAGTCACGAACAACAGGCAAGCCAGGTAACGGGCGTATCACAATATCACCTTTACCTAATAGATCTGACAAAGGCGTGATGCAGGCTAAACCATTTTTGCCGTTCATGTTAAGCCCATCTGAACCACACACGCCTTCTCGACAAGAACGTCGAAATGCAATGCTAGGATCTTGTTCTTTCAGCTGAATTAATGCATCCAGCACCATCATATCAGAGCCTTCAGGGACCTCAAGATGATATGACTTCATATGGGGTTTTGTATCTGTTTCTGGATTATAGCGGTACAAAGAAAAGTTAACGTTCATTGCCGCCTCCTAATAAGTGCGAATTTTAGGTTCAAAAGCTTCACGTAGATTGGGTGACATATTCACCTCTCTACGTCCCATAGTTTCAGTGCTCGGTTCAAATATAGAGTGGCATAACCATTGTGCGTCATCACGCTCGGGGTAATCGAACCGGCTATGAGCACCACGACTCTCGGTACGGAAATTAGCCGCATGAGCAGTCGCAATAGCGGTTGCCATCAAATTATCTAACTCTAAGCACTCAACCCGCTGGGTATTGAAGTCTACCGATTTATCATCGAGGCGAGCGTTTTCCAAACGTTTACGGATCTCTTGCAGCTCTTTTAAACCTTCGGCCATTGACTCGCCTTCACGAAACACCGAAAAATTAAGTTGCATGCATTGCTGTAAGTCTTTACGAATTTGCACTGGGTCTTCACCATCATGGCTCGAATTTTCCCAGCGATTATAACGCTGCATTGCCGCTTCCAGATCTGCTTCTGAAGCATCAGCCATATCGATATCGCGGCTCAGGTATTCACCCAAGAATTTACCCGCAGCGCGGCCAAATACCACTAAGTCGAGTAAAGAGTTACCTCCGAGGCGGTTTGCACCGTGAACCGACACACAGGCGATTTCGCCAACCGCAAATAAACCATTTACGATTTGATCTTCACCTTTGTCATTTTGCCTAATCGCTTGACCATTCACATTACAAGGAATGCCCCCCATCTGATAATGACAGGTTGGGATCACTGGAATGGGTTCCTTCACAGGATCTACGTGTGCAAATGTACGAGACAATTCACAGATCCCTGGCAAACGACTTTCTAAGACTTGCTCACCCAAATGATCCAACTTCAACTTAAGATGTGGACCCCAGGGGCCATCACAGCCACGGCCTTCACGAATTTCGGTCATCATTGAACGAGCAACCACATCTCGACCAGCCAAGTCTTTCGCGTTAGGCGCGTAACGCTCCATAAAACGTTCGCCGTCTTTATTGAGCAGGTAACCGCCTTCACCACGGCAACCTTCTGTAACCAGAACCCCCGCGCCAGCAATGCCAGTGGGATGGAATTGCCACATTTCCATATCTTGAATTGGTACGCCTGCTCGTAGCGCCATGCCCACACCATCACCGGTATTAATATGTGCATTGGTCGTTGAGGCAAAAATTCGTCCAGCCCCACCAGTCGCTAATACGGTTGCTTTCGCTTTGAAATAAACGACTTCACCACTTTCGATATCCATGGCTGTACAACCCACCACATCGCCATCAGCATTCTTCACTAAATCCAATGCGTACCATTCGGAAAAAATCGTCGTCTTATTTTTTACATTCTGTTGGTAAAGCGTGTGTAATAAAGCATGACCAGTTCGGTCTGCGGCAGCGGCTGTCCGTGCAGCTTGCTCACCACCAAACTCTTTCGACTGACCACCAAAAGGACGTTGATAAATGGAGCCATCATCAAAACGAGAAAACGGTAAGCCCATCTTCTCTAGTTCAATGACCACTTCCGGTCCGACATTACACATATATTCGATCGCATCTTGGTCACCGATATAATCAGAGCCCTTTACGGTGTCGTACATATGCCATTGCCAGTTATCTTTATGCGAATTGCCTAAAGCAACAGTAATTCCACCCTGAGCTGATACAGTATGAGAACGTGTCGGAAATACCTTAGAAATAAGAGCGCAAGACTTGCCCTCTTTAGAAATTTGTAAAGCTGCGCGCATACCCGCGCCACCTGCGCCGACCACTACGGCGTCGAATTCTCTGATAGAAATGGCCACTCGACCTACCCCCAAATAATGAACAAGCCACTAGCAACATAAATAAGCGCTAGTACTGTTAAAGAAAACTGCAGACCCATTCGTAATGCTGTAAATTTCACGTAATCGGTCAAAACTTGCCATAAACCAATCCAAGCATGTATCAGCATGGAAATGAGTGCTAGCAAAGTGAATACCTTAGTTGGGAGCCAAGCAAAAAAACCACTCCATGATTGGTAAGTCACGTCGGTACACGCAATGAAACCAAGCATATAGAGGGTATATAAAGTTAAGATGATGGCGGTTGCGCGAATGAGTATAAAATCATGTACTCCGCTCCGGCCAAATGTTGCAGCATTAGTTACCATACAATTACTCCCATTAACAACGCCAATACAGCGGTGATGATGAATGAGACTTTAGCGCTAGAAGATGCTGTATCTAGCTCTTCCCAATAGCCCATATCCATAATGAAATGACGTATTCCACCAACAATGTGATACATCAACGCACTTAGGCTCGCCCATAGAATCAATTTCACAAAGAAATTGTCAATGATGGACAAAACATTCGCAAAACCTTCTGCCGATTGAAGGGATTCGGCAAGCAGGCCTAACAAAATAGCTAAGGCGAAAAAGGTAATCACACCGGAAACACGATGCAAAATAGATGCAATGGCAGTGATGGGAAGTTGGATGGTTTGTAGGTCGAGGTTTACTGGTCTTTGTTTTGTTTTCACGGTTCTCTGCCCACTCAGTTCCTAGAGTTTTATTATGATGATAAAGTTAGGCTCAGTATAGGGCATTGAGTTGCGATAATGTTAATTTTGTGAACTTAAGCTCTAAAACTAGACTAAAGTCTAAAAAATACATTTCCATTGTGCAAAAAATGCTCGTGCCAGCGCCATACTTCGCAAGAATTATAACGCCCACATAACACAAATACAATTAACATTTCCTTCATTTAGCTATTTCAATGCAACTAAACAGCCGAATTAAAGCTAAATATTAACACATCCGACACAAACAACCACAAATCATAACAACAGCCAATTGACAATTGAAGTCATTCTAGGTCAGAATGTACCTCGCTTTGTATCCAAAAAAATTAATACAATTAGAATAAGCAAGGGAGACATGCTATGGCTGATAAGAAAGCCACCCTCAAGCTGCCAGGACAAGATGCATACGAAATGCCCATCATGTCAGGTACCGCAGGACACGACGTAATAGATGTTCGAACTCTAGGTTCGAAAGGTTATTTTACTTTCGATCCAGGCTTTTTAGCGACTGCTTCATGCGAGTCAAAAATCACCTATATCGACGGTGAAAAAGGCATTTTGTTACATCGGGGTTACTCGATAGAAGAATTAGCAAAACATGCCGATTACCTTGAAGTTTGTTACATTTTATTGTTCGGTGAACGACCAAACGTTGAGCAATACGAAAGATTTAAAACAACTGTTACCCGCCATACCATGGTGCATGAACAATTAATCCACTTTTTCCAAGGATTTCGTCGTGACTCTCATCCCATGGCAATCATGGTCGGTGTTGTTGGTGCGCTATCTGCGTTTTATCATGATTCTATGGATATCACGAATGTGCGTCACCGTGAAATTGCGGCCTACCGTTTGATCTCTAAAATGCCAACCCTCGCGGCAATGAGCTACAAATATTCAGCAGGCCAACCTTTTGTCTATCCTCGTAACGATTTGAGCTACGCTGCAAACTTTCTCAATATGATGTTCTCGGTACCAACTGAAGAATATAAAGTGAGTCCAGTGGTAGAACGTGCGATGGATCGGATATTTACGCTGCATGCCGATCATGAACAAAATGCCTCGACTTCAACGGTCCGTTTGGCAGGTTCTTCTGGGGCCAATCCATTTGCTTGCATCGCAGCAGGTATTGCCTGTTTATGGGGTCCCGCTCATGGCGGTGCTAACGAAGCCTGTCTCAATATGCTAGAAGAAATCGGTTCGGTTGATCGCATTCCAGAGTTTCTTAAACGCGCGAAAGACAAAAATGATCCATTCCGCCTGATGGGCTTCGGTCATCGCGTCTACAAAAACTACGATCCTCGAGCCACCGTAATGCGCGAAAGCTGCCATGAAGTTCTCAATGAATTAAACATTGATGATCCACTATTAGATGTGGCGATGGAGTTGGAACGTATTGCATTATCCGACCCTTACTTTAAAGAGAAGAAGTTGTTCCCCAACGTCGACTTTTACTCAGGCATCGTACTGAAAGCGATTGGTATTCCTGTGAGCATGTTTACCGTGATTTTCGCACTTTCTCGTACCGTGGGTTGGATCGCCCATTGGAAAGAAATGATGGAAGAAGATACTCAACGGATTGGTCGACCTCGCCAGCTTTATACCGGTGAGCCTCAACGGCCGTTTAAGTAAGTTGTTATTTTAGTCTAATCAATATACACAAAAATCCGAGACTCAGTTCTCGGATTTTTTATTCGAATCAAAGACCAAATATGCTTAGCTGGCCTTACTTCCCCACTGAAAACTACCGTTCGCCAAGAACTGAACCACCTCGTTACGCTTTTTTCCTATCAACAGAGCGCCATCATCCATAAATAAGAAGTTTTTCCAACAACGTTGAAATGTGCTCCATGTCGTTTCAATAATATGACGTTGATCGTTACAGTAATAAACCACAGTGTTGTCTTGCCATTGTAAATGCGTGACTAATTCTTCAGGAAGACTCGCTTGTTCACTGTCCCAAACATTCTCCCAGTTCCCTTGTCCTTGCCAAGTTTCGATACTGAAAGCCCAATCTCCCTTACGAAAAAAATCAGGATGATCAACTTGCTTACTGACTAACTCTTTCCACAGCATACTCGCCCTAGTTTCAGTCATTGGTTTTATCGCAATAGCATCTTGCTCGCTAATCGGCATATCGGCTCGACTAAAGATCCACGATTTTTTATGTTCAGTTAAAGAAATGTAATTCATAATAATTCTAATTAATAAATGAAATCACTCAATCAGTCTAAAGACTTAATTGAAGAGCACTTTAGCTTAAATAAGGCTCTGACTTTTTCAAGATCTTCCGGAGTATCAACCCCGTGTGCCGGCGTTTCTAAAGCCCTTGCCATTTTTATCTTGTAGCCATGCCACAATACTCGCAACTGTTCTAACTTTTCCATTTTTTCCAGAGGAGAAGGCGACAGCTGTATATATTCATCCACGAAATGAGCCCGATAAGCATAAATTCCAATATGCCTTGAATAAAGATCAGCTTGCCACTGACCATCCCGTTCAAAAGGGATCGGGGCGCGGCTAAAATAGAGAGCGTGATTATCCTTGTCACACACCACCTTGACCACGTTTGGATCATGAATGTCAGTGTCTTCAAGAATAGGCACTGAAAGGCTAGCCATTTTTACTGCTGGTGCGTCTTCTAATAAGCCAGCTACCTGAGCAATCACCTTCGGTGGGATCATTGGCTCATCCCCCTGAACATTAACCACGATAGTATCGGCGGCAAACGCTAAACGCTGACATACTTCGGCTAAACGTTCAGTGCCCGACTCATGGCTCTGGGCCGTGAGTATGACCTCGGCTTGAAAGGACTCTGCGACATCAACAATTCGTTGGTCATCAGTAGCAATCACGACTCGTTCGGCACCTGACAATAAAGCTTGCTGATAAACTCGCTCGATCATGGTTTTACCAGCAATATCTTGCAAAGGTTTAGCTGGTAGTCGAGTTGACTGATAACGCGCCGGAATCACCACGACAAACTTCATTGCGGTAACTCATTTAAAGACATCTCACGGGCTTCACTGGTTAATAACACCGGAATAGCGTCTTTTATGGGATAAGCAAGGCGATCAAACTTACAGACTAATTCGTTGTTTGGTTTATCATAATGAAGCTTACCTTTACACAAAGGGCAAGCGACTATTTCAAGTAAATTATGTTCGACTGACATTGGTTTTTTCCTGTAATAAAGAGAAAAAGTGCTGATAAAATGCAGCTGGCAGCACACTATCTACAGGCAAATAATACCAATCAGTACCTGCCGTATGGCGATATTTTATCGCATCTTTTTCCGTCATAATCAGTGTTTTATTAAACAGTTCACGTTGTTGTTGCAAAGTTAAGGGTCGATGGTCATCTAAAGCCATATGCTCTATTGCATGAATCCCTAAAGGGATAAGCGATGAAAAAAAGCGTTGGGGATTACCAATCCCCGCGAGCGCAAGATCTACCGTAGATAAGTTTTGCACCACCGAATCATCCATTACTTTTCGAATTGCAGAAGCCTGCAAGCTTAAAATGTAACTCTCCGCCGAGAATGCTGGCTCCCCATTGCTAATCACAATATCGGTGCGAGCTAAACGCGAAGCTGGTTCTCGTAACGGACCTGCCGGTAAACACAAGCCATTCCCCAAACCACGTTGCGCATCAATTACGGCAATTTCAATATCTCGCGCTAAGGCATAATGTTGCATGCCATCATCACAAATAATAAGGTCAACGCCAGCTTGCAAAATAGCATGGCAAGCACGACTTCGGTTTGGGTCCACCATCACCGGACATCGACTACGCAAATAAATCAGTAAAGGCTCATCACCACAATGTTCGCTGTCGCTTGAGGCATCGACTTGAAAAGGATAATGTGGAGCCTTGGCCCCATACCCTCGGCTCACCACACCAGGTTTGAAGCCATGCTTTTTTGCAGCTTCCACTAAGGCCAGTACAACCGGTGTTTTGCCATTCCCTCCAACGCTAATATTCCCCACGACCACCACCGGTACGGGACAAACATATTGACCCAGCCATCCTTGCTGATAAGCCAAACGACGCAGCCTCGCAATGAAGCGAAATAGATAACTGAATAGCAGCAATGGGACAATTTTAAACCAGTGCTGCTTAGCGCTTTGGTACCAAAACTTCACTATTTTTGGCCAAATTGAATTTGATGTAACTGATAATAGGTCCCTTTTAAAGCCATAAGCTCGGAGTGACTACCTTGTTCTACAATACATCCCTCATCAATCACCACAATGATGTCGGCATTCTCAATGGTGGAAAGGCGATGCGCAATCACAATCGCAGTCCTGTCAGAGCATACGCGATCGATGGCTTGTTGGATTTTACGTTCTGATTCAGTATCTAAAGCTGAGGTGGCCTCATCGAGGATCAGCACCGGGGCATCTTTTAACAAGGCACGAGCAATGGCAATGCGCTGTCGTTGTCCACCAGATAACATCACCCCTTTTTCGCCAATGATGGTATCGTAACCTTCTTCAAATTGTTCAACAAAGGCGCTTACGTTAGCCATCTCGGCCACCCGCTCTATTTCTTCTCGAGTAGCATCATCTTTGGCGTAACCAATATTTTCGGCGATAGTACCACTAAATAAGTGAACCATTTGAGACACTTGAGAAAACTGGTCACGTAAATTCTTCAACTCATAGTCTTGCAATAAACGTCCATCTAAAGTGATTTCACCAGCCGTAACTTCATAAAACTTGGGTAACAAACTGGCAATGGTGCTTTTACCACTGCCCGAACGCCCGACCAAAGCAACGGTTTGGCCCGCTTGAATCGTTAAATCGATCCCTTTGAGTACTAATTCGTTTTTAGTCGGGTACTTAAAGTTCACTTGCTTTAAACAAATGTCGCCTTGCGCCCGTTTGGTTTTGTAGCTGCCTGTATCAGATTCAGTATTCATATCCATGACCGTAAACAGACTAGTACAAGCCGCCATCGCACGTTGCACATCATTGTTCAACTGAGTCACCACCCTTAACGGCTTTAACAACATCATCATCGAGGTGACAATAATCGTAAACGTACCCGGCGTTAATTTGTCAACTAACTCAGGAAATGACGCCACATATAGCACAACGGATAAACCAATCGAGGCAATAAATTGAATAGCAGGGTTGGCAATGGCGCTGACCGTTGCCATTTTCATTTGCTGGCGACGGATCATATTACTGGCATGATCAAAGCGCTGTGCTTCTTTGTTCTGGCCACCAAAAGACAAAATTTCACGATGGCCATTCAACATTTGTTCGGTAGTGGTGGTCACATTACCGACAGCGTGTTGTAAATGAGTGCTAATTTTACGAAAACGACGACTAACGAGATTAATTGCAAAACCAACTGGTGGACCAATCAAGAAAAAGATCAGGGATAACTGCCAGCTGTTATAAAACATTAAGCACAGCAAACCGATAATGGTAGCGCCTTCTCGAACTAGATTCACCAAACTAGCGGTGGCAGCAGTACTCACTTGGTTCGAATCATAAGTAATTTTTGAGAGTAAGCTCCCCGTTGGGTTTTTATCAAAAAATGACACTGGCATGAGCATCAGATGATTAAAAATCTGTCGCTGGATTTTCATCACCAAATGGCCACCCACCCAAGACATACCGTAACCGCTAGCAAAACCACATATTCCCCGCAATAACACAATACCGAGAACAAAAATCGGCATATAGGTTAATACTGCAGGGTTACTGCCAGACAATCCCTCATCGATTAACGGTTTAATTGAATAAACAAACATAGTATCTACCGCGCCGTAACCAATCATGCCAATAACGGCAACAATCAAGCCAATTTTGCGGTCTTTCACATAGCCTAATAAACGGATAAAGTTAGCTTTTGTATCAGTAGCTGTATCTGGAATCATAAGAACAGAGTTATTCCATCGGAAAAATTGCCTTAGTTTAGCGGTTTATAGACAAATCACCAACTGATGATTTTTTGGTACCAAGGGCTGAATAATTTATCTCGCTGCGAGCTAATTTGATATGAACGGTCATCGATTTTAATGTTTATCGCGCCCACCTTGCCGGTTATGAATTGCTGGCTTGCCGCATATCGTTGTGTCACTTGAGGTTTGGGGAAACCAAAACGGTTAAAAGCAGCACTGCTGTGAATGACTATTTCGGGTTTAAATTGCTGAACAAATGCCTCAGAAGAAGAACTATTGCTGCCATGATGAGGGCTAAGCAACATGGTGACGGGCGCCGTAAACTGGCTCAGTAATTCAACTTCAATCACTTGTTCAATGTCTCCAGGAAGTAATAAACTATAATGTCCATCATCGATTCTCAGCACACAAGAACCATTATTACCCTCCCCTCGCTCAGCCAACCAAAACTGAAGTCGCAGTTTTTTCCATTGATGAACCCCCATACAATTCGCCTCAGGCAAACGCGGATCTCTACCATAATAGCGCTTCGCTTCCGGATAATGCTGTTCCAGAACAAATCGCCCACCGGCATGATCGTTATCTCCATGACTAAACACCAACCAAGGAAGTCGATTCACCGATTGGTCAACCAACAAAGGAATGGTGACACTTTGCGCATAACTAAAGCCACTTCGGTAGCGAGGACCACTGTCATAAATCAGCGCTTCATCTTGCTGAATAACCACCACCGATAGGCCTTGTCCAACATCTAATACTATGATTTGCCACGAGTCGTCTGGAGCAAGAGATGACGGCCAAACAGGTACGAACATGAGCAAGCTTAGCCAAGCCAGATGGACTTGCCTCCTAAACAAACCAAAGGCCCAAACATAAGCAGCAAACAATAACAGCATAGCAATAGTAAAACGCGGTAAATGAAAGCTAAGTAACTGCCACTGATTTAAAGCCATCAAACTTTGATGGAAGAGACCAAAAACATCATTGAGTAAATCGGCCCACCAGTCAGCCAATGGTAAACCGACGATATATAGAACAAATAATGCCATGACCGCAGGTACCAAAAGCACGCTAAACAGTGGTACCGCAATAAGATTGACCAACAGCGCACAACTCGGAATCACACCAAACATCAAGACTTGAAGCGGCATCAAGATGATACCAACCATCAACTGAATAAATACCAACATCATTAGTTTGTGACTGGGACCGCACCACAGTGCCAGTAATACCACCACAACGGCGGCAAACGACAACCACAGACTGTTGCCATACATACTAAATGGCCATAGCGTTAAAATAATAAATAAACTGATCAGCACCCCGTGCCAAGCTCGCCGCCGATTGAACAATCCAATACTTATAATAACGCAGCTGTACATCAACAACGCACGTAACATCGGCAGTTGCCAATTGGCTAACCAACAATAAAACCCGCAACACATTAAACTCAGCGTCAAGGACCACAACCGTTCCTGCCGACGCATCAGCAAAAACAACAAATTAGCCATATACCATGACCACAACGCCACGATGCCAAGGTGTAAGCCGGATAATACAAATAGATGACTCAGACCCGATTGGCGATACAACTGCATATGCTGGTGATTCAAGCTGCGCTTATCCCCTACCATCAACGCGAGGATCTCGCCGCCGTATTCAAGGCCTTGTAATTGCTGGTTGAGAAAGCCAAGCCATCGCTCCCGACTAGAGCTTTCCGCCTGCGCAATGCGAAGCGACAATACCGAACCTCGGGCGATAATCGACTGGGAGACCAACCAACGGGCATAATTAAAACCCGCAGGATTTAAACTAGCAAACGCTGGTTTTAAACGCGCCCCAACATCAATGGTCTGCCCAGCAAGCACGATCTGCGATCGGTCACTAAGCTTAGACTGATACAATACCAACTTAGGCCGCCACCACAGCCAACTAGAGCGTCCATCTAACTGATGTATTTCTAAAGTAATTTTTTGACCATAAACGTTATTTTGAACTGCCAACACCTGACCAATTATGCTAGAGTTGTGCGCTTTTTGATGGATGCTCTCAATCCAAGATTGATAATATAGCGCATGGCTAGTTATCCAGCAGATCCCGAATACGAGGCCTGCTAAAAAATATCTTCGCCGCCAAAACAAAGCAAATAGAGCGATGTAGCAACTATATAACGATGGTATGCTAAGTAAATTAGCCCATAATAACGATGATGTCATAGCTAGCAAACTTGCTAGTAAAAATGCATTCATGTGCGATAAAAAGTTTATTGTCAATAACAAACTATATGCCAAAAAAAACCTTACAACGATTTATTCCAAAAACTGAAGATTTAAAATCCAGTAAACATCTCAAGTTTTTTGGTCAGTGGCTTCATAACCCAAACCTATGGCATCTCAATCGTCGCTCTGCGGCTGGCGCATTTGCAGTCGGTTTATTTGTTGCGTTTGTCCCTTTACCATCACAAATGGTGATTGCGGCTGCATTGGCAATCATGTTTCGGGTGAATTTACCTTTATCGGTTGCCTTAGTATGGGTATCCAACCCCTTAACCATCCCACCGATCTTTTATCTTTGCTATTTAGTGGGCGCAAGCATATTGCAGCAACCTATTGAGTACTATCATTTTAAATTTTCATGGCATAGTATCGAGCATTTGATAGCCACTATTGGCCCGGCATTTTTGTTAGGTTGTCTTGTTTGTTCAATCTTCTTTTCAGCACTCGGCTATTTTTCAATTAATGCTGCTTGGCGTTACTCGGTCAGACGACGCTATAAAAAACGTCGATAAACAAACCTTGATGCGGTGAAGGTGAATTGAACTTTGAAGCGCTTGTGTCACTTGTTGGATATGCGAACACTTTGTGTATGAAAAAGAGCTACCTCGGGACCCGAAGAAGTCACAAAAAGTAATTTATACGGTTGCTCACGAAACACAATGAAAAGACTTATAGCATAGGGTCTCCTCACCTCAAATCGTTCACAGTGCTTCAGCCTTAAGCAAGTTCTTGCGCTGGTTTAACTCGAGCCGCCTGCCATGCAGGCCAAATCGTGGCAAAAATACTCAGTAGCAAAGCTGCGCACACCACTGCAATGACATCACGCCATAGTAACTGAGTGGGTAAAAAATCAATAAAGTAGATATCTGCCGACAACAGACTGTGACCCAGTATACTTTCGACAACAGCAGCCAACTTAGGAAGTCCTAAACTGCCTAAGATCCCCAATATTGCCCCCCAACAACAGCCGATCACGCCATTGTATGAACCATAAACAATAAAGCTTCTCACCAAACTTGCATCGGTGGCCCCCATTGTTTTCAAAATGGCGATATCCCCTCTTTTTTCACTCACCGCCAAGATCAGTGTGGAAATGATATTAAAACTTGCCACTGCAACAATCAGCAACATAATTGCATACATGATTGTTCTAACCAACTGAATATCTTGATATAAATAGCCATGCTGGCGAGTCCAACTTTTAATATACACTAGTTGGGGAAACCCTTTGGCGACTAAGCGAACCACGCGGTCTGCATCAAGCGGATCCACTAAGCGCAAACTGATGCCAGATACCCCATCTTGCCATTGCATCAACTTTTGGGCATAAGCTAAGTTAATGAAAGCCAGCTGATTATCTAACTGACCACCAGCATTCATTAAGCCAACCACCTTAACTCTAACTCGCTGGGGCGCGCTCAAATGCTGACGGGTTCCAGCTTTAGGTAATAATAGCGTCACCGGATCACCTACGCTAACCTCGAGTAAACGGGCAATACCGGCACCCAACACAACTTGTGGCAGATCCGACTGTAACGCTTGCCACGCATCGTCTCCAATATACTGATGTAAGTCCGTCACCGTGCGTTCAATAGCGGGATCGATCCCTTTCAAGGCAATCGCTTTCATCTTCCTCCCTTTTTGCGCTAAGGCGCTCAGCGTCACGTAAGGTGCTGCACCTAAAACTTCGGAGTGTCTGGTTGCTTGGGTCAGCAAATCTTGATGATCAACCAGCGGCGGATTAACGGCTTCTAATTCGCCATGACTCACGATGCCCAAAAACCGATCCCGAAGTTCCCGCTCGAAGCCGTTCATCACCGATAAACCGATAATGAGTACTGCGACACCCAGTACAATCCCTAAAGTGGAAGAACGGGAGATAAAGGAAATAAACCCATTACTATGTTTAGCGCGGTGGTAACGCAAACCAATTAAAATCGATAAAGGAAGCCGCATCGTTACTGCGCCTCTTCACTAAAGTTGCCATCTTGCATAAAGGCTTGACGATTAAATTTGGCAGCTAAAGCTAAATCATGAGTCACAACCACGAAGGCGGTGCCCAAATCTTGGTTGAGCTCCAAGATTAATTGGTAAATTGCGTCGGAGCTATGGCTATCCAAATTCCCCGTAGGCTCATCTGCCAACACCAAACGAGGCTGGTTCACCAGAGCTCGTGCAATCGCCGTTCGTTGACGCTCCCCTCCCGATAACTCGGCGGGTCGATGTGCTAATCGATGCCCCAAACCCACTCTGTCTAATAACTTTTGGGCCTTAGCCATCGCAACTTTTTTTGTCTCACCGGCGATCAATAGCGGCATTGCCACATTCTCTAAGGCTGAAAATTCTCCTAATAGGTGATGAAATTGATAAATAAACCCTAGTTTTTGATTACGCAACTTAGCAAGCTGTTTGGAATTCATTTGGTTAAGCGCTTGATTATCAATACTAACTTCGCCCTGATTAGCATCATCCAGGCCGCCCAAAATATGCAACAAAGTACTTTTACCGGAACCGGAACTTCCCACAATAGCCACCGCTTCACCGGGATATACAGTGAAATCGACGCCATGTAATACTTCAGTAAATTGGCTACCATCTTGATAAGTTTTAACAATATTTGTTGCCACTAAAACGGGCTGAGCTGTTTGCTCACTCATAACGAAGTGCCTCTGCGGGTAAAATTTTGCTGGCGCGCCAAGCAGGATAAATGGTTGCTAAAATACTTAATAACATTGCAACCACCGTAATAAAGATGATTTGCTCACTACGTTGCAATACTGGTAAACCTGCACCACCGAGACTCGCGGCGAAATTCAAGCCAATGGCAGACATCACGCCGTTAATATGATGACTTAAAAGCCAGCCTGCGAAAGCACCAACCCCCGCACCAATACAACCGCTCCAGGCACCTTGAACCATAAATACCAAAACGACTTTCTGTTGCGTCAAACCTAGAGTTTGTAAGATCGCAACGTCACTGCGTTTTTCTCCAACCATCATCACCAGACTAGATAAGATATTGAAGGCAGCCACCGCAATAATTAAACAAAACAACATCCCCATCATGTTTTTTTCCATCTTAACCGCAGCAAATAATTCACCATAAAAACGCCGCCAATCTTGATATTGAATACCTTGTTGATCCAAGGCAACACTGAGAGACTCGATCTGGAAAGGGTCATCGAGGAAGAGTCGCTGTTGGCTCACCGCTGCCACAGAACTTCGCAACAGCCGAGCACTATCATCGATATTCACCAGAACAAACTGCTTATCAACTTCTGCTGCAAACTCAAAAATACCGGAGACCACAAAATTACGTTGTGAAGGCATTTCACCAAGTGGCGTGAATAGCACCCGGTCGGTTGCCATCAAACGAATGCTATCGCCTAAACGAACGCCAAGCGCATTTGCGACACCAATCCCGATGACCACCTTGTAAGAACCTGGCTTAAGACTATCCAGCTCGCCGATTAACAAATGTTGTCGCAATAAATCAATGTCGGCCTGTTGCTTAGGATCAATTCCTTGCAACGTTACCGCCGTCAGTTGATGACTGCTTTGCAAAACAACTTCACTTAGCACTAAGGGCGAATGAGGGAACTTAGCTAAAAACGGCGGTAGTTCAACTTGCTGGCTAAACGTAAGATGAGGGACCAAGTTTAAAATACGTTGTTTGAGTTGATTCTCAAAACCGTTCATCACTGAAATGACGGTGATCAATGCCGCCACGCCAAGCGTAATTCCTAGCGTTGAAAACCAACTCACAAATGATGCAAAACGTTGCTGTTTGGCTCCTCGAGAGAAGCGCCATGCTATAAAGCCAATCAAATTCATCGAGGCTAAGGTCATCCGTAGGCGAAAAAACGCGGTCATCATACCGCGCCCATGATCCGTCAACAAGTGACAGCCCAAGCTTAATCCGGTAAAACATAAAGATAATTAGTTTATTTGCATTCCATGACACAACTTGTTGTAATTTCTACCTCAACTAGGCTTTATGCATGGTTTTATGGAATAACTTCGCCGCGTGGCACTTGTAGGAAAATATGCAAGATCAACATTACTTTAGTGTGACTCATCAGCTTAATGTGAATTTAGAGCTCATTGAAGATGATAACTTACCCTCTTCGTACAGCGAGTTTGAGGCCCTAATTCCAGAGCCATTCATCCTCGCTAATAGTAGCCACCACCATGGTTTGCTTGGTTTACGTGCGCTAAAACAACTCGGCGAAGCTGGCGAACAACTACTCGCTTATCTACAAGCTCAAGAACAGAAACTGAATCGGGTTTTAAGCTATGTCTTAGTCCAGCAAGATAGTAGTGAACATCGCACCACTAGCCATCAGTTTGGAGGCTCAGAAATCCACTGTTTTTGGGATAGTCCCTTAAAGGCCGGACAAATGGTGAGATTAAAAATATTCTTACCTGAAGAATCCAGCGCGGTATTTTGTTATGGTCAAGTTCAAGGTTCACAATCGGTGGCCCACAGCCAGCAACAATTACTGCATATCAATTACCACTGGATCCGTGATGAAGATATTGAAACCTTGGTCCGTGCCAGTCTTCATGTGCAAAGCCAACAATTAAAAGCGCGAGCCGACGCTCGCCTATTAGCCGAAAAAAAATGAGTCAGTCGTGTTATTAAATCTACCTTGCCCTGAGCATGCGGGCGACAATAAACAAGTCACTAATTTACCGGGCAGTGCGTTGGCCTTGGTGGTCCATCAATATGTAACCACCTTAGATGCGCCCTTAGTTATTTTAACGGAAGATACCCGCAGCGCGCTGCAAATAGAACGAGAAGTGAATGGCTTACAACCGCAACGCGCAGTGCACTTACTTCCAGATTGGGAAACGCTTCCTTACGATACCTTCTCACCACACCAAGATATCATTTCCCAGCGGATCCTCAGTCTTAATCAGCTTAGTCAGGACAAAAACAGTGTCGTCATCGCACCGATTGCAACCTGGTTACAGCGCTGTGCTCCGGCCGAATTTTTAGCCAAACATAGTTTGCAACTTAAGGTTGGCCAGCAGCTCAACATCACGGCTTTTAAAGAACGCTTGGTTAGCGCGGGTTATCAACATGTCGACCAAGTCATGGAACATGGCGAATTTGCGCTACGCGGAAGCTTACTCGATCTTTACCCCATGGGCAGTCGCCAACCATTTCGTTTAGACTTTTTCGATGATGAGCTAGACACCATTCGTCAGTTTGATCCCGACACCCAGCGCAGTGAGCAAACGCAGCAACAAATTACCTTGCTGCCAGCCCATGAGTTCCCCACCGATCAAGCCGGCATCGAAACCTTTCGCCAACAATGGCGTGATCGATTCGAGCCAAGCCGAGAGGCGGAATCAATCTACCAGCAGGTATCAAAAGGGATCATGCCAGCGGGTATCGAATACTACCTGCCGCTATTTCACTCACATACAGAAAGCCTGAGTGACCAACTATCGGCCAATACCATCATCTTAAAAATTGGCGACTTAGAACATGCTGGAAAACAGTTTTGGCAAAATCTCGAAGAACGCTATCAAAACCGTCGCCATGACCGCTCTCGGCCCATTTTGCCGCCAGATGAACTCTATTTAAATGTTGATCAGTGTTTTAAGGAATTAAAAAGTTTTGCTGGCATTAAGCTGCGTAGCGGACCGGCCAAAAATGCCCAAGGACGGCTCAATTTAGCCGCTCATGCATTACCAGACCTCAGCGTCAATCATCGACTCAATTTACCATTACAGGCCCTAAGCCATTACCTAGAGCATCACCCGCATCCTAAAACCTGCTTTATTGCCGAAACCGAGGGACGCAGAGAAGCACTCAAGAATTTACTTCGCCCCCTCAAGTTAAAGCTTAAAAATCATCAAAGCATTTTTAACTTTGTTGCGAGTAACGATAGTCTGGCGATTGTGGTCGCGCCTATCGAAAAAGGCTTTGAACTAAACACACCAACTTTGCAGTTGATTACTGAAACCGACTTACTCGGTGACAAAGTTCGCGCTAAACAGCGCAAGGCCTCAAGTAAAACGCTCAATCCCGATGTTCTGATCCGCAATTTAGCAGAACTATCAATTGGTCAACCAGTGGTGCACCTAGAACACGGCGTGGGCCGTTATCTGGGCTTAACCAGCTTTGAAAACGGCGGCATAAAAACTGAATTTTTAAGCCTTGAATATGCCAATCAGGCAAAATTATATGTACCTGTAAATGCACTCCATTTAATTAGCCGTTACTCTGGAGCCAACGACGAAACGGCGCCACTGCACAAGCTAGGCAATGAACAATGGCAAAAAGCCAAGCAAAAAGCGGCCGAGAAAATCCGTGATGTCGCCGCAGAGCTGCTAGAAGTATATGCCAAACGCGCCGCTAAACCTGGGTATGGATATCAACTTGACGAAGCGGCCTATCAACAATTTAGCGCCGATTTCCCCTTTGAAGAAACCGACGACCAACAGCAAGCTATTACTGCGATGTTACAAGACATGCAGACGCCAAACGCAATGGACCGGCTGGTTTGTGGCGATGTTGGTTTTGGTAAGACAGAGGTGGCGATGCGTGCCGCATTTGTCGCCGTGAACAGCGGAAAACAGGTGGCCGTGCTCGTCCCGACCACCCTGCTTGCCCAGCAACACTTTGACAACTTTAGTGACCGCTTTGCCAATTGGCCGATTGAAGTCGCTTCTTTATCACGCTTCAACACCACCAAAGAACAAAATCAAGTACTCACAAAACTGGCTGATGGTCGTGTCGATATCGTAATCGGAACCCATAAGTTATTAAGCAAGGATGTGAAATTTTCTGATTTAGGGCTGCTGGTTATTGATGAAGAACACCGCTTTGGAGTGCGTCAAAAAGAGCAAATAAAAGCGATGCGGGCGAATGTTGATATTCTCACACTCACCGCAACACCAATACCTAGAACCCTGAATATGGCAATGAGTGGCATGCGTGATCTATCGATCATTGCGACCCCTCCGGCAAAACGCTTAGCGGTAAAAACCTTTGTGCGCCAATATGATAATGCACTAATTAAGGAAGCGATTAGTCGCGAAATAATGCGCGGGGGGCAGGTTTACTTTCTACACAATAAGGTTGAAACCATTGAGCGAGTCGCCCAAGAACTCTCTGAATCGCTGCCACAGGCACGTATTACTGTGGCCCACGGACAAATGCGCGAACGTGAGCTAGAGCGCATTATGGGAGACTTTCACCATCAACGTTTTAACGTTCTGGTTTGTACTACCATTATCGAGACTGGGATTGATATCGCCAGTGCTAATACCATTATTATCAATCGTGCTGATAATTTTGGCTTGGCTCAGTTACACCAATTACGCGGTCGAGTTGGCCGTTCTCATCACCAAGCCTATGCCTATTTACTCACTCCACCACCAAAACTATTGAGTAAAGACGCACGTAAACGTTTAGAGGCGATCGCTCAACTAGAGGACTTAGGCGCAGGCTTTACCTTAGCTACCCACGACCTGGAAATTCGCGGAGCTGGTGAACTCTTAGGAGATGACCAAAGTGGACAAATAGAAGCCGTTGGCTTTACCCTATATATGGAAATGTTAGACCGAGCGGTAACAGCCCTCAAAAATGGTCAAGATCTCAATTGGGATCTCAGTCAAAGCGAACAATGTGAGATTGAATTACGCTTACCAGCACTACTGCCTGACGATTATATTTTTGATGTCACAACTCGACTCACTATGTACAAACGCATTGCTAATTGCGGGAATTCTGCAGAAATGCGCGAATTACAAGTCGAGCTGATTGACCGTTTTGGCTTATTACCGGAACCTGCTCAAAACTTGTTCAACGTGCAAAGGCTTAAAATTGAAGCCGACCACCTCGGTATTAAGCGCTTAGAGGCCGGACCGAAAGGCGGCGTTATCGAGTTTGCCGAATCAACAAAAGTTAATGCCGCTTTTCTGGTAAGCCTGCTACAATCTCAGCCAGCTATTTATCGAATGGAAGGCGCCAACAAGCTAAAATTTGCGGTTCCAAGCGACGGTCCCGAACAGCGCCTCACCCTCATAGAATCTATATTGGAGCAATTTAACGCCAATGCGAGCAACTCTTAAACAGGCTATACAGCTTCTTGGCTTGGCCGCAATCGTTACGACCAGCGCGCCTAGCATGGCAGATGGACCGCGTTGGTTTGACATTGAAGTCATCGTTTTTAAACGTAATGTTAGTGTCGAAAGCAGTCAAGAATATTGGCCGCAACCACAAACGTTCAGCGTAAATACCAGTGAACCGTTGCTCGCACCGTTGTTTGCTTGTAACACCGAGCCCTGCATTCGGCCTCGATTTGAACAGTTACCTGTAACCATTGACGGACGCGGTTGGCCTATCACTGGTGCGACCCATCGACAGATGCTGAATGCCGACCAACTAGAGTTAGGTGAACAATTTGCCAAATTAAATCAGCACGCAGCCTTTACACCGCTCATACATCTAGCTTGGCGGGAAGTCGTTGCACCCCGTCATCGAGCCAAATTTTATCAGTTGCAAGCAGGCCAAGACTTTTCGCAACGCTTTCAAGCCGATGGCCACCTGATTAACTTTGCAGCTCATAATGACGCAATCGTTAACGCCAAGAGCGATGAGCAGAATAAGCTTGGTGAAACCAGCTTGTTTGAGCAAGCAACGCCGCTAAATGGTGAAACTAGCAGCGACGCCGTTGCTCAGGTACCGGCCGAAATTTGGGAGCTAAACGGTGGGATTAGAATTTACTTGCAACACTACTTGTATATCGAGAGTCAACTGATCCTAAAACGTCCTGTTGAAGTTGAAAGAGAGGTTCTTCCCTCTGATCGCCAAACACAGCTCACCCCCCCCAATCCCCTGCCAAATAATGAACCGCAGCAAGTGGTGATATTAAGTGGAGAACAAAAGGGAGTTGAAGATGGCAGTTTAATTGCGAATTATCAAACAGAAGAGGAGCTACATAGCTTTAAGTTTGATCAAAAACGTCGTGTCCGTTCCGGAGAAATACATTATTTCGACCATCCACTAATGGGCATGCTGATCCAAATTCGTCGTAGTCCAGAAAATCAAAGTGCACTTTCACCAACATCCATAGCGGATGGTCAGGACAACGACATGGCAGAGATTATTGCACCAGAACAGAAATCACTCGAGGGCAACTCAGCCGAGTCAGCCACTACTGAAGCAGTATTCACGGCTCCCGCGAGCCAAACGGCTTCGTAAGCGCTGCAGTGGTCGTTGCGAACCAACCAAGTGTGCTATTCAGCTGCGCCTTATTAAGTCGCACCTGGCTATTGCTAGCAATCGCGGCTAGCTCTCGTCAAATGGGAGAAAAGCTGCTCAGCTTACTATATCCCGACCATCATTGGTTTTATGTCGGCTTAGCTTTAGGCGCACTTCCGCTATCTCGTCTTCTCTTGCCCAAGCTGTGGCAGACGGTCTCTTTAACGTTTCAGTTATGGGGGGTATTCGTGTTATTGCTGGCCGATATTCTCAGCCAGGCCTATTTAATGAATTTACATCATTGGCGATTTGAAGCGCTGAGTGCGCTCACACTGTGGTTGAGTTTGATGTTCGCTTTTATCGTAGTAAAAGCCGGATTAGAAAGGCAATAACCAGTAGTTATTGCCTTTCTAATAGAATCTTAAAGCCTGTATTTAGTGGAGCTTTAACTTCGGTCTTAATACCTGATTAATTCGCCCAACGAGCATCATTAATCCTGTTTTAAAATAACCATGTAAAGCAATTTGGTGCATCCGGTATAAAGAGATATAGACCATTCTAGCAATCCGCCCTTCAATCATCATAGAGCCTTGCATCAAGTTACCCATCAGTGACCCAACGGTAGAATAACGACTTAAAGACACCAACGAACCATGATCTTTGTACTCAAATTCAAGTAACGGTTTTTCTTCAAGCTGACGTAGGATGTTTTTGTAAACTAAGGAAGCCATCTGATGTGCAGATTGAGCCCTCGGAGGAACAAAGCCTTTCTCACCCAAGGCACAACTGGCACAATCACCTATCGCATAAACATTACTGTCACGTGAACTTTGTAGCGTAGGCCTAACCACTAACTGATTAATCCGGTTGGTTTCTAGCCCACCGATTTCTTTCATAAATTCAGGGCACTTAATGCCAGCCGCCCACACCATCAAATCGGCTTTAATTAACTCGCCATCTTTTGTCGTTAACCCTTCCGCAGTGGCTTCGGTAATCATGGTGCTGGTGCGAACATCAACGCCCATTTTTTGCAATTCTGAATGCGCTGACGAAGAAATTCTAACCGGTAATGCTGGCAAAATTTTATCACCCGCTTCAACCAGCGTAACCGCCAAACTTGAACTGCTAAGATTTGGTACGCCATAAGCCCGCAGTTGATCAAGCGCGTTGTATAACTCCGCCGATAACTCAACACCTGTGGCACCAGCCCCAACAATGGAAATTCTGACCTTTTCTCCCTGTTGTGATTCATCGCCTTGAGAATACTGCAAGAATCGATTTAACATTCGAGAGTGGAATAAATTGGCGCGACTCGGATTATCTAAGAAAATGCAATGCTCTTTGACACCCTTCGTATTAAAGTCATTGGACACGGAACCGATTGCCATCACTAAATAGTCATAGTCGATCTGCCGAGCTGGTAATACTTCCTGCTCCTCTTCGACCATGGCTTTTAGCGTCACCAACTGCTCTTCGCGATCAATATCAGCAACTTCACCTAATTGAAACTCAAAACCGTGATTGGCCGCATGAGAACGATAGCTTAAGGCATCGATTCCGGCATCTAGCGACCCCGTCGCGACTTCATGTAGTAATGGTTTCCACAAATGCGTTCTATTTTTATCAATGAGAACTATCTTGGCTTTACCTCGTTTGCCAAGTTTGTGACCCAAACTCGTCGCGAGTTCTAAGCCACCTGCGCCACCACCTACAACAACAATTTTAGTCATTCTTGCTTATTTCCTTCTCACAACTTGAAGTGTTTAGCGCTTTTTAAAAGGCTTTATCATTATGTACTACGCCTTTGAATAATCGCTCTGCTGCGTCATATTATACGTAATGAGAGTAGGATCACAAAAAAAAGGCTTATAAAAACGAGGGGGAAATGCCTCTATTCGCTGATCTCAATCATTTCATAGACGAGGTAGACTCCGCAATGACTTAATTAATTGTAAATGACGACTAATATCTTGAAATTTATGTGCTTGCTGGCTATCCCAAATAATCGGATAATAATCTTGTAACTCTTCAGCTGAAAGTTGGCTATCTAACACACCATCATTTTCAGACAACACAACCGTACAATTACCACGATTTTTGTCTCTAAACTCTGCAACACATTTAGTCGCAATATCTAAATACTCCTCGGGCCGCTCTATTTTGCCCTGCATGTTCCGCTCTGGGTGCAAATTCGGGTTAAACAAAACGGAGGGAATTCCACATAGATAACCAATCCGCTCACTCCAATACCCGCCTAAACCAACACCACAAATCACCACTTCCTCTTCAGCACTCAACATTAACTGTTTGTGGACTTCTTTGAGTAAGTGACTCATATCGTGTCGAGGATGAATGGTACTGTAACTGATTTGACGCACATCGCTATCGACAAACTGAAGCTGTAGTACTTTTTCATGGTTACCCGGACTTGTAGAATCAAAGCCGTGTAAATAAATAATCATGATGCGATTCCTTGTTTATATTCCCGCATGAATACTAAGTGTATTTAGTTCTCACTCAGTTCACTACTAATTTGCTGAATTTCTAGGGCGCGCGCAGCGATTTGTCGATATTGAGTCAATGCTGTGAGCTCCGACCAAGTCATAGGATAAGCTTTTGCTCGCAAGGCATCGGGGCGTGCAACCTGAGTATGTGGTAAGCCATCTAATAAGCGAATACTGGCATCTCGATCGTTGCAGGCCAAAAGGTAATCACAGCCTGCGGTCAAGGCTTGCTCGGCTCGTTGCACATGATCACCAGCAAGGGCTGCGCCCTGCATCGACAAATCATCACTAAATATAACCCCCTTGAAACCTAAATCTTTACGCAATACTTGTTGTAACCACCGCTTAGAAAATCCTGCGGGTTTATCGTCAACATCACTATAAATTACGTGTGCGGGCATCACTGCGTCCAATTTATTTTGACTAATTAAACGCCTAAATACACTTAAATCATAACGTTTAATCTCATCAAATGAGCGCGAGTCAGTGGCTTCAAAGTGATGAGTGTCTGCTTTAACATTCCCATGTCCGGGAAAGTGCTTGCCAGTTGCCTTCATCCCTGCGTGATGCATTCCAGAGATAAAACCACCCGCATCACTAACGATCTGTTCAGGGTTAGAACTAAAAGCACGAGTACCAATCACATCACTACAACCGTTGATATCCAGCACCGGAGCGAAACTAATATCAATATCGCAAGCTCTGAGCTCAACGGCCATTAACCAACCCAACTGTTCAGCCAGATCGACACTAGCCATCCTCAGTTGCCTTGCCCCTGCATCAATATCCCCCATCGCAGGTATGCAAGAAAACTGATGCCGAAAACGTTGTACACGTCCTCCTTCTTGATCCACAGCAATCAATAAATACTGTTTACTCGCAGCTCTTATTGAGCGAACCAGTTCAATTAACTGGGCACGCTCCTGATAATTACGACTAAATAAAATGACACCTCCCACAAGGGGATGCTGTAACATATCTCGCTCTTCAGCACTCAGCTCGGCGCCCAATAAATCTAAAAACAGCGGTCCCATCGGCTCGATACTCCTACCAGCCAAAGGTAGATTTAGTTTCAGCCTTACGGATCTCGGTTTCATCGGCCCATTCTACTAAACCAGTTTTAAGATCAAGTAAACGCATCGTCATCTTATAATAAACATCTTTGGTCTTTTTGTTGGTTTTAACAATACTCGCTAAGTTGCCATACAGCATATACTCTGCCCCGACTTGTTGACCGAACGCAATTGCTTTAGCGGGATCAACTAAACCACCGTCATTTTGAAAGTTCAACTGTTCACGCACTTGGTTCACCGTGGTCATATCTACAAATCGAAACTTACCTGACTGTAACAAGCGGGTACTGATAGTATCGCTAACAGATTCAGTATCGATATGCTCACTCGTTTTATTTTTTATTTTATCAACAAATACGATTGGCCGTTTGTTACGAGTTAATTCCGTTAATAAGGGCGACGCAACCATTGAGTCTGTCATTTGACCTGCAATTGTCTGTAAATCCGTAGAGCCAAAGGCCACATCCACCGTTTCTACGGCTTGCGGATCACCATAACTTACCTGGCTAGAACAACCACTTAGCATAAGGGCTGCCATCGAAACGGCTAAAACATATGTTTTCATAACTTATCTCTCTGTTATTGAACTTCTCTAACATAAACTTTGAAATGGTGGGCATTAGCAACTAACGCGACCGACTGAATCTGAACCTGTTCACGACCATGTAGAGTGAGCGGTGTCCATGCGGATCTCGCATCATTGATTTGAATATTATCGCTATCATACCAGTTGAATCGATATTGCAAACTCAAGTCGCCTTTAAATAAAGATTGAAGCGTTGCGATACCCAGTAGTCGATCGGCACTTTGAGTACTCCTCGCCTCTGTGATGGTTAACTTTCGTCCTAAATTTAAGTTATCAACAATCAGCCATTGTTTCCCCTCTGGCTTTTGTGAATTGGCTATCATACCAGATGTATCGGCAGTACAAGCCACCAGCAATAACGACAGCATTATCAGTATATATTTCATAACCAACTCCTCTTTTATAAGTTAAATAACTGAACTGTAGAACCAAGATCGTTGGTCAACACCAAGGTCACTCGACCTGGCCTTATGTTAACCGAAACTTCTGATTCACCCAGACCAGACATCGTCAATTTATGTTTTCCCACAGCAAACGGTTTAATCGCTATTTGCGCCAATGCTGGTAAGCTTTGCCAACTTCGAGTATCCGCTCGCTCAGACACTATATTGTATACATTTGCGAAAACATTCGCCCAATTCTCCCCTTTCTTTGCGTCGCCTTGGTTCACTTCTCGACGCAGCTGGTCTTTAGCCAGCACTCGTAAAATTTGCCGCACCAATACTGCAGGTAAATCTTGTTGTAGTTGCTTGGCAGCTAAAGCATCGATTTGAACTAATTGTTGCGTTGCAAAATCGTGTCCTTCCAAAGACAAAGCTAACGGGATCGCCAGTTGAGGTTTGGTAGAAATAACCGGAAGTGCCAAGGTATAAGTTTGCCAACGCTGCTGGTGATAGAGAGGTAAAGTAAAGCGTACTTCTTGCCTTGCAGCCACTATAGATTGTTCATGTAAAACAACGAGTAAGCCTTGATCTTCAGTCAGCGGCTGAGCTTTCAATGGGGTATATTGCTGATAATCACTCATCGCCAGTTTTTGCCCCAATCGAGCAACTTCAGCCTGCAAATAATGATTATTAGGCGCTAAAGCTAAGGCTTTACGATAATCAATATAGGCATCATTATCTTGACCCGCCGCCAAATACAAAACTGCAGACAAAGCATAACTAAGGCCGTTCTGATAAGCATTTGGAAGCGTTGTATCGGGACTGGGATATTGCTTCAACAGTTCATCGTATTGCTGTTGATAGTCTTGCAATTGCGTCTCTAAGCTCACTGGCTGTTCTTCCATCGCCAACTGCTGTAGTTGTCCTGCGCGGCGAATTTCAACCAATGCGGACTCCAAACCACCGCTATGCAAGTAATTAATCGCTTGATAATGGTGCAACATGACTTGTTCATACACTGGAATATGGTAGCGAATAAAATTGTCGTTGGTCGCTAAGGTAGAAAGCTGTTGTAAGCCTGTGGAAAGGCGATATTCGGCTTGACTCGATAACCATTTTAACTGTTGATCGACGCGACTAAAGTGTTGCTGACTCGCCTCAAAGTCTCCCGCTAAAAACAACATTCGACCAAGTTCCAACTGCTTTAAATAATAGCTATTATCCGTTACCTTTCCCTCTGCCAGTAACTCGGCCGCGTGTTCAAATTGTCCTGCGGTCAATTGATAACGACTCGCTCTTAACTGTTCAGAATAAGTGGTAAAAAGATCACTGAACACTGCTGTTGAACAACCAGTAACGAGCGCCGCAATAACAAATATTGCAATTTTCGGCCAAGTACACCGCAACTGGCTACGGCGGTCCCCAATGTTGCTATCGACACGCCAAAATTGATGCATTATTTACTATCCCAAATACCCAAATACAAATACTCGCAACATAGAATTAATCATGATGGAACATCAAGTCTATGATTCAATCAATATAAGCATTCTCGAGAATAAACCCTAAACTGTTCGTCTTTCGCTATGCATTTATGTTCCAAAGAACGAAGACAGACAAACTACTGAGAGAAAGCCTCTAGCTGAGCAGTCGCCCATCTATCCTATTGAAACAAAAAGCAATAATGACTAATTAATACAGAGGAACCAGATCACTTGGATTTTAAGTTCGTCGCAATATGTAGTAAAACACACCTACATATAACTCACTTATCAAGCTAGCATAAATTAACAGACGACAAATTGATAAGCAGTCCAAAGCCTATTTATAAACCATTTTTCGGTCCACGCCTAACCTTCGCGCCAATTTACCACCTCTCAACATCTAACCGGTGAATATTCCGACAATTTTTTCGCCTAACGATAGCAAACACTCAATTATCGAAGCTTTCTTTATCGAAGCTGATAAACAAAGGGTTTATCCGAGTAGAGTTGTGATCTGATACCTAGTATATCAGCACGAGTAAAGGCATAATTTTAATAAATAAAAAAACATAATAACTATAAATAGCTAGCAAAAAATTTGTCGAGGAATTATGAATAAAAAGTCAGCTCGCTTAGGCGTATCGCTCCAGTTTTATAAACACATATCTATTGTTCACCGAGTCAATATAGGTTTCGGTTTTTTAGTACTCATGATGGTGCTAACAAATGTCCTTTCCCTGCAAACGGGGAATCAATTCAAACAACAGTTAAATGTTGTTACCGAAGAAGCAACACCACTGGTACTGCAGAGCAGCGACTTTGCTGTTGATTTACTCACCGCGGATAAGTTTTTTAAAGATGCATTAACATCGACTAAACCTGATGCGATTAAAGTCAGTAGCAAAGCCTTTGAACAGAGCGAACAAGAGTTCGTTTCTTCACTTGCAACCTTACGCAAGATGGCTCAGGGGAATAGCGAATTAGGCTCTCATTTAGATTCCTTAAGCAACCTGGATGAACGTTACTTTCAAGTTGCCAAGCAGGTCATGGCAGATAACATTAAATATCTAGCTGATTTGCAAACAGTAAAACGCAGTACCAATCAGCTATCAGTCATGCTGCCTCAATTGAAGAAAAATTTGTCAGATAAAGTCGTTGAATTAGATGACGATTATATTCGCTGGGCCTCTGAAAGCTTTCTCAATGCGATGGTAGTGATCGAATTGAATACCCTCGATGGACTCAATACCAGCGAATCAGAAAAAATTGCAGTGATTTTGCAACGTAATCAAAAGTTGCTTAAAAACTTCAACTCAGCCAATGCCGATCTTGAGGATGAAATCCCAGACTTACGCAACGACATGGGCCATCAAATCGATCAATTTATTAAAGATACCACTGCAAAGGATGGTGTATTAGCCCAGCACTTAAAAGTCTCACAAGACAAAGAGGCAATTTCACGCCGAACCGACGAAACAGCGTTGCTGATTACCGAAGCCATCGAACAACTCACCAACATTAATCAAATCGCCAATAAATTGGTTGACGAAGCGTCGGCCAATGCGAATACAATGCTAGCGACCAGTCGGCTACGATTATATATCGCAATGGCAATCGTTATCCCTTTAGCCTTCTTGGTTGCCTGGAATGTAGCAAGTGCGATTAAAGTACCCTTGCAACTACTACTTAAAACCTTGAAATCTGCGGCTGCAGGTAATATGACTGAAACCGTCGATTATCAAAGTAGTAACGAATTTGGTCAACTTGCGGATTCAGCGAATAGCATGATGAAACAGATGCGATCAGTACTGCACGATATTAGCGAAGCTGCCGAAAGCTTATCCAATGTATCCCAAGGAAACTCAGTGACGTTGCATACCGCGACCACCGAACTCAACAATCAACGGCAAGAAACTGCGTCGGTCGCAGCCGCAATGACTGAAATGGAACAATCGGTTCGTGAAGTTGCCCAGAGTGCCAATATGACCCTTGAAAAAGTGATGGAAGTAGAGGCTGCGGCCAATTCAGGGCGCTCTGTAATGAGTAACAATATAACCACCACCCATCAGTTATCAGAGCGACTCGACGATAGTAGCGCGGTAATTGGTGAGGTAGATGCAATGAGCAACAATATTGGTTCAATCTTAGATGTGATCCGAGGCATCGCCGATCAAACCAACTTGCTAGCGTTAAATGCAGCTATCGAGGCAGCAAGAGCTGGGGAACAAGGGCGCGGTTTCGCTGTCGTCGCCGATGAGGTTAGAGTTCTGGCCCAAAAAACGACGAATTCAACCACCGAGATTCAAACCATGATTGAGAACTTACAAAAAAGTGCACAACGCGCAGTCACAGTCATGTCTGAATGTTCTTCAGAAATGCAAGCCAGTATTGATCAAACTTCTGATGCAAATGGAGCAATGGAAGAGATCCAAGGGATTATTACTCAAATTTCAGATATGAGTAGTCAGATCGCCGCTGCCGCCGAACAACAACAAGCCACCGGAGCTGAAATTTCTGCGAACCTCAATAGAATTTCAGACATTAGTGACGAAAACTATGAAAGTATTGAAATCGTGGCGAGCACCAGTGAAGAACTAGGTGGATTAGCTCAAGAGCAAGATGCGTTAGTCAAACGATTTACTTTATAACGCCGCTCTATGACACTCAAAGCGCCTATCAACAGGCGCTTTTTATTTACCATGACGAACCATGAACCTCTGAAATAGCGCCTTTCCCAACTCCTTCATAAGCAATTACTTCAATTGAATGTTCTGGCATCGCGGCAGACAAAGTACTTGCAATATAAGCGGCCAAGTTCTCAACAGTTGTCTCGCAGGGAAGAATATCAGTCTCATGTTGGGGTAATACCAACTCAAAAAAACCCTGTGGAGATTGATATGCAAAAGCATAGTGCTTTTGCCAATTTTGAGCCTGATAAAAGCTTATATTGCTTGGCTCAATTTGGTCAGCTTTGCTCGCCAAATATATATTTCGCCACTTCATCGCCCAACTTGTTGCTAAGTCCAAATCTTGCTCACCGTCAACCATAATTTCGAGAGTCGAACGGTGCCCATGAGCGATCCGTTGACAATTACCGTCATGCTTTTTTAAGCCATGAGAATAATGATAATAAGGTCCATCGATCGCTTCATGGCGTAATTTAACTTTTAAATCTTGAATATTCGAAGGTAGCTTTTGTAAAATGATCCGCTGTACATAAGTAGTCAAAGCATCGTTGGTCACTTCTAGAGTGTCAATAAACGCAAACGCTTGAGTAGGACAACGCAGCTGGATGCTTCCACCATTTGGCCGCGCAAAATCAATATGAGTATAACCATTAAGGGTTTCGGTTTTGCATAAAGGTGACCGCTGAGGCACTAACAACTTATGATCGACTTCCTGATCAATGAGTTGCTTGATTAGTTTCTTCACTTGGCCAAAATCTAACAACATATCCATATCATTCAAAGCGCCAGCTAATTCTATGTCTACTAACCAACTTTCTCCCACTAAACCACGGTCTGGGCACAGGTAGGTGGAGTCGATTACGGTCAAATCTTTTACAAACAATTTCATCAGAACTTTCCATATTAACCAAGGTCGCTAATTATAACCGTAAGCTGCGCTAATAGTCCGTTTGTTACACATTTCTCATCAGCACTAAAACACAAACACGATTTATATGATATTGTTATAAGATTATCAAAATATACAGAACCAGCCGTGGAACCGATTTCCCCAGATTTATTAGCTGAATTCAATGCCCTGCCCTGTCAAACCGAGGTCCATTTACAAATTCCGACGGCCACAAAACCCTTGCGTTTACGTAGTCGTTTAATCGGAATTGAACCTGGTATGTGTTTGATCCTTTCGAGGGGAATAGATCAACAGTGGGAAGCCGCTAAAGAGAAAATTCGAGAAGGTCAGTCGATTGTGATTCGCCTAGTTAATCAAGGCGATCCTAACGCGACCATTTTTGCTTATCGAGGCAATATATCAAAACTGATGAGTAGTGTTGGCCGATGGTTGGTGGTGGATTACCCTCGTCGGATCCAAAAAATAAGTTTGCGTCAGCATAGCCGCATGCCCATTGCCTTAGCTAGCACACTACTTTGTCAGCACCAAGCACAGACGTCGTTTCATGGGGTCCTAAAAGATTTATCACTTAATGGAGGCGGTTTTGTTTGTGAGCCAATCCCATTACCTTTGAGTTCATTGCCTTTTAAATTACAACTAAACCTCGATAATAATCCAAGCATCAGTATTGATGCGAGTATTTGTAATCAACACTTAGAGCAAAGAACACCTGAACGTCTGCACTATGGCTTAACCTTTAACGCCAAGAACGCCGAAAAGAAAAATTTTGTTCAAATGGCATTACTGGAAATGATGCAACGCGAGAATAAAACCAACCCATAAAGCCAAATAATAGCAATCTGATTAATGATATGATCAACTTGTTGCGCAGAATAAACCTGCCGATAACGAGGCATGAAGTGCAGTAACTCGTGGCTCTAATTACAAAATACGTAAGCCAGTTAGCGATGATTTAGGCCCGCAAGAATCAACAGATAATGAGTTAGATTGACTATAAATTAAACGCTTATAAAAAAAGCGACCGAAGGGCCGCTTTGCTATTACTGGTCAACTTCTAGTCTTTGTTGTACTTAGCAGTACGTGGGAACGCATTGCCTTTACTATCAAACAAGTAACATGCTTTAGTTGGCAAGCCAACACGAAGATCATCACCATTGTTAGATGGAAATTCGCTACGTGCTTTAAAGGTGAAATCAAAGCCTTTCACGTCCATATAAACGTAAGACTCGGAACCTAAATGCTCGGCAACTACAACCGTACCTGTAATGAAGTTCTCTGCATGAGCATGGGTATCTTCTACCAAGTGCTCGGGACGACAACCTAACTCAACCGTATCGCCCATTTTAGCTCGGGTGGTGTCAATTGCAGCACTAATGATGTCACCTGTCACCAATTTTATTTTGCTTTCTTGCTCACCGACTTCAATCAGCTTACCTTCGATAAAATTCATTTTAGGTGAACCAATAAAGCCAGCAACAAATTTATTGGTCGGATTATGATATAGCTCTAATGGCGAACCATATTGCTCCAAATTACTGGACGCATTTGGCTCTAGAGGGCTAAGGACCACAATCTTATCCGCTAACGTCATCGCTTCCACTTGATCATGAGTCACGTAAATAATGGTAGATTGAAGTTCTTTGTGTAACTTCGCTATCTCGATGCGCATTTTCACTCGAAGCGCTGCATCTAAGTTTGACAAAGGCTCATCAAATAGGAACACTCCTGGCTGTTGGACAATACAACGACCAATAGCAACACGTTGGCGTTGACCACCACTTAATTCTTTAGGTTTACGGTCAAGTAAAGGGTCTAAGCCCAAGATATCTGAGGCATTAGAGACACGTTTTTCAATAATCGCCTTATCGACTTTCTTCAATTTCAGACCGAAAGACATATTCTCACGTAAATCCATATGTGGGTATAAAGCATAAGACTGGAACACCATACCAACATTACGTTCTACTGGCGGTACGTCGTTCATATAGTTGCCGCCAATCTTTAACTCGCCGCTAGTGATATCTTCAAGTCCGGCAATCATTCGTAATAAAGTTGATTTGCCACAACCTGACGGACCCACAAACACCACAAACTCACCATCTTTGATATCTAAGTTAATGTCACGCAAAGTGTCTTGGTGAATACTCGGATCATAGTTTTTACGTACATTGTTTAAAATTACATCAGCCATTATCAGCTCCAAACTGAATAAAGCGCTTTGCTTTATTCATCAATCGATTTTGTATTGCGTCGTTACACCTGCAACTACGCCCAAATAATTTAACCTTTCACACCACCCGCAGTTAAACCTCCAACCAACCATCGTTGCGCCATGAGGAATACCAAGGTAATAGGGAAACCTGACAATACTGCCGCTGCGGCGAAATCACCCCATAAGTAGTTTTGCGGGTATAAGTATTGCTGAGCACCAACAGCAAGGGTGAGCTTATCGACATCTTGCATCAATACAGAAGCCATAGGCACTTCGGTAATCACACCGATAAATGCAAGGATAAACACGACCGCTAAAATTGGCACAGACAGCGGCAACAAGACCAACCTAAATGCCTGCCAAGGTGTTGCGCCATCAATTGCTGCAGATTCCTCTAAGGCCGGGTCGATGGTTTCGAAGTAACCTTTAATCGTCCAGACGTGTAGTGCAATCCCCCCAAGATAAGCCAATATCAAACCACCGTGAGTATTTAAACCTAACCATGGAACATACTCACCAATCTTATTGAACAAGGCATAAATCGCGACCAAGGCCAATACCGAGGGGAACATTTGAAAGATCAACATCCCATTTAAAATGGTTGCCTTGCCTTTAAAGCGCATCCGCGCAAAGGCATAAGCACTGGTCGTCGATAGGGCTACAATCAGTAATGCTGAAATGCCCGCAACTTTAATCGAGTTCCATAACCAAATCAGTACCGGAAATGGTGGTGGCGTGGTTGAACCATCCGGATTCAACACCGAAATACCTAAAGCCAAACGCCAGTGATCGAGCGTGGGATTTGACGGAATCAACTCTCCAACAGCAAAGTTACCAGTACGGAAAGAAATAGTGATGACCATCAATAATGGAAAAATTATTAAACATAGAAATAAACATAAGCTAACGTGAGTTGCTAGTTTTCTATACTTCAAAGACTTAGCTTGAACCATTGCCATAACAACTCCTCCTTATGCCGTTTTATCAGCTTTTGTTAATTTCAAATTGACTAAGGCTAACGCGCCAACCACCAAGAAGATCAGGGTAGCAATCGCACTGGCAAGTCCATAGTCTTGTCCACCATCGCCTTGGAAGGCAATGCGGTAGGTATAACTTACAAGTAAATCGGTGGTACCCGCTGGGGTTGAGGCACCGATAATATCGGGCCCACCATTGGTGAGTAACTGAATCAACACGAAGTTATTAAAGTTAAAGGCAAATGAAGCGACTAACAAAGGCGTCAATGGTTTCATCAGCAGCGGCACAGTAATATTTAAAAAATTACTGATAGGGCCTGCACCATCCATTGCAGAGGCTTCATAAAGATCTTCAGGAATAGACTTAAGCATCCCTAAACATAAGATCATCATGTATGGGTAGCCTAGCCAGGTATTCACGATCAGAATCATCGACTTGGCCATAAGGGGATCGGTGAACCAATCCGGCTTGATGCCAAACAAAGATTCCAAAATGCCGTTTATTTCCCCAAAGTTTTGATTAAATAAACCTTTAAACACCAAGATAGAGATAAATGCAGGGATAGCATAAGGCAGAATGAGCACCACGCGATAAATCGCTCGACCTTTGAGCTCTTCCCATTGAATGAGGCAGGCGAGAACCATACCGATCGCAAGAGTGAAGGCAACGGAAGCGGCCGCAAAAATAACCGTCCAAATAAAGATCTCAATAAAAGGTTCTTTAATCCCCTTATCGGTCATCACTCGATCAAAATTCTTCCAACCCACTTTCACAGTAAAACCAGGGGCTAAACGCTCACCAACGAACTCACCATCACCATCAATATACTGAAAATAACCAGTCTCCATATTCGGCAACATCAGTTGACCCGTCTGGTTATTCCGTAAGATCGAAGGGCCAGGCAGAATAACACCACTATCTTTCAGTACCACGCCGTCTTGTAAACGAGAGTATAAAGGCTTCATCGCAGAAAATTTACGCAAGCCATTCATCACTAACTCATCACCATTCGGAGTCACAAGAATTAAACTACCTAAAAACTGCCGATGAGTAATAATGTCCTTAATTGGGGTTACGGGAGAATTTGGCAAACTATCAACAACTTTCAATTTAAGTCGTGACGTTTCCAAACTAAGCTTTTTAGCCTTAATGTCCGCATTAGAAATAGCGTCAATGGGACGTGTAATAAACATCACTTCATCTTGCTTCAGCGCAAGAATATACTTCCCATCCTCAGCTCGATGCAATTGAAAGCCAAACGAGCCACCTTTCGCCATATATATTTTCTGTGTATGTAATTGTTCTACCCGCTCCAACGATAACAAATTTGTTCCGCTGTAATTGGTAAACGCAATACCAATGGTATAGGCCAAAGGGAAAATAATAAACACAACCATGCCGGCAATGCCGGGGAAAATATAGCGATGTGCATACATTTTTTTATTCACAAAAACATACACACCAGTAGAAACAACAACAAGGGTGAGCAATGCAAATGCATACTCACCACCTGCATACATCAGCACAATTGCGTAGCCGTTGAGCAACACAATCGCTGAAACCAGTAGCAGTTTTAGCCAAGCATACTTGCCCTGCATAAAACCTGGAGACGCAGAATGACCCATCTTATGTACAACCTTTGAGTTAGACCGAAATTAACAAGAGGAGGGTAGACCAAGCCCCTCCCCCTAATCGAAATAATATGACCGTATTATTTCGCTATACGACGCGCAGCGGCGTCTAATGCTTTATCAATCGGCTGACGACCGCTGGTAATGTTGGTGAGAGATGTTGCCATCGCCGACCAAAATTTACCCATGGCCGCAACATTAGGCATTGGCTCGCCATCCTCAGCATTCGCAAAGGTCGCTGCAATACGAGGATCACCCGCTAACTGTTTCATAAATGATTTAAGAGCAACAGCACCTAACGGCACATCATCGTTTACCGTTTTCAAACCTTCATCGGTTATCAAATAGTTTTCTAAAAACTCTACCGCTAAATCAGCATTGGGTGAGGCCGCGTTAATTGCACCAGCCAATACACCAACCATTGGCTTAGCTTTTTGTCCATTAACCGTTGGAATGTAAGTTACACCGTAATTAATGCCACTTTTATCGAGGTTATCCCAAGCCCAGGGACCATTAATCATCATCGCCACTTCGCCTTTATTGAAGGCTGAATCCATCACCCCGTAATCAGCTCCCTTCGGCATTTGACCGCCATCGATCAGGTCTTTAATTACTTTCGCGCCCATTTTCGCGCCAGCATTCGCTACACCGGTATCTTTTACGTCGTAAGCACCATTCTCAAATTTGAAGATGTAGCCACCATTGGCTGCCAATATCGGCCATGAAAAATAAGTGTTGTTGTAATCCCATAAAATAGCGTGTTTACCATCTTTTTGTAGCTGAGCATCTAAGGCTGGAATTTCTTCCCAAGTTTTTGGGGGAGTCGGTACTAAATCTTTATTATAAATAAGACCAATTGATTCAATCGAGATAGGGTAACCATAAACTTTGCCATTAATCGTGACCGCATTCCAAGCAAAGTCCTCTATAGCCGCTTTTTTCTCAGCGCTCGGTTTCAGTTCTGCTAATAAACCGGCATCAACCCAATCGCCGAAACGGTCATGTGGCCATAAGAAGATATCTGGGCCTGAACCAGTTGAAGCAGCCTGTTGAAATTTACCAGGGGCGTCGTCTGGGTGAGCAACACTCACTTTAATGCCGGTATCGGCTTCAAAGCGTTTGCCTACTTCTGCTAAGCCGTTATAGCCTTTATCACCATTAATCCAAATAGTGAGCTGACCTTCCTCAATTGCAGCAAAAGCATTCGATACCATGCCCAAAGAAGCAACCGCAATAGCAGATGCAAGAATTGTCTTTTTCATTAGCCTTTCCTTAACTGTCGTTATGATTATTGTAGTCGCAAGAGTAACTTGCTGAACTTGATTCTAGCTCAACAGAACTGAAACTCACATGACTCAGCTCGCAATTTTGAAACTATACTACATAACGAAAAAGCAAGGAAAGACGGGGCCTTAAAGGCAATCCAATCTCAATAAGTTGGTAATAAAACAACAAAATTAACTACATTAGCACTTGAAAACCTTTGCATGTGGTAATTTTACAACAACAATGAAACTGACAACCTTTTCAAACATAGCTACTGACTTAATTGTTATTTTTAAGTTGTTCTCTCAAATTAGGCGGGATACCAACAATTGTCAAAGTATCGCTCGCCTCATCATAAAATACCCGCTCTCCTAACAGCTTTTGCTCGAAGCTAATAGAAACGCCTTTCCCTTGACCAAAACACTTAGCAAGTTTTTTCAAAGTGCTGCGGTCTGCTGGAAACTGCTCTTCCAAAGGATAGTTTTCGGCCGCAAACTGATAAAAATCGACATTTTCATCGTCGGTCGGTAAGGCCTTAGCAAGTTCACCCACAACGATTTCTTCACCATCTTTAAGCTGCTGCTCACAATAACTTTTCACTTCAGCTTTATAAGCTTGTTTCTCTTCTTTATCTAACTGCGTCGCTTGGCAATAATCATCGACCGCTTGCATCAATACGGTATTTTGCAACTTCACATCAAGACCATCATCACAACCAAGAAACTCAACAAAAAAATCTGCAATTTTACGCCCAGCCCGACCTTTCACATAAGAAACATAACGTCTCGATTCAGCGTTACGCTGCATATCGGTAATATCGATCCGGGCTGCTAATTGAATTGAACTGGTTTCCAAATAACGACTCGCGGTCAGCTCTAGACTTTCATCAACCGCCGGTGAAGTTTTATTTTCGAGCAACATAATTAATAAATACTCGCCAGCGACATGTTCATAATGAGCCAGTAACAAAACCCCCTGCTCTATAAACTCATATTTTTTGAGTTCTTCAACCAGTACTGAGCCGCTATCAACACTAAACCGATGAAAATCCAACTCGCTACTCAATAACAGATCGAGCTTCTCTTTAAAGGTACTGGTGTTTTCTGGCGGGTAGTAGCCAAAGCCTTTGGCTGCACGGCCACTAAAGTTCAAGTGTAAACTCTCAATGAGACTGAGCGCCTGCTCGCTATGCAGCATTTCTTCGCTGCGGGCCTGTAAGGCGATTTGGCCGTCGGCTGCCAATTCTAATGAATGTAAAATAAGATGTTTTAATGAAATACTCATAGTTTTTGCTGTTAGTGTTTACTGACAAGGTGGGGTATTATACGCGTCTTTATCGTTAATTTTGCAGAGAAGAAATGGCAATAGTTTCAAAATATTCCACAGAGCAAGTGGAACAATTACTAAATGATGTACTCAAAGTAGTCAACAACCATAATGTAACCACCGATTTAGCATTAATGGTGTTAGGTAATGCAACGACTTGCCTGATTAATCAACGTGTTGCTCCAGAGCAAAGGAAGACTCTTGCCGAAGGTTTCTCAAAAGCACTGAAAAGTTCAATCAGTGAATCATAGGCTACCCTGAAGGACTTAAGAACAATCAATGGTAAATAACTCAAAGCAGTACCGAGACAAGGTGTCACAGTTAATCAGCTGGGGACATTGGTTTTGTTTGTCTAATATCATTCTTTCATTAATTGTAGGCTTACGTTATTTGGTGTTGGCCGCAGCGCCAGAGACATTTTTAGGCCAGAGTTATTTACTGATCAGTTGGTTGGGCCAATTTTCATTTATTGGCTTTGTACTTTTTTTGGTGACCCTATTCCCCCTCAGTTTTGTATTCCCCAGCAATCGAACCCTTCGTTTTGTTGGCGCGCTCTTTGCCACTTTAGGGGTTAGTCTACTGATTGTTGATACCGAGGTATTCGCCTCCTTTAATCTTCATCTTAATCCAGTCTTACTGGAACTCTTAGTCGATAAAGAGCAAAATAGCCAAGCAAACACCCTTAACTTACTATTTGTCGCGGTACCGTTCATCTTCTTGCTAGAGTTATGGCTGGCCCGACTCTGTTGGAAATATTTACGACGTTTAGAGCATGCCCATTTAGGCGTACCTATCGCAGTATTACTATTTATTTGTTTTTTGCTTACCCATCTGGTGCACGCTTGGGCAGACGCAACCGATTATCGCTCGATTACTCAACAAAAAAACAACTACCCATTGTTCTACCCACTCACGGCTCGTAGTTTTTTACAAGAACAAGGGATTTTCGATGTTGATGCATATTACCAACAAGTCAATAAACGCGAGACAGCAAAGCTAGGCGGATTGCGCTACCCTATTTCTTCACTGAAATATGCACCTACGGCACAACACTACAATGTGATGCTGATTGTCGTAGAAGGCCTACGCTGGGACGCCCTCAATCAACAAACAATGCCCAACAGCTGGAAACAGGCCAAACGTTCTAGTCAGTTTTTTAGTCACTATAGCGGTGGTAATCGAGCACAAGAAGGCTTATTCAGCTTGTTCTATGGCATCCCAAGCAGTTATTGGTCTAATATTATCAAGCAACATCAAAGCCCAGTACTCATATCCGCACTGCAAGCACATAACTACCAAATCGAGCTCTTCAGTAGCCGTGGAGTAAACCACCCTGAACTCGCCGGAACCAGCTTCGCCGGTGTTAAAAACCTCGATATGACCGAATGGCCAAGCGGGGCGAAAGGCGATAAACAAGCGATTCAAAAATGGTTAATCTGGCAGCAAAGCAAGTTCTCCCAATTACCTTGGTTTAACTTTCTTTATTTAAATGGCGTTGCTGCGTTTGATAATGGTAACGGTGACGCCATCCAAGTCGTCACCCCCGACTCATTACGTAGCGGCTATCAACAAGCAGCCCAGCAGCTCGATCAACAACTTGCAAAAGTTTATGAACAACTAAGCCAAAGTGGCCAACTAGAGAAAACCATACTCATCTTCACCTCTGATTATGGTAACGAATTAGGCGATAACAACAGCAACTACTGGGGCAATGGTAGCAACTTTAGCCGCTATCAAACGCAAGTTCCGTTATTTATATCTTGGCCCAAGCAAACACCAACGCTACAACATGGTGATACCAGTCATAACGATCTAGCACCCACCCTATTAGAAGGTTTGCTCGGCGTAAACTCAAACCCAAATGGCTATAGCAGTGGGCAAAATATCTTCAAAAAACGCAAGCGTGATTGGATATTAATTGGCAACCAGGAACAACAAGCCGTTGTTCAGCAAAATCAAATTACCTTGTTTAATAAATCCGGAAGTTATCGGGTATTTAATCGGGAACTAGAGCCCAGTAATGCCTCTGTTTCAGTCCCGATGTTGGTACAAGTATTGAACGATTTAAAACGTTTTTATCAGCCACAGCCCTAATTTGCCTATTCACTGAGCAATCGAACACAAATTAGTAGGCCGTGTATTGACAGCGGACCGATACCTAAGTAAATTCACAGCTCAAATCGGTACGTAGCGCAGCTTGGTAGCGCACTGTCATGGGGTGTCAGGGGTCGGAGGTTCAAATCCTCTCGTACCGACCACATTAAAGCCCGTCGCCTAATCAGCGACGGGCTTTCGCTTTTCAAAGGCAATTATCTTCGGCTGTTTAACTCCTTTGCCTATGAATCGTCGGCCATCGTTTTAAGTTTGCTTGAACTCACCAATAGCGGCTATAAGTCCACCACTCATATCTTTGTATGCGTAGCTGCAAAACGACCCGCAGCCATGAGTAAAATCAAAGTATATAAATTGAGAAATTCTATTACCTACCAACCCAAAGTTTAAAGTCATAAATGTCATAATAATAGACGATAGTACACGCGCGTAATTGGTACTCAATAAGCCAGCGTGACGCATTGTAATAATCAGTAAGAGCACCTTAAATAAACCAAATCTACCTTTCTTCAGAATATTTTAGGCAACTGCTCTGATCAGCCCGCTGCCATGCCACTTTATAAACAAACGTGCTAAAATCGGCGCATAAAAAATAGTGATGAAACAAACTACTTCCCCCTCTTTGGGTGACTTTAAGGAACGAATATGATTATCAAACCTAAGATCCGTGGTTTTATTTGTACAACCACCCATCCGCTTGGTTGTGCTGCCAATGTCCAAGAGCAAATTGACTACACCAAACAGCAAGGCCCAATAAAAAATGGGCCAAAAAGAGTATTGGTTGTCGGGTCATCCAGCGGTTATGGTTTATCTTCACGTATCGCAGCGGCCTTCGGCAATGGCGCCGCAACCATTGGTGTTTTCTTTGAGAAAGCAGCAACAGAAAAGAAACCAGGAACTGCTGGTTGGTATAATGCTGCGGCCTTCGATCAAAAAGCTCACGAAGCTGGTTTATATGCCAAAAGCATTAATGGTGATGCCTTCTCACATCAAGCCAAGCAGGCAGCTGTTGACTTGATTAAGCAAGATCTAGGACAAATTGACTTAGTAGTTTATTCCTTAGCGTCTCCAGTAAGGAAGCTCCCAGATACCGGAGAACTAATACGCTCCAGCCTAAAACCTATTGGTGAAACCTACAGCGCAACCGCCGTAGATACCAATAAAGATACCATTATTGAAACCAGTGTTGAGCCTGCGACAGAACAAGAGATCGCAGATACAATCACGGTAATGGGTGGCGAAGACTGGGAGCTTTGGATTAAAGCGCTGGATGAAGCGGGCGTACTCGCCCAAGGCTGTAAAACCGTTGCCTATAGTTATATTGGCACCGCATTAACTTGGCCAATTTACTGGGATGGCGCTTTGGGTAAAGCCAAAATGGATTTAGATCGTGCCGCCGTATCTTTAAATGAAAAATTAGCCACACGTGATGGCAGCGCCAACGTTGCAGTACTGAAGAGTGTCGTGACTCAAGCTAGCTCAGCGATCCCTGTGATGCCACTTTACATCTCAATGGTGTTTAAGATCATGAAACAAAAAGGCGTTCATGAAGGCTGTATGGAACAAATCTATCGGATGTTTAGTCAACGCCTCTATCGTACAGACGGCAATGCTCCAGAGCTTGATGAGAGCAATCGCTTACGTCTTGATGATTGGGAGTTAGCCGAAGATATTCAACAAGCTTGTGTTGATTTATGGCCACAAATCACCACCGAAAACCTGCGTCAACATACGGATTACGACTACTATAAAGCCGAGTTTTTGAAACTATTTGGTTTTGGTATTGCCGGAATTGACTATGAGGCAGACGTAAATACCTTGGTTCCTTTCAACGTGATTGAAGTCGCCTAATGACAAAAGAGCCGCCCAACAATTGAGCGGCTCTTTATTCTTTAACTTTAAACAGAATTCGGAATATAGAAAGAGTAATACCAACGTCATCAAGCGATTGATTATCCCGAGTTCAATTTATGTTATTTATTCACCTTGTTATATCTCACTCGACCCGCTCTCGGTAAATAAGCATCAAGATATAAACCGTCTTTTGCGATTTTATACTCTACCACTTTGTCTGCCGAAGTGACGATCACGCGTTCACCTTTGATTTCGTATTGAGTGGCGACCCGACTCCCAGACTTTAGCTGTCCTATTTGATCAAATACCAAGCGATCTTTCTTGCCATAAAATGCCTGCTCAGATTCCCAAGTTCCGATTAAAGGATTAATCGTCACTCTTCGCTTTGCTCCAACTAACTCAGGATAAGAAAAATACAAAAATGCTAACACCCCTAGGGCGATAACCACCAAAGCCGAAATTAATACTAAGGATTTTTTCACCAACGTCTCCGATAAATAAAAAGGGCGAAACCGCCCTTCTATTCGCTTGTTAACTCAACATAAGGTTTACAGCAAAGTTTTAATCTCTGCTTTACTCTTTAATAAGTCAATCAAGGTTTGGTAACTCGCTTCTGTTTTAATGCTGGCCAGCTGTTGTAACCAACGTTGAGTCTCTGTGCTTTCTACGGTTTCCACCTCATTGACAGCGGTAAGCTGTAATACTAGCTGATCACCATTCATTGTGCTTATTCGCCCGGCAACTTTCTGCGCTAACGGCTTAGCCATCATAAATAAATGCCGAATAACTTGCGGCTCTAACTCTTGGCTATCCCGAGTCAATTGACTCTTAGTCGTAAACTGTAAGTGTTGCTGATAAAGCAAATCATCTAAGCCTTCACCAGATTTTAGCGCAGCAATCAACTTGTCAGCATATGCTTGGGCTGCTTGAGTCGCTCTAGTTTGGGTTAAATTACTGGCAATTTGCGATTCAACGACTTCGAAAGGTTTCACGGTCGCCGCCGAATGCCCAGTAACACGAACCACTACAGAGCTATTATCCGCCAGTTGAATAACATCACTATTTAAACCTTCAGCAATAAATTCTGGGTCGAATAGCTTACTTATCACCTGCGCTTGCCCTAAAACTGCATTTGCATTAGTACGACTTAAACCCTTAACCGTTTCAAGCTTAAGGCCTGTCTCGCTAGCCACTTCAACTAAAGAATCAGGAACTTCAAAAGACAGCTCAGCCACTTTTTGCGCTTGTTCATAAAACGCTGTTTGTGCCTTTTCATGTCGTAATTGTTGGCTGATTTGCTCACTCACTTGGTCGAGCGGCTTCACTTGTGCAGTTTGTACATCAAGCAACTTAATTAAATGGTAACCAAAAGCGGATTTAACAATTGGACTCACATCGCCTTTCTGTGCAAGCGCGAAGGCGGCCTCATCAAATGCTGGGTCCATCACTCCACTTTCGAACCAATCAAGCTCACCGCCTTTTTCACCACTAAAGCTATCGTCGGATGACTCTGCAGCTAAGGCCGCAAAATCTTCACCTTGATTGAGTTTGGCTAATAACTGTTCTGCTTTTGTTAGCGCAGCGGTTTCGTCGTCACCAAAATTAACCAAAATATGGGCAACTTTACGCTTTTCTGGCTGAGTATAAGTTTGACTATTTGCCTTATAGAATTGATCTATTTCCTCAGGACTTACTGCGATAGTTTTAGCCAATTCATCAGCATCAACTAAAATATACTCAACATCAACCGACTCTTCTGTTTTGAAGCTATCTTTATGTGCTTGATAATAAGCCTTTAAATCTTCGCTTGAAGGCTTCTCTGCCGCAACGAAATTTGCAGTTGGGATCGTCACATAGCGAACATCACGAGTTTGTTGATTTAACTTCGCCAGTAGCTCTGCTTCACTCGGTAACGCAAACTCACTGCCTAATAAAGCGTTTTGCAACTGTTGACGAGTCAAGTCATTACGCATCATATCGCGAAATTGACTCGGCTGAAAATGTGCTCGAGAAAGTACCGCTAAATAGCGGTCATTATCAAAACGCCCGTCAACTTGGAACTCTGGCATTTTGAGAATTTGCGACTTAAGCTGTGCATCACTGATTCTGAGTCCATACTGTTCAGCGGCTTGATCAAGTAAACGTTCTGACACCATACGGTCTAACACGTTATTTCTAAATTGGGCCATATAGCTTGGGTCAGCGGCTAATTGATTAAAGGCGTCACCAAATTGATTTTCTAATCGCGCCCGTTCATTTTGATAGGCTTTATCAAATTCGGCACGACTAATTGATTCGCCATTCACGGTTGCTGCTAATTGTTCGCTTGGACTCGCAATATAACTACCAACACCAGCCAGTGCAAAAGATAAAATGACCAGACCGAGGATGATCTTGGCTACCGGACCTTGGCTTCCTTCACGGAGCTTTTCCAACATGCTTAGTTACTCTTTACCACATAAATAATGAAAAAGCGCATCGTAGGATGCGCCTTTGACAGACCGCAAATCAATCTACAGCTGACAATTAGTTTACTGCGTCTTTCAACGCTTTGCCGGCTTTAAACGAAGGTACGTTAGCAGCGGCAATTTGAATTTCTGCACCGGTTTGTGGGTTACGGCCAGTACGAGCCGAACGTTCTTTCACTTGAAAAGTACCAAAACCTACTAAGGCAACATTATCGCCTTCTTTCAACGAATCAGAAATAGCTTCGATAAAAGAATCAAGAGCACGACCGGCAGCGGCCTTAGAAATATCTGCACCTTCAGCGATTTTGTCTACGAGTTGAGCTTTATTCACAATGGGTTCCCCTTGTTGTTATTCCTTTTCATTTTACCGCGGGAAAAGTTCCCTATTATTTGCGGCTCAGAACCAGGCTAGTCAGTCTACAGTTAGTTAATTTATATACTATTAATTTGTCATAACGGCTTATATGCCAGCCTTAGGCTATAGCCCTTAAACAAGGCTGGCAAGAATTATTTTACGATTGAATTGCGTTTATTTGCATTGACTCAAGCTTTTACCTCAAAGGCTTCAGGATTTTGCTCTAAAGCAGCTTCTAACACCTGCTCAATCCAGCGCACTGGGATGATTTTTAAGTCTCCAATGACATTTTGTGGTATTTCTTCCAGATCTCGTTCATTTTCCTTTGGAATAAGCACCGTTTTAATTCCACCACGGTGAGCTGCCAACAGTTTCTCTTTTAAACCACCAATCGGCAATACTTCTCCGCGTAAGGTAATTTCGCCAGTCATCGCAACTTCGGCTTTCACTGGATTTCCCGTTAAACTAGACACCAAAGCAGTACACATTGCGACACCCGCACTTGGTCCATCCTTTGGAGTTGCACCTTCAGGAACATGCACATGGATATCGCGCTTCTCATAAAAATCACTATTGATCCGCCATTTATCGGCTCTCGAACGAACCACTGTCATCGCAGCTTGAATTGACTCCTGCATCACGTCACCCAAGGAACCGGTATAAGTTAACTTGCCTTTACCCGGAACAGAGGCGGTTTCGATGGTAAGTAGATCCCCACCAACTTCAGTCCATGCAAGGCCTGTGACCATACCCACACGGTTATTCTCATCGGCTTTACCATAATCGCAGCGTTGCACACCTAAATACTGACTGAGATTCTTTTGGCTAATTTCGACTTTCTTGATCGATTTATCCAACAAAATTTCTTTTACCGCTTTACGGCATAACTTAGAAATCTCGCGTTCTAAGTTACGAACCCCAGCTTCTCGGGTGTAATAACGGATAATGCCAATAATGGCACTATCGTCAATGACGATCTCATGCTCTTTCAAACCATTGCGCTTAATTTGCTTACTAATGAGGTGCTGTTTGGCAATATTAAGCTTTTCATCCTCGGTATAACCCGATAGCCGAATCACTTCCATTCGATCGAGCAAAGGACCCGGAATATTCATTGAGTTTGAAGTTGCCACAAACATGACATCAGAAAGGTCGTAGTCAACTTCTAGATAGTGATCGTTAAAACTATTGTTTTGCTCCGGATCGAGAACTTCGAGTAGCGCAGAAGCAGGATCGCCACGCATATCAGAGGCCATTTTGTCGATTTCATCCAACAAGAAAAGTGGGTTTTTCACCGCAACCTTCGACATTTTTTGAATCAACTTACCCGGCATAGAACCAATATAAGTTCTACGATGCCCACGAATTTCGGCTTCATCGCGAACGCCACCTAAAGCCATACGAACGTACTTACGCCCGGTGGACTTAGCAATCGATTGGCCTAAGGAGGTCTTACCTACGCCAGGAGGCCCCACTAAGCATAAAATGGGTCCTTTCAATTTGTTCACTCGGCTTTGCACCGCCAAGTATTCCAAAATGCGCTCTTTAACTTTTTCTAAACCATAGTGGTCTTGATTCAGTACTTCCTCAGCTTTGGCTAAATCACGTTTAACTTTGGAGCGTTTTACCCAAGGAACACTGAGCATCCAATCAACATAACCACGCACCACGGTCGCTTCAGCTGACATGGGCGACATCATTTTCAACTTATTTAATTCGGCCAAAGTTTTTTCTTTGGCTTCCTTGGGCATGCGAGCTTCGTCAATCCGCAAAGAAAGCTGTTCAAATTCATCTTGACCATCTTCAGATTCACCCAGCTCTTTTTGAATCGCCTTCATTTGCTCATTCAAATAATATTCGCGCTGGCTCTTTTCCATTTGCTTCTTAACACGGCCTCGAATTTTTTTCTCAACCTGCAACAAATCAATCTCTGACTCCATCATGGCCATCAAATATTCGAGTCGCTCGGGGATACTAGAGAGCTCTAATACTGATTGCTTATCTTCAAGCTTCAACGGCATATGCGCAGCCATGGTATCCGCTAGACGTGCAGCATCATCAATTCCAGAGACTGAGGTTAATACTTCAGGTGGAATTTTTTTGTTCAGCTTGATGTAACCTTCAAATTGGCTAATCGCTGAACGAACCATAACTTCTTGCTCTTTCTCATCAGGCAGCACAGAGACAACATACTCAGCAGAGGCCACATAGTACTCGTCTTCTTGAATAATTTCTTCTAACTTAGCCCGTTGACTACCTTCAACCAACACTTTTACAGTGCCGTCAGGCAGTTTTAAGAGCTGCAGAATATTAGCCACCGTGCCTACAGTGTATAAGTCTTCCACTTGTGGATTATCATTACTTGCATCTTTTTGCGCCACTAATAAGACTTGTTTGTCTTGGTTCATCGCGCTTTCTAAGCAACGAATAGACTTTTCACGACCAACAAATAGTGGAATAACCATGTGTGGATATACCACTACATCACGTAGCGGCAATACAGGAATTTCAAATCGTTCTGAACGCTCTAAGGTCATGTCGTCCTCTTTACCTTAGCTAATAGACTCTATCAGCTATATTGGGTCAATTTTTCGTGTTTCAATTCGACCTGGAGTATTTTTAACAAAAAAACTGCAGGTCGCTGCTTTTTTAATCAATCACTTACCGTAAACGGCGCCGAACAGTACCAGTTACTTTACCAGCCATACTAATTAAACTTTGCCGAGTATGACAATGACACAAAGCGACTGCCAAAGCATCTGCTGCATCGGCTTGAGGGCTAGCCGACAAACTTAATAGCTGGGTTACCATATGTTGAACCTGTGATTTATCTGCCGCACCAGTACCCACTACGGCTTGCTTGATTTGCCGAGCCGAGTATTCCGATACTGGGATGTCACGAGAAACTGCTGCAACAATTGCAGCCCCTCGCGCTTGACCAAGCTTCAATGCCGAATCGGCATTTTTGGCCATAAATACTTGTTCAATCGCAAACTCGTCAGGAGTGAATTGTTCAATTATTTCGCTCACACCCGCATGAATTTGCTTTAATCGTAATGGTAATGCCTCCGCTTTAATACGAATACAACCACTGCCCAAGTAAGTTATTTTCCCATGTACTTGCTGAACTAAACCATAACCCGTAATCCGAGAGCCTGGATCGATGCCTAAAATTATACTCACAATAACTTATAACTGTGCCGCAACATCATCAGAAATATCCCCATTATGATAAACCTCTTGAACATCGTCGTCGTCTTCTAACATGTCAATTAAACGTAATAGTTTAGGCGCGGTGGTCGCATCTAATTCAGCTTGAACAGAAGCGATCATTGTCACTTCGGCATTTTCTGCGATAAATCCAATCGCATCGAACGCATCTTTCACTGTCCCAAACTCATTGGGGGAAGTGATTACGTCAATGCTTCCGTCATCGTGACTCTGAATATCTTCCGCACCACTGTCTAACGCGACCTCAATAATCCGTTCTTCGTCGCTGCCTGCCGTAAAACAAATAATACCTTTTTTCTCGAATAAATATGCAACACTTCCGTCAGTACCTAAGTTCCCACCACTCTTACTAAAAGCATGTCTCACACTTGATACAGTACGATTTCGATTATCGGTCATCGTTTCCACTAGGACCGCAGTACCTCCTGGCCCATAACCTTCATAGATAACCGTTTCCAGTTGTTGTCCATCAAGCTCACCAGCTCCACGTTGTACCGCCCGATTCACAGTGTCCCGAGTCATATTATTAGATAGCGCTTTATCAATTGCGGCTCTTAATCGAGGGTTCGCATCGGGATCGGAGCCCCCTTCTCTGGCTGCGACCGTAAGTTCTCGAATAAATTTTGTAAAAATTTTCCCGCGTTTAGCATCTTGAGCAGCTTTGCGGTGTTTTATATTTGCCCATTTACTATGACCGGCCATCGTTATCCCTATAAAGTAATATACATTGCAATGATAAACTCGATAAACGCGACAAGCCTAGCATTATCTTCCTCTCCATCGAACTTAAAGCGCCTTATCATACTGATAATTAAGGTGATAATAGGCTGCAAGAGCAAAGCAATCTTTACATAACATGGATCTTAATCCTAGTCGTAGCATTGACTTTACATCTTGCACCAAGTCAAATACTGACTAGATAGTTAATATAGTAACTCTATTATTATTATTTTTGATACCCATCGATAAATAACCTTTGATAGTCTCGGTTCTACTGTTCATTTGTGAGCCATAAACAACTATTTATCACTAAAGTTAACGAGCTGATAAAATCAGCCTATATTTGTATAGATGAATAAATTATCAATAGTATTCCATGGAAGGTTATGACAGCAATTTGTTGGCCACTTATCAGTCTGCTCATGAGACATATATGGGTAGCAACAAGAACAATGGTGTTCTGTAGCTTATTCAGTTTAAGCTTCGCCATTGATGCCCAAACTTGGATTGTGAGTAATCCCAGTCATCAAACAGAAGTGACGCCTAAGAGCATTCGTTCAATTTTCTCCTTACGTCAAAAAAATTGGTCCAATGGACGAGCTATTCAAGTCGTGGTTATGGAAAACAACAGCGACTTACACAAAGACTTTTGTTTAGATGCCCTTAAATTATTTCCTTATCAATTAAGCCGTATCTGGGAGAGACAAATTTATACAGGTACCGCCATCGCCCCCATCGTTGTATCTACCGAGCATGACATGTTAAATATGATTAAGCTAAATCCTAATGCCATTGGGTATGCCAGCCAAGAGGTGGAAAATGAAGAACTTCATTCTTTTAATCTTGACTAGCTTACTAACCTTACTTCCTGTTTCTTTCGCACAAGCGAAAATATACTGGGGGGGGTTTATCTCTGCCAGTTATATCGATGTAAGTGCAAATAATTACTATGGCTATAATTCCGGTGATAGTGGCCCTCTATATGAGGCCGGTTTACATGGCTATTGGTACATCGATCCTCGTTGGTCGCTGTCAGGTTTATTGATTGCTCGTGAGAGTGGGGATTGGTTTGAAACAGGCCTTGCAATCGATTACCTTAGCCTAAACTATCAACCACAAACCAGCGAAGACTGGGCTCTGGCATTTAAGTTAGGACGCTTTAAGCTCGCCAATGGCATTTACGGTGCAACTCGCGATGTTCCGTTTACCCGACCAAGTATTATCTTGCCATTTTCTGTTTATCCGCATGTTTTTAAAGAACAAAGCTTACGTGCAGATGGACTCCGTATGGATATCGATTATTTCAGCCCTTCTGGGCAACAATACAATTTTGCTGCATCAATTGGCAAAGAAGCCTTCGATGAAAGCTTTAGCCGACGTTTTTTTGGGCGAAGTCAAGAAGGTAAATTCACCGCCGATTGGAACACATCACTGCATTTATCCATCCAACCTAATGCCAATTGGTCCGTGGCCTTCGACTATCGACGCTTAAAAACTCAACTTATCGATGCGATTAACCTTGCCATCCCAATTCCTCCTAATGGTGAATTAGTTTATGCACCCTTTGATTTTTTTATCGACCTTGACCAGTACATACTCTCTTTACAGTATGCTCAAAAAAAATATGAACTCACGGCTGAATACAGCCTACGTCGAGGTGGTACCTATGCAAAAGGGAAAAATGCTATGGCCCAAGGCTTAGCGTCTAATTTTGACGGCAGTATCGATATGAATACCTATTATCTTCAAGGTATTTACATGTTGACTCCTCAATGGAGCCTGTTTGCACGCTACGATAATAGCCATTTTGTTGATGCGGATATCACTCCTAACCTAAGGGATATCGATGATTTAGCCCTCGGAGCTAGCTGGAATTTTCATCAGCATTTCCAACTAAAAATAGAACACCACTGGCTCACGGGAACCTCCATGATCCCCCCAGTTAACGATCTAAATTCAAACGCAGTCAACAACCCAGAACGTTATTGGCGCTTATTCGCGATACAACTTAGTTATCGTTTTTGACAATTAACTCTATGCTTAATAAATTAAAGTGGCGACTGTTTTACCACGCAGTAAAAATAATAAACATCGGGATGGTCAATGAAGCTCCGTAAATTCCCATTAATTGATATTAAAAATCGCTATATCAGTGTAAGACTGAAACTAACCTTGATATGGGTATTAGCTGCTGGCGTAGTCGTCTCTATCTTTGGCTTGACAGCCATGGAGCACAACAAACATCAACAAACTCAATTAAAACAAAGTTATCTTGATAACTATGCATTGGAATTTAAAGACCAAATTGACCGCTTAAGTGACAGCATCACCTACATTTTTGAAACCCAAACCTTGTTTAGCAAGGCTGAGAATATGGTTCAGTTGGATCACTATTTAAGCCAACAATTACCTGAATTACAGTGGCTACTTCCCATTGTAAATGGTTGCACCGTATACGATCTCGACAATTATTCTTGTAGCTTGCCAGAAATAATGCCACCTAAAAGCTTACTCGAACAGGTCACAATACACACGAAACCGATGAAATTACTCGAATGTGAAGAACGATGTTTTCTCTGGGTTTCACTCCCGGTGCGAACTCGCAGTGCTGAACTAGGGGTTCTGGCATTTCAATTAGAATTGGCCGATGCACTCATCAATGTAACTCAACTCGATGACATAGAATTGGCGATCGTTGATGTTGACCGACCGATCTACAAAAGCGTGCTACTCGCAACCAATACTCAAGTACTGAGTCAAAAATGGTTTGACAGTGCAATAGAATACCGTAACCACGATGATTTAACCTTTATGGTTGAAGACAAAACCATTGTCGGCAAACTTTACTCAATCCAAGACAGTGCTTCGAATAGTCTAAAACTAGTGGTACTTAAAGATTGGAGTGAGCAAGTCTCTCAGCTCACCGACTTCCGCAATAAACTCGCACTGCTATTGCTGTTTACCATGCTTTTAAGTATCTCCATAGGCTTACTGCTGATGCGCCGTCCCGTCAAAAGTTTACGTTACCATACCACTCACTTACCGAGCATATTGGAAGGCAAGGGATACCAGCCACAAAAGCATATCCACCTATTCAATGATGAGTTTGATGCCTTAGATTCGATCTCTATTCAGCTAGCCAATAGCTTTACTGAAATGCGAACCAACATTGCTGCGAATACAAAAGTGCTCGAAAAAATGGCAATGGAAGATCCATTGACCGAATTACCGAATCGCAGTGCCTTCTTACAACACTTAACCAAGGCCCTAAAAAACGCTGAACAAAAAGACGAAGAGCTCTGCCTCATCTATATAGACCTCGACAACTTTAAAACAATTAACGACACACTCGGCCACGACTTTGGCGATTTGCTTTTAATTCAAGTCGCTAAACGGATCTTACGTTTAAGTCAATTTGCCTCCAACACCTTTCGCCTTGGTGGTGATGAATTCACCCTCTTAGTCAATCAACAGGATAAAGACAGTGTATTAGGTTACGCCTATAGCTTGGCGCGAGAAATATCTCGGGATATTACAATTTCCGGAGTGTCGATGCGGGTCACCCTCAGTATTGGGATCGCGACTGCGAAACAGGCCGAGTATGAGCCACAGTTGTTGGTAAAATATGCTGACCTAGCCATGTACTCTTCCAAACGAAAGGGCCGCAATTGCTGTACTCACTTTGATATCGAATTAGCACGCAACAACGACATGGTGTTCACCATTGAAAACCAATTTCAAAATGCAATGAGTAACAATGAACTGGAACTGTTCTTGCAGCCTCAAGTATCGATGCAACAACAGAAAATAACTGGTTTTGAATTGCTACTTCGCTGGAATCACCCGACCCAAGGTTTAATGAACCCAGGCCAGTTCTTAGATATTGTCGAATCCGGTCGTCACATCCTGCCTCTGGGCTATTGGGTCATCGATAAATCTTTGGCACTGTTAGAAGAATTCAATGCTCTTGGTTACCAAGGCCTCACCGTTGCTTTTAACATTAGCGGCCACCAGTTTGAAGACAAACTCTTTGCTCAAAAACTAATTAGTAAATATAGGACCATTAGTCCTGGAAATAACTTACTAGAACTGGAAATTACCGAGAGTGTCGCGGTACAAAACTATCCCCAAGTAAAAAATCAACTCAAGGAGATTCGAGGCGCTGGCATTAGAGTTGCCTTCGATGATTTTGGTAAAGGCTTCACCTCACTCAGTTATTTAAGTAATCTAGCCTGTGACAAAATAAAATTCGACCGAGAATTTGGTCATAATGCGATCACTTCCATACCGACTCAGAATATCGTACTCAGTATGCGTAAATTAATGTACACCTTAAATTACGAGATATTAGTGGAAGGAGTGGAAACCATAGAGCATGCCAATTGGCTAATCAAGAATGGTTTTGACAAAGTTCAAGGCTATTTATTTGGTCGACCGCAAACCAAGGAGGCAGCCCTTGCCTTTTATCAAGCTTGCTGCGATAAAGGCGGCCTGTTAGATAAAGACGGTAAACTGATAAAGCTTTACCCCGTAATTGAACTACCGAAGCCAGCTGACCCACCGCAAAGAAACCTATCACCATCATCAATCAACAAAAGCTGAAAAATAAATACTGACAAAAAAACGACGAGCTTAGCTCGCCGTTGATACATAAAACCGCACCACTCTGCTAAGCGGGTTTGTTGATACTCAAAGCCAACTCAGCCAAAGCCAATGGGTTAGCGGCACTCGGAGCACTAGTGAGAGGGCATGCCGCAGTCGTGGTCTTTGGAAATGCCATAACATCACGGATCGAACTGGCTCCTGTCATCAACATCAACAAACGATCCAAACCAAAAGCTAAGCCAGCATGCGGTGGAGCGCCGTATTGTAACGCTTCTAATAAGAAGCCAAATTTTTCTTGGGCCTCTTCATCGCTTATGCCTAACACCTTGAAGGCCGCTGCTTGCATATCCTGTTTATGAATACGAACACTACCGCCGCCAAGTTCACAACCATTGAGCACCATATCATAAGCGTTCGATAATACACCCGCTGGGCTTTGGGCCAGCTGTTCAGCACTCACGCCTACAACAGGCGCGGTAAACGGGTGATGAATCGCATGGAATTGACCGTCAACTTCTTCAAACATTGGGAAATCGACCACCCATAGCGGTTTCCATTGATCACTGACTAGACCTAAATCTTCGCCAACTTTAAGACGCAAAGCCCCCATCGCCTCGGAAACAATGGTTGCCTTATCAGCACCAAATAAGATTAAATCGCCATCTTGTGCCTTACAGCGCTCAACAATGGCCTTGGCAACATCTTCCGTTAAAAACTTAAGGATCGGTGATTGCAAACCCCCGATACCAGCAGCAAGATCATTAACCTTCATCCACGCTAAGCCTTTCGCGCCGTAGATCCCAACATACTTACCATAATCATCAATTTGCTTACGTGAGAGCGAAGCGCCTCCCGGGACTCGTAATACCGCAACTCGACCTTTTTCATCATTTGCGGGGCCAGAAAATACTTTAAACTCAACCTCTTGTAGTAAGTCAGCTACATCAACCAGTTGCATCGGATTACGTAAATCAGGTTTATCTGAGCCGTATAAACGCATCGCTTCGGCATAGGTCATCTTTGGAAACTTACCGAGATCGACACCTAACATCGCAATAAATAATTCACGGACCATTTGCTCCGTAACCGCCATAACTTCATCCGAAGTCATAAATGAAGTCTCGATATCAATCTGGGTGAATTCAGGTTGGCGGTCAGCGCGTAAATCTTCATCGCGGAAACATTTAACGATTTGATAATAACGATCCATGCCGGACATCATCAGTAATTGCTTAAAGATTTGCGGAGACTGAGGCAACGCAAAAAACTGTCCTTTATGAGTTCGACTGGGAACCAAGTAATCACGCGCACCTTCAGGCGTAGCTTTAGTCAAAATAGGGGTTTCAATGTCTAAGAAGCCATGCTCTTCCATGAAGCGACGCACAAAACCGGTGACTTTTGCACGGAACATCATCCGTTGAGTCATCTCTGGACGACGTAAATCCAAGTAACGATATTTAAGACGTTGTTCTTCTGAATTATCTTGATTACTATCCAGAGGTAATGGCGCAGAACGGTTTAATACTTCTAACTCCAAACCTAACAATTCTATTTCACCAGTTGTCATATCTGGATTAATTTGGCTATTAGGGCGAGCACGAACACGACCTTTTAAACGCACACAAAACTCATTCCGCAAGCTATTCGCTGTATCGAACACCGCAGCACGATCTGGATCAAAGACGACTTGTACAATGCCTTCTCGGTCGCGCAAATCAATAAAGATAACACCACCCAAATCACGACGACGGTTAACCCAACCGACTAAATTTATTTCTTGTTCAACTAACTCTTTGGTGACTTGTCCACAGTAAACAGTGCGCATTTGGCCTTTCCCGTTTTACGTTTTAAAAATTCAGCGAGTATTCTACTCCAATAACAGCTACAAAATTAACTGTCACCGAGAGAAAAGGCGATAGTATAAAGGAAATCTGCCGTAAATAAGAATAGATAGACCGTAATAAATCTTTACTAAAAGCTATATTTGACAAAGACAAGCCACGATTAGCTGGTTACAATGCGCGCCAAGTGATGCTTTAAGCCATCTTTTCATTATTACTGGTACGAGAAGCCGCCATGCAAGGCAAAGATAAACTATTTTCACAACCCATAACCCAACTTGGAGAATTTCGCTTCGACGAACAAGTCGCTGAAGTTTTCCCTGATATGATCCAACGCTCGGTACCGGGTTACAGCAACATTATCTCAACCATAGGCCACCTCTGTGGTCAATTTCATCAAGCCAATAGCAATATCTATGATCTAGGCTGTTCGTTGGGGGCGGCTAGCCTGGCGATGCGGCGTGCCGTGACGCAAAAAAATGTAAATATTATCGCAGTAGACAACTCACCAGCAATGGTCGAACGCTGCCAGAAACACTTAGATGCATTTCGCGCCGAGACTTCGGTCAGTGTTATCTGTGAAGACATCAACGATGTTGAGATCAGCAACGCATCAATGGTAGTGCTTAACTTCACCCTGCAATTTATTGCGCCCGAGCAACGTTTAACGCTGCTCAAAAAAATTTATCAAGGTATGCTGAAAGGTGGTTTATTGGTACTGAGTGAAAAGTTTCTTTTTGCGGAGCCAGCAGTACAAGAACTAATTAGCGAATTACACATAGATTTTAAACGCGCAAATGGCTACAGCGAGTTAGAAATTAGCCAAAAGCGCAGTTCTTTAGACAATGTCTTAGTCCCTGATACCATTGCTCAACACAAACAACGCTTTAAAGACGCAGGCTTTAGTGCCAGTGAGTTGTGGTTCCAATGTTTTAACTTTGGTTCTTTAGTCGCGATTAAATAGGCGAGCGTCACCCGCCCGCTCCCTCTCATACTATTAATTGGCGAGCAAAGCCGCAATTTTTTCCGCAATAGGTTTAAGAGTGTCACTATCAACCACCGTTCGTGCGTGACTACGTGCCGCCGAGAGTGAGCCAGGAATAATATGAAAATGTAAATGCGGCACAGTCTGCCCTGCTGCCTCTCCATTAAACTGGACGAGGCTGATGCCTTCAGCCTGCATCACTTGCTTAACCGCCGAGGCTACTTTTTTAACTGTTTTGATGGTCGCAGCAGCGCCTTCATCTGAAAGCTCAAACAGTGTTTCTGCGGACTCTTTAGGTAATACTAATGTGTGTCCGTCGGCTTGTGGCATGATATCCATAAATGCCAAAGTATGTTGGTCTTCGTAGACTTTTAAACAATCCATTTCTCCGCGAATTATTTTCGCAAAAATATTATTATCGTCGTAACTCATCAACTCGATTCCTTAAAATTTTTGTCACATTATTACTGCTTGCTAGCAAGTGCATTATGACACAGCCACTAAGAGCAATACCAAATTCATCAGTGAACAATTCATTTCAACGAGTAAAAAATATTCGCACCACAGCTGGTTTGGCCTTTAACGCAAGGAAGAATGACAACAATTGACCATCAACGTTCTACAGACGCAAAGGGTCACATGATCAATAAAAAAACCGACGCATTGATCGGTTTTTCATCAGCATTCATACTCAATAAGCCACTATAAGCTTAGATTTTGAAAGCACTCACTTCTTTGTGCAACTTGTCGGCAATAGCATCCAACTCTGTCGCACGTTTAGAGCTTCCGGAAGCTTGTTCGGCTAACTCAAGGGAAGCATCTTGGATCCCTTGAGTATTTCGCCCAACTTCTTCAGTAACCGCCCGCTGCTCTTCGGCAGCACTAGAAATCTGGGTCGCCATATCACTAATATGAGTAATCGAGCTGGTGATATTTTCTAGCATTTCTGCAGCTTTGGTTGCTTCCTCAACACTAATTCTGACTAACTGCTGACTTTCGTCCATGGTTTGTACGGTGCTTTGGGTGTTACTTTGTAAACGCTCCAACATCGCTTTAATTTCTTCAGTAGAGCTTTGAGTTCGTTGAGATAGATGACGAACTTCATCAGCAACAACCGCAAATCCTCGACCTTGCTCACCGGCTCGCGCGGCTTCGATAGCAGCATTCAACGCAAGTAAGTTGGTTTGCTCGGCAATACCTTGGATCGTGGTTAAAATATCACTAATTTCTTTGGTGTTTCGTTCCAACTCTTGAACGGTATCTGCAGCACCATCCAACTGCCCAGCCAAACTATTGACTTGCTGCTGATTACGACCGATCAAAACTTTACCTTGTGCACAAGAATCGGCTGATTGTCGAGCCGCTTCGGCCGTTTGCTCCGCATTATTTGCCACTTCATTGGCCGTCGCAGCCATCTCGTTGACCGCAGTAGCCACTTGGGTCACCTCACCCTGCTGACGCTCAATTTGGGTATTCGACTCAGCGGTTGACTTACTGGTTAAGGCCGCTGCTCGTTGCAGATGATCAGCGTCCTCAGAAATCTCTATCATTAAGTCATGTAACTGCTCAATGAACCGATCAACGCCCTCGGCAAGTGCACCAATTTCATCACTACGTTGTAAGTTAATACGCTTGGTTAAATCACCATCGCCAGAAGAAAGATCTTGGATAGCGTCCCCGAGGACTTGGATTGGCTTCAACATGACGGTAATTACCTTAAACATAACCAAAGCCACAAGGACAAATAAAACCACTGCAAATATGACCGAACTTTTCACCATATCGACAACTGGCGCCATCGCTTGCTGTTTATCATAAACAAATAATAAGTACCAATCGGTGCCACTAATTGTCGTCACACTAACAAAACTGTCTTTCCCATTAACCTGCAACTCGCTCATGTGCGCATTACGTGCTTCCTGAGCCAAAAAGTTCGCATTCATATCTGCAGAAAGTTCTGAGACATTCTTAAGAACCAAGTTTTTATCCGAATGAATAATGATTGAGCCTTGGGTATTCACAATGACCGGATAAACTTGTTTATTAGCTAAATTAAGCACTCGCTGAGTGACCACATCTAAACTCAAGTCGCCCGCATATACCCCCCCAGCGACTCTCTGAGCAACCGAGATCACCATCGTCCCCGAAGTGACATCAACATAAGGTTCAGAAATATATGATCCGTTACTCTGCGCACCTTTATACCAAGGTCTGGTACGAGGATCGTAACCCTCGGGTAAAGTGTCATTCGGGTCATTCATCGTCATTTCACCTTGCTCACTGCCAAAGTAAAAATATAGGAAATCACCACTTTGCTTCGCTTGAACCAAATAGGACAAAAACTCTTTAGAACTCGGTTTGACCGACATCGCTTTCGCAACCGCCAATTTAGAGTCAAACCATAAGCTCACTTGGTCACTGGCAGCCTGAGCCAACTGCTTGGCATCACTCGCAATATCGGCTCGAGTTTCCTCTGATAAATTTCTAGCCTGAAACCAAGCTTGAAAACCACTTAATACCGCTAGTAATATCAGCACCGTTAATATCAGGCGCTGCTTAATTGACAAATTACCCATTATTGTTTTTCCTTTTACGAACCTAGCAGTCTTATCTATAGAATGAACATATAAAGCCAACAACCAAGAGGCAAATTTATGTTAATGTTGGTCTTTACTTACGTTTACAAATTATCTCGATTTATGAATAACTTTAGCAGAAAACTACTTTTAACAGCCCTGATTTGCTGTATTTCTCCTGTTGGAGCGGCCGTAGAAATAAGTCACTTAGACTACGACTCGTTACTGACAAATGACTGCTCTCGTGCCGCCATAACAATCAGTAGTACTTACGAGTCGCAGTTACAACAATTGAGAAATGAAAATACCGAAACAAAAGCCTTAATCGATGACAGCACCTTGGTCAATCGTTTTCCCCAGCTAAGTATCGACGGACAAAGCAAAACCTATAACGATTTCTTATTACCAAATAAAAACATCAGCCAAAACAATACAAAATCACCGAATACCAGACTCAGTTATTTTTGGCAAACTAGCGATTTTGAATGGTTTACAGCCTATCGCTCCAATCAGAGTTCATTATCTCCTCGTCCTTACCTGGCTTTAATGCGAATTAATAAACAAACTTGGGCTAGTGCGAGCGCCTTGTTAAGTCATCCACAACAGCTCACAACCCTATTGATGGATGATTTTATTCAACAACGCAGTCCGCTCTTGTTATTTGTGTCCAGTGAACAAGCATTTAGGCAATCCGACTTGGCTCGGCTCAAAGCCCAGCACTTTAAAGTACATCAATTTGGACAACAGCTGATTGCGAGTAAGGATATCCCAGTGTGTGATAGCGGCTATATCGGAGATCAAAAATCAAATCGATTGGCTTGGATTAAAATAGACTTAGCGCAATAAACAAACAAAGATTGATAAAAACCATAAATCATCGACTTTTATAGGCTCAATTCTCGCCCGATTGAGCTAAAACTTGCTATAATTACCGACTAAATAATTAAGCAGTATCAAGCCTTTGTCCTCCATGATAGATTTTTCTGACTTCTACCAAATTATCGCTAAAAACCGCCTCAAGCATTGGTTATATACGCTCCCTGCCCAGTTAGGTGATTGGCAAAATGAACATGCCCACGGCGATTTTCCTCGCTGGCAGCGAGTACTCAATAAGCTCCCGACATTAACCAGCTCTGATATTGATCTAACAAGCCAAGTCAGTATCGGTAAAGCAGAAGATATCCAACCGGGCGAACGAAAAAAAATTGAGAGTCTATTACGCCACTTTCATCCTTGGCGCAAAGGACCCTTCAATATCTACGGTATTCATATTGACACCGAATGGCGCTCAGACTGGAAATGGGAACGTCTGCGCAAGCACATATCCCCGCTTCAGCACCGCTATGTTCTCGATGTAGGCTGCGGCAGTGGCTACCACATGTGGCGAATGTTGGGGGATGGCGCTGAATTTGTCGTTGGGATCGACCCTTCGACTTTATTTTTGATGCAATTTGAAGCCATTCGTAATTTTGCCAACCGCGATCAACGCATTCACCTGCTGCCATTGGGGATCCAAGAGCTACCTAAATTAAAGGCCTTCGATACTGTATTCTCGATGGGAGTACTCTACCACCGTCGTTCGCCAATGGATCATCTAATCCAGCTGAAAGAACAACTCCAACCTGGAGGAGAGTTAGTTCTTGAAACCTTGGTGATCGATGGTGATGAACAACAAGTGCTAGTTCCCGCCGGTCGTTATGGCAAGATGCCGAATGTTTGGTTTTTACCGAGTACTGCTGCATTAAAACTTTGGTTGGAAAAAGTCGGCTTTGTCGACGTGCGTATTGTCGATATCGACATCACCTCCACCGATGAGCAACGCAGCACACCTTGGATGACTCATGAGTCTTTAAACGACTACCTAGACCCAAGCGACAAAACGAGAACAGTGGAAGGCTTACCAGCCCCCAAACGTGCTGTTTTAATTGCCATTAATCCAGACTAATAACAGCTGTTAGACTATGCTAAAAGCAATAATTAGACTGTCATTTTTACTTTATTCGACGGATTCAAACTATGAAAAAGCTTTCCGTAATTTCATTTTCACTCGCTCTCACCGCTTGTGCGATTCAGCAACCGAACCAACAAGCTGAACAACTAACACAACAGTTAAGCCAGCTCAGTCAGCAACAAACCACGATATTAAGCCAATGTGAAGCCATCAATGGTCAATTGTTGAAGCAAGAGCAACATTTTAAACAACTCGAACAAAAAGTTTCCGAGATCACCCCCGCTCCGGTAATTATCAGCGAACCCCAAACAAAACCAAGTTGCAGCAATATCAGTCGCTACCAACTGGGTAATAAAACTGTAATCGGTGAAACAGAATGGGTCAGCCTCGAGCATCAAAAAATGGCCTTTCAAGCGCGGATCGACACTGGCGCTGCAACTTCCTCTCTCAATGCTGTCGATATCGTAAAATTTGAACGTGATGGGAAAAACTGGGTTCGTTTCAACCTTCGCCATGACACAATTAAACAAGATATCATGATTGAGCGTCCAGTAATTAGAACTGCAGAAGTGATTCAATCGTCCAGCAATAGCGCTGAGAAACGCCCCGTTGTATCGATGTTAGTCAAACTGGGGCCAATTTCCGAAAAAGTGCAGTTTACCCTAAGCGATCGCTCTCATCTAAGTTATCCGGTATTACTTGGACGAAGCTTCTTGAAAGACATTTCAGTCGTTGATATCAGTCACAAGTTTAGCCAGCCAAAGCCGACTTTTAAGGATTAACTTACATGAGTTCTCGTCATATTTTTTACCTCATCGTCACTCTGTGTATGCTGCTAGGGATCAGCATGACCTTCTATCGACATATCAGCTTTGAAGTACCTTGGTTTCCAGGAGAGAAACGCCAAATATGGTCAATTGAAGCAAAGGTTGAGTTTGATGCTAAAGGCGATAGCGTTGAAGCCGTACTAGCCCTACCTCAAACTCAGCAAGGTTACACTCGGATCCATGAATCAACGGCTTCATTAGCTTACGGCTTGTCTTTTGTGAATGAGCAAAACAACCCTCGCGCGATCTGGACCAAGCGACAAGCCAACGGTCATCAAGAAATGTATTACAAAGTAGACTTCTTAGTGGATCCAAAGGCTGGTGATACCTACCAAAGTCAAATGCCCGAGACTCTATTTACCGAGTATCCCGAACCCTACTTTACCGCGGCTAACCATTTAGCAAAGCAGGCAAAAGAAGTCTCTGCAGATGCTTATAGCTTTGCACGAGAACTCATCAAAGCGCTGACTATCGACGCAGCCAGTAGCAACCAAAATACTGGCCTCATCTTAGATTACAAACCCAAAAATCGCCTAATTGTAGATTTGTTAAATAATGCCGATGTCCCTGCACGAATTGTAAGGGGCTTGCATCTCGAAGATGGGCGACGCAGGCAAACAATTACCGAATACATCCAGGTATTTAAAGACGAAAATAATTGGCAAATATTCGACTTAAACACTGGGACCCAAGGTCGTCCCGAGAATACTTTATTGTGGGAGTATAACGGTAACAGCTTACTAGAAGTCATCGGAGCGCAAAATTCGCGGGTCAGCTTTTCGATGTTGCTGGTTGAACAAAGCGCTCAATCTGCAGTTGCACCGAAAATTAGCGAGGCTGATTTCCTTAATTTCTCTATCGACAGCTTACCCTTGGAAGAACAAGCCCTATTTAAGGGGATTTTATTAATCCCAATTGGGGTGCTGATTGTGGTATTGCTTCGAGTTTTAGTCGGTTTAAAGACCTCGGGTACTTTTATGCCCGTACTGATTGCAATGGCCTTTATGCAAACCTCATTAATCACCGGTTTAATCGGCTTTTTATTGGTAGTTGGGACTGGTTTAATCATCCGCGGGTATTTATCTCACCTTAACCTACTGCTGGTCTCGCGAATATCGGCGGTCATTATTACCGTGATTGGTATTATTTCAATATTTAGTGTGATTAGTTTTAAAGTTGGATTGACCGAAGGTTTAAAAATCACCTTCTTCCCAATGATTATTTTATCTTGGACGATTGAACGGATGTCGGTGTTATGGGAAGAAGAAGGTCCTAAAGAAGTTGTACTACAAGGCGGTGGGAGCTTATTAGTTGCGGTACTCGCGTTCCTAGCAATGAACAACGAATATGTACGCCACTTAACCTTTAACTTCATGGGTATTCAATTTATCGTTCTTGGCATTATCCTCATTTTAGGAAATTACACTGGATATCGCTTATTGGAATTACGTCGCTTCAAACCATTGGCTGATAGGGAGGACTGATGTTTAATCAATTTTGCAGTCCATTTGCCCTTGCTCGTAAAGGTATTATGGGCATGAACCAGCGAAATACCGGATATATTAGCCGTTATAATCCACGTAAACTTTTTCCGCTGGTGGACAACAAACTTAAGACCAAAATTATCGCTCAGCGGGATAACGTCACCATCCCTGCTCTGATTGGTGTAGTACGTACCCAACATGATATTCGCTCCATTATTCCGATGTTACGCAAACACTCAGGATTTGTCATCAAGCCTGCTAAAGGCTCTGGTGGCAAAGGTATTTTGGTGATCACCAAACAAAAATCTGGGGTGTTTTATAAGCCCAGTGGAGCTCCTAGCCATGATGAAGATATAAAACGACACTGCTCAAACATCCTGGCAGGCTTATTTTCCTTAGGAGGTAGCCCAGATGTAGCGGTAATTGAAGCCTTAATCGAGTTTGATTCCTGTTTTGAAGGCTTTAGTTTTGAAGGCGTCCCCGATGTACGAGTCATCGTTTTTCAGGGCTACCCTGTGATGGCTATGATGCGCCTATCAACTGCCGCTTCCGATGGCAAAGCCAACTTACACCAAGGTGCCGTAGGCGTCGGTATCGATATAGGCAGCGGTCGCGCCTTGCACGCAGTACAGTTTGATCGCCCAGTCGAAGTCCACCCCGATACCGATCGGCCCTTAAAAGAGCTGATAGTTCCTCATTGGCAACGCTTGCTAGAACTGGCATCCAGCTGCTACGAAATGTCTGGAATGGGTTACTTGGGAACGGATATGGTTCTAGATAAGTCTGATGGACCGATGTTGCTCGAGCTGAATGCTCGCCCAGGCTTAGCCATCCAAATCGCCAACGGTGAAGGCATTTTACCTCGTTTGAAGCTGGTTGAAGAACAAGCCAAACAAGGTCTCAAACGTTCCGCCATAGAACGTGTTGAATTTAGTAAACAGCATTTCTCGCGCTAAGTTTATTTAATACCTGTACTTAAAAAAAGCACCAAACAAGGTGCTTTTTTTATCACAGTAGCAATCAACAGCTGTTTCCAGTCTGCTTAACTATCTTCGTTATGGATTTCTAAGCTAACGACATCTTCTTCTGCTTGTAACGCTTTAGAGTCGTTATTTCGTAGCTGATCGAGGTAATTCAAATAGTCTTGGTCAATATCATTGGTGACGTACTTACCATTAAATACCGAGGTCTCAAAATTATGAATTTCAGGATTACTTTGTCGACAGGCTTCAATTAAGTCATCGAGATCTTGGAAGATGAGCCCATCAGCCCCTATTAGCTGACAAATTTCATCAACTTCACGTCCATGGGCCACCAACTCATTAGCCGAAGGCATATCAATCCCATAAACGTTAGGGAAGCGGATCTCTGGTGAGGCTGATGCAAAATACACCTTATTCGCGCCAGCTTCTCGGGCCATTTCGATAATTTGCTCCGAGGTTGTACCACGCACGATCGAGTCATCAACCAACAATACGTTTTTACCTTTAAATTCCACGTCAATTGCGTTGAGCTTGCGACGTACCGATTTACGACGCTGAACTTGGCCTGGCATAATAAAAGTACGACCAATATAGCGGTTTTTTACAAAACCTTGACGATAAGGGAGATTTAAATGCATCGCAATCTGCAAGGCGGTATCACAAGAAGTTTCAGGGATTGGGATCACCACATCGATATCCAAATCGTCCCACTCTCGGCTAATTTTTTCTCCCAACTTAGTTCCCATGTTCACTCGAGCACCATAAACTGAGATTTTATCAATCGTCGAATCTGGTCGCGCAAAATAGACATATTCAAAAATACAAGGATTGTAGCTAGGGTTCTCTGCACATTGCTGAGTATAGAGTTGACCCGCTTCGGTTACATACAGCGCTTCACCAGGAGCGACACTACGGACAAACTCAAAACCCACAGCATCTAGAGCAACACTCTCAGATGCAACCATATATTCCATCTTATTTGCATCAACATCACTAACTTTTTGACCCAAGACCAAAGGGCGGATCCCATGAGGATCACGAAAAGCGACCATACCCTGACCGATAATTAAGGCCGCAACCGCATATGCACCACGGACTTTCTTGTGTACTGCACTAATGGCTCGAAAAACTTGTTTTTCACAAAGTTCGTCTTGAACGATGTTGTCTAACTCATGGGCCAACACATTTAACAATACTTCAGAATCCGAAGTCGTATTAATATGGCGACGCGCACTTTGTGCCATTTCTTCTCGTAACTCTTTGGCGTTGGTTAAATTACCATTATGCGCTAAGGCTAAGCCAAAAGGAGAGTTCACATAAAATGGCTGAGCTTCTGCAGCACTAGAACTACCCGCAGTTGGATAACGCACGTGACCAATACCCAAATTACCGCGTAAACGCTGCATATGTTTGACTTCAAACACATCTCTGACCAATCCGTTGGCTTTACGTTGCTTAAACATTCCTTCGGTAATCGTCACAATCCCCGCGGCGTCTTGACCTCGATGTTGTAACACGGTTAGTGCATCGTAAATGGCTTGGTTAACGGGACTAGCACCGACAATACCGACAATACCACACATGAAGCTTTTCCTTATTAAGATTGGTAGTTATGCAAAAAACTAGAAGAATCTTTTAAAAATTCAAAAAACCATTGAACAATCACGGTGAACTCAGGGATCAATATTGAGCCCTTCCACCAAAGTGATTCTGGAAATCCGGTAAACGACAACACAAAGAGCAAAGCGCTTACCACCAAAACACCGCGAATTGCACCAAAACAAATACCCAAGACCCTATCGGTCCCAGTTAGTCCGGTGGAAGTGACGAGATGACTGAATAAGTAATTCACTAATGCGCCAAGCACTAAGGTGGCCACGAATAGCAAAACAATGGCTAAACCACTGCGATAATAGGGGTTTTCGATAAGCGTGAAATAACTAGATAAATCATGATAAAACTGACTGGCGATAAAAAACGCAGCGACCCAAGAAACTAAGGAAAGCGCTTCCTTGATAAAGCCACGAACCAAGCTGATTAATGCTGATAATACTATTACGCCAAGAATGACGTAGTCTACCCAAGTCATAAATTTTCTACTTGTTGAAAAACGCTGCGAATTCTACCAGAAACAAAAACAAATGCGTCTATGTATTTTTTTATCTTCATTTAAATAAAGGGTCAAACTGGCGAATTGAACCACTCAAGCCCGTCAGCTCTTTCAATTTTTTTTGTTGCTGCGCCAAGGTCGGTTTCGACACGTTGGGTCCAACAAATACCCGATTCAACTCCCCTTCAACCGCTGGCTCCGGGAAAGAATGAGCCTGAAAACCTGCATCGCGTAACTTAGTCACTAAACGCAGCACGTTTTGGGCATTCTTAAAAGTACCTAGCTGAACAATATAGGCTGGTTTTTCAAATTTAACCTTAGGGACAACTTCACTAACAGAAGGTTTATCTGTGACTTGTTGTTCCCTAGATTTAGCCTCTATCTGGTCAGACGATTCGACTAAGGTTTGCTCATTCTCGAGTTCAATAAGCAACGGCGGCAAAGAGTTTACGGTCGGCGCAAAGGGGATCGCATTAAACTCTTCCTCTACCCTCGTTTTTTTCCCATCAAGAATATCAGGAATTATGATCACCCCCAAAGCTACCAAAATAATGGTGCCCACGAGGCGATTCTTAAACTGTGCAGTCAAAATAGACTCTCTGCTAAGTAGGGGCTGAAGAGAATTCTAATACCTCTGCAACCGTAAAAAAAGAACCAAATACAATTAACATTGAGTGTTCATCCAAACTGCGCCGAGCAGACTGGTAAGCTTCGGTCAGCGATGTAAAGCGCTGCTGCTTAATTGGAGGCGCTAAGCATGCTGCCAAACTCGTACCATCATCGCCTCGAGCACCTTCCAGACCACTGATATACCAGCATTCAACCAAACTTAACAAAGGTGCTACCGATGCAGCAATATCCTTATCAGAAAGCATCGCGCATAAAGCGAACACCTTACGACCCTGCGCCAATTTAGGTAACTGTGATGCTAAATAAGTGGCCGACTGGGGATTATGGGCGACATCTGCAACAATCAGAGGCTGTTGCGAAATCGTTTGTAAACGCCCCGCTAAACGCCACTCACTAATCGCCTGCTGAATAAGCAAGGGGTCGATATTTAAGCCCAGCTGTTCAAGAACTGCCAACACCGTCGCCGCATTGCTTAAAGGTAGCAATGGATAAGGTAGCTCCTGATAACAAAGTGTCTCTCCTTGATAACTCCAACTATTAGCGGACTTCACGACATGATATTCTCGACCCGCAGCCAACTGCTGGCAGTTGAGCGATTCAGAACATTGCAATACACTACTGACGATATCTTCATCACCGATCACCACCTTCCCTTTTGGGCGGAAGATCCCAGCCTTTTCTCGACCAATCTGGGCTAAATCATCACCTAGCCAATCAATATGATCCATTGCCACTGTGGTTACAACACTCACATCGGGCTCAACAATATTCGTCGCATCTAAACGCCCTCCCAATCCAACCTCTAGGATCAAATAATCGAGTTGAGACTGAGCCAATAACCACACTGCGGCCAAGGTACCAAATTCAAAATAACTTAAACTAGTATCACCTCGTAACTGCTCAATGGCAGCGAAGGAGCGACAAAATACTTCGGCCTCGGGTGAGTTGCCATTAATTCGAACCCGTTCTCGATAATCAATAATATGTGGAGAACTATAAACCCCAACTCGAAAACCCTGAGACAACAATATTTGTTCTAACAACGCACAACTGGAGCCTTTCCCATTCGTCCCCGCAACTGTGATAACCGTCGCATTGACGTGACACAAACCACCCTGTTTAGCGACTTTTTCAACTCGCTCCAAGCCCAAGTCAATGGCACTATGGTGCTGATTTTCCAAATAACAAAGCCAGTCTGCAAGAGACCGGCTTGATGGTTCAGTTGTAACTGGCATATTAATCTTTTTCGTTGGCCGGTTCGGCAAACACGGCGTCTTCATTGGCTTCGATGGTGTCGATGACCACTTCAACAGCCACCTCATTTTCTACGATCCCCATCATTTTAGAAGCCATGCTCGCGATTCGGTCCCGCATATTCCGCCGATCAATAATAATATCGATGGCTCCTTTCTCGAGCAGGAACTCACTGCGTTGGAAACCTTCGGGTAATTTTTCTCGAACAGTTTGTTCAATCACTCGAGGCCCAGCGAAGCCAATTAAGGCTTTAGGCTCAGCAATGTTAATATCACCTAACATCGCAAAACTTGCTGAGACGCCGCCCATGGTAGGGTCGGTGAGCACCGAAAAATAAGGTAAACCTTGTTCTCTCATTTTTGCTAAGGCAGCTGCAGTTTTTGCCATTTGCATCAGCGAAAACAACGCTTCTTGCATCCTAGCGCCACCGCTTGCTGAAAAGCAAATTAAAGCGCGGTTTTCCGCTAAACATTTATCTACCGCGACAACAAAGCGAGCGCCCACCACAGACCCCATAGAACCGCCCATAAATGCAAATTCAAATGCACAGGCCACGACCGGTAAACCTTTGAGTTCACCCTTGATAACCACCAAAGCATCCGTTTCATCAGTATTACGCTGTGCGGCAACTAAGCGGTCTTTATACTTTTTGCTATCTCTAAACTTTAATTTATCACGCGGCTCTAAATCAGCCCCTAATTCTTCGCGGCCATCTTTATCTAAAAATGCGTCTAGACGCTCACGCGCTCCAATCCGCATGTGATGATCACATTTAGGGCATACATTATGGTTACGTTCAACCTCTGCACGGTACAAAGTTTGCTCACATGAAGCACACTTTGTCCATACACCTTCTGGTATGTTACGTCGCTTACCAGAAGCACTTTTACTCTTAGGAAGAATTTTCTCTAACCAACTCATCGGGAACCTTACTTCTCAATAGGCGCTAAACGCCGAAAATACAGAATGCATCGAATGGCCGCAATTAAACCACAATTAGCCACAATGTTTTACTTAAAACTGGTCTAACCCTTCATCACGTTACATTTTTTTTAACTTGCTGGCAAAAACAACGGCCCCATTGCTTGTTCCGGTAAATTAAATTGCTGCGGATAATCAACCTTTACCAGGTATAGGCCCGCAGCTTTCGCGGTTGCAGCAGCTTGTGCTCGATCCTTCAGGGCCAACAATTCAGCGATCCATTCAATGGGACGTTCTTTTTGCCCGACTTTGAGTAAGCTACCCACGATATTGCGCACCATATGATGCACAAAGGCATTCGCTTTAATGTCTACGACAACATAATCGTTATACCGGGTCACCTTCAAGTGCTCCAAGCGACGACAGGGGCTACGACTTTGACATTGTAGCGCACGAAATGAAGTAAAGTCTTGCTCACCCAATAATGCTTGTCCAGCCTGCTCCATTAATTCTACATCTAAAGGATGATGGTAGAAACTCAACCCTTGGGACAACACCGCAGGGCGATAACGACTATTATAAATAACATACCGATAACGCCTAGCCGTTGCGCTAAAGCGAGCATGAAATTCATCACTCACAGGCTGGGCCCAACGTACCGCAATATTTTTAGGTAAATTGGCATTAACACCTAGGGTCCATGCAGCCATCTTTCGCTCAACAGGCGAATCAAAGTGAACCACCTGCCCCGTGGCATGCACGCCAGCATCGGTACGTCCTGCACACTGTACTCCAATACTCGTATTTGCCACGACCGATAAGCTGGCTTCCAATTCTTGTTGAATTGATTTTACTTCTCGTTGGCGCTGCCAACCAAAATAACCGGCACCATCATATTCGATGCCCAGAGCAATGCGCATAATTTTCCACTAGTAATAACTTTAGCCGCATATAATAAAAAAATGACTGAATAAAGTCACCGCTTATTCAACGTTAAGGGGGATAGCGACAATATGCTGTAAATATCGAGCCGGACGGGTCGGAACAGAATTGAACCAACAATGGTATAAAACCATTGTTGGTCTTAATGCTAACTAAAACGAGCGAGTAAGTCTTCGGCTTCCTTTTTCAGTGACTGATCATCACTGACCATGACTTCCTGTAAAATCTTTTTCGCACCATCTTGATCATCAATTTCTAAATAGGCTCTCGCCAAATCTAACTTCGAAGCAAGTTCTGCATTAATATCAACATCAGTCTTATCATCCTGCGGTAAGACGTCTGGGAAAGAGTCTAATTCCAGATCTAAACTTGGCTTATCGTAGGGATCATTATCATCACCCTCCTGCTCATCGGCATCATTTAGCAACATGTCGATATCCACAAACTCGCGTGCTTCGATTTCGCTACGGGAGGGAAGCTCACTATCCGTTGGTTCCGCATCTTGCTTAAAGATATCTTCACCAAAATCAGCAAACATCCCATCGATATCGTCATCAGCATCCATAGCCTGCTCAGGCTCAGCTGAAACCTCTGACACCGCAGCAATGTCAACGACGTTGTTCTCAAGCTCTAAGTTAGCTAAATCGACGTCTAATGGCGCTTCTGGTTGGCTTGCTTCAGCAAACTGGTTACTATCGTTCTCATCTTCGATAGTCGGATCTGCTAATTCTATATCTGCCAAGCCGACTTGATCATCATCTAAATCAAAGTCGACCAACTCAGATTCCAGCTCTGTAGCGAGCGGCGTTTCAGTTTCAGTTTCAGTTTCAGTTTCAAACTCATCTTCCGATCCAACTTCAGCTTCCGGAGACTCTTCCTGAATTTCAGGCGCTGCAGTGCTCGCCTGCTCGGTTAGCTCGTCATTAACCAAGTCTTCTGATAAATCAATATTATCGAGGTCTATTTTATCTTGATCGCTAACCTCTGAAAGTTCCGCCTCCATTGCTTGCTGCTGCTTTAACGCATCTTCAAAAGATATCTCTTCAGATTCATCGAGTGGCTCGCTTTTGGCAACATCAAATAGATCTTCATCATCGTCCAAAGCTAAAGCCGCGGCTAAATCATCGGCACTAATGATCGAATCGGCGTCCTCCTCTGGCTCTGATGTATTTAGCGGGGCATCAGTATCATCAGGCACCAAATCATCCATCTCAAAATCATCTAAAGCTGACATTTCGCTTTCATCAAGCGCTATCTCATCTTCTAAATTCTGCTGAGTGGATGCAAAATCTTCAAAACTAGCTTCCTCTGTTTCTGGCTCTAAATCATCCGAGTCTTCGTCGGCGACCAATGTTGCGTCTTCAACACTTAAATCGGGTTCTTCAGCAAAGTCACTCGCAAATTCATCTGAGGATTCATCTTCAGGATCTAGATTTTCACTAAATAACTTAGAAAATTCATCTTCTTCATCCATTAACGAAATCGTCGACTCAGCCATTTCCTTATCTTGCTCTTCCAACTCTCGTTTAGCCTTACGCCGAAGCACTAAGGTGATCACTAAAGCAATGAGCAAAATAGGGATAAAGACAACTAAGCCAATATTCAGCGGCGAGGAGAAAAACTCAGACATCCAGGAGGTTTCCGGTTGGTTCTCGAGAACATCAACTTTGGGCTTTTCTAATAATTGTAATATTTGCGTCTGATTCTTACGGTTTTCATTTAATTCTTCACGGATACCAGCCAATTCATCGCTTAACTCTTGGATGCGCATCTTCATCCGATGATTGACTTCAGCCAAACCCATCATTTGTTGGCTAGACTCATCCATTTGCTGTTTTAATACATCAAATTCTTGACGTTTCAGTTGTTCTAACTCGTCGATACGAGTTTCTAACTTGTCACGCAAGGAATCTAAATTGTGCTCTGTTTGCTCTAAAGCCGCTGCATTAACCTTTACTGACTCGGCCATTACAGGTTTTTCAACCGCTGAACTAGCTGTAGGATTGGTAACAACAGTCTTTTTGACAGGTTTCGGTTTAGGTTTTGGCGCTAATGCATTCACCGCCATTTGATGGTTAACAGACTCCACCTCTGCCGCAACAGGCAAGGTTAAGAAGCTACCATTAATAATCGAATCTATATTACCGTTATTGAAGGCTTGTGGGTTTTTTTTCAAGATCGCGTACATCATCTGATATACGCTGACTGAGCGGGAGGGCCGGTTTAGGCTGGCAATCGCCCATAAGGTATCGTTGCTGCGTACTGGGCCATAAATTTGCGGCTCAGGCTCTCCAACGACTTCGTCGGGGCCAACTAACTCGACATAAAAGGTTCCATTGTCTTCGGCAATGGCAGGTCTTAATACCATCAGTGATAAAACGGCTGACAATGCAACGAGGGAAATCTTCCGCCCCATAGTATTTCCTTGTGTTCATCCTTTAGACTGAATAACTCAATCCTTGTTATCTCTTTAATATAACCAGCTAACAAAAGCTGATCTAGCTAAACAGCTAACAGTTTACGCCTAGATCCCATTTTACTGCGCTTTTCCTCAACTAGAGTTATCGGCGCAGTGTCAATAATCTAAACCGCTTACTCAATTAAATATATTGTTTTATCAAGGTTTCGCCGATCTGCGCAGCATTCTTCACCACCCCCGCTAATGGATTATTAGCCATCAAGCAAAGATTCAAGCCACGTTCATCACTCAAATTCTGCCTTAAACGGCTAATCGAGATGGTATCGCTATTCGCAATATTGCTAACGGGGGTCACCAATTCGTTTTCTATCAATTCAAAAGCGGAGTGTTGCTCCAAGTATTCACAAATAGTCAGTCTATCTAAAGCATAAGTCGCATATAGATGCACAGACAAGCTATCACCATAAAATACTGGAACATGCATAGCACTAACATTGATACTTAATTCAGGGGCTTGCAACAGATAGCGACATTGCAAACTTAACTCAGCTTCAAACTCACTGCTCCCCTGTAGCAGCTCATTTCCTTGTTCAGGTAGCATATTAAAGGCTAATTGCTGAGGGAAAAGCTTGGCTTCTACAGGAAGACCATTTAACAAACGCGCTGTTTGTCCCGCTAACTCATCAACCCCCGCTTTGCCTTTGTTGGCCGCACTAAGCAGCGCGTTCACTTCGACCCGCTCAAGCTCGACATCTTGCTGAATGATATGCAACAACAAAGACAGCTGTCCGGCCAAACTAGAAGGACAAGACAACCAACGCTCGGTGACCCCCTCAGCAATATGTTCGGGGTTAAGGTCTGCATGAACCCAAGTCGCAGTTTCAGGTTTCGCGTCAACCATATCAATCACGATACAACCCAACTGACAGGCTTGTTCAGCCAGATCGAGAGCGGATTCCTGATTAGACATTAACCAAGCAATACTCAATTCTGACCAATTCACTAATTGCGGATCAGCCGCATCTATTGACTGCCCTTGCCACTTTAACTGGCGATCTTCTTCGACTTCAGCTTCTACATTGATGGGAAAAAGCTGCGCCAGAGGAAACTCACGTTGTTCAAGCTCACTCAACAAATGTTGGCTTAACTCACTTTCGGCGCCAATAATGGCGACATTATGAAACTGTTGCATCTATTTTTTCTCTTAACGATTAAAACCAAGTTGAGCTAACTCAGCTTGCTTCTCTTGATTAACCACCCGCAATACACTAAATTCGCGGCGCTGCGGGTAATGTTTTCTTAATTGGTCAAAGCCTTCTGGGCTTAAACCATGACTTCGAAAGCGTCGATCGTCGGCAAAAATATCGTACACCAACTGACTCAGTTTGGTCAGTTGTGCCTCACTAGATAATGCCGCAACACGGATCTCATTAAACTCGGCCAACGGCAATAGCTGGTCACTAATATCATTCACCTTTAAGCCTAAAGCTTGACACATGGCCTGATAAACCATACTAGTACCACGCATTTTTCCTTCAAGGCTATAGCCAGCAATATGTGGTGTCGCGATAAATGCATGCTTAACCAAAGGAGTCAGCACCGCTGGTTCTCCTTCCCAAACATCTAAAATAAGTAATGGTGCCAATTGCTGCTCGGCCAAAGCTAATAACGCTTGGTTATCGATGACTTCTCCACGACAAGCATTGACTAAAATTTGCCGAGGCTGCAGCTGACTTAACACCGTTTGATTAAACAAATGGTAGCTTGGATATTCGCCAGTTTTAGTCGAAGGTACGTGTAAGCTAATGATATCTGCAGCGAGCACTTGTTCAAAGCTTACCGAGTGACTTAGCTGTCCCAGGTCGGCCAGAGGTGGATCATACAACAACACTTGCATGCCAACTGCAGCTGCACATTTAGCGACTTGGCTCCCGGTATTACCTGCGCCAACAATCGCTATCGTTTGACCTTGTAAAGGCTGCTGACGAAAATCAGCCGCAGCCAGCAAAGCAGTAATAACATATTCACCAACCGCAACGGCATTACAGCCCGGCGCGCTAGCAAAGGCAATCCCTTGCTGCGCCAAATAGCATTGATCGACATGTTCGGTACCAATGGTTGCGGTGCCAACAAACTTCAGATTTTGCGCCTGCGCAAGCAATTTTCGATTTACTTGGGTTACCGAGCGCACCAGCAGCGCATCCGCATCAAGCAACTGCTCAGCCCGCATCGTCCGTCCATCGACTGGCACAACTTTGCCATGTTGACTTAATATTTGCTGGGCGAAGGGGATATTTTCATCTACAACTATTTTCATTTCGCGTTCAACTGCAATCCACGATTTTCAATAGCAGCAATATAACACAAGCGAGAGTTCGGTGAACTTTAAGCTTGCAGATACACGGCGTTATTTTTTAGTGAAAAATACCAGTTCAGAGATCTAAAAAACAAAAAAGCCGCCTGCTGGCGGCTCATTCACCTAGCACTAGGTTTTTAGTCTTGAAAGCGTTCCATCACTAAAGTGGCATTTGTGCCACCAAAACCAAAACTGTTCGACATCACACGATTTAATTTGGCCGGTTGAGCTTGATTGACCACAATATTCAGTCCTTCGGCTTGATCGTCCAAGGTATTGATGTTGATGCTCGGTGCAACAAAGTCATTTTCCATCATCAATAAAGAATATATTGCTTCATGTACACCGGCGGCCCCTAGCGCATGACCCGTCATCGCTTTAGTTGCACTAATCAGAGGGCTATTACCAGCAAACACTTCCTGAATCGCCCCTAACTCTTTTACATCACCGACAGGAGTAGAGGTACCATGAGTATTCACATAATCAATATCACCCGTCAGATTCTGCATGGCTTGACGCATACAGCGTACTGCGCCCTCGCCCGAAGGCGCAACCATGTCATAACCATCAGAAGTTGCGCCATAACCGACGATTTCAGCGTAAATTTTAGCGCCCCGAGCCAGTGCATGTTCAAGCTCTTCAACCACCACCATACCGCCACCACCTGAAATTACAAAACCATCACGGTCTGTATCATAGGTACGAGAAGCAAGTTCTGGTGTCTCATTAAACTTGGTTGATAAAGCGCCCATGGCGTCAAATTCCATAGCCAGGCTCCAATGCAACTCTTCCCCACCGCCCGCAAATACCACGTCTTGCTTACCTAATTGAATTAACTCAAGAGCATGGCCGATACAGTGTGCACTGGTTGCACAAGCACTACTAATTGAATAGTTCACACCTTTTATTTTAAAAGGTGTTGCTAAACAGGCTGAGGTGGTGCTCGACATCGTTCTCGGCACCATGTAAGGGCCGATACGACGAACACCTTTAGTCCGTAAGATATCGGCAGCTTCAGTTTGGTTTTTCGAAGACGCACCACCGGAACCCACCACTAAACCGGTGCGCTCGTTAGATACATGAGCTTCGCCTAAACCCGCATCAGCTATCGCCTGCTCCATAGACATATATGAAAACGCAGCAGCATCGCCCATAAAACGCATGACCTTACGATCAATATGCTCCGCAGGATTAACTTTTAAATCACCCCATACTTGGCTACGCAACTTCATTTCTTCAAATTCAGCTGAATGAGTAATGCCTGACTTACCAGCCTGCAATGATGCTAATACTTCTTCTTTATTGTTACCGATACTAGATATAATACCTAGCCCGGTGATAACTGCTCTTTTCATCAGATGGTCTCACGGATTGTATTTGCTGCTATGTTACCCATTTTGCAGCTTAATCTGGTCGGATGAGAGTACACGTGTACGCTTAAACTTTCTAGTAAAAATCGAGGTTAAATTTTGTCTTCGACAAATAATGAGAACAACAGCACCATTGCAACCATCCATTGGAGTCCCGAAGGCACACCAGTGGCGACCGACTACGACGATGTCTATTTCTCTATCGATAATGGATTAGCCGAAAGTCGTTATGTATTTATTGAACAAAATCAACTTACTGAACGTTGGCTTAACCACAATAAAACCAGCTATGTCATTGCCGAGACCGGGTTTGGAACTGGCCTTAATTTTCTAGCCACCTGGCAACACTACCAACAATTTTTAGTTCAGCAGCCATCAACGGCTGTCAAACGACTGCATTTTATTAGCTTTGAAAAACATCCTTTAGCAGTAAAAGATCTAAGCCAAGCCTTAGCTCAGTGGCCCGAATTAAATGAATTTGCCAGCCAGCTAGTGAAATATTATCCAGAGATTATGACACCAGGATGTCATCGCATAAATTTTAGCCACCCGGTTGCGATCACCTTAGATATTTGGGTCGGCGATGTGCATCAGCACCTTCCCGAAATACCGTGCCCCGACGAAGGTTTAGTTCATAGCTGGTTTCTCGACGGCTTCGCTCCCAGTAAAAATCCCGACATGTGGTCGCAGGATTTATTTAATGGTATGGCAAAATTGTCCGTTCCTGAAGCTAACTTCGCCACCTTCACCGCCGCAGGTTTTGTCAGACGAGGCTTAATCAGTGCAGGCTTTGAGGCAAGAAAAACCAAAGGCTATGGTCGAAAGCGAGAAATGCTAATCGGCCAATATCAGGCAGCTCAAAAGCTGCCTAGCCTAGCGCAAGGTTTATATCATCGTAAAGGCATCCAGGCAAAGGACGATGTTGCGATTATCGGAGCCGGCATTGCAGGTGCCAGCCTCGCCTATGCGCTAGTTAAGCGGGGCATCAAAGTCACCATTTACGAACAAGCGACACAAGCTGCAGCCGAAGCGTCGGGGAATCGACAAGGTGCGGTTTACCCCCTGCTCAGTCCTAATCAGCCACATGTGAGTGACTTTTTTCAACACGCCTTCAACTACCAACGGCAAATCATTGCCCAGTTAACACAACAGAACTTGAGTATCGAACATCAGTATTGTGGGCTACTGCAATTAAGCCACGATAGTAAATCAGCCAAAAAAAATCAAAATATTGTGCAAGCAGGTTATCCTAAGGAGCTGGTCGATATAGTTTCTGCCGAACTAGCGAGTGAATTGGCGGGCTTAAAATTATCCAGTGAAGCCTTATATTATCCTAAAGCTGGCTGGATCAATGCCAAGCAATGTGTTGAGGCGCTATTAATTGCGGCACAAAATAGCGGTCTACTAAATATTCAATATCAGCATCAGCTTAAAAAACTCGATATTGCAGAGCAAGGCGTTCAACTGCACTTCGAAAACGCCACTATTGAGCATGACAATCTAGTTTTTTGCAATGCGCACCAATTGTTAGCGTTAGAGCAAGGCCGTCAATTACCACTCACTCCAGTGCGTGGCCAAGTGAGCCATATTCAGAGCAGCCCGCAGCTTTCTAAACTAAAGAAAATCTTATGTTATGAGGGTTACCTCACGCCAGCCAATCATCAACAACACTGCATTGGCGCGAGCTATAAAAGAAACAACTTAGAGACCCAGCTCAATGAGCAAGAAGGCCAAGAGAACTTACAGTCGTTGCGCGATTGCCAAGCCCAAAGTTGGAATACACAACTTGAATTTGCGGACCTAAAAGGCCGAGCCGCGATACGCTGTGTAGTGCGAGACCACTTCCCGCTATTAGGACAATTACCAGATCTAGAACGGATCTATCACCCCGACTATTTACTGAACTGGCAGAAGCAAAGTCCTCCCGCCTATCCTCGCTGTTTTGTTGCCACAGGCTTTGGTTCACGTGGTATTTGTAGTGCGCCTTTTGCTGGTGAATTGTTAGCTGCTCAGCTTTGTGAAGAACCGATCCCTGTGAAGCTATCCACCTTAAATAATCTGCATCCACACCGATTTTGGAATCGACGCCTACTTAAAAATCGCCCCTTAGAATTAAGGTATCGTTAAACCTAATGATTCACCATAGGCAGTTTGACGTTGGTAGGTTCGGATTTTTTGCCGCGCATTCGCTAAAGCAGCTCGCCCTTTAGCATTGATAAGCGCTTCTAGTTGTTGGCAACCAGCAGCCGACAAGCCTTTGGTTTGTTGAACAAAACGTTCTGCACTTTGTTCAATGAGCCAAGCAATTTTTTGATGATATTGCTGGGCCGCAGCAATATAGCTTATCCATGATTGTTGAGTCGCAAAGTCAGCTTTACTTTGGCTTATCCAGCGCGGCATAATTAACTCGGCGCGTAACAATAGTTCGGGACTTAAAGACTCACAACGCGCGTTTCTACGCGCAACTTTCGGAGTCCAATTAAACAAATATTGTCCAGAAATACTATAATGATGCCCTCTTTTCAGCGGGCCTTCAGACATGAGTTGAGCGCGAAGTTGCTTTAAATCCCCCGCATTAACATCATAATATTCGATCTCGCTTTGTACCGACGCAGCATGGACTACTGGAGAAAATAATATAAAAACCAATAGGATAACTCTACCATTCCATTTCGCTCGTCTCACATTTGGTCCTCTAGATAATCGATTATCGGCACGAAATCGAGATTTAAGTCATTGGACATATTAAATACTTGAGCTTTCAGCATATCAGCTGTTTTAGTTAAGCATAAAACTTTAACGAATAATCAAATACTTCTCGACTAAACTTATCTTTAGATATAAAACCAAGGCTGTTTTTGTGAAGAACGTCAAAGCGCAGCCCCTCAATGTAAACTTTTACCGCTTCCGCCTTAGCAAACAAGGCATTTCGTCTCATACTGTAAAAAGACAAGGAGAGTTGATAATATATTATGTCGTTACCTATTTTAATCTGCGATGATTCCAATCTCGCTAGAAAACAAATGGCACGTAGTCTACCGCCAGGCTGGGATGTCGAGATCAGCTTTGCCACAAATGGACAAGAAGGCTTAGACTTAATTCGCCAAGGAAAAGGCGATGTGGTGTTTCTCGACCTAAACATGCCAATCATGGATGGCTACGAAGTACTACAGCAAGTTCAAAGCAATGATTTACCAGCACTGATCATTGTAGTCTCTGGAGATATTCAGCCAGAAGCCTACTCTCGCGTAAAACAACTCGGCGCCTTAGATTTTATAAAAAAACCGACAAACAAAGCCAAAATTGACGAAATACTATTGGCTTATGGCATCGTTGAGTCCCAGCAATTACTCGAGTTAGAGAGCGATTTAGCGGCTTTAGACCAAATGCCCGCGCCTGCAAAAGACACTTTGTCACCCAAAATCGTTGATTATCGAGACCATTATCAGGAAATAGCCAACGTTGCCATGGGTAGAGCCGCTGATTTACTCGCGCGTTTGCTCGATACATTTATTGTATTACCCATCCCCAATGTCAACATTTTGGAAACCAGTGAACTACATATGGCACTGAGCTCGGTTGAAGAAAATGAACAAATGTCAGCAGTATGCCAAGGTTTCATTGGTGCAGGTATTGCCGGAGAGGCGTTACTGCTATTTCATGATTCAAGCTTCACCGATATGTCTAAATTAATGAAATATAAAGGACAACTTGACGATAACGGTCAACTGGAAGTGCTGATGGACATCGCCAATATTCTGATTGGGGCATGTTTACAAGGCGTCTCTGATCAACTCGACCTTGGCTTTTCACAAGGACACCCCGTTGTATTAGGTCAACATTGTAATCTTAGTGAACTAATCGCAAACAATACCCATCGCTGGCAAAAAACTTTAGCTATTGAGATCAACTACACCATTGAAAAGCACAATATTCAATGTGACTTGTTACTGTTGATTACCGAAGATTCCTTGCCAACACTTAACAATAAAATCTCTTACTTATTTGATCATCATGAACCAACATCAAAATGAAATGAACGAGTTCCACTGGATGCTAGACATGATACAAACCATCGATGTCGGTTTGGTCGTACTAGACAAAGACTATAATGTTCAAATTTGGAACAATTTTATGGAGGCGCATAGTGGTCTTCGCGCCGACCAAGCCCAGCGCCAAAGCATATTTAGCTTATTTCCAGAGCTTCCCGAAGACTGGTTAAAACATAAGATCGATTCGGTATTTTTTTTAAAAAACCGCGCTTTCACAACCTGGGAGCAACGTCCTCATGTATTTCCATTTAAAAACTATCGGCCAATCACTGGTACGGTAGATTTTATGTATCAAAATATCACCATTATCCCGCTCACCTCTCTAACCGGCGTGGTAACTCATATTAGTTTAATTATTTATGATGTTACCGATAGCGCAGTCAACAGACTCGAAACCATAAAAGTAAACGAAAAACTTAAGGTGCTCAGTCGTACCGACAAGCTCACTCAACTTTACAATCGTGGCTACTGGCAAGATCGCTTGGAACAAGAATATGAGCGCTATGTCAGAACGGCTCAACCAACATCGCTGCTGATGTTTGATATTGACCATTTTAAACATATCAACGATAACTATGGCCACCCCACGGGAGACAAAATCCTCAGCTTACTTGGAGAGACATTACGCAACATTATGCGTAAAACCGATATTGCGGGGCGTTATGGCGGAGAAGAGTTTGCAATCATCCTCACCAATACTGACGCCAAACATGCTTTAGTTTTTGCTGAACGGTTACGTCTGGAAGTAGCTCAGATGAACCCGTTAGTTAAAGGTGTAGAAGTCCCCTTTACGATTAGTTTAGGCATCGCCCAACTAGACAAACAGACAGCGAGTGAGAAAGAATGGCTAAGCAATACCGACCAAGCCTTGTACCGAAGTAAAGATCAAGGCCGTAATCAAACCAGCGTCCATCAACCAGAGTAAAACAAATAAAAAAAGCAAAGCCAAGGCTTTGCTTTTTTAGCCATTCGACTCATTAAATTATCGACTTAAACCTAGTCATAGTGGACCTGAGCAAGCAAAATCAATCAGTAATGAGTTTAGTATAACGATAATCCTACCCAGACACTAAAATCGACTTGAATCCATTTTTAAGCAACCGCAGTAATGTCTTGCTGTTGTTTGTCGGCAAATTGAATCATATCACGCCACAATGCTTCTGCTTGCAGCTGCATGGTCTCATCAGTCTCACCATTAAAGTAAGCATCAAGTAAGGCCATATGCATGTGAGACTTTAAACTATGGATCATCGGACAGCGACTTAACTCTGTTTGAGTCACAGCGACTCCCAAGTGATCGTTCAAATACTGCACCACATTTTTTGGCGGCGCATTAAGATTATTTTCGTAACTATTCAGGAACAACTGAAGTAGGGAGACATAATTTTTGAGCATCGGTAACCTCATTTTCAGGGTTCGATACTCGATACATAATATAATCGCGGTAACCAGTAATTACCTTGATGCTTCCAGATAAATATTTATCTAGTTCTGTATCGCCAGTATCAACTATCAACGGGCGTCCATGCAAAGATTTAAGTTTAGTTTTAGTCGCTACCACAACAATATTTTCTCGGCCAATCAATCGCAACACCCGAGGGCTGAGTTGCTGATTGCCTCGACCAAACAAATGACCTTGGCCACCAATAATTGTTAGTAATAACTGCGTTTTTACGGAGGCTATTCTATTTATCAACTCCGCTTCGGTCAAATCCTGTTGAAGGATTTGACGATCTTTAACCAAATCTACTCCCAGAAGCGTATTAGCTAGTGATAACTCCTGCATTATTGCGGCAACAGTCGACCCCGATCCTGCAATAAACTGCTGGTCGTCCATTAATTCGATAACTTCTGCGGCAATATCTTGTAACACAAGGTCTTCGACTTCCATGCCGCCCTGTTTAGTCGCTTGTACATAATGAAGCTCATCAGGCACTCGCATTTCACCAAAACACTTAGCTCGCACCCGCCCCTGACGAAAAGCCTGTTCATCGATATCCATCACCTCAGCAACTTTCAAACTCAAGATCTCACCACGTAGCAACTTTGCAATCACCATCCCGGTCGCCTTTGGCGTGACCCCATATACGGCAGAGTGGATCTTACATCCGGCAGGAATACCCAAACAGTTTTGTTGCGATCCAACAACACTAAGCACATCGCGGGCGGTGCCATCTCCACCAACAAAAACCAGTAGATCCAGTCGTTGTTCGCTGAGCAGGGCAGCAGCCTCCTTGGTATCCACAGCGCTGCTTGGCGAATGGGCTTGATAGAGTACGCGATGATTAAAATCCAATTGCTGACATACTTGTTCGCCCATTTCACCCGATGCGGTCAAGACACAAAAACGCTCCGCCAAAGGTACTAAACATTGCAAAGCCTGAACCGCACGCTGCATCGCTTTCTTTTCTGCTCCCATCGCTAAAGCGCGCTCAACCACTTCGTCGGATCCCTTCAAAGCAACACTACCACCGATGCCAGCCACCGGATTAATCAACAAACCAATTTTAATCATGAGTCCCTCAGAGTTACCCGCTTAATGATGCTCGTAGCTTTGCTAAAGCCTCAATAAACTGTTGAGCACGAGATGGAAAACCTTGTTTTTGAAAATCTAAAAACTGCTGCTGTACCGCTTGGCTAAAAGCTTGCCGATCGCTTTGATAACCCGATAAGTTGTCTACACTCACTTGAAAAGTACGACCCGCCACTTTAGAAAATGCACATTCGATAGCTTGTGGTTTTACCTCAACTCGTTCAAACTTTTGCTGCAACGATTGATCACGACCATCAGGATGATACCAGTAACCATAATCTTCCAGTTGACGTCGAGCATTACCAGCAATACACCAGTGAGCAATTTCGTGTAAGGCACTGGCGTAAAAGCCATGCGCAAATACCACCCGATGTTGACTAAAGCGTTGATCGGCGGGTAAGTAAATTGGTTCTTCGTCGCCTTCGACCAAAATCGTATTAAAAGACACAAAAGTTTGATTAAACAAACCAATCAACTGTTCGACATCATCAAGAATCATCACTGAGCCTCTCAGTTTAGGCAAAATAAAGCCCCTAAGTCGATAACTTAAGGGCTCTATATCGCGTCAAAATTTAACTTAGCGCAAAATGGGCGTTTCGGTGTTTACCGTGCCATTTTGCCCTCTTTGACGCAAGCAATGATCCATTAATACAATCGCTAACATCGCTTCGGCAATTGGCACTGCACGGATCCCCACACAAGGATCATGACGCCCCTTGGTGACAACTTCGATCGGCTGACCATATTTATCAATAGTTTTACCCGGAACGGTAATGCTGGAGGTTGGTTTTAACGCAATATGGGCGATCACATCTTGACCCGAGGATATCCCCCCCAGAATTCCGCCAGCATGATTCGAACTGAAGCCCTCGGGAGTCATTTCATCTCGATGTTCGCTGCCTCTTTGATTGACGACGGCAAAACCATCACCAATTTCTACCGCTTTAACCGCATTAATGCCCATTAATGCATGCGCAATATCGGCATCCAATCGATCAAACACGGGTTCACCAAGTCCTACAGGTACTTGCGTAGCCACCACACTTAAACGGGCGCCAATAGAATTACCTTCTTTTTTAAGGTCTCGCATAAACTCATCTAATTGATCGAGCTTACTCACATCGGGAAAGAAAAATGGATTTTGCTCGATTTGTTCAAAATCAATAATTTCGGCTTTAATTGGACCCAATTCGCTCAAGTAAGCATGGATTTCCACGCCAAACTGTTGCTTAAGATATTGTTTCGCAATCACCCCAGCAGCAACCCGCATTGCAGTTTCTCGTGCCGAAGAACGACCACCACCCCGATAATCACGAGTACCATATTTTTGATGGTAGGTATAATCGGCATGCCCCGGTCGAAACATATCTTTAATGTTCGAATAATCTTTCGAACGCTGATCGGTATTTTCAATCATTAAACCAATTGAAGTACCAGTAGTTTTGCCTTCAAAAACACCTGCTAATATCTTTACTTGATCCGCTTCACGACGTTGGGTGGTGTAACGAGAGGTACCTGGTTTACGACGATCCAGATCTTGCTGAATAATCGCTTCACTGATTTCTAAGCCTGGAGGACAACCGTCAATAATACAGCCCAATGCTGCGCCATGACTTTCACCAAAAGTCGTCACCCTAAAAAGTTGGCCGATGCTATTTCCTGCCATTCACTCTATCCTTACTGTTTAAATAGCGAGCCGCAGTCTAACAATTGCTCACGACTAATAATGAAAACCCCATGCCCGCCATTACTAAATTCGATCCAAGTAAAAGGAACTTCTGGGAATTGCTGCTGCATATGAACTTGGCTATTACCGATCTCAACAATCAATAAGCCGTTCGGGTTTAAATGTGCTGCTGCTTCAGCCAAGATTTGTTTGGTTAATTGTAAACCATCAAACCCAGAAGCTAAGCCTAACTCGGGCTCATGTTTAAACTCTTCAGGCAAATTGCCCATATCTTCGGCGTCAACATAAGGCGGGTTACTCACAATCAAATCATAAGTTAAGCCTTGTAGTGCCTTAAAACCATCCGACAAGATTGGCGTAACTTGCTGCTCTAATCCATGGTTTTGAATATTAATTTCTGCGACTGCAAGCGCATCTTCAGATATATCCACTGCATCGACTTCAGCCTCTGCAAAGGCATAAGCACAACCAATCGCAATACAGCCACTCCCCGTACACAAGTCCAAAATTCGCTGCGGAGACTCAATTAACCAAGGAGAAAATTGAGTCTCAATCAATTCAGCGAAGGGCGAGCGAGGCACTAATACCCGCTCATCCACATAAAACTCGAGTCCAGCAAACCATGCTTTGTTGGTTAAATAAGCAACGGGTAAACGCTCTTGAACTCGCTTCACCACTAATTCCACCAGCAGGCCACGTTCTTGACGAGTCAATCGAGCATGTCGCACTTCGGGATCAACATCTAAGGGTAAGTGAAGGCTTGGTAACACCAATTGCACAGCTTCATCCCACGCATTATCTGTTCCATGACCATAGAAAACGCCTGAAGCATTAAATCGACTCACCGCCCAGCGGATCATATCTTGAATAGTGTGTAAGTCATCGATTGCTTCTTCGATAAATATCTTTTCCAATTTGGCCTCCAGATTAAGTACAATCACCCATAAATGGCTTCAGGCACAACTGATATTAATAAATGAAAAAACCAACTGACGAAGATTTTTTAGCCTTCAAGGAAGCCCTCAAAGGGGTTCGCCAGATAAAACAAGATAAAATAAGTCTTGAGCCCACACGAATCAAGCAAAAAAGCCAACAAAGGGAAAAACAGCAACGCGCTCTGTTAAATAATGCGCAATTCTTCTTTTCTGATGAATACCATCCGCTACTGCCCGACGAAGGACCAATGCGCTGGCAAAGTACAGATTGTGATCCCTATGAGCTAAAAAAATTACGCCGGGGCGATTACGAACCTGAAATTTTGTTAGATTTACACGGACTCACACAGCGTCAGGCCAAACAAGAAATCGCCGCTCTGCTGGTGGAATGCCAACAACAACATTACCATGTTGCCTCGGTAATGCATGGTCATGGACAACAGATACTGAAAACCAAGGTGCCTCAGTGGCTTGCTCAGCATCCTGCGGTATTAGCCTTTCATCAAGCGCCGAAAGACCACGGCGGCTCCAGTGCCTTACTCATATTGGTTCAGTCCGGATATGAAAAAACCACTCTTTAGAGTGGTTTTTTCATCAAATACAGATCGGCTTTAAGCCGCTTTTTTTCTGAAGTCATCAATTTGTTGATTGACTTCAGCCACGGTTTGCCGATGCTTGCCTGTTTTATAATTCGGTAGTGTGGCTAACTTGCCATTTTGAAATTGATAAGCTCCGCGTCCTCGGATATACAAGCGTCCTTTAAAAAATGCTTTAACATAACGAGCTATTTTAACTGGCGAATAACGTGAAAATATTTTCATTTGAGGCGTCCACTACTTGTTTCAACACAATCATGATACAAGTAGAGTTTAGCTTGTTCTAAGACTTTCGCAGCTTAATTAATGGTTCCGCGAGCCAGATCCCAAAAGTACAAAAAACTAGGAACCTTTGTGATTTTAAACAATAAACTGGTCAAACAACACTGACGGAGTATATAAAACCGAATATCACAAGCTAATTGGATGTTGTAAGGAAACTAAATCATGACTATCCGTAAGGCTCAATTCAGCCACGGCCGCGGTACTAAACAAAGGTGCACCAGCTTCCGCAGCCAGCCCCCCCACCAGATAACCCACCAAGGGTAAATGTGATACGACAAGCACGGTTGCTGTCGGTTGTTCAATCCCGAGCTCATGAATTAAACCAATCACTGCCGCTTCATCTCCTGAAGGCGTCAACTCTTCCATTTCAATTAATCTAGATGGCTCAGGTAAGTATTCAGCCAAACACTGCCATGTTTGTTGCGCACGCAAATAAGGACTGAGCAAGACATAGTCAAGCTTGGTCAGTTTAGGTGCTAGGTACGCCGCCATTTTGCCAACTTCTTGTAAGCCTGCTTGATTAAGCGCCCGTTCGCTGTCCGTGTTAGCAAACATCTCTGCTTCACCATGGCGCATAATAAAAACTTGCATAGAATGATTCTTCTTTTTAATAAGGGTGAATAAACGCGTATATTTGATTCTTCGGCTGCTAATTTAATTGAAATGCCACAAAACATCCATCAGAGTTTGCAAGCTCCTCGCAAGAGACTGATAATCATATGACTCACTTCAACAAGGACACTTGCCTTGCGTATCAGCCCCAATGATCCGAAAAATTATCGTTCAATCACCCTCGACAATGGTCTTAAGGTGCTGTTAATTCAAGATGAAAGCGTGCAAAAGTCAGCCGCTTCTCTGGCGGTAAACATTGGTTATTTTAACGATCCAAAGGGGAGAGAGGGCTTGGCGCACTTCCTCGAACATATGTTATTCTTGGGTACGGATTCTTACCCTGTGGCTGGCGAATATCAAAGTTTCATTAATCGTCATGGTGGCAGCAACAACGCATGGACAGGGACCGAACATACTAACTACTATTTCGACATTGAACATCAATGGTTCGATGAAGCATTAGACCGCTTTAGTCAATTTTTCATTTGCCCCTGTTTTAATCCCGATTTAGTGGAACGTGAACGCCAAGCGGTAAATTCTGAATACCAGCTCAAACTCAAAGATGATGTACGTCGAATTTACCAAGTACACAAAGAAACGGTTAATCCAGCGCACCCCTTTAGTCAATTCTCGGTAGGTAACCTTGATACCTTAAGCGACAATGCTGAGTCTTCGATTCGCGATGATTTAATTAACTTTTATCAAAGCCACTATTCCGCAGATTTAATGACTCTTGCATTAATTAGCCCTCAAGCTTTAGATACCTTGGAACTTTATGTCAAACAATTATTTAGTCCAATCCAACGCTTAAATGTCTCACCACTGAGCTTCCCCCCTTTATATTTGGCTGAACAACTCGGCATAGAAAGCCATATTCAAGCAGTCAAAGAAGTAAAAAAATTAAGCTTAAGTTTTGCTTTTAGCAATATGGATAAGTTCTATCGCACTAAACCGCTCACCTATATCGCCCATTTACTCGGCTATGAAGGACCTGGCAGCTTAGTGGCCTTATTACGTCACGCAGGCCTAATTAATTCGATGGCAGCCGGTGGGGGGATTAGCGGTCATAATTTTAAAGATTTTTCGATTAGCTATAGTCTGACCGATCAAGGTGTCGAATGTATTGATCAAATCATTGATGCCACTTTTAGTTATTTAAAGCTCATCAACCAACAAGGTTTGCAAGCTTGGCGCTATCAAGAAAAACAACAAGTTTTTGAACGTGCTTTTTTATATCAAGAAAAATCGAGAGCAATCGACTTCGTCTCACATCTGGCAATTAATCTCCAGCACTACCCCGCAGAAGACGTGATATACGCAGACTATGCTATGGAGTCTTATGATCACGATTTAATCAAGCACTGCCTAAGTAAATTAGAACCACACAATATGCGGATCAATGTGGTATCCCCCAATCAACAATGTGACAAAGTAGCAAAATGGTACTTCACCCCTTATGCAGTCAAAAGCATCGAAGCTGAGCGTTTAGCGCGCTGGACTAGCCCAAAATTACTGAATGGTTTGCAACTCCCCAGCAGCAACCCTTTTCTCAGCTACAATAAGGCCCCACTCACCAAAGTTGATGGTCACGAAGCAAAACCACAACTGTTAATCGATCAAGCTGGTTTTCGTTTATGGTTCAGCAATGAACCCGAGTTTAAAGTGCCTAAGGGCCATCTCTATTTATCGGTTGACTCTAGTTATGCTGTCGCCTCGGTTCGAAATATTGTTTGTACTCGGCTGATGGTTGAGTTGATGCTCGATCATCTCAGCGAAATGACTTATCAAGCAGAGATAGCTGGAATGTCTTATCAGCTTTATGCTCATCAGGGGGGCTATACTTTACATTTATCCGGTTTTAGCGATAAACAAATTCTATTGCTTAAAATGATCTTAAATAATCGCAAGTTTGGTCACTTTGAACGCGCCCGTTTTGACATCATTAAGCAGCAATTGCGTAAGCATTGGCAAAATCAAACTCAAATAAAACCAATCTCACAACTGTTCAGTCAGCTCACATCTTTACTACAACCAAACAATCCGCCACCCAGCGAATTATTAGCTGCACTTAACGACGTCGAGTTAGAACACTTGCCTGATTTTGTGAAAACGCTCTACCAAAACATTCATATAGAAATGCTTGCCTATGGAAATTGGCCGCAATCAGAAATCCTTGAGTTAGGCACATTTATCCTACAAGAGGTCTCTCCAAATACCATCCCCTCAAAAGAAACACCGCGAAAACTGATTAGTATTCAAGGTCAAGGTACACTGCTATATGAGGTTGATTGCCAACAAAGTGACTCTGCCTTAATGATTTATTACCAAAGTGATGATCTAAGCTCTGAAAATATCGCCCTATATACCCTCAGTAATCATATAATGACTTCTACCTTCTTCAACGAATTACGAACCAAACAGCAATTGGGCTACATCGTTGGCACCGGTAATCTTCCCCTAAATCGCCACCCTGGGATTATTTTTTATGTGCAATCCCCGCATGGTCGCCCACAAACCTTGCTTGATGCCATCAACGATTTTCTCGATGATTTCCCTGTACTGATGTTTGAACTAAGTGATGCCCAATGGCGTCATAGTAAACAGGGTTTAATTGCTCAAATACTAGAGCGGGAAAGTAACATGCGCACCCGCGCTCAGCGCTTTTGGGTCAGCATTGGTAATAAAGATCTCAGCTTTAATCAGCGCCAAGCAGCGGCCGCTTGTATTGAAAAACTAGAACGACGGGATCTAGTCCGCTTTATGATGAGCTTAAAGAGTAAAAAGCGTGACCGGGTGGTGGTTTATAGTCATGGTGGAGGAAATCAAAATCAGGATGCCCTGAATACCCATCGTTTAGAAACCGGTGATACAATTACCAGTCGGGTCAAATTTCAGCAAGCATCTAAGTTGTATAGTTATAACTAGGCGAAATCCAAACGCTGCAGAGCCCAAGCCTTCGCTTGGGCTCTGGGCCGCTCTTTACGGATAATAGCGTAACTCTTGCTCTGCCATCTTCAGCAAAGACTCACAGGGCCTAAATCGTTCCCCATAGTTCGCTTCCATCGCTCTGAGCTGATCGACTAATCTTGTAATACCGATCTGGTCCATGGCGCGAAATGGCCCTCCTAAGAAAGGCGGAAACCCAATGCCAAATATGGCGCCTAAGTCACCGTCGCGAGCACTGCGGATCACTCCTTCGTCCAAACAGCGAGCCGCTTCATTTAACATCATATAAACACAACGCTCACTCACCTGTGAGGCTTCAATCGCCGGCTGTGGCGTCACTCCAAGCAGCTTATACACCGCGTGGTCGACCGGTTTCGCTTTGGCTCTTTTATGCTTGCTGTATAAGTAAAAGCCACGGCCATTTTTCTTGCCTAAACGCTTATCTTCAATCAATTTTGCAAAAGCCTCTGGGGCTTTAAATCGAGCGCCAAATTCGGCTTCCAAGATCGGCGCAATCTTCGAGCCAACATCAATCCCAACTTCATCGAGCAAGCTCATCGGCCCCACAGGAAAACCATAATCAAGCATGGTCTTATCGATGTGTTCAACCGCTTGTCCCTCTAATAACAAGCGGGCCGCTTCATTGATATAAGGGGCCAAAATACGGTTCACATAAAAACCTGCCACATCTTTCACCACGATCGCCGTTTTCCCCTGCTGACGAGCAAACTGCAAGGTATCCACAATGGTTTGCTCGCTGGTGCCTTGATGCGGAATAATCTCGACCAAGGGCATTTTTTCTACCGGGCTGAAATAATGCAAACCAATCACCTGCGCTGGGCGAGCCGCATTTACCGCGATTTGAGCAATCGGTAAGGATGAAGTATTACTGGCAAAAATAGTCTTCGGCTGACAATGTTGCTCGATATCAGCAACCATCTGCTGCTTCAACGCTAAATCTTCAAATACCGCCTCAACAACCATTTGAGCATTGCTCATACCACTAAAATCAGTGGTTCCACTCAGCGCACTCATTTGTTTTTGCAATTGAGCATGACTAATGAAGCGACGTCGCCGCTTTTTATCGAGCAATCGATAGGCATAATTTAAAGCCCCCGTCACGCCTTTTTCACTGACATCTTTAATCCGAACCTGAGCCTTAGCTTTAGTGGCAGAGACAAAGGCAATTCCGGCTCCCATTAAGCCGCCGCCTAGCACTGCAACTCGCTCAACTGGATGGGGAGAAACCCCAGCAAACAGCTGCTCTTTCTTTAGCGCATTGGCGGCAAAAAATAAACGACGTAAAGCGGCCGATTCTGGGCTCATCACTAAACTTGCAAAACGTTCAGCTTCCTGTTGATAAGCCCGCTCAGCGCCTTGCTCAACACTCGATCGTACACAGGCGATAATCTGCGGCGGTGCCGGATAATTGCCCCGTGTTTTATTCAAGGTTTGTTTGCTCACTTGCGAGAATAACAATTGACGGCCCAAGGGATTACCTTCCAACAATCGTGATAACAAACTCAACTTAGCCTTCGGCCTCCGTTTTGGCTTGCCCACATACTTCTTGGCCGCTTCCAGCAAAATGCTCTGCGGCACAATTTCATCCACCAATCCACTTTTCAAGGCTTGTTTAGGGCGAAGCTGCTTACCGGTTAACATCATTTCCAAAGCCCGCTGTAAACCAATTAATTTAGGTAAACGCTGAGTACCTCCACCACCAGGAAGCAAGCCTAGCTGTACTTCTGGTAGGCCAAGGTTAGTTTTTTCTGCGGTACTACAAACACGATAATCACAAGCAAGCGCCAGCTCTAAACCGCCTCCCAAACAAGGACCATGAATTGCCGCAATCACCGGAAAAGGTAAGCCAGCTAAACGCGCGAATACTTGATGGCCAGCCTGAGAGAGAGCTTGCGCGGCTTGTTCAGTCACACAAGCGTCGAGCATACTAATATCAGCGCCAGCAATGAAAGAATCCGGTTTTCCACTATAAATAACCAAAGCTCTTAACTGGCTTTGCCCTTCCAATTCAGCCAAGATGACATCTAACTGAGGGCCAAACTCAGCTTTAAGGGTATTCATGCTATCGCCTTGAACATCAATTTTTAACAGTCCAAGCTGCGCTTCGATGCTTAAACTAAAATTTGCCGCTTCCATTATTCAACCTCCAATACCATTGCAAGCCCTAAACCACCCGCGGCGCAGGCAGTGGTTAAGCCTAACCCCCCCCCTCTGCGGCCCAATTCATTTAACATCTGGGTGATCATTCTAGCCCCTGTCGCTGCAAAGGGATGCCCATAGGCAATAGAGCTACCCAGTACATTAAATTTATCCATATCGATTTCACCTAAAGCTCTCTCACGGCCGATCGACTTGGCAAACTCATCGCTGGCAAACATTTTAATATTGGCCAGAGTTTGCGCCGCAAAAGCCTCATGCATTTCAATCAAGTCCAGATCTTGTAAGCTAATTCCAGCTCTATCTAAGGCGATAGGGGTTGCATAGGAGGGGCCCATCAACATGTCTTCATGGACGTCAATAGCAGAGAAGGCATAACTACGAATATATCCTAAAATAGGCAAAGCCATTTGTTTGGCCTTATCTTCGCGCATCAACAGTACCGCCGCAGCGCCATCAGTCAGCGGACTGGCATTGGCCGCAGTAACGGAACCATGTTTACGGTCAAAGACCGGCTTTAACTGAGCCAATTTCTCCTCATTGGAATCACCACGCACATTATTATCCCGACTCAGAAAGCTACGATATGGCTCTGAATAGGCGGCCATCACCTCTCCATCAAGTTTGCCTTCTTGCCAAGCTTGATGGGCGAAACGATGGGAACGTACGGCTAATTGATCTTGAGCGGCACGTGCAATACCGTGTTTTTTGGCCATTTGTTCCGCCGTTTGCCCCATAGACATTCCAGTCGAGTACTCTGCGACGGCTGGCGGAACCGGCAACATGTCTTTAAAACGCAGCTTCTTTATAATACGCCAGCGCTGGGCAACGCTGCGAGCCTTCGACAAATCCAACAAACTTCTGGCCAGGGTTTTACTCACCCCTATGGGTAATACCGAGGAAGAATCAGCGCCCCCTGCAATGCCACAATCAATGGTTCCGGCCATAATCGATTCCGCCACATTAACCGCTGCCTGAAAACTGGTGGCACAGGCGCGCGACACGCTATAAGCATCGGTTGAGACATCCAATTGAGTACCTAACACAATCTCACGAGCGATATTTGGTGCTTCGGGCATTTGCACCACCTGACCAAACACCAGCTGCTGGATCTGCTTCACATCCAGATCAACGCGTTTAATTAATTCATTCACCACCATTTTTCCTAGGTCAACTGCAGGAACACCATGGTAGGCTGTCGCTTGACGAGCAAAAGGGGTGCGCAAACCGGCGACTACGGCGATACGAGCGCCATTGGCCGTGCTTAAAGATTGTTGTTGGTGCATTCAAGTATCCTTCATCGATGAAGAGGTCAGACCTCACGACAGTATATTAACCTTTTATTTACAAATTTCAAACAAGCGCTTAAAACTGATATTAAATTACCAAATTTAAAGGAAATTTTTTGAGACCTAAGCAAGAGTGCTTTATTATCCGCAAGCGACAGACAATTTAGAGGATGCAATGAGCAATAACAATTTATCAGCCATTCGCGATTATCTTAATCAAAGCATTGTTGGCCAAACAGAGTTTATTGATCAACTACTTATCGCCCTACTCGCCGATGGTCACATACTGGTTGAAGGCCCTCCAGGACTGGCAAAGACCCGAGCTGTCAAAGCCTTATCGGAGTGTATTGAAGGTGACTTTCACCGGGTTCAATTTACTCCTGATTTATTACCCGCAGATTTAACTGGTACCGACATTTTTCATCCAGAAACCGCGAGCTTCAGTTTTCAAAAAGGGCCTATTTTCCATAATTTAGTGCTCGCCGATGAAATTAACCGCGCCCCTGCTAAGGTGCAATCGGCATTGTTAGAAGCCATGGCTGAACAACAAATCACCGTAGGCAGTAAAAGCTATGCGCTACCGAAGTTATTCATGGTGATGGCCACCCAAAACCCGATTGAGCAAGAAGGGACCTACCCGCTTCCCGAAGCGCAACTCGACCGTTTTATGTTTAAGTTATGCTTGAGCTATCCTGATGCAGAAACAGAATTGAAAATTTTGCAGCTCACCGAGCGTGAAGCCAAGCAGGTTCATCTGCGTCAACCAGAAGCACTCACCCAGCAAAAACTATTTGCCCTGCGTCGTGCTATTCTCGAAGTGCATATCGCCCCCTCCCTCACTCAATATATTGTTGACTTAGTGGTCGCAACTCGCCAACCAGAACGCTATACCGACGAATTTAGTCAATGGTTGGAATTTGGTGCCAGCCCGCGAGCCAGTATTGCCCTCGCCAGAGCAGCCAGAGCACGAGCTTGGTTACACGGAAGAGATTTTGTCAGCCCAGAAGATATCCAACAACTCGCCTACCCAGTGCTTAGACATCGCTTATTACTCAGCTATCAAGCACAGGCAAAAGGGATCCAAGCCGATACTGTCATTGCTCGTTTACTCGAATTGGTGGCCTTTGCTTAATGAATAAAATCAATCGTCAGTCACCGGTGACATTGGCAATTGAGCAGTTAATTGAGGCCCGCGCCCTGCATCTCAATCTGCCGCCATGGCGGCAGATTACCAGTCATCGCCATGGCAACCGCTTAAGCAAGGTTCGCGGACGAGGCATGGAGTTTGATGAAGTTCGGCATTATCAACCGGGCGATGATATTCGCTGTATCGACTGGCGAGTTACTGCACGAACGGGGAAGACTCATACCAAGCTGTTTAGGGAAGATCGTGAACATCCGGTGTTTATTTTCTTAGATCTATCGCATTCAATGTATTTTGGCAGCGGCAATAAATTAAAGTCAGTATTTGCCAGTGAACTGGCTGCCTGTTTGGGTTGGTATGCCCAAGGCCTAGGTGAGCGAGTAGCCATGATGTTGCATCTTGGGCAACACAGCCACAATGAAAAACCCGCCGCCAGTAAAAGCCACTGGTTGAATCAATTGCAAGTGATCTGCCAGCAACACAATCATCAATTTGAACAGCTCAATCACGCCCAATTAGCGCCGTCGGAACCGAATACGAGCCTAGACACCCTATGCCAGCTAGTTAAAACTGGTTATCAGGTGCATCTTATCAGCGACTTTTATCACTTTGACCAAGACGCCGCGCTGCAACTCCAACGTTTGTCTAACCACAATCAAGTATTTGCCTGGCAAATCAGCGATCCACTGGAGCAAGCCCTACCCAGCACATCTGGCGCTCAACAATTAAAAGTGAGCCGAGGGCTTTCGAGTGCTTACCTGCAGCCGAATAACAAAGCCTTTCGGGAGCAATATCAACAGCGAGCGAGTCAACGCCAGCAACACATTCAAGCCATGTTACAGCAAGCTCGAATTCCTCATCAGCACTTTTCAACAGCCTTAGAGTGGCAAGACTATGCCTGAGCAAAACAATCCCCTCGCCGCACTCAAAGATATTATTTTGCCCAGCCAATTGGAAACCGGTTTACCCGCTGTTGGTTGGTGGTTGGTCGCAGGCTTAAGTCTGGTAGTTTTAGCGCTCCTATTATTCATTAGCTGGCGCTATTGGACACTCACCAGCACGCGCCGAACCGCGCTGCGTGAATTAAAAAGCTATCCCAGCATCGATTTGGTCCAGCTAAATATCCTAATGAAGCGGGTGGCCCTTAGTTATTTTCCACGACATCAGGTCGCCTCTCTCACTGGCCAGGCTTGGTTAGCTTTCTTAGATAGCAAACTCACCCGCGCCCCCGGTAAGTTTACCGCCTTAGAGGCCGAATGGCAGCGACAACTCTATACCGCAGAAACCATCGCTTTGGAACCTGCAACCCTGCACTTATGTGAGTACTGGTTAAAACACGTTGCTCCTCCGCTCAGTTGGGCAACTTTATTGACAGGTAAAATCTCACCCCCTTTGGGAATCACCAACCAAGCCAGTCGTAAAGAGGCGAGTAATGTTTGAATTCCTGTGGCCCTATGCCTTCCTATGTTTACCACTGTTATGGCTGATCGAGCGAAATCGACCAGCCCAGCAACAAGGTCAAGTGGAACAGCTGCTCAATACCAGCCTTCCATATGCCCAAACACAAGTAGTATTCCAGCCGCAAATCTCCCGCTTAAAGCGAGGCGTTAAATGGCTGGTATGGTGCTGCTTAGTGGTCGCCCTCGCCCGTCCGGTTTGGTTAGATGAACAAACGCAAGGGATTAACGAACAAGGTCGAGACCTACTATTGTCGGTAGACATGTCGGGAAGCATGCAAGTACAAGATATGCAATTACAGGGGCAAAGCGTAGACCGTTTAACGGTCGTAAAACACCTATTAAAAGAATTCATTGATCAGCGCCATGGTGACCGAATTGGCATGATTTTATTCGCAGACCACGCCTACCTCGCCTCCCCCTTAAGCTTCGATTTAGATTCCTTACTTACTCAAGTCGATGAGCTAGTTCATGGTTTAGTGGGTGATAGAACCGCCATCGGCGAGGGGATTGGTCAAGGCATCAAGCAACTCATGGATCATCCCGCGGAACAGCGGATATTAATTTTGCTAACCGATGGCCAAAATACTTCAGGCACCGTTGAGCCTATACAAGCGGCTGAAATTGCAGCAAAAAACAAAGTGGTGATTTATACCATTGGTATTGGTGCCGACGAACTCTACCAACAAACTTTGTTTGGAACACGTAAAGTCAATCCTTCGCATGACTTAGACGAAGCCACCCTGCAACAAATCGCCAAACTCACTGGCGGTAAATACTATCGCGCACGCAGCAGCGAAGATTTGGCGAAAATTTATCAAACCATTGGCGCACTCAATCCAATCTCTGAAGCTCAGCAATATTACCGGCCACAGTACGAGTTATATTATTGGCCGCTTGCCTTTGTGATCATCCTATTGTTGGCAATGCTGGCCCGTCCAATATTCAATCGCCGCTTTCACTTCAAGGAGCCAAATTAGTGTGGTCACTTAGCTTTTTACGCCCCGAGTGGTTACTGCTTAGTCCCATATTACTGGGATTGTTAATCAACAAACAACGTCGAGAATCATCGGCTTGGGGACAACTACTGAGCCCCGGTATGGCGAAATACTTACTCAGTAAACCCAGCCATACAAAACATTCACAATGGCATTTAGCGAGTCTATTGGGCTGCATTATTATCAGTCTCTCTGGACCCAGTATCGTGACAGATAATATCCCGCTCTATCGAGATGGCAGCGCTCGGGTATTAATTATGGATATGTCCTACTCGATGCGCGCCCGTGACGTAAAACCCGACCGGGTCGAACTAGCGAAGTTTAAAGCCCTCGATCTACTCAAACAATGGCGAGACGGCGAGACCGCTTTAATCGCCTACGCTGGCGATGCTTTTGTGCTGAGCCCCTTGAGTAGTGATAGCAATACCTTAGCCAACTTGGTGCCACATTTAAAACCAGAATTAATGCCAGTGCATGGCTCCATGCTGCCCCTTGCTTTAAGTAAAGCTGCCGAATTGATCCAGCAAGCGGGATATAACCAAGGTGATGTGGTGGTAATTGGCGATGGTCTAAGTGAACAGCAAATACAAAATAGTCTGAACATACTAAAAAAACAGCACTTGCGTTTTTCGATGTTGGCGGTAGGCACCGAACAAGGCGCCCCCATTCCCTTAGAAGACGGCAGCATGCTTAAGGATCAATACGGCAGCATTGTGATCCCAGAAATAAAGGCCGAAAACTTCCTCCCCTTATGCCAGCAAACTGGCGGTATTTGCCAATTTATCAGTGCCGATAATAGCGACATTGAAAATTTAGCATCCTTACGTCACCGAGAAGCGAACTCACAGCAAAGTGCTAACCAACAAACGCAAGGCCGCAAAGATATTGGCTATCTGCTATTGCCGTTAATCATGTTATTGCTGTTGCTCAACCTCCGGCGCGCAGACCTACTTTTGGTTTGTTTATTCATCACCTGCTTGGGCGTGCCCAAAACCAGTTTCGCCATCGATTTATGGCAAAATCAAGCTCAACAAGCACAACAGGCTTTCGAGCAAGGTGACTATCAGCAAGCCGCAGAACAATTTCGCGATCCACAATGGCAAGCTTCGGCACTCTACAAAGCCGGGAAATATCAGCAAGCCCAACAGCTATTTGCGCAAGACCATAGCGCCACAGGCTGGTTTAATCAAGGTAATGCGCTTGCCCAATTGGGTGACTATCAACAAGCCATTAACGCCTATCAGCAAGCCTTAAGTTTGCAGCCTAAATTCCCTGAAGCGGCCGAGAATAAGGCTTTAATCGAAAAATTAAAGCAACAGCAACAGCAACAGCAACAGCAACAGCAACAGCAACAGCAAGATTCTGAGCAACCTAAACCGTCGCAACAGCAACAATCAGCACAACAGTCAGACCAGCAAGCTCAAGACTCAGAGCAGGCCCAGCAGCAGTCATCTGAACAAACGCCGCAACAGTCCTCGTCTTCCTCAGAGTCAGAATCGACCGAACAACAAACAGCCGCGCAACAAACAGAACAAGATCCACAACAGGCGGACCAAGACTCGACCCAACAGTCAGCAGCAGAGCAACCAGCCAGTGAAGAACAACCAACAGAAACATCAACAGCGCAGCAGGCTCATCCGACAAATGCCCAAGACCAAGCAACGCTCGACCAAAAAGAGTTACAGCAATGGCTCAATACACTACCCAATGATCCCAGCTTACTGCTACGAAACAAAATGTACCTCGAATATCAAAAACGTCGTCGCCAACCCAGCAACAATCAGGAGAATTGGTAAGTGAAAGCGCTCAGTTTACTATTCACTCTTTTACTTAGCTTTAGCAGTTATGCCACCACTAAAGTCACCGCCTCAGTCAGTCAAAACCCTGTGGCAGTAGGCCAAGCCTTTACTTTAGAGGTTGTTGCCGATGATACTCTGCCAGTTAACGAATTTGACCCGTCGGTCTTGCTAAGACAAAACTTTGTGGTAGGTAGCACCGCAACTGGCCGCCAACACACCAGTATTAACGGAAAGTCTTCCACCCAAACCCGCTGGACGACCACCCTGTTGGTGCGTGAAGAAGGTAGTTATTTGATCCCTTCCTTTACGATTGGCGGACAAGCGACCATTCCCATTAAGTTAAAAGCTAAAGTTATCGACAAACTAGATCCCAGTAACGATCAAGTGCGCATGGAGGTCAGCATCGACCAGCACCAAGTCTACTTAGGACAACCGGTTCGCTACACCAGTAAAATTTGGGTCGCGAATAGTTTAGACCAAGCCAACATTATTGCCCCTAACATGCTAAACGCTAAAATAGACAAACTAGGGGATGACAAACAAGACTTAGAAATCGTCGATGGAAAACGCTATCGAACCTTGATCCGCCAATGGCTGATCACCCCAGAAAAGGCAGGTCAATTTGACATCAAGGGGGCACATTTAAGCGGCTTGGTTAATGATGGAAACTATCGTACCAGACCTATTGATATTGAAGCGCAAAACCTATCACTCAAGGTAAACCCACCGCCAGCTAACTTTCCAGGAACTTGGCTACCGTCCAGCGATTTGCTACTCAGCGAAGAAGTTCAGCCGCTACAAAGTGACTACCAACAAGGCCAGGCCTTTACTCGGATCATTAATCTCACCGTCGCTGGTATCACCGAAAAACAACTCCCAGAGATTGAACTCGATTATGGTGATAATTTTCGGGTATACCCCGAACCCTATCAAGATAGAACCATCGTTAAAGACGGCATCGTTTTTGCGCAGCGTACCCTGCACGTAGCGCTCATCCCCATCAATAGTGGCCAATTAACGCTACCCGCATGGAAGCTGCCGTGGTGGGACCTAAGTAAAGATAAGCTCGCCTATGCTGAAATTGAGAAACGAGAAATTAAAGTGAGTCCAGCACCAATGAGTAGCCAACTTAACTCGATGCCACCCGCAAGCACGACCAGCGCCATCACCACAGCACAGGGCGACGAGCGAGCGAGTAAGACGTCATTATGGACTTGGTTCTTTGCCTTGGCGTGGTTAAGCACCCTCGCTGCGCTCATTTTCATTTGGTGGCGTTATCAACCACAGAGTCATAAGCATAAGGTCTCTAAAGACCGACACACTCAAGCCAAAGAGCAGCCCTCAGACTCATGGTCAAGCTTTAGCTCATACTGCCAACAAAATCAAACACAACTAGCCGAACAGATGCTAAATCGCTGGGTAAGCCAACAACAGCTTACAAAACAGTTTTCGGATCTACAAGCAGAGCTGAGCGCGATCAACTGGGGCAAAGAGAATCAACCAGACTTAGATTTAAAGGACTACTATCAGCGTTGCTTAGCTATGAAAAACACGCTAGAAAATCAAGCAAAGCAAGCCCATCAATCACTTGCCTCGCTCAATCCATGAATCACAATTAGCGGTTTAAGCCTAATTGAAAAATTAGGCTTTCTGCCTGACAACAGAAGGTAAATGATGCATTAAGTTGAACACCACCTTCTATTTCTGTGAATTCACTCGTTATCTCACAAGGATCTGACTCTGCCTTACGCGCTTTTTCAATCAGCAGATTTAAACGACTTTCTGCCTGAGCTTTATCGGCGAATAATTCTTCTAACACAACACTACAGTCTTCACCATCAATCACTGCGCCAACATCGACACAACAGCAAGTTTTAGATTCTTCTAACTTAGTTTTCATCTATTTTCCTTTATTTTACGGTCAGCCTTAGTTATAACACTCCATCTACATGGAAACTGGAGCGACGATAACATGAGCCTCGGATGTTTTATTGTGAGTCATCATAACAGATTAGTAGGTAAGGTATTATCTAGGAATTTACATGCAAATTAATTTTTTTCGAAAGAAAAATCCTAGTGCCTCGGTCGTATCGGGTATGCAAACAAAACAAAAACGTTATGAAGCCCTCGTTCAGGCATACAATCGAGATGTATACCGTTACGCCTACTGGTTAGTTCGTGACAAACATATCGCTGAAGACATTGTGCAAGAGACTTTTCTCCGAGCATGGCGTTCGCTCGATAGTTTAAAGGATGAAAAGGCCGCTAAATCATGGTTGATCACTATATTGCGACGTGAAAATGCACGCCGATTTGAACGTAAGCAATTGAACTTAGTGGATATTGAAGACCATTCGGTCGCTGATGCCCACTCACTTTCGAGTGAGCAACAAATTGAAAATGAGTGGTTAAGGCGACAAATTGATAAACTCGCACCGGAATATAAAGAGCCTTTGCTACTACAACTCATCGGCGGGTTTAATGGAGATGAAATCGCCGAGATGTTAGAGCTAAATAAGAACACCGTTATGACTCGCTTATTCCGTGCGCGTAATCAGTTAAAAGACGCCTTAGAAGATAACCAAAATCGAGGACAAAGTAATGGATGAGCTAGAATTCCGCCGCCAGCTGTATACCAATCCTCGTGAGCGTGATGAAGCGTTCATTCAGGAAGCCAATCAAACGGCTAAAAACAAAAAACTTTATGACGAAATGCAGCACTTCGAAAATAAACTGGAACAAGCTTTCAACGTGGAGGTTCCAGAAGGGCTTGCTGAACGGCTCATTTTACGCCAGAGTTTTGACGATTCACAATCGCGTTACCGCCGTAAAACCCGCTTCCATATGGCAATGGCCGCCTCTGTCGCCTTTGTTCTGGGTTTAAGTTTTAGCTTGATAAACTGGCACACAACCGCTCCCGGAGACATTGGGCAAATAGCCCTGAACCATGTTTACGAAGAAATGCCCTTTATTAACGGGGTCGATGAGCAACCATCCCTGCAAACCGTAAATGCCAAGCTTGAACGCTACGGAGCCAGTTTTAAACAACTGCCCGGTGAAGTGGTTTATGTGAATCATTGCTCCTATGGTGGCAGCCCAGCCTTTCATATGGTGATGAAAGGCAAGATGGGCTCGAACATTAATGTCTTTGTGGTTCCTCAATCCACAGAGTTAGCGATGGAAGAAAATTTTGCTGACAAAAAGATGCGCGGCACCGTCACCCGCTTACAAAACGCCAGCTTAGTCGTGGTTGGTGAGCGCAACGAACCAATAGAAAAATCGGTAGAAATTTTAACTCAAGACCTTAATCAATCGATTTAGTCATCAAGTTAAGCTGAGAACTCAGCTTAACTTACTATTTTATTAGAAGTATTTCTTTTATTGAGGCAAGCTCAAGCACTCCACATCGGCCAATATCATTATCAAACACTTGTTTAACTTTGTGCGTTAGCTCCAACTTTTAACATTCTCAATTAACATCATCTTAACATTTTGTTCATTTTCTCTTAATCTGGTCAGAGGTCAGCTCACTAGAGGCCTGCTTATCTTTCGAGATTATTTGCAACTGTTTGTCAGCGCTTGATACAAAACAGAGCAAGTAGGGTCGAAGAATGCGACTTAAGCAAACAATCATTCACGGTGTTTGTTTGCTTTAAAAGTTCAGCTAAACCGTTTTTAGCCTGAAAAAATGGAGCAAAATAGATAAGCAAAGCTTAACCAAGACCCATAACGATAAACTTTTGCCGTATTAGAGAGGGAAACGATGAAGATAAGGATATTGCCACTCGCGCTTATCACCGCATCAAGTGCACTAACCGCAACACAGATACACGCGGCAGGTTTTCAGTTAGTTGAACACTCCGCAAGCGGTTTAGGCCGCGCTTTTGCCGGAGAAGCTGCAATCGCCGACAATGCTGCAGTTCTCGCTCGTAATCCAGCAGCCATGTCGATGTTTGACAGCATTGCCGTATCCGGAGCGCTCAGCTACATCTCGCCCGACGTTTATGTAAAAGGTAACAATGGCGTAGCTAGTCTTGATAATGCCTTAAGCAATCAAGATGTCGCTCCTAGTGCACTGGTCCCTGCTGGATATTTCATTCAACCCTTGAATGACAAGTGGGCTTGGGGAGTTGGCCTATTTACCAATTTTGGGCTTTCAACCGAATACCCCAGTGACTATGCTGCAGGTCAGATCGGTGGTAACACCGAACTGGTGACAATGAGCTTTAACCCAAATGTGTCTTATCGAATTAATTCCCAGCTTAGCATTGGCGCCGGCGTAAATGCTGTTTACGGTACCGCCAAGCTGATCCGTAACTTTGGCAGTAGTAGTAGTCCCTTTCCCGCGACGGGTACCGCAGCCTCAGTAGAGGGTGATGGTTGGGGGTATGGCTGGAACATTGGTGCAATGTGGGAAATTAATCAAGACCACCGTTTTGGAGTGAGTTATCGTTCTAAAGTCGACTTGGACTTTGACGGGGATTACTTTTCAGAGATCCCTGAAGGCTTAAGTAGTAACCCCTATGGTACTGGGGGACAAGTGATCCCGGGAGAGCTCACCCTGAACCTGCCCGACATTTTTGAATTCTCTGGATATCACCGATTAAATCAGGCCTTTGCAATTCATTACAGCTACTTATGGACCGGTTGGAGCACCTTTCAGGAGATCAGAGCAACCAACTCTGAAGGCACGACGATGTTGCAAAAAGACGAGAAGTTTAGTAACTCTTATCGACTTGCACTGGGTGGCACTTGGTACCTGAACCCACAATGGCAGTTACGCGCAGGAATGGCTTACGACCAAAGTCCTTCGCGCACTCATAAAACCATCAGCATCCCCGATAATGATCGCTACAATTACGGACTAGGATTTACCTATAGCTTAAGTGAGTACAGTAGCTTCGATACCGGGTTTACTTATATACAAGGTAAAGAAGGTGGCTTTAACGAAGAAGGTGTAGAATTTATCTCAAAAGGCGATGCTTACATCTTTGCGATGCAATATAACCATAGCTTCTAGACATTTAAATTTAGGTAGTCAGTTAAGTCTGGCTACCTTTTACTGAGGCTTGAGCAAGCCCGTTAATTCCCCTCGAAAAGTAACCGTTAACAGAGGAAACATGAGTCGTAGCTCAACATTATTTACCATAAGTGAACTTGCCAAAGAATTTGCCATTAGTACCCGCAGTATTCGTTATTATGAAGACCAAGGATTGCTTGAGCCACAGCGCCTTGGCAACAAACGTCTCTATAACAAACATGACAAATTAAGACTCAAACTCACTTTAAGAGGTAAACGTTTAGGATTTTCGCTAAGTGAAATCAGAGAATTATTTAATCTTTACGATGCCAAACTAAATAACAGTGATGAGGTATTGCAATTGATCGAAAAAATAAAATCGAGAAAACACAGCTTATTGCAGCAATTAGAAGATATTCAAGTTGTATTAATGGAACTTAAATCTGCTGAGCGCCGTTGCCACGACGCACTCTCTAAATGACCCACCAAAGATCAATAAGCCTTAATGCTCTCCCGCATTCCCTTGAATAAAATGCTTACGACATAAAGAGACATAACGCTCATTACCACCAATTTCGATCTGTTTACCTTCATGAACCACCTGTCCATTGAGATCTATTCTGGCGTTGAAATGCCCTTTGTTGCCGCACCAACAAATACTTTTCAGTTCCTCAAGTTTATCTGCCAAACATAACAGATGATAAGCCCCCTCAAACAACTCCCCTAAAAAGTCCGTTTTCAAACCATAAACCATGACTGGTATATTTAGCTCATCAACAACGTTTGCAAGTTGGTAGACTTGAGCGCGACTTAAAAACTGCCCTTCGTCAACTATCACCACATCTAAAGACTGTTGGCGCTGTTTAGTAAGTACTAATTCAAACAGATCTTGTTGTGTGCAAAAAGTTTCGGCACGCAGTGACAAGCCGACTCGAGCCTTGATGATCCCTTCACCATCTCTTGTATCCATTGCAGGAAGCAAAGCCAATGGGTTCATGCCTCGCTCCTGATAATTAAAATGAGCCTGAATTAATTGAGTCGATTTTCCCGAATTCATTGCCGCATATTTAAAATGTAATGAAGCCATCTACAACAAAGTCCCTAAAATTATTGTTCGATCTGCCTAGCCTTTAAGCTTTGACAGGTGTTTGCTGCAGATAATATAAACCCGCGGTGGAGATAGCAAATAAGCCTAGACCAATCGATAAGGCCGCCATCACATTTCCGGTGATTCCCATCACGATGTAACTAGCAATGCTGATCAATGCAACTAATAAAGCATAGGGAAGTTGAGTCGCCACATGGTCTAAATGATGACAGGCAGCACCTGTCGATGACAAAATAGTGGTATCCGAAATCGGCGAGCAATGATCACCAAAAACCGCCCCAGCTAACACCGCCGACAACATCGGCAATATGAGACTCACATCACTGGCCACCGCCATGTCTGCAGCAATGGGCAGCATAATACCAAATGTCCCCCAGCTGGTACCCGTAGCAAAAGCCATCACACCAGCAAGAATAAACAGCAACACTGGTAACATGCTTGGATCTATCGAACCAGTGAGTCTCGAGGCCAAGTATTTACCCGTCTCAATATCACCAATCACACCACTAATTGACCAAGCAAACAACAGAATAGCAATCGCCGGGCTCATCGCTTTAATACCAAGCCAGAGAGCATTAATAATCTGCTGCAGGCTTAAACTCTGTTTGGCAGCAAAGCCCATACTTAGCAACAATGCGGCAGCACCTCCAATCACCAGCGATAAAGTAACATCTGTATTTTCCAATGCCAGTAACAGGCTAAAGGAGACCTGCGATTCAATAGTTGCTGCACCAGTTACAACAAAACAGCTAAAAGTGACCAACGTTAATATGATGATCGGTAATACCAAGCCTAAAGGTGAGCCATTACTCGCTTGAAAGTCATGGTTTATGCTGCCTGGTGGCGTGCCCTTGGCTGGGTCAAATAACTGCCCCGCCGCGGCCGCATCTTCATGTTGCTTCATGGGACCAATATTCAGATTAAAATAGGCGACAGTTAGGGCCATTAGTAAAGCAAAAACTGCATAAAAATTTAAGGGAATCATGGTAGCAAAAGCCGCTAAGGGCGTAATATTGGTGATTCCATGACTGACTAACAAGCCTCCAACCAAAGCAATGATATAAGCGCCCCAACTCGATAAAGGCATCAATACACATACCGGCGCCGCAGTGGAATCCAATAAATAAGCAAGCTTGGCGCGCGAGACGCCCGCCTGATCGGTGAGCGGACGAGCGACACTGCCAACCGCCAAACTATGAAAGTAGTCATCTACAAATACCACAAAGCTTAATAAAGCAGTGGCGATGGTGGCATGGCGCTGAGTTTTAATTCTTCGTTTTGCCCATTCAGCAAAGGCTTGAGTGGAGCCAGCTGCACTCATTAAACTGGTCATCCCCCCCAGCAATAATAAAAACAGAATGATTTGCAAATTCCAGAAATTAGCTTCGCCCTCATCCCAAACCAAGCCTACAGCTAGTTGAGATAGATAAACAAAACTATCATTAATGGAGTAATCACTGAGCAAATATGCGCCACTTAAAATACCACAGCATAGGGCGGTAATAACGCGACGGGTTATTAGTGCCACTAATAAGGCAATAGTTGGCGGCAAAATTGACAATAAAGAATCTGAATAAGAAAGTGTTTGCATGGCTTCTCGGTCTATTATTTCTGAGAACAAACCGAGTCCGCCGCACTTGATGCAGCTAAAAACCCTGTAGCTCTCCATAGTTTTTACTATGACAATGCAGCATTTATTAAATACTGCACCAGCAATCGGCGTTGATAGCACCTATTACTTCGGCACTGACCCCTTTTGTACAAAACCAATGGCATCACCCCATTTTGTACTACTTTTGGTCAGAGCACCTCTACATACTAGCATTAGGAGCTGGATTCTACCCTTATATACAGAATTTTCAACCTAAACTTTAAAAGGAAAAAGCGACCTATTTAAATGTTCATTTCATTATTTATAAAGACATAATTGACAAGCGCATAGATCTAATTAAAATTTAGATGTCGATTAAATAAAGCTAATTAATATAAGCGGGACAAACATGACCGATTTTATCAAAGTATTTTTAAATGCTAGAAGCCTGAAAGCGGCGACTAAAGAATTATCAATTGAACAGATAGAAGAAAGCTACAACAAGCTTAAATCTATTTTAGATGAACGTTACCAAGTTCGCGCTGAAGAAGAACAGCAACAACGAGAAAAACAAGAAAAATTAGAAAAATACAAAGCCTTACTAGAACAAGATGGCATCGATCCGAATGAATTATTATCGATGATTAAACAAGCTCCCGTTAAAGAAAGAAAAAAACGCGAGCCATTACCTGCAAAATATAAATTCGTAGACGAAAATGGCGAAGAGAAAACTTGGACCGGACAAGGCCGCACACCTTCACCGATTCAAAAAGCGATTAAAAATGAAGGCAAAACCAAAGCGGATTTCCTTATTTAAGTAATTGAAAAGCGAGCTTTAAAGCTCGCTTTTATTTATTATAGTTAAGCACTAAATCCTTGCGGATTTGCTTGCTGCCAGCGCCAAGAATCTTCAGCCATATTATCCAAGGTTAATTCTGCTTGCCAATCCAACTGTTGTTTGGCCAGACTCGGATCAGAGTAACACTTCGCAATATCTCCGGGACGACGAGCTGAAATTTGATAGTTGATCGTCACACCTGAGACTGCTTCAAAAGCTTTAATCATTTCCAGCACGCTATAGCCTTGTCCCGTGCCCAAATTATAGGTGACTAACCCAGGTTTAGTTGCTAACTTCGTAAGCGCCTTCAAGTGCCCCTTGGCCAAATCAACCACATGAATATAATCACGCACCCCAGTACCATCAACGGTATCATAATCATCACCAAAGACACTCAATTGTGCTAGGCGACCCACTGCAACCTGCGTAATATAAGGCACCAAATTATTAGGGATACCATTTGGATCCTCACCGATTAAACCCGATGGATGTGCACCAACTGGATTAAAATAGCGTAACAAAGCAATATTCCAACTATTGTCTGACGCATATAAATCCCCTAACATTTGCTCTACTATCAATTTAGAACGACCATAAGGATTTGTCGCACCAGTCGGAAAACTTTCTAAGATGGGAACCTCGTGTGGGTCGCCATATACCGTCGCAGAAGAACTAAATACTAAATTTTTAACCTGATACTTTGCCATCACTTCACATAAAGTTAAGGTTCCTGATACATTATTTTGATAATAATGCAAGGGTATCGTTGTCGATTCCCCCACTGCTTTTAAGCCTGCAAAATGAATAACCGCACTAATATCATGCTTACTAAAAACGGCATCTAATGCCGATTTATCCATAACATCAAGTTGATAGAAAATAGGTCTTTTTGTTGTTATTTGCTCCACTCGGTCGAGTGCGGCAAGATGTGAGTTACACAAATTATCGACCACAATAACCTCTTCACCTTGGGTCAATAACTCAACGACAGTATGACTGCCAATATATCCGGCACCACCAGTAACCAATATAGCCATAATAATCCTTAATTACGCTGAAATTTATTTAATTAGAAAGTAACAATAGACAGATTAATCTATTCCCAGATATTTATGGGTTTGTAATGACAAACGCCAGTTATTCTTAATACAAGTTTGAATGCATAATTGAGTGGCACGAGCTTGTTGGCTTATCGGTTGCAAACAAATCGTCAAATCTTTATCACCAGACACGCCAGACAACAATTCATGCAAATTCTCAATATCTTTTTCTCTGGCCACGGGATGCTTTATTTCATCAGCCCGCAACAAAGCTTGCTCAAGGATAGGCTTGCCTCCTTGCATCGCCACTTTGGGAGATACAGTGACCCAAGCCTTGCTACTAACTAAAATAGGGTAAGTGCCACTGGTTTCAACTTGCACCGTATAAGAACGTTGTAACAAGCGTTCACAAAGGTCTCTCAAATCATAAATACAGGGCTCACCACCAGTAAGCACCACATGCGTTGCCGAATACGTTTGTAATTGTGCCACTAAGTTCTCTACAGAAGCATTGGCCCAACGCGGCTTATCCCCAGACACACCGATAATCTCACCAAACTCGCACTGTTGTGTGGGTTCAAGCCCCCAAGTATGCTTTGTATCGCACCACGAACAACCAACATCGCATCCTTGCAACCGAATAAATATAGCGGGAACGCCAGTGTAGTAACCTTCTCCTTGAATGGTTTCAAAAATTTCGTTGATCGGTAAATAGCGTTGCGACATTTGTATCCTAATAGATAATAAGCGAGAATCTAACTCTGTATTAAAACACATTTTAAAGAGCAAACAATGAAAGAAAAAGCCGTTGTTATCTATTCTGGTGGAATGGATTCTTATACCGTGCTGCATAAAACTTTACAGCAAGGCTTACAAGCTTATGCCTTAAGCTTTAATTATGGACAACGCCATCTCAAAGAGCTCGACTTTGCCAAAAATGTTTGCTCAGACTTAGCAATTAACCATAAGATTGTCGATATTAGTAGTATCAATCAGTTACTTGCTGGCTCTTCGCTCACTTCAGACATCGATATACCGGAAGGCAATTATCAAGAAGAATCCATGAAATCGACAGTGGTCCCTAACCGCAACATGATTTTACTGTCGTTAGCAATAGCTTATGCCGTTTCAATCGGTGCGAAAAAAGTCTTTTACGGCGCGCATTCTGGAGACCATGCCATCTACCCTGACTGCCGTCCAGAATTTGTCAAAAAAATGAATGATGTTAGTCTTATCGCCAACTATCAGGCAGTTGAGGTAATAAGCCCCTACCTAGAACTATCCAAAGTAGAAATCCTAGCAGATGGCTTAGCGATGAAACTAGATTATAGCAAAACATGGACTTGCTATAATGGCAGAGAGCAAGCCTGCGGTAAGTGTGGCGCCTGTCAGGAAAGACTAGAAGCCTTTCACTTAAATCAAGTCACCGATCCGCTAGACTATGAGATGGGATAATCCAATTGCGCGCTTTAACCCTGCAAACTATGGACTTTAATGTTTAAACTAATCCTAAAGCAACATTGGTTCTTATGGCTCATGTTAAGTGTTTCGTGGTTATTGTTACCCCATGCCGATACCGCCAGTTGGCAACGTAGCGCCATTTTAGGTGGTCACTATTGGCGCCTACTAAGTGGTAACTTTTGCCATAACAATTTTACCCATTGGCTGATGAATATTGCGGCCCTCATCCTCATTTATTTTTGTTACAATGATCGCCTCTCTAACCGGCAGTTTTTACAATTAAGTTTAATTATTTCTGGTATAGGGGGCTATGCCCTACTTTATGGACCTTATAGCGAGTATGTTGGTTTGTCAGCTCTCATCCATGGCTTAATCGCCTATGCGGCCTGTATTGATATCATCAAGGGCAGAGCAAAAATTGGGATGGTTGTTGTGCTAGGCTTAGCGATGAAACTATTATTCGAACAAATCTATGGTGCTGACCCATGGATAAAACAAATGATAGGCATCGATATCGCTATTGATGCTCATCTCATCTATACCTTAATTGGCCTTAGCCTAGCACAACTATCATGGCTGCCTTTATGGCGAAACCGTTCAGTCCAATAGCTGCTGGTTAATTGACGACAACATTTGTGCCGGCGATTCTGCTTGAGTTATCGGTCGGCCAATTACTAAATAGTCGGAACCGACAGCCATCGCTTGCGAAGGTGTCATGATTCGTCGTTGATCGCCTGGAGCGCTCCCCTCTGGTCGAATACCAGGCGTAACCAGTGAAAAATCATTACCTAACATCGCCTTCAATGCAGCGGCTTCTTGCGCAGAACAGACCACCCCATCAAGACCACACTGCTTGGCTAAGGTCGCAAGGCGCTCAACTTGCTGCTGCGGATCTAAATCAATCCCTATCTCAGCTAAATCGGCTTGCTCCATACTGGTTAACACCGTAACCGCTATTAGCTTAGGTTTTTTGTCACCAAATGGCACTAATGCCGCTTTGGCTGCTTCCATCATTCTGCGGCCACCGCTAGCATGAACATTCACCATCCACACCCCGAGCTCAGCCGCTGCTGCAACAGCCTTAGCCACTGTATTGGGGATGTCATGAAATTTAAGGTCAAGAAACACCTCAAACCCTCGTTGATGAAGCTCTTTCACTAAATGCGGACCAAACAAGGTAAACATTTCTTTACCCACCTTGAGTCGACAAGAGCCGGGCTCTAATTGTTCAACAAAGGCCATACATTGCTTTAGATCGGCATAATCTAAGGCGACTAATACTTTCGGATCTTGCATTAACTCTATTCTCCATCTAACCCGACTATCGGTTTCACTGTGCCCAGCTTTTACACGAGGGACAGTGCCAATAAATAGAATGCGACGAAAATCCACAACGTCGACATTGATAATGAGGTTTAATTTTTAACTGTTGGGTCACGAGGCTTCTTAGTACCTGTAAGCTCTGCTTGGCTTGGCCTTCTTCAGCAGAATCAAGATGAAGCCCCATTAAATGATGAAATCCTTTCATAGTAGGGTGGCGCTTTAATTCGTCAACCAAGAAATCTTGAGCTTGTTCAGCACCATTCATTTCTTGATATAACGCGGAAAGCTCAACGACCACACTAGCACTCCCTTTAATCGCAAGGCTATATTCCAAAAATTCTCGGTAATATTCAGGCTTTGCTAACTGCTCACTACATCGCTTATAAATGGCTAAAGCATCAGGAGCAAAATCAATATCTTGTTCTGGGATCTGATTAAGATATTTTAACGCAGTCTTATAATCCCCTTGGCTGGCTTGAATTTGCGCCAAATGGAGACTTGCACGAACACAATTTTTATCGCTAGATAAGGCTTTCTTAAGCAAGGCTAAACTCTTGGAGGTTTTGCCTGCCGTTTCATACTCTTGAGCTTGTTCACAATAAAAATGAGCGATTTGTTGCGCCACATCTGAAAGATCTTTAGGGCTAAGTTTCTTGGCAATATCGATGGCTTGCTGCCACTCTCGGGTTTGCTGGTAAATATTCAACAACTGCTTAAGTGCCAACTGCCGATAGTCAGGCTCGTCTTGCAATTCCAACAATAAGGCTTCTGCGCGGTCGAATAAACCTGCGGCAAGATAGTCTTTCGCAAGTTGTTGTAGGGCTAAGTTACGCTGTTCAATATCGATCCCTTCTCGGGCGATAAGATTCTGATGAATGCGAATAGCTCGGTCAACTTCTCCGCGTTGTCGAAAAAGGTTACCTAAGGCGAGGTGAGTATCGATGGTTTCGGCATCAACCTGAAGCAAGTCAATAAATAAATCGACCGCTTTGTCAGACTGATTGGCTAAGAGTAGATTTAAACCTTCAACATATTGTTTAGAAACATGATTGGCTTGTTGTTGTTGATTTTGTCGAACACTGCGCTGGCCCATATACCAGCCGTAGGCCGCAGCAACAGGTAATAGCAAAAACAACAAGCCAAGCATTAATTATCCTTGACCGTCTCGTTCTGCAACTTATTCAACTGTTTCTGCTGCTTAACTAAACGTCGCTTCAAGCTGACTTTTTCTATCCGAATACGGGTATAAAAAGCTAACAAGAACAACAAGCAACAAACGAAGCCACTAATAAAGAGGCCAGCCATTAACCATGATAGCCGTATACTTGATTCTGCAATAAGATAATTTACGCTCACGATCTGTTCGTTTTGAGCGCCAAGCGCTAAAGCAAGCACAAACAATACAACTAAAAGTAAGGTAGAAAATATCGCCTTCACACAACCTCCTAAGCCAAATAAAAGCTAGGGAAATTATGCAGTAATCACCTTAATTTAACCAGCCAAGATCGTCTATTTGTACAACAAACAATACTATAGACCTATATTTACTCGTTCTCTTAATTCTTTACCGGGTTTAAAGTGAGGCACGTGCTTTCCAGAGAGTTCGACTTTTTCACCCGTTTTAGGATTTCGCCCAACCCGTGGTGCTCTAAAATGCAGAGAAAAACTACCAAAACCACGGATCTCAATCCGATCGCCTTCCTGCAAAGAGCTAGTCATTTGCTCTAGAATTTCTTTAATCGCCGACTCAATTTCTTTACTGGTAAATTGAATATGTTTACTCGCGAGTATTTCAATCAAATCAGATTTAGTCATGGATTCTCCAAGCTATTGATAAAGGGAACTTATACCAGTGTAGATAAAGAACTTGGGGGGGACAAGTCCCCCCCAATATTCAATCAATTAAATCTATAAGATTTGTTGATTATTCGCCTTTAAGCGCTGATTTGAACGCGTCAGCCATTGCGTTACCAATCTGAGCATCTTCTTTCTTGTTCAGAGTAGCCATTGCTTCTTTCTCATCCGCTTCATCTTTAGCACGGATAGAAAGGCTGATTACGCGATTCTTACGGTCAACACCAACAAACTTGGCTTCAAGCTTGTCGCCAACAGAAAGAACCAGTGAAGCATCTTCAACACGGTCACGGCTTACATCACCAGCACGTAAGTAACCTTCAACACCACCAGCTAGTTCAACAGTTGCACCTTTCGCATCAACTTCAGTCACGGTACCGTTAACTAGAGCACCTTTCTTAAGATCTGCAAGGTAGTTGTTGAATGGGTCTTCAGCAAGCTGCTTAACACCTAGGCTAATACGCTCACGTTCTGCATCAACTTGTAGTACAACAGCTTCGATTTCGTCGCCTTTCTTAAAGTCGCGAACCGCTTCTTCACCTTGAGCATCCCAAGAGATGTCAGATAAGTGAACAAGGCCGTCAATACCGCCGTCAAGGCCGATGAAGATACCAAAGTCAGTGATAGACTTGATCTTACCTGAAACTTTGTCGTTTTTATCATGAGTGCTAGCGAATAGCTCCCATGGATTAACTTTACACTGTTTCAAACCAAGCGAGATACGACGACGTTCTTCGTCAATATCAAGTACCATAACTTCAACAAGGTCACCCACGTTAACAACTTTAGATGGGTGGATGTTTTTGTTAGTCCAATCCATTTCAGAAACGTGAACTAGACCTTCAACACCGTCTTCGATTTCAACGAAACAACCGTAGTCAGTTAAGTTAGTTACGCGACCTTCAAGACGAGCACCTTCTGGGTAACGGTTAGCAATTGCTACCCATGGATCTTCACCCAACTGTTTAAGACCTAGAGATACACGTGTGCGCTCACGGTCAAACTTAAGTACTTTAACGTTGATTTCATCACCAACATTAACAATTTCGCTTGGGTGCTTAACGCGTTTCCAAGCCATGTCAGTGATGTGTAGAAGACCGTCAACACCGCCAAGATCAACGAATGCACCGTAGTCAGTAAGGTTCTTAACGATACCTTTAACTTCTTGACCTTCTTGTAGGTTCTCAAGAAGTTGATCACGTTCAACACTGTTTTCAGTTTCGATAACAGCACGACGAGATACCACAACGTTGTTACGTTTCTGGTCAAGCTTGATAACTTTAAATTCAAGCTCTTTGCCTTCTAGGTGAGCGGTATCGCGAACTGGGCGAACGTCAACTAGTGAACCAGGCAAGAATGCACGGATGGTGTTAACTTCAACTGTAAAGCCGCCTTTAACTTTGCCATTGATGATACCAACAACCGTTGCTTGCTCTTCGTACGCACTCTCAAGTTGGATCCACGATTCATGACGTTTCGCTTTTTCGCGAGAAAGAACAGTTTCACCGAAACCATCTTCTACTGCGTCAAGGGCTACATCAACTTCCGCGCCGACTTCAATTTCTAATTCACCAGCAGCATTTTTAAACTGCTCGGCAGGAATTGCAGATTCTGACTTCAGGCCAGCGTCTACTAATACCATACCGTTTTCGATACCTACTACAGTACCTTTAACAATAGAACCAGAACGAAATTCCAAATTCTGTAGAGACTCTTCAAAGAGTTGAGCAAAAGATTCAGTCATTTTATAATTTACACATATAGAAACGGCCACTCAGCAATCCCGCTAAATGGGGTTAATAATAAACACCTATTTCATCCATGTTATAGGCGCACCAAGTCCCAGTGATTACTGGGTTAATTGTTTGTCGATAAAACCTATCGACATTGAAACGACGTCATCAATAGAAAGTGACGTAGAATCAATGACTAACGCATCTTGAGCAGGAACTAAAGGAGCAACCGAACGGTTTCTATCTCGTTGGTCTCGTTCTTCAATTTCGCTCAAAAGGTGGTCAAAACTAACATCAAAGCCTTTATCTTGCAACTGATTATAACGTCGTTGCGCGCGTTCTGCCGCACTAGCGTCCAAAAAAATCTTAGCGGGAGCATCAACAAATACCACTGTTCCCATATCGCGACCATCGGCAATCAAACCGGGGGCAGTTTTAAAGCCACGTTGACGCCGCAGCAACGCTTCCCTTACTCGCGGAAAAGCGGCCACTTTAGATGCTGCATTCCCCGCGGTTTCCTGGCGAATTTCCAAAGAGACATCTTCACCTTCTAAAATCACGATGGTTTGACCATCCTGCGCTTCAAAACGGACATCTAAATGTGCGGCTAATAAACTCAAGGCCTCTTCATTGTCTAATTCTACGTTATGATGAATGGCCGCAAGCGCCAATACCCGATAAATGGCACCGCTATCTAACAATTGCCATTGATAATGCTTCGCTAAACGTTGGCATAGAGTTCCCTTACCTGCCCCACTTGGACCATCGATAGTCACTACCGGAACGTTTTGAGTCATCAGTCCCCCTCAACATGAAACAACATGAGCCTAAAAGGCCCCAGCTAAAAATGCGCCTCATTGTACGTGAAATGGAAATATTTCGCTTCAGCTTTTTTGATAACAAGCACATTTTAATAAAAAGTTACGAGCCAGCCAGAATAAAAACCTTATACATCAATGATTTTGATTTAGATAACACGTAAAAACAAAAGAAACTATAAATTAAAAAGCTTATATAAAAATTCAATAAAGATGATTAATTTTCGATGAAAAGTTTCCTTTGATCGCGACAGTTTTGTTACTTGTTTCACACCCCCTTTCTGCCAATATTACCACCACAGCCTCTGGCGGCAATACGTGGCAGCAGGAGCAATTCGCAAGAGGTTCTGGCTTAACCAATCAATATCTTGTTAGTCAAAGTGGCAACATCACTATCAACAATGCCAATTGCTGTTGGTAACCCCGCAACCAGTCCACATATCTTTACACCTCAACGAGGGTCTGAGATGGCTTATCCTAGGGCGTTAATGACGATGAAAACTTTGACATACTATTTCAGGCGCTTGCCTCTGGCGATGAAGACGACTCGAAAGCCAGTACCTTCACCATCAACTTTTTCAATGATGAGAGCAATATCGGCCAAACGATGTTCACCACCGCTTCTTCAATATTGAGTTATTTATGGGTTTTATCAACGCCCCCTTCAACAAAATTCAAGTCAGAGAACAAGACGGCGCAACCCACAGCAACGAGTATTTCCAACTTTATACTCTCAGCATAGGCACAAGCTCAGTTCCTGAGCCACAAACAATCCTGCTTATGGCACTTGCTTTGATTTTCCTTGGCGGTTTTAGGCTTAAGCAAACAGCCTAGCGCATGCATGATGTTGGTGCTTAAGTCTTCAACCTACCAACACCGGTAGGCCGATGCACTTAAAGTTAAGCTGGCAACTCAATCCCCGAGTCTTTAATTCGAGCCAGTTTATAACGTAAGGTTCTTGGGCTAATTCCTAACTTTTCGGCCACATCTTTACGCTTTCCTTTGCAGGATTTTAGCGTCTCTAAAATAATCTGTTGCTCCTGCTGACGCAATTCATTACCTAAAGGCTCGCTATTGGCGGTTGATTCAGCCAGTACCGATTGTATTTGACTGGGTTCTAATTGGTTCTCGATCACCAAGCAGTCACTATCAATTATTTCGGCATTAGCCAAGATAAGCGCCCTTTGCATTACATTGTCCAGTTCTCGTACATTGCCCGGCCAGCTATGGTTTAATAACTTATGTTGGGCACTTAAACTCAGCTCACAGTGACGTTTACTATGACGAAACAGCAAATGCTGCGCCAGAGGTAATATGTCGCCGGGACGCTGATTCAGAGGCCGCCACGATAATGGAAACACGTTTAAACGATAATACAAGTCTTCTCTAAATCGTCCTTGACTAACAATCTCACGCATATCTCGGTTGCTGGTTGCGATAACACGTACATCAAGTTGGATCATCTTGCGGCTGCCTAAACGCTCTACTTCTTTCTCTTGCAACACCCGCAGTAACTTGGCTTGCAAAGCAAGATCCATCTCGCTGATTTCATCCAACAAAATAGTCCCGCCCTGCGCCTGCTCAAACTTGCCAGGACAGGCTTTAATCGCCCCGGTAAAAGCGCCTTTTTCATAACCAAATAACGTGGCTTCCAACATATTTTCCGGAATAGCCGCGCAGTTAATCGCGACAAAGGGCTGCTCGGCGCGTGCCGAGCTATCGTGAATATAACGTGACAGTACTTCTTTACCTGCACCACTAGGGCCACTAATCAAGACAGAGGCTTCTGATGCAGCCACCTTTTTGCTCAACTCTAATAAGGCTTCGGTAGATGGATCACCGTAGATAGGCTCCCGCTTTTCAACCTTAATTGATGGCGCGTAACGCCCAACCTGATTGAGTAAAACTTCAGGTGCAAAGGGCTTTGATAAGTAGTCGATCGCGCCATCACGCATCGCCGAAACCGCATCATCAATTTTTGCATAAGCAGTCATCAGCAATACTGGGAGTTGTGGCCATTTCTGTTTGATATTCTTTAATAAATTCAAACCATCCATACCGCCCATTTGCACATCACTAATCACCAGATCAATCGGTTCATCAGCGAGCGTGAGTAAGGCCGCCTCAGCACTATTCGCCTGTTTACATAAATAACCCGCCAAAGACAGAGTATCCACCAAAGCTTCACGAAGACCAGAATCATCTTCTACGATGAGAATTCTAGATTGACTCATATTATTGCCCTCCCACAGCAAGCTCATGATGATAAGGTTCAGCAAGTGGTAAGCTCACCAAAAAACGAGTCCCTAATGGAGTATCCTCTAAACAAATATCACCTTGATGAGCCTTAACCACCGATTTCACAACGGCGAGGCCTAAACCTGTACCATTTTGCTTGGTCGTATAAAAGGGTTCAAAAATCTTATCCGCTTGGTCCATAGCTATCCCTCCGGCTTGATCTTCTACTGCAATCACCAACATATGCTCCCTCAATCCAGCCGAGACTCGGATCTCTTGACCTTCTTCACTAAGTTGCGCTGCATTTTCAATAAGATTCGCGAGCGCCGACACCAAAGCGTTCGCATTCACCAAAATATCGATCTCTTGCGGACAACAAACGATACTCAACCGCACTTTATATTGGCGAACACAAGCATCAGTTGCCGCCTGCAACTGCTCCAATAGTTGTTGAACGGACACCGTACTCACAACCATTTTTTGGCCGCTTTTAGCAAATAACAACATGTCATTGACCTGCGTTTCTAAATCATTTAAACGGGCCATCATTTTGATTTGAAAGCTTTCTCGAGACGCATCGGATAAGGTTTTATTAGAAAGATTTGAGCCATATAGCATTGCTGCGGAGAGTGGGGTTCGAATTTGATGGGCTAATGACGCAACCATATTACCAAGTGCTGACATTCGCTGGAGCTTTGCAACATTCGCCTGCAATTGCCGAGTATGAGTCATATCAGTGAGAACAATGAGTTGGCCTTGCGTATCTTGTAATGGGGACAAGCTCAACTTAACTCGCCGCCCATCAACCAGAGATAACTCGTGACCATCATCGGCTTTCGGTGCAAATAATTTGGGAACGGCTTCTGCCCATCGCCGCTGCTCAATATCATCTCCCAGCAGTTGTTTAGCGACAGGATTAGCGCGAGAGACAAAACCTTTATTGTCTAGCAAGATCAAGCCAGAGGGCATTACATCAAAAATTTGAGCAAGATTATGCTCAGAAAGACTAGCTGGTTGCTGTTGTATAAGTACTGAAGGCATGACAATTGCTCCGCGTCATAAAACCGTTATCAGTACTTGTACAATCAAATATCATGCCACAAAAAAAAGACTATTATTCAGTGCATTACATGGGAAATAACTCAACCGTCTTTATTTAAACCGTATTTTCGCATCTTTTCTACGAGGGTGGTTCGGCGCATCCCTAGTTGCTCCGCGGCGCGAGCCACAACCCCATCTTGCTGCTCAAGTGCTTGACGGATCAGGTCGACTTCCAATTCAGCCAACAACTCTTTCAAGTTGACACCTTCATCTGGTAATTGCTGCCCCCCTCCCCAGCCATCGTCCGCCAATTCGACCTCATCTTCGACCGGAAATAACAGTTCTGGGTTTGGCTCTGAAAATACCGAAGCATCTTCATCACTAAATATCGCGAGCAAGGCATCTCGTTCGGCTAACTCAGGACTATAATTGGGTTCGTAAACATCAGCCTCAATATGCCGATACTTAGGTGGTAAATCATTCACATCAACGATCTGATTTGGATGCAAAATCAACAAGCGTTCGACTAAATTCGATAGCTCACGAACATTACCCGGCCACTGATGTTGCATCAAGGACTCCACCGCTCGTTGCGTAAAACGCACTACAGCAGCATGTTCTTCCTCATGGCGATTGACTAATTCCTGCAATAATAGTGGAATATCATCTTGGCGTTCCCGTAACGAAGGCATTTCAATAGGAAAAACATTCAAACGATAATATAAGTCTTCTCGAAACTTCTCTTGCTCGATCATTCGTTCTAATTTACGGTGAGTAGCCGCCACGACTCTGACATTAGCGTGAATCTCTTTACTACCACCAACTCGCTCAAACTGGCGCTCCTGTAATACTCGCAGTAATTTAACCTGCATTGGCATTGGCATATCACCAATTTCATCGAGGAACAGCGTCCCCCCTTCGGCTAATTCAAAACGCCCCTTACGCATAGCAAAGGCGCCGGTAAATGCGCCTTTTTCATGCCCAAACAACTCACTTTCGAGCAGATCAGGAGGGATCGCCCCGCAATTAATTGGAACAAACGGACCACCACTACGCGGTGAATGGTCATGAATCGCCTTCGCAACCACCTCTTTACCGGTACCTGATTCACCAAGGATCAGTACATTGGCTTCTTTACTTGCTACCTGTTCAATTAGATGGCGGATCTCTTGAATAGCTATCCCTTTACCAATCAAGTTTTGCTTTAACCTTTCGCTTTTCGCTGGCGAGACTTTACCGGGTAAATGAGTCAGATAAGCATCGCAATGGTGTAATAGCTGAGTCAGCTGCTCATAACTAAAAGGACGGTCTAAATGGCCAATTAAATTTGGAACTGTATCAATCGCGTCACCGTCACCAACACTAATAAAAGGGCACTGAGGAAACTGGCTGATAATATCAAATGCCTGAGGGGTCTCATTACTGATAACAATAACCGTTTCAATGCCGTTGAGTTGCTGCTCAATACAGCTACGCTCACAAATGCTAAACTGTTGACCAATAAAACCCAGCACCGTTTCAAGCTCTTTTGCTCGCGTCGGCTCTCCATCCAACACTAAAACCATTTTGGATGCTTGCATCCCTAATCTCTGCATATAATCTCAGCTACCTTGCGACATCACATTTTCTATATCGATTGCAACTATTGTAAACAGGCGTCAAAAATTCGCAAGCCGCAAGCTGCAAAACCGACAAAAATATGACGCGCCTTTGATTTGCAAAGAAAAGCGCTCAAAAAAAGCGCTCAAAAATATTCGCTAACATAAAAACCTAGCGATACACATCAAAAACACACTACCAAGTCAGTTTTATGTAGTAAAATGGAGCACTTATTGCTTATTGTTCAATTAAATGACCTTATCATTTTTCTAGAGCTTCTATTCGCTAGCGAACAAATGGAATCATTATGTTTGATAATAAATCTATCCTGATTACCGGTGGCACCGGTTCTTTTGGTAAAAAATACACAAAAACCATCTTAGAGCGATACAAACCAAAGCGTTTAATCATTTATTCGCGTGACGAGCTTAAACAGTACGAAATGCAACAGGTATTTAATGCTCCCTGCATGCGCTACTTTATCGGCGATGTTCGAGATAGAGAACGCTTAATCCAAGCAATGAATGATGTTGATTATGTGATTCATGCAGCCGCCCTCAAACAAGTTCCTGCCGCCGAATACAATCCTATGGAATGTATTAAGACCAATATTCATGGGGCCGAAAATGTAATAAAAGCGGCCATAGAAAACAACGTGGCCAAAGTAATTGCTTTATCTACAGATAAAGCGGCGGCTCCGATCAACCTCTATGGAGCCACAAAACTAGCCTCTGACAAGCTATTTGTAGCTGCTAATAACATGGTCGGTCAAGGTAACACGCGGTTTGCTGTTGTGAGATATGGCAACGTAGTCGGCTCTCGCGGTTCAGTTGTACCATTTTTCAAGCAATTAATCGCAAATGGAAGTGACCACTTACCCATTACACATCAAGATATGACTCGATTTTGGATTACCTTACAGCAAGGCGTGGACTTTGTTCTAAAAAACTTTAGCCGTATGTATGGCGGTGAAATTTTTATTCCCAAAATTCCTTCGGTGAAAATTGTCGACTTAGCCAAAACCTATGCTTCTGATTTGCCGATCAAGATTATCGGTATTCGACCCGGAGAAAAACTGCATGAGATTATGTGTCCCGGTGATGACTCTCATCTCACTTTGGAATTTGAAGACCATTTCGTAATTTGCCCCAGTATTAAATTTTATAATGATGACCACAACTATTCTCGAAATCTAATTGATGAGACAGGAACCCCTGTCCCGCAAGGCTTTGAATACCACTCACAAACTAATCCAAATTTTCTCGATTCAGAACAAATTTTAGCTTTCGATCAATTGGCAGAATCATGATTCCTTATGGTAAACAGCAGATATCTCAGCAGGATATTGATGCCGTTGTAGATATATTGCGATCTGACTACCTAACCCAAGGACCTAAAGTTCCTGAATTTGAACAGGCCTTATGTGCTTATACCGGAGCAAAGTATGCACTAGCGGTTAACTCGGCAACCAGTGCTCTGCATCTGGCTTGCCGTGCCCTCGATATTAGTGTCGGTGACATAGTTTGGACCAGCCCAATTACCTTTGTCGCATCCGCCAATTGTGTTCTTTACTGCGGTGCTCAAGTAGATTTTGTTGACATTGACCCTAGGTCATTCAACATTTGCCCTAACAAGCTCAAAAATAAACTCGAGCAAGCGGCGCTAAATAATTGTTTGCCAAAAGCGCTTATTATCGTTCATATGTGTGGTCAACCTTGTGATATAAAGGCTATTCATCGTTTAAGTCTGCAATACAAATTCAAGATCATTGAAGATGCTTCACATGCCATTGGCGCTCGATATTTAAATCAGCCAATCGGTCGTTGTGAGTTTAGTGATATTACGGTGTTTAGTTTTCACCCTGTAAAAATAATCACCACCGGTGAAGGCGGTGCGACCTTAACAAACTCAGATACTTTAGCGCAAAAAATCGCGTTATTAAGAAGCCATGGGGTAACCCGTGACCCCAACAAAATGACCCAAGAACCCGACGGTCCCTGGTTTTATCAGCAATTGGACTTGGGCTTTAATTATCGAATGACTGAGCTACAAGGCGCTTTGGGCTTATCACAACTTCAACGTATTGATCAATGGGTCACACGGAGAAACGAACTAGCCAATCACTACGATAAACTGTTAATGCCACTCGCAGTCACAGCACCAAAACAACACCCTGATGGGATATCAGCCAGACACCTATACGTTATTCAACTACAGCAGCCAGAACAACGATTGTCTGTATATCTGGCGATGCAAGCCGCGGGGATTGGCGTGAACATACATTATATCCCAGTTCATACTCAACCCTATTATCAGGCACTAGGTCATCAATTGGGGGATTACCCAAATGCTGAAAAGTATTACCAAGCAGCCTTAAGTTTACCGCTTTTCCCAGCACTAACTAATCAACAACAAGATTTTATAGTCGCAACGCTAGCCAAGGCATTAACATGACAAATATTGCAATAATTCCAGCTCGCGGTGGAAGCAAACGGATCCCTAGGAAAAACATCAAGCTATTCCATGGTAAGCCAATAATTGCTTACAGTATAGAAGCAGCTCTAGCTAGTGGTTGCTTCGACAAAGTTATAATTTCGACAGATGATCACGAGATAGCAGAAGTGGCTCTAGAATACGGTGCAGAGGTACCATTCATCAGACCAGCAGACATTGCTAATGATTTTGCCACTACTGGCGATGTGCTCAAACATGCAATCTCTTGGTTTAATCAACCTATAGACTATGTTTGCTGCATTTATGCTACAGCCCCCTTCATTCAACCATCTAAAATACAACAGGCTTATCAGCTTATCAGTAGTAGTGAAAATGCCAACTATTGTTTCCCTGTTTGTGAATTTCCATTTCCAATACAGCGAGCAATAAAATTAACTCCAGACAATCGCGCAGAAATGTTTCAACCTGAAAATTTCAGCTGTCGTTCGCAAGATTTGGAGCCAGCATATCATGATGTAGGACAATTTTACTGGGGGCTTCCAGAAGCATTCCTTAGTGATATACCTATGTTTTCAAAATCTGCTATAACCTTCAAATTGCCTAGGAAATTCGTAGTAGACTTGGATACACCAGATGATTGGGAGCTAGCCAGCTTACTATACCAAGCCCAAATCAACACTTCGAAGCAATCTAAAAGCTAAACCAATGCCAAATTGCATAATTAGAGTTGACGCATCAATACAAATCGGCTCAGGGCACGTATATCGCTGTATAAGCCTAGCTAAAGCACTCCAAGAAACGGGGATAGAAGTAACATTTTTGTGTCGAGAGCTAATAGGTAACTTAAACTCGTTAATTACTCTGCAAGGGTTCGAACTGTTAGCTTTAACTTCAGTACAGCATCAGAGTTTAAATAACCACTGTAGTCACGCGAATTGGCTAGAATCAGGCTATACAGATGAAATAAAAGAATCCCAAAGTACCATCCAACAGTTTTTAATCGAAAAGAAAATAAAAACTCTTGATTGGCTAATCGTAGACCACTACGCTATAGAGCAGCAGTGGCACATATCATTGAGCCCATACTGTCACAAGTTAATTCAAATTGATGACTTAGCAGACCGAAAATTCAATTGCGACTTCCTTATAAACTCAAGTATATTTCCCGAACAACTAGCTTGTTACGATGGTTTAATTAACTCGAAATGTAAAACCTTATTGGGTCCACAATTTGCCTTCGTCAGAAAGTCATTTGCTGAGCAAAAAACGATGCTAAAGCCATTCAATGAGCGTATAAATAGAAAAACAATACTGATGTTTTTCGGTGGAGTAGATAGTAAAAACGAAACACTTAAAGCGCTAAAAGGAACAATAAAATTAATAAAAAGCAATAGGTTACATTGCACCGTCGTACTTGGAGTTAACAATCCGAATAAAAACAAGATAGAGCGCTACTGCCAAAGCCGAAGTGATATGCTGACGGCTAAAATTCAAGTAGATAACATGGAGCAGTTAATGTCTGAGGCTTTCTTATTTATTGGTGCTAACGGAAGTACCATCTGGGAATGTTGCACTCTAGGGCTGCCAGCAATTACCGCTAGTATAGCCAGCAACCAAGCTTTACTAGCCAAAACACTAGATAAAAAACACATAATACGCTGGCTCGGAGATTGTAATAATACTCAAGAAGCTAGCTACTCAAAAGCTCTAGAGCTAGCCATAAACGATAAGAAGGCTCTACATAAACAATCAAAGTTAATGTTGAATCTATTAGACGGACAAGGTCCTTACAACACTATTAGACACATTGAAGATATGAATCATGACTCCGACAATACTTATAACTAGCGCATCTAACAAAGTTCTGTTAGTAAAGTCATTAACACATTACGCAAATGTTTATGGCGTGAAGGTATTAACCAGCGATATTAGCGCCGATGCTGCAGCACTATACTTTTCACATAACCATATCTTACTTCCCAAACTAAACGACCCAGATTATCTATCGACACTAGTTGAACTTTGTCAAAAAGAATCTATTAACTATATACTCCCAACCAGAGATGGCGACTTAGAGTTTTTTGCTAAGCACTATGTTTTTTTAAAAGAAAAAAACATAGTGCTGTTAATGAGCCCACCAAAAACCATAGAAATATGCACAAATAAGCACTTGTTCCGGGAGTTTTGTGATCGTAACAATCTGCCGATTCCAGGAAAAATCACGGATATTCCACAATCGTTCCAGCCCTGCGTTGCTAAGCTAGCCAAAAGCTCCGCCTCTGCTGGCGTTTTCATAATTCAAAGCAAGCAGAACCTAGACACCCTACTATTACGCTACAGCACGTCAGAATTAACCTTTGAAGAACTTATTAGCGCCAAAGAATATTCCATTGATGCCTTTTACGACAATAAAGGTGACTTAGTCAGCGTTGTGACAAGAGAACGAATAAAAGTAATTAACGGAGAGTCCTCCATAAGCCAAGTAGTTGATGCCCCATTATTAAGCCAAATAGCAAAAAACCTCAGTAAACTTATACCCTTTTTCGGCCACATAACCATTCAAGCTTTTATGGACGCAAACAACGTATACATAATAGAAGTGAACCCTAGGTTTGGAGGAGCGTCGAATCTAAGCATTCAAGCTGGACTAGCATCAACTGAAAGACTTATGGCAAGCATAGTCGGGGACAACGAAACTTTGTATAGAGAAAACAAACTAAAAATTGGGCTGAAAATGCTACGCTATAGTGAAGACCTGTACCTAAATGCTTAATCTTAATCAAGTAGATGCCATCATTTTTGACCTAGATGACACCTTATATCTTGAGCAAGACTATGTGTTAAGTGGTTTCTATGCCATTGCTAAGGAGTTAGCAAGCTATGGTGTTTCAACAGATGAAAGCTACCAACACCTATGCAACTATTTTCACACTAAAGGCAGAGTAGGGTGTTTAGATAGCTTATTAGATACCTTGAAACACATTGAAGCAATGCCTAATATAGAAGAGTTGGTATTATTATATCGGTCTCACAAACCAACTATTCAATTATCAGAAATGGTCAAAGCAACACTGACTAAGATACAAGAGCAAGGTATAAAAACCGCTATAGTTACCGATGGGTTAGGTCAAATGCAAAAAAACAAAATCGCTGCGCTCGGGCTTAAAAGATACATTAATCATTTCATTTATTGCTGGGACTTAGATGCACCAAAGCCCTCTACTAAAGGCTTCGAGTTAGCATTAAGTAAGTTAAAATGCCCAGCAGAAAATTGCATATTAGTCGGAGACAATCCAGAACATGATATTAAACCAGCCAATAAGCTAGGGATTTACTCAATCCGTTTACTCCAAGGCCGTTTCAAAAACATCCCTGACAGCCAAAACTACCCAGCAAACCAGCACTGCCAATCAATGCACACTTTCTTCGAGACTTAATATGTACATAGTTATAAATGGAAAAAAAATTGGGCCAGATGAACCGCCTTATATCATCGCCGAAATGTCAGGCAATCATAATGGTGATATAAATAGGGCTATCTCTCTAATAAAAGCGGCAAAGGAGGCTGGAGCTGATGCCGTAAAATTACAAACTTACACTGCCGATACAATTACAATTGATCATGACGCTGAGGAATTTAAAATTCATGGAGGTCTCTGGGACGGCTATAAGCTTTATGAGTTATACCAAGAGGCACACACACCTTGGGAGTGGCATAAACAACTGTTTGAGGAAGCGAATAAATTAGGCATTACAATTTTTAGCTCACCTTTCGATCATTCCGCTGTTGATTTTCTTGAAGAGCTAAATACACCTGCCTATAAAATTGCGTCATTTGAACTTGTCGATTTACCTCTTATTGAGCGTGTAGCAAAGACTGGGAAGCCACTAATCATGTCGACGGGTAATGCTAGCCTATCTGAAATTGATGATGCACTTAACACCGCCAGACAGAACGGCTGTGATGAAATAGTATTATTGCATTGTATCAGTGGCTATCCCACTCCAGCAGAGGAATCAAACTTAGCAACTATTCCTGCTTTATCAAATATATTTAAGACACAAGTTGGCTTATCTGATCATAGCTTAGATATAGGCGTGTCCATTGCTGCCGTAGCCGTTGGAGCAACGGTAATTGAAAAACACTTTACCCTTTCAAGAAAAGATGGTGGGCCTGATTGTGGCTTTTCTTTAGAAGAAGATGAATTAAAAAGCTTAGTTAAAAACTGTAAGTTAGCTAAACAAGCTATAGGTTGCGTTAATTTTGAGCGCAATGGCTCCGAATCTAAGACAAAATGTCACAGACGTTCTTTGTACATAGTAAAAGACATAAAACAAGGAGAAACAATTACATCTGAACATGTTCGTTCAATACGGCCTTCGGCAGGTTTAAAACCCAAACATCTTAAAAAAGTAATAGGAAGCAAAGCTAAAAAAGATCTCTTTTTTGGCATGCCTTTAACTCATGAACATTACGAGTAACCAATGAATAATAAAATTAAAATAACAGGCCAATCATCAGACAGCGAACTAAATATACGCAAAGATTTTTTTGACTATTTTCATAAAAACCCATTACCTGATGCCGAGATACTAAATAATTTAGGCCTTTTCTTAAGTCGACAAAACCTATCCAGAATGCTCTTTATCAATGAAATGTACCAAAAGATGCTTCCAATACATGGTGTTATAATGGAGTTTGGGGTACGCTGGGGGCAAAATTTATCTTTACTTTCTTCTCTTAGAGGGATGTATGAACCTTTTAACTACTCCCGAAAACTCATTGGCTTTGATACATTTGATGGATTCCCTGAAGTTAGTCCTGAGGATGGAAATAATGATATCATCAGAAAAAACTCCTACAGCGTCTCACATGATTATGATAAATATTTAATGGGAATTCTTGATTATCACGAAAGCGAAAGTCCAATGTCTCACATCAAAAAATATGAACTAGTTAAAGGTGATGCAACAAACACTATACATAAGTATCTTGAAAACAATCCTGAAACGTTAATTTCATTCGCTTACTTTGATTTTGATATATATAAACCTACTGTTGAATGTTTGAAAGCAATCAAGCCCTATTTAGTTAAGGGAGCAATCATTGGATTTGATGAATTAAATTGCAAGACCTTTCCTGGAGAGACAATTGCTTTTCAAGAAGTTTTAGGGTCAAACAATTACAGCATAATTCGAAGCCCATACAACCCCCTTATGTCGTATATTATATTTAATTAGCCTTAGCAAGGAAATAATATGTACAAGTGGTCAACTAATATTGGCCACGATCTTAGAGTTTAACCAGAACAATCGTTCCGATTCATTGGGCGTCAGTCCGCCGTTATATTGATGTGGACGTTAATGAGTGTAGAAAACTCCATTTAAATTTGTGTCATTTTAGGGGACGTGGACAATTGCCTTTCACTGCCAGCAAGTAATCGGCTTCCTTGTTTGTTATCGTTTTCGCGATATCGGTTTGGCAACCCATGGCATCTATCGATATCAGCGCCCCCTTGAGCTCCAGTGCATTGAGTAGTTCGGGGATAGCGGTAATTTCATTGGATTTGGCATCGGTTTTTACTTGCACCATCACAACGCCATTAGCGGTGGCAAACGCACTGACCATGTGTATCGTAGACTTGCGGTCATCCCGTGTATAGGAGCTGCGGAGCACCTTGCCATCTACTGCGATTAGCTGCCCATTGGTTTACTCACTCACCGCTAGCATCCACTTGCTAAAGCTGTACTGGTCAACCCAAACTGGACACTTTTAGTTGAGAATTTTCAAACGCCACCGGTGATAAATCACCATTGGCCGAATGAAGCCGCTCTAAGTTGTAATACTTCATATAAGCAGCCACATCTTGCTTCATAAATTCTCGTGTTGGCTGATTAACTTTAAACAGCCAATCGTGTTTTAAACTTCCGAAGAATCGTTCAACAACAGCATTATCCCAACACGCTCCTACATCGCCCATACTGGCTCGAATATCAAAACCAACTAATAGCTTACGATATTGTTTACTGGTGTACTGTGAGCCTCTATCACTGTGAAAGACTAAGCCTTTAGGTGGTTGCCGTAAGTTGTAGGCTTTAATGAGTGCTTTGGAAATTAAGTCTGTAGTCATCCGTTTATCAATATGCCAGCCAACAATTCTGCGAGAGTATAAATCCATCACGACTGCTAAATACATCCAACCCTCGCCTGTTTTTAGGTAGGTCACATCACCAGCCCAAACCTGATTAGCAGCGCTTGGGTTAAAGTTCATATTTAGCAGGTTATCAGCGACTGCGTCAGAGTGTTTACGCTGCGTTGTCACTTTATAAGCTTGCCGTTGGGTCACTTTCAGCCGCAAGCGTTGCATCATTGTACGGACAGCATAGCGGCCTACTTGGTAGCCTTCCTTGCGCAATTTCTTCACCATCTCACGATCCCCTAGGCTACCTCGGCTTTTCTTGAATAACTGGCGAACACGGCGATAAAGCTTCAAAGTATCAAGGCCTATCACGTTCGCAGGGCGTTTAAGCCAATCGTAATAGCCTGATTTACTTACGTTCATGACTCGGCATAGCTGCGCAACAGGGAACTGATTTGAGTGTTTTTTTATGAAGCGACATTTTACTTCATTTCTTTCGCAAAGAAGGCGCTTGCCTTTTTTAGTATTTCTTTCTCCATGCGTAATTCTTTGTTTTCTTTGCGTAATCGCTTGAGTTCATCACGCTCAGACTCTTCTAGGGTGATGCCTTGCCGTTGGACTTCGTACCTTTCTTTCCACTTGTAAAGCAGGCTAGTGCCAACCCCTAGAGATTTTGCAGCATCAGCAACACTGTAACCTTGCTCCAACACCATTAGTACCGCTTCATCTTTAAATTCTTGTGGATAACTCTTGTGTGATTTTTTCAAACTCATATAGACCTCTTAATTCATTAACATACTGTCTCAAAATTAAGTGTCCGATGGAATTAGACCAGAACAAGCACTGTTGGAACTGCGCGGGGTCGAGCCTTGAAATCAATCGGGCAATGGTATCGTGTACTGGTAGGCCTGAAGTAAACAGCCCCTTTTCACGTAACCAGTTGAAGTGGGCTTCGCCAAAGTCCTCTATATCCTCCCAGCCACTGGCTCCGCCAATAGTTGCGCATACGGTGAGGAACAGTACGTCGAACAACGGGTAACTTACTTTAGCGCTTTGACGAGGGTCTTTGATACAGCCGAAATGTTGGGTAAATACGTCGATAGTCATGGAGGGATTCCCGAAAAAGGGAGTATAAGATCACAGCTCGAACATCAGGTCAAATCGCTTACGCTTGCTTAAAAAACATTCGAGATCTCACCCTGCTGCACCTTGAACTTGGATTTTATCAACAAGGCCACGTTGAGCATTAAAATTCACCTCAACAGCAATTTCATATATTCGATTAAGCTTTCTTCATGTGTTTTACTTAATACGTGATAAACTTTACTTGGAAAAGCAAATGTCTTATCACCATCTTTAAAAAAAACTTGTGGTGGTTCACTATCAGTCTCTTCTACAAAAGTCCACTCTCCTTGCCTTTTTCTTTTATAAACCTCACCTAAATAAGCACCATAGATATACGATAAAGTGAACAAATCTTGATCTAATATATGTCCCTGTCCTATCTCTTGAATAATATCATCAACTAAACCAACACTATCAATAGAATAATCTAAATTAACAGAGAAATTATCAATTGAATATTTAAGTGCATCCTCTGCTGAAGATCTCATTAACTCTTGAACATCATTCATTACCATTACCGTCCATTCTAGCTTTCTGTTTCTTTAAAATTTCTAATGCAGGAAGAGAATCAAACCCCACACCAGGATAAGGCAGAGGCGTTCTATCAAACTCACCAAAATCGTTCATGACCTTATCTCTTGCGGCTGCTACATATTCTCGCCAGATATCCTTCCCTTCCTCGAACTTCTGCATACATAAAGCTTCATCATCAGAAAAATAAGCCAAATGTGTCAAATAGGTTAAACAAAAAGAACAACTTCCCCTTAGTAAGTAGTAAAATAAAGAGTGCACATCTAAAGAGGATTTCTTAACAAAATCAACCTGTTTATCTAGAAAGTCCAAAGCCTCTTCCCAACTTTCAACATCGGCGTCTATCAAACTCAAAAATTCATTACATTGACGCTCAAAATTATCAAACTTATAATGTTGGTCAAACTTATTTACGATTTTTTTTGTATCTGCATTATAAGCTTCAGCCTTAATATTCTGTATCATAGCTACCTTATCGATATTTTCGTTCAATAAAAGCACCTGATCTAACTGCAAAGCCGTAGTTCCTTCAATGAAGGCACCATTCGAAGTATTGTAAATCTCAGCGTCAGGAAACTCAGATATCGCCTTAGATAGTATCTCCGCTGAAAATTTAAATTCATGTTTCGTAAATACGTTATCAGCAAAATTTCCCCGAACCCTTATGCCAGTACCGTGTGCACTGTAATCATAAAGCTCCTTGCCTTTATCATTCGAATTAAAATAAGCAGAGTGCTTGCTATGATGGCACTTAGGGTCGACAAAACCAAGATCTACACCGAATAAATATACCTGTCTAAAGCCTAAAGCTAATACATATGATAGTGCACAATTAGACACTGTCGGATATGAATAAAGTAGACTAGAGAATTCTTTAACCTCATCCGAGATGGCAGAAAATGCACAAGCTCCAGCCTCGCCGGTTTTAAGACAAAACAACGGATCACCAAACATATCTACAACTTCAGGGTGCAGTCCATTAACACTAATTAGGTCAATACTCTTTAACCAATCGGGATCGGGGACTTGAGAAACCCAATGTAATGTCGCTCTAGTTTGTTCAACTTCAGCATGAAAATCAGGTTTAATACCTAAATTATAAAGTGCTTTTAAACTAGTACCAACAGACACGATAATGGCTTTATTTTTATATGACTTAATAACGTCTGCACTAGAATCTAAAGATGGACCATTACCAATGATAAACACCGGTGTAGCTTTCAGAATTTGGGACAAACCTTTTGGTTTGTATTTCAGCATATAAGGATGATTATGAGAAAAAGAGTCCTGTGTATGATTCAAATTATAAAATGCATGATCGAAAAACTCTCCAACGTTAAGCAATACTTTAAATTGTTCTCGAGTCAACAGCACATTTTCATGCATTTGATGATGATAGTAACTGACATAAAAAAAAGTATAAGAAAGAATATGTATTCCATACGATTGTAAACGTTGATGTATATCATCAAACATATGTGTACCATCGTCTCCAATATTCAGATAGAGCTTACTACCTCTCTCGTCAGCCTTTTCTAGTATAGAGCTCCAATCAATAGTGAATAATGAAGCTAGAAAAAATTCTACATTAGGTTCGTACAAGATAAAATTATCGATATCGTGTCTTTTAAACAGTAACTCCACCTGGTAGGCAAGACCACAGCCATACATAATAAAAGAAGGTAGCTTATAAGGCAGTTTAGTTTGAGTTTCTTTGTTATCAGGAACATCTCGAACTAAGGCCCTCAATGCCTTTGCCTTATCATAGTGTATAAAAGGGCTAGGTTTATGTAGTGGCTCTCGTGCATCCAAGGAGTCTATTCTTGGGTGTGCTGAATAGTGTTCAAAATATTGCGAACTGGCAACGTGTGGATCTTCTGAGCAAAACATCGATGCCCGCTCTAAATCAAATAAGTTAAACTGCTCCTTACCCGTACTCAGTAGCTGCCAACGAGACAGCTTATAATTAGACGAAAAATCGTAAATTTCAGGAAAATACTTCTTAAATGCGCATAAATTTTTATCAAAAATGGATGATAAACATTTCCGGTTATATGTTTCTACTACCTTAGCATTATCTTCATTGTGAATAAAATAATGCGCTAATGGTTGAGAAAATTCATAACTACTTTCTTTCTCTAATTCTTCAGAATATTTCAACAAAGACTCAGAAAATGGAGAACGCCCCGAAAGCGTGTCAAATTCAAAGCCATTAAACATCGAATAGTCATAATGGCGAAAAATATGAAACTTAGTGATTTCATGATGCTGCATCCACTCTTTAATCGCGAAGATAGAATCAGAACCTTTCCTACCTGAAATAATAGTAAAATTCACACCTGAATTTTTAACTTGAGCAAGCAGCTCACGCCATTGAGCACTCAGCAAAGAAACATGTAGCAAGTCCATTTCAGGCTCAACCAATAAGACTCTTTTCCATGCCGCAGTAGAAAGTAACGGTTTAATATGTAAACCTAAGCCACATCCTAAAATAACAAGGTTTTCACTACTCTTAGAAATTGGCTCATAATGCAATTTAGCGTGAGGTAATAGACTATTTAAGCTTATACCAGGAAAAGGCTCCACCTCATCCTGTAAGTGCTTTTTAGTCTGGTCAAATACCAGCGGGTTTTGACAGAAAACGTTAATTTGAAGGTCAACTTGTTTTTGCGGAATCGGGTTATAAAGCGCTCTCCCCTTGGAGATATTCAAAACGCTGACCCGTTTAAATTTTGTGATAAAAGGCGAAAACCTAAGTGAATGATGAGTAGCTAGCGCTTGAGCTAAACTTGGATCAAAGTACGCAAAGGCTTTTAGATTATTGTCCAGACGCCGCTGAATTAAAGGAGACAACTGGACTTCATTTTGTTTTTGCTCTTGTTCGTTGCTTGAAATCTGAAAATCAATATTCTTTAACATTTAGATACGCCAATAAGTAGTTATTTACCATATGCCTTATTAATTTTTTTCGAACGCTCTAAGGTACCTAACTGAGCTTGTAAGTGATTCTTCTCTGTACTTACCAAATCAAGCAATATCTTCATCTTGCCGACATACGCGAGAATAATCTTCTTATCATCGGCATTGAAATCATTGTTCAGGGTAAAATAGTCAGTAAATAATTTTTGATGCTCAGCCAAAAGCTCGTCAAGTATAATAATTTCAACATGCTCTGAGTTTAAACCCTGGTGAATTTTTTTGAGCAACGCTTCACCTTTATAGAGAACATGATTTAAAGAATCCAAAATTCACTCTACCTTAGCGCTGCTGGTAAGCTTGCTGTTTGGCTGAATCTGGGATCTGATCCCAAGCAGATTTTATCGGCAGGAAAATAGAAATGACTTCTGCTATTTTTTCGGCATCATTACTCATTGATGCTTCAGAGAGTAACTCTAGCATATAACTATATAAGTCATTTAAATTAGCAGATATTTCGCCACCTACTTCATGGTCAAGCGTATTGCGTAATGAAGTAATAATCGAAGTTGCTTTTGCTAAAGGCTTCGCTTTATTCACCACTTCGTTTCGTTCAATACAGCCCTTAGCAACGGATAGATTTTCTAATGCAGTTTGCATTAAAATTTGGGTTATTTTATGAGGATCGGCTGTGGCAATCTGATCTTTTATTCCAACTTGACGATACTGATTAATCCCATGCTTATACATACTTCACTTCCCATCATTGTTAGCCAAGCTGCGCAGCAATGTACGACATTTGGCTATTCAGCGTTCCCATTGTCTGGTCAAACGCTGTGTATTTTGCTCGAAGAGTTGACTCATATTCGGCCATTCGCTCTTTTAGCGCTAAGTCCGCATGGTCAAGGTCGCGTAATTGTGAACGGGTAGTGTCCTCTCGAGTCGCCAAAATACCTCCTGACTGCTCGAAACTATCAACAAAACCGTAAAATGTATCAACTACTCCCCCATCCCCTGCAAAAATTTCGCCAAGTTTATTCAAGTCACCATCAATCCACTTATTTAATTTAGACTCATCCAAAGTCAATTGGGCATCATTGCCCATTTCTATGCCCAAAGCATAAAAGGTGGTTACTCGATTGGCATCATTAGGATCAGAATAACCAGTAGTACTCATCCGGCCTAAACTGTATTTCATTGAGCGAAGCATGGCGTCACCACTCAATTCTTTACGCTCATTATCTTCACCTTCAAGCACTTCATCGGGCTTACTATATTTCTCGATTTCTTTAATAATTTTATTGTAAGCGTCAACAAAACGTTGGATACTGTCTACAGCAGCATTGTCATCAGGTTTGATTTCTAACTTGGTACTAGAAGTCGTCAAACTATTGGCAGTAAATGTCACTCCTGAAATAACATCACTAAAGGTATTGGTATCACTTACCACTTCAATACCATTGACTGACATCTTGGCATTTGAAGCACTTTGAGTCACATTTAAATCCGCTATAAAAGTATCAAGATCTGGATTGGCTGCACCTGTAGACGTAATGGTCAAATCATTGGGGTTTCCGTTGTTGGGATCGCCATCATCATCAGCGCCTGATACACTGGAGTCAAATAATAAGCGAGTACCACTCCCGGTGTTGACTAGATTAGCGGTAACGCCAAAATTACCACCGGCATTATTTACTGCATCACGTAAGTCTGATAAACGCATCCCAGCGGTAACCGCTACAGTGAAGCTTTCAGCCCCAGCCCCAAAGGTTAGCTCGCCATCAGCACTAGCAATAACAGCCGAGGAAGAAGCATATTCAGTTTGTCCGGTTAAGCGTGAGCCCTGCGCCAACGACAGAACTTCAACATCATAAGTACCATTTGCAGCACCTTCACCTAAAGCCACAGAATAGGCCCCGCTGTAATTTGAAGAACTACTTTCTTCATCTTCTGAAGAAGCTGCACTAGCCAATACGCCATCAACAAAGGCCGAACGGGGGAAAAAAGTATTTGGGTTACGAGCATCATCTAAAATATCTTTAAAGCTACTTAGAGCCGATTTTACCGCACCAACAGCAGACAAAGTCACATCTAAACTTTCACGCCGTTCAGCTAAGCGAGTTTCCTGTGGTACCCGCATCGCATCAATAGACACTTCAATTAAAGCTTCTAAGTCTAAGCCACTACCTATACCCGCTGCTGAAATTCCACTCATTTCGGTCACCTACATAATAAAAACTAAACTAACTTATCCACAAATAACCCGGTGGTCTCACCAATCGCATCCTGGAACTTTCGTAAGCGCTCAGACAACTGACGATATTCTTCACTAGGAATTTCTCTTATCAGTTCATCGGTAGAACGATTTAAAACTGACGTAAAAAATTGTCCGTCTCGCTCATCAACCACAAATTTTACATCGCGGTTATGAACTTCCAAAATTTGATTAATCGACTTAACTACATCTTCAACCGATGCTCTATCTTGGTCTTTTTCTACTCGTTCTTCTGCCTGCTGTTTAGCAACCTTATTTTCTTCTTGCAGCGATTTTCGTGCCAACTCAATTTTTTCGCTACGAGAAGTAGGCTCATTCGTTCCCTTGAGCTGTTCGCTTTGTTTCAGTTCAGGGCGTTCCGTCGCCGCTACAGTAGAAGCAGAAAACGCTGTAATACTATTTACATTGCCTTCCATATCTGACTCCTTAAATGAAGCAAGCCACACCTATTGAGTATAAGTGCGGCTGCGTGTTTCTACCTACTAAAATTTTAACTATACAAGAGTTAACGCAGCCTGTGGGCGTTGGTTTGCTTGAGCCAAAATAGAGGTGCTGGTTTGCTGTAAGATCTGCTGCTTGGTTAATTCAGCCGTTTCTTTTGCAAAATCAGTATCTTTAATCCGTGAACGTGCACCAGTCATATTCTCAGAAATATTCGATAAGTTACGGATAGTAGATTGGAAACGATTTTGCAGGGCACCCAAATCAGCACGCTCGGTATCAATGCTTTTTAATGCTGAATCAATTTTGGCCATTGCGCCAGAAGCCGCACCGGCAGTACCTACTGATAGGGCATTGATACTCAGCGCTGCAGTAGTAATAGTCGTGTCAATTTTAACAAGAATATTTTCGCCAGCATTAGCACCCACTAAAAAATTAGAACTATAAGCGCCATTAAGCAATTTAGTTCCACCAAAATTAGTAGTAGAACCTACACGACTAATTTCCGCTTTTAGCTGATTAACTTCCGCATTTAATGCGCTTCTATCACTAGCACTATTGACACCATCTTGAGACTGAACGGCTAGCACGCGCATGCGTTGTAGCATGTTAGTCACTTCGTCCATTGCGCCTTCAGCGGTTTGCGCTACAGAGATACCATCCTGTGCATTCATCACGGCACGATCCAAGCCTTGGATCTGTGAAGTCATGCGGTTTGAAATTTGTAGACCAGCTGCATCATCCTTGGCGCTATTGATACGAAAACCAGAGCTTAAACGCTGGTAAGCTGTATCAAGACCGTTGCCTGAATTATACAGTTGGCGTTGTGCGTTCAATGACGACACATTACTATTTACGACTAATGCCATAATTTGAGCCTCCTAAAATGTTAATTATCGGGCCTGAACTAATAACCTGATAATTTATAACCATCTAGTGATTGTTGAACCCTTGGTTTGAACCTAACCAAGACAACCTTTAAATGGACCAAAGTTTTAATAACTTCAATCTCTGTAGCGGCAGTAGCTAAAAAAGCTTTAGAAAATTTTAAGGAAAAGAGGAAAAAACTTGCCACTTGGGCGGCAAAGCCCGTCACTACAAGGCTTTAACAATGCAAAAAATAATTTAAGACTAGGCCTAGAAACTCTAGTTTTTAACGATTTCTAAGTAAAACAGCCGAGCACCCCGCCAACAATCGCTCAAAAAAAGAACTATAATTGGCACCATAAACACTAAGTCAAAAAAACACCGCAAAAGTTGGTGCATATATTGCTTAATTTAAAGAGCAGCCTGAACCGCTGCGAAAAAATGGCCAAGCGTGCTATCCACACACTTGACCATGTCGCTCGAAACGATAGGAGATGAGAGCGAAACTAGAGCGCATTTTTATAATAAAGGAATTGAGCCTCCTAAAATAATCATCGCGCTTACTGCAGTCTGAGGACGGTGGATTGAACCTCCACCGTCCTTTCTTTTTTATTATCCAAGGAGAGATAGCGCAGCCTGAGGACGTTGATTTGCTTGAGCCAAAATCGTAGTCGAGGTTTGTTGCAAGATCTGGTTCTTGGTCAGATTGGCTGTCTCAACCGCAAAATCAGTATCTTTAATCCGCGAACGCGCACCAGTCATATTCTCAGAAATATTAGACAGGTTACGAATAGTAGATTGAAAGCGATTTTGAATTGCACCTAAATCGGCCCGCTCGCTATCAATGCTTTTCAATGCTGAATCAATTTTGGCCATTGCGCCAGAAGCTGCGGCAGGATCGCCCACTGATATAGCGTTAATACTTAACGCGGCAGTAGTGATAGTTGTATCAATTTTGAGTAATATGTTTTCCCCCGCATTAGCCCCTACTAAGAAATTAGCACTGTAGTTTCCGTTAAGTAAGTTAATACCACCAAATTTTGTGGTTGTACCGACTCTTGATATTTCAGCTTTAAGTTGATTGACTTCCGCATTCAGAGCGCTACGGTCACTCGCACTATTAACCCCGTCCTGAGACTGGATAGCAAGAACACGCATCCGTTGCAACATATTAGTAACTTCATCCATTGCACCCTCAGCGGTTTGCGCAACCGAAATACCATCTTGTGCGTTCATTACCGCACGGTCAAGACCTTGAATCTGTGTAGTCATACGATTTGATATCTGTAGACCTGCCGCATCATCTTTCGCACTATTAATGCGGAAACCAGATGACAAACGCTGGAATGCGGTATCTAAACCATTACCTGAGTTGTAAAGTTGTCGCTGTGCGTTTAAAGACGACACATTAGTATTAACATATAAAGCCATGGTATTTCTCCTATCTATATTTTAACCATTTATAGGTCTTATTAGTTGTCAGTTATTTTGTTTTTCTGACTTACCCTATATAACGGCAACCCTTCAATATTCTTTAGCGTTTATTTTTATCTTTTTATTTTTGAAAACAAAAAAACAAAAAACAAAAAAAGGTTGCTTCAATATTGAAGCAACCTTTGTAACGGCCACAGCAGAGAAAACTTTACCTTATAATTAAAAAAGAATTGTGGGATAGTTAAACCGCCTAAATATTAACTCCCGCTTCAGCAGAGTTCACCAATCCAATAGTCATTCTTTATTATTGGTGATTTACGAAATCCTCGCAATAAATCTCATATCGGCAGAACTCCAATATTCTTTAGCTCATTTTTCTACATGAATTTGAAATAACTTTAAATCTATAAGTAATTAAATAGTGATAGCTGGCTAATTCGACTATATGAAGAGTAAGACGTATTCAGTGCTAGTTCGGCTTTCTGAAGGTCACTGACCGCCTCAGCGAAGTCCACTTCACTCAAGCTCGCACGTGAGGATTTGTTCACTATATCCATCGATTGAGCGGCCGATTTAACCGAATCCAGGGCATTACCACGCGCACCAATGGAGCCTAGTGTTAAACCCACCTTCTCCATGGCGTTATCAATACCAACTAAAAAATCATTTTGAGCTTCAGTGAAATCAATACTTTGCACAGTGGGATCTTCCAAGGCCCGTATGAAATCACCCACCATATTAAACACATTATTTTTGTTGGGTGCAGTAAGTTCAAAACTTTCAGTCGCACCTACCGCACCTGTTACTGTTATAGCTAAGCCATTAAAATTAATTTCCTGTCCATCCACATAATTTCCAGTAACTGGCGGTACTAACGAGGCCCCACCACTATCTAATATTTCATAAGTATCAGGAACACCAGCGCTAGTTTGCACCTGAAAACTATTATTAGCAGGTGTTATTGGATCATAGTTTTGATTATAAAAAGAATCAAACGCCTTTTGATCATTGACGACAGTTGAAATGTTCACGCTAGTATCATTAGTTTTATAGCGTTCAAAAACATCATCAAAAACGTCTTTCCCTGTATCATTGTTTTGAATATAAACAGAAGAAGAAACCTTTAATTCACTTTTACCTGAATCACCTTGATAAATATATTCACTTCCATCATAAATATAAGCTTTTTTATGAGTTTGAAAACCGGAAAACACATAACTACCATCAGCATTTTGGCTATTGGCAAAATCCAACAGTTGAGCTTGAATCTGCCGTAACTCCTGAGCTAAAGAGTCTCGCTCTGCTTGACCATTAATACCATCACCGCTTTGAACCCCCAATACTCTGGCTCGTTGCATAGCCGTAGTCATACCACCTAGTACTGACTCTTCAAAGTTCAATGCATTTTCAAGCAAGGTCCCATTCTTTAAATGCTGTTCAGTCAGAGTGATTTCGGTGCTCAAAAACATTGACTTACTCATATCTGAAGGGCCATCTGCAGAAGTCAGCAACTTTTTATTGGTGATTAAATGCTCATTCATTTTATCAACTTGTTGCTGAGAATTAAGCACGCCATTCAAAGAATTTTGATACAAGTTCATACTTGATACACGCATAATAAATTACCTCAATGAACTTAATAGTGTTTGAAAGGTTTCCTGGGCTGTACTGATGACACGTGCCGATGCAGCATAAGCTTGCTGAAAGCGGATCAAGTTAGATGCTTCTTCATCAAGGTTCACCCCCGAGATAGAGTTATGCCGCTGGGTACTCTGCTCCAACAAAGATGTAGCAGCTGACGCCGACACTCGAGCCTCACTGGTTTTACCACCAATAAAACTCACCAGGCTAGCATAGGCATCATTCATGGTCATTTTATTGTCACCAGTACTGGCTAAGCTTTTTCTAACCAAATCCATTTGCTGTAAATCAACTAAGCGTAAGGCATTATAATTGTCGTTGAAACCATCGGTGTTATAGTCAAAATTGAACACATCACCTTCTTGCACATCACCATCAATATTAATGTCATAACCCGGCGTTAAAGGCGGAACGGCATTAGCAAAAAGTTGCTGACCAGCGGTTGCCGCTGCGGCGGTTGCCAACAAAGTGCCGGCATCGTCATAAATTTCATAGTCACCCGCAGCATTCACCACCACTTGATGCGGCCCTGCAACATCGTAGCCCCCCGGAGCGGTGAAAGCAGACGTTGTAGGGTCAGTATCATAAATCGAATTGATACTAATTGAAGCATTGCCGCGGTTCGCCAAATCACGCTCAACCCGCACAGGCGCGGCTAGCGCCAACTTCTCAGGTTGACTCATACTCACCGTCATTTGTGCGGCCACATCACGCGTCGGCTGAATTAAATGCTTATCACCTGCCGCAAAGGGCCCCGAAGAAAAATCCCACTCCATCCCGTCAAGCTCGAAGGCCGTTGGCGGAATAGACCCCGTAACCACTGCCCCCACCATACTATCACCATCATAACGTTGTACTTCAAAAGTGCTTGCCGAGAGAAAACTTATCCGATAATCGTAAGGCGTAACCTCGCTGCCTTTTCCTGAGATAAAAGAACCAGAGATTGAACCCGAGGCAGTATTTGTTGAAAATTCCTTTCCGGCAAAAGTGGGTAAGGTAAATATATCTGTTCCAATATCACCGTTTAGGTCCATACCCAATTTATTTTGGGCATTAAAAGCATCAGCCATCGAAATAGATAACTGACCAAGCTGGTTACGGCTCACATCCAACGTTGTTTTCCGGTACTCCATCAAGCCGCCAATCGTACTACCGATTTCTTCGCGGCCTATTATTCGACTCGAACCAGCAAGAGAAATAGTCATCTCTTTTTGGGTACTATCGGGGTCACCGTCAACCATGCTCAATGTGGTATAATCATCTTGCAACACCAAAGCCTGACCAGTGCGCATAAATACCAACGTTGAACCGTCATCTTGCACAATCGTATTAATATCAATCAATTCGGCTAAATCATTAATCGCTTGATCTCGTTTATCAGATAATACCGCTACATCACCATCTAACGGGTTTCCGCCAGATGCTACAATTTCTTTATTGATGTCGGCAATGTTCACAATCAAAGCATTCGATTCATTGGCTTTTTCGACCAAATCTTGACTAATATTTTTTTCTTGAAGCTGGTATTGCTCATTTAATGTTCGATAGCGTTCGGTGAGTGCGTCAAATTGAGCTAAGGCTAGTTCTCGGGTTGATAACGCAGTCGGATTATCGGTGGTCGCATGCAACTGAGTAAACATATCATCAAATTTCGAACTAAGAGATAAGGCATCATCACTCACAATGGCATCAATTTGACTCACCGAATCTAAATAGGCATTGCGGTTTGCCAAGGTTGAGGTATCGCGGAACATTTGTGCCTGAGCAAAACCATTGAGTACCCGAGAAGTATTTCCATCTCTCACGCCTCCCAAGGTATCGGCGGTAAAAAAAGTTCGCTGTAGGCTATAGCCTGGGGTATTCACATTGGCAATATTACTACCGGTGGTCATCAGCAAACGCTGATGGGCAGCAAGCCCAGACGAACCAATGGTGAGTAAGTCATTCATTGCCATGCTATCTACTCCCCTTCAACCAAGGTGTTACGATAATCATCAAAATGCTGACCATCCAAAATTTGACTAATTTTACTCGCATATTGAGGGTCGGTCGCATAACCGGCGGCTTGTAACTCACGCGCATACTGCTTAGCATCCATACCATTGGCTAAGGCTTGCTGATAACGAGGGCCATCGATAAAAGATAAATAATCTTTCACACTGGCTTCATAGGAATCATAAGCACGAAACGCAGCGCGCTCTTGTCTAGCTTGCCCATCCCTAAACTCCAAAGTGTTTACCATTGCCTTATCTCCCTGCCAGCGCCTATCTGCTTTAATTCCAAATAGGTTATAGCTACTTGTTCCATCATGATTGGTGATCACTTTTTTACCCCAGCCAGATTCTAAAGCCGCCTGTGCAACAATCGCCATTGGCTCCACCCCTTTATCCACAGCCAGTTTTTTAGCAAGCGGCAATAGGGTTTCAATAAATTCTTTCGGCGTGGCAAATGTTTGCCGTTCCGATGACTCCGAACCCGTTTGACTCGAGTCTATATCCAGATTAGCGTGAGTTTTCTCTAAAGTTTCACTACTTGCTGCCGTTACATGAGTCGATATAGCAATATCCTTGCCAAGTGCTGAAGGCTGCTCAAGCGAGCGAGTCGTTAAATCAATCTCCTGGCCCCCTCGTAATACCGAGGCAGGCGTAATATTTGCGGCCGAGGGGTTAAGTTGCGCAACGATAAGATCCGCTAAACCTAGAGCGCCAGAAGACGATAATTCCAAGGCCATTTGGCTATCATGCATGTCTCGGTAGGTTTGGGTATGTCGATTATTCAGTGGTGAATCGCTTTCAAACGCGGCATTACTTTTACGCATCTGTTTTAACAGCATCTGCATAAACAATGCTTCAAACTGGTTTGCAACCTGTTTTAAGGCCTTGTTCGGATCCTTCTGAGCTGCACTTCTGAGCTCATCCAAACTGGCCAAGTCATTGTAGTTTGCACTTTGTTTGACTGCGTCCATTGCCATGATTAAATCACCAATAACTCGCCTTGAATGGCACCAGCTTGCTTCAGCGCCTCCAGAATGGAGACCAAATCACCAGGCGCAACCCCCACCCGATTAACCGCTCGAACCAAATCATCTAATGATGCACCGGTGTCAAAGTTAAACATCCGAGAATCTTCTTGAGTCACCTCAATGTTACTCGCTGTCGTTTCTACCGTTTCGCCATCAGACAATGCATTTGGCTGCGAAATAACCGGGGTCTCAGATATTTTCACCGTCAGCCCACCATGAGTGATGGCAGCCGGTAATAAGCGCACATCTTTACCAATTACAATGGTACCAGTACGTGAATTGACAATAATTTTGGCTGACTCTGATGCGGGTTCAAAAGTAAGATTTTCTAAAGTTGATAAATAGGCGACTCGTTGCCCAGGATCTCGAGGCGCGAAAACCTGTACCGAAGATGCATCCATCGGTGTCGCCGTATTAGGCCCAACCAAACTATTAATGGTATCGGCAAGACGTTTCGCGCTAGTAAAATCAGAACGTTTCAGATTAAAAGTGATGGTATCACCACTCATAAATGGCGAAGGCACTGCTCGTTCAACAATCGCACCATTGGGAATACGCCCAACCGTTGGAGTATTAGAGATCACCTTGGAGCCATCCGCACCTTCAGCGCCAAAACCACCAACAATAAGACTGCCTTGAGCCAAGGCATACACTTCACCATCGGCCCCCTTTAAAAAAGTCTGAATCAATGCGCCGCCACGTAAGCTCTTCGCTTCACCAATCGCAGATACCGTGATATCAATGGTCTGCCCCGGTTTCACAAAAGCGGGAAGCTCTGCATATACAGCAACTGGCGCGACATTTTTAATTTTTAAATTTGTGCCCGCAGGCAATACAATGCCAAAGTTGCGTAACATCGTCGCAAATGATTGCTTAGCAAATTCACTATTCTTTTCACCAGTGCCAGGTAAACCAACCACCAAGCCATAGCCCGTGAGTTGGTTGGCTCGCACACCTGCGACATCGGCGACATCTTTTAGTCGCGCAGCACTCACGGTGTTTGCCAACAAACACAAAGCGATACTGAACATCATAATGCTGCGTTTAAACATGGGACGACTCCTCGAGCTAACGACGCTTAAAACGGCCATACAGGACTATTAAAGAACTTAGACAACCAACCTTGTTCGGTCGTATTGGCAAAATCACCAGTACCACCATATTGAATTCTCGCATTGGCAATACGTAATGAAGGAATGGTATTGTCTGGTGACACATCATCGGAACGAATAATCCCGGTTAAGCGAATATATTCATTGCCATTATTAAGCATCAGCCACTTCTCACCACTAATGAGCATGTTGCCATTGGCCAATACTTTGACCACATTCACTGAGATATTACCCGCTAAACTGTTGCTCTGAGCGGCATCTGCTTCCCCAGTAAAGGCACTATTTTGAGTTAAGCCAAGCTCAATTGGGTTGCCACCAATGGTTGCCACCCCGCCCGGTACGGTAATTGGATTGAGATTGAAATTTTTATCTTTGGCTAAATCATTACTAGCCGACTTACTTGCTTGAGTTCGTTCTGCAAGGTTAACCACAATAATATCACCAACGCGATGGGCTTTTTTGTCTGCATATAGGTTATTTGCAACAGCTTCAGCGAATAACGAACCAGTCACGCGCGCTTCTATTGCAACTTCTTCTGGATAAACAGGTGCATAAGTCGGGTCATCGGGAACCACGGCATGATTGACGCTTGCACATCCCACCATCGTTATACTCATCAACGCTACGACTAATCTATACATCAGTCATCCCTCTCTCTGATCTGTGTTTACAATTGTTGAGTTGCAAAACTTAACATTTGATCGACGGTAGATATAACCTTTGAGTTCATCTCATAAACACGCTGTGCTTCAATCAAATTCACCAACTCTTCGGTAACATTAACATTGGATGTTTCTAAGGCTCCTTGGCGAATAGAACCAAGGCCATTTTCGGAAGCAATCCCATTTTGCGGTGCACCACTGGCACCAGTTTCTAAATATAAGTTCTGACCTTGAGGCTCTAAGCCCGAAGGATTCACAAAGTCACTCAGGGTAATTTGGCCAATTACCTGACTATCGGTTTGACCGGGCAAGCGAACACTCACTTCACCATCTTCACCCACCGTAAAACTTTGTGCATCGGCTGGTACTTGGATTTCGGGTTGCAGCGGATAACCAGATCCCGGAGTCACTATCGTGCCTTCGTCATTCAAACTAAATTGACCATTACGAGTGTAAGCAGTCGTGCCATCAGGCATTAATACTTCGAAAAAGCCACGACCGTCGATCATCATGTCAAAGGAATTGTCCGTGGTTTGCACATTACCTTGATCATGATTCTTTTGGGTGGCAATCACCTTTGCGCCAGCGCCAATCATTAGACCGGAAGGCATTTTGGTGTTTTGTGAAGAACGCCCGCCAGGCTGATTCACAGTTTGATAAAGTAAATCTTCAAACACCGCTCGGCTTTTTTTATAACCAATAGTACTGGCGTTAGCGAGGTTATTAGAAATAACCGATACATTGGTTTGCTGGGCATCTAAGCCAGTTTTACTGATCCATAATGCGGGATGCATAGTACACTCCTTATTGCTAGCTTAAGCGCAACAAACTGTTAGTCGCTTTTTCGTTTTCTTCAGCAGTTTTCATCATTTTTATTTGCATTTCGAATTGGCGTTGCATGCTAATCATATGAGTCATCTCTTGGACTGGATTTACATTACTGCCTTCTAATGCACCTTTAGTCAGTTCAACCGTAGCGTCTGGTTGGTATACAGCACCTGTGGTACTTCTAAATAAACCATCACCGCCTTTGCTTAAATCTCCAGCAAAAGGCTTACTCAATTTGATTCGGTTAACTTCTTCCAGGGCATCACCTGGCGCACCTTCAGGTCGTATTTCGATGGTGCCATCTTCGCTAATTTCAAGCTTTTCAACAGGTAAAGGGATAATAATCGGTGCATTTTGATTACCTAACACCGGCTGACCTTGCATGGTTTGTAGAACCCCTGCTGCCGAGATCGTAAAGTTGCCATTTCTAGACAATGCTTCTTGACCATCTTTATCTTGAACCGAAATCCAACCTTCTCCCTGAATCGCAACATCTAAATCACGACCCGTGGTTTTTAACATACCGTTGGCAAAATTTTGACTAGGGGTCTCAGTCATGGCAAATACTCGCGACGGTAAACCAGGGCCAAATGCCTGCATCGCTCGTGCGTTTTCTAGATCGGCTTTAAAGCCAGTCGTGTTCGCATTCGCTAGATTATTGCCTCGCACCGCGAGCGACTGCATATTTTGTTTTGCGCCGGTCATCGATATATAAAGTAATTGGTCCATCTTATTCCCTTCGTCAAATAGCTGACTCATGAGAAATAGAGCAATTATGGTGCCAAACAATAAAAACTTATAACAAAGCCAATAAAAAACCATATAAATCAAGTAAATAAAAAGGCAGCGAAGGCTGCCTTTTTATTATTATGTCATCCGATATGATTATCGAATTTGAATAATAGTTTGCTGTAGAGTTGAATTCACTTCCAGTGCTCGAGAGTTCGCTTGGAAGTTTCGTTGCGCACTAATTAAGTTAACTAACTGTTCAGTGAGGTTCACGTTGGCTTGTTCTAAGGAAGCCGAGTTAATTTTACCAAAAGTGCCAGAGTTACCTTCACCTGCAATCGCTTCACCACTTAATTGTGTTTGTTGCCAGGATGTATCACCGATTTGTGATAAGCCCTGATTGTTCGCAAACTTAGCCACTGAAACTTTAGCAATATTCGAAGTTTGACCATTACTATAAGACGCAACCACTAAACCGTCAGGCCCAATATCAATCCCAGTTAATTTACCAACTGTCGATCCATCCTGCGAAAGACTAGACACTTCGAAAGCTGCGTTATACTGAGTCGGTCCGTTCAAATTAAAGATAAGCGTTTGCGTAGAATCTACCGAACCCGTCGCCGCATCCCAAACCCCACCAGGGCCATTTGGTGGCGCAGTTCCTAAAGCGACCGTTTCAATAACCGCAGGCACTGTTGATGCTAAGGCCCCCGTACTATCAAATGTTAAAGTAGCCGAAGCCGGAATCGTCGCGTTGGTATTACCCGCGTTTGGCACATGAGCAGTGCCTCCACTCACGTCGGTCGGTTCACCATCAACATAGATCAACTTATGCCAAGTATTTGCCACAGAGGAATCTTTTACAAAGAAGGTTTCCGCAACATGAGACCCACCCTGAGAATCGTACACAGTCACCGAAGTTGCTGAGGTATAAGTATTACTATCAGAAGGATCGAAGTCACCAATATCATGAGTCGTGCCACTAGAGGGCAAGTTAAAGCTCATATTGACTTCACTGGTTTGGGTCGGTGTACCAACTTCAGCGCTGATCTGAATGGCGTTTGTCGCCGCCATACTCACTGCCGAAGGAGTACCACTGTTATTAACCGTATATCCCTGTAAATACTGGCCTTGCGAATTCACAATAAAGTTATCCGCATTTAATTTGAAGGCACCAGCACGCGTAAATTCGCGAGTCTGGGTAGTCAAATCAGCAGCCGTAACAAAAAAACCTTCTCCACTAATCGCTAAATCCAAAGCATTCTGGGTAAAGTTCAAACTTCCCTGGTGGAACTGCTGTGCAACATCCACCGTTTTGGTTCCGTTACCCACTGCAGTACGAGCATTTGAGAAAATCGATGTTGCATACACATCGGCAAACTCTGCCCGCGACTCTTTAAAACCAACGGTATTGACGTTCGCAATGTTATTCGCGGTTACGTCAAGATCCTTTTGCGAGGCATTGATGCCGCTCAACGCGATATTAAATGACATCTCTCAATCTCCTATCGTTTATATACTTTACTAGGCTTTGGCAACTTCAAGGACATCGCTCATCGCGATACCACCCAAACCTTCTAAATTGACGACTACGCCAGATGTACCACCAGCCAAACTTACACTACTTACATTCGCGAAAGTTGCGGTGGGTAAACTGATCTCTTTACCGCCCTGAACGCCATTTACTTTGACGTTATATTTTCCATCTGGCATTTGATTCCCGTTGGAATCAGTACCGTCCCAAGAGAAGTTCATATTGCCACTCCCCTCACCTAAATCGATAACTGTAACGACTTCTCCAGCTTCATTTTCAATCGTCACTTTAACATTGGTCGTTGCAGCGCCTGTCACCGCTACCCCTTCAAAACCACTGCCCGTATTGTGGGCATAGTCCAAGGGTACCAATACTTTTTGCCCCACTAGCGTTGAGGCTTGCAAAGCTGCAGACGAATTCATAATCGAGTTCATCGTGTCAAATTTGGTTCCCAGCTCGGCGATACCTTCAGAAGTCTGGAAGGAAGCCATTTGCGCGATCATTTCAGCGTTATCAACTGGCTTACTCGGATCTTGATATTGCAACTGGGTGGTCAATAGCGCGAAAAAGTCTTCCTGCCCTAATGACTGATTATTATTACTTTCCGGAACAATCGACTCAGGTTGCCAACGGTTACCTTGTAGTGGATCAATAGTAGACACGACCTACTCCTTAACTTTTACCCAGATTGAGAGTGCTATTTAGCATTTGCTTCGCAGCTTCAGTGACCTGCACATTCGCTTGATAGGAGCGCGAGGCACTCATCATATCGGCCATTTCTTCAATCACATTAACATTTGGTTTAAAGATATAACCATCTTCATTCGCCATGGGATGTTCTGGGTAATACTCTTTACGCAAAGGGGCATCCGACTCGACAATACCAGCAACTTTAACTTTTGCCGACTCGCCTTGAGCGTTACCCGCACGTTCTAACTCTGCAGCAAACACTGGCTTTCGAGCACGATAGGTTTGGTCAATACTAGAGCTGATGCTGTCAGCATTCGCCAAATTACTGGCGGTAGTATTCAATCTCACCGACTGGGCCTTCATCGCTGAAGCCGAGATATCAAACACGTTGAAGAAACTCATTATTGACCTCCTTTAATCGCATTACGTAAACCAGAAAATTTACTAGACAAAAAGCCGATACCAGCTTGGTATTCCAGACCATTTTGCATAAAATCTGCTTTTTCTTGCTGTATATCGACGGTGTTACCATCGCCCGTGTCGGGCTGGTTAGGGATGCGAAAACCTAATTCTGAAAATTGGCTGCTACCACCGCCCATATGACGATCATTGGTAAGCTGCATGCCACTGTGCTGTCCAGCCTTCGCGGCTGCAAAAGCCTTATTAAAGTCAATATCCTGTGCTTTATAATTAGGTGTATCGGCATTAGCGATATTACTCGCGAGAACCTCAGACCGCCGAGCTCTTACCCCAACCGTATACTGATGAACACCTAATGCTTTATCGAAAGTTATTGCCATACACACCTCTTCGCACAATTACAAATGGAAAAATGCAAAAGCTGTGCCAGTGTTTTTTTGACGTTGGGAATACAGAGTAAATAGGAAAGTAAAGCCTGAGTAAGGCGAAGCACTGAATACTTAAGGACCTTTAGCGGCAAAAAGCGGCAAGAGTTGCCTATTCTGCCGCTCTATCGTTGAAACTATTTCAGTTGATATACAATGCCGGGATTACATCGCAACATATTAAATCGATCGGTTAAACCAGTAATTGACTCGGAAGCGCCCAGCATCAAATAGCCATTAGGATTTAAAGCCTGAGCAAATTGATTCAAAATCTTAGATTTTACTTCAGCGTTAAAATAGATAAGCACATTTCGACAGAAAATAATGTCAAACTTACCCATTAATGAATAACTATCGAGTAAATTTAGGGGGCGAAAATTGACATTTTTTCTAACTTTGTCATTCACTCGAAAACGACCGTCACCGCTGGCTTCAAAAAATTGACGTTTACGTTCAGGCGATAAACCACGCGCTAAAGCTAAAGAATCGTATTCTCCACGCTTACAATGTTCCAGCATTGACGGCGAAATATCGGTCCCAACCACCTGAACACCCATCGATAAAGCACCTGGCTTTCTCGCTTGATACTCAAGAGCGGTCATCATGATTGAATAAGGTTCTTGTCCCGATGAACTAGCCGCCGACCAAATTTTAACTGGTCGAGTGAGTTTTTGGAATTCAGGAAAAAGCTTATCTCCCAATAACTGAAAAGGATAAGTATCACGAAACCATAAGGTTTCGTTGGTTGTCATCGCATCGACCACCGAAGCACGGAGATCTCGCTCGCGTAAACTCATCGCTTTTTGAACCAACTCGGTTAAACTTGCGATAGAGTACTGAGCCATTAGCGGAGACAGACGACTTTTCACTAAATACTGTTTGTTATCGCCTAATACAATTCCACATTGCTTCTCTAAAAAGCCACAGAACTGTTTATATACATCGTCAGTGATTGTTCTCACAAATGCGTCCACACTCTTCTATAACGATTGACGAACAGCCGCAGCCAACTCGTCAGGATTAAATTTAGCAACGAAGGCATTAGCACCAACTTTATTTACCATCGCCTGATTGAATACTCCACTGAGCGAAGTATGTAAGATTATATGTAAATTCTTTAAGTCTGGATGAGAGCGCACTTCAGCTGTCAGCGTGTAACCATCCATCTCTGGCATTTCGATATCAGAAATAACTAACGCTATTTGATCAGTAATCGGCCCATCTTTTGCCATATTCACCAATAATTCATAAGCTTCACGCCCATCTTGGCAAAGAAGTGCCTCAACCCCCAAAGATGTCACCGCTTTTTTCACCTGATTACGCGCCACCGATGAATCGTCAACCACTAATACTTTTTTATCATTTTTAACATTTTCGGTTGCTTCATCCACGATCGTCTGGCTAACCGTGGTGCTTACCGGAGAAATTTCGTCCAAGATTTTTTCGACATCCAAAATAGAAACTAACTCTTTTTCTACTTCGGTAACCGCGGTCAGATAGTTAAATTTACCAGCTCCTTTTGGTGGTGGCAGAATATCTTCCCAATTCATATTGACAATTCTTTCAACTGAGCCCACTAAAAAGCCTTGGACCGAACGGTTATACTCAGAAATAATAATAAAACACTTAGAAAGATCTTCGATAGGTCGGCCGCCAGTCGCTGAACTTAAGTCGATAACGGAAATGGTTTGACCTCGAATATGTGCCACACCGCGGATCACAGGATTAAGCTTAGGTAATGCCGTTAGCGGAGGACATTGTAATACCTCTTTGACTTTAAAAACATTAATACCGTAGCGCTGAGAACCATTTAACCTAAACAACAACAATTCTAGGCGATTTTGCCCAACCAACTGAGTCCGTTGGTTTACCGAATCTAAAATACCCGCCATACGTTTGTCACTCCTTAGACCTAGAAAAGGGCATTAACTTTGCTTACCCCTGTATACTAATACTTAATCTTACTTAATAGCCGTTTTTTTGACGCTGTTTAACCTAGTGCCAACTTGTTAAGCATAGACAAAAAAGCCAATTGTTACTTTGCTTTAATCGGTATCATATAAGAAATGCTAAAAAAATTTATCACCGCGTTACTATTAATTTTCTTTAGTCTTATAGCTCACACTAGCGAGTTACACCAGCAGCTGGAACAATCAGCTATCAATTTTGTCGACTCTCACATCACTCACCAGCCCGATCAAAAAATTGAGTTAACCGCTAATCAATTGGATGAACGCATCGCTATACCTAACTGCCCTAGTGGCTTTAGCTACAGCTTAGCAAACGGTGAGATAAGGCGTAATACTAGTGTTCTCGTCAGTTGCACAGACGAAACCAATTGGCGATTATACATCCCTGTCAGAAAACAAGTATTATTATTGGTTGTGATTGCCAACGGTCCTCTTCAACAAGGAGCCGTACTGACTAAACAACACTTAAGTCTATCTTATTTACCGGAAAATCGCTTACGCGGAAACTACTTTACCGAACTTAACTCGCTATTAGGTGCTAAGCTTAAACGGAGTTTAAGAAAAGACCAAATAATAAATGGGCGCGATATTTGCTTAATATGTAAAGGAGATGCTGTGATAATTTCTGCCGGTGCAGGCGGTTTAAGTGTTAGCACTCAGGGAACGGCTTTATCTAGTGGTAGTATCGGTGATACCATAAAAGTAAGAAACAATAAGTCACAACGCCTAGTCACTGGTCGGATAAAGGCCTTAGGTTTAGTTGAGATAAAACTTTAAATTTTTTCTCAAGTTTTGACATTGAAAGCCGATAGCTATATTGAATACGAAAATTGATTAACTGTGGGGCGCCATTATGGCTTTAAACATTAATAACTTAGGTGGAAGCCGTCCAAGTCAGCTTGACTCTAACCGAGTCACCGACAAAGGGACGAAAGAAAGCACTGAACAACGTTCAACTGCTAGCTCTGCTGCAGCCCAGGATTCAGTTATGCTTACCAACGAAGCACAACAACTCAACCGTATTCAGCAGAATTTGCTTAACGATTCTGACAGCAGAAGTTCTAAGTTAGAATCAATCAAGCAAGCTGTGACCGATGGTACTTATCAAATTGATGCCAATAAGGTAGCCCAAAAAATGGGTGACTTTGAAAGTGAGTTTAATAAAGCTTTTGGATAATTAGCCAATGATCGTAGCCCTACTGAATACTCAAGAGCAGCAACTTAATTTGCTGCTTTCTCTTTTGGAACAAGAAAAGCACGCCTTAGCTGGTGATGATACAATTGCCTTATACGCAATCGCGTCTCAAAAAGAACAAGCTTTAACTGCAATCACTCAAGCTGATCATGATTTAGAATCGTCGGAACAAACTCAACAATTAATTGACGTTCCTGAGTTAGCCGAGCAAGTTGAGCGGATCCAACAATTACTCAAGCAGTGCCAAGAGTTAAACACTATTAATGGCGAAATTATTCAAGCAAGCAACGAAAAAGTTCGCCAACTGAGCGCGGTGATTGACCAGCTACAAAACCAAAATGCCACAACTTACGATAAATTAGGCAAAAAACATAGCTCACAGCGTATGGGAAAAGGCTTTAAAGCCTAGCTGTAATTACTCGAACGACCATGTAATTAGACCCCTTACTCCCATAAGCTCCCCTAAATTAAACCGCTAGCTTAGCTTCATTGACTTCAAATCCCACAAATATACTCCGCCAATAGTAAAATGTACCAGAGGTTTTACGGCAAACAAATATCATCTGCCATTCCCTCTAATCCATAAGACCTAATTGTTCTACGATATATTATCTCTTCACCATGAGAGCTCCATTCGCTGAATAAAATAGGAGATATCATCAAGTGTTACCGCCGATGTAAAAATGACCCACTAACGCCGACTGAAAATCGATCCACCTGAGGCACAATGTTCGTACGTTTAAATGATGAAGCGGCGGACTATGATTAATCAGCTTCACTACTTCAGATGCACTGCGAGCTTTGTCAGCGATAAACCAAAGTGTTCCGACAGCATCGATATAGTCCTTTATCCATTAATAGTTATGCCCCTTGATAACCATCAATGGTAAGCCACCATTGGTAGCAACTTAAGCGCTAGATTTTAATGCCGTTAAAAATAGGAGTATGACCATGATTATTGATTATTGATTATTCAAATCAAAAGCTGTCAGACGAACAGAACAGAGGGCAAATATATCGAAAGTCACCGCAAAAAGTATCACCCAGTAAAATGTAACATTCGCTCTATGAAGAGAGCTTCACTGACTGAATTTCATATTTCAGGCTTAGTTAAAACACTTTTTATATTGGACAAAAATCAATCGAGAAAGATAGGCAGACTTTAAAAACAAAAAACCGCACTGCAAGGTGCGGTTTTCCATGAATGTAATAGACGAGAAACGCTACCCCCGCTCCCCCATTGGAGCCATCGGTTTACTCGCAGCTTGTTTACGCGCTTCGATGATCATCACACCATCGCGCTTCACTGGAGTTGGCACTTTACTTTGGTAAACTTCATTGGGGATCCATTCTTGCGCCGATGCAACCACCACTTTAGATTGAGCACCAACAATTCTCGCGTTCACTAAGATCCCATCGTTAGACTTACTAAAAGTGCCCACTAACAGGTATTCTATTGGTAAACGTTTAGCTAACTCTTTCACATTTCGGCTGTAAACAAAATCACCTTCAGGCGTAATACGAATAAAGCCAGTGGTTTTATAGTCAATCACAGAAAAGCCACTTTGCTGCATCTCATACACAAAACTTTCGGCAATTTGCATACCAAACAGGTCGGTGGTACGTAGGTTATCAAGAGGCACAAATGAGGCAACCCCGATTGGTGTGTCTGCGTTTACAAATTGAGAGCTAGAAACCAAACGCTGTGACATCATATTGACATAATCGGTCAATGTTTTTTTAGCATCAGGGTCACTCTTCATAGTCTCTGGCGGATTTGCTAAGCGGCTCGGTGCACTGCTTAAAAACAGTTGGCCATCTTCATCCACCAGTCCCTCTAGATAACGCGCATTTTTAGCCGGACTTACGTTATTCGAAGGATCCACCACCATCACTTTCTGCATCGAAGAGCTATTGGAGCACCCCAACAACATCGAGGTGGTCATGGCAACCAGTATAATACCTTTCATGTCACGTCCTTAATCGTCCATTACGCTTAAGATATCGGCATGAAAGCGAAATTCTTTACTAAAATTGTATGGTTTTTTGACTCTCTAGGTGCCGAGTTGGAGCCATTGACATAGTAACCCGATATACCTCCCTAAAATCAAGTTGTAATTCGGTCACATACACATCATCAACAGCATAGGCATTAATCACCTTCGCACCTCGAATTACCCCAGCCACCGAAGCCGCTAAACGTTCATTGCCTAACACCAAATCACTCACAGTAGCGGTACTATCAATGTGTTGCCCATAAACTTGCTCGGATAATTCACGGTAAGCATCCAGCTTAGAGGCTTTCATCGCCCGTAATTGCTTGGTTGATTTATCGGCTCCCCTTTGTTGGCTAATTGGCGCATAACCAACCGCATTCACTACTGTAAAATCGCCAGGAGGCTGATAAGTCCATTCAACCTGCTTGACCTGAGTCGTCGGAGTACAAGATAGCAATAACAATAGTGCTAAGCTAAAAGACCATATTTTAAAGTACAGTTTGTTCATGGCGTTGTAAGCTCCCATTCATGCTTGTGACTCGAGGAGAGCTTGCTCCTGCGCTATTTGGAATAAATTGATAAGCGGCCGACACCACCTGTTGACTGGCTAAATTAACTAGCCGCAAATTCACATGCCGGCCAGAGGTTGTTCGTTGAAAACTACCAACCACCACATAGCTTATTTGCATTTGTTCGCGTAAAAGTTCTGCATCGCGCGATAAAGAAAATTCACCGTAGCCGGGGTCCATCTGTAAACGTCCGGTGAGTCTTGCCTCAACCGTATGGATCCCCTCTCGGGATAAAGCGGCAAACATTGCCTCTGCAATTTGCCGCCCAAATCCATCACTGGATTGCAAGTTGTCCAAATCAACCACTGAACTAATCGCGACCGTATCTGTAGCACTCAACTCTAAATCATCGGTTAACTGCTTAGAAAGATTATCGACATGTGCGTACAATACTGCATCTTGTTGTTCCCTTGGTTCAACATAAGGATAATTAGTAATATGGTGTAAGCTGGTATTGCATCCTTGTAACGCAAGCACCGCCAGTAGTAAAGTCGTATAACGCATAGTAATCTCCTCCGACTAAACACTATTAAGCAATAACCATTCCAGTCAAAAAAATAACGCTTTTTTTAGGTACAGTTATTGCTTGTTAGTGACGAGGAGGGCCTTATGAAACTATTAATTTTAATGATCGCGATGCTAGTTAGCATTCCCAGTCAAGCAGTGTGGTACGAGGCAAAAGGTCACGCGACCATCATCAGCCAAGATGTTGAGCAGGCACGCAGCAATGCCACCCAAGAAGCGGTCAAACAGCTACTTCTGTATTCTGGCGCCTCGGTAACCAGTATTAGTCAGGTGACCGAAGGCAGACTCACCCTTGATCAATTGGAAGTTGTCTCGAAAGGCTCGTTGCATAACTTAAAAGTATTAGATGAAGGCCGTCGGGGACAGCAGTACTTTGTGGTTTTACAGGCCGATGTTTTCCCAGCAACAGGCCAATGTAAAGCCAGTGGCTTTAGTAAAAACCTGTTGTTACTCCCTCCTTACTTAAAACAACAGAATCAAGTACGAGTAGGACAAATTCACGAAATATCACCCGCCGTGGAGCAACGGACCTATGATATTGCCCGCCAGTTAGGGAGTCAGTTTAATATTAAGCACCCTCCCAAATTACCATTAAACTACCATCAACCGGGAGTGCATGACTTTATTGCGATTAAAGATATTGCTCATCGTTATGGTGCCCAATACCTTTTAGGGATCGAGCTGGAAAATATTTCGCTAGATCAAGACTACGCTCCCAAACACTTTAACTTTAGTTACCCCCAACGCTATTTCATTATTAATGTGCGAGTCTATAACGCCATCGACCTAGAAGAGATTTACAACAAACGTTTTTCGGTGAATGCCCCTTGGGAATTTGACGCACGTGAAATTGTCTCACCTCACTCGGCTAAATTTTGGCGCTCAGCCTATGGGCAAACGGTGAATGATACCCTGCAAACGGTGATTTCGGAGGTGGATGCCTTACTCGCCTGCCAGCCTTTACAGGGGAGTATCGTGAAGGTTCTCGGACCGGACCGCTGGCAAATTAACCTAGGTCATGCCAATCAACTAAATCCGGGGATGTTATTAAGTCTGATCCATCAAAATTATCATTGGGGACAATGGGACATTCCCAGACAAGAACAACATATTGCCGATAGCATGGTACGCATTGAGCAGATTTACCAACAAAGTGCCATTGTGGTCGCCGTCGATCCAACCATGACTGCCAACATCCAACTTGGCGATTTGGTGAGTAAACAATAAAAGTTAGCGCTGTTTGTCTTTGATGATTGCCATACCAATCGTTTAAGATCCATTGAACAGAGGCTAAGCCACGAACGATGAAAAAATGACTTAACTAAATGTTCGACCCGCTCCGAAGGAGCCAAAGATCCCGGTCCTTTTTCCTTGAAAGAAAGCTTGAGCGTACTTGGCTTATAAAACCAAGTGACATACTTGTAGTTCATCTTATGCTAATGCTCTGGGAAACGTAAAATCCCTAGCTTTTAACTTGGCGACGAAGTAATCAAACAGTTAGCCGAAGCTTTTCATACGTTTAAAGCTGGGTATAATGAACGCCGCAACACCAAGTACTGTAATATAGGGTTTGCAGAACCATCCCGTCCCCTTAGTTCAGTTGGATAGAACAAGGACCTCCTAAGTCTTAGACGTGAGTTCGAATCTCGCAGGGGACGCCATTTCGTTTTACTTTCCTCAAGATCTTCGGCGCAAACTAAAATTTTGCCGAGACTCGTAGATGTATAACAACTTAGAAAATCAAAAACCTCGAACGACGTCGAGGTTTATGTTGAAAAACACCAAGTAAATGATAACAACGGCTCATCGCTAACCCCGCGCCAAATAGAGCAGTCAACGAATGAACAGCTATGACACGATAGTTCCCGCGCCCGTCATCGCTTTACACACGTAAATAGTTTCTTTTAAACCAGTTTGAGCCTGATAATATTGCTCGACCGCTTGGCATACACCATCGACCAAAGACGGTGGCATAAGAGCAACAACGCAACCACCAAAGCCACCACCAGTCATCCTTACTCCGCCTTGCGCGCCAATTTGTTGCTTCACAATATCCACCAGCGCGTCCACCTCAGGCACGGTAATTTCAAAATCATCACGCATCGAGGCATGTGATTGCTCCATTAACACACTCAGCTTAGCCATATCATTGGCTTTTAGGGCCTCGGCTGCGGCCAAAGTACGGGTATTTTCAGTAATGACGTGTCTAGCTCGTTTGGCTACTATCGGCTCAAGCGTCGCTGCTTTCTCGTTAAATAAGGTTTCGCTCACATCCCGTAAAGCGCTTACCCCCAAACCGCGTGCCGCTGCTTCACACTGCTCGCGGCGAGTATTGTATTCACTGTCAACCAGGCCGCGTTTTTTATTGGAGTTAATAATCACCACCGCCATTTCTTCGGGCATGGCGACTGCGGTAGTCTCTAAAGAGCGGCAATCAATTAATAATGCATGATTGGCCTGTCCCTCTGCCGAAATCAGCTGATCCATAATGCCGCAATTACAACCGACGAAGTTATTCTCCGCGGCCTGACCAATTAAAGCGATTTCTTGCTGAGTAATAGCTAAATCAAATAGAGTCTTAAAGGTTTGTCCAATAACCACTTCTAAAGCAGCCGATGAACTTAAACCCGCGCCTTGTGGGACATTGCCACTCACGGCAATATCGGCACCACCCAATTGATAGCCTTTATTTAATAGACAGCTAATCACGCCTCTAACATAGTTCACCCACATACAGTTTTGGTCAAACTGCAACGGCTGAGTAATATCAAACTCATTAATTTGATTATTATAATCTACCGATATCACTCGTACCATGCTATCACTACGCGGTGCTGCCGCGACGACGGCTTGATAATCAATGGCACAGGGCAATACAAAACCATCGTTATAATCGGTATGCTCACCAATTAGATTCACTCGCCCTGGCGCCTGAATAAAATAACTCGCAGAGGCCCCGGTCATTTCCATAAAAGCCGCGGAGACTTTGTCAATCAATCGTTGAGTGCGATTAGTCATGGTTAACCCCTTGTGGTTGATCTTGTTGTTTATAATGCACGTCACTTAGATCTCGTAAACGAGCGGCGGCTTGTTCCGCAGTCAAATCTCGTTGGCTTTCCGCCAACATTTCATAACCCACCATAAACTTGCGAACACTGGCAGAACGCAGCAAAGGTGGATAGAACAAAGCATGCAACTGCCAATGTTCTGTTGAGGTATCCCCGTCTTTAAAGAAAGGGGCGTAGTGCCAGCCCATCGAATATGGGAAGGAACACTGAAACAAATTGTCATAACGGCTGGTCAATTTTTTAATGGCAAGAGCCAAATCATCACGCTGTTCGTTCGACAACTCACTCATCCGGCGAATATGAGTTTTGGGTAACAACATGGTTTCAAATGGCCAAGCCGCCCAGTAAGGTACCAACGCTAACCAATGTTCAGTCTCAACCACGGTGCGGATCCCTTTGGCTTGCTCCTGAGTCACATAATCCAAGAGTAAATTGCGACCATGCTGCTGATAGTAGGCTCGCAAATGTTGGTCTTTGCGCTCAATTTCATTGGGTAAAAAACTGTTCGCCCAAATTTGCCCATGCGGATGTGGTTGAGAACAACCCATGGTTTCGCCTTTATTTTCGAAGGCTTGTACCCATAAATAGTCCTTACCCAGCGCTTCAATCTGCTCACTCCATGTATCGATAACGCTACGGATCGCGCTCACTGGCAACTCAGGTAAGGTTTTACTATGATCTGGCGAGAAACAAATCACTCGACTTAAACCCCGTGCTTGCTGACTCACAAACAAAGGGTTGTCTGATTTTGGAACATCAGGAGAATCGGTCATCAAAGCAGCGAAATCGTTACTAAAAACATAAGTGCCTTGGTAGTCTGGATTTTTGTCCCCAGAGATACGCGTATTAGTAGGGCACAAGAAGCAACCCGCATCATAACTGGCCAGTGCTTCCTTTGAGGGCGTTTCATCTTGACCGCTCCATGGGCGCTTAGCCCGATGCGGCGAAACTAAAATCCACTGGCCACTTAAGGGGTTATACCGACGATGCGGATGTTCAGTTGGGTCAAATACCTGATCTAACATAATTGTTCTCTACTCCGTTAAAGGCGTCGATCTAGACGCACTCTAAATAAATGTTTATTGCTCATAACCATTAGGATTCTTCGATTGCCAGTGCCATGTGTCAGCACTCATCTGCTCAATACTTCGACTAGCTTTCCAGCCCAATAACTGTGCCGCCTTATCGGTCGCGGCCCAACATTCACTAATATCACCGCCGCGACGAGGGCAAATTTGATAGGGAATTGGATGTCCACAGGCTTCCTCAAAGGCTTTCACCATTTCCAAGACCGAACTTCCCTTTCCTGTGCCCAAATTGAAGATATGCAAGCCGGCCGTTTGAGCCACCGCCTTTAAGGTCGCGATGTGCCCATCGGCTAAGTCCATGACATGAATGTAATCGCGCACCCCAGTACCATCGGCGGTGAGGTAATCATCGCCAAATATAGACAAACTTTCCCGGCGTCCTACCGCCACTTGAGCAATAAATGGCATTAAATTATTAGGGATCCCCTGAGGGTCTTCCCCGATTAAACCACTCGGATGAGCACCAACTGGATTAAAGTAACGTAGCAAGGCAATACTCAAATCAGGCGCGGCTTGCTGAATATCTCGCAAGCATTCTTCCACCATGTATTTACTTCGACCATAGGGATTTGTTACCGCGCCGGTCGTAAAACTTTCATCAATAGGCATATTTTCAGGTTCGCCATAAACTGTCGCAGAAGAGCTAAAAATCAGGCTTTTTACACCTGACTGGCGCATCACATCCGCTAAAACTAACGAGCCATAAACATTGTTATCATAGTATTCAAACGGTTTTAGCACCGACTCTCCCACCGCCTTTAGTCCCGCAAAATGGATCACGGACTCAATTTGATGTTCACTGAAAATTTGGTCTAATAAGCGACGATCGCGTACATCACCTTCGTAAAACATCGGTTTATGACCACTAAGACGGGCAATCCGTAGGAGTACTTCTGGCTTACTATTCGCTAGGTTGTCCAAGATGATCGGCGTAAAGCCAGCCTCTATCATCTGCACGCAAGTATGACTGCCAATGTAGCCCATACCGCCAGTCACCAAGATCTTTTTCATCACATACTCCATTTACAATGCGCTGCAGCTGAAGGTAGATCGACTCAACTTGAGTAGAATACATAACTCAGCTTACCAATTGCGTTATTGAAACATGAAAGGGTAAACGTTTCCACTCCATTCATTCAAGAGTTGAGATCTCGGTCATCCTTTCCTAAAAGTTGGAGATAATAATTAAAGATGGCGAAACATTTTTGCTACAACAAAGGGCATGTAATGATGAAGTTGTTACAAATGAGTATTAAAGCGAGAACTATAGAGCTAGCTCATCAGGCATATTTAACACAACTAACTCTCTGCCACGCCCAATCCCAAAGCAAAACAAACAAGCCCAGCAATGTTAACGTTTACCTTAAGTGCCTCATCTGTTGAAGAATCGTGAAACAAACTCACTCAACATATGCAGAGCATAGACTCAAAACAGTGATGGCATGTATTCACTAGTCAAAAGACTGGGAGCAGGCTCAGTTTCGAAAAATTCGATTGAACAACTCTGTAAATTTAGCCCGTGAATGGATGGCACTCGGAATAAGCCTCATCGCTCAAGCCCCCAAGCTCAACTAAAATAGCGAAGCTTTTATGCTGCTATTTCACTAAATGAAACATTATTCCAAAATAACTTTAGCTTACACTTGTTCGCCGAACTAAATCTCACTAAAATGCAGCCACATTTGGGCAGTTTGCCTTCATCGATTTACAGGTAAGAACACATGCAACACATCGTTACCTTGCTCAGCCAGCAAGCGCAATTACAAGCGCAACAAGTCGCGCTCAAGATCTGGCGGGACCAAGCTTGGCAATGTTTTTCATGGAAAGATTTTTCTCAGCAATGGACTCAAATTGCCAAAGGTTTAATTCACTTAGGTCACCAGCAGGGTGAACGGGTGGCGATTATGTCGCCCAACATGCCAGAATGGACCATTGCGGATGTCGGTATTTTGGCGGCTGGCGGCTGCGTGGTACCCATCTACCCCACCAATACCCTAGAACAAAGCCAATACATCTTAGCTGATGCCAATTGTAAGATCTTGTTTGTAGGGCAAGCCGAACAAGTTGAATCTGGTGTGGAGTTACTTGCAGCTGGACACATCGAAACCGTAATTTGTTTTGAAGACAGCGAATATACGGAACAGCCCAACATTCTTAGCTGGCAACAGCTACTAAGCCTAGCCAACAGCGCCGATCAACAACAGTTTAACGCTCGCCAAAAAAACCTTCGAACAGATGATTTGGCAACGCTGATCTACACCTCTGGCACAACAGGCGATCCCAAAGGCGTGATGCTCGATCATGCGAATTTTTCCGCAGCCTTTGCCATGCATCAACAACGGATCAAAGTCACAAGCAACGATACCTCATTAAGTTTTTTACCGCTTAGTCATGTTTTTGAACGCGCCTGGACCTATTACGTTCTATCTCAAGGTGCAACCAACGTCTATTTGGAAGACCCTTCACAGGTACAACAAGCCTTACCAAGAACCCAACCCACACTGATGTGCAGCGTACCGCGTTTATACGAAAAAATTCACGCAGCTATTTTGCAAAAAGTCGCGACGACATCCAAACCACGCCAAACCCTGTTCTATTGGGCGATGTCGGTGGCCCAAAGCCGCCTGCAGGCCAAGCAAAACCAAACTAAGCAGTCGCCTTGGTTAAGGCTTCGCTACCAAATCGCCGACCAATTAGTATTAAGCAAAATTCGCGGCTTCTTTGGACCCGCGCGGATCCTCCCCTGCTCGGGTGCGCGTTTGGCCGATGACATCAATCGGTTCTTTCAAAGCATAGAAGTTCCCATTGTTTATGGATATGGTATGACCGAATCCACCGCAACCATCGCCTGTTACACTGAAGGACATCAAAAGCTGGGCTCGATTGGCCAAGCACTCGAAGGCTTACAAGTTAAAATTTCCCAGCAAGGAGAAATTTTACTCAAAGGCCCTACCGTCATGCGCGGCTACTTTAATAAACCAGAAGCAACCGCCGAAACGATTGTTGGGGGTTGGTTGCATACTGGCGATGCGGGAACCATCGATACGCAAGGTAATCTGGTATTGACCGAGCGAATCAAAGAATTAATGAAGACCTCGGGTGGTAAGTATATAGCACCGCAACGAGTAGAAGGCGCACTGATCCGCGAACCCTTATTTGAGCAAGTGGCAATTATTGCCGATGCACGACATTTTGTCTCGGCGCTAATCGTCCCCGCGTTTGAAGCCTTGGAGTTACACGCCAAACAGCTCGGGATAAAATGGCAACATCGTAGCGAGTTATTAGAACATGCTGAAATCAAAGCCCTCATATCCAGCAAACTCAAGCAGGTACAAACCAACCTCGCTCGCTTTGAGCAAGTTAAACAATTTACCCTGTTACCTCGAGAATTCTGTATGAAGCAAGGTGAATTAACCCCTACCCTCAAACTACGCCGTGCCGTGATCGAGAATCGCTTTGCCGAACAAATTAATGCCATGTATGCAGAGCGGGCTCCCGCATAAATATACAAGCGATAAAAAAGACGCGAATGGCGTCTTTTTTATCAGTCGATTCATTTGTGAAGAATGAGATAAACTAGGCTTCCCATTGCTGACGCATTTTTTCAATGGTATCTAGACTCACGCCATGAATATTCGAATAATTTGCGGTGCAGCAAATAATCTTGAGCGTTGCACCGTATTGTTTAGCCAACGCGCGATAAGGCGCCATTTCCCATTGCCGAACAAAGGTATTAGCCACTACCACATCCTTACCTAAAGCTAAATAAGCCGCGGTTTGCTGCTGACACCACTGGTGGGCCTGTGCAATTTCTTCGCCCCGATAATGATAGTTTCCCAGCGCATCGACAAAGTACATATCGGCTTCGAGATGCACCGCAGCTAAGCTAGCAGCAAGGCTTGATTTTCCGCTACCAGGTAAGCCGCGGATCAATGTTAAAGTCTGCATATCAGAGAAACCTCAGGCTAGCTCGACCAACCTAGATAAAAACCGCCATGGTTCGCTCCCTTCATCTTAAACCATGCGCCCAAATAAACGAATTAGGTTCGATAAAGCACTTTAACCACATGCCAGCCAAACTTGGTTTTCACCAAATGAGGCACCAATAGCTCGCCACTAAAACACACCTTATCAAACTGAGGCACCATTTGGCCGCGACGAAACTCACCTAAATCACCGCCCTTTTTCCCCGAAGGACAAGATGAATATTTCTTCGCTAAGCTCTGAAACTTTGCCCCTTTTTTTAGTTGCTGAATAATGTCTTCTGCTTGTTGTTTGTGCTTTACCAAAATATGTAAAGCAGCTGCGGTACTTGCCATCTATGTTCCTATCCATCACTTAGAATAATGAGCGTCAACAAAGCGATAGCAATCGCGTTGTTGAAGGCTGTGAGCGAATACCAAACTTAAAGTTCTCAGCAAGATAAATTGACTCACAATACCGAGATTGCAAACCAATTTAAGGCAAACAAGAGTTTAAAAGCAGTATTGGCGCTAAGGCTTATCCCAAGTTCAGTTATTACGATAAACTATCGACAAAGTTTAGCAGCTTGGCGATCAATAGTCCCGCGCTCCCCCTTACAACTCAAATCTGCCCCCAAGACCAACAAGCATTGCGTAAACAATCAACAAAATAACTAAAGAGTCAAGATAATCAGCAGCATACTCTTTTAGCGGCTGTCATCTAATGCTAAGCTAAGCCGATATTTACAGCCTTAGGCAATGGAAATGCGTTTAAGCAAATTATTAATTTCAGCCCTGTTTTCAAGCACCATGTTAGGGTGTACTCAAGACTATAAAAGTGGTCAAGAACTAGTCGATATCGCCATCAACGGCCTCCCTGAAGCGCAACTCACTGAACAACAACGTCTCGATTTGGGCTTCGCTGCCCTCTATATTAAATACGGCGAGCATCCTCGAACCTATATCGCCCTTGCCAAAGCCAATCAAGATGAAAGAGTTTGGGCGGCCACCGACGGGATAACCCTGGTAACTCGCAACGGACAAATCATTCGCAGTGACGGCCTCCCTTTTGCAAATAGCGGGGTACGCTACCAAGGGCAAAATCCATTCACTTTAGGATTAATCTTGGCAAGCAAACAAGCCACGTTCTCAGCCACCCGAGATTTTATTTCTGAAGGTTTATTTAGCGTACCAAGTCGTTCCACATTCACAGCACATGAAACCAGCACACAAATGATCGCGGGTAGCGAGCGAAGAGTACAACGGATCAGCGAACAATTAGCAGTGCCCAGCCTCAACTTTCACACCACGAATCAGTACTGGGTCGAACAAAGCAATCACAAACAAGTGGTTTGGCGCAGCGAACAACAGCTTGGCCCCGACCAACCAATCATATTTTTAGAAACGCTAATGCCTTATTACGATGATATTTAATTCGTCATTGCAGAGCTAACAAGGAAGAATTTTATGCGCTTATTGCGTAACCAAAGACAGGAGAGCTGCTCTCCAAATCTGGCTATTTCATCTCAACCAAAGGACTTACCGCTGAGCCGTCGGGTTTATAACAAAGCCTTTCAAGCCGCCAGCCAATTGCTTTATGTAGGCCTAGCCCTTGCCAGCCTTCATATAGTAACAAGCGACGCCGAAACTTTAAGTCAAGTGCCAGCTAATAAGCAAACAGCCACATCGATGGTGGTTAGCGTTCAACAAGGCCAAGCAACTCAAGACTATACTCTGCCCGTTGACTCACGTTTAAGCCAAGTGATGATGCAAGTTGAACTCAGCGACAGTGATTATTGGTATGCCATAGCTTGGCTACGTCCGACCAACCAAGCCATTTACCAAGATAAAAAAGCGCAATTGTTGGCATTAATTGAGCAACAAATGGAGCAAGATAAATATGCCGAGCAATGGCGCCTAGTCAAACAACAAGTTTCTGCAATAATTCCCACCAATCGTTATACGGTACCTGTGCACCCCGATCGCGTGTTTGCGGCACCAGAGCAAAACTACTTGCTTAAGGCGCATGACCAATTGGTCATTCCAACTCGGCCAAGCACTGTCCGCATGACTGGATTTATTCCAACACAACAACTGGCACACCAGCCCAAACAAGATATCACCAAGTACCTAAGTGCTTACCAGCCATTCGATCTTGCAGACAATAGCTATGTTTGGCTGATTAAACCCGATAGCAGTATTCAACAACTGCCAATCGCTTATTGGAACAAACAGCAAAGCCAGCCAATTGCGCCAGGTAGCATCATTTATGTGCCAGCCAAATCTCAGCTGTTTTCAAAGCAATACCAACAAATCAACCAGCTCTACCTTGAGCTTTTACAGAACCAATACATAGGAAGCGCTCAAGGTGAATAAATTCAACCCTCCCAGAATAAACGCAATAGCAAGCAACAATACTATCTCCTTGGTCAGCATCGCCATCAGTTGTGCGCTCTGCAGCAATATTAGCTTGGCAGCCCCCAGCCAATCAGACTATGGCGGTGCAGGCCTGATGCAAATGCCGTCGGCAAGAATGAGTCCAGAGGGCGAGTTTGCGTTTAATATTAATTACGTTGACCCTTACATTCGGGGCGCCGTAGCAGTCACGCCAGTGCCTTGGTTCGAAGGGGTAATTCGCTACACCTCGGTAGAAAACCGTTTGTATAGCTCCTACCCTGGTTATAGTGGCGATCAAAGCTATAAAGATAAGGGCTTCGATGCCAAGTTTAGGCTTTGGCAAGAATCCTATTATTTACCTGAAGTCGCCGTTGGATTCCGAGATATTGGTGGAACAGGCTTATTCTCTAGTGAATATCTCGCCGCGAGTAAACGCTGGGGTAAAGTTGATTTCACGCTCGGTATGGGCTGGGGCTACTTGGCCCATGGCAGCAGCATCAGCAATCCCTTCTGTAAGCTTAAAGAGGGAGCCTGTAATCGATCCGAATGGACTCGGACTGATGACGATCAAGGCGGGCAAGTCGGTTTTGGTAATTTTTTCCGCGGTGAGCAAGTGGGCCTATTTGCTGGCCTAGAGTATCAAACGCCGATTCAGGGTTTGAGTCTCAAGCTCGAATATGACTCGAATGACTATCAAAACGAAGGCTTAAGTAACCAATTTACTCAAAGCTTGCCAATCAATGTTGGCGCGGTATATTCTTGGGGAGACTATGTGCAATTCAGCCTCGGTTACGAGCGCGGCAATACCGTGATGGCAGGTTTTACGCTACGCACCAATTATCAAACTGTCCCCAATCAAATTAAACTTGATGCACCACCAGAGCCGATTAAGGCCCAAACAGTGCCAAATCACACAACCACCGATTATGATGAACTGGTCGAGGCGCTTGCAGATAATGCGGGCCTACTAGCAAAACAAGTGGTCGTCACAGAAAAGCAAGCCGATATTACTGGGGAGCAAATAAAATATCGTGACCGTAGCGAAGCGGATCAGCGGATCGCCCGAGTACTCAGTAATCGACTGCCGGAGTCTGTCACTGAATTTAACATCATAGAAAATGCTCAAAATTTACCGCTTTATCAAACCACCATCCAGCGGGACAAATTTTTACAAGTGGCCAACAACCAACTCGATCCGCTACAAACATCAAAGTATGCCGAAACACAAGCGCTTGAAGATACGCATCAAGCGAACGACAAACGCTCTATCACCGAGGTCAAACATAAACCTTGGAATGTATCCTTATATCCCGGTTTAACCCAAAGCCTCGGTAGCCCCGAAACTTTCTACTTTTATGCCTTATCGCTACATTTAGCCGGTGAGTACCAACTGACTGATAAGCTTAAAGCTGACGGAGTCACCTCGTGGACGGTTGCCGATAACTACGACAAATTCAATTACAAAGTTGATCAAAGCACTGGCGCAATCCCCCGCTCTCGCACCTATATTCGCGAATACCTCACCGACAGTGATGTAGGTTTATCTAACTTACAACTCACTTGGTTCGATAGTTATGGTAAAAACCTTTATGCACAATATTATGGCGGTTACCTTGAATTTATGTATGGTGGAATTGGTGGTGAATGGCTGTATCGGCCCTATAATAGCGCTTTTGCCTTTGGGGTGGATATGAACCGAGTGAAACAGCGTGATTTTAACCGCGGTTTCGGCTTCAGAGATTACGAAGTAACCACAGGCCATGCGGCACTCTATTGGCAGACTCCCTGGTACAACATCCATACCGAGCTATCTGCGGGTCAATACCTCTCAGGAGATCGCGGTTTTACCGTTAATTTATCAAGAGAATTCGACAATGGCACCATCGCAGGTATATTTTTCACCAAAACAGATGTAAGCGCGAAAGACTATGGTGAAGGCAGCTTTAACAAAGGCTTTTACATTAAAATTCCTTTCGACATGATGCTTACTCGCTCCAGCACCAAGTATGCAGCCTTTAGCTGGGTTCCCTTAACGCGTGACGGTGGTCAAAAACTAATACGCAAATACAGCTTGTACGACCTCACCAAAGCCAAAGGAAGAAACAGCGTTGGGACTCACTAAGACAAATCAGCGGGTTATCTAAAATAATAAAAAAGGCGCTCTAAGCGCCTTTTTATTCAAATGTAATTAAAATACTAATCGCTACCAAATAGATCGCGGGTATAGACTTTATCGGCTACATCCTTAATTTCATCCACCATCCGATTAGCAATAATCACGTCGCAGCTTTGTTTAAACTGGTTTAGGTCACGTATAACCGTAGAGCGATAAAACTCATCTTGCTCCATTACCGGTTCATAAATCACCACTTCAATACCCTTAGCTTTAATTCGCTTCATAATCCCCTGGATACTCGAGGCCCGGAAATTATCCGACCCCGACTTCATGATCAGGCGATATACTCCGACTCGTTGCGGGTTACGCTTCACAATCGACTCAGCGATAAAATCTTTACGGGTAGTATTAGCATCCACGATTGCGCCAATAATATTATTGGGTACGTTTTTATAGTTGGCCAATAGCTGTTTGGTATCTTTAGGTAAACAATAACCCCCGTAACCAAAAGAAGGATTGTTATAATGACTGCCAATACGAGGGTCTAGACCGACACCTTGTATAATATGACGACTACTCAGACCATGTGTCTCAGCATAGGTGTCTAACTCGTTAAAATAAGCCACGCGAAGCGCCAAATAAGTATTGGCAAATAGTTTAATCGCTTCTGCCTCAGTTGAGTCGGTCAATAATACGTCGATATTCTCTTTTATTGCACCTTCGACCAACAAGTTGGCAAAAGTTTCCGCGCGCTCCGAGACCTCGCCCACCACAATCCGAGAAGGATGCAAATTGTCGTAAAGAGCCCGCCCTTCTCGTAAAAATTCCGGAGAAAAAATAATGTTATCTACTGCAAATTTTTCGCGAATAGACTTAGTGTAACCAACCGGCACCGTAGATTTAATCACCATCACCGCTGAAGGGTTAATCTCAAGTACATCTTTAATCACCGCTTCAACCGACTGAGTATTAAAGTAATTAGTCTCGGGGTCGTAATCAGTCGGTGTAGAAATAATGACATAATCAGCGTCTTTATAGGCCAATTGCTTATCTAACGTTGCGGTAAAACTTAACGATTCGTTGGTCAGAAATGCTTCTATCTCTACGTCTACAATTGGCGAGCGCTGATTGTTAAGCATTTCTACTTTCTCAGGAACAATATCGACAGCAACCACCTCATGATGTTGAGAAATCAGCATCGCGTTAGATAAACCCACGTAGCCGGTCCCGGCAACAGCAATTTTCATTCAAATATCCTTAATTTCAATCTATAAACGGTTTTTATGACAGTCTTTTGACTATAGTGAGAAATCTTTAAATCGATATAGTCATGTTATACTCATAGCTTAAGCTCCGATATAACTAAAGTTAAACGCAGATAAAAATTGGCGTTTAACTTACCATTGATAGCGAGGCGCTATTATAATTCCGCGGTGTGTTTGATGTTCAACCAGATGTTGAGTAACCCTTCGAGCAATACTTACAAACGAACCTATCAAGTTTTTTGTAAATTACTTCACGATACATAATACAACGATATTAACAAAACGACCGTTCATATTTTATGAAAATCTAACGTCTTAACGATTCAATTAAAATATGCGGAGTAACTACCTTTTTAGCGTTTTTTTACTAAAAAAGCTCTTAGCATAAAAACAAAATAAATAAGCACAAGAAATGGATCATAAATAAAGTCATTAAAACCCGACATTATGTTAACGTTTAAAGATAGATATATTAGAAACGGAACCCGAAATTTAACTGGGAAGATCACTATGCTACGTACAATAAATAGGTAAAACAAAGGAACATAAAGGATAGAAAAGACCAAGCCATAATATGAGAAATTGGCGAAAGCTTCTCCTAAAAAAAGAGTGTTATACGTTCCTCCAATACCCATCTCAACCCAGGAAGGATTGACTGTAGCCATTACTATTTCCCCAGAGCGAGGGGAAAAACCAATACCCAAAAGCTTTGAAAAGGACCGAGAAAGAGATTCAAGACCAAGGTGATTATTTTGAAATATCTCCATATGGGCATATAGAGACGATACCTCACTAATAAATATCCTGCCAATCAAACCTTCTCTAAATGGGGATAACATATATTCTAGATCGACATTTTTGATAAGTAAAAAATAGACAAAAAACATAAACAGGATAAAATATAAAATCAACTTAAATAATTTTACAAAACTAAACTTACTATTATAATTAACTACTAGATATATACTTAAATACAACATTACTAATGATATTTTTTTTAGCGAAATCAGCAAAAACAAACTAAAAATAAATGTAACTATATAGAGAAATGTAGTAAATGATTTAGTCCTATTAGATACTGAATAATAGTAAAGTAACGAGACCCAAAAAACACCTTCTAAGACAACCTTCTTAAATAAATAGTCGCTCCCTGCCGAGGTACTTGCTTTTCTTAACGCCATTATTGCATATTGATTTTTTGCTTGAAACATACCTAAAATAAAGTGCCCATCAACGTATAAATAATATGAAAAAATGAGAGATATGATGATGATGATAAGCCAATCAACCCCGTCAATTTTAGATTGAGAGTAAAGATGAACTTTACGAAGAAACCTAACATTAACTTTGCTGACATATGACATCAAAAATACGGCTGCTGTAACAAAAATAAGGATCAGTCCATCATTTTTTGTATAATTAAATACAACCTTATTAAAGTAATGACCCTCACGAAGAAAATATATAGTTATTACACCAATCCACGCTGTAACACATAATATAATCAAGCTGAAAGTAGCGGGTTCAGCTATTATACTTATATGTGTTTGACTACGCCTATTAAAAGGGAAAAACCATATATAAAAGCAAACCACAAACAAAATCAAAATAAAAAATAGTAGTTCCAACTTAGTATCCTGGAATAGATTTCATCAAAGATAGACCATCAACCGTGAAAATTAAAGAAAGCGCTCCTAATAAGGTAAAAAACGCACCTCACCGAGCTAGCATTCACCCAAAAGCATATGGAATATAATTGGCTAACATAATCATAAGTAGCTTATAATTTTATAAGAGATAGATCATTGAAAACTATAACCTTCCTGTTAATTTATAGCTTACACTAACACTTATCACCTCTGATTTTCACGAGTAGAAAATCCAAAATGAGAAAAAACAATATAACCGATTTATAAATAGGAGTAATAACTTTTGATTTAGATACATTTTTAATAAAAAATAAATAATCAAATTTTCTGTTAGTTAACAATTTAGAGTTGAAATCATCATATTGTTGTCTCAAAACCCGAACCCTTTTAGGCATACTAAGCAACAGTGATATTTTAGAACTCTTAGAGCTATTACCAAGGACATTATTGGAATGTTGGCGGTACAATACTAGAGGCTTATCAATATAAATTGTTTTCAAATCCAAAAACTTACAAATTAAAACTAAACTCCAATCGTGCATTATTTCTGATTCAAACTTAGTATTTGCATAAATAACAGATAGTTTTTTAGATATCAAAATAGTCATACCAACTACGGGATTTGCGAAAACAACACTCTCATCAAAACGTTCTAAGTTGGGTGTAAAATATGGAGAAACATGATTTCTAGCGCTAATCAGAGTTACTCCTGATGAATCAATAGTACTTACATCTGAGAAAATCAAATCGACTAAAGGATTCGATTTAATTGCATTACTATATTCAGATAGCTTATTTGGTAACCATATGTCGTCTTGGTCACATAATGCGATGTAATCAAAACTCATAGAGGACATAGTCATTTCTAGAATTCCAATTTTAAATCCTGCGGCGACTCCAATTGGGCTATTTTTAAGAACTATTTTAACCTCTACATTAACCTCTGATAAAGCAATAACTTCTGATAAAAATGTCTCTAATATCTGAACTGTTTGATCTGAACTACCCCAGTCATACACAGATATAACTGACGGCATGACTTCCTGTGAAATTATAGATTCTAATTGTTGCTTAATATACTTCTCACCATTGTAAGTACACAATAAAACTGCAATATTCATTAGTAATTTCCTGTGTACTTATTAATATTAATTGGAGAGAAGTAATCAAAAGCCCAATGACTTATCCTGGATTTATTTTCTACTGTTGGCACTACAAGGATGCACTTGTTACTTTCAATGACTTTTGAGGGATAGAGTTGATATTCATTGATAAGCCTAACAGCTTCACCCACCCATTTGTTTGTAATTACCGGTAGACCGAAATAAGTGTATTCAGCAAACTTAACACTTAACCGTGTAAACCAATCGTGAGACTCATCCATAAATATCATCCCATAATCGGCGCAATGAAATATATCATTAATGGTGATACCTTCAGGTAAGGTATCTAAGGAATAGACGCGCACATTTTCGAGTGAACCTAACTCACTTGAGAGTATCTTATCTCTGTCTTGTGAGACAATTAGAAACTGTACATCTCTACCAAATTCGTTCAATATATGGCTTGTATATAAGTCAAGATTATTCCAACCGCTATTTAAACTACCGTAATATAAGATGGTTTTCTTTTTTTGGTTCAAATTTAGACTATCTTTAAGAGATGAAACATCTTTGTTTTTATCAAATCCACCATGTTCTGTTCTAAAACAAGGAACCATTACAATGTTATCGACATTATAATGTCTAGAATAATAATCAGCCATACCTAAAGATACGCAAGAAGTACGCGCGGCCAAACCTATTATTTTACTTTCGACTCCAACCCAATAACGGTAAGATATTGAATTAACCTTCATTCGATTTGCAGTAATACACTCAAGCGGATAAAGACTTCTTGGATCGAAAATATAGTCTATATTGAAAATCCGCTTCACATAATAAGCTACTAGTCCAGAAAGGTAACCTCTTGCAACAAGTTTAGTATCGCTATTAACATTATACCTCACTCTCAAAATCAATGCACAACAGATTGCCCATAAATTATATAATACACATAGGAAGTTGTAAGCAACAACGCTTTGGGGTAACAGAATATTTAACTGACTCACACCTTCCATTTCTTGTGAATAAAATGGTCGGTTGATACTGACTATTTCAAAATTCTCTTCAAAATGGTTTATTATGGGTTCTATAAACTGTGATTTCAAAAGCCCACAGTTTAAGTTTTCATTAACAGAAATAAAAATATACTTCACTGCCCACACCCTACCTTCTCTTTACCAAATAAGGACAACAACAATTGTACTGTGAACTTTAGAGACACAATAAAGATGGATAAGATAACCTGCATTTGTGGAGAAATATCTATCCATGAATTTGATATTAACAAAAGAAATACCATTACAAATAAATTATTAGCCAGATCGTACTTTTCAAGTCCTTTCCTATATATATTAAGCCCAACACAACCAGAAAAAGTGATTAAACTTCCAAGTAATATTAGAAATGTTAGTTGATAATATTCATCGTAACTATGTATCGCCATTATAAAAACATAAAAAAACAAAACAACAAAAATCATCATTTTCGAAATTCTATCAACTGAACTTAACTTTCCTCCATTTAGTTTCACTATGACTTGCTCTTTTAATATGACAGACACAACATAAGCCAGAGGTAAAACCACCCCTACAGCATAAATGAAAGTAGCATTCATGAGATTACTATTATGACTAATTACATGGTACAGAATCGGCATGTGTATCATGTCGAATAACATAGAGAAATTTCTTTTTACAATACGCCCTTTAAAGTTTCTATATATTTCAAAAAAGGAACCTTCATTAAAATAAAATTTAATATTAAATATAAAAATAGCGAAACAGATAACAAGAGCACAAATCCCCCCTTGTATATACAACTGATCTTCTGACGTTACAATAACTTCGCCTATATTTTTTACTAAATACAAAATGAAAACCATAATGATTATTAACAAAGATCTACCATACCTTAGAAAAACAACTCCTTCTGTTTGTTTACGAAAAAGAAAATACTGAGCTAACAGTTTAATAAAGGCGTAAAAAATAGAGGTTGTTATTATTGAGAAAGATAAGTAGTTGCTTCCAGCCAAAAAATACAAAAAAATAATGATAAATGACAATGCAACCAAAGTAAAAAATGATGTGTTAAATAACTTAGATATATCAACACTTTTTCCTTCCGGACTAATATAAAGCTCCATAATTGATAAATATATAAACGTGGAGAGATATATCGCCCACGCGTTTAAAGAAAGATAATTAGCATACTGAGATTTATCTGCAAGTAAAAGTATTAATGTAATATTAAGAAAATAAGATGTTCCAGATGCTACAACTGATGAAAGCATGAAAACATACTTATTTTTAAACAGTTCAATCATTGATTGAATCCTACTGATACCGAAGTGATGAAACCATCTATAAATCCTATGATGATTTCGACACTAATTAGTGTTCAATTATTTTTCTAACATAATCTATAAAACCCTTAGAAAAAAAACCCATATCTTTGGTCTTTTTTCCAAACTTAAATATAAAGCTGTCCTTCATTGTACGGTAGTCGATATGGTATTTCTTTCCCTGGATCATATAAAGATCAAATTCCGCTTGAGTGATTCTCAACTTTTTGCAAAAATAATGTATTTCAGCTTGAGTTTCTCTGCCAGTGATATCCTCATTTTTGAGTTTATATAAGCACTCTTCTCTACTCATGTCGCCATTCAAAATAAGAGCGGAATAATGTGCTCTGCGTTTATCAAAACCAAAACGGACGGGAAGAAAGTAATTTTGATAAAAACGAGTTATAAACGACTCACCGTGCTTTCTTGGGTACTCTACCCATCCTAAATCTCGTTCACACCGGCTAACTGCTAATCGTTTTGAGTACTCAGTGTACTTCAGAGGACGAACAATGCTTAAACCACCACCGAGTTGGTCATATAAGCTCTTATACCAGTTTTTAAAAGGCAACTTTACCGGTGTAGTAGCGCTAAATCTCTCGTATAAACCTTTTAAGTAAATAGGATCTCGCTGACCGTAAGACCAATCAGAACCCATTACGCCTTCTGTTTGAGGGTTAGTACCAGACAAAACGTGTTTTATATTAAACTTTTTAGCAACTTTCCTTAGAGCATAATTAATAAATAAGTCCGTCGGAGCTTCAAGGTCCGGCACTCCTGCTTTTAGGATAGCTAACTGCATTAGTCGGAATTCTTCCCAATCAATTACCTCGGTATACAAGTCAACACCAAGTATATCAAGCTGTTTGTGAATATTAATATTTGCTAGGCCACTATTCCAACCATTATCAATATGAACAGCTAGAGGTTTAAGGCCTAAATCTCGGACAGCATGTAAAATTAAGTATGAACTATCTAATCCACCACTAACACCGACAATACAATTATACTTGCCTTCTCGACTTCCAATTTCAGCAAGTTGTTGTTTAAAAATCTTGGTTTCTTGTTTAGTGATAATATTAAGTTGTTCATATTTTTTACAGTGATTACAAACACCATCTGAGTCAAATGTGATACTTGAGTCGGTTGTATCCATTACACACTTAGAACATACAGTATAATTATTACTCATCTGATTTAACGCCCTTTTACACTAAACTTTGCAGGATAGTGAGTAAGTGGTGATTTCAATTGAGAATAAAGGCTTATTGCTGTTGTTGATACCACTCCATCTAGAAATTCCGTCTTTTTAACACTACTGAAATCTTTCAAACCACCAGATAAAAGAATCGGTAACTCCCTCACTTCTTTACTTAAATAGTTGATTACGTCTAAGTCTAAACTTGTTTCTTGCCCATCCCTACTCACATTGTTCAAGATAATTTCCCCTACAAAATCAATTGGGATAGTATCGAGAAGCTCGGTTAACTTGCCAATACGGTCTTTTCGATACTGTCCACCAACAACATAACGCTCACCAGCATTCTCGATATAATCGACAGATACAGCAACAGCTTGTCTTCCAAATCTTTCAGCCAACATATATACCTTATTCGTGCCAGCCCACACTGAATCCGAAACAATTACTTTCTCCGCACCGGAAGAAACCAATCTTGTATAATCTTCGATTTGATCACACACACCTCCTACTGTGACGGGCGAGCGACACACTGATAGGATATCTTCAACAAACTTCATATTGGGCGCGGAGCGGACAAAGTTCAACACAAGTTCTTGGCAGCCTTGATCAGAAAGAATATTGCATATGTTTATCGGACAACCTAAGTAAATGTTTGGTCTGAATTTTTCTGTTTGGTAAGCAATACCGTTAAAAATGGTTACTTTAGCGACTATTCTCTGATTCATTAATAATTTCTTCTAGTAATCGATCACCGAACTCGTAACTTTTTTCTGGATGATATTGAAAAAAGAAGCCATTTCTTGAGCGGAAGCTAGCTAATAGATTCATATTATGTCCAAGAAAAATGCTATCTCCCACATTCTGATTATTTATAACTTCTATATCAGGGACGGCATAGGAATGCATAAAATAAAAGTTGCCTATATCTCCTAGGTCTCTCCAACCGATATTAGGAACTTTTTCTTTACCTTTAGGTATCTTTTTTACTAGTCCTGATAAAAGAGATAGCCCTTTAAGGCTCCCCTCTTCACTGGATTCAAAACATATTTGCATCCCCAAACAAATACCGATCATAAAACCATCATTTTGGTAATGTTCGGTAATTTTACCTATAAGATTTTTTTCATCCAGAAATGACATACAGGAATCAAAACTTCCTACTCCTGGTAAAACTAAACATATATCTGGAGTTATATCTTGAGGGTTACAAGAAACAACATACTTCTTACTTGAGCGCTTTAACCAATATTCAACTGCTAAAATATTAGCGCCCGGTAAGTTAAGAATTACAAATCTATTCATTATGACAAGTCCAACATTTTAATTATACTTTGACACTCATCATTATATTTTTCTAGCCAACAATGTGAATTTCGCCATTGCCCGATGTTCTTTTGAGAAACTTCCGGCTTAAATTTCAGGGTGACACGCTGTTCCAGTAGTTCAGGAATAAATTCTTTCAATCTAACCAATTCATCATCATAGTTATTGCATAATGCTTCAAAACTTACAATATGAATTCTATCAGGGTTATTTGATTTTAACTCAATTAGTTGAAGATACATTCTTTTCTGCCATTTTATGAATTTATCAATTTCATACGGCATTGCAAGCCAACCGACTCTAAAAGAATCAGCGTAAACATCTAGGAGATCACGAATAACGACCACTATCTTAGCATCGCGGTGCATTTCCAAAATTGAATTTGAAAATAAAATGCTAAAGTTTTCATTGATAGCAAAATGCTTATTACCTGTTTTCTCTAAATGTTTGAATAACTGTTTTTCCACAACAGTACCAATGATTGAAAAAGCTTCTTCTTTTGTTGAAAAATCAGTTAGCCACATTTGTTTATTTATTAGGTTTTTCTTCCAGAATTTTCGATTCATCACAAAGTTAGCCGAAGCTAAAAATGATTGCGAATTTCCATACCACAGGCCTTTATAACCTTCGTAGCCGAACTCTTTCTTTAGGTCGCTTTCAATTTGTATATATGCTTCTTTCAAGTAACCTTTTAGTTTCAACTTACTGTATGGACCGAAGCTGGGTTTCGTTAATCGCTTAGTAAGCTCAGTAAAGCGATTAATACTCGACGTAATATGAAACATACTCGTTTCACCACTGAGCTTATTACCAAGATCAATCAATCCATCCGGATCGACCCATATTCGCCATTCCTGACTCGGACACAAGACACCGCTATACTCTGATAGAACATCACATAGAGCACTAGAGCCTGTAGAACCAAGTCCTGCTACAAACAGTAAAGATTTTTTTTCCACCAAAAAGACTCCTCCATCTTACCAAGCTTCTAATGTCACTTTAGTTCCTTGCTATCTATAGCTTCAGAGCGTAAAGAAAGAAGAGTATTGTTTATTAATGTAGAAGATGTAGATTTCGTATAAGGGAAATATACTAAACGCACACCAGCAACTGTTAATTCCCTATCTATTTGATCCCATTTATCAGTTTTGTACCAATCATCGCCCACAAACATAATGTTAAATTTGTAACGGTTAAAAGCGTCCATTTTATCCATTGTGGATTGCTCCACTGCTAAATCTACATATTCACACGCTGAAACTATTTCTAGTCTCTCTTCGAACGGTATTACTGCCTTTTTGTTTTTATACGAAACTAGTTCGTCATTAGTAACCCCTACAATCAACCTATCGCACATGGCCTTTGCATTCCGGAGAACCCTTACATGCCCGACATGAAAAAGATCAAAAACACCTGTTGTATATCCAACTACCATCCGAGTACCTCTAAATTAAATGCTCTGAATTTTTCATATTCTTCGAAACGACTATTGTGAGCACCAAAAGTAGAACTGAAGCCAATTTTATTTCGATTAATAGGCCCATACAACCCTAAGTTTTCACACATTTTTCTCAGTGGAAGTTTTGAATAAGTATTGTTGATCTTATCTGATGGATTCCCACGATATAAATAGCTGACCAGACCATAGCTTACAAATGGAACACGAGCCTCTTTCGATGCTGCCATACTCGCAGTATCCATTCTTCTCAACAACCCCGTCAAATGAACCTTATGAAAAAAGTCTTCAAGGAACTCAATTGGTTTTTTATTGGCTTTCAAATCGAGAAGATAACTTTCAAGTCTTTTAGTGCATAGCTCTTTAGGTGCATACCCATACAGTTCAAGAAACTGCTTTAGACTAAATTCACCATCGATGTGAATGAATGCTCTGAAGATCCGATCATAACCAAAAAATAATTCATCCGCGCCTTCCCCAGTCAAAACGACTTTTTCGTTGGCTGTCATTTGATTACAGATCGCATAAATCATACCTTCATTTGGCACACTCAAAGGCTCACCACGCAATTTAATGAGGTGCTTCCATACTTCAGTCAATTGTTCTTCTGATAGAGTTAAGGATTCAATCGACTTTCCTAATATACTAGCAGTCTCTTTAGCTTCGGCTATCTCGTTATGCGCTTCTAGGCCTATAGTATAAGTTTTTCGCGCTGAGCTAAGTTTTGTAATAAGCGAACTATCAATTCCTCCAGATAGGAGACACACGTTAGTTACATCACTTAACTCATGGAATTTCACTGAATCCCTTAATAACTGTTCAACTTTAGCTTGATCGATTTCCGATTCTGTAGAAGAACTATCTATTGTAAGAACATCGACTACATCACCATTTTTTAGGATTGTGCCCGGTAGAACTTCATCAATTTCATTGAAGAACGTTTTCCCTGGCATTGGCCGCCGAATCAAACTCCACTCAGCTAAAGATTCACTACTAACGGAACAATCGAACATTTCTCTAATTGAAATAGTTTCAGATGATAGAAAGAATCCTTGGTCGGTACTTGCACTAAAGAGAGGCTTAATGCCGAACCTATCTCGAGCTGCCCACCAGCTTTTCTCTTTAAGATCGTAGATCACTAGCGCAAACATACCATCTAGCATAGAGAAAATGGCTTTACCTTCTGATGCAAAGCCTTCAATAATAGTCTCAGTATCACAATCGGTATCACATGTAAGATCTAAACGCTTTCTGATATCTAAATGATTATAAATTTCGCCATTATAAATAATTTTATAACGGCCGCACTTAGAAGACATAGGCTGATTTGTTGACGATGTCAGGTCTAATATTGACAATCGAACATGTCCAAGATGAACATCACCAATGTTTAGATACCCAATAGCATCTGGCCCACGCCATTCTTGTTTTTTTAAAGCTTTAACAAAACAGGACTCTGTAATATTTTGAAGTGACTTTGCAAAAAATATCCCACACATACTTAGCTACTTGTCTGATTTGTTGAATAAAAATTACGGATCTTATCGCAAACCCTAACTACAAACTCATCTGGCATTTCGGGATAAATTGGAAGTGACAGAATTTGCCGTTGACTATTATATGCGTTTGGAAAATCATCATATTTGTGACTAAAGCGTTCATACGCTTTTAAGAACGGTAAAGCTACAGGGTAATTGATAACCGTGTGTACATTATTCTGCTTTAGATATTCAACGAGCTCACCGCGATTTTCCACTTTCACAACATATAGATGCCAAACATGCTCATTACCATCTGCAACTTTTGGGCACTCTATTTGTTCAATTCCTCCAAGTAGCTCAGTGTATCTAGCCGCGACACGTTGTCGCTCTTTCGTCCAACCTACTAAATACTTGAGTTTAACATTTAGTATTGCGGCTTGAAGTCCATCTAACCGACTGTTAATACCTTCAATCTCATGAACACCCTTTGTTAAGCCCCCATGTCTCGCGAATTTTGCCATTTGATCAGCAAGTTTTTTATTGTTGGTCGTCGTAGCTCCAGCGTCTCCCATAGCCCCTAAATTTTTACCTGGATAAAACGAGAAACTAGCAACATCTCCGAAAGTACCAACTTGCTTGTTCTTATGGGTAGCCAAATGCGCCTGAGCACAATCTTCTAGAACCCACAATGAATGTTCTTTAGCAATAGCCATTATCTCAGTCATATTTGCGGCTTGGCCGTACAAATGAACAGGGATTATACCTACTGTTTTATCAGTAATCTTGGCTCTAATCTCTTCGGGATCGATAGTGAAAGTATCCACTTGAGTGTCACAAAAGACGACTGTTCCTCCGGCTTGAGTAATCGTCTCTGTAGTTGAGATCCAAGAGTGGGCTGGAGCAATAACTTCCTGACCTTCTTTTAAACCAAGAGCTTTCATTGCTATGTACAACGCATCAGTGCCATTAGCACAAGAGACGCAATGCTCTACTTGCATTAGCTCAGCATAGTTAGCTTCAAAAGCTTCAACATGTGGGCCTCTGACGAAACTAGTGTTTTCCAACACATCCTGTAAAGCATTATCAATTTCAGTTTTAATTGACTGATAATGCGCGTACAAATCATTAAAAGGTATTCCCTTATTCATATAGCACCTATTATAGTTTTCTGATTAATCTGGCAGGGTTACCCACATATATTCCAGATACTGCGATATTTTTTGTAACGACAGCTCCTGCACCAACTACCACATGATCACATATTGATACTGGTAAAATTGTCGCATTACTACCGACTGATACGTTATTGCCAATCGAGGTTGAACACCATTTCGACTGTTCTCCATTTGCAGGTCCTCCTGATGAAAAAAGGTCATTGACAAACATTACACCGTGACCAATAAAGCAATCAGCACCGATTGTAACCAATTCGCAAATAAATGAATGAGATTGAACTTTACTTCGATTTCCAATCACAACTCCTTTTTGGATTTCAACGAATGGTCCAATAAACACGTCGTCACCTAAGGAGCAGCCATAAAGGTTTACGGGTTCAATCACCTTGACTTTTTTGCCAAAAGTAACATTTCTAATAGTCACTTCTCGTTGAGTAAACATTTATTATTCCTTACCTAAACGACATCGCTTCGGTTTGAATCTCAAATAAACTTCTTTTTTGCTCTCGATAGATTCATATATGGCATTAATCAATTCCAGGCTTTTTCGGCCTTGAAGACCATCAACAAGCTGCTTAGTGTTATTTTCAATTGCATCAACAAAATGTTGATAATAAGCTTGATGTCCAAACCCATAGACATTGGGCGGATTTACAGAATACTCACTTAGAATGTCTTCGTCACCCTTTTGCGATTCAGAAAAATTCCATGTTTTCATTTCATTTACAGCAAAACCACCAATTTCGACAGTTCCAGTTGCGCCTAGAATAGAAATGGACCCCTCTAAGTCCTTAGGCCTAACAGCTGTCGTAGCTTCGATGATACCTAAAGCACCGTTTTTAAAACGAACATTTACAATCGCAGTATCCTCGGCTTCAATGTCGACTAATGCGGTTGTACTCATAGCATGGACACTCTCGACTTCACCCATCATCCATTCAAGCAAATCGATGTGGTGACTTGCTTGGTTAGTTAACACACCACCATCCATCGCCCAAGTTCCTCGCCAAGAATCCTGATCGTAATATGCTTGGGGGCGACACCAACGGACACGTACAGTCCCTAAAACTAATTTACCAAAACGACCATCTTCCAAAGCTTCACGCAATTTCATTACTGGAACATTGAATCGATTTTGTTTAACAACAAAAAGCTTTACTCCGGCCGAGTCACAGGCTTCAATCATCCGATCCGCATCTTCTAAGGTTAGTGCTATCGGTTTTTCAACGATTATGTGCTTCCCATATGAAGCAAGATCAACTACGTTATCTGCATGGTTACCACTTTCTGTAAGTACGACAAACGCGTCTATGTTTTCACTTCCTGCCATTTCATGCATATCTGTGAAGTAAGGTACATCAAACTTGTTGCCTATTTTCTCAGCTTTTTCTTTGACAATATCACAGACAGCAGCTAAACGTGCACCTTCGATTTGTCCAAATCCAAGTAACTCGGAATGTCTTTTTGCGATACGACCGCAGCCAACCAAAGCTAAATTTAACATTTTCACCTCCTAACCTAATTTATGTAAGTAATGGTCCTAATAAGTCACCACGCAAGGTATTAAAACTCGATACTGTTACCTAAAGAAAACCTATATGGTGTGATTAATAGAGGCTCTCGTATTGTTCGTTGATTCGCTTCCATGTGTAATTCTCACGAGCAACTTTCAACAACTTGCTACAAGATAAATTCCAATTCTTATCGAGTTTTTCAATCTTATTTCGTAAATCATGACTATTACTGAAAAAAAATGCATAATTGTGTGTTGTATTTCTATTAAAGTCACAGTCATAAGCAATGATGGGAACTGAAAAATGCATCATTTCAACTAAGGATGGATTTGTACCACCAGCGGAATGTCCGTGAATATACATAGAACAGTTTTTTCTAAAAGAATACAAAGTATCAAGGTCATAAACTGGATTAATTATTTCTATATTTTCATGGCGTGAATATTCTTTCTTCAACCTTATCCCATATTCACTAGCCTCCCAATTACCAATAAACTTTAAGCGTTGATTTGTTCTCGAAAATGCTTTCAAAATCATCTCAATATTGTTTTCAGGTTCAATTCTGCATATAGCCAAACCATAGTCATGCTCTGCATCAACCGGTTCAATATTTCGTAGCGCATGATCGCCTCCGTATGCTATAACAGTGCTCTCAACACCATATTCATCAAGTACATAATCAAAAATAGCTCTATTATCAGTTACTATTGAACTCGAATATTTTACTGCTAATGATTCCGAAATTCTCAAGAATTTCTTTGCTAATTTATTCCACTTCTCTCTTCGCCATTCCAAACCATCTATGTTAGTAATAATTTTACTATCAGATAACTTTGAAAATATAGGTAAAAAAATACATCCGGAGACACCTAATATAAGCACAATATCAGGACGAATTTTCAGACATTTAATCAATGACCAAATATCATATGCCACACTTTGCACACCATTAGCCTTAATAGGTATATATATTAGATTAGCGCCATTATGGTTTTTTATTTTTTCAGCGTAATTATCTGATGAACAGAAAACACTATATTTTATTTTTTCACTTGCATTATCAACTAAGTTTTCAACCAAAGATTCAAAACCACCATAGCAAGCAGGTATACCAACCGTACCAATAACACAAATCGTTTTCATAGTTTATTAACTAACTCTTTAAATGTCATTGCTTCTTTATCCTTTTGTGATAGCTTAGGTTCACCATCAAGAGGCCAATTTATATTAATAAAATAATCAGACCAAGAGAGAGAAAGTTCATGTTGGGGTGAATAATAATCTGTACACTTATAAACGAATTCAGCCTCATTCGATGTCACATAGAACCCATGAGCAAAACCTTCAGGCACCCAAAGTATACGTTTATTCTTTTCAGATAAATACTCTCCTACCCATTGCCCGAATGTAGCGGAACCTTTTCGAACGTCAACCACTACATCAAACACTTCACCTAAAACTACTCGAACTAGCTTTCCTTGAGTATTTTCTGTTTGATAGTGAAGACCACGTAGAATACCTTTACTCGATTTAGAATGGTTGTCCTGAACAAAAGTAGTCGGTTTGCCCGTGACCAATTCTTCGAACTTTTTTTTGTTCCAACTTTCCATAAAAAAGCCACGTTCATCACCGAACACTTGTGGCTCTATTATTTTTACTTCTGGGATTTTTGTATTAATAACTTTCATGATTATTCACCCTAACTATAGGCTTTTATATTGTTGAGAGCATGTATCCAATCACTTGGTTTAACATCAAATATAGTTTCAATTTTGGTGCTATCTAAACGTGAGTTTGCAGGTCTCGGTGCGGGTAGCAAATATTGATTAGCTCCAATTTCGTTGACTATTGGAGCCTCATCAATCACTTCATTTTGCACTGCAGCATCAAAAATCGCTTTAGAAAACTGATACCAACTAACGTATGGTTGCCCTGAAAAATGGTATATTCCAGATAAGACTAAACCACTAAAATTATCCAGAATTACCACAAGTGCTTTAGCAATATCACCAGCATACGTCGGACTACCGTATTGGTCACCTATAATGCGTAACTCTGGCCGTTGTTTGCCGAGGCGCAGCATTGTTTTTACAAAGTTATTACCGTGTTCTCCGAACACCCAGGATGTTCGCAAAATAGCGTATCTAGAGCAATAGTTAGCGACAGCTTGTTCACCAGCTAGCTTACTTTGACCATATACACTTTTGGGATTAGGTATGTCAGTTTCAAGGTAAGGGGCTGCTTTGTCGCCATCGAATACATAGTCAGTTGAGATATGCAGCAGCAATGCATCTAATGACTGAGCAGCTTTAGCTAAGTAAAGTGGGCCATCTCGATTGATGGCATAGCTCATATCGATTTCAGTTTCAGCCTTGTCTACTGCCGTATGCGCAGCGGCATTGATGATCACATCAGGTTTAAGCTCTGCAACCATTTGTTTCACTTGCTGCTCATCTGTGATATCTAACTCGTCCCGATCATAAGCTATTACTTCAGTACTACTACGCTCTGACAACAGGTTCACTAAGCAATGTCCAACTTGCCCTTTACTTCCGGTTATCAATATCTTCATTTCTTCACCTCACAGCTGTTTGGCCCCCCAACCAACTCAGCCAAGTATTGGCCATATTCGTTTTTCATCATTGGCTTCGCGATTTCAAGCAATACTTCATCACTTAACCAATGATTACGCCAGGCTATCTCTTCAAGGCAAGCGACCTTAAGCCCTTGCACATTTTCAATGGTTTGCACAAACGATGATGCCTCATGCAAGCTTTCATGAGTGCCTGTATCCAACCACGCAAAACCACGGCCAAGTAGTTCAACGTTAAGAGTTCCATTTTCTAAATACATTTGATTTAACGTTGTAATCTCAAGTTCACCACGAATAGAGGGGTTCACCTGCTTAGCCCATTCAACTACGCGATTATCGTAGAAATATAAACCTGTTACGGCATAGTTTGATTTTGGCCGCTGCGGTTTTTCCTCTATAGAAACTGCTTTCATGTCACTATTGAATTCCACCACACCAAATCGCTCAGGGTCTTTCACTTGATAGCCAAACACAGTGGCTAAACCTTGCGAGGTTAGTTCACTGGCGCGCTTGAGTTGTCCACTAAAAGATTGCCCGTAGTAGATATTGTCACCAAGCACTAGACATACAGAATCATCACCAATAAATTCTTCACCAATAATAAAAGCTTGTGCTAGACCATCCGGGCTTGGTTGAACTTTATACTCTAGATTAATACCATAATCTGAGCCATCTCCTAAAAGGCGTTTAAAGCCAGCTTGATCTTCTGGGGTGGTAATAATCAAAATATCGCGAATACCCGCCAACATTAGAGTTGAAATAGGGTAATAAATCATAGGCTTATCATAAATTGGTAACATCTGTTTAGACGTTCCGCGCGTTAGAGGGTATAAGCGCGTTCCCGAGCCACCTGCAAGAACGATCCCTTTCATTATTTTCGATCCTCTTCGGTAATATTCTCTACACCTAAGCGTTCACGTTGGTAGCTGCCATCTTGCACGTTTTGACACCATTCTGTATTCTCGAGGTACCACTGAACGGTTTTCTTTAAGCCCGTTTCAAAAGTCTCAACTGGCAACCATCCCAACTCTCTTTGCATCTTACTCGAGTCAATTGCATAACGCCTGTCATGACCGGGGCGGTCTTGCACATAGGTTATTTGGCTTGAGTAGGCACTTTCTTTCGGTACTAACGCATCTAAAATGGAACAAATCGTTTGTACGACTTCTAGGTTTTGCTTTTCGTTGTGCCCACCAATGTTGTAAGTTTCACCCACCTTACCTTCGGTAACTACGGTGTAAAGCGCACGGGCATGATCTTCTACATAGAGCCAGTCACGGATTTGGTCACCTTTGCCATATATAGGTAGCGGTTTACCTTCTAAAGCATTTAATATCACAAGTGGTATGAGTTTTTCAGGGAAGTGATAAGGCCCATAATTGTTCGAACAATTAGTTACCATCGTTGGCAGGCCATATGTTCGCAGCCATGCACGCACCAGGTGATCGCTTGACGCTTTAGAGGCAGAATAAGGGCTAGAAGGCTCGTACGAGGTTGTTTCTAAAAACATGGGGAGCTCTGTACCCACTTCTGCTTCATCTGGATGTGGTAGATCACCATACACTTCATCGGTTGAGATATGGTGAAAGCGAAAAGCTTGCTTAGCTACATCATTTAGCTTGTTCCAATAATCACGCGTGGCTTCAAGTAAGGTATATGTGCCAACTATGTTGGTTTCAATAAACGCAGCAGGCCCTGTGATAGAGCGGTCAACGTGACTTTCCGCAGCTAAGTGCATCACTGCGTCAGGTTTATGCTCAGCAAACACCCGCGCCAACTGAGCACTGTCGCATATATTGACTTGCTCAAACTCATAGCGCTCATTTGATTCAACAACAGTTAAAGACTCTAGATTGCCTGCATACGTCAAACAATCGACGTTGACTACGTAATCTGAAGTATTTTGAATAATATGGCGAACGACTGCTGAGCCTATAAAGCCCGCACCACCGGTTACAAGAATTTTCACTGATTAAACCTTTCTATACATAAGTCAAATTTTTGAAAATTTAGAAGATATTCCTAAACACGTGAGAAATTTTTACTTTGATAGCCCATTTTATTCCAGACGATTTTTCACCAGTCCTTGCAATACCTTGACTGCACCTAATTTTGGACTCTCATTCCAGTGGGTAATCTATATATTTTTCTAAACGCTTTTGTGCTTATAACTTCTCGATAGCTTTATTTGATTCACGCGTCGCATTCGCCGGAATGCTTCGATTTTTCGAAATGCTTTTAGCAAACGCCAAATATATCGTAAAGCCGTCAAGTATCCCGCAAAAACCACGAGAAACAGCCCAAAAGAAAACCAATCAGGTACGTTAAGATGATCGAGTAGCACGCCAAACATAGAAATAGTAAAACTTAAACTAGTAATACAAATAAGTGTTTGTTTGGAGTTAAAGCCTGCACGCATGAAAATATGGTGAAGATGATCTCGGTCAGGCTTAAAAGGAGAACAGCCTTTACGTTTACGACGGATCATCACTCCGGCCATATCCATCAGAGGAATCGCAATAACCCATAGTGAAGTCACTGGATTAAATGCTGCTGATTCGCCTTGAGAGCCAATGGCGAGTAACCAAACCACACTCAGGCCTACAAACATTGAACCCGCGTCCCCCATAAAAATTTTTGTACCGTTGGGGTTATCGGCGCGAGTGAGGTTAAAAATAAGATAAGGGATCAGCGATACCACCAAACACATTGCTATCCATGATTCAATTAAATAGCCTTCCAATATAAACAGCAAAGACAACGACAACATACTACTAAAAGTTACGCCACCCACAAGGCCATCGATACCATCCACCATGTTATAGGCATTAATCGCGCCCATAACCGCTAACAAAGTAAAGGGGATAGAAATCCATCCTAAATGAATATCACCAAAAGCAAGTAAGTTACCTAAATTTTCAATTCTATCTCCACTGGCAAACATCATGACACTAGCAGCCACGGCTTGACAAAACATCCGGAGGCGTACACTTAAATCATATTTATCATCCAGCATTCCGACTAACAAGATCCCACCAGAAGCCAGTAAAAAATACTTGAAAGAAACATCATAGCCGTGAGCAATCACCATCAGTGACAATACAAAACCCACATATACCGCAATCCCACCAATCAGCGGAATGGCGCCTACGTGCAATTTTCGCTCATTTGGTTTATCCACCAGCTGGTGTTTCACCGCAATCGGTTTTAACAATTTAATCGCACTAAAAGTACCACCAAATGCTACAAATAAAGACAAAACGAAGATGCTCATCCCTGCCAACCTATAAAATTTAAGCTTAAAGCTATCAAGAGTATTTTACTCATTGTTTTCTGTACTTTGTTGTTCGCTTCGAGAAAAATGGCGAATAAGTACCAGCATCACACCAAGCATTCCACCCAACAAGGTCCCTAATACACAAATTAACGCTCGTTTAGGTTTTACTTTTTTTTCTGCAACAACAGGTGGATCAATCACTTTAAACACGAAGTCCTCATTGGCCTCGGCTAACATTAACGTTTTGGTCTGCTCTTCAATCAATTGATAGAAAACACTCTGCATCTGCGCAACCGACGTTTTTTCCAGCTGCTGTTTTAAATAATTAATATTTGCCATGGTTTCTAAACGAGCACGTTGTTTCATCACTTGGTTAATATCTTCAATCAACCAACTCACCCACTGTTGGGCAACCACTGGCGAAATATGCTCCGCGGCAAGAGTGATTAAACCGGTTTCTTTATCAGTAGAAACGCTCAGAATTTCCTTCAAAAAGAACTCATGGCTTTCTTGCATGGATGGTTCTGGCTGTTGCGGCGGTTTGGCCTCGCGCACCCAGGTCTTTGAGCCGGCGTCATACAATTCCGGATCTAAATCTAATTTCTCGCTAATTGGATCCCATGATAAGGCCGCCATCAACTGTGGTTTTATTTGGTATTTGTTAACAAATTCACTAAAGAACTGCCTGGATTTGAGTACTTCGATGGCCAGCGTTGTCTGATCGGTTCCGCCTCCACTGCCAAGGTTAATCCCCGCCAACGATGCCAAACCACCAAACTGCGAAGCCATACTATTGAGTTTGTTATTTTCTTGATTAGTCGCCGCCAACAAGGCGTTTGCACGGTAAATATTGGGTTGGCTAATTGCAAAAAAAACCGCTGCCACCGCAAAAAGTGTGGTACAGGCTAAAATTAGCCATTTACCACGCCAAATAACAGCAAATAACTCACGTAAGTCAATTTCATCCTCTTGCTGCTGAAACTGAGGCGGATAATCTTGAAACCGCTGCTGATGTTGCTGTGGCGTACTGCTGTTCATAGTTAAGTCAAATACCGATAAGTTAGATAAAGCAATAGCCTTAGCGCAAACCAAGGCCCGAAATAATGTACAGTTACTTAATAACGTTAACCGCAACACCTATTTGATACATAATTTGAGTTACCGCCGTCCACATACTTAGCGCATCACGGTAGTCGGTATCAATAGGGACTACAATTGTGTCACCCGGTTGTAAATCTTGAGAGTTGTTTTTAAACCAAAATCCTGATTCGGGTTTATAGACTGCTCCATTTGCTTTAACCACAAACACCCGATCTTCATCGGCTTGTTTTTTAGTCCCACCAGCAAAATTAATATAATCTTTATAACTATACTTCTCGTCTAACAAATAAGATGTCGAGATTTGTACTTCACCCATAATCGTGACTGTATTGCGATATTGCGGCACATAAAGTAAATCTTGATCTTCCAACATAAAATCCTTGGAATCGTCATGTGCCAAAATAGCCGGTAAATCAACCACCATTCGCCCCAAAGCCTTGGTTGAACTCATCTCTTCAATTAGAGCCAACTGCTCGGAAGGCGATGCCGATGAAGAAAAACTGCCGGGTCCGGTTTGCCGTAAACTCTTCTTCGCCACCTCTTGGCGAATCGCCTCAGCATAGGAGTCAATCTGTTTTTGTTCTCGTAAACGCAACGCCTCACGCGTAAATACCGCACCGTCTTCGTGAGCGTAGTCGGTTAAGCCTCCCGCACGCTTAATCACTGCCCCCAAAGTCTCACCGCGTTTAATCACGTATGTTCCAGGAAAACGCACTTCCCCTTGTATATTCACGGTACGTTGTTTACGTAAATTAGGAACCGCCAATACATTGAGTCGGTCACGCGACTGCAACACCAAATTATCCGCCGGATTATTTTGCAAGGCATCATTAAGATTTAAACGCAATACGTTAACTTTCGCATGGCCATCCCGAACAACAGTGCGCGAAAGTTCGCTATGTTGCGCATAAGCACCATTATTTAGTCCGCCAGCTGCCGTAATTAAGTCTTTAATGGTGTTTTTATCCGTGATGGGATAAACGCCAGGAAATTTCACTTCACCAAATATTTCTACGAGATGGGCATCATCATCAATAGATGACTGCCCCTGCAGCAGCGTTAACACTGGTGCAAGTAACTTTTCTCGGGTGGATGCAAATGCTTTTTTAATTTGCTCCACGGGTATACGAGTTAACTGAGATGCACGCTCAAAGTCATAACCGTCATCACCTTGGATGTTACCAACGGTTTTATTCTGCGCGTGTTCTGTCTCTTCTACCTTGGCATTAATTTCGGCAGCATCAACTGACAATACATCCTTTTCGTTAGTCGCGATGGAAAAAGCATCGTCAAACTTAGCGAGGTCATATTTGGTGAAGACTAATATCTCATCTTCGGCGTTTAATTCAATATTGCTTTGTGATTGTTTATTACTAATCGCCAGACCTAAATTGATTTGTAGAACTTGAATCGTTTGATCCGGTTTACGCCTCACGACCAAGGCATAATTGAGGTCACTACTTTGATACAAACTGCGATGAATGCTCGGAAACAGGTCTGACACTTTGATACCTGCTCGCCACTGAAAACGGCCTTCGCGAACCACGTTACCTTTCACTGAAACATAATTTTTTGTATGTTTAACGATAGCGTCTATAGTTAAAAAATCGCCATTATTCAGTCTTTTAGATAAATCTGTTTTGTCGTTTAAATCGAGGGTATTTAAATCAATTAAACCTTCTTTAGTAATCCGCTCAAAACTGACTGAATTTTTATAAGCTTTGGTTGTATATCCACCAGCCATAGAGACAAGATCTTTTACTGTCTCATGGTCATTTAGCTCATAAATTGCAGGGCGAACAACTTCTCCATCTATGCTCGCAGTCGGCCCCAAAGGGGCAATGAAAATCACATCGCCAGAACGTAGCTGCAAGTCATCAGAAGTATCTCCATTAATCAGCAAATCATACACATCCAAACGATTCACTAACTTACCGTCTCGAAGTAAACGAATATCTCTTAAGCTGCCCTTACCATTAACCCCTCCACTGGCGTATAAGGCATGTGTCATCGTCGACAAAGAACTGACTAAATATTTACCCGGCTGATAGGCTTCGCCAAGCACAAAAACTTCGATGCTGCGCAGTTCACCCATGGTGATACTGCTGCGCACTCCAATTTTCTTCTCCGAAATCGTCTTAGTGAGTAACTCTTTTACTTCTGAAAAACTTAAGCCCGCGACATTAACCGGGCCCAATTCGGGAAAACTAATCGAGCCATAACGATTCACCCGAAATTCAAATTTACTGTTTTCTTTACCAAATAATTGAACAACTAAGGTGTCACCAGGCCCTAGTCGATAATTATCGGTTACTGGCACATTGCTTAAGGGAGCAAAAGTTGCCGGTTGGGTCGCAAATACGTCTAAACCAAAGCGTTGTAGTTCTTCAACCTGCCCCGCACTATTCTTTTTTGCTATATTTTGCTCTTCGTCTTCCTGAGTATTGCGTTTTTCGGGAAGTTTTGGAGCAGCCAAAACTTCCTCCTGAGATGCATTTGACGAGTTAAGTTGAGAAACATCCACGCCATATTGCTTCGCAAGTGCCGCCTGTTGCTCTGCGGGAAGCGCCTTAAGCATCTGCATCTGTTCTGGGCTTACATTTACAGCGAAAACATTCTGTGAACAAGCTACCAAGCAGATCGCGATAAGACTTTTTAGTCCAAATTTCATTCCGTTATATTCTCTTTCTCAAACTAGGTTGCGGAGTTTCAATCAAATTAAAACGTTAATAATAACTGGCTACATATTACTTCAACTACCTTGCTTACGTAAACTTACAAAGTGATTAATACGCTCATTTTCTAAGTAGATAAATTGATTTGTTGAAATATAGTACTTTAGATAGAACATCAAATTAAAAACGCTACCGCCCTTAGGTTTCGGCCCCCAATTCGCCATCCATGCTTGGTTATATTTTTGCAACATAAAATTAACAGGTGAGACAAATATCTCTATTGTTAACAACTAAGGACGCTTGCTGATTCAATAAACGAACCAAAATTACCGAGCGCTCTAAACCATCGGCTCGCTGATAAATTGCCTCAAGTGATTGAAAAGCACCTTGCTGAACAGCTACTTTCATCCCTGGCTGATATACCTGCTCAATCGTTGGCTGACTGTGGGCGTGCTCACTACTTTTTATTTGAGCAATTATGTCATCAGCAACCACTTGATAGTTTCGGCCAACCTTAACAAAATCAATCACGCCTCGAGTTGAGCGTACAGCGTTAAAATTGCTTTCTTCATTCAGTTGCACAAACAAATAGTTAGGAAATAGCGCTTCTTGTTTGTGTCTAAGTTTTCCTTTATTAATTCGCTCTACACAGATATAAGGACAATAGGAAACGTAAGCTTGATTAGCGAGGTGCAATTGTGCGCGAGCCTCTTGACCCGCTTTGCAATAAAGTAGGTACCAAGTAGCTTGTAGCTGATTCATATCGAAAGTTTAGAAGCGGTACTGAAAGGCTAAGCTTAGCCCTGCGACCTTAGTTTTATCTTTATTCAAACTACTGAGGTACTCAATCGTCATCGCACGCGAAGAGTCAAACGCATAATGCACGCCTAAGCCAAAACTGGTACCACTTTCGGTACTACTACCAACATTTTGCTGGTTTAGTTTAGCCGAGGAAGCGCCCACCAGTGCATACATGGCCGTTTGCTCTGATACTGGCAGATTCGCTCTTACCAATATAGAAGCTAAACTATCGATTGATATACCATCAGAACGCCCAGTAGATAAACCATAACGACCTTCTAAGGCGATATAATCATTAAAAAATCGTCCAACTTGAGCTTGTAAAACAAACGGGTTACCGTCTGCATTCTCCGCCCCTGCTGAGGCAGTATATTCAGCCGAAGAATAACTCAATATCGCGCCGCCATAGTAGCTAGCATTTGCCATTGCGCTGCAAAAAAAGCTAACACTAACAACAACTAAACAAAGCGTTTTTTTAAAACACATCACAGAGAACGTTCCCTAAACTCAAATTGAAATCGCGGGAAGTATATCACACTGAATTGAGGGATAAAGTAAAGCAGACCGCCGATAAATATCAATAAAAGCTGAGCTAAAACCTAAAGAAAACAGATATAGACAATTAAATCAAATAGTTATGGAGCCCCGGTATTTTTAAAGGCAAACTTACTATTTACAAATTCATTAAATAAATTTAAGTCTCAAACATATTTTTAGTGAATGTGTGAATAACAAACAAGTAATTCGCCTAATTATTCACCGCTTGAGCTAGCATAAAACTGTTCCGTCACAGTAAGTAACGCCTCTATATTGTCAGCTGGTAAGCAATTAATACCCGCAGCGGCTTCTCTACCACCACCTGTTTTAAATGTGCTACATATTTGACTTGCACCCTGTTTATTATTCTTGGGTGCTCGTAGGCTCACCATAAAATCACCGCTGCAGCTCTGACTGAGTACGATATGAGCCCGCTCAGGGTCACTGTTGGCCAAATCATTTCCTAACACACCACTTACCCGTCTCGCCCATGCTTGGTCAGGCAATTTAACGACTTTTAAGATATCGCTCTTATAATAAACTTCGGCGAGTTGTGCTTTTTGCATATCCTCAGCATAGGCAATTCTTAGACGATGATATGGCGAACTTAGGTCAGCTATCGCATCAAAAGGAGAGTAATAAGCCAATAAAGCTTGATACAGCGCTGCTGGTGCGATATGCAAATCAGCAATAGAGTGCCCGTAACTATTATAATTAATCAGTACACCTAAGTCTTTTAATTGCGTTCTCTGTTGAAGACTTAAACCTTGGGCGACAGCCAAGCCCTCAGCCACCTCAAGTAAATTATCTCCATAGGCAGCAGTAATCGCCCACAAATGAAAACGACCATTGAGTTGCTTGTCGATTAATAACGCAGTACAGACATCAACGCTAGTATCTATTTGGGTGGTTAACAACTCATGCTCCGGAATATTTCCAGGCCGATGGTGGTCAACGTAATGCACTCTCGCACCAGCCTTAAGTGCACGATTCACCCCTTCAATATTTTTTTCTAAAGATAAGTCAAGAACGGTGACCACATCCCCTTCTTCATATTGTGGTTTTACAGCTAACTGGTTATCTCGCTTCACCCCAGTGACTAACAAACTTTGCCGGGGCTCGGCTAAGCGCAATTGCAACAAAGCCAAGATACCATCGGCATCACCGTTAAAAATATCGATATATCGCACAACAACCTCTACTTGAGTCAGCACTTCGACACGCGAACAAAATATAGCTCATTAATTGCTTATTTGGAGTTCAAGCAAATTCAACGCCCTAGTCGATGATACCTGCTTTTAGCAAGGCTTGGATGACCACCGCGGCACATTCTTCAACCGTTTTACCCTCGGTTTTCACATGTACATCGGCTTGTTCCGGAGCCTCATAGGCAGAACTAATTCCGGTAAAGTTTTTTATCTCTCCTGCACGAGCCTTCTTATATAAACCTTTTGGATCACGCGTCTCACAGACTTCGATCGGTGTATCAATAAACACTTCAAAAAACTCACCTTCCGTTAGCTGCTTACGAACCATACTTCGGTCTGCTTTAAACGGCGAAATGAACGCAGTTGAAACCACCATCCCTGCATCGACAAAAAGCTTGGCAACTTCACCAATACGGCGAATATTTTCTACACGGTCTTTATCTGAAAACCCTAAGTCACCATTTAGTCCATGGCGAACATTATCACCATCGAGCACATAAGTATGAACACCTCGCTGATGTAATAAATAATCGACCTCATTTGCAACTGTAGATTTACCCGAGCCACTTAAACCGGTAAACCAAAGCACACAAGGCTTATGTCCCTTTTGAGTGATCCGTAAATCTCGGCTTACACTGTGATGATGCCAAACTACATTTTCACTTTTATTGTTCATAACAACCTCAAAAATATTAAATAAAAATTCGAACTGTAAATAGCTCAAGTCAGCGATAGCTTGTAATTTGGATGACTTATCACCCACTAAAGTTCTTTGCACTCTTCTGCTAGTGTAAAGGAAACAATAATGGAACTAAGCCAATCACCACGACTGCGTATACAATCGCCACCGGTAAGCCCAGTTTTACAAAATCTTTTAAGTTGTATCGCCCGGCGTTATATACCATGAGATTCGTTTGATAACCATAAGGGCTCACAAAGCTAGCGCTGGCGGCAAAGGCAACGGTCATAATAAAGGTCATTGGATTTGCACCAATTGCATTTGCTACACCATAGGCCACCGGAAACATCAAAGCAGCAGCTGCATTATTGGTGACTAATTCCGTAAACAACCAGGTTAATAAGTACATAATGATTAAGGTCACCATCACCCACTGAGGGCTTAAGATTTGACCAAAACTTTCGGTAAGTAAAGAGACCAGACCAACATTATATAAAGCTTGTGACAAAGTAAGCGCAGAAGCGACGATCAGCCAGATGTCTTTAGGAAAACGTCGAACTATCTCACTTGGGGTTAAGCAACGAAAAAACAATAAACCACCCAGCAGCAATACCATCGCCTTAAATAGGCTCAGTACACCAACTGCCGCGGAGATGACGGCGATAGCAAAGCCAGCAATCGCGATCAGCTCAGACCAACCATTAAGCCGTGTATCTGGTTCAACACCGCTAACTACAATAAAATTCTTAGTTAAGTTGCTCCGAGATTTAAAATCGTCTCCTACAGCAAGTACTAAAAAATCACCCGCTTGCAAGACTAACTCTCCAAGCTTTCCAGACACTTGTTCGCCGTCACGCTTGATTGCCACGACAGCTGCATCAAATAGCGCCCGAAACCCCATTCTTTTAAGGCTTTTACCCACCAAAATACTTTCAGGCCGAATCACGACTTCGGTTAAATTGGTCCCCAACAAACCATTTGAATCCGCGAAAGTTTGTAATCCCGAGAATTGATTTAATTGCATGACTTTGGTGACATCACCACTAAATATTAAACGATCATTTTGACTAAGCACTTCACTGGGAGAAACGGGGCTAATCAACTTCCCTTGACGGACGATTTCCACCAAAAATAATGATTCGAGGTGCCTTAAGCCGTTATCTTCGACACTTTTACCAATGAGACCCGAGTCCTGTTGGATCTTGGCATCGATAAAATAGCTTTGATAACTATCGACCTCACGCTGATGATCGGGTAAATAACGAGAGAAAAATGCCAAGGTAAGTCCGCAACAAACCACAGCGGCGAGGCCAATCAATGTAAAATCAAAAAATCCGAGTTCTTGGCCGGTGCTTTCAAGTAATAAGCTGTTCACGATTAAATTGGTAGAGGTACCGATGAGGGTCAAAGTTCCACCTAATATCGCCGCATAAGACAGAGGCAACAGCAACTTACTAGCGCTATGGTAAGGGTTATTACGGATCGGCGCCAACAACGTAGCCACCACAGCAGTATTATTGAGCGCAGCCGACGACAGCACAGTGCTTGCAAAAAGACGCAACCAAGTTGCCCGCAACGAAGGCTTAATAATCGAGGCCGCTAATAAGCGTAATAAGCGGGTTTTTTCTAAGGCGATCGAACAAAGCATCAGCAATACCAGCGTCATCAATCCTTGATTTGCGATATTGGCCAATATTTGCTCAGAACTAACTAAGTTTAATATAAACAATATCAACATAACCCCGCCAAATATTTTAGCCGGATATTGCTGATACCGAATCAGAGCAGCAATAGTGCCAGTAAAAATAACTAGCACTAGAATTGCTTGTATCGACATTATTTTAACAATTCGCGAAGGTCTTTCGCATCCCAATGAGGGAAATGCTTACGAACCAGCGCATTAAGTTCGATTTCAAAAGCTGAAAACTCACTGTTTACCGTTTGTTCTTCAAGCTTGCCCTTGGCTTGGATCATCCCCGCGCCTACGGTCACATTGCTAATTCGGTCAATGATAATAAATGAACCAGTACCATGCGCGCGACTGTAAGCGTCAAATGCGACCTGCTGACTAAACTGCACTTGGCAAACACCGATCTCGTTTAAAGCTAAGCGCACTGCGGGTTTTTCTTCCAGTGTATTCACATCAATTTGGTGCTCAATTTGCGCAATTGAACCCGAGGTCGTTTTGCTTGCCAATTTAAAATCATATTGCTTATTGGCAATTAAAGGATCGTCTGCCATCCAAACGATCATTGCTTCGGCACTGCTTGCAACCCATGGCTTGTTATTGCTATGAACCAGCATATTTCCACGGCTGGCATCAATTTCATCCTCTAAAGTGAGCGTTACCGCCATCGGCGCGTATGCTTCATCTAGCTCACCATCAAAAGTAACGATGCTCTTCACTTTGGAAACTTTCCCCGAAGGCAATGACGTAACTTCATCCCCCTTACGCACAACACCGGAACTAATGGTGCCGCAAAAGCCACGAAAATCTAAATTTGGCCGATTGACATATTGCACGGGAAAACGGAAATCGTCGAAATTTAAACCAGAGCTAATCGGCGCACTTTCTAGCATGCCCATTAAAGTTTCACCATGATACCAAGCACTTTGCTCGCTGCGCTCGACAACGTTGTCTCCATTGAGCGCCGAAATTGGCACAAACTTAATGTTCTCGATTTTTAGATTTTCAGCGAATTGTTGATACTCTGCTTTAATTTCTTCATATCGCTGTTCAGAAAAATCAACCAGATCCATTTTATTAATTGCAACAACAACCTGTTTAATACCTAAAGACGAAACGATAAAACTATGGCGCCGCGTTTGAACCTGCACGCCGTAGCGTGCGTCAATCATCACGATCGCCAATTCACAATTCGAGGCACCAGTGGCCATATTGCGGGTATATTGTTCATGCCCAGGGGTATCGGCAATAATAAACTTACGTTTATCCGTTGAGAAATAACGATAGGCAACATCAATTGTAATGCCTTGCTCTCGCTCTGATTGCAAACCATCAACCAGTAGTGCTAAATCAAACTCTCCATCGGTGGTATTAAATCGTTTCGAGTCATTTTTAATACTGGCCAATTGATCTTCAAAAATCATTTTTGAATCATGTAACAAGCGCCCAATCAAGGTACTCTTACCGTCATCTACACTGCCGCAAGTTAATAAGCGTAGTAGTTGCTTTTGTTCATGTTGTTGTAAATATTCTTCAATATCTGAAGCAATTAAATCTGACTGGTGTGACATGGTTCCCTCACTTCGAGCTGTTAGCACGGGGCATCTTACAGCTCAAAAAAATATTTATATATTAACGGAATACTCTGATATTCGTCGTTCGATGCTCGCAAGCTACTGTTTGGTTTAGTTTTTCTATCACGCTTGGTTGGTCTCCAAGTGCTAAAAATAACCTTCCATCTTTTTCTTTTCCATTGAGCCCGCGCTGTCATGATCGATCACTCTGCCCTGACGCTCGGAAGTTTTAGTTAACAGCATCTCTTGAATCACATCTTGCAAGGTATCGGCCTCTGACTCTACTGCACCAGTTAAGGGGTAACAGCCTAGCGTTCTAAAACGCACCATCTTATGTTGAATATCACCCTCTTCGACAGGCATACGCTCATCATCAACCATAATCAGGGTACCGTCACGTTCCACTACCGGACGTTTAGCCGCTAAATAAAGCGGAACGATATCGATATTTTCGAGGTAGATATATTGCCAAATATCTAACTCTGTCCAGTTAGATAAAGGAAATACTCGAATACTCTCCCCTTTATTTACTTTTGAGTTATAGCTATTCCATAACTCGGGGCGTTGTGACTTAGGATCCCAACGGTGATTTTTATCGCGGAAAGAATAAACCCGCTCTTTTGCCCGAGATTTTTCTTCGTCGCGACGCGCACCACCAAAAGCGGCATCAAACTGATATTGATCTAAGGCTTTTTTAAGCCCCTGAGTTTTCATGATATCGGTATGAACCGCGCTGCCATGCACAAATGGGTTGATCCCCATTTCTAGCCCTTCGGGATTTTTGAAAACCAATAACTCAAAGCCATATTTTTTGGCCATTTGGTCTCTAAACTGGATCATTTCTTTGAATTTCCAGTTAGTATCGACATGTAATAAAGGAAAAGGAATTTTGCCTGGGAAGAAAGCTTTGCGCGCTAAATGAAGCATTACCGCAGAGTCTTTACCCACAGAATAAAGCATCACCGGCTTATCAAATTCAGCCGCGACTTCGCGAATGATATGGATGCTCTCAGCTTCTAATGCTTTTAGATGAGTTAAGTTATAATTTTCCATTTAGTCTTTAGCTCTTAGTTCGTTATATCGTTATAGAATATAAAACAGAATCAGATTAACTTATGTGACTAACAACTACTAGCAACGCTGCTATAACATTATGCTACTTTTAATAACTTCGAATTCTAAGCAATCGACAGGTTATTTTACATACTGTCGATTGCTTTTTAGTTTAGAGCAAATAAATACAATCGGTGGGGTTCTTTCTGGTTTATAGTGCCGCAATCGCTTAAAAATTAAGACTAAAACTAAGTATTGGTGACTGAAGCTAGAAATTCGTGATAGGAAGTGGCGATAAAGAAACCGAGTTAAGTGTGTTAGATCTAACTCATTGATGAGCAACATATACGGTATTTACTCTCACCACAAAGCAAATACCATCACCGTAATCAATCAAATTTGTCTCTAACAGAAATTGCAAATGAGAGTTCCATTTCATTCAGAACTCTCGGTTCAATAAAGATAACTACAATGTCTTTAGCCAATCTTGAGCATTGAGATACCAATCAATGGTTAGATCGATTCCTTGTTCAAAAGAAACTTGAGGTACATAAGCTAATTCTTGTTGAGTTTTCTTAGCGTCGATAGCATAGCGCTGATCATGCCCTGCTCGGTCTTCAACAAAAGTAATTAAACTTTCTGCCTTGTTTGCGATGGCTGCCGTAGCCTGCGGATATTGAACAGCTAAAATTGGGTTTTGGCTAAATCGTTGATTTAACAATTGGCACACCAACTTCACGATCTCTATATTAGCCCATTCGTTGTGGCCCCCGATGTTATAGTTTTCGCCTACTCGCCCTTTGTTCAACACCAAATCGATACCTCTGGCATGATCTTCGACATACAACCAGTCACGGATCTGCTGGCCATCGCCATAAACAGGTAAAGGCTTATTGTTTAAGATATTGGTAATGATTAGCGGAATTAATTTCTCAGGGAAATGATAAGGGCCATAATTATTTGAGCAGTTTGAGGTGGTTACCTGTAAACCGTAAGTATGGTGATAAGCGCGTACCAAATGGTCGCTAGCTGCCTTACTGGCTGAATAAGGGGAATTTGGTGCGTATTGAGTCTCTTCAGTAAAAGCTGGATCGCTGGGCCCAAGAGTGCCATATACTTCATCAGTGCTGACATGGTGAAAACGATGTGGGATGGTCTCTAAACCTTGGCTTTTAGGCTCATCTATCCATACCTTTTTTGCGGCTTTAAGTAAACTATAACTGCCAATAATATTGGTTTCGATAAAGGCATCCGGCCCAGTAATTGAGCGATCGACGTGTGATTCAGCCGCAAAATGCACAATTGTATTTAATTGATGCTCTTTCAACAACGACTCAACCAATGCCGTATCGCAAATATCACCCTGTACAAAATTAAAATTCGGATCCGTTTCAACTGGTTTAAGGCTAGCGCGATTACCTGCATAGGTAAGTGCATCTAATACGACGATTTTGTCGCCAGGATGGTTCACCAACCAATAATGCACAAAGTTAGCACCAATAAAACCAGCGCCACCCGTCACCAACATTTTTCTTGAATTCATAATATCCAACTGTAATCGTTTCTCTAAATCTATGATTAATACTTCTGATACTTAAACTAATTGATCCATCATGAGGCTTAATTGCTTACGCCAATGTATGGTCTCTATGCCTGAAGCCTGCTCGGCTGTGATTTTGTTGAGTACCGTAAATGAGGGGCGAACTGCGGGTAAAGGATAAGCACTGGCGGGGATCGCCTTAATGGGGATCGCCTGACTAAGCAAACCTTTTTCAAGCCCTAACTCCTGAATCGCGATCGCAAAATCATACCAAGACGCAAGCCCGGCATCAGTCCAATGAAAAGTAGAAACTTGCCCTTTAGCTGTACCCGCCAACTGATAAGCTCCAGCTGTGTTTTCATCTTTATTTAATTTCGCTACCATGGTCCATAACCACAAGGCAAGTCCCTTGGCCCAAGTTGGCGTGCCGACTTGATCGTAAATAATCCCTAGCTCTGACTTGCTTTCCATCAGCTTGAGCATGCCTTTCACAAAATTATTACCATGCACTGAGTACACCCATGCAGTGCGTACGATCAAGGCCTGATCCGCAAGCACCTCTGCCACCGCTAAATCACCCGCTAACTTAGATGCGCCATATACATTAAGAGGTTTCGCCACCGCATCCACCGAGTAAGGCGTCGCCTTATCACCCGAAAAAACAAAGTCGGTTGAAACATGTAGTAAATAAGCGTTTGTTTTCTTACAACTTTGGGCAATAAATCGAGGCCCCTGTTGGTTAACTGCGTAAGCAATATCTTGATGTGACTCGGCCAAGTCAACTGCGGTATAAGCCGCAGCATTGATCACAACATCAGGTTTAATTGTTGCGAATGCCAGCTCAACCGCAGACTGATCAGTAATGTCCAGCTCATCAATGCCAAGGCTAAATAACTCTACGCCTTCAGGCTTAGCTTGCTGTAATTCCCAAGCTAATTGGCCACCTTTCCCGGTAACTAGTACTTTCATTGTTTACTCACAAAACGACATGTAAATTGATTTATAAACGAGGCGCATCGACAAATTGAATGGCCTGTTGGTCCTTCGCTGATAAAGATGGCGCTAAGCCATTCACGAGGGGCCACTGTATACCAATATCTGGGTCATCCCAAGCCACTGACACTTCAGAGCTGGGATCATAATAATCAGTACATTTGTAAACAAACTCTGCTTCCGCACTCACCACATAAAAACCGTGTGCAAATCCTTCGGGAACCCATAACTGGCGTTTATTCTCGGCGGATAATATCACGCCAATCCATTGACCAAGCGTAGCTGAATTGGCTCGCATATCAACGGCTACATCAAACACTTCACCGCTGACCACCCGCACTAACTTTCCTTGGGTATGTTCGGTTTGATAATGTAAACCCCGCAATATTCCTTGTTTAGATTTGGAGTGATTGTCTTGCACTAAAGCTTGCTGAGTACAAAATTCAGAAAAAAGCGTTTGACGAAAAGTTTCCATAAAAAAACCACGTTCATCACCAAATACACTTGGCTCTATAATTTTCACATCAGGGATTACTGTTTCAATAAATTTCATTTGACCATCTCTTGGCTACATGCTTAGTCGTTTGCTAGGTTCATCAAGTATTGCCCATAACCATTTTTTAACATCGGTTCGGCGAGCGCTTTTAATTGCTGAATATCAATAAAACCCTGCCGATAGGCTATTTCTTCAGGGCAGCAAACCTTTAATCCTTGGCGCTTTTCTAACACCGAAATGAACTGAGACGCTTCCAGTAAAGAGTCGTGTGTACCAGTATCTAACCAAGCACTGCCACGCCCCATTAATTCAACGCTCAACTCATTTCGTTGAAGATAGAGATTATTTAAGTCGGTAATTTCTAGTTCGCCACGAGCAGAAGGCTGAATGGTCTTTGCCAACTCAACCACTTTCTCATCATAAAAATATAGGCCAGTGACCGCATAATTAGATTTAGGAGTGCTTGGTTTCTCTTCGATAGAAATCGCTTTCCCCGAATCATCGAACTCAACCACACCGTAACGCTCAGGATCGGTAACATGATAACCAAATACACTTGCACCAGTTTTATGCTGATTAGCTTTTCTCAAAGACTTAATTAAGTCATGCCCATAAAATATATTGTCACCCAGCACTAAACAAGCGGGAGCGCCATCGAGAAAATCTTCCGCTAAAATAAATGCTTGTGCCAAGCCATCCGGTGAAGGCTGCTCGACATATTCAAACCGCACGCCCCACTGACGACCACTACCCAGCAATTCTTTAAAGCGAGGTAACTCTTCCGGCGTTGAAATAATCAATATATCTCGTATCCCCGCAAGCAATAGTGTTGAGACCGGATAATAGATCATTGGTTTATCATAAACAGGCATTAATTGCTTACTAATCACTTTGGTAAGCGGGTGAAGTCGAGTTCCCGAGCCCCCCGCTAAGATAATACCTTTTCTGTTCATGCTACGCCTTTACCCTGATTCGTCTAAATGGCTGCAATACTACTGATTTTGACAGATTGAGTACAGCAACAAACAAAGAATAGCAGAAGCACATACTGAAATAGTGATGATGGCATGAAGGATGCCGGTTCGTTGTTATGACGTCTAATTAACCTCTTTCACAAGCAATGTATTCATTTATTTTGCCATGCCCTTAGAGACAGGGTAATCCCCCCGAAAATTAATCCCATGCAAAAGTAGAATTTTCTCGTATAGTAAATACAGGAGATTCAACATGAAAAAGTCACGTTACACGGACAGTCAGATCTTATCTATTCTCAAGCAGGCTGAGGCTGGTACACCTGTTCCTGAGCTCTGTCGTGAGCATGGAATGAGCAACGCAACCTTTTACAAGTGGCGTTCGAAATACGGCGGTATGGACGCATCCCTTATGGCGCGGATGAAAGAACTCGAAGATGAAAATCGACGGCTTAAAAAGATGTATGCGGAAGAACGCCTTAAAGCAGAGGTGATCTCAGAGGCGATGGCAAAAAAGTGGTGAAGCCCTGTGAGCGTCGATTGATGGCTCAGCGTTCGGTGGCGAACTATCACATCAGCATTAAAAGTGCATGCTATTGGTTTGGGATCAGCGAGACCTGCTATCGCTATAAATCGAAGCTTCAACCTGAGAATGAGTTGATAGCTCAGGAGTTAGTAACGCTGTGCAACAGTGAAGACTGCTCTGACTGGGGCTTTGGCCTGTGTTTTCACCATTTGCGGAACGTTAAAGGGTATACATGGAACCATAAGCGGGTTTATCGGATCTACTGCGAATTGGCTCTAAACTTACGTATTAGGCCAAAACGACGCCTGAATCGCCATACGCCAGAGCCTCTTAAAGAGCCGATTAAAACAAACCAAGTTTGGTCCGTGGACTTTATGCATGATCAGCTATCTGATGGCCGGAAGTACCGTTTATTCAATGTGATAGATGATTACAAACGTGAAGGTCTGGCGTCAGAACCTGATTTTTCAATGCCCACAGTACGAGTCACTCGGATCTTAGAGCAGCTCATCGAACAACGAACCAAACCTGTTGCGATCCGCTGCGACAATGGTCCTGAGTTCATTAGCCATGCGTTTATTAAATGGGCCAACAACCACGACATTCGAATCGATTATATTCAGCCAGGAAACCCACAACAAAACGCCTATATAGAAAGGTTCAACCGTACTATGAGGTTTGGCTTAGTGAGTAAGTATTTGTTTGACACACTTGAAGATGTTCAAGATCGGGCGACCCAATGGTTATGGTTCTACAATCATCAACGACCACACCTTGCAAATGGAGGGTTCCCACCACTAAAAACGGCAGCATGAATTCTACGAATAAATGCGGTTAATAATGGGAGGATTACCACAGCATTTGCGCTGTAACCTTTCATTGGAAGCAAAATTATAGGCTAAATAAAAACTGAATCCTTGCCGAGAAGAGCAATACGACCGCATGGCGCGTTACAAAAGAGGAGATCAAGCAATTTGGGTTAGTTTCAATACTGGATGTTTCAAAAGACTATTTAACCGTCAAGCTCGGTCTAGATTGCGGTTCGAGCCCCCTTATAAGACCGTCCAAGGTAAATTAAGTCACCGGAAATAATTTTAAATTAATATGGTCTTCGGCTAGGTTTCTAAATCGTAGGCTAAACCCAATATCAGACAGCTTTGCCGCCCCTTCTTGATAATGCGCATCAACATTCAAGCCTAAAGCCAAACCTGGATGAGCAGCATCAAATGGCGAGGGGGCATCAAGTAGACCAGCATTAGCAAAGTGCACATTATCATGGGCGATAATGCCGTACAAGCAGCCCACAGAAGCTCTTAAATCGGCAGCTTTAATAATCTTATTTAAAGTACTTAATGCCATACTGGGTTGCAGAGCTGAGCGATCATTCACTAAGAAACGATTCCACATATCTTGAAAGAAACCGTTAATAATGACTGCAGCAATAACCCCTTCATCGCCCAACAAACAAATATCAACCACTAAAAAACCAACATGATGCTGATCGATTTGCTTGATAAGCGGAAATAAAGTTTGTCCCTTTAGACGATAATGACAAAAGAAACCCACAATTTCTTGCGTGGTTTTGGGCAACATTTCTCTTAAAACCAAGCTTGCTTGTGCATCATTTGCCTTAAAATGTGCCTTATGCTCACTAAATTCAGCAAATTCCATTTGTGAATCTTGTTGCTCCAGCATCGATAAACTAGAAAGAATCGTATGCGTTAATTCTCTAAAGTCGATTAATGGTTTCACCAAAAAATCACTGGCACCGAGTTGTAATACTTTACGTAAATCGGCCATGCTACTTTTTCCAGAAATAACAATAATAATTCCCGGAAAACTATCAAGATGTTCCAACAACTCAAGCCCGTTCATCCTCGGCATTTGTAGATCCATCAATATCAGTTGATAAGACTGCTGAGCAATCGCTTGCAAGGCCTCATAACCATCTTCAACAGTGCATACTAAAGCCCCCTGCTGAGTCAAGAAGGCAAGCAGTTGCTGACGAAACACAGGTTCGTCCTCTACAACTAATATAGAAATCCCATAAAGTGGATTCTCATCATGCTGAGGCATTAATCGACAACCTTTTTCCTTATTTATTAATAAGTTAATAACGTATTTTAAAGCTTAACAGCTTGACTATATAAGTAATAACTCGAGAACGCTAGCTTGCTTACAAAAAATAAAAACAACCAAAAACTAACTGAAACATAACTTTAAGCGAGGAGATTGAGGGTTTGCGATACAGCAGAACCGAGCTTTGCTTCAATAAGCATAGCTCAGTAAAATGAGAACTGTGACTCCATTAGGCATAATCATCGCGATTAATGTTATAGGTAAATTTATTTATCAGGCTTTATTTTTATAGCAATAAAAGCTCTTATATCGCCCTAAATTGTGAGCAAAAACGCTCACAATTCAGATCAAAATGAACCTAGACCAAGGGCCGAGCAAAGGCCATTCCAACAAAAATCCAATCGCGTTTAGTAACCTTCGATTTCATCTAAATAGCCTTCAAGGGCGGAATCGATATCCTGTTTCGACTGAGTCGGAGGCTTACCATTATAAAAACGATATAATCGGTATTGTAGATAAGCGTCTTTGATAAAGGTGTAACTATCAAGAGAGTTGTCTAGTAGCGGTTCTTGTTCAATCACTGAAGCCCGTTTATACAGTCCATCTAAACCCCATTTTACCGCTTGCTCCGCATAACTTAAGTTAGACAACGGAGAAGCAAAGGCATCAACCCAGTCCCCCACCTCTTTACGCACGGTCGTCGGTCCTAGTACCGGTATCATGACAAATGGCCCTTCAGGGACGCCATAAAAGCCCATTACATCACCAAACTCTTCGATGTCTCGCTTGGCTCCTGAACGTCCCATCAGATCAAAAATCCCAAATATCCCAAAACTGGAATTAAACAAAAATCGAACTAAATTATTCGAGGCACGCTCAACTTTTCCTTGCAATAAATTGTTTGCAAAACTAGCGGGCTCTTCCAAATTTCGGATCACATTGTTTAAGACTTCACGCAAACCAAAGGGCACATAATCAGCATACACATGAGTGACCGGGCGATAGATGGGTTTATCTAGATAATTGTAGTTAAACTCCCACATGCTGCGATTAAACCCTTCAAAAGGATCAGAAAAACCGGTAACTGGCTCACCTTGTTCCGCTGCCGATAAAGCAGTTGAAAAAATCGCGGTAAACGTCAAAAACGCAAATACAACATGACGTAGCACTGAATGCTCCTTCCTTGGTAACGTTACAACTATAGAACTTAACAAACAAAATGCTCTTGTTTAACGCAATCCAATCATACAAAAATTAAAGCTGCCTTTCAGCAGCCATTTATTATGTCATTAAGTTCAATCGCTTAATAGCGCAAACTTTAAATACTGACAATACACCTACAAAACTACAAGGGAGTATTAATTAATAAAGAAATAGGTAAATCACTGCCTTGGGAAATCGTTGACGACTTCCCTTCCCAATCGCCAGTGGTTGTCTGTGCATTATTATCGTAAGACAATCTAGCGCTTATATAGAATTCAGCTTGTTGTGATAATTTCAAGCCTTCCATCATACTATCTTTATCTGAAAGTGTAACGGTTAATGGGAACTTAGGGTGGGCAATTCTCTTGGCGGCTAATGGCATTGGCGGCCCATTCACAGCCTTTGCGAACACAAATAAGAAACTCGATTCTGGTGCGACTAAACCATCTTGCAGGTTCACCGTCACGCTGTAGTTTGGCTCTGAGGTGGGAGTTTCTGTTGATAAAGATGATTGCTGTTGCGCTTGCGCCTGGCTCTGCTGAGCAATTTGCGCTTGGGCAAATTGAATATTTTTATTCAACATTTGAGCGCGTTCTGAACCAGAATCAACGAGGCTTAACATTTTTTGCCAACGCTCGATCGCCAATGAGTACTGTTGCTGCTCGACTGCTAAAAAAGAATATAATGACCACAATTCCAGTTGATTTGGCATTTTCTGTAAAGCCGCCACCAACAAACGCTCGGCGCGAGCCTTTGCCATCGCATCACCGCTATAAAACAATGACTGAAGATAAACGACTAACACATTGGGACTATCGGCATCTAGCGCGTAGGCTTTTTCAGCCGCATCGGTCATCACATCCAAACGATTCATTGCTTGGCCTACCTTCGCCAATAAAAACCAACCTCGGCTATCATTCGGATCTTGATAAAGCTTGGTTCGTAAACCCAAAGCAAAATCGGTGAGTTCCTGCTCACTAACCGGTCCACCTTGAGCTAACAACACCTTATTACTCAATTCTGGCATTTGCTGGATGATCGATTGCCAATGTTGAACTTGTTTCGCACTCCCCAAATAATAATAGAGTCCCACAGGAACTGTGGCAACGAAGACCAAACTGACTAACAATACCCAAGCTGAATAACGAGTTTCTGCTTTAAGCGAACTTTCAGGAATATCGTCTAACAGATTGTGTTGTAGCTCCGTCACCAGCTGTTCGCGATCATCCGCTAAGCCCTGCTGATTTTCTTGCTCGATTTCTAACAGCCGATCTTTATACAATGCTTTATTTAAATCGGTTTGGGTAAGTGATGCTTGCTGGCGGCGCAACCAGAGTGGTAAAACCACTGCGGCCAAGGCAAGTAAGGTTAAAGCCACTACAGCTAACCAAAAAACTATCATTCTGACTCTCGCTCCGTTTGTTTAATTAGCTCAGCTAATCGCTTTTGTTCTTGTTCATCTAAACCAACGACTGGGGCTGGTTTGCGCCTAGCCAAACGCCATATAGTGAAACAGCCAAAAATAATAATAAAAGCTGGTGCCAACCATAACAGCAGAACCGCGGGAGTCAACGGAGGATCATAACGCACAAAATTACCATAACGGGCCACCATATAATCCAAAACTTGTTGTTTAGAGCGACCCGCTTTGACCATCTGGTAGGTTTTCTCTCGCAGATCTTGCGCCAAGCCCGCATTTGAATCAGCAATATTGTTATTCTGACACTTTGGACAACGAAGCTCTTGAGTCAACTCTCTAAACAAGGTTTCTTGCTGTACAGAGTCAAACTCATGGACCTCAATCGCCGCCATCGCAAACTGCGGCAGTATTACCAATAATATAAGATAAAAGGCTTGCCTTAATCTCATCGTCATTACTCCAAGCGACTGTATATAGCGCCTAATTCCTGCTGCCAGTTACGAGCATTTACATCACCAACATGGCGATACCGAATGATACCTTGACTATCGATGAAATAAGTTTCGGGAGCCCCATATACGCCCAAATCTAAGGCAAGTAGTCCTTTTCCATCAAATAGATTAATTTGATAGGGATTACCAAGCTGAGTTAACCAATCAATGGCTTTTTGTCGGTCATCTTTATAATTAAGACCTACGATTTTCACCCCTTGTTCGGATAAGCTATTCAGAAAAGCATGTTCAGCGCGACAAGTCGGACACCAAGTCGCCCACACATTGAGTAGCAACGGTTGTCCTTTAAAAATATCAGCACTATGCTGCTTATCTTGTTGATAAAGATCTTGTAGGGTAAAAACTGGCACTGGTTTCCCCACCAATACCGATTCCAATTTTGTTGCATCACTATATAAGCCACGATATAAAAATATGGCGACTAACAAAAAAAGTAACAAAGGCAGTAGAAAATAAAATAATCGCTTATTCATTTAAACACCTTCCACATAAGCTTTTGTTTCATGAGCAAGCGTATCTTTGTGGTGTGTTCGCTTCACCTTAAAACGATAACGTTTATCGCTCATGGCAAACAATCCACCGATCGCCATAATCAGCGCTCCAAACCATATCCAGCGAATAAATGGCTTATAGTATAAACGGACCGCCCAAGCGCCACCGGGTAACTGCTCGCCCATGGCTGCGTATAAATCACGCCATAAACCAGCGTCGATAGCTGCCTCGGTCATCATATTTCGCTGTACTCGATAAAAGCGTTTCTCGGCACGTAAGGTGGTACTCAAGTCAGCGCCTTTATAAACGTCAATAATTGCTACATGCCCCTGATAATTCGGCCCCTGTAAGGGTTCCACACGCTTGAAGTGAAAACGATAAGCGGCAAAAGTCACCGAGTCCCCTGCCTCTAAACGCAAATCTCGCTCAATACTGTAATGACTGGTCATCGAAATACCAATGATCGATACAGCTAAGCCTATATGTCCTAATACCATCGCCCAATGAGAGCGACTTAAGGTACTCAAGCCCTTAGAAAAACGATGACGATGGGTTGCCCGTAAATAGACTTCTAAAGCGGTACATGTGATGATCCAAATCGCCAGTACTAAGGCCATGTATGCCAGCGCATAGAACTGCGGTGCCATAATGAACATCAGTATGGCTGGCAATAACAGGCTCACCAGAGCAAGCCAAACTAAGGGCTTTTTTAATGACCGAGGATCTTGATGCTTCCAACGCAGCAATGGGCCAATCCCCAAAGCAACGGCAAAGGGAACGATCATCCAGCTAAACATTCGGTTAAAGAAAGCGGCACCAATCGAAATGCTTCCTAAGCCAATTTCCTTATGGATCAACGGCAATAAAGTGCCAAGTAACACGACAACCAAGCCAGCCACCAACAATACATTGTTGATCAGCAGAAAAGTTTCTCGCGAGAACAGACGATAAGATCCACGGCTCTTAACCTTTGAAGCACGCAGCGCGAACAGCAATAGCGAACCGCCCACAACCACCAGCAGAAAGGCCAAAATAAATAGTCCTCTGGCCGGATCGCTAGCAAAGGCATGTACCGACACCAATACACCGGAGCGAACCAGAAAGGTGCCCAGTAAACTTAAAGAAAAAGCTGAAATCGCTAATAGCACCGTCCACGCTTTAAACACCCCACGCTTTTCACTTGCCGCCAAAGAATGCAACAAAGCAATTCCTACCAACCACGGCATAAAAGAAGCATTTTCAACTGGATCCCAGAACCACCAACCACCCCAACCTAACTCGTAATACGCCCACCAGCTACCGAGCGCAATACCGACAGTAAGAAATACCCAAGCAGCCATTGTCCAAGGACGAGACCAACGAGCCCAAGTTGAATCTAAACGTCCTGAGATTAAGGCCGCAATAGCGAAAGCAAAGGCCACCGAGAAGCCCACATACCCCATATACAATAGCGGGGGATGGAAGATTAATCCGACATCTTGCAACAATGGATTAAGATCGTGACCATCAACTGGGAAAAACGGCAGCGTGCGCTCGAAGGGATTTGAAGTAAGTAAAATGAATAAATAGAAACCGACCGATATCATCCCCATCACCGCGACCACTCGCGCCACAGCATCTAGCGGCAAGCTTCGACTAAATAATGCAACCGCTGCTCCCCAAGCAGATAAAATGAGCGCCCAAAGCAATAGGGAGCCTTCGTGAGCACCCCAAACCGCAGATAAACGAAAATATAGAGGTAAATGGCTATTTGAGTTATTCGCGACATAAGCGACTGAAAAATCATTGACCGCGAAGGCATAACTCAAAATCGCAAACGACAATCCAACAAAAGCAAATTGGGCCAAAGCTAAAGGTCTTGCCGACTGCATCAGCAAAACACTATTTTTACTAGCCCCCCACAAAGGGTAAACACTTTGTAAAATGGCCAATGTGACCGCTAGGATCAACGCATAATGTCCAAGTTCTGGAATCATAATAGATATCTCTAGTGAGCAGAGCCCTGCAATTGGGCTTCAGTATATTCAGGTTTAAAATGTTCCATTCCAATCAAAGATTCGGCAACCTCGGGCGGCATGTATTCTTCATCATGTTTAGCCAATACTTCGAAGGCCGACACGGTGTTAACGGCGGTCAATACACCTTGCGCGACAATCCCCTGCCCCTCGCGAAATAGATCCGGCAAAATACCTTCGTAATTAACAATCACAATCTCGCCGCCGGCATCACTCAGTTTAAAGCTCACTTGTAAACTTGTTGCAGAACGCTCAACAGTGCCAGGCAATACCAAACCACCAATCCGCAATCGCTGACCCAGTTCCGGTTTAAGTGCCTGTGGACCTTTCCCCTTAACTAATTCTGTGGGGGTATAAAACAAGTCGATATTTTGCGCCAGTGCATAGAGCAACAAACCAATGGATGCCCCTAAACCCAACACAATAGAGATAACAATGGTTAAGCGTTTTTTACGTCTAGGATTCATAAGTGCTCGCTCATCTCTTTCGCTGCTTGTACCCGTTTTCGCCGCACCGAATAATGCGTCACCGATTTAATAATCGCTCTTCGTTTAATCAAACTATCGATGACCAACGCTCCCATGGCGAGCGCACTCACGCCATAGGCCAGCCATACGTAATACGCGTAACCACCCATCGCAAAAAAATCAGCGACTGAATCAAATTGCATCATATTAACCCTCCCGTTGATCTGGCTTGATAAGAAGTTGTTGTACCCAAGGGCGGCGGCGTTCTCGCCTTAACAGCTCGGTTCTAAAGCGAACCAAACTGACCGCAACCAAGAAAAACCCAAAAGCAAATATGTTCAGCAATAAGGGCCATAACATTTGAGAATCAATCGACGGTTTCGCGAACTTGGTAATCGTGGCCCCTTGATGTAGGGTATTCCACCATTCCACGGAATAGTGAATGATTGGCAAATTAATAACGCCCACTAGACTCAAGATCCCAGCTGCTCTGCCAGCCATAACTTTATCCGAAAATGCGTTGTATAGGGCGATGACACCTAAGTACAAAAACAACAAAATTAACTCAGAGGTTAAACGAGCGTCCCATACCCACCATGCCCCCCACATTGGTTTCCCCCAAGCAGCCCCAGTAAATAGAGCAACAAAGGTAAGGACAGCGCCAACAGGAGCGACTGCTGCCACATAAATATCAGCTTGTTTAATTTGCCACACCAAGCCGATAAAAGCGGCAATTGCCATCGACGAATAAGCCGCCATCGATAATATTGCCGAAGGAACATGAATATAAATAATTCTGAAACTATCGCCTTGCTGATAGTCGGCGGGCGCAAAGGCCAAGCCCCAAATTAAGCCCACAACAAAACTAATAAGGGCCAATACACTCAACCAAGGTACAAATTTTCCAGCAAGTTCATAGCTGGCTTGCGGTTTTGCATAAGGATGTAACCATTTCCACATTAGGGTAAGTACTCTCTGACAATAATTTATTATTATATTTAGTTAACGCTAACTCTTAATGCCGCGGCGGTAGCGAAGGGAGCCAAAGTGAGCGCCAATAAGCTAATCGCACCCATAATCGCTAAATGGCCCGTATAGGGCAAGTTTAATGATGCGGCTTCAATCGCAGAAGTCGCAAAAATCAATATAGGAATATACAAAGGTAAAACTAATAGGCTCAGCAATACACCACCTTTACGCAAGCCCACTGTTAAGGCTACGCCCACTGCACCAATTAAACTCAGTACAGGGGTTCCTAATAATAAGGTATAGAATGTAGCCTTAAAACTTTGCCATTCTAGGGATAACAAAACTGCAAGCAGCGGTGATAGCAGTAAAATTGGTAAGCCTGTAATCATCCAATGCGCCACTGTTTTTGCTAAAGCGATCAACGCTAAAGACGAGCCACTCAACAACATCTGTTCTAATGAGCCATCGGCATAATCATCTCGAAATAAGCGCTCTAAAGACAATAATGAGGAGAGTAAAGCCGCTACCCATAAAATTCCAGGCGCAATTTTCGCCAATAACTGCGGCTCTGGCCCAACGGCAATAGGAAACAAAGTTATCACAATCAAAATAAACCATAGCGGATTGACAACTTCTGACTTTTGTCTAAATGCAGCTAACAACTCACGTTTAACAACACTCACAAAAACCCGCATTAAACAATTTCCTCATAAGCAGGCTCAATGTTTAACACGCGATAATGGGCACTATCGATATTTAAAGTTTGATGCGTCGTGAGCAATATCATTCCGCCGGCCTCTGCATGTCGCTTCAGTACGGCTTCTAAATAAGTAACACCTTGCTTATCGATTGCGGTAAAGGGCTCATCTAGGATCCATAATTGACGTTCCACAAGCCATAACCTAGCCAAGCCAACTCGGCGCTGCTGTCCAGCCGACAAGTGTGCTGTTGGTTCATCTTCCAAACCCGCTAAACCGACTCGAGCCAACAAGTCGTATAGCTGCCCCAATGACATGGACTGACCCGCCAACCCCAAATAAAACTGTAGGTTTTCTACGGCACTTAACTCTGCCTTTACCCCAACATGATGCCCCAAATACAGGCAGTGTTGATGAAAGCTATCAGAGATTTGATTAATGCTCTGCCCTTGCCAATGGATCTCTCCCTGCTCAGGACGAGACAAACCCGCAAGCAAACGTAATAAACTAGTTTTCCCCGCACCGTTGGGACCTGCTACCTGCAGGATATCGCCAGCGTTTAAGGTAAACGATAAATTGTCAAAAAGAACGCGCTCTTCTCTAACACAGCAAAGTCCAATAGCTTCCAGCATTCAAATGTGTCTTGATATAATAAGTGTCGGGATGGTATCACAGCTAGATCGTAAATCTAGGCAAGCAATTGAAATAACGAATATGTTAAGGAGATGTTCCATCAAAGTAAAGCCAAATCAAAATAGATATTCAGTCGGACCAGCAACGATGAAATAAACACCATTCCGCAAAGTACAGAAGCAATCGAATATGGTCGGCCGTTCGTGTATAGATCATGGCCGCCGACTAGGAGCTCGAGCGCATAAGGCTGCCATTAAGAACAACTGACAACTGACTCAGAAAATAGATGTAAAAGATAAGCAGATCGAGATAACCGTCCAAAATACAAAGAAAAACCAATCAAGCTAAAACAACTACAGCAGCCCCCCTACCGATTACAATAAGAACATATAAAATAGCAGATTCATGCAGCAACAACGCAGGACAATACAACAACCTTGCCCTGAACATTTAATTTAGCTGAATCAAATACCACTAAATTCAGTTCCGAAGACCTACCATTAAGTCTACTTTAAACGCGCATTGTAGCGACTCTGACTCAATCATGATAATAGGATTTTGTGGAACAAACAGCAAACGGGGCTTGGCAAGTGCAGTGGTTCAGAGAGAAGAGAAGAGAAGAGAAGAGAAGAGAAGGCAAGGCTAGCTTGCTTGCCCTTTCATTTTATTCCGTAGACTTAATAGAAGTTCAGCCTCGGCTTTAGGTAATTCACATTCGCGCATCACCTCTTCTAAATCAGCGCCTAACTCGACCAATTTGACGGCACGGGTGTACAACTTGCTGTCAGGATCTTGTGACTCAATTTGAGCGCTACGAATAAACGCTTGCTCGACTTGCTCAGCCTGACGTTCTAATTCTTGAACTAAAGAAGCATTGGCTACGTGTAACTCTTGCAGCTCTTTTTCAGCGGCTCGATGCTTACTTAACAAATTTTTAACAACCAGTTCCAAACTCGCCATTTTGGCTTCACTGGAATCTATATGTCGATTAGCCTTGTGTGTTAACCAGTAAACACCCACAAGGCCAAGCAACATAACCAATAACGCAACAAGATTAATCCAATCCATTTATATTGAGCTTACTTCATCCCACTCTTCATCAGAAAGCAGCTTATTGAGATCAACCAAAATTAATAACTGTCCATCCCGATTACTAACACCTTGAATGAACTTCGCGCTCTCTTCAGTACCCACGTTTGGTGCGGCATCTATTTCAGAAGAACGTAAGTAAACCACCTCAGCAACACTATCCACTAAAATCCCGATGACTTGTGATTCAGCTTCTATAATCACGATCCGTGAATTTTCGGTAATATCTGATGAAGGCAAACCAAACCGGGAACGCGTATCGATCACCGTGACCACATTACCACGCAAGTTGATAATGCCTAAAACATAGTTTGGCGCTCCTGGCACCGGCGCTATTTCTGTATAACGTAATACTTCTTGTACCTGCATCACGTTAATACCATAGGTCTCACTTTCCAACTGAAAAGTTACCCATTGTAGAACTTCATCCTCGGCAATATTTTCTGCGACGTTACGCTGCTCGCTCATCTGCATGTCCTTTTTATTCATGAGTCCAATTGGATCTCGCAACTCTTATCTATTCAAGTATATATCATAAGTTATAAAACTAAACGGCGGATTTACCTAGTCTTTCAATTAAACAGAGCTCGCTCTACCTCACAGTTCTAACATCCATCTATATTTACCCCCTGAGAAAGCATTCGTTGTAGCTCTTCAACATGCAATAAAGCACACATCCTTTGTTTGACCATTCCCGCTAACCAACGACGTTTACCGGGATCAACACGCCACTTTACATCATCTTTATTCAACCGCTCGGTACCAAATAGCTTCTCGCAGCTCAAACCCCAACTACTTTCACCAAGCATAACCAGGTATTTATAGTCAGGTTCAAAAGGCTGATTCGGCATCACCCACTTAGCGGTATCGACAACCGTTAACTTTTGTTCACGCTCGATCATAATGCCAGCGAACCAATCTGGCTTACCAAAGAGTGGGCTAACTTCACTAATACGATGAATTCCGCCCAACTCAGTCAAGGGCACTCCAAAAGTAACGCCTGCAACTTCAAAAAATAGAACCTGAAACTCATTATCGGTTTCGATATTGTGCCATTCTTCCGGTAAAGGCGCTTCAACAAGCTGCTCTTCTACTTGAATACTCGTTGCTGGCAAAGACTCATCAGCAGGCGCTATATGCTCGGGTTCAACTTTTGGTGCAGGCTGTTCTGGTAACTCTTTAATAGGGAGTAATACCGGCTTAGCCTCCGCAACAGCGGCAACTCGTTGCTCGGCTTCTGCGAACAAAGTCGCAAGCGGCTTCACTTGAGGTTCAGGGGCAAACGAAGACTGATTCAAGGTTTCACTAACAGGGCTGAGAGGCACACTTTCAGGTTCTTTCAATAAAGAATCAAAATAACTCCCTAAAGCCTGCTCCATCAAGGTATCGCTATTCATAATAGCCCCTGCTCATCGGTCATCTGCAGAAGATGAGCGAGTAAGGTTTGATAAGCAAATACCCCGCGGCAATTTTTTATATGATAGGAAGGTGGCGCATGCCGTAGGCTAGCATCTCTAAATTTGGTGTCGATGGGTATCACTGAATTCCAAATGTTGTTCGGATAAGTTTCTTGTAGTTCCTTTAAGGCCGCTAATGAAGCACGAGTTCGCTTGTCATACATCGTTGGAACAACCGTATAGCGTAAGCGGTTAGGACAAGAGCGTTGCATAATACTCAAGGTTTTAACCATGCGCTCCAAACCTTTAATGGCTAAAAACTCTGTTTGAACAGGCACTAATACTCGCTCACTCGCAGCTAAAGCATTAACCATCATCACCCCCAGAACTGGTGGGCAATCAACTAACACATAATCATACTTATGTTCAATACGCGCCAAAATGCGCTTTAAAATCAAGCCCATTCCCTCACGCTGCCCCAACACTTTATCCAAAGTAGCTAAAGCCATACTTGCGGGAATTAAATCTAAATTATCAAACGAAGTCGCTTGAATACTATGAGTCACCATCGCATCGTCGAGTTGACTGTTTTGATAAAGTTCATAAAGAGTGCCCTGAACACTATCAACATCAAATCCCAAATAACTGGTGAGCGACGCATGGGGATCAGTGTCGAGTAATAGGACACGTTTTCCTTGTTGCGCTAGTAGACCAGCCAGAGATATCACCGTTGTAGTTTTACCGACACCGCCTTTTTGATTAGCAACCGTCCAAACTTTCACCTATTCTTCCTGCCTTGTCGTAAATCGCACCCCACCACCTTCCAATGGCACCGCTAACATTGTCTCACTATCTGGCTTAACAACTTTCTGCTCATCTCCCGCTGGCGCTTGTTCGACAACTGACGATTGGGCAATTGAAGAGTCCCAAATGTATTTAGAGAGTGCAATGACCACCCTTCGATTTTGTTTATCGCTTTGCAGTTTTCCGTTCACGGATAACGGGGCATATTGAGCGTAGGCTTCGATAGCCATTCGCTGCGGTTGAATCCCATCTGACTGCAATTCCCGAACAACTCTTGTGGCCCGAGCGGCTGACAACTCCCAATTGCTTGGATAGAGTTCACTATCAATACTATGCTCGTCGGTATAACCACGCACTCGTATATAATTATCGACCATTTTAAGCTTTTCGGACAAACGTAAAACTAACTGTTCAGCAGGCTTAAGCAAGTAAGCACTACCACTAGCAAAAAAAAGTCGACTATCTAACTCAATGGTTAGCCAGTCTTCATCACTATTTATTACTATGTCGTCAGTTTTGAAAATATCTTTAAGTTCAATAGCCAATTGGCTTGCGAGTTCGGTTAGATTAGACTGAGCAACTGAGTTTGAAGTCGTTGGCGGCACGTTAGGCATGATAACTTGACCATCCAAAATCGAGTGACCATATTCCATCAGCAATTCCGTTGACGAGACCGTTTCATTCCGTTCAGCTTGCCCATCAGAAACTTCAAATAAGGCAATCGCCTGTTGTAAGCGTTGTTGCAATTCGGGGTAATCTTTTTCATTGGTAATCGCCATCGCGTAAAGTACTACAAACAACGCAAACATCAATGTCATATAATCAGCGTAGGAGACTAACCAACGCTCTGTGTTTGCATTTCGCTTAGCAGCTGCAGCATAGCGATGACGCATACTAGTCGATATCCACAACGAAGCTATGTAAGCGACGCTTTACTTCAATACTACTGGCACCTTCAGCGATTGAAACCAATCCAGCTAAAGTCATTTCCTGATAAATAGCGCGATCCCCCGCTTGCGAGCGAAGTTTATTGGCAAAAGGCAAGAAAATAAAATTGGCGAAACCAACACCATAAATGGTCGCAACAAATGCAACCGCAATTCCCTTTCCAAGTAACTCAGGACTGCTTAAAAAATCCATAGCCTGAATCAAACCAAGTACTGCACCGATAATACCCACCGTAGGGCAGTACCCCCCCATGGCTTCAAACACCCCCGCCTGACGTTCCAAACGACTTTGTTCTAAGTCGATGACATCTTCTAAGGATTGTTGTAATTGTTGAGCTTCGGCACCGTCTATCAGCATTTGTAAACCGCGTAAAGTAAACGAATCTGCATGTTTTTGCTGTTGTTCTAGGCCCAAATAACCATCTTTACGAACAATATGAGACCAATTCAATATCAATTGAATTTGGTTCTGTACATTATCTTGCGACTGAAACCAAACCTTCGGTATCACTTTCAGAGCTTGCACAAATTGTTTGCTCGGCGTTTGTAACATCACCGCGCCGATAGTCCCCCCCAATACAATTGTTAATGCATGTACATTGACTAAATCGTCTAACGACCCACCAGCAAAAACATGACCAAACCCAACAGCTGAGAACGCTAAAATAACGCCAAAGATGCTAAGTTTATCCATTACCAATTTCCATAACTATCGCTTCAGAAAAACGATCGAGAGGCATTTGATTGGAGGCGAGTCCAGCACTTGCGACGGCCTGTGGCATACCATAAACAACACAACTGGCTTCATCCTGAGCCCAGATCGTTGAGCCTTTATCTTTCAATAAACGGCAACCATCTCGCCCATCAGCCCCCATACCAGTCAAAATCATGGCTAAAACGTCGCCCTGATGACTTTTCGCCAAAGAAGCAAAAGTAATATCGACACAAGGTTTATAGTTGACTTTGTCATTGCCATCAATAATTCGTAAGCGACCATACTGACCGCGAGGCTCAACTAACATCTGTTTGCCACCGGGTGCGAGATAAGCACAACCCGGTCGCAATTCATCTCCATCCTCGGCCTGCTTCACATTAACCCGTGACAGTGTATTTAAGCGTTGAGCAAATGCAGCTGTAAATGTAGCTGGCATATGCTGAACTAATAAAATGGGCTTAGGAAACCCAGCCGGCAACTGCGTTAAAATTGTTTGCAAAGCCACCGGACCACCGGTAGAGGTCCCTATCGCGACTAATTTATAGCGTTTTCCTGAAGGTTTAAACACACCAGACGTACGAACCTTGCGCTCTACCGAAGGTTGGCTGCTTGCCGCGGTCGTCGGCCTTAGTGGCGTCCGGGCGCTTGGCGTCAAAGGTTTGTCGGCTCGGGGAGTCAGACTCGATGGCGCTCGACGCGCTATCACTCGGCGTCTGGCAATGGCCTTTACTCGTTGTTGTAACAAGCTGACGGCTTCTTCACGATCACGAGCAATGTCTTCAAATTTTTTGGGGATAAAATCAAGTGCACCAGCATCTAGAGCATCTAAGGTCGCTTTAGCACCATCGTGGGTTAACGATGAAAACATCAGCACTGGCGTGGGATGTTTGGCCATAATTTCTTTTACAGCCGTAATGCCATCCATAACTGGCATTTCAATATCCATGGTAATCACGTCAGGTTTTAAACTTGCAACCATTTCAATGGCCTCGCGGCCATTCTTAGCTGCACCTATCACCTCAAGGCTTGGGTCAGCGTTAATAATCTCGCTGACTCGACGTCTGAAAAAACTAGAATCATCAACAACTAATACTTTTATTGCCATACTCAATTCTTTTTAAGGGCTGTGCTCGGCGTTATAACTTACGAGCGTAGCGTTTTAGTAAACTAGGAATATCGAGTATGAGTGCGATACGACCATCACTGGTAATCGTCGCCCCGGCCATTCCAGGGGTACCTTGCAATAACTGGTCAAGCGCTTTTATCACAACTTCTTCCTGCCCAATGAGGTTGTCAACGACAAATCCCACCTGTTGTTGGCCTATCTGTACGATAACCACATGTCCTTGAGAACTTCTCTGTCCAGATTGACTATTACGGATCAACCAATCTTGCAAATAAAATAGAGGTATAGCTTTATTACGGACAATAACGGTTTCCTGACCGTCAACAACATTGGTTTTGGTTAAATCCAGATGAAAGATTTCATTTACACTGGTGAGTGGTAAAGCAAAAGTCTGTTTACCTACATCAACCATCAAAGTGGGTAGAATAGCTAACGTTAATGGTACTTTGATTTGTAAAGTAGTACCGCCTCCAAGCTTAGAATCAATATCCACAGAACCGTTCAGCTGGGTGATACTGGTTTTGACCACATCCATGCCAACACCACGCCCCGAAATATCAGAAATCTCAGTTTTTGTCGAAAAACCTGGTGCAAAAATCAAACTATAAGCATCTTTGTCTGGCATTCTTGCCGCCGCATCGGCATCTAAAACACCGCGCTCTATAGCGATAGATTTAAGCTTATCTGCATTCATCCCCGCGCCGTCATCTTCGATCATCAGCAAGATATGATCACCCTCTTGCGAGGCTGACAAACGAATGACACCAGTACGCGGTTTTCCTGCCGCTTCACGTTGGTCTGGCATTTCAATGCCGTGATCAACCGAGTTTCGCACTAAATGCACCAGTGGATCGGCTAACGCTTCCACTAGGTTTTTGTCTAAATCGGTATCTTCACCGACCAATTCCAAGTTAATATCTTTCTTCAAACTACGAGCTAAATCACGAACGACTCGAGGAAAACGACCGAACACCTTCTTAATAGGCTGCATTCGAGTTTTCATCACTGCACCCTGTAAATCAGCGGTCACAACGTCAAGGTTAGAGGTCGCCTTAGCCATATCCTCATCATTACTGGTTAAACCAAGACTAACCAAACGATTACGGACTAAAACTAATTCCCCAACCATATTCATGATTTCGTCGAGAGTACGGGTATCGACGCGAACCGTCGTTTCCCCCTGAGGGGCTTGTTTGGGCGCTGCTTTTGCCGGCTCAGACTTGGCTGGAGCAGCAGCTTTCGGAGTAGCTGCAACTTTTGTTGGTGCAACTTTCTTCGGCTCGACCTTCGGGGTGACTTCGGGCTTGGCTGCCGCCTTAACCTCAGGCGCTTTACCGGCACCATGCAGCTGATCTAATAACTTTTCGAATTCATCATCGCCAATTTCGTCACTGTTCGTCGCCGTTTCCACTGGCGTAACAGCGGCAGGTTTAGCACTTGGTGCTTTAGAGCCATGTAGCTCGTCGAGTAGCTTTTCAAACTCATCATCAGAAATATCGCCACCACTCGCAGTTTCGCTAGGGGCTGCAGCACTTACCGGACTCGCTTGAGAAGCCGCTTTTGGAGCACCAGAGCCATGCAACTCATCGAGTAAGCTTTCAAATTCGTCATCAGAAATATCATCAATACCAGTGCCAGTAGCTGATTTACTCTCTGGAATTTGCTCGGGCTCGGGCTCAGATTCCGGCTCAACCACCACCTGATCTTCTGAAGCAGGCCGAGATAATTGATGCAATCGCTCAATAAGCTCTGGCAAAGCTGGTGTTAAAGGTTCTCTTGCTTGCACCTTAGCAAACATATCATTCACGGAATCAAGTGCTTCAAGTATGACATCCATTAACTCTGATGACACCCCGCGGCCACCGTTACGTAATGTGTCAAACACATTTTCCGCACCATGACAAACGTCAACGAGTTCAGTTAATGATAAGAAACCAGCACCACCTTTAACGGTATGAAAACCCCTAAATATAGCATTCAATAAGTTACTATCATCAGGACGTTTTTCTAGATCAACAAGCTGTTCAGAAAGCTGCTCTAGGATCTCTGCCGCTTCTACCAGAAAGTCTTGTAAGATGTCTTCATCTACATCAAACGACATGCGCTACTCCCTTAAAATCCTAAACTAGACAACAAGTCATCAACATCGTCTTGATCGTTAACAACGTCATCCCTTTGTTCTTTATTAATTATAGGGCCTTCTGCTTCAACACCCGATTTTTTATCATCTTGACCAGGAGCGACATCCACCATGTCAGTGCCAAACAAGGTGAGCATCTCAACTAAATTCTCTTCAACCTCCTGAACTAAAGTGATCACCTTTCGAATCATTTGCCCGGTAAGATCCTGAAAATCCTGTGCCATTAAAATTTCAGTAAGCATGTTACGTAGTTTATCGGCATCAGATGAAGAACTAGTCAGAAAAATATCGATTTGGTGACACAGCGCTTTAAATTGGCCTAACTCAATTTTCCGATCCATCAAATTTTGCCATACAGGCATAATATCATTGATATCATTGGTTAATTTATCAGCAATCGGCAAACCCGACTCGACTGCATCCATCGTTTTATTAGCAGCTTGATCGGTCATTTCGATGACATAGTTTAAACGTTCTTTGGCATCGGGGATTTCTTGGTTCGCGAGTTCATTGATCCGAATATCCAATTTGAAATCATTTAATGAATCGTGAAGTTGACGAGTGAGCTGGCCAACTTTATCAAACAGCAAGTTAGCTTTTGGAGCACATAGCTCACTGACTAGTTGGTTCGCCTCGGCGACCTTTCCCATTTCAAGTAGCATCACCAGTTGTTGCGCATCCGCTAATGAAATAATCGGAGTATCGGTGCTCACGCGTCTTCCTTTTATTGTAATCTTTCGAAAATCTTATCGAGCTTCTCTTTTAAAGTAGCTGCTGTAAAAGGTTTTACAATATAACCATTTACTCCGGCTTGTGCGGCTTCAATAATTTGTTCACGTTTCGCTTCCGCGGTGACCATCAATACAGGCAGGTGAGCTAAACTCTCATCGGCACGAATGTTTTTCAACAAATCGATACCTTCCATACCAGGCATATTCCAATCAGTCACTACAAACTCAAAATCGCCACCCTTAAGCATTGGTAGCGCGGTGTTACCGTCATCGGCCTCATGTGTATTGTTGAAACCTAAATCTCTCAACAAGTTCTTAATAATCCTTCTCATTGTTGAAAAATCATCAACAACCAGAATTTTCATATTTTTATCCAAGGTACGTCCCCCAGCTGGATGTTTTACTAGCCCACAAACGGGTCACAAATTTATGTAATACATTATTATGCCTTAATAAACACAATTTTAGTCCATCTTTTATAAGTTTTGTAAGGATGAATTTCTCTATTGTGTCCAATCTCGCATTCGAGTTTTCACTCTGGCAAGCGCTTGACTATGAATTTGACTCACTCTCGACTCACTAACGCTTAATACTTCACCAATTTCTTTAAGATTAAGCTCTTCATCGTAATAAAGCGATAATACTAAGGCTTCTCGTTCAGGTAGCCCTTTGATGCACTCCGCCAAAGATTGTTGAAATCGTTGATTTGCAAAACCTTCGAAAGGACGATTTTGCTCGCGACTTTCTTCGTTAGAAATGACATCCTCGTTTACCCCAAGGTCCTCAATGCCTAAGATTCGCCCGCAATTAACATCCGCTAGCATCGTATGGTATTCGCGAAGAGAAACCCCGAGTTTTTCAGCAACTTCAGCGTCTTTAGCGTCACCATTTTTTTCTCTTTCAACAGCAGCTATAGCGTCACTAATCGCTCGACTATTTTTATGTACAGAACGCGGAACCCAATCGCCACGGCGTATTTCATCAAGCATCGCGCCGCGAATTCGGATCCCTGCATAGGTTTCAAAGCTAGCACCTTTAGAGCCATCAAAATTACGAGCGGCTTCTATCAGCCCGATCATTCCAGATTGGATTAAATCATCCACAATAACACTAGCCGGTAGCCTAGCCATTAAGTGATGGGCAATCCGTTTAACCAAAATGGCGTGACGCTCCACTAACGCATTAGTGTCGTTAACGCTGGTATTGGCGTAGGCGGCAACTTTATTCACTAAGCTGCTCTCTATTCTTGCGTTGTCCAAATTCGAGAAGATTCTCGATGAAAAATTCTAAATGTCCTCCCGCTTGCTCAGGTATCGGCCAAGTAGCCGCTTTGCTGGCTAAAGAGCGAAATGCCAAAGACGCTGGTGACTTAGGATAGGCTTCAACCACAACACGTTGTTTGCGAACGGCCAATCGGACATTGTTATCATAGGGAATACAAGACACTAACTCGAGAGTGGCATCTAAAAACCGTTCCGTCACCCGAGTCAGCTTGGTAAATAACTCCTGACCTTCTCTTAAACTACGAACCATATTGGCAACAACTTTAAATTTATACACCCCATGATTATTAGAGAGTAGTTTAATCAGGGCATAAGCATCGGTAATTGATGTTGGTTCGTCACACACGACGACTAAAATATCTTGCGACGCTTTTGCAAAACTCAACACCATATCAGAGATGCCCGCTGCGGTATCAACCAGCAAAACATCTATCGGTGTTTTCATACTACTAAAAGCGCGAATTAAACCTGCATGTTCCGCAGGGCTTAATTCAACCATGGATTGAGTTCCTGAAGTTGCTGGCGCAATCAGAATCCCATTTGGTCCCTCAACTAATACTTCGTCAAGAGTGCACTCTCCCGATAGCACATGCGACAGATTTTTAGTCACGCGCAGCCCAAGTAGCACATCAACATTCGCCAAACCTAAGTCCGCATCAAGGACCATGACTCGCTTGCCTTGACCCGCCATTGCAATTCCCATGTTAAGCGTCACGTTGGTTTTACCAACCCCACCCTTTCCACCAGTCACTGCGATTACTTTCACATTATTTTTTTGTTGCATCATTCGTAAGCCGCTAGCTTGATCAAAATCATTATGTTTAGAATACATCCGAAACCTTCTGTTGTTCGGTTTCACTAAACCAAAAGTGTTGCTGAGAATGCTTATCTATCACCGACAAAGCTTGCTCAACTAATTCGCTAGGCACCGCCACTGCAATATCTTCTGGTACTTGCTGACCATGAGTAACGTAACTGATTGGTATAGCATGACGCAAGGTTACATTTAACACTTCACCTAACGCTAAACTTTCATCTAATTTAGTAAGTATGGTACCAGCCAAAGGAATTCGCTTAAATTGATTTACAGTTTCTTCAATTACCCGTCGCTGAGCATTGGCTGACATCACCAAATAATTACGGATATTAACTTGGCTATTTTTGACTAACTTGTCTAATTGTTCATGTAGACGGATATCTCTTTGGCTCATACCAGCGGTATCGATTAAGACTAACTTTTTATCTTTAAACTGGTATAAAAGCTGGGACAACTCAGCTTCATCATTCGCCACTCGAACTGCACAGCCCATAATTTTACCATAAGTTGCCAGTTGCTCATGAGCACCAATACGATAAGTATCTGTGGTAATCATCGCCACGCTATCAGGACCATGGCGCATAGCAAACTGCGCAGCTAATTTGGCGATAGTGGTTGTTTTACCGACCCCCGTCGGGCCCAATAAGGCAACCGCTCCACCTTTTAACAATATTTCATCTTGGCCGACAGGGAGCTGATTTGCCAGTAATTCCCGTAAATGCTGCCAGCCTTCTTGTACGCCTAGCTCTTCGGGGATATAACCAGCCACCTGATCGGCCATATCCTCATCAAAACCAACCAACTGTAACTGTTTGATTAACATCGCTCGAACAGGCTCTTGCCGCTCAACTTCCTGCCACATTAATCCCGACACTTGATGTTCCAACAACTTTCGCATCGCTGCCATTTCTTTCTTTAATTCACCCACTTCACTGTGATTCGCCTCTGCGCTTGGCGTTGCAATACGGCTTGCCGCAGGTTTGGCTGCTGAACCTTGCTGTATCCACCCTTGCTGCTGAGCCAAGGAGCGAGGAGCCTGAACGGTTCGAGGCCGTTGCGATTTATTTAAGCTGGATTGTTGCAAATTTTCTTGCTGACGCTTTTGATGGCGCTGCATAAAATTAGTCAAATTATCTTTGAGGCTCGCATTTTCGTCAAAATCATGACCAAGCTGTTGGTTTGTTGACGTTTTAGAACTGTGCTTAGGTTTGACGGACGATAAATTGACGCTATCATCGGCTAACTCTCGTGATGAGTTTTCTCCCTTAGCATTAGTCTTGGAAGGCTCCACCGCAGCAACAATCTCTATGCCTCCGGTCACCTTTTTGTTGGACATGATCACGGCATCACTACCAAGAGTCTCTTTCACCTCGGCTAACGCGGTCCGCATGTCTTTTGCAAAAAAGCGTTTCATTTTCACTGGTCACCTTCCTTTTGCTTACCCATTGGACCTATTGCCCAACTGAACTCACAATACGTATTTGTTTATCTTCCGGCACTTCTTGATACGACAGTACACGTAATGCAGGCATTGCTGTTTTAACGAACCTCGACATACTCGAACGCAATATACCGGATGTCAATAATATCGCTGGTTGGCCTGCTAATTCTTGATTTTGGCATGCTTCAGTTAAAGATACTTGCAGTTTTTCGGCCAAACCTGGTTCCATTCCTGCACCATCGTTACCACCTGCCTGCATAGATTGATGCAATATTTGCTCCAAGTCTGGTGACAAAGTAATGACCGGTAACTCTGCTTCACTACCAATTAGCTCTTGAACGATTAAACGTTTTAAAGAAATACGACAAGCTGCGGTCAGAATATCGGCATCCTGGCTCTTCGGTCCGTATTCCACCAAGGTCTGAACGATACTCCGTACATCCCTAATTGGCACCCCTTCACTCAGTAAATTTTGCAGCACTTTAACAACAGTAGATAAGTTCAGGGTATCTGGGATTAAACCTTCAACAAGCTTAGGTAAACTATTTCCTAACATGTCTAACAAATTTTGTACTTCTTCATGTCCCAATAAATTAGCTGCATTATTGGTTAACAATTGACTAAGGTGGGTGGCAACCACTGTCGCCGAATCAACAACCGTATAGCCAAGGGTTTGGGCGTGTTCACGCTGCTCGGTTGCAACCCAAGCCGCCTCTAAACCAAATGCAGGATCGGTGGTTGGCTGGCCTTCAATTTTACCAAATACTTGGCCCGGATTGATCGCCATTTCTCGATCATGGAATACTTCAGATTCACCATAAGTAACCCCCATCAAGGTAATTCGATATTGATTAGGGCCTAAATCCAGATTGTCACGAATATGTACCGCTGGCACCAAAAAACCGAAATCTTGAGATAACTTTTTACGTACACCTTTAATCCGAGCAAGCAATTCTCCGCCTTGAGTCTTATCAACTAGCGGGATTAATCGATAACCAACTTCCAGACCAATCACATCAACTGGTTGTACATCATCCCACCCCAACTCTTTAGGCTCATTACTATTACGAGGATGAGTGCTGGCTGGCTGTAAGGCTGTATCTGCAGCTTTTTTAACATCGGCTTTATGCCGTAACCACGCGGTCACCAAACACACCGCAGCGCAACTTAAGAATGCCAAATGCGGCATTCCCGGAACAATCCCCATCACCAATAAAATAGAACCACAGATAATCATAACCCGTGGATCTTTAAACAGCTGCAAGCTAACTTGCTCGCCCATATCGGCTTCGGTATTTTGACGGGTCACGATCAGAGCAGCAGCGATAGATAGTAGTAACGATGGAATTTGCGCGACTAAACCATCACCGATGGTTAACAGAGTGTAAACTTCTGCCGCTTGCGAAAAACTCAGATCGTGTTGGGCCACACCAATAATGAAACCACCTAAAATATTAATAAAAAGAATCAGGATCCCAGCAATCGCATCGCCCTTTACAAATTTACTCGCGCCATCCATCGATCCATAAAAATCGGCTTCGCCAGTCACTTCACTACGACGAACACGTGCCTGCTCTTGGTCGATAATGCCAGCATTAAGATCCGCATCAATCGCCATTTGCTTACCCGGCATCGCATCCAAAGTAAAACGCGCGCTCACCTCGGCAATCCGACCCGCACCTTTGGTCACCACAACAAAGTTAATGATCATCAAGATAAGAAAGACCACTAAGCCGACAGCATAGTTTCCACCAATCACTACCGAACCAAAGGCTTCAATCACATTACCCGCAGCATTTCCGCCATTGTGTCCTTCCAAAAGGACCACTCGAGTAGATGCAACGTTTAGGGCTAAACGCAATAAAGTGGCAACCAGCAGCACCGTAGGAAATACCGCAAAATCCAAGGGTCGCTTGGTATAGACTGCAACCAAAAGCACCACCAAGGCTAAGGAAATATTAAATGCAAACAAGATATCCAGTAGCCATGCCGCCATTGGCAGAACCACCATGCCAAGGGTAGCCAATACCACCATTGGCGTACCAAAACCTTTGATGAGACTGGCATCTATCTTTTTGAAGTCTTGAAGCTTCAAGCTAGTGAGACGATTAATGATTTCCATAAATGACGAAATACTGACTGTAGAGCAAGAGATAATTTAGAAAAGCAATAACTAAGCCAACAACAAAGGTACACCTAGAGAAATCATAGAATTGAGCTTAGTATCGTAATTCGTCGGGGATAGGTAAATCATCAGCCACAGGTTTAGGTCGTTGTCCTCGACCTTTACGGTACTGCTCCAACTGGAACACAAAGGCTAATACTTGAGCCACTGCGACATATAGCCCATCAGGAATATCCTGACCGAGCTTCGTGGTATGGTACAGAGAACGTGTTAAGGCTGGCGCTTCTAAAATAGGGACTTCGTAATGACGAGCGATCTCTCTGATTTTCATCGCCACCTCATCCACACCCTTAGCCACCACTTTCGGCGCACCACCCGCCTTGCTGTCATACTGAAGCGCCACCGAAAAATGAGTCGGATTGGTGACAACCACATCCGCTTGCGGCACATCTGCCATCATACGACGAGCAGCCATTTCCATTTGCAAACGACGGATCCGCCCCTTAACTTCAGGGCTTCCTTCCATATTTTTGTGCTCGTCTTTCACTTCCTGCTTAGACATTTTGAGCTGGTTATTGTGATTCCATATCTGGTAAGGGACATCAATGATAACAATAATAATTAAACTACAAACCAGCGCTAACAACATCCATTGCAACATATCTAAAGCATTGACAATAGAGCCCGGAATTGACTGTAGGCTTAAAGACAAGATATCGGCAAATTTCCAGCGTAATACAATCCAAACAACACCAGCTATCACTATCACTTTGGCAACACTTTTAACAAACTCTACCAAAGCTTGTACGCCAACCATTCTTTTAAACCCTTGCAAGGGAGATAACTTATTCGCCTTGGGCATCGCAGCTTCCCAGCTAAACGATATACCACCTAATAAGGTATTTCCGAGTAGGGCTGCCAAAGCAATAAACCCCATGATCCACAACATCGGCTTAAACAATAGCCAAGCAATCGAGCCAATATTTTTAAACAATAGGTGAACATCGAATACTTGCTCACGACTCAGAGTAAAAGCAACTTCAAAGACTTTCACCATTGACTCGGCTAGCATGCCACCAAAAGCCATAATTGCGATTGCAGCCGTAATCAAAACTGCCGCAGTACCCAACTCCTTAGAGCGAGCAATTTGCCCCTTGTTACGAGCTTCATCAAGCTTTTTCGCCGTGGGTTCTTCGGTACGTTCTTGATCATCATCAGCCATCGTATCTTAGCCTTATTGGTCAACAACCAATACGAAGCATGGTACATGCCATGCTTCGGCCTACCTCCCACTGTCGTTGAAAATGAGCCAGGAAGCCACCAATGGTTAACCATAAAATAAATAAACCAAATAGCATGCTTACCGCAAAGCCAATACTAAAAATATTCAACTGCGGCGCAGCCCGAGTCATGATGCCAAAAGAGAAGTTGATCAACAACATTGCCACCACTGAAGAAATCGACAAGGCTAAAGCTGCAAGAAATAGTTGCGAATACCAGCCGGCCAGTTGCTGATAATCGATACTACTTAAACCATGCATACCGATCGGCAGCGTTTCGAAACTCATCGCAATTAAGCTAATTAACTGTAAATGACCGTCAATCGCCAAAAACAATAACGTTGCCAGCAATAGATAAAACTGTCCCACTACCGGAGTGCTCTGACCATTATTGGGGTCAACCATAGAAGCAAAACCCAAACTGGTTTGCATCGCAATAATTTGTCCGCCCACGACAAAAGTTTGCATCAGTAATTGAGAAATAAAACCTATCGCGACCCCAATTAATATTTGCTGCAATACCACAATAAAGGATTGTAACGAGAATAACTCTATACCTTGCACATCGGGTAATACCGGAACCAAAGCAAAAGTAATCGCTAAAGCCAACAATATCCGAACTCGAGTTGGAACCGTCTTTCCGCCAAAACTGGCTAGCACCATCAACATCGCCGCAATACGCGTAAAGGCCCATAAATATTGTCCAATCCAAGCCATGATCAACTCGGCAGAAAATTCCATCAGCCAACAACCTGCGGGATCATATCAACCATGGTAAAAAATAATTCCATGAGCTTTTCTGTAAACCAATGACCCGCAAACATCAGCGATGCCAAAGTAACCAGTAAGCGAGGCAGAAAACTTAAGGTTTGTTCATTAATGGAGGTTGCCGCTTGAAAAATAGAGACCACTAAACCAACTAATAAGCTAGGGATAATCGCCGCTGAAACCAAAATAACCACCTGCCCAAGTGCCATCCGGAATACATCAACAAAGACTTCTGGTTGCATTACCTTACTCCTTGCTTATCTATCACACACCAAAGCTATTGGCGAGAGTGCCCATCACTAAGCTCCAACCGTCCACTAATACAAACAACATTAACTTAAAAGGCAAGGATACAATCATCGGCGATAACATCATCATTCCCATCGCCATCAAAATACTAGCGACAACCAAATCAATCACCAAAAAAGGAATAAATAACATAAAGCCAATTTGAAAAGCGGTTTTCAGTTCTGAAGTAATAAAGGCTGGTATAAGCACCGTCATCGGAACTTCTTCAGGAGAGCCGACTTCAATTTTTGAGATCCGGATAAAAGTATCTAAATCAGTCAAACGCGTTTGCGCCAACATAAACTCTTTCAGCGGCTGCTTGGCCTGCTCAAAAGCTTCGGTTGAACTTAGCTGCTCATTGAGATAGGGCTGTACCGCGTTCTCATTCACCTTATCAATCACGGGTGACATAATGAAAAAAGTCAAAAATAGCGCAATGCCAATGATGACTTGGTTCGACGGGCTTTGCTGCAACCCCATGGCTTGACGTAAGATAGACATCACCACGACGATACGGGTGAAAGAGGTCATCATAATCACCAAAGCTGGCAAAAATGACAATGCAGTCATTAAGGCTAAAACTTGTAGTGTGACTGAATACTCTTGCCCGCCATCGGGACTGGTCGTCATAGTAATCGCTGGCAGGATCCCATTCTGGGCGTAACTGGGTAAGCTAAAAACTAAACCAATACCCAAAAGCCATAACAGCCACTTACTTTTCATTTTTAAATAACATTCCTTGCAGCTGTTTTGCGAAGTTTCCGTTGGCAGAATTATTCTTGACCTCTAGAGGTTGTTCTAATTTATCCAACAGGTTAATTGATTGTGCAGTTACCCCTAACAGATATTGTTGCTGGCCAATCTCCACGACCATTACTCGCTCTCGTGTTCCCAGAGCCAAATTTGCGACAACCTTCGCTTGACCGCCAGCAAATTGACTCAAACGGGTTTTCTTTAAAACCCAAGCACAAACAAAAATAGTCACCAAGACCAAAGCAAAAGACATCAGCCAAGAGACCAATTCCACCTGACTGTTAGAGGTACTTGCCGTCGTCTGCTCTGCATATACAGGTAATACCATGCTACAAGCCAATAAATAAGCTAATTTGCGCAATTGCATCACTTGAGCTTTTTAATCCGTTCGGTTTGGCTAATCACATCGGTGAGACGGATACCAAACTTATCATTTACCACCACCACTTCGCCATGTGCGATTAAAGTACCATTCACTAATACATCGAGGGGTTCGCCTGCCACCCTATCCAGCTCAACCACCGAGCCTTGGTTAAGTTGTAACAAATTACGAATACTAATATTACTACGACCAACTTCCATGGAAATCGTGACCGGAATATCCATGATTGAATCGAGTTTACGTTGTTCTTCCTCTGAGATAGGCTTAGATTCATCGACAAACTCTTCTAACGGAGCTGGCTCTGCTTCGGCCATTGCTGCTGCCCACTCATCAGCCATATCATCTTGATCACTCATTGTTTTTCCTCATTTATCTCAATCATCGCTAGTAAGTCGACGGCTGCTACTGACGACCAATTCCAAATCACTCTTCACAGTGTCCGGACGTTTTAATTGAGTTTCAATTTTCAGTGCCATTTTCTCGTTGCTTTGGCCAATTTTGACTCGGTAACTTGGTAAGTCTTCTACAAATAACATTGCGGTTTCGGGCATCACGACCGGAATAACATCCCCCACTTTTAAATGCATCAACTGTCGTAAAGTGACATCGGTCTCTAATAACTTGGTGTGTAAACCAACCGGAACATCCATTATTTCGTCTCTAAGCGCCGAACTCCAGCGTTGGTCGGTATCTTGTTTGTCACTTTGCACACCCGCGTCAAGTAGTTCACGAATCGGTTCCAACATCGAGTATGGCATGGCAATATGAAAATCTCCGCCACCGCCATCTAACTCAATATGAAATGAACTTACAACGATCACTTCGGTAGGGCTAACAATATTGGCCATCGCTGGATTCACTTCAGAATCCAGATAATCAAAGCCCACATCCATAACTGGCGCCCAAGCTTCAACATAATCTTCAAAGATTAACTTCAGCAGCATCTGGATGATGCGGCGCTCGGTGGGTGTAAATTCTCGACCTTCAATTTTGGCATGATAACGGCCATCACCGCCAAAAAAGTTTTCCACTAAAATAAACACCAAGCGAGCTTCCATGGTGATCAAGGCCGTCCCCTTCAATGGACGGAAACGAACCATATTCAAACTCGTAGGAACAAACAAGGTATGAACGTATTCACCAAACTTAATCATTTGTACGCCGTTAATCGACACCTCAGCGGTACGGCGCATCATGTTAAATAAACTAATCCGCATATGTCGAGCAAAGCGTTCATTCACCAACTCAAGCGTTGGCATCCGACCACGCACAATCCTATCTTGGGAAGAGAAGTCAAACTCAACCACACTGCCAGACATTTCTGGCTCAATAATGTCCTCTTCTATGTCATCGACACCATGTAACAGCGCATCAATTTCGTCTTGGCTTAATAAATCGCTCACGGTATTCCTTTATTGCATCACAAAACCGGTGAAGAGAATTTTCTCAACCACTACTTTACCAGTAATTTCTTTTAATGCTTTTTGTGTTTCAACGAGCGAATTCTCTCGCAAAGCATCTTTCCCTTGTTGCGTCGACAAATCGTCAACCGACGCGGAACTAAAAACATTCAACAAGGTGCCTTCAATCAATGGGATATGTAGCTTCGCTAACTCTTCGTTGACCGTGCCTCTCACTAATAACTGCACCTTGATCTGTACCAAACGGTCCCGACTATCGCCGACAATATTAAATACAAATGGCCGAGGCATACCAACATATAAGGCACTATGGGTAACGCTCGACGTGGCTTCTTCTGAAGGCGTGGCTGCAGCTGGTGCTTCATCCCCACCGCCGCTCATTAACAGAAAGCCAACCACACCTCCGATCACCAATACGGCAACAATGGCAACAATGATGATTAGCTTCTTCTTACTCCCTGAGCCCTCTTCCTCTACTTTTAGTTCTGTTTCTTCAGCCATTTATGCTTCCATGAATTAATAACTAAAACTGATTTGATTATTACATAGTTAGGATGGACGACAACAGCCTTAGCAGCAAATAAACTATGCGTAGAAGTCGATTCCGTCACGACTTGATTGATTTATCTGCGAACTGTCTAGCTCTTGTTCAACACCGCCCTCAATACCGCGACGCAGACTCTCTGTCCCACCACCCGCTAAAGATTGACCTTGGCCTTGATTAGAAGAACTCCCTTGATGCTGCTGATTGACCGAACTTTGACCAAGCTCTATGCCTTGTTGTTGAAGCATTTCACGCAACCGAGGCATGGTTTGCTCTAAGGCTTCTCGTGCTTGCGGGTTTTGCACCTGAATATGTACCGATACTTGTTGCTCATGATTCATTTGCAAGCGCACATGCATACTACCCAGCTCAGCAGGATCTAAACGGATTTCAGCTTTATGCATGCCTTGGCTTAGCATATATTGCACGCGTTGATTTAATTCTGCAGGCGCTTGATATTGACTCGGATTTAAACGTTGATTCATCAGCCCATTTTTGTCATTGAGTTGATTCGCTTGTTGAGCTTGCTTCAGGCTTATCTCGCCATTTTGCTCAGTTCGATTAATGGACTCTGCTCCAGAGACACCATTAAAGTGATGATTCGTCTGCTGTGCTCTAGCCGATTCAGTTAAGCCAACTTGAGCTGCCGTATGCTGTTGAGCCTGCCCTTGTTGTTGATGATCATCACTATGCTTACCTTCGCTCGTGGCACGCCCATCTGCAAACGCTGAACTTGCGAACTTATCAGCTTGGGCACCTGATTCAGCAGTCCCACTTTGAGTTTTATTCGCTGATTCTGCAACTTGACTAAAGCTCTGAACTTTTGCATCGACAACCCGATGTGGTGTTGGCTGCTGTTGCTCAGGCGTGATTTCTTTCGCTTGGCTAAGATTGGCGTTTAATTTAGTGTCGTTAGTCGTCCCACTCTGCTGCGCCGCAACCACTGTATCACCGCTAGACGTTGAGGTTTGATTCACAGAGCGGCGTTCGCCGCTTGTTGCGACAGCATTCAAATTCGACTCGACTTTTGAAGTCACAGTCGCAGCTTGCTGACCAGGATCGGCTTTCACCGTATCCGAACCTGCCGACTTATCAGCAATGCTGTTGGCTTGGGCAGATTGAGCTGATTGAGACTTGGCTAACTCGGCTTGTTCAAGCTTACTATTCTGCGCCTTAGTTATATCGGTTTGTTCAAGCCTACCAGTCGCATGAGTTGACTGATTTTTTGCTAACTCAACTTGCTCGAGCTTACCATGCCCACTGAGTGGCGTTGATTGGGCATTAACTGATTGTTTATCATCAGTTTTGTTCTCTGGCGGTGTGCCACCGCTTGATGCTTCAGCCTTACTCAAATCACTCGCTACTTTTTGCTGAGGACGATCGCTGGCCTGAGTAGTTACATCCTTAGCCGCAGCATCATCAACGACCGTGCTGACGGCTTGTTTGGGAACACTAGAGCCCTCAGTGACATTTTGTTTTTCCAGCTGAGTTGGAGTTCCATTACTGAGTTTCGTGTTTGCAGTTTCAACACTTTCACTGTCAGCTTGATCCGATGATTGCGACTTGCTCGAAGCAGTCACTTCTGCCAACGAGCTATCCTTAGTTAGCATCGCGATGAGATCGCTGTCGGGATCGGTCTCATCAGAGTCCGCTGCTGTTTTATCCTCAGTTACTTTTTCGTCGAGGTTCAACAATTCTTCACTGTCAAAGCCAGCCTTTGCATGAGCTTCAGCGGCGCTGTTCGAATCTTCAAGAGAAAGGTCTACGTCATCAGTTTCGATATCGAGCGGCAGATCCCTGCCGCTTGCCTTCACATCGGTATCCTCTTTCTCAGATAAAGTGGTTAAATCCGTAAGTTTAGCTGTCGACTGCGGCTCTTCAGATTCAGCCTCTCCTTCCACAGCACCAGTCTGATTTAAATCAACTACAACTTGTTTTGCGTCAGTCAACTGTTTCAGTAAATCTGAAGGGCTTTGCGACTCAAGCGATGACTGAGAGGCATTCTGCTCGGTTTGCGGTTTAACAAACTGCTCTTTAACTAAAGAACCAAGGGCATTTTCAGCCTTAGGTAAGTTATCCAACTCACTAACCATTTTTGCAAAATCGCCAGCTCCAGCAGAAGGGCTTAGCGAAGCGCTGCTTAAGGCCGAGAATTGATTAGCCCCGGCGGTATCTGTTAACAATAATTCCATATTGTTGCTTACCCTTAAAAATTATCTTTATTTACCATGCGAGCAAAGAAACACAGAGTCTCCATCGAGCAAAGCGGCAAAGCGATAGCACATATAAGTATTAGGCAAAAAATACGCCAATTATGCTTGACCACGTAAATGGGCATATAAAGCATATTCATCAAGCAACTTTTGCTCTTCGCGCATTTGCTGCTGTTGTTTCAATTTCAGCTGTTTATCAATCAGCAACTCCATCGCCTTTCTTTTAGCCTGCAGATCCAACCATTGCTTGCGTTTCAACATCACATTTTTTTTAATTTGTTCAATGCTCTTACCTTGTTGAACACTCGCCTGTTCCAACTTTTGAATAAACAATTGATATTGATGGAAACTATCGGCGTGCAAACCATCAACTCCCTTCGCTAAAGCTTGCTCAAGATAAGAACGACGGTATTGCTGTAAGTGCGCCAGTTGAGTCTCAAATTCATTGAGTTGTTGTTGAGCTTGAGCCATTTCAGTCGCCGCATCTTGCTCTTGTTCCTGCAAACGCTCAACCATTAAATATAACGCTCGCCTCGCCATGGTACTCTCCTAGTCGGTTCTATTGGTAGCTAGTTGAGCGGACCTTGGGCGTTGATGTTAGCCATTTGCATGGTACGCTGCATCCGCGTCAGACTTTCGTCATAAGCTACAACTTCTTTCATTTCTTGTTGCAAGAACTGGTCCAAATGAGGCTTCATGGCAATGGCTAAATCAATTCGTTTATCGGCGCCTCGCTGATAGGCACCAATTGCGATAAGATCTTGATTTTGTTGGTAAGAAGAATTTAAGGATTTCAATTGGCGGGCCAATAATTGATGGTTATCACTAGTCACGGCTGGCATAACGCGACTAATCGATTTTTCTATATCGACCGCAGGATAGTGGCCAGCATCGGCGAGTTCACGCGACAAAACGATATGGCCATCTAAAATAGCACGGGCGGCATCAGCAATAGGATCTTGTAAGTCGTCCCCTTCGGTGAGTACCGTGAAAAATGCAGTAATCGACCCTTGGCCTTCCCCGCCATTACCTGCCCGCTCCACCAAACGTGGCAACTTGGCAAATACCGAAGGCGGATAGCCCTTGGTCGCTGGCGGCTCGCCAATGGCCAAAGCAATTTCGCGCTGCGCTTGAGCATAACGAGTCAATGAATCCATTAACAGTAAAACATTCAAACCCTGATCTCGAAAATACTCAGCAATAGTTAAGGTTGTATCACAGCCCTTCAATCGCATTAACGGCGAAGCATCGGCAGGGGCGGCGATGACAACCGCGCGTTGACGCCCTTCCTCTCCCAAGATTTCATCGATAAACTCTTTCACTTCTCGACCTCGTTCACCAATCAAACCCACCACGACAACATCGGCCGTGGTGCCTCGAGTCATCATGCCCATCAAGACACTTTTACCGACCCCCGATCCGGCAAACAATCCCATTCGTTGCCCCTGCCCCACGGTAAGCACCGCGTTTATTGAACGCACACCGACATCAAGTGGTTGCTTAATTGGCTTTCGAGCCATGGGATTTAAACGGACTGAACTTAAATTATCCACCTGCTTGCAATGAATTTCGCCTAAACCGTCGAGGGGTTTACCTAACCCGTCGATCACCCGACCTAATAGCTCCATACCAACCGGAATACCATGGTGTTCATGTAAAGGGATCACCCGAGCCCCTGGTAATACACCGGTTAACTGCTCACTAGGCATAAGAAATAGTTTATCGCCAGAAAAACCAACCACCTCCGCTTCTAAAAATCCATCTAAGGTCTCGACTGCACATAAAGATCCGAGCGGAGCACGGCAGCCAATGGCTTCAAGAGTCAGCCCCACCACACGAGTTAACTTACCCGCCACTGTAGGGTTATTGCGCACGTGGCTTGTTTGATAACGTTTAAGCCGTTGGATCAGAGTCATCATCTTGACCATTTTGACGAATAAATGAGCGTAAGCTCTGCTGAATCACTTCACTCATCTCTACAGTCACCGAAGATAAGTCATTTTCAATCAGGCAATCACCTTGAGTAAGGCTACCATCAGTCAATAGCTGCCAACCTTTCTTCTGTTGGGTTTCGGGAGGAAAGACCTGCTCAACAATAGCTAAATCTAGAGGGTGAAGGTGGATTTGAATACTCTGCTGTTGTAACGGTAAAGCGGCCACTGCTTGTTTCACTGTTTTAACAATAATCTCAGGGTTTGTCTGCAATTCCACTTGAACGATTTCTGCCGCTAACTTCATCGCAAGATCAACTATTTGTTGCTCAACCTCCGCATCTATTTGCGCCTTTGGCTGATGTAACTGCCCCACCAAACCAGCCCAATGGGCACTTAATTCATCGATCTGTTGTTGGCCTTCAGTTAAGCCTTGGCTTAAACCTTGTTGTTGTCCGGCCTCAAGCCCCTTTGCAAGCCCTTCTTCATGGCCACTAAGTAAACCGGCCTCATGGCCCGCCAATTTGCCTTCAGCAAAACCTTCATCGTAAGCCGATTGGCGAAGCGCTTCTAACTCTTCGATGGTCATCGGCTCGAACTGAATTTCAGGCTCTACTTCTGGTTCTGGCTGATCAACCCAAGACGGCTTAACACCATATGCGTTACTCGATTGCCCATGCTGGCGGTGCTCTGCGTCTGAAAAATTGGGCAAAGGCCAGACGATATCGTCAGGCTCAGGGCCGACGGAAGTATCTGCCAGAACATCATCAATCATCGCCTGTGATTCTTGGTCGGCAACTTCAACTGGTGAACCTTGAGTCTCAGCCAATAAAGCCGCAATCTCGTCATCATCCATAGATGATTGGCTAGCGTCTTGTTTTAGTTCAGAGTCGTGCTCGTCTGTTGATTCACTTTTATCTTGTTCTGTCATCGATTATAAGAACTCATCACCACCGCCACCACCAATCATAATTTCGCCAGCTTCGGATAAGCGGCGAGCAATACCAAGGATTTCTTTCTGCGCGGTTTCAACTTCACTGACTTTAATTGGGCCCATCGCTTCCAAATCATCTTTTAGCATTTCAGCGGCACGTTTCGACATGTTATTAAAGATTTTCTCTTTCAGCCCATCATCGGCACCTTTCAATGCTTTTTGTAGTAACTCACCAGGAACATCACGCAGCAAGGTTTGAATACCACGATCGTCGATATCGACCAAGTTCTCGAAAACAAACATCAGATCTTGTATTTGCTGCGCCATCTCTTCGTCGCTGTCGCGGATCGAATCCATGAGCATGCCTTCCATGTTGGTATCGAGGAAGTTCATAATATTGGCTGCCGCCTTCAAGCCGCCCATTTTGGCCGCTTGAGCTCCAGCTTGCCCTGCAAACTGTTTTTCCATGATTTCGTTTAATTCGGTTAAGGCAGCGGGTTGAACTTCTTCCAAGTTGGCAATCCGCATCATTAAATCAAGCCGTACTTTCTCGGCAAATTGCGACATAATCTCAGCCGACTGCTCAGCTTCAAGATAAGAGAGAACAATGGTTTGAATTTGTGGGTGTTCATTTTGAATGATATTCGCCACTTGACGCGCATCCATCCATTTCAGAGAGTCCAAGCCCTTAGCACCACTGCCCATAATAATTTGGTCAACCAGACTGGAGGCGCGATCTTCACCTAAGGCTGCCGTAAGCGCCTTACGTACAAAGTCTTGACTGCCAATTCCAATATTGGTGTATTTCTGAATGTCGTCGATAAATAAACGATGCACCGCAACCACTCGCTCATGGGAAAAATCCTCGAGCGATGCCATTGCCATCCCCAAACGTTGTACTTGTTTGGGTTCTAAATGGCGGAATATGGTCGCTGCGTCATCTTCATTTAAACTCAGCATCAGAATCGCGGCTCGCTCAATGCCGCTCATTCCTTCCAGAACGACTTCTGGATCCATATCATTTTCATTTTCATTTGGCATCGTTAATTACCCAGTCTTTGATTACCATCGCGGCTAAGTCAGGTTCATTCGCGACCAAGGCTCGCACCGCTTTTAACATGTCTTCATCTTTATGTAGGTCCGGTAGTTTAAGCTGTCCATCACGGATCCCAAAATCTGTTTCGGTATTGTCGGCCGAAATCAATTGTAAATCATCATCATTTTCATAAGCTGCAAGTGCCGCATCTAAATCAGTTTCAGCATGCTCACTCTCTTCACCGCTAGAAAGAATACGATTTAACATCGGACGAACCACGGCCACAATCAATACAATCAGAACTAATACACTGCCCGCAATCCGCATTGCTCGCCAAAACCATGCCTGCTCCCATAACGGCAAGTCAGCTTCGCTTAATATTTCAGGTCGAGTAAATGGTACGCTCACAACCTCGAGTGTATCACCACGGCTTAAATTGAAACCCACGCCACCTTGCAACAAACGGCGAATGCTAGCGAGCTGTTCTGCAGAACGTGGCTCACGTGTCGTTTCACCACTGTCAGAAACTTGACTATTATAGTCCAATGCCACCGAAACACTCACTCGCCTCACCACCCCCACTTGAGAACGGGTATGACTAATTGTTGTATCCAGTTCATAGTTACGCGTGGCCTCTTTGTGACTACTTCCAGACTGAGTTTGTGCATTTGCGCCACCTGCTTGTTCTGGGATCTGTGCAGCGACTGGTGGTTGATTGGTTAAGGCTCCAGGGATCCCTATCGCGCCAGCACCAACATTATTATTTTCAACCGTGAATTCACTACGAACTGCCGGTAAATCGGGGTTATAGCGCTTCTGCGTTTGCTCTACAGCAGTGAAGTCTAAGGTCACATCAACTTCAGCTGTATAATTACCTAAGCCTACAACGGGGATCAAAATAGCGTCAATCTTGTTTTTATATTCAGATTCGCGCTTACGCTCCATTTCAAATTCTTTACGAGTACGCGAAGATAACGGATCTTGACTGCCAGAATTTAACAAACGGCCATTATGATCGGTCACCGTCACTCGGCTTGGAATAAGACCCTGTACCGCTGAGGCGACAATATCAACAATCGAATCGATTTCTTCTTGCACCAGACCATTATTATTACGCAGGCTGAGAACCACGGTGGCAGAAGGTTTTTGCTCCTGACGGGCAAATACATTACTTTTGGGAATGGCCAATAGAACTTGAGCTTTATTCACCGACTTCATTTGTTCAATGGCTGTCGCCAACTGACGTTCGCGACTCAGTTTTAAACGCTCACCTTCTAAACGCTGACTGACACCAAAGCCCATATCATTGAGCAGAATTTGCTCTCCAGCTGGCGCAGCCTCACTCAGCCCTGAGCGACGAAGTTTTAACTTAATATCTTGGTATTGTTCAGCATTGACTAATACCGAGTTACCTTCAATGGTATAAGGTATTTTTGCCTGATCGAGAAAATCAAGGGTCTCAACCAGTTCATTGGTGGTCATGGTCCCCAGTGGTCGCATCTCTGGTTCTTTCGCCCACATCAGCAAAAACACCGCCATTGCCAAACATATTGCGAGGGCCAAAATCATAATAATTTGGCGCAGAACATCACCGTTACTCAAAAATGATAGTGCAGAACTCTGTTGTTCCGTTGCTTCTAAATTATCACTATCGCTATCGGAGCCTAGTAGTGCTTGTTCTTGACTCATTGCGTTACTCCCTTCGCTCGCCACAATATACTCCTAGTCCCATTAAACGGGCATAGACATAATTTGTTTGTAAGCATCAACTAATTTATTTCTCACCTGCACCGTTGCGTCGAAAGCAATACTGGATTTTTGACTAGCAATCATCACATCACCAATACCAACGTTACGATCGCCTAAATCGAAACGGGTTCGTAAATCATTGGCATTCGACTGTAAGCCATTCACATTATTAATGGCGTCACTTAATAAACTGCCAAAGTCACTATTAACTTTTGAGAGGCCTAGCGGTGCGTTAGCTTGATTTATATCCTGAGCAATACCGCCAGTTTTCATTTCACCGGCCATTGATTGGAGTTCGCTAAATAGATTTGCTGACTCAACTCTCATGATTTCCCTCTCCCGCCAGATTAATGGCATTTATCGTTGTTACTCAAGGGAAAGCAAAAGGCGAGCCAAGATTAACTACCCACTAAACGAAGCGGCTCCTTCAAGTGGGGTTTAGGTAAGTAATGTTGTACAAAATCAACCTCAGCTTGCGGTCTGGCAAAAAAGAAACCTTGGGCTTGCTCACAACCCATCACCGACGCAATATTGGCTTGATTCTGCGTTTCAATACCTTCGATTAATACTTGGAATTTCATGCTACGTGCAACCATAACCATCGCTTTAACAATATGTTGATCGGACAGGTTATCTTCCAAACCACTCACAAAGGCACGGTCAATTTTCAACAAGGTGACTGGTAGGTGTTTCAGATAGGCCATAGACGAGTAACCGGTCCCAAAATCGTCAATCGCAATTCCAAAACCCGCATCTCGCATTCGTTGAATGCTTGCCTTCGCTTCGTCTGGTTGTTCCATCATGGCAGATTCAGTAATTTCAATACAGATCCGTTGCGGATTCACCTGCCATTGCTGGGCATAACTAATCGCGATTTTCTCCGCATGACCTAAAGACACCGTTGCAGCGGAAAAGTTAACGGATAATTTGAAGTCTTTCGCCAATTGACTTGCGTAGCGCGCCATGAACCGCATCGCATTCTCAAACACCCATTTATCTAATTGCAGCACTAAGCCTGTTTCTTCAGCGACAGGCACAAATTCATCAGGAGAAATCGCCCCCCCATCGGTAAACCAGCGCAATAATACTTCAGCGCCGATCACTTGGTTCGAAAGCAAGCAATACTGAGGTTGATAAAATAACTCCAATTCATCATTGGCAATCGCTTTACGTAATTTAGATTCAAGGGTCAGTTTAACGAGGCTTGCCTGACTAAAGTCGGGATGATAACGGCAGATACTACTGCCATCTTTTACCGCATGATTTAAAGCGGTAAATGCATTTGCCAGTAAAGCATCGCTGTGGATCGCATCTCGACCAGGATGAAAACAGCTATAGCCAACATGACAGCGAGTTAACAACTGTAATTGCTCTAAACGTAACCAACCTCGACAGCTTTGAATGATCTGTTTGGCGATCGCAATGACTTCTTTATCACGATTCACCGTTGGTATCGCCACCACAAAATAATGATGATACCAATAACCGAGCTGAGCCTCCGGATAATGCCGACGCAAACTCTTCTGTACGCGCTTAGCATATGCTTCTCTAGTTACTTCTCCGAGATGTTGGCCAAAGTTCTCAAATACTTCGTTTTGCCGCGGAAAATCGAACATCAGCACCGACATAGGTAAAGCATCATCTAACCAATCGGCAATTAAGCGGGTCATATGTCTTCGATTTGGCAGGCCCGTTACCTCATCATGATTTTTCCAATAGTCTAATTGCTCACGTAACAGGGTGGCTTTGTATTTTAGGCGATGAAATTTTTGCTGGATGAATAGGAAACCAGCACCAATCACGATAAACAGTAGCAATAACCCGAGTCCCCACCAATAAGATACGGTGTTACTTGGCTGGGTCGTTGCGACAATCGATTGCCATCGGTGGTAACTCTGCTGGCTAAAGTTTGGCTCAAGGGAGTTCAGACCGCGGTTAAGCAAACTCACCAACATTGGCCAATCATCACGAACGGCGAATCGATGTTCTAGATCTTGGTCAAACTGAAAGGCTTGTTGCATATGCCATTGTGGCATTGCTCGAAGTTGTGCGGCGACCTCGTCATTTCCTGCGACGATCGCCACCACTTGTTGTTGTGCTAATGCCTGCATCGCATCGAACAAGCGAGTAAATGGCTGAAGACTTAGATTGGGAAACTGTTTCGCGACAATTTCATGAGCACTACTGCCCATCACCACCGCCACCTTCTGGCCAGATAACTGTTCAACAGAACTAAAACGGGCATGATTTAAGTTTTGGTAGGCAACCAGAGTTTGCAGCTCGGTGGCTTGGGTATAATGAACAAAAGGACTTAGCCGATGATGACGAGGTGCGCTACTAAGCATATCTACCTGACCTTGCTGCAAAGCAAGCACTGCAGAGGAGATGCTAGAGAACACATGATAATCAAAAACTAAATGGGTTTGTGAAGCTAACTGGGCCAACATATCAACCGCATAGCCCTGAGCTTGTCCCTGAGGGTCCGAAAATTCCAAAGGAAGTCGCTCAGCAACCACCGCAACTTTCACCTTTGGATGATCTTCGAGCCATTGATATTCACTGGCATTGACTATATAGGCATGAGCACCCAACGACCAACAACAAGCTACCACTAGCAACGTTAAAGATTTAACGAGGCACCACTGCAAACTATTTAGCTCCTAAAAATTCCCGCTGTCTCGGCATTCTATGCGCCAAGTACAAATATTCTCTATGCAGCTTACCAAAATCAATCAAATATTATTTGATTTATATGCAATAAAAACCAAGTAAAAACCCTATTAATGTTTGCTAACTCACAAATTCAATAAGCGAGCCAAAACTTCACACCACTATGACTAGGACTATCGTGAGGTTTCTTTTCACTATTCGCCGATTGGAGATCCTCGTTCGAACCACCATCAATGGTGATAGAAATCGAAAGTAGAATCGATCATTACCGATAATCGTTTCAAGGTATTCTTTTATAAAAATGAAGCTGTTTTTTCATCAAGACCTAAACTTCATTTCATGCTGTTGGACTTAACAAAGATTGAAACTCTTCGCTCCATAGCAGCGCTTGCAAGTTAAATTGTTCAATATCCAGATAATCGATCTCTAACTGCTGAGCCAAACTTTCGCTCAAGGCCCAATTGCCCTGTTCGTAGGATTTTATCGTGAGCAACATGATACCTAACACAGATGACTGCCCACTACATAGTGCAGCCTTAATGTCTTGATCCAATGGTAAAGCACCAAGAATTTCACTCAATGGCTTATCTAATATCGCATCTAATAAAGAAAATAAGCCGCATAAAAAAGCACTGTCTCTATTGACCTGTGATAGACGGTTTGCGACCAACTCACAAAAACGAGCCCGATGTAATGACATTCTCATCAACTCTCTGGGCTTATGACTAACGGTCATTGCGTTAGCCAGTATCGCAACTAACTTACGTAATTGAGCATTTCCAACGTATACGACCGCTTGTTTGATCGATACGATATTTCGCACAATTGGCTGGTGACTCGAATTCACATAACGCAATAACTTGTAAGCTAAACTAGTGTCTCGCTCGAAATAACCGACCACTTCATTCACATTAACCTCGTCTTTGCTGGTTGCATGAAATAGTCGAGAGATCACCTGATAACTGGCATCCAGCTCCTTAGATTGGCGCATTTCGGGCCGACAAAAATAAAAACCTTGGAAGAGGCTGAAACCTAAAGCTCTCGCCTGCTGATATTCTTGCTGAGTTTCGATCTTCTCCGCTAATAAATTGATACTTTTATAGTTATTGATAACAGCAAAAAAAGACCCTAGTTGATTCAAGGGTGTTTTTCTTATATCTATCTTTATTAAACAGACCAGTTTAAAAAATGGTTCCCACTCAGGATGATAAATAAAATCATCTAAAGCTAAACGATAACCACTGCGAACCAAGTATTGACAACGCTTGTATAGCCTTTTACTGGGTTTTGCTGATTCCAGAATTTCAATCACAACCTGCTGTTTAGGCAGCAAACAGACAATATCTGAATAAAGGCTATCTTCTGAAAAGTTAATTAAGGCTGGTCTTCCTTGAGTGATTTCCTGTAAACCCTGATTTAACTGGGTACGAATAATCAACCTAGAAGTGGCTTCATGGGGGTCTATATTGGGAAATACATTCTCTGGCCCATCACGAAATAACAATTCATAGGCAGCCACTCGCTGACGACGATCTAAGATCGCCTGTCTAGCTGTATATACATTCATAGTATCCATTACCGTTTTTGCTGCATTTTAGTGTTGGCTTTTTGCCTATTTAATTATTAAACCCACCAAGGTGAGTCAAAATGCAGATATAAAAAAAGAGTCACAAAAAAGTGACCCCTTTAGACTAACTAAGTTGTAACAATTTAGCGACCTTTTTTACGAGCTAAGCTGTTGCAAACGTTCAAAATAGTCAGGGAAAGTTTTAGAAGTGCATTTCGGATCGTTAATCGTCACCGCGCTGTCACTCAGAGCCACCAGAGAGAAACACATCGCCATACGGTGGTCATCGTAGGTATCGATTGCTGCATGCTTGATTTTTGCCGGTGGCGTCACTTCAATAAAGTCTTCACCTTCGACAACCGTGGCACCCACTTTACGCAACTCAGTCGCCATTGCACTTAAGCGGTCTGTTTCTTTAACACGCCAGTTGTATACATTGCGAATACAAGTGGTACCGCGAGCAAATAACGCCGTCGTAGCGATCGTCATGGCAGCATCGGGAATATGATTCATATCCAGATCCACCGCCATTAGCTCACCCGGGCGCGCGATAATATAATCATCGCCCCATTCAATATCTGCGCCCATGGCCGACAATACATCGGCAAATAACACATCACCCTGCATCGATTTCTTGCCCACCCCTGTGACTTTTACCTGACCACCTTTAATCGCGCCGGCCGCTAAGAAATAGGAGGCAGAAGAGGCATCGCCTTCAACCAGAAACTCGCCGGCAGCACGATACACCTGCTGGCCTTTGACCACAAAACGCTGATAGTTATCATTTGCTACATCGACCCCAAAAGCGGCCATCATCTTCAAAGTGATATCAATATAAGGCTTGGACACCAAATCGCCAATAATGGTAATTTCAACGTCAGCTTGAGCATAGGGGGCGGCCATCAGGAATGCGGTTAGAAACTGGCTGGAAACCGAGCCATCGATGCTCACTTTGCCACCCTGCAAACCGGTACCATTGATCTTCAGCGGCGGGTAACCTTCACTCTTCAAGTAATCGATGTTGGCACCCACTTGGCGTAAAGCATCGACTAAGGCGCCAATCGGTCGCTCTTCCATGCGAGGCTCGCCAGTCAAGCTAAATTCCCCCTCACAGAGACATAAAGCGGCACACAGTGGGCGCATGGCTGTGCCGGCATTCCCAAGGAACAACTGCTCAGCCTGCTCCGTCTTAAAGGCACGTCCTAAACCCGTCACCGTGCAACGACGTCGATCGTCAGAAAGCTGATAAGACACTCCCAGGGTTTTCAGCGCGTTTAACATATGCCGAATATCATCGCTATCGAGTAAGTTGTTAAGAACCGTTTCACCTTCGGCGAGAGCAGCTAACAGCAATGCTCGGTTCGACACACTCTTGGAGCCTGGAAGGTTAATTTCACCGTCAACTTGTGAAATTGGCTGTAGGGTTAATTGTTCCATTTATCTATTATCTCTACTTCTTTAGTGCCAATAGACTGGCTTAATTGCTTGATAAAATTGCCAGTGTTTGGCTAGCCTTGCGGATGACGCTGTGCAAAATCGGCCATAAAGGCCACCAGCGCTTGCACCCCTTCAATGGGCATCGCGTTATAAATACTGGCGCGCATGCCACCCACAATGCGATGTCCTTTCAGAGTCATCAAACCTGCTTGTGCCGCTTCACTCAAAAACAGTGCATCCAACTCGGGATTATCCAGTTGAAAGGGAATATTCATCTTTGAACGATTCTCTGGCGCGACCGAGTTGTGGTAAAAGTCACTCGCATCAATAAATCGGTATAATAACTCGGCTTTAGCGGCATTTTTTTCAGCCATAGCGCTTAAGCCACCTTGCTGCTTCAACCACTTAAACACCAAGCCAGCCAAGTACCAGGAGTAAGTCGGTGGCGTATTAAACATCGAATCACTGGCCGCCAATACGCTGTAATTCATGATACCTGGGGTGAGTGAATGAGCTTTATCCAACAGATCTTCGCGCACGATGGCAATTGCCAAGCCCGAAGGGCCGATATTTTTTTGTGCGCCAGCATAGATCAGTCCATAGCGGCTAACATCGATAGGCTGAGACAAAATGGTAGAAGAAAAATCCCCCACTAAAATCATATCTCCCACATCTGGAGTCTCTTCGATGGCGATCCCTTCAATGGTTTCGTTGGGGCAGTAGTGAACATAGGCAGAATCTTTATCGTATTGCCATTGAGAGCTGTCTTGCACTGAAACCTGACCATGCTCATCCACAGCCAGTGCATCAAACACCTTGGCTGCCGCGTGTTTCTCACCTTCGACAACGGCACTTTTCGACCACTGTCCGGTGGTAATATAACTAATACTGGTTTTATCCCCAAGCAGGTTCAGAGGGGCAGCAGCAAATTGTCCACGCCCCCCTCCCTGGCAGAATAGAACTTTATAATTATCGGGAATCGCCAGTAAATCGCGGAGATCTTGTTCGGCCTCGGCAGCCATCGCGATATATTCTTTACCTCGATGACTCACTTCCATGACCGATACCCCTAAACCTTGCCAATCGCAAAACTCAGCTTGGGCTTGTTGCATCACAGCCTCTGGCAACATCGCCGGGCCTGCACAAAAATTGTAGATTTTTCTCATGCCTATCTCTTTGTTATGTTGTGTTCGACCACTGCAGTGGTTCATTTTATACCGCCTGTAATAGGCTATACCAATGGTTTGGCGGGTCTCTCAAACAAAAACGAGCGACCGAAGCCGCCCGTTTATGTTATAGCCGATGACTATTCGGCATCAGTCTCACTGGCCGCCGAATCATCTTCGGCAGCGGCTGAGTTATCGTTGTCGAGGGAAGCCTCAGCGTTTTGCTCCGCTACTTCACCATCGGCTAAGTCTTCAAACTCTGCCTCTTCGATTTCGTCAATCCGTTGTAGACCAACCACCTTTTCACCTTCGGTAGTACGAATTAACGTTACCCCCTGGGTATTGCGGCCAACCAACGAAACTTCATGGACCCGAGTACGAACCAAGGTACCACCGTCGGTAATCAGCATCATTTCTTGTAGTTCGGTCACCTGCACGGCCCCCACCACTAAGCCATTCCGCTCACTCACCTTAATCGATACCACACCTTTGGTCGCGCGGCTCTTCGCCGGATATTCATCTAAACGAGTTCGTTTACCATAGCCATTTTCGGTGGCGGTTAGAATGTCTCCGTCTCCATTTGGCACAATCAACGAGACTACTTTCTGACCGGCGTCAAGCGAAATCCCACGAACCCCGGCAGCGGTACGACCCATTGGACGTAAGGCCAACAGCTCTTCACCGGTTTCAGGATCGAGTTTCACCGCACCCGTCTCACTATCCCGTTGCTTCTCGTTAAAGCGCACCACTTTACCCGCATCAGAGAACAACATGATTTCGTTGTCACCATTGGTGATATCAACGCCAATCAGCTTATCGTCATCATGCAAGTTAATCGCGCGGATACCGCTGGATAATGGCCGCTTAAAGGCGGTTAACGGGGTTTTCTTAACGGTGCCATTCGCCGTTGCAAACAAGATGAATTTGTCTTCTTGATATTCACGAACGGGCAAAATCGCGGTAATTCGCTCATCATCACCCAATGGCAGTAAGTTGACAATCGGTTTACCACGCGCTTGACGACTCGCCAGCGGCAATTGATAAACTTTAATCCAGTACACTTTACCGACGCTTGAGAAACACAAGACCGTATCGTGGGTATTTGCCACCAGCAACTTCTCAATGAAGTCTTCGTCTTTCATCTTGGTGGCGGCTTTGCCTTTACCACCACGACGCTGTGACTCATATTCGCTCAAAGGTTGGTATTTGACGTAGCCTTCATGGGAAAGCGTCACCACCACGTCTTCTTCATTGATCAGATCTTCAATCGACAGATCGGAGCTATTCGCTGAAATTTCGGTGCGACGCTCATCACCAAATTGCTCGCGCACTTCAATCAACTCGTCGCGGATCACTTCCATCAAACGAGTCGGGGTATTCAAGATATGCAACAGTTCAGCAATCAGATCTAATAAGTCTTTGTATTCTGCAATGATCTTCTCATGCTCAAGACCGGTCAAACGATGCAAACGTAATTCGAGAATAGCTTGTGCCTGAGTCGGTGTGATGAAATATTTTCCATCTCGAATACCAAACTCGGCCTCTAGCCAATCAGGACGAGCCGCATCATCGCCTGCACGCTCGAGCATCGCCGCAACACCACCTAAGTCCCAACCTTTAGCAAGTAAAGCCGTTTTTGCTTCGGCTGGAGTCGGAGAGGTTTTAATCAGCTCGATAATTTCATCGATATTGGCTAGCGCGATCGCTAGACCTTCGAGGATATGCGCACGATCACGGGCTTTACGTAATTCGAATACCGTACGGCGTGTCACAACCTCGCGGCGGTGACGAATGAAGCATTCGATCATCTCTTGAAGATTAAAAATCTTCGGTTGACCATTATCCAAGGCAACCATGTTCATGCCGAAGGACACTTGCATCTGGGTTTGTGAATATAAGTTGTTTAATACAACTTCGCCCACTGCATCGCGTTTCAATTCAACCACAATACGCATGCCATCCTTATCGGATTCATCACGTAATGCAGATATACCTTCCAGTTTTTTATCTTTTACTAACTCGGCCATCTTCTCGATCAGTCGAGCCTTGTTCACCTGATAAGGGATCTCATGAACAATAATCGTTTCTTTGCCGGCCTTGTCGGTGACGACTTCCGCTTTCGCTCGAATCGACACTTTACCGCGACCAGTTCGATAGCCTTGAATAATGCCTGCGCGGCCATTAATAATACCCGCGGTAGGGAAATCCGGCGCAGGGATATATTCCATCAATTCGTCGATGGTGATCTCAGGATTTTCGATCATTGCCAAACAACCATTCACCACTTCGGTGAGGTTATGTGGTGGAATGTTGGTGGCCATGCCCACCGCAATGCCCGAAGCTCCGTTCACTAACAGGTTCGGGATCCGAGTCGGCAACACCGCAGGAATTTGCTCGGTACCATCGTAGTTGGGGACGTAATCAACGGTTTCTTTTTCTAAGTCAGCCAGTAAAGAGTGCGCCAACTTATCCATACGGATTTCGGTATAACGCATTGCTGCAGCTGAATCACCATCAACCGAACCAAAGTTACCTTGCCCATCTACCAACATATAACGTAAGGAGAACGGCTGTGCCATCCGCACAATTGTATCGTAAACGGCACTATCACCATGGGGGTGATATTTACCAATAACATCACCGACCACACGGGCAGATTTTTTGTAAGGCTTATTCCAATCGTTACCTAGTACATTCATTGCGAACAACACCCGGCGATGCACAGGTTTTAAACCATCACGTACATCTGGTAAGGCGCGTCCAACAATCACGCTCATGGCATAATCAAGGTAGGAACTTTTCAGCTCATCCTCAATATTGACAGGCATGATCTCTTTTGCAAGATCGCTCATAGACGACAAAATCCTTCGTTTTTATTGCTTGTTACAATTACTCAGCGTAATCGAGAACTTTACCATAAAACCGACGCCTTAACAGGCCTGATGTCGCTCTTTTCTTTTAGAAAAATGAAAAACTACCGGAATTCAACAAAAGCTTGTGGCTAGGATGAACAAGTTCTTATAATACTTATAAATAATGACTTGGATAAAGAGACCAATGGAACAGCCAAATAACAGCCAAAATGTTGACCACCAAGAAATAGCACATTTTGCAGGCTTAGCCTCCCGTTGGTGGGATGAACAAGGGGATTTTAAAACCCTGCACCAGATCAATCCATTACGTCTCGACTATATTGAGCGGGGAGCCAAGGGACTATTTGGCAAGCAAGTCCTCGACATCGGTTGTGGTGGCGGAATATTAGCCGAGAGTATGGCCCTGCGAGGGGCTGATGTGACTGCGATCGATATGGGGCAAGAGCAAATTGAAGTCGCCAAATTGCACGCCTTAGAAACCGGGGCACAATTAACTTATCTGCAGACCACCGCCGAACAGCACGCCGAACAACAGCCTGCCCAATACGATGTGGTGACATGCATGGAAATGCTTGAGCATGTGCCCGATCCAAGCTCGGTAATTGCAGCATGCGCCAAATTGGTCAAGCCCGGCGGTTACCTCTTTGTATCAACCATCAATCGTACCCCAAAAGCCTACCTGTTTATGATTCTGGCGGCAGAAAAACTGCTCAAGCTGGTTCCCAACGGAACCCATCAGCATGATAAATTTATCCGTCCTTCAGAGTTGCTCAGCTGGGCTGATGAGCACAGCCTACAAAGTCAGGCCATTACCGGGGTACAATTTTACCCAGTGATTGAGCACTTTCGCTTAAGCCCTAATGTCGATGTGAATTACATGTTACAACTTGCCAAGCAGGATCAGGATGAACAATAAACTTGCGGTACTATTTGATTTAGATGGTACTTTATTAGACACCGCGCCTGATCTTGCAGCGGCCGCAAATCATGTACTAGCGCAGCACCAGCAACCACTCATTAGTTTAAGTGATGCTCGAACTTTAAGCTCCCATGGTGCCATGGGGCTACTGGGTTTTGGTTTTGGCGAAAGTTGGCATCAACAAGAGCAAACCAAACTGCGTCAACAATTACTCGACTTTTATCAGTCGAACATCTGCATCGACACTAATTTATTCCCTGGCATTCAGCAAACCTTAGCCTACTTAGATGCAACATCTACACCTTGGGGGATCGTGACAAACAAACCTGAAAGTTTAAGTCGGCAGTTACTTGCTTACTTTACTGAGTTTGCGAGCTGTGCAACGCTAGTCGGAGGCGATACGGTTAGCCAGCGGAAACCGCATCCGGAACCCATGTTACATGCCTGCCAACAACTCAAAGTAGCAGCACAGCATTGTTTGTATGTTGGCGACGCTCTGCGTGACATCGAAGCTGGAAACAACACCCAGATGACGACTATTTTAGCCGAATGGGGCTATATTTCGGAAAATGACAATATCCACACTTGGCAAGCCGATTTACACTGTCAAAAAAGTGAGCAACTTGAACAGCTAATCGCCAAACATTTGGCTAAATTATAAACCGCTTCAAGTTTTCATAAAAATAAATAATTTTCTATTTTTATAGCAAAAAGAACTTGCATTAACGCCACGCTAACAAAGTCACATGGATAGCTAGTTAGTAAGCACTAACATATAGCAATTATCCGCATGTTATGCACAAGTTCTTCATTTTTCCAAGTCTTGCGAAATCGACAAAACCTCATTATCTTGTATCAAATAAATTTATAAACACTATATCTAGTAGTCAGGCAATATTTGCCATACTAGACAGCCAGTAGCACAAAATTAGGATATAGGCCCTCCATTCATGAATACAGATCTACTGATAACCAAACGTAGCGGTAAACAAGAAGCCATTAATTTGGATAAAATTCACCGAGTGATTACATGGGCCGCCGAGGGCCTTAAAAATGTATCCGTTTCACAGGTCGAACTAAAATCACATATTCAATTCTACGATGGTATGGCCACCAAAGATATCCATGAAACGATTATCAAGGCGGCTGCAGATCTAATTTCTCAAGAAACGCCCGATTACCAATTTTTAGCCGCTCGTTTAGCAGTTTTCCACTTACGAAAAAAAGCCTACGGTCAGTTTGAACCACCGAAGCTTTACGAACATGTGGTCAAACAATGTGAAGCGGGTCTTTATGACATGCATTTGCTGAAAGACTACACCGTGGAAGAATTTGCCCAAATGGATGAGTTTATCGATCACTGGCGCGATATGAACTTTTCCTATGCAGCAGTAAAACAACTGGAAGGTAAATATCTAGTACAAAACCGCGTCACTGGCACGATCTACGAAAGTGCCCAATTTTTGTATATCCTAGTAGCAGCCTGTTTATTTGCCCATTATGACAAATCAGTTCGCTTGGATTACATTCGCCGTTTTTACGATGCGACCTCTTTATTTAAGATTTCCTTGCCAACACCGATCATGTCGGGAGTACGCACCCCAACCCGTCAATTCAGCTCCTGTGTATTGATTGAGTGTGGTGATAGCTTAGAGTCCATCAACGCCACCGCATCATCGATTGTAACTTACGTATCACAGCGCGCAGGGATCGGCATCAACGCTGGACGGATCCGCGCCTTGGGTAGTGAGATCCGTGGGGGAGAAGCCTTCCATACTGGATGTATCCCTTTCTATAAGTATTTTCAAACGGCGGTTAAATGCTGTTCACAAGGTGGTGTGCGTGGTGGCGCTGCAACTATCTTCTATCCATTCTGGCATCTCGAAGTCGAGTCACTATTAGTACTCAAGAACAACCGAGGCGTTGATGATAACCGAGTTCGTCATATGGACTACGGGGTGCAACTGAATCGGTTAATGTACCAACGTTTGGTGAAGGGTGAAAACATCACTTTATTTTCGCCCAGCGATGTACCGGGTTTATATGATGCATTTTTCGAAGATCAAGATACCTTCGAGCAGCTTTATCTAAAATACGAGCAAGACGCTAGTATCCGTAAACAGGCGATTAAAGCCGTTGATTTGTTCTCTTTATTGATGCAGGAACGTGCTTCTACCGGACGTATTTATATTCAAAACGTCGACCACTGTAATACTCATAGCCCATTTGATCCGGCTCAAGCACCAGTTCGTCAATCAAACCTTTGTTTAGAGATTGCACTGCCCACCAAACCGTTACAGCATGTGCATGACGAGAATGGTGAAATCGCCCTATGTACTCTATCGGCTTTCAATTTAGGGGCGATTGAAGATCTCAACGAATTGGAAGACTTGTCAGATCTTGCAGTTCGAGCCTTAGATAGCTTACTCGATTACCAAGACTACCCCATACTAGCAGCGAAAAAAGGGTCATTTGGCCGTCGCACCTTAGGGATTGGGGTCATTAACTATGCCTATTATTTGGCTAAGAATGGTTCCAAATACAGTGACGGTAGTGCCAACAATTTAACCCACCGCACCTTTGAGGCAATCCAGTACTGGCTGTTAAAAGCATCGATGCGTCTTGCCAAGGAGCAAGGTGCCTGCCCGATGTTCAATGAGACCACCTATGCGCAAGGTATTCTGCCCATCGATACCTATAAAAAATCGTTGGATCAATTAAGCAACGAGCCGCTGCATTACGATTGGGAAGAATTACGCCAAGAAATAACCACTTACGGCTTACGTAACTCAACCTTATCAGCCTTGATGCCATCGGAAACCTCCAGCCAAATTTCCAACGCGACCAATGGCATTGAACCACCACGCGGTTACGTCAGTGTAAAAGCCAGTAAAGACGGCATTCTAAAACAAGTGGTGCCTGACTTTGGAAACCTCAAAAATAGCTATGAATTACTTTGGGATATCCCAAATAATGACGGTTATTTGCAATTAGTGGGTTTAATGCAAAAGTTTGTTGACCAAAGTATTTCGGCTAATACTAACTACGATCCATCACGCTTTGTGGGTAATCGAGTCCCCATGAAAATCTTGATTGCCGACCTGCTAACCGCCTATAAATATGGCGTAAAAACTCTGTATTATCATAATACTCGTGATGGCGCTAGCGACCAGCACGATAATATGAAACCCGAGCCAGAAGATGATGATTGCGCCGGCGGTGCATGTAAAATTTAAGCCAAGTTTACGCGCTTAGGCGCAAAGAATTGTTAGGAATAATGTAGATGAACTACTCAATTTTTACCCAAACAGCCAACGATGCCACCAAAGAACCCATGTTCTTTGGTCAGCCGGTAAACGTGGCTCGTTATGACCAACAACGTCATCCTATCTTTGAAAAATTAATTGAAAAGCAATTGTCATTTTTCTGGCGTCCAGAAGAAGTGGATGTCAGCAGAGACCGCATCGATTATGCAAAATTGCCCGCACATGAGCAGCATATTTTCATTAGTAATTTAAAATACCAAACCTTGCTTGATAGTATTCAAGGACGCTCTCCCAATGTCGCTCTATTGCCTTTGGTGAGCCTACCTGAACTCGAAACTTGGATAGAAACATGGGCTTTCAGTGAAACCATCCACTCGCGGTCGTATACCCATATTATTCGTAATGTGATGGGAAATCCCGGTGAAGTCTTTGATGACATCATGGAAAACGAAGAAATCATCAAACGAGCCAATGACATTGCACTATATTACGACGATTTAATTCGAGCCTCTTCAATGTATCACCTCTATGGCGAAGGAGAACATCTGCTCGATGGCAAGCCTTACACCGTCTCACTTCGTGAGTTGAAAAAGAAACTCTACCTTTGTTTAATGTCGGTTAATGTACTTGAAGCAATTCGCTTCTATGTAAGCTTTGCATGTTCTTTTGCCTTTGCTGAACGTGAACTCATGGAAGGCAATGCCAAAATCATTAAGCTCATTGCCCGTGACGAAGCTCTTCATCTCACAGGCACCCAGCACATGATTAATTTAATGCGCGAAGGGAAAGACGATCCTGAGATGGCCGAAATAGCGGCCGAATGTGAGGTAGACGCTTGGCGGATGTTTACCGATGCAGCTGAACAAGAAAAACAATGGGCCAAGTACCTATTTAAAGACGGTTCAATGATAGGTTTGAATGAAGAGATCCTCTGTCAATACGTTGAATATATAACCAATAACCGAATGCAAGCCGTGGGTTTACACCCTTGCTTTGAAGACCGCAGTAACCCGATCCCTTGGATAAATTCTTGGCTAGTTTCAGACAATGTACAGGTCGCACCACAAGAAGCTGAAATCAGTTCCTACCTCGTCGGACAAATTGACTCAACCATTGCAGTCGATGACTTTGAGGATTTTGAGCTGTAATGCCGCATCAAGAAGGCCGAGTGATCGCTGATGGTATTGAGGTGGTGGTTGATAGCCACCATCGCAGTATTCTAGAAGCCTTTGAGCAGGCAGGATTTAATCCTGAATATCATTGTCGAGAAGGTGTCTGCGGCGCTTGTAGAAACACCCTATTAAAGGGGGAAGTTGAATATTCCACGCCCCCTTTAGCCAATATTCCCCAAGGCCAAGTCCTCACCTGTTGTAGTAAACCCAAAGGAAGGATCGAATTAGCGACGCGACCTCCGGTCAAACAAAAAACCGCCTAAAATAACGAGCATAATATTTAAAGTTGGGGCATTCGCCCCAAGCAGTCAGCTAATTGTTAACGACGAAACGATGACTTTAAAATAAGAACCGAATCAATCGCCACGCGACGCGCAATGATTCATGCCGGCACTAGTTTTCTCAAACGCTGCTTTGCCTTAAATAATTAAACAGCAAGTTTAAATAATCACCAAACGCACGCGGCCTTAGTCGGCCATAAGTTCACACTACAAGGTTGTAAAATTTGTCCTGTAAAGAACTTTAAATTGGCAATTCTGCTAGACAGCTTGTTGGCGTGCTAACACGACGTATGCGCCGAGTTTAAGCTAGCTAGAAAATTCACCGAGAAAAGAAGATCAAGCGCTGCCAAGTAAGACGCTATAATTCTAAATAGTCCTTTAGTTTTTTGAAAAACAACAGATAAACACACTATGGCTATTATTTTCTAGTTTACGAGGCAGTTATGATCATTCGACGGCAACCATTGATTGTTATGAGTAGCAGTATGTTAATACTCATGGTTGCATTAATTGCCTGGAAGGTATTTAACATCGAGCCATTAGATGAAACCGCCATTTGTCGTGCCGCCATTGCAACTCACTATTTGCAGCGCCAACTGGGACAAGTTCAGGCATTACCCGATTATCCTCAACAATATGTTAGTGCCAACCAGATCGGTGATAAACCTAAGTCCGTAGATTGCCAAATTAGTGGTCGGCTGATTAGCTTAAGTGAACAACAGCACGCGATTGCCAACCTATATTTTGAGCAAAAGCGCGATCAACTGGCGATTATCGTCCCCCGGCATGCGGCCCCTAACCGAGTAAGAGTGTTTACTCGAGAACAATTCAACTTTCCCAAATTACGGCTGGCTAAACATGACTTAGCCACTGGGATCCATGAAATGTACGGCGAAGGTTTTGATATCAACCAAGTGATCCAACAAACCGTAGGCTTACTTAAAGCGAATCATATCTGCGGTCAACTAGAACGCCAGCAGCAATTGAAGCTGTCTCCTGTCCCTATTCGTGATAGTTATTTTAAACAAGCCCACAAGCTGACGCCTTACCTGATTAATTTAGTACAGCGTTCCCCCCTAAATGTGGAGCAAATACAAAAAACTAAACAACAAATCGTCGACTTAGAACAGGCATTTGCACAGAACACAAAATCCTTAGTCAATTGGCTACAACAAACTGAAAGCACAGCTCCCATAGACAAGCGTTTGTTAGAATATCATTTAAGCGATCTAAAACGGGCGAATCCGAGACTTTATCTACCCAATTCTTGTAATCAAGCCTATATTCAGTCTGCTGAGTTAACTCAGACCTTATAGAGCTAACATATTTGTTCACTGACATTTTTTTTAAGTCATATTTCGTTATACACTAAACAGATAAAGATAAAGTTGAAGAGGGAAACAGAACGATGGTAACTGATAGTGAAGGCTACGTTCAGCTAATTGGCTTCTTAAGTGACAATCTTGCGTTATTTGAACATACGCAGGCACAACAGAATCCGTTAACAATATGCGATTATGTCACTGAAAAGTTATCTGACAACGTGATGTTAGTGTGTCGCCAACACGAGCACCTCGATAGTGAACATCGCTTCACCGTTATTCGCGAAATGGACGCGGTGATGAATGACTTAGAACAAGTCTTATCTGGTGTTTGGATGAGCAGTCCAACCCAGCAGCAGCAACAGTTTATCGATGAATTTGTGGGCCTTATCAAGAATATGTTCGATAATCAATTGATTGCCATCGACCCCATCTAATAACTCAATAAAAGCCGTTTTAGACTATCGGTTTGATCCCCTCTAAATGGCTAAAGCAATGCTCGCGGGCAATGTCTAGAAAGGCTTCAATGTAGGCACTATCTTGATGACTTTGAGCTCGGGCTGCGTAAAGGTTTTGCCACAATGTTCCATCCCCTAAGGGGCGGGTCACGATATAACCTTTATTAACATATTCAGTTAATGCCCAATTGGGCAATACCGCAACTCCCCGGCCACTGGCAACCAACTGCATCATCATGATGGTCATATCAACTTTACGGATCGCCAAGGGCTCCACACCAGCGGGGTCCAAAAACAAATTAAAGAGGTCTAAACGATGACTATCCACAGGATAGGAAATTAGCACTTGCTTGGAAAAATCTTCCGGTTCGATGATCGGTTTATTCACCAAGGGATGATTAGGACTTAACGCTAATGTCGGTTGATAGGAGAACAATGGCCAATAACTAATCCCTTCCCACACTTGGGGATCAGAAGTAATCACTAAGTCCAACTGCCCCAACGCAAGTTCGGGTAAGGGTTCAAAACTAAATCCGCTGCTAAAGTCCAATTCCACATCTGGCCACAAGCCACGATAATGATCGATAGCGGGCATCAACCAATTAAAACAACTATGACACTCAATGGCGAGATGCAGCCGCCCAGCCTGACCGCCAACTAGACGGCTCAATTCACGCTCTGTATGCTGTACCTGTTCTATAACATTATCGGCCAAGTCTAATACTCTTAAACCCGCCATGGTAAAGCGTAATGGTTTGGTCTTTCGGACAAATAGTTTAGCGCCAATACGTGATTCAAGATCTTTGAGTTGATGAGATAAAGCGGACTGAGTTAAACATAAACGCTGAGCGGCAACCACCAAGGAGCCACTTTCTCGAAGCGCTTGTAAGGTTTTTAAATGCTTGAGTTCTAACATAGTCTCACAATGAAAAATCTACTATAAGTAGCAGTTTATCATCAACTCATCGCACAAAATCGCATCAGCCATAAAAAATTCTAAAAAAGTATAAATACTCATCGCAAAGGCTTGCAAGCAAGCTCAAAAAATAAGTTAATAAGCATATCCATCTAAGGCTGTAACTATCATGTATCAAATAGCGAAATCCCATAAACTCGACAATGTCTGTTATGACATACGAGGTCCTGTATTAAAGCAAGCCAAACGCCTTGAAGAAGAAGGTCACCGTGTACTGAAGTTAAATATTGGCAATACTGCAGAGTTTAATTTTGAAGCGCCTGAAGAAATTCTAGTCGATGTGATCCATAACCTGCCGACAGCTCAGGGTTACTGCGACTCCAAAGGTTTATTTTCGGCCCGTAAAGCAGTAATGCACCACTACCAGTTACAAGGACTACGTAGCACCACCCTCGAAGATATTTATCTCGGTAATGGCGTTAGTGAACTCATCGTGATGGCGATGCAGGCACTGCTAAATAACGGCGACGAAATGTTAGTCCCATCACCCGATTACCCGCTATGGACAGCTGCCGTAACCTTATCTGGCGGTAATCCAGTTCACTACGAATGTGATGAACAAGCAGGTTGGTTTCCCGATATAGACGATATCCGCAGTAAAATTACACCTCGTACCAAAGGCTTGGTGGTGATCAACCCAAATAACCCAACAGGAGCGGTATATAGCAAAGAAATTCTTCTCGAGCTGGTTGAATTGGCGCGTGAACATAATTTGATTCTATTTGCCGACGAGATCTATTCTAAAGTTATTTATGATGATGCCTTACACATCCCGATGTCGACATTATCTGACGACGTGCTCACCTTAACCTTTAACGGCTTATCCAAAGCTTATCGCGTATGTGGCTTCCGTTCTGGTTGGTTACTCGTTAGTGGTCCGAAACATCGCGCGACGGACTACATCGACGGTTTAGACATGCTGGCATCGATGCGCTTATGTGCCAATGTGCCCGTGCAACATGCAATTCAAACAGCACTCGGCGGCTATCAGAGTATCAATGAATTAATTGTTCCCGGGGGGCGTTTATATGAACAACGCAACCTTGCTTGGCAACTGCTGAACGATATCCCAGGAATTAGCTGCGTAAAACCCAAAGGCGCAATGTATCTATTTCCAAAACTTGATGTGGAAAAATTCAACATTAAGGACGACCAACAATTTGCCCTAGATTTGTTGCAGCAGGAAAAGATATTAATTGTACAAGGTACTGGCTTTAACTGGTCCAAACCTGACCATTTTCGGATTGTTTTTTTACCTCGAGAAGAAGAGCTAAGGGAAGCAATAGGAAGAATTGCAAATTTTTTAGATGGCTATCGGCAAGTCGATTAAAGCTCTCGGCTGAAAATAGTAAGGCACTTTTGGTGCCTTTTTTTTGCTTAAAATTAAGCACATACTATTTTTACTAAAGGTAGTGTAAGGTAGTGAATGTGTAGTAGTGGGAGCCCACCAAATGAATGGACTGTTCGAACAAGATGGCATAGCAAGATTTGTTGAAGAACAAAATCAACGACGCAATGATCATCGCACTCCTTGGCAACGAGATCGAGCGAGGATCCTTCATTCTGCAGCGTTTCGTCGTTTACAAAACAAGACTCAGGTGCTCAGCATCGGCAGTAATGACTTTCACCGAACCCGCTTAACTCATTCGCTGGAAGTATCGCAGATTGGTACAGGCATTATCGGCCACATTCACTCCTTAAAGGACCTACCACATCACTTTTTACCCGAATTAAATCTCATTGAGAGTTTATGTCTCGCTCATGATATCGGCCACCCTCCCTTTGGCCATGGTGGAGAAGTCGCGCTGCACTATATGATGCGTCATCACGGGGGATTCGAAGGCAATGCCCAAACCTTTAGGATCTTAACTAAATTAGAGCCGTATACCGAGTCGAATGGCATGAACCTGACGCGACGAACTCTGTTAGGTATTATCAAATACCCATGTTTATTAAGTCACTTACAGCGCCAACCACTGCCTCAAGAAGCCAAAAGCTTCCGTCAGTTAAAGGTTGCAGATTGGACCCCTGCGAAAGGGATCTATGATGACGACCGTGAATTATATCACTGGGTCCTTGCCAGCTTTAGCTTAAACGATCGCCAACGTTTCGTACAAAGTCGCGAGGTGAGTAGCCAGCAACATCGTAAGAGCAGCTTTAAGTCTTTAGACTGCTCCATTATGGAACTAGCCGACGACATCGCCTATGGTGTGCACGACCTTGAAGATGCCATTGTCATGGGTATTGTCAGCCGCCACGATTGGCAAGAACAAGTCGCCTCGGCGATTGCCGATATCAAAGATTGCTGGTTAGCCGATGAAATTGGCGAGTTATCCGTAAAACTATTCAGCCAACATCACTATGATCAAAAAGATGCGATAGGCAGCTTAGTAAATGCCTTTATCACCTCTATCAGGCTTCGTCATCAACAACTGTTCGACGATCCATTATTGGACTTACAAGCCGCCATGGAGCCCCCCATGGCGCAAGCCTTAGACGTACTTAAGCGTTTCGTCTTACATTATGTCATTCAAACCCCTGAGATAGAAATGACCCGTTTCAAAGGCCAACAAGTCGTCATGGAGCTATTTCAAGCCTTTGCCAGCGACCCTGAGCGCTTGTTGCCACTAAATACCCGAACCCGTTGGCTACAAGCAGGCGAAAATGGAAGTAATCAAGCACGCGTGATTGCTGATTATATTGCGGGCATGACTGATGACTATGCCAATCGTCTCTATCACAAACTGTTTTAGCCATCATTCAGCAGAAATAAACGAGAACACTCGCGCAAATCGAGTGTTCATTGGCAGTTTTATCACGACTCACGGTAGGCAGACTTCATAGCCTACCGTTAAGCCCTGTTTCATAGGGAGCAAGTAAACAATGCTCAACCAAGCCCTTCGGCTTGCTCACCTATTCCCTGTTATTTCATGATGTATCTAGCGAACACCGCTTCCTACCATCGACCTCACTAAAGCCAATAACAAGCAGCCCGGTAATCCCCCCAAAAACCATCACCAAAGCTCGAACCAGCAACAAAGATCAGAAGTAAAACGAAGGGAATGAGCAGTAGATATTCATCAATTTAGCAAGATAATTCACGATATTTTCATCGCTTTTATAAGCAACACCACAAGTCTGTACCGCACCTTGAAAAAGCACAAAATTCGTTGATTTTTATCAACCCAAATTCACCGAGAACCTCTAGATTTAAAGAAGAGATGACAACCAGAGGTGCTCGTTATGATTAAAATTGCAGACATCATGACTACTACGCCACACACTTGCACTGAACAAACTACCTTAGAAGAAGCGATTAGTCTGTGTAAGGAATTCAAAATTCGCCACCTACCCATCCTCGACAAGCAACAGCAACTGGTCGGTTTAGTCAGTGAACGAACCTTACTCGCCGCGCAAGAATCATCATTAACAAAAACCACTCCAGAACAAAGACGAGCCCATGAACAACAAATCATGCTAAAACATATCATGATTACCAAGTTACACACCGTATCCGCCGAAGCGAGTGTTGAGCAAGCCGCTAAACACATTGAACGACATCGTATCGGCTGCCTCCCCGTCGTAGAAGGTAAACGGTTATTAGGCATAATTACTGATACAGATTTTGTTGGTGTAGCCATATCCTTGCTAGAAATGTTAGCGGAACAAGAACCGCAAAACACCGAAGATTAAGTATAATTACTACATAGTTCATTGTATTACTTTGGATTTTCACAAAAATGACTAAAAAAGAATAAAAATTAAGTAAAAAAATTACAATAAAAGTTGTTTTGTGATCTATATCACGGTATTCTTCATCACATAAATCGCGAGGTGCTTCCATCCTTTAGCGTCGTATTCAGTCGTTTCGAATAAGTCGATTTATGGGGCCGCTAATCGCCCCTGCTATTTAGCCTCCAGCAATAGCCCGTATTAGCCATTCCTTATGTTTTTTTCCAGCCTAGTGCTGGATTTTTTTTAGCTCGAGAAAGGCCTAAAGCTCTGTTAATCTGTCTTATTTCAGCTTACGATATTTTGGCAACTCTGTAAGAAAGGCTAGCAATTGAGAAACATGAACTGACTTCACCAATCGCCGACCTCTCTCGCCACAAATCAAAAACTTCGGTCGCGAACCACCTTGACCGTAAACGCTATCTTCTTCAGCGATAAGGATTTCAGATGAATGAATTGACCCAACACGCCATTACGGTATTCCTCGGCTTCTTTGCCATTATGAATCCTATTGCAAATACCACAGTATTTATCGGATTAAGCGGTCAGTTAGCTGAAAGACAGCAAAAAGCCATCGCAATTAAAGCATTAATGGTCTCATTTTTTATCATCTTAGCCTTCGCATTATTAGGTAAAACCATTTTCCACATGTTTGGAATTACCCTCCCAGCACTCAGGATTACTGGTGGCATCTTAGTTTTTCTCATCGGCTACAATATGCTCCATGGAGAACATTCCGAAATGCATAAAACCTCAGAGGAAAGCGATACAGATATTGCAATATCGCCTTTAGCAGTACCTATTTTGGCTGGCCCAGGAACAATTGCCACCGCAATGAGTTTTTCAGCTTCAAATGCTTGGCAAGATATTGCGATAACCGTAAGCGCATTTGCTCTATTGTGCTTGATCACCTTCGTGTTCTTCATTTTTGGACAAAAGCTAGAAGCCTTGCTCGGAAAATCAGGGATCAATATTATTACTCGATTAATGGGTCTGATCTTAGCGGTTATTGGTTGCCAAATGCTCATTGAAGGGATCTATGGTGCTATCGGTGCGTATCATTAATGAATAACACCACAGACATCAGTTTCACAAAATGAACTATCTCGCGCATTTCCACATTGCTCAACAAACGAAGAGTTCGATTCCCGGTGCATTGTTAGGTGACTTTGTCAAAGGTAAGGCCTGGAAAAATTATCCACTGTTTGAGCAACAAGGTATTTTACTGCATCGACATATCGACAGCTTCATTGACCAGATGGTGATCAAAACCGGTTTACAGCATTGTTTTCGACCCAAGCTACGCCGCTATGCTGGGATCGCTCTCGACGTATATTTCGACCATTTACTCAGTCAACATTGGCAAGATTTCTCGATACTAAACCGCAGCGATTTTATTCAGCACTGCTATCAGCAACTCGCTAACTTCCCCTTGCCAGCCCAGGCAAAGCTTACCGCACAGCGGATGCAACAATACGATTGGTTACATCAATACCATCATCGGGCCAGCTTGGGCCGAACACTTGAAGCTATTAGCCAACGCCTACGCCGCCCGGCACCACTCGTGCTCATGGCCCATGATTTAGAACAACACGCCACTGATATTGACGCGGTCTGTTTGGATTTATATCGCCAAGTATTAGTTCAAGCTAACCACTATTTACAATCGACATAAATCAAACTCACATATACTCGGCGCCAAATGACTAACGCGAGTTAGTGATACTCAACTTGAACCTCACAGCGCTTCAATCAGAAAAGGCAGCCAAAAGGCTGCCAAATTAACGAACAACGTCAGTTAAACTGATCTTATTCTGTACAAATTTAGTCAATCGTTCGATTACTAACTAAATTGTTCTTCTTCAGTAGATCCTGTTAAAGCAGTCACCGAGGACTTACCGCCTTGAATGACGTTAGTCACTTGGTCAAAATAGCCTGTCCCTACTTCTTGCTGGTGGGCGACAAAGGTATAACCACGATCAGCAGCTTGAAATTCCTTTTCTTGCACCATATTAACGTAGTGTTTCATCCCCTCGCCCTGAGCGTAGTTATGAGCCAAATCGAACATGTTGTACCACATATTATGGATCCCAGCTAAGGTGATAAACTGGTATTTATATCCCATATCACTCAATTCCTGTTGGAATTTAGCGATCGTTTCGTCATCTAGATTTTTACGCCAATTAAACGAAGGCGAACAATTATAAGCAAGCAATTGCTCTGGGTATTTTTCATGAATTGCTTCGGCAAATTTACGTGCTTCTTCTAAACAAGGCGTTGCAGTTTCACACCAAATTAAGTCGGCATATTCTGCATAAGCTAAACCACGACTAATGGCCTGATCGATACCCGCTCTAACCTTGTAAAAACCTTCGCTGGTACGTTCACCCTCCAAAAACTCTGCATCGTAAGGGTCAACATCAGAAGTTAATAGATCGGCTGCATTTGCATCGGTACGAGCAATCACCAGAGTTGGAACATCGGCAACATCGGCCGCAAAACGGGCTGCGATCAACTTTTGTACCGCTTCTTGAGTGGGAACCAGCACCTTCCCTCCCATATGACCACACTTTTTCACCGAAGCGAGTTGGTCTTCAAAGTGCACACCTGCAGCGCCTGCTTTAATCATACTTTTCATCAGTTCAAAAGCATTCAAAACCCCACCAAATCCAGCTTCAGCGTCAGCCACAATGGGTAAAAAGTAATCTAAACCGCCATTTGCGGGAGAAAGTCCACTTGCCCATTGAATTTGGTCAGCTCGCTGGAAAGAATTATTGATCCGCTCTACCACTTTAGGCACCGAATCGACTGGATATAGCGACTGATCAGGATACATACTTGATGCAGAGTTATTATCAGCCGCTACCTGCCAACCCGACAAGTAAATCGCCTCAATCCCTGCTTTAGCTTGCTGTACCGCTTGACCACCCGTGAGAGCCCCCAAGCAATTCACGTAACCTTTTTTAGCTTGGCCATTCACCAAAGACCATAATTTTTCTGCGCCACGACGAGCAATCGTATTCTCAGGGATGACCGAACCTCGCAACTTAACCACTTCTGCAGCGCTATAAGGACGCTTCACCCCTTTCCAACGAGGATTTTCGGCCCAATCTTTTTCTAATGCTTGAATTTGCTGTTCTCTTGTTAATGTCATGTTCAATCCCTCTTCGACTTTCATTCCTGAGTACAGCGAACTGTACTGCGTATTCACCTAGTTTGTTTTACACCGCTTATACTTGCGATTAGCCTCTCGGCAATCGGTCAATCGACCCAAATAATGCTGCGTCTTGATTTGTTATCGTTATCACCTAAACCCTTTATTTGACGACGAGGATGCATTATTAAGTATATTGTTACTATGTTCGCAATCTTTATATACGCATAACCGCATACCAAGTGAACATTCAACTTAATCAGCAATCATCAAGTTAGCCAAACACTTCAGTTAACAATAAAGCAACAAACCTCAAGTTATCGATAGGCTTTAAACCAAAGATAGCAATGTAATTATTACGTATCTGTAATTCAACTTACATCAAAAACCTATCACCGAATAGCCCCTTAAAACTAAAGTATAAAGCCTCTGATAAATTAAAACGACCGTTTTAATTAACCCTCAAGAGCCTGTTTTTTATATCACCAGATAAATTAAAAGCAAAGCATTATTTAAAGTTATCACTCTATAAAATGAATTTATCAGCGAGATAAAACTTACCACCAAGGTCTAATTATGAAACTTAATTACGTAATTTAATTACTTTTTGTTTTTTAAGATACGAGATGAGATTGATTGATTTACGTTTACGTAAAGGTTAACGTTGCAAAAAGGTAAACAATGAAAACAAAATACATAATATAAGGTTTTAAAAAACATAATCTTAGATTGTTTTTTAAACGTTTAGCTTTTGCTGTGCGATTCAAATGTTTAAAACGGAGATTTTTCTATCGGTAGGAATACGTATAATAGCTTGTTATAAAACAAACCTTGCGGTCATAACAGCTCAGACCAGCAAGCTGTGAAAAATGTAATAATTGCTCAAAAATAATCAGCATCAACTGTAGTCGCAGCGTTATTGTTGAGAAATAGCAAATAAAAAAGCTGGCTTATTGCCAGCTTTTTAATAGAAAAACTCAGATTAAAGTAGTTTTTCGACTTCGTCTCCTGCCAAATGGCGAATATCTTTACCTCTCACAAAGTAAATAATGTACTCAGCGATATTTTGGCAACGATCTCCTACCCGTTCGATGGCGCGAGCAGCATTTAATGCATCGAGCACCTGTGGGATGGAGCGAGGATCTTCCATCATGTACGTCATCAATTCGCGGATGAGTCGTTCATATTCTTTATCCACTTTTTTATCTTCTTGATGGACTTGCCAAGCAATATCCACATCCATTCTAGCGAAACCATCTAACACGTCATGCAACATCTTCGCGGTGTGTTGCCCTAGATGCTCTAAGCTAATCAATGAAGCCTTTAAAGGCTTATCCATATTCCGCTCAACCATACGACCGATGCTCGCCGCAGCATCACCTATTCGTTCTAAATCCGCGATAGTTTTAATAATGGCCATTACGACCCGCAAATCACTCGCGGCTGGTTGACGTTTAGCGATGATACGAGTGCACTCTTCGTCAATAGCGACTTCGTAAGAATTAACCTTACTATCGGTATTGATGACCTTTATCACTAACTCAGCGTTGGGGCGATTTAATAAACTTAAGGCATCTTTAAGCTGCTGCTCAACCAAACCTCCCATCGCCATAATTTGATTACGCACATGATCTAACTCAGCGTTAAACTGGCCAGAGATGTGTTTGTTCATATTCAACTTATCCATAATAATTCCTCAGTCACGGGGACTTAACCGTAACGGCCTGTAATGTAATCTTCGGTTTGTTTTTTCGCTGGCGTGGTAAATAAGGTATTAGTATCCGCATATTCCACCATGTCCCCCATATACATAAAGGCCGTTTGGTCGGAGACTCGGGCCGCCTGCTGCATGTTGTGAGTCACAATAACCACCGTATAACGACTCTTTAAATCATTAATCAATTCTTCAATGGTTAAAGTCGAGATAGGATCCAAGGCCGAAGTTGGTTCATCCAGTAACAACACTTCAGGCTCGATGGCAATCGCTCGCGCAATCACTAAACGTTGCTGCTGACCACCCGATAGACCAAAGGCATTATCGTGCAAACGGTCTTTCACCTCTTCCCAAATTGCCGCGCCACGCAATGAGCGTTCGACCGCTTCATCTAATACTCGACGATCCTTCATCCCTTGTAAACGTAAGCCATAAACGACATTCTCGTAGATAGACTTTGGAAATGGATTGGGGCGTTGAAAAACCATCCCTACATTGCGACGCAGCGCAGCAACATCGACACTCTTATCGTAAATGTTCTGGCCATGCAGCAATATTTCACCACTGATCTTACAAATATCGACTAAATCGTTCATCCGGTTAATACAACGTAATAAGGTTGATTTACCACAACCGGATGGACCAATGAAGGCGGTAACTTGTCCCTTAGGGATCTTCATCGATACATCAAACAAAGCCTGTTTATCCCCATAATAGAGGTCTAAATTTTTAACCTCTAATGCGGTTTGTTCAGCACTTAAGTTAGCCAAATCTAATTTTGTATCTCGACGAAGTTCTGTATTCAAAGAAATCATTTTTTTTCCTACAAATTTGCCGTTAGCTTATTGGTCTAACGTTTTAAACTTTTCACGTAAACGGTTACGGATTTGAATCGCAGCTAAGTTTAAGCCAATGATTACCGTGACCAATAAAAATGCGGTGGCATATACCAAAGGTCGTGCCGCCTCGACATTGGGGCTTTGGAAGCCAACATCATAAATATGGAAACCTAAGTGCATAAATTTACGTTCTAAATGAACAAAGGGGAAATTGCCGTCTACAGGTAAAGTTGGCGCAAGTTTCACCACCCCCACTAACATCAGTGGCGCAACCTCACCCGCAGCACGAGCAACCGCCAAAATCAGACCAGTCATAATTGCCGGGCTTGCCATGGGGATCACAATCCGCCATAAGGTTTCAGCTTTGGTTGCCCCTAAGGCCAGTGACCCTTGGCGTACTGCGCTAGGAATGCGCGATAAACCTTCTTCTGTAGAAACAATCACCACTGGCAAAGTTAAAATAGCTAAAGTTAAAGCTGACCAAATAACGCCCGGCGAACCAAAGGTTGGTGTCGGTAAGGATTCCGTATAAAACAAGGAATCAATACTGCCGCCTAACATATAAACAAAGAAACCTAAGCCAAATACCCCATAAACAATCGAGGGGACTCCCGCCAGGTTAATCACAGCAATCCGGATCAAGCGGGTGAAGCCATTATTTGCGGCATACTCGTGCAGGTAAATAGCCGCAACCACCCCTAACGGCGTCACAATCACTGCCATCAACATCACCATGAATACCGTACCAAAGATAGCCGGGAATACCCCGCCTTCGGTATTGGCTTCACGCGGTTCATCAACCACAAATTTACCAGCCTGATGCAGCCAATGTCCGAGCTTCTGAAAGCCGTTCATTTCATTCGGGAAAAACACATCTAGTACATTGTTCATCGGGATGGTGACCAATTCACCACGCATATCACGAATGATTAATTGGTCTCGTTTAGCCTCATCTCGATAAGCAAATAACTGCTTCTCTAAAACTTGATACTCTTCATGTAGCTGCTTAGTCTGCGCCTCAATATCCGCTAGATGTTCGGCAGTCAATGCATCATCCAATTCATATCGACGCTGTTTCAAACGTAAGCGCTCAAGTTGATAGTTCACCCCACCAATTTTGTGCCGCTGTAAAGCATCAGCTTGTTTAATGATCCCATTTGAGCGATCTAACAACTCGAATAATTGAGTATGTTGATTATCTTTTGCTGCCTCAATATGCACGCCATTTTTAATGATCCCTTCTACATAACCATAAAAGTTACCGTTAGTTCTACGCTCGACGACCGCGATGTTTTTAGGTGTGCGCTTGGACACGATTTCGTTTTCGCTTAACCAACGAAAATCTAAATTCACATATTCACGATTACCCGTTTTGATCAAAAAGCGCTCCACAAATGCACCATCCAAGCCTTCGGTATTCGCACCGGAAGCTTGTAAACGCTCAATTGGAACTAACTCGGTTTCATATAGCTCACCAATGACCGTTTGGTTTTTACCAAACTGGTGAACTTCCATTTCCATTACCGGACTCGGCCAAAAATAAACCAAACCTCGAGCCGCAATCAGTAACAACAAGCCGACAACTGCAACCAAACTAATGCTAACAGCCCCGGCGGTCATCCAAATCCACGGGTTACCTGATTTAAACCACTTATTCATCGGTTATTTCCCACTTCCCTATTACAGCGAGCTATATTTGTCGCGCAGACGTTGGCGCACAAATTCAGCAATGGTGTTAAATGCAAAGGTGAATACAAACAAGACAAAGGCCGCTAAGAACAACACCCGATAGTGTGAACTTCCCACTTCTGACTCAGGCATTTCTACCGCAATATTCGCCGCTAAGGTACGCATCCCCTGGAAAATACTCCAATCCATAACCGGAGTATTACCGGTGGCCATTAAGACAATCATTGTTTCACCGACCGCGCGACCTAGGCCCATCATCACAGCAGAAAAAATCCCCGGACTTGCGGTTAAAATAACCACTTTAACCAAGGTTTGCCAAGGTGTTGCACCGAGCGCTAATGAACCATTACTTAAGTGCTTCGGCACTGAAAAAATGGCGTCTTCGGCAATCGAGAAGATAGTGGGGATGACCGCAAATCCCATGGCAAGGCCCACCACCATAGAGTTACGCTGGTCAAAACTGATCCCCAATTCGTTGGTTAAGAATAAGCGAGCATCACCGTCAAACAACCATAGCTCCAACAACGGACTCACTTCAATGCAACCCCAGCCAATAAATATCACCACCGGGATCAACACCATCACGTCGTAGCCCTCTGGTAGCATTTGACGCAATTGTTTAGGCATTTTGCTCCAGGCAAAAGCGGTCACCAAAAATCCGATCGGCAGCAATATCATAATGGCAATCACCCCAGGCAAGTTATCCTCGATCAGCGGTGCTAACCAAAGACCGGCTAAAAAGCCTAAAATAACCGTGGGTAAGGCCTCCATAATTTCGACCGTCGGTTTAACCACCTTACGTAACGAAGAAGACATAAAGTAGGCGGTATAAATCGCGCCCGCCAAGGCAATTGGCGTTGCAAATAACATGGCATACAAAGCTGCCTTAATCGTACCAAATGAGATAGGTACCAGACTTAACTTAGGCTCAAAATCATCACTTGCGGAAGTTGACTGCCACACATACTGTGGCTCCGGATAACCTTCGTACCATACTTTATGCCATAGCGCCTGCCAGGTGACTTCAGGGTGTTCATTTTCGACATGATAGAAGGTTAGGCTTTGCTCATTTTCGGTCAGTAAACCACTCGCCCGAGGAGAAAATGCCAAGTTCAAGCTGGTGCCAAGTTTAGTATCCTCTCGAACCAAACGACCACCACCAGTGGTATGAAACAAAGAAATGGAGCCATCATCTGCGCCAACTGCAAAGCCTTTACGGAAATACTCAACCCCAATGTCATTAATGTTTGCGCCAGCATCAAACTCTCGGATCTGCGTGAGTTTACGCACACCATCTTTAGCAACATCAAACCACTGCGTAACAATTCCGTTATCATTGGCAACAATCAACGAGCTGGCCCCCGAAAGCAAGGCTAAGCGAGTTACATTCGCGCCTTTACTATTGATGAAATCCACTGAATTCAGACGGATATCATCGATATCGGAGATATTATAATTAGCTAGTTGATTGCCACTACGAATATACAAGCGGCGTAAATCAGGTGTTACCAACATTTGGTCAATATTTTGAGGCAAACTAGGAATATCGGCTCGAGAAGCGGTCCACTCCAGGGAATCACTGAACATGTTTTCCTCTGCGTCCAAAGCCACTAACAAACCTCGACCATCTTCGGTAATCGCAGCCACCATCGCCGACTCTTCTTGTCGCTCGAAAGCCAATTTAACGATAGCCTTACCCTGTTCATCAATTGACAAGGCCTGCTCACCCATGGGATAGCTTAGACTTGGCGTAATTAAACGCTTATCGTTAGGGTAGCTAACACTAAACTTAGGCGTCACGACCAATACTTCACCTTGAGCAGTACCGTAAGCGACTAAACCTTGATTCGGCACGGTACGGTCAGCTGAAGTAATATCAGCGTCAAGCTGATAACTAGGGTATTCGGTATTATTTTTAGTAAGATCAAAAAATTGCAAACTACCGTCCATATTAAAACGATAAGCAATTTCATTTTGTTCTTCGACACCAATGGCGACCGTAGCACTGCTATCATGCAATGGAATAGTCTTCAGTTTATCGAGACTAGCCCCATAAAAAATCGGTGCAACCACATACAATAAATAAAAGAAGATTAAAATTAATGCTAACAACACCACTATCCCGCCAGCACTTACACCGTAGCGGGTTAATCGGTCCTTAATCAGCCGTTGGGCACTGCTATTAAATGACACTGACTGCGTCATGTTTCCCTCACAATCTAATAGGTCTGGCGAAAGTATATGGCAGTTTTATGACAGTATTGTTACAGGATGCAAGAGTTAAAAAAAATATCAAATCAATGGGCGAATAGTGACCGCTCAACTATCTTTAGCAAGAGATTATGACAATAATACGTGTTTATTGTTACCGAAAAATTATATTGTAGGTTTGGCTAATTTGTTCTCTATTTCAAGAGGATAAGACCTTCCCTAATCCATAAAAGCTATGCATACTTTAGGGCAATGCTTAGCATCTTAAACAAGGGAACCCATTTTCCCAGCGAAGCACTTTGTAGGAGTCAATTCATGAAACAACTGGTTGTCAGCGTCATTGGAAAAGACCGTCCGGGTATTGTCGATCAATTATCAACGCTAGTGGTCAAACACCATGGCAATTGGCTAGCCAGTCGCCTTACCGAACTGGCGGGGCAATTTACAGGAATTTTACATATTGAAGTCGATGATGCACATTTGTCCGCACTGTGTGATGACCTAAATAATCAGCATGGATTATTGGTCAATATCGCTGAAGGCGACCATAACGACCATGCCGAACAGACACAAATTAGCATCAATGTGACAGCCAATGATCGTGTTGGCATTGTTCAAGAAGTTACTCAAGCGCTAAATCAACTCGGCGTGAGTTTAAGTAAAATCACCACCAGTGTTAGCAGTGCGCCGAATTGGGGCGGATTGATTTTTACCGCGCAGTTACAAGTCCCCTGCGCAGATGAACAGCAACGTATCGCTATCCAACAATCTTTAGAATCGTTAGCTGATGATTTAATGGTTGATTTCTCCGACGAGCAATAAGTAACAAAGGTATAAAATGAGCGACAGTCTATATATAGAGAAAGAGTTAAGCTGGCTTTCGTTTAACCAACGAGTATTGCAAGAAGCACAAGATAATTCCGTTCCAATCATTGAACGAGTGCGATTTTTAGGGATTTTTTCAAACAATCAGGATGAATTTTTCAAGGTGCGGGTGGCCGCGCTAAAACGCCGTATTATCTTAAATGAACTAAAGCAAAAAGATGACGGTTCAATCCAGCTTCTTAACGACGTTCAAACTAAGTTGGCAGAACTTCAACAAGATTTTGATGATACTTACCGAGAAATCATTCTTACCTTAGCGCGACGAAATATTTTCTTGATCAACGAAGACCAACTCAGTGAAAACCATCAAAATTGGGTCAGAAAATACTTTAAAGATAAGGTGTTGCGCCACATTACGCCAATCGTATTGACCAAAAGGACCGATTTGGTTCGCTTCCTGAAAGATGAATATACCTATTTAGCCGTCGAAGTGAAAAATGCTAAGCAGGAAAACCATTTACTTATTGAAATTCCTACAGATAATTTACCACGCTTTGTGGTGCTTCCTCCCGATGGAGGAAGAACCCGTAAAACAATGATTATTTTGGATAATATTATTCGTTTTTGTCTCGACGATTTATTACGTGGGTTTTACGAATACGATAGTGCCGCCGCCTACTCGATTAAGATGACCCGTGATGCCGAGTATGACTTAAATGATGAAGTGGACCAGAGTCTACTCGAAAAAATGTCGGAAGGGATCAAACAGCGCCTAACCGCAGAGCCGGTGCGCTTTGTCTATGATCGGGATATGCCGAGCAGCATGATTAAACGCTTAAGTAATATGCTACATATTTCTAAGCTAGACCACAGTGTCGGCGGCAGTCGTTACCACAATTTTAAAGACTTCATCGGCTTTCCTAACGTGGGGCGTAAGTACCTAGAAAACAAAAAGATGTCCGCGTTAAATTGTCGCGATTTCGACCAATTTGATACGGTATTCGACGCAATTACAGCGCGGGATATTTTACTCTATTACCCCTACCACAAGTTTCGTTACATTTCAGAGTTTGTCCGCCAGGCATCTTTTGATCCTAAAGTGAGTAGTATCAAGATTAATATTTATCGAGTCGCCAAAAAGTCGCACTTGATGAACTCAATCATTGACGCAGCCAACAATGGTAAACGCGTCACCGTTGTCATTGAGCTACGGGCTCGTTTCGATGAGGGAGCAAACATTGAATGGGCTCAGCTACTGACCGATGCCGGGGTTAAGGTGGTTTTCGGAGTTCCTTCTCTGAAAGTACATTCCAAACTGTTGCTCATTACACGCAAAGAAGGCGACCAACGAGTCTATTATAGCCATATTGGTACCGGTAATTTTCATGAAAAAACTGCCAAAATATATACCGATTTCGCTCTTTTCACCAAAAACCAAGAGATTGGCCAAGAAATCGATAATGTTTTTCGGTTTATTCAACAGCCTTATCGACGTTTTAAGTTTCAGCATTTAATCGTATCGCCCAACGATACTCGGCGTCGGCTATTTAGCCTTATTGACTATGAGATCAACCAAGCCAATGCAGGAAACCCCGCCGCGATTACGATTAAAGTGAACAACCTCGTGGACAAAGGAATCATTACCCGGCTCTATGCGGCAAGTAAGGCTGGGGTTAAAATAAAGATGATTATTCGGGGCATGTGCTCTCTGGTTCCGGGATTAGAAGGCGTGAGTGAAAACATTCACATCATTAGTATCGTCGATCGTTTCCTAGAACATCCTCGGGTATTTAATTTCTACCATGGCGGGGAAAATCAAGTCTTCATTGCCTCCTTCGACTGGATGACTCGCAACATCGAAGAACGAGTCGAGGTCGGCGTCCCTATTTATGATGAAACACTCAAACAACGAGTCATCGACTTATTAGAACTACAATTTGCTGACACCACCAAAGCGCGCATCATCGACGCTCAACAGCTCAATAGTTATGTTCCCAGAGGAAATCGTCGTAAAATTCGTTCTCAATTATGGACTCTCGATTACTTCAAAGCGATTGAATCGAGGCCGCTTCGTCGGATAATTGATGAGGATAATGAGACCATCACTTAAATGGTTCAAAACCAACTTGCCTGCCTGAGTTATCGGCGGGCAAGTCATCACCAGCCTCTGTTCACCAACAACTGCCTCAATACCTGACAAAATGAACCAACACATGATGGCATGCCATACAAAAAACCTCATCAACTGCAGCGTTACCGCCTCGTCGCACCGCTGAATCAAACCGAGCAGAACCAATCAGTCCACATCGATAAGTAGTTCGGGGCAGCTAACAAACGCACCAAGCATTCAATTTGATGAATAAACGCTCGCTTTATCGCTCAAGCATGACCACTTGAATAAAGGCAACCACGGTAATCATTAATATCGATAAAACGGCTACCTCACTACAATCAATCAGCCACACCAGCAGACCCATCTGAAGCTTGAACATACATTTATCAGGCTTGTTTAACCGCGCAGAAGCTGAACCAGCACTACACGCCAAGTATGCACGGCTTGATAAGATTTTAAATCTCGCTCAACTAAAATTTCATAAGATCAAGCTGCATCAAGCAAAGCGTTTATCATTAGCTTTCATTTACCAACGAACCAACATTGATTTACGAGATATTCGCGCAATCATCAATCCCAGTAGAGCAATAACCAAAATACCAAATGAACTAGGCTCCATCACTTGTGTTGGATCTGCGGGGTCACGAGCCCATACATTCAGATGCGAAATAGCTTGTGTACTGTTACCTTGAGGATTCTCAAAATCATCGGTATCTAAAGACCCTGACAATTTGTAAGGCGTCTGGAAATTCAAACTTGAAGCCGGGTCATTCGCTAATTCTTGTTGAAAAATATCAATAAAATCGAAATCATAAATAATAAAGCCTTTTGCTACTTTGATCGAAAAAGCCAAGTGATCAAAGCTTGCCGCACCTAACAACTGGCTAACATCACCAATAATGCCAGGGTCGGTTTCGATAACCCAATTTACCGAGGTACACTCTCCACGACGACCAGCCACGCAGTTAAAAGTCATATTCAATAAGTCATCGATCGATAAAGACAAGCCTCCAGGGACGATGGGACCCGCTTGATCATAATTAACTTGCATATCAGCATTTACGCTCGCTAAGTGGATCCAACCTGGGTCATCGGCAACACCTAAAGGCTGATTATCTAGATTTTGTAAATCCTCAGGCTCAATAAAGAACAAGTCGTTAGAAGCACCATAGCGAGTATTCAACAATCCATCATTTTTTTGACCAATATTTACTATAGGATCATTGGCATGACCATCATCATTACCAGCAAACACTAAGCATGAACTCGCCGAATGAGCACTTGAAAGCAGTTCTTCGCTTCCCCCTGATAACATCATGGAGCGAAGCACCACGTTATTGGTATTGCATGTTCCGGAAGGAACGTAGCTGGTCACCGGCGCAGCCGAACCCCAACTGGAATAACCAACAATAAGTATGACAAAAGCTAATTTTATTAATTTGATCAACATAATGCCCTCTATAATGAAATCAGTTACTCACTTATATAGTGCACCGCTAAATCAGTGAACAACATGATGCTTGCTTAGGGTTGTAAATGCATAAACCAAGCCAGTAACAATCAACCTAAAAAATCAACAGCTTGATAACACAAAGCGAAATGCAATAGCTTCGTCTGTAAAAATACCTGACACCATGTATCGCATTCATTACACTGATAAATTAACCTATAAATTAATCACTTATTAAATATGGTGTGATTACGGATAGTGAAAACATCATGTTAGACTGGATTCATCATTCCTTCATTTTTTATGACAATGAGCAGTAAAGTATACTATTTACAACAACTCAGCCTCAGCCAATTATCAGCTAAGCCGATGAACGAACATTTATCGGTACAAGAAATCATCGAACAACAGGCACAAAAAAGCCGAGAATTTTATATTGCCGTGGGTCAAAACTGGCAATGGAACGACAAATTAGCTTGGTCTGAACAACAATGGCTTGATTACATCGAAAGTAATCAGCTACGCACCTTTGGGGCTTATATTAAGGGACTGTTAGCAGGTTATTTTGAACTACATAAACACTCAGACAACAGTGTTGAAATCGCATATTTTGGCTTAACTGCAGATTATTTAGGACAGGGGCTAGGCGGGGATTTACTCACCCGCTGTCTGCAAACTGCCTGGCAATGGCAGGCAAATAAAGTCTGGGTGCATACTTGTGATTTAGACCACCCCAGCGCTCTCGCAAATTATCAAGCGCGTGGGATGAGCCTATACCAGACGATACTAGAGCACTAAGTTAGAGCTTTAAGATCCTTAAGTCGAGAACTTGTTCATCAACCGGTGGGCACCAATAATAGCTGGTAGTGAGTGGGCGACTAAACTGAAATAAGCCATCCTCGATACCGTCTTCGCAGCCCAACATCCGTTTAAGTTGTGCTTCAAAAGGATAAAAGCTATTGGCAAAGCAAATAAAATTAAGCCCACACTGCTGACCCTGTATCCAAGGGAGACTGCGGCGTAACATAAATGCTTCTGGAGTAAAGCTTTCTTGGGCTGTACGCCGAACATGAGCATAGCTTGGTGACTCAGGAAACTCGACATTATCATGCTTACGCCGGCCAATAATGTTGTCCTGATGCTCACTCGGTAGATGATGAAAGTGTTGTAGTTGATGTTGCCATTTTTGTACTGCAAGCATCGAGGAGCCTGCGATCCCCTTCTCTCCTGCTAAGGCAACAACATTCGGTGCCTGCTCTTGATCAGGGTTTTCGGTACCGTCTTCGTAACCGCTTAAGTCTCTTCCTCCATCATGGCGAAAGCCCTCCAACTGCTCATTAACCGCAAAAGTTGGTGTTAACACTGCCAGCCACTGGTTTACTCGTAACATCACTTGGCCTGGATCTTTGCCACTCACTCGCAGCCACAAATCATCTTGATTCGCAGGACTACTACGCCGTATTCCCTGAATACTAGCAACTGACTTCAAACCGGGAACATCTATATTTAGCAGTGCTAACAAAGGAGCACCTAGACCAACAAGGCTATCTTCCTTCGAATATACCTTGGCAATATTGCCCAGACAGGCTTTCAGCGACTGAGAGTCGACCAGGCTCAATCGCAAACAACTCGCATAACTAGGAATTGCTTCGAGAATTTGTGGTTGAATAGACAAAATGAATACTCTCATTAATAAAAAATTAGTGCATAGTATAAATAATTTATCAATGACGTTGTTTGATTCGGCTTAAAAATATGCGGTCTAGGAAGATAAAACAGAGGGAATATAAGCAGCTTAGGAGTAAAAATGGAAAATGCCCGATGCGTTTAAGCTATCAGGCATTTTAAAACATTTGACCCATGATTCAGTCTCGCTCAGTTGACTATCACTTCATCGCCTCAGGCGACAAGTTAAGTGCTAAGCCCACATGTTCAAATGTGAGGATTAACGGTGAATATTTTTTTCTTCCGTTGAGCTAAAACCATGGACTTTAGTGAAGTAGTAATTTGCGTATAAAGAACCAAAATAATCAAACATAATCTTTCTCCTAAATATTAATAAAGTGTGACCCAAGTCACAGTTAAAATATAATGTGATACAGATCACATTGCAAGAAGTATTTTGAATTTTTGGAAATAAAAATGTTGGGGGGAAGCATCAGCGATTATTTTGGATTACGCATAAAAAATGCCTAAAAAACCAAAGTGATTTAGGCATTCGGGCTAGCTTGACTCATTCCATTTATCTCTGCTGTTGTTTAAATTGTCCAAGGTATCCGAAACAAACAATAGTTAACAATGCTGAACCAATAATCGGACGATAGTACATAGCGTTACCTACAAAATTGCTTAACGGTGAATGTCCTTGCGAGTTTCGCAATAGTAGTTAAAGTCATCAGCTTTCGTAAAGTAATACGATGAATAAAGTACACCAAAATAATCAAACATGGTCTTTCTCCTCAGGATTTAAAATACCTAGTGATTTAAGCGTATTTGTGACTCAAGTCACAATAACAATCTATAGTGATCTGGGTCACACATCAAGTGACAATTTAGTTAATCTGTATATTCGCCAAGATCCTCGGCTGAGAAGGATTTCAAGCTTAGCCATTCAGTATTTTAAACGCTTTGGATCCAGTTCATCGCCGATCCAACTATCACTCATGGTCAAGCATCATGAGGAATAGCGACCATCTGAACTCAAGATACAGCTTGCGCCTTATGTTTCTTTCGAAGCTTAGATTTTCTTGCTAGCAAATGCTGTTATTTGCTCCTGACTTTGCGAGGAGTCTTAAATATGATGCGGCGGTGCTAAATACAAAGTTTGATGCTTACCCTGCAGCTAACGCTGATGGCTCCTCATGCAAGTTGATTGGTGCGGTGGTAAACCAAAGAGCAAGCGCTTAACAGAGCTATTGAACTGAGGGCTATCAGTCCTTGCCAAAATACATGAACGAGAACCAGTTACCCCGCTCAACTTAGTCATCAAAATGTTTGAAGGCCTAAACGTAAAAACCCCCGCCGAAGCGAGGGTCGCTTTAAGCTTTAATTATTAAAGCTTAATACCAACTTTTTCTAAATCAGATAACACAACTTTAGAAGGTAGTGGTACATAACCGTCTTTAGCAACAATCTGCTGTCCAGTTTTAGACAGAATCATTTTAAGGAACTCGCGCTCCATTGGGGCTAAAGGCTTGTTAGGGTGCTTGTTCACGTAAACGTATAAGAAACGAGACAATGGGTATTTACCAGTAGCTGCGTTGTCTAAGCTAGCGGCTATGTAATCAGTGCCTTTCTTAGCAAGTGCGACCGCTTTAACACCTGAAGTCTTGTAACCGATACCTGAATAACCAATGGCATTCAAAGATGAAGATACCGATTGAACCACAGAAGCAGAACCAGGTTGCTCGTTCACCGAGTTTTTGAAGTCACCTTTACATAAGGCTTTCTTCTTAAAGTAACCATAGGTACCCGACACTGAGTTACGACCAAATAATTGAATGTCTTTATCAGCCCACGAGCCATCTAGACCAACTTCGCCCCAGCGCTCAGCAGCACCATTTTCACCACATTTTAGGGTTGAAGAAAAAATAGCATCAACCTGCGCCAAACTTAAACCTTTAATCGGGTTATCTTTATGTACAAATACGGCGAGAGCATCGATTGCAACACGTACTTTAGTTGGCTTATAACCGTATTTCTTCTCAAACGCTTCAACTTCTTTGCTCTTCATTTGGCGACTCATCGGGCCAAACTGTGATGTACCTTCAGTCAGCGCAGGAGGAGCAGTAGAAGAACCCGCCGCTTGAATTTGTACATTTACATTTGGGTATTCACGCTTAAATTCTTCCGCCCATAGCGTCATCATGTTTGCTAAAGTATCAGAACCTACAGATGAAAGGTTACCAGAAATACCTGTCGTTTTATGGTATTCCGGAAGCGTGGCGTCCAGGCCAGCTGCAAGTACGCTAGTGGTTAACAACGAAGCAGAAATAGCTACTGCACTTACAAGTTTTTTCAATGTCATCTTTATCTCCATAAATGACGCGTTAAGTTATTTTCGTCATGTAGTATTGGTGAATTCGATGACGATTATATTTCGACTATGTGACATTTATATGTCAAAACAATTTTTTTATAAAATCCCCTGTTTAGCTATATTTAACGGGGTCTTAATCGTCATTCCGGCGGACTGATATCGGCAAATATCCATCAATAATGGAGATCGATTAGGCAATTTAAACACTAACCAACGGTCGGCCTTGCCCACAATCAAATCAGCATTCGCTAAATTAAAGAGGGATCTCACCACACACACAGACGCTGTTATCATCGCTAATGAACAACAACACGCTACAATATTTTGGTCACCAAATAGCAGGAATGAGTTTTCCGTTTTTGATACCACGTTCATCAACTGCAGCGCTGCCTTTAAAATTGAACTTTTGATGAAACATCAGAAAAACCTTGTTCGCTAAGCCATTACTCGCGAAAAAACTATAGACGGTCGAGGTTCAAATACCGGATGCCTGCGTAACGACCGCGCCCGTCTCGCTTTTCTTTTACTTTGTTCTACCAACTTCAACTCAAAATGGCGCCGTTCAAGTACATTAATAGCGTCATTTAATCTTTCACGGCTCTCACTGAAATGGTGTTTGAACAATTTTGGCTCCCAAGATTTAAACAGACCATCTATCTAAGGATCAGTTGACGATACGAATGACTTCGAATTTGGCTTAAGCAAGTCGCCAAACACAAGCCTGAGATGAAAAGAATAATAGGGAAATTACAAATATCTTAGCACTCGTTATCGATGCAAGCTGCGACAGCATCAGTCGCTTTTGGGGCTTACTAAGGCCGAACATACCGCTCGGCCGAATCAATAACTAAGACTTTATAAAGAGTTTTCGCGGAATAATGAAACTAAAAGAGCTCCCCTGATTTAATCGGCTCTTGATGTTAAGTTCGCTATCATGATGTTGCAATGCATGCTTTACGATGGATAAACCAAGGCCTGCTCCGCCGGTATCTCTGGAGCGAGCTTTATCTACCCGATAAAATCGTTCGGTAAGACGCTGCAGGTGTTTTGGTGCAATACCTGGCCCTGAATCCTTCACTAAAAACAAAGCCCCCTGAGGCACCAAAGACAAGCTTACCTCTACCCGTCCCGGTTCAGTACAGTACTTAATGGCATTACCAAGTAAATTACCACAGGCGCTACGTAACTGTTCGCGTTCTCCTTTAATCTTAATATTAGCTTCAATATTAAAATCAAAATCCAGCTGTTTATCCTTAGCGAGACCACTGGCATCCATTTCTAAATTACGGACCATTTCGGAAAAGTTAATCGGTTCAAGACTATCCTCAACCGAGGCCGATTCGATTTTAGCTAAAGTCAGCAATTGATTGACCAGATTTTCCATCCGAGCGCTTTGGTCCAGCATCGTATTACGAGCTTTCCCCCATATCATAGGATCAACCTGCTCTTGATCGAGCATTTCCAAGTAACCCCGTAACACGGTGAGCGGAGTACGCAACTCATGGCTCACGTTAGAAACAAAACGCTTACGCATTTTTTCTAATTGACGCAGTTGACTAACATCCCGAACCACCAGCAATAACTGCTGCTGACTATAGGGCATCGCCCGAAACTCTAACCATACACCAGCCTGCACTGGGCTCACGATTTCTAAGGGTTGCTTAAAGCGACCTTTACGCAAGTAATTCACGAAACTCGGTGTTCTCACCAAATTTGTTAAATGCTGGCCTGCATCGGCAGGCCACTTTAGACCCAACATTCCTTGCGCTAATTGATTACACCACAAGATGGCGCCATCTTGATTGATCACGACAATCGCATCTGGCAAAGCTTCGGCACCGAGACGAAAATACTTCATCAACTGAGCAAGTTCCCGCTCGCGGCCTAAACGTCGCTTCAGCATATTATAAATGCCGTGAAAAACAGGCTCCCAGCTCCCTGAGCCATGAGGCGGGGACAGCTTGCGCTGATTGTACAACCAATCAAGCAACTTATGCTGCTGGCTATACATCCATATAATATGGATCACCGCCGATAACAAACTCAGCTCAAGAATATACCCGGTGAGTATCCCCAAAACGAATAAAGGCGAGTACACCAACGCGACCCGCCACACTACTCGTTGCCAAGAAAAAGGCACAAACATTCGTATTATTTCACTCTAGTTGAAAAACGATACCCAGAACCTCGAACGGTTTGAATCAAACGATCATAGCCTTGTAGGCCTATAGCCTTACGTAAGCGACGAATATGCACATCAACCGTCCGATCTTCTACGTACACGTTAGTTCCCCACACATTATTTAGCAGTTGTTCTCTGCTATAAACACGCTCGGGGTGAGTCATAAAGAAGTGCAATAGCTTAAACTCTGTAGGCCCCATATCCAAGGGTTCATTTTCGACACTCACTCGATGTGAAACTGGATCTAAACGTAAACCTTGAACTTCAATGGTTTCTTCTAAAGATGTCGGTGAAATACGACGGATCACTGCCTTCACTCTCGCCATCAATTCCTTGGGAGAAAAAGGCTTGGTAAGATAGTCATCAGCGCCCGCTTCTAAACCTTGAACCTTATCTTCTTCTTCACCTTTCGCGGTTAACATAATCACGGGGATCTGGCGCGTTAAGTCATGGCGACGCATATGTTTAATAATAGAAATCCCACTACCACCGGGTAACATCCAGTCCAGTAATACCAGCTCTGGATAAGGTTCAGTTAACTGTGCTATCGCTTGCTCATAGTCCGCAGCTTCAATTGGCTCATAACCGTGTTGCTCTAATACAAAACAAAGCATTTCACGAATTGGAGCTTCATCTTCTACAACAAGTATCTTCCTTGGCATTACTTTTATCTCGATCTAAGAAACTGTGGCAATTATGCGACGTATTAATGACAGATTTATGACAGCAGTCAGTGTAAGTCAAACCACCCAACAAATATATATTCGCACCAATAAAGGGCTTCACCTAAATATTAGCAAAGCTTTGCACCAAAACAATGCAAAACAAATCTCAAGCTTCAGTGACTAAAGGGCATAATAAATCATGGTAAATTTATGATAATTAGAGATTTTATCTATTGACTAAGGTAGCACTTAGCGACTGTGGCATTGCTCCTGCTTCTAATAAATAAATGTATCATTCATCGATATTGAGGCCATATGCCGTATTTAGCCAAACAACTATCTCCAGCAGAGTTGCAAATTAATGCAAGCAACCTACTCGTGTTTACCGATTTAGATGGCACCTTACTCGACCACGATTCTTATAGCTTCGAACCCGCGCAGCCCAGCTTGAAACAACTCAAGCTACTGAACATTCCAGTGATTTTTAATACCAGTAAAACCTTAATGGAAGCCTTAGAACTTCAAAAGAAACTGGGAATTGAACAGCCCTTCGTGGTCGAAAATGGCTCTGCCATATGTATCCCTTCGCACAGCCCTTTACAAATTGATGACTTAAGTCCCCTCAATGTAGGCAAGCAACAATGGAATATTAAAATATTTGGCCCTAGCTACCCCGACATTTGCCAATACTTAAGCGTACTTCGCCAACGTTGCCAATTTCGCTTTCAGGGCTTTAATGATATGAATGCAGAAGAGGTACAACTACACACTGGTCTCAATAAATACGAGGCGCAACTGGCCAAGCAACGCATGGCCTCTGAACCGGTATTATGGAATGACAGCCCAGAGCAACTTGAATTATTTATAAAAAAATTGGAAGCACACAATTTAGCGGTGATCAAAGGAGGACGCTTTTTACATATCAAGGCTCGCCTAGACAAAGCCGACGCGATGCGCTGGTTAAATCAACATTACCAACAGTACTACCAACATCGTTTCTTTAATCTCGCGCTCGGTGACAGCGAAAACGATCGCAGTATGTTAGAACAAGCCGACTTGGCAGTGATAATTCCACGCAAACACGCCCCCGCCCTTTATATAGACCATCCTAACTGCAGTTTAGCCCCACACCCAGGGCCCTATGGTTGGCACAAAATGATACAACAAGTTTTACATTCTTTTTTAACTGGAGCATAACCATGGCTGATTTTTATCAAAACGGTATTGTAACGACCTTACACAACTTAACTGACCGCCCACTAGAAGAGCTAGAACAAGAGTTGATGGCTTTTTCCAAGGTTCGGCCAATGAGTCTGGTACTCCCCTCTTTGTTTTCTGAATTAGAGCGACCAGCCCTCGCCACGATTGTGGCAGAACTAGCGAAAGTACCCTACCTCAGCGAGATAATCATTGGCTTAGACTGCGCCACCGAAGAGCAATTTGCCTTTGCCAAGAACTATTTTGCTGAGCTGCCACAACATGTACGTATCCTTTGGAACGACGGCCCGCGCCTGCGAGCCCTCGACTCGCAACTAGCCGAACTCAACTTAGCTCCAAAAGAGGCCGGAAAGGGACGGAATGTATGGTATTGCTTTGGCTACGCCCTAGCGTCGGGTAAGAGTAAAGCGATTGGTTTGCACGACTGTGACATTATTACCTACGATCGAAGCATGCTCGCACGACTCATGTATCCGGTTGCCAACCCGCTATTTAACTACGAATTCTGTAAAGGTTTTTATGCGCGTCATGCCGATGGAAAATTAAATGGTCGCGTTGCGCGTTTGTTGGTCACGCCTTTATTGAAAGCGCTCAAAAAAATAGAAGGTTATGATGACTACTTAGAATATCTTGATAGCTTCCGTTACTCTCTGGCTGGAGAGTTCTCCATGCAATCAGATGTAATTAATGACATTCGTATTCCCTCCGACTGGGGTTTAGAAATTGGCGTATTATCGGAAGTCTTCCGTAATCATTCGACCAATCGCATTTGTCAGGTGGATATTGCCGATGTTTATGACCATAAGCACCAAGAACTCAGCATCGACAACCTAGATACGGGTCTTGCTAAGATGGCCACCGATATCAGTAAAGCGGTGATTAGAAAGCTCGCCACCCAAGGGCACACTTTTAGTCCTGGTAAGCTACGCACTTTAAAAGCGACTTATTATCGAATGGCCTTAGACTTTATCGAAAATTACCACAGCGATGCACTGATTAACGGTTTAACCCTTGACCGCCATGCTGAAGAAGACGCTGTAGAACTGTTTGCCAAGGCAATTATGGCAGCAGGAGAAACCTTCCTCGATAATCCCTCTGCGACACCATTCATCCCAAGTTGGAACCGTGTACAAAGCGCAGCTCCTGACTTTTTAGAACGCCTCTATGAAGCGGTTGAAGCAGACAACTGCTAAGCCGAATATCCAATTCTGAAATAAAAAACTCGGCATCAAGGCCGAGTTTTTTTATAAGGCGTAAACCAATATACTTAATCTGTCACTGGGCATAACCACAATACTTGATAAGGCTTCAGTTTATAGTCCACTAAGTTAAGCCGCTCTTCACTAAGTAAGTCTTCACATTCCCCTAAGTAGGCCTGTGGCAACTGAGCACAGTGATCAAGATGCTGCGGATATTTTGTGAGGTTAAAGACTGCTAATAGCGCTTCGTGTGACAAAGATACACCTCCATTTGGCGCTAAACCTCGTTGCAGCACAAATACAGCATCGCCACAATCATAAACGCGCTGAGCCGCTTGCGGGTTAAAGGCTGCGATCGACTTACGCAAAGCCAACAGATCGCGATAACGATGAAACACCTGAGCTTGCGCACTATGCCCTTGAGCTAATAAATCTTCAAACTCTTGACGCTGCCAACGATGACGATTAATCGAACGAGTGCGCCCAGTCTGCTCCACCAGTAAATGATCATTAGCGGTCGCCGTTAAGCTATGAATATAAATCCCCGGGATCCCTTGTAAACTTAACAACACCATCTGACTACATAAAAACCGCTCAACCTGCCACTGATCGGAGCCCGTACGAGTTCCCTGCAAGGCATCAAATAAAGAAATATTTAGTTCATAGGGATTTTGAGTGCCATCACCATTAGATTTCATGCTGACAAAACCACCAAAGTTGTGCACCGACTCCGCCAAATCGGAAATTTCATGTTTCGGAATAATCTGTTCCACCGCCCGAACACCGATACCGTCATGAGAGGCGACAAAATTAAAATAACTACAGCCTTCTGGCAATGCCGCTAAATCACGAGCCCACGCCGTTAAATAGTGTCCGTTACCACGATTTAAAGCGTGTAACAGTAAAGGGGGTAAAGCAAATTGATAGACCAGATGAGCCTCATCTCCGGCACCAAAATAACTAATATTCTCTTGGTGAGGGACGTTAGTTTCGGTGATTAAGACTAAGTTTGGATCGAGTTGTTGCATCACCCAACGTAGCAACTTAACAATCGCGTGGGTCTGCGGGAGGTGAATGCAATTAGTACCGAGTTGTTTCCAAACAAAAGCCACCGCATCCAAACGGATAAACCGCCCACCTTTATTTAAGTAGTAAATAAAAATATCGATAAAAGCTAATAGCACCTTTGGATTTGAAAAATCTAAATCAATTTGATCATCACTAAAGGTGGCCCAAACATGCTTTAAGCCTTTTCTAGTATAAACATCAACAATTAAAGGATTAGTGCGCGGCCGAGTCACTTCACTATAATCCAGCGAGGGATCAGACTCGATAAAATAATCTTTCCCTTCCCCCGAACCATTTACAAAATCATTAAACCAAAGGCTCTGTCTGGAACAGTGATTCATCACCAAATCAAACATCAACTCAAAGTCCTGATTGAGCGCCGCAACATCTTGCCAATCCCCCAGGCTATAGTTGACTTGATAATAATCAATCACCGAAAATCCATCGTCGGAGCTAAACGGAAAGAAAGGCAATATATGAACGGCGCTAATCAGTCCTTCTAAATAATCACCTAAAAACCGATGCAAACTTGACAAAGGTAATAGGCCTTCAGTCAACACACTGTCCCCATAACTGATCAAAATCAGATCTTGTTCCGACCATGATTGATAACGAGGAAAGGTGGATTTAGCCGCTTCTATCTTTAAGCCAATGTCATGGCCCAGCGACTCAGGTACAGAATCACCAAAAATTTGCTGTAATAGGTGTTCGAGTTTTTGCATAGACAGCCCTCAGTGATCAACATTGTACGTATTTGAATATAACTCTCCAAGTAACGTGCCAATCGTAAATAATCAATCCCGGTTAACTAAAACCGATGTAATACGTTGTTTCATATATAAAAAACAATCAATAAACAACCAACGACTATTAACATAAAAAATAATTATCTTTACTTAGTGCCCTTTGTCCCGTTTTAATGCATTATTTTGGTTCAGCCGATAAATATGCACTAAAGCAGTGCAATTGAATCATTGGAAGTCTCTGGCCAAACCAAGTGAATTCATATAAAACAATTCTAAAACAAACGCTTAACGAGCATGCGCAACGACACTGGCATCGCTCTTGCTGCGTTTACCTTAGATATTCAATAACACTAAGCTTAGGCTTGAAACGAGCCTCGTTGAAAGGATACAAGGAGTTGCTATGTCCATGATAAAGAAATGTCTATTTCCGGTAGCAGGCTATGGAACCCGCTTTTTACCGGCCACTAAATCAATGCCTAAAGAAATGCTTCCCATCGTTAACAAACCCCTGGTTCAATATGGCGTCGAAGAAGCCGTTGCTGCGGGTATGAGTGATATGGCATTTATCACAGGCCGAGGCAAGCGTGCCATCGCCGATCATTTCGACATCAGTTACGAGCTCGAAAATGAAATCGCCGGCACCAGTAAAGAAGCCTACCTCAAAGAAATTCGTCACCTAGTCGATAATGTTAATTGTACCTATACCCGCCAGAAAAAAATGATGGGCCTGGGACATGCCGTGTTATGTGGTGAGACTTTAATTGGTCAAGAACCTTTCGCCGTAGTGTTAGCCGATGATTTATGTTTTGGTGATGACGGTGGTGTTCTTGCGCAAATGGCAAAACTATATCAACAATTCCGCTGTTCGATTATCGCCGTTATGGAAGTACCAAAAGAAGAGGCCCATAAATATGGCGTGATCGAAGGCGAAGCCTTACGAGATGATTTATTTCGAGTGACGTCGATGGTCGAAAAACCACCATTGGGCGAGGAGCCATCCAATTTAGCGGTGATCGGTCGCTATATTCTCACCCCAGACATATTTCATTTATTACGCGATACCCCCGCCGGTAAAAATGGGGAAATTCAGTTAACCGACGCACTGTTAACTCAAGCCCAAAACGGCTGTGTCATGGCTTATAAATTTAAAGGTAAACGCTTTGATTGCGGCAGTGTCGAAGGTTTCGTTGACGCAACCAACTACTGCTTTGAAAATCTTTACGGCAAGTAAGTTCGGCAAAATGCGATCAAGCGCCAGGACTTAAGCCCTGGCGCTCATTTTAGGGTAAGCTCCAAATCCCATATGTACCAAGGGATAGCCAGTATAACGCTCGGACCGGTAACGCAATACTTGAAAACGATGCCGTAAATAGAACTGATAAGCCGCTACGTTGTCGACAAACAAATGTAACTGAAGATGCGAACGAAGACGTTTTGCCAACGCCAGTAACTGAGAGCCAATCCCTTTGCCCTGCCAATGCGGGCTGACAAACAAAGCAATCAACTGATGCTGTACCAAAACTAAAAAACCACACACCTGCTGAGACACTTCGGCCACCCACACTTCCGATTCGTATTGATACAAACGTTGTAAGGCCTCTTGCCGCTCCCACCAATATCTACTCGGCAAAAAGTCATGCGCTCGTAAACTTGCCGCCAGCCAAATATCACTAATCTCATCGCTGTCGGAGGTTTTGGCTTGGCGTAAGCTTAAAGTCGAAGCAAACTTGGAAAATGTCATTTAGGCATTCACAACTGAATAAGTGGATTTTGAGTATGGATAATCGTGCGCCATGCCGATGTGAGTCAGCTCCTATTTCATGTGCGAGATCTCGATTCAGATCACAAATCATTAACAAACTGTTCAAATCTGGATCCGCGACGACAACAAAATCAATCATTGCGTCTTGCAAGTCAAAGCTCAAACTAAAAAAACGAAAATGGCCACTGACAAGTGCGGTAGTTTTGTTAGAATAGCGCCCCTTATTTGACAAAGAGCCAATCCGTTATGTGGTTTAAAAATCTAATGTTGTTTCGAATCACCAAAGAACTGGAACTCGAACCAGAAAAGCTAGACGCTACCTTAGACGAGCTAAGCTTTAGCCCTTGCGGAAGCCAAGACCTAAGCAAGTTTGGTTGGGTAGCCCCCATGGGTAAATTCGGTCAAAGTTTGATTCATGTTGTCGGGAACGAATACTTGGTATGCGCCAAGAAAGAAGAAAAAATGCTCCCTGCTTCGGTGATCCGCGATACCTTACAAGATAAAATTGAACTTATTGAACAAGAGCAACAACGCCCGCTTAAAAAAGCCGAAAAAGATGCGTTGAAAGAAGAAATTATACTGAGCTTATTACCTCGAGCCTTTTCCAGAACCAATTTAACTTACGCTTGGATTAGTCCAGAAAACGACTTAATTGCGGTTGATGCGGGTAGCGTAAAGAAAGCCGAAGAAGTCGTCTCGCTATTGCGTAAATCCTTAGGCAGCTTACCTGTGACACCAATTAAGTTAGCAAACCAAGCCGATGTCACCATGACCGACTGGTTAAACGAAAAGCTGGTTCCGGCTAATTTTGAATTGGGCGAAGAAGCCGAGTTACGTAGCGCCCTAGAAGGTGGTGGTATTATTCGCTGTAAAGAACAAGACTTATTCAGTGACGAAATTAAAGTGCATTTAGATGCCGATAAATTTGTAACTAAACTAGAACTAACTTGGGCTGAATCAATACGTTTTATCCTCAGTGAAGATATGAGTATCAAAGGTGTGAAGTTCACCGATACCATCACCGAACAAAATGAAGACATCGACAAAAGCGATGTAGCGGCACGCTTCGATGCCGACTTTGCCCTGACCAGCGGCGAACTCAGTAAAATGATCCCTGATCTCATTGCAGCCCTAGGCGGCGAATTAACCAGCTAAGTCCTCATTTAAACTTACCTATTTCACCAACCATTAACATACTTTCAAGTAGTTACTTAATGGTTGGTGATTTTTCATACAAAGCCATTGCAAGCCCCTTTAGCAAAGCGTAAAATGCGCGCCCTTATTGTGCTGCTCGCAGCCATTCTCAATGATTCGACTCAGACCCGGAGCTTTGATGTTCAAACCAGAATTACTGTCACCTGCTGGCACCCTAAAAAATATGCGTTACGCTTTTGCCTACGGCGCTGATGCTGTTTATGCAGGCCAACCTCGTTACTCATTACGCGTACGTAATAACGAATTTAATCATGAGAACCTTGAACTGGCGATTAACGAAGCACACCAGCAAGCTAAAAAGCTCTATGTGGTAAGTAACATCGCGCCGCATAACGCCAAACTAAAAACCTATTTACGTGACATTGAACCCGTCATCGCGATGCAACCCGATGCTCTCATTATGTCGGATCCTGGTATGATCATGATGGTGCGAGAAGCTTTTCCTGAACAAACCATCCATCTCTCAGTTCAGGCGAATGCGATCAACTGGGCAACGGTGAAGTTCTGGCAACAGCAAGGGGTTGAACGAGTAATTTTGTCCCGCGAGCTATCCTTAGACGAAATCGAAGAAATTCGGATGAAAGTTCCAGAGATGGAATTAGAAGTTTTTGTCCATGGTGCCCTCTGCATGGCCTACTCTGGCCGCTGCTTGTTATCAGGCTACATTAACAAACGCGACCCCAATCAAGGAACGTGCACCAACTCCTGCCGTTGGAAATATAACGCTCACGAAGCCAAAGAAAACGAAGTGGGTGACATTATCGCCGCTCAGCCGCAAATCGTAGAGCCGACCTTAGGCGCAGGCGCACCCAGCGACCAAGTCTTCTTACTCCAAGAGCAAGGGCGCCCCAACGAGTATATGCCCGCCTTTGAAGACGAGCATGGCACTTACATTATGAACTCGAAAGATTTACGGGCGATTCAACACGTCGAACGTTTAACAAAAATGGGTGTGCACTCACTTAAAATTGAAGGCCGAACCAAATCTTTCTACTACTGTGCTCGCACCGCCCAAGTCTATCGTCAGGCGATCAATGATGCGGTGGCTGGTAAGCCATTCGACCCAAATTTAATGGGCACCTTAGAAAACTTAGCCCATCGTGGTTACACCGAAGGCTTCTTGCGTCGTCATACTCACGACGAGTATCAAAATTACGACTACGGTTATTCAATCAGTGATAGCCAACAATTTGTTGGCGAAGTGGCCGGACGCAATCCGAATGGTTTGGCCGAAGTCACCGTAAAAAATAAATTCATCTTAGGTGATACGCTCGAGTTGATGACCCCTCAAGGGAACCTGAGCTTCAAACTGGAGCATCTTGAAAATAAAAAAGGTGAGCTCATCGATGATGCAAAAGGCAGCGGACATACCGTGTTTTTGCCAGTTCCCGAAAATGTAGACTTAGCGCATGCATTGTTGATGCGCAATCTACAATCAGGGCAAAATACCCGTAACCCTCATCAAACAGCAAGCGCCAAAGGTTAAGCATGGCGCTACAAATTAGCAAAAAATGCATCAACTGTGACATGTGTGAGCCAGAATGCCCGAATCAGGCCATCTCCTACGATGGCAGGATGACAGTCATTGATCCTGCGCGTTGTACCGAATGCAAAGGCCACTATGAACAGCCAACTTGCATCGCTGTTTGTCCTATCGACTGCATCAGCGTTAACCCAGCTTATGTCGAAAGCGAAGAGCAGTTGTACGATAAATTTGTCGCCTTACATGGCGACTTGCTGATTGCCAAATCGGCAAGCTAAGCCTACCCAACTAACCATCAATCACTTAAAGTCAGCATATCAAATTGCTGACTTTATTCCTTATAAAAGCATATTTCTCCCTTCAATATACTGCGACTAAGTCCACACAACTAAACAATAGAAAGTGATCCACAACACCTATTTAATGTTTTTGTCAAAAACCTTATTGCTATTTTTGTCATCTTATCTAAATGTAATAACTGCTCACAAAAGAAACAAATATTTACTTTTAATAAACCAGTATTTTGATAATAAATAGTTATTACTAAAATATTATCAAAAAGCGTAATCATTTAGAAAATACAGATCGGAGGCATCATCGAACCATCATAAATAAATAGATATAACAAAAATACCCTATACAAAAATTGAACGAATCAATTGACTAAAACTACATGATAAAGGACTAAATCAATGATTAGTAAAACCAACGTAGGCACTCTCAAGCCCTTGGGATACTTACTGTTATCGGTGCTAACACTCAACTCAAATGCACTGCTAGCCGCAGATAATCTAAGTATCGGAGCCGGATCCGATGGTAGTAGCAAGGCCAGTGGCACCAGCTATGGAAATGTTCGAGACGGTGATCTAAGCAGTTATTGGGCACCCAACGGCAGTAGTGGCAGAATTTCAATCAAATGGAGTAGCGAAGTGAGTGTTGCCTCTGTCGCCATTGTTGAAGCCACAAGCTATCAGGGAAATATCGGTTCATGGCAGCTCGTCAATAATGATGACGGCACGGTACTGGCCACTGGTTCAGGTGCTGGAACCATAAATTTCAACGCGATAAGCACCAAAAAGCTTAACTTCGAAATCCTCAGCGCTTCCGGTTTAGCCACCGTGGCTGAATTTGAAACCTATAGTAGTAGCGGTAGCACAACACCGGAACAACCCTCTTTTGAATCATCATTATCAAGTTCGGTCAGCAACGACTCCGTATTACTCAATTGGAGTGTCAGCGGCATTGATCTTGCAAGTCAGCAAATTTATCGCGATACCGACGCCGATCCGTCTGGACGAGTGAGAATAGCCTCGGGAATAACCGCAAACACCTATACCGATAGCGGCCTAGCAAATGGAACTTACTACTACTGGATTAAATTCACCGACAGTGAAGGAAATAATTACAATACTGACGCCACTGCAGCGACCGTCAATGTATCGGATGACTCCGGCAATGTAGATCTTGATGCCGATTGTAATCAACTAGTCAACGACCCTTCAATCAACTGGTGGCAATCATCCTTACAAACAGAACAACAAATCGTCGAGTGTCTGGCTACATCGTTAGGTAAGCCTGTCGGCTTCGGTAGTCAAACCACCGGGGGCTACAACCCTGATGGCGGCAGTCACCTTGTTGTGATTACTAAAAACAGTAGTACTTCTGTTGAACAACAAATCCTCAACGCGATTAGTTCTCCTGCCTATAACTGGATAGTCTTCGATAAAGACGACTTCGCCACAGACACAACCGTTGCCATGTACCGCCTCGGTTGTAGCAATGGCGATGTACTCGATGCCTTAGATGGTGCCAGCGAAGCGGAATGTTTAAACCCACAACTTTGGTGTTCGAACCATGGTGTAGCAAGTGATGAGTGTGACGATACCTTCTTTAACGATAAGCTCAACGATAAGAGTCTAAATGCACTCAAAATTCCGATGATCGACTCCAATACCACCCTTGATGGACGCACCAGCAAAGTTACTTTTGAATTTAGTGGTTTCAAAATGGGTGCAGACAGCAGTGGTAGTAGCACCTATGTCACCGAAAATGTAATTGTCACCAACAACCGATTCATTGGTGTTGGCCACACCGAAGACCACAATCTTGATCCCGACATGCTGCGCTCTACAGGAGAGTCGCATAATATTTGGATCCACCAAAATACCTTCGAGCATACGGGTGACTCAGCCTTTGATGTGAAAGTGGGCGCTTACGATATTAGCGTATCCTTTAACAAATTGATCAATGTAAAACGTGCTGCCTTACATGGTTCTAGCGATAGCCGAACCGTGAACGACCAAATCACCACCACCATTCATAATAATTTGTTCATTACCACCGATGAGCATTTTGGTGACAGTGCCTACAATGGCCTGCGTCGAGTGCCACTAATGCGTCGAGGCCAATCACATATGTTTAACAACGTATTCTATGGCTATCGTAAAGACCTGCTGAGTGTACGCGTGGGTGGTCGAATTGCTTTTGAAGATAATATGTTCCTGAATAATATCAACAACAGCAAGGGTGATGACATGGATTACTGGCTTGAAACTTTATTACGTGACTATCGCGAAGGCGGCTTAGAGATCAGTGGAAGCTATGTTTGGTACGCCAATGCCAATTGCCAGCTTCAAGGCAATCCTGGCGATTTAAGTGCGTCTTATGGAACGACCCCAGATATGTTTTCCAGCTACGACAGCAGCAGTAAAAGCGTAATTAATAGTAATCGCTTCAGTGCTGGTGACGATTTGGCGCAATACAGTTTTGCCACAGCAGGTAAAGGCGGTTTAACACCCTATTTATCCCCTGCGGCTTTATCCACCCAACAAGTGATTGCGCAGGCCCCCTCTTCTTGCCAATAATGCTTCAATAAACTAAATACTGCCAGCTTCTAGCGAGGCTGGCTTTTTATCTTTCATACTAGTTCTTTCTCCGATAACCATCTGAAGCTATCGCGACAACCCATTCAAAGAGCTAGCAGTTATCATTTCACCGAGGCTTATCGCTTAATAAAGCGAGTCTCATCCACCCACTGCCACTAAAAATCGATCATATTTTGAATGAATTTATTGACGAAACAAATAATTAAAAATATCAAGTTGATAACCGCTCCTCAAAAATTCAATTCTGCACCCCAAAGACTCAATCATTAAAATTTCGCGAGTAATTTAGTGACTTACCGCAAATATTGAATATTTTCATCATGGCTATATTTAAGGCTTTGTCGTTATAATGATCACACGCTAATTTTTTTGAACCGATGTTTCTTTTAAATTCGCTCGTTATTTTATTTTTGATAAATTTAACTATTTAGTTATACATAAATTTAGATTGAACATTATGTGGTTCTTTAAACCTCAGTAAAATATCAACCAAAAACAGTACGGTTATTCACAATAAGTAATCGTTCTCGCAGATAAAGTGTTTTGATAAATAAGGACTAGTATCATGATAAGCAAGGGTAAAACACTAACAATGAAGCCACTGGGCTACTTGTTATTGTTAGCTGTCACCTCCTGCGGGGGTTCCTCTGACGGTGGCACACCAAACAGCACGCCAAGTGCAACCGCCACTGGTAGCAGCCTCGCCAATGGCACCAGCTACGACAACGTTATTGACAATGACCTTAGCAGCTATTGGGCTCCAGCTGGCGCAACTGGTTCTGTTTCTATTACCTGGCCAGCGCAACAAAACATTAGCTCAGTCACCATCACTGAAGCCGCTAATTATCAAGGTCACATCGGCGCGTGGCAATTAATCAATCAAGATAGCTCAAACACTACGGTGGGTGTGAATGCCAAGGCAAGCAGTGATTCGGTGATCATGTCGGGTTCTGGTGCGGGCACCATCAACATCAGTACCATCAAGACCAATAGCCTCACCTTCGAAATTCTCAGCTCGACAGGAGTTGCAACGGTTGCAGATTTCAAAGTTTCCAGCAGTGGCTCGACGCCCTCCTCCGAACCAACTCTCACTTTCAGTGGTAAAACGGCTGGTTCCTCAGTCACTTTAAACTGGACGGCTCGAAGTATTGAGGTTGCAAATCAGAAAGTTTACCGTGATACCGACGCCACCTTCGAGGGTAGCAACGCTATTCAATCCAACATCGATAACGTCAGTTACAGCGATAAAAATCTCGCCGACGGCAGCTACTACTACTGGTTAGGTGTCACTGATAAGGCAGGGACTGAGCACCTCAGTGCCGCGTATCACGCCACCATAGATTCAAGCACGATTAACGCTTGTCATGACTTAGTGACAAACGCTGATGTGAATTGGGACGAATCTTCATTAAGCGAACAAGAGAAGGTTGAGTGTTTATCCTCTAGCTTGGGTAAGCCGGTGGGTTACGGTAGCAAAGCCGTGGGCGGTTATGATGTAGGTGGTAATAGTAACTTGGTTGTCATCAAAAAGCCGACAGATGGCTCGCTGGTTGAACAACAAATACTCAATGCAATTAGCAGCGATGCCTACAACTGGATTGTATTTGATAAGGATGATTTTAAAGCCGATACCAACATTGCGATGTACCGTTTAGCCTGTGAGGAGCCTGCAGTGCTCAGCGCTCTGGACAATGCGAGCAAAGCCGAATGTTTAGACGCTGAATTATGGTGTACCAATCACGATGTTTCCAGCAGCGACTGTGATAATACCTTCTTCAACATCAAACTAAACGTTGATAACAGCAATGTGAAGAGTGCGCTGGCAGTTCCAATGATCCACTCTAATACTACCATCGATGGACGTGGCGCGAACGCCAACTTTAAGTACAGCGGTTTTGAAATTGGTAATGGCGACGATACTGCCTCCGAAAACGTAATCATTAGCAACATGCATTTTGTTGGCGGTGGCCACACCGAAGACCATGAAGCCGATCCGGATATGATCCGTTCAACTGGTCAATCGCACGATATTTGGCTGCATCAAAACACCTTTGACCACACTGGCGATTCCGCCTTCGATGTGAAGCAAGGTGCTTATAACATCACCGTTTCATTTAACAAATTGAAAAACGTGAAACGCGCGGCTTTACATGGTTCAAGTGATAGCCGTCCGGTGAATGCCAATATTCGAACCACAATTCACAATAACTTATTTGTAACCGATGATGCTTCTTACGCTGCTTCGGAGTTTAACACCGGACGTCGAGTACCGCTGTTACGCTGGGGTCAGTCACACATGTTTAACAACGTGTTTTATGGTTATCGAAAAGATGTATTGAGTGTTCGTAAAGCAGGTAGCATCTTATTTGAAAATAATATGTTCTTAAACAACACCAATAACGCGAAAAAAGATGATATTGACTATTGGATCAAAAGTATCATCGGCACAAAACTAGTCTACGACGATGGTTCTAGTCTTAAGGTCAGTGGCACCAAGGTTTACGAATCAAACGCAAATTGTCAGGCCCAGGGTTCTGGTAGCAGCCTCGATGGCTCATCCGTATTAATCGGTAACGTCCCTGATATGCTTGCCAGATATGATGCCGCGAGTCAAAGCACCATTAACGTAAACATGATGGCAACTAGCCAAGACCTGGCCGACTATGTTTATGCGACCGCTGGTAAAGGAGGTTTAAGCCCTTATGTTGCCAACGACGCTCTCAGCGCAGCTGAAATCATTAAATTAGCGCCAGATACTTGTCAATAAACGACCGCGTTTAAAGCGTCTGCTTGAATTAAAAACCAGCTTCTCATGAAGCTGGTTTTTTATTTTTTCGTACTGCATTTTTATCGATGATATATCTCGAAGGCCACCACCCAGCGGGAGGCAGTTAACATTTGCTAAAAACTAAGCTTTTTGTAAATGGAATATTTGCTTTACAATGTTCGAATAATTATTAAACACCCAAACATAAACACAACACTTAGCAACAGGACGCCCCAGTGGAACAGAGTATTCCCAACACAACAACTTCCCCCGTGCAATCTTTACAAAAAATCATTCAGCTACTTGGACCCGGGATCTTAATGGCTACCGCCGCCATTGGCGGCAGCCATTTAGTTGCCTCCACCCAGGCGGGCGCCAAATTTGGCTGGCAGTTGGCCTTGTTAATCTTTCTGGTGAACGTATTTAAATACCCTTTCTTCCGAGCGAGTGTCAGTTATACCATCAGTACTCAGCAAACCCTGCAACAGGGTTATATGAGCATGGGCAAAGGCTACCTGCTGACAGCCTTTTTACTCAATTGTATCGCCGCCGTGGTGAACTCGGCAGCCTTACTCATGTTTGCCGCTAGTCTATTAGGTTATTTTGTGCCGGTAGCCTTACCCATGCCGGTGTTATGTGCCATCATTTTAGCCGCAAGCTTAGTCATCTTAATTGCGGGTCACTTTTCGGCGCTGAACAACGTTGCCAAAATAATCATGGCGGCATTGGTGGTGGCAACGCTGAGTGCAACCGCCATGGCCTGGTATCAAGGGCCGGTCGCTCCGGCAGATTATCAGGCGCCCTCGCCTTGGAATATGGCCACCATTGGATTTTTAGTGGTCACTATGGGTTGGATGCCCGCCCCCATCGAAATTTCAGGCATTACCTCACTGTGGTTAAAGCAGCAGTGTCAAAATGAAAAAGTCACCGCCAAGTCAGCCTTATTTGACTTTAATCTCGGTTATATGACGACAATGTTATTGGCCTTAGTATTTTTAGCCTTAGGTGCATTAGTTCTCAATGGCAGCGGTGAAACCTTAGCTGCTGGAGGCATTGGTTTTTCTCACCAATTAGTGAGCTTGTATGCCAGTACCATTGGCGAGTGGTCACGCTACCTCATCGCAGTGATTGCTTTCTTGTGTATTTTTGGCTCGTCGATCACCGTATACGATGGCTATTCGCGAGCCCTCGCCGAAGGTTTTTCTTTATTGAAAGGCCAACCAGAGGCTTCCAATAGCCAATTTGTGCGCTGGTTGCTGGTGGTATCGGTGGTGAGCTTTGGGATTATATTATTTTTTAAATCTGCTTTATTAGCGATGTTAGGCTTTGCCATGACACTCGCCTTTATGACCACCCCCATGTTTGCTTGGCTCAACCACAAGTTAGTCAACACAGCGGCCATTAAAACGGAGCTGAAAGGTGGACTCGGATTACGGGTCGTCAGTTACCTTGGCCTGATTTATCTTTTCGGCTTCTTAGCCTTATTCATCATTTGGAAGTGGGTACTGTAGCGACTCGGAGCTGTCATATCCCAACTAAAATAAGGCGGCTTTAAAGCCGCCTTATTTACATGTTCATTATTTAGCGATCACCTCTTCGGCTATAGGCTGCTGTGAGCCTGCTTGTTGCGGACGTAAACTGTAAATCAAAATTGCGCCCAATATCGCTGTCACTCCCATCACTATCTGAGGGGCCATCGGGTTGCCAAATATTGGTTCCGCAAATTCGCGAACCGGAGCCCCCAAAGCGCCACCAAAGGCACCGAACATGTTCACAAAACCGATCCCTGCTGCTAAAGCACTACCGGAAAGTATCGCGCTTGGCATCGTCCAAAACATCGGCTGAACCGCAATAAAGCCGGAAGCTGCCAAAGACAAACAAAAGATAGAGGCAACCGGAGAAGCACTCAACACCGCAGAACCAATGACCCCAATCCCTGCAATTGTTAATACCAAGGCGGCATAATGCGCTTCAGCAAATCGCTTCGCCGCATAACGAGGAATATAATAAGTTGCAAAACCTGCAACCACCCAAGGAATAGCTGCAACAAGGGTTGAAATAAAAGTAACATTAACGCTGCTAATCAACTTGGCAACGGTTGAAGGCAAATAAAATGCTAAACCATAAACCGACAGTTGGATCACCCCGTAAGCGATGGCGAGCGCCCACACCCGGGGAATTTTAATCGCATCAGAAATCCTCGATGCCACCGATTTTTGCTCTTCTTGACTCAGCTCGCGCATCAGGGCTTTTCTTTCACCATCATTTAAAAAGCGGGCGTGTTTAGGTTCACTATCTAAATAAAAGTAAACAAATACGCCGACTGCAGCAGCTAACAAACCTTCCACTAAGAACATCCAAAACCAACCAGGATGGCCTAACCAACCGTGTAAACCTTCGAGTAAGGCCCCAGAAAAAGGGGTACCCAGAGCCAAGGCAATACAGGGACCCACGTAAAACATACCAATAATGGTGCCGCGATTTTTTTGCGGGAACCATAAAGAGGTTAAGTAAATCATTCCTGGGAAGAATCCAGCCTCTGTAGCCCCTAGCAAGAAACGAGTGGTCACAAATTTAGTTTCGGTATCGGCAATCGCTAACGAACATGAAACCAAGCCCCATAGGATGGTGGTAAAGGCGATCCAACGTTTGGCACCGACTTTCTTCATTAACAAATTACATGGAGCCCCCAAGAAGGCGTAAGCTAAGAAGAAAATTGATGCCCCCGAGGCAAATGCGGCGCTACCAATTCCGGTATCAGCCATATACTGAACCTTCGCGACGCCGATGTTTGCTCGATCGAGAAAAGCTAAAATGTAGAGTAATAACATCAATGGAACGAGACGGACCATTGATTTATGGACAGCAGAATCTAACAATGATGAATTGTTCATAACAAGACCTTTTATTACTAGAGCGAACGCAGCGCGCCTGCTCTAGTCCTAATAATTAATGAGTATAAGGGCGAGTAAGACCGTCGCGATTTAGCTCAACACCAAATCCCGGCTTATCCAGTTGGTCTTTGTGAATGCGACCTCGCTCGGGAACCGGCTCATTAATCAAAATAGGGTCAAATTGTGGACGAGTATGATCCGCTTTGGGCGCGGTCATCAAAAACTCACTGAAAGGTGAGTTAGTAAAAGTAATCACCGCGTGATGAGAATAGACGGACGAGCCGTGCGGCACCACTAACTGGCCCCGAGATTTAGCCACTGCCGCAATTTCTACGAGCGTGGTTAATCCGCCACACCAGCCAACATCTGGTTGCATAATGTTGACCCCGGTTTCAGATAACTCTTGAAATGACTCAAGGGTGCCATGGTGCTCTCCAGTCGTGACCATCATACCTGGTGGGGCTTTTGCTACTAGCTCACGATAAGCTTGATGTTGATTGGCGGGAAAACACTCTTCGATCCATTTCAAATTAACACCTGCTTGATGCATCGCCCAAGCGGTTTTAATTGCATAATTAGCATCCATACTCATCCAACAATCGGCCATTAACCAAAAGTCATCGCCGCAAAGATCTCGCATGTCTTTAAACTGCTTCACGGTTTCACGGATCCCAGCATCACCTTCATGCGGACCAAAATGCGTGGGCATTTTGCCACCAATAAAGCCCATCTCTTTAGCGAGATCGGGTCGTGCCCCGGTGGCATAAAACTGCAATTCATCCCGCACAGCCCCACCAAGTAATTTAAATACCGGAAGCTGGGTGACTTTGCCAAATAGATCCCAAAGCGCCAAATCAACACAGCTAATGACATTCATGACCAGACCTGCGCCACCGTTATAGTACATTGACGCGCGGATCATCTGGTCGTGGATTAATTTTATGTCAGAGACACACTTGCCTTCGACAAAACGATTTAAGTGCTTCTCAACAATAAAACAACCGGGCTCACCAGCGGTCGAAACTGCAAATCCTGTGGCGCCATCGTCAGCTTCTACTTCAACGATCAGGGTACCAAGCACATTAATCCCAAAAGACTGTCGAGACTGTTCATATTCTTTATAACGACTCATCGGGGTACAGATCTTGTCATCAATCCAATGCCCACCTTGTTGGTCATGATAGTCTGCACCACCATTGCCTTTTTTACCTGTCGCCCCGCCTATGTAATAGGCACGAATTTCTTTTATTTTAGGTAACGTCATTTTGTTATATACTCCCGATCGTTAATTGACCGTTAATTCGACTAGTGTGTTAATTAATATTGCCAAGCTCTGAACCTTGGCAGTCGTGTAGCTCGAGTCTGATTCGGTATGGGTTAATGGGGATTGACCCATATCGAATCCTCGAGCTTCCATTGCAATTCGGTAGCCAAACGGAAAACGAATTGAGGACATCGCCATCATCGCTTCCATCGCTGCGAATTGAAGCTTTTTAGCCGCATAAAACTGACCGGCTTCAAATAAAGCGTTAATTTTCACCATCACTTCTGGCATCACCCCTGAAGTTGCGGTCATACAACCATCACCACCAAGCATCAACGAGCCATATAAGAACTCTTCGCGGCCAGTCATCACCCTAAATTCAGGATCAACCGCTTTACATAAGCTCAGCATTTTCATGAAATTAACTGAACAACCGCCAGAATCTTTAATTCCAACAACATTGGCTAAACGGGCTAGTTTTGCCGCCGTTTCGGCATTAATCGGATCCGCCATAAAAGGGATGTTATAAAGACAGATGGGGAGGTCTGTCGAGGCTGCAACTTTGCTTACAAAACTAATAATCGCGGCTTCATCGCAGGGATAAAAAGCCGGTGGCATTAACACCAATCCGGTGGCACCTTGTGACTTTGCAAAAGCCGCCAATTGAATACTCTCATCTGCGTTATTTGAAGGAATACCACTCCAAACTGGAACCCGCTCTTTCGCTTCGGCACAAACTGCTTCAATCACCGCACATTTTTGAGAAAAACTCATAATGCCAGCCTCTCCCACAGAAGAGATTGGGAAAATTCCGAGCAAACCTTGCTTAATTTGAAAATCGACAATTCGCCTGATTTCGGCCAAATTGGGGGACTGATCTTTCCATGGCGTTAATAAGGCACATAATACTTTTGGGGGTCTATTCATTAATTTACTTCTCCATTAAAACCTAGCTCTCTAGATATTGCGGTTGCTGTGTTTCGTACTTCTGAGGCGGCGTCTTCAAAGGTAAAATTATCACCAATGTGCATCACCGTACCCACCAAAGAAATCGCTGCAATAACGGCACCATGCTTATCGAAAATCGGTGCACTCACGCAGCGAATATTGGCGGCATCTTCTTCATCATCTTTCGCCCACCCAAGGCTTCGTATTCGCGTAAGCTCTTGCTCAAGCTCGGCCCGTGAACCAATGCTATTGGGGAGATGATCGACAAAACTGATTGATTTGATAATCTGTTGCTGCTTTGCTTTATCTAAATAGGCTAAAAGGCATTTGCCTAAAGACGAACGATAAATACAAAGTTGTTTGCCTTCCCAGGTTTTCACCTGGATGTGCGATAGGCTATCCACCCGAACTAAATAGATAGGCGTGTCATTGTCTAAAATCCCCAAATGACAAAGCATTTCAGTTTTGCTGGCAAGGGCTTCCAAATGCTGATAGGCAACGTCTCTTAAATCTTGATGTGCAGAAACGGCCCCACCCCATTCGAGTAACTTCAAACCCAGCACATATTGGCCGGTTCTATCTTGATCGACAATCCGCTCACGCTTGAGTTGATTTAATAAGTTATACACCGAACTTTTCGGTAGGCCGAGGATGCGAATGATTTGATTGGCACTGAGATTTCCATGAGCGACCAATACGTCAATAATTCTGATTGTTCGACTCAAAGCCGGTATGTTAAGTTCTTTTTCCAAAATGCTGGAACCCTGTTTTGAATACTGGAAACAAGGTAGCACGAACTCATCGGTACTCAATCATTTGATGGAGAATTTATGAGCAAACTCACAGATATAGAGACTAGAAAATAACGAGAGAGTTTCCAAACAAGCGCAAACGGCTCAAAACAAAAAAGCCAGCTAGATATATTGCTGGCTTTGTTATAAAAACGGGCAGTTGCCCAACACTTCGCTGTTACGGTACTTTTCAACGCCTGAATAGAGAGCCAAACAAATTCACGGTGCTTGCCGCGTTCAATTCACAATCAGTCTTCCAACATTGAACAAAGGAGCCTGAAGATTCGGCGCAAGGTGTTTCGCTGCAATGGTGAGCTCCCAACGAACACCATGGCTCCGATTTATTCACCAAAGCTCAGCATACTCACCGCCGTTCAAAGCGGCAACTTTAAGCAAAAAAAAGCAACAACTAGCCTTCAATACTAGCAAAAAGCTTTAGATTTTTACCCGATAAGCGATAAGCAATCCATTCATCTTGTGGCTGAGCGCCAATACTATGATAAAAATCAATAGCGCTTTGATTCCAATCTAATACCGACCATTCAAAACGGCCACAGTCTTTCGCCACCGCAAGCCGAGCTAAATACGCCATTAAAGCCTTACCCGCCCCTTGACCGCGTTGATCTTGAGACACATAAAGATCTTCCAAATAAAGGCCATATTGACCCAGCCAAGTAGAGTAGTTAAAGAAATACACCGCAAAACCAATCGCCACACCATCCTGTTCGCAGATGAGCGCATGGGCATGGATCTCTGAACCAAATAAACGTTGTTCTATTTGTGCAACACTATTCACTACCGCTTTCGGCTCCTTTTCATAATTTGCGAGTTGCTGAATAAAATTTAAAATCGTCGCAGCATCGACTTTTTCTGCGGGTCTAATATTTAAGGGCATTTGCTTATCCTGTTGACTCAAAGTAGGGAGAGTGTAAGCTCTATAGCTTCATGAATACAGTGCATTATATGCAGGCGACAAATGAAGAGTGTGCATGGACAAATTTCCTAATATTGATCTCAATCTACTGAAGCTATTTGCCAGTTTATATCAAACAGGTTCTGTAACCGTCACCGCCGAAACACTTAAGCTGAGTCAATCTGCCTGTAGTCATGCGCTCACTCGCCTACGAGAACGACTAGGCGATGAGCTGTTCGTTCGTATCGAAAACCGAATGCTACCCACAGCCTATGCCCAACGTTTGGCTGAACATGTGATGCCAGCACTCACCATGCTCAATCAGGGTTTTGAGTTATCTCAAGCCTTTTCGCCGACGCAAAACCACAACTTTAAAATCGCCACTACCGACTATAGCTCTTGGTGTATGCAAGCGTTTACCGCTCACTTAAGCCAAGGGTTTAAAGCAATTAATATTGAGTTTCTACAATTAGAACAACGCCTACCAGAAGCAGCGCTTAAATCGGGAGAGCTCGACTTGGCCTGTGGTTTCAGCCATCAGCCAGAGAGTAGCGAAAGTTTAATGCGCTTAACTTGGCTTGAAGACCACTATGTTAATGCTCGTTGTGCGCAGCGAGGAACCCCAGGCCCACTCAACTTACAACAATTTTTAGAACATAAACATATTCTAGTCACACCTTGGAACGAATCCCGCGGCATCGTAGATATTAGCTTGGCCAAAATAAGAAAAAAGAGACAGATTGCGATTAAAACTGCCAGTGTATTAGCGGCTCCCTATTTTGTGCAAAATACCGACTATTTACTTACCCTCCCCCATCGCTATGCTCAACAGATGCAACAACAACTTCGTTTAAGCATAAGTCCCTTGCCCTTTAAACTTCCTAACTACCAACTAAATTTATATTGGCATAAAACCCGCTATCAGGATCCGAAGCTCATCTGGTTTATCGAACAGTTTCAACAATTCATCGAACAAACAGATACACTGCCACACCAATAAAGGACAGTGCTGAGCTTCACCTAACTGACAAATCATGAACCAATCACCACCAGAGACTAGCTAGCCGCCGATAAAGCGCTGAAGCTGTCTCTGGTAAGCTTGATTTTGCTTCAACAAATTTTCATTTTGTTGCAACAAGTTAACCACCATGGCGACCGCCACCCAATCTATTTCTAAGTCTTGATGAAGCCGCACCGCTTTTTTGATCCAATGAAGACTCGTAGTATCGAATATCCAGCGCTCTATCCCTTCCCCCTTTAGTGGCTGAACAATGCCGTATTCCACCACATTAATCAGCACATCACGCTCTATTCCTGCAAGTTGGCAGAGTTCATTGAAAGATATATTGACGAAAGCTTCACTCATGCTCATTCCCTCCACGCTGCTCTGGGATTAAAGTGACTACTAGAGGCCAGCGCCTGCCATAACGCTTGCTGCTGTGGCGTCGCTTTATTCGGTATCGCAATGCTGACCACCGCAAATAAGTCGCCAGTGACATTTTTACTTCTTAAGCCTTTACCCTTCACTCGCAATTTGCGCCCTGCTTGAGTATTCGCAGGGATCGATAAACTGATTTTCCCTTCAAGGGTGGGCAGTGTCACCTTGGTGCCTAAAGCGGCCTCCCATGGGGACAAGGGCAATGAGATATACAAATGATGTCCCTGCACATCAAACAGCGGATGCGGTACTAAACGAACATGCAAATAGAGATCGCCCGCAAAGCCACCACTGGAACTGGGGTGCCCCTGGCCTGGCACTCGGATCCGTTCACCATCGCAACTTCCCATCGGCACTTTAATCTTCAATTGCTTGGTGACATGCTCAAGCCGCCCGTTACGAAACACCGGCAGCTGATACTCGATGGTTTTATGCGTTTGTTGAATGGTTTCTTCTAAAAATAGCGGCAGTTCAATCTCGATATCCTGACCGCGTTGCGGCGCAGCTGAAGCCCGCTGCCGAAATGTAGCCCGATGCTGACCAAAAATTGAATTAAAAAACTCAGAAAAATCACCTTCGAATTGCTCGCTATCAGGCTCTTCAGCGTAACTGGTACTTCGCCACCCCGGTGGTGGGCGAAAGCCGTGACTTGACTGCTGTCTATATTGGCGAAGTTGATCATATTCAGCACGTCGTTTGGGATGTTTTAAAACTTTATACGCCTCAGCCAGTTCTTTAAACTTTGCTTCAGCTCGAGCATCAGAATTCATATCAGGATGGTATTTCAGCGCGAGCTTACGATAGGCCGCTTTGATCTCTTTGCTTCCCGCATCAGGCTTCACGCCAAGGATGTTGTAGTAATCTTTAAATTCCATACGCCGATCCTTCATTTCAAGGCCTCATTCAAGGCCTAGCAGAGTTTAGAGAGTTCCAGATCAGCGCTTTTTCTCATGGGCGTAATAAGCACACCAAGAAGCAGGCAAAATCGAAGCCTCATGGATTCACTCTTCCTCGATCTAAGTGTAGGAGTTTCGTTCAAAAATGAGGTGTTAATCCAACCAAGAGGTACACACAATACGTCGATTGAGAATAAATTCTGGCGAAACAATTTTCAGTCATAAAATCAGGTCACAACACCACAAAAAATCGCTTTGCTTGAATCAGGATAGTTAACTTCGAAAACGCAAAAACCCACTGCTTTTAATCAATATTAGTCACGATTTAAGAGCCATCAAGCTATCTCAGACTAAGCCAAGAGGTCCCTTATGCCACGAGTTGATATTGGGTGAATACCAGATTCCCCACTATACTATGAGAACTTGATGTGGTTTTTCGGAGCAAAATTTAAGTCTGAAGCAAACATGAATGGTCCACAAAATGCGGCTAAATTTTCATAGTGAAACCGTATCCAAATGTTTTTATACGAGCGGAGCGTATCTTGAACAACTCAAGGCATAAGAACTTATTTTTGAAAGGCTGACATATAGATGAAACCAGTAAAACTTTTTGCCCGGTATCCAAATAAATCTACTGTAGATGCCCAGTCTCAAAAAATGAGCCACGATGAACAATCCCCAAAGACTAGCGAAATGTTGAATAGGCTGAACAAACACTTTGCTCTGAAATTGAAATCATTAACAAATATTTTTCAAAAAAAAATATATAAGCGGATATGTTATTTAGCCATTTCCATTTTAATACTGACAATATCTAATCAAAAAGTCGCTGCTGAAACTATTGTGCTGGCCGCAGCAGCTGACAGTATTCCCACTTCATACCTAGAAAATGGTAAACAAACGGGCATTTTAATTGATGTTATAAATGAAGCATTTAATCGCGCTGGGTATACCGTTGAAATTCAACTCATGCCTTGGGCCCGATGTTTAAAATCCGTCAAATCTGGTGATGTAGATGGTATATTCTCAGCATATTTAACCGATGAACGACAAGAGTTTATGAGCTATACCAGTGAAGTCCTGATCACTCAGGTACAAGCTTTTTTTGTTTCGAGTAATTCTACAGTTACCTATGACGGTGACCTCACAAAATTGGTTGATAAATCGATTGGCGTGATTAATCACACCAGCTATGGGCCAAAACTTGATGCTGCATTGGCTGAAGGACTATTCTCAAAAATAGATGTAGCTCAAAACTCTAAAAGTAATGTTCGAAAACTTTTAGCTGGCCGAGTAGATTTGATCCCTTCCTATCGGCATGTTGTGTTAAGCACCGCTAAATCGCTGGGAGAAATCAATAAAATAAGGCAATTATCCCCGAATCTGGAGGCGGTTCCAAGTTACCTCGCATTCACAAGAAAACGCGACTTCACACAACTCATTGCAGATTACAACAAAGCTCTTGCATCGATGAAGGAAGACGGTACTTATGATATGATTTTTAACAAGTATCTTCAGTGATCCTTCGTTTAGCCGCGCCATCAACGCGCGCGAAAAACCGAAAAACATACTCTCAACTAACCTTAAGCAGGCTTACTTCGCTGATTTCGTAAATGACTTAACAGCAATGAAATAACAATGTTCTTACTGAAGTTCTGAATCAACAATCACCAACAAAACAGTTTCATTCAAATATGAATATCTCAAATTCATATTCCACCAACGCCTGTTTAACAAAAACGTACACCGACTCAAGGTTGAAGCCGCCAAATCGTACTTAGAAACTAACATGAGTGGACACTATAACTGAGGCTAATGCTGTTACTAACAAGGCGACTTAGTATGTTTGACAGATACTTATTACATGATTATTGTCACCCTAAAAACCTTACGCAAAGCAATCAGACAAAAAGCCTTAGCCATCCTTATGGATGTTGATTACCAATCGCCTCCCACATCACGTTACATTCTTCTTTAGCAGCTGCGGTCAATAACTCAATTAAGGGAAATGCTCGATGCCCCAAACTCACTGGCGCTTCAATCAAATCGTCGGCTTCATCTTTGATATCGCCAAGTTCCGGCGCTTTTTCCGCTAGGTCTATCGCAGCTTTTAACTGAGCAAGTGCGGTTGCCACATCTGCAGCCAAAATTGCTCCGGGCACGTTGTCACTTTGGCCCATCATCTTCAACATCTGTAGGCCCACATCACCAAACATCGTAATATCCGCATAGGCTTTACAGCTAAATGTAATCAACATATTATAACTCTACTGTTTTAATTGTTATTAATAATACCACGTTTAGAACTCATCTCTCATCGCATGTGGCATCACACTGAATACAATAAACTACTTCGACCCACCATAGCATATTGCGATACCACATAATTAATGAAATGTCACATCGCACCATTGAATCAACGAGCTAGCCAGCTCGTCGCAAGCTTCGCACCCACACGCTTTGGTTCAAGAGTTTTTGTCTACTTTAGCGCTACAGTCATGCTAATATTCAGTCCTTCCCGATAAAATAAGAAAGCAAAATAAATGAGTTCAGAGCATTTCAAGGGGCAATATGAAGTCGAACTAAAATTTAAATTGCCGTCAAAATCTGATTTTTTGCAAACCTTAGCTAAGATACCTCATAAGGTAATGCTTCTAGATAACGTCGAATCGGATTGCTACTTCGATACATCCACTCAACAACTTCAAGCGCAAAATAAGAGTGTTTGTATCCGTGAGATGGAACCGTCGGGAATAAAATTATGGATAGTCAAAGGTCCAGAGTTTGATCGCTGTGAAGCGACGAATATCATCAATGCAAACTCAGCAAAAAGTATGTTGCAAACTATGGGCTATCAGGTCGCTTTACAAGCAAAAAAAATCCGTAGTATTTACTTCATCGGTCAGTACCATGTAACACTAGATTATCTCGAAGGAATTGGACACTTTGCTGAATTTGCGATTATGACCGATGAGCAGTCAATGCTAGCAAACTATAAAGTTGAACTCGAAAGCTTAGCCAGTCAATTTGGTTTAAGCACTCCAGACCTAGAGACAAAATCTTATCGTGAGTTATTCATCGAACAAGCGACACAATCCTCTCACTGCTGATATGAGTTGTTTCTCCCCAACCGCCTAGATGTGACGCCATAAGAAAGCTAAGCCGAAAATTCATAAAACCAATCAGTCGATGTAATCCAAATTTTTGAGAACTTAGCCAAGTGATATCCCTTCGTCTATACGCTTAAAGCCGCGTGAGATAACAAAGCTATGTATGATGCAATTCAACCAACCACTAAATGGGTTTAACGGCTACCCAACTTGCTAGCAAAACAGCAATCGGGTTTATACCAAGATAAGTAATGGTATGAGTTAATCCTGAAGTCGGCGGTGGTTCAAGCCTAACAACAGACCTAGAAAAATACTGATCAGTCCCAATGAATACGCAAGTATTAAGCACTATACTCCGACGATTATAAGGCTCGAGACCAAATTTTCGAGGCAACCATCAAGCAAGGAGCCAACTCCAGAATCAGTTATGTAGCTTGATTGATGAAACGTTTAATTAGCGATAAGTGATCTCTCCTTGAGCCGCGAAATCTGCCGCATTCAGCGGGCTATGCTGTTGCATAAAGGCTTTTAGCACTTCAGCATCCACGAAGCCAGTATCAACAAAACCCCGATGTTCGGTAATCTTAGGGTAACCATCGCCGCCTGCTGCATTGAAGTTTGGTACAGTAAAGCGGTAGGTTTGAGCGCTGTCCAGCGGCTGACCAGCAATCACCACATCGCTCACCTTGCCGTTACTCACGGTCATCTCAATCCCAGCAAATTGCGCATAGGCCCCGGTATCCACCGGCATGGTCGCCACGACCGACAAATACTCGAGCACTTCAGCACCGCTCATGTCCACATAGGTAATGGTATTGGAGAAGGGTTGTACCGTAAGAACATCTTTATAGCTCACATCACCGGGCTCAATCGAAGCACGCACTCCGCCAGAGTTCATCACCGCAAAGTCAGCATTCACCCGCTGCATATGCGCCGTTGCGATCATTCGACCGAGGTTGGTTTGAGCAAACCTCACCTTATTTCTATCCCCTTCCAGACGTCCCTTGAGCTGCGCAATATTCACCCCAAGTTGCGCCTGCCCCTGTTGCTGATAAGGACTCAACAAAGCTAAAGCTTGCGGATCGGCGGCAATTTCGTCGGCGACCAATACCCGCAGCTTTTTACCGTCAAGCAGTACTTTTTTCTTCAAATTTACTGGAATAAGGCGATAACTATCGAGGCTAAACTCACCATTTTTAAACGTATAATCGGCGCGTCCCAAATACTTCCCCCATTCGTGGGCTTGCACGATCCAGGTGCCATTTTGTTGGTCGGGTTGACACTCCGCGCCAGGCTTAAAATGAACATCGTAACGGTTTGGCTGCTCCATACACACTGGCTCTTGAGAGTGGCCACCAACGATTAAGTCTAACTCACCTGGTTTTAATGAACGCGCCAGACTCACATCACCCGGCGCATTAACCCCATGTTGCGCATTGGCGTAGTGCCCCATGTGGGTCACCGCAAATACTAAATCCGGTTGCTCTTGTTGATGCAGTTCTGCCAGTACCTTCTTCGCCTCGACTTTGGGATCCCGAAACTCGATATCAGCCACCGTATCGGGATGCACCAATTTATAGGTATCTTCCGTCGTAAAACCGATCACCGCCACTTTAACGCCCTGCAGGTCGAAAATTGTATAGGCCTGAAATTTACGCTGACCGGTGGATCGTTGATAAATATTGGCCGATAAGAAGGGAAATCCCGCCCACTCCTGCTGCTGCGCCAGCACCGCCAAGCTGTTATCAAACTCATGATTGCCTAAAGCCATCGCATCATAACCGAGTAACTTCATCCCCTTAAAGTCAGGCTCGGCATCCAGTAAATCTGACTCCGGAACACCAGTATTAATGTCCCCGCCAGACAACAGTAATACACTGCCCCCTGCAGCCGCGACCTCTTTACGGATCCCATCGATGAGGGTTTTACGCGCCGCCAATCCGTATTCGCCGTATTTATTCTGCCAAAAACGGCCATGATGATCGTTGGTATGTAACACGGTGATTTTATAGCTATGATCAGGCTGCCAACTATGACTGGGCTGGGTGCTGCAGCCCACTAACACACTCATGAGTAGCACAAAGGGTAATATTGCAAAACGATAACAGCGCTTCATCTTCATTCCTTGATGATCAGTTAATGAAGAATAATAATAGTTCAGTTACTTTCAACAAGAACAGAGTCTTACAAAGAAAATTCAAGTTATATTGGCAATTTTCTCAGATATCAGCCAAAGATGTTGTTCAACATTTAGCAGCGTAGACTTGGTCTAGATCAATGAAATGCAAATGATAATAATTTACATTTGCAATAAATACTTTGTGAAGCCAATCATGACTCAAGTAAATTCTCTGTCTTTGTCGTCCTTACCCGAAGCACTCACCGGCCAGGCAAGCCCTTCGCCTTTACAGTTTGCCTTCGCTAAAAAAACCACCGCCCATGCACAGCAAAATACCGGCGCACAGCTGTCAGGAGATACCGCATTCAACAAGCTCTTTGCACAACTTTCAGCTTCGCCAACCTCACAGCAAAAGCGTGCGATTTATATTCATATCCCCTTTTGTCGCGTGCGCTGTAGTTTCTGCAGCTTTTTTCAATATGCCAGTAGCCCGCAAATGATGGACCAATATTTCGCAGTTTTAGAACAGGAGCTCAAGGCCAAAGCAGCTTATCCCTGGAGCAAGGCTCAGCCCTTCGACGCAGTCTACGTGGGCGGCGGCACCCCCACCGATTTAAACTCAGCCCAACTGAAGCAACTTGGTCAGCTGATCCAACATTACTTTCCTTTAAGTAGTGACTGCGAAATCACCTTAGAGGGTCGACTCAATCGATTTGACGATGACAAGTTTTCCGCCGCGCTCGCGGGCGGATTTAATCGCTTCTCTTTTGGAGTGCAAAGCTTTAACAGCCAGGTTCGTCGCAGCGCCAAACGGCTCGACCAACGTGAGACCATTCTCCAACGGCTGCAACAATTAAGCGCTTCACAACAAGCGACTATTGCCATCGACTTACTCTATGGTCTGCCCCATCAGACGACTGAAAACTGGCAGCAGGATCTACAAGATGTGCTGAGCAGCGGTGTCCATGGTGTCGATCTCTATCAACTGCTCACATTTGGCGGTACCGCATTACAACGAAATTCGGAGAAGGAGGGAGTTGCCCAACCTTTAAGCACCAGCGAAAAAGCACTGATGTACCGCCAAGGGCATCAGTTTTTCACCAAGCAGGGTTTAAAGCAGCTGAGTTATTGTCATTGGGCAAGCGATCCCCGAGAGCAAAGCCATTACAATAGCCTGGTCAAGCAGGGGGTCGATATTTTGCCCATTGGCGCCGGGGCTGGCGGAAAAATCAATGGCTTTAGCATGATGCAGTTTCGCGATATCGATACCTGGAGAAATGCAGTGCAAGAAAACAGCTGGGCTTTTCAAACCTTAACCCCACCGAGCCAAGATGCCACGCTACAAGCTGCCATTGTCAGCGGCTGTGACCAAGGAGAGCTAAGCGCGGCTAAACTTCCTCAAGGCGCGCAGGTGTTTCGCCATTGTCAAACGCTGTTTGATGCTTGGCAAAAAAACGGCCTGGTCACACAGCACGGCCAACAGCTTAACTTAAGTTTAGCGGGACAGTTTTGGTCGGTAAATCTAGCAAATGCCCTGAAAAACTACCTGCGTCTTTATCCGCTCGCACAATAAGTGCCGAGCAGAAACGAAAAAAGCCATGCTTTAGCATGGCTTTTAAAAATGGCGGAGGAGGAGAGATTTGAACTCTCGAAGGGCTATTAACCCTTGCCGGTTTTCAAGACCGGTGCATTCGACCACTCTGCCACCCCTCCGCAGGGGTGTTGCTGCAATTAAAGTGTCATGTTCTGATTGATGACATGCCAAGTTAATATGGCGGAGGAGGAGAGATTTGAACTCTCGAAGGGCTATTAACCCTTGCCGGTTTTCAAGACCGGTGCATTCGACCACTCTGCCACCCCTCCGCAGCGGTGTGAATATTACGTTTATGATTTTAAAATGTAAAGGCTATTTCAGTTCAACCGCTCGCAATTCAGCCAATTGAGTCAAACTTTTTATGGATTGACGAATTCTTGTTCTACCCGGCATTCCCTAAGATGTTTGAACTAAGTTGTTTGAAGTATCCGCCAGGCACTTAAGCACTATCACTGAGCTTGCTGGCGGTTTTTCACGACTCCACCGAAGACAGTTTCAGTTTGGCGCTTTTGCCAAGGTAAAGCACAAATATAATTAGGCAGAACAAGCTAAACAACTGCCAAACAAAACCCAAAGGATACAATAAAGCCGTGGCCAACGCGGCCATCAGCACTCGCTCCCAAATCTGTAGCTGTCGTTTATGCCAGCCCTGCATCACTAAAGTAAAGGCGTATAAGCCGGGCAAAGCAAAAGCAAACACGAGTATCGGCTCCCACCCCGCCCCCTGCACTAAAGGCGTATAGGCAAATAACAAGGGAATGATGTATAGACCCTTGGCGATTTTCCAGGAAGTAAAACCGGTCGCCATTGGTGGCGACTTGGCGATAGCGGCAGCAGTGAAGGTACATAAACAAACTGGCGGGGTTACGTTACTGTCTTGCGACAACCAGAAAATGATTAAATGAGCAGACAGCAACAACATCGCTATTTTGCCATCATCAAGCAACATCGGTTGCAGCAAGGCCATCATCTCATCAGGGATTTGACTGACTAAAGTTTGCGCCTCCACTAAGCTCAAACTGCTTTGCTCTGCCCCCACCCCCAGCAGCATTAATACCGCATGCAGCTCACTGCTGATCTCTGTGGTGCTCAACACTCTCACCAACTCGGCGTTCGCCATTAATTGTAACAAGGCGGGTGCCGACAAGGTCGCCAGTACAATATATGAGGCAGTGACCGGTAAACCCATCCCCAAAACCAAAGAAGCGATAGCCACCAACAATAAGGCCAATAATAAGCTTCCGCCTGACCACTCGGTAATCATTAACGAAAAGGTATTACCAATCCCGGCGGTGGCGATCACATTCACAATCAGGCCTACGGAACAGAGCAATACCGCAGTTACCACCATATTTCGCGCCCCTAGTGCAAATGCATCGGCGATGGCTCGAAAACCCATCTTATTCGGGGTAAACCAGGAACTGATAACCACCGTGATAATTGCGATCACCGCCGCATAAGTCGGGGTATACCCCATCACCAGTAAGCTAATCAATAAACTCACGGGCACAATAAAGGATAAACCTTCTCGCAACACCATCGGCAGTAAGGGCGCGCCTTTTTCCATGGTACGCGTTAAACCCATTTTGTAAGATTCCGTTCGCACGTAAAATACCAGTGAGGCAAAATACAATATCGCAGGAAAAATACTCACGATGACGATGGTGCTGTAGGGGATCTGAGTATAACTAGCCATCACAAAGGCACCAGCCCCCATAATCGGGGGGACAATTTGCCCTCCAGTCGACGCCGAAGCCTCAACGGCGGCAGCAAAACGTGCACTAAATCCAGCATTTTTCATCAGAGGAATCGTCACCACCCCAGTTGAAGCCGTATTGGCCACTGCGCTACCAGAAATAGTCCCGGTTAAACCTGAGGCGATAATCGCCACAATCCCTGGTCCGCCAACCAGTTTACTGGCGATGCTTTTTGACAAGTGGATCACAAAATCCCCTGCGCCCGAGCGTAATAAAAAGGCACCAAACAGGATAAACATAAACACAAAGCTCGCCGAAATTCGGGCGATGTTGCCAAAGATGGCATCGTCACCATAAATACTTCGAAACAACAGCGTCTCTAGACTTAAACCTTTGAATTGAAACACGCCCGGCACATAATTGCCCCACCAGGCCAAATAGGAAATAGAGCTCACAATGAGCAATGGGATCACCCAACCTGTCGCCCGACGCGTCATATCAATCGCGCCGAGGATCACCACTATGCCGCAGATCCAATCGAGAGTGACTAAACGAACGCCCCGTTGGTAAATCAAGTCTTCGGCAAACAGCAAATAAATCGCTGACAGCGTGATAGAAAATACCCATATACGATCCAACCAACTGGCCAAGTGATGCTTTGTCAGCGGCTTCAGCAAGCCACATAACAAGACAAAACCTGCAAAGTGGATAATATTTTGTTGCAGAACTGCAATATCGGCGAAAATATTGAAATAGACATGCACTAGACTAATCACGATCCCCAGCACATACACCAATGACAAGGAACGGGTTTCGTTGACTTCTTGACGGATACTATCGGGGACTGCATTCCATTGCATAGCAGAAGCTCCTTGAGTAACAATAATGCGCGGTGCATAAATAAAAGTGCATGCGAAGTGCACGTATGATGAGAATTGCTTCCATCAGCAAAAGATGACCACGGGATCAATGCTCACGAGAGGCCTTCGCACTGAATATTTGAAGCCCTTTCTATCGGTGATTCGGCTTGGTCTTATGATATGGAGAGGCTTAACAAGCAAACTCACTGACTTGTTAAGCCAAAACAAGCGCTTATTTCGCCACCAAGTTATCGGGAATTTGAATCCCCTGTTCGCGATAGTAACGTGCCGCACCGGGATGAAGTGGAGCAGGCAAACCTGCCAGCGCTTTTTCTAACGACATGGCGAGGGTTGCTTTATGGATCGCCTGTAAAAAAGCCAAGTTTTCGTAAATCGTTTTGGTCAACAAATAAACAAATTCTTCATCCACGTCAGCATGTACCGCTAAAAAATTCGGTTGCGCAATGGTATTCCAGTCCTTTGCCTGATTCGGGTAGGTGCCTGCGGGTATCACATACCGAGTCCATAAACCCAGGCCCCCATTTGCCTGCTGCATTTGCTCATCGCTAATATCCAGCGGTACAACATCTTTCGCCGCTGCGGCAAATAACTTAGTGATAGCCCCGGTAGGAGCCCCTGCCGGCGTGTTAATGCCGACTACTTGGCCATTTTGTAGCGCTTCCGCAGAGGGGCCATAACCTGCAGAAAAAAGTTTCATTTGGCTATCAATATCAACCCCAAGATGCCCCAGTAGAAAACGGTTCGAGCCAATAGTTCCGGAGTTTTTCTTACCCAAGGCGAGTGTCTTTCCAGTTAATGCTAGTAGGTCGCTAATATCCCCTGTTTTCGCGTATTGCTTTTGAATAACAAATTGCTCAACATTCTGCCATAACATAGTAATAGAGCGCAGATGAGTTTGCTTTCCTTGTTGTTCAAGAGGACCACTCCCATTAACCGCATAGGAACCATAGAGCCCCTGTAAGATGGCAAACTGAGCTTCTTTATCACGCAATAACTTAATGTTCTCCGCTGAACCAGCAGAATTAATCGCAGAAACACTCACTTTATGGGTCGGTTGGATCTTCACCTTAGTTAGGGTTGCCAATGCGACCCCCACCGGATAATAGGTTCCTCCGGTACTCGCAGTTGCCAACAAGTAGTTTTTAGCGGTGTCCGCTTGCGCTGTTACACCGAGCATTGTTGTCAGTAGTAATAAACTTTTTAGCCAATAAGCCATGATTTACTCTCCTTAGTAAAGGTTCTACGACCACGCGAACCCTTGATCCTGAATATCTAAACGATGAAAACTCAGCCCTAGCCTACAACTTGCTGATTTAAGCGTGCGTCATCAACGACTCAAAGCTCTCGACGCCTTAATCACGCCAATTATCAGCAGCTCTCGATGAATTTCTATGGCACCCGCCATCTTCAAGCGAGCGAATAATCATGCTAATGAACAAGTTGCAAATTAACAAGTTATTAACACGAGCCTACGACTAAAGTCGGAACCAACCATAAGGCAACTACTTAAAATACTTTTGGTAGAGCTTTTGATAACTCGCAGAGCTGACGACTAACTGCAAGGCTCGTTGAAAGCGTCGTAATTCGGGCTCACTCACCGATGGATGAAAAGCATAACAGTATTCATTATCGAACAAACTATAGACTTGTTTGAAGCTTAGTTCATGTGGGTCGATGTGCTCCGAGACCAGAGCCAACAAATCAACTCGGCGTAGCGCTAATAATTTAAATGCTTGCTCAATCGTCTTAATCGCCACGATATTATGCTGTAGGCCAGCATCATTTAGATAAGCATGGATCGACTGACCGCTGAGTAATGCAACTTTATAATTCGCTAAATCCGCCAACGCCGTGATCTCAATTTTGCTGTCATTCAGTGCATATAAATTGGCCTGACCGATGTTAATTGGACAAGCCCATTTAAATTTTGACTCTCGCTGGGCAGTTTTAATAGTTGAAAATAACACCGTATAAGGCAGTTGCTGCAGTTTTGCGTATGCCCGTTTCCAAGGTAAAAACTGGATCTCTGGGAGCGGGCTACCCAATTGCTGAAATACCAAACTTAACAGTTCCACAGCAAAACCTTGCGGCTGTTGCTGTTCAACATAGTTGTAAGGGAAAAAGTCTTCACTCATGTAACTCAGCTCTTCCAATGTATGAGCTTGTAGCTGAATACTCGTGAATAGAGAACAAGCAATGAGTAACTTAATCCTGTATTTCATCCCAATCCCCAAATTTCTCATTTTCACGACTTGCCTAGTCAGCAAATTCAACCAGCAGCCAACATGGCAACGCTAGTCAGAAGACAAAACAACAAGTACACTGCAGCCTCAGCAATCTACCGAGCATTCACCTTTGAGTTTCATTCGACTATGCTTTTATGCCCTCCTTGGTGGCTATTGTTTTTCTATAATGGCTGCTACATGGCCAAACTCGACTCAGCACTTAGCAGGAAAACGCTCCATTAGTCAGGCTATAAAGGCCTACCATAACGATAGTCTAAAGCGTTTATTACCGCTATTTGTCGCCGCTAAAGTCGATTACCCGCCGCAAAAAATCACCTTATTGACGAGCAAACGTTCACGACGCTTAGAGCTATGGGCCGACAGTGGGGAGGGTTATCACTTTATTCATACTTATTGGATCCGACATGCGAGTGGCACGGCAGGGCCAAAGCTTCGAGAAGGGGACTTGCAAGTCCCCGAGGGGATCTATCAGATTGAGGCTCTAAACCCGAATAGTCAATTTCATCTTTCGATGAAACTGAACTACCCTAATAGTTTCGATCTTGCCAAAGCAAAGTTGGAACAACGCAAGCAGCCCGGTTCAAACATTTTTATTCATGGCAAAGCGTCATCAATCGGCTGTTTAGCCATCGGCGATCAAAATATCGAAGATTTATTTATCTTGGTGGAACGTATTGGCCCCGGCAATAGTTCAGTGGTTATCGCCCCGCACGATCCAAGGCTATTGCCGCTGTTTCCAGTACCAGATCACTTACCCCCATGGACCACAGAACTTTATCAACAAATCCAACAACAATTTGAGAGATTTAAGCGATAGAAACCTGGCAGCGAATGATTTTTTATGTTCAGTTTTATTGAGATAAATGAATTTGAATCACCGCCAGCAGAAGCATACCAAGAGCAAACAGACCCGAATTGCCGTGTTTCCTAAGGAGAAATAAGCACAAGGATTCTGCTAGCTACTTTATAGTGACCATTTAAAAAGCACCAAATGGCTGGTTAAATCGCAAACCCTGTTACGCGCTATGATATTGCAGCACCATGCCGGCACTTTTTTTCAAGCCTTCGCTAAGCCATGCGGGCAGGCTGTCAAAGTCTAAGTTGTCCAGTAAATTTTTAAGTTCTAAACCGAGCTCGGTATCACCTTCTATTTTTAAGCGGCGTTGAAAAAATAATGTATCTGGATCTTCTTGGCGTCCCATGAGCAATACAAATTCATTAAGCTGACCAGAAAAACTGACATCAATTTGAGGCGCATTCGCTTGAACCCGCAATTTTCCCTGTTGAAAAGTGACAAACCAGCTAGCATTTAGATCGGTCACTTCAAGCTTCAACCAACGTTGTAGCAAAAAATCAAGATCGCCTTCTTCAATTGCTTCCGCAAAAGCAAGGGCTAGCGCTTTCTCTAAAACCAAGCCTTGCACAGCAAAAGGACAGAACTTCACAGGAATGCTCAATATTTTGGGCATGTCTTTCACTAAAGATTGTTTCAAGCTATCCAGCACTTCATTTCCTCATATATAAACAATAGATCGAGCAGATAAGTGATTCAGTTTACTCAACTTTGCCAACATCAAACCTGCTCTGAGTCAATATCCTGAATAACTAAGACCAGTAAAATAACAAAAAATCTCTTGAGAGGGACCTATGGAATTACTTTGCCCTGCAGGCTCTTTACCTGCAGTTAAAGCGGCGGTGGATCACGGCGCCGACGCTATCTATATTGGCTTTAAAGACGCCACTAATGCTCGCCATTTTGCTGGTTTAAACTTTGAAGGAAAGAAGCTTGATAAAGCGGTCGACTACTTAAAGCAACATCGGCGTAAATTACATATTGCGATTAATACTTTTGCACATCCACAACAGCAACATCTTTGGTTCTCAGCCATTGACCGCGCCGTTGATATCGGCGCTGACGCCGTCATTCTAGCCGACATTTGTTTGCTCGAATATGCGAAGCAACAGTACCCAGACCTAGAAGTTCACCTCTCGGTGCAGGCCTCGGCAACCAATGCTTCGGCCATCGCTTTTTATCAACGTAACTTTGCGGTAAAACGTGTTGTGCTACCACGAGTATTATCCATCCATCAGGTCAAACAACTCTCGAGAGCTTGCCCAGATATGGAGCTGGAAGTATTTGCTTTTGGTAGCCTTTGTGTCATGGCAGAAGGTCGCTGTTATTTGTCCTCCTATTTAACCGGAGAATCGCCCAATACCGTTGGAGCCTGTTCACCCGCTTCTTATGTCCGTTGGCAAGAAACCGAACAGGGCTTAGAGTCTAGGCTAAACAACATTCTGATTGACCGCTATGCTCCGAATGAAACCGCCGGCTACCCCACCTTATGTAAGGGGCGTTTTGATGTAGACGGACAGCGTTATCATGCCTTAGAGGAACCCACCAGCCTCAATACCATTGAACTGATTCCAGAGTTATTCGCCGCCAATATAGCCGCTGTAAAAATAGAGGGGCGCCAACGTAGTCCCGCCTATGTCGCTCAAGTGACCCAAGTGTGGCGAGAAGCAATCGATAGCTTTAAAGCAAACCCAGAGAGTTTTTCCGCGAAAAGCCACTGGATGAGTCAATTAGCTAATTTATCTGAAGGCAGCCAAACCACTTTGGGTGCTTACCAAAAAGCTTGGCAATAAAGGATAGGTACCATATGAAATATGCACTAGGACCAATTCTATATTATTGGCCCAACCAACAAATTGAAGAGTTCTATCATCTAGCCAAGGCCAGCAGCGCCGACATTGTCTATCTCGGCGAAACCGTATGTAGCAAACGACGCAATATGAAGGTACAAGACTGGCTAGACTTAGCGAAACAACTCAGCTTCGCTGGCAAACAAGTTGTAATATCGACCATGGCTTTGTTAGAAGCACCTTCAGAGATTAAACAACTTCAAAAATTAGTCAGTAATGGCGATTTTTTAATCGAAGCAAATGACTTTAGTGCCATCGAAGAAGCACATAGAGCCAGTTTGCCTTTCGTCTGCGGTCCTGCGGTTAATATTTACAATGGCTATGCGCTGAAAGTATTGCTTGACCAAGGAATGCAACGCTGGGTAATGCCCGTTGAACTTTCCCGAGATTGGCTACAAAAACTTAGTAATGAATGTATTGAAATGGGGATCCGTGAACGCTTTGAGATAGAGGTCTTTGCTTACGGGCATTTACCACTGGCTTATTCAGCCCGTTGTTTTACCGCTCAGGCTGAGGGGAAAAGCAAAGACAACTGCGAAACCTGCTGCATTAATTACCCAAATGGACGCCGCGTCGATAGCCAAGAAGGCCAGCCACTATTTGTATTAAATGGTATTCAAACCATGTCGGGAGATTGTTACGACTTAATTAATGACCAACAAAGTATGCAGGGTTTGGTCGATATCGTGAGAATTAGTCCACTAGGTGAAGATAGTATCGAACACCTAGAAGCCTTTCGCCGCCGCAGCCAAACTACCGAACGATTTCCTACGCCGGATAGTGTCAATGGCTACTGGCATCAAATTGCTGGGATCCGCCACCAGCAAGACTAAAACAAGCTCAATGAGAGCCGGTTAGGGTTGGCTCTCATAGCGGTGCAACTCAAATAAAGCTAAACGATGTTCGACAAAATCATAAACGTTATTCGCTAAAGAGAGTTTGAAATAACTGCTGGCCAAGGTCTGATTCCCCGCCCGTTGTGCGAGCTTCGCCATATAGAAGTATGCTTCACAAAGCCGCTCCGCCAAAGCGCGATTATCCGTTTCGCCAGCCATCGTACTGGCCAAAAACTGCTGTTGATCGATTTGGCCAGCGTAGAGGCGAACAATCTGCCAACCCCAGTCCTGTTCGCTAGAGTATTCAGCTAAAGCCGCTTGTAGCGTTGTTAATGCGTCTGTTTCACCCGCTTCTAATTGAATGAGATAACGCCATAATACGCGGTAAGGATCATTGGGAGCCTGAGCAGCATAGCGTTTAACATCAACCACTGCCAACTTTGGCTTATTTGCGTAATTCAGTGCTAAACCGCGATAAAAGTAAGCGAATGCATAATCTGGCTCAAGCTCCAAGGCCGAATCAAAGCTTTCAAAAGCACTGTCAAATTCTTCGGCTAAGGTAAAGTAAACCCCCAGAAAGTTATACGCTTCGACAAAGTCGGGCTTTAACTGAATGGCTCGATTAAAGTCGAAGCGGGCTAAGGCTCGTAGCCCAACACGATCAAATACAATGCCTCGTTCGTAATATAGCTGCGCCATCTGTTGTTGATCATATTCACCAGAACTAAGCATTTGTCCCAAGCGAGCCAGCGCAACTTCTGATTGATAATTCACCTGTAATGGCGTTGCAAGAACAACTGTATTCGGCGTCTGGCTTGAAGTGCTAGCACAAGCGCTTAGGTAACCCAAAGTCACGACCAAACAAGCGGTGCGCAAGGCTTTTTTTAACATATCACTTCCATTTTATCTGTTTAGCAAAGTCGCTAGACCTAGCGAATACGTCTAGCTTATTCAGTTTACCCTAACAAGAGAAAAAGCTCAGGGAAACTTAAAGTTACCATTAACGACAAATTTCTTATTTTGAGAGGGTATCTAAATTGTCGAAAGACTTCACCAAATCATCCAGCGCTTTAATTTGCTTAAGGAGAGGTTCTAGTTTCGATAAAGGCAAGGCACTTGGCCCATCACATAAAGCATCATCAGGATCAGGATGAGCCTCCAGAAACAGCCCCGCTAAACCCGTCGCCATGCCTGCCTTAGCCAAGTCTCCAACCTGTTCTCGACGCCCACCCGAAGCCGAACCTAAAGGATCACGACACTGTAAGGCATGAGTCACATCCAAAATAACGGGTGCGCCTCGACTCACTTGCTTCATGATGCCAAACCCCAGCGTATCGACGACTAAATTGTCATAACCAAAGTTACTGCCCCGCTCACACAATATCACCTGATTGTTGCCACATTCGGCAAATTTATCGACAATATTTCCCATCTGTGATGGGCTCAAAAACTGCGGTTTTTTAACGTTAATCACCGCCCCCGTGCGAGCCATCGCTTCCACTAAATCTGTTTGACGGGCCAAGAATGCCGGTAATTGAATCACGTCAGCGACCGCCGCCACAGGAGCCGCTTGCGCCACTTCGTGAACATCGGTGATCACTGGAATAGCAAACTGCTGTTTGATCTCTTCGAGTAAACGTAAACCTTGCTCCATTCCAGGACCACGATAAGAATGAATAGAAGAGCGGTTCGCTTTATCAAACGAAGCTTTAAATACATAGGGGATACCAAGCTTGTCGGTGACTTCCACAAAATGCTCGGCGATGCGCATCGCCAATTCACGAGATTCTAGTACATTCATCCCAGCGAATAAGGTAAAGGGTGCATCGTTGGCGACTTTAATTTCGCCAATATTAATCGTTTGTTGCTGCATGCTATTCCTCTTAATGCAAAATTGCAGGCTGAGCGTCCATCGTGTTGATCTGCATCTTCAGTATCTTCGATAAGGGATCATCGGGACATTGCTCAATAAAATATTCAAAATCGTTAATTGCAACACTATTGCAATCCAATTGTTGGTAAATAAAACCGCGATCACGCATTTCGTGAGGATCACCAGGTTTTAAACGCAGCAAAACCTGAGAGGTCCGTAAGGCCATCTCAAATAGTTCTTCCCGTAAACAAGCCGCCTTCAGCTCTGCTAACCAGCGTAGCGTCATCTCTACCGAAGAGAGTGGTTGCAGGTTTTCCTTAATTAAACTGGCCAAATTGCCCTTATAACCACGGTGCATCACCGCTAACTGCGCCAAGCTTTTGGATTCTCCAGCAAAGGCATCAAAATATACCCCCTGCCCTTCAATGTTAAAGGCTAATATCGTTTGCGCAGGAAATACAATAGCCTGACATTCTAGCTCTAATTTACGAGCAAAATAATGAAATAACACGGACAAAGTCGTGCCATTTCCACTGCGCCGCTCTAGCACATCATGAATCAACAAATTGTTACTATGGTAGTAACTTTGCCAATCACCACTAAAACCTAAGTCTTGGTAGAACAATTGCTTTAATTGTTCAAAACGCGGAGCGGTGCCCTGCGCAACAGGGTTGACCTTAAGCCAATCTAACCACAGTCGATGCAAACTCTTGCGGACCTCCCCAAAAGATTGCCCAGCGATTTCTTCTTCAATACCTAAAATGCGAAAAATCACTCAATCCCTATCCTTTAGCTAATTGTTCAGTCACCCAACTGACGATGTTATAACCCGTCCAACTAAACGAGATAACAACCGCCACTGACTCTATCCATGCCACCATAGTCTTGCGCGGTAAATACTTGTACAAAACCTTCAGCAGTTAATCGTTGCTGAATGGCTTCTTTTTGATCGAAACCATGCTCTAACAGCAGCCACCCACCCGGCTTTAAATAAGCCTGAGCAGAACTAATGATATGCTGAATATCAGCCAAACCTCGAAGCTCAGCAGTAAGTGCAGAGCTTGGTTCAAAACGCACATCACCTTGCTGTAAATGTGGGTCTTGCGGGTCAATATAGGGTGGATTACTCACAATTAAATTAAAGCGTTGCCCCTCAAACGGACTAAACCAAGAACCCTGTCTTATATCAACTCGTTCTAAATCTAAACCTTGAGCATTCTCACGCGCTAGTTCAACCGCATCTAAACGCACATCACAAGCATATACTTTGGCCAAGGGCAACTCACTGGCAATTGCTAAAGCGATCGCCCCCGTGCCTGTACCAAGGTCAACTATTTCTGTATCGGCTTGGTTAGTGACTTTCTTTAGGCTTAGTTCAACTAAAACTTCAGTGTCGGGACGTGGAATGAGCGTCGCCGCTGATACTTTTAAAGGTAAGGACCAAAATTCACGTAAACCAGTAATATAAGCCACTGGCTGTCCCCCTTGGCGCTTAAATACCCAATATTGATAATCATCCCATTGAGCTTGCGTTAAGTGACGCTCAGGCCAAGTCATCAGGTATGCTGGTTCACATTGCAATACATATTGTAATAATACGCGAGCATCAATCTGCGGAGACTCACCACTAAATAGAGTCTGCTTCGCCCAATTTAAAGCCTCCGCGATGCTTGGTGGCTTAGGCGTCATTATCTGCCAAGGCCGCGAGTTGGTCTGCCTGAAATTCTTGTAAAATAGGGTCGAGTAAGGCTAATAAATCCCCTTCCATAATATCGTTTAAGCGATATAAAGTAAGGTTAATACGATGGTCACTCACGCGACCTTGTGGATAGTTATAGGTGCGGATCCGCTCGCTCCGATCGCCACTGGCAACCAACTCACGACGCATGCTGGTTTCTTCTGCACGACGTTTATCATCTTCTGCAGCCTGTAAACGAGCCGACAATACTGACATCGCTTTGGCCCGGTTCTTATGCTGAGAACGCTCTTCCTGACATTCCACCACCACTCCACTGGGTATATGGGTAATACGAATCGCAGAGTCAGTCTTGTTCACGTGCTGCCCCCCCGCGCCAGAAGCTCGGAAGGTATCGATCCGTAAATCACCGGGATTAATTTCGATTTGTTCGGCTTCAGGGATCTCCGGCATCACTGCGACGGTACAAGCAGAGGTGTGGATCCGGCCTTGTGACTCAGTTTCAGGCACCCGTTGCACCCGGTGTCCGCCAGACTCGAATTTCATTAAACCATATACATCTTCACCGTCGATCTTTGCAATCAGCTCTTTATAACCGCCTTGCTCACTGTCGTTGCTTGATACAATCGACATCCGCCAGCCCTGATTTTCAGAAAACTTACTGTACATACGGAACAAATTGCCAGCAAAAATAGCCGCTTCATCACCACCCGCGCCAGCTCGGATCTCTAAAAATACGCTTCGTGAATCATTGGGATCCCGCGGTAACAATAATAACTGTAATTCGTCGGTTAAACGCGCCATCTCTTGCTTGGCATCGGCGATTTCTAACTCAGCCATTTCTCGCATTTCAGGATCGTCATCGTTCAACATTTCGTTGGCAGAATCAAAATTCTCTTGTGCCTGTTGGTAAGTGGTAAAACAGTTCACCACCTCTTCTAGTTGAGAGTATTCTTTGTTCAGGGCTCTAAAACGGTTCTGATCAGAAATAACTTCTAGCTCACCGAGCAATACTTGAACTTCTTGATACCGCTCTTGTAGGGTCTCAAGCTTGGATATAATGGACGCTTTCATGCTTTCTCTCTATAAATACAATACTTCGCCAACCATGATTAGCAACGAAGCATCGACAATAATCAGGTTATTTAGTTAGGCCTACGGCCTCTCGTATCACAGCCAATTCATCAAAGCGGCCATCACGTCCCGCCTTATTAATCGCCTCTGTTGGGGCGTGAATAAGCTTGTTAGTTAATTGGAAAGCTGTTTCACGGATCACTATTGCTGGATCTTTGCCATTGGCTAAAGACTCCAGTGCTTTTTCTACCGCGGCGTCGCGGACCCGCTCACTATGACTTCGATAATCACGAATGGTGGTTACCGATTCCAATGACCGTAACCAGCCCATAAATGTTTCGCTATGAGTCTCAACAATAAATTCAGCCTGTTCTGCTGCCTGAGCGCGTGATGCCATATTCTGCTCAACGATGCCTTCCAAATCATCAACACTATACAAATAGGCATCGCGTAACTCACCAACTTGCTCTTCAATATCTCGCGGGATCGCAATATCGACTAAAAACATCGGTTGATAACGACGTTTCTTCAAAGCACTCTCCACCATGCCTTTACCAATAATCGGTAAAGGACTCGCTGTAGAACTAATCACAATGTCAAAGTCAGCCAAGTGCAAAGGGATGTCATTTAAGGTTATCGCATCGGCTGAAAATCGCTCAGCTAACAATTTAGCGCGTGACACCGTTCGGTTTGCCACCATCAAATGCGTCACCCCTTTATCCACCAAGTGCTTTGCCACCAGTTCGATGGTTTCGCCCGCACCAACCAACAACACTTTAGATTCACTTAAATCATCAAAGATTTGCTTGGCTAAACTGACTGCAGCAAAGGCCACCGAGACTGCGTTCACGCCAATATCGGTATTGGTTCTAACCTCTTTCGCCACCGAAAATGCACGCTGAAAGCAGCGCTCTAATACACTGCCGACGGCACCGGCTTCACGTGATTCATTGTAGGCTTGTTTAATTTGCCCAAGAATTTGCGGTTCACCTAAAATCAGCGAATCTAAACCACTGGCAACTCGCATTAAATGAGCGACTGCCTGCTGATGCTGGTGCTGATAGAAGCAAGAGATAATTTCTTGTTCGGGCAACTGTTTATAAGAAATTAACCAATTAATGACATCGGTACTATCAACTTCTCCTAAATGACAATAGAGTTCAGTACGATTGCAGGTTGATACGATCACCATTTCAACACCAAGCTCTGCAACTGCTTTACTCAAGGCTTGGTTGACTTGCTCTGGGCTAAACGCGACAAGTTCACGCAAACCAATGGGAGCAGATTTATGATTGATTCCTAAGACTAACAAGGTCATCGCTGTGGGGCTTTGTTGCGCCGTATCCTATGGGTAAAAAGAGAAATTGTACGGGAATAAGGGGCTAAATAAAAGAAACTCCATCGCAAAGCGCCGCCAGTTAGACTATTTTTATCGAGCTTTTACAACACATCTTTGCTTTTAGGTAATTTACAGTCACCTATGCAAACTTTTATACTGCAAAAAAAGACCGGAGCTATTGTGCGCCAATTTGCCTTATTTATCGTACTCGCGGTGTCACTCAGCGCCTGTACCATCCAGCCCCCAATTACAACTAAAAATAGTGAGTGGGACCAACATCTCAGCCAACTCCAGCAACTTACAGCTTGGCAGCTCAGTGGCAAGATCGCCTTTATTGGCGAAACTTCGCGCCAAGCAGCAAATTTGTCTTGGCAACAGGATGGCGAGCAAAGCATTCTCAAACTCAATGGCCCTTTGGGAACCCAAGCCATCGAGTTACATTATCAGCCACACAAGGTGTGGGTAAAAACCAAAAACCAAGAGTATTTCGGTGACAATGCGCAACAACTAATCATGCAGCTAACCGGTTGGCAAGTCCCCATCGCCCAATTACCGAATTGGTTACTCGGGATCCCGACTCAAAATGATTATCAATTAAATCCGCAGCATCGTTTAGCCGCGTTCACGACAGCCGATAACTGGCAGGTGAATTACCTCAATTATGCTCAGTACGGACAGCTTGCTTTACCGCGCCAACTGGAAATTCGCTCAAAAAGCACTCTATTGAAACTCAATATTCATCAATGGCAAATACATGACTAAACAAATAAACAGCGGCCCATGGCTCTCTCCCGCTAAACTCAATTTATTTTTATATGTAAATGGGCGTCTTCCTAACGGTTACCATGAACTTCAAACCCTGTTTCAATTCATTGACTATTGCGACCAACTGTATTTTGTTGCGAATCCACACGGCAGCATCTCACTAACCAGCAAACTAGACTTCCCTGCCGATGACAATCTCGTCGTCAAAGCAGCCCGGCTACTTCAGCAACATTGTCAGATCACCCAAGGGGTCGACATCACTTTAGACAAGCATTTACCGATGGGCGGTGGCATTGGCGGTGGTTCCTCCAATGCTGCGACCACACTATTGGTATTAAATGAACTGTGGGGGTGTCAACTTGCTATTGAAGACTTAGCTCAACTCGGTTTGCAACTGGGCGCCGATGTGCCTATTTTTATTCATGGGCATAGTGCCTTTGCAGAAGGGGTTGGCGAAAAACTGCAAAACGTCGAAATTTCAGAGCCTTGGTATCTAGTGCTGCACCCTCAGGTGCATGTGGCGACAGAAAGTGTATTTGGCCATCCAGACTTACCCAGAGATACGCCCAAAAGAAGTTGGCAACAATTATCCAACGCAGATTGGCAAAATGATTGCCAAGAAATTGTGGCTAAAGTTTATCCGGAGGTTGCACAAGCTCTTCGCTGGTTGGTAGAATACGCGCCGTCGAAGATGACCGGAACGGGTAGTTGCGTTTTTGCCGCCTTCGACACGGAACATGAAGCCTTGTCAGTTTTGGCGAAATGTCCTAAGAATATTTCCGGCTTTGTGTGTAAGGCCTGTAATCAATCGCCGCTTCATCAGCAATTGAATCACAAAACAACACTCAACAACACAGTAGATACTTAAGGAACCGTCTTCTTAGGTATTAAACAACGTAACGCTCTTTTGACCCGATAAATCTGAGGTTTCCATCGTGCCAGACATGAAACTCTTCGCCGGTAACGCCACGCCCGAACTTGCCCAACGTATTGCTGATCGCCTATATACCACTCTTGGTGATATATCAGTAGGTCGATTCAGTGATGGCGAGATTAGTGTACAAATCAATGAAAATGTTCGTGGTGGAGACATCTTTGTTATCCAATCCACTTGTGCTCCAACCAACGACAACGTAATGGAGCTGATCGTGATGGTTGACGCTCTACGTCGCGCCTCTGCGGGTCGTATTACTGCGGTAATCCCCTACTTTGGTTACGCTCGTCAAGACCGTCGCCCACGCAGCGCACGGGTGCCAATTACAGCCAAAGTTGTGGCTGATTTTCTATCAAGTGTCGGCGTTGACCGAGTTCTAACCGTTGATCTTCACGCAGAACAAATTCAAGGCTTCTTCGACGTACCTGTCGACAATGCCTTTGGTAGCCCAGTGCTATTGCAAGACATGTTAGATAGAAACCTCGAGTCACCGGTTGTGGTATCACCCGATATCGGTGGCGTCGTCCGCGCCCGCGCCGTCGCGAAAATGCTTAATGACAGTGATTTAGCAATCATCGACAAACGTCGTCCGCGTGCAAATGTTGCTCAAGTCATGAACATTATTGGTGATGTCGATGGCCGTGATTGCATCATGGTTGATGATATGATCGATACTGGCGGTACGCTTTGCCAAGCAGCTGCAGCACTCAAAGCCAAAGGTGCTAAGCGGGTATTTGCCTATGCGACTCACCCAGTATTCTCGGGTAATGCCGCGAAAAACATTACCGATTCTGCACTCGATGAAGTCATTATTACTGACTCTATCCCATTAACAGATGAAATGCGTAATTTGGAAAAAGTACGTCAATTATCTTTAGCGCCAATGCTCGCAGAAGCGATTCGACGCGTCAGCAATGAAGAATCAATTTCTGCAATGTTCTGACAACAAGCATATTAAAATATGCTACTTGTCGTTGGGGCCATTAAGTTTGTGACTTAATGGCAGCAACGCGTAAAAAGCGAACCGCATGGTTCGCTTTTTTTATTTACGAGGTTTGTCTATATCGCTTTGGGACAGAGACTTGTTATACCGATTGCGCTAAATATCTGATCTAATAGTTTATCGCTCATTCAAGTACTTATCCGCATACATACACATAATGAACTGAAACGACTCTTAAAAAAAACCTCAGATCCTAGATTAAAAATTCGCTTAATGGCTATCTACCACTTTAAGCGTGGCTACAACCGCACACAGATAGCGGAAGTGCTTGGGGTAGCCAGAGGCAGTGTCAATACGCAAAAAACAAGACTATGGACATCCATGATAAAAAACATGGAGACAACAACACCAATTGTTAAAGCAAGACTATGAAAGACTATGGACATCCATGATAAGAAACATGGAGACAGCAACACCAATTGTTAAAGTAATTCCACTGCTATTATTTATTGTCATGCCGATTAACGGCTAAATTTACCGTTTTAGTGAGTTCCCATTGTTCACTGAGCTGATAACAAACTTCTCCCCGCAACTTACCCAACCAATACCACCCATAAGAGGCCACCTCCCTAAACCAAGTATTACGGTATCCCGATCCGTCACTATCAACGGTGTACACACTGGCTAGCTCAGATAGGAACTGATGATGATTACATGGTGCATTGTAATCGTTGAACTCGAAGGTGCGTTCATACAAAGTAATGGAGCGGCCTTTTATTAGATAGATGCACGTAAGGTCATCACGCGTCATTGCTCACGCACATCAGTCCAACCTACTAGCACCACAGGCATGAGATTAGCCCCGCAAATCTGCCGAGCATGCCATTGGTATATGGCTAAACATTCACGATTTAGAGGGTGATTACCGAGCAAGCGGTCCATGCATTTAATGCTGTGTTTAGGTTCGGTTTGTGCTATTGCGCCCGAGTTCAATGAGAGACAATTTGTCGCAATCCAAGAGTGATGTAGGGGCAACCATCAGAGAGTTAAGGTGTTTTTTGTGAATATAAGGGCGCAGCCCAATAAGCATTTAGTGTAGAATTTCAATTTCGCACATCCTGAAAGCCTCCGCGCAGGATTTGATAGAAAAGGTTTTTGGCGAAATCAATTAGCTTAAACAACGGGGGGCGCGTCTACTTATATGAATTTCCAAGGGATTATCTAGATTGCGGTGTTAGGTGAATACAGAGAATTATCGAATGGAATTAAAGTGTCACTGTGGAAATGTTAGTTTAACATTAAGTTCGCTCCCTAAAGAAGTTGGCGAGTGTAACTGTTCTATTTGTCGTCGTTATGCTGCGGCTTGGGCGTACTTTTCTCCAGAGCAAATTCAAATCAATATGAATGAGAAAACTGCTTTTTATTGTTGGGGAGACAAAGAAGTAGAGTTTCATCGTTGCAACTCATGTGGCTGCCTGACGCATTACGTAACAACGCAGAAATGCTCCGAAAATATCTTGGCGGTCAATATGAGAATGGCTGAAAATAAAGTACTTTCAAATATTCTAGTTCGCAAGATCGATGGTGCATCATACTAACTCACCATATAAGGCGTTTAAAAAGAGCATAGACATCCATGATAAGAACCATGGAGACAGCAACACCGTTTGTGAAAGTAATTCCACTGCAATTATTTAGTCCTCTGGCGTTAATCATGCTGATTGGTGGCTGAATTCATCATTAATCACTCATCTTGATGATTTCTGAGGAAATACACGCCTCAGCAAAGCTGATGGAGAATGAATGGTTCGAAAGTAAGCTCGCACTTAAGTGCGATTTAGCAAACGTCTGCAGCAACTTAAACCGGCCGTTCGTTTGTGCCCCATATGCTGATGATATTGCCTGAGCAAGCGCTCTTTACCGACTGCGCCAGAAAAGTGCCGTTCAAACTCTCCGCTTAAAGTCAGCCACTGCGCTTCATTTATCCCTAAGCGTTGGATGATGGAACTTTCACCACTGTCGATGTCACCCCGTTTATCCTCTCTTACCATGCGTCCAGTCATATCAACCAACTCAAGATAGTCTTTCAGCTCAAAGGGTAAGCCTTGGGGCATCGGCTCTCTTGGGTTACCCACAAAGGGAAACAGGTTTGTTGCCTGGGCTTGTTTTAGCTGAGCGGCTTTTGCTCGTCGCTGTACGCTGGTATGGGCCGAGTCCTCTGGTGTACTTGCCATCTTGGCTCTGATGGGGTTTAGGTCTACGTAAGCCATACACGCCATGAGTGCGGCTTCATCCAAAAGCGCTTGGGATTTAAAGCGTCCTTCCCAAAATCGACCGGTACATTGGTCTTCTTGATTGGCGGCTCGCGCAATGTGTTCGTTTAAATGGCGCATAAACCAGCTTAAATCGAAGAGTCGAGCCCGATAGACTTCGGCGGTGGCGCGAATGGCCTGCAGTTGCACCTCACTTAACTGCGGACGTAGCTCAAGATTAAGATACATCTGAGTCAGTAAGGTGCCCTGATGCAAGCTATGCCAACGTTCTAAGGCTTCATCCATTGACCAAGCTTCTGCTTGCGGCTGATTAACATGTAGCACGAGGTGGGTATGATTACTCATGACAGCATAAGCACAAACATCAATGGCGAACACCGACGCTAATTTGAGCAGATAATCCTCGACCCACTGGCGGCGGTGCTCATAGCTTTTACCGGTTTGTTGGTCTTCGCCACACAGAAACGCCCGTCGAACACAACGCGAAACACAATGATAGTAGGGTGTATCCGATAAGCTCACTTGCGAGCGTCTTGACCGAGGCATAATGTTAACTCCCCCAAATAAATCACTATTGACAGTTTAGACCATAATAAACGTTTCGTTAGTTTGGGTGTCTTGTTTTCTCGTTCTTAGTTGGGGTGGGTGTCTTCTTTGACACTTTTTGCTTTTAGTTTGGGTGTCTTGTTTTCTCTCTCTCTCATTTTCATAGTGTCACCTCTAACTAGGTGGCCAAATTAACCGTACCACTACAATGAGTTTTTTGATTTCGCATATTCATCCCAAAGCACAACACTATGTGGCTATTCATGGTGATAAATCGTTAGTAAAATAACGTTCTGAAAATTAAGGAACCGTAAAAAAACTATGATTATTATAAGAAATTACCAAAAAACAGATGCATCAGAAACGTGGAAACTGAAGTATCACACGATCCGAAATATAAACATCAATGATTATTCTCTAGAACAGGTAACTGCCTGGGCTCCTGATAACTTAGACATGATTGTTTGGCAAAAGCGAGTGGATGATATGAATCCTTTTGTCGCAGAACTAAATGGGAAAATAGTCGGTTTCGCAGACTTGCAACAGGATGGATATATTGATCATTTTTTCTGTCATGCCGAATATCAAGGTATCGGCGTGGGTAGATTATTAATGGAGCGCTTATTTGCTAAAGGGCGCTCGGAAGGTATAAAGCGTTACTACTCACAGGTGAGTAAAACAGCCCGACCATTTTATGAACACTTTGGCTTCTGTGTCGTAAAAAAACAGAAAGTAGACATTAATGGACAGTTGTTAACTAACTTTGTAATGGAAAAGATTAACTAAAAGGTTACCGCATACACTTTATCTGCATTGGCGTGCAAGTTATCGCAATTGATTTTTGAGTATGCCATGAACGTTGTCCTAAAGCTTTCATTGATAGCACCACTGAAAAGTAATGCTATTCTGCCTTTTGGGATACTAAAAAGCAGAAGGACAGATTTCATACAAGCAGCCAAACTCGTTTTGTACAAATACGTATTAGCTGAATATCACTTTGAGACCTAAGGCGTAGAACTAATCAAGTGTACAAGCGTCATTTTGAGCTTATCAGTCACAACTTTAATTAAATACTAGTTTTTAGAACTTTGGATGTTCTTCAACACTCTCACAAACTTAGTTTAAAAATTAGGTGTTTTGAACGCCTTACGCCGCCTAGAGCAGACTCACAAACTTAATTCAATGGATACTGTAACAGATTTACCGTGCTTTTTTATTGGCTTTCAAAAAGCTCAATGGTAGAATGCTGCGCCTTTTGAATTGAAGTAATGACGTATTATGCATTCGTTCACTCATTCAATGAGGTACTGGTTAGGGTTTGGTCGCGAAACCTTAGCCTCATTTATTTATTTGGAGAAACACAATGTCTAATATCAAACTTGACGCTGAACTGCGTACTGACTTGGGGAAAGGTGCGAGCCGCCGCCTACGTCACGCAGATAAAGTTCCAGCTATCGTATACGGTGCAGGCCAAGAGCCTGTTTCAATTACGCTTGAGCAGCGCCACGTAATGAAAGCTCAAGAAGCGGAAGCTTTTTACTCAAGCATCATTACTGTAAACGTTGCTGGCACTGCCGTAGATGTGCTAGTAAAAGACATGCAGCGTCATGCTTACAAACCACGTATTCAACACATCGACTTCCAACGTGTTGATAATAGCCACACCATTACTAAATCAGTACCACTGCACTTCTTAAACGAAGATTCAGCAGAAGCAGTGAAAAATGGCGGTAAAGTACACCACCTATCAACTGAGATCGAAGTAAGCTGTTTGGCTAAAGATCTACCTGAATACATTGAAGTAGACATCGCGAACCTAGAGTTAGGCGCTTCTATTCATGTTTCAGAAATCGCTCTTCCGGAAGGCGTCGTTTCTGTTGTTCTTGGTAAAGGTGAAAACCACGACCAAGCAGTAGTTTCTATCACAATGCCTAAAGGTATCTCTGAAGACGCTGCTGATTCTGAAGAAGCAGCTACTGAAGAATAGTGATAAACGAAATTCGTTTACTCGTGGGCCTGGGTAATCCAGGCCCCGAATATGCCGCGACCCGCCATAACGCTGGTGCATGGTTAGTCTCTCAACTAGCCAACAATCATCACATCCAATTAAAACCAGACAGTAAACACTTCGGATTGACCGGCCGTATTCAGTTGGCAGACCAAGAACTCCGTTTATTGATCCCCACAACGTTTATGAATCTCAGCGGTAAAGCCGTTGCATCCTTAGCTAAATTTTATCGTATCGAGCTTGAGCAAATCATGGTTGCTCACGATGAGCTTGATTTACCCCCTGGTGTCGCTCGCTTTAAAAAAGGTGGCGGACATGGCGGACATAACGGTCTGCGCGATATCATCAGTAAATTTGGCAATAACAAGGATTTTTATCGTTTACGGATAGGAATTGGACACCCGGGTCATAAAGACCGCGTTTCAGGCTACGTTTTAGGAAAAGCTCCTAAAAGCGACCAACAACAGATTGATGATGCAATTGATGAAGCGGTGCGCAGTACCGATATTTTGCTTAAAGATGGTTTAAGCAAAGCAATGAATCGATTACATAGTTACAAAGCGGGCTAAGCCCCTAGACAATAGGTAATATTATGGGATTTAAATGTGGCATCGTTGGTTTACCAAATGTGGGTAAATCAACCCTTTTTAACGCTTTGACTCAAGCCGGCATTGAAGCTGCAAATTTTCCATTTTGTACTATTGAGCCAAATACCGGCGTAGTGCCGGTACCTGACGAGCGCCTAAATGCATTGGCTGAAATTGTAAACCCACAACGCATATTACCCACCACCATGGAATTTGTAGACATTGCAGGTTTGGTTGCGGGTGCATCTAAGGGAGAAGGTTTAGGTAACAAATTTTTAGCAAACATCCGTGAAACGGATGCCATTGGACATGTGGTTCGTTGCTTTGAAAATGACAACATCGTGCACGTGTCAGGTAAAGTTGACCCCGCAGAAGACATCGACACAATTAACACCGAGCTAGCCTTGTCTGATTTAGATACCTGTGAAAAAGCTCAAATCCGGGTTGCTAAAAAAGCCAAAGGTGGCGACAAAGAGGCCAAATTTGAGTTAGAGGTATTGGTAAAAGTACAAGCCCACCTCGAAGCTGACTTAATGCTACGTAGCTTAGACTTAAGCAAAGAAGAAAAAGCAGCCATCGCTTACATGAACTTCTTAACCGCGAAACCAACCATGTACATTGCCAACGTGAACGATGATGGTTTCGAGAATAATCCTTACTTAGATAAAGTAAAAGAGATCGCCGCGAACGAAAATGCTGCCGTAGTGGCTGTTTGTGCGGAAATAGAAAGCGAAATCGCCGAACTAGACGCAGAAGAAAAAGCCGAGTTTATGGACGAAATGGGCTTGGAAGAGCCCGGACTCAACCGAGTGATTAGAGCAGGTTACGAGTTGCTCGACTTGCAGACCTATTTCACCGCAGGCGTGAAAGAAGTGCGAGCTTGGACCGTGCCTGTTGGCGCTACAGGGCCCCAGGCAGCAGGTAAGATTCATACCGACTTTGAAAAAGGTTATATTCGCGCGGAAGTGGTTGGTTATGACGACTACATCGAATACAAGGGTGAATCTGGCGCAAAGGTAGCTGGTAAATGGCGTCAAGAAGGGAAAACTTACGTGGTTAAAGATGGTGATGTGATTCACTTCTTATTTAACGTTTAAACCTTAGAACTTCACAAAAAGCCAACCTTAGGTTGGCTTTTTTATTGTTTAATGTACTCATTCACCTTACTTACCCATGGACATAGCACCTACTTTTTACCTCAATCAATGATATTTTCTAGGCTTAGCGACCTAAGGTTATTATTTAGCTCCATAGACAAGCCTTCGATGCCTTATACCAACCTCACTCATTATTGGTTGATTGTTGCTGGCCTAAATCCGCGCTAACTGATTGATGTATCTTGTAATTAGAGCCACGAGTTACGGCACTTTATACCTCGTTATCGACAGATTTATGCAGCGCAATAAGTTGCTTATATAATGAATCAGATTAGTATTAAGCCGTAAGCTATTTACACTCATTGCGCACGCTTAAACCAATCACCCCATTCAGAACGCAGAGACCATTGATGAGTTCAAACATGCACTTCGCATTCATGCCAAGACACCATCACAAGTCATAAAAATTTGAAATAATACCGTGTTCAAAATTAGCGCACATACAGGCTAAAAGGACTAATTGGCCACAAAGCAAACAGTCAAGTTGTACAAACAAGCCTCATCGCGTACACAAACTGTTCAAACAGACTTTTTTGCAGTTTTTTGGAAAAAAAACGGTTGACGCTCCTAGGACAGATACGCATAATACGCGCCGTTAACAACGCAAAGCGTCGTTCACAAGGCTATGTAGCTCAGCTGGTTAGAGCACAGCACTCATAATGCTGGGGTCGCAGGTTCAAGTCCCGCCATAGCCACCATCGTTCTCACTACCAAGAGTCTGATGTAAAACAATTTGCGGGAGTGGCGGAATTGGTAGACGCGCTAGATTTAGGTTCTAGTATCGCAAGGTGTGAGAGTTCAAGTCTCTCCTTCCGCACCATCTTTCTTGAGAAAGATACAATTTGTAGGGATATCGCCAAGCGGTAAGGCAGCGGCTTTTGATGCCGCCATTCGTTGGTTCAAATCCAGCTATCCCTGCCACCTTTTAAAGCTTGAGTATTTATACTTGAGTTAAACAACAAGAACTAAGATTCTTGGTTGTTGGTCTACACTTTAGGGTGAAGATTATCGAAACATTGTTTCGAGTGTAAGTTTCTGCAGGGATATCGCCAAGCGGTAAGGCAGCGGCTTTTGATGCCGCCATTCGTTGGTTCAAATCCAGCTATCCCTGCCACTTTTATTGTCCTCAAGTTTATCACTTGAGAATGCAGTAACTGATTAGGGTAATTTACCCAGGTAAGGCAGTAAGTACTATGTCGTAGACTAGCGTTTGCTTTCCCTGCCGATAAATTTGTAGTGTTGCTTAGCAACATTATAGATGGCTATGTAGCTCAGCTGGTTAGAGCACAGCACTCATAATGCTGGGGTCGCAGGTTCAAGTCCCGCCATAGCCACCATCATTCTCACTATCAAGAGTCTGATGTAAAACAATTTGCGGAAGTGGCGGAATTGGTAGACGCGCTAGATTTAGGTTCTAGTATCGCAAGGTGTGAGAGTTCAAGTCTCTCCTTCCGCACCATTCTTCTTTAGTGAAGAAGACAATTTAAAGAGTTTTGTAGGGATATCGCCAAGCGGTAAGGCAGCGGCTTTTGATGCCGCCATTCGTTGGTTCAAATCCAGCTATCCCTGCCACCTTAAAAGGCCTGCTTTTTAGCAGGCCTTTTTCTTTGGTCAATTCACAGCGAATAAAAAAACCTGCATCGAGCAGGCTTTCACTTGTTTAACATTTCTATTGTCTGGTTATATATCACCCAGTGCATACTTCAAGGCCCAATCTTTGATGGGACCACTCCCCTGCGCACCTTTGATCGCCAGTTGGCGTAACCGCTGAACGGGTGTTAGGGAATTCGAAAACAGCAAATAAAATAAATCCATCCCCGTTTGCATCATCAAGTTATCAGGACGACGCCGCACATTGAAGCTGCGCAAGGCCTTGCCTTTATTAGCTAAACCATAATGCTCAATTTGTGCAAGCAAGCACTTCACATCACGGTAGCCAAGATTCACGCCCTGCCCAGCCAAGGGGTTAATGGTGTGTGCAGCATCACCAATCACCACCGCACTCTGTTTCAGATAACGATTCACATGCCGGCGAGTCAATGCAAAACAGCCACTATCTAAGATCTCAATCGCTCCTGGAAGTCTCGGGAATTCTGCTTCAATGCGTTTTTTAAGCTGTAATTTGTTGAGTTGCTTTAATCCACGCACAGTATCTTTGGCATCATACCAAATGAGTGCAGCGTGCTGATTGGCTAGTGGTAGAAAAGCTCGAGGACCGCTAGGGAAAAATTGTTGCCAAGTAGCCGTTTGCTGCGGTGCATCAAGTTTAACGTTAATCGCAAAACAGTCGTGGCGATAGTCCCAAGCAGTGATGCCTAAGCCCAATTGTTGACGCATACTGGAGTTTGCACCATCAGCCACCACCATCAGTTTGGCGGTGATCTCAGAATCATCAACCGACAGCACTACACCTTCACTAGTATTACTCACTAATCGGCTTTGCTTGGCTATTCGACAAACCACACCGGAGAGTTGATTCGCCTGCCAAAGTCCCAATTGAATAATTCGATTTTCAACCATAAAACCTAACTCAGACAAATTAAGCTGGGCAGAATCAAAAATTAATTTATCCAGAGGATCTTCCCAGACTTGTAGCTGCTGATAGGGACATACACGCATCGCGCAAATGGCAGACCAAGCTTGTAATTTCTTTAACAATTGTACACTGGCGTGACTAATCGCACTCACCCGCAAATCGAGTGCTTGACTGGGTTGGTAAGCCTCCGGTACATAAGACTCAATCATTAATACGCGCAAACCTTGCAAGGCAAAACCTTGAGCACTGGCAGCACCGATCATGCCGCCACCCACAACCACTACATCAAATTTTTCCACTCGAACCACATTAGCCAAATCGTTTGCAGCAAGTTTAACCCGAAGCCTAGAGTTGAAGCTAATCTTGCCGACAATAATTCAATTCGATATCAATACTCAGCACTGCTAGACGTTTTTTACCTCTCCGGCCACGAAAGCATACAATTGACGCTGGTCAGAACCAATATAAACCAGTAAAATATGCGTCCTTTTTCAACGATGTAATAATGAGTAAAACGATGGGAAATAAGCTGCATATCAAAACTTGGGGCTGCCAAATGAACGAGTATGACTCCTCTAAAATGGCCGACCTACTAGATGCTACCCATGGTTTTCAGCTAACTGAAGAAGCCAATGAAGCCGATGTACTGCTATTGAATACTTGTTCTATTCGAGAGAAAGCTCAAGAGAAAGTATTCCACCAGCTTGGCCGTTGGAAAACCCTGAAACAAAAAAATCCTAATTTGGTGATTGGCGTAGGTGGTTGTGTGGCCTCACAAGAAGGCAAAGCTATCCGCGAACGCGCACCTTACGTAGACATTGTATTTGGCCCGCAAACCCTACATCGCTTGCCTGAAATGATCAAACAAGTGAAAGGTGGCGAGAAATCGGTAGTAGACGTAAGCTTCCCTGAAATTGAAAAATTTGATCGGTTGCCTGAACCTCGTGCCGAAGGCGCTACTGCCTTTGTATCCATTATGGAAGGCTGTAGTAAGTATTGTACCTTCTGTGTAGTACCTTATACCCGTGGCGAAGAAGTCAGCCGCCCCTTAGATGATGTACTCTATGAGATCGCCTCACTGGCAGAACAGGGCGTTCGCGAAGTCAACTTGCTGGGACAAAATGTAAATGCTTTCCGTGGTCTCCAGCACGACGGCAGTATCTGTAGTTTCGCCGAATTGCTACGTTACGTCGCCAGCATTAATGGCATTGACCGTATTCGTTTTACCACCAGTCATCCAATTGAGTTTACTGACGATATTATCGAAGTGTATGCTGATACGCCTGAATTAGTCAGCTTCTTACACTTACCGGTACAAAGCGGCGCCGATCGGATCCTCAACTTGATGAAGCGTGGCCATACTGCAATCGAATATAAATCGATTATTCGCAAACTACGTAAGGCTCGCCCTGATATCGAAATCAGCTCCGACTTCATTGTTGGCTACCCAGGTGAATCTACCGAAGACTTTGCCAATACCATGAAACTAATCGAGCAGGTTAACTTCGACATGAGCTATAGCTTTGTCTACAGCGCCCGTCCAGGAACACCAGCGGCAGATCTACCAGACGATGTGAGCGAAGCCGAGAAGAAACAACGTCTGTATATCTTGCAAGAACGGATCAACCAGCAAGCCATGCAGGTGAGTCGTCGAATGCTGGATAGCGAACAGCGGATTTTAGTAGAAGGTCCCTCGAAGAAAAACCCAATGGAATTACGTGGACGTACCGAAAACAACCGGGTGGTCAACTTCGAAGGCGGTCACCAACTGGTTGGTCAATTTGTTGATGTGAAGATCGTCGACGTATTTGCTCATTCTTTACGTGGTGAATTACTCCGAACTGAGCAACAAATGCAGTTGCGAAATGACGTCGCTCCTGCCACTATTATCGACAAAACCGATGGGCAAGCAAACCACCTAGGCGTGGCAAGCTTTACCCCTTAGTTGCAGTCTATGCTAACCCCTTAAGGAGTAGCGGCAGGTTTCTTAAAACCTGCCCATAAAACAATTTGAGTAATAAAATCAATTCCATTGAAATTTATCTGGAGCCCGCTTCCAGCCCTCGTCTCGCTCAATTATGTGGCCCTCTCGATGACAACCTCAAACAGTTAGAAAAACGCTTAGGGGTTGAAATCAGCTATCGGAATAATCAATTTCAAATTACCGGTCGTCATGGCATCTGTCTAATTACGGCGAGTATTTTGCGCACTCTTTACGTAGAGACGGCACCTCTTAAAGGTGGAGATATACCGGAGTTAAGTCCCGAAAAAGTGCACCTCGCTATTCAAGAGAGCCAAGCCCTGGAGCAAGACGAAGAAGGGAGCCCTCACTACGGCAAGCAGTTAAACATTAAGACCAAACGGGGCGTCATCAAACCACGCACCCCAAATCAAGCCACTTATATTAGCAACATGCTTGGTCACGATGTCACTTTTGGTATTGGCCCTGCTGGTACGGGTAAAACTTACCTCGCGGTAGCATGTGCGGTGGATGCCTTAGAACGTCAGGAAGTGAGACGAATTTTGCTCACCCGCCCAGCCGTTGAGGCAGGTGAAAAATTGGGTTTCTTACCCGGCGATTTAAGCCAAAAGGTTGACCCATATTTACGTCCACTTTATGACGCACTATTTGAAATGCTTGGTTTTGAAAAGGTTGAACGACTCATCGAGCGCAATGTGATTGAAGTCGCACCACTAGCTTACATGCGTGGCCGAACCCTGAATGATGCCTACGTTATTTTAGACGAAAGTCAAAATACAACTGTAGAGCAGATGAAAATGTTTTTGACTCGAATTGGCTTTAACTCGCGCGCGGTGATCACCGGAGATATTACTCAAGTCGACTTACCTCGCCATCAAAAATCTGGCTTGCGGCATGCCATCGAAGTACTGAGCGAAGTGGAAGCTTTAAGTTTTAACTTCTTCCAAGCCGCAGATGTGGTGCGCCATCCAATTGTCGCCGCGATCGTCGAAGCCTACGAGCAACAAGATGAACGAGACCGTATTGCAACTGAAAAACAACAGCAACGCCGTGCCACTCAGCAGCTCAATCAAACGAGTGAGCAATAAAATGGCGATGGTTGATTTACAGATCGCCACAGGTGATAAACAAAACTTGCCTACCGTAAGCGCTTTTGAAGCTTGGCTAAATGCGACCCTAGTTGAACAAGCGCAAGATATCGAATTAACCATTCGCATCGTCGATGAAGCAGAAAGTCAGGCGCTCAATCACCAATACCGAAATAAGGATAAACCCACCAACGTATTATCCTTCCCCTTTCAGGCTCCTCCCGGAATACAATTGCCTTTATTGGGTGATTTAGTAATATGTCGACAAGTGGTTGAATACGAAGCCCAACAGCAGGGTAAAGCTGTTTTCGACCATTGGGCACACATGGTTGTACATGGTTGCCTTCATCTGCTAGGTTATGATCATATTGATGAGCAAGACGCAATAGAAATGGAAGCTTTAGAAGTTGCCGTGCTCACCAAACTGGGTATTAGCGACCCCTATTAAACAACTAGGTAAAAACAAGTATATGAGCGACGACAACCCTCACTCGAGCAACGGCTCAGCTAAAAAAGGTTGGCTAGACAAAATAGTTCAACTCATGCAAGGCGAGCCGAAGAGTAAAGAGGACTTGGTAGAAGTAATTCAAGACGCCAATCAACGCGAGCTGATCGACCAAAATACCCGCGAGATGATCGAAGGGGTGCTCGATGTATCGAGTCAACGAGTGAGAGACATTATGATCCCTCGCTCCCAGATGGTCACGTTAGACATCAGCCAAACCATCGCTGAAATTTTACCAACACTTACCGAAGCGCGACACTCGCGATTTCCGGTGATAAATGAAGACAAGGACCATATCGAAGGTATTTTGCTCGCCAAAGACCTACTCGGCTATGCGTTCAGTCAAGATGCAGCCAGCACACCACTGAGCCAAGTGATTCGCCCCGCGGTGGTGGTACCAGAAAGTAAACGCATCGATAAGTTATTAAAAGAATTCCGTAGCAAACGCTACCATATGGCCATTGTGGTGGATGAGTTTGGCGGCGTCTCTGGCCTTGTAACCATCGAGGACATTTTAGAAATCATCGTAGGCGATATTGAAGATGAATTCGCCAACGAAGAAAGTCTGCAAGATGACATTCGCCGAATTAATGACAAAACCTACTCAGTGAATGCCTTGACCGACATCGAAGATTTTAATCATTATTTTAAATCTAATTTTAGTGATGACGAAGTAGATACTATCGGCGGCTTGGTGACCCATGCCTTCGGCCATCTTCCTGGACGAGGTGAAAGTATTACCGTAGAAGGTTACCATTTCAAAATTCGCACCGCAGACCGCCGTCGCTTAGTCCAGCTACAGGTCAGCATTCCTGAAGAGAATGCCAATCAATTGAATATACAAGACTAATATGCCCTTATTGTTAAGCCCGCGGCTAAGTCTATTAGCCGCTTTAGTCAGTGGTTTAATCGCCCCTTTTGCCTTTGCTCCCTATGGTTATTGGCCACTCATGCCACTATCATTACTGGCTTTATTAGGACTACTCAAGCCCAGTCGTTCCGGTTTTAAGCTCGGTTTCTGTTATGGTTTAGGCTGGTTTGGTTACGGGGTTCACTGGGTCCATGTGAGCATGGCCGAATTTGGCGGAATGCCATTGATAGCCAGCCTCAGTTTAATGGCCTTATTAACCTGTTATTTAGCGCTTTATCCCGCCCTCGCTTGCTACTTAGCCAATCAATGGCGAGGAAAACGCCGTTGGGTATTTTACTTGGCTTGGTTTCCCGCTTGCTGGCTACTCAGCGAATGGTTAAGAAGTTGGGTTCTCACTGGTTTTCCTTGGTTACAACCTGGCTATAGCCAAATCGACTCTCCATTGGCGAGCATCGCCCCAATATTTGGCTTATACGGCGTCACTTGGTTAGTCTTGCTGTTGGCTGCTGCGAGTGCCCTGCTAATCACCATTCAAGGAAAAATGCGCTGGCTAGCCGCTGTTATAGTCGCGACTCCGCTACTTGTCGGCTGGTTATTTCAAGGCCACGCTTGGACCACCGCGCAGACACCAATTCAAGTCGCTTTAGTGCAAGGAGACGTACCATTAGACATCAAATGGTTACCCGAGAATCGTGCTGAGAGCTTGAGCATGTATCAACAACAAACCCTAAACATAGAACAAGCCGATGTGATTATTTGGCCAGAGTCGGCGATTGCAGCCATCGAATATCAAGTGATCGACTTTCTGCATGACTTAGATGGACAATTACTCCAGCGGCAACAAGCATTGATCACTGGCGTCATCGCTCATGACCTACAAAGCAATCGCTACTACAACGCGCTAATCACCCTAGGGCAGCAAACCGAGCAAGTTGCTGCCAGCGCCAGTTACTACTACGAAAACCCTAATCGTTATTATAAGAATCACTTATTACCGATCGGCGAGTTTGTTCCCTTCGAGGATTTGTTAAGACCTCTCGCGCCATATTTTAATTTGCCAATGTCTTCATTCGCCCGCGGTGAAGAAAACCAAAATAATTTACAGGTAAAAGGACATCACTGGCTTGCAGCCATTTGTTATGAGATCGCCTTTGGTGAGCTACTCAGGCCACAATTAACCGATACAACGGATGCCATTGTAACAGTGAGTAACGACGCTTGGTTTGGCCATTCCATTGGACCTCAGCAGCATTTAGAAATTGCTCGCATGCGCGCTCTCGAATTTGGCCGTCCAGTGCTACGGTCAACGAATACCGGGGTCACTGCAATTATTAATCGCTTTGGCAAGATCCAACAACGAGCGCCAGAATATCAACAGCTGACTCTCAGCGGTGCGGTCACGCCAGCTACTGGCGCGACGCCCTATCAACGCTTGGGTTTATGGCCAATCGCCTTGCTCATCCTATTCGGTTTTGCCACGGCTCTGCCCTACTGGCTAAAACGCCGCTCAGTCAAAGCTTAATCCTCCACATGGCTCATGGGGTGGCGATAGAAACGCTCCCCTTGGCATTTCGGACAAGCATCGATAATGGTGGGGTGCCATAGGGCGGTGTGCTCACCACATTGAGCACATTCAAGAACCCCCAAACCAATCAACTCTCCACGCTGGTAAATACCTTGATGTTGCAGATCACCAAGCAACTCATGCCATTCCACTTGGCTCGGGTCACTTAATTTGGCTAACCAATACCAAATACTCTGTTTAAGCATCTCCATCGACGGACTTTCCTCATAGGCGCGACGATAGTCATCCCGCCAGTCACTCAAGTCTCGTCGCACGTAGTTAGCAATCAGCTGCCATTCATCCTTACTTAAGTCACTCGCTGCATGCAAATACTCTTGAGTGGCATCAATGAGTTTAGATAACTCCTCACGACTCACTTCGCCACTTTGCTGAATACGCTGTTCTAAATCTTTAACAAAGGCCTGATAGGCTTTAATTCGTTTTGGCATACCCACCCACTCCTTAAGATTAGCTTCTTAGTTAAGCATAGCCTGTTTGCTTACCTATGAATGTGCGCTAAACACAGTTTATTCTGGAATACCAATCGACTGTAGACAGCATGCCATGGCGCTTTATCAAAAACTGACTTTCGTTTATCTCCGAGAAAATCCCTACTCATTTGTGATAAAAAACCAAGCACAACAAACCTCAACACAAAGATAAACAGGGCCTAGCTATTGTTGTCAGCAAGCGGACTCGGTATCCTATGCGGATCGAGTACGGTAGCATATGCTACCATGTCCAAATTTTGGTTCATTCTGGAAGAATCCACAGATGCAAGAGCAATACAATCCACGTGAAATTGAAACCAAAGTGCAACAGCACTGGGAGCAAGCACAAACGTTTAAAGTCGTTGAACAGCCAGGGAAAGAAAAATTTTATTGTCTGTCGATGTTCCCCTACCCAAGTGGTCGTTTACACATGGGCCACGTGCGCAACTACACCATTGGTGATGTCGTATCACGCTACCAGCGCATGCAGGGTAAAAATGTGATGCAACCAATGGGTTGGGATGCTTTTGGTTTACCTGCCGAAAACGCTGCGATTAACAACAATACCGCACCAGCTAAATGGACTTACGAAAACATTGAGTACATGAAAACTCAGCTAAAACAGCTAGGCTTCGGTTACGACTGGGACCGCGAGCTGGCAACTTGTAAGCCAGATTACTATCGTTGGGAGCAGTGGTTTTTCACCAAGCTTTATGAGAAAGGTTTAGTTTACAAAAAAATGGCCACCGTGAATTGGGACCCGGTCGATCAAACCGTACTCGCCAATGAACAAGTGATCGACGGTCGCGGCTGGCGCTCTGGAGCTTTAGTTGAGCAAAAAGATATTCCGCAGTGGTTTATTAAGATCACCGCTTATGCGCAAGAGCTATTAGATGACTTAGACCAGCTAGATGACTGGCCAGAACAAGTTAAAACCATGCAACGAAACTGGATCGGCCGCTCCGAAGGCGTCGAAATGCAGTTTGGTTTAGAAAATAGCGACCAACAATTCTCAATTTACACGACCCGCCCTGACACCGTCATGGGGGTCACTTATGTGGGTATCGCAGCACAGCACCCACTCGCCCTAGAAGCTGCAAAAACCAACCCAGACTTAGCCACTTTCATAGATGAATGTAAAAACAACAAAGTAGCCGAAGCCGATATGGCGACGATGGAGAAGAAAGGCATGGCCACCGGGCTAAATGCCGTTCATCCGCTAACTGGCAAGCTGGTGCCAATTTGGGTGGCTAACTTTGTATTAATGGGTTACGGCTCTGGAGCTGTCATGGCGGTTCCCGCCCACGACCAACGAGACTATGAATTTGCTCAAGCCTACGGCTTAGAAATTGTTGGTGTAATTAAACCAAGCGATGCAGCACTAGACCTATCAGAGCAAGCCTTTACCGAAAAAGGCGAGGTGTTCAACTCTGGTGAATTTGACGGCTTAGAATTTAAGGCCGCTTTTGATGCGGTAGCCGCCAAACTTGAATCGATTGGCAAAGGGAGCAAACAGGTTAACTTTCGCCTACGAGACTGGGGCGTTAGCCGACAGCGCTATTGGGGTACCCCCATTCCAATGCTTAACCTTGCCAATGGTGATGTGGTTCCCGTCCCAGAAGACCAACTACCAGTTGTGCTACCAGAAGACGTAGTGATGAATGGCGTCACCTCGCCAATCAAAGCCGACCCGGAGTGGGCAAAAACTGAGTTTGAAGGGCAAGTAGCCTTCCATGAAACCGACACCTTCGATACCTTTATGGAATCCAGCTGGTATTACGCTCGTTACTGTAGCGCCAATAATCAGGATGTGATGCTCGACCCCGAGCAAGCCAACTACTGGCTACCAGTCGATCAATATATCGGCGGGATCGAACATGCCATCTTGCACTTATTATATGCTCGTTTCTTCCACAAATTATTACGCGATGCTGGTTTAGTCGAGTCAGACGAACCTTTCAAACGCTTATTAACTCAAGGAATGGTACTTGCCGATGCCTTCTACTATGAAGACGAAAAAGGCGGCAAAGTATGGGTTTCGCCTGTCGATGCAATTACCGAAAAAGACGAAAAAGGCCGAATTACTAGCGCCAAAACAGCCACTGGAAAAGTCTTGGTTTACGCTGGTATGAGCAAGATGTCGAAATCGAAAAATAACGGTATTGACCCGCAAGTGATGGTAGACAAATACGGGGCTGATACGGTTCGTTTGTTCATGATGTTTGCGGCTCCGGCAGAGCAAACACTTGAATGGCAAGATAGTGCTGTAGAAGGCTCGCTACGCTTTTTGCGTCGAATTTGGAAGTTCAGCTTTGAACATATTAACGCAGGCACAGCGGGCGCAGTCAATCTGGCAAGCCTCAGTACCCAGCAAAAAGATCTACGCCGTGAAGTACACAAAACCATTGCCAAAGTAAGTGATGATGTTGGCCGTCGTCAAACCTTTAATACAGCGATTGCTGCAATTATGGAATTGATGAACAAACTGACGAAAGCTGACCAGTCTGATGCAAATACTCGTGCGGTAACCCGCGAAGCAATCAACGCCGTGGTATTAATGCTATCGCCTATCACCCCTCATATTTGTGACCAACTTTGGACACTTTTGGGAAATCAGGGCGAGATTGATACTGCGGATTGGCCTATTGCCGACGAAGACGCCATGGTTGAAGATAGTAAACTCATCGTCATTCAAGTCAATGGCAAGCTACGAGCTAAACTCACCGTAGCCGCTGACGCGAATCAAGACACCGTTCAGGCCTTAGCCATGAGCGATGAAAATGTAAGCAAATTTGTTGATGGAAAAACTGTACGTAAAGTAATTTACGTTGCTGGTAAATTACTCAACATTGTTGCCAACTAAACCTTAGGCGGAGTCTGTTAGCAGATTCCGCCATTTTAAATACGAGCAAGTATGAATCTTAAAAACCTGCGCTATGGATTGCTAATCCTGAGTCTAAGTATACTCAGCGCTTGTGGCTTTGCCCCTCGTGGTAGCTATTTACTCGATGAAAAACTCACCCAAGTTTATTTGTCTTCTAGTGATGAATTTAGCCCCCTAATCCGTGAGCTAAAACGTCAGTTAGCACAAAACAATGTTCAGGTGATTGATTCCCCTCAAGAGGATATTCCCACTCTTCATATTGGTGGTGAAGAAATAAATAAGCGAACCTTGTCATTATTTGCCAATGGACAAGTCGCCGAATATGAGCTGAGTTACCGTGTTGCTGGCTACCTCCAGATTGCCGATGTTGGCAACTACCCACTAACGGTACAATTACACCGAGACTTCCAAGATAACCCCTTAGCCGCTTTAGCCAAGCAACGAGAGCGCGAGCTCCTATACACCGAGTTACGGGGAATGGCCGCCGACCAAATCATGCGTCAATTAGCGACGGTAAGCTGGTAGCATGCGGATCTTCGCCGATCGGCTTGTGCAGCAAGATATCGCGAGCACTCACTGTTTCTTAGTCGCGGGCGAAGAACCACTGATTAAAATCGAAGCCATCGACTATATTCGTCAGCAGCTACAGCAACACGGGCTAGCAGAAGAACGGATAAAATTCACCCAAGACACCGACTTTGAGTGGCCCAGCATTGTTGATGCAATGTCTGAATTATCACTGTTTAGTCAGTATCGGCTGATAGAGCTGCAACTCGATAAAGCTCCTGATAAATCCACACAAACTCAACTTGAGCAAGTGCTCAAATTGGTCAATCCAGAAACGCGATTATTACTCAGCCTGCCTAAACTCAGCAAAACCAGTGAAAAACAGGCTTGGTACCAACAGCTGGAAAAACACGGTTTAGTGGTGATGGTTTATACACCGGAAGGGGGCCAATTACAGGCTTGGATCCGGCAGCGCCTTCAACAACATCATTTAAGCCCAAATCATGAGTTAATCGCCCTCTTGTTGCATTACTACGAGGGTAATTTACTGGCTCTGAATCAAGCAGTTTCTAATATCGCACTGCGTTGGGGGCCACAACTTCCCAGCTTAAAAGAGATTGAATCAGGCTTGTCACATGCCAATCACTTTTCAAGTTTTCAACTAGTAGATGCCTTACTTGCTGGGGAGTTTCAGCGCGGTTTACTGATCATCAAACAGCTCCGTCTAGAAGGCGAAGAACCCACCTTAATAAACTGGGCGCTGGATAAAGAATTTAAACTCTTAGCACTATTGCAACAACAGCCAAGCAACCACCATTCAAGTTTATTTAAACAACATGGGGTATGGAACAAGCGCCAAGGCTTAATCAGTCAGGCTGCTAAACGTTACAACGCGCAGCAAATCAATCGAGCTAGGCTACAAATTGCAGCCATCGACCAAGCGATTAAACAATTTGCTGGAGAGCAAGCTTGGCATCAATTAGAACGTTTAGTTTTCGAACTCGCGTCAGTACAACATGAGCCCGCTTAAATTATTTTTTGGCGGATCCTTTGATCCGATCCACCTTGGCCATTTACGCAGTGCCGAGCAACTACTCACGCAAACCAAGGCTTTAGATTTAACCCTACTCCCAAATGCCTTATCACCATTAAAAGCTCGCCAACATGCCTCTGCAGCCCAACGCAAGCAGCTGCTAGAGCTAGCCTTAATCAATCACCCGAAGTTACATATAGACTGGCGGGAAGTTGATCGAGGCGGCCATTCTTATACCAACGAAACCTTACAGCAATTGGCCACCGAATATCCCACTAACGCGATTGGTTTTGTCATGGGGCTAGACTCATTTAATCAACTCGATCGCTGGCATCATTGGCAAAATTTATGCGATCATGCTCATCTACTGGTCATCGCACGCCCCGGCTACCCCCTCAACATTTCTGAAGCGCTGGCCCAGTGGTTAGCCCCTAAGCACTGCCAGCAGCTACAACAACTCAATCAACAACCTACACAACAACGTGCAGGTAAGGTCTATTTTTGTGAATTAGAACCCATGGCAATTTCATCGACCCAAATTCGTCAGATGCTTTCTAAAGGGGCTAGCTTAGCGCAACTTAAAACGAAACTTTCTCCCGCCGTCGCTCATTATATTGTGCAACATAAGCTCTATGGCGCTTAACCTAGCTTGACCGAGCGTGGTATACTCACTTTTTAGTTCAAATTTGGGGTTGATTTGTTGCAAAACAAAAAGCTAATCGATTTTGTGATCGATAAAATCGAAGATATGAAAGGTCGAGATATTCAAAGTCTAGACGTAAGCCAATTTTCCAGTGTGACCGATACGATGATCATCTGTAGTGGTAATTCTAAACGTCATGTGAAATCCATTGCTGATAATGTGATTGCCGAATCTAGACGCGCAGAATTTGAGGTTATCGGCTTAGAAGGTGTGGCAGAATCTGAATGGGTATTAGTTGATTTAGGCGATGTGGTATTACATATAATGCAAGACAGCGCTCGAGACTTTTATCAACTAGAAAAACTGTGGGCACCAAACCACGCAGAGTCTAAAGCTGGATGAAGATCCAACTAGTGGCGGTCGGCACCAAAATGCCCAGTTGGGTAGAAACCGCTTATCAAGAGTATGCTCGTCGCTTTCCTAAAGATATGCCGCTAGAGCTAGTCGAAGTCAATGCTGGAAAGCGCGGCAAAAATGCCGATATTAAACGCATCCTCGACAAAGAAGGGGAAGCCACCCTTGCGGTGATCCCCAAAGGCAACCGCGTGGTGACTCTGGAAGTAACGGGTAAGCCTTGGACGACCCCTCAGTTAGCACAGCAATTGGAACTCTGGAAAATGGATGGCAGAGATGTCAGCCTATTAATTGGTGGCCCCGAAGGCTTAGCGCCCAGTTGCATCGATATCGCTGAACAACGTTGGTCTCTATCGGCGCTGACGTTGCCTCATCCTATGGTAAGAGTGATCGTTGCTGAAACGCTCTATCGCGCTTGGAGCATTACCGCCAACCATCCTTACCATCGGGAATAGTTACTAAGATATGCCAAGACAACGCGTCGCAATGCGAGATCACTCGGCTGAATCACGATTATTTATTCGTCGTAGTTTGGTCTCGATTGTTGGTATTTTTCTGCTCATTTGTGTGCTTTTAGCAAACCTTTACTATCTGCAATTTGAACAGCATGAAACCTATACCACCCGCTCGGATGATAATCGAATTAAGGTTCTGCCGCTCGCCCCACCCCGAGGTTTAATTTATGACCGAAACGGGGTTCTACTGGCAGAAAATCGGCCCAACTTCAGCATAGAAATTATTCCTGAGAAGGCGAACGATCTCGAGACACTAATCCAGCAGCTCAGCCAGTTGCTAAACTTAAGCGAAACTGACGTTGAACGTTTTTACCAAACTAAACAACATACTCGTCGCTTTAAGCCGGTGGTACTAAAATCACAGCTAAGCGAGCAACAAGTGGCGATGTTTAGTGCCCAACAACATAAATTTCCAGGCGCGAGTATCGAAGCGAGCCTAACTCGATATTATCCCTATGGCGATAGCCTGACTCATCTGCTCGGTTATGTAGCACGCATCAATGTCAAAGACTTACAGCGTTTAGAAAAAGAAAATAAACTTGCCGAATATGATGCAACTCGCACCATCGGTAAACAGGGCATTGAACGTTATTATGAAGAAATCTTACATGGAAACGTTGGCTATCAAGAAGTCGAAGTCAATAACCGGGGACGAATTATTCGCACCATGAAGATTGTCCCCCCGGTACCGGGCAAAGATCTCTACCTCAATGTCGATATTCGTCTTCAATTAAGAGCTCAAAGCCTGTTAGATGGACGCCGTGGCTCCATCATCTTACTTGATACAAAAACCAGTGGGGTACTGGCGATGATTTCTAGCCCAAGCTACGATCCCAATTTATTTGTCAACGGAATTAGCAGCAAGAACTACAACAAATTACTCAATTCAACTGACCGCCCCCTGATTAACCGCGCAACCAAAGGGGTTTACCCTCCTGCATCCACCGTCAAACCGGAGCTAGCGGTGATGGGATTGGAATTAGGCACGATTACTGAACAACAACGAATTTGGGATCCAGGTTGGTTTCAAATTCCGAATACCAAACGTCGCTTCCGCGACTGGAAGCGCTGGGGCCATGGTTGGGTCGATGTATACAAAGCTATCGAACAAAGTGTTGACACCTACTTCTACATGCTAGCCTACGAAACAGGCATCGACCAAATTCATAACTATATGAGTAAGTTTGGTTTTGGTGAATATACTGGCATCGATATCCACGAGGAAAGTCGAGGCAATATGCCGAGTCGGGAATGGAAGCGAGCCCGCTATCGCCAACCTTGGTGGCAAGGCGATACTATCTCGGTAGGGATTGGCCAAGGTTACTGGACCACAACCCCCTTACAACTCGTGCAAGCAACAAATATTTTAGTCAATCGCGGCAAGATCATCTCTCCGAGGATCTTAAAAAGTGTTGGAGACAGCCACTCGCATATTGGCCTTCCGCCACAAATTAAACCGCCAATCGACTTGAAAAACCAAAAGAATTGGCAAATAGCACTCGATGGTATGTATGGTGTAATTAACAAAAGTAACGGTACTGGGCGCCGAGCATTCAAAGGCACAGCCTATAAAGCGGCAGGGAAATCAGGAACCGCACAGGTGGTGAATATCGCCGAAGACCAAGAATATGATGCGGATAAGCTTAAAGAAAAACATCGCGACAATGCCATGTTTGTCGCCTTTGCACCTTTTGATGATCCCCAAGTTGTCACCGTTGTGGTCATCGAAAATGCCGGTGGCGGCAGTAGTAATGCCGCACCGCTCGCTCGTAGTATGTTTGATAGTTATTTTGAAACAAAAGGTAGTGTTCAATAATGGGGAGCTTTAGCCAACAGCAAAACAACTCACTTTGGTGGCGGCTTCATTTAGATTGGCCACTATTACTCGGTTTACTCGCCCTCATAGGCTTAGGGCTATGTGTCCTATACAGTGCCAGTGGCCAAAGTGTTGCCATGCTGAATCGCCAATTAATTCGCCTCGCAGTAGCTGCGGTGGTGATGTTTGTGTTGGCACAAATTCCCCCCGATGTTTATATGCGTTGGACCCCCTTATTTTACTTCAGTGGCCTACTCATGCTACTGGCGGTATTGCTGGTTGGTGATGTTGGTAAAGGAGCGCAACGCTGGCTCGATTTAGGTGTGGTTCGCTTTCAACCTTCAGAAATCATGAAATTGGCAGTACCATTGATGGTGGCACGCTACATTAGTCAACACTCTCTACCGCCGAGTTTAAAACACTTATTTATCGGAACTGCGCTCGCGGTAGCCCCCACCTTATTAATTGCTAAACAACCAGATTTGGGCACCTCGCTATTGGTGGCGACATCTGGCGTATTCGCTCTGTTTTTAGCAGGCATGAGTTGGCGTCTAGTCATCGCAGCCGCTGGTATAATTGCCGCCTTTATACCACTATTGTGGTTTTTCTTAATGCATGATTATCAACGCCAACGGGTATTAACCCTACTCAACCCCGAAAGTGACCCTTTAGGGGCTGGTTATCATATCATCCAATCCAAGATTGCCATCGGCTCCGGAGGTTTCTCTGGCAAAGGCTGGCTGCAAGGCACCCAATCCCAGTTAGATTTTTTACCCGAGCGACACACCGACTTTATTTTTGCCGTATACGCCGAAGAATTTGGCTTTATTGGCGTAATGTTATTACTTTGCCTATATTTTTACGTCATCGGCCGGGGACTATATATCGCAAGCCAAGCGCAAACCGCTTTTGGTCGCTTACTCGCGGGCAGTATTATTCTTACTTTCTTTGTTTACATATTTGTCAATATTGGTATGGTCAGCGGTTTACTACCTGTTGTTGGGGTTCCACTACCTTTAGTCAGCTATGGCGGTACTTCTATCGTGACTCTAATGGCTGGTTTTGGCATTCTAATGTCTGTTCATACCCATAAACGGCTTTATGCCCAATAAGGATTATTATGCGTTGGTGTTATTTGCTGCTTATTATTTGTCAATTGGGAATCAGTTCTGCCTTTGCAGCGAATCAACAGCAACGGCTAACCAGCTTAAGTCAGGAATTAAACATTCCCTTAAAAGATTTACAACAAGCCACTAAACAAGCCCAATTTCAGCAAGCGGTTATCGATGCTATCAGACGCCCTTGGGAAGCAAAACCTTGGTACCAATACCGTGATTTGTTCCTTACTAAGGAGCGTTTAGATGCTGGCCTAGCATTTTGGCAACAACATCAAAAAAGTTTAGCTAAAGCAGAGCAAACGTTTCAAGTCCCCGCAGAAATCATCGTTGCGATCATTGGCGTGGAAACCTATTACGGTCGCCATAAAGGTACTTATTCAGTGCTCGATGCGCTGTATACGCTTGGCTTTCATTACCCCAAACGAGGCCAATTTTTCAGCAAAGAGTTTGGCTATTTTATCAAATTGGCGGAACAACAAGGCTGGGGCTTAGATGAGATTAAAGGCTCTTATGCTGGCGCAATGGGATTCGGACAATTCATTCCCTCAAGCTACTTGTATTATGGGGTCGACTTCGACCAAGACGGGCGTATCGACATGCTCAACAATCCCATCGATGCAATTGGCAGCGTCGCTAATTACTTTAGCCAACATCACTGGAAAATTAACCAACCCGTGGTCCATCCCGCGACAGCGAGTGCAGCCCAAGCCAAACCGTGGTTAAGTGAAGAATTAAAATTAATACATACTTGGCAACAACTCTCCCAAGCTGGCATTGCTAGTGACGACGACTTAAGCGCAGATAAAATGGTTAAGTTGCTACAATTAGAAGAAACTAATGGTTATAGCTATTGGCTCGCGGAACACAATTTTTATGTCATCACTCGTTATAACCGTAGTCCCCTCTATGCCATGGCGGTCTATCAATTTAGCCAACAACTCAAACAAGCAAAGGCGCAACTTGATGCGAATTAATCACACGATGATTAAGCTTTGCTTAAGCCTTGGTCTATTGAGCCTTCTTACGGCTTGTAGCTCATCTCCAAGCGACCAACGTTATGGGATCAGTCAAGATAAGGCCCCAGATAAGGCACCTGAGCTTGCCCACTTGGAAAACCCTGTGCCGCGGTTTGAGCCTTATAGCCGCCAAGGTAATCGAGACTATCGAGTACGTGGGAAAAACTATCAGGTTTGGCAGGATATTGAACAATATGAAGACACCGGTCTAGCATCTTGGTATGGTAAAAAATTTCATGGGCACCTCACCTCTAATGGTGAAATTTACGATATGTACAGTCTTTCCGCTGCCCACAAAAATCTTCCTCTACCAAGCTACGTGGAAGTCACCAACTTAAGCAACCAGCGCTCGGTAATTGTCCGGGTCAATGACCGTGGCCCCTTTTATGAACAGCGAATGATCGATCTCTCCTACGCAGCAGCCTACAAACTAGACATGCTCAAGGCGGGTACCGCCAAGGTAAAAATCAAGTTGCTTCGCTTCGATGATCAAAAAACCAGCCCCGAACCACAAAGCAGCCATCAAGCTCTGTATTTTATCCAACTATTGGCCAGTAAAAACAAACAACAAATCGAACAACATCAACGTCAACTCGACGGCCAAGGTGTAAGCACACAATTAATTTCTGAAAATGGTTGGCAAAAACTTAGAGCTGGACCTTACCAGGATGTCCTCAGCGCCGAGAAAAATTTAGCCCAAATTAAGCAAGGCCAATATAAAGACGCCTATATTATTCATCTAAAAGCAAACTAGTGGATTTAGCGTAGGAACTTACCAACAAGGCTTAAGTTTTGTTATAGTGATGTCCTTCCAAGTTAATTGACTAACAAGCCAAAGAGCCCAACATGATTAAAAATGTATTTCAGCGTGTTAGCTGCGCTTCCGCGCTTCTGATTGTCAGCAATGTGAGCCTTGCCGATGCTGCGCCACAAGTCATTCCAAATGCCCCTATCATTGCGGCAAAAGCTTATTATTTAGTCGACTTTGACTCAGGCACTGTACTCGCTGCCGAAAATGAGGAAAAAAGCCTCGCCCCAGCGAGCCTCACGAAAATAATGACCAGTTACATTATTGGTAAAGAAATAAAATCTGGAAAACTCGATCCGGATGGCATGGTAACCATCAGCGAAAAAGCTTGGTCAAAAAACTTCCCCGACTCTTCCAAAATGTTTATTGAAGTCGGCAAACAAGTTAAAGTCTCAGACCTCAATAAAGGCATTATTATCCAATCTGGAAACGATGCTTGTGTGGCAATGGCCGAGCATATTGCAGGTAGTGAAGACTCTTTCGCCAGCCTGATGAATTCTTGGGCCGCTCACCTAGGTATGGTAAATACTCACTACGTCAACAGCCATGGCCTAGATAACACCGAGCAATACTCTACCGCAAAAGATATTGCGATCCTTGCCAGCGCGGTAATCCGTGATACGCCGGATGAGTATGCAATTTATAAAGAAAAATCTTTTACCTACAACGGCATTACCCAACATAACCGCAATACCCTCCTCTGGGACAAGAGTATTAACGTTGATGGTATGAAAACTGGCCATACTTCGCACGCAGGCTATAGCTTAGTCTCTTCAGCAACCAATAACGGCATGCGCTTAGTCTCGGTTGTAATGGGAACTAATTCAGCAAAAGCCAGAGCCGCCGAAAGTAAAAAGTTACTCAATTGGGGATTCCGCTTCTTCGAAACGGTCAAACCTTACCAAGCGGGTGATAGTTTTGTAGAACAAACCGTATGGATGGCAGACCAAGACAGTGTTTCTTTGGGGGTTGACCAAAATATAGCATTAACGCTACCACGGGGTCAGGCGAGCAAACTACAAGCAAGTTTTGAACTAAAAGAAGAACTCAAAGCACCCTTAACAAAAGGGCAAAAAGTTGGGTCAGTATTTTTCCAAGTCGATGGTAAAGATGTCGCCGAATACCCCTTAGTGGTATTGCAAGACGTAGAACAGGGCGGTCTGTTTAAACGCCTAGTTGACTACATCAAACTATTTTTTGCTTCACTATTTTAATCATACAAGCGAAGGACTAGCTTGATAGAAGATAAAGCGATACGGAAATTTTAGGCAAACATCATAAAAACGCGTTAGAATAACGCGTTTTTATTTTAAGTTCGCTTCTTGAAAGCATCTAGAACGGTATCCTTAGGTCAGTTATGCAAACCAAATTTGATGAATATCTTGATTTTCCCTGCGATTTTACCTTTAAAATCATGGGAGTGAATAGCCACACATTAGAAGATGAAGTGCTTAGTGTGATTCAGAACTTAGCGCCTGGTGACTATAGCCCGCGAACTCGTCCAAGTAGCAAGGGAAACTACAAATCCATTACCTTAGTGGTAAAAGTCACGAGTAAGTTTCATATTGAAAGCCTTTACACCGAAATTGGTGCCATAGAAGACGTTCGACACGTATTATAAATGTCCAATCAGCAAATATTACAGGTTCGCCATTTAGGCCAGCAGGATTACCAAACGGTTTTCCAAGCCATGAAAGATTTCACCGAGCAACGTACTGAAGACTCGCTTGATCAGCTGTGGCTGGTAGAGCATGAGCCAGTGTTTACTCAAGGCCAAACCGGAAAACCCGAACACCTTTTAGCAAAGAGTGACATTCCAGTCATTCAAGCGGATCGCGGTGGACAAGTGACCTACCATGGGCCGGGTCAATTAGTTGCTTACCCCTTGCTGAATATTCGTCGTCGTAAACTTGGTGTACGCCAATTAGTTACCGCGATAGAACAAAGTATCATCGAAACCTTGGCTAGTTATCAAATCGAAGCTTATGCCAAGAAAGAGGCCCCTGGGGTCTATGTTCAACAGAAAAAAATCGCGTCTTTGGGTCTGCGGATCCGTCGAGGTTGTTCATTTCATGGCCTAGCGCTGAATGTAAATATGGATTTAAGTCCATTTTTACTGATTAACCCCTGCGGTTACGCTGGATTGGAGATGACCCAGATTGCCGATTTTCAACACTCAGCCAGTGTCGAGCAAGTGGCTGAGAAAATCACCGAGATTTTGGCACAACAACTTGGCTATAGCCAAATAGAATATCAACGAGGACAGCTCCCATTATGAGTGCAAAAAAAGTGCGATTGGAAGCCGGAGTAAAACTTCGTGATGCCGACAAAATGGCATTTATTCCGGTAAAAGTGATCCCTTCAGAGAAGGAAACCATGTTACGCAAGCCGGACTGGATGCGTATTAAATTACCTTCAGATAGTACCCGAATCAATGAAATTAAAAGTGCAATGCGCAAGCATGACTTGCACTCGGTATGTGAAGAGGCTTCCTGTCCTAACCTAGCCGAATGCTTTAACCATGGCACGGCTACGTTCATGATCATGGGTGACATCTGTACTCGTCGCTGTCCTTTCTGCGATGTTGGTCATGGAAAACCACTGGCTTTAGATCAAGAAGAACCAGTAAAATTAGCTGCGACCATCGCCGATATGAAACTTCGCTATGTGGTGATTACTTCAGTTGATCGCGACGACTTACGGGATGGCGGCGCGGGCCACTTTGCCGAATGTGTGAAAGAAATTCGCAGCCGTAGTCCAAAGATTCAGATTGAAACTTTAGTCCCTGATTTTAAAGGCCGTATGGATAAGGCTCTAGAAATTTTAGATGGCAATCCCCCGGATGTGTTTAACCACAATCTAGAAACGGCGCCAGGCCTATATAAACAGGTTCGCCCTGGCTCAGATTATCAGTGGTCATTAACCTTGCTAAAACGCTTTAAAGAGCTTCATCCGAATATCCCCACCAAATCCGGGTTAATGATGGGTTTGGGTGAAACCAATGAAGAAATTCTGCAAGTAATGCAAGATTTACGTGACCATGGCGTCACCATGCTCACACTGGGACAATACTTGCAACCAAGTCGACATCACTTGCCCGTAGCCCGCTATGTGCCACCAGAAGAGTTTGACGAGCTTCGCAAACAAGCTGAGGCAATGGGCTTTACTCATGCGGCCTGTGGTCCTCTGGTACGTTCTAGCTACCATGCTGACCTACAAGCGAAAGGCATCGAAGTTAAATAGTCACCACTAGATTCCCCCGGAGAGTCATACTCTCCGGATCCCACATGCTTGCAACCAATAACTACCCTAGCTCGCGCTGCCACATTTAACCGCAAGCTCCGACCCCTTCCCCAAAATGCTCGGTAATCTTAGCTTGGTAAATCCCGTTCATTCAAGGGCAGTTTAAACCGACAAAACCATCAAATAGATAATCGATATATTTCATTCACTAACACGATTGTGATCAATGGTTGAAATAACGGTTCAATTAATTTAAATAAATTGACAAAAAATTGAATACGTTATTAATCTAGGAACAACTCATGACTTGGTAATTAAACCGCGAATATGCGAACGCTCACCGTTTTATCGCTTTTACTACCTCTTATTGCGCAAGCTGGTACTCAATATAACAATCAAGATGCACGCCGTTTAGAGGCGGTGAAGAGCTATGTGAATAACGTATTAACCGAAGCAAGAAGTCATTCAAATCGCAGTCCACTGCTCGCCGATGGCGTGAACACCATCACTCGAAAACCAGTCGAATGGATCTACCCAGATAAACACCGTGTGACTATTTCAAACTTTGCGAGCCAACAAAACTTCATGCGAACTTTAAATGGTCTCAGCCTAGTGACTGGCGATGATAAGTACCACCAAGCCGCAGAAAAAACTGCGCGATATTTTCTAGAAAATTATAGTCATGAAAATGGATTATTCTTTTGGGGAGGTCATCGTTTTATTAATCTGGATAGCTTGGAATTAGAAGGCCCTCAGAATAAAAACCAAGTTCATGAATTAAAAAATCACTTTCCTTATTATAGTTTTCTGCATCAAGTGGATGCGAAGGCAACTGAAAAATATATAAAAGCTTTTTGGAACGCTCACCTAGATAATTGGAAGAGGATGGATATGGGGCGTCATGGTCGATATTCAAAATCTTATAATGATAAAGTTTTTCAACGCAAGCTATCCGATGATATTGTCGAACCATCAAAACTGCCCGAGTTACCTCTCAGTAAAGGTCTAAGCTTTATCAATGCCGGCTCAGACCTTATCTACGCGGCCTATAAACTGACAGAGTTAGCCGAACCGAAGATTGCTGAAGGTGCCAATCACTGGGCTAAATTTTTACTAAAACAATATGAACTCGCCAGTAACCCAAAAACTGGAGCCCCAGTTTATCAATTTACATCACCGCGCCAACGAGAATCATCTCCCCCATCCGATAATGACACCAATTCTAAATATGGTGACCGTGCCCAACGCCAGTTTGGTCCTGAATATGGTGCGATAGCCAAAGAAGGCAATGTCTTGTTCAGAGGCAATGCTAATTCGATAGCCATCAGCAGTGCCTTGGTCAAGCTTTACATTGCCGAAAAACATCAAGACAGCGAAATCTTAAGCTGGGCGGTGAAAGACTTAAAAGGTTTTTATCGAGTGGCTTACGATGCCGAAAGAGGCCAATTTAAAGCGGTATTCAATGATGGTACTGATATCACGGGGATCCCATTAGTACGCGACGGTTACTACGGAAAAAAAGGCCGTATATTTCAAGCTCAAGTCATCGACAGTGAAAAGTATTTATTTCCCTTATTAAAGGCTTATCGTTTATCTGGCGACCAAGCGTTATGGGCCCTAGCACGCAACATGACAAAACATCTTGGATGGGGAGATATTGGCGAACCAAAAACAAAACCGAGCCAATTAAACTTAAACCTTAATAATCAAGATCCTAGCGGTATTTTCAGTGCCCTCGAAATGTACAAGATATCCTCTGACCAGCAATATCTCGAATTGGCGCGAGCGATTGGCAACAACATTCTTAAACATCGCTTTATTCGTGGATACTTCCTAAATCATCACGCTTTGCTTAATGCCAGAATTGATGCACTAGAGCCGCTAGCGTTAGTGGCCTTAGATGCAACTTTAAAAGGACAACCGCAGCAAATCCCAGAGTTTATTTCTGAGGGTGGTTATATTCACGGTGAATATTTAGGAAAATCTAGCACTTACGATAAACGAGAGATTTACAATAAAAAAATATAACTAACATATGGAGATCGAAATGAAAAAAACATTTTTACTAATTAGTGCCCTACTATGCTCAAGCTCAGCCTTTGCTAATCTAGAAATTGTCGATGTGAAGGCCAATAGCCACGATAAAGCCCACGTTGCGAAAAACGTACTTGATTCCAGCAAAAAAACTCGCTGGGCAAATAAAGGCGAATCGTGGATCCAATTTGAATTCGCAGGTGAGCAAAAACTCTCAAAGCTAGACCTATCAGTCTTCAAAGGAGATGAACGAAAAGCCAGTTTTAACTTAGAAGTATCAAGCGATGGTCAAAACTGGCAGAAAGTTTTTGAAGCGGTAAGTAGCGGAACCACCCGAGATTACGAACGCTATAATTTCGCACCAGTGACAGCTAAATTTGCACGGATCAATGGTTTTGGTACCGATGTATCCCAGAGCTGGACCGCCTTTTATGATATCCGTTTCCAATCCGATGATTCAGCTGCTGTTGAGTTTACAAAATAGTCTAAACACTTAACCGTAAGGCCTGCGCCAAATCTTAACTTGGCGCAGGCTTCAGCAGCTTTCATACGCAACACTGAGACCAGTATCATTAAGAATGAAGCCAAACATCGGCCTCACTTGAGCGCCTTGTCGCTCCTTTGATAAACAAATCATAATAAAAATAGGCTTAATCAAACCAGCCTAAACAAATATTTGCAAGGTAATACAGCGCAGGAGAGAACATTGTTTAATGTTGACCCTTTATCGAGTCAACTTGAACAAAAATCGTACCCGGCCTTGAAAAATGTACTTATTTGGAATAAAGGAATGAAGAAAATAGTCAATGTGATGGTTCTAGGCGCCTTGCTGGCATTCTCTGGTTCAAGCCTTGCAAATTACTATGTGGTGAAGGTGACTGCGAATAGTCATGACCAAAATCATATCGCAACTAATGTTATCGACGGAAACAACAAAACCCGCTGGGCAAACAAAGGCGAATCATGGATAGATTTTGAATTCAACGTTCCTCAGGAGATAAACTCGGTAGATGTCATGATTTATAAGGGGAATGAACGTAAACAAAAATTTGCTTTGGAAACCTCCATGGATGGTAAAAAATGGCGACGTATCTTTAAAACCTGGACCAGTGGTAAGGTCAAAGATTTTGAACGTTATAATTTTACGCCCATTACTGCCAAATATGCTCGAATTATAGGCTTTGGAACAAACGTAGCCAGAACTTGGACGGCCTTTAGTGAAATTAGCTTCCATTCGGACTACAAGGTTGCAGCTCTATTTGAGAAATAAGCGAATTGATCACATCTAGGGATAAGTCAGGCGCTGTTTATCCCTGTGCTCATTGCACGCTTGTTTCAAACCCCTCAGCTCATCGCCTATAAATACAAATCAATTCGTTGGTATAAGGGTTCAAGGCTTTGCCGCGAGCCGACGTTTGGGGGTATCAAACAGCACCAGGTTAGCACTACCTTCTGTCAATTCGGACCAAGCGCTGACATTACACTCTAGGATAGCAAGACTCGCCGTCGGAAATTTAGGCAACTGTTGCGCCGTTAGGTATTCCAGCAACTGTTCCAAAGCCGGATTATGCCCAATCAGCGCAACATGATGGTAACGATCGGCGAAAGCTTGGATATGTAACAGTAGATCCGCCCAGCGACTGGTATATAAACTTGCCTCAATTGTGACATGCAGGTCGATTTCGATATACCGGTCACAGTGCAACTGACGTTGGGTTAACCAATATTCACAGCTTTGTTGAGCGCGGATCGCTGGTGAGCATTGCAGCAATTCAAGTCGAGCAAATGGCAACGCATAGTCACATGCCATCAATGCCGCAGCGGCTCTTCCTCGAGCACTCAAGGGACGTTCCCGATCGTTTATCCAAGGCTGTTGCCAACTCGATTTGGCATGACGAATTAACCATAAGTGACGCGCCATGAACTTCCCTTGAATAAATAAGCTAGCCCTCAGACTAGCTTCAATTGCTCATATTTAAGGCCGGACCAACATATCGCCAATCCCGACCCACTTGTAGCTGGTCAGTTCTTCCAAGCCCATCGGACCACGTGCATGTAGTTTCTGGGTGGATACCGCAACTTCAGCACCTAAACCAAACTGAGCACCATCGGTGAATCGCGTCGAAGCATTCACATACACCGCCGCCGAACCCGCAGCATTCACAAACCGTTCTACCGACTGCAGATTGTTCGATAAAATAGCATCTGAATGACTCGCGTTGTGCTTTCGCATATGGGCGATAGCTTCATCCACATTGGCGACCACCTTCACGCCCAAGGTATAACTCAGCCATTCGGTGTCAAAATCACCCGCCTTGGCTAACTGTAAATCCTTGGCCGCAGCCAATCCGCTCATGGCATTGTCGGTGGCCACTAATTTCACCGAAGATTGGTTCATACACTCGGCTAATTGCGGCAATAACTCCGCGGCAATATTCTGATCCACCAATAAGGAATCTAAAGCATTACATGCTGATGGGCGCTGTACTTTGGCGTTTTCAATCACCTTGATCGCCGCAGCCAAGTCTACGCTGTTATCCACGTAAATATGACTAATACCAAAACCACCAATAATCACTGGGATCGTACTATTCTCTTGGCACATTTTATGAAGCCCTGCGCCACCTCGCGGAATAATCATGTCAACATATTCATCTAAACGAAGCAATTCGGCGACTAATTCACGGTCTGGCTGTTCAATATATTGTACCGCAGCAGCAGGTAAGCCACTTTGTTGCAAGGCCGATTGGATCACTGCAACCAAGGCCATATTCGAGTGAAAAGTTTCTTTACCACCGCGTAAAATACTGGCGTTCCCCGTTTTTAAACATAAGGCGGCAATATCGATGGTCACATTAGGCCGAGCTTCATAAATCACCCCTACCACACCCAGTGGCACCCGGCGACGAGATAAACGTAAACCATTTTCTAGAACCCGGCAGTCCATCTCGCTACCCACCGGATCATTTAAAGAAATCACATTTCGAACATCATTGGCGATCCCAGCTAACCGTTCGCTATTTAACATTAAGCGATCCAGTAGAGCCTCAGACAAGCCTGCTTGACGAGCGGCCTCTAGGTCTACATTGTTGGCGGCTAAAATGCTGGCTTGCTGCGCTTCGAGTTGGCTGGCAATAGCAGCCAGAGCCTGATTTTTTTGACGAGTCGTTAATGTCGCCAGTTCAAAGCTCGCTTGTTTAGCTCGCTGGCCTAATTGCTGTAAACTCATTTATTCATCCTATTTCAGTACTAGGTCGTCACGGTGAACCGCCACCGACCCATAACCATAACCCAGAGTCTTATCGATTTGCTCTGAATGTAAGCCTTTTATTTGTTGCATATCTTTTGCCTGATAACGACAGATACCACGCGCGATCTCTAAACCGTCTGTATTCACCAAACTTATCACATCGCCCCGGTTAAACTCGCCTTTAACGATTATAATGCCTTTAGGTAATAGACTAGATCCTCGCTCGACAACGGCTTTACATGCCCCTCCATCGAGCACTAACTCACCATGGGGCGGCGGTCCAGCCAAGATCCACTGTTTGCGATGCTCCAGGGGCGTTGATATTGCCAAGAATCGGGTGCCAACACTCTCCCCTTTACTCATCCGGGTGATCACATTTTCACTATGCCCGGCAGCAATCACCACTTCAATGCCTGCACGACCAGCAATTTCCGCCGCTTGTAACTTAGTCGTCATACCACCAGTGCCCAAACCACTGATGCTATCGCCAGCGAGGGCGCGAATTGAAGCATCAATTTCGTGGACTTCTTCGATCAATTTTGCCTGAGGATTATTACGAGGGTCTGCAGTAAATAAACCGGGTTGATCCGTCAACAGCAGCAATTTATTGGCTTCGCCGAGGATTGCCGCCAAGGCCGAGAGGTTATCGTTATCACCGACCTTGATTTCGGCTGTGGCAACCGCATCATTTTCATTAATAATGGGCACAATACCATGCGCTAATAAAGCCTTCAGCATATCCTTCGCATTGAGAAAGCGCTCCCGATCTTCTAAATCGGCACGTGTTAGCAGCATTTGTCCGACATGCAGGCCGTAAATACTGAATAAACTTTCCCACACTTGAATCAGACGGGTCTGACCAACTGCCGCTAACATTTGTTTATTGGCGATAGTTGGTGCGATATTAGAATGGGTCAACGATAGATGCTCGCGTCCTGCGGCTATCGCACCGGAGGTGACAACGATAAGCTGATGACCAGCCTTGCGTAACAGGGAAAACTGACGAACCAGCTCTATCATATGGGCTCGATCGAGTTTAGCAGTGCCACCAGTAAGCACACTGGTCCCCAACTTAACAACAATAGTTTGCTTCGACATGGTAATTAATGATCCCAACTCGGGTAAAACGCAAAGCTTGTATTCTACCTGATAAAAACCTGACGCACAGACTCTGTGCGCCAATTTTATATAACTTTCTCGTTTAAGCTGCCGGGAGAGTCAAGTTCGGGGATAAGGAAGGAGCAGCACTCAGGGTGATACTAAATTTGTCCAGTTGGGTAACTAATTTTTGGTAGAAAACGTCTAAAGACTGTTGCACCTCTTGCAGATTTTTTTGCGGGATCGACATTTCTTGCCATTCACCTTGTTTGTCGTAGAGACCATACCAATAATGATATTCAAAGCCACTATCAACCAGCCGCAACTCCAGCCACCAACCAAAAAACTCTCGTTCTTCAGCTGCTGGCTTAGCGCTAACACATGAGGCTAGGCAATCAAAAAAATACTGTTCCTTTACGCTATGTTCCTTCCGATAATAAGGACCCATAGCCGTAAATGTTGAGCTTAACTTTCCATGGCTTGGCCAAGTCACTTCCATGCGCTTAATCTCTCCATAGTGATTATTGTCTAAATTATTACCTTACCATAATGACCACAACATAATGAAGTCACAAATGCTTTTGTAACCATTGCGTGACCTCCGTAAAGATTTGATTGTAATTTTGTAAGTAATCATGCTCTTTCATCATACTAACCTGACTGCTTTGAGAGGCAGCACCGAGCAGCGTAATATCTGCTTGCGGTGAGATTGGGTCGTTCTCTCGTCCAACAATATACATCGGCAGTTTGGTTCTAGCGCCACCTAAAATTCCTTGGGTCTTCAGTGACAAAGGCAGACAACGATAGAATAAGTTATCGCGATTCGCCGAGTTACCACCACTGCGGTTCGCTAAACAATCTCGATACATTTGCGGCATCGACTGAAAACGGGTGACATCGGTAAATAGTCGGTCGACTGGCGCACCAATCGTGACCACAGCTCTTAGGCGGTTACTAGCAAGAAAAGCCAAACGCGCCGCAACATTTCCAGCAAAACGATAACCCAAGATCCCCACTCTATCTTGATCCACCCAAGGAATTTCTGGCAAGTAGTCCAATACAGCCAGATGAATTCGGCTACTATCTTGCTGTAAGCGCCACGGTGAACAGAAACCAGCGCCGGGTAAATCTATACTTAACATCGCAATACCTGCAGGCGCTAAAAACCGTTCAAATATGGGATAGAGCTCAGTTTGTATAGTATCAAGTCCACCACTAACTAATACCACCGGTTTTATCGAATCGGTATCGGGCAGATGCAGATAACAGGCGACTTTCTTACCTTCGATGGGAATCTGCATGGTCTTGCAAACATATTCACTTTGTTGCATCGCCGAAGCAAAGTTATTGTAAGCTAAAGCTTGAGCCGAAGTGGCCAGATCATCCCCTTTAAAATGTGGATAAGCGGCAATCGTCGCGCTATAGCTAGCATTTAAAAACTGCTGGTAAGCTAATGATTTATCACCACCTTGCTCGGCTTTCTTGGCTTCCGTTTGATGACGCACGGCACGTTGCATCCACTCAAAATTCCAATTTCCTGGTTGATAGCCCCCCACCGTATCGAGTAATGCACTGGTACGAGGTTTATCACTTATCGCTATGTCGGCAAATAAGCGTTCGGTTTCAATCGGGTCTAAACCTAACCAAGCCCAATATTCACGACGTAACAAACGATACCAGTTACGTCCTTCTTGTTGTCCTTCCGCTGTAGAATCCTTCGCCAAAGTATTAGAAATTGCCGATGTTTCGAGCACATTGATCCGTGGTTTAAACAGCACTTCAGAGAGATTCTCTTTCACATTCGCAGGCCTAAATATTGATTAATGAAGAAAATATAACATAAAAAAAAGCCATCACGTTGTGATGGCTTTTTATAAAAAATACAAAATGACTAGAAAAATGCAAACTTTAGCAAGAATACTAGCGCCAGAACCCATACGCTAAGGGGAACTTCTTTATGGCGTCCAGCCAGTAATTTAATCACTGCGTAAGAAATAAAACCAACCGCTATACCATCGGCAATCGAGAAGGACAAGGGCATCAAGATTGCCACAATTGCAGCGGGTGCAGCCTCGGTCAAATCAGTCCAATCAACATTGACGAGACCCGATAGCATCAAGATACAAACATAGAACAAGGCACCAGCAGTGGCATAGGCAGGAATCATCCCGGCCAGAGGAGAGAACAGCAATGCCAATACAAATAAGATCCCCACAACCACAGCAGTAAGACCAGTGCGTCCGCCAACTTCAACACCCGCTCCACTTTCAACGTAAGATGTGGTGCTTGACGTTCCCAATAGTGACCCGGTTACAGTGGCCGTTGAATCGGCCAACAACGCTTTTTTCAAATTAGGTAAGTGACCGTGTTCATCCAATAAGTTGCCACGCTGCGCAACCGCGGTAAGGGTTCCAGCTGTATCAAACAAGTCCACAAACAAAAATGCAAAAATAACACTGAGCATCGATATATCGAAGGCGCCCGCAATATCCAGTTGTAAGAAAGTAGGTGCTGGATTCGGTGGCATCGACATCACACCATGATACTGGCTATAACCCAGTACAATAGATAAAGCGGTAATCGCCAAAATGGAGATAAGTACACCACCTTTAACCTTGCGGTATTCTAAGCCAATAATCAGGAAGAAACCTAAAGCCGCTAAGATCATCTGATGCGGGTTTTGGTGACCTAAACTGATCAAAGTGGCTGAGTTATCCACCACGATGCCGGCATTTTGTAAGGCAATAAAACCGAGGAACAAACCAATACCCGCGGCAATACCAACCCGCAGTGTTTGTGGGATCGAGTTAATGATCCATTCACGAACTTTAAATAAGCTCAAACAAGTGAAAATACAACCCGAGAGAAATACCGCACCCAAGGCAACTTGCCAAGTGTGTCCCATACCAAGAACCACCCCGTAGGTGAAAAAGGCATTCAAGCCCATTCCCGGCGCTTGAGCAATCGGATAATTGGCATACAAGCCCATAATAAAGCAACCAATTGCGGCCGCTAAACAAGTCGCGACAAATACCGCTCCTTGATCCATCCCAGTGGCCGCTAACATGCTTGGGTTTACAAAGATAATGTAAGCCATTGTTAAAAAGGTAGTAATCCCAGCAATAACTTCAGTGCGCAGATCCGTACCATGCGCCTTTAATTTAAATAGTTTCTCTAACATCTCGATGTATGTTCCTTGGACAACAGGTATTTATTGGGCCGATACAGAGGACTCCGTTGTGCTAGTAGCGGCAATCGCGGGGCATTATATTCATGGCTCCAGCAAGAAGCTACTGTATGTTCTCACCAAACTGAGCTAGATCAGTAAAAACCACCATTTTTTTCAACTTAGAACGTTAAGATAGCTGGATAAAATAGAAATACTTCGTTTATCTGCGTGATTTATCCCTTTTTAGTAGCGAGTTATCATGCTAACGGTCATCCAGATTCAACTTTTCTAGCCAATACGTATATATTCTAAACAAAAGCCAATAAGCAGACTTATATTAAAGTTTCCTTGCTGATAAAGTGAGTTAATTCTAAAAAAACAGATTTAAGGTAACATTGTGTCTACATTGTCTTCTCTATCACCCCAGCCGCTATGGCAGCACTTCGCAACAATTTGTTCTATTCCCCACCCCTCTAAACATGAACAAGCCATGATTGATTGGATACTTAGCTTAGCCCAGCAACACCAGCTAGAGCACTTCCAAGATGCCGTAGGGAATATCATTATCAAAAAACCAGCCACAGCAGGCATGGAAGATAGACAAGGAGTGATCCTACAAGCCCATCTAGACATGGTTCCCCAAGCGAACAATGATACCCAACACAACTTTGCCGAAGATCCGATTCAGCCCTATATCGATGGAGAATGGGTCACCGCCAAAGGCACCACATTAGGAGCAGATAATGGTATTGGTGGCGCCTCGATCTTAGCCATATTAACCAGTGACAAAATTGCCCACGGCCCCATTGAAGCTCTATTTACCATTGATGAAGAAGCGGGTATGACCGGCGCATTTGGCCTTGAGGCTGGCCTATTAGAAGGTTCGCTGCTCATTAATACTGACTCCGAGCAAGAGGGGGAAGTATATATGGGCTGTGCCGGTGGCGGTGATACCAACATTACTTTTGCAGCAAACTATCAGCCAACCACCAACCAACAAGCCGCCATCGCGCTCAACATTAAAGGTTTAAAGGGAGGACACTCCGGTTGTGATATCGATAGCGGACGCGCTAACGCCAACAAACTGATGTTACGAGTGCTTGCGGCAATGCAACAACAAGGCTTAGAACCGATTTTATGCGATATTCAGGGCGGTAGTCTGCGTAACGCCATCCCACGCGAAGCCCGCTGTCAGCTGGTCTACGATGCGAGCCAAAAAACCGCCCTCATCGATTTAGTAGCACAACAGCGTCAAGCCATTGCCGATGAGTTTGGTAAAGTAGAAACCAATTTATGTATCGAACTCACCGAAATAACCACGCCACAACAAAGCTTTAGCGCGCGCCTATCAAGTCAAGTAATTGATAGCCTAAACGCCTGTAACAATGGTGTGGTGAGCATGAGCCAAGACATCGTCGGCGTAGTCGAAACCTCTCTGAACTTAGGTGTAATAAAACGCGATCAGCAAGGTAACATCGAGATCAAAATCTTAGTTCGCTCGCTCATCGACTCAAGCCGTCTCCAAGTGGAAGCCAGCATAGCCTCGTTGTTTAGCTTAACTGATGCCAAATTTAGCTTCTCTGGTGCTTATCCGGGTTGGAAACCAGAAACAGACTCGGTGCTCAAAACCGTTATTCAGGATAGCTACCAACAGCTATTTGGTGAATGCCCGAAAGTGATGGTTATCCATGCGGGCTTGGAATGTGGCTTATTCAAATCGGCCTACCCTCAGTGGGATATGGCCTCCTTTGGCCCCACCATTAAATTTCCGCATAGCCCCGATGAAAAAGTAGAAATTGCAGCGGTCGAAAAATACTGGCAATTACTGCTCAGCACCCTAAAAAATATTCCGGCCAAAGCCTAAATCATCTCCAAGCCAGCAAAGTATGCTGGCTTTGCCTCATCAAATTTATAAGCCCTAAATTAAATTGACAAAAAAGTCATTATTAGTATTTTAATTCTGTTATCATGCGCCCCGCAAAAATCCAAGTCAAAAACCGAGTAGAAGGAACTCATCATGTCTGACGATCTTGTCAAAAATAACGATGCAGCCAAAAGCGTGAAAAAAATAGCCAGTAAATTTGAATTTAATTACAAATTCATTGTGGGTCTGGTTGCACTGGCGGCTTTAATTTATACCCTCAGTAATTCGTTTTTCTACGCAGAGCCCGGCTATATCTATCATGTACGTACGGTCACCGGTAATGAAGCGGTTGTCACCGAGGTCGGTTATAAATTTTATCCCTTTGGTCGTTATAATTCCTGGAAGCGTTCAATGACGGTACAAGCGCTTACTGGTGCCTCGGCAAACCCAATCCGTGCAGAGAAAGATTCGGATAATTCCTCAGCTAGTTTACCGCCGATGAGCATCATGTTTCTTGACCAAGTAGACGCCCATGCTGAGGCGACAGTGCGCTTTTCAATTCCCTCTGACCATGACTCCTTTTTAAAACTAGCCCACGAATTTAGATCCCCTGAAAACCTGCTACGTACAGCGCTGATCCCGGCGTTTAAAGAAACTTTGCAGGCCAATGCTTCGCTGATGGCCGCAGAAGAATATTATGCTGGCGGACGAACCGAATTTAATTCTGAGTTTGAAAATCAAATGAGCAGTGGGATCTTATTGGTGAAGCGCGAAGAAATTACCATTCATTCTAAACAAGCCACCAGCGGCAGTGCTAATGCTGCGCTAGGCAAAGATCAGCAAGAATATGGCGATGACAGTAAAACAGTGTTTGTAGTAAATAAAGTTCTAGATAGCAACGGACAACCGCGCCGAAAATCGCAACGTTTCCTCGACTTTGGGGTCACCGTCGTATCCGCCTTGGTCACAGATATGCGTCCTAACGCCAAATTTATCGAACGAATGCAATTAAAACAAAAGGCTTCGGCAGACCGCGCGATTGCCAGAGAACAACGAGTGCAGGAAGAAGAGCAGCGCTTACTCGCAATTGCCCGAGGTGAGCGCGAAGTGGCAGAGCGTCAAGCCAAAGCGAAAGTAGAACAGATCCAAAAAACCACAGAAGCACAAACCGACAAACAACTTGCGATCACCAACGCTGAAAAAATGAAGGCGCAAGCCGAGATTTCCAAAGAAACCGCAGAAATTGACCTGGAAAAAGCCCGCATCGAAGCCGAAACTAAAAGAACGTTAGCGGAAGCAGAAGCCTACCAAAAACGGGTCATTCTGGAAGCTGATAACGCGCTTGCTCAAAAACTCGAAGCTGAAGTGAAAATTCAAAGCTTGTGGGCCGATGCTTTTGCCAAACGCAATGTACCCACCAACGTATTTGGCGCGGGGAGTGCGGCAACACCAGCAGGCAGCGATTCAGAAACTCGAGCATTTATGCAAATGCTCACCTTAGATGCAGCAAAACGCCTCAGCTACGACCGAGAAATCAACAAATAAGTTCTATCCTAAAAGCTCTCTAGTGATAACTTTTGCAAGCGTTTATTGTTAATTGATCCGATAAAATGTAGTTACCGACATAACTCATGGACCAAGCTCGAATCAATGAACAACCCGCACAGCTGAAGGGTTCGCCTAAGCCCCATTTAATTGCGCTGCATTTAAATGGGTCTCCCTCGAATAAAAATCAATCATAGTTTTAGTTACAATTTGAAATTTTTTAATATGTCTCAAAATTTATCCATAGTTTGGTGGTGAATGGATGATCCCCGTTAAAGGATGTCTGCATTGAATCTTTTTCTAAGTTAGATAAGTTACCAAACAAGTGAAGAATTTTGACTCTTCTCGCTTTAAACTCGATGTGATTGAATTTTTATACCAATCTGATTCATTATATGAACAACTGATTACGCAACATAAATCTACCGATAATCAGGCATGACGCGCAGTAACTAGTAGCGCTGATTTAGATCAGCAAGAATGAACAGAGAATGAGTTAGATGGGTATTAGAGAGTCCAGCATAAAAAACAGAAGCCTTAAGTATTTGAAAACAACTCTAGTACCATGAAACTTAACAGCAAAGGCAGCCAAACGACTCATCAAAGTGCCAACTTCAAACTCCCCAAGCTTCGAGTTTGCTTAAGAGTAAAAAACAGCGAGCCAAATGGTTGGCCTATCGGCTGCAGTTTGACTGACTTTATGTTTAACATGGGCGGGGATATTAAAGTAATCCCCTTTATTTAAATGTTGCTCGTGACCGTCTTCAAATAACAAGCTGGCACTGCCTTCCAATACCATCACCCATTCGTGCTCGGCTTGATCGTACCAGCCTTGCTCGGGTGAACGATGACCAAAAGAAACGATCCGCTCGATACGTATATTGGGACGCTCTAGCAAATCACTAAACTGCTCTTGCTGAAAATCTTCAGCAATCCCTGAAAAAATATTAGCCATTTAACGATTCCTCTGTCAAAACAACATCATAACAATCCAGTAGCGCAAAATTAACCAAATCTTAGCTGGTGACCAATCCTTTTCGAACACGGATCCTGGCGTCAGCGATTGCGTCTTCAACTACCCAACGGATTAATAAACACACAACTTCCCTCGACTTTAGCGAGACAACTCTTTATAGTGCGCCCCCTTATACCGCTTATCTCAGCCTTCGTGGCCATCTTTCTAGGATTACCTTTTGATTTCTACCGCAAACATCACCATGCAATTTGGCGCCACGCCACTATTCGAAAATATTTCCGCTAAGTTTGGCAATGGTAACCGTTACGGCTTAATTGGCGCCAACGGCTGTGGTAAATCAACCTTTATGAAGATCCTTAGCGGAGAACTAGCCCCTAGCTCAGGCAATGTGTCAATCAGCCCCGGCGAAACGGTTGGAACCTTAAGCCAAGACCAATTCGCCTTCGAAGCTTTTAGTGTGGTAGATACTGTAATTATGGGCGATGCGGCCCTATGGAAAATCAAACAACAACGCGACCGTATTTATGCCTTACCCGAGATGTCAGAACAAGACGGAATGGACGTGGCTCACTTGGAAACTGAATTCGCTGAAATGGACGGATACAGTGCCGAAAGTCGCGCGGGTGAAATTCTATTAGAAGCAGGCATTGCCGAAGAGCTTCACTACGGGCTAATGGCACAAGTGGCACCGGGATGGAAGTTACGAGTCTTGCTTGCACAAGCTCTATTTGCAAACCCAGATATATTATTACTCGACGAACCCACCAATAACCTAGATATTCATACCATTGAGTGGTTAGCCAAAGTACTGAACCAACGTAAGTGCACGATGATCATCATTTCCCATGACCGCCACTTTCTCAACTCGGTCTGTACCCACATGGCCGATATTGATTACGGCGAACTGCGTATTTACCCCGGAAACTATGAGAAATTCATCGAAGCGTCTTCGCTGATCCGAGAGCAACTGCATAGCGAAAATGCGAAGAAAAGTGCCGAAATCGATGAACTACAGGCCTTTGTGAACCGTTTTTCAGCCAATGCTTCTAAAGCCAAGCAGGCTACCTCACGAGCCAAACGGATGGAAAAGATCACCCTCGACGAAGTTAAATCTTCCAGCCGTAGAACGCCCTCAATTAGCCTTAAGCAAGATAAAAAACTCCACCGTCAAGCACTCATCATTGAAGATCTAGCCCACGGTTTTGCCGGTGAGACGCTATTCAGCCAAGGTAATATTATTTTGGAAGCGGGTGCAAAGTTGGCGGTAATTGGCGAAAATGGAGCAGGAAAAACCACTTTTTTACGCTGTTTGATGAAACAAATTTCAGCCAACAATGGAGACATTAAGTGGTCTGAAAATGCCACCATTGGCTATTGTCCACAAGACAGCAGTAGCGATTTTGATTGTGAACTCTCGATCTTTGATTGGATGTCGCAATGGCGTAGTGCCAAACACGACGACTTAATGGTTCGCGGCCTATTAGGTCGACTATTGTTTAGTGCAGACGACTTCAATAAAAAATCAAAAGTATGTTCGGGGGGCGAAAAAAATCGCTTGTTGTTTGGCAAATTGATGCTACAAAACAATAATGTACTAGTGCTCGACGAACCCACCAACCACCTCGATATGGAAGCCATTGAAGCGCTTAATCAAGCTTTAGAGACTTACGATGGTACGGTCATTTTTGTGAGCCACGATCGCGAGTTTGTATCCTCGCTCGCTAGCCGAGTAATCGAAATAAAAGAGCAAAGCATTATCGATTTTCAAGGCAGCTATAATGAATACCTCGCCAGCCAAACAGAGCAATTAAGAGTCGCCAACGGCTAAACGTTCACGCCAAGATCACCTGCTTAATGAAAGGAAAAGAAGCGTAAGCCGGCTGCTTACGCTTTTACTTACGACCCGCTTATCTTTGATAGCAGGCTTAGTGACCAAAGCGTGTCAACGCAAAGCTGTTAAGTAATCGATGAATCAGGTAACACACCAACAAAGTAACAACCGTAGCAAACAAAATACTGCTTAGTCGATAAAGACCACTGAAAACCAAATCGTTACTCGGTGTAAGGTATTGCCCAAATAAGATCCCTAAAGTCGTGAGAGCACCAAACCCAACGCCTGAACCACCGCCCTCTTTCAAATGAACATAGCTAAACAACAACAGTCCAATCCACAATAGCGGAAGTACCAAGATCATTTGTCCAGACCAATGATATAAAACTAGCTGACAGACAAGGCCTGTACTCACTCCCAACATAGTGCCTATCGCCCTTTTTCTGGCATAACTTAAAGCACCATTCCAATGCATTGGAAACAGCAATAAAATGGTCGTCGCCTGAGCCGACATCGAATCTTGTAAGTCAAACACTTGAAATACCCAGAATGAAATAGTGGCAATTGACGCCCCCATCAACGCTTCATGCCGCATTCGGTGAGCTTGCTTTGCTAATACGGCTGGTTTGGGTCGAGGAGCTACATCGGGGATCAAGGCTGTCACCAAAAAAGCAATCAATACCGACAGCAGATTGGCTCCCATATTAGTGAAAATCAAATCATTCAAATCGGTACTGGGATAACTTGCAAAGTGCAGCATAATACTTAAGTTCAATAAACTTGTGGCTCCAAATAGAAACAAGCTACCTTTTGACATACAAGCGAACTTATATAGGAATAATACAAACACCAACATGCTCATTAAGATGGTATGACTGCCAAATAAGCCAGCGAGTAAGCCAACTTCAATCCCGCAAACCACTGCCGCTGCAATACATTGGCGAGCCACATGACCATTCATCACCGGAACCATTCCCAGCAATAAAATCGGGGTCACCACAAAAAAGACCCCGTTACTCAACTCAAAAAATTTACAAATGAGAAATCCAAGACAAGCACCGCAGGCTATTCGTAAAGCTTGGCGAAGATCATTCTCCGATAAGGGGCGATGCCACAAATTCATAGCTCAGCCTTAATAGATGTAATGCAGCATGCTCAGTAAACTGATTTGCGTTTTAGCGAGCCAGCGAAATAAACCATCTTCGGGTAATAGCTGTACCGTTGCCTGAGCACCAGAAGGTAAACCAGCGGTTTGAGCACCTTCTAGCGAAAAATGAATACGCATCCGTTGGGCATCTCTGACCCAACGGGTAGAAGTACTGGGTGTTGCTAAACGCCCATTAGCATCAAACTGCCCAACGCTCACACCAGCATCCATACCGATCACCGATGCCGAGTAAAGTTGCCCCGGATCGCCATCAAATGTGATGAGTGCTTTACTTCCCGTGACCGCCAAGCGAGAACTTTTTTCACGAAAATCGGCAATAACTTCCGCTTCCGTTGAAACCAAAGCTAATAAGGGCTGACCCACGGTTGCATATGCCCCAGCGGCCAGTTGCAGGTTGGCCACAATGCCCCCTCGCTCGGCCCTCACTTGGGTATAAGATAAATTGAGTTTTGCTTGACGAAGTTGGTTACGTGCAAGCCGAATATTAACATTATTATCATTCATCTCACCCCGACTGAACCGCAGTGCATTTAGCCGAGCTTGAGCGGCCTGCAAGTTAGCCTGTTCAGCCACCGATTCGCTTTGTGCATCATCTTTTTGCTGCTGAGAAATGCTGTGCTTGATAAATAACTCTGCCAGTCGTTGTGCATATTGCCGTTTCTGTTGCGCCACTATCCCTAGCGACACAACATCGGCTTTCGCCGCAGCTAAAGATGCATCCAACTGGTGGTTAGTTTGCTGGGCTAGCTCTAACGCTAACTCAGCCTTTTCCACTGCCAACTGGTAGGGCTTTGAATCGATAGTGAATAATAAATCGCCTTGCTTCACCAACTGATTATTCGCAATATGAATCGCAACAACATTACCATTAACTCGAGGCACTACCTGAGTCACCCCACGACTCACCATGGCCTGAGGTGTCAACGGAATTTTATAATCAGCAAATAAAAAGTAAGTAAATACCATGACAAACACCAGTATCGAAAACTTTATCCAACGGGCAAATTTTTGTTCTACAGTCATGTCACAGACTCCTCGATCTCAACATGATTGTCGTTTAATTGGTGTAAAGCATTATGGGTGATGGTCTCAAGCACAGTTTCAAACTGAGTAAGTGCCGCTTCATCAATGTTGGCCAGAATGTTCCGCCGCAGCGCTAAAATACGCCCCTCCACCTGAGTCATGAGCGCAATTCCATTTTCAGTAAAGCTAACAATACGCACCCGTTTATCACTCTCACAGCAATCACGAACGATCAGACCATGGCTTTCAAGTTGACTTAAAGTTCGCATTAACGAGGCCAATTCAATTTCCAATGCATTGGCGAGTGTTTTCTGACTCACATGGTCGTTTAAGGTTTTTAATTTCCATAATACCGTCCAACGCGAATGAGTCAGACCCAATGAAGTCAACTTACGATCGGCCACCGTCCGCCACAAACGGGCAACTCGACTGAGTTGCTCGGCCAACGACAATTGTTTAAACACTGCGATATCATCCATCATTTAATCCTCAGTTACTTAGCCTGCTAAGCATAATACATTGCTTAGCAGGCTAAGCAAATAAATGTGATCAGGTTCTCATAAATTTTGAGCAATGGGATCTACGCCGATAAACGCATGAGGTGATGATTTGTAAAGTAATTGAAGTTTCAAAAAACAAGGGGGTAAGATTACACCAACAAGCCATTGAATAAGGTTCAAATGGCTTGTTGGCTGCTTTGCCGCAGTAAAATGACTAAAAAATAAAAGGCACAATCATCGGACATAAAATAGCGGTAAAGATCGCGCTAAGTACCAAAGCCAAAGCACTATAGGCACCTTGTTGATGTCCATCTTCCGAAATACGAGCCGTCCCCAAAGCATGACAAGCGGTGCCCATGGCAATGCCTTGTGCTTTAATGGAATGAATACCGAACAACCTTAATGTTGGTAAACCCGCAACCGCCCCCACCAAACCAGTGATTAGAACCGCAATCGCGGAGAGCGCAGGCTGACCTTGAACCTGTTCACTAATCAAAACGGCAATCGGAGTCGTTACTGATTTGGGCGATAAAGACGCGGCGATCACTGGTGTAGCCCCCACCAACAATGCCATCAACAAAGTTGAACTCACAGCAATAAGCACCGCCGCCAATACGGTCAACGCAATGCGCGGCAGTTCTCGCTTAATTTCATGTAATTGTTTGTATAAAGGCACACCTAAGGCGACAACCGCTGGCTGTAATAACTCACTTAACCAACCACTGTATTGGTTATAATCGCTGAACGCGATCCCAAAACTTAACAGTGCAATCACCAATACAGTCAGGCTAATCAGCACCGGATTTAACCATGGTGAGGGGTAACGTTGTTGCAGGCGTTTAGCAAAAATGTAGAGCGCGATGGTTAGCGGTAAATAAATCAGATTAATCATGACTGACGCTCCGCCTTCTGCTCCCAATACTGATAAATTTTACCCACCACAACTAACAAAATGAGGGTCGCTAATACACAGGTCATCATCATCGCAGGCAAAGCCTGAAATAAAGTTTCAAGATGGTCGACCAAACCAACACTAATAGGTACAAATAATAACGACATCCAACGTACAAATAGCATTGAACTTCGCTCCACCCAAGCCAGTTTAATCCATCTTAACTGCAACAGGATGGTCAGCAGTAACATCCCTAGAATACTTGCGGGGAGAAGGTTTCCGGTAAGGTAACTCAAACCTCGTCCGGCCCATAGGGCTGCATAAATAATGGCTAAACCCAGGCCAATTTCAAAGGCTATTGATTTCTGAAATTTTCTAATCACAATCGGTCGACATCCGTCATTCAATGAAGCTATTATGTAATAAAATTACATAACAAGCTATTACTAGCTAAGCTTTGTTTTTAGGAGAAGTCATGAAGATTAGTTTTTTTAGCGCGAAGCGCTACGACCGTCAACACTTTGATGCCCAAAATAAGTCTTCAGCATTTGCCATTGAATACTTTGATACCGCCCTCAGTACACAAACGGCTCGTTTAGCGCATGGCAGCGATGCAGTCTGTGCGTTCGTGAATGATGATTTATCGGCCCCCACCTTGCAGGCATTGCATCAACTGGGAATAAAGTTGGTACTGTTGCGCTGCGCAGGATTCAACAATTTAGATCTAGCCGAGGCGGAAGCTTTAGGTATCACCGTGTCACGAGTACCCGCCTACTCGCCAGAGGCGGTCGCCGAACATGCAATAGCCTTGATGATGACATTAAACCGCCGGATCCATAAAGCCTACCAACGCACTCGCGATGCCAATTTTTCGCTCGAAGGTTTAACTGGTATGAATATCTTTGGCAAAACCGCAGGCGTGATTGGCACCGGTAAAATTGGTTTAGCCACGGCCCGTATTTTAAAAGGGTTTGGCTGTCGGGTTTTAGCCTTCGACCCCTATCCCAACGACGCAGCGAAAGAGCTAGGTATTGAGTATGTCAGCATGCCCGAACTTTTATCACAGTCACGCATCATCACCCTACACTGCCCTTTAACTGTTGAAAATACTTACTTAATTGGTAAGTCTGCTTTCGCTCAGATGCAAAAAGGCACCTTATTAATCAATACCAGTCGTGGCAAATTGGTCGATTCCCTCGCCTGTATTGAAGCACTTAAAGATGGCACCTTAGGTGGTTTAGCCTTAGATGTGTACGAACATGAAAAAGAGCTATTCTTTGAAGACCTGTCGGCAGAAGTGATCCTCGATGATGTATTCCGCCGTTTATCCGCTTGCCACAATGTAATCTTTACTGGTCATCAGGCCTTCCTAACCGACGAAGCGTTACAAACCATCGCGAATACCACGCTCGCCAATGCCAGCGCCTTCCTCGACGGTAAACGCAGCGGTAACGAGGTAACCGCAGAAGCCATCGATAATAGTTAATAACAAGCCTTCTAAAGGCTGCATCCCAAAACTGAGCACTTAGCAATAAATGCTGTTTTTTTCGGCAACATAAAGCCAAGTCCGGGCTTAACTTAGATTTAGTGAGTTAAGCCCTGTTATTGAGCTGCGCTTTACCGTATGTTGAAGGGAGTAGATGGTAGACACAGCGAGACCTTGAGTGAAAAAATATAAACACGAAGCACAACTGTTAAAAAAGGCCATACAAATCGGCGAGGTTTATGCCTTACAACGTGGTTTTGCCAAATTTCCGCCAGGAATTTCTGAGAAAGATAAGGTGGAAGCCCTGTACATGTTATTGGCCGAAGACAAACGTCTTACCCCACTGCCCAAAGATAAACTGACCGGACCGGAAATGCGCCATAAATTAGTATTATGGTTAGCCAACCAACTCCCCAAAGACCACGAGTTATTGCAAGGCTAAAACCACTCAGCAAACAAGCAATGAGGAGAGCACAAAGCCTTCAGCCAAGCGAAATAAAATGCCGTTTGTTTTGCAGCTCTCCCGCATTGGCACTTCACCGTCGAATCAAACAGTGACAACACTTGCAGGCCATTGTTCAGGTTTAGCCCAGCAGCTGTTTTGCGAACTGATGGTGTTGCGCTTTCAACTGATTTAATTGCGCCCGTGTTTGCTCTGCATCTTCAATCAGCCACTTGCCAGCCACCATTAACTTGCTCACCTGACTCGCGCCACACAAGATCAACGCGGCCAAAGGATCATGTGCCCCAGAAAAATTAAGTCCGTCTAATTGATACAAGCCCAAGTCAGCTTGTTTGCCTGGCGCAAGCACTCCAATATCATCTCGCCCTAGTACCGAAGCACTGCCTTGAGTTCCCCAGTTCAACACTTGTAGATGGGTGATTTGATCAGCACGATAACGTAAGCGCTGCTGCATCAATGAATGTCGCAATTCTTGGATCATATTCGAACTATCGTTGGAGGCCGAACCATCCACGGCCATCCCGATATGACATCCAGCGGCCGCTAAATCCAGTGTTGGGCAGATCCCCGAGGCGAGCACCATATTCGAGGTAGGACAGTGAGCAATACCGATTTGCGCTTCACCCAAACGTCGTATTTCACTGGGATCAAAATGAATGCCATGAGCCAGCCAAGTTTGTGGCCCCATCCAGCCGCAATGCTCCAAGTAATCAACTGGACGCATGCCCAGTTTTTTCAGGCAAAAATCGTTCTCATCTATGGTTTCACCTAAATGGGTATGTAGCCGTACGCGATGACGTTTCGCTAACTGTGCGGTTTCACACATCAGTGACTGCGTCACCGAAAACGGCGAACAAGGTGCTAGGGCCAGTTGTAACATACTGCCGTCATCCGCGTCGTGATAACGTTTGATCAGCCGCAGGCTGTCCTCTAAAATTTGCTGTTCACTCTGTACCACTGAATCCGGCGGCAGGCCGCCATCTTTTTGCGACAGACTCATGCTACCGCGCGTCAAGGTCGCCCGCACACCTAAACGCCCCACCACTTCGGCTTGAATATCGATGGCATCACTCAGTGCGTGATTAAACACATAATGATGATCGGCCACCGTGGTTGCACCGCTCAGCATGAGCTCCCAGCAAGCAATTTCGGTGGCAAGTTCGATGTGTTTAGCTGTTAAGCCACTCCAGATGGGGTAGAGAGTTTGCAACCACGGGAATAAAGGTTGATTAATCGCCGCGGGTAGACAGCGGGTCAGAGTTTGATAAAAATGATGATGGGTATTAATCAAGCCCGGCATCAGCACATAGCGATGTGCGTCAAAAATATCATCAATGGTGCCCGTCGGCCGTTGGCCAGCCGCCACACATTCAAGGATCGTCGACCCTTGTACCACTAATCCGCCCGCACAGTCACGTTCAGCATCAGGGCCGCTGATCGCCCCATTAAATACAGCTAACGGATCTTTAATCCATAATTTGGTGGCAGTTGGTGTCGCGACAGACATCGTTGGCATCTCACCCTTGTAAACAAAACATATGCTAACAGGACAAGCAAAAAGCTGACCAAATAATCAAGTTCAATCTTTAACTAAGCCAATCCCTCGCAGCACAATATCAATCAGATTTTGTTCCGCAAGGTTAAACTCTTGCTGGTTTAGGGCTCGGCCTTTGATCAGTTTAATTTCGGTATCAAAGTCGGCGTAAAATTGGGTCGCGCCCCAAATCAAAAATAATAAGTTGAGTGGTTCGATAGGACGTATTTTACCTTGTGCAATCCAGGCTCGGATCAAGTCAGATTTACTGTTAGCCCAATCGATGACGGGTAATTGCAATTGATCCTTCACATTGGGTACACCTTGAATAATTTCCATGGCGAAAATACGTGAACTTTTCGGATGGCTGCGACTATAGCGCATTTTTGAGCGAATATAGGCGCTGATGGCTTCTACTGGATCATCTTCCACTGTGGTCTGCTCAAAAGCATTGTTCCACATGGCTAATATGTCTTGCAGTAAAGCCTTGTATAAACCCTGCTTAGACTTAAAATAATACAGTAAATTTGCCTTAGGTAATTCCGCACGGTCGGCAATCACTTGCAAAGATGTCCCTTGATAACCATGCTTTGCAAACTCATGAGTTGCAGCTTTCAAAATTACTTTTTCATTCTTCTTTCGAATGGTGCCGCCTTGCGTCACCGTCGTTTTTACCATGCGCGTGAAGTCCCTTCTATATTCGCTGACCCGATTAATAAGTCAGGCATTATTAATGATAAAATATAAAATCACTAGTGCTAATCTGTCGCCACAGCGATAAGCTAGGTGCGCACCATAATGCTTCAAAACTGGCAAATTGCGCACCAATCAAGTACAACATATTTTAAACATTTATAACTTGTAAGCTACAACAATAAACTTGAACAAATGGTCAGATTTATGCATTAGCTGTGGCAAGCTGTTAAATATACACATTGAATGGACTCAGAATGAACCAACACGATTCATTGTTAGAACTTTGGCAAGTCTCCAAACGCTACCCCGGCGTTATTGCCAACGACCAAGTTAGCATGCAACTAGAAAAGGGCGAGATTTTAGCCCTGTTGGGTGAGAATGGCGCGGGGAAATCCACCTTAGTAAAAATGATCTATGGTGTGGTTCAAGCCGATGAAGGTGGGATCCTGTGGAATGGGAAAGAAGTCAAAATCACTTCTCCTAACATGGCCCGGGCCATGGGGATTGGCATGGTGTTTCAACACTTCTCGGTCTTTGAAACGCTCACCGTGCAAGAAAACATTGAACTAAGCCTCGATGCTGGCGTGGTGAAAGACGCCGCCGCATTGCGAGCCAAAATTATCGAGTTAAGCGCCAACTATGAGTTGAAGGTCGACCCAGATCGTTACGTATATAATCTGAGCATCGGCGAGCGACAACGCTTAGAAATCTTACGTTGCCTGATCCAAGACGTAAAACTACTGATTTTGGATGAGCCCACTTCAGTATTAACGCCTCAGGAAGTCTCGGGCTTATTTAAAGTCTTGCGCACCCTTGCCAGTGAAGGCTGCAGCATTCTATTTATTAGCCACAAACTCAAAGAAGTCACTGCATTGTGTGACCGCGCAGTTATTTTACGCGGTGGTAAAGTCAGTGGCGAATGTGTGCCCGCCAACGAAACCCCCGATTCTATCGCCCGAATGATGGTAGGCAGCGATGCGGTGCTCTCGGAGCGTTACCATAAACGGATCGGCTCTGACGAAGTACTGGTGACCCGCGACTTAACAGTGCCCCCCACCAATCCTTTTGGAACGGGTTTAAACAAGGTTAATTTAAGTCTGCACCGCGGCGAAATTTTAGGCATTGCAGGGGTGGCAGGCAATGGTCAGGAAGATTTACTGGAAGCACTGAGCGGTGAAGATACCCGTGCCGAAGCCAGCAATATCGTGATGCATGAGCGCAACGTTGGCAAATTAAATGCCGGCGAGCGCCGCCTATTAGGGATGAGCTACGTACCCGCCGACCGCCTAGGACAAGGCGCCGTGCCCGAGATGAGCCTAGCCGACAATACCCTACTCACCAGTGCGCGTAAGGGGCTCACCAAACGAGGGCTGATTTTGCAGCATAAGGTAGTTGAGCTGGCCAAGGCAATTATTCATCACAACGATGTAAAGTGTCATAACGCCCATTCTCAAGCCAAAAGCTTGTCGGGCGGTAACTTGCAAAAATTCATTATTGGTCGTGAAGTAGACCAAGAACCCGACATTTTGATCTGTGCCCACCCAACTTGGGGAGTCGACATTGGTGCTGCTAGTGCGATTCATCGGCAACTGATTGAATTACGTGATAACGGTGCCGCTATCTTGGTGGTGTCGGAAGATATTGACGAGCTATTTATGATTTCAGACCGAATTGCCGCCTTATATGAGGGGCAACTGTCACAAGCCGTGCATACCGAACAAACCAATATTGAGCAAGTAGGCAAATGGATTGCAGGCGGCTTTATTAACCACGATGAACCCGAGGAGGGCCTGCGACGTGCTTAAAACCCAACCGCGTTTAGAATCATCAAAGTTAATGTCTTGGTTGTCACCGCTAATTGCGGTCGTACTCACCATGCTGGTATCCAGCATGATGTTTTTAGCGCTGGATATTAACCCCGCAACGGCCTTTAAAGTGTTTATTATTGCGCCCTTGAGTGACAGTTATAACTTGGGCGAACTGATGGTTAAAACCACGCCCTTACTGCTCTGTGCCACGGGCTTAGCCCTCTGTTATAAAGCCAATATCTGGAATATTGGCGCCGAAGGCCAGCTACTCGTTGGCGCCTTGGTGGGCAGCTATTTTGCCTTACAGGCCGGTGATGACAGCGGCTATAGCTGGTTAATCGTCACGCTCTTAGCTGGCACCTTAGCAGGCCTACTATGGGCTGCCATTCCAACCCTGCTGCACCAGTTATTTCATACCAATATTATCTTAACCACCATCATGCTGAACTACGTGGGTTTGTATTTGTTATTATGGGGGGTTCATGGCCCGCTAGTCGATCCCGCTGGTTTTGGCTTTCCTGAATCGGCTGTTTTTGCCGATTCGGTATTACTCCCCACCTTAAGTGAACAAGGTCGCGCCTCCATCAGTATTGTGATTGCAATATTGGCAGCCATTGGCTCGGGGATCATCCTGTATCGCACTCTGCCTGGATTTCAGCTGCGAGTATTTGGCTCCGACCAACCCGCAGCGCGTTACGCAGGCTACAGCAGCAAGTTTATTGTGTGGAGTGTAATGCTTAGCGCTGGTGCGTTAGCTGGCTTTGCTGGAGTTGCCGAAGTAACCGGACCCATTGGCCAGCTAATCCCACAAGTTTCACCCGGTTATGGCTATGCGGCAATCATCGTCGCTTATTTAGGGCGATTGAATCCTTTTGGTATTATTTTCGCGGCATTTTTCATGGGCACCTTGTATATGGGCAGTGACCTGGCACAAATTGAACTGGGTATGCCTACCGCAATTACCGGACTATTTCAGGGCATTCTATTGTTCTTCCTGCTAGCTTGTGACTTCTTGATCCACTACCGCATTGTTTTGCAGCCAAGTAAACCCAAAGCGAGCACCAGCCGCTCTTCTTCCGAACCAAAGCAAGGAACCGCTTAATGGATATCGAACTAATTCAACAAATTTTGGTTGCGGCAATTAAAACCGGAACCCCATTATTATTGGTCGCCCTTGGTGAGCTAATTTGCGAAAAGTCCGGAGTGCTCAACTTAGGCCAAGAAGGCATGATGTTGATGGGTGCGATGGCTGGTTTTGCTGGTGCCTATTTTACTGGAAATCTTGCCTTAGGTTTATTATTAGCCGTCATTGCAGGCATGGCGATGGCTGCGATCTTCGGTATCTTATCGTTAAATTTAAATACCAATCAAGTGGCCACTGGCCTCGCCTTAACCATTTTTGGTGCCGGTTTAAGTGCCTTCTTAGGTGCCAGTTTAGTCGGCTCCACGGTGGTTGGCTTTAAAACCATACCGATCCCACTGCTGAGCGAAATCCCTTTTATTGGCCCCTTGCTGTTTAACCACGATATCTTAGTTTATGCCAGCTTCGCCTTAACTGGTATTTGTTGGTGGGTCGTCAATAAAACCCGCGCCGGGCTAACCTTACGAGCGGTGGGCGAAAACCCATATTCGGCCAATGCTTTGGGAATCAAAGTGCTCAAGGTTCGCTACCTAGCGGTACTTACCGGAGGTGCCTTTGCTGGTTTAGCGGGTGCTTATATGTCGCTCTCTTATACCCCAATGTGGATGGAAAACATGACCGCGGGTCGTGGCTGGATTGCCCTCTCTTTAGTAGTATTTGCCTCTTGGCGAGTAGGCTATTTAGTCGTAGGAGCTTACCTGTTTGGTGCCGCTTCAATTTTACACTTGGTGATGCAAGGACTCGGGGTGACGATCTCGCCAAACCTGTTAGCCATGATGCCTTACGTGGCAACCATTGTGGTAATGGTCTTGATTAGCTCGAATCCAATTCGTCAAAAACTGGCCGCACCGATGAGCCTCGCTAAGCCCTTCGATGCTCGGATCCACTAACAAAAAACAGGGATTAAACCGCTTAGTTTAATCCCTGATACAACTCTAGAATGAGTTTTTTGTCAGTCCAGTGAGTAAAGCCTTCCGTTCAACACAATTTCACGTATCATGTTTGTTCAGGCTTTGTTTATCTTTCGCGGATCATCATTGTTGATCAATTAGTTTTCATCGCGACTCCGCTCAATGGTTACCAGCATCTGATCTCACTACAACTGCAATAACAATCTCATATACATCAGGCCCTAGGAGAACTTCTTCGCTATGCCCTACTCGCTTTACTTAGCTCATATCAACGATACCCACTCTCATTTCGAAGCGTCCATGGTTCACTTCAAGATCAATATTCAAGGGGAAGATTATCGTTTAGAGGCTCAATGTGGCGGTTACGCCCGCATCGCCACGGCGGTAGAACAGCTCCGCCAAGAAGCTAAGCAACAGCGTTGCCCTTCATTATTTTTACATGCTGGCGATAGCTTTCAGGGAAGTTTGTACTTTAGCCAATTTAAGGGCTTAGCTAACGTTCGCCTACTCAATCGTTTAGCACCCGATGCCATGACCATTGGCAACCATGAGTTTGATTTAGGCAATGCACCAGTGGCGCAGTTTATCGAGCAAGCCAACTTTCCCTTGCTGGCTGGCAACATGGACTTAAGCCAAGAAGACCAAAACAAAGCCCACCCTCTGGCACCACATAGCAATCTTTATCGCTATGATAATTCTCGCAAAATAGCTCAGTACCTATTAAAGCCTTTAGCCGATAAACAGCTAGCGATTGTTGGGATCACTCATGATTTAATGCATCAGATTGGTTGTCCCGATAGCGATTGCAGTTTTCTGAATGCTATCGAAACCACCCGCGCCACCATTGAGCATTTACATCACCAAGATATTCAGCACATCATTATACTCAGCCATTTGGGTTATCAGGCTGATGTTGAACTCGCCAAGGCGGTTAACGGTATTAGTCTGATTGTGGGTGGGCACTCACATACCCTCACTGGCGATTTTAGCAGCTTAGGCCTTAATTCCTGTGAACAAGGGCCTGCTTGGGTGAATGATAGCCTGATCTTACAAGCGGGCAAACATGCCGAATCTATTGGCTTAGCAAAACTCGGGTTTAATCGCGAGGGTAAGGTCACCCATATGGATGGTGGCATATCCTTCTTACTCAGCGAAAATTGGCAAGCCTTTGTCAATGAACAACCAGTGACGCCTCCCCAACATCAAGCAATGCAACACTACCTAAGCGGGAGCCGATTTTTCAGCCACTATTCTGCCGAGCCCAAAATGCAGACACTCATCGATAGAGACTATCGACCAGCAGTTGAAAAGATGCATCAGCAAGTGGTTACCACGGTGCCTCAATCACTATTTCATACCCGAGCGCCCACCGTTGATTTTCCTCAAGGTAGCGAGGTTTCGCCACTGGTTTGTGCCGCTTTCTATTGGGTGGCAAACCAACACTCTCCCACCGACTTTGCCTTACATAATGCCGGAGGGGTAAGGGTTTCATTAAAAACAGGTCCACTCACCAAAGCCGAAATTTGCGGTCGGCTACTGCCCTTCGAGATTGCCATCGTAAGTTATTTAATAAAAGGTGCAGACTTAGCCATCGTGATCGAAGGGGCTATCGACAATGCCTATAGTAACGGCATTGTCGGCACTGGCGATGGCAGCTTTCCCTATTTTCATCGGCTGCGTTATCGCTATCAAGCTGAACTTCCTCAAGGCCAACGAGTGAGTGAAATAGAGTTATACCAAGGCGAGCAATGGCAAGCAATGGAGTCCGCAAAAGCCTATAGAGGGGTTTCTTCGGCCTATACCTTAGCCGGTAAAGAAGGTTATCACGGGCTACTCCAGACTTGGGATCATCAAGATCTAGGCATGAGCATGAGCGACAGTTTTGTCGCTTACGCCGAGCAAATCGATCAACTGAGTGCAGAGACAAACCAAGCAAGCACTTGAGCCCTTTAAAATTCGCACCGCTCAATTACTCGCCAAGTGATTGAGCTCTCGTGAAACGCTTTACCAATTCAAGCAACCCGATGATACACCCGCTCAGGTCGACCCACCGCGCCGTAGGCCACTTCAGGGCTCAGCTCGTTACAGCTGACCAAATACTCCAAGTAGCGCCGGGCCGTGGTGCGGCTACTGCCAATCTGTTTCCCTGCCAGCTCAGCAGTTAAGCTGGCATGCTCCCGAAATAGCGCGCGCACCTTATCAAGTGTGACCGCATCAACGCCCTTGGGTAAGCGCCGCTTGTTTTCTGCCCCACCACTCGCCCCCTCGCTCATTGGCATGAGCTTATCGACATCTTGCTGCTCAAAACTACTATTTTGGGTCAAGCGCTGTAAATAGGTTCGATAGTTTTGCAAGGACTCTTGCAACCGCGGAAACACCACTGGTTTTAAGATGTAATCAAACACCCCATTACGCAGAGCCTCTTGTAAGGTGGCAGCTTCTTTGGCGGCAGTGAGTAACATCACATCAATCGCTAAATCTTGGCTACGAATATATTTCAATAATTCAAGACCAGTACCATCGGGCAAATACACATCTAACAAGATCAGTTGTGGCGGTTTGGCATGAATATGGATTTTGGCATCGGCAATGCTCAAAGCAATCCCCGAGACCTCAAAGTCACTAACGCGTTGTAAATACTGGTGGTGAATCTCGGCGATCCCTTGATCATCTTCAACAATAAGAACCTCAATCATAGCCTGACTCCTACTTCAATTGCTTGGGTAAATAAACGGTAAAGCGAGTCCCATTTTGATCGCTACTAAATTCCACATTACCCCGTAATATTTGCACTGTTTCTTTGACTAAATAAAGGCCAATCCCATGCCCCTCCTGACTCTTACTGGTGACCCCTTGCTGATAAATATTGGCCTGTAAACTATTTTGAATGCCTCCTGCAAAATCTTCCACTTCAATAATAATGTCGTGGCCAAGATCGGTCATCGACAAATTAATCGGCGACGGTGACTCGCTTCTGCGAGTCGCTTCAAAGGCGTTATCCAGCAAGTTCGCCACAATAGTCACGATTTGCTCCGAGCCACAGTGTTCAGGCAACTGATGTAAACTACTGTCAGGATCAATATGCAAACTCAAACCCAGCTCATGAGCGCGATGGAACTTGCCTAATATACAGCCAGCAATCACCGAGTCATCGACCGCCTCAATCAAAAAATGAATCAGCTCTTGAAATTGATCATTCGCCTGACCAATAAACTGCAGCGCCTTTTCACCTTGGCCTAGCTGGATTAAACCCGCGATGGTATTCAACTGATTGGCATGTTCATGAGTTTGCACCCGCAGCGCTTCCGAATGGGCTTTAATTTGCGACAGTTGCTGAGTGAGCGAGGTAATTTCATCTTTGCGACGAAAGCTTGAAACCATGCCAATAAATGAGTTTTGAGGGTCGCGCATCGGTACTAGGTTGGCGATCAGCAAATGGCCATTAAGCAGCAACTCGATGTCGCTTTGCGCCTGAGGTTGGTCGAGTAACTCCACCATGTCGCTGTCGGGTAACCAATCGCGAAGCGACAAACCGACCGGACTGGGTTGCGCGCCTTGATCTTTACCCAACAAACGGATCGCATTAGCATTAATGTTGGTGATGATACCCTCTCGATTAATCGCTATCACCCCTTCGCGAATGGTATTCAAGGTCGCCTGTAACTCAGCATAAAGTCGACTCATCTGTTCCGGCTCAAAGCCCAATAAAGTATTTTTAATTCGCTGTGCCAGCCACCAGCCAATGAGCATATTCAGTGACAAAACCCCCATCACTAATAAAATCATAAAATACAGATAGGGCTTGAGTTGTACATCAATTTTTTCTAATAGATAGCCCACCGAAACGATGCCGATAATATTTCCTTGCGCGTTTTTTACCGGTACTTTTCCGCGCACCGACACACCTAAAGAGCCTTTCGCCCGCGACACATATTCTTCGCCCAAACTAAGCGCAGCGTAATTATCACCGCCCACCATCGGTTGACCGATCCGCTCCTGCTTCGGGTGCGCTAAGCGCACACCATTGGCATCACCCACCACAATGAAACTGGCGCCCATGGTACGGCGCAGCTCTTCCGCCAGTAATTGCAAAAACTCACTGTCTCCACGCTCTACTGCTGCCACCACATCCGGTAACTTGGCCACCACTCTTGCCACATCCAGCGCACGCTCACCTTTGTCTTGATACTCTGAATCACTTACATACCAGTAGCTGGTCACCACCACAATGCTCAATTGTAACAAACTGTAGAGCAGCATAATCAGTAGCAGTCGAGCGCGATAACTGAATAGTCGAGCAGGTTGATACATTCCTTTCTCCCTGTATTCACACAAATGAGCTTAGCACGAGCATCGAACTGCACTCCCGTGAACAATATGAACTTAATCAGCAATATGAATTTTAAAGCCATTACTTGGCTTTTATTTATAAAAAATCACCTTTCGTTAACATTGCGTTAACCTTCTTCGCTGAAAAACATAATTTTAACTGGCGAAGTCACGTTCAGATCTTCTGGACACCCTATGGAACAAGGAGAGCCAACATGTTCGCCAAGATTCAATTATTGAGAACATTAGTAGGGGCCGCAGTATTGGCCACCAGTTTAAGTAGCATTGTACAAGCTGAAGAAATTCATTTTTTAATTCCCGGCGGCGCCGGTGGTGGTTGGGACGGCACCGCCCGCGGCACTGGTGAAGCCCTGATGAAATCGGGCATTATCGACAAAGTATCCTTTCAAAACATGAGCGGGGGTGGCGGCGGAAAAGCCATCGCTCACCTGATTGAAACGGCTAAAACCCAAGATCACACCTTAATGGTGAACTCGACTCCGATTGTAGTTCGCTCATTAACGGGGGTTTTTCCACAATCATTTCGCGACCTAACACCGATTGCTGCAACCATCGCTGATTATGGTGCATTAATCGTGCGTGCCGATTCCAAATATACCCATTGGGATCAAGTGGTCAGTGATTTTAAAGACAATCCGAATAAGGTCAAAGTGGCTGGCGGCAGTGCACGCGGCAGCTTAGATCACTTAATTGCTGCGGCAGCAATTAAAAACGAAGGCTTAAACCCAATGAAATTGCGTTATGTCGCCTATGATGCGGGCGGAAAAGCTATGGCTGGCTTGCTTTCTGGCGAAACGGCTCTGCTCTCCACCGGATTGGGTGAGGCCTTAGAGATGGCTAAAAATGAGCAAATTCGGATCTTAGCAATTACCGCTGAACAACGAGTTAAAGATGCCCCTAATGTCCCCACCCTCAAAGAGATGGGTAACAACACAGTATTTGCTAACTGGCGAGGTTTTTTTGCTGCGCCAGGAATTAGTCAGGCACAAGCAGAAAAGTTCTCTAACGAGCTAAAAGCGATGTATGACACGCCAGAATGGGAAACCGTGCGCAGTCGCAATGGCTGGGTGAATAACTTTGTTCCCTACAGCCAATTTTACGGCTTTCTCGAGCAACAGGAAAAAATCGTCGGTAGTCTGATGAAAGAACTAGGGTTTCTTAAATAGCTTCACTTCAGCCAGAAAATCCCTTGCTGAATCTTTTGCTTAAGCCAAACACTCGCTTAAGCACCGGTGTCGGAATCGACACCGGCCTTTTTTAATCTGGAGCAAGATATGCAACTTAGCAATCAACGAATAGGCGGCCTAGTGTTTTTGCTGCTGTCTTTGTTTTACGGCTATTTTAGCTACGACATTCAACTATTTGCCGGTGCCGAGTTTGAACCCTTTACTCCGCGAACTCTGCCACAGTTTTTAGCCATTAGCGGCCTTGTGTGTTCTCTGGCGCTAATTATCGGCGGAGGTCAAGATCTACTCACCAGTCTTAAGCACACCCAATGGCAGGCAGTAACAAAATTGCTGGCAGTGATGTTCGCCTACGGCTGGTTCGTGAACTGGTTGGGTTTTGTACTCGCCACGATTTTTTTCTTAGTGCTCAGTTTTCGCCTGATGGGCGAAACCAAGCATAAAAAAGCAATCATGGTCGCAGTGATCTTTACCCTGGTATTTTGGGCGCTATTGACTCAAATATTAGATATTTATCTGGAACCTGGACAGCTATGGCACTGGTTTAATGCTTAAACGTAAACCAGTCGCAAGGAGTAACACATGTTAGACGGAATTTTAGCCGGACTTGGCACCGCAATCATGCCAATGAACCTAATGATGGTGGTGGTTGGCTGTTTAGTCGGTACCTTTATCGGCATGCTGCCAGGCCTTGGCCCGATTACCGCCATCGCCTTGATGATCCCCCTCACCTACAGCTTAGAGCCTTCATCGGGTTTAATTTTAATGGCAGGCGTCTACTATGGCGCAATTTTTGGTGCTTCCTCATCTTCCATTTTAATTAATGCCCCCGGTTGTAGTGCCACCGTGGTGACCGCCTTCGACGGCAACCCGCTGGCTAAAAAAGGCCAGGCAGGTAAGGCCTTAGCGGTTGCGGCATATGCCTCATTCACTGGCGGAACCCTTGGCGCAATAATGCTACTAGTTGCCGCTCCAGCGCTGGCCTCAGTCTCCTTAAGCTTTCAAAGCGCCGACTACTTCGCGCTGATGGTCTTGGGTTTATCAGCGGTCGCAGCCTTCTCCGGAAAAGGCCAAGTACTAAAAGCAATTATGATGACCATTCTTGGCTTAATGCTGGCTACGGTGGGAACTGATCGCAGTGAAGGCGTAGAACGTTTCACCTTTGGTCAACTCGATCTAATCGATGGTTTCAGTTTCTTACTATTAGCCATGGCCACTTTTGCCCTCGCCGAAACGCTGATGTCGGTACTCAAACCTGAAGATCCCGGCAACAGTGGCAAAGAACAAAAAATGATGGCCGAGCTGGGCAGCTTAAAACTTAGCAAGGACGAAATCAAAGAGATTGCCGCCCCGACCCTACGCTCCTCTGTTCTTGGCTTCTTTGTCGGCGTATTACCCGGCGCCGGAGCAACCATTGCCTCATTTTTGGCTTATGGCGTTGAGCGCAACATTGCCAAGCCAGAAGATAAGAAAAAATTTGGTGAAGGTTCACTCAAGGGACTGGCTGCGCCAGAATCGGCCAATAATGCAGCTTCCACTGGCTCGTTTGTCCCTTTACTCACGCTTGGGATCCCTGGTTCGGGCACCACTGCCGTATTATTGGGCGCATTGATTGCCTATGGGATCCAACCCGGCCCACGCATGTACATCGAACACCCTGACCTATTTTGGTCGATCATCATCTCGATGTACTTTGGCAACATTATTTTGTTGATCTTAAACTTGCCACTGATCCCCTATTTGGCCAAGTTACTCAACATTCCACGTCCCTACTTAGTCCCTATGATCCTGCTGTTTTCCATCACCGGAGTGTATTTGGTGTCGTTCAATAGTATGGACATTTTGATTATGGTGGCGGTGTGTGTAGCCGCTTTAGGTTTACGCCTGCTGAATTTTCCGATGGCGCCGATGCTACTCGGCTTTATTCTCGGCGGCATGCTCGAAGACAACCTGCGCCGCGCCCTGTTAATTGGTGATGGCGAACTCAGCTTTTTGTGGGAACGTCCTCTCACCCTCAGCTTCATTAGCATCGCCGCGCTGGTTCTGTTCAGTCCACTGCTACGCCCCCTTTGGGAGCGCAGCAAGGCCGGACTCGACTACCAGGCTGCGAAACGTAAAGCGGCGGTTAAATCTTAGCGATTAGCGCTTAACGAAAAGGCCTTAAGATTGTGCTTAAGGCCTTTTTTATACGGTATTATTTGGACTCCTAGGATATCAAGGGAAATAGTGAAAAAATTTGCGCGTTTATACATGCACTAATTCAGATTATTCATTTTTATCAATCAGTTATATATTTACGATTTGAGATAATAGGTTTGGAAAACGCGCATGCGCGTTTTTCCTGATGGTGTATTTAGCAGAATACTGATAAGTTCATTACATACAGATAGTTAACTGTGCGCGTTTTCACTGGTCCAACAAGGTAAACGCGCATGCGCACTAATAAAATGTTATGAATCACGAAGGAAATAATGGAAACCGTTACCTGTTATAGGCCTTTGGGCCAAAAGGAACTCGATCTAGTAGCCGAGTCGGGCTTTACAAAATGGCCACCGCGCTTGCCTGAACAGCCAATTTTCTATCCCGTAACTAGTGAAGAATACGCTATTGAGGTTACTCGATGGAATATTACGGATTTTGGCGCAGGTTACGTGACAAAGTTTGAAGTAAAGAAATCCTTTATGGACCAATATCCAATCAAATGTGTAGGAGCTAAACGGCACACTGAATGGTGGGTGCCTGCGGAAGACCTTGAAACTCTCAATGAGAATATTGTGGGCAAAATTGAGGTAATCGGTGAGTACCGTAATTCATAACAATGCGGCTCACTAACTCGTCGCTACGCTCCTCAAGGATGGCAATGAGTAAAATTGAAATACCTCAGCACTTATTAAGTAAATTGGGTGCTGAAATGAAAATGGATTGCCACTGGATTGATGTGAAACTAAATGATGGTTCAGTCTATCCCAAGATGGTAGTTCGCGGCGGACGCTATATTACAGGTTCGTTGGCTTCACAAAATGGTGTATCAGATGTTCCATTTACTACTGCCGACATTAAAAACGTTCGTCGACAAACATTCTTTTCATGGTGGCCGTTTTGGTAAAAGAGAAACATAATCGGGTAGCCGGAGGTATCTAACCTCCAGCCCCCACAACACCCTGCATGCGGCTCCGCACAGGGCGTTTCCTGAAAACGGTTAAAATACAACGGCCGATTAGCTCCTTTGCATTCCAATGATGGCTTCTGTTTTTGCGCCATGACTCCTCAGTCCGGTCGGATACGGAGACAATGAGCTGCACAGGCTCCTCATTGATTTTCAGGTTCAGGCCTTCATCATGTCCCAACCATTACACAATAAAGCGGCATTGGGCTCTTTATCTAAAAACGCCGTCTGCTTAAATCGCCATAGCGTGAGTTAAACAATCGCTTGTTAAGCAGATCTCCCACTCTTTGTTTATAAGAAGTAGAACATGCACTTTCTCTTTTCTCTGCACTGCTGCATCATTTACGGTGGCCGTTAGATCACATGGCTTCGTTGTCTTGTGCCAACTCGCCTCCAGCCTACGCCTCATATGATGTTCTTGTTCATCAGTTCGCCCTCTCTTTAGATAAAAAGACGTCCGGCTTCCTTCAGACATTCCCTCGCGGCAATGCCCTTGCCATTCGCTAGTAGTTAGCGTTTAATAATCAAAATATTATTAAACGGTGACCTTCCTACAGAGGACTTTCACCTCATTAGTTCATGCCCATGCTGGGCGTACACAATAAATTTAAGAGAGATTCACAACGCTTGGCGCTTTCACTTCTAGCCAGTTTAGTGTTTATGGCACAATGATTTAAGTAAGGTGTCTGCGTTGTTCACACCTTAATTTGGCGTTATATGCCACCGGAGTTTGAGTGAAAAATACATTAATAGCACTCACTTGTTCATGTGACGATTTAGGTGTTGATAGCTGCTTGGATCGGGGCGGAAGTTTTGACTACGAAACTTGTCAGTGTGACTATGAAAACACTCATGAAGTGAAAAATAGCCATCAATGTTGAAATGTGTTGCAGTGTATTCAGTATGTGGTAGGCGTTATGGCTAGCTAAAATTCCAGTAATTAAGGAAGCTGAATGGCATATAACAAGCCGCTGTAATCGCTCACTGCGTTCGCTGGGACAAAAATATATAGGCAACCCTATGTTTAGTTTCTTCAAGAAAGAAAAATTTGAACCAGAATTCCCAGTCATAGACTTGGACTCAATTCCAGATGAAGTCTTCAGCAAGCTGTCAGCTTTTTCATCAGTAGATATAAGAGAAGATTCGGATGAAAAAGATATAGATTATTCTTTTGTTGTTGAAAAAGGCGTGACGCGTATTCACGTCGGCTTTGCGAATGATAGGATTTCATATGTAAACTACCTCACAGAACGATTTAACGGCAGTGAGAAGAAAAAGGCAGAGAAGCTGAATTGGTTTTTGGAATATTACGGCAAAAAAGAAGAGTATGGTGAGCCAAATAATACTGGCTATATGATATTTTTTCACAACACTAAAAGGAATCTCTCAATCGTATACGGGTTACACATGGGGCCTATTCGTGTTAACAATCACGCAAATGCCTAACAAAAAGGGGAACCGCGAGGGATATGCGCAAAACTAAATTTGATATGAATTTAGCAATATGCCAAAAAGTATTAGAGGCTTTTTCTGATATTGGAAGCGAACAATTGGCTCCAATTATCGAGGGGTTTTCTAAATCTATTGATCAAATAAAAGGCTGGGTAAATGACAATAATTTTCCAGCACCAAAATCCGAAATCGCTAAGGGTTTAGAGCAAGGTATTAACGATCTGTCGTTGTTAATTGAGGACCTCGAACCAAATTTCCGTTCTAAAGCATTTAGCGCTTTTTACCAAGCTGTGAATTCGGTAAATCCAGATTACTTTGAAAAGCAAAATGCTAAAATTCAGCGAGTCATCAAACGCGGTAAAATCAAAACAGAAAGTGAGTTCAATCTCTTACGTAATCGTCTAGACCGCATTGAAGGTAATGGTTCGCACGAAGAAAAGATTATCAGTAAGTTAGTGGAGCTGTATGAAATTCAAGCATAATCGGGTAGCCGGAGGTATCTAGCCCCCACAACACCCTGCATTCGGCTCCGCACAGGGCGTTTCACTTAGAATAGTGAAGCTTTATCCATCCATCTCGTAGCGCAAATAGACCTTGGGATTTCAAGTAAGCATTCGATAATGCTTGTTGGATGCCCGGTGTTTTTGAGCTCATCCATGGGCCTTTACTGGTACTAAGCTGTTAATTTTTGTATGTATTTTTGAAGTAACTCGCTACGCTCAAACAGACTTCAACTTTGATCCCTTGTTCATTTGCGCTACTCGGCGAAGATGATGGGATTTAAAAGCGTAATCTTGGCTATCGAGAGTGTGAAAGATTTTTGTTTTTAGAATGGGTGTTTAGTTTATTATCTCAGGAGGAAGTCGTGCAAGAAGAATATATGGAGTACTACGCAAAGTTTGATGAAGAGAAGCGTCTTCTTTCTCAAAATATTACGCGTATTGAGTTTGATACAACATTGAGTATGTTGGAGTCTTATATAGATCCTTCATGCAATTTAACAGAGCTTGGTGCTGCGACTGGTCGTTATTCACTTCATTATGCTCAGCAAGGGATTAATGTAACAGCTGTTGAGCTAGTTCCTGAATTAGTCGAACAACTTAATAATAATGCAAAACGCCAATCTTTGAGTTTGTCTGTCTACGAAGCAAATGCAACGGACGTAAGCTTTATAGAGAATAACACCCAAGATGTCGTATTAATTTTAGGACCGCTTTATCACATACAATCAAAGTTAGACCGAGAAGCGGTGTTGAAAGAAGCTAATCGAGTTTTAAAACCAAACGGCATAGTTGCAATAGCTTATATCAGCCGGTTCTTTGTTGCAGGTTTGCTCGCAAAAATGTCCAGCGATTTAGTTTTGCCAACTATGTTAAGTGAGTTAAATGAAAGTGGTTTAGTGACTTCACCTGCCGTAGATCCATTTTTTAGAACAGGTTACTTTGCTAAACCATCCGAAATTGAATCTCTCGCAGTTCAAACGGGGTTTTGTGTCGAAAACCATATTGCAACGGATGGTTATGTTCGCTTTATTGATCAAGAGGTCAACCAGCTTAACGAAAAGCAGTATCAAGCTTGGCTGAAGTATCACCTTTCCACGTGTGCGGAACCATCATTACTTGGTAGTAGTAATCATGGTTTAGTCATTGCGAAAAAGTGCAGTTAACAATAAGAATAGGTGTCGCGCAGCCGACACCTTATTCGGGTGTTGAACAAGCCCGATGCTCCTTTCTATAGTAAATAACGCTGTTGATGTTAGCGGGGCCAAAGCCTTGTTCGTTTTCCCAAGGCGAGTTTAGCTAAGACAGGTTGAACGGCGCGAAACCCTTACCGGTAATCCCCCCGAAAATTAATCCCATGCAAAAGTAGAATTTTCTCGTATAGTAAATACAGGAGATTCAACATGAAAAAGTCACGTTACACGGACAGTCAGATCTTATCTATTCTCAAGCAGGCTGAGGCTGGTACACCTGTTCCTGAGCTCTGTCGTGAGCATGGAATGAGCAACGCAACCTTTTACAAGTGGCGTTCGAAATACGGCGGTATGGACGCATCCCTTATGGCGCGGATGAAAGAACTCGAAGATGAAAATCGACGGCTTAAAAAGATGTATGCGGAAGAACGCCTTAAAGCAGAGGTGATCTCAGAGGCGATGGCAAAAAAGTGGTGAAGCCCTGTGAGCGTCGATTGATGGCTCAGCGTTCGGTGGCGAACTATCACATCAGCATTAAAAGTGCATGCTATTGGTTTGGGATCAGCGAGACCTGCTATCGCTATAAATCGAAGCTTCAACCTGAGAATGAGTTGATAGCTCAGGAGTTAGTAACGCTGTGCAACAGTGAAGACTGCTCTGACTGGGGCTTTGGCCTGTGTTTTCACCATTTGCGGAACGTTAAAGGGTATACATGGAACCATAAGCGGGTTTATCGGATCTACTGCGAATTGGCTCTAAACTTACGTATTAGGCCAAAACGACGCCTGAATCGCCATACGCCAGAGCCTCTTAAAGAGCCGATTAAAACAAACCAAGTTTGGTCCGTGGACTTTATGCATGATCAGCTATCTGATGGCCGGAAGTACCGTTTATTCAATGTGATAGATGATTACAAACGTGAAGGTCTGGCGTCAGAACCTGATTTTTCAATGCCCACAGTACGAGTCACTCGGATCTTAGAGCAGCTCATCGAACAACGAACCAAACCTGTTGCGATCCGCTGCGACAATGGTCCTGAGTTCATTAGCCATGCGTTTATTAAATGGGCCAACAACCACGACATTCGAATCGATTATATTCAGCCAGGAAACCCACAACAAAACGCCTATATAGAAAGGTTCAACCGTACTATGAGGTTTGGCTTAGTGAGTAAGTATTTGTTTGACACACTTGAAGATGTTCAAGATCGGGCGACCCAATGGTTATGGTTCTACAATCATCAACGACCACACCTTGCAAATGGAGGGTTCCCACCACTAAAAACGGCAGCATGAATTCTACGAATAAATGCGGTTAATAATGGGAGGATTACCCTACGAAGTGGATTGAATATCGAATGCTAGAAGAACAATATTTTTCCTCTCAAGTTAAAGATCAGGAAAGTTCTGGGCATGAAGGGTATGAACATTATCGGTATGGCGCATTTATACATTGGCTAAGAACTCGTGACTCGGCTACGGATCAGGAGATAGCGCAATTCCTTGAATTAACACTTAACGATACGGATGTGGTTATGGGGGGAAGTGCTGCTATTGAATTACTTAAGTGTCAATGGATTACTGATGCCCAATTTGAAAAGGTATGTACCGAGAGTCGTAAGTTCGGCAAGTGGCCCCTAAAACAAGCAATACGTTATAGGCTATTACGGGAATTGTGTAGCAATGCCGAGTTTGAGCTGCAAGCTCGTTGCCTGGATTCAGGTGACTCCATTGTCCATGAAGCTCTATTAGAGTTACAAAATATTGATGAAAGTATTTTGAAAGGCTTATCTGAAAATGGCGCTAATAAACGCATTAAAAATATTGCCAAAAACCAGGTACAAAAAACCTAGTCGGGTAGCCGGAGGTATCTAGCCTCCAGCCCCCACAACACCCTGCATGCGGCTCCGCACAGGGCGTTTCACTTAGAATGGTGAAGCTTTATCCATCCATATCGTAGCGCAAATAGACCTTGGGATTTCAAGTAAGCATTCGATAATGCTTGTTGGATGCCCGGTGTTTTTGAGCTCCTCCATGGGCCTTTACTGGTGCTAAGCTGTTAATTTTTGTATGTATTTTTGAAGTAACTCGCTACGCTCAAACAGACTCCAACTTTGCTCCCTTGTTCATTTGCGCTACTCGGCGAAGATGATGGGATTTAAAAGCGTAATCTTGGTTATCGAGAGTGTGAAAGATTTTTGTTTTTAGAATGGGTGTCTAGTTTATTCTCGTCTAGTTTATTCACCTAGATTTTTCATGAAGCACCATTTTAACTATGCCTAAGACGGACATATTCCTTCATTTCTATAAATCAGATAAACCTTGAGAAGTTAAAGATAGTGTTTTCACTATCTCTTTGAATCTATTAACTATTTCTGATTTTTCATTATCCAAGAAAATGAGACTAATGTCCATCTTTTGTGGCTCAAGTAATGGAAGTGATACCGTGTCTGTCTGATAAGATATTTTTTCAAATGCCTTAGGAATAATCGCAATACCTAAACCAGCACTCACTAACGAAGGTAGTAATAACGCTGAAGAAGCTCTGTGAGAAATAATTGGTTTGAAGCCGCACACTGATTCTATGATCGCAGTTGCTTGAGTATCATCAGGAGAAGCATATATAACAAATGCTTCATGTTCTAATTGCTGGTAATTTTCAATTCCCTTAGTAGATAAATGATGATTTTTGGGGAGAAGAAACGTTAAAGGTGACGAAGTCAAATGAAGAGATCGTAACCCTGCTGGTATGTCTTTCTTCATAGTCGTCATAAACGCTGTATGAATATCACCATTCTGCACCATCTGGAGCTGCTCATATGGGTCATGTTCTTCTAAACCAACCGCGATATCTGGATACATTTGTCTAAATGTTTCAATGACACTTCCCATAACGCCAGTATAAGCAGCAAGTCCAGAATAAGAAATATTGATGTGCCCCGCTGTACCATTGAATAACGCCTCTGAATACTCTAGTAACTCGTCCATCGCATTGATTATCTTATATGATTTACTCAGAATGTCTTTACCAGCATCTGTCAGAGCAACGTTTCGCTTATTACGAACAAATAGTTTTCCTCCTAAGTGCTCTTCTAAATTTTTGATTTGAATACTTAACGCGGGTTGAACAATATGTAATTTTTCCGCAGCCTTTCCAAAGTGTAGCTCTTCAGCCACACATGCAAAATACTTCAACTGTTTAATATCCACTTCAAATCTCTCTACTTTAAAAGTATTAAATAAAATTAATATATCACACAGATAAAAATAATATATTTTTTATATTAATGATACGGAAATATACTAATAAGTAGTTCCAATACACCAAAGAGTACATTTTATGTCTATTTCTAAACTAGGTTTATCTGCGCTACTTCTATCCTCTATTTTCTGTATGAACGGCTGGGTAAATGCAGAGCCGTCTAATGAAGCTACGCAAAAAGTTCAAAAGGCTAATCCAGTTCAAGTTACGCCAATGCGCAGTATGATTATGGTATCTGTAAGAGATGATAGTGATTTACCTGCTGCATACCGTTGGCTATACAAATATCATGTGCCCGATAGCATTTCGCAATTCATGCCGTATGTAACTAAATATGCAACTTACCGGGCGCTCCCTGTTCCAAAAAACGGTGAAGATTATGGTACGTACAACTGGATAATGACTGAACATTATTGGTTATTAAACCCTTTTAACACTAGTGATTCAGCCACACCAAACGGCCTAGCTTTTAGCGAAGTTTATTCAAAGGAATATTTGGAACTCACACGCCAACCTAGCGATGGTGAACTTCGTCCATCAACTTGGATGGGGAGCAGAGAAGGCTACCACCCTACTGTATTTGTTTTCCTACCAATGTTCTGGGAAGACGATATTAAAGGCAGCGACCGTACTATTGAAGATGGTCCTAACTACCGTTGGACGATTGCGTTTAAATATCCAGACGGAATTAGCCAAGAAGAAGGTGACAAATGGTTTAAAGAATCTTTTGCTAAAGAACTTGCTAAGTTACCAGAAGTAAACCGAATTATATCAAGTCGTGTACTGAACACTCCACGAACCAGTCCGTTCCAGAGGGTAGCTGAAATTTGGTTTGACAGTAGTAAGCAGTGGGAAAAGGCTATGTCTGAAGTAAAAGATAAGATTAAGAAACCTTCTTGGGCGGAATATGACCAATTCCCATACATCGAACCTTATAAAGATTTTGTTGGGGAATTCTTACTTGATAGACCGGAATCAGATCATTTAACTCAATACCGTGGATATATCTCTACCCGATAAACAGTTAATTTTCCCATAAACCTAAGTTCTGCCAGTACATCGATACTGGCAGACTATTTTCTTGGAAGCCCCTAATTATTATGTATATAGAATCAACGAATAAAGTTAATCATAAGGCCATCATACTGGTTTTAGCAATGCTAACCGCCTTTGCACCATTCGCTACAGACATGTATTTGCCTGGGTTTGCTGCTATGGCCGAAACTCTGAATACTTCGACACCAAGCTTACAATTAAGCCTTTCTATATTTTTTTTAGGGTTAGCTGTCGGACAACTGTTATACGGACCAATATCAGATCGTTGGGGAAGAAAGACTCCCGTAATAACTGGGATTGCCATTTTCTTTATAGCATCAGTACTCATAATGTTTACCACTAACTATGAGCTTTTCATTGTGCTTCGGTTTATACAAAGCATTGGTGGAGCTGCCGGAATGGTAATGAGTAGGGTAATCATTCAAGATTTATTCGATCAGAAACAAAGTGCTCAAGCACTATCAACGATGATGGTGATGCAAGGAATAGGCCCCGTACTTGCTCCTATTTCAGGTGGCTTCTTAATAAGCCATTTTGCTTGGCAATCTGTGTTCTTATTATTATCTGTTTTCAGTTTCTTTTGCTTATATACGACGTTACGTTATATCCCAGAAACTTTGGTGTATAACGAAAGAAAAAATATTTCTGTCAATGATATTGCCAGACAGTTTATCAACATTCTGAAAGTTAAAGCTTTCTTGATCCCATGTCTTATTAGCTCTTTAGCCGTTTCAGTAATGTTTACCTTTATCGCAGCATCTCCAGATTTGTTTATGAAGATCTACCAATTAAACGAAACTCAATATGGATTTGCATTTGGTGTTATCGCCTGTGGCATAGTTGTTTTCAGCCAAATTAATAGACTGTTATTATCACGCTACACGCTTACTCAGATACTGAAGATGTCAATGATTTTTAGCGTAATTTTTTCTGTATTATTAATGCTATCTTTATCATCATCATCGTTAATCTACACAATGATTCCTCTATTTTTTTGTGTTGGCATGGTGCCACTAATAGCTGCAAATAGTACCGCTCTGGCAATGTCAGCTTTTCCAAACAATGCAGGTCCAGCCTCCTCTTTAGTTGGAATAATGCAATTTGGAATGGGTTTTATCTTTAGTAGTTTACCCGGTCTATTTGGAAACAATAATACGATAGTGATGGGCATTGTAATTGTGGGGTGTTTTAACCTCTCACTTATGCTGTTTTCTCTTTTGTCATCAGCAGTAAATTACACTCATAAGTTTAAATAACTCTATGACCTTATAGATGAAGTGGACGTAACCGTTCACCACCCCCCTATTGACATGTGACCGACAGCACTGGATCCGACTTTATCTTGTTGAGTGATCATTTCCAGGGTAAGCGCGCCCCACGATCCCACGGGCCATTTTAGTGTGAGAAGTTCCAGGGCAACAGAGCGTCGAGAGCAGGCTCTGGCTTTGCTAGCTCTTTCATACATTTGACCATGTAATCATAGAGTATCAGCCCATTGGCTTTTGCCGTCTCGATAATGCTATACAGGACTGAGCTGGCTCATACACCAGCACTTCAGCACTAATTTATATATTTAGCGTAACGTTGATAGTTGGCCGTTGTTATAAACGAATTGCCTGCCTCTAGCTCTAACAGAGATTGCTTACTGTAAGCCACCGAAAAACGGTCATATAAGACTTTGAGTAACAGTTCTGCTTGTTCATTCTGCTGGGTTTTCATTGACAGATGGAGCAACGCTAAGTATGCATCAGGTTGATAAGGCTGCTTAAGAATGCTGTCAACCAGCATGGTTTCCGCCAATTGAGACTCACCTAGAGCATCTTGTAAACTAGCCATTTCCACCTGAATTCGAACATCCTTAACCACTGGCTCAGGGTATGCGGCTAAACATGCCAAGGCGAGTTCGTATTTTTTTTGCTCGTAATAATACAAAAAGTAACGGGGGTGTATGGTCTTGTGTCTTGCCAAGGAACGACTCAAAGCAACCGGTAATTCTCGATTTGGTACATCATCGCGAACTCGTAGCAGAACCCCAAGTATCGAGTCTTGCTGCTGAAAGCGTTTTGGCATGAGATTATAAGTGCGTAGCATTTGATTATAGCGAGAGTCTTCTAGGTATTTAAAAAATAGACCTAAATTATCTAACTGTTTATGGGAATAAACATTAGTACGAGAACTCTCTTGTATGAAATCGAAACCACTAGAGATCCCCGCACCTAAAGCTAAATTCACAACATCAACAATAACACCGTTCAACCATGTGAATTGATAATAAGCCAAAAGGTCATGATGAGCCGCGCGGTAATAACTAATAAAAGAGCCATTATTACCGGTTTGACTGCCGATATACATCCACTCCATATCTGGCGTTTGCTTCATCCCGGTAATCATGCCTTCACTCACCGTTGAAAACAATCTGTTTAAGTTCTCTTTAGCAGTGGCGTTGAGATCCTTGGTGCCGATGAAATACTCAATCATTTTATCGTAATCTATTTTACTGGATAACGCGTCTTCGGTTTGTTGATTGAGCGCTGACTCAAAATTGAGAAAAAATTGCTCGCTATATAATTCAACTGGCTTTGCTGTGCGAGGTGCTGGTTCAGCCATCTGCCCCGTGCTCAACTCCGGCCCAGAGGTTCTCTGTTGTGTATTGGTTTGCTCGGCGTCAGTACTGGCACAGGCTTGCAGCAACACAAGCAAGAACCCGATAATCAAATGCTTCATGATCACTCTCCTTGCTCAGTGGCTTGCTTTTTATTTAATAAAAAATTAACCAATTGATTCATCGACTGATAAGCCGGATCAGAGGTGACATTGGTGATGCTATAACTAATATCTAATTGTTTTCTGGCCTCACGCATCAACTTGGCAAAGGCTCGCACACCTTTTGCATCAACTGCGGCTTGTTTATTTTGATAACGCTGTTTATAAATAAGCGTTCGATAATGGGAATCAAACGTGGCGCTAAATTTAAAATAATCATCTTCGAACAGCTGCTCATCGTTAAGCGCACTAAAATCAACATCATACGGCAAAATCAATTTTGATTGATGTGAAACGGTGATCGGCCCGCCAAGCGCATAAGCTTGGCGGCGGTCTATTTTTTTGGGAACCCTCAAGTAATAGTCCAAACTACTTGAATACAAACTGAACACCGCATCCGCTTGTTCCAATCTCCAAAAATCATCTAACACGTAGTGCTCTTTCACTTCAATGCGATTACTTATTTTGTCATCATTAATATTAATATCTTGCAGGGCTCTTAGCGCAGGATAATAGCGTTGGTAGTATTCCAAATAAGCCTGAGACAAACGTTTTATCGATTGATTCGCCATGTCATAACGAATGCGTTCCGCTTCGGTACCTGTAAAAACACTATTCACCGTCAATAGAACCGGCGATTGGTAATCGGCGGCGCGAAAGGTTTCGGATACATCCACTAAGTTATCACTAGCATTTAACTCAGGCATTGTCGTTAAGCCGGTATTTCCAGGAGCAATCACTAAAGCTTGGCCGAAGTTAGCAGGCACAATCGTTTGTAGCTGCGATGCTTGATAAGCATTCGTTGGATCAATCCAGTACTGCCGGTTTTGGTAGGTCATACGCACGATGGCATGATTAAAAGCGTTATAGCTGGGTAAGGAATCGCCAATAGTATTGCGTTTATAACTAGAGACTAAAACCGGGTAAGCTTCGACGCCAATGGCTCTTAAGGCGCGAACCAACAGTAAAGATTTGTCCTTACAGTCACCATAACGATTATCAAACACTTGCGAAGGTTGATGGGGGCGGTGAGAATTTTCGGCAATTTCAATCCCCAAATAACGGACCTCTTGCTGCGCAAAGGCAATCGCTTTTTCAATCGCTAATTGAGTGGGCTTTGTCTTTAAGTCGGCTAGCCACTTTGTAAATGCAGGAGAGTCATCTTCTGGCAAATTAAATAACTGCTCTGCCCAGTTAGACACTTCTTGCCATGTTTGAAAGCTAGTGACTTGCCAAAAAGGATAGACATTATCCCAACTGGGAGCCTGACCATCTTCATCATAAGCGGGAACATCTTCAAGATGAACCGAATAACGCAAAGCATTGGCCAACGACTCAACTTTAACCTTGGTATCCAAATTCACCACTTGGGTAGAGAGCGGTCGGGCCTTCGGACTGACAACGCTAACCCAAACCTGGGCAACATTATCTCTCCAGCCCAAACCAAAAGTTTGGCTAAAGTTGCCTGCAAAGACTGGATTTTCGCCAATCACGCTAAAACTATAATCAATAATGTCACCTGCGCGAACGTCTTTTAGCCATAACTGTAACTGCTTTTCCCCTGAATAGAGTTTATTGTGTTGTTCCGTTTCCAAATCAATTAAACGAATATCTTTAGTAAACAAGCGATTGAGCTTGTGATGCTGACGATGAATTTCAATATGGTGTAATTCTATGCGTTGAAAATCAGGATTGAAGGTGATTTTAATATCCGAGTTATCTTCTATTCCCCTAACATCATTCACTTGCAAACGAAGATGCCGATAAAAATGAACCTGCTTGGTTTTTAGATTCACTTGGGTATCGGTGACTAAAAAATTAGCCGACGGTAGCCTTTTATCTGAAACTTTACTGGCGACTGCCGGATGTTGTACCACCCACTGTGGCACAGTGCTCACTCGCCAAAATGGCGACTCGGCGGCCTGAGACGAATTAAGAACAACGAACTGAAATAAAAACAAAAATAAGATAATAATTGGTCGACAGGCTGGCACTGCAAATCCTTGCACATAGTGATAAGGCTCCATACTAGTAACAAAGAAGTAAAAATTAAAGTCGAGTTTCAAGGTAAAGTTAAAATCGAAGCGGTAGCCCCTGCAGATGACGACATCACTAGCAGACAAGTCTTTTTAACAAAACGCCAATCTTAAGCCACAGATGTAACGCAGCAAAACCAAACCTTCTATTTTGTTTAATCGTTTGCTGTAAGTTGCCCATCGACACTTCACCGAACACCCAAGAATTATTTATTGCACAATTCTTGCTTATTTTGTTTTAATCTTCGTCTCATGCAATCAGCATCCCATTCAAAGACATCAACTGATTTGTCTTGATTGTTGGTCATACAACACGCAAGGAGTACCTTTTGGAATATATTCAGCTATTCAGTTTTATTGTCGTCACCAGTCTCTTGGTGATCTCCCCGGGCCCCAACGGTTTATTGATAGCAAAAACGGTTCCTACATCCGGTAAAAAAGCTGGCTTTTTAAATATCGCTGGTTTTGTTGCGGCTTTCTATCTGCATGGATGTGTTTCCATTTTTGGACTTGCCGCGCTGCTATATCAATCTGCGACCGCGTTTATGCTGCTCAAAATTGTCGGCGCAATCTATCTCACTTGGATAGGGCTAAAGTCGCTATGGGCGGCCTATAAGCCAAAACCGTCATCATCTGAAGACGCAACTACACTCAGTTCCCCGCTCACAACACTAACTAAGCGCAGCGCATTTTGGGAAGGTTTTTTAACCAACGCTCTCAATCCCAAAGTTTCGATGTTCTATCTTGCGGCTTTTCCCCAATTTATTCCAAATCACCAGCAAGCCATTGTTTATGCCTTGTTACTGGTCACGGTGCATGCTTTGATCGCCCTACTTTGGTTCTCTTCACTAGTAGTATTGATGTCGAAACTCTCCAGCATGGTGAATAAAGGCTTGTTTCAAGGTCTACTCAAGAGCATCACAGGCTTAGTGTTTATTGGATTTGGCGCCAAGCTACTGATGTTAAATAATAAGTAGATACCGCACGCCAGAATTAATTTCGCGGTTGGGGCGAGTGTTATGCCATATAGGGGGCAACATGCGGACCCCACATCGCGTGAGCGCGAACGAGCGGCGCTTCCCAAAGCACGGTGGATCGAAGATACAGAAACATAGATATATCGGTTATTGAAGCCCAAATATACACTTCAACTATGAAATATTTCCGCTGATAAACTAAATCTATCGAGATAAAATACTACAAATAAGCTATAGTGCTTGGCTTGATTTTCTCATCAACAAAGTTGTTGGACGCTCGAGCCAGCAAAACTGGCTGATGAGCCTTGTGATTTGGCTAAGGTTAACAATTCATGATCCACACACCCGCTATTTTCTTTACCCGTCGTCCGGTTGTATTTGGCTTAGCCATTTTATGTACCCTACTATGGGGCAGTGCCTATCCCGCCATTAAAACTGGCTACCAATTATTGGCCATCGCCCCCCATGACATCGCTTCACAAATGGTATTTGCTGGTGAGCGCTTCCTGCTAGCCGGTATCTTATTACTGATACTCGCCCGCATCATGGGTAAACATCGTTTTGGGATGAGCATCAAGAAAATGCGACAAATTGCACTACTCGGTGTAAGTCAAACCAGTTTCCAATATGTTTTCTTCTATATTGGCCTCGCCTTTGCGAGCGGTGTAAAAGCGTCGATTTTGAATGCTACCGGGACCTTTTTTAGCGTGATTCTAGCGCACTTCATCTATAAAAATGATCGTTTAAGTCATCGCAAGTCTATTGGTTGCTTGGTTGGTTTTGCGGGGGTCTTTTTGGTTAATTTTAATGGGTCATTACTCAATTTTGAATTCAGCCTGGCGGGTGAAGGCTCCATTGTTTTGGCAGCGTTTATCCTCGCGGCGGCCTCTATCTATGGCAAAAAAATCTCTCAAGAGATCGACGCAATGCTGATGACAGCCTGGCAATTAGCAATTGGTGGCTTAGTATTACTCGCCTTGGGTTTCGCCTTTGGTGGAAAACTTGGCCAGTTTGACCTTGCTAGCAGTCTATTACTTTTTTATTTGGCCTTGTTATCTTCGGCTGCCTTTGCACTTTGGAGTACTTTACTCAAATACAATTCAGTAGCCATGATCACCGTGTTTAACTTTTTGATCCCAGTATTTGGCAGCATGCTTTCAGCATTATTTTTAAATGAATCGATTTTAGAATGGAAATATTTACTGGCTTTAGCGTTGGTCTGTTCAGGGATCTATCTGGTCACTCGCCTTCCCAGCGCCGCGACCCGCAAACAGGCCATGGCGGAGGAAGTCCCTCAACCAGATAACTAGCCAAACAACAAGGGAGATGTCGACCAATACGTCATCTCCCCGAATGTTATAAAGTCTGTTAATTAAGACTTGATGCTCTAAATATACAGCAGTTAAGCCAGTATAGGCGCATCAAAATCGGCTGGTTCATCACTATAAGCACGTACCAGCGCATCTTCCACCAAGCCAGTTTCGGCCACACAATGGGTTTGAAAGAAATCTTGAATTTCCTGGCGCTCACAGTGCGCCTCAAAGCTGGTTTGATCGGCCCAAATTTCGTGAAAGGCAATTGGATAACCGTCGGCAGGCGCGAAAGGATTATCGATTTTCCGTGTCACCGTATACTGGATACAGCCATCTTCACGCGCAGCATTAGGTTCTAAAGCTTGCAGCACCTTAAATAACTCATTCTCTTTACCTGCTTTAGGTTTAAACATCGCAACGCAGTAGATTTTCTTAGACATTGAGCTTTCCTTATAAAATTGCGAGCCAAACTCGCGGTACATAGACAAATTACCGATAAATAATAAGGCTTTATACCGCCAAAAGCTGTAACTAATTACACTTTAATAAATAGCTAACACGCTCGATAACATTCCGTTTGTTGCGCCAATAAGCGTTGATAAGCAAGCGCTTGCCGAAGTGCTTGTGGGCCTTGGCACCAGTTGTAGTTAAGTTCTGCCCACAGCGGGTCGCTGACCCGCATGCCTAAAGCTTGCAGATACACCTCTTGAGCCAATACATACTGGGTTTTATAAGGCAGCAACACGCCACCCTGCGATACTTGCAAGTGTAGTGCTTCAGAATAAGAGGCACACCAGTGATTGAGCAGACTCAGGCAGGGTTTGGCATGCCAAAACTTACCCGCATCCTGGTGGCGGGTTAGGGATTGCTCACAACTGAGTATCAACTGGGCCTGCTGCCAGTCTTTAAATCCAGCTTGGCGCGCCAATAACAACAAGGCATGTTTGAGTTGTGGCGGATTACCCCTGCTTAAGGCTAATAGTGAGCGGTGTTCAGCTGTGTCCGGTGACTTTTTAAGCCAAAGCTTGGCGCGAATTTTTAGTTCTTCAGTCGCAGATAACATCTATATGTTTCCCAAATACTTAATTTGTTTCCCGCAGAACAATATTCAGAATGACATACAGTGTCGATATTGAGGTTTGTCTGTTGCGCTTTAGCCTATAGCGTCAACTTAACAGACAGGTTGGGGTGAGTTCCTCTTGGCGGGTAGGCGCCCCCTAGCACCTGCCCGCTATTCTGCCAAAACTGTAATACTTTCTCAAGTACGAAAAATTCAACTCACCGCAGAACTCGGCTGCGATACAGCCTCCGAGGAAACAGTGCTTTGTTCTTCGGGTAATAACAGGCTTAAGAAAATCGCCATTAAGCCACCCGAAGTGACTGACGAGCCAAAAATATTTTGTACTAACTTAGGCGCATGCTGAAGTAAATTAGGTACTAGAATCACACCGAGCCCCACCCCGAAGGAGACCGCCATAATCAACAGCTTACGACGATTCAATTGATCGCTGGCCAAGATCTTAACACCGGCAGCCGCCACCGTTCCAAACATCACTAAAGTAGCCCCACCTAACACTGGTTTAGGTATGAGCTGTAGCACCGCCCCCAACATGGGGAACAAGCCCAGAATTACCAAGATAGCGGCAATGTAATAACCAATATAACGACTGGCGACACCCGTGAGCTGGATTACCCCATTATTCTGGCTAAAGGTGGTATTTGGAAAAGTATTGAAGGTTGCCGCTAACATTGAATTAAACCCATCGGCTAATACCCCTGACCGGATCCGCTTTAAGTAACCATCGCCTTTAATTGCTTGCTGCGAAATAATGCAGTTAGCAGTAATATCCCCTGCCGATTCAATAGCAGTAATGAAGTAAATCAAGGCTACTGGAAGAAAAGCGACCCAATCAAAGCTAAAACCATATTTAAAAGGCACCGGAATGCTAACCCAAGGCTGTGCGGTAATTGAACTGCCGTCCAATTTACCCATCGCCAAAGCAATCAAGGTCCCCACGACCAGTCCAATCACAATAGACGATAACCGTAACCAAGCGTTATTGGAGCGATTCAACATAATAATTGTGAGTAATACGATAGCGCCAAGGATTAAATTTTGGAAACTCCCAAAGTCTGGCGCATTGAATCCACCCGCCAGATCGGTCATGCCCACTTTGATCAACGATATACCAATGATGGTAATGACAATACCAGTAACCAAAGGGGTGATGATTTTTTTCATTTTGATCAGCACTTGAGATAGGAAAATCTCGATAAATGCTCCCAAAAAGCAAACCCCAAAGATTAATGACAATATCTGCTCAGGCCCCCCGCCTTGGCTTTTAGCGATAAATCCCGCTGCCAATACCGAGCCCAAGAAGGCAAAGCTGGTGCCTTGCACGCAAATCATGCCCGCACCAACGGGACCAATTTTTTTCGCCTGAATAAAGGTGCCAACCCCAGATACCATCAGTGCCATACTAATCAAGTAAGGAATATGTGCACCGAGTCCAAGCACTCCTCCTATCACCAAAGTGGGGGTAATAATCCCCACAAAACAAGCCAGCACATGTTGCAGGCCCGCGAAAAATGCCTGACTCACTGGCGGACGATCGTCCAGTTCAAATAGTAACTCTTGTGAAGAGGTGTTTCCGTTTTCGCTAGTCATAACTAACTCCCTGTCAAAAAAACTCACGCGCATCAAAAAAGTTGACCACTAAGTCAGCTTATTAACGCAAGGAACCTGCCAACAAAGTAAGCTTGCAAACAAAAACCCACCAAAAAGCAACTTAAGGACTACAAAACCACCACAACTGACACATCCAACACAATTTTTTCACCTTAAGCCACAGCCATTCAAGGCTCTAACACTGCACCAAAGTAGTGCCCGCAAAACCATGCTCGCACCAAAACAAATCAATTTTTTCTGATGGAAATAACAACTCTCTAAAGGTATTTACAACAAAGCTTGTGTTAATCTACTTTTTTGACTTAAATCAAAAAACATGACCAAGTGGCCAGCTTTTTGCTATCGCTATTCGGTATTACAAATAGACAACCACAACCGTTGAATAATGAAATGGAGTTCTTCATGAAAATAAATAAATGGATGGCTGCTGCAGCATTGGCTTTCACCAGCATCCTATCATCAGCATCTAACGCGGCCGACGAACCACTCAAAGTGGGCTTTGTTTACGTTGGTCCGGTCGGAGACCATGGTTGGAGCTACGAGCATGACCAAGGCCGTATCGAAATGGAAAAACACTTTGCAGGTAAAGTAAAAACCACCTTTGTGGAAAACGTACCTGAAGGTGCTGATGCTGAACGAGTGATCACTCAATTGGCGAAATCGGGGCATAAACTGATCTTCACCACCTCATTTGGTTTCATGAACCCCACCCTGAAAGTCGCCAAACGATTCCCAAATGTACGCTTTGAACATGCAACAGGTTACAAGCGATCTAAAAACGTCTCGACCTATGTACTACGAACGTATGAAGGTCGCTATGTTTCTGGGGTTGCGGCAGGCATGACCACCAAATCCAATGTGATTGGGTACATTGCCTCCTTCCCGATTCCGGAAGTCATTCGCGATATTAACGCGGTTTATCTCGGCGCTAAAAGTGTTAACCCAGATGTTAAAATTAAAATCGTTTGGGCCAATACTTGGTATGACCCAGGTAAAGAGGCCGACGCAGCCAACGCATTAATGGATCAAGGCGTAGATGTTATTTTACAACACACCGACAGCCCTGCTCCGCTAATTGCGGCAGAAAAACGCGGCAAGAAAGGCATTGGCCAAGCATCAGACATGAGCCACTTTGCACCAACTGCTCACATGTTCTCAGTGCGTGACTACTGGGCGCCGCATTACATACGCACCGTTGAAGAAGTGATGAATGGCACTTGGAAGTCTGAAGATTACTGGGGCGGCTTTGCTGAAGACTTGCTACATATCACATCGGTTAATCCAAACTTACCGGAAGACGTGAAACAAGCGATTAGCGATACTCAAGAGAAGATCCGTTCCGGCGCCTTCCATCCTTTCACTGGACCAATCAAAGACAACCAAGGTAAAGAAGTGATCCCTGCAGGTAAATCACTGAACGACCAAGAGCTAGCGAGCGTGATGTGGTACGTCGAAGGGATCGACGCCAGCATTCCTAAATAGGAACAATATCCACACTGCAATATACCGCTGCCAAAGCAAAACCTTGGCAGCGGCTTAAACCTCAACCACAGCAATGGAACATGCCATGAGTCTAACCCTGCCCATCATCAACATCTCAGCCTTGGATAAGCCCAATCCTAAAGATTGGCAAACCGTGGCCGACGCCATAGATAAGGCCTGTCGTGATACTGGTTTTTTTTATGTGGTAGGTCACGGCATTCCAGCCGAACAATTCGCCAAAGTACAAGCCATGGCCGAGCAATTTTTTGCGCTGCCAGAGGCGATAAAACAGCAGATTAGTATCCAGCACTCCAGCAATCACCGCGGTTGGGGACAAGTTAGCGCAGAGCAGCTCGACCCCAACGGCCCAAAAGACTTTAAAGAGACCTTCGATATGGCGCTAGACTTAAGCCCTTATCATCCGCAGGTAGCTCGTTGTCCTCAATTGTACGGCCCGAATCAATATCCGCATTTACAGGGTTTTATCCAATTGATGCAACAACAATACGAGCTCAGCTTACAGGTCGCTCTGAAGCTTTTGTCAGCCATGGCGCTGGCTTTAAAGTTGCCGCTGGATTTTTTCACGAAGAGTTTTACTTGCCCAATTAGTGTATTGCGCTTAATCCATTATCCCCCACAACAGGGCCAGCAAAATGGCGCAGGAGCGCATACCGATTACGGCTGCATTACCTTACTTTATCAAGATCAAATCGGTGGTTTGCAGGTTCAAGACCGACACGGTCAATGGATTGATGCCAGCCCTGTAGAAAACAGCTACGTGGTGAATATTGGTGACTTAATGCAACGCTGGACCAACGATTGCTATCAGTCGACACCTCATCGAGTAACCAGCCCTAGCCAACAAACCACCCGTTTTTCGATGCCATTTTTTGTTGAACCGAACTTCGATACCGAAGTAAGCACACTCGACTCATGTTTAGCCGAAGGCGAAAGCAGTCGCTATCCCACGGTCACCGCTGGGGAATGGATTTTATCCCGCTTTGCCGACACTTATGCTTATCGCAGTGAACCAACGCCAGAACAATAGATAGCGTACAAGAATAAAAAATTTGCTCAAAAAGTTGACCGATTGGACAACTAAATAGTTTTAATAGGCAGGAGAGATTATGTTACAGCTAATGATTAATGATCAACAGATTAGCTTAAGCCAACAAGCCGCAGACACCATGTTGCTAAACTTTCTGCGAGAGCGTCAAAACCTAGTGGGCAGCAAAGAAGGCTGTGCCAGTGGCGATTGTGGTGCCTGCACTGTGGTAATGGTAGAAATCGATCTCAGCGGCAAGCTCAGCTATAAACAAATCAACAGCTGTATTACGCCCCTACATTCATTACACGGCAAACAAGTGATTACCGTTGAGTATTTAAAGCAAGGCCAAAATTTGCACCCGGTACAACAGGCTATTGTTGACCACCATGGTAGCCAATGCGGCTTTTGTACCCCCGGTTTTGTGATGTCTTTATATGCCCTATCACGCCAATCGGTTGCCCCTGAGCATCCGGAAGAATTTCTTGCGGGCAATTTATGTCGCTGTACTGGTTATGGCCCACTCATTGAAGCTGCCAAACAAGTGGCAGCAACCGCGAACCAACATACCGATCATATTCGCCAACGAGAAACTGGCGTACAGCATTGGATGGCCGAATGCCCGAGCCTGACCAGTGATAATTATTGGCAACCGCGTTCGCGCCGAGAATTGGCCGAACTTCGCCAGCAACATCCGGACGCGAAGTGGATCGGCGGCGGCACCGATTTAGCCCTAGAAGTCACACAGCAAATGCAACGCATCGATGAGATTATTGACCTCACCTATTTGCCCGACCTCAAGGTCATCGAGCGTATCGAAGGCGGTTGGCGGATTGGCGCGGCAATGCCGCTAAGTCAGGTGCACGCCTTTATGCAACAGCATTACCCCACAGCCGATGAGATCTTTGCCCGCTTAGGCAGTTTAACCATTCGCCATCGCGCAACTTTGGGCGGCAGTCTGGGCAATGCCTCCCCAATTGGCGATATTGCGCCACTACTCATCAGCTTAAGTGGCAAAATTGAACTAGATGATGGCAACAATACTGAATTGTACGCGCCGGAAGATTACATCACCGGCTACCGACAAACCCAACTGCGTCCAGAGCAGTGGATTAGCGCCATTCATCTGCCCGATCTTGCGCCCAGCACCAAACATCAAATTTACAAAGTAAGTAAGCGTTTTGAAGATGATATCGCCACCGTGGTGCTAGCTGTCACCATGCAGTTTGACCAAGAAAATAGGGTCAGTCATTGCATTATCTCAGCCGGCGGAGTTGCGGCTAAATCGGTCCGTTTGAGCGAGCTGGAAGCTTGTTTGCTCGGTCACCCATTTAATCTGCAAAAACTGAAACAAGTACAACAACAAGTCCCGCTATATGTGAAGCCAATTGACGATGTTCGAGCCAGTGCCAGTTATCGGGTTTTACTGGTACAAAACCTATTAAAACGCTTCCATTTATACTGTAACCAACTCCCAACGAGGCTAGCGGCTTATGCGTAAACTCACCACTCAACAACTCCACCAAAGCGCACCCAGCCAAGTAATCGGTCAATCGATGGCTCATGAAAGCGCAGCCAAACAAGTCGCGGGCGAAGCCGCATTTGTCGATGATATGGCCACCCCATCGGGTTGCCTGCATGGTGCAGTAATTTGTAGTAGCATCGCCAAGGGAAAGGTCAGCGAACAACAGCTCGACACTTTAGCCCAACAGCCAGATGTGGTAGCGCTTATTCGTTGCGGCGATATTCCCGGCCACCAAGATATTGGCGCAATTTTCCCAGGTGATCCATTACTCAGCGAGACAGAGATCCGCTACTTTCAACAACCCATCGCCTTGGTATTAGCCCACAGCCATCGCCAAGCTTGGCACATCGCCAAGCAAGCCAGTGATAACTTGCTGCAATACCAAGCCGATGACCAACCGATTATCACTGCCGAACAAGCCCAAGTGGCGGGGAACCCGGAACCTACCGTGTTACCTAGCCACCAAATGGGCATTAACGTTAATCAAGCCGATCTCGCCACCAGCCCATTACAACTAAGTGGTGAGCTAAACGTTGGTGGCCAAGAACACTTCTATTTGGAGGGTCAGGTAAGTCTCGCGCTGCCCACCGAAGATCAAGGCATCATGGTGTATACCTCAAGCCAACATCCTTCAGAAGTACAAAAATTAATTGCCGAAGTCATCAACATTCCTTTTCATCGGGTGACCGTGGACATGCGTCGTATGGGCGGTGGTTTTGGCGGTAAAGAGACCCAGGCGGCACAATGGGCATGTTTGGCCAGCTTGGGCTGTTGGCAAACCGGTAAGCCGGTAAAAATCCGACTGCCTCGTAGCATTGATATGGCAGCAACCGGCAAACGCCATCCTTTCTACAACCGCTATCAACTGGGCTTAAGTAAACAAGGACTGATTGAAAGCGCCAAGATTGAAGTGAATGGCTTATGTGGTCATTCTCCAGATCTCTCGGATGCGATTGTCGACCGAGCTATGTTTCACACCGATAACGCTTATAGCTTAAATAAGGCCGAAGTTGTGGGACATCGTTTAAAAACCGATATGGTGTCACACACCGCATTTCGAGGTTTTGGTGGGCCTCAAGGGATGATCTTAATCGAGCAAGCGATGGAAGACATCGCCATCGCCACCCAACAAGATGCCTTGGATGTTCGCTACCTTAATTTATACCAGCAAGACAATTGCACCACCCACTACGGCATGCCAGTCGAGCAACATCAGGCAATGCGCCAACTGATGCAACAACTGGAAAAAAATTGTGATTACCGAGCCCGTCGCGAGCAGGTGAAACAATGGAATGAAAACAACCCAACCTTTAAAAAGGGGCTGGCTTTAAGCCCGGTTAAGTTTGGGATTTCTTTCACGGCGCAGCATCTCAATCAGGCCGGCGCCTTGGTACACATATACACCGATGGCAGTGTTCAGGTAAACCACGGCGGCACCGAAATGGGCCAAGGCTTGCATACTAAGGTACAGCAAATTGTCGCCCAAACTTTAGGGATCCCAGCTAACTACGTGTTAATTACCGCAACTCGAACCGACAAGGTGCCGAATACTTCACCCACGGCGGCTTCTTCGGGGACCGACTTAAACGGCATGGCAGCACACAACGCGGCCAATGAACTCAAACAGCGGCTGCTGGACTTCGCCGAGCAACATTACCAAATTCCCGCCGAGCAGATCCACATCAGCGATGGCCAGGTACAAGTCGGCGAACAGCATTTAAGTTGGGCCGAATTGGTACAAATGGCCTACCTACAGCGTATTTCTTTGTCCACCACCGGCTTTTATAAAACGCCGAAAATCTGGTATGACCGAAACAAAGCCGAAGGCCGACCCTTCTATTACTTCTCACTGGGAGCCTCTTGCAGCGAGGTCACCATCGACACCCTCACTGGCGAGATGAGTTTAGACAGAGTGGATATTTTGCATGATGTGGGCACCAGCATTAACCCTGCAATCGATATCGGCCAAATTGAAGGCGGATTTATTCAAGGCTTAGGTTGGTTAACCACCGAAGAATTGGTGTGGAACACTGCGGGGCGCTTACTGAGCCAAAGCCCAGCAAATTACAAAATTCCAACCATTGGCGACTACCCGAAACAAATGAATATTACCCTGTTCGACCAAGCTAACCCAGAACATAGTATCTTCCGCTCCAAAGCCGTAGGTGAGCCCCCTTTTATGCTGGCAATTAGTAGCTGGTGCGCCATTCGAGATGCGGTTGCAGCAATTAGTCAGCATCAACTAAGGCCTCAACTGGATGCCCCCGCCACCGGTGAACGTATTTTAATGGCTTGTCAGCAGCAATTTGCTTATCAAGAGGCGCAGCAAGATGCAGAACTGGTCAAATAGTTTATTGCCGAACAATTGGTTAGATGCCTGCCAATTATTAAAGCAGCAACAGCAGCCTTTTTGTATTGCGACGATCTTGGCCGAGGCTGGCTCGGTGCCACGATCCACGGGTAGTAAAATGGTCATTTCGAGCCAACAACAATTTGATACCCTCGGCGGTGGAAACTTAGAATTAAATGTGATTAAGCATGCCCGTCAACAACTCAAGTTGGACCAACAAGACAATCAAATTGAGCGCTTCTCACTGGCTGCCGACTTAGCGCAGTGCTGCGGCGGTGCGGTGCAGGTCTTATTTGAGTACTTTCTAGTTGAGCAAGCTCGGGTCTACATCTTTGGTGCTGGCCATGTCAGCCATGCATTGTGCCAAATACTCAGCCAGCTGCCCTATCAAGTCACCGTGGTCGACAATCGCCAAGATTGGTTAGACTCAATCGCGGTCATTGGTGTAAGCACCCACTATCACCCACAACCTGAACAATATATCGACTCATTACCCGCCAATAGTTATTTGGTGATTTTAAGCCAAGACCACAGCTTGGACTTCAAGCTCTGTTTGGCCGCCCTACAGCGCCAAGATTTTGCCTTTGTCGGGCTGATCGGTTCACAAACCAAGGCGCAGCGGTTTGCCCTAAAACTTCAAGAGCAACTGAGCGACCCCAGCAGCCTGGCGCAACTTTGCTGTCCGATCGGCCTAAGCGAAGTCAGTGGAAAACTGCCGATGCAAGTGGCGGTATCGATCAGTGCCCAGCTCATCCAGCGACTCAATCTGCAGCCCTCAGAACAAGCCATGTCAAATCGTAAACAACAGCGTCAGCAGCAATGGCAATCGAGTAATCGTCTGCGCCAACAACTCCGTGGAGAAACTCAGCATGATTAAGCCAAGCTCAGCCTCAATCGCCGAGCGTTTAAGCTTGCTCAATCAACAAAATAGTCATCAATTTAAGAATGAAATGGCCAATGTTTGTACCAGTCGCCGCTGGCAAAACTTGCTAGAACAAGCTCGCCCCTTTCGAAGCAAAGCACATTTTATTGACAGCGCTCAACAAGCCTTTGCTCAACTAGCAGAGAGCGATTGGCTGGAGGCCTTTGCCGGTCACCCAATGATTGGCGATCTCGCCTCATTACAACAAAAGTACAGCCACGGCAAACACTTAAGTCAAGCCGAGCAAGCACAAGTCGGCGATGCTCAACGGCAGACGCTACAAGCGTTACTGCAACTAAATCAACAATATTTAGCCCGTTATGGCTTTATTTTCATCGTTTGTGCCAGCGGAAAATCCGCCGAAACCATGTTAGCACTGTTGCAACAGCGTTTCGGCCGCAGTCGCGAACAGGAACTGCTCACCGCCGCCGAACAACAACAGCAAATCAGCCATATTAGAATGGAGAATTTATTTTGAGCACCTTGAGTTGTCATGTCTTAGATACCAGTCGCGGCCAACCAGCGACTCACATTCCAGTCCAATTACTTCGCTTTGGCGAAGCCGACTGCTTGGCCGAAGGACTGACTAATGCCGATGGGCGCTTCAGCTTTGCGTCACTCGAATTAAAAGCTGGCCGTTATTGCCTGCGTTTTGTGACCGAAGATTATTGCCAACAACACTTTGGCCAATGCTTCTTCCCGCAAGCTGAGGTGGTCTTTATTAGCGAATCGTCGCAACCGCACTACCACATTCCCCTGCTGCTCAGCGGCTTTAGCTACTCCACCTATCGAGGGAGTTAAGATGCAACCAAGCATTCACCGCGGAAAAATTTTGCATTTCCCCAAGTCAACCAGCAACCCTAACGATAATTACTGCTATCTCGAAGACGGTGTATTAGTGATCGAGCAAGGTCGGATCCTCTACCTCGGTGATGCCAAAGATTATTTAAAAAATCAGCCAGAGCTCGAAGTACAACAACATACAGGGTTACTCCTGCCCGGCCTTATCGACAGCCACGTGCACTACCCACAAATTGAAGTCATTGCGAGCTACGGCAAGCAGCTATTGGATTGGCTAAATACTTATACCTTTCCTGCCGAGCAGCAGTTTTCCAATGCCGTCTACGCTCGTGGTCAGGCCGACTTTTTCTTACAGCAACTCTTTGCCAACGGCACCACGACCGCTAGCGTCTATGCAACCGTGCACCCTCAATCGGTAAATAGCTTTTTTGAAGCCGCCGAGTCCTATAACGCGCGCATGATCTGTGGCAAGGTATTGATGGACAGACACTGCCCCGAGGCGCTCAGCGATACGCCTGAGTCGGGCTATCGCGATAGTAAAAAATTATTGGAGCGCTGGCATCATAATGGCCGCCAACTCTATGCCATTACTCCGCGTTTTGCCCCCACCAGCAGCGAACAACAATTGGCGAAGGCGGGTCAGTTAGCCAAGGAACATCCCGACAGTTTTATTCAAACCCATTTATCGGAAAATACCGCAGAGGTGCAATGGATTAATGAGCTGTTTCCCGAACATTCAGACTATTTATCGGTTTATCAGGCGCACGGACTGGTGAGAGAAAGAGCGTTATTTGGCCATGGTATCCACCTCACCGACCGCGAGTATCGGGCCTTAAGCGACACCGGAGCAACCATCAGCTTTTGTCCTTCCTCCAACCTGTTCTTAGGCAGCGGTCTGTTTAACTATCACCGCGCCCAGGAGAATGGTGTGTCGGTCGCGCTCGCTAGTGATGTCGGTGGTGGAACCAGCCTTAGTATGTTTGCTAATCAGGCCGATGCCTACAAGGTTTGCCAGATGCAACAGACCAGCTTAAGCGCCTTCGAGTCCTTGTATTTATGTACTCAAGGCGCCGCCCAGAGCATGGGCATTGAGCAGTGGGTCGGCAATTTAAACCCCGGCAGCGAAGCCGACTTTATCGAAATCGATTTGCACGCAACGCCCATCCTGAGTCAGCGGATCGCCCGCTGTAATCACTTGAGCGAACAATTATTTGCCATCAATATTTTAGGCGACGATCGACTGATTGCGGCAAGCTATATTGCGGGAAAAGAAGTTTATAACAAAAGGAATTAGTCTATGTGGCCACAGCTTTACGAATGGTTAGCTCTGTTTATTAAATGGTTTCATGTGATCGCAGGCATCGCCTGGATTGGCGCGAGTTTTTACTTTGTCTGGTTAGATAATAATCTCAGAACGCCACCGGAATGGAAATTAAAAAAAGGCATTAAAGGGGATTTGTGGGCGGTGCATGGTGGTGGCTTTTATGAGGTTGCCAAATACCAGGTGGGGCCAGAGAAAATGCCCGAGCATTTACACTGGTTTAAATGGGAAGCCTACAGTACGTGGCTGAGCGGCACCCTACTGTTATTTTGGATTTACTACTTGCGAGCCGAGGCGTATTTAATCGACCCTCAAGTGATGATGTTAAGTGCTGGCCAAGCAGTGAGCATTGGTATTGGTGGGATCGCTGGTGCTTGGTTACTGTATGAAGGCTTGCTGCGCTCGCCAATTGCCGAAAAACCGCTATTACTGAGCGTCATTTTAGTGGTCTTGGGGGCTCTGTTTTGTTATGGCTTTAGCCAGGTGTTTAGTGGCCGCGGCGCCTTCATTCACATGGGCGCCCTTATCGGCACAATCATGGTTGCCAACGTGTGGGTAAAAATAATTCCCGGACAACGCAAGATGGTGGCCCAAGTTAGTGCCGGAGAGGCGGTTGATCCTGCCCCCGGTTTAGAGGCGAAACGCCGTTCGGTACATAATAACTACCTCACCTTGCCGGTGATTTTTTTGATGATCAGTAATCACTATCCGATGATTTACCAACATCACTATAGTTGGTTAATCCTCTGTGCCCTGATCGGTTTAAGTGCCTGGATCCGTCACTTCTTCAATCTGAAACATCAAGGCATTAATAAACCCAGCATCATCGTGAGTGGTGCTATCGGTTTACTACTGTTAGCTATATTCGTCAGCTGGACTGGCAGCAGATCGCAGTTGAACACAGCAAGCACCGCCAGCTCGACGGTTAAGCAAAATGCCTTAACCAGTGCTCAACAACAGGCGAGTGCAATTATTCAGCAACGCTGCAGCTCTTGTCATAGCCGCACCCCAAGTGATGACATGTTTACCACAGCCCCCGGAGGAGTGATGCTGGACCATTGGCAAGACATTGAGCGCTGGAAAGAACGTATTATTGCTCGAGCCACCGTAAGCAAAGACATGCCATTTTTAAATAAAACACAAATGACTGAGCAGCAACGCCTGCAACTACAACAATTGCTCAGCGCGGAATAAATCGAACAATCAGCGCTGAATACCAAAGTAGCCTGGTATTCAGCCTGCTCTCGTTTTTGGCTCGCCTCCGCCCCTGCCAAATTAAAACTCATGGCCTCGCTGTAGACGATTTAGATCAAACTTGTGTCGACTAATTGCAGACAAAACACCCAGCCCGTCAATCTTAATGCGCTTGAACTAAACTTAAAGCAACTTGCTAGGTTCATTTAACGCACCACTGATGGTTTTGGAGAATGGCAATGGATAAATTAACCCTTGAATACCGAAGATATGGCCCTTGGATGATGGAGGTAAAGGCGCTCATCGACATTCCACCGCAATTTGAGCACTACCAACAAGCGATCTTAGCCGCAAAATATTGCTTCAAAGTTCCGGTAGACCAAGCTCGGCGGGATCTAGAGCCAGGCATGCTGATGTATCAAAGTGTGGTGATTCTAGAGGCTAACAGGATCCGCGTACTTAGTTTCAACAAGGCTGCAGAATTACAAGAACAGGCTCTGGACTATGCCGACATCAACTATATAGTTCACAGCGGTGACTTACTGTCCTGTCATTTGCAGCTGTTTTCAAGGCACCACAGCATCCATATTGACTACAGCCTCGTGTCGGTAAACATTGCCGCCAAAGCACTTCACATCATCAGAGAGGCGATGCATCAACATAGCCAGCCGTTAGCGCTGACTCAGCACGAACCCGTTGAGGGGGCTAAACTGCAGGTCTATCAATATTTTTTACAACGTGAAGCAATCACCGAACCCGTGAGTATATTAGCCTTTCAAGCCTCACGTTCCCTCGACGAAGAACTGACCAAAGGCTTCCAGCACTTATTAGCTCGGCTGTTTAGATACAAAATGCAAGACGTATTATTTATGAGTGATGGCCATGATCTAATGATCTCAAATTGGGGGACCGATATCATTCGAGAAAAACGTACCGATTATCATGTTGAGCATTTGTTCATCCCTTGGCGACTCATCAAAGGCATGTCTCTCGGTGAGCACCCTCGTTTCAGCTACCTAAAAACATTACAAGTACAAACTCAATTTAGAGACTTTACTTTTTCGGTAGAAGCAGACTTTTCTCTCGATCCGCTACTGGACTTCCAGCAAAAAATGCAAAACCTAACACTCGCCTAAAAAGTATCACTCACCGACAAAAACACTAAACTCAGTGATTTTTATCGGTGAGCATATTATCGAATCATCCAAACCGGCCAGCGCAGTAACTATTCACGCCAAGCCAAAGGACAGAAATTTGAATTTAAATTGAATTGCATGCAGAATTCTATCGATGACCGATACCACAATTGATATCCAACTGCCTTCCTTAATCCGCCAAATCGGTGGCAACGAAGTCAAACTCGCCAAACAAGTCGCCTTAATTTATAGCTGTCAAATTAAACGTATTCGCCGCTCAAGAAACTGGCTAGTGACTGGCGAAGCACCGCAATTACAACAACTCTCGCAAGCCCTTAAACAACAGCAACCATCAGCCAGTGCGTATCTGATTCACAAAATCGAACAAGGGCTTCAGAAATATGGCGCGCAATTAGAGCCCGTTGCTGTGAAACTACAACGATTAGTGCAAGAAAACCACAACATCACACTAGCCGAGCTCATGCATCTCACCGACTGCAGCATCGCCGAAGCGAGGAGCGCCAGATTTTCCGGCGACGAACTATAAAATGGGTCAGCGCACCATGCCAACTTGCGCATTGCCATTAAATCTTTAACAAACACATATATTCTAGGTTTGAATAAATCAAACAACGGTATCCAAAAAAGGCTGCCTCCGGCAACCTTTAGTGTTTTTACTTTCAGATTCATAGTCAATGAACTGAAAAATAAAACTCAGTGACTCTTTACGACCCTGCTAGTTGTCACCAGTCATTTTACTTCACGCTCAACGAGGACGATGAAAGTCTATCCAATCAAGCTATAACTGAGAAATTTTTTCTAACGAAACCGTTCTGGTTTCGATACCAAAAACAAGCAACAAAAAAGCGCATAAAATTAAAATAGCACCTAATACAACAAAAACCGTTTTTGAGCCATAATCGGTCAACAGCATCGCCACCCCATAAGGCGCAATAACAGCAACAAATCGGCCAACAGCATTCACAAGCCCAGATCCACGTAATCGCATATGCGTTGGCCATAACTCTGGAATATAAACTGCCGAAGAAAAGCATACATACATATAAAGGAAAAAAACCATCACAAGTCCGCATACAATAATTTTTAATTCACTCGTTTGAAGCGAATAATAATATCCCATAACCGCAATAATAATGAGTAAACTAGAGCCAAAAAGTTTTCGAGGGTATTTGTCAATTGTTAAAGTAGCGAAAAACACACCTGCAGGAGCGCCCAACATAATCATCGAAGTCATCACAATTGATTTTGTCACTTCAATGCCAGAATTAACAAAAATGGTTGGGATCCAAACCGTGATCGTATATAAAGATATATTCATCGCAACCAGAACGGTAATGGCAACTAATGTTCGCCTTAACATACTTCCTTTGAAAAGGCTCCAAAATGAATCACTTCCTCTAACGTTTTCTAAATAATAGTTATCCCGTTCACAATGGCTAAGTTTTATATTCTCTTTAATCTCTGTCCGTAACTCAATATTCCGTAAGTTATTTTCAGCTTGCTCTCCCCTGCCTTTTCCTTCCAACCATCGTGGCGATTCGATAAAATATTTCGCGGATAAATACCAAGCGATCAACATCAATACCCCACCCAACAAAAACATCAACCGCCAACTAAAATATGAAATCACAACTGCGCCAATCAACGCCGATATCACAGGTGACCAATTCCCTACGAAAGAAAGCCTAGCAGACCACTTTCCCCTTACGTTAGCGGGGATGAACTCAACAAAAGACGCATAACCAACCATGATCAGGGCACCCATACCGATCCCCATCAAACAGCGGAAAATAATCAACCAGTACATATCTGGAGAAAATGATGCCGCCATTGCTGATATACCAACGATGAGTAAGTTCATACGAAAAGCTTTGCGCCTTCCAAGCTTATCGCCAATAAACCCTCCGGCGACAGAGCCGATAAAGTAGCCCGCCATTAAGGCCGAGGTGAAGGCGGCATTCAGGTAATTATTCGACCAGCCATTACTCACCAGCTCAGCCAAAACGATATTTCCCGAATAACTTAAAAAGCCGGTAAATAACAAGCTCATACTAATAATACCAAATATCTCGTAATGAAAAACTGAGAAAGGGATACGGTCTAGCCGCGCCCCTATATGGCCAACATTATTCATATTACATACCTCTGTACGCTATTGACGAATATATTATTTATAGCCAATAGCAAGCATGATTACTGGCAACTTTATTATTAATAAAATTGCCAAACCAAATTACCATTATTCTATTTACAAATGGAAATCAAATCGCGGCTTTAATAAACTAATCATACTAAGACATATAACAATGTAGTCATTAAGGATGGGGCGCCTAAACAATCACATTAAAATATTAGCTTTATATTATTTTTGTCGCAAAACTCAATCCATTTATTCCCAGGAGATTTATCAGTCACAATATAATTTATATTGTCAAAGTTCACCAATTTAACAAAGGCCTTACGTTCAAACTTAGAGTGATCGACCAAAAGTACAACTTCAGATGCCTGTTTGATCATTGCTTTTTTAACATCTGCTTCCGCGGCCGTAGAATCGAGCGCACCACTTTGCATATCAAGCCCTTTACAACTCATCACCATAATATCGACATGATGTTTGCTAATAGCTTCTTTGGTCATGACACCCTGCATAGAAAGCGACGTTTTATTTAACTCACCACCAGTGGAAACAAGGTTTACCTCAGCGGTCGCTAATTCATGAATAGCTTCCGCTGAATTAGTCATGATTGTGATGTCACTTCTATCTCTTAAAAGTTTTAAAAACTCCATCACAGTGGTACTTGAGTCAGCCGCCAGTGTGGTTACATTTTCTAAGCAGGATTGTGCCTTTAATGCAATAGTCTGCTTTTCTTCATGGAGCGACTTGGTTCTTTTATAAAAATGAACATTATCAATAATGCCGTTCGCATTTAAAACTGCACCACCATAAGTACGCGTAATAAAACCTTGCATTTCAAGCTTTTCAAGGTCACGACGGATTGTTTCTTCGGTCACCTTAAAAATAGTACTCAAATTCACCACGGTAACTTTTTTATCGTTAGTGACCATTTGTTTAATAGACTGAATTCGATCTTTTGCTGACACTGGATTACCTCTGTTTCTTCCCATAAAACATACAAATAAGTATGCCATTCACTATATTTATTTGCAAAATATTGTATTTGAATCACAGAAAAACATGCGTGTTTACCAAAAAAACAGAGGTATTCGTGTTATCAACGATTACTGCCCGTCATCCAGCGCTTCAGCCATTTTCCGAATCAATAAGCTATCTTCTTTAGTCAGTTGAATAGACATTGCCTTCACATTTTCTTTGACCTGCTCTGGTGAAGTTGCACCGGTCAAAATCGAAATATTGTTACTTTGGGCCAATATCCACGCTAACGCGAGAGTTGGAATAGAACACTGATATTTCTCGCATAAAGGCTGCCATTGCTTCAGCATATTGATCACTTTGCCCATATTCTCTTTCTGAAACCATTTCTTATTGGCTCGCGCGCCTGTAGGAATATAGTCGGGCTCAATATCCCCCGTTAACAGGCCTTGCTCCAGCGGTGAATATACCTGTAAAACAATTCCGTGTTGCTCACATAAAGGAAGCAGTTTTTCTTCAACCTCTCTATCTAACAGACTATATTTGGCTTGAACAATATCAAGCTCACCATATTTGAGATAAGTTTCAATATGCTCGATGTCGACATTGGCTGCACCAATGGCTTTGATTTTCCCCTCTTTTTTAAGTTTATTTAACTCTTCCATTGTTTCAGATACAGGAGTAAAGAAAGGTGGAACCGACTGCCAATGCGTCATATAAATATCAACATAATCAACATTCAGACGCTTCAGACTGGTCTCAATTTCCTCGCGAATTGACTCTGGCGATAGATTTTTATAAAGCTGACGCTCACCAACTTTATTAAATAAACTGCCCTTACGTTCCCAGACGATGCCGCATTTAGTCTCAATCACAACATCCTCTCGATTGAGCTGAGCCAATGCTTTACCAACAATCACTTCGCTATTGCCAAAATTATAACCAGGTGCTGTATCGACAAGGTTAATACCGCATTTATGGGCTTCGACAATGGTATCAATACATACCTGATAATCGAGGTCACCATTCCATGCAGGGCCACCGCCTATCGCCCAAGTTCCAAGACCCATTTTAGAGATCTTCAATCCGCTGTTCCCCAACGGGGTCATTTTCATCATTACGCATACTCCTCGCACTCTTTGAGCAATTCTTCAACAATTTTTCTATGGGTAACACCCGTCGTGGCGCCAACGTACAGAACCGATATCGCAGCGGTTGCATTCGCGAAACGAGCACACTCAGCTAGCGGCATACCTTCCAAAATCCCAGATATAAAACCTGATGCAAAGTTGTCTCCCGCGCCGATGGTATCAATCGCTGTAATCCCCTGAACGGCAGGCACAAGCAATGTCTGAGCAGCATTTTTTATATAACATCCTTGCTTTCCGGTCTTAATCACAACCGTTTTTACACCACACGCTAAAAATGTATCCGCGATTCCCTCTAACTCACTTTCTCCAGTTAGTAATTTTGCTTCTTCAAAGTTTGGGAAAAGGTAATCAACATAAGCCAGAGCCTCACGGATATCCGCCAACGTCTCATTAAGCCTTGGTTTAATCATATCGGCGCAAATAGTTAACCCTTCCGCTTTTGCTGCAGAGAAAATCTGTACCAAAGCGTGTCCATTTAGTAATGGGCTATTAAAAATACTTGCAAGAGATAATAATTTGGCCTGTTTAAAACGTGAAAAATCTATATCCTTAAGATTAAGCTTCCACAAACTACCATTTCGATTGGTAACAAAAGTACGCTCCCCATCCTTTGTCACCAAACCGACATTAATTGAAGTATCAATATCCCCATCCACGACAAGATCTTCAATATCTATTCTTTCCCGATTACATGCTTCAAGAATAAAATTTCCTGGTGCATCATTACCTACTCGACTTATTAATGCAGTTTTATGCCCAAGACGAGAAATAATCGTTGCTTCATTGATTGCATCGCCACCAATAGTCATTGAAATTCGTTCTAAAGGATACGAATCAATATCGAACATATTCTTATCCACTGGCTGCAGAGGAATATCAACAATAGCTGCACCAACACAGATAACATCAATATTACTCATACAAGGGCTTCCGCTTTTCCATCTGAACCAAACAATGTAATTTTTTCTAAGGCACGCCCCATAATCGCTTTACGAACTTCACGCTCTAAATGTAAAAATGGTTGATTGCAATTTTTCTTCACCGCAACCATTGCCGCCTCACACAATTCTGTATGAATATTAATTTTTGAGATCCCTAGAGAAATCGCAGTGCTAATATCGTCATCACTAATTCCGGAGGCACCATGCAGAATAATTGGAACCGACACTGCATCACGAACTTTTTGTATAACATCAAAGTTTAATTTTGGCTCGGAAGTATATACGCCATGCTGATTACCAATGGCAACGGCCAACGAGTCGCATGCAGTACGCTCAACAAATTCAGCAGCCTGTGATGGATCGGTATAGTGATAGTTAGCAAGCGCCTCCTCGTATACCGTCTCACTGCCGACATGCCCTAGCTCCGCTTCAATCGGGACACCTAGTGGGTGAAAAAAGTCGACCGCCTCTTTAGTTAGACGAATGTTTTCTTCGAAATCATATGCTGATGCATCTCGCATCAGTGAGTTCATGCCATGCGTCCAAGCATTATGAATAATCTCCATACTGCGCCCGTGGTCCCAATGAGTAATCACCGGAACGGTGGCCTTCTCAGCCATAGAGACCATCGTATGAGCAAAATCCTCGAATGAAGTATTCCCCACAAATCCGGTACCAAAAGAGATAATTACCGGCGATTTGGCCTCTTCAGCAGCATCCATGACCCCCATCAACATTTCAGCATTCCAAACATTGAAATGAGGAATTGCGTAATGCTCACGCTGTGCCTTTTCTTCCCAATACTTAACACTTGACAACATAATTAATTAACCCTTCTTATTTACACCATTGATTTTATTTATTGACACACCGACTCAAGCAATTAGCTTAATAACCCCCTTAATGATTTCTTTTTTATTATTCACCGACTCTTCAAAAGCTCTTTGAACATCTGCATATTCATAGATATGTGTCACCATTGATTTAACATTAAATTTTCCAGATGAGATGGCTTCAATCGTGACGGGATAGCGATTGGCATAGCGGAATACCGTTTGAATACTGACTTCCCGATTAATTTTTAAAAAGTTAATCGCAGAGTCACCCGGAACAGTACCGACGATCATGATTTTGCCACCACGCATAACCAGTTGAGGTGCTTGTTTAACTGTGATTTGCGACCCCGCAGTTTCAAAAACAATATCGGCGCCAAGTTCACCCAATAAAGCTTGAGCACGTTCGACAGTATCTTCTGTTGCACCATTAATGATTGCGGCAGCACCGAGTTCATGCGCCATGACTAAACGCTTTTCTAAAACATCGACCACGACAATTTCAGATGCGCCCATACATAAACAAGCTTGCAATGTCATCAAACCAATACAACCTGCGCCCAAAATAACAATTTTTTTACCCGGCTTAACATCAGCCAACATAGCGGCATGAATGCCTACCGCCGCAGGTTCAACTAATGCGCCTTCCATGGTGTCCATATTATCTGGTAACTTGTAAGTGAAGCTTTCTGGATGACAAAGATAGTTTGCAAGCGCGCCACGGTAGTTGGGCTGCGTCGCCATAAAGTCAACATCAGGGCAAATGTTATATTTGCCTTCTAGACAAAAACGACACTTACCACATGGCACACCAGGCTCAATATTTACTCGGTCGCCAATTTGAAATTTAGTCACTTTATGACCGACTGCGGCCACTGTTCCTGCACATTCATGACCGAGACCTATCTCCTGATTCGGATCTTTGGGTGGGATAAATGGGCCTGATTCAAAACCATGTACATCAGAGCCACAAATTCCAACGTATTCGACCTTAATTAAAACTTCATCATCTTTAGGCACCGGAATTTCCGCTTGAATAAATTCCATAACGCCTGGGGTTTTTAATACTGCTTTTTTATTTTTCATATTTAACTCTCACAAAATTTATGATTCGCTGGTAACAGCATCCATACCTATATTTTCGACAGATTCCCCTTTAGTTTCGACGCCCATAATAGAAATGACGATGGCAACCAGCACAGATACGGACCCTAGTAAAATAAATACACTCGAGACACCATAATTTGTGAGTAACGTTGCAACTGCATAGGGCGCAATAATTCCGCTAATACGACCAACTGAATTTGTTAGTCCTGAGCCCCGTAATTTTGCTTCCGTAGGCCAAATCTCGGGAACATATACCGCTGACGCGTAACAAACGTACATATATACAAAGGTGATTAAAAAGAATCCAAACAATGTAATCATGAACATACTTGTTTGCAGAGAATATGCGTATCCAAGGGCTGCGATGATTAATAACAAACCAACGCCCATCGTTTTTCTTGAAATTTTATCCATGACTAGCATCGCAATAAAAATTCCGAATGGAGCGCCAAACATACTCATGGTATTTAAAACAATAGAGTCTTTTAAATTAATACCTTGTTCCATGAAAATGGTTGGTAACCAATTAATAAGCGTATACTGAACAACATTCATTGCGATAAGTACAAAGGAACCTAAGATCACCCTTTTCAATAAAACACCTTTTAATAAAGCTGAATAAGGCAACTCTTTTGATTTGCTTTGTACCGCTGTATTTATCTCTGGCTCAGCTAAAGGTTTTCCAGTTTGAAGCGTCACTTTTTCTTCAATATCCGTCATGATTGCTTCTGCTTCAGCGTAACGACCTTTGGACTCTAGCCAACGAGGAGACTCTGGAAATTTTTTATAGGCAATCCAAGTTGCAACGATAGATAGTAGAGCGGGGATTAATAATTGTACTCGCCAGTTCAGTTCAGCAGACAGTAATGGGGTTAATCCCATGGCGATCAGCGAACAAATCGGATAAGACCAATTACCTATAAAAGAGGCCCTGCTTGACCAAGTTCCTCGATTACGACCAGGCATATACTCTGTATATCCGGCAAACAACATGACCAATAATGAACCAAGGCCAAAACCCATTACAAAACGACAGGCGATAAGAAAATCCATGCTATATGCGCATGCACCGACGATCATGGAAACAATATGAATCGCCTCAAAAAGCAAAAAGCTTTTCTTTCTTCCTATTCTGTCACCAATAATTCCGCCGATTAATGCGCCAGCGAACATGCCTGCCGTCGTAATAGAAGAAAATACTGCGCTAGAATTATTATCGGTCCAACCCAGTTCCCTTAAATGCGCTAATATCAGCCCACCAACAGCATTGCTCCAACAAACAAGTAATCCAAATGAGACCATAGCAAACATATTAAAATGCCATTGACTATCCGGTAGACGGTCTAATCTCGCCCCACAATGGGGAGGTAGCGTTTTTTCCATTTGTTTATTCCTTCCTATTTAAAAGAAACTAGCCTTATGTCACTCATCAAAGTCGTAGGTCATAATGACTTTAATCGCGGTTTTATCGACCATCGCATCAAACCCTTTTTCCCACTCAGATAGGCCAATACGATGAGTAATCATTGGTTTAACTTGGATAGCCCCCGAAGCCAGCAAACGGATAGCATTTCTCCAGGATGTGGAGTCATAAGCCATATGACCAATGATGCTTTTATTCCAGGCCGTAATGTCATTAATGGAAAAATCTAAAGGCGCAAAACCCATCCCGACTCGTACCACTTCACCATTTGGCCGTAGCATCTCAATGGATTGTTTTAAGGCGATATTGGCACCTGAGCACTCAATCACTAAACCAAGATTATCTTTTCCACATATGGTCTGGCAGCGCTCGACAACATTCTCTCTCGACGCATTTACTACAGCGGTGGCACCCAGTTGTTTCGCGACCCCAAAGCGAACGGCGGCGTCTTCTTCAAGTCCCACAACAACGATATTAACGGCCCCCATAATGCGAGCCATCTGAACCGAAAATAAACCTAATGGCCCAGTTCCAATGACCACAATGTCCTGCCCAGGCAAAAACTTAGACTGCTGAGCAATCGACTTGTAAGCATTACAGATGGGATCAAGAACACATGCTTCTTCGTATTCAACCCCTTCAGGAATTTCCCACAACGCATGACGATGAATGTTGAGGATCTCTCCGGGGACGAGACAATACTTTGAGAATCCTCCTCCCCATTTATTATTATCCAATCCCAAGTTCACTTTTTCTGTACAACACAGAAAATCACCTTGTTCACAAGCAGGACAAACACCACATACATGTCCGCTGTTATCGGATACCACACGCTGACCGACCGCCCAACCTTGAACATTATTGCCAACTTCAACAATTTTACCGGCAAATTCATGGCCACGAACTGAGTTAAACTCATCAGAACCGCTATCAACTTTGTAATGTTTCATATCAGCACCGCAAATTGCTGCAGCTTTGATTTCAACAATTAGATCATCAGGACCACACACTGGAACTGGTGCGTCAATCATCTTATAACCACCAAATTTTTTACCAAAACGAGCTAATGCTTTCATTTAATACCCTCTCTCTAGTTGATTTATCTTTATTTCGTTTGCGCAATCTTTCTATATGGCGCGTTTTGTGTCAACACAAACACCTTTGAAACAAAGATTTTGTGTCAAAAACACAGATTTGATCACAAAATAATGTCCGAACAAAAGAATTGAACCAGTGTTTCAACTTTCTAGAGATAAAATAATGAAGTGACAACACACCCGCGAACCGAAGAAACGGACATAAGATGCGGTTATACAAAGGAAAATCAGCTGTTCACTGCCACTTTCAACTTCACTAACAACTAAACGGTGTATTGTTTATTTGTTAGTGAAGTTTCATAAAATGTCCTAACACGGCGAACCATTCACTCGTTATCGAGTCAGCCCGGGCTCAATGGAGCTTGTGTTGGATACTCGTTGCATAGCAAATTCTTGGAAACAAAGGAAAAGAGCTTGAAGTGGTAACGAAGGCGTTAGCGACGCGCGAAGACGTGCATTTTCGCTGTTACTTTTAGCTTAAATCAATCTTTGGTGACAACTTTCAAAGCTGTCATCGCGCTCTTAAGTAAAAAACTGCATGACACTATCGCCCCTTTAAACAGGGCGCAAAAAAATCATTCTAGAGGACAGTAATCCATAATACGTCTTCCCATTGACCCTAGTGACGATAGCCTCTAAGGTGAATACCATTTGACCCTCTAAAGCCTAAATCAAGCAATCATAGGAAGTTATAACAGATGACGAAGCCAGTACTCGGCCAATTTATAAGCAAACTCACGCAAGCACCACACAGTATTCGTTTTGCAGACAGCATGACGCTGATAGACACGCTTTACGATTTTACGCCAAGCGCTTTTAGCAATGGTCAACAACATAATGCGGCCGGGGAAAACTCTGGTTCATGTAAGATTTTTGCCTTTGCCAAACAGCAAGGTTTAGATGAGCAACAAAGCTTGGCACTTTTTGGTGAGTACTATCAAGATGTACTGAATACACCCGATGGCAACGATCACCAAAACATTCGTCAATTTATGACCAATGGTTGGTCTGGGATCGTGTTTTCGCAAGCTGCGCTGAGTGAGAAATAACGGCGCAAGAATAGCCTTATGCATACAGCCCTCTGTAAGCATAAGGTAACCGAGCTTAAGCTCAATAAAGTGCCAGTTTGTTTTGCGATTGTTCTGAGAGCCACAATTGCAGATGTTTATCAAACAAACGTTCGAAGATCTTAAACTCACTCAGCTGACTCAGATGCTGCTGCAAATGTAGCTTTAAACGCGGAGTATTGCATGCGGATTTTTTAGAAAAAGCAAAATACAGAGGTTCTACCGAGATCGGGCTTGGCAACGCGCTCACCTGTTGCTTTAACCCAGCCAACTCCAACAGGGCTAAACCTTGGTATAACTCGTACAAGAAATAATCAAACCGTTCAGCCATTAACATCTCAAAGGAACGCTCTGCGCTGCCGCTAGCATAAAGGCTTAGATGAGATTTTGCATATTGGTCGAAAGCTTGACCAAAGCTATTATTAGCTAAGGTACCACCACGCTTACCCAATAAATCTTGCCAACGATGAAAAGGAAAATCGTGACCTTTCTTCACCCACACCATACTTAATACATCGGTAAATTGGGGTTCAATGTAATCCAAATATTTTACACGCGCATTGGTTTTAAAAGCTCCCGCAATCATATCGACACTACCATGTTCAGCTTCTTTCAATGCTCGCCCCCATACACCTCGATCACGAGCGACAACTTTGATCCCGGTATCAATTAGCGCCAACTCTAATAGCTCGATAGCGATGCCATGCAATTTTCGATCATGAGATCGCCATAAGATCGGGGGATATTCGGCATTTCCAGTGACCACCAACTGAGAGCAAGAAGAGAAATCCTGACTCGCCGATGTGGGAGAGACAAGGGTGCCAAACATCAAACCGAAAAACAGATAAAGTTTTAATAAATGAGCAATCTGCATGGCACGCCTTGCTTTAAGAAAATATTTTGAGATTTAAACAAAGTTTGGATCTAAGTTAAGCACTGAGCAAATAGTTATTAATGAACTCAACATAATATAACCAGATGAAAAGAATAGAAAACTTTCAAATGAAAGACTGATGACATTGAACGTTCGCAAATCGTACCGACTCATTAAAGCATCCCAGGTGAATGCGAACGAATACCAATCTAATTAATTATACGATCAACTTATGGCGCAGAATAAATCTGCCGATAACCTGCAATAGCGAGAGGTTCTAGTGACAAGATACAACACGCAGTTAGCGATGATTTAGGCCAACAAGAATGAACAGTTAATGAGTTAGATTGGTATAACCACAGTCGATATTGTGTATGAGAGTGCAGCAGTGCTACAACAAATATGTAGCGATGCAGTAGCCATTTTGAATTCGCTGCGTCAAAGAAGAGATAACATGTAGTCGCTCAGACCTGGTCTGAGCGACTACATGTAAGAACTTGAATTTAATTACTTTTGTTGTGATCGTCATAAATCGCAAGTTGTTGATATAGCCAAATGCCAGCTTCCACTTGTTGCCCGTCGACAAATCGAATCAAATAGTGCTGACCACTGAATGAAGACCTGCTAGCCAATTTGTCGATAAACATTTCCGCGGTCCATTGCTCTTTATTTGGAGCAAACCAACTATTTTGAGCACGATCTAGTTTCATTCTTAAATGAGCGACAGCTTGTTGCGAGTCATGCACCGTACCATTACGAATGAACACTAAATGGGTTCGATCCATTGCCTCAAATAAGCCTTCGATACGCGCACGTTGATAGTCCCAAGCTTTCAATTCAGATGCTCTGACAGACAAAATCAAACCGCTGACAATAACAATACTGATGTACCATATGCGATGGAAATGTTGCTTCACTCCCCCTCCCTACGCTATGCCTGTCACTGGTTTCGTCTTTTTTCATATGACTCATGACCGAGTGATGATTAAAACATCAACTTTCACTAAAACCCTTGAGTATATCTGCCCCCTACACAACTAAGCGTGGATATTCTAATCAATAGTGTCTATGATTTTGTCATAAATATCTAACACCTAGCCAATGGAGCCACCAGCTAATGCACTATTTCTGGGTACCGTTTTTGCCCATCTTGGGAATTTTTGTTCCCCTACTCAGCGCAAGACTTAACCGAAGTGCTTGTGCACTTGCCACCGCGCTATTACCCGCTTTAGCCTTAACCCTGATTTTACTCGATTTACCCGCAGTATACGCGGAACATTTATTCACCCAGAGCATTGCTTGGATCCCTCAGCTTGGTTTGTCACTGTCCTTTCGTCTAGACGGCCTCGCGGTGTTATTTAGCCTATTGATTCTGGGGATTGGCTTATTGGTCATCCTATACGCACGTTATTACTTGTCAGAAAAAGATAGCATTGGCCGCTTTTATAGCTATTTGATCATGTTCATGAGCGCCATGCTCGGTATTGTGATGTCCAATAATATGCTGCAGCTATGGTTTTTTTGGGAGCTAACCAGCATTAGTTCATTCCTACTGATTGGTTTTTGGTCGCATAATAGTGATGCTCGAAAAGGCGCTCGTATGGCGTTGACCGTGACTGGCGCGGGCGGATTAGCCCTATTAGCAGGCATTATCTTACTTGGCCAAGTCGTAGGTAGCTACGAGCTAGAAGTGGTTTTAAACAGCGCCGAACTAGTACAACAACACCCTTATTACCTAACCATTTTACTATTATTTTTACTCGGTGCATTTACCAAGTCGGCACAATTCCCCTTTCATTTTTGGTTACCTCACGCCATGGCCGCGCCAACACCTGTGAGTGCTTATTTGCATTCAGCAACCATGGTTAAAGCTGGTATCTTCTTATTAGCACGTTTTTATCCGGTGTTAGCTGGCACCGAAGTATGGTTTGCAGTGGTATCACTAACGGGGCTATTCACCCTGTTACTGGGGGCATATACCGCATTATTTAAACACGATTTAAAAGGTTTACTCGCCTACTCGACCATTAGCCACCTCGGTTTGATTGTATTATTGCTGGGACTCAACACTGAACTGGCGGCAATTGCAGCTGTATTTCATATTATCAACCATGCTATTTTTAAAGCGTCGTTGTTTATGGCCGCCGGCATTATTGACCATGAATCCGGCTCCCGAGACATGCGAAAACTCAATGGCTTATGGAAATATATGCCGATTACCGCCACCCTAGCGATGGTTGCATCAGCTTCAATGGCTGGAGTACCTTTACTCAACGGTTTTTTATCCAAAGAAATGTTTTTTACCGAGACCCTCGATCAAAGTATTTTGGGCTCGCTTTCTTGGTTAATTCCGGTGCTTGCGACAATTGGCGGAGCCTTCGCTGTCGCCTATTCATTACGCTTCATTCATGACGTATTTTTTAATGGTGAGCCGAAAGGGTTAAGTAAAACACCTCACGAACCGCCACGCTATATGCGAGTGCCAGTAGAAGTATTAGTGGCGCTATGCCTATTAGTTGGGATTTTCCCCGGTTACACCATCGAAAAACTACTCAACAGTGCCTCGTTTGCAGTCTTGCAGCATCCGCTGCCTACGTTTAGCTTAGCGATTTGGCATGGCTTCAATCTGCCATTATTGATGAGTGGCTTAGCAATTGTTGGCGGCGTATCGATTTATCTGAACCGCAAGCCTTTGTTTCGCTTTGACGGACTATTTCCAGAAATCGATGCTAAAGCCGTATTTGAAGGCATGATTCAGTCTTGCGTTCATTGGGCACAACGGCTTAACCGAGTATTGGAGTCCGGCTCGTTACAACGGTATGCTTTTTGTTTATGCTTTTTTGCCCTGTTACTCATCGGCCCACCGCTGCTTGAATTAGAGACCACTCGCGGTGGACAAGCTGAATACCCGCTAAATGGCTCATTCATTATTGCCGCCGTGCTACTAATAGCTGGCTCTTTGGCCACGGTGATATGGAGTCACTTACGCTTAATTGCCCTATTAATGTTGTCTTTGGTCGGTTTGGTGGTGTCAATTACCTTCGCTTATTTCTCCGCTCCCGACTTAGCCCTCACTCAATTGTCGGTAGAGATCGTCACCGTTATTTTACTTCTGCTAGGTTTATATTTTTTCCCACAACAAACCCCTACCAGCAAAAACCGTCCGAGTCACTTTGTTCGCGACCTAATACTGGCCTCATTACTCGGTTGTGTGATTGGTAGTATTTGCTTTGCTCTAATGACCCACCCTCTGGATAGCATCTCTCAATTCTTCCTTGATAATGCAAAAATAGGAGGAGGCGGAACCAACGTGGTGAACGTTATTTTGGTCGATTTCCGCGGCTTTGATACCTTCGGTGAAATTACCGTATTAGGCATTGCGGCCTTAGGGATCTATAAACTCATCGCGCGAATGCGACTCTCGATGCGTAGCAAAGACTACCAAGGTCGTGCTTGGGCCAGTGACCGCTACCCGCTGCTGCTCTCGGTGGTATCACAAAGTTTGCTACCGCTGTTTTTACTGATTTCCGCTTATATTTTTATGCGTGGACACAACCTACCCGGTGGTGGGTTCATCGCAGGTTTAATTACTTCAATAGCCCTCATTCAGCAATATCTTGCACACGGTGTAAATTGGATCAGTAAACGGGTCAGTTTAAACTACCATCTCCTGATTGCTGCCGGTTTAAGTATCGCCGCTCTCACTGGCTTTGGTAGCTGGTTATTTGGTCGCCCTTTCTTAACCTCTTGGTTTGACTATGTATCATTACCTTGGATAGGCAAATTTGAACTCACCAGCGCGATGATTTTTGACCTCGGTGTTTATCTCACCGTGATTGGTGCCACACTGATGATTTTGGCTAACCTTGGCAAACACACCACCAAAGAACGACTTACGGTAGGAGAACGATAATGGAAACTATCTATGCCGTTTGTGTCGGCTTTATTAGCGCTTGTGGTATCTTCTTAATGTTACGCGGCCACACATTCACTCTGGTAATTGGCTTAACCCTGCTCTCTTACGCCGTCAACCTATTCCTCTTCGCCAGCGGCGGCTTAACCATTGGCGCACCAGCAGTATTAAATGGGAGTACTCACTATGCTGACCCACTGCCACAAGCCTTGGTCTTAACCGCAATTGTGATCGGTTTTGCGATGACCGCATTTGCGGTCATTTTAGCCATGCGGGGACGCGCCGATTTAGGCAATGACCATGTCGATGGAACCGAACCTGTAGATCCACTCGCCCCAGAGGAAAAAGCGTAATGAGCCTATTTGATCACCTCGTTATTTTCCCGGTATTACTGCCCTTCACGATTGGCGTGATATTGCTATTTCCGGGCCTAAATAACTCCTTAGCTAAACAACGTTTGATTTCCATCGCTGCAAACCTGTTACTGGTCGTAGTCGCAATTTGTTTGTTAAGCAAAATACAAACCCAAGGCATTCAGGTTTATGCCTTGGGTGATTGGTCTGCCCCCTTTGGGATTGTATTAGTCGCCGATGCCTTCTCGGTATTGTTAGTCAGCCTAAGTGCCGTGTTAGGCCTTGCGGTGGTACTTTATGCCAGTGCCGGTGAAGATAGAAACGGCGCTTTTTTTCATGCACTAATCATGTTTCAGCTGATGGGGATCAACGGTGCTTTTCTCACCGGAGATGCCTTCAACTTATTCGTGTTTTTTGAAATATTATTGATCGCATCCTATTCGCTAATGATTCACGGTGGTGGCAAACAGCGTACTCAGGCAAACATTCACTATGTATTTTTAAACTTAATTGGCTCGTCTTTATTTTTATTTGCTTTAGGCACCCTATATGGCACCTTAGGTACGCTTAATCTTGCAGATATGGCAGACAAACTATCCCAATTATCCGCCAATCAACTACTCATAACTAAAGCAGGCGCACTGTTACTATTAGCTGTATTTGGCCTAAAAGCGGCGATGCTACCGCTGCACTTTTGGTTGCCGAAGGCTTATGCCAACACCAGCGCGCCAGTGGCAGCACTATTTGCCATTATGACTAAAGTGGGGATCTACAGTATTTGGCGTATCCACGGTGTGATGTTTGGCAATCAAGCCGGCGAATTGGCCAACATTGCCTTACCTTGGTTATGGCCGATCGCCTTAAGCACCATTGCGATTGGAGCGATAGCCGTATTAGCCAGCCAAAGCTTACGTGTGCTAAGCAGTAACCTGGTGATCCTATCTGTCGGAACTTTATTAGTCACTATCGCCTTAAACAGTGTACAAGCGAGCACCGCAGGAATTTACTACTTACTTCATAGTACCCTCGCAGGGGCCGCAATGTTTCTACTAGCAGGACTGATTCAACAACAACGAGGCAAAGCCGAAGATCGCTTTGTGAGCGCTCGCGCAATGCCTCAATCTGCTAAGCTAGGCCTTATCTTTGTCCTGTTAGCCATAGCCCTGATTGGCATGCCGCCGCTCTCTGGGTTTGTCGGAAAAGCATTGATATTACAAGCAGCAAGTAGCACAAACCAAATGCTGTGGGTATGGCCGCTGATGTTGATCGCCGGACTAGTTACGCTAATCGCCTTATCACGAGCCGGCACCTCGCTATTTTGGCGAACCAATGGCGAGAACTCGACCGCTTTACCAGGCCAGCCTTTACAATACCTCGCCATTGCCTTGTTAGTCGGACTACTTCCCTTGATGGTCATTTTTGGGAGCGCGGTGACGGATTATACCAAACTTGCTGCCGAGCAACTCAATGCAGGTTTAAGCCTTGAACAACTCAATGAGGTCGCCAAATAATGAATAACAAGCATCAATTCCTTTGGTTCCCCACCCCCTATCACAGTGTTTTGCTATGGCTGGTGTGGCAAATTTTACATGATTTTAGTCGTGGGCACATGGTACTCGGAGCAGTATTCGCGATTGTGATTCCTTGGGTCGTTGCGCCTTTAAGTGAAAAGGAGCCCGTCTCCAAAAAACCATTTAAAGTATTGCTTTATATACTGCGTTTGATTGGTGACATCATCGTCTCAAATTATGATGTTGCAAAACGTATTGTTCAAAGTAACCATCAATTGCAGCCTGCTTTTGTCGCAATCCCTCTCTCACTACGTGAACCTTTACCACTCACTATTTTAGCAAACAGTGTTTCGCTAACCCCTGGCACAGTGAGTCTAGAGTTATCCGAGGATAGGCAGTGGCTCTACGTACACGTATTGCATCTGGAAGACGAGCAGCAGCTAATTAAATTAATTAAACAACGTTATGAAGCCCCGTTGAAGGAGATTTTTGAATGTTAGCCTACGCCATCTTAATTGCTAGTGGCTTAATTTGCTGTGCCTTAGCACTCAATGCGTGGCGCCTGATTATTGGCCCATCCACACCTGATCGGATCATCGCTGTGGATACCATGTATATCAATAGTATTGCGCTGATTGTGTTACTCGGCCTATATCAAGGCTCTGCCAGCTATTATGAGGGAGCATTACTCATCGCACTCCTCGGTTTCGTGAGTACTTCAGCATTTTGCAAATATCTGCTGCGCGGCGATATTATCGAATAGGACATAAATATGACTATATTTCTAGAAATGATTATTAGTTTACTGGTGCTATTGGGCGCGATCGTTATGTTAATCGGCTCAATTGGTTTAGCCAAATTTCCTGATTTTTTTACTCGCTTACATGCCCCCACCAAAGCAAGTACACTAGGTGTCGGCTGTATTCTACTCGCTTCGTTATTATTCTTTTGGATTGAGCAGAGCTACCCGAGTTTTAAAGAACTGTTAATTTCTATGTTCTTATTAATCACCGCCCCCGTAGCCGCGCATATGCTCGCGAAAACAGGTTTGCATTACAAAGTTGCGATGAAAAACAATACTCAAAAGCAGAACTTAGCCAAACAAGCCTATTTACATAAGCATCCCAATGAACCGTAAACAACATCCAGCGACTTTTTTTAGCCAAGCGGCAGAGAACAACAAACAAGCCATATTGGCGCAACTATTACCATGGCTCAAGCACCATAATTCAATACTAGAGATTGGGTCTGGTACTGGCCAACATGCAGCCCACTTTGCTGCGGCCTGTCCTCACCTGATATGGCAGTGCTCGGATCTACAACCTAACCTTGCTGCCATTAACTACTGGCGGCAACATATGCAACTCACTCAACAACCCAAGCCACTAAGTTATCAAGTTGGTGAAGACTCTTGGCCCTGCGACGTGGATGCGGTATACACAGCCAATACTGCGCATATTATGACAGAACGTGTAGTTAAAACTATGTATCTGGCCATCGGGCAATACCTCCCCGAACAGGGCCACTTTTTTCATTATGGTCCTTTTAAACAAGCAGCAGAGTATTCTAGCGAAAGCAACCGAGCATTTGATCGCCAATTACTACAAGCGGGCTATGGAGGCTTGAGAGACTTAGAGCAACTGCAACAGTGGGCAAGTACCGTTGCGATGACTTTGCGACAAAAAATTGAAATGCCTAGCCATAACCTACTACTCATTTGGCAAAAAAAAACTAATCACCAACCAATTTAGGCATAAAAAAAGCCAATCATAAGATTGGCTTTTAGATTTTAAGTTGACTCACAGAATTAATCGGCGCTAGCTGCTTTATCTTCATTGCTGTAGATCAAAATCGGATCGCTTTCACCTTGGATCACCGTTTGATCAATCACTACCTTAGAGATATTATCAATCGAAGGTAAATCATACATAGTATTCAGCAATACGGCTTCAACAATGGAGCGCAGGCCACGAGCCCCTGTTTTACGTTCCATCGCTTTATTAGCGATAGCTCGTAACGCGTCTTCGCGAAACTCCAGCTCAACATCTTCCAACTTAAACAAAGCACCATACTGTTTAGTCAGTGCATTCTTCGGTTCGCTTAAGATCTGAATCAAAGCCTCTTGATCGAGCTCTGTCAAGGTAGCTACCACAGGTAAACGACCAATAAACTCGGGGATAAGACCATACTTGACTAAATCTTCAGGCTCAACTTTAGAGAAGGTTTCACTTAATGAGCGTTTATCGGCTTCGCCTTTAACTTCAGCTCCAAAACCAATTCCGGTACCCGTTGAAGCACGTTGTTCAATCACCTTATCTAAGCCAGCAAACGCACCACCACAAATAAACAAAATCTTAGAGGTGTCTACCTGCAAAAACTCTTGTTGTGGATGTTTTCGGCCACCTTGCGGAGGAACCGAAGCAACAGTGCCTTCGATCAACTTAAGCAAGGCTTGTTGTACACCTTCACCAGATACATCACGAGTAATTGATGGGTTATCCGACTTACGTGAAATCTTATCAATTTCATCAATGTACACTATCCCACGTTGCGCTTTTTCAACGTCGTAATCACATTTTTGCAGCAATTTTTGGATAATATTTTCAACATCTTCCCCAACATAACCGGCTTCGGTTAAGGTGGTTGCGTCAGCCATCGTAAATGGTACATCCAACAAACGAGCCAAAGTTTCCGCTAATAATGTTTTACCACTACCAGTTGGACCAATCAGCAAGATGTTGCTTTTACCAAGCTCAATACCGTCTGCGACATCACCATTACGTAAACGTTTGTAGTGATTATATACCGCCACCGCCAGTACTTTTTTCGCATGGTCTTGACCAATTACATAGTCGTCAAGATGAGCTCTAATTTCCTTAGGAACCGGTAGTGAATCACCCTCTTTCTTCGGCGATATCTCTTTTATTTCTTCTCGAATAATGTCATTACATAATTCAACACATTCGTCACAAATATAAACGGAAGGCCCGGCAATCAGCTTTCTCACTTCATGCTGGCTTTTACCGCAGAAGGAGCAATACAGTAGTTTACTACTATCTCCATCACCTTTGCGCTTATCTGTCATTCGCTAACCTCAAACTATTTAGCAGTTCAGCCCTTAATTACAGTGTAAATCAAACTGCTGAGAATGCTATTTTCACTATGTTCTTATCTAAACAGACCGAGAATTGACTATAGCCTATTCACGACGCGCAAAGATATCGTCGACGATACCATATTCTTTGGCTTGTTCTGCTGTCATATAGTTATCGCGATCGGTGTCTGCAGCGATAGTATCAAAACTTTGCCCAGTATGCTCGGCCAACAACTCATTCATACGACGTTTTGTTTTGATGATCTCATTTGCATGAATTTCAATATCCGAGGCCTGACCTTGATAACCACCAAGAGGTTGGTGGATCATCACCTTAGCATTCGGCAAACAATAACGCTTACCCTTGGCCCCTCCAGCCAACAAAAATGCTCCCATGCTGGCTGCCATCCCCATACACACGGTACTAATGTTAGGCTTAATAAACTGCATGGTATCGTAGATGGCCATACCTGCACTAATAGAACCACCAGGTGAATTAATATAAATGAAAATATCTTTTTCTGGACTTTCTGACTCGAGGAACAACAACTGTGCAACCACTAAATTGGCCATGTGATCTTCTACTTGGCCAGTTAAAAAGATCACGCGATCTTTTAATAAGCGAGAATAGATATCATAAGAACGCTCCCCTTTAGAGGTTTGCTCAATAACCATTGGCACCAAAGCTGCCATGGGGTCGAATGCAGACTGATTAACTTCTTTAGACATTGATGCGCTCTTCCTTTAAAAAAATGGCTCGTATGTAGTACATACGAGCCATTATATGCGAGATAAAGGTGCTTAAGTCAAATTAGAACTTAGTTTGCACCTTGTTTGTTCATGATTTCATCAAAAGCGACTTCATTTTCAGTTACTTTAGCTTGTTCAAGTACAAATTCAATCGCTTGCTCTTCTAATACTACATTACGAATGTTGTTCATTAACTCTTCGTTCTTAGCATAGTACTCTAAAACCTCTGTTGGATCTTCGTACGCAGAGGCAAAAGAAGCGATATGTGCTTTCACTTTTTCATCATCAGCTTTCAGTTCGTTAACCTTAATTAACTCACCTAATAACAGACCAGTACTCACTCGGCGTTGTGCTTGCTCTGTGAACAACTCATCCGGAAGCTCTGGCGCATTTTGTGCATTTTCACCAAAACGTTGCATGGCTTGCTTACGTAATTGCTCTACTTCTTGAGAAACCAGTGCAGCAGGAACTTCAATTGGGTTTTGCTCTAACAAACCAGAAATAACTTGCTCTTTCACACCCGTTTTAAGCGTTTGCTCTAGCTCGCGCTCCATGTTCTTACGGATCTCAGCTTTTAACGCATCCAGTTCACCAGACTCGATCCCGAACAACTTAACAAATTCTTCGTTGACTTCCGCAAGTTCAGGTTTTTCAACTTTATTTACTTTAATATCGAAAGTTGCAGCTTTTCCTTTCAGTTGTTCTGCATGGTAATCTTCAGGGAAGTTAACTTCGATAACAAACTCGTCACCAACTTTCTTACCTAAAACACCATCTTCAAAACCAGGAATCATACGGCCTGCGCCCATTTCAAGATCAAAAGCTTCTGCTTTGCCGCCTTCGAACTCTTCACCGTCGATCTTACCTAAAAAGTCTAGGTTTACACGAAACTCATTTTTAATCATGCCCTTGGTTTCTTTCCAAGCAGCTTGTTGCTTACGCAAAGTATCGATCATTGCATCAACGTCTTTATCGTTAACTTGTGCAACTTTCTTCTCAACTTCGATTGCGTCTAAGCCTTTAACTTCAACTTCTGGGAAAATTTCAAAAGTAGCAGTGAAGCTAAACTCACCATCAGTCGTCTCACCAGGTTGAAGAGCTGGCGCTCCAGCTGGGTTTAGTTTCTCTTGAATGATAGCTTCGTAGAATGAACGCTGCATTGCTTGACCAGTTACATCTTGACGTACGGCTGCACCGTAGCGTTTTTTGATGACACTCACTGGCACTTTACCAGGGCGGAAACCATCGATACGTGCGCGACGTGATTCTTCTTGAAGCGCTTGCTCAATTTGTTGTTCGATTTGTGCAGCGTCAATCGAAATCGTAACACGACGCTCCAAGCCCTGAGTTGTTTCTACTGAAACCTGCATTTTATTACCTCGGCTATAGTCAGCACCCTGCTGACAATTTACTTACGTAAACAATGGGTTGATAGCGGCCCGCAGTGGCGAGGCCGTTGTCCTCAATAATAAGGACCCATAATTTCAAAACGCCGCATTATAGCGGTGGTTTAGGCTTAGGTCGAGACTGATCGCTATATTATCCTTGATATCCACTAAATATTTGCAGCCGCGCACCTCTTAAGCCAATTTATGCAATGAAAAGCATCCATCTAATTTCGACGAGTGATGCTGAAAACAAACCTAAAGATACTAAAAAATCGGGCGGATATTCCCAAAGTAAACGCATAAGGTTCCATGCTCACAAGCTGGCCATAGCAAAATTCACCCATAATAATGACTTAAAAAGAACGATATCAGGGGTCGATACTAAAGAGCGGATGTTTTAATCGATAAAGCTTAGCCTGAGCAAGACCATTGGCAGGTACATCTTTTCCAGTTTCATCTTCTACATGTTGCAAACGAATCGAATAGTCTTTAAAAATAAGTGGCAGTTCTTGGTCGATATCAGCAGCCTGTTCCCGCTCAAGCCGACTGGAAAAATCTTCAATAGTGAGCAAAAATATATCCGCTTGATGAGGGATTAGTGTTGTCATATACGATGCATAGCGCTTTCGTATAGGCGAAGATAAAGCGGTTAACGCAGCCTTATCAAATACCATATGGACTTCCCCTAACAAGGCTTTTGTCAGCTTAAAGAAGTCGCCGCAAAAAATACTAATATTGTTACACTGCCAAAGGCTAAAGTCGCCGATATTTTTAATCTCGGGGCGCAATTGATGTTGTTTGAAGAAAGCTTTAACCGCGATAGGACTCAATTCTACCCCCACCACCTGATGACCACGCTGAGCTAGCCACAACATGTCTAAACTTTTTCCGCAACAAGGTACAAAGACTCGCAACAACTCAGGTTCAGGATAATCGGGCCAAAACCTAGTCAAGAAAGAATTGACCTGCCATTGATGGAATTGAATGTTTTTGTTTTTCCAGAGTTTCAACCATAAATGGTTGTCTGAACTAAACAAGTGTGGTCTCAGTTCCCACTCGCACGCATAACATAGAATAAAAGAAACGAGTCATGTAAGCCCTTATATATTATTGGTTTAACTGCAAAGAGCTCACATGCTAATACTGATTTTGACAGACGAGACTCTGAATCAGGTTGGGCTAATGTCATCCAACTAGCAAGCTTTAATTATGTCATTACACTTTCTGCTATTCCAAGTCCTTCACCAATATATACTTAAAACAACAGCGTCATCTTCAATTTACCAGTAGGCTCGGTAACCAGTCGTTCAATACAACACTTTTTAAACACTGATGATTGCTATGAAATAGCGATTAAATTGGAGGTCCTGAATTCAAAAACAAAAAAGCCTCGTCATTACGACGAGGCTTTATGTAGTGGTCGGTGATGAGAGATTCGAACTCCCGACCCTCTGGTCCCAAACCAGATGCGCTACCAAGCTGCGCTAATCACCGAATTTCTGGTAAATTTTAAGCGTTACCCACGCTGACACCAATAATGGTGCGGAAGGAGAGACTTGAACTCTCACACCTTGCGATACTAGAACCTAAATCTAGCGCGTCTACCAATTCCGCCACTTCCGCAAAACTATTTCGCAACACCACTGTGGTAATGTTGTCGAATAAATGGGGTGAGTAATGGGGTTTGAACCCACGACAACCGGAATCACAATCCGGGGCTCTACCAACTGAGCTATACCCACCACAAACTTTTATGCTAATTAAAGCATCTATATTGGCGCACCCTGTAGGACTCGAACCTACTACCTACGGCTTAGAAGGCCGTTGCTCTATCCAGATGAGCTAAGGGCGCATCTTTAGCGTCAATAAACCGAGTCATCTAACTAGGTTTTAAAATTTGGTCGGTGATGAGAGATTCGAACTCCCGACCCTCTGGTCCCAAACCAGATGCGCTACCAAGCTGCGCTAATCACCGATTACCTTGATATTATAGAGAATCTAATCCTCTGGCCCCACTCTTAACGAGCTTCGCGACGATACGCTACCAAGCTGCGCTAATCATCGATTCGATTCCAACACTGTTTGTGCCTTCAACGGAGGCGAATACTACCCACTTGAATGGTCAGCGTCAAACAGTTTTTTGGAGATATTTACCGTTTGGTTATAGCATAACCAAAATGGTTGCTATTCGGCAATATACCGCTGCTTAAATAGGCTATTTCTTCACAGGTAGGCACAAAGATTACTTCTCCGCCTTTACAAACTGTGAAGCGAAAGACACTTTTAAGCTAAGTGTTTCATGTCATAGTGATTTATTAATCCAAGTCAAAAGAAGTGACAAATTAAAGTTGTAGCCTTTTATCGTTATGTTAACAATTTTATCACGACTGCATGAAAGGAATCACATGAGCGAAGTAGCATTATCCATCTTGCTTTTATCAGCAGTTGCCGTGATTGGTCTCTGGTTTGGAGGCCTAAAAATACGCGGTATAGGCTTGGGCATCGGCGGTGTTTTATTCGGTGGGCTATTTGTCGGCCATTTCGTCAATCAGTTTGGTTGGCACTTAGACCCCCATGCGCTGCACTTTATTAAAGAATTTGGTCTAATTCTTTTTGTTTACACTATTGGTATCCAAGTTGGCCCCGGCTTCTTTGCTTCATTAAAAGCAAGCGGCTTAAAACTCAATTTGCTCGCAGCAGGAATTGTGCTCATTGGAGGGATAACCGCGGTATCCCTGCACTTTATTTTCAACTTACCACTCAATGTTTTTCTAGGCATTTATAGTGGTGCCGTCACCAATACGCCATCGCTAGCGGCTGGTCAGCAAATTTTGCAAGAATTGGGGATGAACGACCAGCAAACCACTCAGCTCGGTTTAGGTTATGCAATGGCTTATCCCTTTGGCATTTTGGGGATCCTGTTATCGATGTCGATCATCCGCTTGGTATTTCGAATTAATGTAGATAACGAAGCGGAACGTTTTGATAACGCCAAAGGCAAGAAGAAGAAAAGCTTACAAGACATCAACGTCATCATCCAAAATCCAAACCTTGATGGTTTGGCTTTCTCCCAACTCAATAAATTAATCGGCGACGAACTCATCTGTTCCCGGGTAAAAAGTAATGGCGAATTGAAAGTCCCTAGCCCTGATATGTTGATGCATAAAGGTGACTACTTACATCTCGTCGGACCAAATCGAACACAATTAGAACAAGCAACAATCATTATCGGTGAAGAAATTAACGAGTCATTATCGACCAAGGGCACATTGTTACGCAGTGAACGAGTCGTGGTGACAGAAGAACGCCTTCTGGGTAAAAAGCTTAGTGAACTCGACTTTAAGAATAATTTTAATGTGGTGGTTTCGCGCCTGCATCGCGCAGGTGTCGAACTGGTGGCCAACAAAGATTCTATCTTACAATTTGGCGATATTCTTAATATTGTCGGCCCTTCAGAAGATGTCGATAAGGTCGCCACGAGTTTAGGAAATCTGCGCAGTAAACTACAGCAAGTACAAATGTTACCCATTTTCATTGGCATCGGCTTAGGGGTGTTGCTAGGATCATTGCCATTAGCAATCCCTAGCCTCCCCGCACCATTAAAACTAGGTCTAGCTGGTGGTCCGCTCATTGTGGCAATAATTCTAGCGCGGATCGGCAGTATTGGGCGCCTATATTGGTTCATGCCTCCCAGTGCAAATTTAGCTCTAAGAGAAATTGGCATTGTATTATTTTTAGCCGTAGTTGGTATTAACTCTGGCGCTAACTTCATTGAAACCCTACTCGATGGTGACGGCCTCACTTGGATGTTTTATGGTGCCTTTATCACTTTAATTCCGCTACTAACCATTGGCCTGATTGGGCGCTATCTGGTAAAGCTCAATTATTTAAGCTTATGTGGCTTAATGGCTGGCTCTATGACCGATCCACCAGCACTCGCTTTTGCGAACTCAATTCATAGTACTTCAGGCGCCTCAGCCTTAGCCTATGCCACTGTCTACCCCTTAGTGATGTGTTTACGGATCTTATCGCCCCAAATCATCGCCGTATTACTCTGGGTTGCAGCCTAAGCCTTCCATAGCGCAACTTAGCCAGCTTTCACACTGGCTACTAAGTTGCCAATTCAATAACATTACTCTGGGTTGCAGCCTAAGCCTTCCATAGCGCAACTTGGCCAGCTTTCACACTGGCTAAGTTGCCAATTCAATTACAAAAGCCTCCGGCATTGAGCCTCGCCCCACGTTTAGCTTAAAAAACACTGACATTTATCTATCTAACATGCCAAAATAGCGCCATCTAGAATCGTCAATCACTAGTTAAAGAAGAATCGATGTCTGCACAAATAATTGATGGAAAAAAAATTGCCTTACAAGTTCAAGATCGGGTTGCGGAGCGAGTAAAGCAACGGATCAGTGAAGGAAAACGCCCGCCAGGTTTAGCGGTTATTTTGGTGGGCGACAATCCTGCTTCGCAAGTTTACGTCGGCAGTAAACGTCGGGTATGTGAAGCGGTTGGCTTTATATCAAAATCGATCGACCTCGACGATAATACGGACGAGCAAACCTTGCTCGCTGAAATCGACGCGCTCAACGAAGACCCTCTCATTGATGGCATTTTAGTTCAGTTACCATTACCAGAAGGTATCGAGGAAACAAAAGTAATTGAGCGGATCCGCCCCGATAAAGATGTTGATGGCTTCCACCCATACAACATTGGTCGATTGGCGCAACGAATTCCAGCACTACGCCCTTGTACTCCGAAAGGCATTATAACGTTGATTGAGTCCACAGGCGTTAGTCCCTATGGCTTAGAAGCGGTTGTTGTTGGGGCTTCTAATATCGTCGGACGGCCAATGACTCTTGAGCTACTATTAGCAGGCTGTACCACCACCACTTGCCACCGCTTTACCAAAGACTTAGAAGCCCATGTTCGTCGGGCTGACTTAGTCATCGTGGCGGTAGGTAAGCCACAGTTTATTCCTGGAGAATGGATTAAACCCGGTGCAATGGTGATCGATGTAGGCATTAATCGCTTAAACAACGGCAAACTTGCTGGTGACGTAGAATACGAAGTGGCTCGCCAACACGCAGCATTCATTACTCCTGTACCTGGAGGTGTTGGGCCAATGACCGTTGCAACTTTAATTGAGAATACTCTTGAGGCTTGTGAACAATTTCACGATCTGTAGTCGTTAAAGGCGAGTACTAACTCTCAGTATTCGCCTTTTTTTAGACGGTAACGACATACTTAAGCTAGTTTTATAAAGAGTAATCTTTGAGATAGTTTATGTTAGCCCGTTATTTAGTTGCACTTAGCTTGGCTCTCTCTCTTCACTGCCGCGCAGAGCCCATCTCCTTCGTAACGGAAAATCTGCGCCCATACAATTATGTAGAGAATGCCCATTTAACTGGGCTTTCAGTTGAGCTAATAAAACTCGTATGGCAAGAAATGGGACAAGCGCCTCAAGCTATCAAGCTACAAACTTGGGAAAAAGCCTATTATTTGCTTCAGCATCGACCCAATATGGCTTTATTCTTAACCATGCGTAGTCCTAGACGTGAAACTCTGTTTCATTGGGCATGTCCAATTACCCGCTCAAAAATCGAACTGGTCGCCTTAAGATCTCGGTCAATTAAAATCACTCACCTAGCGCCGCCCCCACCCTTATTATTTGGCGCGATGAAAGCCAGCGTAGGCGAGCAACTATTACTCAGTCAGGGGATCACGCCAGAACAAATTATATTTACTGCCGACTTTGAGAAATCGCTACGTCTGCTCATTCGTCGGCGCGTGGATGTAATCGCCTCGGAGCCAGAAGTCATCGCACAAACAGCCAAAGCATTGGGTTATGATGAGGAGTTATTTGAATCGATCTTTCAACTCGGTACGCTCGAAGGCTGTTATGCCTTCAGTCTCGGCACAGATCCGAGCTACTTAGAACGCTTTCAGCACGCTTTAACTCGAGTGACAGCAAGCCCCCAATACCAACAGTTATTGAAAAAATATAAGTTATAAAAAAGGCGGTCAAGCCGCCTTTTTAATGATAATCAATAAACTGTTCTACAACTAAGCTCTTCGCCACGTCGTCCCAGAAGCACCATCTTCAAGTACAATTCCCATCTCTGTGAGACGAGCGCGAGCGACATCTGCAGCCGCCCAGTCCTTATGATTACGAGCCTGATTACGCGCGACAATTAATGCCTCGATTTCAGCAACTTCGCTATCATGCTCACCCTGTAAAAAACTCTCTACGTCCTGGCCTAGAATACCCAACACGCCACTTAACTCGAGTAGCAAACTCGCATACTGTCCAGCCAACTCACTATCGCTGTCTTTTAAACGGTTCACATCTTTAGCCAATTCAAATAATACCGGAAGCGCTTCTGGCGTATTAAAGTCATCATCCATAGCCGCTTTAAACTGACTACGGTAAGCCTCTGCAAGTGCATCATCAATTGGCTTTAGCTCTACATGACGTAGCGCCGTATATAAACGCTCTAATGCGGAACGCGACTGCTTTAAGTTATCTTCCGAATAATTGAGCTGACTTCGATAGTGTCCAGACAATAAGAAATAACGCACGGTTTCTGGGTCGTAAACTTCAAGTACATCTTTAATAGTAAAGAAATTCCCCAAAGATTTAGACATTTTCTCTTTGTTGACCTGCACCATCCCTGAATGCATCCAGTAATTCACATAGTGGGTACCGTGAGCACAGCAGGACTGAGCGATTTCATTTTCATGATGAGGAAAGGCCAAATCGGAGCCGCCGCCATGAATATCAAAGACTTCGCCGAGATGCTTCATGTTCATCGCCGAACACTCGATATGCCAACCGGGGCGGCCTTTCCCCCACGGAGAATCCCACATCGGCTCACCAGGCTTAGCGCTCTTCCATAACACAAAATCAAGCGGGTTACGCTTATCTTCTCCCACTTCCACCCGTGCGCCGGCTTGTAACATATCCAAATTTTGTAGGCTCAACTTGCCATAATCTGCAAAGCTATTCACTTCAAACAGTACATCGCCACTCTCTGCCACATAGGCATGACCATTGGCAATTAACTTTTCAATAACATCGATAATCTCAGGCATATGCGTAGTTACCCGAGGTTCTACATCGGGACGCAGCATATTTAGTGCGTCAAAATCGGCATGCATGGCGGTCGTAAAACGTTCCGTTAGGGCTTCACAACTTTCGCCATTTTCCGCTGCGCGATTAATGATTTTGTCATCAACGTCAGTAATATTACGAACGAAATTAAGCTCGAAACCAGACCAGCGTAAATAACGAGCCACTGTATCGAAAGCCACAAAAGTACGCGCGTGTCCAATGTGACAATAATCGTAAATGGTAACGCCACAAACATACATACCAACCTTCCCTTCAATCAAAGGTTTGAAGGCCTGTTTTTTACGCGTCAAGGTATTGTATATCTGTAACATCTATATTATTTCCTGTTCCATTTACTAACTGTCGATAAAGAGTCACATTCTATCATTGCCGCCTAGGAAAAACAGCCGAATTAAGCGCGACGACTAGTCACTAAGCCAACGAAGGTTTAGAATCGGGGCACTAACGATAAAAAGGTAAAATAATGGTTACTTTACACACTAATTTTGGCGACATAGTCATTAAGCTATTCGAAAGTGAAGCCCCTAAAACCACGGCAAACTTTTTGGCCTATGCTAAAGAAGGTTTTTATAACGACACTATTTTTCACCGCGTCATCGATGGCTTTATGGTGCAAGGCGGTGGCTTCGCTTCAGGTATGGAAGAAAAAACCACTAAAGCGCCGATTAAAAATGAAGCGAACAATGGTTTATCCAACAAAACTGGCACCCTCGCGATGGCTCGAACCATGGAGCCTCATTCGGCATCAGCACAGTTTTTTATCAACGTAAATGACAATGCCTTCCTCGACTTTAAAAGCGAAACCAGCGAAGGTTGGGGTTACTGCGTATTTGCTGAAGTGATAGAAGGAATGGATGTTGTAAATAAAATCAAAGGCGTAGACACTGGCAACTTTGGTTATGTGCATGCCGATGTCCCCTTAGAAGAAGTGCTCATCACTTCGGTCAGCGTTGCGGAATAAGCGCTAAGTGCTCACCTATTTCATCTCTGATTTACATCTCAGTGAACAGCGGCCCGATATTATTCGGGCCTTTATTGAGTTTATTGAACAACAAGCCCCTCAAGCAGACGCCTTATATATTCTTGGCGATTTATTCGAGTTTTGGATTGGCGACGACGATCAAACACCGGTTGCTCTGCAAGTAGAGCAAGCACTGCTTGCTTTGGCAGAACAAGGCGTTCCGACTTACTTTATTCATGGCAACCGAGATTTTATGGTTGGCAAGGATTATGCGCGACGTTGTCGAATGATCCTACTTGAAGAAGAAGAAGTCATCGACTTATATGGTAAAAAGGTGCTGATCCTGCATGGTGATACTTTGTGTACCGACGATCAGGGCTACCAAGAATATCGAGCGATCACCCAAAAGCGCTGGCTAAGACGTCTATTTTTGTTACTTCCGCTATTTATTCGGCAAATTCTTGCCAATAAAATTCGTAGCAAAAGTAAACAAGCCAACAAAAGTAAATCACTCGGTATCATGGATGTAAACCAAGGAGAAGTGGAGCAACGTTTTAAACAGCGTCAGATTGATTATATGATCCATGGGCATACCCACCGCCCAGACATCCATCAAATCAAGTTGGGCACCACCTCAACCATGTATCGCGTTGTATTAGGCGATTGGTACCAGCAGATGAGTGTATTACGAATCGACTCACATGGCTTGGATCTGAGTTCAGCGCAACAGCATCAGCAACTGAAACTAGACTAATATCTTGCCGCAATGCCACGCCTACCCACAAAGATTAAGTATCGCGCGAAACTTAATCTTTCACGGTCAATTTTAGTTTAAGCTAAACCCTTGTTATCACTACGATGCAGTGCGTGAACCACGCATAAACAGCGTCTTTCTCAAGCAACGCTTCAAATCTAATCTTTCACTCGTCTGTATAAATTTTTAGGTCATTCTCGTGAATTCAAATGCGGTTAGACAAATCGAATAACAAACGTCTGTCTGATTGATGATGTCATCCCCCCTGCATTAAGTGATTTGAAGCCTAGCGCACAAAAAAACTAAAGAACAATATTTATACAGAAAGAGATAATATGACTTGACGACTTCACAGACTTCGCGCATAACTTAATAGTAAATGTTGCAAACTTGTTAACCACTGAGGGTGAACATATGTTATTTAGTCATGTATGGGGCTTGGCTTCACATACCAAAGAAGAATGGCGAGACATCGACAAACACCATGAAGGAATTGGAGCCAGTTTATCTCATTTGCTATTGATGGCCCTCATTCCAGCAATCTGTGGCTACTTTTCCACGGTGCATATTGGTTGGAAAGTTGGCACAAATAGTTTTTCTCTAACCAGCGAAAGTGCCATCTTTATGTCCCTGGCGATGTATGCAGCCCTCGTGACGAGTGTCCTGTGCTTAGCTTTAGCTGCACAATGGATGGCAAAGACTTTTAATGCCGACACCACTTACCAGCAAACCTTAGAGTTATCGGCCTATGTCGCTACTCCTATTTTCATGGTGGGTTTCGCCGGCCTGTACCCTGAGCCATGGTTTGTGATGGTGGCAGGCTTAGTTGGCCTCACTTATTCGATCTACCTGCTTTACACTGGGGTTCCGATTATTATGCATATCCCAGAAGAGCGCGGATTTATCTATGCGAGTAGCTTGGTCACGGTTGGCTTAGTCGTTCTAGTATCGGTTCTCATCGCAACGGTCATTCTGTGGTCCACTGGCGCAGGGCCCGTTTTTGCAAATTAGAATCACAACTCATTGATAAACTACAGAACAAAAAAGCCCGCTCAGTGAGCGGGCTTTTTACTACTTCAAACGTCTACGTTTAGCCGCTTGACCTTGGGTTCTGGTGCGATGTTTACGAACCGACTTTCTGATACGTTGAGTACTGCGGACGCGATCAGCAACTTTAATCACGGTATTATCTTCTTTATTTAGTTGAACCAATTGACGTAAATAGTTCACTTGTTCTAATGGCATTTCTTGCCAGCCACTGCGTGGTAGTCCTTTCGGTAACGGCAATAAACCATAGCGAACTCGGATCAGGCGACTCACTTGTACACCTTGAGACTCCCACATCCGTCGCACTTCACGGTTACGACCTTCGCTTAGGGTGACCGAGTACCATTGGTTAATCCCCTCACCGCCTTGGCGCCTTACCGTGGTAAAAGTCGCCTTACCATCTTCCAGCTCAACACCACTGCGCAAGCGATGGATCATCGCATCATCAACATCGCCAAATACCCGTACCGCATATTCTCGCTCAACTTCGAAACTCGGATGCATTAAACGATTCGCCAACTCTCCATCGGTCGTAAACAACAACAAACCAGAGGTATTAATATCCAAACGTCCCACCGCAATCCAACGGCCATTTTGTAGCCGCGGCAAACGTTCAAACACCGTTTCACGCCCCTCGGGATCATTTCTGGAACAGATTTCGCCTTCCGACTTGTGGTAGGCAAGCACACGACAAATGGTATCTTCAACCTTTTGAATCTGCACTGAGTGGCCATCAACTCGAACCTCTGCGCCTTCTTCAATGCGATCGCCTAACTTCGCCTTAACCCCGTTAACACTCACTCTGCCTGCATCAATAACAGCTTCCATCTCACGACGTGAGCCCAGACCGCTGCGAGCCAGGACTTTTTGAAGTTTTTCACTCATATTTCTTATCCGGATGGTAAAGTGCGCTAAGTCTGAAAGTCTTGCGGCAGTTTTTCAAGTAAAGATTGATCTAATTCTGGCAAATCAGTCAAATCTTTCAAACCAAAATAATCAAGAAAGGCGGTTGTAGTGGCCAGTAGACTAGGTCTGCCCGGAACTTCTTTGTGACCAACCACTCGGATCCAGCCTCTATCTTTGAGCACGCTAATAATATGGCTACTCACCGCAACCCCGCGTATGGCCTCAATCTCACCACGAGTCAAGGGCTGCCGATAAGCAATCAACGTCAAGGTTTCTAACAGTGCTCGGCTAAATTTAGGCGCTTTCTCCGCCCATAAATTAGCTAATTGAGGAGCAAATTCTTGGCGCGCACGAAACTGGTAACCACTAGCAGTTTCTATCAGCTCAATTCCCGAATCTTGATAACGCAAGCTCAATTCTTCCAAAATCATATTCACTTGAGCACGAGCAAGTCCCACATCAGCTAACACACTGGCTTGTAGTTCTTTAACACTCAATGGTCGAGCGGCAACAAATAATGCCGCTTCCACCAGTTTGACGAGATTTGGTTTTGCAGACATAGTTAATCACGCATCTCATTCACCAAAATAACTTGAATCGGCATTAAGGGCTGACTCTGCACACACTTGATGTAGCCTTCCTTAATGAGTTCTAAAATCGCTAAGAAGCTAACGACCAAGCCGCTACGACCTTCACTCTGGCTAAATAGCTGGGTAAATTCAACAAATTGATGCTGTTGCAAGCGCGCCAAAATATCACTCATTCGCTGCCGAGTAGATAGTTTTTCTCTTTTAATTTCATGATGCTCAAAATTACTAACTCGCTGTACAATGCGACGCATCGCTTCAATGAGCTCATCCATAGCCACTTCAGGATAAATTAACTTAACAGGCAACTCTGCAGGCTTAGCAACCGAGGCTAAAAAAATATCGCGCTGCTCACGTGGTAACTCATCCAGCCTGTCACTCGCATTTTTATACAACTCATATTCTTGTAAACGCCGGATCAATTCAGCTCTCGGATCATCTTCAGCTTGTTCATGTTCTTGCACTGGCAATAAGCAGCGAGACTTAATTTCCGTCAGTAAGGCCGCCATCACCAAGTATTCCGCTGCAAGCTCAAGTTTTAGCTGCCGCATTGCTTCCATATATTCCATGTATTGCTGCGTAATCGCGAGCACAGGAAGACGTTCGATATCTAATTTCTGCTTACGGATCAGGTATAATAGTAAGTCGAGGGGTCCTTCGAAATTCTCTAAAATAACCTCCATTGCATCTGGAGGTATAAATAAATCATTGGGAATATTTAACCAAGGCTCACCGTTCACGCTTGCTAAAGTTAATTGCTGAGTTGGAGAGGCCTTATCTAACATTACTCAAAAGGGGCGGTATCGCCCGAACCTCTGCGGATGATTTCCATACTATCTTCCGACAAATCAATCACTGTGGTCGGCTGCTCACCCAAATATCCACCATTAATAATAAGATCGACATGGTGTTCAAGCGTATCGCGAATTTGTTCAGGATCGGATTCGGTGTAATCGTTCCCAGGTAAAATAAGACTACAGGACATCAAGGGTTCGCCTAAGGCTTCTAGCATTGCAAGTGCGATCTTATCGTTAGGAACCCGAATACCGATGGTTTTGCGCTTAGGATTAAGCAAACGCCTTGGTACCTCCTTGGTTCCTTTAAAAATAAAGGTGTAGGCTCCCGGTGTATTATTGCGTAATAAACGATAGGCAAGATTCCCGACACGAGCATATTCAGATAATTCAGATAGGTCACGACACATCAAGGTAAAATGATGATTTTTATCCAGTTGACGGATCCTACATATTCGTTCTAATGCCGCTTTATCACCAATATGGCAACCAATGGCATATCCTGAATCGGTGGGGTAAATCACAACCCCCCCACTTTTGATCAACCCTGCAGCTTGGTTCATTAAACGCTGTTGTGGGTTATCCGGGTGAACATAGAAAAATTGACTCATAACTATTCCTGCGCTCTCGAGCGTCTTGAAGAATCATCGCTATTATATTCCTTCCAGCCACAGAGTGCAGGCTAAAGCTGTAAACAACTAAAAATAAACGCTTTAAGTAACGAGTGATTACAGTGAGTACTTCGTTCACGTCATTGTTTTCGCACATTTTACTTTTACTGAATGGCCGGAGTGGGAATTACTTTGTTTGCCAACGTAACCAAATCGGTTGACACTTCTCTGGTAAGTGTAACCCCCGAGCCAACTCACGCCAAGTAGAAGGATGATGAAAATCAGAGCCTTGAGAAGAACTTAAGTGATGTTGTTCAGCTAAGTCAGCCAACCATGCCATTTGATCTTTCGACATCTGTGGCATCGCCACTTCTATACCGTCCCCCTCCACATCGGCAAACTCAGCGATCAGTTTTCGGATCCACTTATTCGACAAATCATAATGGGTTGGATGCGCCAATACCGCGACGCCACCGGCTTGATGGATAAGTTGGACCGCCTCTGCAATACTCATCCAATTATTCGGTACATAACCGATATTTCCACGACGTAGATATTTGTCGAAGACCTTATTAAAATTACTCGCCAGTCCCCGCTCCACTAACACTCGAGCAAAATGAGATCGAGTAATTGGTGCCTTACCAGACAGCACTTTAGCTTGCTCATATACTTGCTCAATCCCCGCCTTTGCGAGGCGTTTCCCCATTTCAATTGCTCTAATTTCACGCTTTTCCCGCTGCACCAGCAACTGCTGTTGTAGAACAGGATTCGTAATATCGATATTCAAGCCAACAATATGAATATCGAAAGCATGCCAAGCAGTGGAAATTTCGGTTCCAGCGATCAGCTCTAAATGTTTGGCCTGAGCTTGGGCAGCAGCAATGCCATCAGTCGTATCGTGATCGGTGATCGCTAGCATTTCGACTTGCATGTTCTCGGCGCGCATCACCAACTCCTCTGGCGTTAAACCGCCATCAGAAGCTGTTGTGTGACTATGCAAATCAAATCTCATTTAATTTCCTAAATTTTTTCTTGACTTAGTAAGGTCATTTAAAGTTAACTAATCTTATCAGAATGACTAAGGATAAACATGACAACTTTTCTTCTAACCAACAAATCTTGGTGGTGGCGCACTCCGAATTAGACGGGTGTGAGTTGTTGTATTTCCAATACATTGAACAGAACAACAAAGCCCGCTTAAAGCGGGCTTTTTTTATATTTGCGCTACGGCTTCACTAGGAGTAACGAACTATGGCTACCCCACCTAGGGTACAACTAAAGAATATCCAGATCGATGCCAGCTATGTGCATGATCCACTTAGTCTTTATCAAGAATTGTGTAAAGAAAGCCAACAAAATGTATTGCTTGAATCGGCGGAAATAGACAGTAAGGAAAACCTCAAAAGTCTCATATTGGCCGATGCAGCAGTTAAAATTAGCTGCCATGGACGAGAAGTGACATTTGTTGCTATATCACCCAATGGCGAGTCGGTCTTAGCCGACGTTACCGCGAATTTAGAACCATCGCTAATTACCCAGCAAACCTCAAAACAACTCGTCGTAGACTATCCCCTTCCGACAGCCAATTTAGACGAAGACTCTCGCTTAAAAGCCAGCTCTCCAGTTGATGCGTTACGTTTATTAGTCACACTTTATGGCTCGCAAACAGACTTCAATGAAGGCTTATTTATCGGTGGAGTATTTGCTTACGACTTCATTGCCAGCTTTGAACAACTGCCAACAGTTGCCGATAGCACCAATGCCTGCCCTGACTTTCAATTCTATCTCGCCGAAAGCTTGCTATTAATCGACCATCAACAGCAAGTGACCCATATTATCGGTTCACTATTCAATGACCACGAGAGCTCACGAATCACTCAGCGTTTAAGCCACTTGGCTGAATTATGTGAAACGGAGAACCACCAGCAAGAGTCAACGGTACCAACTAATTATCAAGCTAAAATAAGCACCGACATTAGCGACGCCCATTATTGCGAACATGTTGAAACCTTAAAAGACTATATTCGTCAGGGTGATATTTTTCAGGTCGTTCCCTCGCGCAGCTTTCAACTGGCCTGTCCCGATAGTCTCGCCGCTTACCGAGAATTAAAATTAACCAACCCCAGCCCTTATATGTTCTATCTACAAGATAGTGAATTTGTATTGTTTGGTGCTTCTCCAGAGAGCGCGATTAAGTATTGTTCCAATAGCCGGGATGTCGAGATTTATCCGATAGCAGGGACCCGCAAACGTGGCTTTAACCCCGACGGTTCTATCAATCGAGATTTAGATGGACGCTTGGAGTTAGAACTCCGTTTAGATAAGAAAGAGACCGCCGAACATATCATGCTGGTAGATTTAGCCCGCAATGATGTCGCCCGCATTAGTGAGCCGGGTACTCGTCACGTTGCAGACCTGCTCAAAGTCGATCGCTATAGCCATGTGATGCACTTGGTTTCGCGAGTTATCGGCACCTTGCGCAAAGATTTGGACGCACTACATGCTTACCAAGCGTGCATGAATATGGGAACTCTGGTTGGAGCGCCTAAAATTCGCGCATCAGAGCTAATTAGACAAATCGAGCAACAGCGCCGTGGTAGTTATGGCGGTGCAGTTGGCTACCTCACGGGGAAGGGCGATATGGATACTTGTATTGTGATCCGATCGGCCTTTGTCAAAAACCAAGTCGCTCATGTGCAGGCGGGAGCTGGTATTGTCTATGATTCAGATCCTCAAGCGGAAGCCGACGAAACCCGTAATAAAGCCGCTGCCGTATTAAATGCCATCGCTCGCGCCCACGGCTCAACCTTAAAGGATGTCAGCCATGACTCATAGTGTATTTTTACTCGATAATTTTGACTCTTTTACTTACAACCTAGTTGACCAGTTTCGCAGTCAAGGCTTAGATGTTCATATATATCGTAATCATTTAAGCGCTTCCGAGATCAAACAGCACATTGATGCCTGTCCAGATCTTCCTGTGTTAGTACTATCACCGGGACCGGGCAATCCACAGCAAGCCGGCTGCATGTTAGAGCTCATTGACTTATGCAAAGGGCAAGTGCCAATTATTGGGATCTGCTTAGGTCATCAAGCGCTGGTTGAAAGTTACGGCGGCGAGGTCGGTAAAGCAGAAGAAATTGTGCATGGAAAATCATCATTGATTGAACATGATAATCAGCTAATGTTTGAAGGTTTAACCAATCCGCTTCCGGTGGCGCGTTATCACTCCTTAGTTGCCACCAAAATGCCGACAGGCTTGACAGTAAACGCCCACTACCAACAAATGCCGATGGCCATTATCAATCAACAAGATAAAGTCATTGGTTTTCAATTTCACCCAGAGTCCATATTAACCAGCGAAGGCGCAAGTTTATTAGCTCGTAGCCTTGATTGGGCCACACAAGCAAAGGAGCAAGCATAATGCAGGCAATCTTAGAGCAACTTTATCAAGGGCAAAGCCTCAGCAGCGAGCAAGCGCAACAGGTATTTAGCCAAGTGATTCAAGGTGAAGTCGAGCCGATTGTGTTGTCTTCACTGCTAACGGCCTTAAAAATTAAAGGCGAGACCCCAGAGGAAATTGCTGGTGCGGCGCGCGCGCTATTGGCAAACGCAGCGCCGTTCCCAACGCCCGACTACCCCTTTGCTGACATTGTTGGTACTGGTGGCGATGGCTACAACACCATTAATATCTCGACTACTTCGGCATTTGTGGCGGCAAGTCTTGGAGTTAAAGTTGCCAAACACGGCAACCGCAGCGTCTCCAGTAAATCGGGCTCATCAGATTTACTGGCTGCTTTAGGCATTAATATTCAAATGACACCTGCAACCGCTCGACGCTGCTTAGACGAATTAGGTCTGTGTTTCTTATTTGCACCGCAATACCATGCTGGTGTCCGCCATGCGATGCCGGTACGACAAACCCTGAAGACCCGAACCATTTTTAATGTACTCGGCCCCCTAATTAATCCGGCTCACCCAACCATGGAAGTGATGGGGGTTTATGATCCAGCCTTAATTTCGCCAATTGCTCATACCTTACAACAACTGGGTATGAAAAAAGCCATGGTAGTACACGGCGCAGGTCTAGATGAAGTGGCCATTCATGGTCCCACTCAAATTGCCGAAGTAAATGGTGAAAGCATCCGAGAATATACCCTCGACCCCAGCGACTTCGGAGTAAAACAAGCTGCGATAGAAGCCCTTGAAGGCGGAACCCCAGAACAAAACAAAACCATCACCTTAGCTTTATTACAAGGTAAGGCCACAGAGGCGCAGCAAGCAGCGGTTGCCGTAAATGTAGCTCTGTTATTAAAGCTCGCCGGCAAAGCCGACAATGTCGGTCAGGGCGTAAATATGGCCATTGAAGAAATGGCTTCAGGCCGCCCCTTAGCGTTAGCCCACAAATTAGCGGAGATGAGTCAGTGAGTCATAATCAAAATCAAGCGACCATCTTAGATGAAATTGTGGCAGATAAAGAAATCTGGTTAGCCGAGCGTATGCAACGTCAACCCTTAAACAGCTTTATCAACCAAGTGGAGCCCAGTGACCGGAGCTTTTATCAGGCGCTATCAGGAACGCCTGCCAAGTTTATTCTGGAATGCAAAAAAGCATCCCCTTCGAAGGGATTGATCCGACCTGAGTTTGATTTAGATTTTATTGCTGGTGTTTACAAAAACTATGCGGCAGCTATCTCGGTATTAACCGATAGCAAGTACTTTCAAGGTGAGTTTGAATACGTCACTCAAGTGCGCGAACAGGTTTCACAGCCAGTATTATGCAAAGACTTCTTTATAGATGAATACCAAATTTACTTAGCCCGCTATCACCAAGCCGATGCCATTTTACTGATGCTGTCGGTGCTTGACGATAATGAATACAGCTTACTGGCAGACGTCGCGCATAAGCTTAAATTGGGTGTATTGACCGAGGTGAGTAATCAACAAGAACTAGAACGAGCAATTGCTTTAAATGCTAAAGTCATCGGCATTAATAACCGTAACTTGCGCGATCTATCGATCACTTTAGAACGGACTCCTGAGTTAGCCAAACAAATTCCAGAAGACCGGATCATCATTTCAGAATCAGGGATCTATAAACACCAGCAAGTAAGAGAACTAGCCAAATACGCCAACGGCTTTTTAGTCGGTAGTTCACTTATGAGCCAAGACGATGTCGATATGGCTTGCCGTAAACTGATCCTCGGTGAAAACAAGATTTGCGGTTTAAGCCGTGAACAAGACGTGATCGCCGCACATCAAGCTGGTGCCGTTTACGGTGGTTTAATTTTCGCCGAAAAATCACCGCGGCATATCAGCCTAGCCCAAGCTCGGCAATTAATTCAAGCCGCCCCACTCAATTTTGTGGGTGTGTTTGTCAATCATCCCCTCGAGGACGTTGCGGCCATTGCCAACCAACTACAACTGCATGCTGTACAACTCCATGGCAGCGAGGACGAACAGTACATTCACCAGCTAAAATCCCTATTGAATCACAGCTTAGTATGGAAAGCCCTCGCCGTTGCGACACAACTTCCCGAAGCCCCTAAAAATGCCGATAAGATCCTGTTTGATAGCAAAATCGCCGACCAATTTGGCGGCACAGGGCAAACCTTCGATTGGCAACTATTAGGTGAGCACAGTCAAGGTGCGATGTTAGCTGGAGGTATATCGCCAGACAACATACAGCAAGCGCTCACACTCGGTGCTGCGGGCTTAGATCTAAATTCTGGGGTAGAACAAAGCCCTGGCATAAAAGATGCCCACAAAATCGCCAGAGCGTTTCAACTAATTAGAGACTACTAAGGGAACCCCTTAGGTAATCATTCAACCCTTTAATGACGAATAAGAGCTAACAATGAGTAAATTAGATGCCTATTTTGGAGAATTTGGCGGGCAATTTGTCCCACAAATTCTAGTACCGGCGCTCGATCAACTCGAGCAAGCCTTTATCGATGCTCAGCAAGATCCTGAGTTTATCGCTGAGTTTAACCACCTGTTGAGTGAATATGCGGGTAGACCGACCCCACTCACCCTATGTCGTAACCTGACCAAGGGAACCAACACCAAGATCTACCTCAAACGTGAAGATTTATTGCACGGTGGTGCCCACAAGACCAATCAGGTACTGGGCCAAGCACTGCTTGCCAAACGTATGGGGAAACATGAAATTATCGCCGAAACGGGCGCTGGCCAGCATGGTGTCGCCACTGCGCTAGCCTGTGCCCTACTGGGACTCAAGTGTCGAGTATATATGGGCGCAAAAGACTGTGAGCGTCAAGAACCCAATGTATTCAGAATGAAATTAATGGGCGCGGAAGTCATTCCGGTACATAGCGGCTCATCCACCCTCAAAGATGCTTGCAATGAAGCATTACGAGACTGGGCAGCAAGCTATGACACCGCACACTACTTACTTGGCACGGCTGCTGGCCCACATCCTTTCCCTACCATTGTACGGGAATTCCAGAAAATGATCGGCGAAGAAGCCAAACAACAAATTCTAAAAGCCGAAGGCCGTTTGCCAGATGCAGTCATCGCCTGTGTCGGAGGCGGCTCGAATGCCATTGGCATTTTTGCTGATTTCATCGAAGAAAAAGGTGTACAGCTGATCGGCGTAGAGCCTGCGGGTAAAGGAATTGATACCGACCAACACGGCGCACCACTGAAGCACGGTCGTAAAGGTATGTTCTTTGGCATGCACTCTTTGCTAATGCAAGATCCTAACGGTCAGATTGAAGAGTCTTACTCCATTTCAGCGGGGTTAGATTTCCCATCAGTAGGGCCACAGCATGCCCACCTTAATTCAATCGGCCGAGCCAGCTATGAGTCAGCCACCGATGAAGAGGCCCTAGCAGCCTTCCAAACCTTGGCTGAAAGCGAGGGCATCATCCCAGCCTTAGAGTCGGCTCATGCTTTAGCATATGCTCTCAAGCTAGCGCAGCAAGATAAGAGCAAACAACAAATCTTGGTGGTCAATCTGTCGGGTCGTGGTGACAAAGATATCTATACTGTCGCAGATATCTTCGCTAAAAGAGGAGGCTTATAATGACACAACGTTACCAAAACCTATTTCAACGCCTAGCAGCCGATAAGCAAGGTGCCTTTGTCCCATTTGTAACTTTAGGTGACCCTGCCATGGAGCAATCACTCGCAATCATCGACGCCTTAATCGAAGGAGGTGCTGATGCCTTAGAACTCGGGATCCCGTTTTCCGATCCCGTCGCCGATGGCCCAACCATTCAAGGTGCCAACGTAAGAGCTTTACAAGCGGGCATAACCCCCCCCGATTGCGTAGCTATGCTCTGCCGAATTAGGGCCAAACATCCCGAGGTACCAATCGGTTTACTGCTCTATGCAAACCTCGTCTATTCAACTGGGATTGATAATTTCTATCAAAAGTTGGCCCAAGCAGGCGTAGATTCGGTACTAGTTGCCGATGTACCGATCCGCGAGTCGGCGCCTTTTAGAGCAGCCGCCAATAAACATGGCTTACAAAGCATTTTTATCGCACCGCCCAACGCAGATGATACGATCTTGAAAAAAGTTGCCGAATATAGCCAAGGCTACACCTATCTGGTTAGTCGAGCAGGCGTGACTGGCACCGAAACCAAAGCCGGTACGCCTGTGGGTAAACTACTCGACAAATTAAAACAGTACCAGGCACCACCGGCACTGCTTGGTTTTGGTATTTCAACGCCTCAACAAGTAACCGAAACAATTGCAGCTGGCGCTGCTGGAGCAATTTCTGGATCGGCAGTAGTGAAACTTATCGAGAATCATCTAGAGCAACCGACTCAAATGCTAACCGCGCTCAAAGACTTTGCCTCGCAAATGAAAGCCGCTACCGTTTAGGCGAAGAACTTGCTACTATCAAAAGCCGCTATAATTAGCGGCTTTTTATTTACCGCTAGCCCTGAGGAATTATGAAACAATTTTTCGAATTCATTCCATTGATCATTTTTTTCGCTGTATACAAAATGCAAGATATTTATGCAGCAACCTTCGCGTTAATCATTTCCACAGCGCTTCTCTTAGCAGCCTCTTACATAAAAAATAAAAAAATTGAGAAGATGCATTTAATCTCCTTTGTCTTGATCTTGGTTTTTGGTGGTCTCACGCTAATTCTACGCGATGATGACTTTATTAAGTGGAAACCCACAGTGATCAATTGGCTATTCGGTTTAGTCTTATTAGTCAGTCAGTTTGTTTTCAAAAGTCCCTTAATCAAAAAAATGCTTGGTAAGGAGATGACGCTTCCTGAATCCATATGGGGTAAAGTGAATGTTGCTTGGGCTCTTTTTTTTATGAGCTGTGGCACGCTTAACCTCTACATCGCTTTTAACTTTTCAGAAGACTTCTGGGTGAACTTTAAAGTATTTGGATTACTTGGGCTAACCTTGGTATTCACCGTTGCAACTGTTGCTTATCTGTATAAACATCTCCCTAAAGAACAGCAGCAATCGCTATCGGAAAAAGAGGATAATTAAGCATGTGGTATGTAATTTTTGCTGAAGACGTAGAAAATAGCCTAGAACAACGCAAACAAGCCAGACCCGCCCACTTAGCACGACTGCAAGCACTGGTAAATGAAGGACGACTGCTGGTCGCAGGCCCAAACCCAGCGATTGATGCAGAGGATCCTGCTGAAGCTGGATTCACCGGTTCAACAGTTATCGCCGAATTTCAAAACTTGGAGCAAGCCGTCGCTTGGGCAAATGCCGATCCATATGTCGAAGCCGGCGTATACGCTAAGGTCATCGTGAAACCCTTCAAGAAAGCACTTCCTTAAAAGATCCCTAGGCAAAGTCTACTGCCTAGCTTTCTACTAGTAGTACATATCTAAATAACCCAATTGAGTGATTTGTTATTTAACTATTTATTCTAAGGTTAACCATGGTTTAAGCACAAAAGGAGCAAACCATGAGATTGATCCAAAGACTAATTCTAATATTCTGTCTTGCTAGTATGAACTACGTTTATGCCCAAGAAACAAACCAAGTATTAAACCTAAATACCGCCAACTCCGAACAACTAGTGACACTCAAAGGCGTAGGTAAAAGTAAATCATTAGCTATCATTGAATATCGTCAAACCCATGGCAACTTTAAGAACATTGAACAAATTGTCTTAGTACCAGGGATCGGAGAAAAAATTTACTTGGATAATAAAGATAATCTATATGTCGAGTAAATTAATGATTTAGCCTTTCGATACAACACTCGCCCTTGACCCCGCTATCAAACAGCTATTCAAGGGCGAACTTCATCTTTAAGTTAATGTTCTCAAAGAAATTTTATTAATTCGTGTAAAGCCTCCCCATTTCTTAACAAACTCAATTTTAATTGTCATTTCTCCGTGCTAAAGTGCGCTGCATTATTCCTCCCTATTCAAGGAACTGAGTATGACTACATCAGTCAAAAAAGCGGTACTACCGGTAGCCGGTTTAGGCACCAGAATGTTGCCCGCCACTAAAGCCATCCCCAAAGAAATGCTGCCCATCGTCGATAAGCCATTGATCCAATATGTAGTCCAAGAAGCAATAGCGGCAGGCATTAAAGAAATAATTTTAGTCACTCATTCTAGTAAAAACTCTATTGAGAATCATTTTGATACCAGTTTTGAATTAGAAGCTACCTTAGAAAAAAGGGTGAAACGACAATTATTAGAAGAAGTTCGCTCTATTTGTCCAAAAGATGTCACCATCATGCATGTCCGCCAAGGTGTTGCTAAGGGCCTCGGGCACGCGATACTGTGTGCACATCCGCTGATTGGAGATAATCCTTTTGCGGTATTGTTACCTGACGTAATTCTAGATGACTCTACATCGAACTTAAAAACTGAAAACCTCGCTGACATGGTGAACAAATACAACCAAACGGGCTCTAGTCAAATCATGGTTGAAGCGGTTGCTAACGAAGATGTCAGCAAATTTGGGATTGTCGATATTAATGGCAATAATATCAAACCCGGTGAATCGGCTGATATGGTAGCCACCATTGAAAAACCAAACATCGCTGATGCGCCATCAAACCTTGCTGTCGTTGGACGTTATGTTTTATCTGCGCAGATATGGAAAGAGTTGGCCAAAACGCCACCTGGCGCCGGAGATGAAATCCAACTCACCGATGCAATTGCAAGCTTGATGGAAAAAGAAACAACCCAAGCTTATTATATGCTGGGCAAAAGCCACGACTGCGGTAGCAAGTTTGGTTACTTAAAAGCCATCGTAGAGTTTGCGCTACGTCACCCCGAACTCAAAGATCGCTTTCAAAACTACCTAAAGGAACTAAAATTATAAACGCAGATTCACTGGAAAATAATCGTAATCAGTGATAAATATGTAAGTAGATGTGGAAAGCATCTTAACTAAGTCATACAATGACATAGTTATACAATTTATACAGGGAAATTTCATGAAAAAATTAGTTTTAGTCGCAGCTGCCGCTTTGGCAATGTCTGGTAATGTATTTGCTGCTGAAGCAGCAGCTGGTGCAGCTGGTGCCGGTGGCGCTGCTGGCGGTGCTGCTGGTGTAACTGGCGCAGTTGTTGGTGGTGTTGTAGCTACTACCGCTGTAGTTGGTATCGCATCAAACCAAAGCAATGATAGTGTAACTGGTGGTACTTCTACCTCTACTAGCACTTCAACTGCTCAGTAATTATTAAGCAGTGAAATAAAGAACGAGCTTTAAGCTCGTTTTTTTATGTCTGTTGCCTCAATAAGCAGTTAACAATTACCCGAATAATCTCTAAGGGTTTTAATGTAAATTCTAAACTCTAGATATTCACCCTCATATGTAAGAACTCGAGGCTGCTGATCTAATAACAATTGCACTAACTATCCGATCTAATAGCTTATCGCTCATTCAAGTACTTATCCGCTTGCATACACCTGATGAACTGAAACGACTCTTTAAAAAAACCTCAGATCCTAGATTAAAAATTCGCTTCATGACTATCTACCCCTTTAAGCGTGGCTACAAGCGCACACAGATAGCGGAAGTGCTTGGAGTAGCCAAAGGCAGGTCAGCAAATATTTTATAGAAGAACTCCACTCTAAAAGTTGTCCTGGAAGGCCTAACAAACTATCAGCTCCTCAGCTCGACACTCTCAAACGATTCATTCATTGAAGACAACGCTATCAAGAAGGGTGGAGGACGACTCATTGCTGAAGATATTCGCTTATACATTAGCCTCCAGTTTGGTATTCCTGACCAATATAGAAATATTTACCGACTCCACCATGCACTTAGATTTAGTTGGATAACCAGCCGTTCCAAGCACCCAAAGCAATCGCAAGAGGCTCAAGAAGCTTTTAAAAAACTTCCTTCTGGAAACGATCCTTCACATCCCCGGACATCAAGCGCTTGAGCATATGTCGATGTTTGGTTTCAAGACGAAGCGAGATTTGGTCAACAAAATCAGACAACTAAAATTTAGGCTGCAAAAGGGAGTCGGCCCAGAGCGGTTAAACAGCAACAGTTCGACTACGGTTACATTTTTGGAGCGGAATGCCCGGGGAATGGAAAGACGGAAGCATTGGTTCGCCCTTGGGTGAATAAAGAGGTGATGGAAAAACACTGACAGCAAATTTCAGAGGCAACACCAGCCGGTAGACATGCAGTGGTTATCGTAAACGGTGCGGGTTAGCACACAAGCGATACGGCCTTTGCCTTTTCAAATCTCATTTTAATCAAGTTGCCGCCGTACTCACCAGAATTAAATCCGATAGAGCAAGTTTGGCAATGGCTGCGTCAACGCTGTTTGTCTAATCGCATGTTCAACAATTATAAGCAAATTGTGGAACAAGTTTCACGCGCATGGAATACCTTTAGGAAGGATACAGAGAGAGTCACTCATTTGTGTCAGAGGGAATGGCCAAAGTGTTCAATTAATTAATGCAATTGGTATAAATGCTCTCGTCTTGGTGAAAGATGATGTGAGCGTCCAAATTCTTCCCGAACTTCCTACGCAAGAGTCCGCAAGAGTCGAAGTCTAGAAAGCAAAAAAGCCTTTCATACCCTGAAAGGCTTTTTCATATAGTGAAAACTGCATTTATCTGATTTATCGCAGGATCAGACTTCAATTTTCGCAGCCCGCATCATCATGAACACCAGTTCATCTTGGCTGCCCTTGCTAAATCTCAGACATAAAAAAAGCCTATCCGTAAGGATAGGCTTTCTCTCAATCGGTGTCTGGCAATATCCAGCCTACTTTCACATGGTTTGTTCATGAACATCGGTTCGCCTTGGCTGCCCTTGCTAAATTTCAGACATAAAAAAAGCCTATCCGTGAGGGTAGGCTTTCTCTCAATCGGTGTCTGGCAATATCCAGCCGACTTTCACATGGCTTGTTCATGAACATCGGTTCGCCTTGGCTGCCCTTGCTAAATCCCAGACATAAAAAAAGCCTATCCGTAAGGATAGGCTTTCTCTAAATCGGTGTCTGGCGATATCCAGCCTACTTTTACATGGCAATTTCAGACATAAAAAAACCCAGCACATAGCTGGGTTTTTAAAATAGGCGCCTGGCAGTGACCTACTTTCACATGGGGAGACCCCACACTATCATCGGCGCAGTTGCGTTTCACTTCTGAGTTCGGCATGGGTTCAGGTGGTTCCACAACGCTATTGCCACCAGGCAAAAACTTGTTGTCTTTAACATTCGAAAAAACTGATATATCCCACGAGCATAACAAGCACTCTTGGTTCTAAAATAAAGTATCTATAAGCAACACCCTTTAGGTGTTGTATGGTTAAGCCTCACGGGTAATTAGTACAAGTTAGCTCAATGCCTCACAGCACTTACACACCTTGCCTATCAACGTTGTAGTCTCCAACGGCCCTTCAGAGGACTTAAAGTCCTAGTGAGAATTAATCTCAAGGCCTGCTTCCCGCTTAGATGCTTTCAGCGGTTATCAGTTCCGAACGTAGCTACTGGGCAATGCTATTGGCATAACAACCCAAACACCAGCGGTTCGTCCACTCCGGTCCTCTCGTACTAGGAGCAGCTCCCTTCAATTCTCAAACGCCCACGGCAGATAGGGACCGAACTGTCTCACGACGTTCTAAACCCAGCTCGCGTACCACTTTAAATGGCGAACAGCCATACCCTTGGGACCGACTTCAGCCCCAGGATGTGATGAGCCGACATCGAGGTGCCAAACACCGCCGTCGATATGAACTCTTGGGCGGTATCAGCCTGTTATCCCCGGAGTACCTTTTATCCGTTGAGCGATGGCCCTTCCATACAGAACCACCGGATCACTATGACCTACTTTCGTACCTGCTCGACGTGTCTGTCTCGCAGTTAAGCTGGCTTATGCCATTGCACTAACCGTACGATGTCCGACCGTACTTAGCCAACCTTCGTGCTCCTCCGTTACTCTTTGGGAGGAGACCGCCCCAGTCAAACTACCCACCAGACACTGTCCGCATCCCGGATAACGGGACAACGTTAGAACATCAACACTACAAGGGTGGTATTTCAAGGTCGGCTCCACATCATCTAGCGACAACGCTTCAAAGCCTCCCACCTATCCTACACATGTAGGGTCAATGTTCAGTGTCAAGCTGTAGTAAAGGTTCACGGGGTCTTTCCGTCTAGCCGCGGGTACACCGCATCTTCACGGCAATTTCAATTTCACTGAGTCTCGGGTGGAGACAGCTTGGCCATCATTACGCCATTCGTGCAGGTCGGAACTTACCCGACAAGGAATTTCGCTACCTTAGGACCGTTATAGTTACGGCCGCCGTTTACCGGGGCTTCGATCAATAGCTTCGCTTGCGCTAACCACATCAATTAACCTTCCGGCACCGGGCAGGCGTCACACCGTATACGTCATCTTTCGATTTAGCACAGTGCTGTGTTTTTAATAAACAGTTGCAGCCAACTGGTATCTGCGACTGCCGTCAGCTTAGGGAGCAAGTCCCATCACCAACAGCAGCGTACCTTCTCCCGAAGTTACGGTACCATTTTGCCTAGTTCCTTCACCCGAGTTCTCTCAAGCGCCTTGGTATTCTCTACCCAACCACCTGTGTCGGTTTGGGGTACGGTTTCGTATAATCTGAAGCTTAGAGACTTTTCCTGGAAGCAGGGCATCAACCACTTCATCACCTTAGTGACTCGTCATCAATCCTCAGCCTTAGACACCCGGATTTTCCTAAGTGTCCAGCCTACAACCTTAAACGCGGACTACCAATCGCCGCGCTGGCCTAGCCTTCTCCGTCCTCCCATCGCAATTATACGAAGTACAGGAATATTAACCTGTTTCCCATCGACTACACTTTTCAGTCTCGCCTTAGGGGCCGACTCACCCTGCTCTGATTAACATTGAACAGGAAACCTTGGTCTTTCGGCGAGGGGGCTTTTCACCCCCTTTATCGTTACTCATGTCAACATTCGCACTTCTGATACCTCCAGCAATCCTTACGAATCACCTTCAACGGCTTACAGAACGCTCCTCTACCGCACTTGCAAAGCAAGTACCCGTAGCTTCGGTGCATAGCTTAGCCCCGTTACATCTTCCGCGCAGGCCGACTCGACCAGTGAGCTATTACGCTTTCTTTAAATGATGGCTGCTTCTAAGCCAACATCCTGGCTGTCTAAGCCTTCCCACATCGTTTCCCACTTAGCTATGACTTTGGGACCTTAGCTGACGGTCTGGGTTGTTTCCCTTTTCACGACGGACGTTAGCACCCGCCGTGTGTCTCCCGGATAGTACTTAGTGGTATTCGGAGTTTGCAAAGGGTTGGTAAGTCGGGATGACCCCCTAGCCTTAACAGTGCTCTACCCCCACTAGTATTCGTCCGAGGCGCTACCTAAATAGCTTTCGAGGAGAACCAGCTATCTCCCGGTTTGATTGGCCTTTCACCCCCAGCCACAAGTCATCCGCTAATTTTTCAACATTAGTCGGTTCGGTCCTCCAATTGGTGTTACCCAATCTTCAACCTGCCCATGGCTAGATCACCGGGTTTCGGGTCTAATCCCAGCAACTATGCGCGCAGTTAACACTCGGTTTCCCTACGGCTCCGCTATTCGCTTAACCTTGCTACTGAAATTAAGTCGTTGACCCATTATACAAAAGGTACGCAGTCACCCCACAAAGAGGCTCCCACTGCTTGTACGTATACGGTTTCAGGTTCTATTTCACTCCCCTCACAGGGGTTCTTTTCGCCTTTCCCTCACGGTACTGGTTCACTATCGGTCAGTCAGGAGTATTTAGCCTTGGAGGATGGTCCCCCCATATTCAGACAACATATCACGTGTGCCGTCCTACTCGTTTTCACTTCAAATCACCTTTCGTGTACGGGGCTATCACCCGCTACGGCCAAACTTTCCAGCTTGTTCCACTAAATTATAAGAAGCTTAAGGGCTAATCCGGGTTCGCTCGCCGCTACTACCAGAATCTCGGTTGATTTCTTTTCCTCCGGGTACTTAGATGTTTCAGTTCCCCGGGTTCGCCTCGCAACGCTATGTATTCACGTTACGATACTGCATAAAATGCAGTGGGTTTCCCCATTCGGAAATCCATGTCTATTACGTCTTTTATCGACTCAACATGGCTTATCGCAGATTAACACGTCCTTCATCGCCTCTGACTGCCAAGGCATCCACCGTATACGCTTAGTCACTTAACCATACAACACCTAAATGTTGTCGCTTAAATCACTTGAATGGTCAGGCTGTATAAATCCTGCCACTCGAGTACGATCACCTTATTTTTTTGAATACCAAAAACACTTGTTATTTCACTCGTATTTTTGAGATATTTTTTATCAGCTTTTCCAAATTGTTAAAGAGCATTCGGCTTCTTAGAAACCAAAGCTAAGCACTGTATCAACATAATGCTTAGCTTTATTTTCTTAAACCAAGAGAGAAATGGTATCCCGTACGAGATTTGAACTCGTGTTACCGCCGTGAAAGGGCGGTGTCCTAGGCCTCTAGACGAACGGGACACTGCGTTAGCTGTTCTCGTTGGTTCTAAACCACACTAGAACTTCTCTCTTTATCTTCTATCAAGCAATCTGTGTGAACACGTCACAAAACATAAACGTTCATAATAAGGAGGTGATCCAGCCCCAGGTTCCCCTAGGGCTACCTTGTTACGACTTCACCCCAGTCATGAACCACAAAGTGGTGAGCGTCCTCCCGAAGGTTAAACTACCCACTTCTTTTGCAGCCCACTCCCATGGTGTGACGGGCGGTGTGTACAAGGCCCGGGAACGTATTCACCGTGGCATTCTGATCCACGATTACTAGCGATTCCGACTTCACGGAGTCGAGTTGCAGACTCCGATCCGGACTACGACATGCTTTCTGGGGTCCGCTTGCTCTCGCGAGGTCGCATCCCTCTGTACATGCCATTGTAGCACGTGTGTAGCCCTGCCCGTAAGGGCCATGATGACTTGACGTCGTCCCCACCTTCCTCCGGTTTATCACCGGCAGTCTCCCTAGAGTTCCCACCATCACGTGCTGGCAAATAAGGATAAGGGTTGCGCTCGTTGCGGGACTTAACCCAACATCTCACGACACGAGCTGACGACAGCCATGCAGCACCTGTATCTAAGCTCCCGAAGGCACCAATCCATCTCTGGAAAGTTCTTAGTATGTCAAGGGCAGGTAAGGTTCTTCGCGTTGCATCGAATTAAACCACATGCTCCACCGCTTGTGCGGGCCCCCGTCAATTCATTTGAGTTTTAACCTTGCGGCCGTACTCCCCAGGCGGTCTACTTAATGCGTTAGCTGCGTTACCCACGGGTTAAACCCACAGACAACTAGTAGACATCGTTTACGGCGTGGACTACCAGGGTATCTAATCCTGTTTGCTCCCCACGCTTTCGTACATGAGCGTCAGTTTTTGTCCAGGTGGCCGCCTTCGCCACTGGTATTCCTTCAGATCTCTACGCATTTCACCGCTACACCTGAAATTCTACCACCCTCTACAAAACTCTAGCTTCCCAGTTCCAAATGCCATTCCCAGGTTGAGCCCGGGGATTTCACATCTGGCTTAAAAAGCCGCCTGCGTACGCTTTACGCCCAGTAATTCCGATTAACGCTCGGACCCTCCGTATTACCGCGGCTGCTGGCACGGAGTTAGCCGGTCCTTCTTCTGTCGCTAACGTCAAACAATATACGTATTAAGCATATTGCCTTCCTCACAACTGAAAGTGCTTTACAACCCGAAGGCCTTCTTCACACACGCGGCATGGCTGCATCAGGCTTTCGCCCATTGTGCAATATTCCCCACTGCTGCCTCCCGTAGGAGTCTGGGCCGTGTCTCAGTCCCAGTGTGGCTGATCATCCTCTCAAACCAGCTAGGGATCGTCGCCTTGGTGAGCCATTACCCCACCAACTAGCTAATCCCACTTGGGCTAATCTCTACGCGAAAGGCTCCGAAGAGTCCCCTCCTTTGGTCCGAAGACATTATGCGGTATTAGCAGTCGTTTCCAACTGTTGTCCCCCACGTAAAGGCATATTCCCAAGCATTACTCACCCGTCCGCCGCTCGTCATCTTCTAGCAAGCTAGAAATGTTACCGCTCGACTTGCATGTGTTAAGCCTGCCGCCAGCGTTCAATCTGAGCCATGATCAAACTCTTCAATCAAAGTTTTTTCGCTCAAAGTAAATACTGAAATTATTACTGTTAAAACAGTGTGTCACTCCAGTCCACTTAAGCTAATTTTTTTCGCTTAGTGCTCTGTGAGTGCTCACACAGATTGCTTGATAAATTGTTAAAGAGCGTTGCTTCTTGCGAAGCGAGGTGCGCATTCTACGCCATCCTCGGTGACTGTCAACCGCTTTTTTCAATCTTTTCCGAAGAACTTTTCTAAGGAAAGTTTGAAGCGTTTAACCGCCGCTAATAAAGCCTCAGGCCTTACCAACCCTGACCGCTTGCTGCTGCGCTATTGCGTGCTGCCCGCCGTGTCAGTGGAGTCGCATTATAGGGATCCGCGCTTACGGTGCAAGCCTTTTTTGAAGAAAATCACAGTTTTTTGTTTAACTGCTCAGATATCGAACAATGCAAGCGTATCCGGCTAAAAAATGTCGATAAAACAAGCAAGTTAAGTATTATCACGAGGAACCTTCACGGTAACCCTAATGCTTGTTAGCGTTCATCTTGCAGAATGATACTCACCGCTTCTTTCAATGATGATACTTGGCTGCTCGCTAACCGAAGTTCTTCAGCTTTAAGCGGATATTGTCCTTTCACCAGTATACGGTTGCTTACTCCGGCGTTTTTAGCGGCTAACAAATCAGAGCCTTTATCACCAACCATCCAGGAATTAGTCAAATCAATACCTAACTCTTTAGCAGCCTCAAGTAACATTCCCGGCTTTGGCTTGCGACAATTGCAATCAATTCGGTAATCCTCACTACCATAATCTTTATGATGAGGACAAAAATAGATCCCATCCAAATCAACGCCTCTATCAGCTAGGGACCAATCCATCCATTCTGTTAGGCTTAAAAACTGTTGCTCAGAGAAATAGCCTCGCGCAATACCTGCTTGATTAGTCACCACCACCAATAACCACCCGGCTTTTTTGAGCTGTTGCATCGCTTCAATTGCACCCTCAATAAACTCAAAATCGTCAACCTTAGATACATAGCCATGGTCATGATTGATAACACCATCTCGGTCGAGGAAAACTGCAGCTTGTTTCATTGAATACACTTTATCTTAATAACTAGACTACCGATTCTACAACACTAAAAGGCGAATGGGTTATTTCAATTGTTCAGATAATTACTTATTTAATTGGCTAGACTAAGATCAATAAACGGCTTACATCACGCAATAGTTGGCTAGGTTTTCGACTGAATAACCCTACCCGCGGATGCATTCGTACCAAGCCATTGAGATAGGCAGCCATATAGTACTTCGCGTTCACAGGGCTGAATTAGCATTTCATCAATTCCTGATTCAATACTAACTTGTTTCATTTCATCATTTAGATCAGTGGTCAAACCAACTATTGGGATCCGTTGGGTATTACTCTCTAAGTTTCGAATCACCGAGCTTGCATGAAAGGCAGATTTATCCGCTATCTGGCAATTAATAAGGATCAAGGATAATTGTGTCCCCCAACCTTTAAACATTTCGATCGCTTCATGTCCGTTATTCGCGAGAATCACTTTAAGCCCAAAACTATTCAAAACATGACTAACAATACGCTGCTTAACAATGTCACTTTCAATCAGTAAAACTTGCCCATATAGACGTTCCAATACAATCGTTCGCTTCACAGAATGCTGATCATAGCTATCAACACTAGAGAGCGGTAAATGAATCGAAACTTCAGTTCCTAAGCCAAGACGTGAGCGAATTTTTACATCGCCATTCATTAGGCTCGTAAGTCTCTGGCATATCATCAAGCCTAAACCTATGTCTGCAAAACAATGATGATTTAGATTTTCGCTCTTGGCAAAAGAGCGAAACATATCTTCTTGTGCTTCCTCAGAAATGCCGACGCCACTATCACTCACCGAGATTTCAACCATTTCTCCTAACGTAGACTGCTCGGTAAGATGAACACTAAGCGTAATATGTCCAACTTCAGTATGCCGCAGGGCATTACTGACTAAATTAATGAAAATTTGCTGGATCTTCCCTTGATCGCCTAAAAATGAGCTAGGTAATGAAGCAGGGTAATCTAAACGCAGTTGAATGTGTTTCTCCTTTGCTTGCAAGGAAAACATCTGAACAACATCTGATAAGGTTAACTTCAGATTAAAGGTATTTAAACGCAGCGCCATAGTCTCCATTTCAACTTTTGAATAATCAAAAATATCATTTACCACGGCTAATAAGGCTTTACTCGACAAACGTATCGTATTGACATATTCCATCTGTTCTGAACTGAGTGGCGATGAACTCAATGACTCAGTCATATTGACGATACAGTCCATAGGTGTGCGAACTTCATGGCTCATCATCGCCAAAAAATCACTTTTGACTCGCGTAGAGACTTTAGCTTTTTGTTGTGTAAGCTTGAGTTGCTGTTGATTTTTCCGAGAAGATTGCAACTGGCTATTTAACCGTTCTGCTCGTTTATCAATCCCTGCCATCATTTGACTAATAGTACTCGCAAGCACCCCAACTTCATCATTAGATTGCTCTGGTAAAACGACTCGAAGATTCCGTTTACCATACAACAACATCGCATGCGTGATATAACGCAACGGCGACACAATGGTATGTGCAAAAAACCAGCCAAATAACACCATAAAACCCATAACGATTAAGGCCACGATCAAAGCCTGCTTGGCTGCCAATTTTGACCCAACGATTGTGCGTTGGTAATCAGCCACCAGCACCAAATCTAAATATTCTTGCGAATTGTTAGGCATATACGCTAATCGCTGGATGCTCAGAAGGTACGAGCCATATTTGATAACTTGTTCCGCGACATTTTTCACCGGAGAAGCCAGTAGCTGCTTAACCCTTTGATACTCTGCAGCTTGAAATTCATCATTCACAGCAATAACTTGTTCTTTACGCCATAATCGCTCTCCGTTAACGTCGAAAACTAACAAATCATCACCATTTGAATCACTCAAACCATGATCGGCTAAATAGCTTGGAGGCTCTTGTAATACCAAACTAAACACACTACTTTGTTGATATTGAAACACCCAGATAGCAACAACTTTTCCATCGCTCTTCGTCACAGCCTTAGCCAAAGACCAGACATCATCATTATTTTCGCGGATAGCTTGAGCATGCACCACGCTAGGCTGCTGTGCGGCAAGCAATAGCAAGGATTTAGGTGAGTCAGGTGTCTTTCCTTTAGCCACCGATAGGTAATCAAATTGTTGACCTTGTGCTACAACAACTAAATGCACCGCTCGCAAAGCTGGCACCCTCGAAAATAACTTATTAATGTTGCTACGTAACCAAGGTTTCCAAAATAAGGGCTCTATATTTATAAAATTCCCTTCAATAAATTGTTGCTGGAAAAAACCAACTAAAACATCTCGCCTTGAAAATAAACTTATTTCGTCATAAGCGAGTTTGATACGACGATCCAAGTGCTCCACTTGAATAGAACTATGTAAACTTAGCTGCTGTTTTCGTTCATTTTCTAAACTTGACACAAAGGCAAAATAAAATATAAGTGAGGTGCTAGCCACGCCCATCACCACTAAACAAGCACTCAGCAAAGAGACATAACTACTAAGCGAATTTTTAACCCGTACAAACCAAGGATATTGTCGGTTCCGAGAACGTTCAAATAATCGGATCAAGCGAGATTCTCGGCGCAAACTCCGAGTCCCGCCATTCAGCGGTGTAGCAGATTTAGCCTGTAAAAAAACGGCAGCAATCACGACCAAGTAACTAAAAAGTTTACTCAAAGCGATAACAAGTTGCATAAAATTATCAGCTGCAAGTTGCGATGGTGCAGCCCAGAAATACAAAACGAACTGAATACAGGTGAAGATCAAGATACCATATTCAAGCGGTTCACTTAACCAGCGTAGCCTTACACCATAAGACACAATCAGCAAAACAAAAGCACAGCTCACTGCAAACTCTGCGGGTAACTGCAAATAACTTAATGAACTTTGCATAAAAGGCAAAGAGACGACATATAGAAAGGCAATACTAAGTAAAGCAAAACTAACACTGGCGATAATCAATACTGAAGGACTCATTTTACCGCCGTTCGCTAACCGATAGAGCCGATGCACTAACATCCCCGAGGTCAATAAAATAAAAGCTAAACACCCTCGGGAAATCAACCCCGCCCAAATCACTAAATGACTATGGCTAACAACAGAAAACGAAAAGAACAGTTGGTAACGAACCAGAAAAAAACAAAGTTCTATAGCGCTCAAGGTAAAGAAACCGAGACTAAATACCAGCATGAAGTAGCTATCGCTGCGGCGATAGTAATAGCGACATAAAAAACTAATGAAAAACGATGATAGAAGAATACCAAGGTCAACTAAAATGACCCATCTAGGTGAAAGTTGCCAATTTTGGCTTTGGCTAAACCAGAGACAACCCGCTAAACTGACAAGTATGGTCAGCAGTAGCAAACTATTGCGCCACGCTATGCTCGATTTAATCGGAAAACGCAGATTAGGTTTATACATTCCCCTTCCTCGGTAAACGCCAGACCCTTCAAGTTATTCATCACAAATAATTAGCATCAGCAAGTGCAACAAAGTGATGGTATAATAAGCCTCAAATTATCAATAAGTACATCTCTAATCTCTCAAGCGATGACTCAGTTCAAGTTAAATAACTATTAGGAAGATTATGCGCCAATTATTTCTTGCCGCACTGGCCATAACGGCTACAGCTTGTAGCGGTAATTACTCTTTCAACAGCAATATCGACAAACAAAATTTCGATAACTATCTGCCCGCGGCCAATGTTACTATCTACGCAGAAGAACATATTGACCCTTTAAATTCAGAATACTTGGGTATTATAGAAGGTGTGAGTTGCCAAGAAAAAGTCAATCAAGCGCCACCTCAAATGGTCGATGCGCGTAATGATTTACGTGAACAAGCGGCCGCACTAGGCGCAAATGCTGTCGTCATTCAGCAGTGTTATCCCATTAATGAGCCTCCAGCATGCCTAGCGATGCTGAGTTGTTTCGGAAAAGCTTACAAGATTTAGAATTTATGAGCCTGACCATTGAGCCTTTAGGCTATATTCAGTCGCCCTACGCTGAGAAATTTTCAGTCCCTCGACAACCCGGTTTAGTCACTGCAACCTCGACTCAACTGATATTTACAGCACCTTTCAATGATCTCGACATGCTCGATGAAATTGAGCAGTTTAGTCACTTTTGGTTAATGTTTGCTTTCCATCAAAACATTTCAGCTGGTTGGAAAGCCAAAGTTCGTCCCCCACGTTTAGGCGGTAATAAAAAAGTCGGCGTATTGGCTTCTCGCTCAAGTTTTAGACCGAATCATCTTGGACTCTCACTGATGGAACTAAGCCATGTAGAACGCAATACAAGCGCCCCAGTGTTACATTTTAAAGGTGGGGATTTGGTTCACGGCACCCCAATATATGATGTTAAACCCTACCTTCCCTATAGTGACAGTGTTATCGACGCAAAAGCAGGCTATGCACAAAACCAACCCAGATCAGAATTATCTGTTGGCTGGACAGACACCGCGAAACAACAAGCGCTGCAGCTTAATATAAACACCGAACAATCTTTAGTCATCGAGCAAGTCTTAGCGCAAGATCCGCGACCCGCTTATAAACGCCTTAAACTGGATGACAAAGTTTATGGCGTGAGACTCTACCAATTTAACCTTCGCTGGCAGGTATTCGGTTTACCTTCAGAAGCGCAGCAGTTACTTATTCTGTCGGTGCAGCATGCCTGTTAAGCCACCCGACTATCAGAGCCAACATAAGCAACGTTTGGCATGGATGCCCTGGTTATATTTTAAACTCAAAGCGAAACACCTAGAGTGGGCAACACCTTGGCAACAGCAACTACAACAACAACTAAGTGCTCTGGAAACCGTTGCTTTTGGAGAACATTGCTTCATCGCCCCCGACGCCCAACTATTTGCAGAACCGGGTCGAAACATTGAACTTGGCGCACGCACTTTCGTGGCCGCTCAATGCTTTTTGCATGGGCCTATTCAAATCGGAGAAGATGTTGCCATTAATCATGGCTGCTCAATTGATGGCGGGAAGAAGGGCGTAACCATTGGCAACCACAGCCGAATCGCCAATGGCGTTAAAATATACGCCTTTAATCATGGCATGCATCCTGACACCCCTGTTTGGCAACAAAACAATACCTCGAAAGGCATTCGTATCGGCCAAGATGTTTGGGTTGGTGCTAATTGTTGTATCATTGATGGTGTCACGATTGCAGACCATGCGGTCATTGGTATGGGCTCGGTGATCACCAAAGATATTCCCAAATGGGCGATTGTTGCCGGAAACCCTGCAAAAATCATCGGTGACCGACGTGACAAGGCCTGACAGACAATAGTTAGCCTGCTACAATCGCCGCAATTTACTACTAATAAAATGAAAGGACAGATATGCGTTCTAGCAAATATCTTCTGGCTACCCAGAAAGAAACGCCAAGTGATGCTGAGATTGTATCTCATCAATTGATGCTACGTGCAGGCATGGTTAGAAAGCTGGCCTCAGGTCTTTACACTTGGCTCCCTAATGGCTTGCGAGTGCTTTCTAAAGTTGAACAAATTGTTCGTGAAGAAATGAACGCCAGTGGTTCTGTTGAGATCCGTATGCCAGTTGTTCAACCAAGTGATTTATGGCATGAAACCGGTCGCTGGGACAAATTTGGTCCCGAGTTATTACGTTTTAAAGACCGCCATTCACGCGATTTTGTATTAGGCCCAACCCACGAAGAAGTGGTCACAGAACTAGTCCGAAAAGAGATTAATAGCTACAAGCAACTGCCGCTAAATCTTTATCAAATTCAAACCAAATTCCGTGATGAAGTCCGTCCTCGTTTTGGTGTGATGCGCTCGCGTGAATTCTTGATGAAAGATGCCTACTCTTTCCATTTGTCTGAAGAGTCCTTACAAGAGACTTATGATGAGATGCATGCAAGCTATTGTCGTATTTTTGAACGCCTAGGCTTAGAGTATCGCCCCGTATTAGCCGATACGGGTAGCATTGGTGGTAGTCATTCACACGAATTTCACGTACTTGCAGAGTCAGGCGAGGATGCAATTGTGTTCTCTGATGGCAGTGATTACGCCGCCAATATTGAAAAAGCCGAAGCGCTTCCTCCTAAAGGTGAGCGTGCGATGCCAAGTCAAGAGATGCGCGAAGTTGCGACCCCTAATGCAAAAACCATCGCTGAATTAGTAGAGCAATTTGAGCTTAAAATTGAACAAACAGTGAAGACCCTGATTGTTAAAGCAAGTGAAACATCAGAGCACCAACTTATCGCGCTAATTCTTCGAGGCGATCACGAGCTTAACGAAATTAAAGCCGAAAAACTTGAGCTAGTTGCAGCGCCTTTAGAGTTTGCCAGTGAAGAAGAGATTCGAGCAGTCATTGGTGCAGGTCCAGGCTCCCTCGGTCCAGTCAATTTAGCAATCCCAGTAATTGTCGATAGAAGTGCCGCACACTGCAGTGACTTTGGCGCGGGAGCAAACATCGATGATAAGCACTTCTTTGGTATTAACTGGGATCGCGATGTCGCCCTTGGAGAGGTTGCTGATTTACGCAATGTCATTGAAGGTGACCCCAGCCCTTGCGGTTCTGGTACACTTTCGATTAAACGAGGGATTGAAGTTGGCCATATTTTCCAACTAGGCGAAGCTTATGCCAAATCGATGAATGCTGCTGTTCTCAACGAGCAAGGAAAAAATCAAGTCCTTACCATGGGCTGTTACGGCATTGGCATATCGCGTATCGTTGCCGCAGCAATCGAGCAAAACAATGATAAATACGGCATTACTTGGCCGGAAGCCATCGCGCCGTTTACCCTTGCGATCGTTCCCATGAACATGCATAAATCTCATCGGGTTCAAGAAGTCGCCAACAAGCTTTATGAAGAAGCCAAACAGCGCGGAATCGAAGTATTATTTGATGATCGCAAAGAACGCCCAGGCGTGATGTTTGCCGACATTGAGTTAATTGGAATTCCACATGTAATTGTAATTGGTGATCGTAGTTTGGATAAAGGTGTAATTGAATACAAAAACCGACGCAGTGGTGAAAAGGTTGAAGTAACCATTGAGCAAGTTTTTGAACAATTTTAATCCGCAACCTGCAAACTTTAGAAGCTGGCTATAGCCAGCTTTTTTATTGTCGTTTGTCCTGATGCTCCAAACAAACGTTTATAAATGGCTGTGCTAACATATAATTATGGATCCAAAAGCTAATAACCACACCAATAAAAAAGTCGCTTTAGTACTCACAGGAGGAGGGGCTAGAGCTGCCTATCAAGTCGGGGTACTCAAGGCTATTGCCGAACAATATCCTCGTAATCACGCCAGTCCTTTTCAAATTATTTGTGGTACTTCAGCGGGTGCGATTAATGCAACCGCGCTAGCGGTTTATGCATCTTGCTTTCGACTTGGCGTTAAAAAACTCGAATATATTTGGCGAAACTTTCATTGTAAACAAGTATTCAAAACTGACGGCCTCACGATTGCCAAACAATTGTCGTCTCTGCTTTGTAAAAGCTTACATGCCGATTATGGCCGTCAACATGGATTTTCACTGTTAAACAACGAACCCTTACAACAATTACTCAATAACTATCTCAACTACAAGCGAATAGACCAAAATATCGCAAGTAAACATTTACATGCCTTAGCGGTTACCGCTTCAAATTATCAAGACGGTAACTCACTATCATTCTTTCAAGCTGAAGAGGCTCAGCAAAACTGGCAGCGAGCACGAAGATTAGGTCATAAGACCCAAATCCACACAACCCACTTGCTAGCATCTGCCGCTATTCCCTTAATCTTCCCTGCTGCAAAAGTAGGACAAGATTACTACGGCGATGGTTCGATTCATCAGCTTTGCCCCCTCAGCCCAGCCATCCACTTAGGCGCAGATAAAATAGTCACCATCCACTTAGAGCAACAACGTCGATCATCATCAATGCTGACTCCCCTAGCGCCGAATAGCGCTGCAATTGCAGGTCATTTGTTGGATTCAATCTTTTCCGACACCTTAAACTCAGATCTAGAGCGGCTCGAACGAATTAATCGCACCATCGAACTTCTCAGCGAACAACAACAACAGCAATTAAACTTACGACCGATTACAAGCCTCAGCATTAAACCAAGCATTGATTTTGACCAACTCGCCCACAACTATTACCAGCACCTCCCTTTAAGCGTCAAGCTAATGCTAGCCACTCTTGGGATTAAACAAGCTAAACCCTCTTCAATTACCAGCTTTTTGATGTTTGAACAAGCCTACACCACTTGCTTACTCAACCATGGCTATAAAGACGCATCAGCACAGATTGACAAGATTTTGACTTTTATTCAGGATTAATTGGCCCAAGATTTGCTTTATATCTAATAGAGCAGCGTTATTGACGCCGATTTAAAGATTTAACGATGAGTAAAGTCACTATGGATTCTCTACAATTAGCGCAAAATGAAGTAGTAAGTCATGGAAAAGTATCGCATTTTCCTAATGACGCGAAGCTAAATCCTATACAAAAACTGAGTATTATAGAGTCCCTACAAGAAAGCTTGCAGCTAGAGGAGCTACTGCAAAACTTTGCCGCTATGGCAACTCGCTTTGTGAATTTTTCTGCTTTGCGTCTAGTGAGTGACGATATCCAACAGCAAGTGAGCCTGTTTGAAGGACAACGCTATTATCGTAGCTTTAGCCTAAACCATAAACAAAATAGCTTAGCCATTGCGACCTTTACTCGTGACACTCCCTTTCAACAAGGCGAGATATCAAAACTCCGCCAACTAGTCCAGTTGCTTCAATTGCCATTAAAACATGCCTTACAAATTAATCGCTTACAAGAGCGAGTCAGAAATGACTATTTAACAGGTATTGGTAATCGAGCCCATTTCGACGAATCATTGAATACCTCAATTAAACAGCAAACGAGGCAAAACCAGCAACAAGATGCAGGTCTCGTATTAATGCTACTAGACCTAAATAAGTTCAAAGAAATTAACGATACACTTGGACATCCAGTGGGAGACCAAGTACTCATCAGCTTTGCGCAGGTGTTACAATCAGTCATCCGTAGCGGTGACCAAGCTTTTCGGATCGGCGGCGATGAATTTGCCATGCTACTCAGACCCGCGACCGAACAGTCGGCGCGAATGGTGATCAATCGTTTGAATCAAGAGCTACAAAATACTCCTTTATTAGCCCAATATAATGTTTCGGCCAGTATCGGTGTGAGTTCTTGGACATCTGGATTAGATAGTAAGCAATTAATCCAACAGGCCGATACTCAGCTCTATGCAGATAAGTCTGACACACAAAAAAATTAATAGCTTAGGGGATCGGATCTAGCAAGGCAGCTAGCGCTTGAAGCCTCATCATTGCGATTATTTATCACTAAAACAGTCTTGGGCCGAAATGAATGACAAGTAATATTTAAAAGAAATGCTTGGGCCCTTCGCTTCGCTCAGAAATGCCCATGTAACTTATCTCAATCAAGCAAAGACAAATACTGTAGCTTAATGACTCGCCTGCCATTTTAGCCTTATCCCTTCAGAACGCTCAGCTAGAAATGCTTTACTCGTGTAGAGATCGGCAATTGCGACCAAGTGCTCATCATAAAATACAAAAGGGATGCGATTACGCAACCAAGGTTTTAAATGTGCTTCTTGCAATAATTTTTTAATACTTCGATGACCATGACGCTCTGCAGAATTAAAACGATCGATGCTTAACTCATCACGAAAACGAATAGAAACTCGTTGCGCTGAACCAGGCGGCAATAAACGGCCACCTTTGTGCCAACTTAAACGACTTCCATTTTGTAACTCCAAACAGGGTTGCGCATTCATATCCCAGACATCTACTTCTGACTGTTCAAATAGACTAGCTTTATCGACTAAATAAAGCCGCCCTTTAAATCGGCGGATCTGACCCTGCGGCAACGAGATCGTCACCTTAGCATCAGCTTTAGCCTGACATTGCGCGACTACTTGTTGCAGCTGAGCCTGACTCGGATAAGACCAGCTCTGGGTATTCAGCCAAAATCGCAACACATTCTTACAACGCGCCTCAGATAATAGTAATAATTGAGCACAATCTATCGAGTCTGCAAGCGCACAATTTCGCATATCACTTGCGGCAAGTTCGTCAATTAGGTGTTTAGATTCCTGTAGATGGGTAACACTTCGCTGCACTGTCTGGAGTAGTTGAGGCCAACGCTGAGTGAGCTCGGGTAAGACTTGATGGCGTAAAAAATTACGGTCAAATTGCATCGATTGATTGCTCGGATCTTCAATCCAAGATAAGTCTGATTCTTGAGCATAACACTGTAAATCAGCGCGAGTTGAAACCAATAGAGGCCGAAATAGATGTCCTTGAGCAAAACGGCGACAATCTGGCATTGCCGCTAAACCGCTTAAGCCACTCCCCCTTTTTAAGGCAAGCATCAAAGTTTCAAACTGATCATCCGCATGATGTGCGGTTAATAACAAGCTCTCACTATCAACATGTTTTGCTAATGCCGCATAACGAGCAGTTCGCGCAGCAGCTTCAATACTTTCTCGGGGTTTTATTTGAAGCTCGACAGACTCCGCGACAAAAGGCACACCGAACAGTTCAGCTTGTTCTTGGCAATGTCGATGCCATTGCTTCGCCTGTTGTTGTAAACCGTGATTCACATGAACCGCAACAAGTGCTATATGAGGGTGTTTAGTGAAAAGTTGCTGGCTAAGTTTAAGCAATACACTAGAGTCTAATCCACCACTATAAGCGACCACTACCTTGGTAAATGGAATATCCAGTTTAGTAAAAGACCGCTCAAAGTTGCGAAAAAGTGACACTGCTAATCCTAGAAAAACGGGCATTGAAGCCTTTAAGGCTCAATGCCAATAAACAGTTAACAGTAACCGTAGGACATCAAACGCTGGTAACGTTGCTCAAGCAAGGTTTCAACGTCTAAAGCCGTTAACGTTTCCAAATCACTCAATAGCTTGATTTTCAGGTTATGCGCCATCATTGCCACATCACGATGTGCTCCGCCCAATGGTTCCACAACGATGTCATCAATTAGATCCAGCTCTTTAAGTCGTTCTGAAGTAATGCCCATTGCATCGGCAGCAACCGGAGCCTTATCGGCACTCTTCCATAAAATAGACGCGCAGCCTTCTGGAGAAATAACCGAATAAGTACTGTATTGCAACATATTGACTCGATCACCGACGCCAATCGCTAAAGCACCACCGGAACCGCCTTCACCAATCACGGTACAAATCGTGGGGACCTTAAGGCCAGACATCACCAATAAGTTTTTGGCAATCGCTTCACTTTGCCCACGCTCTTCAGCTCCTACACCCGGGTAAGCCCCTGGAGTATCAATAAAGGTGATAATGGGCATTTTAAAGCGCTCAGCCATTTCCATTAAACGAAGGGCTTTACGATAGCCTTCAGGCTTTGGCATACCAAAATTTCGTCGAATTTTCTCTTTGGTTTCGCGACCTTTTTGCTGACCAATCACCATCACCGGTTGACCATCCAAACGCGCCATCCCGCCAATAATAGCTTCGTCGTTGGCATAAGCGCGATCACCGGCCAATTCATCAAAATCAGTGAATATATGCTCAATATAATCAAGCATATAAGGACGATTGGGATGACGCGCTAACTGCGCAACTTGCCAAGCACCTAAATCTGAAAATATTTTTTTTGTTAAATCGTTTTGTTTTTCCTGTAAACGAGAAATTTCATCTTGTAGATCAACATCTACAGAATCTTCATTCACAATACGTAACTCTTCGATTTGTGCTTGCAGCTCGGCAATCGGCTGCTCAAACTCTAGAAAATTGGGATTCATATAATCTTATTCTTAATTAAATTCTAGGGTGACTTGCTGTTGTCCCAATAGTTGGGTCAACGCCTCTATTAAATCTTCACTCGGCGTAATCCGCCAGTCGGTGCCTAAGCTTAACATGCCGCTGGCGCGATCGCCCTCATAACTTATCGTGACCGGACAAGTCCCCGCGCGATAAGGCTCTAAAATTGTGTAAAAACGTTGCCAAAAAACTTCACTAAGCTGCTCACAAGACAAGCTTAAATGTAAGTTCTTCATCCAACGCTCACGAGCCGTCGACAGATCCATGACTTCTCTAGCTGTCATTTTAATGCCTCCGGAGAAATCATCAACGCTGACCTGTCCCTGAATCACCAACATGCGATCTTTCTCGAGTAATTCTTGATAGGTTTCAAAAGCTTCGCTAAAGAACATAATATCTAAGCGGGCACTTTTATCATCCAGCTGAATCAGTCCCATCTTCGAGCCCCGCTTGGTCATCATCACTCGCGTGGATAATACCAAACCAGCCACCGTAGAAGTGGTATCTCGAGACGTTGGACGAATATCCACTAAGCGGCCAGAGGTATAATGTCGAAACTCTTTAATATAACGATTCACCGGATGGCCAGTAAGATACAAACCAAGGGTTTCTTTTTCTCCCTCCAACCAAACTTTTTCGCTCCATTTGGGCTGTTCCACAAAGCTAGGCCGAACATCATCTTCAACCGTCAACACCCCAAACAAATCTTCTTGGCCTCGAGCCGTGTCTTGGGCTTGCTGGGCAGCGGCCTTCATTGCCGAGGGTAAGGTCGCCATCAGCGCAGCGCGGTGTGGGCCAAGTTTATCCAAGGCTCCAGCCATAATGAGCTTTTCAATGACTCGACGATTAATTTTTTTCAGGTCCAGTCGGCTGCAGAAATCGAACAAATCAATAAATGGTCGGTCTTGCCGAGCGGCCAAAATAGCCTCAATTGGACCTTCCCCAACCCCTTTAATCGCGCCGATCCCGTAAACAATTTGTTCTTGCTCATTGACCGAAAACTTAAATAAGCCTGTATTTACATCGGGCGGCACTAACTGCAAGCCCATATTGCTACACTCGTCCACTAAGGTAACAATTTTGTCGGTATTATCCATATCCGCCGACATCACCGCAGCCATGAAATAAGCTGGATAATGGGTCTTCATCCATAGCGTTTGGTAGGAAACTAAAGCATAAGCTGCCGAGTGAGACTTATTGAAGCCATAACCAGCAAATTTTTCTACCAAATCAAAAATCTTCATGGCCAACTCGCCGTCGACATTATTTTTGATAGCGCCATCTTCAAATACCGCGCGCTGCTTTGCCATTTCCTCGGGTTTTTTCTTACCCATCGCACGACGCAACATATCTGCGCCGCCAAGCGTATAACCAGCCAGAACCTGAGCAATCTGCATCACTTGTTCTTGATATAAGATGATGCCATAGGTCGGTTCGAGGATCGGCTTCAAGCTTTCGTGCTGCCAAGTTTCATCGGGATAAGACACCACTTCGCGGCCATGTTTCCGCTCGATGAAGTTGTCCACCATGCCCGACTGCAGCGGTCCCGGACGAAATAAAGCCACCAGTGCAATCATATCTTCGAAACAATCGGGTTTGAGCCGCTTGATCAAATCTTTCATCCCGCGAGATTCCAGCTGGAACACAGCGGTGGTTTGGCAAGCTTGCAAGACCTTAAACGACTTCGGATCGGTGGTGGAAATCGCTGCAATATCAATGGGCGGTTCACCCTTTGCCTGCAACACTGGATTCAACATATCCAGAGCCCACTGGATAATGGTTAAAGTTCTTAAGCCCAGAAAGTCAAACTTAACTAAACCAGCATATTCAACATCGTTCTTATCAAATTGGGTTACGGGATTCTTACCTTCCGCATCACAATAAAGCGGAGCGAAGTCGGTAATTGTGGTGGGTGAGATCACCACCCCCCCGGCGTGTTTACCAGCGTTTCGCGTGACGCCTTCAAGAACCCTAGCCATGTCGATGAGTTCACGAACTTCTTCGTCACTATCATACAGTTCTGGTAGCCGAGGTTCCGCTTCGAACGCTTTGGCCAAGGTCATTCCTGGATCAGGTGGAATAAGTTTAGAAATTCGATCCACAAAACCATAAGGGTGGCCAAGCACCCTCCCTACATCGCGAACCACCGCCTTAGCAGCCATGGTACCGAAAGTGATAATCTGTGATACCGCATCACGACCGTATAATTCAGCAACGTGGTCGATCACCTCGTCGCGTCGGTCCATACAGAAATCAACATCGAAGTCAGGCATTGAAACCCGTTCGGGATTCAAAAAACGTTCGAATAATAGATCATATTCTAAGGGATCTAAATCAGTGATTTTTTGTGCATAAGCCACCAAAGAACCGGCACCAGAACCCCGCCCCGGCCCCACCGGAATATTGTTATCCTTACTCCATTGGATAAACTCCATTACGATAAGAAAGTAACCGGGAAATCCCATTTGATTAATTACGTCAAGTTCAATCTGTAAACGTTCGTCATACTCGGGGCGACGCTGTTTACGTACTTCGGGATCAGGAAATAAAAACTCAAGCCGCTCTTCCAAACCATCCCGCGACACCTGACAAAAATATTCATCGATGGGAAGACCGCCAGTCGGGAAATCAGGTAAGAAATACTCCCCTAAACGTATTGTCACGTTACAACGTTTAGCGATTTCTACCGAATTTTGCAGAGCCTCGGGAATATCAGCAAACAATGCCAACATATCTTGTCCACTACGCAAGTATTGCTGAGAGCTATATTTTTTAGGTCGACGGCTATCATCGATGGCAAAGCCATCATGGATAGCAACCCTCACTTCATGAGGTTGGAATTGCTCTTCTTCTAAAAAAACCACTTCATTGGTTGCGACAACTGGCAACTGACGTTGACTGGCTAGTTCAACCGCCATATGTAAATAATTTTCTTCGTCTGAGCGACCCGTGCGGATCAATTCAAGAAAGAAATTATCAGGGAATACTTGTTGGTAGAAGTTGATACAACTTTCTACCAGCGGCTGATTCCCCTTTAGCAAAGCTTTACCCACATCCCCTTGACGCCCACCAGAAAGAACAATAACACCAGGGGCATATTCGACAAGCCAGGCTTTATCAATCACTGGCTTCCCTTGAAACTGACCGCGCAAATATGCTCGAGAAATCAGCATCGTGATATTTTGATAGCCTTGGTTATCTTTAGCGAGTAATACCAAGCGAAATAAATCATCAGCAAAGTCATCGGATCTAACAAAAAAATCACAACCGATTATTGGCTTAATACCTTGGTTATGCGCTTCGCCATAAAACTTCACTAAACCACAAAAGTTTGTCTGATCGGTCAACGCAATCGCTGGCATATCCATTTCTGCCGCTTTCGCAACAATCGGTTTCACTTTTTTCAGGCCGTCAAGCATAGAAAAATCGGAGTGAACCCGCAGATGCACAAAAGCTGGTGATTTAACGCTATCTGACAACTAAAGATCTCCTAATACGTTTTTAACGGGTTTGAAACTACGACGGTGCTCTTCAATTGGGCCATATTCTTTTAATTTTGCCAAATGTACTGCCGTTGGATAGCCTTTATGTTTAGCAAATTGATACTGTGGGTACCTTAAATCTAACTGATTCATCTCTTCGTCCCGAACCACCTTAGCGATAATAGAAGCGGCGCTAATTTCAGCGACTAAACCATCCCCTTTGACAATCGCCTGACATGGTATGTTCAGCTGTGGCTCTCGATTCCCATCGATTAATGCAAATTCAGGCTGAACCGAGAGGGCTGCAACTGCCCGACTCATCGCGAGCATAGTCGCGTGAAGAATATTTAGTTGATCAATTTCTGCTGGTGATGCACGGCCAATAGCCCAACATATTGCATCTTGGCGGATCAGCTCGGCTAACTGCGTTCTTTTCTTCTCGGAAAGTTTTTTCGAGTCATTCAAGCCCATAATCGGTCTTTGCTTATCTAAGATAACCGCTGCGGTCACCACATCGCCCACTAAAGGGCCTCGACCCACTTCGTCAACGCCAGCAAAAACTGTAAAGCCTGAAGGATATACAAATTGTGTCATGAATACTCCAATGAAGGGCAACGCCAGAGTTTAGCTATTGATCACATCAATCACGGCTTTAGCTGCTTTTTGATCGGCACCGCACCGAATAATTTGATGTAACTGAGTAAACTTGGCCAATAATTGACGATTATCCCCACTTAACAAACGACTGAGTTCCGCAACAATATTGTCACTGGTACAATCATCTTGCACGAACTCTTGAACAATCATGTTATCCGCTAATAGATTAGGTAAAGCGGCAAATTTAGCTTTTACAATTAACTTGGCGATTCGATAAGTTAGCGCTTTAAATCGGTAAGCCACCACCATTGGACGCTTCACCAACATCGCTTCCAATGTTGCCGTCCCGGAGGCTAACAAAATCGCATCTGCGGCTGTCATCGCCATCCGCGCTTGACCATCCAGCAACAAAATATCTAAGTCGGGGGCATGTTCCGCGATCAATAACTCAAACTGTTGACGCCTTCTCTGGTTGACCATCGGGGCGACAAGCTGCAAGCCGGGGAGCTCTGCCGACAAGCGTTTTGCTACATCTAAAAAAACCGGGCTGAGTAGTGCAATTTCGGCATTGCGGCTTCCCGGCAAAATGGCCAAAACTTGACGATGCGGGTCTAAACCCAATTGCTGAGTTGCCGGCAACTGAGGATTGTCCAATGGTATTTGGTCGGCCAAGGTATGACCGATGAACTCACAGGGAACATCAAAACGCTGATAAAAATCTTTTTCAAAGGGTAAAAATACCAAAATCTTATTGCAGCCTTGCTTAATTTTAAAGACTCGTTTCTGCTTCCATGCCCAAACCGAAGGACTCACGTAATGAACGGTCTTTATCCCTTGTTTATGTAATTTCAGTTCAACACCCAAATTAAAATCAGGTGCATCAATTCCAATATATACATCGGGAGGTGTTGCTAAATAATGCGAAATGAGTTGCTTACGTATTTTTAAGATCCGCGGCAAACGTCCTAATACTTCCACTAGGCCCATCACCGAGAGCTCTTCCATATCGAATAATGGCTCACAACCTTGTGCTTGCATCAATGGCCCTGCAATACCTGAAAAGCGAGCATTAGGATAATACTGCTTCAGCGCTGCAATTAAACCGGCCCCTAAAATATCACCGGAAACTTCGCCAACAACAATGGCAATGTGTAAATTATCTTTATTTATCATTACGTTATATTTTTAAGACTCGAACATTCACATATTGGGCTCATTGGCGAGCAAAATAAATAGTTTAGAACAGTAAGCAAATTAAGCCATCTAAACAGCCGCCAGCATAATACCACAAGCAAATAAAAATGCCTGAGCATATTCCGAGCAGCCCCTCGGCACATCGTCATCGATAGGCGCTTACTTGCTTCACTTCTGAGCAGACCCCACTCCTTTCATTAAAACCGTGTCGCAGCCTTTTGTTTAATTAGCAGCTAAAAACCCTTCTCTCTGAAGATCCGCAAACCGGTGCAACAAATAGGCGAATAAGGCCAATGCCGGGTCTTATATATAAGAAATGGAGAATAGAATTTAAAATGCCGTGCGGGAGGATGCTTTGATGCTCAAATTTGCTTTTGAGCGATACTCGTAGGACGTCATCATTATGGGCTTTGGCAAATCAAACCCCATAATGATCGGTTTAAATAGACCTCATTAGCGAACGATGCCACGACCGTTTTCTTTAAGGAAATCAGCTAGTAATTTCACCTCAGGAAATTGCTCAGCGGAAAGCTCTATCTGGGTCAAAGCTTGCTCTAGCGTATTACCACTACGGTACAACACCTTATACGCTTGGCGAATAGCCTTAATGGCATCCTTACTAAAACCGCGACGTAATAAGCCTTCGGTATTCACCGCAACTGGTCGCGCGTAGTTACCCACAGCCATCACGTAAGGAGGAATGTCTTTATTTACCGCAGCGCAGCCACCCACAAATGCGTAAGAACCAACTTTGCCAAACTGATGGATCGCAGCCTGCCCCCCAAAAATAACATTATCGCCAATCGTGACATGGCCAGCCAAGGTCGCGTTATTCGCAAAAATACAACCGTTACCAACCACACAATCATGAGCAACATGAGCGTTAATCATAAATAAGCAATTGTTACCGATTTTAGTGATACTTTTATCTTGGGCTGTACCACGGTGGATCGTAACACTTTCACGGATGGTATTATTATCGCCAATTTCAAGATAAGTATCTTCACCCGCATATTTCAGATCTTGGCAATCTTCTCCTACCGAGGCAAACTGAAAAATACGGTTATTTTTGCCAATTTTAGTGTGCCCTTTAATCACAACATGCGAGGCAATCTGACAGTTTTCACCAATTTCCACATCACCACGAATAATGGTAAAAGCGCCCACTTGGGTATTTGCCCCAATGTTTACATCACCCTCAATGATCGCGCTAGGATGGATGACTGCAGTACTGTCTATCATAACTTGTTCTACCTATTTGAAAGCGCGGCGAGCACACATAATTTCGGCACTACAGACCACTTCATCGTCGACTTTAGCGACACAATTAAACTTACCCACGCCTCGACGGTCACGTAACAATTCAACTTCCAAATGTAATACATCCCCTGGCCCGACAGGTCTTTTAAAACGCGCACCATCAATACCTGCAAAATAGTAAAGCTCGTTTTCTGCAGGTTTTGTGGTTGATTTAAAGGCCAGAATCCCAGTACATTGGGCTAAAGCTTCTAATATTAAAACACCGGGAAACACTGGTTGACTAGGAAAATGTCCAGTAAAAAACGGTTCATTATAAGTCACATTTTTAACCGCACGTAAGGTTTTTCCGGCTTCGAAATCAAGGACTCGATCAACTAACAGGAATGGATACCGATGCGGTAATAATTCCATAATATCTTGAATTTCTAAGCGATTTAATTTACTGGTCACAATCTATTCCTAAGTTTTTAATCTTGCTGTGCGTCTAATTTACGCTCTAAGCTCACAATACGTTTATGCATCTCGTCTATTTGAGTTAAACGAGCCATCGACTTCCGCCATTGTCGATTTGCTTGGATTGGCATGCCAGAAGAGAACATACCTGGCTCACTAATCGATTTAGTCACCATCGAATAACCTGTAACCGTAACATGATCACAAATACTAATATGGCCATTAATACCAACACCACCACCAATAATACAATAACGGCCAATATGAGTACTTCCGGCAATACCAGTGGTCCCCGCAATGGCGGTACCACAACCAATCGTCACATTATGTGCAATATGCACTTGGTTATCGATGATGACGTTGTCTTCGATAATCGTGTTGTCTAAAGCGCCTCGGTCGATCGATACGGAAGCGCCGATCTCAACTTTATCGCCAATCACAACGCTACCGGCTTGAGGGATCTTAAGCCATTGACCTTGCTTATTGGCATAACCAAAGCCATCGCTACCGATCACGGTGTTACTTTGGATCAGACAATCACGGCCTAATTCAACGCGGTGGTAAATACAACTATTTGGCCACAACTTAGTATTGGCTCCGATTTTTGCAGAACAGCCAATAAAACAACCGGCACCAACTTGTACACCATCACCAAGAATAACACCACTTTCGATGACCGCATTCGGGCCAATACTAACGTCTTTACCCAACTGAACGTCTTCACCAATCACGGCACTATCAGCAACACCGGTTGCACAGCGAGGGGTGTTATCAAATAGCTGAGCGAGTAAAGCGTAGCTCACATAAGGATCATCACTCAGTAATACATTGCCAGTGAAATCCGCTGCATCGCTCGGACTCAAGATTAAGGCACCAGCCTTACAACTGGCCAACAAAGGCTTGTATTTCGCATTAGTTAAAAAACTAATTTCTTGCTCACTGGCTATTTCAAAAGGCGCAATACGAGTAATAATTTGCTCTGCGTTCCCTTTTATAGATAAGCCAAGCTGCTCAGCAATTTGGCCAAGGCTCAAAGACATAGTTACTTGCTCTTACTCACTTGTTGAATAACTTGTTTGGTAATATCTAATGCATCAACTGAATAGGCTGTCGCATCTAACGGCAATACCAAGTCATAACCTTTAGATTTAGAAACGGCAACAACCGCATCTTGAACTTTAACCATCAGTTTTTGCTGCTCTTCGGCACCGCGACGACGCTGATCTTCTTCTAAGTTTTTACGCTTAATTTTATACTCAGCCTGCATGGTTTCTAATTGACGGGTTATTTTGGTCACCTCTTGCTGACCCAACAATTCACCATCTTTCTCACGCTTATCATACAAACGCTGCATTTCGGCTTCTAAAGAACGAACCGCTTGTACTCGCACTTCAAATTCGTCTTTCAAGCTTTTCTGTAATGCATCTCGCTGTGGTAACTGCTTAAACACCTCTGCGATATTGATCACAGCAATCTTGGTATCAGCAAGCACGCTAAAGCTAGGGATGCTGATCGTTGCAGCTAAGGCAACAGCAGTAATTAGTTTTTTCAAAAGATGACTCCTAAATCAAAATTAAAAAGTTTGGCCAATATTAAACGAGAACGTTTCTGAGCGATCGCCCTCATAACTCTTAATTGGTTTAGCTAATGAGAATACCAAGGGGCCCATCGGCGAGAGCCATTGAATCGATACCCCAACAGACGCTCGGATCCTATCGAGTGACGAGTAATCACCAAAGCGCTCACAATAGCTTGTACACTGCATTTGACTGTACTTATCATAATCAAATTCAGTATCCCATACCGTACCAACATCGACAAAAGCAGAGCTGCGCACTTGACGAATATAGGCTTCATCTAAAAACGGCGTCGGGAAAATTATTTCCGCGCTACCGACGGCAATCGCATTACCACCCACCGAATCTTCGGAAGCTGCGATTTGATTGCTACCACCAGCACCAACTACATATAGCGCTCGGGGACCGACAGAATTAGAACGGAAACCTCTAAGGCTTGAATAACCACCGGCATAGAAGTTTTCAAAAAATGGTAATATTTGGTCATTGCCGTCAACTTGCCCATAACCGTTACCATAGCCAACTTTGCCTCGCAGAGAGAAGGTCCAATCATGATTATCGGTAATCGGGAAAAAGTGACGGGTATCAAAACTCATTTTGAAATACTGAACATCTGAGCTCGGCACCGTTATTTTAGTATTAAAGGATTGAGACGAACCAGAAGTGGGCATCGAACCATTATTCAAGGTATTTCGCGTCCAACCCAGTGTTGTATCAAGACTCAGGAAAGTTAACGAGCCATCATCATTACGGTGATTGGAATAAATATTCCAGAACTGTTGAACCTGAGCATAAGCGTTCAATTGCGAAATTTTATTTTGCTCCAGTCCAAGGCTTAAACTTAAACGGTTATCTTCATTCACCGGAAAACCTAATGTGCCTCGCAAGCCAATTGTTTCGTTATTATAATCGACGATCCCTGCTTCTGAGGCCTCAAAATCGGTGTAGTAGAAACGACCACCAAAACTAACCCCGTCTTTGGTAAAATAGGGGTCGGTGAAATTCACATCGAAATTTTTCGAATACTTATTGGTACTAACATTAACCCCTGCTTTGTTACCCGTTCCCAAAAAGTTATCTTGCTGTACCCCAGCAGATAAACTCAGACCGGATTCTGTACCAAAACCGATCCCCGCGTTAAACGAGCCCGACGGCTGCTCTTTCACTGAGAAATTAACATCGACTTTATCATTGGTTCCTGGAACTTTTACCGTCTCAACTTCTACCGTTTCAAAAAAACCAAGACGACTTAAACGCGAGCGCGACTGTTCGACCAAACGACTGGATAACCAAGTGCCCTCAAATTGTCGCATCTCACGACGTAGAACTTCATCTTTGGTAATGGTATTGCCACTAAAGTTAACCCGGCGTACATAAATACGATTCCCAGGGTCAACATTAATATTAAGGACTACCGTTTTATCTTCATCATTTATCACAGGAAAGACATTCACCTGTGGATAAGCATAACCATAACGACCTAAAAACTTAGACAACAAGTCTTCCGTTTTAGTCACTTCGGCCCCACTGTATGTATCGTCAGGCTTAATTGTCACTAAGCCATTCATCTCGTCACCTTTATCCAAAAGGTTACCAGAAAGCTCGACTTTTTCGACCTTATAGATCTCGCCCTCATCAACGTTGATGGTGATATAGATACCTTTTTTATCTGGCGTTAACGCAACTTGGGTCGAGTCCACCTTAAACCTGATATAACCCCGGTCATAATAGAAGCTATTGATCGTTTCTAAATCACCAGCCAATTTCTGTTTTTGGTATTTTTTATCGGCTAGAATATTCCACCAAGGGGCTCGGTCGGTCAGACTAATGCGCTTCAGTAACTCTCCTGAAGAAAATTTCTTATTGCCAATAATATTGATTTGTTGAATTTCAGCTGAAAGGCCTTCCTGAAAGTTAAATTTCAAATCAACCCTGTTGCGTGGAAGCGGCGTGACAATGGCCGTTACCCGAGCGCTGTATTTACCAACACTGTAATAAAAGTCTTCGAGGCTCTTTTCAATATTGCGTAAATTGGTCTTATCTAATGGTTCACCCACTTTGATCCCAGAAGAGCGCAACGACTCTTCCAACTGCTCAGTTTTAATATCTTTGTTACCTGAGTATTCAATATTACTCACAGTCGGTCTTTCTAAGACTTTAAAAATCAGGGTCTGGTCATCGCGAAAGACTTTAACATCTTCGAAATTACCACTGCCATATAAACGCTTAATGCTATCGCTGATTTGCCCACTATCAACGTCATCACCAATGCGTAGCGGAATCTGTAATAACGCGGCCCCCAACGAAACCCGTTGTAATCCTTCAATACGAATGTCTGCAACCGTAAACGCAGATTCACTTTCAGCAAAAGATGAACCAGTAATACAAGCCAGAATGAGTCCAACAACTAACTGCTTTTTGAACATAAGAAAAGAAAACGTCCTATTAAATTTGTTATAAGCGCATAACATCGTTAAAAATAGCCAGCCCCATAAGCGCCATGACTAATGCTGCACCGATCCTAAAACCTATCTCTTGTACACGCTCTGAAACCGGTTTACCTGTCACCGCTTCAATCGCAAAAAATACCAAATGACCACCATCAAGTACCGGCAATGGAAATAGATTAATAATGCCCAAATTGATACTGACCAAGGCTATAAACCCTAAAAAATAAACTAAACCATAATCAGCCGTTGCTCCCGCACCCTTAGCAATAGAGATTGGGCCGCTAAGGTTATCTAATGAAACAACCCCTGTCACTAATTTACCAATCATTACGATAGTCAATTTACTTAAATGCCAAGTTCGTTCCAAGGATTTACCAATTGATTCAAAAAAACCATAATGTAAATCAATACGATATTCTTCTGGGTAGTTCGCCACTTCTGGTGCTAAACCGACATATCCGGTGACAACACCTTGATACTCTCGACCCTCCGGAGAAATACTAATCAGTTGCTTTTGTCCATTCCTAGCCAACTCTAATTGTATTGTTTGTGAAGGCCTAGCCTGAACATATTTAACAAACTCTTGCCACTGGCTTAATCTTTGGCCATCAACAGCCACTAAGCGGTCACCCACTTGAATCCCCGCTAGGTCTGCAGGCTTACCATTCACCACCTGAGCCACCAGTAAAGAAACTTCAGGACTATATGGCCGTAGGCCTAAACTCAGGATGGGGCTCTGTTGCTGACTATCTAAGTGCCAATCCTGAGTATCCAAAATTATCGTAGATTCTCGGCTGGAGTCTGCTTGTCTCACTTTAAAGGCTAATGAGTCACTACCGAGGTGGCTCACTAAAGCAAGGTTGACACTCTCCCAATCTAGGGTGCGCTGATCAGCAATAGCAATGATCTCCTGACCCGCACGTAAACCCGCTTGACTCGCCACACTATTGGCTTCGATATCGCCCAAAATTGGTTTAACCGCAGGAACACCAATCACAAACATCAACCAAAAAGCCAAAATTGCCAGAGCGAAGTTAGCAACAGGTCCAGCAGCAACGATTGCACTACGCTGAGTTAAACTCTTATTATTGAAAGCTTGCGAACGAAACTCTGCTGCGACTGGCGCGACACGTTCATCAAGCATTTTAACATAGCCACCTAAAGGAATGAGCGCAACCACATACTCGGTGCCATCCGTACCCGTTTTCCGCCAAAGAGCCTTTCCAAAACCGATCGAAAATCGTTCAACTTTTACCCCACAACGTCTAGCCACCCAAAAGTGACCAAATTCATGTACGGTAACCAAAATGCCCAAAGTAATAACAAAAAAGGAGGCATTCCAAATCACATCGTTCATCCACAGATCCTTTTTATCACTTTACCAGCGTGCATTCGTGCCCATTGGTCGACCTCAAGTAACACCGAAAGTTCCGAGTCTTGACCCATATACGATAAATCATCTAAACAAACGCTTACAACGTCAGCGATCTGTGTGAATTTTATTCGTTTCGCTAAAAAGGCACTCACGGCTTGCTCGTTGGCGGCATTCAAACAAGTGGTTGCTGTTTGACTGTCATAACAAGCATCGATCGCCAACTTCAAACAAGGATAACGGGAAAAGTCGGGAGGGGTAAAGGTTAACTCTCCAAGGCTAAAAAAATCTAAAGGCGCTACGCCCGAAACTTGGCGCTGTGGGTAAGCCATCACATGCGCAATTGGAGTCGCCATATCCGGCTGGCCCATTTGCGCCAATACCGAACCATCGCAGTACTGCACCATCGAGTGAATAATCGATTGGGGATGAATAATCACATCAATTTGTTTTGGTTGGGTATTAAATAATCGTTTCGCTTCAATATACTCCAAACCTTTATTCATCATCGTTGCAGAATCAACCGAAATTTTTTGGCCCATACTCCAATTGGGATGTGCGCAGGCTTGCCTTGGTGTAACGCTAGAAAGCATAGCAACATCAGAACGTAGAAATGGACCACCAGAACCAGTCAACAAAATTTTATTGATACCCTGTTGTTTTAAATCACAGTATCCCAGAGATTGCTGAACCGCTTCAGGCATACATTGATAGATGGCATTATGTTCACTATCAACGGGTAATACTTTCGCACCACTAGTACGCGCAGCATCCATAAAAATGGCACCACTCATCACCAAGGCTTCTTTGTTCGCCAATAAGACTGTTTTACCTGCCTGAACTGCTGCCAGAGTCGGTAACAAACCAGCAGCACCAACGATGGCCGCCATCACCATATCAACTTCAGGTTCTGCCGCTAACTGAACGATTGAGTCAGCATCACTAAGCACTTCGGTATCAAGCGCTAGATCTCTTAAAGCGATACGGAGCTGCTGGTTACTTTCGGCGTCAGCCATAACTGCAAATTTAGGCTGAAACTCAACACAAATAGCCAGCATTGCAGCAACATTCCAGCCCCCACTTACTCCAAACAGCTGGTAAGCGTTAGGATTTTCTCGCACAACTTTCAAGGTACTCGCACCAATAGAACCAGTCACACCCAAAATAACCAAGGTTTTAGTCATTAGCGCTTACATCCAATGTAGGAAGAAAAATGCAAATACCGGCATTGCAGCCGTTAAACTATCGATCCGGTCGAGCAAACCACCATGCCCAGGTAACAAGGTGCCACTATCCTTAATCCCTGCTTGACGTTTAAACATACTCTCAACCAAATCCCCAACAACAGAAGCTAACACCGTACATGCACTGGCGATAACTAACACCAATGTTTTACCTTCGGGAATATCTAAAAAGACCAAAGCTGCAATAGTGACAACACTTGCAAACAGTAAACCGCCAAGCAAACCCTCGATGGTCTTCTTAGGGCTCACATTTTTAGCCAGTTTTCGTTTACCAAAACGCTTACCTACAAAATAGGCGCCGCTATCAGCCGCCCATACCAACGAAAACACATACACGACCCAAGCACCACCCACCAGTGGATTATCCTCGTCGATAGAGCGTAAAAACAGTAAAGACCAGAAGAACGGAACGAGTACAATCAAGCCAACCATGACTTTAAAGAAATGATTGTTATGCCAAAATTTTGCTCGATATGGAAATGAAGCCAATAAATAAACGCTAGCGGACCAAGCGATAACGGCGACCGCCAGCAATCCACTAAACCATATGGAGTGAGCGACCAAGCTTAACGGTATCTGCCAGAGACTAAGTCCAAATACCAAGCAAAAAATCAAAAAGAAGCTAAGGCGTTGATTGTTTTTATCGGAAACAACCCGCGACCATTCACGCGCGGCAAGTAAGATGACCAAGGCAAATACTAAGCCTAAACCGAAAAGCGGCAATTTAAAAATAGCGGCAAGCACTAGCGGTGCCAATACCAATGCGGTGATGATTCGTTGCTTAAGCAAAATGACCCTCATTAAACTGATTATTCTTAAGCTGCGCCTGTAACTGTTCACCAGTGCAACCAAATCGACGCTCGCGACTCACGAAGGCGGCAACAGCATCGCTAAATGCTCGCTCATCAAAGTCTGGCCATAAAACATCACAAAAATACAATTCAGCGTAGGCTACCTGCCACAACAAAAAGTTGCTGATACGGTGATCCCCACCAGTTCTAATCAACAAGTCGACATCGCCTGCGGTTTCTAGCCCCATCACTTCAGAAAAGCGTTGCTCGGTCATATCCTCGATATCCAACGAACCTTCTTGTACTTGCCTGGCCAACAACTGACTGGCATGTAATATATCCCATCGCCCACCGTAGTTGGCAGCAATATTCAGCACTAGACCATCGTTATCCGCAGTATCACTCTGCGCTTGAGCAATACGCTGTTGTAGTTTCTGACTAAAGCGAGAAGTATCGCCAATTATTCGTAGTTGTACATTATTGTTTTTAAGTTTTTTAACTTCACGTTGCAAAACAGTTAAAAACAAATTCATCAAACTTGACACTTCTTCTTCGGGACGGCGCCAGTTTTCGCTACTAAAAGCGAACAAGGTCAACGTTTGAATTTTTAATTGTGAAGCTAAACTAACAGCACGCCTTACCGACTTAACCCCAGCCTGATGGCCAAACATTCGCATTTTACCGCGTTGTTTCGCCCAGCGCCCATTGCCATCCATAATGATGGCCACATGTTTCGGCATGGCGTCTTTAATTGGTAATTGCTGTTCTTCGGATACCGTCATTATCACTACTCGTACTTACAAAAAAAAACCGTGTTCCAAGACACGGCTAATTTCCAATCCCAAAATGCTTAAACTTCCAGCAATTCAGCTTCTTTTGCAGCTAAAGCCTCGTCGACTAATTTTACCGCTGCATCAGTAATTTTTTGAATGTCGTCCTGCGCTCTACGATCATCATCTTCGCCGATTTCTTTCTCTTTCAGCAAGTCTTTAATGTCACCATTTGCGTCACGACGAATATTACGCACTGCTACCCGAGCCTGCTCTGCTTCCGCGCGAACAATTTTAATCAAATCACGACGACGTTCTTCGGTCAACATTGGCAACGGAATGCGAATCAAGGTACCCGCGGAAGACGGATTTAAGCCGAGATCTGAACTCATAATCGCTTTTTCTACCGCACTAATCAAACTCGCATCGAATACCGTTACGGTTAAGGTTCGCGAATCTTCGGTTGACACATTACCCACTTGTTTTAGAGGCGTATCAACACCGTAATAAGGAACCATAATGCCATCTAAAAGACTAGTATGAGCCCGTCCAGTTCTAACTTTCGACATCTGAGTTTTAAGCGATTCAATACTTTTGCTCATACGAACTTGAGCATCTTCTTTAATTGCGTTAATCACGATAACTATCCCTACTCTGTTTCAGCGTTCTTTGATATACGATGAATGGTGGTCCCTTCATCAGCGCCCATAACAACGTTTTTCAAACTACCTGGAGTATTCATATTAAAAACACGAATCGGTAGATTGTGGTCACGAGCCAACGTGAAGGCGGCCAAGTCCATCACTTTTAATTCTTTTTCTAAGACTTCGTTGTAGTCTAATTCTCGGTACAAGCTTGCACTCGGATCTTTAACTGGATCGGCAGTAAATACCCCATCCACCTTGGTTCCCTTTAGCACGGCTTCAGCTTCAATTTCAATGCCACGTAAACAAGCCGCAGAATCGGTGGTGAAGAAAGGATTACCAGTACCCGCAGAAAAAATAACCACCTTCCCCGCTTTAAGGTTACCAATAGCATCGGCCCAATTATATGAATCACACACGCCATTCAACTCAATTGCTGACATAAGGCGAGCATTCACAAAATTTCGATGAAGAGCGTCACGCATCGCTAGCCCGTTCATCACGGTGGCTAACATCCCCATGTGATCGCCAACAACCCGATTCATTCCTGCTTTGGCGAGGCCTTCACCTCTAAACAAGTTGCCACCACCAATAACCAGCCCGACTTGAACCCCTAGTTCCACCAGCTCTTTAATTTCAAGAGCCATCCGGTCTAATACTTTAGGATCAATGCCAAAACCCTCTTCACCCATTAAGGCTTCACCTGAAAGTTTTAAAAGAATACGACGATATGCAGGTTTAGGATTGGTACTCATAGTGATGATGTTCTCTCATTGATAAAGAATACAAGAAGGTTGCGGCATGATACCGCAACCTGAGCGACAACTAAAATTACTTTTTAGCTGCTGCGATTTGTGCCGCAACTTCAGCCGCAAAATCTTCTTCTTTTTTCTCGATGCCTTCGCCAACTTCTAGACGAATGAAACCAGCAACAGTCGCGCCTTTTTCTTTCAAAATGGCACCAACAGTTTTCTTTGGTTCCATAATAAATGCTTGACCGGTTAGAGAGATTTCGCCGGTGAATTTCTTCATACGGCCGGTTACCATTTTCTCAGCGATATCTGCAGGCTTGCCTTCGTTCATGGCAATTTCGATTTGCAGTTTTTTCTCTTTTTCAACAACGTCAGCTGGGACGTCATCAGCAGAAAGATACTCAGGTTTAGAAGCAGCTACGTGCATCGCTACGTGCTTAAGCGTTTCGGCATCCGCTTCACCAGTAACAGCAACACCAATACGCTCACCGTGACGATATGAAGCAATTGGAGCACCATCTAAGTATTCAACACGGCGAATTGAAATATTTTCACCGATTTTAGCCACTAACTGAACGCGTTCTTCTTCAAAACTAGCTTTCAAAGTCTCGATGTCAGTTTTTTCTGCAGCTGCAGCTTCAGCTACCTTCTCAGCAAACGCTGTAAAGTTAGCATCTTTGGCTACGAAGTCAGTTTGACAGTTAACTTCTAACAAGGCCGCAAAACCGGCACCTTGTTTAATAATGATTGCGCCATCAGCAGCAATGTTACCCGCTTTTTTAGCAGCTTTAGCGGCACCGCTTTTACGCATATTATCAATCGCTAACTCGATGTCGCCATCAGTTTCAGTCAACGCTTTTTTACAATCCATCATGCCTGCGCCAGTACGGTCGCGCAGTTCTTTTACTTGGGCAGCAGTAATTGCCATTTGTTTGATCCTCGATTATTTATCGGATAAAACTCAGGGGGCAAGTTTGCCCCCTGCTAATCTTCAAGCTCACTCAGTATTAATGCTTCAGCATTAATTACTCAGCAGCTTCCTCAACGAAACCATCTTCTTCAGCTTGTACTACGATATCTTCTTGACGACCTTGAAGAACCGTATCCGCAGCTGCGCCTAGGTACAATTTAATTGCACGGATAGCATCGTCATTACCAGGAATGATGTAATCAACACCGTCTGGAGCAGAGTTAGTATCAACCACAGAGATTACTGGAATACCTAGGTTGTTTGCTTCACGAATCGCAATATGCTCGTGTTCAGCATCAATCACAAACAATACGTCAGGTAATCCGCCCATGTTTTTGATACCACCAAGACTTTTCTCAAGCTTTTCCATTTCGCGAGTACGCATAAGCGCCTCTTTCTTGGTGAGCTTCTCGAAAGTGCCGTCTTGGCTTTGAGCTTCAAGATCTTTAAGACGTTTGATTGATTGACGTACTGTTTTCCAGTTAGTCAACATACCACCTAACCAACGGTGGTTAACGTAGAATTGATCTGAACGAAGCGCTTCAGTTTTGATCACTTCGCCTGCAGCACGCTTGGTACCAACAAAAAGAACTTTACCTTTCTTAGATGCAACTTTCTTAAGAACAGACATTGCATCATTAAACATAGGTACAGTTTTTTCTAAGTTAATGATATGAACTTTGTTACGCGCACCAAAAATGAAAGGCTTCATTTTTGGATTCCAGTAACGAGTTTGGTGACCGAAGTGTACGCCTGCTTGAAGCATATCGCGCATTGAAACGTTTGCCATTATAATTTCCTCAAATGGGGTTAGGCCTCCACACATCCCATTTTACCGACCAAACATTACTGTTCAGCACCCCGGAAAACGTGTCGATGTGTGTGTGTGTTTAAAATATAAATATTCAATTAATGTTAGCATCCGCTCAAATTCGTAAATCTGAGTAATTACTTACGGCGCGCTTTATACCATAATTCGCCTTATGGATAAAGAAAAAGGCGAAGTTTTCGCTATTTTCCTCAGCTACTACAACTCCTCGTGCCCTTACGGTAAACTAACGCCATAACCTAGGTAAATACTCAACTATTAAACTCATGAGCATAGTAATAAAAACCCCAGAACAAATTGAAAAAATGCGCGTCGCTGGTCGTTTAGCGGCCGATGTACTCACCATGATAGCGCCCTACGTCAGGGTTGGCGTCAGCACTGAAGAACTGGACCAGCGTTGTCACGATTATATCGTCAATGAACAGGGCGCCATACCCGCCCCCTTAAACTACCACGGCTTTCCAAAGTCAATTTGTAGCTCGGTCAACGAAGTGGTTTGCCACGGGATCCCTTCTGCGTCGCATATTTTGCAAGATGGCGATGTGGTGAATCTGGACATCACCGTGATCAAAGACGGCTATCACGGAGATACCTCTCAAATGTTTTTGGTGGGAGAAACCAGCCCAGCCGATAAATTACTCTGCCGCGTCACCCAACAAGCCCTTTATCAAGCGATAAGAGTGGTGAAGCCAGGTAATAAAGTTTGCGACATCGGTAACGCAATTCAGAAATATTTGAAAAAAGGCAATTATCGTTATGGCATCGTGGATAATTTTTGTGGCCACGGCATCGGTGAGGGCTTTCATGAAGAGCCACAGATTATGCACTACCGCAATAATGACCGTACCGTGCTAAAACCGGGGATGTGTTTCACGATTGAACCGATGATCAACCAAGGTAAGAAAGGCAACTGGGTTGATGAAGAAGATGGCTGGACAGCAAGAACCAGCGACGGCAAAAATTCAGCCCAATGGGAGCATACCCTGCTGGTGACTAATGATGGCGTCGAAGTGCTGACTTTAAGAGACGAAGAAGACTTTCCTCGCATCATTAAGTATTAGTGTTAATTCATTTTAGTCACACAGGTTAAGTCATGGAAACGACGTTAGTATCCCCGCCCTTACCCAAGCCAGATGAGATATCGTTAAACAGCTGTAAGTCGTATCTTGACCAATTACAAGAATACCTAACAGACCAATTTGACCAAGGCGTACATGTTGTCGAATTGGTTCTGTTACGTTCGCGAAAGATGGACTCATTACTCACCCAATTGTGGCAGCACTTCGGCTTGGCCGATGAGTCGGCAATCTCTTTGCTTGCCGTAGGCGGATATGGCCGCGGAGAACTTCACCCGCGTTCTGATATTGATATATTAATCCTTAGCCAACAAGCTGCGGCAAGTCAGATTGCAGACAAAATTAGCGCCTTTATTACCTTTCTTTGGGATATTCGGCTCGATGTTGGACAAAGTGTCCGTACGCTAGATGAATGCCTAGAGCTAGGCTTAAAAGACATCACCATCGCCACCAACTTACAAGAATCCAGATTGTTGTTTGGTGACAGAGCACTTTATCAAAAACTTTGTTTAGCTGTATGCGCCGATAGTTTCTGGCCAAGTGATTCTTTTTTCCAAGCGAAGAAACAAGAACAGCTGACTCGACATCGCCAATACAAAGGCAATGCTTATTCTTTAGAACCCGATATTAAAGCCAATCCTGGCGGTTTACGTGACATTCAAACCATTTGTTGGGTTGCCGGCCGGCACTTTGGCAGTAGCGATTTAGAAGAGCTCACCAAACAAAACTTCTTAACTCAAGCAGAATGTAGAGAGTTACAGGACTGTCGTGATTTTCTGTGGCGAGTCCGTTTTGCTTTACATATTCACTTACCCAAGAGTGATGACCGACTACTGTTTGATCGGCAACTAGCTGTCGCAAAGTCACTGGGTTATAGCGGCCAACACAACGCTCCTGTAGAGCGGCTCATGAAGCATTTTTTCCAAACAATACGACGAATATCTGAGCTCAATGAAATGCTACTTCAACTATTTGATGAAGCAATCTTGGGTAATACCGCCATGGATGTGCGGGTCGTCGACCAACACTTTATGCTACGTGGCAATCTCATCGACAGTAACGATGCCCAGTTGTTTCTTCAACAACCCGAACAAATCATCATGATGTTCTTGCACATCGCTGAAAACCCCAAGATCACGGGGATTTACTCAGCGACCCTTCGCCAGCTCCGCGAGGCCAGACGCCGTTTAACCCATTGGCTTCAAGATGATGCTGAGTGTCGATATTATTTTAAACAACTAATCAAACATCCCAACGTCACTGGTTTACCGTTAAGTTTGATGCATCGCTACGGTGTGCTTTCGACCTATTTCCCGGCCTGGAGTCGAATTGTTGGACAGATGCAATTCGATTTATTTCATGCTTTTACCGTCGACGAGCATACCCATCGCCTGATTACCAAGATCCATTCCTTCAATGACACAGAGACTAAAACGGTCCATCCGCTGTGTTGCGAAATTTACCCTCGACTAGAGCGCCCCGACTTATTGGTTCTGGCTGCAATATTCCATGACATTGCGAAAGGCCGTAAAGGTGATCATTCCATCTTAGGTGCCGTTGATGCAGAAGAATTTTGTTTAGCGCATGGTTTTAGTAAGCCCTCAGCAAGAACCGTTGCTTGGTTAGTCAAACACCATCTACTGATGTCTGTGACCGCACAACGACGTGATATTTATGATCCCGAAGTGATCGCTACATTTGCCAAAACCGTTCGCGATCAACGTCATTTAGATATGTTATTGTGCTTAACAGTTGCAGATATTTGTGCCACTAACGATGATACTTGGAATAGTTGGAAACGAACGCTATTACATGAACTTTACAGTGCCACTCAAAAAGCCTTGCGTCGTGGTTTAGAAAATCCTGTCGATATTCGTGGCGTAATCCGTGATAAGCAACAGAAAGCGATCGAACTGCTTGCCTTAAAAGGCTATTCCGAAGAACAAACTCGTATTCTATGGCAGCGTTTTAGGGCCGACTACTTTTTACGGCATACACCGCAGCAAATTACTTGGCATAGTGACCATTTGTGGGGCCACAGTGACGAGCAACCATTGGTTTTAGTGAGCCGCAGAGCGACCCGTGGCGGTACTGAGATTTTTATCCACTGCCCCGACATCCCTCACTTATTTGCATCGGTAGCTGCTGAACTCGATCAAAAAAACCTCAATATTCACGACGCTCAAATCATGTCGAGTCGCGACGGATTTGTATTAGATACCTTTATGGTGCTGGACCGAGAAGGCCAACCGTTATCAGTTGAACGTGGTATATTGTTACAACAAACACTCGCAACCAAATTACACGTTGCGGTGCCCATCGATCTAAAGCAACGTCGTGTCCCCAGACAAGTGCAACAGTTTTCTATTGCGCCTCGAGTTGAATTTTTACCCACAAAAGGGAACCGGACTTTAATTGAAATCATTGCTTTGGATAAGCCTGGCCTAGTGGCTCGGATCAGTGCAGTCTTTCAATCGTTTAATTACACCATTCATGCAGCTAAAATCACCACTATTGGTGAAAAAGCCGAAGATTTCTTTAGTATTAGTAATGCTGAACGGGAAAAACTTAGTCCAGAACAAAAGCAACAGCTTAAATCTATTCTGGAACAAGCACTCAAACAATAATATTTATGCAGACTCAAACAATAAATGGAGACAATCATGTCTAAAGACTTTTTTAGTTACGCCATTGGCGTTGGCAGTAAAAACGCAAATGGCCAATGGCTAGAAGTTTTTTACCCAAGCCCTGTATTACACCCAAGCAAAGCAGAAGTATGTGAATTGACCAAGGGGCTCAATTATACCTCGGGAAAACAAGTAATAGAGCTTGATGACGCAGCAATGACTAGCCTACTGAACAATGCTAAATCCTTGGGCCTAAACGCACAAGTGAGTGCCTTAGAAGCTTTAGCCAGTAGCCAGCAATCTCGTGTATTGTGTTTACTCGAGGAAGATAGTGCAGCCGAGTCCACTCCAGAAGCCTATCTAAAACTGCATTTGCTGTCGCATCGTTTAGTCAAACCACATGGGACTGACTTAAGTGGTATCTTTGCTGTATTGCCAAATGTTGCATGGACTAATCAAGGCGCTATCGACTTAAGCGAGCTACCGGCTCGCCAATTGGAAGCACGAGCCAAAGGCGAATTACTGCAAGTTAGTTCAGTGGATAAGTTCCCTAAAATGGCCGATTACGTTGTGCCGAATGGGGTACGTATCGCAGCGACCTCTCGGGTACGCTTGGGTGCCTATCTTGGTGAAGGCACAACCGTCATGCATGAGGGTTTCTGCAACTTTAATGCGGGAACCGCCGGCACCAGCATGATTGAAGGGCGGATATCTGCGGGTGTATTTGTTGGCAAAGGCTCCGACCTTGGTGGTGGTTGCTCAACTATGGGTACCCTCTCTGGCGGCGGTAACATGGTGATTGCGGTAGGAGAAGAATCACTAATTGGTGCGAATGCCGGAACAGGTATCCCCTTGGGTGACCGCTGTACCATCGAATCAGGCCTATATATTACAGCAGGAACCAAAGTCATCTTAATCGATGAAAACAAACAATCACTTGGAACCGTTAAGGCCCGTGAATTAGCAGGTAAATCAGACCTATTATTCCGCCGTAATAGTATCAGTGGTGCCATCGAGTGCCTAACCAATAAAACAGCAATTGCTCTAAATGAAGCGCTGCACGCCCATAACTAAGCCATCATGCAACCAAGTGGCGCTCAGCCATTTGGTTGCATCTAAATATTTCATCATCAAATTCAAAAAACCACTTATTTCAGATTCCTTCTGATCTCTAATGCGCTATGCTGCTAATAACAGGCTCTGCAGTATGTTGCGGTGGCAGCTGTTCCAGTCTTCAGTTTAGCGATTTGTTATGAAGGAAAATCTATGTACGACAATCTAAAAAGTATTGGCATCACCAACCCAGCAGATATAGAGCGTTACAGCCTTCGCCAAGAAGCGATGTCTGACACACTAAAAATATACTTCCATAAAGAAAAAGGTGATTTTTTAACACGCAGTGTTAAGTTTAAATACCCTCGCCAAAAGAAAACCGTATTAGTGGATGGTGGACGTGGTACCTATAAAGATGTCTCTGAAATCAACACCAACCTGCGCTTTATTGTTGAAGAATTAGACAAAATCACACGCCGAGATCAACAGGAAAAAGATACCAAACAGCAAGTGCTGGCAGAGCTGCGACATCTGGAAAAAGTAGTGAGTAGCAAAATTGCTGAAATTGAAGCTAAGTTAGAAAGACTTTAAGCAATAAATATTAACTCCCCTAATATTATCGCTTGGCACTTATTTCAATATAAACGCTCGATGCACTTCCATCGGGCGTTTTGCATATTAGGCTGAAATAAAAATATTAACGAGTTTATCGACTAATACCAATCTAACTCATTATCTGTTCGTTGTTACTGCCCAAATCACCGCAAACTAGGTTATGCATCTTACAATTAGCGCTACTCATGGCTGCACTTCATGCCTCGTTATCAGCACAATTAGTTGCTCATATCATGAATCAGATTGGTATTAGCAGAGCTGCACCATTCGTCATGTCTACAACCAAGCTTAAATTCACTTCTCTAGTACTAAAGAATAAACCGATGATATCTAATAGCGATCGCTGGTATTCATAGCCGACGAACACAGAATGAAGCCTAGTCTTTTAAGTTAGGGTCGTACCACCAACAAAACGTACTTTTTATTATCAAATAAAAAGGAGGCCTAAGCCTCCTTTTCTAGATATTTAAAAACTTATACCGTTTTTAAATAACTTTCCATGTCAGTTTTTAGGTTATCAGATTTAGTACCAAAAATGGCTTGAACACCTTGGCCCGCGATCACCACACCAGCAGCACCTAAGGATTTCAGTGCCGGCTGATTAACCGACTCAACCGATTTTACTTGAATACGTAAGCGAGTAATACATGCATCTAAGCTAACGATGTTGTCTTTACCGCCAAAAGCATCCACTAAACTTTGAGACATTTTATCTTCAGATATAACGCCAATCTCAGCGCTGTCTTCGTCTTCACGACCCGGAGTTTTCAGGTCAAATTTAGCGATCACAACACGGAATACAACATAGTAAAGAGCTGCATAGCAGATACCCACAACAGGGAATAACCAAAGTTTCTGAGCGTTACTTGATAACACGATGAAATCAATTAAACCATGTGAGAAAGAAGTACCATGAACCATGCCTAAGCTATTAGTAATAACAAAAGCAAAACCAGCTAACAGCGCGTGAATCGCATATAACAATGGCGCAACAAATAGGAATGCAAACTCAATTGGTTCGGTGATACCAGTTAGAAATGATGTCAATGCCGCAGACACCATAATACCACCAACTTTAGCGCGGTTTTCTGGTTTAGCAGCATGCCAAATCGCAATAGCCGCTGCAGGTAAACCGTACATTTTGAACAAGTAGCCACCCGCTAACTGACCAAAACCGTTACCAGCGACACGTGACGCTTCATCGGCCTGTAGGTAACAAGTCAATACACCGTGAGCAATCTCACCGGAAGCTGTCGTACAAGTTCCCGCTTCGAAGAAAAATGGAACGTTCCAAACATGGTGAAGACCGAATGGAATGAGTGAACGCTCAACGATGCCGTAAATGCCAAAGGCTAATGTTGGATTTTGTTCTGCCGCCCAATGAGAGAATACCGCAATGCCATTTCCAATAGGAGGCCAAATAAACGCAAGCGCAACACCTAAAAATATGGTTAGGAAACCAGTGATAATCGGCACACTACGTTTACCAGCAAAGAAGCCTAAATACGCTGGAAGCTGGAGTCGGAAGAAACGGTTAAAGGCCCAAGCTGCGACGCCACCTGATAGGATACCGCCGAGCACACCTGTATTAATAGAATCAACGCCCATAACCACTGCCATAACAGTTAGTGTTTTGGACATAATGTAAAAGCCAACAATAGATGCTAACGCAGCAACACCATCGTTATTGGTAAAACCAAGAGCAACACCCACAGCGAATAGCAACGCCATATTACCGAATACAGCATCACCTGCATTCATCATGAGTTGCGATATGATGTGAGGCATCCAGCTAAAGTCAGCTGCGCCAACCCCTAGCAAAATACCCGCAACCGGTAACACTGATACGGGTAGCATCAATGCTTTACCTACCTTTTGCGCTTGCGCAAACAAATTTTTAAACATAGTAAGCTCCTAAAGGGCTGTTTGTTGTACAAAATATAGCCTTGGTAATAAATTGACGATACGACCAACTTATTACCAGATTAAATATTTACTTCAAAGTCACCGCTAAATTGTTTATCGCGATTTCTGGGCGTAAGTGTAGGGGCATACGTTTCAAAAAAATGCGATTTAGAACAAGTTAAAGCCCTCATTTTGTAACAGTTTGTAACGACTTTATACCTTGTTGATAAATTAGCTTTTTTTGGTAACAAAGTACGATTATCAATGAGTTCTAAGGCACTACAGCTCGCCAGTAAAAACCTCAAAATTTAATATAAAAATCTATTTTAAATCAAAAATAAAAATTAAATGACCAAAAAAATTTGAATTTATCAGCACTGAAAGGATTTTCATATTATTTGTGCGAGCAAGATCTCAAGACAAATTTACAAACTGCTGAGACAATGTATTTCGACATATTATTTTACAATGGATCAAAAATTCAGCACAGGATGCTGGAATGTCGTCATTAACTATTTAAAATACAAGGTCCACTCAATGAAGTTAAAAACACTATCTCTTGCTTTGGCAGCTGCAACAATATCCTCTCAAACCTTTGCGATTAATCCGGAGTTTCACGGTTATATGCGATCAGGCATTGGTGCAACTGGTTCCGGAGGCGATCAAATGTGCTTTCAAGCCGATGGCTCGCCCTACAAACACCGCTTAGGCAACGAATGCGAAACCTATGCAGAAATAGGTTTAAAAGCCAATGCTTGGGAAGAAGGTAACCAAAAGATGTCGGTGAATACTCTCTTCGCTTATTCAGTTGCCCAAGAAAAAGATTGGGAAGCTGAAGCCCCCGCGACTCGCGAAATGTATGTTGCCGGTGAAAATATGATCGAATCATTGGCTGGTGCAAACATCTGGGCCGGAAAACGTTATTACCAACGTCGAGACGTGCATCAAATCGATTACTACTACTTAGCAAATGCCGGAGCTGGTGGAGGGATAGAAAATATAGACCTTGGTTTTGCAAAACTTTCTGCCGCATGGATCCGCAATACAGAAGAAGCTTATTTCACCAACAAACAACAACCCATTGTAAATGATGAAGGATTAGAAAATTACTCAGGTAACAATATTGATTTACGTTTAGATGGTATTCAAACCAATCGAGATGGTTACTTAGGTATTGCTACAATTTACGGTGCATACAGCGACCAACAAGGTCAAGACTTCGCAGGTCAACAGCCCAACCATAATTTTGAAAACAGTGGACTCTTCATTCTTGCAGAACATACTCAAGAAAACTTCTTTGGTGGCTTTAATCAACTCTCTATCACCTATGCGACGGACGCAATGGCGAAAATTGGAGCTTTTGGTCAACTTAGCGGATTCAACTATAAAGAAACCAGCTCAAACCAAGCCAGCTATTACCGGATACTGAACCACGGTATGCTCAGCTTTTCTGAGCAGAATCTGGCCCTTACTTACGTGGTTAACTACGAGAACTACGATAAGGACGACCAACAGGGATCTTCATTATTCACGGTTGGTGTTCGCCCACAATACAACTGGAATAATCACTTATCGACTATCCTCGACGTGGGTTACGACGTCGTTGAATTCCAAGATGTGGCAAAAGCCAACGGTGAACAAGACAATAAACTCGCGAAGGTAACACTCGCGCAGCAATGGCAAGCAGGCCCAAGTGTATTTGCCCGCCCAGCGTTACGTGCATTTGCCACTTACGCTAAGTCTGATCAACGGATCTCCCGTGACACAAGCTCTAAAGATGAATTAACTTTTGGTCTACAAGCGGAAGCCTGGTGGTAAGCTAAACAGGAATTTTACTCACTCAAAATAAAGGCCACCATATATCGGTGGCCTTTAGCAATAAGCGAGATTAAAAGTTTCTTTGCGATAAACCGAGCTAGGCTCACTCACGATATCCACATAAATGAATATTATTAATTTTTAACTGCTTTAATAAAAGTATCACGAGCCGTCTGAGAGCCAGCATATTCGGCTTCTTCAACCAATTGTAAGGCCTTTTCAATATGACCGTCAGTCACCATTTTTTGGATCAACTGATTATAAAATAGTTCGGTTTCGGCCAACATTCCAGAATGGCGCTTACTGCGATGGTCACGAATAACTGGCTCACCAACTGCAGACTGACTAACAACCGCTTCCTGATTCGCTTGAACAGCCACTGCGGGAGTTGCATTTGAGCTGGAACTACTAAATAAAGGTCCAGATAACCAGTTAAGCGAATTTTCTGCGACATTAAACTGAACCTCAACCACACCTGTTGCTACATTGGGAAGCATCGGATCAGGGATCTGAGGGATATCATTGCCTCTTGCTTCTGCCTCCACCTTGGCTGGATGCGTGATCTGAGTTTTGCCCGTTTTTAAGGCATCCGTCGTATAAATAAGTAAGTATTCTTCCTTTTCTTGCGGGAGAGCCGCTCGGCGGATCGAAAAACTAGAGGTCAAGCGGTCGCGGCTAAAGCCTCTTGCTGGTTTATAAATAAAATTCTTTCCAGGAACCACGCGTGTGACTTCAAAATTACTATTTAATAGTACGACTTTTGGGGCAAATAACGATTCACGAATATAACTCGACACCGTAATTGGAAAGTCTGTGCTACTGTTTGGAATTTTATAAGCTAGAAAAAAACTTTTCCCACTATCGAAATTAAACGCAGGACTCCCTTTCCCAAGCACTTCATCAGCTAAATAATTAAAGTCTACAGTTTTATAATCAATATCCGCTAAGGAATTGCAACATAAAGCAGCAGAATCCAAAAGTTGATTTGAAACTTGAGGACTATAGTAATAGTCACCACTACCACCACTTACATTCAATCCTTTAAGTCCATTATTAGAGGAACATGCACTCAAGACCAATGCGGCCACTACTATCCAAAACCAATTATGTCGCACAAGAGACTCCCGTAAATAAACAAAAAGACCCTCAAAATAATATGTTTTTGAGGGTCTGGCTAGATAAAATATCAGTTTGTTTGAACTATAGTGTATCGGCTAAGCCTTACCACCAAGCTTCCACTTGTACACCGTATTCAAACTCGTTGTTTTTACCTTTAGCTAAGCTATCATTTTCATGGTCTTTCACATAAGAACCAAATAAGCGGATTTCAGGACGAGCCCAGAAACCAGGACCCGCGGAGATCGCTTGCGCTAAAGTCAACTTACTGTTTTTAGATTTACCCCATGAATCATCATCGGCATCATAGTAACCATACTCTAGAATAGTTTTGTGATAATCGCTCCATTTATAACTTGGGCGCACAACTGCATTCCAGTAATTATGGCTGCTGGCAAAATCATCGCGATCATAAGAAGCATAAACAGCCGCGTAAGCCAAATCTACAGACTTACCAAAGGTAACCACACCATGATCAATTACACGATATGCCTTACCACCATGACCACTGTTCTCAGAACCATACCAGTTACCACCACCAGTGTAACGAAGGGCATGTGCGTAACCTTCTGTACCATACTGAACCACAAATTTGTTAAAGCCGCCAGCAATACCAGTGGTCAACTGCGAGGTTAACATTACACCTGATTTTTCACCCTTATTTTCTGCGTCTTGCGCTTCAGTCGTATTGACATAAGCGTAAGTTACACCAAAGTCAAGGGTATTCGAACCACCGATCGACAAGCCTGTATAGCGAACATCAAACAAGTTTTGGTTACGAGCAGAACCTGTACCTTCTACATAATCACCGTTGCTATCATGACTTGCCTTAGTTACAAAGCCTTCTTGACGATCACTGCGAGTCCAGGCAAAACTCAGATTACCAGGGCCCACTGGGATATCTTCAATCCCTGCACCTGGACCTGAAACATCCCAGTAATAAAAGTCAAGAATATGAATATCGTTACGTTTATAGAAACGTTTACCCGCCCAGACAGAAGCGTCAGGAGCGAAAGGTAGAACGCCTTTTGCAACAACGTTCATTTCACGAATGGCGATATCTGTATCACCATCCTCATTATTACCAGTACCTGTCTTCGTCCCTTCCCAGTCATTATTTTGGTTAGATGTATAAGCAAGATTGCTACCAAAATCAAATTTAACTCCGCCTTTACTATATAGCTCTTGGCCTAGAATTAATTCTGCGTAGGTGTCACATTCATTACCTAAACGACCAACGTAAGTTTTGCTAACAGAACAGCTTTGGCCTCCATCGGCACCAAGGCCAATACCTGAGCGCATATAACCGTGAAAATCAACTGCGAAGGCGCTTGAAGAAATTGTTGCGGCAGCGACTGCTACAGCAAGTGTTTTCAGTTTCATAATCTAATCCTTTTCCTTTTGTATACTCATCCCTTACCTTGAACGGTAAGCGCTAACGGCGCATTTGTAAGTGTGCTTATAACCGCTAACTGAGGAGGATTATAGGGAGCAGGATCCCTCGCAACCTTGAACTGGATCACAGTTTAATTTTTATGAAAATGGCTTGAAAACAAGGTATTTAGCGATAAATCTTGCGTTAGATCACGTTGAAGACTGTCAGCGACAAAACACTTGAAAATGTTTTCAAGCACATTGAAAACCCTTTCAGTAGTCAAATAACCAAATTTATAACTAAAAGTTAAAGTAAAACCCTAAAGGTGGTAATTTTATTACGCGACAATGAAAACCCTTTCATGGTTCAAAAAAGCTTTCCGTTTTGTGATATGCATCACACATAATAATGGAACTAATTCCAAGACATCAGCTTAAATAGCTTAATCCAGCGCTCAGGAAGGGGACTCTCTATCAGAATATCTTTAGCAGAATAAGGATGCACAAAACCAATTTGCTTAGAAATCAACCAAAGCCCTGGGTGCCCTAAGCTTTTAAACAGTCGATTATGTCGCCCATCACCATAGGTGGTGTCACCAATAATATGGTGACTCAGGTGATGCATATGCCGACGCAGTTGGTGCTTTCTTCCTGTTCTAGGTTTCAAACTCAACAAACTATATCGTGATGTTGCAAATTTTCCACTCGGGTAAGGTAACTCGACCTGAGCTAAACCACGATAACAGGTAAAGGCCGACTGAGCTGGTTTATCCTGTTGGGCCCTTCCATCGACCATCTTGTCGTGCTTTTCTTTTAATGGGTAATCCAACTGATGCTCGCCTTCCACATAACCTCTAACCACCGCTAAGTACTCTTTATATACTCGGTGACTGGCGAACTGCTCTGCCAATTTTTTTGCAGCCTCCGAAGAGGTTGCCATCACCAAAACTCCACAGGTAGGACGGTCGAGTCGGTGTACCGGGTAAACATAATGACCCAATTGATCGCGTAAAATTTGCAGCGCAAATTGAGTGGCTTCTTTAGCTATCCAACTACGATGAACCAATAAGCCTGCTGGTTTATATATCGCAACATAGTGCTCATCTTGATATAACACGGTCAATTCACAAGGGATCGCTTCAACCAGCTCTGCGTTTAAATCTAGGTTTTCAGTCATCGTTAAAACTCTGATCAAATAGGCTCAAAAGCAACAACAAATCACGATTGTCCTTTGGAGAGTGTTTCAATACCTCTTCGGCATAGGGCGTGATAGCGATGCGGCGAGGCAGCGGGCGACCTTCATCCAATAAAGTATGCAGCCGAGGCAGCAAAATAAACTGTAGCCACTGCTCTAAGTTCAGTGTATCTACACAAAATGGTTGGGTGCTTTGTAATAAATCGGGATGAGGCGGTAAATCTTGCCAACATTGATTTTTCTTTAAGCAGCGCTCAATGGCGAATAACTGCTCTCTGATCCTAAAACGCATACAATGTTAATCTTAAAAGCCGCGATTATAACATTGCTTACTGGTGAACGGCAGCTTAACGCTGCATAAGCTAAAGCTTCCCCAATAATTGCTCTCAAGAAGATAAATGTGGATACTGAGGCCAACAGCGTCAACTCAAAACAAAAACTAATCTTAAGTTATGAATAATACAAACACACTAAGTGACATCCTGTTGCTTTCCGGCAGTGAGCTACGCGTCTATGAAATGGGCAGACAAATTCAGCAGATTGATAATCAAGATTTCCAAAAAGTTGAAACTAATGACTTACCCTACCCCGCGCCAATTCAACAACAAGCTCGATTTGCTTTATGTTTTTGGCAAAAGCAGCAAGCCAATACCCCCTATATTTGGTTTTTACAATTCCCGGTTGATGAACAAGGTTTCATACAACTCGGGGCACGTGACCAGTTTATTCAATTGGTGATTGAAGCCTTGGGGCAACAGCTTGACCAACAACCCAATCAACAGCAACAACAAGCTTTAGCAAATAACCAGTACATTTTTAAGCCGACTGAAGAAAAATTGGCTTATTTTAATGCGCTCTATAAAAAGCATTGCGCACTGCCACCTTCCAAACATTACCCGTCAGTACGAGACTACTTACAAGGCTCCGCTTGGGATAAATGGCCGCAGCTAGCTCTACAGGGACTCGCCGATATTGTTGCTCGGCTCGATAGAGATGATAATAGTAAACTGCTGGCAAAGGCTTTCCCTCACTTACCAATGGAAGTCGCAAACAAAACTCTAGAGTTACTGGAACACGCCAGTATCGATCAACAACTCAGTCACGTGATTGCACAACAGCACACTCTAATTTTGACAAGAGATGAGAATTTAGCGAGCCTTTACCTTCGAGCCTTAGCGGGTTGTACCGTTCCCAGCATAGTGAACAAAGCCCTCAACGCTCAGCTCGGAGCTGCCCATTCAATCCATAGCTTTATTGCCATTGCTGGTCGCTTATGGCGTGTTTTAGAACAACCACACCAGCTCAGAATATTTCTTGAGGCTCTCGCAACACAACAAGATGACCAATTATTTCAGCAAATCTTTGCTGATCTGGTGTTTATTCCTTCGTTACGCAGCTTCGTTCTCGCCCAATTGAGGGATCCCAACAACAGCACCAATTTACAAGCAGCGATTCAACAGTTAGTGCGAAGTTACCAACCTACTACCAGCCACTAAGGTCCATCAAGATGTCACAAAATATCGTTCTATTAGCTATCAAATCCCTGATTGACGAGAATAAGCAACCCAGCTTAGCGCTGATTAAAGCTCGGCTCAGTGTTCGCCAACCCATGCCAGTCGTTATCGCCGCATTGAATGCCTATAAACGAGATCCGACTATCATCAAGCAACTCACCATAGAGCAGCCCGTAACGACTAACAAAAGCGAGCGACAATCATTGGAGCAGCGTATCACGCATTTAGAATCGCAGCTTGCGCTGTTAGTCACTCGTATTAATCAACTTGAGTCAAAATCCTAAGATGTATCTCGCAATCATAGAGCTAGAATGCTTTGCTGATACCACCATTAGCCAAGCAGAAAAAGCAATTAACCAACTACTTGATTGCTGGCGCTATAACGGTCAGATCATTGGTCGAGAATTTCCAATAGTCTTAAAAGATGCCGTATTTAGTGTCCGAGTGCTTTGTCCAGAAGTCGATAGTCTACAAGAAAACTATCAGAGTCAGCAGGTCAAACACGCCAAACAGGCCCTAAGCGAAGCAAGTTTACTCAGCCCCAAAGTAAAAATATTAGGCCGCGACATTAATGCCGATGACAGTGATAATTGCCTTAGCCCCTCGTGGCAAATTCTCTATACCAATTATTTACAAACCTGTTCTCCGCTGCGTTGTGGAGAACACTTTACACCGATGCCCCTTTATCACTTTCCTGCCGTTGCAAATGGTGACCATCGACAGTTGATAAAATGGCAAGAAGACTGGTCTGCTTGCGACCAATTGCAAATGAATGGCAGTATATTGGAGTTCAGTGCTATACAAGAAATAAGTAGTACCCATAGCCGCTTATTTCAACGCGGCTCAGATTTATGCAAGCGCCTAGAATACTTAACGAAGACCCCGACCTACTTATATTTATATCGCGTCGGCGGCGACAGCTTATTAGCCGAAAGCCAACGTCACTGTCCCAGCTGCAACCAGCCATGGCGATTAACAGAAAACCTACACGATATTTTAGACTTTAAATGCGAACGCTGCCGCTTGGTATCGAATATCTCTTGGGATTTTAAATCTTAGTCCGCTAAGCTCAATTGCTCTAAAAACTCATCAAGCGTGCTCGCCAGCACGCGCTCAACCCCCTTACCTAACTGCTCAAGTAACACTTCACCGCTATTATTATCAATACTCACGATTTGCATTTCGTCATCAGTTGTCGCAATAAATACCGTTGGAGGCTGCTTTAAACGACGCTGCATGAGTAAATGACCTATCATATTTTCCAACAATAGCTCGAAATCTTGCTCATTCCACGGTTGAACTAATTCAATGCGATTATTTTGAAAATTAACTACCAGGCTTGAGGCATAATAATCGCCATAAAAAGATTTAATACTTGGATGTAGTGTCAATTCTAAAGCCGTTTCGATACCACTAAAATCTGCAACTATTTTCCGAACAACCGGGTGCCAATCGACTTGCTGTTGTTGAGGAGAGCTTAGAATACATGGTGAAAGCCATTGTTCATCATAATCGAGTTTAGGGTAGCTCGAATTTTGCCATTGCTGTTCAAACTTCGCATAAATAGAGGCCAGTGGTGAGGATATCGTACTGCTCATTGATGTGTTTCGTTTCGATTTAAGATAAACTAAGCCTAACCAATTCGATCGAATAAAACCATGACAAAACAGCCTGTAAACACCACTGAACAGCTAAAAGAGCGATTAAGTCTCGGTAAACCGACCGACTACATTAGTCATTATTCACCGCAACTGTTACAAGGCGTACCACGCCAATTAAATCGTCAACAATTAAATATTGTAGAAGCGCAAACACTGCCCTTTTCGGGATATGACTTATGGAACCTCTACGAACTCTCGTGGCTAAATGAGAACGGACTTCCAACCGTAGCCGTCGCTGAAGTGAAAATAATGGCTAGCTCTCGATGTTTGATCGAATCAAAATCATTCAAGTTATATCTCAATAGCTTTAACCAGAGCCACTTTGCCAACTTTTCTGCCGTTGAAAAAGTACTAAGACGCGATCTAGCGCAATGCGCCGAAGGTGAGGTAGAAGTAACACTGAGCAACATTGATAGCACCTTCGACACTCGCCCGATACCGGGCCTAAATATCGACCTGCAAGATGATATTAAAATTTTAAGTTATCAACTCGATCCTTCTTTACTTGAAGGTGCCGCAGATCCTAATCTTATCGTACATGAATCACTTAACAGCCACTTGCTCAAGTCTAACTGTTTGGTAACCAATCAACCAGATTGGGCAAGTTTATATATCGATTACCAAGGGCCTAAAATCAATCAGCAAGCCTTATTAAAATATCTAGTCTCATTCCGCCAACATAATGAATTTCATGAGCAATGTGTTGAAAGAATTTTCACCGACCTAAAACATTATTGCCAGCCCAAGACGCTCACAGTCTATGCCAGATATACGCGGCGTGGCGGCTTAGATATTAATCCAATGCGCAGCGATGATCCCCTAGCAAGCACAAAACTAGGAAATTGGCGCTTAATTCGCCAATAATATAATGCCCAATTTCTCGCTAAAATCGTATTTATGGTTTGCCCTTGTATTACTCTGCGGGCCGTTTTCTGCCAATAGCTGGGCCTATGAAAATGGCTTTATCAATGTTCCTAAAACATTAGAACCGTTACGCCAACAGCTGATAGCCAACCCTAGGAATTGCCTAGAACATTTAGCGAAAACACTGAACCAACAGGAGACGACCACTGAGCAAACGGTAACAACAGGTACAATCGACATACTCCGCTATCAAATTGCCGCTTTATGTGCCTACCGCACCAATAATCCACAACAAGCTCAGGTCTATATTCATCACGCCATTCGCTTAGCAAAACAACAGCCAACCCATTTAACTCAAGCCTATATTATTGCAGCACTGGCCATGAGTAGTGACCCCAAATGGGCAATACAGGCACAAGATTATATCGCTTTAGCACAAGCTGGTATCGAAAAACTAAAGATCTTCCCCTTATCTAACATGCGCTTTCAACTACAAAAAGTGCAAGCGCTTTACTACCAAAACCAAGGTAAAAATAACGAAGCCAAAAACCATCTATTAAAAGCGAAGGAAGAGGCTTATACCAGTAAATCACCGATACTCAGGGCGTGGTCTGAAGCCTTACTGGCAGATTATTACTTGTTAAATAAACAGCCTGAATTAGCGCTCAATCACCTAACAGAGGCGGAGTTAGATGATCAAGACATCCACAATAATGAAGCCTTGCTACTCAACAGCAAACTCAAAGCCAATATGGCACAGGTCTATTTGGAGCAAGGTGAGCTGGTTATCGCTCAGCAGTTTCAACAGGATGCCATCGATGATGCAGCAAGTCTCAATAATCTCGATCTACAGGCTGAAGAAATAACTAAACTAGCGGATATGACCAAGCTCGCCAAGGACAATGACGCAGCTCTGGTGCACTATCTAAATGCAAAAGAAATAGCAAAGGCCAATCATAACTTACCGCTATTGGCCGACATTGAACTGCGCCTAGGCAGCACCTATATGGAATTCACAGACTACACGCCAGCTTTAGTTCATCTACAAATCGCTAGACAATTATTTACTCGATTAAATCAACCCAGTAAATTGTTACATAGCTTACTACTGTTAGGCGAATTACATATCAACAACCATGAGAGTGGCTTAGCTATTTTACAACTAGAAAAAGCCGAAGCTTTAGCCAACACCATTGGCTTATCGAATAGCCATAGCAAAGTATACAAGTTACTCACCGAAGCCTACGAGCAAAATGGCAATTACGCCCTCGCCTTAGAAGAATTTAAAATTTACCACAGCTTAAACCAACAATATCAACAGATAAGTAACGAGCTAAAACGTGAACAATTTAAGCAACACTATCAGTATATTGAACAAGCCCAACAGTTATCCGACCTGACCAAAGAAAAAGCCTTAATACAGCAACAAAGTAGCTTTCAGCAACTGGTCTTAGTCTTAGTCTGCGTTTTTGCAGTGATGATATTATTTTTATTCTTAATCACTAGGCAGAAACTGTTATCAAGAAAAGCCTTAGTGAGGCATCTAAACCAACAGCTGAACCAGCATCCCATTACGGGTTGGCAACAACTAGCCAACAGCGATAGCCCCTTACAATATTTACGCAAGCAACATCTCTCATCAACGCAATCACCGCAAGTTCTGTTGCTAATATCTATTGAGCATCTCAGCACCGTTGGCCAACACAGCTTAGGGTTTAAACTTCGTAGGGAATTCAACAAAAATGTGATTGAAGCGCTGATAACTCAGTTTGATAAAGATTATCAGTTAGGACATATCAACGATCATCAGCTACTTATTTGCCTCTCTTTGAAGCAACTATCCGCAGAACAAATTTGCAGAATGGTGGTTGATGAAGCAGAAAGATATGCTATAAAGCAAAAGCTTAAGTTGATAATTTCGATTGGCACTTGTATTGCCCCATTTTTAACTAAAGCCGAAGATGCAATTGACGATAGCGGAATGACCGAAGTTTTATGGCTCGCTTTAGAAGGGGCTCAACAACTATCTGCTCACACGCAACAGAACCAATGGGTAGAGTTAACAGCAATGAAAGGTTCACATGCTGCATTTTTCTGTAGTGATATAAGACAAGATGTAAAACAGGCAATAAGCAAGGGCTTAGTAAAAGTGAATTCATCCACTGATAAGAGCATAATCAATTGGTAGGTATAGATGACTATTTGCCTTAACATTTGCAGACCCAACAACTATAGTTGTCGTAGATCTCGTGTTATGCTAATCGCAGTTATTAGGCATACTAGGATGTGTTGGTTTAAACGATGAGCGATATCATCACGATTAAGAAACGCCTCGCGTTGGTGAGAAACAATATAGAAAACTCCACCCAGAATGTTTTAGGCCAAGAGGCAAAGGTTAGAATGGAAAAGAAATCAATAAGCCAACTAATTTCAAGCCTTTCTAAAATTTGTTATGGCTTAGATGAACAACTTGATAATAAACTACAGCAACTAATCAAGGATGTTGAGAGTAATGACGACTTGTCAGCTATTTCGCAATATCAAAACGAATTAGATGGCCTATTTAAACAACATAGTAAGACCTTAAAAACGGTCCTCGCTCACAACCAACGAATTATCAAAACGTCGGGGGAATCACTTAAACGAATTAATGGTTTACCTCCTCAATTACGCCGCAAACTTACTGATTTTTTAGAGCAGAGCCCAGCTTATTCTCACAGCGATAATCAGGCTCGTATCGAACAGTTACTCAATTATTATTATCAAGCGCTACTCAATAAACCTTCAATAGGCGGAGCTCACACCAGTAATGAAAATGTTACCGCTGTAAAGCCGAAAGAAAGTATTTTAGATAGTCGTTTACACACTCGCATTTGTGATGATTTACAACGTTTGATCACCGAACTAGATTATAGCGGTGAAGTTGGTAACAAACTGGCACAGATACGTTCTGACTTATTAGTAGGTATAGAACCTAGCGACTTGCCTAGCTTGTGTATCAATGTGATTCAACTCATCATCGAAGGCAGTCGTGAAGAACGTAAAGCCGCTCAAGAGTTTTTATACTCTTTAAACGAAAGTTTAGGCGGTGCCCACGATCAGTTTGTCGACTCGCTAAGTCAATCTAAGTCAATCCATCAAAATCAGCAGCAAAATAACAGCGTATTAAAAGACCGTATACTAGAGCTCGGTGCGGAAGTACGCTCTAGCAGTAACTTAGATAGTTTAAAGCATTCAATCCAAAATCGCTTAATTCAGATTACCGACGTATTCAAAGAAAAAGAACAACTAGAGCAACGAACGACTGAGTTATTGAACGAACTTGGTGAAGTTGAATTAAAGCTTCGTTTGGTTCGAGAAGAAACTCAAGAGTATAAAAAGCGACTCAATGCTCACAAACATAAATTGTTCATCGATAGTCTCACTCAAGTATACAACCGAGCAGCCTTAGACGAACGTTTAGAGCTCGAGTACAAACGCTGGAAGCGTTATGGTTATAATTTGGGCATGGCTATTATTGATATTGACCACTTTAAATCAATTAATGATCAGTTTGGCCATATGGCTGGTGATAAAGCACTCAAAGTGATCGCCAGAGCGTTGCAGAATAGCCTTCGAGATACCGACTTTTTAGCTCGTTTTGGCGGTGAAGAATTCGTTTTATTGATGCCGAATATCTCACCTGACGCAGTGATGGTGCCACTTGACAATATTCGCGAACAGATTAAGACCCTGCCCTTTCGATTTAAAGAAAAACAGGTTTCAATTACAGTTTCTATTGGTGCAACCCTTTTTAAAGATAGCGATAAACCGCTTGATGCATTCGAGCGTGCAGACCAAGCTTTATACGAGTCAAAAAGCAGTGGTCGTGACAAAGTCAACTTAATCAACTAGTTATTTATGAAGTAATACGAAATAAGTATCAGCTAACACAACTCCTCACGTTATACTGTTATGGTAAAGTAACCTGAAATAGACGTGAGGTGTTGATGATTACCCATATAAATCCTGTTGGTAGCATGAACTTGTTATCACAACTAGAAGTCGACCAACTTGCTTTAAGTGCCTCTAAAGATATTTATCTCCTATACCGAAACTGCAGCCTTGCAGTACTCAATTCGGGAAGTAAAACCGACAGCAGCCGTGAGATTTTAGAACGCTATCGAAACTTTGACATTAAAGTCCTTAGTAGGGAACGTGGCGTAAAACTCGAGTTAATCAATGCACCAGAAGAAGCATTTGTGGATGGCGAAATTATCCGCGGTATTCAAGAACACCTATTTAGCGTTTTACGTGATATTTTGTATGTTTCTAATGAAATCCAAAAACTCTCTTATTTAGATTTTAATCAATCACCACATATCACCCATTTAGTTTTTTCCATGCTACGTAATGCTCGAGTGATTCACCCTGGAATTGAACCAAACTTAGTCGTTTGCTGGGGCGGACATTCGATCAACGAAAACGAGTATCAATATACTCGAGAGATGGGAAGCCAATTGGGATTGCGAGAATTAAACATCTGCACTGGCTGTGGCCCTGGAGCAATGGAAGGTCCAATGAAAGGTGCCACTGTCGGACATGCCAAACAACGAGTAAACAACGGTCGTTACATTGGTTTAACGGAGCCCAGCATCATCGCAGCCGAACCACCAAACCCCATTGTTAATGAGCTTGTCATTCTACCCGATATAGAGAAACGCTTAGAAGCATTTGTTCGAATGGGCCACGCCATCGTTATCTTCCCCGGTGGTGCGGGAACCGCTGAAGAATTACTGTATATACTTGGCATTATGATGCATCCGGAAAATGCTCGTCAGCCCTTACCAATCGTCCTCACCGGACCTAGATCTAGTGAAGCTTATTTTAGAAGCATTGACAAATTCATCGGCAAAACTCTCGGTATCGAAGCACAGAAACACTATCAAATTATTATCGACGACCCTGCAAGTGCCGCGCAAGTCGTCAAATCATCGATGTCCAAGATCCAAGACTATCGACGTGCTATTGGTGATGCCTATTCCTTCAACTGGAGCCTAAAAATAGAAAGTAGCTTTCAACATCCTTTTCTTCCTATTCATCAAAACGTAGAAAAGTTAAATTTGCACTACGATCAAGCCCCCCAAGAATTAGCTGCAAATTTACGACGAGCGTTCTCCGCCATCGTGAGTGGTAATGTAAAAGATGAAGGTATAAAACAAATCGAAGAGCATGGGCCATTCATTATCGATGGTGATCCTGAAATAATGAACATGCTAGATAAGCTACTGCAAGATTTTGTAAAACAGCAGCGGATGAAATTACCTGGTAGCAACTATGAGCCATGCTATAAAATCGCTAAAAATCAAATTAAACAAGACAGAGAACTGCCTCAATGAGTCAACACTTCGTCGTGATAGATGCTTTAAATTTAATCCGTAGAATTTATGCGGTTCAGCAGCAACGTAGCCCTCGCGACTCGTTAAGTCAATCAACTCAGCAGGCGCTCTCGAGCGCCTGTAAACGAATAGTGTCAAGCCTTCAGCCTTCCCATATTGTCGCTGTATTCGATGGCGAACGTTCGGCTTGGCGAGAGCAGCTTTATCCACAATACAAACAAAACCGCTCTCCAATGCCCGAGCTATTAGCTGAACAATTGGAGACATTAAAAGACCAACTATTAGATATGGGGATCGATTCAATCTTTGCGGCTAACGAAGAGGCCGATGACATTTGTGCCACGCTCGCCAGTAAAGCAATTGCAGCTAACTACCCGGTAACCATTATTTCCACTGATCAAGGCTACTACTCATTACTCTCAGCTGGTGTCGGTTTATATGACTATTTTCGACGGGAGTATATTTCAATCGAGCAAGTCGAAGAGAAGTTTGGGATCGCGATCAAACAACTAAACGATTATTGGGCCTTGGTTGGCATCAATGGAGTGAATGTGGCAGGCGTACCCGGTATTGGTAAGAAAAGTGCGCAAACGCTACTTAAAAATTATCCTGATACCCAAGCGATTCTCGATGATAACAGCACCAATAACAAGCTTGCCTCAAAAGTTCAAGCGCACGCTAATGAGCTACAACTCGCGCATAAATTGCTCAGCTTAAGAACCGATTTAAAACTTGGTTTTTCATTGAAACTATTACGTTATAACCCCAAGGCCTGTTGATCGTCGATAATTATTTTCCTGCTAATCAAGACCAGCGTAAATTGTAGAGAATAGTCTGCGCTAAACTGTATTAAAACCAATCAAAACCTACCGAGATAAGATCTCTTCAGCATTCAAAATGTTGTTATTTGGGGCGAAATCTGACCTATAATCAGTGTTGGAAACTAAATATTTTTGAGTATTCAGTTAAAAAATTGTAAACTCATTGTTGCCCGAACCCATTCGCTCGGGTAATAACACGGAGTGTTACCTCCTCCCCTTATTTAGATAATAAAAATACCTACGAATTAGGAAGATATATGTCAACAAGACGAATCACCGTCATACCTGGAGATGGTATTGGACCAAGTATTATCGAAAGCGCCATCGCAATAATGGACAAAGCAGGTTGTGGTTTCGAGTATGATTATGCCAATGCGGGCCTCGCCGCATTAGAAAGTGATGGCAGCCTATTACCCGAAAAATCATTACAACTGATTGAACAAAATGGTATTGCCCTAAAAGGCCCATTAACCACGCCAGTCGGAACCGGCTTCACTTCAATTAATGTCTCTATGCGTAAGCACTTCGACCTATATGCGAATATTCGCCCAGTACGTTCATTTGTTGGGACTAAAGCACGTTACGAAAACATAGATATTATTACCGTACGTGAAAATACCGAAGGGATGTACTCAGGCCTGGGTCAAAAACGTAGCGAAGATGGCAACAGCGCCGAAGCCATGAGTATAGTGACTCGCGAAGGTGCCGAGCGCATCGTAAAATTTGCTTATGAACTAGCTCGCCGAGAAGGCCGTAAGAAAGTAACCACCATCCATAAAGCCAACATCATGAAATCCACCTCAGGCTTATTTCTAGAGGTTGCTCGAGAAATTTCTCGGCAGTATCCGGATATCGAATCGGAAGAGATGATTGTTGATGCCGCTTGTATGAACTTAGTGATGTACCCAGAGCGCTTCGACGTGATGGTCACAACCAATCTATTTGGCGATATCCTTTCAGACCTTTGTGCAGGTTTGGTTGGCGGCCTGGGCATGGCTCCAGGCGCAAATATCGGTGAACAAGCCGCAATTTTTGAAGCCGTTCACGGTAGCGCCCCAGATATTGCTGACCAAGACATTGCCAACCCCACCTCGGTTATTTTAGCGAGTATTCAGATGCTCGAATACTTGGGTATGGAAACGCAGGCCACGGCCATTTTAAGCGCAGTAAAAGATGTGATTGCCAGCGGCGATAGAACCACTCGAGACTTGGGTGGTATTGCAGGCACGAAGGAATTCACTCAAGCTATCTTAGAGCGCCTATAAGCGACACAGAGCACCGATGAAAGGCAGCATAGACTGCCTTTATACCGCAATTAGATAGCTTATATTTACATTTCTGACGAGTCCCAATTCAGCTCAAATAATTCGAGCAAATACCGTGATCTCTTCTCTATCATGATATAACTGCTTAGCCCTCACCTCAGACTCAAATCCTAATTCGGCTAAACCTTCACGTAACATATTCAGATCTTGATTTACTTCAGCAAAACGTTGCTTCATTGGCAATTTTAAATTAAACATTGCATAACGGCACCAACCATTAGCGAGCCATTTCAACATCAACCTAGCCACCTTGGCTGGTCTCTCAACCATATCGCAGACTAACCAACTAGTATTGTTGCGTTCCGGCTGAAACTTAAAACCATCTTCACGAAAGTGCTGTACCTGACCCGTCTCCATCAAAGACTGCGCCATTGGCCCATTATCAACGGCTGCGACGAACATATTTCGTCTCACCAATTGATAGGTCCATCCACCGGGGCAGGCGCCTAAATCAACCGCATGCTGACCATTTTCTAAATATTGTTCTCGTTCTTGATCATTCAGCAAAACCATAAACGCTTCATCTAACTTCAAGGTCGAACGACTGGGTGCTTGGTTGGGAAACTTGAGTCGTAAGATACCATTCGCTTGCGGATTACCGTTACGGGTATCTGAATAACCCAACCAACAATGGGTTCCACTCGTAAAGAACAATTGCATCGCAGGCAACTTTAAGTTCTGCGTTTTACTTAACCACTGGTGTTTTATCAGCGCATGCTCTAAGGGACGTGTAAATTTCTTACAAAATGCGGATAAAGATTTTCCTTCATTGGTATCAGGATATTCCAAACGCAAGCTGCCACAAAGTGGTAACTTCTGATCAATCGCCAATATCGATGCAACCCGATTACGCTCATCTAATTCCAGTTCCAGTAAAGCCAAAAACCAGTGACGTGCAAAAATCAAATTTCGAAAATCAATCGCTTGGTAGAGGCTTATGGTGTGCTCATTTTGATAACAGCTAAACTCAACAAAACCAGACTCTGCAGCAGCCTTGGCATAACCAAAATATTCCAATTGTTCCGCATGAAACTGGATTTCTGCTGCACAATCACTCTCGAAACCAGTGCGACAATATAAAATGATACTATTTGTCATAACTCATATTCTTACTAGACCAAACCAAAGATAACCAACCAATAATCAATATCAGTCCACCTAGAGGCGTAATTGGCCCAAATACCTTAGAACCGAAAAAAGCTAAACAGTATAAGCTACCCGCGAACAACCAACCACCGACAACCCACAACAGAGCCGTTAATCGATGGCGCTGAACCACAGCCAATGCAGCCGCGAGGTGAACTAATTGATAAAACACGCCAGTATTTATCCATTGCAGCTGCTCTGCGCCCAAAAAACGACTAAAACCATGGGCGGCTCCTGCACCCATAATCACGCAAAAAGCACCAGACACAGCGACCAAGGCCCTAAATGGCCAAGTGAATTGCTTCATGACTAACCTTTCTTAAATTTCCACCAAGCCTTCATTAACGAATTCTTGCTGCTCATGTTCCACTAACGAAATCATCCACTCACGAAAAGCAACTAATTTCCCTTGTTCTGCCTGACTAGGCTTACACACCATATAGTAGGCATTCTTACTCAACAAAACTTGTTCAAAAGGACATACTAAACGCCCAGCTTCTATTTCAGGCTTTGCCAACACACTATGCCCCAAGGCCACGCCTTGACCGTATACCGCAGCTTGCAACACCATAGTTGAGTGAGAAAATATCGGCCCATGATTCACATTCATTTGTCTTAGGCCGACTAACTTAAACCAGGCTTTCCAATCGTGACGAGCGGTATCATGTAACAAGGTATGAAATTGTAAGTCCTCTGGTTTAGTGAGCGCCTTATCTCCCACTAATAAACTTGGTGAACACACTGGCACTAAATACTCAGTATGCAACTTATCGGCTCGCAAGCCTGCCCAATTGCCTCGACCATAATAAATCGCCACATCAACGTCTTCACTCAAGGACCCCTCATAAAGATCAACAGCCTTGATCCGTACATCAATGTCTGGATGCATCTCACTAAATTGAGATAGACGCGGTACCAACCACTGGATCGCGAAACTCGGCTGGAGGCTGACTGTGATCGTCCCTTTGGCACCTCGCGCCAACAAGCGATCTGTCGCTTCAGTAAGCGAAATAAAAATATCTTTAATATCTAAGAAGTAACCTTGTCCTTCTTCTGTTAATAATAAGGCTCTATTTTTACGACGAAACAATTTGAGGCCGAGAAATTCTTCCAAAGCTTTAATTTGGTGACTCACAGCGGCTTGAGTCACAAATAGTTCTTCAGCTGCACGAGTAAAGCTTAGGTGCCTTGCGGCGGCCTCAAATGCTTTTAAAGCATTTAAAGGCGGCAAACGACGCGCCATATTTACACCCCATTAACGGATAAGTTTTTCTAATCTTTCTGCATTATAAATTATCTGTTGTTGTACGGCTAGTTGCAGACTACTATGCACACGCAATCAAGTGAAGGGGCCTGACATAGCGCCATAATACAGGGTGTTACGTCAGGCCCCTTTAAGTAAATACCGGATTTGTAGTTACTTTGATTGCTATGTTGTGTTTGCATTTGTCAGCCTTTTGCTGACTCCCTGTTTCTAATTTTGACCCTGTCTGTCAAAAAGAATTTTTAGCCACTGCTATTGCAGTGGCTTTTTTTATGCCCTAAATATGACTCAACAAAGTAAAGCGCGAACAACAAACAAACGAAATAAGCATTAAAAAAAATAATCTTAGAGCTGGGTCACGGAAAATAAGAAGGACTTAAACAAGCCAATTAAAATAACCCATTATGTTGATAATGATAAGTACACATGCTCAGCTTGTCACTGCAACATACCATCAAGACATGCCCCAGCCAATCAACATGATTATATTCAAATCAAACGCAAAACGGTGTGTTGTGTTTGCTTATAACGATGCAGCCAACCATCTGTTTAGTTTCGAGTCGCCCTTCCGAGAGACGTAATCTATTACCAATGCTTTTTACTAACCCTGCTCTGCGGGAAATTTTTCTCCATAGGGAAGAGGAAGCACCCCCACATATTATCCAGTGTCGTCGTGACCATGCTAATACAAGTCACGATAGCGATATCAAAGCCTTAGAGGATGAATTGAAAAACGTGTCAGCCGACTTTAATCAGTGTTGGAAACAACATGATGTTCATGCACTATGTGATGGTACTCGAAAGCTCAAGATAAACGGCGAGACAGCCACGTTTGAACACACTTCTCTGATAAACCGCCATTTTCGCTTGGTGGTTGATGCGAAAAGTGAATAAGCTGAAACAGAGTTCCACTAATTATCGCTAGGCAATTCGCAGAGGCTACCAAGCCGACGATTGAAGAGTAAGAATCACCATAAAAAATGCCAGTCAGTATTACTGACTGGCATTTCATTGATTTATAAAGACCTGGTTAACTGTTTATAACTTAGTCTACTCCCACTCAATCGTCGCAGGCGGTTTACCCGAAATGTCATAGACCACACGAGAAATACCATCGACTTCATTGATAATTCGGTTGCTCACATGACCAAGGAAGTCATAGGGTAAATGAGCCCAATGTGCTGTCATAAAATCGATAGTCTCAACAGCACGCAGCGATACAACCCAATCGTACTTACGTCCATCGCCCATCACACCGACTGAACGCACAGGTAAGAATACCGTGAAAGCCTGGCTTACCTTATTGTATAAATCATGTTTATGCAATTCTTCGATGAAAATAGCATCGGCACGGCGCAATAGATCACAGTACTCTTTCTTCACCTCACCGAGTACCCGTACCCCTAAACCAGGCCCAGGAAATGGGTGGCGGTATAACATGTCGTAGGGTAAGCCTAGCTCCAGACCAATTTTGCGCACTTCGTCTTTAAATAGCTCTTTCAAAGGTTCAACCAAGCCCATTTCCATATCATCGGGTAAGCCACCGACGTTATGGTGAGATTTAATCACATGTGCCTTACCGGTTTTAGCACCCGCAGACTCGATCACATCCGGGTAAATCGTACCTTGGGCAAGCCACTTGGCATTTTTTAGTTTCTTCGACTCTTCATCAAAAACATCAATAAAAACATGGCCGATAATTTTGCGCTTCTTCTCTGGGTCACTTTCACCCGCCATCGCATCTAAGAAACGATCTTGTGCCTGCACATGAATAATGTTCAAACCAAAGTGATTGCCAAACATGTCCATTACTTGTTGGCCTTCGTGCAAACGCAATAAACCGTTATCCACGAACACACAAGTAAGTTTATCGCCAATGGCTCGCTGAATAAGCATGGCAACAACCGAGGAATCAACGCCACCACTTAGCGCAAGAATAACTTCATCATCACCCACTTGCTGCTTAATTTTTGCGACCGCATTTTCAATGATCGATTCAGAAGTCCACAAAGCATCACAGCCACAGATATCTTTCACAAAATGTTCTAACATCCGTAAACCTTGGCGAGTGTGAGTCACCTCAGGGTGAAACTGAACGCCATAAAATTGCTTGTCTTGATTCATCATCGCGGCAAATTCACAGCTCGGTGTTTTCGCAATCGTGGTGAATCCTGCAGGAATAGCCGAAACTTTATCGCCATGGCTCATCCAAACATCTAACAAGGCATTACCATTATCGGCAACCGTGTCTTCAATCGCTTTAAATAAAGGTGATGGGCTAATAACCTCAACCTGAGCATAACCAAACTCCCGCTCACCTTCACCTTGAATCACCTTCCCGCCAAGCTGCTCAGACATTGTTTGCATGCCATAACAAATCCCTAATACAGGAACGCCAGCGCTAAACACATACTCGGGGGCTCGAGGCGAATCATGTTCTGTGACACTCTCTGGCCCACCCGCTAAGATGATACCGTTAGGTGCAAATTCTCTAATGTCGGCTTCTTCTACATCCCAGCCCCAAAGTTCACAGTAAACCCCTATTTCACGAATACGGCGGGCGATCAATTGGGTATATTGCGATCCAAAATCTAAAATTAGAATACGATGTTCGTGGATATCTCTGCTCATAATCACTTACTTCATTAGGCTGATAAAACTAAGCACCTACAGGTGCTTAGAGAGTAGTTATGCTATAAAAATCTACCCCATACGGTAGTTTGGTGCTTCTTTAGTAATGGTCACATCATGGACATGACTTTCGCCCATTCCGGCACTGGTCACCCGAACAAATTCGGCTTTGGTATTCAGTTCGGTGATAGTGGCGCAGCCAGTCAGCCCCATACAAGAGCGCAAACCACCCATTTGCTGGTGAATAATCGCTTTCACTGGACCTTTGTAAGCCACCCGACCTTCAATCCCTTCGGGCACCAATTTATCTGCCGCATTATCGGTTTGGAAATAACGGTCTGATGAACCCTGAGACATTGCACCTAAAGAGCCCATACCGCGGTAAGATTTAAACGAACGCCCCTGATAAAGTTCAATTTCTCCAGGCGCTTCTTCGGTGCCAGCAAACATACTACCCACCATCACACAAGATGCACCGGCGACCAGGGCTTTCGCAATATCACCAGAGAAACGAATACCACCATCGGCGATCACCGGAATATCACGACCTTTAAGCGCTTCCACCGCATCAGCTACCGCGGTAATTTGTGGGACACCCACACCAGTAACAATACGTGTTGTACAAATTGAACCTGGGCCAATCCCCACCTTTACTGCACTAACACCAGCATCCGCGAGGGCTATCGCACCAGCGGCAGTGGCAACGTTACCACCAACAATCTGTAAGTCAGGGTATTTATCATGAGTGGCCTTAATGCGATCAAGCACTCCTTGCGAATGCCCGTGAGATGAATCGATCAATAAGACATCGACCCCTGCTTCTACCAGCGCATCAACCCGCTCTTCGTTGCCAGCACCAGCGCCAACAGCAGCACCAACACGCAAGCGGCCAAAGCTGTCTTTACAAGCGTTCGGCTTACGCTCTGCTTTTTTAAAATCTTTTACGGTGATTAAACCTGTGAGTTTAAAGGCATCGTCAACCACCAACATTTTCTCAATACGGTGTTCGTGCATTAGCTTTTCAACCACTTCACGGGAAGTATCGGTAGTGGTTACCAAACGTTCTTTCGGGGTCATCACCTGCGAAACTGTTTTAGAAAAATCGGTTTCGAAACGTAAATCACGTCCTGTGACAATACCAACTAAGTCATTAGCTTCTGTCACCACGGGGAAGCCAGCAAAACCGTGAGTTTGGCGTAACTTCGCAATCTGCCCCAAAGTTAAGTCTGGCGTCACCGTAATCGGCTCAAGCACAATCCCAGCTTCGAATTTTTTCACGCGACGCACTTCATTGGCTTGTTGTTCGATACTCATATTTTTATGAATGAAGCCAATGCCACCTTCCTGAGCTAAAGCGATCGCAAAACTCGCCTCAGTAACAGTATCCATGGCCGCAGAAACCATCGGAATATTTAAATTGATATCTTTAGTTAGACGAGTGGCCAAACTGGCAGTGTTAGGGAGTACTTCAGAGTGTGCAGGAAGTAGTAGTACATCATCGAAGGTTAAGGCTTCTTTGGAAATTCTCAGCATAGCAACATTCGCCTAAATCAGTTAATAAACGGGAAAATATTGCGGACGGATTATAGGTATAAAGCTAGTCAAGGTAAATTGAAAAATGTTATTTTCTTACATTATTTTCAATTTACCCACGAGAGCGCTGATGCAAGCGAATCAAATCACCCAAAATGTCTTCAGCGTAAGTCAATTAAACCAGGAAGTTAGACGTTTACTAGAGCGTTGTTTGGGGACAGTTTGGTTGGAAGGTGAAATATCTAACTTTTCAGCGCCATTTTCAGGGCATTGGTACTTCAACCTGAAGGACTCACGGTCGCAGGTCCGTTGTGCCATGTTTAAAAATACCAATCGCAAAGTACTTTTTAAGCCCGAGTCTGGAATGCAGGTGCTAGTGAAAGCCAACATCACCATGTATGAGCCTCGAGGGGATTACCAGTTAATCATTGAAGCCATTCATCCCGCCGGGGATGGCGCCATCCAGCAAGCATTTGAGCAATTAAAGTATAAGCTCGCCGCCCAAGGCTTATTTGCCGAAGCAGCTAAACAAGCACTACCGGAGTATCCGTCAACGGTTGGAGTGGTAAGTTCCGCATCAGGGGCCGCCTTACAGGACATTTTGTCGGTACTGGCTCGACGAGCACCAGCCATCAAAGTCATCGTCTACCCAGCAGCAGTGCAAGGCGAACAAGCAGCCATTCAAATTTGCGCCATGATCGAACGAGCGAATCAACGTCAGGAAGTTGATTTGTTGATTGTTGGCCGTGGGGGTGGTTCTAAAGAAGATTTATCCGCCTTCAATGATGAACGGTTAGCCAATTGCATATTTAACTCTAACCTGCCCATCATTTCGGCGGTTGGCCACGAGATTGATCATAGTATCAGCGATCTAGTTGCCGATGTACGAGCGGCAACCCCTTCTGCTGCAGCGGAAATCGTCAGCCAACAGGCTAGCCACATCGAGCAAAGATTAAGCTATCTCAACCAACAGCTAAACAACCGCTATTCTCAGCTGCTGAAACAACAGCAATGGCAACTGACAAATTTACAACAGCGCATTTATGCACAATCCCCTGAGCACGTATTGCAACAACAACAACAACGGTTTGACCATCTATCACTACGCTTGGAGCGCGCGATGTCTAGCAGCTTAGCGCAGGCTAACTACCGATATAACAGAGTCAGTCGAGCCATTATCGAAAGCCAACTTCCTGCACAACTCACACAGCAAGCAAATCAATTCGATAACTTATTAAAAAATATGTCACAAATAATCACGCAGCAACAAGCCCGTTATCAACAACAACTCATCGCCAAAACTCGACAATTAGATGCCCTAAGCCCACTGCGGGTTTTAGAACGAGGTTTTACAATGGTAAGTCATAAACAACAACTCGTGCATCATGCCGCCGAATTACAAGTTGGAGACGAAGTCACGCTGCAATTTGTCGATGGACAACGAAAAGCAAACATCAGTTCTTAAACACAGCTAACCTCTTGTAGCAAATCATGTTCGTGGAGCGAGCTTACAACGCAACCAGAGATATTTCGCCAAGCAAACCCACTCAATAAAGAGTAAAATGCTTTAGCGAATCCTTTTTTTCAGCGCTTGTGACACTTGATGCTACAGGGTCTACTTTGTTTTAGAGAGGTACACTTTATATGAACAATTTACCCCACAAGTCACAAACCAATGAAAAAATAATCATTACAAATCAACAAACTCTAATCTTATCGACAATCTTTCGTACGCTTCACAACTTATGAGTGAAGCGTTAAATTTGATGTGTTTTTTTGTAAAACTATCTTAAAATTAAAGGGGCTAAACTAGACGCCGAAATTTTTGCTATAAATAAACTCAGCATCTAAACCCAAGAAGACGCAAAGTGTATGCCAATCGCATATAATCAATTAATTGTAATACAAGTAAATTAGCAGTAAAAATATGAAATCTCTGGATAGCACCAAGGAACTCGAGCTAACCTTCGTCGATAATCGGGAACAGTTAATCGGCATGATCTACCGAGCAGCGGCAGAACCCGAATATTGGCCAGACCTGCTTGAACAGCTGTATATGATGCCTGAGATTCAACGAACTCAAGTTGAAACTGAGCACGACAACTCATCAGCCAAATTAAGCCAAATGCTAAACGCCGTCTCTCCAACCCTATTGATGGAACAAACCCATCATTCAGAACGCAATCAGTTGCTACTAGAGCACTTCAACCAAGCGTTAAACATCGCCAAGCGCATCTATAAGCTGGAAGAAAAAAATCATTCATTAAATTCGCTGTTAGACCACATTCCTGTGGGTGTGATCTTAGTCAATGCCCAAAACGAAATATTATTAACCAATGAACTCGCCGAAGAGACTCTTCAGTTAAAGCAGGGGCTTTATCAACAAGGCAGAACCTTAACCACACAGCAAAGCAAATCAACAGCGTTACTGAAACAATATGTCACAGAGTTATCAAATTTGGGGCCAGGAGAGTCAAGTAGTCGCGGGCTACCGATCCAAATCGATAATCAAAGTACAGCTCAAACGATGGTGATCTTAAGTCCTGTCGATCATTTACAAAACCCTGCCTTGGAGCGCAATGCCAGTGTGGTGGTATTTATCTCGCCCTCACGGCCGGATATTGAGCTAGATTTACGCGCTTTTGCCGAAGGCTATAGCTTAAGTCCAAAAGAAGCACGGATTGTAAACTACATTGCCCAAGGAATGTCTCCATCCGATATTGCCGACAAAATTTACGTCAGCTATAACACCGTTCGAACTCAGCTAAAATCGGTTTTTAAAAAAACAGGGGTCAGTAGTCAAAGCGAGTTAGCCAGCTTGGTACTTACTGGACCTTGGGGAATGTTATCGCAAAATAGTAGAGCTTTACTCCCGTTAGACGAGCATAACTCTAGTAATCAAACCTTGTTTTTTACCCTGCCAGATCAACGCCGCTTATGTTATCAAGAATTTGGTAGCGACAAAGGGACACCGGTAATTTACTGCCATAGCATTCTAGGCAGTCGCTTAGAGAACTTCTTCGATGAACAAGACTTAGCAAAGCAGCTCGGGCTGCGTTTAATCACCATCGATCGACCTGGTTTTGGCGGCTCCGACTACCATCCAAATTATAGTTTTGTGCAATGGTCTGAAGATCTCTGTGCCTTGCTCGAATACCTAAATATTGATCAAGTTGAGTTACTTGGCTATGCCACCGGAGGAGTATACGCAGCCTGTTGCGCCGCCAAAATACCGAGTAAAATTAGCCATCTCACCATGGTGAGTTCTGGTGATGCACTAGTTTTAGATAGTGACTATCAAGCCACCGCCAAGCTATACCGAATGCATATGAAATTGGCGCGTGACTTTCCCAGCATGCACCGACTATTTACCAATATCTTAGAAAAAGGTTTACACAAAGATCCGAATAAGCTGTTTAAAGTATTAGCCAAAGATTTGGACGGAGCCGATGTCGAGTTATTTAATAGCCCGCAGTTTCGAGACAAATTTACGCGTTACCTCAAAGAAGCCAAAATACAGGGTGGCAGCGCATTTTCTGATGAAGTACAACGAGTCATGAAAGACTGGGGCTTTAATATTGCCGATATTCAAATTCCGACAAGCTTATGGCATGGCGAAGTTGATCGGCATATTCCTTTAGTTCTCGCCGAACGATTCGCAACATCGGTACCAAATGCTCAACTAAAAGTCATCCCTAAACAAGGGCATTTTATGATCTACCAACAATGGTCAAATATTTTACATAGCATCGCCAAACGCACCTCATAGCAAACATAGCGGGTATTTAACGATATAAAAAAGGCGGTAAAAACCGCCTTTCGTTTATTCACAGCGTTCAAAGCGCTGAATCATCGCCTTTTTGGACTTTAGTTCATTACAGTGCTTACAGAAATAATCCACCGCACCGCAAGCTTTCAGTATTTCCAATTCTGCATCACATTTATCGCAATGGACCCGTTGTAAATATCGGTGATGGCAAGCAACACATAACCAATGTTCATGTTCAGGGATTAACTCACCGTCACATTCAGGACAAGCGATTTCATGACTCATGACTCACTCCAGCTATTTTTTATATTTACTCACGCTTTGCATTTTTTTACGGCGACGCTCTTGTGCCAAAGTCAATTTTGACTTTTTATCAGAAAATGGATTTTCGCCTTCCTTAAATTCTACACGGATCGGCGTTCCCATAATCTCTAGCGCCTTACGATAATAATTCATTAAGTAACGTTTATAAGAATCAGGTAAGGAGTTCACTTGATTACCATGGACCACAATTCTTGGTGGGTTATATCCACCCGCATGCGCATAACGCAACTTAACTCGACGACCGCGAACCAATGGAGGTTGGTGATCATCTTGTGCCATCTGCATGATACGAGTCAGTAAAGAAGTTGAAACACGTTTGGTGGCGCTGCTATAAGCCTCTTGTACCGATTCATATAGGTGGCCGACGCCTGTTCCATGCAATGCAGAAATGAAGTGCACTCGAGCAAAGTCAATAAACCCTAATCGGCGATCTAATTCACTCTTAATTCGCTCCTTATGGTCGTTATCTAATCCATCCCATTTATTGACCGCTAAAACCAGCGCGCGCCCCGCATTAAGCACAAAACCTAGCAGACTTAAATCTTGATCAGAAATCCCCGATTGTGCGTCAATGACCAACATCACTACATTGGCATCTTCAATGGCTTTCAAGGTTTTAATCACCGAAAATTTTTCAACCGTCTCGGTCACCTTGCCACGCTTACGCACGCCAGCAGTATCGATCAAAATATAATCTTGGTCTTCACGTTGCATCGGGATATAGATGCTATCACGCGTAGTGCCCGGCATATCGTAAACGACGACCCGCTCTTCACCTAAAATTCGGTTGGTCAGTGTTGACTTACCGACGTTAGGTCGGCCGACAATCGCTAATTTAATAGGCATATCAGCAAACTGCTGAGCTAACTGATCGAGCTCAGTTTCACTCAATTCATTGTCTAAATCGAGTTCGGTATCTTCACCTTCTAGCGCTTGTTGCGCATGTTGTTCGGTCACAAAAGGACGCAAGGCTTCTTCCAGCAAGATATTAACCCCACGACCATGTGCCGCGGCAATATGATGCACGTCGCCCAAGGCTAAAGCATAAAATTCACCACAAGCCGTATCTGCATCGATACCGTCAGTTTTGTTGGCGACCAAAAATACTTTTTTATCTTGTCTACGCAAATGGTGAGCAATCGCTTCATCGGCGATTGTCATTCCAGCCCGAGCATCCACTAAAAACAGTACCGCATCAGCTTCTTCGATGGCCTGCAACGATTGCTGCGCCATCATCGCATCGATACCTTCTTCATCCCCATCAATACCACCAGTATCGATCACGATGAACTCTTGCTCAGCCACTTTTGCTTGGCCGTATTTACGGTCACGAGTCAACCCTGGGAAATCGGCAACCAGTGCATCCCTACTGCGTGTAAGGCGATTAAATAATGTAGATTTGCCGACGTTAGGACGTCCCACTAAGGCAACAACAGGAAGCATAAGGGCCTCTTTTTTAGAATAGATGAGATGACAAAGGCTCATGATGATTTCACCATGAGCCTTTTATACACAATTATAACAATTTAACTGCGATTTAGCGCAATTAGCTTACCATTTCGTGTTTGAACAATAATTTTATCGGAGGTTACCACAGGTGCGACGTATAAGCCGCTACTATCTAACAACTGCTTACTCATAAATTCACCAGTCTCACGATTTAACCAGTATAAATAACCTTCACTATCACCCACTAAGACTTGATCACCGTCTATCGCTGGTGCGGTAACAATACGGTACGCTAAACCCGATTGTGCCCAGTTTTCAACACCATTATTACGTTCTAAACTATAGACCGTATCGCTAGCATCCGTAACAAACAAGCTTAAACCAGCGGAGGCAATATTTTGATAAGCGGAGTAACTGCGTTTCCAGTGCTCTTCGCCACTACGTAAGTTCACCGAAACTAAATTACCGTTATAGGCCACAGCATAGAGCTGCGAATCAATCAATATCGGCTTACTACCAACATCAACAATGCGGTCGATTTCAGTGGAACCTTTTGGTTGAGCCAACTTCGTGTCAAAGATCAACTGCCCGTTTTCCAGTAAATATAAACCAACTTTACCATCACTCCGGCCAAGGATAATCGCACCACTGGAGATCAGCGGTGGGGCTTTACTACGCAATGACAAAGCGGGTTGATCTATCTTGGTGTCCCATTTTTGCTCACCGCTGTGTGCATCCAATGCAATCAAATGACCATTACTGGTCATCACCACCACAATACTATCCTCAACGGCTGGCTTCGCTAATACTTCACCAGCAACTTTAACTTGCCAAACTATCTCACCAGTCTGGGCATCTAAAGCCACCACGTCGGCGTTCTCGGTCCCCAGATAAATCCGCTGATAAGCGGCCGTTAAGCCTCCCGAAATACGGGCGTTAGGAGTATTACCAGAAAATTGATTATTACTTTCCAGCTTAGATAAGTCGATTTTCCATAGGGACTTGCCATTAAGATCAAAGGCATGCACTTCACCGTAGCGTGCAGCTGCAAAAACAGAGTCGTAGGCGACCACTGGCGATAAAGCAGAATAATACTCTGCAACACCACTACCGACTCGAACTTCCCATTGCTTTGTTACCTTAAACTGATTACTAAACTCAGGCACTGGTGACATTTGCACCACATCTTCTTCAGAATTAAACAAAGAACATGCAGACAACCCAAGTAACAACAAGGCCAAGCTAGCACCGCGCCATGCTTTAGCCATTCGCAGCCTCGGCTTGTGTTAAATCATTCAATTTCAAGTTGACACTAGGATCTTGTTCACTGGCACCAGCCGCAACTGCAGCTTGATAAGCTTGACGCGCCAATTCAGGTTCACCTTTCTGTAAATAGATATCCCCTTTAATTAACTCAACCGTTGCGCTTAAGGCTGGCTCATTAATTAAGGCGAGACTTGCAAGGGCATCATCGAAAGACTGTTGCTGAGCTTGCACCCGCGCCAACCGAGCATAAATCATCCCTTTTAACTCTTCTGGAGCTCCCGCTAAAGCCAATTTAAGCTGCTCTTCGGCCTGCGCAAAATCTTCTTTTGCGACCAACTCTTTGGCTAATAATAACGACGCAAACACCGCGTAGTTATTTCCTTTTTCATCGGCTACGTAACTCACTAATGAGCTAAGCTCATCGGAATTACTCGCCACTTGAGTAACAACTTGTTGATAAGCATCAGAGGCTGCGTCTTGTTGCGCGACTTGATAATCACCGTAGTAGCGCCAACCAAATACGGCAGCTAAGCCTAGAACGGAGCCACCAATGACTGATGTACCATTTTTCTTCCACCAGTCTTTGATGGCTTGAACTTGCTGTTCCTCAGTGGAGTATATTTCCACGGTATCTCCTTAACTATGCTAATACTGTGTTAAGCAAGGCTACCAGCTCGTCTTGAGCGATGCACTGCTGTTGAATATCTTGACGTAAATATTTCACGGTAACCTGATGATTAGCCAACTCATCATCACCGATGATCAGCGCCACTCTCGCCCCGGATTTATCTGCACGCTTAAACTGTTTCTTAAAGTTACCACCACCGCAGTGACTCATGACTCGCACTGAGGGTAACGCATCTCTTAATTGTTCAGCTAATGAAAATGCCGCACCAAGCGTTGCTTCTCCAGCATTGATCACATAAACATCAGCACTCGATGGTAAATCACCTAATAGATCTAAGGTTTCGAGCATCAATACCAATCGTTCTATGCCCATAGCAAAACCCACCGCGGGCGTCGGTTTACCACCTAATTGTTCAACCAGACCGTCGTAACGGCCCCCTGCACAAACAGTTCCTTGTGAACCAAGGCTATCAGTGACCCATTCAAATACGGTGCGATTATAATAATCTAAGCCACGGACCAAACGTGGATTCAATTGATAAGCAATACCTGCATTATCGAGCAAGGCACAAAGCTGTTGAAAATGAGCTTGGCTTTCAGGATCCAAATACTCAGCCAAACTTGGGGCATTGACTAAGGCCGCTTGTACCTGTGGATTTTTACTGTCCAATACCCTGAGCGGGTTATCGTACATACGCCGTTTTGCGTCTTCATCAAGCACTTCTTTATGCGCTTCCAAATAAGCAATTAAAGCATCGCGATAATTAGCACGAGCTTCATTTGAGCCCAAACTATTCAGCTGCAAACTAACATGCTTTTCTAGACCAAAAGCCTTCCAAAAACGAGCCGAAAGTAAAATAACTTCAGCATCGATATCCGCCGAAGCCATGCCAAAGGCTTCAACACCCGCTTGATGGAACTGACGATAACGACCTTTTTGTGGGCGTTCATGGCGGAACATTGGCCCCATATACCACAGCCGCTGTTCTTGGTTATATAATAAACCCGCTTGATTGCCGGCTCTGACGCAACAGGCTGTGCCTTCTGGGCGCAGTGTTAAACTATCACCATTGCGATCGTCAAAAGTATACATTTCCTTTTCAACGATATCGGTCACTTCACCGATGGAACGTTTGAACAGTTCAGTACTTTCAACAACTGGCATTCTAATTTCGTTATAACCATAAGCAGCCACCACCTCACGAATCACCGACTCTACTTTTTGCCAGGCGGGTGTGTCGCTAGGCAAGCAGTCATTCATGCCTCGTATTGCTTGTATTTGTTTAGCCACATTAATCTCGAATAAAACAGGTAATCACTACTAAAAGCCCTCGATTATAGGGGCTTTCGCTCAATAGGTAAATTTGTTTGCCGTTTAGCGACCGCTGATATCTTTGACGGGGATCCGAGCCCGAATTTTTGCTTCGAGCGCATCCACCAAATTATCATTGTCAAAACGCTCTTTTTGGCGAGTCCCATCTTGATAGAAGCCACTTTTTTTATGACCACCTGTAATACCAAGATCAGAAATAAGGGCTTCGCCGGGCCCATTCACCACACAGCCAATAATTGATACATCCATCGGCGTAACCACATCTTCTAAGCGTTGCTCTAATGCATTGACCGTAGCAATCACATCAAATTCTTGACGAGAACAACTAGGACAGGCAATAAAGTTAATACCACGAGAGCGGATCCGCAGCGATTTAAGAATATCAAAACCAACTTTAATCTCTTCAACTGGATCGGCAGCCAACGAGACCCGTAGCGTATCGCCAATCCCTTGCGCCAACAACATACCTAAGCCCACGGCCGACTTCACAGAGCCACTGCGCATACCACCAGCTTCGGTGATCCCTAAATGCAAAGGCTGATCAATGCGAGACGCTAAGCCTTGATAAGCGCCAACCGCAAGAAACACATCGGAGGCTTTGACACTCACCTTAAATTGATCGAAATTTAATCGGTCGAGAATATCCACATGGCGCATCGCCGATTCAACCAATGCTTCTGGTGTTGGCTCACCATATTTCTCTTGAATATCTTTTTCTAAGGAGCCGCCGTTCACACCGATCCGGATCGGAATTTTACGATCTTTAGCTACATCGACAACCGCCCGTATACGCTGCTCGTTACCAATGTTACCGGGGTTAATTCGTAAACAATCAACCCCATACTCAGCGACTTTAAGGGCAATTCTATAATCAAAATGAATATCGGCAACCAGTGGGACCGATACTCGCTGTTTAATCAACTTAAACGCTTCTGCAGCCTCCATAGTTGGTACCGAAACACGCACGATATCGGCACCTACCGCTGCAATACGATTAATTTGAGCAACCGTTGCATCAACATCAGTGGTGCGGGTATTAGTCATCGACTGAACCGAAATCGGGGCATCGCCACCGACCGGAACATTGCCCACCATAATCTGCGTTGATTTACGACGTTTTATTGGACTTGGCTGGTTCATAATACTCGAAGGTCTTTATTAATTATTGAGGGATATTCATACGCACGACTTTACCGCGCTTAAATGAAGAAAGGTCTATTTTGTCTTGTCCATAGTGAATGTTCACACCAGCAGCCGTCCCCAAAACAATACTGTAAGGTGCAACACCGCTAAGTTTCAAGCTATCACCCGGTTTCTTAATCGCAGCAACTAAACGTTTATCGTTTGCGTCCCGAACTTCCACCCAGCATTCATTTTCAAAATTCATGACTAAAGTCTTCAGCGGGGGGACTGGCACTGCCGGCACTTGCGCCTCTGAGCTAGGCTTAGCCGCTACCACCACATCCTCTTTTTCCGCGAGCTGATTGGTCTCGCTAAGTTTAGGGCTTGGTTCCGAGACTAACGTGTCTTGCTTAACAACCGTCACTGACGCATCAGCCCCTGACGGCTCACCGCTCTCTTCGGCTTGCGATTCCGATGGTGCTGGGATCTCTGATGTTCGCTCAGCATCAACGCTACTTGGCTCGATAGCGACATGATTTGATTCAGCTGGCTCAACGACGCTGGCACTTTCAGAACTCAATGAGCCAAACACCGGATCGAGTTGCTTTTCTTGTAGCCACCAAATGACCAACAGTGCAACAATCCCTAACGCCACTAAGTAGGTGAACTTCATTAATCGGCTATCATGGGTTTCCTGCTTAATTCGCTTAGAAAAACTTTGCATTTCGGTGCGTTGTTCTTGCGCAGCGTTTAAATGCTGATAGCTAGATAAGACAAGATCTTCAGATAAATTAACCAGCCGGGCATAGCCGCGTAAATAGCCTTTGATAAACGTTGTGGATAGACCGCTGTCAAAGCTATCCGCTTCAATATCAATCACCACTTGAATCCGTAATTTTAAACGATCCGCCACCTGTTGTTGGCTTAATTCGGCCACAACCCGCGCTTCCTGTAACATTTGGCCTGGGCTAAGCACTTCAATATCCTCGCTAAGCTCGGTAGGCTCTAATTCTGCTTTAGTAGTCATTAGCTATATATCGTTTTGTCTGTTCTGATTTCGGAAATTGTTGTTGCAAGGTAAGGCCCCAACGCGCTTCTTCGGCAAAGTTATCTGCGGCATTTTCGAGACGAACCCAAGCAAATGCACTTTCGGCAGTGGTTTCAGCCATACTATCATACCGTTGCAAATATATTCGCGCCTGCTCTGGTTTATTTTTTTGTAAGTAAATCTCAACCGTCCCTAATAAGGACGCTGGGCGACGAATATTATAGGCTAAGGCATTCGAGAAATACGCTAAGGCATCATCGATATGCCCCGCACTTAATGCGCACAAACCGGCATTTTCATTGGTGCCAGCCACTTGCACATACTCAGGATTTGCGAGTGCTTTTTTAAACAGTTTATCCGCTTCCACGTAGTCTTGCTGCTTACATAGCATCACACCGTAATTATTTAATACGTCTCCATTATTTGGGGCAATTGAGCGCGCTTTTTTATAGGCACTGATGGCCCGCTCCGGTTGGCGAACCTGCTGATAGAAGTGGGCTTGAGCCACATATACATCAACCGAATTAGGCGCGAGCTGTTGAGCTAACTCTAAATTTCTCTTAGCCTGTTCGGCATCACCCGCCTGCAAGTAACGTAACGCTAAACTAATACGAGTTTTAGCCGCGGCTTCTTTATCTAGCTGTCGATTGTCATTGTTAACTTCTTGGCCATTTACCCGTGTTTCAGTAACACAAGCAGTCACCGAAAACATTAGTATTAGCAAAAACAGCCAGCGTTTCATATTCATCCTTCGATAAGCTTAGTTATTGAATTGTGACTGAAATTTCTTGCTGTTGCATCCGTTTTCTCATGCTTCTTTTGGTTCTGTCGACAACATCACCCGCCAATTGCCCACAGGCAGCATCGATATCATCGCCGCGAGTCTTTCGCACGACCACGGTAGAGCCATATTCCATCAAGACTTTGCTAAACCGATCGACACGACTATTGCTCGGTTTAGTAAACGGTGAGCCCGGATAAGGGTTAAAAGGAATTAAATTAATTTTACAGGGTGTGTCGCGCAATAAGGCCGCTAATTCATGCGCTTGTTCCATTGAGTCATTCACTTGATTCAATAAAACATACTCCACTGTAACCTTGCCACGGTTGGCATTTGACTTACCGATATAGCGCTTAACACTCGCCAGAAATGCTTCAATATTATACTTATCATTGATCGGCATAATTTCACTGCGGAGCTTATCGTTAGGGGCATGCAAGGAAATGGCTAACGCAACATCAAGCTGATCACCTAGCTTATCTAAGGCAGGTACCACGCCAGAAGTACTCACTGTAACCCGACGTTTACTTAGGCCATAGCCGTTATCATCTAGCATTAATTCCAGCGCGGGAACTAGATTGGATAAATTTAACAATGGTTCGCCCATGCCCATCATCACTACATTAGTAATTGGCCGTTTCCCTTCAACACCTTTGTGTCCGATCACTTGCGCTGCTCGCCACACTTGACCAATAATATCAGAGACTTTTAAATTACGATTGAAACCTTGCTGTCCAGTGGAGCAAAAAGTACATTCTAAAGCACAACCCACTTGCGAAGATACACACAGCGTTGCTCTATCACCCTCAGGAATATAGACCGTTTCAATTTCTTGCCCCGCCACCAACATCGCCCATTTAATAGTGCCATCAGCGCTACGCTGTTCGGTACTAATTTCCGGCGCTTTTATCTCAGCAACTTTGTTTAGTTTTTCACGCAAAGTTTTATTGATATTGTTCATTTGGTCGAAGTTATCTACACCAAAGTGATAGATCCACTTCATTACTTGATCGGCACGAAATGGTTTTTCCCCTAATTCAGCGAAAAAACGACGCAGCCCTTCTCGGTTAAAATCAAGTAAATTTGTTTTTGTCTCACTCATCGCCTAACTCCACGACAGACCATTAAAAAAGCGCCGAATTGTACAAATAATGACAGCACATTACCAGCGAATATCGCTAATCCTTAAGCTTGGGGCATATTGATAAAACGCCCTGTAACATTCCATTAAAAAAGAGGCCTTAGCCTCTTTCGTTTTATCTTGGACAAATTTCGTTATCATCAAAGAAATAGGCGATTTCTCTTGCCGCCGATTCAGGTGAGTCGGAACCATGAGTTCCGTTTGGTGGCATGCCTGTCCCAAAATCGTGACGTAAAGTGCCCGCGGCAGCCTCAGCGGGATTGGTCGCACCCAATAACTCACGGTAGCCCTGCACTGCATTCTCTCCTTCTAGTACTTGTACCATGATGGGTCCGGATGTCATAAAATCAATGAGTGGTTGATAAAAAGGCCGTCCCTCATGTTCGGCATAAAAACCAGCCGCTTGCTGTTCAGTCAAATGCAACATTTTTGCAGCAACTAAACGCAAGCCTGCAGCTTCCATCCGCGCATAAACTGCACCAATCGCATTCTTCGCCACCACATCGGGTTTAAGTATAGAAAAAGTCCGTTCTAAGGCCATTTATCAGCTCCATTGCAAAATTTATTAATAGCACCTCTAGAGGCTGTTTATCTTTCGTCATCAACTTTCGCTTATTCATGTAGCGTTAGCTCATCATTAATGTCGATAGTTACAGTTCTTCGAGTCAATCTCATTTAAATGAAACGTCATCGCAACAAATCGCTTCGAAAGCTAAACAACTCCAATGATAATAAGTTAGCTCTACTCAGTTAACAAGCGTGCAATAGTACGGATCCCATGGCCTTTAGCACCAGTCGCCCACAAACTATTAGCCGATTTCTGATAACAACCAGATAGATCAAAGTGTAGCCAATTCTGATCTGCATTCTTTACGAAATAGGCGAGAAAAGCTGCCGCAGTTGAAGCCCCAGCCATCCCTTCACCAGAAGAAACATTCGCGATATCAGCAAAAGATGAGCTTATTTGTTGCTTATGAAAATCTTCAAGTGGCAATGCCCAGGCCATTTCAGCTTCTGCCTTCGCCGCAACTAAGGCTTGCTCAACCAAGCTTTTATCAAAACCAAATACCGCATTATAATCACGCCCTAAGGCCATTTTAGCAGCACCAGTAAGGGTTGCGGCATCGATGATCTTACCAGGCTTCACTTCACTTGCAGCAATTAAACCATCCGCGAGAACTAAACGTCCCTCGGCATCAGTGTTTAAGACTTCAACACTCACACCATTTTTATAATTAATCACATCGCCTAATTTATAAGCTTTACTGGACACTAAGTTTTCAGCACAGCACAAAAATAGTTTGACTCGTTTATTCAAGCCCTGAGCAATAGCCAGCCCTAGGCCACCAGTTACGGTGGCAGCGCCTCCCATATCGCTCTTCATTACCGACATGCCATCGGAAGGCTTAATGCTGTAACCACCGGAATCGAAGGTGATACCTTTCCCCACCAAAGCAACCGCGACCGGTTCATCGTCATCGCCACTTGGATTGTAATCAAGCTGCAACATTGCCGGAGCCTGACAACTGCCCTTGCCTACAGTGTAAGTTCCAACCCAACCTTGCTCCAGCAAGTCTTCACCGGTAATGATCCGGTAGCTAATATGCTTCGGTGCCAACTCAGTTAAAAATGCAATCGCAGAATCACACAAACTTTGTGGATAAATATCAGCGGGGCCAAGGTTAATCACTGCACGCGTCCAATCAGCTGCTGCTTTTAAAGCTTCAAACTGATGTTGCGCTTGCTCACTTAGCACCGCGACACCTAATTGACTGTCCTGCTTAGCATTATAATAACCTTGATAGAATGCCCAGCATGCTTCCAGATCCCACGAGTCACCAATCAGTGACAAGTGTTTTAAACCTTGGGCATCTAAGCGACGCGCGGCTTTTTGAATATCTTGAAGCCTTGTCGAGCCTTCTGAAACGACATGAACGATAACTTGATCTGCAGTGAAACTAATTAATGCTTTATTGCCCCATTGAGCAGGAGCGGCTTTCGCGCATAATACAACGTCCAACACGGTGGTCATCTATACTTCCTCATTTATTTATCTGACAACAAGCCATTGCGGTGATACAAATAGCAAACTAGACAAGACAATGATCAAATCATAGCTTCCGGAACATCGGGAGTAACAAAGCAGAAATTGAAGTAATTGCTGGTTCTAATTACAAAATTTATAAGGTCGTTATTATCGATTTTAACCCGCAAACAGATCAGAGATTGACCTCAAATAGGTATTAATCTAGCTCTTCCATCCAAGCTAAAATGATCGCTTCCAATATACGCTCGTTGCTATGTTGAGGCTCATCAGCAAAATCTTCTAGCTGACAAACCCACTGATGTAAATCGGTGAACCTCACTTGTTTCGGATCTTGCTCGGGAAAGCGTTCGGCTAGCGCTATCGCAATATCTTGCGTATCTATCCATCGTAATCCCATAAGCGACTCCTTAGTGTTGTTCAGATACCATATTAATGGTGTATTTAGGGATTTCAACCACAAGGTCTTCATCGGCCACAACGGCCTGACAACCGAGTCGAGATTCTGGCTCAAGACCCCATGCCTTATCCAGCATGTCATCTTCTAACTCGTCACTTTCGTCGAGAGAATCAAAACCTTCACGCACAATTACATGACAGGTAGTACAGGCGCAGGATTTCTCACAAGCATGCTCAATATCAATACCATCACGCAGCGCAACGTCTAATACCGTTTCACCTGACTTGGCTTCTACAACCGCCCCTTCTGGACACAAGTCCGGATTGGGCAAGAAAATTACTTTAGGCATACTAAATCCTGTCTACTTGCTGGCCAGTTAAGGCCTGTTTAATCGAATCATTCATACGTCTTGCAGCAAAATCTTGGCTAATACTGTCAAGCTGTTTAATTGCCTGTTCTATATTTGCAACATCTTCTTTTTGGGCCACGACTTGTAAGTGCTGCATCGCTACTTGTATTTGTTGTCGTTCATCATCATTCAACAAGCGCTCGCCGCTTTCGCTTAAAGCGGCACTCATGTCTTCAATAAAACGAGCCGCTTCCACCTGTTGTTCTCGTAGCATACGCATCGATAAGTCATGTTTGGCATGACTCACAGAGTCTTTGAGCATTTTAACGACTTGTTCGTCTTCCAAGCCATAAGATGGTTTCACCTCCACCGAAGATTGAACCCCGGTCGATTTCTCCATCGCTGTAACGGATAACAGGCCATCGGCATCCACTTGAAAAGTCACCCGAATGTGTGCCGCACCAGCGGCTAAAGGCGGGATCCCTTTTAAGTTAAATTTAGCTAATGAACGGCAATCATCAACCAGTTCACGCTCGCCCTGCACAACATGTACTGCCATCGCAGTTTGGCCATCTTTAAAGGTAGTAAACTCCTGCGCTCGGGCAACCGGAATGGTGGTATTACGCGGAATAACTTTCTCCACTAAGCCCCCCATCGTTTCTATCCCTAAAGATAAAGGCGTTACGTCCAATAACAATAACTCGTCATCTTTTTTATTGCCCACCAAAGTGTCCGCCTGAATCGCAGCACCAATGGCAACGACTTGATCGGGATCGATATTGGTCAGGGGTGTTCTACCAAAGAAATTAGCCACCTCACCCCGTACTTTAGGGACTCGAGTGGAACCACCAACCATCACCACATTGCTGACCTCCTCAAGCTCAACCTCGGCGTCACGTAAGGCACGGCGACAGGCGCGAATGGTGCGTTTCACCAGCTCACTAATTAGATCATCAAATTGCTCACGGCGCAGTATTCCCTGCCAGTTGAGCCCTTCAATCTGCAAACAAACTTCTGCTTCCGACTGATCACTTAAAGTTATTTTTAGTTGATTGGCAATCCGTGATAATTCACGTTGCAGCTGCGCCGATCTAAGCTGAGTAATCCCAGCTTGGCTAGCGATCCATTCGACTAAGGCATCATCAAAATCATCCCCGCCAAGCGCTGAATCGCCTCCAGTCGCCAAGACCTGAAATACCCCTTGCGATAAACGTAAGATAGAAATATCAAAAGTACCGCCACCTAAATCATAGATCGCAATAATGCCTTCATCACCGCTATCCAAACCATAAGCAATTGCGGCGGCGGTGGGTTCATTCAATAAGCGCAGAACATGTAAACCGGCAAGCTGTGCAGCGTCTTTTGTGCCCTGACGCTGGGCATCATCAAAATAGGCTGGAACCGTAATCACCACCCCATCGGGTTCGCCTTGCAGCGATTCTCGTGCGCGTTGCGCCAGCGACTTCAAAATTTCCGCGGAGACTTGCACCGGATCAACCACACCAGCCACCGTTTGTAACTGGGGAGAACTAGACTCGGCAAAGTGATAAGGTAAAGCTTGTTGCTCTACCTCTGCCAAACTTTTACCTAATAAACGCTTAACTGAAGTAATGGTGTTATACGGATCGGTGACGGCTTGAGCTTTTGCCAACTTACCCACCTCAACGCTACTCGTCAGATACCGCACTACCGAAGGTAATAAAATATCGCCGGCATGGTCGGCTAAAGTCAGCGCTTTACCACTGCGAACAGTTGCAACTAATGAGTTTGTGGTACCTAAGTCAATGCCTACGGCTAACTTATGTTGATGAGGAACAGCCGATTGCCCAGGCTCTGCAATTTGTAGTAATGCCATAGTGACTAATAATCTAGGATCTTTTCTTCGAGTTGTAGCAACTGTTGTTGCAAACGTGCAAAAAACTTAAGTTTACGTACCAGATCGGCCGCCAACTCAAAATTCTGCTCATTGTAGGCTTTTTCAAAGCTCAAGCTCAAGTCACTTCGCTTTTGTTTCAGTAACTTACTTAAATCTTCGATGGCTTTTTCGGGATCACTGACAGTTTCAATTTCAGCTAACTGCTCACGCAGTTCAATCTGACTCATCAAAAACTCAATGTCATTAATGGTTTGTTGCTCACCCGCTATTTCAACGCCCTGCAAACTCAACAAATATTGTGCCCGCAATAAAGGGTCTTTTAAGGTTTGATAAGCATCGTTAATTTGAGTCGCCCGTTGCATTGCAAGGGCTTGCGCTTCAGCGTCATCAACCACAAACTTATCGGGATGAAACTTCTGTTGTAGCTCTCTATAACAAGCAGCTAAACCTTGCAGGTCTAGCTGATTTGAAGGCTTTAGAGAGAACATTTCGAAATAATTCATAGCGTATTCCATTTAAACGCTAAAGCTCTCTCCGCAGCCACATTCTCCGGATATATTGGGATTATTAAATACAAAGCCTTCATTTAAGCCTTCTTTAACAAAATCCAATTCAGTGCCATCAATGTAAAGTAAGCTCTTTTCGTCAACAATCACATTCACGCCATGGCTTTGGAAAACTTTGTCGTCTTCAGCTAACTGGTCAACAAACTCCAAAATGTAAGCCATTCCTGAACATCCTGAGGTTTTCACGCCTAAGCGCACCCCTTTACCGACACCTCGATTACCCAAGAACTGACTCACGTGGCTTGCTGCAGCTTCGGTTAATGATACAGCCATACTGGCTCCTTTATCGATTAAGCGTTTTTCTTTTTATAATCGGCTATCGCCGCTTTGATAGCATCTTCCGCTAAAATAGAACAGTGGATTTTCACTGGCGGTAAGGCTAACTCTTCTGCGATATCAGTATTCTTCAGCGTTTCTGCTTCAGCTAAACTTTTGCCCTTTACCCACTCTGTTACCAATGAGCTTGACGCAATCGCTGAACCACAGCCATAAGTTTTGAAACGCGCGTCTTCAATAATACCACTATCACTCACTTTTAATTGTAGTTTCATCACGTCACCACAAGCAGGTGCCCCAACCATACCCGTACCGATATGATTGTCCTCTTTGTCTTCGAAAGCACCAACATTTCTTGGGTTTTCGTAATGATCGATTACCTTTTCACTATAAGCCATGATATTTCTCCAAATCCGTTAATGATTGTGCTTAGTGGTGTGCCCACTCGACCTGACTCAGGTCTACTCCGTCTTTAAACATGTCCCAAAGTGGAGACATATCGCGGAGACGCCCAATTCCTTCATTAATTACTTTCACTGCATAATCTATTTCTTCTTCGGTCGTGAAACGGCCAAAGGAAAAACGAATCGAGCTGTGGGCTAATTCATCATCAAGGCCTAGCGCTCGAAGTACATAAGAGGGCTCTAAGCTTGCTGAAGTACATGCTGAACCTGAAGATACCGCCAAATCTTTCAAGGCCATAATCAATGATTCGCCTTCTACATACGCAAAACTCACGTTTAAGTTACCAACCACTCGCTGCTCAAAATCACCGTTGATGTAGGTTTCTTCGATATCTTTAATACCAGCCCAGAAACGGTCTCTTAGTGCATGAAGATGTTCTTCATCTTTAGCCATTTCTCGTTTGGCAATCGCAAACGCTTCCCCCATACCGACTATTTGATGAGTTGGTAAGGTGCCTGAGCGCATACCACGTTCATGACCACCGCCATGCATTTGTGCTTCTAAGCGGATCCGTGGTTTACGTTGAACATACAAGGCACCAATGCCCTTTGGTCCATAAACCTTATGCGCCGAAAAAGACATCATATCCACTGGTAAAGCTTGCAGATTAATGTCAATTTTACCCGCACTTTGGGCCGCATCAACATGGAATAAAATCTTACGAGAACGGCACAACTCACCAATGGCCTGAATGTCTTGAATAACACCGATTTCATTATTAACATGCATGATGCTGACTAATACCGTGTCATCACGCATCGCATCGTTTAACTTCGACAAATCAATAATGCCATTACTTTCTGGTTCTAGATAAGTAAGCTCAAAACCTTCTCGCTCTAGCTGACGACATGTATCTAGCACAGCCTTATGTTCTGTTTTACAGGTAATAACGTGCTTGCCCTTTTTACTATAGAAGTGTGCAGCACCTTTAATGGCAAGGTTATTTGATTCGGTCGCACCAGAGGTAAACACAATCTCACGAGGGTCGGCATTCACCAGTTCGGCGACTTGGTTACGCGCAATATCGACAGCCTCTTCAGCCTGCCAACCAAATCGATGGGAACGAGATGCGGGATTACCGTATACGCCATCGACACTTAGGTACTGCATCATCTTTTCAGCAACTCGAGGATCGACGGGAGTGGTTGCTGAATAATCAAGATAAATTGGCAATTTCATTAAAGTTCTCCATTACAACTCGGCGCAAGCCAAGCCTCATAAACTAATTTGTATGGTATTGGTATCAACATGTTTGGATTGGTCTTGACTAAGCGCCAGATTGGCGATTTGCCGTTCTCGCATTAATCCACCTAAACTGATGTTATCCAGAAAATCGGCGATACGCTCACTCAGATCATTCCAAAGCGAGTGGGTTAAACAGGGTTTCCCCCCTTTACAGTCAGCAGTGCCTAAACAACGAGTCGCATCAATCGACTCATCCACGGCATGGATCACCATCCCAACAGCAATGTCATCGGCATCCATCCCTAAACGATAACCACCGCCAGGACCCCGCACGCTGCTCACTAAACCTTGTTTGCGTAACTTTGAAAAAAGCTGTTCCAAATAAGACAAAGAAATCCCTTGCCTCTCAGAAATATCAGCCAAAGAAACCGGACCATCTTCCATATGCAGAGCAACGTCTAGCATCGCTGTAACAGCATATCGTCCCTTAGACGTTAAGCGCATAATCAACCTATTTATCGCGTGAACTTGCGCACAATCTTTTCATACCCTACTGTTTTAGTCAAGTATAAAACCCTATGCATTACTCAGGTTTATTTTTCAGACTTAGGGATATGTTTATCGAACGAAGTCAAAATGCCACGCATCACATTAAGCTCTTGTTTTTCCATGCGAATACGATTAAACATTCGACGGACTTTTTCCATAACCTTGCCGGGATGAGGTTTAATAATGAATCCACTGTCGGCGATACTTTGCTCAAAATGTTGATAAAATCGCTCTAAGTCATCGGCATGCGGGTAGTCCACGACAACATCGCTCGAAGTATAGGTGTTTTGTAATTCTAGATGAGCCATTCTTACTTCATAACTGAGTAATTGTACTGCCATCGCCAAATTCAAAGAACTGTATTCGGGATTGGCTGGGACACAAACATGAAAATGGCACTGCTGTAACTCAGTATTATTTAAGCCACTACTTTCTCGACCAAATACAATTGCCACTTGACCTTGCTGTGCTTCTGTTGCCAATTTAACTCCGGCTTCTCGGCCATCGACCATTGGCCAATCTAAAGTCCGAGAACGAGCACTTGCGCCAATGACTAACTGGCAATCGGCAACGGCATCCGCTAATTCATTAACGATAGTGGTACCGCCCAGAACATCTGAAGCCCCAGCAGATAAGGCCACCGACTTACCATCAATTTCGGCTTGCGGGGCCACTAAATATAACTGACTGATCCCCATGGTTTTCATAGCTCTAGCTGCAGAACCAATATTACCACTATGGCTGGTGCCTACTAAAACCACTCGAACATTTTCCAACATTATGATTACTTCACCCTAAATTTGATGCCGCCGATTGTAACATAGCCTCTGTGTGAGCAGCCAGTAGCGGCTCTGTTGGAAAAAGTTCACCAACACGGTCTATAATCGATTGAGTTTGTTTCAGTGATTCTCTATAATCCGGCGGTTATTTAATGTTCTTTCTACAAATTGGTGGTAATTCATGCATGCTATGCTAAATATTGCGATTCGCGCTGCGCGAAACGCAGGCAAAGTCGTAACTCAAGCTTACGCACAGTTAGACAAAATAGAAACAACAACTAAAGGTGCTAACGACTACGTTACGAATGTTGATAAAGCGGCCGAAAAAACGATTATCGACACGCTACGTAACGCTTTCCCTGATCATTCGATCATTGCGGAAGAAAGCGGCGTAAGTACAGGCAAGGATGATGAATACCAGTGGGTCATCGACCCACTGGATGGAACCACCAATTTTATCAAAGGAATTCCTCACTTTTCCATTTCTATTGCACTACGTGTCCGCGGTAAAACCGAACACGGCGTCGTATATGATCCCTTGCGAAATGAGTTATTCGCGGCCTCTCGTGGTAAAGGTGCTCAACTGAATGGCTACCGCTTGCGGGTAAACAAAGCAAAAGATCTTGAAAACACCCTCATAGCTACTGGCTTTCCGTTTAAGCGCAAACACTACATTGAAAGTTATCTGCCGATGTTCGCCGCAATTTTCGCCGAATGCAGCGATATTCGCCGCACGGGTTCGGCAGCGCTTGATCTTGCCTATGTGGCTGCTGGCCGCCACGATGGTTTCTTCGAATTAAACCTAAAACCTTGGGACATCGCCGCAGGAGAGTTAATCGCTCGTGAAGCTGGCGCAATAGTGACAGACTTTGTCGGTAATACTGAATTTTACCAAAGCGGTAATGTCGTTTGTGCAAGTCCCAAGGTACTCAAACATATGTTGGCTTGCATTCGTCCTCATTTAACTGATGCAATTAAAGCTTAAACACATATCCGAGCAATAAAAACCAGTTGTTAATCACAACTGGTTTTTTTATATCCTTCAAACCGTTCGACCCACTGCCAAATCGCTTAGCAGCATCAGTAGCACTAAGCTCCTCCTGGTTCTCCGGTGAACTTCACCAATACATCTTCATCGGTCACTATCGCCTGACACGCTAAGCGATACTTTGGTGGCATATCGCTCACAGATGCACGTTCAGCATCTTTTTCAGATAGTTTACCAATACTCTTAAGCCCCTCCCGTTCTTTATCTGTCAACATAGCACCTTTAATATGATCACCATCTAAATGGGTCACTTCCACCAAACATGAGCCACAACGCCCATCTTTACATTCGTGGGGAATTTTCACCCCATGATCTTCCGCTAAACCTAGCAACGCATCACGCTTACCTGCAACCGCCGTTACTTTCTTGTTCTTACGCATCACTGGCGAAGAAAAATACACAGTAGCCATACAACATTCCTTGTAAGTAATTAAAAGACTGCTCATTTGAGTCCAATTAGATGCCCCCAAGCGACCATCGTCACCAGTGATGAGCGGCCCCTTACCGGCTGAGAGTGAAAATATTAGACTCCCTTCCAGATAGAACGCAGCGCGTCATCACGCGATCGACATACTAGATGACACTCATTTACGACCACATCCAGCTCCAATTGCGATTAAGCTAAAACGCTTATCCAGCAGTTCTCAGCCAAGTCATTCAGACACATAAACCAGGTACTCAAATAGCCCTTCGCTCATTGCAAATGCTAAGCCAGTGGCGAATTTCGCGCACAGTTCAGGTGGTGTTTCGTAGAAATATAGAATTTGTATTTAAAACAACATCATAAAAATGCCATCGATAGGATGCGGGTCCCCACCAAAAGGATATTGATTGAGGCTTAATGTGGGACTCGCAAGAGGATTAGCTTCAAACAGACAAAATGCTCTAAAAACGACAATCCAGATGAATATAAATTGGCAATATTAAAGTCTCGATGTCGGTAATAAATGCTAAAGCAGGTATCGGTACAACATTGTAAAAATAAGCCAAGGGAGGCAGCAGTAAAATAAGATAATAACTTGGTTAAGCCTTACCGAAGCGATTTAACCAAGGTTATTTAGCTGAAATGAAGGAAAAGTATTTCGCGCGTCTAATCAGCATCTAAATCAAAACTATCACTACCCATCTCAACACGCTCTAACTGCAGCTCCAAAAAAGCGATACGCTTAACAAACTCGCCCAGCAGTGCATCTTTGATTTCCAGTAGTTCAAGAACGGTCATTGGCTCGCGCCAGTCCGGGTGTTCCACCGCTAACTCAGCTTTCGCATAAGCCTGGTTGGCTTCGCTTTGATCAAAGTAATAATGAGTCTGTTCTGCAACATCAAAGGCATAAATCATGGTCGTCGCAAGCGCTGACATCTTATGACTCCTCTAAGGGATAATTCGCTTCTCGCCAACCGCGGATCCCGCCGTCCATAGAGATGACTTGGGTATACCCCATTTTGACCAAATTATCGGCACTTAAGGCCGAACGAAAACCGCCCCCACAGTAAATAACAATCATACTATCTAACTCGGGAATCACTTGCTCAATATCACGTTCCAAAATCCCTCGCCCCATGTATTGAGCTCCCGGAATGCGGCTTTTCTGCCATTCGTCCTGTTCACGATTATCAATCAAATGAAAAGCCAAACCTTGGTCGAGCCACTGCTTTACCTGATGCACATCACATTCTTTGATACGACGACGACAGTCATCGACCAAAGCTAAAAACCGCGGATTGTGAGCCATTTTTTTCTCCTTAAAAAAAACCCGCCAGCGGCGGGTTTATGTGACTACATGATGGGGTCTTGGTCGGCGCCTTCTTTTTCTTCCAGCTCCTTAGGCATAAAGTCTTCTTTCTTAATTCCTAAGTACAAGGCCAGCGTACTAGCGACGTATATCGACGAGTGGGTACCAATAAACACACCAAATAACAATGCAGTAGCAAAGTTATGAATTAACGAACCGCCCAATACGAACAACGATATTAATACCATAATCGTGGTTAAAGAAGTTACGATGGTCCGATTAAAGGTTTGAGTCAGCGAAACATCAATAATTTCAACTGGATCACCCTTACGCAATTTACGGAAGTTCTCACGGATCCGGTCCGATACCACGATGGTATCGTTCAGTGAGTAACCCACCACGGTTAATAAGGCCGCGATCACGGTTAGGTCAAACTCCAACTGCAAGAAGGAGAACAAACCTAAAGTAGCAATCACATCGTGTCCCAGTGCGAGTACCGCCCCCACAGCCATACGCCATTCAAAGCGCATTGCCACATAGAGCAAAATACAAGCCAGCGCAGCAATAATCGCCAAACCGCCTTGCTCAGCTAACTCTTTTCCAACCGTTGGGCCAACGAACTCAATTCGGCGCATTTGCACCTGAGCATCAACCTGATCGCGCAGCAATCCCATGATACTGTCGCCTAAGTGCTGACTATCTAGACCTTCACGAGGCATCATTCGCAACAACACTTGGGTTTGCGAACCAAAGTACTGTGCCACAATGTCTGGATATCCGTTCTTGCTCATCACATCACGAACTAAGGGTAGATCGGCAGGCTGTTGAAACTCAACTTCAATCAACGTACCACCGGTGAAATCTAGCCCCCAATTGATTTTATTAATGGCTAAACTGGCCACCGATGCCACCATTAACAAAATGGTAAACCAAATAAATGGTTTGCGGTGCGCCATAAAGGGCACCGTGCCTTTGGGCTTAAATAAATAAAACACGTTGTTGCTCCTAGATAGACAGCTTGTCTATTTTCTTACCGCCCCAAATCCAGTTAACCACCACGCGGGTGCCAACAATAGCAGTAAACATTGAAGTCGCAATACCAATAGCAAGTGTCACCGCGAAGCCTTTCACTGCACCCGTACCAATCGCAAACAAAATGATTGCGGTAATGAAGGTGGTAATATTGGCGTCAGAAATGGTTGATAAGGCATTACTGTAGCCATGATGAATCGCTTGCTGAGGACTACGTCCATCGGCTAATTCTTCACGAATACGCTCGAAGATCAATACATTGGCATCCACCGCCATACCTACGGTTAATACAATACCGGCCATACCAGGCAAGGTTAAAGTTGCCCCTGGGATCATCGACATAAAGCCAATAATCATTCCAACGTTCACAATCAATGCAAAGTTCGCAACCAAGCCAAACTTACGATAGTAAAGCGGCATAAACACCAACAAGGATATCAAACCAAAGACAATCGCTAAGAAACCTTTATCGATATTGTCCTGACCAAGGCTTGGCCCAACAGTACGTTCTTCAACAATTTGGATCGGAGCAATCAAGGCGCCTGCTCGCAATAACAAGGCTAGATTTTTAGCTTCTGCTGGTGAGTCAATGCCGGTGATCCGGAAGCTACGTCCCAAACGAGATTGGATAGTTGCAACGTTAATCACTTCTTCCTGACGTTTCAGTATTGACTTACCCTCTTCATCTTTCTTGCCTGTCGGCTTGTACTCGATGAATAACGTTGCCATAGATTGACCCACATTATCTTTAGTAAATGCGGCCATCTTGCTGCCACCTTGACTATCGAGGCTAATATTCACCTGAGGTCGACTGTATTCATCAAAGCCTGACTGTGCGCCAACAATATGATCGCCGGTGAGGATTACTTGGTTTTTTAGCACCACAGGTGAACCATCAACTCGTTTCGCCAATTGCGATCCTGGTGGCACTCGACCGACCATCGCATCGCGAACATCAGCGTCTACGTTGACCATTCTGAATTCTAAAGTCGCTGTCGCACCCAAAATTTCTTTCGCGCGAGCAGTATCTTGAACACCAGGTAGCTGCACCACAATCCGATCGGAACCTTGACGTTGAACTTGCGGTTCAGCAACACCTAACTCGTTTACCCGGTTACGGATAATCGTGATGTTTTGCTGCAGCGCATATTCTCGAGTTTCTTTCAACTTCTGCTCGGTCATTTTCGCACTCAAACGAAACTGTTCACCCTCACTAATATCAGAGATTTGATACTCTTTATATTTGCGATTTAAGAAGCTAACGGCTTTATCCAAAGTGGCTTGATCGCGGAAACTAACCACCACAGCCTCACCTTGTGAACGAACCCCAGAATAACGTAATTTTTCGCCGCGAAGATCGGTACGGAAATCTTGAATCATTCCCTCTTGCGCCTTGCTAATGGCCGCTTTCATGTCCACTTCCATCAAAAAGTGCACACCACCACGTAAATCCAGACCGAGTTTAAGCGGTCCTGCACCAATGGCATCTAGCCAACCGGGTGTTGCAGGGGCAAGGTTTAGGGCAACAACATAATCTTCACCAAGCAAATCATGTAATAAACTCTTTACCTTAAGCTGGTCAGCATCGTTGCGCAAACGCACCAAAGCGAGTCCATTTTCAAAGCCAACAGAGCGAAAATCGATGGACTGCTGCGTAAGGTAATTTCGAATCTCATCTAGTTGGGCTAACTCAACTTGAGCGCCCCGAGTGCCTGATACTTGTACGGCAGGATCCTCACCGTATAAGTTTGGCATGGCGTAAAGAAAACCGATGGCGATCAAAACGATCACCATCCAATTCTTCCACCACGGGTATTTGTTTAACAAAATAATATCCCTAGTGACAAATTTGTAACTACAGAGATTTCAACGTGCCTTTTGGCAGAACCGCTGAAACAAAGTCGCGCTTAATGGTGACTGTAGTGTCATCACTTAAGCTCAGTTGCAGATAATCCGCCTCATCAGAAATCTTGATGATTTTACCGACCAAACCACCGGTAGTTAGCACCTCATCACCCTTAGATAAGGAAGACATTAGGTTTTTATGTTCTTTTACACGCTTGGACTGTGGACGATAAATCATGAAATAGAAAATCACCGCAAAGATGACCATCATGAAAATTAATTCCATGCCACCACCAGCTGGTGATATGGCGCCGCCTTCGGCATATGCTGGAGAAATAAATAAGCTCATTGTTACCCTCATTACTAATTAAAAAAACTAAGATACAAAACAACTATCTTATTAAATGGAGACTGACCAAGCAAAAACAAGGCTTTACTGGTCAATCGAGCATTAATCAGCCAAAGGCGGGACTTCTCGACCCAACTTGGCGTAAAACGCGGCTACAAAATCGTCTAACTTACCGTCGGCTATCGCCTCACGTAAACCTTGCATCAAACGTTGGTAGTGACGCAAGTTATGAATGGTATTCAAACGAGCGCCAAGGATTTCATTACACTTATCTAAATGATGCAAGTAGGAACGAGAATAATTTTGACAGGTATAACAATCACACTCTTTATCTAAGGTACTGGTATCGTCACGATGGCGTGCATTACGGATCTTCACCACCCCGTCACTGGTGAATAGATGACCATTGCGCGCATTACGTGTCGGCATAACACAGTCAAACATATCCACGCCACGGCGTACACCTTCCACCAAATCTTCGGGTTTACCAACCCCCATTAAATAACGAGGCTTATCTTCAGGAACCTTAACCGCAACATAATCAAGAATGCGGTGCATATCTTCTTTCGGTTCACCGACAGCTAAGCCGCCAATGGCATAACCGTCAAAACCGATTTGAGTCAAACCTTCCAAAGAAACATCGCGTAGATGCTCATAAACTCCACCCTGAATGATCCCAAACAAAGCATTTTTGTTGCCTAACTCATCATGACGCTGACGTGAACGAGCAGCCCAGCGTAACGACATTAACATCGACTTTTCGGCTTCATCTTCAGTCGCAGGATAAGGTGTACATTCATCAAAAATCATCACGATATCGGAACCTAAATCGTTTTGAATTTCCATAGACGTTTCAGGACTCAAAAAGATCTTTGCACCATTGACCGGGTTTCGAAAATGTACCCCTTCTTCGGTAATTTTTCGAATATCACCCAGACTAAAGACTTGGAAACCGCCGGAATCGGTCAAAATTGGCCCCTGCCAATTCATAAAGTCATGCAAGTCGCCATGCGCGCGCATCACCTCTTGTCCCGGACGCAACCACAAGTGAAAAGTATTGCCTAATAGGATTTCAGCGCCACTTTGTGATACTTCTTCAGGGGTCATACCTTTTACGGTACCATAAGTCCCTACAGGCATGAATGCTGGTGTTTCAACACTCCCCCGTTCAAACACTAAACGGCCACGGCGAGCTTTGCCGTCTTTTGCTAATAGCTGGTATTTCATTACTTGCCTCAAGGTCAGATAAACAGTCCGACTGTCGTTAAATTATGCTTCTTTACTGGTAATGAACATCGCATCACCATAGCTAAAGAAGCGGTATTGGTTATCGATAGCCGTCTGATAAGCTCGGCTAACGTTATCTTTGCCAGCGAAGGCTGACACCAACATGATTAAGGTTGACTCGGGTAAATGGAAATTGGTCACCATCGCATCCACTAGCTCAAATTGATAACCGGGGAAAATAAAAATATCGGTTTCTGCAGCGTAGGCTTGCAGGGCCTGCCCTTTAAGCTTTGCATCTTTAGCTGCACTTTCTAGAGAGCGTACCGAAGTGGTACCAACTGCAATCACCCGCCCTCCTCTTGCTTTAGTCGCAACAATTTTATCCACCACCGCTTGGCTCACTTCGGCATATTCAGAGTGCATCACATGCTGATCGATAGATTCAACTTTCACCGGCTGAAAAGTACCAGCCCCCACATGTAAAGTCACAAAGGCAGTATCAGCGCCTTTGGCTTTAATCTGTGCGAGTAAGTCTTCATCAAAATGTAATCCGGCGGTGGGGGCCGCAACCGCGCCCGGCTTTTCGTTATAAACCGTTTGATAGCGTTCCTTATCGGCATCTTCGTCAGGACGATCGATATAGGGGGGAAGCGGCATATGACCATGCTGTTCAAGTAATTCTAAGACCGTCGCTGAGTCATCAAAACGCAGTTCAAATAAAGCGCCGTGACGGGCCAACATCGTCGCATCAAAAGCATCCGCTAAACGTATTTCGCTGCCCGGTTTCGGCGATTTGGAAGCACGAACATGGGCTAATACTCGATGCTCATCAAGCACACGCTCTATAAGTACTTCTAGTTTGCCACCCGTCGCTTTCTGGCCAAACAAACGGGCTGGGATCACTCGGGTATTATTAAACACCAATAGATCATCAGCTTGAATATGCTCCAACAAATCTGGAAATTGTTGGTGTTGCACCTCGCCCGTTTGACCATTGAGACAAAGTAAACGACTATCTCGGCGTTGCTGTTTTGGGTAACGAGCAATCAGCTCATCGGGAAGGTCAAAAGAAAAATCGGCAACGCGCATCACAGGTACAACTCTTTGGCATGAATAATAATTTACAAGCCAAGGATTTTAGTGATTGCAGTCAGTAATAGCAAGGTTTAGCGCCGTGAATTAGCACCTAATCGCCCCCTCCTGAATAGCCAAAGCGGTAAGCTCAACACCAGCAACCAAGCTGCAGCGCCTCCACCGCTACTATCAGACGAGGCATTAGGTGCTATCTCGGCACAAGCGATAGTAATATTATCCTGTTGGCTGAGAATATCGCTAATCCAACCACAAACACGCCCAATATCCGTATAAACGCCAGGGAGCCCCTGACAAGCGAGACTCCCCCAACTCACGATCCCGAGTAAACGATAGTCTTCTCCTTGATTAACAAATACCGGACCACCGCTATCCCCTGCGCAAGCATCCTGATCGGTGCCGTAGGCGCAAAACATTCGATCGGTTAATTTTGAGCTTCCCCAATAATTAGCACATTGTTGAGGGCTGATTAAACGCAAGTTACCTTGCTGCAATACATCGGGATACACCGGATGAAAAGGATCGGAATTAATTCTGCCAAAACCAATCACCGTCATAAAACTTCCCAGCATGGAACTCTCACTAAGCATATTTAGATTAATGATCGGGAATTCACCTTGTTGAAACTCCGACAGCCTTAACAAACTGATATCATAATCAAAATTGGGGCCATCCATGGTGGGACTAATATACTGAGGATGCTGATAAATTTCACTCACCGTCACCGACTGCGCATCGAGGGGAGTGGTTCGTAGCAATCCGCCTAACACCACCGTAACCTGTTCTGGCGCAACCTGGGCGTTGGGAGCATAAGACCGATAGGTACAATGCGCAGCCGTCACCACCCATGACTCTGCAATTAATACCCCGCCACACCGCACATTCCCTAAAAAGACCTGCGCCATCCACGGGTAAACTTGGGGAGCATCATAACCACCAACAATATAGGGGGTCACAATAGGAATAGAAGGTGATTCAAGTTTCGCTTGAACAGAAAAACTCACGCTAAACAACAAGACAACAAGCAACTTTTTAAGCATTGCACTGGTCCTAAAGTTCGGGGGTTGAGTCACCTCCGCGTAAGTTTACTGGTTCTGGGTCACCTAAGAAGTGGGGCTGGGTGTTAAATATATGTAAATCTATTAGAGCCTTGGCTCTAGCCAATACTTCTCGTAAACGCACTCGCCAATGAAACTCAGAAGGCGCATCATCCACCACATAGCCATAGGCTTCAATACCGTATTGATTTGCTATGTATAAAGCCCGTTCGACATGAAACTGCTGAGAAACAATAATCAAGGCTTGTTGCCCGAATACTTGTTTTGCCCGCACAACTGAGTCAAAGGTTCGAAAGCCTGCATAGTCCAAAGCTATATTCTCGCGTGGCACATTTAACCGCAACACATCGTTTAACATGGTAATAGGTTCATTATAGTAGCGGGTGGCATTATCGCCACTGAGGATCAATGCGCGCACTTTGTGGGTATGGTAGAGTTTTGCTGCCGCTTCCACACGAAACTGATAGTAGGTATTAAGCCGTTTACCTACATACTTACTGGTCCCAAGCACCAGAGCCACAGGCTCCGCTGGGAGCTGTTCCATGTCACGAAACCACTGACCGGCGACTTGCTTTGAAATATAACGGTCGATGACAACGAGACTTAGCAACATCGCTACGATAACCAGCAGCAATACGCCAAGAAATTGTTTCAATGTACATCTCCGCCCATAATTACAAGGTCAACCATGCTAGCACATGCTCAAGCATCGAATAAACATAAGCTTTTTGCTTTCGTCATGTTCCATATAACAAACAAGCCGCTTGACTCCCAAGTATTAATTGTTTATTAAATCAACAAACCGTCTCAAGGAAAAATAACTGATGAAGATAAAAAATAGCTCGAGCCATTTTGGTATGATATCAAAGCTATTTCATTGGCTTATGGCCGCATTATTTATAGCTCAAATTGGCATTGCTTTATACATGGACGAAATGCAGAGAGGTCCTGATAAATGGGAGATGATCGGTTTGCATAAGGCCATCGGCGTATTGCTATTGTTATGTGTGTTAGCGCGAATAGTGTGGCATAGAATCAGCGCAGCGCCTGTCCCTCTGGGGATGGGGTTAATGCTCAGCCTCGCCAAATTAGGTCACCACGCCTTGTATTTACTCATGTTAATCATGCCAATATCCGGCGTAATCATGTCCGTTTCAGGTGGACATAACATCAACTTTTTCGACTTTTTTACCATTAGTGGTTGGGCCGAAAAATCACCGACCATCAACAGTATTAGTGGGACCATCCATGAGGTTGCGGCAACCGTTTTATACTTAGTATTAGCGGCACATATATTAGCCGCCTTGTATCACCATTTTGTGGTCAAAGACGAGACGCTTAAGCGCATCACCTCCGGTTAAGCGGTATACCAAGATTCCCCAGCTGATTGACTCGCTCAATCGGCTGTATTGCCTTGGAAGCATCGACTAGCGCTTCACAACAAGCAGCGAATAACATGAATAAACCCTAAGTCAACGCAACGCGTTTACTGGCTTTTTGGTAAAACACCCGCCAGCCAGCCCAACTCGGCAACTCCCAGCGTTTAGGACCATCTTTACGTCGCCCCGCTTGATAGTGAAGCGTCACTCGCTTAACGCGAACCTCATATTCGACCTGCACACGAAGATCGGCTAAGCGTAGACTTTGAGGAAAAGCTTGTTCAAATGCTGCACGTTGCCATTCGGGGATCCCCGGAAAAGTGAGATCCTTAGCATCAATAAGACAAAGATCTTCGGCGCTCTCCAGTCCAAGTTGCTGTAAGTGTTCACTTAGCCAAAGCTCGGCATCAATGGGCTCACCGGAGCCACCGCCATTTTTTTCACCGAGACTCACCCATAAATTCCAGGCATCAACATCTTGTTGTAGACTCAGCTCAGTAAAAGACAACTCTTGCCGAGCTAAGATCCGTTTGGCAAGTGAGCGGCGATATTGTGCTGCCGTTAGCGCCAAATATTCAGACCCAATGAATCGACCAGCATAATAGCGCCGCATCAACTGTTGGCCTTGTCCGTCCAACTCACCGCTGGGCTTCAACTCGCCTAACTGATGCCGCATTAATTGTTGAATACTTACTGGCAACAAGCATAGGCCAATATTTGTCAGTTGCTTAAGTCCACGTCCCGGCGTGCTGTATTGATCTAACACCAATGCAGCCACCTGCTCATCATCAAATAAGCTTTCTCTAGCCACCTGTAATTCAGCATAACCATTGCCCATCGCCTGATGACGCTTAGCTCGGCGCACATAAGCCAGTTCACTGGCACCGCTTAATAAAGCCTCAATAATCAGCTCTCGACGATAAGGCCGAGCCTGTTTCAATTTGGCAAACCCCATCACGCTGCGTAGTTGTTCTGCCATTTCCTTCGCTTGCTTTAAGGCTTCAAGGTTCAGCTGTAACGCCTCGGGCCAAGAATGGCCACGCAACAAACTGATGGTTGCAGTCATATCACAAGCCAGCGGTTGCCACTGCTGTAATTGTTTCAAACCATGTTCCGTCTTGGGTTTCTGCCACAAACGACGATTGATGGTTAAAGCGGCAGTCAAATCAAGCATTGCTTCCTGTTCTGCCCCGCGCGGCATTAAATTAACCAGATAAGAAAAATAACTATCAATTGGTAAATTCATTAGTCGTTTGCCCAGCGAACTCAATTGACTATCACTCGCCAAAGCCTGCATTTTGGCTAAATTTTGGCTCGCGATCCGTAACGATTTATCCGGTAAAGCTTCTAGAAATGCTAACTGCGTGAGCGCTTTGCCACAACTCGCAGCAAACAGCATCGGTTCCAGCAGTTCTTCACGCTGCATCTGTGGTGGAGTGACCGCTTCAAAAGGTGCGTATTCGCCCCACAAACGATAACAATGACCCGAGCGCACCCGGCCAGCTCGACCACGACGCTGTTCACTACTGGCTCGTGAAATCCGCTCTAAGCTAAGCACCGTACGCCCTGCCCGCTGCTTGGTTCGCCGCTCTAAACCTGAATCAATCACCGTGCTAATCGCTGGAATGGTTAAACTTGTTTCGGCCACATTGGTGGCTAAGATCACCCGGCGTGCTCGCTCCCCATCAATTGCCGTTAGCAAGTACTGACGCTCTGAGGCGCTAATGGTGGCGTGCAAAGGTAAGATTTCGGCATCGATTCCCGACAAGCTGGTTTGACAGGCTTGAATTTCTGCGCGCCCCGGTAAAAACACCAAAATATCGCCGTCATCTTTAAGCATGGCTTGTTCAACACAAGCGCTTACTCGTTCGGTCAAATGCTGTAAGTCGGGTAAATGATGGGCTTGTTTGGCGATATAACTGAGCGACACGGGGTATTCGCGTCCACGGGCCTGTATCGCTTTAGCTCCCAAATAATCACATAATTTCGCGCCTTCCAAAGTCGCCGACGTCACGACGATCCGTAATGGTAAATCTTTCACTAAGGCGAGTAATAAATCACTATCCCAACGACGCTCATGAAACTCATCGATCATGATCACTGCATAATTGGCTAAGTTATTTTCTGCCAACCAATGCAAGGCAATACCCGGTGTCACATAGGCAATGTCGGTGGTCGAGGTCAGCGTGGAAGCAAAGCGAATGGCATAGCCAACTTCGGTAGTTCCCTGTTCTACACGCTCTTGCTGCGCCACATAAGCCGCCAGAGCTTCGCAAGCAATTCGTCTGGGCTGCACTACCAAAACTTTACCAAACTGACTCGCCCAACGAGGTAAACGAGTTGACTTCCCTGAACCAGTAGCCGCTTCCACCACCACATGATTATCCGCTAAATCCGATAAAAATTTCGACTTAATACTATCAATCGGTAACGATCTTGTTTCTGCCCGAACCACCAAACGCCCACATCTATCTACAACAAATAATGGCCAAATATTAACCCTAGCTCAGCTGACATACTAGTCCTAGAAAAGTCACGCTGGTTTTATGGACCATTTTCAGCTCCGCAAGAGATGAAGCTTGTTCATTCAAGCCTCAATGCCCTCCCCATCTAGGGTTGCCAGGCGTTGGCAAGACAAACTTGCTTGAATAAAACCGGTAAAAAAGACAATAAAATAAAACCTTCTGATAACACTTGATTGCTTTATCCAAAGTTCAGACTATTTTAATCACCCTCTGATACGGTAATATAATATTTAAGTACTTAGTTGATGTAGGAACATCCATGAATTTTTCGAAGCTAGGAAGTAGCAATTTATCGGTATCGCGAGTTTGCCTAGGCAGTATGACTTGGGGTGTACAAAACAACCAACAAGACGCAAATCAACAAATTGAATATGCTATCAGTCAAGGCGTGAATTTCATCGATACAGCCGAAATGTACGCCATCCCTCCAACCGCAGAGACCTACGGAAAAACCGAACAGATCATCGGCCAATGGCTCAAAGAAAATCCAAACCAGCGTAAAGATTTGATTATCGCGAGTAAGATTGCTGGGCCAGGTATTGAGTGGGTTCGCGACGGTGGGCCAATTAATGCAAAAGCCATTGAGCTCGCAGTTGACGCCTCCTTACAACGGCTCAATACCGATTACATTGATCTATACCAATTACATTGGCCAAATCGCTTAATGCCTCACTTTGGAAAACACTGGCCAAATCAAATCCAATTTACTCAGTTAGACGCGGCCGATCATCAAGCCCAAATGCTCGATATTTTACAAGGATTACAGCGTTGTATTGACGCTGGTAAAATTCGCCATTGTGGTCTATCCGACGACAGCACTTGGGGAATTAATACCTACCTTAAGTTGAGCGAAAGCCATAATTTACCGAGAATGGTATCCATTCAAAATGAGTTTAGCCTGCTACAAACCAAGGATTGGCCATATTTGATCGAGAACTGTGTGCATGAACAAATCGCCTATCTTCCCTGGTCCCCACTTTGTACAGGCTTACTCACTGGCAAATATGCCAATGGGCAGCGCCCTGAAGGGAGTCGCTGGTCACTAACTCAACGTAAGGGTCTATTCCGTAATACCAAGCTCTGCCACGAAGCGGTTGCTGAATATGTAGAGATTGCCAAGCAACATGGCTACACCCCAGCGCAACTCGCCTTGGCTTGGTGTGACCAAGTAGATGGAGTCACCTCTACCATTATTGGCGCAACCAACATGCAGCAATTGGAAGAAGATATTTTGGCCTTTTCGAAACCACTTAGCTCTCGGGCCTTAAGCGATATAGGTAAAGTGCTAACTCGCTACCCAGCCCCCTTCTAAGCACCAGCTTAAAACATCGGATTTGGACACCCCATAGGCAACCGCCAATGATTTCAGCGACGGTTGCTTATCACTAGGGCACTCGGTGTTCTGGTCTAAAGTTAAAATCTGTATTCAGCCAAAGCGGCCTTCATCGGTAGATCCTGAATGGATTTTCGATTTACGCAAGGCCGCTTCAATCTGCTCATTATTTTCCGCCAGCGAAGCCATTTTCTTAGTCATGCCATATAACAGCCATCGGTGCCAAGGGGCAAAGAAATACCAATAAACCAAACCCCAAAATCCTGCGGGATGCCAGTATAAGCCCACCTCTATACGGCTACGCTGACTATCTAGCGGCTCAATAGTAATTTGCATCCCACCACCACCGGGCGCTTTCATTCCGAAACCAAGCACCAAACAACGATTTTCTTCGGCGCTTAAGATAGTCCACGAGTCGACCCGCTCACCAACATTCAGATTTAAGTAATCAGTTCGGCCATGTTCTCTTCCGGGGCCGCCAAATATATAGTCGAACCACTCGCGTAAAGCCCACAGGCTATTCAAATAAAAATAGCGATGCTTACCGCCAAGTAGATTCACCACTTGCCAAATAGCTGACGGACTGGCGGCGGCAACAACCTGCTGTTTGGCTGACTTTGCGTAAAAACCATGCAAGGGAGAAAACTTTCGAAAAGTTGGCACACCATCTCGCCAACGACTTGGATAACAGAGCACCCGCTCTTCTTGAAGTACCTGAGCAATTGCCTGATCAACAGACAATAAATGTTGCGGGATTAAGCGCCGTAACTCATCGGGTTTCGCTTGCAACGGCTCAGCAAGCCCAGCAATCAGAGCCGTTGCCAATTCGCGCGATACCGAGGTAATCAAGCCTAAAGCCAGGCAAGCCAAACGGATCGGCAAGCCCGGTACAGCAATAATCTTGATCCGCGCCGCCAAAGCCTTGGCAATTTTTAACATTAACTGTCGATAAGTGAGCCATTCTGGACCCGCCGCATCCAGCACCTTACCTGCGGTCTCTGGCAACTCCGCCAAAGCTAATAAATAGTGTAATAAGTTACTCAAGGCAATCGGCGGCGTTAAGGTCTCAATCGCCCGAGGGACAAGCGCCACAGGCATATGTCCCACTAAATCCCGCATCACTTCAAAAGCCGCGGATCCTGGCGCAATAATGATCCCCGCTCGCAACTCAGTCACCGCAAGACCAGTGGACGCTAAGGCTTGGCCAGTCGCAATCCGCGCTAGCATGTGCTCTGATTTTGGTTTAGCCGATATTAAGCTACCCAAATAAATAATTCGCTTGACGCTAGCTTCTGAGGCCGCCTGGGCTAAATGCCTTGCCGCGCGAATCTCTCGATCGCTGTGACTTTGCCCATCACTCATGCCATGCATTAAGTAATAGACTAACTCGATGTCAAGCAAGGCCGAAGGCAAGCTATTGGCTTGTAGTAAATCTAAGGTGACGCGCTGACAGCTCAAATCAGACCAAGGCCAAGGTTTATTGGCATCACGAGAACTCACCCTCAGCTGGTGCCCCGCAGCAACTAAAGCCGGAACTAACTGGCGACCAACAGTACCAAAAGCACCAATCACTAAGATCCGCATCGTGATAACTCTCCATTAAACGACGACTGAGATATTGCCCTAATGCTTATCATAGCGCATTCAAACAACAGCGGATTGCACAAAATAGCGACGGGTCGGTTCCCCCTAGCCAAACCAGAAAGACTTAGAGTGAGAGCCAACGCTTACTTTCACAAAAACTGCGCTGGTAAATATAAATATATTGATTTAAATCAGTACTTTGAATAAAACAGCTATTCACAATCGCAACACCATTTTTAGCCAATAGAGTAATTGAATGACTTCTCATCCCCGTTTATTACTCAGCCCTTGCTGCCTTTGCTTACTCCTCAGTGCGATTCATTTTTATCAAGCACAGCAACTGATTTATGTATTGCTATGCGTATTGAGCTTATGCAGCGTCTTAGTAAAACATCCTATTTGCCTAAGGCTCAATCAGGCGGGCATGTTGCTATTGTGTGGCGAGTGGATCAACCGCGTCGTCCAAATCTACATTCAACGAGAAGACCTGCCTCAAGCATGGTTACAAATAGCGATTGTTGTTGGGGCTATCGGCCTCCTTCATTTCGTTTCAGCCTTATTATTTCAACATCACCGGATCCGACGTTACTTTGGTTATCCTCGACTTTATTTATTTCGCTAAGTCGATTTTGTGAACATAGTGCTTGGATTTAAGCTCGGTTATACTCGCCCCTTGATTGAATAACGTAGAGCCGCGTGTCGTGAACCGTTTCTTAAAATTGTATGCTGAGCGCAAAGCCGCAGCCACCACCCAATTTGTGGGCCGTGGTGCCCGCCGAGCCCGCTGTGCTATTTGCCAGCTGCCACAAACACATTGCTTCTGCGCACAAGCCAGATTACAGGCGAGCCAAAGTGGCTTCGCTCTGCTAATGCATAATAAAGAAGTGCTTCGGCCGAGCAATACTGGGCGATTTATCGCCGATGTGATCCCTGATACTTACGCTTTTATTTGGCAACGAACCGAAGCCTGTCAAGAGCTACTCACTCTTTGCCAACAAGTGCAATGGCAGCCCTATGTGGTTTTTCCTGCTCATTTTTGCCCACCAGAGCGAGTCAATTACCAACTCAGCTTGCCTCAAGGGGTAAAACCGCTGTTCATTATGCTCGATGGTAGCTGGCGAGAAGCACGGAAAATGTTTCACCAAAGTCCTTGGTTGGAACAATTTCCAGTGATATCGATTCATCCCAGTACAGCCTCAAACTATGGATTACGTTCTAGTTCAATCACAACACAATGGGCAACTGCGGAAGTGGCAGCTCAATTACTCGCCTTAAATGATGAAAGAGAAAACGCACAATATTTGGAACAGCGTTTTATTAAATTCACACAATTAACTTTGGCCGGAAGAAACCATTAGTTGAATGATTTCACTAACTTACTAAGAGTACATTTCAGTAAAAAACGCTCTAACATCCGCCCTAAAACGAGAAAATAGCCGAACGTTTCGTGAACTAGTTCACGCATTGAAAACGTTATCAAGCAAAACTTGATTTGCGGCAATTTGTCACTAGGCTTAGCCGCATTATTGTGTGTTATGATGACAGCGCTTATTTAGGTAGAGCATAAAATATACAAATTACAAGCCCTAATAATACTAAGCAAAATAAAAAATAGAGTATTATTTCAATTGTTTCAGGAGACACGATGTCTAAAAGCACTGGTACCGTTAAGTGGTTTAACGAAAAAAAAGGATTTGGTTTTATTTCCCAAGAATCTGGAGCTGATGTGTTCGTTCACTTCCGCGCGATTCTAGGAACAGGTTTTAAATCACTTGAAGAAGGCCAGAAAGTCGCATTTGACGTTGAAGACGGTCAAAAAGGCCCACAAGCGGCCAATGTTGAAGTTGTTTAAACAACTCTCAAGCGAAGCATAATCGTTGATTCGATTATGCTTTTTATTTACCGAATCAACTTACCTTTGACAAGCAACGCAATTTAACTCATTGAGTCAATATGGCTCCTTTCCTGAGTACCGCTTTATACCCCATCATGCGCTGTTTATACCAATCTGATTCATTACGTGATCAACTTATTGCATAGAATAAATTTGCCGGTAATCAGGTATGAAGTACCGTAACTAGAGGCTCTAATTACAAAATACATAACCCCGTTAGCGGTGATTTAAGCCAGCCACAATGAACAAATAATGAGTTAGATCGCTATGAGGCTCTAAACCTCAACGATCCCCCCCTAAGGCGCCGTTGCTTCGGCTCACCCAATGACACAGAATATATTTTAGCCACCGCATCAGTCGCATTGCTGGCACTGACTTGCTTCGCTAAAGACTGCTCACAACATCAGCGACTAAAGAAAAACCATCCTGCTAGACAAAACCAGCGCAAAACGTCTATATTTGTGTATTCATTCAAATAAGGACAAATCATGCGTGACTTTCTGATTATCGTCCCAGAAGGTGGAATGCTATTTGAATCCACCGGGATCGCCGATCTCTTGCAATGGGCAAATAGATTTCTCACCGATAGTGGCGGCGATATCGCTTATCAAGTCACAATCGCCACCACCCAGTCTCATCATGTTGTGCATGGTTATTCTGGACTCAAGCTACTCGCGAACACACGGCTAATTGACTTAGACCCGACCATCAAGCGCCATACAATTATGGTGACAGGGCGTGGGGGAATTGAACAAGAGCGTAGCATTATTGCCGATTGGTTAAGTCTTGCCGCTCCTAATGCCATACGCACCGCCTCTATTTGCGGAGGAGCGCTACTGCTTGCTCAAGCTGGACTCTTGGAGCATAGAAAGGCGACCACCCACTGGCGCCTAATTAATTTACTGGCAGAACAATACCCCAACGTCAGCGTAGAACGCGGACCAATGTTTGTTCAAGATGGTCCAGTCTGGACCTCGGCCGGAGTGACCGCTGGCTTTGATTTGACCCTAGCAATGATAGAACAAGATTGTGGCTACCACTTGGCAAGAGATGTTGCGCAAGAAATGGTGATGTTTTTACGCTGCCCCGGTGGGCAAGCCCAATTTAGTCGCTATCGCTTACCTGAGACACCCGAGCTTGGTCCAATCCGAGATCTACAAATTTGGATCCAGGAACACCTCAATCATGATCTATCGATAGAACGATTGGCTGACCGAGTCTCGATGAGTCCGCGTAACTTCGCCCGAGTATTTAGCAAGCAAACGGGCATCACCCCCGCAAAATACATTGAAGAAATCCGCTTGAACGCAGCCCGAGACAAACTTGAACAAAGCATGGATAGATTAGAGCGTATCGCCCAAGATACCGGATTGGGTAATAGCCTTAACTTACGACGGGTATTTGAACGGCATCTACAGGTTACGCCAAAAGCCTATCGTGAACGCTTCGCGATCCGCCAACCTTCAGCAGAGAATCTGTCTTAAATTGATTGTTTGTTGTCATTTATGACATCCGCATCCATATTAAAATTTTCCTCAATAACACTGATGAGGAAATAGTTATGCTAAAAGTGGGCATTAACGGCTTTGGCCGTATTGGACGCAATGTTCTTCGCGCAACCTTAAACAATGATCGGATTCAAGTCGTCGCAATTAACGATTTAACCGATAGCCATACCTTGGTACATCTACTTAAATACGACTCTTTAATGGGAGTACTTGCGGCCGATGTTGAAAACAACGATGAAACAATTTGGGTCAATGGCCAAGCCATTCGTGTATTCAATGAACGCGAGCCCGCGCAGATCCCCTGGGAGCGCTGTGACGTAGACATTGTGATTGAAGCCACAGGTTTATTCACTGACAAGTCGCAAGCCGAAAAGCATATTCAATTTGGTAAAGCCAAACGAGTGATTATTTCAGCCCCATCCAAAAATGATGCACTCACCGTTGTGATGGGCATTAACCACCAGTTGTATGATCCAAGTCAGCATTTTGTGGTAAGTAACGGGAGTTGTACCACTAATGGATTAGCCCCTGCAGCTCAGGTTCTGCATCAAACCTTTGGAATTGAACACGGTTTAATGAATACCACTCACGCTTATACTGCGAGCCAAGCGCTGCATGATCAGCCCGAAAAAGATCTACGTGGCGCACGGGCGGCGGCGTTATCCATTGTGCCCTATTCAAGCGGCGCAGCGAAAGCGATTGGCCGGGTTATTCCAGAATTAGACGGTAAACTTAATGGTTACTCACTTCGCGTGCCAGTTCCAGTCGTTTCCATCGTCGACTTGTCGGTAACATTAAAAACCGAGGTCACAGTAGAACAAGTTAATACCGCATTTAAACAGGCAGCGCAAAACAGGCCGCTAAAAGGGATCCTCGGTTATAGTGAAGAGCCTTTAGTCTCAAGTGACTATCAAGGTGATCCTCGATCTTCAATTATCGATGGCCTCTCAACTTTAGTGATTGGTGGCAATTTAGTTAAGATCCTCGCTTGGTATGATAATGAGTGGGGATTCTCTAATCGCCTTGTTGACTTGGCTCTTTGGATGGAAAAACGAGGCTTATAAGCCTTCATACAATAGCAATGCAGCACCATCATGCGCTGCATTGCCGCTTAAAAAGCGGTAGGTATTGGGTTGATTGAATGCCGCAGCATAAGCCCACATATTTTATCATTCAGTTGACTCTAGAATGATATAGGTGAAAATAGGCTCAATCAGCACAATGTTCAGGAGCAAGTATCACGTGAGTGGCAGCGTTCGTCATATCGAACAGCAGTTTTGGTGCAGTCAACAGCTTCCTCATCTCGAGGTAAGAACAACCTACAACAGCACGCAAGGCTACAAAGCCCATAGCCATTCAGCATTGTCTATTGGCTTGATTGAAGTCGGAACCACTTGCCTATCGATAAAAGATAAAAAAATATTTTTAAATCAAGGTGATATGGTTCTGATTCAACCACATGCGGTTCACGCTTGTAACCCTGTCAATGGCAACGCTCGTAGCTACCACATGCTCTATGTCGATGAAAGCTGGTGCTGTGAAGCACTCTCGGCATTATACCAGCGTCAAGTTGATCAAATCACATGTACCCATATTCGACTCACTGATCTGAAAATCGCAAACGAGCTTTCTTTTTTAATAAATACTTTATTAAAAAAGACCAATAAAACCAAAAACAACGCTTCGCATATAGATTCACTATTATTTGATATTCTAAATCTCTACTGTGCGCCTATATTCAATAAAACTGACAACAACTTGGCACTTCAAATTAAGCAACATTTACTAAATAACATGGTTTCTCCGCCTTCGAACCACGATATATCTCAACAACTAGGCTGTTCAACAGAGTCTGTCATTCGCAACTTCAAGCGCTGCTTCGGTATTACGCCAAAATCGTTTCTCAATAATAGTCGGATTGAGAAGGCCAAATACCTCTTAAAATCAGGAGTAAATATTATCGATGTCGCAAGCGAAGTGGGCTATTCGGATCAAAGCCAACTGCATCGAGCTTTTGTGAACTACACCGCTTCCACACCACGCCAATATCAGCAGTTAAAGTCATTTTTCGACAATAAATCCTGACTCAATCAACCTATAGTTCGATGATTCATTAGCTATAGGTCACTTTTATCATGTTAAGTACTCTTTTACCGACCGCTTTTCCTGCGCTGGCTCTTGCCCATTTCGTTGCCTTGTTAAGCCCGGGGCAAGATTTCTTTCTGATTATTGGTCACTCCGTGAGACATAAACTGAAAGGAAGTAAATACATCTGTGTCGGTGTCGCGGCTGGAAACGCAATTTACATTGCAATCGCCATCATCGGATGGACCAGCATCCGAGACTCCCCTCAAATTTTTTCTGTTGTCGAAACCCTCGGCGCTATCTATCTATTGTGGATAGGATCCAAACTGCTCCGCAGTCAAAAAAGTGATGCCGTTCTCAAAACCAAGGAACAGAGCCTTCCTACGGTTAGTAAACAATTAGTGCTAGGGATTAACTCGGCGCTGTTAAACCCCAAAAACGCGCTATTTTATATGAGCTTAATGACGGTTATTCTGGGCAGCGAGGTCACCCTGACCCAGCAAATCTGCTCCGGTATCTGGATGGTTTTCGCGGTGTTTATCTGGGATCTTTTAGTTGCCTCAATGATAGGTCAACAGAGAGTCCAAACTTATTTAAAACGAAGCATTCACATTATAGAAAGATTCGCTGGCGGCATTCTGATCGTATTTGGAATTGCTCTGTTCATCTGAACCTTCTGAGTTCGAGAGGATCAAACGGATAGCTCCTACAAAGTAAACCGGCAATGGACAGCAATTTGATGACCTGTCATCGGGTCACCAAATGAAGGGCGATACTCACTTTCCCCTAAACCATAACGGCCAGTTGAGGCGATATCCACCACAATTAACAGGTCTTAAATAAGCGAGCCATAGCTTCACTTATATGAAAATGAATACACATAATATTTCGATTGATGAGTTAAATTAAGGTCAACCAAAGAGCGGTTGACCATTGCGCGGCGAAAATACATCAGGAAATGCGACAATCATGGACCGAGACTGAATCCGCGACACAAGCGGTGTTTACTCGCGCAACCTTTTTCACAAGATCGCAGTACGGCTGCTGATACACCAATGAAATATCTGGTACATAGCGTATGACTATTGGGAAAGCTTTGCTGCAGAAAAATTTGATACGATGGCGGATTCACAATAGGCCTACTCAGCTTGCATCAATTGATTCAAGGCCCCCTCAATATATCAAAACGATATGATTTATTTTTTCAACGGGGGAGCTTCAACGGTATCTGCTACATATCAAGTATCTAGCCGCTAATTTTTCTACCAGAGTTGTTCTCAAACCACGACTTCGTTCGCACCTTCACTGGAAAGTGTGAGTACATAACAGCCTCCATTAATGCTTGTTAGATGTAAGGCAGAGCGATTATCGAGACATTAATAGCGCTAAAATTTAGCCCTTATCGAAGCCTCCTCAATCAAGCCCTAGTGCATAAATAGCCATATCAAACGGCTAACCGCTGCAGCTCTAGGGCCAATCCTACAAATCCAGAAACCCACGTGACGATGCAAATAACATGGGTAAAGGATTGCCCCCGAGTTAAGGGCGAACAGGTTCAGAGTTTAAGTCAATTCGATAAATTGCAAAACCTGCCATCGCATCAACAGCGCTAAGTTTTTCCATCTTACGTTGCTGATTTTCGGCCACAAATTGGTCAGCGAGTTCACTATCTTGAGTCTCAAAACGCACATCTAAGGTGACATCCGTCGTAATGGTTTTAAAATCCCAATTGTAATCCGCTGTTGGATCAACCATGCCGTTGTAAGTACCGGAGGCATTAGGCTGTGACTGCTCAGAAATATAAGCGGCTAATACTTCACGATTAGTATCTGGTAACTCTAATACGACATGTTCAGAACCGGTTCCCGCAAAAACGCCAGCAAACGCTCGATAGTTATTAGATGCAACTAAAAATTCTTTGTTGGCAAGTGCTTGACCAGTAATCACCACACCTTTTTCATCGGTATAGCTTAACTCGACAATCCGGCTGGCCGTCGCATTGACCAGTGCACAGTGACTGTCAAACTTGCTCGGTTGCGTGACATCAATTTTATATCTTAAGCCATCAATAACATCGAAATTATAAGTCGGGTGGCCCTCACGATTAATCAGGTTTTGCGGTGTGCTAATAGTTGGGTCGATTTGATTAAATTGATTGGCACTGCACTCCAGCCAGTCTTTTAACTCCGCCCCTGTGGCTTTAAGTACCACCATGGTATTGGGATATACATACAAGTCAGCCGCATTACTATAAGAAAGTGGCCCTTTAGGGACCATAACAAACTGACTCGCATCCCCTTCTTGGTAGCGACCACCTGCTTTAAATGGTGCAGCGGCAGACAAAATAGGCAGCCCACTAAGCTCATCAGGCAACTTGGCTTTTACACCCGCAATTTGCGCTAACGACACAATCTGCACCGATGGGTCGTCTTGCACCAAGCTTAAAAAGCTAAACATATTTGAAGCCGCCACACCAATCGGCTGGCTCACAAAATCGATTGTGGCTTGGTGCTCTACCGCCACCGCATCCCGAATACTCTGTTCACCACGAACTAACGCAACCTTATTGGCATTATCATAAACGGGACGAGCCTCAGCTTGCGATTCAGAATGATGAATCAGCCACTTACCATTTTGCTTGGTGAGCTTTAAATCGACAATCCCAATGTTATCGCCCCAGCGCCCCGGCATAACTGCCGGAATACCGTTCAATAAACCTCTCTCAATATCGGTATTTGGCAGGTCACGATAGCGTTCGGCTGGAAATACCGAATGACTGTGTCCAAACATAATCGCGTCAATCCCTGCCACTGAGGTTAAGGCAAAGGTTGCATTTTCAGCCTGTGGATCACCAGGGTTTTCGCTAGAACCGATACCGGAATGAGGGATTGCAATAATTAAGTCTGCCCTCGCCGCTTGCATTGCTGGCACAAACTGTTTAGCCGCTTGAGTAATACCAAGTACTGCTATTTCGCCACTTAAATTGGTTTTGTCCCATTGCAGAATTTGTGGTGGTACAAAGCCAATATAACCAATATTCACAGTGTGCAGATTACCTTGGGTATCGCGTACCGAAGTCTGCTGAATGAGATAGGGATTAAACAGATTTTCGCCAAATTCAACATTTCCCCAACAGCCATTTTTATTCGCACAAATAACGTTTGCGTTAATATAAGGAAAATTGGCACCCGCGATGGCCTTCTCTAAAAATGATAAACCATAGTTGAACTCGTGATTACCAATATTGCCCACCACATAATTTAATGTATTCATCGCCTTATATGCGGGATGTGTATCGCTTAAACCAACGCTGGCAATGTAATCCCCCATTGGACTACCTTGCAATAAATCCCCATTATCGACCAACACCGCATTGCTTACTTCTTGGCGTGCCGCACTAATTAAACTCGCCGCACGCGCTAAACCAATGCTTGGATCCTGTTTATGAGTGTAGTAATTAAAATCCATAATATTGGTATGTAAATCTGTGGTTTCTATAATTCTCAAGTCCACATTAACCGCAGAGGTGTGACTGTCGTCGCTGGAGCTACATCCGCATAAGCCAAGAGAAACTGCTATCGCAACAATTATTCGTTTATTATTCAGCACATTTAATCCTTTAAATCTTTGACTCATGAGTACCACTAATACTAAGAGCATCAACAAGGTAAGTATATAAATTAAAAGTCAAAACATTAAAAATATCAGAGTATAAGATCCCAAACTCAATTCGATTTACCAGCACTCGTTGCCACTAACGCCAAGCGGCGCTTAACTCTCCGAATAAAAACTACCAAACACCCACTAAAAGATGTATTTTAAATGCATCTTTATATATCTCAAATTTTGGGTGCGTAGCATGCAAATCACTCGCTATACCGACTACTCCCTTCGCCTACTCATTTACTTAGCGGTCAATAAAGATCGACTCTGTACCATCCAAGAAATCGCCCAAAGCTACGACATTTCCAAGAACCATCTGATGAAGATTGTTCAGCAACTGAATGCTAAAGGTCACTTATTGGCCGTCCGCGGAAAAAATGGCGGTCTTAAATTAAATCGTCAAACGAATCAAATTGGCATCGGTAGCCTAGTTCGGGAAATGGAAGATAACAGCAAGCTGGTCGAATGTTTTGGCGAAAATAATCGTTGTGTCATTACTCCGAGTTGCCAATTGAAGAATATTTTTGCCGAAGCTCAAGAGAATTTTTTCAAAACCTTGGATGCATATACCTTAGCGGATTTACTTGGCGTCAATAACCAATATCAACTGACGACGCTTTTAAATCGAGATTCTAGAACCAGTTAAATCTTTCACTAATCATATACCCAATCGATCTTCAATTGAGAGCCTAACGATGATCATGATTTCAGATCCCAAAAATAACAAGCCAAGGCAAGCACAAACAGGGGCGTTTTTAGAACTTGCGTTTCGCCCATTTTTCCTCCTCGCCTCCCTGTTCAGTATCCTCAGTTTACTGCTATGGAACGGATTCTTCACTGGCGATGTGACATTACATGTTTATGGCGGTCCCTTATGGTGGCATATGCATGAAATGCTATTCGGTTTTGTGGCTGCAATTATTATTGGTTTTTTATTAACGGCGGTTCAAACTTGGACCCAAATACGCAGTTTAAATAGCACCGGATTGCTACTTTTAGTTGCGGTTTGGATGATTGCCAGGGGGTTATTTTTGCTGCCAAATAGTGTACCACATTGGCTGATTGCACTGCTTGATATTGCTTTTTTACCGTTAGCCACAGCTGCACTGGCTTACCCAATTATAAAAGCTAGATTGTGGCGTAATTTGATATTTATCCCCATATTATTGCTGATGAGCATTGCCAATATCAGCATGCATAGCAAAGTCATCACACCACTTGAGCCATTCATCGATAATTCCAGCACGCTGATGGTGTTATTAGTCACCTTAGTGATGAGCATTATGGGCGGACGCGTATTCCCTATGTTCACTGCAAACGGCACCCAAACAGCGCGCGTGGAGCCAATTGCTTACTTAGAAAAAGTGGTTATTGGCAGCACCTTGTTAGCCTTAATCAGCAGCCTACCATTTATCAAACTCCCTTCGACATTGAGCGCTTCAATATTTTTTATCGCCAGCGCTGCACATGCAGTGCGGGTATTTCGCTGGAAAATATGGGTAACCATCAAAACGCCATTAGTTTGGAGTTTACACATCAGTTACTGGTGCATTGCGCTCGGCTTATTCATCTACGGTTTATCAGAAGTGTCTACCATGGTAAATCATTCCCAAGCGATCCACACCTTAACCGTTGGCGCGATGGCCACCATGATCCTATCCATGATTTCGCGTGTTTCTTTAGGCCATACGGGTAGAAAAATTGAGGTTGGAAGAATCATGACGTTCGGATTGATCGCAATCATTCTATGCTTTGTGACTCGCGTCTTTTTGGGGTACTTTTTAAGTGATTATCGGTATGTCATTTCCATCGCGGTTGGCTTTTGGGTGATTGGCTATGGTTGTTTCGTCACACTTTACTTCCCTATTTTAAGCAAACCTCGGCAGGCGTAAGTCTCGACGAAAACAGCGGCCATAAGGATTGAATTAAGCGACTATTATGATACAACTTCAGGCTCATGATAAACGTAAATATCCCCAGTGCTGTATTAATAGCCATCCCAAAATTTCACAATGAGAATCGGCGAAGATTTATCACAGGCGGTGTCAGAGGATCACCATACCAGTCTGTAAGTAACGGTTCGCAGGGATGGATATGTTACCAACAAAATTGCTCTCAAATTGACCTGTTGAATACAGGGCTCATAAGCGCGCATTCATCGCTATTCCAAATACAAATTATTTGCTGATGGATGCGATTTAAATCTTCAAATTAAAAATTTCAAAACTATATTTCAAGCACAAGCCAGATAAATAAATCGCCCTTCAACAAAATATCAGTTACAAAGCAATGTAGTTCAATAAATTATAGATGAAAAATCTAAAGACATCAGGATTTGGAAACAACCATATATTCACTCGCTGATTCCCATTGAACAAGCGGCTATGTTATTCAAAAATTGGCGCTATAATGCTGCCATTAAGCAGTATAAGGTTTGGTAAAAGTGAGAAATCCAAAAGCAGCAACTTGGATAAGTTTATATTTTTCAGGTTTATTTTTCGTATGGGGGATCTTTTTACCATTCTGGGCCTTATGGTTAGAAGGTGAAGGCTTAAACCCTAGTGAAATTGGGCTGTTGATTGGATTTAGCATGGTCGCCCGCTTTGTTGGCAACGTGGTACTGATGCCACGCATAAAATCGGCTAATCACCTACTACCAGGGATCCGTTGGATCAGCTTTGCCAGCATTTTAGTGGTCACTTGCCTGTTTTATTTAAAGGGCTATATTTGGCTCACAATACTCACCTTGGCCGCTAACTTTTTCATTGCTACCTTAATCCCGCTTGGAGATGCAGCCGCAACCAAATGGGTCAATCAGCTCAAGCTTGACTATGGTCGGGTTCGCGTATTCGGTTCCATTGCTTTTGTTATCTCGTCCACCATCATCGGCAACGCACTTGGTTATTTTTCTCATTCCTTAATTTTATATGCCACCGCAGGCTCACTGTTGGTGCTGTGGGGGATCTCACTATTATCTCCTGCCGAAAAACTGTTAGAACCAGCAACCAGTAGCAACCCCCATGCAGGGCGTTTATGGCCCGTATTGAAACAAAAACATGCCTTACGATTTATCGCTGTGACCACTTTGATTCAAAGCTCCCATGCCGCCTACTATGCCTATGGAACGCTATATTGGAAAAGCATTGATTATTCAGAATCAACCATCGGTTACCTCTGGTCGATTGGTGTCATTTTTGAAATGAGCATTCTCATCTTTGGTAGCCGCTGGTTTCGCCGTTGGGATGCAAGAAGCATGTTGTTATTTGCTGCAATAGGCGGCGTTATCCGTTGGGGCTTATTGGGCAGCGCAGAATTACTACCGATGATGATGTTATCGCAAACGATGCATGCATTAACCTTTGCCTTAACTCAACTAGCAGCAATTAAATACATCGGGAGTGAAGCCCCCAAAGAACAAGCGATCCCCTTACAGGCACTGTATTCGGCGATAGCCTTAAATATGGGGACCGCGTTGCTAATTTTCTTATGCAGCGCCTTATACGCTCCCTTAGGAAGTGGCATATTCTTGATTATGGCGAGTTTAACTGCACTGGCAATCCCCATCCTGTTGGTCAAAGTCAAAGCCAGCCCATCAGCACACTAAGCTTGCAAAATGTGGCGCTTATCCGCCACAACATGAACAAAATTTAATCCATCTCTGCACCAACTTTTGCTAGATTGAATCACAGTCACATGGTTTAGCCAATGGGCGTGGCTTCAAGCGACAACTTGAAAAAGCCGCATATGCCCCGATATATTGAATAAGTTGAGTGTGTTTTGCGAGATCCCTTGACTAAAAAACAATCTCTCGTACTTTGGTTAACAGAAGCACTTGGGATGTATTGGCTTAGTCGATTAAGCTTCACTGCTGTTGTTCAAGTAAACGCTTTAGGCATAAACCTGACAAATAAGCTAAGCCGAATATTCGCCCATGAACGGTTGCCACTAAATTTATGAATCATTCTCGATTATCGAACATCAAAACCAAAGCCGACGACTTAGCCAAGCTCAGTATGGATAAACACTTACGACTTGCCGTCACGGGCCTCAGTGGTGCCGGTAAAACAGCATTTATTACTTCTTTGGTAAACCAATTATTATTAGGGGCAGAAAATCATCAACTGCCACTATGGAAACTGGCTCGTGAACATGGTTTTTTAGGGGCAAAACGCAGCCCTCAGCCACATCTCCACTTAGCAAGTTTCGACTATCAAGGTGGCTTAGCTGCGCTGCAAAGCCAACCCCCGAGCTGGCCCAAACCAACTCATGGCGTGAGTGAAATTCGTCTAAAATTACGCTATAAACCGCAATCCGTCATTTGGCGAAAATTGAGTCACACCGCCAATCTAACACTAGACATTGTCGACTATCCCGGCGAGTGGCTACTTGATTTACCACTGCTCAATATGAACTATCAGCAGTGGTGCGAACATATAAATACAGGCTTACAAGACTCACGTAAGGCTAAGCTCGCCGAGCACTGGCAACAACAGGCGGCCCACTTAGATGTAAACGCCACAGCTAACGAAACACAAGTCGCAGATATCGCTGCGGCCTATACCCAATATTTACATGACTGCAAAAGCCAATTGGGGATGCACCACATTCAACCCGGCCGTTTCGTATTGCCCGCCGAGCTCGCGGGCGCGCCAGTCTTAGCTTTTTTCCCCATTCAGCCTGATTTAGCGAGTACAAAGGTGCAAGTTAAAAACAGCAACTTGGCTTTACTAACGGAACGCTTTGAGTACTACAAAGAACATGTGGTGAAACGGTTTTACCAACAGCATTTTATTAAGTTTGATCGGCAAATTGTATTGGTGGATTGTCTCAGCCCACTTAACAACGGTCACGATAGCTTCTGCGACATGCAGTTAGCCATTAATCAAATACTGCACAGTTTTAATTACGGGCAATCAAGCCTGTTACGCCGCCTATTTTCACCGAAGATCGACAAACTGTTGTTTGCTGCCAGCAAGGCAGACCATGTCACACCAGAGCAACATACTCGTTTAGTGAGCTTGCTTAGCGAAGTAGTTGCCGACGGGAAACGCCATGTTAAATTTGAGGGGATCGACACCGAAACGATGGCCTTAGCCTCAATTAAAGCGACTCAGGCTGGTACTGCCAAGCTCAATGGTGTCAACATTGCGGCAATTAAAGGGATCTTACAAAGCGATCAAGCGACTCAAAAGACTACCATGCTATTTCCCGGTGAAGTCCCCAACCGTTTACCGAAACAACAGTTTTGGCAAAACCAAGGATTTGAGTTTAGTCCCTTTCAACCTCCGGCCTGTTCACCTTACACGGCACTGCCACATATTCGACTCGACCAAGCCATTGAATTTCTATTAGGAGACAAGTTTCGATGAATCCGTCAATCAAACCCCGACAGGTGCTCGATGCCGAGTCCCAGGCCAAAATACTAGACCCTTTAGCCAAGCAAGACAGTAATGAGCAACTGGCAGCAAAACAAGTTATCGACGACCAACAACAATGGCAGGAAGCCCCAGATCTGGAGCCCATAAAATTGGAACTACAGAGTAAAAAGAGCAATGGTTGGCTAAAATATGGGGTGGGTGCCGCCTTGGCAATGGGCATCGGCGAACTAACATTAAGTTTATTCGAACTGTGGCAAAGCTCTCCGATCCGAGCAGGGATCTATTCAGCAATCAGCGGCACCATTGTGCTTGCACTGCTATCAATGTTCATCAAAGAACTGGCAAATTTAAGACGACTTAAAAAATACCAAAAACAACACCAACAAGGGGAACTGCTACTGCAGGGGCAAGGCCGTGGCAACGCCCAGTTTTACTGTGAAAAACTGGCAAAACTACAGGGCTTAAACGACAGCCAAGAGTACCTCACTTGGCAAAACTGGCTAAATGAAAACCACAGTGATGCCGAGGTTGTCAGCCTATACAGTGAAACGGTATTAAAACCACTCGATGACCGCGCTAAACAAGCGATTAGCCAATGGTCTGGTGAAGCCGCGGTATTGGTGGCCATTAGCCCACTGGCAATAGTCGACATGTTGATTATTTTTTGGCGAAACATCAAAATGATTGAAGCTGTCGCAAAAATTTACGGTGTAGAACTTGGCTATTTTAGCCGCATCAAACTCATCAAATCGGTATTTGTAAACATGATTTACGCGGCAACCAGTGAAGTCATCACCGACCTCGGTAGCGACCTATTGGGTGCAGAACTCACCGCCAAGTTATCCAGCAAAGCCGCTCAAGGCATTGGCGCCGGGCTACTCACGGCTCGTCTGGGTTTTAAAACCATGGAACAATGTCGGCCGGTGCCATGGACGCTAAACAATAAACCTAAAACCAAACAACTCAAAAACCTACTGCTAAGAAAATTACGCAACAAACTGTCAATCTAAACCCCTAGATAAGCAATTGTTTTACCGTCGATTCGGGTTCAAGATAAAAACATACTTATTGCTACAAGCACGCTGAAACTGCTGATACAAATCAAATTCCCCAGCATTTGATCTGCTACAATATTCGCCAGAAATCAAAGATAAACAGCTATAAATTACAGATAGTTAAGCAAGTTAAACCGAGATTACTCTTGCCTTAAGAAGACGAACTATGATACTCATTGCTTCATGTTTAGACATGACTAATATAGTTTTCGGCTTGTTGGTTGTGTTATCAGCTCGCCACAAAACGGCGTGAGAGAGCCAAGGATAACACGCTGCGAATCATGCATTAAATCAGTCTAAGCGTCTCAATAATTTTATTGAGAGATTAGGATATTAATCAATCAAGTGATCACTTGTAAGTAGTTGACATACTCTGCAGCAGTTTGACTTAAAGGTCACTCTATCTTCAAAAAGGAATTGTGCTGGCCAAGGAGTAACAGGGAGAAACAATGGAATATTCTTGGTTATTAATCGCCTCGTTCTTAGTCTTTATCATGCAAGCTGGTTTTTTATGTTTAGAGACAGGAAAAATCCGCAGTAAAAACAGCATTAACGTCGCCGCCAAAAACATTGCTGATTTCATCATCGCCTCCCTAATTTACTGGATCTTCGGCTTTGCACTGATGTTTGGCGACACTAGCTATGGCCTACTCGGCAGTAGTGAGTTTTTCTTTGGCGACACCCAAAGCCCCTACCAAATCAGTTTCTTTCTTTTTCAAACCATGTTCTGTGGTACCGCCGCAACGCTACTCTCCGGTGCGGTGGCCGAACGAATGTCTTTTATTGGCTACTTATCTATTTCGGTGGTACTCAGCGCGGTGATCTATCCCATCGCCGGACATTGGGCTTGGTCTTCGGCCTATATAGCCGGAAACCAAGGTTGGCTAGAACAAATTGGATTTGTCGACTTTGCAGGCTCCACTGTGGTGCATTCAGTAGGCGGCTACGTTGCACTCGCAGCCATTATTATCATTGGCCCACGCCTCGGCCGCTTCGATTCTAATCAAACAATGCCTGTTGGAAATAACCTGCCGATGTCGGTTCTGGGCACCTTACTACTGTGGCTTGGCTGGTTTGGTTTCAATGGCGGTAGCACTTTGATAATGAACGAGCATGTCCCCAAAATCATTCTAAATACCTGTTTAGCTGCCGTAGGCGGCGGCTTAGTCAGTTCGCTATGCCATTATCGCGCTCAACGCTTCTTCGATGTAGGCTTTATTATGAATGGCGTAATTGCTGGCTTAGTATCGATTACAGCCGGTTGTCATGTGATGTCTAGCAAGTCGGCGATGTTGATCGGGATTGTTGCTGGCTTGATTTTATATTTCGGCACAATTTGGCTAGAAAAACTGAAAATCGACGATGCGCTAGGGGTTGTTCCCGCGCATTTATTTGCCGGTATTTGGGGCACCTTAGCGGTGGCGCTATTCGGGGACTTACAACTGATAGGCACCGAACTCAGCCGCTCACAGCAACTGTTCGCGCAACTTGTTGGCGTGATCAGCATTGGAGTCTACAGCTTAGGACTTAGTTTTATACTACTGCTGTTAGTCAATCGTTTTCTACCACTACGAGTTTCAGCTAAAGATGAATTGCAAGGCATGAACGTCTCCGAACACCGCGCCTCTACCGAGCTAATCGACCTACTCAATTCTATGGAACGACAGCAGCAGCAAGGTATGTTTTCCACGCCAGTCCCCGTTGAACCTTTTACCGAGGTGGGGCAAATTGCCAATCAATACAATCGAGTGATTGAGCGAGTCAGCGCCGAAATCAACAAGCGTGATGACGCCATTAACAGTTTTAAAGCCAGTGAAAAACGCAAGAGCGCTATCCTCGACTCCTCTATGGACAGTATCGTGACGGTTGATCTAAGTGGCAAAATCATCGAGTTTAATCCCGCAGCCGAAAGGACCTTTGGCTTTTTAAAACCACAAGTCGTGCATAAAAACTTCATCAATTTATTCGTGCTACCAAAGAATCAAGACGAAGTAAGAAAAAGCTTAGCCCATCGCTTCTCAAGCTCACAGGGCTTGCTACGCCATCGTCGAAATTCGCTTACTTTAACCCGCAACTCAGATCATGAGTTTCCAGCAGAAATATCCATCACTGGAGCCAACTTTAATAGCAATACCGAGAATGAATTTACGCTACATATTCGCGATGTCACTCGGCAACTCAAGTTGCAAGACAAGCTACGTCAACTGGCCTATAGCGATCCTCTCACCGGCTTATATAATCGGACCTATTTAATGGAGTCACTGGTTCAAGCCGCTCAGCGCCACGAGCACCAGCCAAGCCAGGTGGTACTATTTTTCATGGATCTGGACCGCTTTAAAAAAATTAACGATACCCTCGGCCACAAAGCTGGCGACCAATTACTCTGTGAAGTTGCAAAACGTCTGATTGATGTCACCCGCACCTCTGATGTCATTGCCCGCTGGGGGGGAGATGAATTTGTGGTCTTATTCACCGATTCCGTCACCATGGAATTGGCACACACTAAAGCCAACGCCATTCTTAGCTTAATGCGTCAACCAGTGAAGTTAGATGGACGGGTGATTAACATTGCCACCAGCATTGGTATCGCACAGGCCAATTTAACAACCACCAGCGCAGAACAACTCATCCAACATGCCGACATCGCCATGTACTACGCCAAACAACGAGGCCGCGACAACTACCAAGTCTTTGAGGCCGAGATGGCGAGTAAAACCGCCCGTAATTTCGATTATGAACAAGAGATGAAAAAAGGTCTGAAGGCTGGAGAACAATTTCGCATCGTTTATCAACCAAAGGTCACCGCTGATAAGCAAATCGTGGGCTTAGAGGCACTAATGCGCTGGTCTCATCCGCAAGAAGGTCAAATCTCACCTAGCGAATTTATCCCATTGGCTGAGGATTCAGAGCTCGTGATCACCCTCGGTGAATTTGCCATCGCCAAGGTATGCCAGCAACTACAAGCTTGGCGCACTGCTGGCTTCGCAACGGTGCCGGTATCGGTGAATATATCAGGTAGACATTTGGTCTCTGGCCGCTTAGAAGCGTATGCCAGTCATGCCCTTCAACAACATGGCCTCGATGGTTCTGCCTTAGAATTTGAAATCACCGAGGGGGTACTTCTCACCGATATAGAACGTTGTATCGAAGTGATGTCGGCTTTAAAAAAACTGAACATTCAAATTTCTGTCGACGATTTTGGCACTGGTTATTCTTCGCTCAACTACCTGAAACGACTGCCCATTGATGTACTCAAAATTGATCGTTCCTTTGTCGACGAATGCGCCAGCACCGTCGAAGATGGACAAATCTGCTCGACCATTATCAACTTGGCCAACAACCTAGACTTAAGTACCGTGGCAGAAGGCGTGGAAACCGAATCACAACTGGCGTTCTTACACAGTCATGGCTGCGATGTGTACCAAGGCTTTTATTTTTATCACCCGATGCCTGGCGAGGAACTCGACAACTTACTAGAGAAGAATGGCGCAAGCAACAATTCCTCAAGCAAAAAACCAGCTCACTTGGTCTAGCTCAGCAAAAAGGAACGCTAAACATCCTTCAGCTTTAGGCCAAGCAGTTGTAATCATCCTGGTTCTTTGGTTTTTCGAAACAAGCATCACTTGGGCTCGGTGACTCAACACCTAGCGCGCAGCAGATTAATCATTGTTGGCTTTGGCTAAGCAGAAAAAATCAACAACGCTTGCACACTCAAGCTATGTCACAAGGCGTGATCCCTCTGCCTGTACTCTCTCGTAGGCCAAGCATAGCCACCAAGGTCGATTTAGCTCATCGCTAATACTTGATTCACCAGTTTGGCAATCCCAAGCTCAGCTTCGACAAGATTTTGAGCCAACATATAGGCCGGTGTACTCACCAACTTGTGCGAGTGATCAACCACTATATCAGCCACCGCACATTCAATATGCTCGCCACCAAGCTCGGTAATAACTGCAATTGTATCGGTATCATTGCCGATGGTGAATTGAGCCCCCGGACCATAGACCAATGGGATCATCACTGGAGCAATACACATATAAGCAGCAGGTTTATTGGCTTCGGCAAAGGCTTTACAAGCCTTAAGCACATCTCCTTGTACACTTGCCTCAACACCATTTACAGCAAAGTCAGATAAATTTTTTGCCGCCCCAAAACCACCGGGGATAATAAGTGCGTCAAAGTCTTCGGCCACTAACTCAGTAACCGCCTTCACATCACCGCGAGCCACTCTCGCAGATTCAAGCAATACATTGCGAGTTTGCTGTTGATCTTCACCCGTGAGGTGATTAATAGTATGTCGTTGCATCACATCCGGTGCGAAGCACTGATAACTGGCTCCAGCCTTGGTAATGTGTAACAACGTTAGTATCGATTCACCCAACTCTGCGCCATCAAAAACACCACAGCCCGAGAGTATCACCGCCACTTTTTTCATAATATAAGTCCTTGTATTCCATGCAATCGTAGCCTGAGTATATACCTTATCTCTATCACTGCTCGCGGCAATGCAAAAGCTCGTCACGTGATTTCTCAGCGCGATGCTAAATGAATATCCATCATATGCTGCTCGGTCATTTGCCCGTCGCCAGTCAAACAGACATATCCTATGAGTACTTCGACGCGGTGCTCCTTAAACCAGCCCGCTTTAATGTAAGCTAGCTAACCTCGCCGCAAATCCCATGAAAAATAGCCCTAACACGCTATTCCCCATTTTAGCTAAGCCTTGATTATTGCGAAAATACTGAGTCAAGCGACAGCCTAATACAATCAACAAACTCAAATAAGTTAAACTACACAACTCCAAAATGCTTGCTAATATGGAATAGGAAATCCAAGTGCTATGGTAGCTATAGTCAATAAACTGGATAAAAAACGACACATAAAACAGTAACGCTTTGGGGTTGGTTAAACTCAAGCTGAGCGATTTCCGAAAAACTTTTTCTGTTTTGGGTTTAGCTGAAGAGAGCCGTTCTTTAGGCGCGAACCAATTACTGTAGATCAACGTTACGCCAAGATACAGCAAGTATGCAGCCCCTAAATAACGGATCGCAGTAAACAAAACCGGAGAGGTTTGCACCAAAGAAGCAACCCCAAGATAGGAGAGTAGGATTAGAATTGCATCGCCCAGTAAGACTCCTGCAGCGGCTCTATATCCACAGGCAATCCCGTAACTCGCCCCGGTTTTTAACACGTACAAAGAATTTGGACCTGGAGCCAAAATAATAAACACCAGCCCTGCAACATAAGTCCATATATTAATCACACCGTAACTTTCAAACATACCAGCTCCTTGCTATCACAGAATAACTTGATACGACAAGATTCTCATCTCGTCTAAGGTTTAAAATAAATCCAAGGACGTCTCACGAGGGAAACGAGCCAAACATGCTTTCTAATTCACGGATGATCCTGCGAGTCGCTCTCATTTGGCTGCTTTGCCGAGAAGTAAGCATCCATACCTCACGCTGCAAGGGCTCAGACAAAGGAAGCTGCAATAAATTGCTGCCAACTAGACAACAGCTGGGTAATAAAGCAATACCATAACCATGTTCGGCCGCGATACGCTGGCTGGTCAGTGAATTAGTCTGCAATCTGATCGCCGCGACACCAAAGCGTCTCAACAAGTATTCCGCCTCAGGTAAATGGCTTAAACTTGGGCCATAACTAATAACATTCACCGGTTCGGCTTGTTTCAGTTTATCCAACCATTGAGCGTTACCGCATAAACAATAATTCAGCATTCCAATCTTCTTACAGAGATAATCGCCACTCTCAGGAAGGCTTAAACGCAGCGCAATGTCAGCCTCTTTTTTAGGAATGCTCACATTACGATTGGATAACTCAATTTCCAGTTTTAAATCTGGAAATTGACCCTGTAACTGGCTTAAGTGAGGCAGAACAAGGTATTCGGCTAGAGCGGGTACCATCGATAAAACAATGCTCTTTTGCTGCTGGGCTGCCACACCAAAGTGCGGCGCTAGGCTGTCGATGTCGTCACGGATCTGGCAGCTTTTTTGATAAAGTAATTGGCCTTCTACGGTTGCAATAAATCCCTCTTGACGACGCTCAAACAGACGCTGCTGCAAGGCATCTTCAAGGCGTTCAATACGCCGCGACACCGTCGCATAATTCACCTGCAAACGCTTCGCAGCCGCCGTCGCGGTGCCACATTCAACCAAAGCCGTGAAGAATCGTAAATCGTCCCAGTTCATTCCATTCATATTTATTCTACCGCCACGACTTGAGTATGCGGTACTCGAGTTCATCAACTTGGAAAGCCTACAAAATTAAGGGCTGCAAGTATGCTTACGCCATACCCTTTTGAGGTTCAAGCCAAGTGTACAAAGCAATCGAGCGCAATTGCAAGCCCACCGCCCACTAGAAATGCTTTAAAGCCTATCTTGCTTGCGCAACCTGACTCCCCTCCACTTAACATTCGATAAATACGCTCATGCTAGACCCTGCTTCAAGTCAACGATTAATTTTGCATAGGCCTTGAGCAGAATTGCTCGCTTACCTCTCAACCTACTTCGCTTAAGCTAAAGCCCTACTCACCCATCACTAAAGAGATTCGCATGCCAAAACCGACCACTCTACTCTCCATCGCAGGTGCGACACCCACGCCATTTGATCGTTCACAAAGCGCGTTGCTGCTCATCGATTTTCAACAGGAATATATCACCGGTAAGTTAGCGCTAGGCAGTGCTGGACAAGCGGCGATTTCTCAAGCGACCAAGTTACTCAATTATGCGCGGCAACAGGCAATGCCGATCTTTCATGTACTGCATCACGCCACCGTCAATGCAGCTGTCTTTAACCCCCTAAGTGAACAAGCGGCGGTGATCCACTCGCTGCGTCCGCTCGCGGGCGAAACCGTGATCATCAAAAGTCTACCCAATAGTTTTTATCACACAGAACTACAAGCACAGCTAAAGCAAAGCGGACGTAACCAACTGATGATCGCGGGCTTGATGAGCCATATGTGCGTCACGGCTACAACCATTGCCGCGCTAGAACTCGGCTACAGTAACTTTATTTGTGCCGATGCCTGTGCCACCCGAGCCTTGAGTGCTGCAGATGGACAAAGCTTACCCGCAAACACGGTCCACCAAGTGGCGATGGCAGCCCTAGGCGACCGTTATGCCAAAATACAAAGCTTACAGCAGCTGATGCAGGCTGCGGAATAAAGTCATCACTTGGTCGAGCTCTGCCTACGCGAGGACTTAAAACCCTGAGTTCAAGTCCTCGCACGGGCGGCTATTTAACTAAATATCATTTGAATATAAACATTTGACTACAGCCACCGCCCCCTCATCTAGAGGCAATACAAACTAAGACATCATCCACCATTTTGTGTAGAATTGCCCCCTCCTAGACAGTATTAGCCCTTAGCTATGCAAGCTGTCTGTCGATTACACTCACTAAAGGTCTGCCGAAATATGATTAAACTTATCGCCCTAGATATGGATGGCACGCTTCTCAATGACGAGAAAAAAATCACCCCACGTACTTATCAGGCGATTCAAGCTGCCAAACAAGCAGGCGCTAAAGTTGTTTTAGCCTCTGGACGTCCTCTAGCAGGGATCCAGCCCTACTTAGAGCAACTTGGCTTAACCAGCAACGAAGACTTTGTGATTTCATACAACGGTTCTTTAGTTCAGAGAGTAGGCAATGGTGAGGTTTTGCACACCACATCATTAACAGGGAGTGATGCAAAAGCGCTCACCGCGATTGCTCAAAAACTCGGTGTATTTATGCATGCTTTCTCTACTCGCCAAGGATTAATCACCCCACAGCACAATCCATGGACCAATCTTGAATCGTCAATTAATGGTATCGAAGTGAACCAGGTCGACTTTGCAGACTTAATCGATGACGAAGCCTTAACCAAGATCATGTTTGTGGCAGAGCAAACGGTTCTTGACCAAGCCATTGCAAATTTGCCTTCCGAATTACGTCAGCAATACACTGTGGTTCGTAGCGCCCCACATTTTCTTGAGTTTTTACATCGAGACAGTAACAAAGGGGTCGGGGTGGCTCATCTCGCAACACTACTCGATCTAGATGCGAAGCAAGTCATGTGCGCCGGAGACGCTGATAACGATCGTCACATGCTGCAATTTGCCGGATTAGCCGTTGCCATGGGCAATGCCGATGACGATATCAAAGCCATTGCCGACTATATCGCGCCCAGCAATTTAAACGATGGTGTTGCGGTGGCCATCGAGCAACATGTACTCACCGCGCAGAGTCTAAGCGCCTAAGACCGCGATTAGCTGTATTCAAAATGAGCTGGGCAGGTAGCCACTAGTGCATACCTGCCCAAGGTTTGTTAGAGCGTTGAAAGCTTGTATCATGATTCACTATCTTTACGAGGTTTTCACCAATAAAGAAAAATACCAAAGCGGCTCGCCAACCATGAGATGCAATATGATTGCAATGCCTTGTGGCCACGATTCATCCACATTCATAGTACTTAGCAATCAATTTAGGGGCTATCTTGCTGAGACACTTATAATGCTGAGTGAAGGTATTCAGCAACGAAGAGCTGAAAAACAGCCTAGTTGTAATACGGGAATAGCCTCATCAGGCAGTTATTCGCGCGATTCAAAGTACTCCTTAAGCATGAAAATAATAATTAAAGAATTTGTTTCAATTTTTAATGCGTTTTAATCTCAAACCTGACGCAATAGCGCAGCATTTGGGCTCGATATTTATAAGAAATGCCGCCCGCCGAAATATCCACAGATGGAGAGAATGCCCTTGCCATTCAAGACTCCTTAGCGTTTAATTCTCAAACTGAGAGCAAGCGGTGAACGTCCTAAAAAGGACTTTCCGCTCATTTCTTCATGCCATACCGGGCGTACAATAGTTTATCAATCGATCCCTTTTGCAGCGCTGCGTTTTGCCACTTGACTGCAAAACACCACTGCGCAAAAAAAATCAGATGACGGGTAAGATCTTATACGGAGACACAAATAGTTATGAATGTTGAAGCTTTTTTGGTTAACTCCTTTACGGCCAATGGACGCGGAGGAAATCCTGCCGGCGTAGTATTGCACGCCGATAAACTGTCGAATCAAGAAAAGCTAGAAATAGCGCAAGCCGTTGGCTATTCAGAAACGGCCTTTGTTTCTCAAGATGACGAAGTCGACTTTGAATTGTCTTTTTTCACTATAACGGGTGAAGTTGATTTCTGTGGACACGCAACTTTAGCAGCATTCTCAATCATGCATCAAAAAGGAGTCATCACTGAGGGGCAATATGTTCAGAGGACAAAAGCAGGCTTACTCACGGTGACAATAGAGTCGAATGGTCATATAGTGATGGAGCAGAAGCTACCTGAATATCGCGAGGAATTTGCTTATCAGGAGGTCTCAGAGTTGATTGGAATTGACGTAAAAATTCTAGAAACAACTCAACTACCCATCGAGGTCGTTTCAACCGGCTTACACGATCTTATCGTTCCTGTGCCATTGGGATATCTAGATAGAATTCAGGTCAATCAACATTTACTCAGTGAATTCTGTAAAAAATATGATCTCGTTGGTCTGCATGCTTTTGAACTGTGCGAAAAAGCAAGCAAACTAACGGCGAGTTGTCGTAATTTTGCGCCTTTATTTGGGATAGCAGAAGAATCCGCCACGGGCAGTGCTAGTGGTGCATTAGCCTGTTACTTAACCAAACATCTTCGCGATGAACATAGCGATCACTTTACTTTTGAACAAGGTAGAGTCATGAACTGTGTTTCAATCATTACGGCTTCAGTCGAGCGCCAGCAATTAGATATCTCTAAAGTGATGGTGGGTGGTTTTGCGCAACAGATTGGACAACAGCAAATCTCCGTATAATCGAGTAACCGAAGGTATTTAGCCTCCGCCTCCACAATACTCTGTTGCAACTCAATAGCGTCAATAGGGGCCAGCAAAGCGATAGGCCCAGGCTTAGTATTTTCGGTTTGATTTCATTTTGGGCTTGCGGTGCAAGGGCTTAGTTTGAGAAGCCGCGGCCTCCCCCCAGCAAAGCGATGTCACACATTAGAATGAGGATATTGGTTGCTGAACGAAAAGCGGGGAGTCAGCTTGATGACCGCTCTGGCATTGGCCTTCAGCTCGCGGCAAACACCGCGCAATCATTGACATCTCAGGCATCCATTGATGGGATCGGTTGTAGATTTCCGCCATTCCCACCACACTTAGTTTACAAAGCATGTCCCCCTACTCTTTACAAGACGGCTATCGCCACCTTCGCAACGCATTGATGTTTTTTTAGTCACTCAATTGCCATAAATACGTCACCCAAGTGACATGTCTAGATAAGCTAACTGTCACATTCGTTGATTAACTTATGCTCAAACCAACTACGAGATTGTGTCATGAGCAAACAAGTCATCGCCGTAAAACAGCTCCATAAGCACTTTGCGACGAATCATGCTTTGCAGAATATTAACCTGAGTGTTGAGCAAGGTGAAATGGTCGCCCTGCTTGGTCCCTCTGGCTCAGGGAAATCGACATTACTACGTCACCTCAATGGCTTAATCACCAGCGATAAAAATAGTCAGGGTTACATCGAAGTTCTAGGCACCCCAGTGCAACGGAATGGTAAATTTTGTAAAACCGTACGGCAAAGCCGTAGCCAAACTGGTTACATCTTTCAGCAGTTTAATCTGGTCTCTCGCCTAAGTGTATTACACAACGTATTAATTGGAGCGCTTAGTGCGACCCCACTTTGGCGCAGCCTCAGCGGGCGTTTTACCTCGTCACAAAAGCAACAGGCTTTAGTCGCGCTAAAACGTGTCGGTCTGGAGCAGTTTGCCCAACAACGTGTTTCGACGCTTTCTGGTGGTCAGCAACAGCGAGTGGCAATTGCCCGCGCCTTGATGCAGCAAGCCAAGATTATTTTGGCCGATGAGCCCATCGCCTCATTAGACCCAGAATCATCACGAATCGTGATGGAAATCCTCACCGATATTAACCAACAGGAAGGCATCGCGGTGGTGGTGACCTTACACCAGGTTGACTACGCCAAACGCTATTGCCCGAGAGTTGTCGCCTTAAAACGTGGCGAAATTTTTTACGACGGTCCAAGCCAAAATTTAACAGAAGCCAGCTTGGCAGCCTTGTATGGCTCAAGCTTGGATCCCAGCAATACCGAAGCACAAGATCTCGCAGTACCACAACCATGGCCACAGATGGCCTAATCCATAAATGAAGGAGATAGATGGCATGTTACAGTTTATTAAGCAGACCGCCTTTGCAAGCGCAATGCTCGCAGCAACGTTCGGTTCCCCCCTCGTGTCAGCGGCTGACAAAGCGCAGGACACTATCAATTTTGGGATCATTTCTACCGAATCTCAGCAAAATTTAAAAACTACATGGACCCCGTTTCTAGAGGCCATGGAGCAACAAACTGGTTATAAAATAAAGGCATTTTTTGCGCCTGATTACGCTGGTATCATTCAAGGTATGCGGTTTGATAAAGTCGACGTAGCCTGGTACGGCAATAAATCAGCCATGGAAGCGGTAGACCGTGCCGGTGGTGAAATTTTTGCGCAAACCGTCGACGTGACCGGCAACCCTGGTTACTGGAGTGTCTTAGTCACTCATAAAGACAGCCCCTTGAATAACTTAGAAGATGTGATTGCTCATCGTAGCGAACTCACCTTCGGCAACGGCGATCCCAATTCCACCTCTGGCTTCTTAGTCCCCTCCTACTACGTCTTTGCCGAACACAACATTTCGGTCGCAGATTTTAAACGCAGCATGAATTCGGGCCACGAAGCCAACGCTTTAGCTGCCGCCGCAAAACAAGTTGACGTTGCCACCGGAAATACCGAAAACATGGACCGCTTGAAGGTCACCGCTCCCGACAAGTTCGCCCAATTAAAAGTGATTTGGAAATCACCACTGATCCCATCAGACCCCATCGTTTGGCGAAAAAACCTTCCCGAAAGCGTTAAAGATAAAGTTTACAGCTTCTTCATGAACTACGGCAAATCGGGTGATGCTAAGCAACTCGCGGTACTCAGATCACTACAGTGGGCTCCTTTCAAAGCCTCTAGCGACTTGCAACTATTACCCATCCGCCAATTGGTGTTGTTCAAAAACCGCCTCAAGCTTGAGCATGACAGCAAATTGTCAAAAGCTGAAAAAGCCGCCGAACTATCGGTGATCGACGCCCAACTCGCCGATTTAAGTCGCCAGCAAAACGCGATTACCGCAATGGCGCAATAGGCTCTTGTAAGCTGAGCTTCGGCTCAGCTTCTCTTTCAGCAACTTATCTAGACATCTTGAGAAAGCTTATGAAACTCGATGCGATGCTCACCGATCAATCCGCGCGCCCGTCTTGGCTTACCTTGTCAATTTGGGCCCTAGTGCTGGCAGGCCTCAGCTGGAGCTGGCAAGGTGCTGAAATTGCACCAATGAAGCTATATAACGACGCGGGCAATATGGCCGAGCTAGCCAGTGACTTCTTTCCGCCCGATTTTAGTGACCTCAGCTACTACCTCGAAGAAATGCTGATTACCCTACATATCGCCATTTGGGGCACCCTGTTCTCAATCATTTTAGCAGTGCCCTTCGGTTTAATGTGCGCCGAAAACATGGTCCCAACATCGGTTTGTCTAGCCATGCGTCGGCTAATGGATGCCGCCCGAGCGATTAACGAAATGGTTTTTGCCATGTTGTTTGTGGTGACTGTGGGCTTGGGCCCCTTTGCTGGCGTAATGGCATTATTCATTCACACCACCGGCGTGTTAGCCAAGCTGTTCTCGGAAGCCGTTGAAGCGATTGATCCAGGCCAAGTAGAAGGGGTGCGCGCCACTGGTGCCAATAAACTCGAAGAAATTGTTTATGGCGTGATCCCACAAGTGCTCCCACTATGGATCTCCTTCTCCTTGTATCGCTTCGAGTCTAATGTGCGATCGGCCACAGTCGTGGGCATGGTGGGTGCGGGCGGCATCGGCGTGATCTTATGGGAGAGCATTCGTGGCTTTATGTTTCCTCAAACCTGCGCGGTAATGCTGATCATCGTGGTCACAGTAAGCCTGTTGGATTTTGTTTCCCAACGGATCCGTAAACTGTTTATTTAGTCGAGTCTGCTCATGCCGCGCTATCAAGAAATTGCTCTCAGCCTCGAAAAAGAAATTAGCAGTGCTTATCAGGCAGGCCAATACCTTCCCCCCGAGCAACGCTTAGCGGAACGCTATCAAGTCAATCGGCATACACTGCGCCGCGCCATTGACCAATTGGTGCTAAAAGGTTGGTTGCTGCGCCAACAGGGCAAAGGCGTGCTGGTACTCAGTCAGCCAGTGCGTTATCCGCTGCATTCGGGGGCAAAATTCACCGATAACCTGCTCAATGCCGGAGCAAAGCCCAATAGTCGGCTGCTTAGTTGCATCCGTAGTAACGCTAACCAACAGGTGGCAAATAATTTAGAGATTGCGCTAGCCAGCCCGATAATTCAACTCAAAACCTTGCGCTTTATCGACCAGATCCCAATCAGTATCGTATTTCATCACCTGCGTTTGGGTGAACACGAAAGCCAACTCGGCCGCTACCAACAGGGTTCATTACATCACTTTTTGGCCCAGCACTGCGCCATCAATTTACGCCGTAAACACACGGTGATTGGCGCGCAACTTCCTAATAATGAAGACTGCGCCTGCCTACAAATTGATCCCAGTAAACCGCTACTCCGCTTACAAACCGTCAATATCGACCAACAACAGCAACCCTTCGAGTTTTCAATTTCCCACATTAGAGCCGAGTTAGTTGAACTCAGCTTGGAGCATACATCATGAGTCACACCACGCCTTCCCCACAACAAACTGCTCGCCAACACTGGATGGCAATACTCGCTAACGCCCCCTTTTCCGAGCTAGAACAACGCTGGAGAAAACTCAAACTAGACCCGCCCTGTGAAGTGATCCGACAACCCGAAATTGGCTTGGCAAAGATTCAAGGTCGAGTGGGAGGCAATGGCGAGCGTTTCAATTTAGCAGAGACCACCATGACTCGGGCAGCGGTGCGTTTAGTCGATGGCACCACCGGTTATAGCTACTTACGGGGACGCGCGAAACAACATGCGCTGCTATCGGCGCTAATCGATGCACTGTTACAGCAAGCATCCACCGCACCGGTATTACAAGAAGCGATTATTCAACCTCTCGCAGAGCTACAACAGTTGGCGAGGCAACAAGTCGCCGAACAAGCGGCTCAATCGAAGGTCGATTTTTTCACTGTCGTTCGGGGAGAAGACTAATGCTGCAAATAGAAACTGGTTTTGCGCAACCCGTCCACCATGCTCAACACTGTTTTCGGCAAATCCTTAAAGCTTTCAGTGAACCGGGTAGCCGGGTCTCGCTTGATAAACACCGCGGTTTTGCGCCACTAAATCCTGCCGCCAGCCAAGTCATTATGAGCCTGTGTGATCAACATACTGGCCTATACCTCAGTCCCGAATTAGCCAAACCGACTGACTTAGCACACGCGGTGGCAAACTTGGCGTTTCATAACGGTGTTCAAAGAACGACTCTCCAGCAAGCCGATTTTGTGGTCATCAACAGCACCCAAACCATTGATCTGATGCAGTGCAAAGCTGGCAGTGACATGAGTCCGGAGCACAGTGCAATGCTGCTGGTGCAAACTGAAGATTTAGACAGCGGCCCACGCTTTCGCTTAAGTGGACCGGGCATTCAGCACCCCATCATCCGACAGTTTGGCGAGCTTGGAGCAAGCCTGCTTGACTACCTATCCAAACCCAGCCACCACTACCCACTCGGCTTGGAATTTGTCTTCTGTCATCAACAATCCTTGCTGGCTATCAGTCGCACTACCCAATTGGAGCGTATCTAATGTATGTCGCAGTAAAAGGAGGCGAAAAAGCCATTGCCGCAGCACATCGGCTACAAGCGCAACGTCGCCGAGGTCATACGGACGTTGCCGAGCTAAGCGTCGCCCAAATCAGCCAACAATTGAGTCTAGCGGTCGAGCGAGTCATGACCGAAGGAGGGGTGTTTGATCCAGAGCTGGCCGCGCTGGCGATTAAGCAAGCCAGCGGCGATCAAATTGAAGCCATCTTCCTGCTACGCGCCTACCGAACCACCCTTCCCTCATTCGCGATATGTGAGCCCTTAGATACTGACCAAATGCGGGTTCAGCGGCGGATCTCAGCCAGCTATAAAGATCTGCCCGGCGGGCAGCAACTCGGACCAAGCTATGACTATAGTCATCGCCTACTCGACTTTAGTCTGCTCGCCGAAGGACACCCGCCGAGCCCCCCCGAGTCTGGCACCGATAAGCCCGCACCAAAAACTGCTGAGCAGCAGAATTTACAGCAAGACTCCCCCCCAGTAGAAGCTCAAAACTTTAGCCGAGTATTTGCCTTACTGGAACAACAAGGTCTGGCGATACCAGAAGTCGACCGCGGAGAAGAGCCCGCCGACCTCAGCCAACAAGCGATAAGCTATCCCTGTTCTCGTGCTGCGCGCCTACAACAATTGAGCCGCGGTGATGAGGGCTTCTTATTATCACTGGCCTACTCGACCCAACGAGGATACGGCCGTAACCACCCGTTTGCCGGAGAAATTCGCAGCGGTGAGGTCAATCTGCAGATCTGTCCTGAAGAGCTAGGGTTTAACATTGATATTGGCAGTATCGTCCTGACCGAATGCGAGATGATCAATGGCTTTGTGGCTGAGCAGGCGCAAGATCCTCATTTCACTCGCGGCTACGGCTTAGCTTTTGGTTTTAGTGAACGCAAAGCCATGGCTGTCGCCTTACTTGACCGCGCCCTGCAAGCACAACGCTATGACGAACCAGTGACCAGTCCGGCGCAAGATGAAGAATTTGTACTGGCCCACGCCGACAACGTGGAAGCGGCAGGCTTTGTCTCTCATTTAAAACTACCTCACTACGTCGATTTTCAGTCTGAATTAGAATTGTTACGTAAAATGCGCCAGCAACAGGAGAGCCAGTATGACCCGCTTTAGTCAACACACCGCGGCTATCACTGACGATGACCAGCAATATAACTTTGCCTATTTAGACGAACAAACCAAACGGATGATCCGCCGAGCCATCCTCAAAGGCGTTGCTATCCCCGGTTATCAAGTACCTTTTGGTGGCCGAGAAATGCCGATGCCCTATGGTTGGGGAACCGGAGGAATCATGCTTAGTGCATCAATTTTGGGCCAGACAGATGTGCTCAAGGTGATTGACCAAGGCGCCGATGACACCACTAACGCGGTTTCAATCCGGCAGTTTTTTGCCAAGGTGTGTGGCATAACCACCACCGAACAAACCGAGCAAGCCAGCGTAATCCAAACCCGGCATCGCATTCCCGAACAAACCCTCAGTAATGCACAAATTTTGGTGTTTCAGGTGCCGATCCCCGAACCCTTGCGGTTTATCGAACCGCGCGAAACCGAAACCAAAAAAATGCACGCTCTGGAAGAATACGGGTCAATGCAAGTCAAGCTCTACGAAGATATTGTGAACTATGGCTACATAGCCACCAGCTACGCTTACCCGGTCATGGTCCATGACCGCTACTTAATGGATCCCTCACCGATCCCTAAGTTTGATAACCCAAAACTCAATCTGTCGCCAGCCTTAATGATTTTTGGTGCCGGGCGAGAAAAACGTATTTACTGCATTCCACCCTACACCAAAGTGCGTAGCCTCGACTTCGAAGATCATCCCTTTTCCATTCAACATTGGGAGCAACCCTGCAGCATCTGTGGGAATAGCAATACCTTTCTAGACGAAGTATTGGTTGATGACCAAGGCCAGCGAGTATTTATTTGCTCCGACACCGACTTCTGCCAAAAACAACAAGCGGCTAGCGAAGGAGCCCAAGATGAATAAATTAGCCAGCCAGTTGGAGCAACATTGGCAGCCTCAATCGGCACCAACAGCCCCGAAAAACTCGCTTCAGAGCGAAGTCAGCCCATTACTCACCGCTCATAACTTAAGCATGCTCTACGCCCCAGAGAAAGGCTTTAAGGCGCTCGATTTAGAACTGTATCCGGGCGAAGTATTAGCGATTGTCGGCGAATCAGGCTCCGGTAAAACGACCCTACTCAAGAGCCTGTCGGGTCGCTTAACGCCCCAAAGTGGTCAGGTCAATTATCGCAACAATACCCAACAGTGGGCCAGTTTATATCATATTAGCGAAGCCGAACGCCGGCGTTTAATCCGCGCCAATTTTGGCATTGTGCACCAACACCCTATGGATGGCTTGCGGCCACGAGTCTCCGCAGGCGGAAACATTGGTGAGCGTCTAATGGAGGTCGGCTGGCGTAACTATGCACAGATACGCGAGCAAGCCATTTGCTGGCTCAAAGCAGTAGAGATCGATCCCAGCCGTATTGACGACCAACCGCTAACGTTTTCTGGCGGCATGCAGCAACGGCTGCAAATAGCCCGTAACTTAGTGACCCATCCTAAATTAGTGTTTATGGATGAACCCACCGGCGGCTTAGATGTTTCGGTGCAAGCCCGCTTGCTCGATTTAATTCGCAACTTAGTCACCGAACTGCAGCTAGCGGTGGTGATTGTCACCCATGATTTAGCAGTGGCCCGCTTATTAGCCCATCGGATCATGGTGATGAAGCAAGGTCAGGTGGTGGAAAGTGGCTTAAGCGATCGAGTACTGGATGACCCACGCCATCCATATACCCAATTGTTAGTTTCTTCGGTTCTTCAACAATAATACGCGCGATTGAGGAGTCACCATGCAAGCGCTTATGATAGCCAAAAACATCGATAAAACCTTTGTGTTACATAACCAAGGTGCGGCTCGCCTACCGGTACTGTGCCAGCAAAATCTGGAAATATATGGCGGTGAATGTTTAGTTCTCAACGGTAGCTCTGGCTCAGGAAAATCCAGTCTGCTGCGTTCGCTATACGGCAACTATCAAGTTGACCAAGGCCAATTACTGATCCGCCAAGGTGAACACTGGTTAGATATGGCGCAAGCCCAACCGCGCCAAATCATCGAGTTGCGCCGCCATACCATTGGCTGGGTCAGTCAATTTTTACGGGTGATCCCTCGCCTCTCGGCTCTGAATATCGTCATGCAGCCCATGCTCGAGAATGGCATCAGTGAATCATTGGCCCGCTCCAAGGCACAAACCCTATTAAGCCAATTGAATGTCCCCGAACGACTGTGGCACTTAGCCCCAGCGACATTCTCTGGCGGTGAACAGCAGCGGGTCAATATTGCCCGCGGCTTTGCCCTCGACTATCCAATTTTATTACTCGATGAACCCACCGCCTCACTAGATAAAGTGAATGCCCAACAAGTGGTGACATTGATCTTAGCCGCCAAACAACGTGGGGCAGCCATCGTTGGTATCTTTCACGACAACTGGGTTCGCGACCTCGTCGCCGACCGCCTACACCCAATGCAAGCCAGCCCTTCGTTAGCAGGATAATAAAATGATCATTACCAACGTAAATATGATTTTGGAACATGAAGTCGTGAAGGGCTCGCTAGAAGTAAAAGATGGCCGGATCATCGCACTCAGTGACACGCGAAGCCTACACTGCAGTGCGATTGACGGCGACGGAGCCTATCTTTTGCCGGGTTTAATCGAATTACATACCGACAACCTGGAAAAATTTTTTACGCCACGACCGAAGGTGAATTGGCCTGCTGGTTCAGCCATGGCAAGTCACGATGCCCTGATGGTTTCCAGTGGCATCACCACAGTACTAGACGCGATTGCATTGGGCTATATTAACGACCACGGCACCCGCTTAGCGAATCTAGAGCGCATGCTGCATACCATTGTCGATTCTCAACAACGCGGTGAAAATCGAGCCGAACATTTTCTGCATTTGCGCTGTGAACTCCCCAATGCCGATACCGCCAACATTTTCGAAACCTTGGTTGAGCAAGGGCCGGTCGCCATGGTCTCGTTGATGGATCATACGCCCGGACAACGCCAATTTATCGATAGCGAAAAATATCGTACCTATTACATGGGTAAATATGGCTTAAACGAACCAGCCATGGCGCGCTTTGAAGCAGAGCAAACCGAAGCCTCATTGCGCTGGTCCGATGCCAACCGCAAGCACATCGCAGCCGCAGCACGCGAGCGCGGTATTACTTTAGCCAGCCATGACGATGCCACCGTAGAGCATGTGCTGGAATCCGCCGCCTTAGGCTGTGCAATCGCCGAATTTCCAACCACCGTTGCCGCAGCGCAGGCCTCACGTCAAGCGGGTTTACAAGTGATGATGGGCGCGCCGAATATCGTGCGAGGCGGTTCACACTCAGGTAATGTGGCGGCGGCCGAATTAGCCAGTGAAGGCGTATTAAATATCCTATCCTCGGACTACTACCCTGCCAGTATGTTGGATGCAGCCTATCAGGTTGCGAAGATGGACAACAACCACTATAACCTATGTGAAGCCATTCAAATGGTGAGCCTTAAGCCTGCACAAACCCTCGGTATGGATGACCGAGGAAGTATTCATGAAAATAAACGTGCAGATCTGGTCTTAGCCAAGCCCAGCCAAGACCGCTTACGCGTCCTACAAGTATGGCGTGAAGGAGAGCGAGTATTTTGATATCTAATAGCTCATTAAGTAATGAAGTCATCGTCGGTGAAGCCAAGTTGTTTTATTTAGTTGGTCCCTCTGGTTCAGGTAAAGACAGCATCATAGATGGTTTGCGGGAGCAATTAAAAGCCGATAGTAACTTACTGATTGCTCACCGCTACATCACCCGAGCAGCAGATAGCGGCGGTGAAAACCACATCGCCTTAAGTTTACCGGAATATACCCACCGCAAACGTAGCGGCTTATTTGCCATGGACTGGCAAGCCAATGGCTGCCATTACGCCGTGGGAAACGAAGTAAACACCTGGCTCAGTATGGGGTTTTCGGTATTATTCAATGGCTCACGTCAACAAATAGACCTCGCCAGAGACTTATTCGGAGAACGTTTAAGAGTGATTGTCCTAGAGGTAGAACAAGATGTATTAGCCGAACGTTTACGCAAACGGGGCCGAGAACAAGAACATTCAATTACTGCTCGGCTGCGGCGTAACCAGCAATACCAAACCAATCTACAACAAGAATTCTGGCGACTAGATAACAACCGCAGTTTAGCCGTCACCGTGAAGAAATTACTCAAGTATATCGATACCCAAACTAGCGAGTTATATATCACATGAAACTCACCTTATTAGGCACTGGCAACGTCCAAGCGGCGCCACTTTACGGCTGTGATTGTATCGCCTGTAAGCGCGCTCAAAAAAATCCCAGCTTAAGCCGTCAACTCAGTTCAGCGGTATTAGAAGTCAATGGTAAGTGTTTACTCATCGATGCCAATCATCCACAACTACAAAGCCGTTTTCCCGCTAACTCTATCGATGCCATTCTCCTGACCCACTATCATATGGATCATGTGCAAGCGCTGTTTGATTTACGCTGGGGAATTGCCGACCCCATCCCAATTTATCAACCGAACGACCCCAATGGTTGCGATGATTTATTCAAACACCCAGGCATCCTCGATTTTCAGCAAGCGAACAAAGCTTATTCTCGATTTCAGTTGGCTGACATCGAGATTATGCCGCTCACCCTTAACCACTCAAAACCAACCTTGGGCTATCTATTTAGCAGCATTCAAGGACAGATTGCCTATCTAACCGATACCGCAGGGATCCCCGATCCAAGCTGGCAACAACTGCTGCGACATCAGCCCGATTATGTCGTGATCGATTGTAGCTATTCACCACTGCAACACTCCCCCAACCACAATAATCTCTACGATGTATTTGAGTTCGCCCACGCCATGCCCGACACTCAGTGGGTGCTTAGTCATATCGGACACGAATTAGACAGTTTTCTACACCAATACAGCGGCGAGTTGCCCAGCAATGTCCAAGTGGGTCACGACGATATGCAGCTAACACTGGAGTAAGCGGCTTATCGATCAACCTCGAGGGGCATCTTGCTCCAAGTGATCGCTTCAGCGCCTTCTCCCATATTGCTGAAAGCGCTAATCACTGTGATAGAAATGCTTGAGGCAAATCGTTAAGCGTATATGTTCGACCAAGTGTTTACGAAGCATCTGCTGTTTCACGCATACTGCGAAGCAGACCAAATGCTCACGCTTGCCACTCCCCTACCAATGCCACATCAGCCTGCTTGCAGATCCAGAGATCTGCAGATCAATCGCAACATGTCGCAAATATTCAATAAACATTGAAAGCTATCGGTTATTTTCAACACTCAACATGGAGAAAAAACGATGACTAAGCGATTAAACTATTTTTCAAGCTCACCTCAGGCAATGCAGATATTGCTCGAACAAGAAAACTATCTTCACCAGCAATTTAGTCACTCCAATTCGGTGAATATCACCACTTGGGAATTGCTGAAACTAAGGGTTTCACAAATCAACCAATGTGCCTTCTGTATTGATATGCATAGCAAAGACGCCCTTAAATTGGGAGAGCGCCCAGAGCGGATATATGGCTTAAGTGCCTGGATGGATATGCCCTTATATTCCGAACTTGAACGTGCGGCATTACAATGGGCGGAATTGATCACATCAAATCGACCCGTCACAGAAGCCGCCTATAAACAGGCTCTAGCAATGTTTGGCGAACAAAGTTTGGTTGATTTGACAATCGCGGTGAATGCGATTAATAGTTGGAATCGGATCTCCAAAACCTTTAAACCCGAGGTAGGGAATTATCAACCAAACTAATCAAGCGCTCCGATCTGCTGAGTCTCCCTTTGATTTCAGGTTGTTTCAACCAAAAGGGAGCTTAGCGCACTATGTTCAAGGGATCTGGTCAGCCTCGGTTCCGGCCACTCCAGGGAAGAACATGACAAAGTGGCTACAAGCTGATGCTTGTAGCGGCATCATGTTTATTTTAGCTGGAAGTGTTGAATTTGATGGCATTCCATATTCGGCAAAAGCGCTGCTGCTACCGATAAGCAAACAAGCACACACCATAATGCTCTCTTCGGGGACTCAAGTCGCGGGAGTTCGTTTTCAGCCTGGTATTAGTGTCGATATATTACGCACTCAATTCGAGCAATCGGTAGCACAGCAAGATAATAAACAGCAACGCTGGCTGCAGCGAATGGCAAACCGCCTGCAGTATACGCCTCATCACCAAGCTCGAATTACAGCACTCTATAAATGGTTGAATAATACCGTTGATATTTGCCAATGCATTCCAGCCTCAGTATTGCGCTGTTTGCAGGTGATTCAGAACGCCAACAATAACCAGCTCTCGAAGAGTGGTATGCCACTGAGTCAACGTCAAATCGAGCGTCAATTTCAAAAATGGGTAGGTATAAGCCCCAAACAATGCCAAAGAATATTGCGGGTCAAAAAAACCATCGAACATCTCAAACACAAACCTAATAGCAACTTAGTCACATTGGCATTGGATTATGGATTTTCAGATCAATCTCATATGACCAGAGAATTTGCACAAATCGCTAAAATCACACCCAAACGTTACTGTAAACGGATCGCGAGCAAATGATGTTTAACAGCGAGGAGTAAAATATTGTCAGTTCTCTAAGTGGTTAAAGTGTATGGCTTTTATAGGCGCTCGGGCTTTGACCAGTAATGCATTTAAACTTGGTACTGAAGTAATTACTATCGTTATAACCCACCCGATAAGCAACATCAGTAATTGAAAGACCCGTTTCGATTAAAGTCATCGCTTTTCTAATTCGTAATTGGTTCAAAAACTTATTGGTCGAAGAGCCTGTGAGCTGCGATATCTTATTGCTTAAGGCTCGTGAACTGACCTGAAAAGAATCACAGATCTGCTGCACCGAAAGATCCTGTTCTCTATAATTATTAATCAGAAAAACAATGGCATTCATTAAGGGGGAATTATCAATCTGAGTCATGTTCAAACGATCTATCGTCAACAACAACTGCTCAAACATTAACGACACCATCACCTCAGAATGTTTATACTCGCGTTGCTGCTCAATACGCATATTATCCGCTATTGCCAAAATAGGCTCAAATGAGTCTTCGGTGATTAATAGATTGGTCGCACCATCCTCTAAATGTTTAATCACATTCACTGCTTTAGGACTTAGATTGAGCTGATGTTTGTTATAGAGAATATTGACCAAGGTGACATCACGATTATCCACGTACTGATGGTAATCATTGTCGCTGACGCAAGCCAAAGTATTTGGCAACACCACTTTCTGCAAGCCATTTACAATATGTACACCACTACCAGCACTGACTAAAATAAGCTCAGAAAAGTCGTGACAGTGTTCTGGGTAATCAAATTGAGGGTCACGATTCAACACCTTAATACTAGATTTTGTTCCAACAAATTCTTCTGATTTTAGATGTAACATTCGCTTCCCCCGTCATTTTGAATGATTATCAGACAACCCCCATTAAAAAGCTGAGAGCAGGCTCTCAGCCCAACTATCTATAAGGATTGTTGATATAAGGCCACCACTTGCTCCCGAGTCATCGGCTGTGGATTCCCGCCCGCACAAGGATCTGCCAATGCATCGTCAACCCATGCGAGGGTATCTTGCGCACTCACTCCCAGTTCAGCAAATCCACTCGGGATCCCAACTCTGCGATTCAAGTCTTTAAGCCCTTGAATTGCAGCAAAACTGGCTTGTTCGGGGCTGAGTTCAGAAGTATCCAACCCTAAGGCTTGAGCTATTTTTGCGAATTTTTCAACCCGATACGGGCGGTTGAATTCACTAACAATTGGCAACAATATGGCGTTACAAACACCATGGGGGAGATCTTTCTGCGCACCTGCAGGGTGAGCCATAGCATGCACCATCCCCAATCCCGCACTATTAAAAGATAAGCCTGCAATAAACTGCCCATAGGCCATCATTTCTCGGGCTTCTATACGACTGCCATCATCGACTGCTTGTGGCAGATATTCAGCAATGGTTTTAATCGCTTCTAGTGAAATGTAGTCGGTTAGCTTATGCGCCCCCTGCGACACATAAGATTCAATGGCATGGGTCAAGGCATCGATCCCCGTTGCAGCAGTAATGGCGCTAGGGATCCCCAACATCACCGAGGGATCATTCACCGAAACATCAGGAATAATTTTATCCGAGATAAGAACATGCTTCACATGTGTCTCGGTGTCGGTAATCACCGCATTACTGGTCACTTCAGCGGCGGTGCCTGCAGTGGTATTTATGGCGTATAGTGGCACACCTAACTGAGCAACTTGTTCGACCCCATTATATTTAGCAATAGGCCCAGGGTTAGCCGACAAAATTCTTACCGCTTTGGCGGTGTCGATAGCACTACCGCCCCCAAAACCAATTAAGTATTTGGCACCGCTGCTAACGAACAGATCAAAAGCGCTATTCACCGTATTGGTGTCGGGATTCGGCCGCACCGCTGAGAACAACGTCAAGTTGAGTTCACTAAGTAATAGCTTATTGCTAAAACCGAGCTTGACCATTGCCGGGTCGCAAATTAACAGGCCTGCGTCGCCTTGGTGCTCAAGCAATAAACGTTCAATTAATGCTTCAATGGCACCAACGCCAGAAAAGTTAATCTTAGGAAACGCGAGTTTAAATACAGACATCATGACCTCACAAATTAAATTCTCGTTTTAAAATATCCATGTTTTCTTGGCTGACGCCATCCGGCTCATAACCAGAGGCAAGACACATCAGATACAGCTTGGCTCCCTTATTCGCGACATCGATAGAATCAAAAGCCTGTAATACATCCCCACCCGAAGCGGTTGCGCCGTGTTTTTCCCAAATCGCAACATCGTGCGTCATTAAAACATCGGAGGTTTTATCGGCCATCTCCTCAGACGATGGCAGGCAATAAGGCACCACACCAATCCCCCGTGGCACAAAGGCCCGCACTTCGGGTAACATTTTCCAACAAGTGTGAGTGAATAATTCACTGCTTTGAGCAATTTTGGGATGATGAGACAAAGCAATCAACTCCAAAGGATGGGTATGTACAACGGCTCGATGTGGCACCTTGGCGTTTCGCTGAGCCAGCAAAATTTTAATGTGGCTAATAAACTCAGAAGTGGGCGCAAAATCTTCGCTCGCCTTCCCCCCCCAAAGAATTTGGTAAGCATTGGCGTCGGCATTAATCCGCAATATGCAGCCGGCGTATGCCGCGTCGCGTAATTCTCGAATTCGTTGGCCTGTCCCCTTTACATAATAAATACGATTAGCGCTGGCTAAAGGGAGTTGAACCGGTAACGGTTTAATCGGTGCATCACACACCACGTCATCCATCAACTCACTTAGATCAACGGAAATATTACCGCCATTGCGCTCTGCCCACTCGCGCTGCCAAAGGTATTGCGATACTTCCGTTACCTTGGCAATCTCAGTTTTAACAGCATCATTTAATGAAATCATTGTAGATAAAAAACCTCTTTGAGTGATTTTGAAAGCGGTGAGTTGTTTGGATTTGAAGGCATTACATCCTTCATATAAACCCACCATTTTTTACATATCTCGGTATCAGCAATCGCATCCCACTGCGCATCACTCTCCACTTCAGCATAAGCAAACAATAAATTTTGCTCGGCCAGTAAATGGATAGAATAATTGTGTACCCCATGAGAACTGAGCAGCGTTTTCATCTCTGGCCAAATTTCATCATGCCGTTTTTGATATTCGTCGTGGCAAGCTGGGTTAACGTACATCACAAATGTTTTTCTTTTCATGATTTAACTCCTTAAGCCGCCATACCTAAACCAACCACGTTCGCTGCGGCAGTAATGACCAATAAACCAAGGATTAAGATCCGTACTGGACGAGTACCAACGCCTTTCCATTCGGCCATCACTAAACCAATCACACCGCCAAACAGAACATAGCCCGACATGTGTAACATCCAATTGATGTAGCTAAGGTGCTCTGGCACTGAAGCTTCGCCCCAACCATAGAAAAAGAACTGCAGGTACCACATGATCCCGCCCATCGCGGTAAACAATAGGTTACGGAGCATCAAACCTTTCCCTAGCGACATGTCGGCTCGTACCGAAATGTCTTTATTGGTAATGATGTGATACAAACAAAAGCCGAAGTTAACGATCGCGCCACCGCCCATGATGAAGCCGAAAGCGGGCATCGCCACATACAAGTAATTAATCCCTAAAGCCGCTGACTGCGCTTTAATCGGTGCAGCCGCTTCTAAACCGAAGGCAAATCCGGCAGAAAAAATGCCGCAAATAATCGCTAAGGTCACCCCTTTCTTGAGGTTAAATTCTTCCGCTTTCTCGCCCAGCGCCTTCTCTTTCTCATTTCCGGCATAAGCGACAATGGCAATACCAATTAACGCAATGAAAATACCAACAAAAGTTAGGCTGCCCCCATCGGAATGGACCAAAGTCATCAGTTCGCCGCGAATAATCGGTGGGAGAAGTGTTCCAACCGCAAGGTTCAAACCAATCGCAATACCAATCCCCATGGAGAGACCAAGATAGCGCATAGTTAAACCATAGGTGATGTTACCGATCCCCCACATCGCGCCACAAAACATCATCATCACGAAGGTCGACATCGGGATCTGCGAGTAAAATTCGCTGAAGTTAGGCACCAACATCGACGTCACTAACCACGGCATTAATACCCAAGAAAATAGCCCGCCAATCGACCACATCAATTCCCACGACCAGCCCTTCACTTTTTTATAGGGCGCGTAAAAGGCCGCCGCGGATGCCGCTCCAACCAAGTGCCAGCCAATACCTGCTACTACAGACATATTTTTATTCCTTTTAAATTATTTTGTAGAGTAAGAGTTTGTTGGCTCGCCGCGATTATCACAGTTTCGGCAAGCCGTTACTGTGAAGCTATCTCGCCAATAAAGCGGTCGCTTCGTAATCTTTTACTTGGTGGATCCAATCAAAGCCGACTGGCACACCACTCTGTAAGCAGTGGTAATCCCATACCGCTTGCCAAGGCAGTGAATGCGCCTCTTCGATAAGACCGAAGCGAGAGGTGTAATCGTAACTCTGCTCAGCCGCTTTTAATTTTGAGACCGGCTCTAGTAGCGCTTTGAGCAAGGCTTTTTGCGCGTTACGGGTTCCAATGACCCAGGCGGCAATGCGGTTAATCGAAGCATCAAAGAAATCAAGGCCGATTGAGACTCGGTCATTTAAATTGTTACGTACGATTTCGCGCATAATGGCTTGAGTTTCATCGTCAAATGACACCACGTGATCCGAATCCCAACGGATCGGGCGGGTCACATGCAGTAACAAATCGCGGATATAGATGGAGCAGGCACTGATCTTATCACTAATACATTCAGTGGGATGGAAATGGCCGGCATCAAGGCAAAGTGCAATATTACGGGTAGCGGCATAGCCAAGATAGAACTCATTACTGCCCACGGTGTAAGCCTCGGCACCGATGCCAAACAGCTTACTTTCTACCGCATCCTTATGATATTGCTCGTCAATTTTTTCAACCAAAGCTAAATCTAAGGATTCAGCCAAGCGCTGACGAGGCGATAAACGATCAATCGGTTGATCTTTCATGCCATCGGGGATCCAAATATTCATCACCGAAGGACTGCCTAACTCCCGGCCAAAGTATTCAGAAATTTTGCGACAAGCCTTCACATGGTCAATCCAAAAATCCCGTACCGCCTTATCTGGGTGCGACAAAGTAAAGCCATCATCCGCCTTTGGATGAGAGAACAGAGTAGGATTAAAATCCAAGCCTAAATGTTGCTGTTTTGCCCACTCAACCCAAGTCGCAAAATGTTCAGGTTTAAGTTGATCTCGCTCTACCTTCTGGTCGGTATCTAAATAAATCGCATGTAAGTTCACCCGTTTTTTACCCGGAATGAGAGAAAATGCTTGCTCCATATCGGCGCGCAGCTCGGCGGGCGTTTTTGCGGCACCCGGATAGTTTCCGGTCGCCTGTATCCCGCCACTAAGCGCAACATCAGGCGATTCAAAACCGCGCACATCATCCCCCTGCCAACAGTGGATGGAGATCGCAGTTTCATTCAGAGCTTGCAAAGCATGCTCGGTATCGACCCCATGTTTTTCAAATACTTCTTTGGCATAGTGATAAGCGCTAATAACTTGTTCTTTACTCATTTCAGTACCTACTTAATGATTTGTTTATATTGATTTTTAATTGCTTGAAGTGAAGCGATAGGCTGTGGTTCAAAGATTTTCACTTCAGAAGAGTGGTGCACCAGCTGGCGCGCCTGTTCAAGATTGGCTATGACACCCAGAGCGATAAATTGATTCACCACGTTGCCAAGTGCCGAGGCTTCGGTCGGTTCGGTCGAAACCTTGATCTCACAAACATCGGCACACAGTTGATTCAAGAATTGATCTTGCGTTCCTCCGCCAACAATACGCAGCTCCTGCAGGTTTCGACCCGAAACTTCAGCTAACTGACCCAACACGCTGGCGTAGGCCAAGGCTAAGCTGTCATAAATGCAGCGCACCACTTGAGCAAGCGTTTCGGGAGAGGGTTGTGAGCGCTGCTTAAACCACGCTTTAATCGCGCTAGTCATCGACGCGGGGTTTAAAAAGGCATCGTCATTGGGGTTGATGATAAATTCGAAAGGCTTGGCCATCTTTGCCAGCGCCGCAATATCACTAAAAGCTAAAGATGGATTCTCCGCTTTAATCTGCTGGATCAGCCACAAACCCATAATGTTCTTCAGAACCCGGTAACGCCCATTCACCCCACCTTCATTGGTTAAGTTATAAGCGAAAGCTTTATTACAGGTATAAGCTTGCTCACTTTCAATACCCAACAAGGACCAGGTTCCAGAACTTAAATAAGCGCAATGCTGGTCAAAAATAGGCGTGGCCGCGACCGCAGAGGCTGTATCATGGCTAGCAACGGAACAAACTGGGATGCTGATGTTTCCCAAATGATATTGGCCAATCATACGATTTGGCAGGCTTGGCGGTAAAAACCAGTCGAGCTTCGCCCCACAGGCTTCGACTAAAGCAGGCGACCACGACTGATCATCACAAGCCAATAACTGGCTGGTCGACGCATTGGTGTATTCACAATGCTTCACTCCGCAAAGCTTGTAATTAAGGTAATCTGGTATAAACAGCAAGCTATCCACTTGCTCTAACCACTCTGGCTGGCTATCGGTAATCGCTTTTAACTGATTAATGCTATTAAACGGCAAAAATTGAATGCCGGTTATCCCGTAGATATCCTGTCGGCTAATGCCACTCTCACGAATTAATTTTTCTTGGATCCCTTGAGTACGCTGATCTCGATAGCTGACAAACTCCCCCAGATGACGACCAAATTGGTCGAGTAATACAAAATCAACGCCCCAAGTATCAATCGCGAGCGAGGCAACATGAATGTTTTTATCCAATACCTTATTAATGCCAATTTTGATTTCTTCTAAAATCGAATAAAGGTCCCAGCAAAGCTGCTGGTTCACTTTAACTTGATGATTTTTAAAACGATGGAGTTCTTCTAAAGTAAGCTTTCCTTCGCTTAAATATCCAACCATGACACGTCCACTAGACGCACCGAGGTCAACCGCAATCACTGACTTCATTGTTTTAATTCCCCTTTCTTGATGGGGCTATTAAAACGATTATCGACACACAATAACTTCACGTTTTGTAAGGAATAGAAATTAATCGTGTATTTTTTTAAAGATAAAGCTGCTCAGATTCAAATTTACAAAAGTTTATGAGGGGGCTTGTATTGAACAGAGGTTCCGCAGGAAAAATCACTCATAATGACAACTCAATGTTTTTTACAACCGCGGCAAGATAGCGACACCGAAAATATTGAGCTTGTGAAAGCAATATGCAGCTTCAAGCGGATAAGCGAGAGAAAGGCGAGAGAAAGGCGAGCAAACGACGTCACAGCCATGACTAAAGAGCAAATCACCAGCCTTTGCTCATATTGCGAACGAAGGACTAAAAAATCGCTCAAACACTCACAGAAGTGAGACCTGAACAACGACTCGGCGAATATCACTATCCATCATTAACGTTCTAAGCGCGTCGAACCGCTTTGCTAGCAGGGAGAACATCTAATCCAAGCAAGGCTTAACAAAGTAGGCCAAGCACTCACTTCGCATCCCATATGCTCAGAGAACCAATAGCGAGAACTTTGGCAAGCATCGGCAACTACCGGCAACCGCCAGCCCCTTAAGCCATCAACGATGCCAAGATGCTTAACCAGACTTTGATGTTTTTTTGCTAGGTTTGTTGATCGAACGGATGTTGATCACGGCTATGTCGTGTAAAATGGGCGCATCTTTGCAGATATCAACACCCTAAACAGCATCACTTTTCTCTTTGAAATGCATAAACCAAGCAAATCGTGCTAGATTTATACAGGTTAATCTATCAAGGGAAGTGGATGCCTATCACTGGTGAGTGTTTCTGTGGGGAAATCAAATATTGTATTAATGGCGTATTACGAGATGCTCGTTCCTGTCATTGTTCCCAATGCCGCAAGGCATTCAGTTTGCAAGCCTCGGCTTATGCTTTAGTTGATGCAAATAAATTCAAATGGGTGTCTGGTGAAACCTTACTGACTTCTTATGTGGGTAAACATGGATTTGGCCTGCAATTTTGTAGTCAATGCGGTTCAACACATTGTGGCCTCTATAATGGTAGAGTCCACGGGGTAACTTTAGCTTGTATTAACGAAGATCCTCACATTGAACTGGGAAGACATATTTAGTGGGCTCTAAAGCAAACTGGAAAACTATCGCAGATGGTGTTCCGCAATATCAAGAAAATGTACCCGAAGATGCCATAACCTAGCGCTTCATGTGATACAACAAAATGGCCTATCTTGATAGGTGAAATAAGCCAAGCGGGCAACAAGCCTGAGCTTGGCGTTAACTTTCGAGGAATTACTTTTTAATGCTGGATAAAATAATCATCATCCGAGATTACCTGAACAATATTAAGACTCGCTGCACCTACAATGCGGCAGCTAAAGCCATTGGTGTTAAGCCAACCGAATTTAAAAAACTGCTGGGTGATCGTAAACCAGAAAACTCTTGGTTTGTTAATACTGGTGCTGGAGAGCCCGTTGGCTACGCCGACGATGAAAAACATCCAGAGCTTTATCGGACAAAACGAATTATTACATCCGCAGAAGTTTTAACTCGAAATCTAGACCTGTGAGAAAGTGATCCACCGCTTCAACATGCTTAGAGCCAGCAGCAGTGTAATTTCCCTGCGACTCGCTCGATACAAACAGCACTAACTTCCAATAGCTAAGCTAATTTGTATAAACTTCGGGTTAAGCGCTCACTTAGGTTTATCGAGCAGGTGTCAGCATAATCGCTGGCACGCTTGGCTAGCCTAAAACGTCATATTATAGCAAACTGATTCATTATATGATCCACAGATTGCGCAGCATAAATCTGCCGATAACCAAGCATGAACTACAGTCACCAGTGGCTTTAATGACCAAATACAGAACCCAGTTAGCGGTGATTTAGGCCCGCAACAATCAACAGATAATGAGTTAGATGGGTATTAATCTTACGGCTTATCATCCTGCTAAGGCCACTTCATACCTCACCTAATCGCTTACAATTACAATCGTCTATAAGCATCCGCATATAACCATCCATATATGGCCCATCGCTAACCATGTGCTCGCTCTTGCTGGCGAAAATCACAACTATCGGAGTGACTTAAAAAATTTAGGGGATTCCGGAGTGCATTTAACTATTTTGATGGCACATTCACTAAATTCGACCACAATAGTTATTACGGTTAGCTTGAGCAACGGTTAGCTAATATAAAAGCATACAACGCAAACCAAACTATAAATTGAAACTTCATTCGTGAATAACAAAATACTTACCCACATGAACCGGAGAAGAATATGACTACCAAACTAGATGCACAGGCTCTAAACCAGCTGTTTACAGAAGCCCGAACATTTAATGCTTTCTTAGATAAAGCGGTACCCGATGAATTGATTAAAGAACTTTATGAATTAATGAAATGGGCGCCAACATCCATGAACTGCCAACCCGGTTATTATGTGGTCGTTAAAAGTGCCGACGCAAAAGAAAAGTTAAATAAAGCCTTAGCGCCTGGGAATCAGCAAAAGAGCCTCGCGGCACCAGCCTCGGTCATCATTGCCTCTGACGAGCAGTTTTATAATCATCTACCAGAGCAATTCCCCGCTTATCCAACAGCCAAAGACATGTTTGCAAATGATGCAAGTTTCCGCGATGCAACCGCTTTTAGAAATTCAAGTTTGCAAGGCGCCTATTTCATCATGGCAGCTCGCAGCCTGGGTTTAGATTGCGGCCCAATGAGTGGCTTTGATAACAAACTGGTCGATGACAGCTTCTTCCCTGAGGGGCGTTATAAATCTAACTTCATCATCAATTTTGGCTATGGGGATGCAGCACAAAACTATCCGAGAGGACCTCGTCTCGCATTTGAAGACGTCGTTAAAATACTTTAGTGATTTGCGCCAAGCCGCTATTCGCCTTTTAGCAAGCAAGGCAATCGCGTGTTTGGCTGCTCTGCTAGCAAAACACAGCATGGCGATGTCGTCGTGTTTAACAATCGCGATGATCTTATACGCAGGCCAAACCAGCTCATTTCCCCATGCAGTCCAAAATACCTTCAACACTGAACCCGCGATGAAGTCTTCACAGGCCATCTCTTAAGCTAAATTTTAGCTTCATTTAAGGCTATTCGAACCGCCTTGTGTTCGTTATGCTTAAGGCATATCCAAACACGGTCCTATGACTATGACCATCAAGAGATTTTTAATTAGGAGACTAACTCGATGACTAATCTTGATATTGTAAAAAGTACCTATGAAGGTAAAACCTCGGAAGAAAACGGCAAAAACCTCAAACGTTACCTAAGCGCTGACACTCAATGGACCGAAGCGGCTGGCTTTCCTTATGCGGGAACGTACCAAGGATTTGACGAAATTGAAAAAAATGTGTTTGCGCGTTTAGCCAGCGAATGGGATGGCTATAATTTTGCAGTTGAAGACTATGTTGCGTCAGGTGACAAGGTTTTTGCTTATGGTACTTATAGTGGAACCTATAAGACAACCGGCAAGCATTTCAAAGCCAGAGTTGCCCACTTATGGACACTGAAAGATAGTAAGATAGTAAGTTTCGAACAATTTGTTGATAGTAAAACCGTTTGCGACGTCATGTAAGCCAACATTGAGAGCCCTCAGTCTCGACTCCAACTCATGATTGTTGTCCAGCCAAATCTGAACAGCTCTTGCCTGGCACTTTAATCCCTCTTCATTCGCTGAGTATTTAAACGGGACTAGCTTCTCTGTTTTATTTTTTGCCATGATAAAACTAATTCGATAGCCTGTGATTCAAAACCTGAGAGCTAACCACAGGGTTGGCTTTTACATCGCAATAAATAGCCAGTAAGTCGTTTTGTGGAGTTCGAACATTGAATGAAAAATTAACGGTACTCATCATTGAAGATGAACCAGCAATTGCTGAAAATCTCATTTATGTATTAGCAATGGATGGCTATTGCCCTCAGTGGGTTGCAACGGCAGGTGAAGGCTTAGCGTTTTTGAAAGAGAACGCCGTTGCTTTGTTAGTGTTGGATGTCGGCTTACCCGATGGGAATGGTTTTGAACTGTGCAAAACCATTCGCGAGTTTTCTGATCTGCCGATCATCTTTCTGACCGCGAGAAACGAAGAGATAGATCGAGTGGTTGGTTTGGAAATAGGCGCAGATGACTACGTAACCAAACCGTTTAGCCCCAGAGAAATGTTAGCAAGAATCAAGCTGCGCATTAAATCTCGAACAATGACGCCAGCGCTTGCAGCAGTTCAGCCAATACCAACCAAACAATTAATCGCTGATAATTTTGACTATTGTGTCAACGATCAGAAACTCGGTCTCACCGCAGTAGAGTTTAAGATCCTCAACAAACTGATTTCGGTATCCTCCAATGTATTGAGCCGCGAACAATTGATGATAGCTGCCGATATGGCGCCAGAGGCTGCTTACGAGCGTAATGTTGATACCCACATTAAAGCTATCCGTAACAAGCTGAAGCCGTTTGCCATGCATCAACGCATTCGTACCAAACGAGGTTTTGGTTATTTTTATAGTCTAAAGGGGCAGTCATGAGCCGCTGGCCGAAGATACCGTTAGGATTTAGACTGTTCTTGCTCTATTTTATCCTGCTTGGAATTACTGCCTACATGGTAAGCAAAACCGTAATTTTGGAGCTCAAGCCTACCGTACGCCAAACCACGGAAGAAACACTGGTCGATATGGCAAACTTGCTTGCCGTATTGGCGGAGCAAGATGTCGCCAATGGCAACATGTCAGAGAGTCGATTTGCGAAATTATTAAGCGCTTATGGCCAGCGAGATCCACTATCTCACATTTGGGGCGTCGGCGAAAAAGCAAGTAATCACCGCATCTATATTACCGATCAACAAGGCATCGTCATTGCCGATTCCTGGCAACAAGATGTAGGCAAAGATTACTCGCAATGGAATGATGTATTCCTCACGCTACGCGGCCAATACGGTGCGCGCAGTTCCACTGAAGATCCTAAGGACCCTTTATCAACGGTCATGCATATTGCTGCTCCTATTTACCACCACGGAGAAATCATCGGCAGCTTAACGGTTGCAAAATCCAATCGCTCCGTTCAGCCGTTTATTGACCGCTCCAAACGCAATGTTTTGTTTTGGATGGTTTGGATGAGTGGCTTGGTGCTTATTGCTGGGGCGTTGTTCGCCTGGCGTATTCATTCGGCACTCAACAGACTCGAAGATTACGCAAAAAAATTGGGGCAAGGAGAGAAAGTCACCAAACCAGTTTTTCGCATTTCCTATGAGTACCAAGCCCTCGGAGATGCCTTGCAGAAAATGCGCAATAAACTTGATGGCAAGCAATACGTGGAAAAGTATGTGCAGACTCTCACCCATGAGTTAAAAAGCCCACTTTCAGCCATCAAAGGTGCCAGCGAAATTTTACAAATACCTTTGCCTGAAGAAAAAATAGCTCGTTTCGCAAATAACATCGAACGAGAAAGTGACCGAATGCTGTCCCTGATAAATAATCTACTCGAACTAACGCGCCTTGAACAACGACCTCAGTTAGAAACCTTAGAGAAAATATCAATCGCAGAAGCACTGGATGATGTTGTGCTGGCGGCAGATGCTCGCTTAAGTGCCAAAGCAGCGACTTGCAATATAAAATGCGACCGAAATAGCGTGGTGCTTGGCGAGTCTTTCTTACTCAAACAAGCTCTGTATAATTTGATGGATAATGCTTTAGATTTTGTTGAGCAAGATGGCTTGATTGAATGGCAGCTTGCTGTCTCTAAGGAAGCGGTAAATCTATCTATTTATAATTCAGGTCCGCATATCCCCGACTATGCGATGCCGCGATTGACCGAGCGATTTTATTCTCTGCCACGCGAAAACGGAGTGAAAAGTAGCGGGCTGGGACTCAACTTTGTAGACCAGGTAATGAAACTGCACAAAGGTAGCCTTCAGATTAAAAATGTAAGCTTGGGCGTAAAAGTAACGTTAAACCTAGCAACTACATAAAAACTCTACACAAGCTCCATCGATTCTCCAAACTATTGTTTTAAATTAAAAACATCAGTTAAGGAGAATGAAAAATGAAACAAATCCTCAATCATCAACTCGGCATGAAATTCGGATTCGTGCTGTTTTTACTTATATTGCTTCAAATTCCCGTTTCTATGCTCAGTGGACTAATCTCTGAGCGTTCAGTTAACCAGGAACAAGTCATCAACGACATCGCTCGCAGCAGTAGCAGCGAGCAACATATTATCGGTCCTTTTATCATGGTGAACTACACGGTTCCAGACCTTCGCAATGGCATAACTTACCGATTGGCGAACCGAAAATTTATCTTACCCAAAACTTTTGACATGAGCGCTCAACTGGACAGCTTTGAAAAATATCGGGGTATTTATCGTGCTCGACTATACAAAGCACAGACCACATTAAGAGGAACTTTTGAACTTGCAGCGTTAGATGCACTACGTCAATACGAGATAACCCAAATAAGTATGGTTGTAGGGGTTCGAGATAGCCGGGGCTTAATCAGACTTGATGAGATGGCCCTAGCGGGAAAGACCTTTGAAGTCTTTCCCGGGACAGGACTAAGCCAGTTTCCCCAAGGGTTTCATAGCAATTTAGAACTCCAACAAATCGATTTAACTAAACCTTTGGCTTTCGACCTAAATTTTCTACTGCAAGGCACAGGCACATTACAAGTTGCACCAATCGGTGATCGCTCCACTGTCGAACTCTCTTCTGCGTGGCCACATCCGAGCTTTATTGGTGACTATTTACCAGTCTCGTCCAGCATCTCCGAATCCGGCTTTAAAGCCCAGTGGTCAAGCAATAACTTCTCAACCAATATCGCTCAATGGTTTGAAAGTTGTTTGTCGAGCGTGGACTCCTGCGCCGACTTAGAACAACGGCAAATGGGAGTAAGCCTTATTGATCCTGTAGACCACTATCTGAAATCACATCGCGCGGTAAACTATTCGCTTTTGGTTATGACCCTGGTATTTGTCAGCTTCTTTTTATTGGAACTGTTTCAAGCGCGACCGATCCACCCCGTGCAATATGGCTTTGTTGGTTTGGCACTTGCACTATTTTATCTACTATTAATTTCAATGAGCGAACATATGGGCTTTAACTGGGCGTATACATTGTCTGCTGTTGCATCAACCAGTTTATTGAGTATCTATGTTGGCGGCATCTTAAATAGCACCAAACATGGCATGGTGTTTGGGATGAGCCTATTAATTCTCTATGGCATTCTATTTGGATTACTACAGGCAGAAAATTACGCATTACTCATGGGGACCTTGTTGTGCTTCGTCGTTTTGAGTTTCGTGATGTTATTAACCCGCAAGGTAGATTGGTACCAACGCAGCAACCCAGTATCTGAGCTCACAACCGAGACTAATCGTGACCCCACAGAAGCTTAAACATGCAAATAAAAACAGCAGCCGTGATGGCGGCTTTGGTTCAAGGTCACGGCTGCGCTTTTCGCTGACCCATGCATTAAAGAGTCTATTGTGGCTAATCGTGTTGATAGTGATTGCTTGCTATGTGCGAGATGATTTTATTCGACCGACCTTGGGAGATGTATTCGTGGTGGTGTGGCTGCACTATTTGCTTGCCAGTATTGTGAATGTTTCGTCTAAAATAACGGCTGCTGCGGCAGTCCTTATCGCATATTTAATAGAGATGGGACAGTACCTGCAAATCAACCAATGGCTGAACATTGCCCCTTCATCGGTATTACATATTATTTTGGGAGCGACCTTCGACGGAATGGATTTGCTGGCTTATCTTATCGGCGGTATGTTGTGCTTATTGATCGACATCGAGCAAAGTTAAAAGATCTGCGCTTCCACACTAGAAAGTAAAAATCGCGACAGGATCGATATGTAGAGCAAATCATGGTTGCTTATCAAACGATGCCTTTCGCGTACCTTGCAATATTTGAATTGACTCATAAATATCTAAATCAACACCATGAATTCACATGATTGGCAGTCTCTTCATAAAACCCTGTAAGTTCACAAAATACATCCTGTTATTTGATATCCAGTCATTCTCCCTTAAACAATTCGCAAAACGGAGTGTTTCCACTTGAGAGTGGAAAAATCAAAGCGTAATATCAACCACTTAGATTAATGTTTATTTAAATAATAGCTTTGATAAGTGTGCGTGCTAGTTTATGCCGACAAGCGAGTAAGGCAGAGAAAGCTCAACACTTTGATGATGGAAATGTAATTGTCGCGAGAATGCTCCATATTGGTCATGGCTTTAACGAAAACTTGCGCCAAACTAGCGATTAATGTTTAAGGTATGCTGTTGAAATGAAGCGAAGACTCGTTTCAATTTTTTATTGTAAAAAGGATGCTGAATGTACCAATTTTTACTCGCAGATGTGAATACCAGCTTTAGCTTGGCCTTAGCCTTTGTGCTTGGGCTGGCTCTTATAGAAATATTAGGCTTATTAGTGGGCGTGAGTCTACTCAACATGCTGGATGACATTCTCCCCATAGATCTTAACGTGGATATGGACGCCAATGTAGATAGTGGCGCGATTTCTGGGCTGCTCGGTTGGTTATATTTAAATCAATTACCGTTGCTGGTTTGGATCATTCTATTCTTAAGCAGCTTTGGCCTTGCTGGGCTCAGCCTCAATTACTTAAGCCTTTCCAGTGGCAATGGTTTACTCCCCTCGGCTATGACTCACTTGGGAGCATTATTGTTTGCCATTTTAAGCGCACGCTTTTTAGGAAGAACTATCGCCAGAGTATTTCCCAAAAGCCAATCTAGCGCCATTTCTAAGCATGACTTTAAAGGTTTACAGGCCAGAATAACGGTAGGCACAGCAACCGTGGGCAGCCCAGCGGAAGCGGTATGCACCGACCAATACGGGCAAAAACATTACTTAATGGTGCAACCTTTAGAAGACCAAGACACGTTCCCAACGGGAACAATTATTGTATTGCTTGAACGGCACCGGAAATACTGGACCGCCAGCAAACTCGACCAATTATTAAACGAACATTAAGGATAAATAGTGGATTTATTAGTTAACAGTAACAGCATTGCTTTTTACTTAATTTGGGTCGGTATTGGGTTTATTGCCCTATTCACCATTGGTTTAATTTTAGCCAAGCTGTATATCCGAGCCACCAAAGAAACAGCCTTTGTCAGAACCGGTTTAGGCGGAGAGAAGGTGGTGAAAGATGGCGGCGCGATAGTCTTGCCAGTGGTGCATGAAACCATTCCAGTAAATATGAATACCCTGCGTATCGAAGTCGAGAAAACCCAAAAAGACGCATTGATTACCAAAGACCGGATGCGGGTTGATGTTAAGGCCGACTTTTACTTGCGAGTTGCACCGAATAGCGAAGGTATTTCGATGGCCGCCCAAACCTTGGGAACTCGCACCATGCGTGTGGAAGAGTTGAAAAAACTGATGGAGTCCAAATTTGTCGATGTGCTACGTTCGGTGGCCGCAGAAATGTCGATGACCGAAATGCACGAACAACGTTCAGACTTTGTACAAAAAGTGCAACAAAACGTGATGAACGATTTAGAGAAAAACGGCTTAGAACTCGAGTCTGTTTCCTTAACTGGCTTTGACCAAACTGACTTACAATTTTTTAATGAAAACAATGCATTTGATGCCGAAGGTCGTGCTCGATTAACTAAAATAATTGAAGAAAAACGTAAAGAAACCAACGATATTCAGCAAGAAAACCGCATTAAGATCGAACAGCGCAACCTAGAAGCAGAAAAACAATCGCTTGAAGTGAGTAAGCAAGAACAAGAAGCCAAACTCACCCAAGAACAAGTGCTGGCGTTTAAACGAGCCGAACAAAAAGCCGAAATTTCAAAAAACCGTGAAATGAAAGAGCAAGAAGAGCGGGAAGCCGAAATTGCCAAAGAGCGCGCCTTAGAAGCGGCTGAAATTGAAAAATCTCGTGATATTGAAACTCGTGAAATTGAAAAAAGTAAAACCTTAGAACAAGCCAGTATTCAACGCCAACGTGATTTAGAAGTTGCCGGACAAGATAAACAAATCGCGATTGCCCAAAAATCAGAAGAAGAATCGGCGGCTCAAGCAAAAGCAGCTGAAGCAGAAAAAGTCAAAGTTGAGAAAAGTGAAGCGGTGATTACCGCGCGCCAAATTGCCGAAGCGAATCGTCGTAAAGAGATTGAGGTGATTGATGCGCTAAAAGAAGCCGAACGTGATGCGGTTGGTATCACCGTGCAAGCCGATGCCGAAAAGAAAGTGGCGCAAGATAAAGCATCTGCCATTTTGATTGAAGCGAAAGCCGAAGCCGATGCCAAAAAACTCCAAGCCGAAGCCGATGAGAAGGTGTATGCCGTAGAAGCCGCCGGTAAACAAGCAATGTACGAAGCTGAAAACACCTTGCGCGATGAACAGGTCGAGCTGCAAAAATCATTGGCGATCCTAAAAATATTACCTGAGTTGGTTGCCAGCGCCGTGAAGCCTTTAGAGAACATTGAAGGCATCAAAATTCTCCAAGGCTATGGCGCGGGTCATGGCAGCTCGCTAAATGGAGAATCCAACAGTCACGGTCTTGCGGAACAAGTCACAGAAGCGGCCCTAGGATATCGCGCAAATGCCCCCTTAGTTGATGCCATGTTAAAAGAGGTTGGCTTGGTGGATAAAAACAATGGCTGTTTGGAAGATTTGCTCACCGGCCAGTCAAGTCTCATTGAAGATGCTTTAGCAGTTACCAAGCAAGCTGAATCTGCAGCTAACTCATAACAAGTTGAACCAACCAACTAGAAAATCTTAGAAAGGGGCTTAAGCAGCCCCTTTAGTTTGACTTAGCTGTATCGTTCATATGGGACCAGACACATCTTAATACAGCTCGCAATCTAAGCTGACAGTTGAGAGTGTGCGTATCTAACGCGCTTTTGCCCCGTTCTTTGTTAGCAACGGGGTAAAAGCTTTCGCCTACGGCGACATCATTTTTCTTTGCTGGCCAAAGAAAAGTATACAAAAGAAAGGCCACCCTGCATCTTCTTAGATCCTCCGTTGCTCACTCACAAGGGCGTTGAAGTAAACACTACGCTCAAACAGACTTCAACTTTTCTCCCTTGTTCATTTGCGCTACTCGGCGAAGATGATGGGATTTAAAAGCGTAATCTTGGCTATCGAGAGTATGAAAGGTTTTTGTTTTTAGAATGGGGGTCTAGTTTATTCTAGTTTATTTTTTTGAGCGTCATTTTTTACGATCAAAAATAGCTCATACAAAATCCTTTCTAACTCAGTTTTGCCCCATTCTGTCATTCTGTGTTAGCAACGGGGGAAAAGCTTTCGCCTACGTCGACGTCATTAAGCTTCAACGAGCAAAGCTTAGCGAAGCAAAAAGAAAGCTCGCCCTGCATCTTCTTAAACCCTGTGTTGCTCATTCTCAAGGGCGTTGAAGTAAACACTACGCTCAAACAGACTTCAACTTTGCTCCCTTGTTCATTTGCGCTACTCGGCGAAGATGATGGGATTTAAAAGCGTAATCTTGGCTATCGAGAGTGTGAAAGGTTTTTGTTTTTAGAATGGGTGTCTAGTTTATTCTAGTTTATTTTTTTGAGCGTCATTTTTTACGATCAAAAATAGCTCATACAAAATCCTTTCTAACTCAGTTTTGCCCCATTCTGTCATTCTGTGTCAGCAACGGGGTAAAAGCTTTCGCCTACGTCAACGTCATTTTTCTTTGGCGAGCAAAGAAAAACGAAGCAAAAAGAAAGCTCGCCCTGCATCTTCTTAAACCCTGTGTTGCTCATTCTCAAGGGCGTTGAAGTAACTCGCTACGCTCAAACAGACTTCAACTTTGCTCCCTTGTTCATTTGCGCTACTCGGCGAAGATGATGGGATTTAAAAGCGTAATCTTGGCTATCGAGAGTGTGAAAGGTTTTTTTTAAATTGGTGTCTAGTTTCTTGTTGAAGAACAGGCGTCCGGCTTCCTTCAGACATTCCCTCACGGTAACGCCCTTGCCATTCGCTAGTAGTTAGCGTTTAATAATCAAAGTGTTATTAAACGGTGACCTTCCTACAGAGGACTTTCACCTCATTAGTTCATGCCCATGCTGGGCGTACACAAGCAAAGGCAGCATCGCCCTACGGGCTGGACGGCTACGCCGCCGCTGCTTTGAGCGTTAGGTGTTACTAAAGGTTTCGATGAAAATTTCCAGTAAAGTTAAAAATCTTATTTTATTTATTCCAGCGGCACTTATTCTTTCCATGTTTATCGTTTACGGAATCGGAGATTTTTGGGTAATAGGAGTTGTAGCTGAGCCTGCTGAAATTGCGCGTTTTAATTTTGGCGCAGAAGCTATGATTGCTCATGGTGGCGACAAATATCGCTCTTCTTTTACATACGCTCTTGCTAGCTTAGTCATTGGGCTAATTGGTATATTAGGTTTTGTTGGTTCATTATATATTTTGTCTAAAGCTAAAAGTAATCCTATAGGGAAAGCATATTTAACTTCTGCTAGTGTGGTATTGTTAATATTCTTTATCGGGCAAGTTTGGTAAATGTAACACCTAATCGGGTAGCCGGAGGAATCTAACCTCCAGCCCCCACAACACCCTGCATGCGGCTCCGCACAGGGCGTTTCCTGAAAACGGTTAAAATACAACGGCCGATTAGCTCCTTTGCATTCCAATGATGGCTTCTGTTTTTGCGCCATGACTCCTCAGTCCGGTCGGATACGGAGACAATGAGCTGCACAGGCTCCTCATTGATTTTCAGGTTCAGGCCTTCACCATGTCCCAACCATTACACAATAGAACGGCATTGGGACTTTTTATCTAAAAAAAAGCCGTCTGCTTAAATCGCCATAGCGTGAGTTAAACAATCGCCTGTTAAGCAGATCTCCCCACTCTTTGTTTATAAGAAGTAGAACATGCACTTTCTCTTTTCTCTGCACTGCTGCATCATTTACGGTGGCCGTTAGATCACATGGCTTCGTTGTCTTGTGCCAACTCGCCTCCAGCCTACGCCTCATATGATGTTTTTGTTCATCAGCTCGCCCTCTCTTTAGATAAAAAGGCGTCCGGCTTCCTTCAGACATTCCCTCGCGGCAATGCCCTTGCCATTCGCTAGTCCTTAGCGTTTAATAATCAAAGTGTTATTAAACGGTGACCTTCCTACAGAGGACTTTCACCTCATTAGTTCATGCCCATGCTGGGCGTACATCGGGTAGCCGAAGGTATCTAGCCTCCAGCCCCCACAACACCCTGCATGCGGCTCCGCACAGGGCGTTTCACTTAGAATGGTGAAGCTTAATCCATCCATCTCGAAGCGCAAATAGACCTTGGGATGCTAAATAAGCATTCGATAATGCTTGTTGGATCCCCGGTGTTTTCGAGCTTCTCCATGGGCCTTTACTGGTTATGCCACAGGCTACCGCGGCTTGAACATGTACTCCTCTACGCATCAGATTTCTTACTTTGGTTCTCGGTTTTCGCCACTGTCGCCAGTAGGCCATTCGCACTCTGCGCCTTATCCAGTGATCTAGATCTACGCACAGTTGATAGCAATTCGCGATCCCAAAGTAGTTTATCCATCCTCGCAAGTATTGGCTTACTTTAAATAGCTGATAGCCCATCGACACGCCCCAGTTACGGTTTGTTAGACGCCTAATTTGTTGTTTAAAACGGTGTAACGTTTTGGCATGAATTTGCAGCCGTCCCGCTTTAAAGGTAAACCCTAAGAACTTACTCTTCGCCGTTTTAACCACCTGACTTTTGGCTGTATTAACCACAAGTTTTAAGCGCCGTTGCAAGAAGCTACTAATGCTCGTAAGCACTCGTTCACCCGCACGCTGACTTCTCAGCAAAATGGTAAAATCATCGGCGTAACGAGCAAACTTATGCCCTCGCTTTTCCAGCTCTTTGTCCAATGGATCGAGCATGATATTGGCCAGCAAGGGCGATAATGGTCCCCCTTGCGGTACACCTTCTCGACTTTCCTGATAGCACTGGTTATGGATAAAACCCGCTCTCAGGTATTTTCCAATCAGTGTCAGTAGCCGTTTATCTTGAACTCGATTTCCCAGTTGACTCATTAATAGATCATGGTTAACTCGGTCAAAGAATTTAGATAAATCGACATCAACGGCAAAGCGTCGGCCTTGCTTGATGATGCTTTGCACTTGTTTCACCGCTTGCTGCCCATTCTTGTTTGGCCTAAATCCAAAGCTGTTCGCTGAGAAGCTAGGGTCAAAGGTAGGCGTTAGCACTTGGGCAATGGCTTGCTGGATGACACGGTCGAGCACGGTTGGGATCCCCAGTAGGCGCTTCCCGCCATCGGGTTTATCTATCTCCACACGGCGTACCGGTTTAGGCTGATACTGGCCATTACGCAGCGCAGCAGCAACCTGCTTCCAGTGTAGTTTTGCCCAAGAAGGAAATGCATCAATGGACATGTTATCCACTCCAGCAGCCCCTTTATTGGCTCGAACACCTTGCCACGCGAGCTGAATATTCTGCCGCGTTAGCATATGTTCGAATAGATGTTGGCTAAAGGTTGGCTGCGAGTTATTACGCTGAATCGCATCTACGCCGGACGGCGAATGGGTGTTCAAGTTTAACAAGGCTCCTCCTTTATTCTAAGTGTTCAGGCCTTCACCGTGTCCCAACCATTACGATGGGCGTTGGGCTACTATGCCGTCTGCTGACTTCTGCTTAATCACCGTTTGAGTTACCCCAAATAGCGCTATCGTTGTTCATCGTATTTGCTCACTTAAGTTGATGAGAATTAAGTGCCAGGCCTGTTGAACTAGCGGCCAAGCTAGTGAGTTTAACGATCGCCTGTTAAGCAGACCTCCCCAGATAAGAACATGCACTGTCTCTGCACTGCTGCATCATTTACGGTGGCCGTTAGATCACATGGCTTCGTTGTCTTGTGCCAACTCGCCTCCAGCCTACGCCTCATATGATGTTCTTGTTCATCAGCTCGCAGATTTGCGTCCGGCTTCCTTCAGACATTCCCTCGCGGCAATGCCCTTGCCATTCGCTAGTAGTTAGCGTTTAATAATCAGAATGTTATTAAACGGTGACCTTCCTACAGAGGACTTTCACCTCATTAGTTCATGCCCATGCTGGGCGTACACAAGGCGTTTAAGTCCGATGCAAGCACTGCGTTTCCTTTGTGCTTCGCTTCGCGAATTATTGCACAAAACAAACTCCGTGCTTGCACGGCTTAACTTGGCGTTATAAGGCTTTAAGAGGGATGCATGGAAATACAGAAAGAATTTACTATTGAAAATGTATTTGGTGATTTGGTTCATTATTATGAAGTCAGAATGGTGGCGTTGAGTGATTTTTCAACAAGAACATGGAATCGCTTTAACTGGTTTCTAACTGTCCATCTGGCTGCATTTGGTTTTATATTCTCAAGTTTAGTAAAGGTTGAAAGCAGTCATTGGTATTTGATTGCTTCAATTACGGTTGGTTTTACTGCGTTAATCTGGTCGTGTTTGGGCTATGAAGATTTTCATCAAATGCAGCGGTATAGTAAAGAGTGCAAAGAAATCGAATCTACATTTTTATCAACCTTAAAAGAAAGGGAAGGTATCAGCTTTATGAAGCCCAAAAGCGGCCAGAAGGTGAAATTTCCGTTTAAGCAGACTCGTCTTCTATACTTATTTCCATTGATATTATTCAGTTCTTGGTGTGGTTTAAGCTTCTATTTAGTTTAAGCCAAGCCTCATAATCGGGTAGCCGGAGGTATCTAACCTCCAGCCCCTACAACACCCTGCATGCGGCTCCGCACAGGGCGTTTCCTGAAAACGGTTAAAATACAACGGTCGATTCGCTCCTTTGCATTCCAATGATGGCTTCTGTTTTTGCGCCACCGTTCCTCAGTCCGGTCGGATACGGAGACAATGAGCTGCACAGGCTCCTCATTGATTTTCAGGTTCAGGCCTTCACCATGTCCCAACCATTACACAATAGAACGGCATTGGGACTTTTTATCTAAAAAAAGCCGTCTGCTTAAATCGCCATGGCGTGAGTTAAACGATCAGCTTGCTAAGCAGAGCTCCCCACTTTTTGTTTATAAGAAGTAGAACATGCTCTTTCTCTTTTCTCTGCACTGCTGCATCATTTACGATGGCCGTTAGATCACATGGCTTCGTTGTCTTGTGCCAACTCGCCTCCAGCCTACGCCTCATATGATGTTCTTGTTCATCAGCTGCCCTCTCTTTAGATAAAAAGGCGTCCGGCTTCCTTCAGACATTCCCTCGCGGTAATGCCCTTGCCATTCGCTAGTCCTTAGCGTTTAATCATCAGAATGTTATTAAACGGTGACCTTCCTACAGAGGACTTTCACCTCATTAGTTCATGCCCATGCTGGGCGTACACAAGTGTAGTCACCTGACACAAATTGCTACGCGCCTTTTTGTGTTTTCGCTATGCTCAATTTTACACAAAAAGGCACTACGCAATTCGTGCAGATGCTACAGGCGTTATGTACTTTTTCGGGAATCAGGAAATTATGGATGAAAATACTGAACTTTGGCGTCAGTACTATGAAAAGGCACTATCTCGCTCACACTCAAAGCGAACTGAGTTTGCAGTCCAATTCAATGAATCAAACCTCAAAGTAGCTACTGACTGTGGCTGTGGAACAGGCAGTGATATTGAGTATCTAGAGAAACAGGGTTTTCAAGTTCATGGCTTCGATATTAACCCTGATTCGGTTGCTATTTGTCGAGACAGGTTTGGGGCAAAATCATTAGTGGATATCTTAGAATCTTCATTTGAGTCGTTCGACTATCCAACATCTGGTGTAGTTATCGCGAATTCAAGTTTGTTCTTTGCGGACCCAGACCGATTTGAAAAGACCTGGAGCAACATTAAATCTTCAATTGAAATCGGAGGGGTGTTTGCTGGTGATTTCATGGGTTTCAAAGACAGTTGGGCTAAAAACTATCGCAGTCCAACAACACCTTTATCGGAGTTAGAGGTAAAGGCTTTATTCTTAGACTTTGAAATAGTCAGGTTCTTTGAGCGTGATGAAAAATCGAGAACTTCATTGGGTAGAATGAAGCATTGGCATACGTATTCCGTGATCGCGGTGAAACGTACATAATCCGGTAGCCGGAGGTATCTAGCCTCCAGCCCCCACAGCACCCTGCATGCGGCTCCGCACAGGGCGTTTCCTGAAAACGGTAAAGAATTACTGAGACACCCACTCTAAATCGTTGGACAAAATCACATAGCCATCCCCACCGGCTATTGAAATGTTTAAATGGCTGTCTTGTTTTCATGCATTAACACAATAAACCATAGGAAAACTAATGGGTAGCGCGTTTCTTATAACAAGCGCTACCCAAACAAACAATAGTGCTAATAAGCACTATTTATGGTTGTAATTCGCGATTGTGTTCGCAAGTGTTTATACCTAGATATAAATACCTTTGCGTCAATGACATTTGCTAGTGCCACTACAGTAAACAGCCAAACGACCCCCAATCCGAGATGAACAATAATCAGGCTAGGAATAATGATATTAAGCCACAGTAATACGATCTTAATTATTGCCGTTTTCGATACATCTCCAAGTCCCCTTAAGGCGGCGGTATAAACGAACTGCAGACCTAATGGTATTTGAGCCAAGCCGATAATACGTATATATAGCGAAGCCTCATGGATCACACCTAGTTCATCGGAAAATATACGGGCGAATGACTCAGGATTGATAGCCATCAGTAAGCCTATACCTCCCATAAACAGACATGTCAATTTCGCAGTAACTGATACAACCTTATCAACATCTTTTGGTCTGTTTGCTCCCACAAATCGACTGACTAGAGTGGCAGCCGCGGCCGCTGTACCAAGCCCTGGCAAAAAAGCAATGCTCTCAACTCGATAACCAATTTGAAAACCCGCCGCGACTGAGATCGCATAGCTGTTTATGAGAACTATAATAATCAGCCAACTTATCTGGAATGTGAAATTTTCCACAACAGATGGAACCCCAAGCTTAAGTATGCCTTTCACTTGCTTGAAAGCACTCTTTGCTTGTATTGAGTGTGCAGAAGATATTTTTATAACAACGAGATAGAGAAAAACATTAAATGTTGTAGCAACAATAGTCCCTAATGCTGCCCCTTGAATGCCCAATGCGGGCACTCCAAATTTGCCAAAGATAAATATGTAATTGAACGCAACGTTTAGCCCTAAACTAGCTATTTTAATTTTCATTGGCAGCTTACTGTTGCCCGTTGATACAAAATAAGTAAACAGCAATACATCAAGATAGATAAAAATCGACCCCGCTAATAAAGTACCGAAGTACAGAGAGCCAAGAGTAGCGACTTCACTTGTTGTTTGAAAAAGCAAATATAAGTCAGCGACAAATGGAATTGCGGCAGTGGTAAGACCATATAATGGTAAAGCAATGATAAACATAGCTCCAAGGACATTAGTGGCAGTTTGATACTGCATCGCGCCAGTAAAGCGAGCCACGAGTATGCCACCACCTGTAGCAAATAGGTTGTCTAATACACCTATTGTACCTGCGAGCAGTACTAGGCCCATACCAACAGCAGTTAGCTCGGCTGTACCAAGTTGACCAATCATGAAGAGATCGATAAGAACCATTGCCATATCAAGAAATAGCTTCAAGGATACAGGGATCGCAATTGTTAAAACTTGCTTTGAAAATGATTGAGAAGTCATTGACTAATCTACATACACGGTAGCGTATGTCTCCATATAGAGATGGAGGCTAGTATCAAGGAGAAGGATTTTGAATGGTTTGCTCCTAGTACTAGCCGCAATGTTCCGCGGCCTACTAGGGGCACGGATACGTTAGTTACAAGTACCGTTGAGCGTAGATCTAGCTATGGTAGCTATATCTGTTAGTTACGCTGAGCGGCGGATTCTATCCGCTGAGGCAAAAATACGAAAATTCCATTTTACGAAATAAATCATGATGGCCTCCTTTAAGTAATTAACGATCCATTTAGGCTTTTGAATTTACTGAACGTTTGTTGCGATGTCAAACTAATGGTTAGTTTCTACGTGCCTCAGATCTGAACAAAATCTTTCATACTCGGTCTATCACTCAGAGGTGGCGATCGTCATTTTGGGATACTAAAAGTTACTCGAGATCTGATCATTCACTTAATTGCTCTAAGGCACTTTTGTCCAGAGGCGTGTTACACCAATCGATAGGCTAACAATATTTTGCCCCAAAATGAGTTAGCTTATTTTTTTGGGGAGCTGTTAGTCTCGTTTTTATCATTTAGTTTTGGATCGATCTGTTAGTGAGGGTTTCGCCCTGACGGCGATATACTTTTCTTTGCTGGCCAAAGAAAAGTATACAAAAGAAAAGCCACCCAGCATCTTCTTAAACCCTGTGTTGCTCATTCTCAAGGGCGTTGAAGTAAACACTACGCTCAAACAGACTTCAACTTTGCTCCCTTGTTCATTTGCGCGACTCGGCGAAGATGATGGGATTATAAAGCGTAATCTTGGCTATCGAGAGTGTGAAAGGTTTTTTTAGAATGGGTGTCTAGTTTATTTGTTTATTTTTTCTAGTTTATTTTCCGCATGGTCAAAATGGTGATTGACTGGTATGCTGTTGATAAATTTAAACATTAAAGGATATGTGAGTTTCTGTGGTGCGTGATAGGTGGTAACTTCGCATGCGTGAAAGATGGGAATTTGCATATTAATATACTGTTATATGTTCTTAAATTTTCTAATCTACATTAGAGGTAAGTGTGAGAATTGTTGTAAGTAAAGATAAAGAGTCTATTAAAATTTCTCAGAAAATTCGTAATGAAATTTTTGTTCGAGAACAAGGAATACCATTACACTTAGACCTAGATGGTTTAGATTCAAATGCTTATCATTCTTTAGCATATATTGATGATTTAGCCATTGGCGTTGCTAGGTTGGCCTTAACAGAAAATAACAATGCTGTTATGGCTAGAATTGCTATAAAAAAAGACTACCGAGGCAATGGAGTGGCAACTAAATTGATTGATTCATTAATTGATAAGGCCAAACAATTAAATATAAACAGTATTGAAATACATGCTCACGAATATCTAAAAGAATATTACGAAAATTTTGGTTTTAATTTTGTAAAGAAAGTTGAGAAAGTCGGTGAGCATCAGTTAATTGAAATGCGTTTGAGCCAACCGAACATATAACAAACGACTATGGTGTCAATAAGTTAGATTAAATTATTTTTGCATCCCATAAGGCGCCATCTCGTAGCATTGAGTTTAGGATGGTTACCATCTTTCTTACGCATGCAATGATGGCTACTTTTTTAGGTTTCCCTTCAGCTAAAAGCCTCTGATATGTGCTCTTAAAAATGGGGTTACATTGGATGGCTGACATCATGGCCATGTATAAAACGGTTCTTACTTGAGCTCGTCCCCCTTGAATTTTTCTGAGCCCTTTATAGCGGCCACTTTCTCGGTTCATTGGGGCCACTCCGACGAGAGATGAGGCTTGTTTATTGGTTATTAACCCTAACTCTGGCAGGTTACTAATGATAGACGCCGCTGCAATTTTCCCTATTCCTGGCATGCTTTGTAATATCTCATTCTTGGCTTGATACTCAGGGTTACTTTCAATTAGCTTGATAATCTTGCTTTCAATTTTCTCTATCTGATTTTTAAACGCAGTTAAAATAGGTTTAATCGTCAGAATGAGTTGCGAGGGCATAATTTTCATGCGATTTTTTTCCATTGTTTGCATCGAAAGAAGCTGGTTTCTTCGGATGACTAAATCTGCCATGAGTCGCATAGAATCTGGCTTTAGTGTCGTTAAATTGGGCTTTATAGCTTCGGCGTAGTGCGCGATAAGTTTTGCGTCAAGTTTGTCTGTTTTAGCCCTCTGCCCGATAGCGCCTGCAAAACGTCTTACATGAACAGGGTTGGCTATTACATAAGGTAGTTTGGCATTGTGACAAGCTATAATAAAAGGCATTTCTAATCGACCTGTAGCTTCAATCACGACTCGTAATGGCGTGTGTTTTTGAATGATTTTTATTGCTTGCTTGATACCTTTATCATCGTTGGAGACAGTGAAGAAAATGTCGAGGGGTCTAATATAAACATCAAGTTGTTCTTTACCTGTATCGACACCGACGTTAATACATTTATTTGTTACTGTATTCATAATAAGCTGACTCTATATTGCGTAATACGGGTTCTAGACCCTGTAGACTATTCGAGTGTGGTGCTTGGAGTTCCACTTAATGCTCACGTTTGTTATCGGCCTTTGAAAGGAGCCTTAAGAATATCGAGCTATTAAATAGAAGCTTAAGTTGCTGCTTAAGCCTGAGTCTCACTTTACTCATATTTCTTAATAATTATCCATACAATAAGAATAGGTGTCGCGCAGCCGACACCTATTCGGGTGTTGAACAAGCCCGATGCTCCTTTCTATAGTAAATAACGGTGTTGATGCTGGCGGGGCCAAGGCCTTGTTCGTTTTCCCAAGGCGAGTCTGGCTAAGACTGGGGGAATGGCGTTAAGCCCTTACTTGCCATATTTTTTCTAATGAAAACTTTCACTTCAGGAGTCTTAACGCTAACAAGCTTCTGTCCAGTTACGATATCCGCAGGCCGACTGTACGATCTTGCCAAGCTCTATCCGCAACCGTGAAAGCTCATCTATGAGCGAGTACAACTTAAGGCAAGATTTTCCACCAAGGCTGCAATCGCTTGTTTGGCGTGTTCAATAGACAATTGATGCCGGTCATCAGCAAACTCTTGGTACTCAGCCCCGATTTCATAAACACGATCGGCCCCTAAATATTTTGCTAATTGTTTAATATGTGGACTCAGGTGGTTCAAGTTCTCTCGTACTCCACCAGGCCCAAAACCAAATTCGCCACAGGAGGTCAGTAGCACCAATATCTTTCCTCTCATTAAAGGTTCTATTGGAAAATCGCCTCGCGCAAGATCAAAACTAAAGGTTTTATTCACCCGCATAATTTGATCAAACCATGCCTTCAATACCGCAGGCATACCGTAGTTATACATCGGTGAAGTAATCACGATAACATCTGCATTGCTCACCTGTTCAAGGTAAGCCTCTGATTAAGCGAGAACAAAATGCTGCTGCTCAGTTCGATCGGTTTCCGGACGAAACGCCGCGGCAATCCAGTCTTGGCAAATAAACGCTGGTGGATGAAGGCCAATATCTTGATAAACCACCTTTGTTTGATGATTTTTTCTCATCCATAGTTCGATGAAGCGACGCCCCAGAGCCTTAGAGATCGAATTGTAGCTTGCGGTATCATGATCAGTACCACGAACGCTAGAATCGATATGTAAAATATTGTTCATTGTTTGCTACCTTTTCTGCATAATTAGTAGCCCTAGTCTCTTCCAAGTAAGTTGGTTAGACAAATGCTCATATTTTCCTTATAAAGTAATTTATCTCACCTATAGGGCTTGTATATGTTTCAGAGACTTCCCCCCTTAAATGCCATTCGTGCCTTTGAAGCTGCGGCGCGACTTAATAGCTTTAAAGATGCGGCCAATGAATTAAACGTTACGCCGACCGCCATTTCACACCAAATAAGAGGTCTTGAAGACAAACTTAAGATCCGTTTATTTGAACGAAAAACTCGGTCAGTAGTTTTGACTCACGAAGGAGAATTACTGGCAGCCACAGCCAATAAATCGTTGCATGATTTACTGCATACGGTAAACCAGCTAACTTCCTCACCCAACACCCTCACCATCAGCACCACGAACTCATTTGCGGCCATGTGGTTGGTCCCTCATCTCTCCGATTTCCAACAACAACACCAAGAGATTGAGATCATCATTAGAGCGGAGGAATCATTAATCGATATTGAATATGATCGACGGGTTGATATGGTGATCCGCTATGGGGAGCCACCACATGCTCAAGCTGGTACAGAGGTACTTATTCAAGAAAAACTAGCCTGCTTTGCCACAGCAGAATATTGGGAAAAGCATTATAAAAATCCTTCTGATTCTGTTTTTTACTGCACCCAGTGGAAGAATCAAAATTTACCGAGTTTGGCAATAGAAACACTTTTACCAAGTCTTCTCAGCAGCGTCAGCTCACCAGCAATACGTTACTTTAACGATGAAAACCAAACCGTCCAAGCAGCCCTTTCGGGACAGGGCATTGGAGTAATGAGTCAACTCGCTGTTGAAACATCTGTCACAAATGGCTGGCTAGTACCAGGAAAACTCGACATGGCCAAAGAATTCTCCGGGCTGCATTACTATCTGGTGATCCCAACAAGGCAGCAAACTAATCCAGCCGTGGTTCAATTTAAAAATTGGCTTTTACAAGCATTAGCGAAGTGCTAACCCTAGTCATTTAAGCCAGCGGCTTTAGCGCATCTTGCAGCGCTTGGCTGAGGTGTTTGGGATGAACATTCACAAGCGAGACTGAATCACACTGTTGGAAAGACCGGAATTTTTCAATAGCCTCTACAAAAGCGCTTATCATGAGTTCTTGATTGAAAGCTTGTTGCTCTAAATACAACGATTTAATTTCTAAAAGACGTGTTTTCCGGTGCGCTTTGCAATCCATTCGACCGATGAATTGATCCTGAAAAAGCAACGGCAAACAAAAATAACCATATTGGCGCTTCGCTTGTGGCACGTAACACTCGATCTGGTAATCATATTGAAACAGGCTTTTCAGTCGTTCACGCTGAATGACACAGTTATCAAATGGCGACAAAATTAATAAGCGTTTATTCAAACTTGGAAGACGGCCATCGAGAACGCCATTTTCAATGGCCTTGCTTTTGATTAGAAAAACTTCACCACTGGCAATTTTCACCTGTTCTAAAATGCCCTGCGCCAAGCCTTCGTTCACCAGTTTTTTGACCGCACTGCGTAATTTAGAATCACGGCGTAAATAGGTTAGTCCTTTCAAAGAAACTAAACCATGACAGCGCAACTGCTGCTCAACCAAATGGCTCGCAAACGCTTCCATACTCGGCATGCTCGAATCAACATGGGCAGGCAATACTCGCTCGGTTAAATCGTAAGTTTTCTGAAATCCCTCACGATGACTCACCATCAAATCGCCTTGCATGTAGAGCTGTTCTAGCGCTTTCTTCGCCGGCTTCCAATCCCACCAGCCAGCACGCTTTATCGAGCTTGTTTCCAGATCTCGGGAGCGCAACGGACCCTCGGCACGAATCCGCGCCAACAATTCAAGCATCAGCTTTTTATCGGTATTTTTATACCAGTGCGTTTGACCACTCTTAATTGCCTGCTTGTAGGGCAAGGAAAAACGAAAATCATCGATGGGTAGCAATGCTGCCGCATGTGACCAATACTCAAAAAGATCACCATTTAACAACAGTTGATTGCTCATCGCAGGCTCGAACTTTGGCACTCTAGAATGGAGTACATGATGATGCGCCCGCTCCACCACCGATATGGTATCGAGCTGAACATAACCTAAGTGATGAATCGCCTTACGCGCCCCCGCCAGGCCACGCCCAAACGGCTGAGCCTGCAACAAACATTGAGACGCCAAAGCAAAACGGCGAAGACGAGATAAGTCTTTAGGATGTTTCAATTCAATCATCGTTGGATGAGACCTTATTTAGCGTCAAAGCGCAGGTGAATAGTAAGTCTAATGCCGTGAAGAGCTCGCCTGCAGGATCGGTATGAGCGCCTACATTCACAATGGGGGCTTCAAAGAGAAATCCAACTGGTATTCATTGATTCGCTCAATCCGATCATTTGCCAGTTCATGAGCGATTTGTACCGTGAACTGAAAACCAAGCTTTTTAAGTACTGCACCGCTCGCACTGTTCCATGGCTGTGTCCCTGCCCACAACAAATTCTGAAACCCGGTCGCTTTTAGCTGGTGAATCAATGCCTGACAAGCTTCTGTCGCGAGACCTGCCCCCCAATACAATGGATCGATCCAATACGCTAAAGCAAAGCCAGCTCCTCTTCGTGACAATGAGAGTTGACCAATAACTAACTGAGTATATTTATGGCGAATGCTCCATACATAACATGAACCACTTTCCCAGTCTTTTACTCGGCTTTCATGCCAAGCAATGATCTGCGCTTTAGTTTTAAGCCGTGCAAGTGGTAGCTGTCTGGGGAATTTTTCGCAATGAAGCGCGGTTTGCATGGCTTGCCAATCACTCACTTTAATTGGCCGAAATTGTAATCTATCTGATTTAAACTCTGTATTAATTTCCATCCCCGGTGCGATGTGCAAATGTTTCAAGCACTTCCCCATATTGATTCGAGTTTTACTTCAACTCAATTTCTACAAATGAAAACGGATAATCATTGGCATTCACTACGTGATGCTCTACACCAATAGAACGATAACAAGACTGCCCCGCTTTTAGTTCAGCGATGCCTGGACCTTCACAGGTTTCAAGAAGCAACTCACCTTTCACATTTAGGACAACAATATAATCATATCGATGCTTATGCCAGCCAGTTTCCGCACCGACAGCAAAGCTGTCACTCAGTCATCATGAAATGTAAACACAACTTGATTCGACCGTTTCTGCTGTACAACTTCTATTTGGGCCCGACTCTAATTCAATATTCTCGGGTAGCTAAAAACCAATTAAATGGCACATCGCACCAACAAGTCAACAAATTGTAAACCGCAATACCTCCGCTGCTGCGTTCACTGCAATTTATTGTTCAGTATTGATTCGAAAAATATATCGTTATCTGCCCCAACAGAAGCCTTATAGATTCTCTATGCGCATTAACCACTGGGCGATATAGGCAGCATATACCCGAGCCTCTCTTCGCCAAGTATGACTGCAAGGGCGAAATCATGTTCGAGGAAACCCGCGATGACCTTCTGCTGGCCCACGGTCAATCATAAGTGTGATGTTATTGAATGATGTCAACATAAAGCCGACAAAAATGAGTGCGAAGTAAGCTATTTTTAAGCCTTACGGAACCAGGCGGCAACATCAGCGATGCGATTAGCACGCCCCTTAGCAGAAGCAAGCACTAATTCACTTCATTCACTGCCACTTCGAATAGAAGTGAATTTACGCCTAGTACCTGAAGCCCAAACAATACTAGCTTCGCATTAACTCCGCCATTTCAAGCAGTGATTGCTCTATATAAGCTTGCATCTGCTCAAGTTTGTCCTGCATTGCCGTTCTACTGGTCATATTGAAACAAATGGAATCATGTTGCTTAAAATAACGGATCCCAAAGCCGTCATCGACAATCGGTCCATAACCTGCCAACTCAACGCCGTATTCTGATGTGGTACTGGTACACACAATGCTGTGTGTCAGTGCTTGATAACCCACGTCGCTAAATATTTGCGGAAGATTCTCAATACCAAGCGCATCCCCCACGCTGGTATAACGATATTTTAAGGCCAGTAAATGCGCATGAACGCCTTGACCAAAACGACACTCCTTGGCTCGTGCCACGTGCTTGCGAGTCGCTTGAATCAGCGCCGATTTTTTGGCCTCTGTAGAACAATTGGCCGCACCTATACTTTCGATAAACAGCATCGATTCAGGAGAAACCGTATACAAAACATCGATACGCCCACCGAGAAAAGTTCGAGTCATCACAGCTTCGTAGGCGCTGAAGCACTTGCCATAGAGTTTATATTCAGCCAACTGCAGCGCAAGCTGCACGAAAGCATCAGGGCTGACGCCAAATTGTTTAATTTGATTTTTACCAAACTGAGTAAAATTCAAAACTCTGGTTTGAGTATTGGCAACATGCAGAGCGAACCAATCCTCCGCAGAGCAAAGCGTTTGTTTCAAATCATCGTTTAAATCAAACTCAATTTCTTCAACCAGAGGAACAGCCGCTTGATTTCTCTTCGCAGAAACTTTCGCTTGAGGCAAACAACACTGATCAATCGTGTCATAAATATGAGCGATTAAACGAAGCATGACCGAACCATCCACGCCTGAGTGCTCAAAATTGATCCCCGTTTTACCATTCTTGAAAACAATAAACTGCAGTGATTTGTCAAAGAAGCGATCCTGTCCAGAACCGTGAAGTAACTGTTTTGAGATCTCGGTGAGCGCTTCCGGGCAATCTTCATCAAGACTCACGACAAAAGCAGCATCTTCGATAATGCGCATTCGCTCGCCATTTCTCGCCGATATTTCAAGTAAATCGGCTCTACTTTTTGCCCAGTCATCGCGTGGCAAAGTACTGAGTAAACCAAAGTTTTGTCCTTTCTCTGAACCAGAAAGAATTTCATCAAACGCAGATTCAAGTGCAGATAGGGCGTGAATATTACCGTATTCATCCAAGACATTGAGCTGATAGATCCGCTGATGATGCATGATTACAATATGCTTTCTAGACGACCCGACTTTCAGATCATCAGTGCCTTGCTGCGGTATTCTGGTTGCAGAAAAAATATTTTGATACTGTTCCATGCAAAGTGGCAGATCTTTTTGCATGTCAACCTTCAAGGTTTTGTTATCAATCAAAGCGATAAACTGGTAAACACTCACAATCAGCGCAGCGGCAATAGTTGCTTGTGAGTTTGTTTTTTCATCAAGCTTACTTTTCAGGTAGTAAAATACGTTACTATGGATCACCAACGATTTGGGACATGCTAAGTAAAAGTCACGCCAAACAGGGGCGAACCAGTTAGAAATTGCGGGTGCTTGAGCCCATTCAATCAGATCATGCTGTAGCCTTTCTCCCTCCCCCCCGGGCTGAAGAAACCGCGTAATAAGCGCTCGAGTTTGACCTCGCTCTTGTTCCGTCAATAATGGCGCAGCCCATTCCATGAATTTACCGCAGGTTTCATTTAGCTCTGGCACCGGCATAATAGGTAGCTCTTTTTGACAACTAAATGTGTTATCCATGGACCTTTCACTCCTCAAACAAACAAGTGTTTCCTTCTCATCAGTCACCAACGAACATCCAAAAAACTAGCGTAATTTAGTCCTAAGAGATAAACCTTTTATCGAGTTTGAAGCATCCCCTTTTATCATCATTTACCCAGCCAACGACCTGTAACATCGGAACGAATGTCAGTAGAGTTTATTTTAAAAGGTGAGCGTTATTTGCACTCTGCGACCATTTGATGAGAACCACGCCCGTCAGGGCTGTGCGTTCATCAGTACAGCTATAAAATGATTACAATTCAAATTGTTTTAGCTGTAATTATATCTTTTATTGATCTGAACATGACTAGCGTTATATTAATTAGTACATTTAAAACAATGTGTTATCTAATTGAGTATAAATTTACAATTCAGTAAATACTTATTCACCACTTGATAATTAGAGCTCTAATCATTAGGATCGTAATCAAATAAACACCCAGCTGATTGTTTTTTAAACGAAGCTTAGACTTATCTATGCCCAATCACTCGGTATAACATATCTAATTACAGCCGCACTTTTGATGTCGCGCTGATACAACAACTTAAAAATACAGGCAACTCTGCAGCGGTATGAAAACGAGAACTAAAGCAGTAATTGGCCAGTATGGAGAAACCTTGATGCCATCGTTAGTCGTTTATCAAAACTATGTTCATGGTCAATATATATCTAATGGTACGGGTGAAACATTTGAAGTCATTAACCCGGCAACTGGTCGCGTCAGCTACCTGGTTGAAACGGCCAATCAAGCGATTCAAGAAGCGGCCATAAAGAGTGCTCAATCTGGGTTTAGCACATGGTCAAAAATGCTCCCCATTGAACGCAGCCGTATTTTGTTAAAAGCCGTGGCTTTATTGCGTGAATACAATGATGAACTCGCTGCGCTTGAAGTTCTGGATACCGGCAAACCATGGCAAGAAGCATCGGTGGTTGATGTCGTGACGGGTGCAGATTCAATTGAGTTTTTTGCAGGCTTAGCGCCAAGCATTGAAGGAAGTCAGCAACCGATTGGCGATGATTTTTATTATACCCGCCGTGAGCCTCTTGGAATTTGTGCGGGAATTGGCGCTTGGAACTATCCTCTGCAAATTGCTTGCTGGAAAGCGGCCCCTGCGCTGGCCTGTGGCAATGCCATGATTTTTAAACCCTCAGAGGAAACCCCGCGCGGCGCAATGCGCTTAGCTGAAATTTTGACTCAGGCAGGTCTTCCCGATGGTGTGTTTAATGTGGTTCAAGGCGATGCTCAAGTTGGCGCTTGGTTAACAGGGCACCAAGATATTGCCAAAGTGTCTTTTACTGGTGAAGTAGGCACTGGCAAAAAAGTGATGCAAGCTTCTGCTAGCTCATTAAAACAAGTCACCATGGAGTTAGGCGGTAAATCACCGCTGATCATCTTTAATGATGCAGACCTAGACAATGCTGTTTCTGCGGCCATGTTAGGTAATTTTTATACTCAGGGTGAAATCTGTACCAATGGCACACGAGTGTTTGTGCAACAAGATATTTACCCTCGTTTTATCGAACGTTTAATCGCGCGCACCGAACAAAACATTGTTTGCGGCGATCCGATGGATCCAAACACCAATTTTGGTGCGCTGATATCAAAAGCACATCAACAGAAAGTCCTCGATTACATCGAAATTGGCAAAGCTGAAGGGGCGACACTACTCACTGGTGGTTGCGCCTTACAACCAGAAAATGCACCCGATGGTTTCTTTGTTGCGCCAACAATTTTCACGGATTGCACCGACGATATGACTTTGTCAAAAGAAGAAATATTTGGCCCGGTGATGTCGATACTAACGTTTAGCGAAGAAGACGAAGTGATTGAACGGGCAAATCATACCCAACTAGGTTTAGCCGCTGGCGTATTTACTCAAGATATTAACCGTGCACATCGAGTGATACATCAGTTGCAAGCTGGAATTTGCTGGATCAATGCCTATGGTGCTTCACCAGCTGAAATGCCAGTGGGTGGCTATAAAATGTCTGGTATTGGCCGAGAAAATGGCAGCGAAACATTAAAAGCGTATACCCAAACTAAAGCGGTCTATGTGGGCATGCAGCCACTTGAAAGCCCATTTTAAGGAATAAATATGAGCAACGCTCAACAAGATTACATCATTGTAGGCGCGGGTAGTGCTGGCTGTGTGCTGGCCAATCGTTTATCAGCAGATCCGAGCAATCGGGTATTGCTGTTAGAAACCGGTGGCAGTGACAAAAGCATTTTTATTCAAATGCCAACCGCATTATCCATTCCGATGAATACTAAAAAATATGCCTGGCAGTTTGAAACCGAAGCAGAACCATTTTTAGACAAGCGCCGTATGCATTGTCCTCGAGGAAAAGTACTGGGCGGCTCGTCATCGATAAATGGCATGGTCTATGTGCGAGGTCATGCGCGCGATTTTGACGAATGGCAGCAACATGGGGCAAAGAATTGGGATTATGCGCATTGTTTGCCCTATTTCAAGAAAGCCGAAACTTGGTCATTTGGCGGCAATCAATACCGAGGAGATACGGGGCCACTTGCGGTCAATAACGGCAATCAAATGAAGAACCCCTTGTATCAAGCATTTGTAAATGCAGGGGTAGACGCCGGCTATTTGGCGACTGCAGACTATAATGGCGGGCAACAAGAAGGTTTTGGCCCGATGCATATGACGGTAAAAAATGGTGTTCGTTGGTCTACCGCAAATGCCTACCTCCGACCCGCTATACAGCGTGATAACCTAACAGTGATTACCCATGCCTTGGTGCACAAAGTATTATTTGAAGGTAAAACCGCGGTCGGCGTGCGCTACGAGCGTAAGGGACAAGTCATTGATGTATTTAGTGATAAAGAAGTCTTGTTATCTGCTGGTTCCATCGGATCTCCACATATATTACAGCTTTCGGGCATTGGTGAAGCGAGTACTTTAGCCAAAGCTGGCATAGAACAAATTCACCAGCTACCCGGTGTGGGCGAAAACCTGCAAGATCACCTCGAGTTCTATTTTCAATTTAAGTGTTTAAAACCAATATCTCTTAATGGAAAGCTGGACCCTTGGAACAAAATGTTAATTGGAACCCGTTGGATCCTGAATAAGTCGGGTTTAGGTGCAACCAACCATTTTGAGTCATGTGGCTTTATTCGTTCCAAAGCAAACTTAGAGTGGCCCGATCTACAATATCACTTTCTACCGGCAGCGATGCGCTACGATGGAAAAGAAGCCTTTGCCGGCCACGGTTTTCAGGTGCATATCGGTCATAACAAACCCAAGAGTAGAGGTTTTGTGAAAGTGGTTTCTAGCGACCCACATACGGCACCGAAAATTCAATTTAATTATTTATCTCATCAAGACGACATCGAAGGTTTTCGAGCCTGTGTTCGTTTAACCCGAGAAATCATTAATCAACCAGGCTTAGACGAATATCGCGGTGAAGAAATTCAGCCTGGATTAACCGTACAAAGCGATGAGGAAATTGATCGTTTTGTCAGAAATTCGGTAGAGAGTGCTTATCATCCGTCTTGTTCCTGCAAAATGGGTGAAGATGAGATGTCAGTGGTGAACTCAGAAACAAAGGTTCATGGGATTGAGGGCCTTAGGGTGATTGATTCTTCAATTTTTCCAACCATCCCGAATGGCAACTTGAATTCACCCACCATTATGCTGGCCGAGCGCGCCGCAGATATGGTTTTAGGTGTAGCAACTCTGGCGCCTAGCACTGCTGAAGTCGTGGTTGCAGAAGACTGGCAAAATAATCAGCGCTTACGGGCTGCAAAACGGCCGGCCAGCTAATCAGCCATCGCTATCATTTTATTGTAATAAGTGGGGGTTCGCCTCGCTTATCACAAATATGCGGTAACGGACCAACCGACGCGATTTCGCAAATGGTCCCTTAGCTAAGTTCAATTTATCAGGTTTTAACTATCGTCCGCACGATACTTAAGGTCTGATGGCAAAAGCCTTTATTAAAAATTGAGACCTGGCAGTTAAAACATAAAATAAGGAATTAATTATGTTTGCTAGTTATATACCTTCGGAGGCCAAATGATGACGACTTGGCTATCTATCGGCATTTTATTTACCTTCGTTGCCATTTCATTTATCATTTACCGTTGGGGAAACATCCAGTGTATTGGGGTCACTCCGGTGCGTAAGTTTACCTTTATCGCCATCCTATTTACCTCGGGATTAGATGTCGGGCTTATCATGTTCCCACTCACCGAGTTTTCTGGATACGCGGATTTAGTGACCAGCCCTGAATACGCCTTTAGTAATCCATTAGCGATAGAATTTGGTTTTTGGGGTTTCTTTATTTGGGCATTCTATTTCTTAACCTGCTTCTACTTTTGTGTGATAGAGCCCAGAGTTAAGTTTTTCGAAATCCCGTTGATTAAACTCATCAACAACATTGTTATCATTGGTACCTGCGCCTTTACGGCTTACTTATTACTGGTGAATCTACCCTGGTATTTACCCGAGTTGGGTGATGGTGAGACCATCGTAGGCAGTTTTTATCTAATCGTATTATTGGTGATTGCCACGGCGGTATATTCGAGTACCAACATTCGCTACGTAAGAGTTTTAAGCTTGGCGAGCAGCTGGTTGTTTTTAGCTTTAATCGGCTTAATGTGGGCTGGCGCATTCCTTGCCGATGGTTCGGGTCTTGGTGAATTCTTCTCAACCTTCGCGCTAATTGGGGATTATTTTGCCAATCTACATCACTTTGTCTTACCGATTAACGACTACCATGAATTTTACTTATTTTGGTGGTTTGCTTGGAGCATTATGATTGGTCAGTTTACCGCACGTTTTGTCGGCGGATTTAGAACTTATCAAGTATTAATTGCGATGATGGTATTCCCATCGATCCCTATCGCCATTTGGTTCACAGTACTATATTACTATAGTGTCAATGCAATTCCTGTAGCGGGATTTTACAATCTAGCAATGGTATTTGTTGGGGTAACATTTGTGATCAATTCGCTTGATTCATTGGTGCGCTTGTATACCGATAACCTAAATTTAACCGTACAGCGCTTTGGCAAAACAACCTATATTATCGGTAATATTGCCGTACTCAGTGGGCTCACACTATTATTCAAACTAGATTTTCTACAAATCCAGTGGGTTGGCGCATTAGCGATAGGACTCATCTTAGGCTGCTTTGGCTATATTTTACTGACCCACTATCGCCAAGTCGTCAAAATAAAATGTTCTCCAAAAGGGAATACCATCGACTATAACAAGATTGAACTATCTAATTAGATGAGGTCAATTCAGAGCGTGGTTTGCGCAATAGCGAAAGCCACGCTGCTAAACTTCGATAGCTAAATCAAGCAGAATAGCGTCCCAGCTGACTCTGCTTGATTTAGCGACTACACAACAAAACCTAAAGCGTGCAAATCTCTAAATACGCCCACTCAGCTTTCAGCTTATCTAGCATTTTATATTGCACCACGTTTGTTAAAGCCCCTTAATACCAAGCGGATGAGTCATCAGATCAACTTATTGCACAGAATAAATCTGCCAATAACCAGAGATAAAGTGCGCTAACGAGTGGCTCTAATTACAAGAAAAATAATGCAGTTAGCGCTGATTTATAGCTGCGAGAATGAACCGACAATGAGTTAGATGAGTATAAGGCTTTAGCCGCCAATGAGTTCTTGCTATCCTCCTCCCAGGCTTAAGTCATTGCCAAGATGTTAAATCAATTAAACTCGAAAACATCAGCTTTGTAAGCATCTAACAATCAAATACCATGATGCAATGCCGTCAAACCAAGTGGAGCAAACATGGCTACGATTATTAGAGAGAGTTATATTGAACAGTGACAAACAGCCTTAAATAACATCAGGAGCGCATATGTCGTTAATGGCCGAGACACCAGCACCACCTTATTACGCCGTTATTTTTACCTCTCTTCGCACGGAAGGTGATCAGGGCTATGCTGAAATGGCCGAAAAAATGTTTACACTCGCTTCCAAGCAAGCTGGCTTTATTGGCATTGAGTCTGCCAGAGAAGAACTAGGGATTACGGTTTCATACTGGTCCGATCTTGACTCAATCAAACATTGGAAAGCCAATATAGAACATCAGCAAGCTCAAAAAATGGGTCGAGAGCATTGGTATTCATCATTTAAAACTAGAATCGCTAAGGTTGAACGCGACTATTAGCTCTAAAAGGAAAAAGGAAGAAGATGCTTACTCTTAGGCCAATGAAACAAAACGAGTATCCCGCATATTGTGAGTATTTCATTGATGATTACAGCCGTGAAATTGCAGAAAATTATGGCCACCCGCTAGACCTTGCAATCGAGATGGCACAAAAAGCATTACAGCTTAGCTTTCCAAATGGTCTAGATACCAAACAACACGCCTTATTATGTCTTGAAATCAGCATAGACAATCAATCAAATGTGGTGGGCTATTTATGGCATGCCATTAATACAGAGGACCAGGCGACATTCATCTATGACTTTTATGTTAACGAAACCTATCGAGGTCGAGGTTATGCTAAGCAAGCGATTGCGCTTCTAGAAGCTCAGCTTCAGCAGCAGAGTATAAAACAAATCAAGCTTAGAGTTGCTTACCAGAATAAACGTGCGCTCAAACTCTACCAAGCACTAGGCTTTAGTATTTCAGGCTTCAATATGTCTAAAATTCTGGAAGGGCCGTCTAAGCGCTGATGACAAACAACTAATAATTAATATATACCTTGTGAATCAATTTAGATTCACAAGGTATATGGTGCGGATCAGCAGCGATGATGGCTTGGCTTAGGCATCACGCTTGCTTAACCAGCGCAACAGTGCGTTTCACCAATTCACTCACGCTATCCCAGTCAGATTGTTGAATGAGTTGCTTATCAACCATCCATGAGCCACCACAGGCAACAACCGCATCGATAGCAAGATAATCATTAATGTTACCTTCCGAAATCCCGCCTGTCGGCATAATATTCAACATAGAATAAGGACCAAGTAAGGCTTTAAGCATGGGGATCCCGCCAGAGGCCTCCGCCGGGAAATACTTCACGAGATGAATGCCATAATTCAAGGCCAATTCAACATCTGAAGGGCGACTAATGCCTGGAATAATCGGAATGTTATGCTGGATACATGCCTCAATGGTTTTAGGATTAATGCCTGGTGAAACAATAAAATCTGCTCCCGCATTTTTGGCCGATATCACCTGCGCTTCATTCAACACTGTGCCTGCACCAATCAACATCTTAGGCTGTGACTCGCGCAATGCCTTAATTGCATTTTCAGCGGCGAATGAGCGATAGGTTATTTCTGCTACGGGTAAATGGTTATCAACAAGTATTTTGCCTAAAGGCAATATATCCTGAGCATGCTCAACAACAATCACTGGGACAACTTTAAGCTTCGAAAGCTTGTTCAATAAATCAGACATACTTACCTCACAATAAAACAGTCACAATTTCAGGGAAAGTGAGCAGCAAAGCTAATACGGCTATCTGCATACAAATAAACGGCCAGACGGATTTGAATATATCAGTGAGTTCGATACCAGCCGGGGCTACACTCTTGAGGTAAAATGCCGCTGGACCAAATGGTGGGCTTAAGAATGAGACCTGCATGTTGACGCAGAATAGAACCCCAAACCAGACCGGGTCGTAACCTAATGCGATAATGATGGGAACAAATATGGGCATGGTTAGCATAGCAACGCCAATCCAATCGAGGAACATACCCAGTACCAACAAAACGCCCATCATGATTAGAATGGTAAAAATTGGCGGCGCATCTAAACCAATAAATAGATCTGCAATGTATTTATCTCCCCCCATCAGGTTATATACCCCAATGATCATCGTGGCACCAATACCAACCCAGATAATCATCCCGACGGTTTTTAGGGTATGTTTTAAGGCGTCAAAAATGATATTCAAGTTAAGCTCATTACGGTACCAAGCCGCAATCGCGACCCCGACGACCCCAACACAGGCTGATTCAGTAACCGACGCAATTCCCCCGTAAATGCTGCCTAATATCCATCCGGCAATCGCAACTGGTATCGCAATATCCTTCGCAATTTTCTTTTTATCTTCTCGACTTAAACCTTCTAATTCGCTTGCATCCATCGCCGGACCATAGCTTGGGTTAATATGACATAGGATCAAGATATACAACATGTAAAGGCTAGAAAGTAATACCGCTGCGGGGACTGAGGCTAAAAATAGATCACCAATAGACACATTGGCGGTCATGCCATAAATAATCAGTACAATACTTGGCGGAACCATCGTGCCTAAAGCACCGCCAGCAACGACAGTACCAATCGCCAAGTTCTGGTTATAGCCCAAACGTAACATTTGCGGTAAAGCAAGCATCCCTAAGAGCACCGTTTCTCCGCCAATAATACCGGACATCGATGCCAGCAATACCGCCACCATCATACTCTGTAGGGCCACTCCACCTTTTATTCTGCCCGCCAAAACTCGCATCGCATTGTATAGATCTCTGGCAATGCCAGTTTTATCGAGCATGGTTGCCATTAACACAAACATCGGCACAGCTACAAAAGTATACGATGAAGTAAAGTCGGTGACCCGAGACGATACCATTTGCATAATGACCGTCGTATCAAACCAAAGATATGAAAAGGAAAGAGCAACAAGCCCCGTAAGAAATCCGAGAGGCATCCCTATGAATAAAAGAAAAATCATTGCAGCGAAAATAATCGCTGTCCCCATTCCAATACCAACCACACTAAGCATTGTGATTCCCCAAATTTAATCGATCATTTCGTTTAACAATATGGCGGTAAATATGAGTGACACAAAGCAGTAGCATCACCAGACATGAAAGGAAAAAGAATCCTTTGTTTAATGCAGGAAATGGAGTATCGATAACACTCCCAGAAGTCTGCATTTTAAATTTACCGAAAGGAGAAAAGAACGCATCTTTAGTTGCACAAAAAGATCCGTAAGTTAGCATCAACATAAAAACAAAGGTTAATAGTTCAACAAGTAATTCCATCCACCACTGTGTTTTTCTTCTAAATCTTTGACGAATAAAGTCCATACAGATATGTTTATTACTTGCATAACAAGATACACCTCCATAAATAAGTGAGATACTCACTAAAAATGTAGTCGTTTCATGAACCCAATTCGTTGGACTGTTAAATACGTAACGCATAACAACTTCAAAAAAACCAATTACCACAACAACAATAAACAGGATTGAAACCCATTCCCCAGCACTAACACAAAGATGATCTATTTTTTCAGAAAAAGACCTTTTCATATAAACCTTCCATTTTAAAATTAATGGCAGGACTCGCCTGCCATTAATAACTTACAATATTATGTTTTATAGCATACCTTGAGAATCAAGATATTTAATAAGAACATCGTAATACATCTTCCCTATTTCTGAGTTATCTGCAGTTTCTTTCCAAATCGCTTTTGCGTAAGCTCTAACCTTATCAATTTCTTTTTGTTCCCAAGCTATCGGCGTCACCCCTTCTTTAATTGCTTCACCATAAGCAATCCGGTCTTCATAGTGAGCCTGTAATAGTGATTCGAGGGCCATACCTTTAAAATGCTCGACGAGGAAGCTTTGATCATCTTCTGGTAAAGCATTCCACTTTTTCAGATTCATAATAACGTGTACAGTGGGTGAAGAATGTATACCGGGGTAGATTGGGTACTTCGCTATATCGTGAACCCCTTGCTTTTGGTTGTTTGCAAAGGTAGAGAAATCGGCGGCATCGATGATCCCTTTTTCAAGTGCGGTATATATCTCAGAACCCGGTAAACCAACTGGAGCGGCCCCCATCCTAGCAAAGAGTTTTTGGATCGGTCCTGAAGGCGCTCGCATTTTAACCCCTTTAAAGTCTTCAACCTTTTCCAACTTAACTTTTGAAGGCAAGGATTCAGAGCCAGTCACAGAAACACCAATTAACTTCGCACCATAAGCTTGAAAAATCTTATCTACCACCTCCAGACCTCCGCCGTAGTAGTAGAACTTGAGAATATCTTCATCACTATTCCAAGCTGAAATAGTATCGCCAATTAAGCCAAATCCTGGGTCCTCTCCAGAATACATTGCAGCGGTTGCAATTGCGCCATCAATAATGCCATTGCGAACACCAGTTAACATATCTGATGATTTTAATACTGAATCTAAGGGTAGCAAATCAATATGAATACGACCGTTAGATGATTTCTCTACAGTATCCGTCCATTTCTTTTGAACCGTATAAACCTGTTCTCCTGTAAAATTAGAACTTTGAAAGTTCAAGCTAATATCAGCAGCCAAAGCTGAACCCGCCAATAGAATTGACGATATAGTTAAAGCAAATTGTTTTATTTTCATTTTATTACCTTCACGTTTTAATTAGGTTATTATTTTAATCACTACACAGCGGCGAGCATCCCACCATCAACAAACAATAGATGCCCATTAACAAAATCAGAAGCTGCCGACGACAAATATACAGCAGCACCAATTAGTTCTTCAGGTTTACCCCAACGATCTGCCGGAGTTCTTTTACAAAGCCAATCCGTAAACTCTTTATTTTCAACCAAGGGTTTGGTTAGCTCTGTAATAAAATATCCTGGAGCAATACCATTCACTTGAATATTATGTCTTGCTAATTCAACGCACCCACCACGAGTCAGCATTTTCACTGCACCTTTAGATGCGGCATAAGGAGTAATGGTATCTCGGCCTAATTCACTTTGCATGGAACCGATATTTATTATTTTTCCACACTGTCGCTCAACCATATATTTGCCAACTTCTTGCATCATCAAAAAGACGGCCTTTTGGTTAACTTGAATCACGTCATCCCAGTCTTGTTCAGGAAACTCAAGAAAAGGATGTCTTCGCTGAATACCGGCGTTATTGATTAAAATACCAATTTCACCAATTTCCATTTCGATTCTTTTAATGGAATCAACAATTTCTTGCTTATTCGTAACATCAAATGCAATGCCATATGCAAGAAACCCCAAATCAACCAATTCCTTGGCTGCATTTTCTGCTCTTTCTTGAGTAATATCGTTAATCACAATGGTGGCACCGTGTTCAGCCAAACCTTTGGCTAAAAGATTACCAATGCCCTGTGCAGCACCCGTAATCAGTGCTATTTTTCCGCTCAAATCAAATAAATTTTTCATCTTGTCTCTCAAATGATAATTGAACTTTCATTGCCGAAGTTTTATCTTCAGCCAGCTTTAAAGCGTCAATTATTTGGGTAAATGGAAATACTCGTGTAAGCAGTGGAAGTGGATTGACTTTCCCTTTCTCAAGCCATCTCACTGCAGTTTCAAATTCGCTTACAAATCGAAAAGTCCCGCGAATGTTGATTTCTTTAGCCAGACATTTTGTTAATGGGAAATCCACCATGCCGGGTCGCATCCCAACCAGAACTAATGCTCCCTTCGCGCGAGTCATATCAATGCAGCCATGAAAAGCCTGCACAGCAGCAGAAGCTTCGAAAGACACATCAAAATAGCCTTTATCGGCAGTGTATTCTGTCGGCAAGCTTTCTAATGGGGAGTAAACTTTGTCGGCCCCCATCTCAAGAGCAATATCTCTACAGCGCTCGCTCAAATCAGTACCAATGATTTCACTTGCGCCAGCAGCTTGGCAGGCTGCAATAATGAGACAACCAATGGGGCCACATCCGGTCACCAAAACCCTTTTCCCCAACACACCACCGGCCTGATTGATGGCATGGATCGCAACCGAAAGTGGCTCGGAAAAAGCCATCACATCGTCACTAATAGTGTCGTCATAGGGAACAAGCTGCTGTTTGCTAACGCTCAAATATTCCGAAAATCCGCCATCTACATGGGGGTTACGCATCGCACTACCAAAGAACTCCATATTCACACATTGGTTAGAATTACCGCTTTCACAATAAAAACACTTACCACATGCTTTACTTGGATTGACAGCAACCGTCTGTCCGCTTTGATGAATACGACCGATGACTTCATGTCCAAGAGTCATCGGGTGGCACAAACTAAAATCGCCTATCCCGCCATGTTGATAGTAATGAATATCGGAACCACATATTCCGCCTCGAGTCACTCGTACAAGCGTTTCATCCGCGGTAACCGCAAATGAGGTTTCTTCAAGGCCAACCTCTCCTTTACCAAAAACTTTTATCGATTTAACTTTCATATTATTACCTATTGACATTTGCTTCCTCATCTCAAAACAAAACAAGGCAACCGCTTGCCATGTTAGATATCGATCAGCTATATTGGAAGGGTTACTTTTAAAAAGTGTGAGGTGAGACAAATTGATGAAAAAGAAAATACTCTTTATAATGGGTGTTTCCGGATCTGGTAAAAGCACCGTGGCAGAGTCAATATCTAGTTTATTATCATATATTTATATTGATGCAGACGATTATCATCCTGAAGCTAATATCGCAAAAATGAAACATAACATCCCACTTAATGATGTGGATAGGCAACCTTGGTTGGATGCCTTAAATACAATGGCAACCGCATGCATTGATTCAAATGAAAACCTCGTAATCGCTTGCTCATGTTTAAAGCCTGAGTATCGAAAAATACTTCAGGCTGGGATCCAAGAAAGTTGCTTATTTGTCTACCTAAAAGGTTCATTCGAAGTGATTAGCGAAAGGATGAAAAAACGTGGCGAGCACTATTTCAATGGTGACTCTATGCTCAGAAGCCAATTTGATACCTTGATTGAACCGAGTACCAATGAACCCATCGATTATATTGAGGTTTCAATCCTAGAAAATGACATAAATGCAGTCGTAGAACTCACTGTAAAAAATTTAAGAGAACTTAATTATGTGTAATAAGCTATTAGCAAAGATCACCGAGAATCTCGAACAGCGTAGTATTTCTTCCCGAACTCAATACCTTAGCCGATTAAAAAATCTGAAAGAAAACCAACTGTCAACCCACTCCATCGAACCCAGCAATGCAGCACATGTGTTTGCCGCACTTGATGAGCAACGACGAACAATTATTCGTCAAAAATCAAGTTATACCTTAGGGATCATCAGCTCATATAACGAAGTGGTTTCGGCACATGCGCCCTACCGTCATTACCCCGAAAAAATAAAATCAATCAGTGCCAAGCTTGGACACAGTGCGATATTTGTTGGGGGCGTACCTGCAATATGTGATGGCGTAGTACAAGGTTATCAAGGAATGGAACTATCCTTGATGAGCCGAGACGTCATCGCCATGGCAACCGCGATACCTTTATCTTGTGCCACTGCAGACCGAGCTGTTTTACTTGGCACTTGCGATAAAATTGTTCCTGGCATGCTAATTGGCGCCCTATCAAGGGGTCATATCCCAAGTGCTTTTTTACCCGCAGGCCCTATGTCCACTGGAATCAGCAATGCTGAAAAATCGAAAGCGAGACAAGATTTTCATCGTGGGGAAATCGATTTGGAACAACTCACCGACACGGAGTGTAAATGTTATCACAGTGAAGGGACCTGCACTTTTTATGGAACCGCAAATACCAATCAAGTCATGTTGGAAGCACTTGGGTTACAACCCATCGATAGTGGTTTATCCAAAGCTTGTATGGATAAATCCTCGGTGATTAACGAAGTGGTTTCCGGGCTGCTGGATAATACTGCATTACCCTTGTACCAAGTGATTACAGAAAAATCGTTAATCAATGCTTGTGTTGTCTGGTTAGCGACCGGAGGGTCCACCAACCATACTTTGCATCTGGTCGCGATTGCGAGAGCGGCGGGTATAGACTTACGCTGGGAAGACATTGATCAACTCTCTGATATTGTACCCTTGCTTGCTAAAATTTACCCAAATGGACCAGCAGACGTCAATCAATTTCATGATGCTGGTGGGGTCTCGGCAATCATGGCCGAATTATTAAGCGCTGGACTATTACACCCCGATGCACTGTGTTTTAACAATCAGCCCATTTCAAAACAAATCCTCACAGCAGAACGAAAAGTGAGCGATCGAGCTATCATTGCAGACGTTGAGCATCCCTTCAGCCCAAGCGGTGGTATAAAATTACTCCAAGGTAACTTGGGACAAGGGATCATGAAAGTTTCTGCGGTTAGCGAAGCGAAACGGATCGTAAAAGCACCTGCGCGAGTGTTCGAAAGCCAACTGGCGGTTCACCAAGCGTTCCAAAACGATGAGCTATGGCAAGATGTGGTCGTCGTGGTTAAAAACCAGGGCCCAACCGCAAACGGTATGCCTGAACTTCACAAGCTAATTCCTTTACTGGGGATTATTTATGATAAAGGCTATCAAGTTGCATTAGTGACTGACGGACGTTTATCTGGCGCTTCAGGAAAGGTGCCCGCCGTCGTTCATATCACTCCCGAAGCCAAAAAAGGAGGCAGCATAGATTTAATTAAAGATGGCCAAATCATAGAGGTGGACGGGATCCATGGAATATTAAATGATATTGAACTTACTTACACTAATGAGATAGCATACGAGCCTCAAGGCTGGGCCAGCAAGGATCTATTCGATGGACTCCGGCTGGCTTTAGGTCATCCTAATAATGGCGCGATGAGCTAAGTTACAACGATATTAAATGCGATTTGAATGCATCCGATAAATGGGTGTGTTCAACACTTGGATAATAATAAATGAATAAAAGAACCACCATCGCAGATGTTGCTGAATATTTAGGCGTAAACAAGTCGACAATTTCTAGAGCATTAAATAACCCGAATCGGGTATCTGCCGACGTTCACTCGAAGGTGATTGAGGCATGTAAAGTTCTCAATTATATTCCAAATGTAGCGGCAAAAACGCTTGCGTTATCTTCCAGCAAATCAATTGTTTTAATCATTCCAAGTTTCACAAACTCGGTTTTTGCCGAGATTATTAGCGCGGCAAAGATTAGTTGTGAAAGCCTTGGCTATAACTTACTCATTGGTGATTCATCTTATACAACACTTGGGGAAGAAAAAGTCGTAGAAAATTTTCTTTCAAGAAATGTTGATGGTTTTATTTTTACTGAAACGGAGCACTCTCTCGCCACCCAAACCATGATCAAGAATAGCAATATTCCAGCCGTTGAAATTATGGATATCCTTGATAAGCCAACCTTCGATGCTAACTTTGGTGTCAACCAGTCAGATGCTGCCACAGAGCTAACCGAATACTTGATCTCTAAAGAACGAAAAAATATTGCGTTTTGCTCAACATGGCTAGATAGACGGGCAATGTTGAGAAAAACAGCATGGGAACTGGTCATGGAAAAACATGGCTTAGATTATCATCGATTCATTAATACCAAAGAACGAACCTCTTTTCATAATGGCGCAAATGCCATTTCGGAAATTTTGAATCAATGGCCAGAAACCGATGCAATATTTTTTGTCAATGACGATATGGCTGCCGGAGCCATCATGCAATGTCAGCGCTACGATATAAAAGTTGGCAAAGATATTGATATTGTAGGGTTTAATGACCTCGATTTCGCCGAAGTAATTAACCCTAGGCTCACCACCATCCGCATCCCTAGAGTCGAAATGGCCGAACTAGCTGTCACCACGATTATTTCATTGATAGAGCAGAAAGGTGTAGCCAATTTGCATCAAACACTCCCTTATGAACTGATGATTAGAGAAAGCGCATAACAATAGCACCATTAGCCAAAGCGAGGACTTTTGGGGCTAATGGTGCTCGCTTCTAAATGGCGCGATGATGTGAAACAAGCCAGCGATAAAGCGATGGTATAGGGTGCCTCAAAAATGCTTTCGACAACAGCAGAGTCCCTTGGTAATTAGCGATTACGACAAAGTCGCTTGGTGTTAACAGTGATTACGTGAATTAGTCTAAATGCTATCTGTCAGTTTCGTTACCTCGATGTGACTAGATATCACAGATTGCCCTAAATTGGTTCAGCCCCAAAATGAGTTAGCTTATTTTGGGGATCTATTAGTGAGGGTTTCGCCCTGACGGCGATATACTTTTCTTTGCTCGTCAAAGAAAAGTATATCGAATGCAATAAACTAGACACCCATTCTAAAAACAAAAACCTTTCATACTCTCGATAGCCAAGGTTACGCTTTTAAATCCCATCATCTTCGCCGAGTCGCGCAAATGAACAAGGGAGCAAAGTTGAAGTCTGTTTGTTGAGCGTAGTGTTTACTTCAACGCCCTTGAGAATGAGCCACGCAGGGTTTAAGAAGATGCAGGGCGAGCTTTCTTTTTGCTTCGCTAAGCTTTGCTCGTTGAAGCTTAATGACGTCGCCGTAGGCGAAAGCTTCTACCCCGTTGCTAACACAGAACGGGACAAAAGCGCGTTAGATACGCACACTCTCAACTGTCAGCTTAGATTGCGAGCTGTATTAAGATGTGTCTGATCGCATATGAACAATACAGCTAATTCACACTAATCCACGTAATCACACCTTACAACAGCGCTATACGCGGAACTGTTTCACCTGCCCGTCTAAGTCCTCTGAAAGCACACTTAAACCGGCACTACTTTTACTAATTTCTTTAACACCATCTAAAGTCTTCTCCCCATAATCAGAAATTGTCACGATACCGCGGTTGATTTCTTCAATCGCAACTTTCTGTTCATCTGAAGCATTAGCAATTTGTGCGTTCATATCACTAATGGTGGATATCGCTTCCGCAATTTTAATTAACGATGTTCCTACATTACGCGCAATATCAGCACTCTTACCACCATTAGCTTTACTAGACGCCATTGCATCAACAGCTCGAACCGTATCTTTTTGTAAACGTTCGATCATGGCTTGGATTTCTTCGGTACTGTCTTGAGTTTTCTTAGCCAAAGTACGAACTTCATCTGCAACGACCGCGAAGCCTCGCCCATGCTCTCCTGCTCGGGCTGATTCAATTGCAGCATTGAGTGCCAAGAGATTGGTTTGTTCTGCAATTCCACGGATCACGTCCAGAATGGTCACAATGCTGCCAACATTCCCCTCCAATTCACTAATGACTTCTGAAGATTGGTCAATTTCTGCAGAAAGATTCTCAATCGAAGTAATCGCCTCTTGAACAACCGTTTGCACATGCTGCCCCTCAACATCTGCCGATTGTGCAACCCCTGCCGCGTTTAAGGCATTACCTGCAACCTCCTGTGCCGAAGCCGCCATTTGGTTGATAGCGGTCACCACCATTTCCATTTCGCGTTGTTGTGCGTTTGCCGCTTGACTGCCCTCTTCCACAATCCTATTCATATCGCCAACGGTTGTAGCCAAGGTGCCCACCGAACCTCGAATGCCTTGAACCACTCGCTGGATCTTAGCCACAAATTGGTTAAAGCCACTGGCAAGCTCGCCGAGCTCATCTTTACGTTGTTCGTTCAAACGTTGGGTTAAATCACCGTCACCCTCGGCAATATCCAGCAAGGAATGGCTGGTTTCTCGGATCGGCCGGACAATGGTCCTGGTAATGATGTAACCGGCAACACCGCCTAACACAATCACTAACAGCGCAGTCAAGCTTGCATAAAGCAAAATCAATCGCTGTATTTCAGAAAGCTTCGAGGTCACTTCATTCATGTCGATTTCATTAAGGATCGCCCAACGCTTACCCATAACTTCGATGGGAGCGTAAGCCGATAAAGCTTTTTCTCCTCGGTAATTTTGATTAACCAGCGAGCCGGAATCTCCACTTAAAGCACGACGGATAGCTTCCGATTGAACGGTTTGAAAACCAACATTGGTTTTGGCAGCGACTATCTCGTCCAATTCTGTTTGATTCACGCCTAACTGGGTCATCAAAGAGTTAAAGCTTTGCGGTTCTTCTAACAATAAACGGCTGGCACTTCTGGGTTTGTTATCAAGCCCAACCAAATAAGTTTCCCCAGTTTTCCCCAAGCCAGAGGCTTGCCAACTATAACCATAGGTCATCAATGCCGTTAATTTTTCGGAAGGAAGTGCAAACACCACGACCCCAACCGCTTCCGTTTTGTTATACACTGGTGCAGCTATAAATCCAGTAGGTAAACCTAAACTTCCAGGGTAAGCAGCATAGTCAATAAACGCATAACTCTGTCCATCCCCTTTAAGTTTCGAGGCTTGGCTAAACGCCTCAGCTAATCCAGATTGAGCGAGCATGGGATTAGTCACCGACATTCCGAAATCAATATGCTTTTTCACCGAATAAATTACACTGCCATTGGTGTCTAACAGCAAAATATCTTGCAGGCCAAAACGTTTTAAAAAGGCCCTGAAATAAGGGTGATAACGCTGGTGATTTGTCGTATAAGAAGTTTTGTCTGATGAAGCAAGCATTTCATCTTTATTGTCAATATCACTCGGGTTGTTCACAATATATTGCGCTTGCAAGGCGATCGCCGGTTCGCTCATCTGGTTAATCAAGGTGGTTACATCAAGCGCCTTCCCTGCATGAAGACTTTTATATTGCCCAGCAATATTGGCCTGATAATAACTCGCAAGTTGATCTTTTTGCCCCTGACGATCATTTCGTCCAACAAAAAACGAGAACGGCTTATAAGACGATGATAAATTACGCGTTGCATCAATCAGCGCTTGTTGTTGCGAAACATTCAGCAACTGACTTTCCAATGACCCAAAATACTGTTTCACTATTTCGGATGCGACATTGCGTAAGGAAATCATTTGATCTCGACGCGCTTCCAGCAGTATTTCTTCTGTTTTATAGGACGAAAACGAAGCGATCACAGCCGCCGTACTCACCACCGCTAAAGCGGCGATAGTAACAATACTGAGAATAAATTTTGAACTGATTTTCATCGTTGACTGTACTCTCTGTTCATATAAATAAAGCGGTACCGAATACCTTAGGAGTCAACCTAAGTATTCAAGGTTCTTTCAATCACATGAACCTAGTTATACCAACGGACAACCATAAGTATCCCCGATAACCATAGTCGATATTGTGTCCAAACCTATAATTTTGAACAGGTCATTCTCTACTATTTTTAAGCTTCTCAAAAATATATCAACCCGACTTGTCTTCATATCGATATCAACCATACTTATTTGCGAAGTAATAAATGAATAAATTTAATCACTGAGCAAACTTGAGTCATTCATATTCGAATGATTTCTTATTTCAAGTAAGTGCATCCATCTAAGGTGTAGCGTCTGCTGCTTAACAACAAGACCGGAGAAAGATATGAACAAGTTTATTACATTACTCGGAGTGACTTCGTGCCTGATAGTTAACGGTATCGTGTCTGCTGCGGACAAGCCCATTGTTGGGCTCATCACCAAAACCGATACCAATCCATTTTTTGTAAAAATGCAAGAAGGCGCGAAGAGTAAAGCCGATGAATTAGGTTTAGAACTCATGACGTTTTCTGGTAATTTTGATGGTGACAATCAAACTCAAATACAAGCGGTGGAAAATCTAGTGGTTTCGGGCGCAAAAGGGATCCTAATTACCCCGAGTGATCCGGTCGCTATTGTGCCGGTTTTAGAAATGGCCCGCTCAGCTGGCGTATTAGTAATCGCGTTAGATACACCATTGAATCCTGCGAGTGCGGCAGACGCCACTTTTGCTACCGATAATTTTACCGCAGGAGATTTGATTGGACAGTGGGCGAAGAAGCAAATGGGTGACGGCGCCTCATCTGCCAAAATTGCTTTACTTGATCTCAACGAAAATAAAATCAGTGTTGATGTCGCTCGAAATCAAGGCTTCCTCAATGGCTTTGGAATTGATTTGAAAGATCCCCAAAATATGGGGGATGAAGATGATCCGCGCATTGTTGGTAACGAAGTGACGCAAGGCTCTCAAGATGGTGGGCGAACCGCCATCGAAAATCTACTTCCCAAAGATACTGGCATTAATCTGGTGTACACCATTAATGAACCGGCTGCCGCTGGTGCATATGAAGCGCTCTCTGCATTCGGCAAACAAGATGCGCTGATCGTTTCAGTCGATGGTGGTTGCGCTGGAGTTGAGAATGTTAAAGCTGGGGTCATTGGGGCGACTTCGATGCAATTTCCTCTTCGAATGGCGTCAATGGGAGTTGAAGCCGTTTATGAATTTATTCAAAGTGGTAAAAAACCACAAAATACCGCTGGGTTGGACTTCGTAAACACAGGCGTTGAGTTGATCACCGATAAACCAGTTGATGGCATTCCTTCTAAATCATCAGCCGAAGGTTTAACTTTATGTTGGTAAGTTAACTCGTTTTGTTACTTCCAGGCTGTGTGTCTTCAACGACTGCAGCCTATATCTTTATTCGAAACACCTCGACTAAACCAATCGCTCCCTGAGGATTAAATATCTGCTGATACGAGTAAATTGAACCAAGGAAAACCATCAGCCTGCCACGAACAGAAGTAACATACCCTCCCAAAAAACCATTATTCAGCGTTAATTCCATCGCTGACGATGGCAGCCAATAACCCATATGCACTCGCGCCTTGGACTCTGTATAATCTGCGAAAAAATCGGTAAGGATGACCATGATTGATGTTTCTATACTGCCACTATTTTTAGTGAGCATCGGATTTTTAGCTATATCTCCAGGCCCAGATATGCTGCTTATCTCCACTTATTCATCAATCACAGGCTTCAAGGCAGGGCTAATAATATCACTCGGTATTTTTTTGGCAGGTTTAATTCAAACTGGATTAGTAGCATTCGGTTTAGGCCAATTAATGCAGGCTCTACCACCGCTGGTTATTGCAATTAAGGTTGTAGGTGCGATCTATTTATCATGGCTCGGTATTAAATTATTGCGAGGCTGGTTACAAGATCACAATCATTCCAGCTCTCCCAAAATACTGCGCTTAAATAATAAGCAACTGCTATCAAGAGGTTTATTCAATAATTTAATGAATCCAAAGGCATTGCTTTTCTTTAGCATGTTCTTACCTCAATTTACCCATCCACAACAAAATTTGACCACACAAATCCTGCTACTAGGCGTCTTACTTAGCAGCGTCGTGTTACTAATCAACATCGTTTTTTCTCTGTCATTCAGTAAATTAGGAAAATTATTCGCCAATGGTTTAAAATTTGGCCGGCATGCCGATGGCCTTTTGGGATTCATTTTCTTGGGTTTAGCTGCTCGTTTAATCAGCAGCAAATAATCAAAACGTCAAGGAGAGCAGTTTAATTGACGGCAAAAGTAAACCATGCCTAAGTAAATCAGCCGTTAGGGTTATCACATGAACATTCGTGTCTATAACCCTTATCCATTGAGTTCCGCTTAAAACTTAACTGCAAGCCCTAGGTAGGCACCATTATTCTTGGTGCTGTAACGACGAGTCGAAATATCTTCATATAGGTAACCCGCAGACAGGTCGATAGTGCTCACCGCCAAATCTAATAATTCATAGCTTACACCCGCTCTAAAACGATTCGCTTGGTAATCATCGTCTACAAGCGACAATTTTAGATCGCTTTCAAGGCCAAAACCGGTTCCCACAAAATGCCAGGCAACGCGGCCGACACCATACATCTGCTCACCATTGTCAGTTCCCGATAATAAGCTGTTTGCACTATCCCAACGCTCATATCCAGCACCTAAGTCGATGTAAAAACCTGCCGTGTCTAAAAGATTGTAATATAACTCCGCTTGATAGCTTGAACCATCCGCAGCATCACCTTGCTTTCTTTTATTCATACCAATCGCGACATTAGGAATCAACGGAACAAAATGCTTCAACCTTAACTCCATATCACCCTGCCAAGCCGACGAGGCTTTAGGCTCGCTATCGGTTTGGGAAATATGACTGGCAAAAGTAAGACCAAGCAAGTCAGCCTGAACTGGCAAAGCTGGCAGCGAGGCCAATACAGCGACACCTAGTGCGAAACGAAATTTCATGATGAGTCCTTCAACTAAAATAAGATCAACAAATAAATGAACATTCTGCCATATAGCCCCCTAACACCAACATAAATGACCAATATATTATTTATCATTGGTTGATTTGACTACGCGAGACTATTCGTAATGTCAAAAAAAAGCATAACTGACAATGCGCAGCACATGACGATGTCTTCAATTAAAGATTACACTTGTTGACGCGTCGCTCAATCGGCAAGTCAATTGACACATATTACAAATTAATCCACTATCGTTTATTAAACGCCCAAGCAAACGACTCACACCAATGTAAATGATGTAGTTTATGACAGTTCTTAATTTGCAAAGTAAACATATATGGTTAAAACCAACAGCTTATCTCAAGTATTAACACTGCCTAGCCAAGCCCATCATCACAGCCACAACTTTTATCAAGTGGTAATAGGGTTACAAGGACAGACCGAGTTTGATATTGAAGGCGTGGGTAACTTGGTTGGGCCGGGTCAAGGCTGCTTGGTATCCGCCGACAACAAACATGCATTTACTGGCTTGGGGCGTAACCAAATTTTAGTCGTCAACCTACCGCTAGAACAAACCCATGAGATGCAAGACAAAGTTGAGCAGCTATTCGAGCGCCAAGCTTATTTTCAGCTAGGTAACCAAGCGCAGGTGCTTATCGGAGCGTTATGCCACGAAATACTTAGCCAGCCACAAGATCAGTTGCTCGGGCAAGCTTGCGCCCATACCCTGGTCTGTGTTTTACAAAACCAATTAGCCCAAACCCAGCTTCGGCAACGCCCGCTCGTCCGCTTACAGATGGATGTGATTGACAGCTACATTCAATTACATCTACATCAGAAGATCACGGTTGCGCAGTTGGCTGGTTGTGTCTATTTAGCTGAAAGCCAATTTCATCTATTATTTCGCCAGCAAAATGGCATCACCCCTCACCAGTATCTGCTACGCAAACGTTTTGAGTTAGCCAAACAATTGTTAGACGATGCTACACTGACACTATCTCAGATTTCCGATAGCTGTGGTTTCGCCAGCCAAAGCAGTTTTACCAGTGCATTTTCCAATTATTTTGGCGTATCTCCGGCCCGCTACCAACGTCAATTTCGCTGAACCAGCAATTAGCTTTAGCCACTTTTTCTTCAATGCAAATCCGTTAAAACGACATCAGCTCAAGCCAGTGAAACATTTGTAACACAAAATAGAATGATGAAACAAATGTTAGCAAATCCTTAAATTCGTGTTAGTTACCAGAGTATTTCTAAAAAACAGCGTAGCATTTCTTAATACAGGGCGAAAAAAGCCCCTTACAATCGATTGAGCAATAACAAAGCAATAACATTCTTGACCCCTCAGCAAGAATCGCAATCAAGGAAGTCGCATGCTGAAACACTTAAATTTTGATGCTCAGGCAATCGTTAATCCAGCCTATATTGAGCAGTCACCTGAACAAATATGGCCCACCATTTCGCCACTGTACTGTGTTGACGAAGATCAATTGTTAGAGCAACTATTACCGCTCGCTCAGCCCTCAGACCAAGAGCTCACGGCAAGCACCGTATTTGCCACCCAGCTTATCGAAAGGGTCAGAGCTGATAAAAAAGCGGTACAAATGATCGATGCCCTACTGCTGGAGTACAGCCTGGATACCCGTGAAGGGATCTTGTTAATGTGTTTAGCCGAAGCCTTGATGCGGGTTCCTGACGCCGCGACTGCCGATGCGCTGATCCGCGATAAAATGGGTGCTGCCGATTGGAAATCTCACCTGAAAAACTCAGACTCTCTGTTTGTCAACGCATCGACTTGGGGTTTAATGCTCACCGGAAAGGTGGTCAATCTCGACAATGCAGAGTCAGCTCAACCAAATAAAGTCATCAACAAATTAGTGAATAAATTCTCTGAGCCAGTGATCCGCCAAGCGATGAACCAGGCAATGAAAATAATGGGCTATCAATTTGTATTAGGTCAGAGTATTCATGAAGCGCTAAAAAATGCCGAAAAAAGCCGCATCCAAGGCTATGGCTACTCGTTTGATATGTTGGGCGAGTCCGCCCTTACCATGCAGGATGCCAACCGATACCTGCAAGATTACCACCAAGCCGTCACCCAACTCGCTAATAATAGCAATAGTGCTCAGGCTTTAGGCGCCACTCCTTCGATGTCGATCAAGCTATCGGCGATCCATCCTCGTTACGAAGCGGCTAATCGTGAACGCGTTTTAGATGAAATGTTTGCCAGTATCCTCAAGCTATTGATCCATGCACGACAACACGATGTTGCTATTACCATCGACGCCGAAGAAGCCGACCGTTTAGAAATATCTTTAGAGCTGTTTGCTAAACTCTATCAGGATCCTGCGGTTCGAGGTTGGGGAAAGTTTGGCTTAGTGATCCAGGCATACTCAAAACGTGCCCTACCCGTGATTGCCTGGCTAGGCGCTTTAGCTAAACAACAGGGTGATTTGATTCCAATGCGCCTGGTGAAAGGTGCTTATTGGGACGCAGAAATTAAGTTGGCCCAGCAGCATGGTCATCATGGTTATTCGGTGTTTACTCGCAAAGAGTCTTCTGATGTGAGTTATCTGGCCTGCGCCCGACTACTGCTCAGCGAACATTTCCGCGGATTAATTTACCCGCAATTCGCCAGCCACAATGCGCATACCGTGGCCGCGGTTGCGGCAATGGCTCAGCATAAAGATTACGAATTTCAACGTTTACACGGTATGGGCGATGCTCTATATCATCACGCTCGAGAGCTCATCAATAGCGATGTAAGAATTTATGCGCCGGTTGGCAGTCATAAAGATTTACTCCCTTATTTGGTGCGCAGACTACTGGAAAATGGTGCCAATAGTTCTTTTGTTCACCGCCTCGTCGATGCCAACTGTCCGGTCACCGATCTCACCGTTCATCCGGCTCAAGTGTTACGTTCACGTCCAACATTAGCCAACCCACGCATCGTTAAGCCGCCACAACTATTCGGTGAAGCGCGCAACAACTCATTAGGAGTTGCCTGCGATATTGCCAGTGAATGGCAACCTTTTGAGCAACAGGTTCATCAGTTCATGGAACCATACCAATGGCATAAATCCAGCATTATAAATGGTCAGGCACTGAGTGGGACTGCGCGCCCCATTGATGCGCCCTACGAACGGCAACAACAGGTGGGTTCTGTCGCATGGGCCAAGCCACAACAGGCCGCCGAAGCCATTGAATTTGCCGAGCAAGCTTATCCCCAATGGCGCGATACCTCCGTTGAGCAACGCGGCGCGTACCTATTAAGCCTCGCCGACAAATTAGAGCAACATATGCCCGAGTTAGTTGCATTATGTCACCGGGAAGCTGGTAAAACGGTACTGGATAGTATCGATGAAATTCGAGAAGCGGTTGATTTCTTGCGCTATTACCCACAACAGGCCAGCGCAAACTTTAGCCAGCCGTTAACTCTGGACAACTTCAAGGGCGAGACGCAAAACTATCGCTATCAGGGCCGCGGCGTGTTTGTTTGCATTAGCCCTTGGAACTTCCCTCTGGCGATCTTCATTGGCCAGGTTTGCGCCGCCTTAGTGAGCGGTAATACTGTCGTCGCCAAACCTGCCGAACAGAGCTCGTTGATTGCCGCTCGCTGTATTGAATTACTCCTGGAAACGATGATCCCCTCAGGGGTAATTCAGTTAGTCATTGGTAGTGGTGCCGAGCTGGGTGAATGTTTAAGCGCCGATCCACGAATCGCTGGCGTGGCCTTTACCGGCTCCACTCCAACCGCTCAAACCATTAATCGTCAGCTCAGTCGACGCAATGCCATGCCTGTACCCTTCATCGCCGAAACCGGTGGGCAAAATGCAATGCTGGTAGATAGCACCGCACTACCAGAGCAGGTGGTTCGAGACGTGATTCGTTCCGCTTTTGCTTCTGCAGGACAACGTTGCTCGGCGCTGCGCGTCTTGTATATCCAGCAAGACATTGCCGAGCGAGTCATTGGCCTAATTCAGGGGGCAATGGCGGAACTCTGCGTGGGCAACCCGGCACAATTGAAAACCGACGTGGGTCCGGTCATCGACGAAGCTGCGCAGGCAAAATTACTTGCACATATTGCTTGGTTACAACAAAATGCTCGTCCCATTTATCAGCTAAACCTAGACAAGCATTGCCAACAAGGCAGCTTTGTTGCCCCCTGCGCCTTTGAGATAGACAGTATTGAACAGCTCAGCCAAGAACACTTCGGCCCCATCCTTCACGTGATAAAATACAAAGCAAATCAACTTGATAAGGTGATTGATCAAATCAATGGCAGTGGTTTTGGTTTAACCTTAGGGGTGCATAGTCGTAACGAAGCCACCTATCAGCATATCGAGCGACGGGCGCGGGTAGGTAATTGCTACATTAACCGTGACCAGGTTGGTGCGGTGGTGGGCGTTCAACCCTTTGGCGGACAAGGACTCTCTGGTACCGGCCCCAAAGCAGGTGGCCCTCATTATCTTTACCGCTTTTCAAAAGCAGTGGTAAGTAACTAAGACTGAATATTGAAATTAGCGCGTGGAGAATAATAATGAGTGATGTAAGCAAAATATTAAAGCAAAGCCAGGCGGTATTCGAAGCTTGGCAGCAACAAAGCGTGGCGGAGCGTGCCGCACTATTAGAGCTCTGGGCTCAGCTATTAAGCCGACGTTCTGACGCTCACAATAAGAGCGCCGCGATGATTCGTTTTCAATGCCAACAGGCATTAGGACTAATTGCCGAAGAACAGGAGCTCGAGGGCCCCACAGGTGAGAGTAATCATTTATATTGTGTTGGTCGCGGTAGCATGCTGGTACTGGGCGACGAAACCGCCAACGAAGTCGCCATGGTTGGTCAAATCAGCGCCGCTCTGGTTGCCGGCAATACTGTGATATGCAGTATCAACCCTCAGGCTGAATGTGACTTAGATCTGCTACTTTCAGACCTGCTCAAAGCTGGTTGTCCAAACCGAGTGGCCATTTCGTTACCGCCGGAACAAAACCAGGCCATGGCAGAACAGCCTGCGATTGCCGCTGTCGTCATCAGCGGTACCGAACAGAACTGTAAGCACTACGCCCAGTTGCTGGCTCAACGCGAAGGACAACTGGCTCAAATCATATGCGAAACCGACATGTTTGAATTGAAGCAATTGAGCGAGCCGCATTACTTATTACGCTTTATTACCGAGCGTACCCGAACCATCAATATTACCGCCATCGGTGGTAACGCCAAGCTGCTGGAATTAGGTAGCGGCGAATAATAGTCAAGCCTCTCCTTATCAATTGGTTCAGCGGGTGTCGCTGAATCGGGGCATCACGACTGATGTGCAAATATAGCTCATCAATCGCTTGCTCTGATTCACCGCCCGCTGTCTAAATTGAGCAGTTGAGTTGATCGGTTTGATATAGGGAAAACACAACATTTTTGTACACAAAAAGGAAATAGAATGATTGAAAATAGCTTTGCTATCAGTGCCACATTTATAGCCTATCTCATTGTTATGCTATCAATTGGCATTTATGCATACAAACGAACGTCTAACTCCGAGGATTACTTTTTAGGTGGTCGCTCATTGGGTCCCTGGCCAGCAGCCTTGTCAGCTGGAGCCTCCGACATGAGCGGCTGGTTATTGCTCGGTTTGCCTGGTTACGCTTATGCAGCTGGCATCGAATCGTTTTGGCTAGCCGGAGGTCTCTTAGTGGGAACCTGGCTCAATTGGCTGTTGTGCGCCAAAAGATTGCGCACTTACTCCATCGTTGTGAATAACGCCCTGACCATTCCTGAGTTTTTTGCCCAACGCTTCGAAGATAAATCGAAACTACTGCAAACTATTTCAGCCTTATTCATCTTATTGTTTTTCTTGTTCTACACCAGCTCAGGCTTAGTCGCAGGCGGAAAACTATTTGAGACCGTATTTGGCTTAAATTACACCACGGCTGTGATCGTCGGCACCATCTGTGTGGTATCTTACACCTTATTTGGTGGCTTTTTAGCGGTCTCCTGGACCGACTTAGTGCAGGGTTTGTTGATGTCTGCTGCCCTGGTGATTGTACCTATCGCCGCTTTTGAAGGCTCGTTTGGCGATTTAAATATGGCCTTACATGCCAAAAACCCAGAACTACTCAGTTTATGGAATGATGCGAAGGGTCAACCTTTATCGGCTGTTGCAATCATCTCATTAATTGCATGGGGCTTAGGTTACTTTGGTCAGCCACATATTCTGGCTCGATTTAAGGCCACCCGGAGTAATAAAGATATTACCACTGCACGTCGTATTGCAGTGAGCTGGACAGCCCTTTCAATGGCCGGTGCCTTACTGATTGGTATGGTGGGCATTGTTTATGTCGATGCTCATATGGGAGGAAGCATTAAAGATGGCGAAACAATCTTTATGCTATTGGTTAACGCTATCTTCCATCCAGTGGTTGCGGGGATCCTATTAGCGGCAATTTTAGCCGCCATTATGAGTACCGCCGATTCTCAGCTATTGGTTTCTTCTTCAGCCTTAGCCGAAGATTTCTACAAGCAAGTGCTTCGCCCGAACGCCAGTCCAAAAGAAGTGGTTCAAGTGGGCCGTCTTGCGGTTGTTGGTCTTTCCATAATTGCCTTGATGCTGGCCATGAACCCAGAAAGCTCGGTATTAGGCTTAGTCTCTTATGCCTGGGCTGGATTTGGTGCAGCCTTTGGTCCGGCGATTTTACTCAGCTTATTCTGGAAAGATATGAATCGTAATGGTGCCTTAGCCGGTGTCGTTATCGGTGGAGTAACCGTGGTGCTTTGGAAACAGCTAGAGGGCGGAATTTTCGATCTCTATGAAATTGTCCCCGGCTTCATCCTAGCCTCAGCCGCGATTATCTTAGTCAGTAAGTTCACTGGCGGGGCCAGCGAGTCAATACTCAAAACTCACCTAGAATATCAACGCCAACTGGACAGCATGGATTAATCATTGTTGCCAAGGAACCAGCCAACCCTCAGTGGTTGGCTTTTTTTTGCCTGTATCTGTTGTCTAACAAGGCGCCGTTCTCAAGCAAAAACCTTGCTCTCTTCACTCCTCACACCTCAAAATAAAAAATCATTCAAGCGTTTCGATTCTATATTTTCAACGATGCTTTAAGCTTCAGGCGTAAGTTGACTTACTGTTGAAGTTTTTTCTTAGCCTCTTCAACTTTTGACAAATCTAGCCCTAATTCTGCAACAGCTTCTTTAATCAAAGCAGGGTTCTGCATCACCTGTCCCATCAACAACTGGAGCTTGTCTTGCGGTAGACCGAGTTGACTGACCGTGGCCATAGCCGCCAGAGGATTTTCGGTGAGCGCCTGAAAAAGCTCACTAATTTTCTGGTCGCTAATATTATGCTCTTTTAACATCCCAAGGATCGGGTTCATCACATTACCTTTTAAACACTCAATGAAATAGAAACGCAGTCTAACATTTGGCTCAGCTTAGTTAAAATACAACGCAAATATTGAAATGAAACATGAAACGAAAAATGCGAAGTGGTGGCGGCTAAACATAAGTTTCCGTGAAACGAGGACCATGCCAGAAATGCAAGGCATCACTTTCTCTTCTTTACGACTACGCTCATCTAGCACTTCAGATCCGCGACTCAATCAACTGGTATTAAGCTTGCAGTTCAAACTTAAATTAGCATCAACCAGAGACCGTCTAAAGGAGCCAAAAAGATGAAAGATAATGTAGACAACTGCGACCGTTACGTGTCGTTTGTTGGGATCAGCTGTGACCTGAATGCTGATAAGCTAATCGCTATCTTAAAAAAGAAGCTAAGTCAGCAACAAGGCGCTCCAGAATGGCATGACTACTTTAAACAAAAACTTCAACAACAGACCAAAGCCGGTCACGACAACCTGCATTTTATTGGCAATCAAACCAATACCTTGTATGAGTATTTTGAGCAATGCCAAGATCAGCAAGCGCTAGCATTACTGTATCGAATCGAACAAGAATGTTGTTAACTTTATTACAATTTCGAGCAATAGCGAGGTAGTTCTTGAGCCATAAAATTAAGCGCTCAAGATGCTCTCCCATTTAGCGCCGCCAATATGGCCTAACAAATCATCAATGCTAGCGGTGCTTAATCAAGCTTATCTGGATGCTTTTGCCGATACATCTGTTGGTCGGCCAACCTTAATGCACTATCAACGCTAAGCGCTTGAGAAAAATCAACATAAGTAATGCCGTAGCTAAATTCCAAGGCATAAGCCAGCCCCAAATGTTCAGCCGTTTGCTTTAAGTCATCGGCAAAACGCTGTAATACCTCTTCGGCCTGCGCTAGAGTGCTGTCTGTAAACAACACCGCAAACTCATCGCCGCCTAGTCGGCCAAATAAATCAGATTGGCGTAAAGAGAGTTGCATTTGCTGGGCCACCAGCTGTAAGGCGCGATCCCCCTCAACATGACCATATTGATCATTAATCGGCTTAAATTGATTCAGGTCTAAATAAGCGAGAACCAACGGCAGTTGCTGGCGTTTACACATCGCAAAGGCATATTCTGCCAACTTCATAAAACCACGTCGATTAGAGATTTGAGTGAGTTCATCGGTACTGGCAAGTAACAACGCAGCCAACTCCTGCTCAACCATCGCCGCTAAATCAACCAAGGCTTGCAGATCGTCGTCAGTAAAGTGCCTTGAACGACTATCGATAATGCACAAAGTACCCAGCTTTTCACCAGAAGTTGCACTTAAAGGATGTCCTGCATAAAAACGAATATGGGGATTATCGGTCACCAGTGGATTATCGGCAAAACGAGGGTCTTGGGTCGCATCGCCAATGATAAAAGTTCGCTCACCGAGAATAGCGTGTCCACAAAAAGAAATGTCCCGCCCAGTTTCGCAGACGTCCAGTCCAAAGCATGACTTAAACCACTGCCGATTTTCATCAACCAAACTCACCAAAGCTATCGGTACATCAAATAGTCGTTTAGCCATTCGAGTTATCCGGTCAAAACGCTCTTCTGGCTGAGTATCTAAGACATTCAGCTGGCATAAAGCTTTCAGACGACTCGCTTCGTTATCAGGTGTTTTAGGGGCTTGCATTCCAGACCCATTGATTATCTCTTACAATAAGATAACTATAGTCAAATAAATCAGATATATATAAAGAATAATTCAGGCGGCTGTAAGCAATAGGTTCCGTGACCCCAGCCGCTCTGATGAACCCAAAATAGCCGTTGTAAATTCGTAATACCACGGCCACAAACTCGTCGCTGTTTATTGGGTGCAATTGTCGTAAAAGGTGACGGTTGCAGGCCAATCAGAAAAGACCCCAATAACACCAAGTTGCTGCTTAAGTACATCTAATACCGCTAATTCAGGATAGCTTGTATAGCGCCGCTCTAAACTCCAGGTAATTAAATCTAAACCTTGTGCCTTAAGTTCTTTTGCATAATCGGTGGCCTGCAATTCACCATTTTGTTCTTCCACTAACAGCGTATAGATCGGGGCAACAATCTTGATCCCCTTCGCTGCGATCTCACTGGGGCTGGGTACATCTGCAGGTTTACTCACCAAAAATACCCCTTGCTGCCCATAATCAGAATTATTCGCCAACCAATATTCCAGATCATCAATCAAAAATGACTGTGGGTAGACTTCACTCGGCTCAACGCCTGCTTCGGTATATTCATCAATCATTTTTTGCGCAAACTGCTGTTGAGTCATTCCGGCTGCTGCGAGATCTTGTGCACTTGGTGTTTTAAGTTCGGGCGTCATTTTCACACCGAGTTGCCTAAATAAAGCAATGCTTTCTTTATGCGACATCAAAGTACCTGTATTAGCGTACAAATCGGTACGCCAATTAGGCGTCGCTTGCATGTACTCTTGCACCGATGTTGCATTGGCATTACTCGAGTCCATTTTACCTTGTAAGGATTTGTATTCCGCTAAGGTAAAATCTGAGGTACGACACTCGGCATTCGCTTTAAGACCATTGACCGGATCCGCTGGGGTAAAGGGCTGAGAACACTTGGCAGCCAGCTCGGGGACGGCTAATACATTGGTGGTGGTATGTAAATCGGCATGGGAATGACGGCAAACCAACTCCCCATCCTTGGTTAGCGCAACATCACATTCAATCACTCCAGCTCCCATGCTCGCAGCAGCGATATAGCCTTCGCGGGTATGCTCTGGAAACATTAACGGTGCACCGCGATGCCCAATTGACAAGTAACTCGATTGATAACTGCTTTTGCTCTCGAGGCAAGCGCTCAGGGTATCCTTTAAGGTCCCTGCTGCAAGTTGATTCACCAAATAGCCGGGACGAGGACCTAACTGTACCTTACTGGTAGGGCCGGAAGCCGATTTTGCTTGAACAATATCATCATCATTACAAGCACCAAGCAATAACACCGGACACAATACAAAAGCCAACTGAGTTAATTTCATTAAGAAAGTCCTTTTAAACAAAATGAATAGAGGACGTTTAGTTGAGCTTAACCCGATGACAAGGAGATGAACAATTGATGTTGTATTTGTGTATTCACAAGGTTATGCAGGGTTACAGCTCACCAGAGTGCGGCAGAGAACAACGAAACAAGCCTCAGAAGGGACAGCTCAGGCAAACACCAAGGTGCTTAATACAAATTAAGCACCTTTAGACTAAAAATTTATTACAGTGCAATCGCTCAACGCGCTAAAAATTTCAGCTTATAAGCGCCTAAATCTTGATATTCAACTTCGGTCTCACATGCAAAATTAAGCTCAACAATACCCGCATAAGAGCCGGTAATGATCGCTTGTCCGGCATTAAAGCTTACGCCACGTTTACTCATGTAATTAATTAACCAATAGATAGGACTCACCGGATTTTGATTCGGATGCTCTCCAGCCAACTGTTGAGTTTGTTCACCTTGAGTAAAACTGATCTCAATATTACTGGCAGAAAAAGCCGCCGCTTTGTCAATTTCGGGACCAAGGAATAAACCTTGGTTGACTAAACCATCGGCTAATACTTCAAAGAAGGCTGCATTCTCGGTATCTGCAAAACGCCCTTGGATCAGCTCGAGAGCCATATGACAACGACCAATAGCCTGATCAATTTCCGCCTCACTATAATCTTTATCACGAGCGGGTAAATCTTGGCTTAATACAAAGGCAATCTCAGGCTCAACTCTTGCCACTCCGCCATCGGCGTAAAGTGAACAAGACTCCCCCCGTTGTACGAGATCGGCAAAGATAGGTGCAACAACTAACTTATCTTCAGCGAGGGGCAACAAACATTTCCAGCCGCCAATGCCATCTTCACGTAATTCGGTCATTTGCGCTTGAATGGCTAGCGCATCGTCAATAGATTGCGGGCGAAGTGTCGGCGCCAAACGTTTCGCCTTGATCGATGTATTCCGGTTGTTGAGCAAAGTTTGCGCGGCTTCAACGACATCCAATTCAATAATCATACAATACCACTATTAAAAAACATAAAAGCGGATAATACTCAGATATGTGCTTCACCGCCATGCGTGAATTAACAAAAACAGAACAAAAGCTAACAATTTTGTGGTGCTAAGGAGGCAACAAAGTCATTCAGCTCCTTACCCGGACTATAAGCAAAACTACGTTGGCAATGATTCAGATGAGTAATTCGGTCGACTCGAAAATTGCGAAAGCCCTGTCGAAGCTCACACCAAGCGAGCAGCGTCCAACTTCCTCGCCAAAAATAAATCGCTAATGGGCGCACTTCTCGTTCACTCAGCTGCTGCTTTGCGTCTTGATAGAGCAGTTGTAGATACTCTCGTTCACGGGTCGCAGCACGTAGCGGATCCAAAAATCTAAATTCTTGCTGATCGATGTAAAAATCTGGCGCAAACATTAATGATTGATAGGCTTGTAAGCGCTCTGGCAATACGGCCTCAACCTTAATCATCACTTGTTTCGCCGCCGCAGCTAGCTCTTTCCCCGCCCAAGTCTGCGCCATCCGCATCCCAATCTGTATCGCTTCCAATTCTTGTTCATTAAACATTAATGGCGGCACATTAACCTCTTGCCGCAATATGTAGCCGACTCCCGCCTCACCTTCTATGGGAATACCACTGAGACACAAATCTTGCACATCGCGATAAATGGTGCGGGTAGAAACCTCCAAACGTTCGGCTAACTGCTGCGCAGTGGTCAAACGACGTAAACGTAAAATCTGCACCAACTGAAAGAGTCTGTCTGCCCGTCTCATATCCCTCTCTTCTCATCCACCGAAATGACAACTCGCCCAGAAAACCAAACGAGCTGTCAAGGAACCGCGATTACTGCTGTTTAGCCCATAGGCCGACTTTATTCCCCTCGCTATCCACAAACAAGCTAATATAGCCCTTTTCCCCGCCTTTAATTGGTGTCAGTGGTAACAATATTTGTACTCCAGCGCGACTCATGGTTTCCAATAAAGGATTCAGTTTATCCGTCACATGGAGGTACACAGTTGCGCCCTCAAGACTTGGTATCATTAACGGATGTTTACATAGGGCCACATTTGCACCATCCAATACTTCGGTTTCGATAATAGCCATTTCCATCATATCCATCACTTCACGATGAAAACTCAAGTTAAAATGTTGCTGGTAAAATGCGACGGCGCGCTCCATATCGGTGACTGCGATTTCGCCCCAAACTAAAGGTGCTACTGCTAACATGTGATTCTCCTTAACATAATTGAATGCCAATAAGATAGAGCCCTCTCTACCTTGCGATTGACAAAGCAACCATAAGCCCTCCCTACTGACAGCCTCCTGTCAGTAGACTTTAGACTTTGCAAGAAACCATCTATCTTAAGTGTAATATTGGCAGCAAGCGCTTAGTGCGCGCGCAGCTCAAAACTCCCCCTACAACACAAGGAATCGTAGAATGCCAAATAAATAAACCTCAAATACAGTGTCAAGGTATTAACTAGAAATCATTAACTTCCGCTCGGTGAAACCAAGATTGAACTGTACAGATTTGTTTCACGAAACGACTTCGTCTCGTTGGAAGCCGGTTTATTACAAACAAAATCGTCCTACCCCCCAATAATACTTAGCGGATTTTTGTAAATGAACAATTCTGTACAAAACTTGGGGGGCCAATTAGGCTATGATGACGATCTTAAATTGCTAACAAGGAGGTGAATGAAATGTCAAAAGAACAAGCACATTATCAGTTTGCCGATGAACTTGGTGGCATCGAAATTCTGCAGGCACGCTATGAGAAACAAAACTTTTCTCGGCATAGCCATGAAGGTTTTACGGTTGGCATTATAGAGACTGGCGCACAGCGCTTTTATCGCACTGGCGGGGATCATATCGCGCCCAGCAATAGTATCATTTTAGTCAACGCCGATGAGATCCATAACGGCTGTTCCGCAAGCGAAGGGGGCTGGTCTTATCAAGCCATATATCCAACCCCCGAGCAGTTTGCCGAAGTCAACCAAGCTCAGGGTCTAAGTGATAACTTTGCTCCCTACTTTACCCAAGCCGTGGTACAAGATGCAGCACTAGCGCAATTACTGCGAAATACCATCCACAGTTTAAACTACTCAAGCAATCGACTATTACGTGAGAGCTTGGTCTACGCTTGCCTAAGTCAACTAATGGCGAGCCATGGCAAAAGTGTGCCACCACAATACTCACTCAAACCGGCCAGCAAGGCACTAATACTGGTAAAGCAGTGCTTAGACGAGCAGCCTGCCGCAAATGTATCTTTAAGTGAACTAGCCAGACTGGTACATCTCAGTCCTTGCCACTTGGCGAAGCAATTTGTGAAACGTTATGGTATGCCACCCCACGCTTATCAGATCCAAGCTCGGCTCAGGCAAGCGAAACAATTACTGCGCCAAGGTCAACCCTTGCTTAAAGTAGCCTTAGATTGTGGGTTCCATGATCAAAGCCACTTTCACCGCCATTTTAAGCGTGCGCTAGGCGTCAGTCCTGGCCGCTATGCTAAAGAAGTTCAGCTTTAATATAGGATCCCTGTGACAACTATCGGCTACATTCAACATTCCCGCTGGTCAAATAAAATCAGCGCATTTTTAAAGGGTACTTTGGCGGTATTACCACTGACGATTGCGGTGATCCCTTGGGGAATTCTAGCAGGCTCGTATGCCTTAGAATCAGGTTTAAGTCCCCTACAAAGCCAAGCCATGTCAGCCATTTTATTTGCCGGTTCGGCACAACTAGTGGCCACAGGCATGTTTAAACTTGGAGCCAGCCTGCTCAGTCTGCTGCTCACCACGCTACTCATCACCTCGCGCCATTTGCTCTATAGCATGGCGATGCGCCCTCAGGTAAGCCAACTACCGCTCAAGTGGCGCTTTGTTTTAGGTTATTTACTCACCGATGAGTTATTTGCGATTGCCAATAAAGGCGTCGATAAACCCTTTGATCCTTGGTTTGCCCTCGGCGGCGGCCTAAGCTTCTATTTGGCTTGGAATATCGCCTCGGCAGTGGGCATTATTGCTGGCAGCAACATCGCAAATCTCGACAGCTGGGGACTCGATTTTGCCATCGCCGCCACCTTTATCGCGATAGTCGTGCCCAGTATCAAACAAGCCTCGGGCTTACTGTGTGTTTTGATTGCCTTGGTGAGCTCCGTCACTTGTGAATTATTTGCGATACCGGGTGGATTATTAATCTCGGCCATTTTAGCGATGAGTTTGGCCACCGCTTACGCGCGGTGGCGTGAGGAGACCCTATGATTTGGTTAAGCATTATTGCTATGGCAGGGATTGTTTTTGCCAGTCGCTATTTATTTTTAGAACCGCGTATTCCGCTACGTTTAGGCAAAGGTGCACTACAATTTCTAAGTTACTCTGCACCTGCGGTGCTCACTGCTATTTTTGCCCCCATCGTTTTTGTTCGGGATGGACAGTTAAGCCTTGGATTCGATAACCCCTATCTAGTCTGTGCGGTACTCGCCACCTTACTGGCAATATTTACCCGCAATGCGCTCATTACCGCAGTCCTTAGCATGGCGATTTTCTTCTTGATTCACTAGCCAGCAAAAGGCCGACACATCTGTTATAATACGCCGAATAATGCACATGTAAGTGAAGTATTATTCCAAGAAGAATAGTATTAACGTGTTTTTTCGGCTGTTTACTCCGCGTAACTCAATATTACGCACAAGCTTACCCCCACGTTCTGGCTTCCTCGTGGTGTGATAGCAGTCATCATATTTCTGTCTTATGGCAGACCTGCCTAACAAGAGTTTTTAATGCGCTTAACTAAAAAAATAAATGCTCCGGTATTTTATTCATCCTTAATTATCACCTTATCGATCGCAATTTTTTCAGCCTTACGCCCCAAATATACAGGGACAAGCTTTAACCTGATTCAATCTTGGTTGGCGACGAATGTCAGCTGGATTTATGTTTTATCGGTTGCGATATTTCTTATTTTTGTCGTGTTCATTATGGTCAGCCGCTTAGGCGACATTAAATTGGGTCCCGACCATTCGGAACCCGACTACAGCAATATCTCTTGGTTTTCGATGTTATTCTCGGCCGGAATGGGCATTGGCCTGATGTTTTTTGGTGTAGCAGAGCCAGTAATGCACTATTTGTCACCGCCAGTGGGCGATCCTGCTAGCATTGCTGCCGCCAAAGAAGCGATGCGGATTACCTTTTTCCATTGGGGACTGCATGCCTGGGGGATTTATGCGGTAGTGGGGCTATCACTCGCCTACTTCAGCTATCGACATAAGCTGCCTTTATTACCCCGCTCATCTTTATACCCACTGATTGGTGATCGTATTTATGGGCCGATTGGCCATGCCACCGACACCTTTGCAGTGGTCGGGACAATTTTTGGTGTCGCCACCTCTTTGGGATTTGGCGTTCAACAGCTCAACGCTGGTTTAAGTTACTTATTTGATGTTCCACAAAACGAATGGGTACAGCTTGGCCTAATTGTTGTGGTGATTGGTTTGGCTACCGTGTCTGTGGTTTTAGGCTTAGATGGCGGAATTAAGCGCTTATCCAATCTGAATATGTTTTTAGCCTTGTTGCTACTCATTGCCATGTTATTGCTTGGTCCCAGCGAGTTGCTCTTAAAATCATACGTACAAAACACTGGCACCTATATGAGTGAGCTGGTCAGTAGTACCTTTAATTTATACGCTTACGATCGCAAAGAAGACTGGATTGGCGGTTGGACCATGCTGTATTGGGGATGGTGGGTTTCCTGGTCACCTTTTGTTGGGATATTTATTGCACGGGTTTCTCGTGGCCGAACTATTCGTGAATTTATTATTGGCGTGTTGTTTATCCCTTCAGGATTCACTTTCTTGTGGATGACCGTGTTTGGCAATACCGCCATTCATTTGATTGCTGGCGATGCGATGAGCGAATTAGCTTTAGCAGTCAATCACGATGTTGCCACTGCAATATTTGTGTTTTTTGAACAACTTCCTTTCTCGTCTCTGCTATCTGGTATTGCGGTATTGTTAGTGACCACTTTCTTTATCACCTCAGCTGACTCTGGCGCTTTGGTGATTGACACCTTAACTGCAGGCGGCGAAACCAATACCCCATTATGGCAACGAATTTTTTGGACCTTGTTAATTGGCTTTATTGCTGCAGCCTTATTATTTGCAGGCGGCTTAGCAGCCTTGCAAACTTTAACCATCGCTTCGGCGTTTCCGTTTATGTTTGTCTTACTGTGTTTTTGCTATGCCTTGTTAAAAGCACTAAAACACGACTACATGCTACAAAACAGCGTACAAACCCATAATACTTCGGTGCAATTTTCCAAGGCAAATATTTCATGGAAAGACCGCTTAGACTCACTGTTAGTTCACCCCTTAAGGCCCGAAGCACAAGGATTTGTGAGCCAAGTGGTACGCCCGGCATTTATGCAATTGGTCGAACACTTCAGTGCCAATGGGCTAAACGCCAAGTTAATTGAAGATAGTGAGAAAATCCGCTTAACCATTTATAAGGAAGAAGCTGAAAACTTCGCCTATGGGATCCGCTTACGTCACTTTGTGATGCCCAGCTATGCCGACGAAAAGCATAATGACTATTACCGAGCCGAAGTATTTCTATTACAAGGCGGCCAGCAATACGATGTATTTGGTTATACCGAAGACCAAATTATTGTTGATGTGATCAGCCAATACGAACGTCATTTGCACTTCTTATATTTAGCCAGCTCTGAAATATTAGAGGAAGAGGAAAGCCCGATGCAACAAGCAAGTCATGAGCAAATTTAATGATTAGTGATTAGTGGCTAGTGACTAAAAAATAAGGCCAGAGACTTTGCTCTGGCCTTATTTTTCATGGTTTGTCACGACCGTTTATTGCTCCAACCACACTAAGGCAGTTTGTTCATTCTCAAAAATTTGCACTTCACCACTGACAAACCAGCGCCCCACCTTGGATGCCCATTCCAACCATTGCTTCTGACTTAAAATAGCTATTTTATCAAAATCTTGGCCGTATTTAAGACCGAGTCTAAAATCGTCCCAAGCGGCTCTAAGCTCCCAGCCTTCAAGTTCTGTGGCATCAAAAAAAACCCGAACCGGCGCATGCTTCACTTCAACTAAAGCCGCCTCAAGCAACGGAGTCACTTGTTGATAGTCCTGATGAGTCAAGGTGCCACAAGCTTTCATCGACAGCAATAAACGAGTTTCTAAGCGTTCAATTCCGATAGTAATGCCATGTCTGAGAATAGTCATGCCTTGCTCCCATGTAAATAATCCGCTACGGCGTTCCTTACAGTATGGTAGAGATTGAAGCGCTCATCGTGAATTGTCTGGTGATTAATTCAAGCCTTTGATCTAAAACAATTCAACTACATTAACTCAGACCACAATCGCTGCACTTGCGTCATAATATCGGCATAGGGTTGTTGCTCACAACGCGCAAAGCCCGGCAACGCTTTAATTTTCAAACGAGTAAATAAAGGCACATGAATACCCGCCAAAAAACGACAAGCTAAGGTTTGGCTAAATGCCCCATCGGCTTTACTGTGTATATGGTGTTGCAAGCCTTGTAAGTCACTCAATAACTGACTTTGATTAGGCACCATCGGAATTTGTGAATGACTCAAGCGAGCCACCTTTCCTCGACATACACTACAGTGACCACAACGCTGCGGTGCCTGCCGATCATCAAAGTATCCCGCGAGTTGGTAACTCAAACAGCTATCTAACTCAAAAAAACCGACTAACTTGGCAATTCGTTGAATTTCTTTGGTTTCTTTATCACAAAAATAATGATGCAAGTTAGCGGCGAGAGTCGGCTCTGCCAACGCGCTTAAATTGAGTTGATAGACCTCGGTAATCTTTTTAGTTTCTAGCTCTATCAAACCTTGCTCATGTAGGTACTCTAGAGCGGCCACCACCCTTGAGCGTTCCGCACGATAACTTTGATATAAGCTGTCGAAGTTTAAGCTACCCCATATTTTCTTCATTTGGGTATGCTCAAAAATGGCCGCAATAAATTGCTGTCGCTCGCCCTTGAACATCGCCAACAACGCTGCCTTGTCTTGAATAAACTTGTAGCGGAAGTCGGCATAGTAGGCATACAAGGGCTTGATCAGCCCCTGCATCTCCATCTGCACCAGCAGGGTCTTTAGCGGTAACTGGCGAATATTTGCAGCACTCGACAAACGATTTAACTGCAACTCCCACTGTTCACCTTGGCCCTCTTGACGAATGTTTTCCAAAACATATTCAATCGCGTTCAGCTCCGGTGTATCACCATAGACAAAGTTTTCCACGGTGCTTAAACCGTCCAGATTGGCCAGTGTCACACACTGCGATGGCAAGCCATCGCGCCCTGCGCGACCAATTTCCTGGCTATAATTTTCAATCGATTTGGGCAAGTCATAATGCACCACAAAACGGATATTGGCTTTATCAACCCCCATGCCAAAAGCAATGGTGGCCACCACGACTTGCAGCTTATCTTGCATGAAATCGTTTTGCGTTTGCTGACGTTGCTCGCTACTAAAACCCGCATGATAGGCTTGGGCGTTAACCTGATGGGCTCGTAAGTAATTGGCTACTTGCTCGGCGGTATGTTGCAGCGTCACATAAACAATACCCGCGCCCTGTTGTTGACTGATCAGCTGCAACAAAGCCTGATCTTTTGCTTGCGAGGTCACCGCCGTCACCGTTAAATCAAGATTACTACGATAGAAGCCAGTCTGTATAATGGCTTGTTCACTGATCGCAAAACGCCGCGCCATATCTAATTTGACTTGCTTGGTGGCAGTTGCTGTTAACAGCAACACCAAGGGAATATTCAGTTGTTCCCGGTAAGTTGGCAATTTCAAATAGTCGGGTCGAAAGTTATGCCCCCATTCCGAGATACAGTGCGCTTCGTCCACCACTAGCATCGATAAAGGCACCGCTTGAATAAATTGGCGGAAGCGCTCATTTTTAAATCGTTCCACCGAAACCATCAGGATCTTGGTTTGGCCACTGCGCACCTCGCTCATCACTTGCTGATTTTGCGCCGGGCTCAAGCTTGAATCAAGGCTAGCCGCCGCAATACCCTTGGCATGTAAAAACTCTAATTGATCTTTAATTAAGGCCAATAAAGGTGAAACTACCAAAGTTAAATGCGGGAGCTGCAAGGCACTAAACTGATAACACAAAGACTTGCCCGAGCCCGTTGGAAAAATGGCTAGGGTCGATTGGCCCGCCAGCAACTGACGAACCGCCTGTTGTTGGCCTGGGCGAAAGGAATCGAAGCCAAAACTGGCCTGAAGTTGCTGCTCTAGGGAAGCGCTCATGAAAAACCTTATGCGGGGTTAACAAGGGAACGAGAAGACCATTAGTATACCGACTATCTCTTAAGCTGTATGCGCCTTAAGCCTTTAATGAGAAACATCTATACGATAAAACGTTGCTTGTACGTAGTCGTCTGGCTCACCCGACTTATTTTGATTGTATACCCCTGCCTTAAAGTACATATATTGACCGCCTTGATCATAACCACTGTACGACATATCGAGCTGTTGCACGATATCCTCATCGCCCGCTTTTTTCAGCGTAACCGTCAGCAAGTTGCCTCTCACCGCAATGCGGTAAGTAAAACGCTCATTCAGCGCAATCCCGTTTTCCGGTTCCGGGGCTGAGCTAGACTTGCTGCCAATCATTTCAATCCACTGATTTTTTCGACCAATGCGGTCATGTGCAAAATAAATAGAACCTTTTTGATGTTGTGGCAGTTTACGATAATAGAGCCGAATTGGTTCATCGTGGTTGGCATGGATTTGCCCGATCACCACTCGCCCCACCTGACGTTTATCACCCGTAGTCGTGACATGATTAACCGCAAGCTCGGCTTCCATCACCCCGTCAACCGCGCCCGCTAAACGTTGATCTTGCTCCGGTGCTGAAGAAAACACCCAATTATTGCGCGTCACCCCTTGGCTTTTGATCTGCTTATCGCCCGCGCGCAGCATTTCGCGTAACTCCGAACGTGTATAGCTGGTATTCGATGAAGTTTTTGGCCCCTGAACGGGCGAGCGAAATACCAAGCGGTCGGCTTTCACTTCAAAATAAGGTGAATACGCAAAGCCCGCAACCAACTCGCGCTCTTTAATATTATCGGCTCGGCCATTGTGCGTCTCATCAACCGGAATACTTAGCATCCAACGCTGTAGGTCAATAACCGCCTGAGCATTAGAAGCCCAAAACATAAGTAACAGAGTCATATTAAAGACGGAGACTATTTTCAATTAAGTTTTCACCAAACCGGAATTAAGACTTTGCTTAGTCTAACGAAAAAGCGTAGACGATGATTTGACAACGCTCGATTTATCATACAATTCAAGAAAAACACTTTAAACTATACTCGATGCCTTTGGCCTGCGCGCAACAAAAAAACTGGCCATACAGCCGCTATTTTCCGATCAAAGCCTTTACCGCCAAACCGACAAATACGCTAATCGCAACACTTAACAAAGTTCCCAGCATCACGTATTCCGTGAGTTTGCGATCACTGTTCCCGGTTAAATCACCGAAGCGAAAAATCGACTTCGCCGCCACAATAAAGCCGATGGCGGCAAACTGGTTTATCAGTACGCAAGTGAGCACTAAGCTGCGCTCGACCATACCAATTGTCTGACCCGCCGAATCGAGGGTCGGTTGACTCGACGGAACACTGGGGGTCCAGCGTTTTAATAACAATGCCAGCAACCATGAACTGGGTTTAAGAACCAACAGGTAAGCCAGCACCACCAGCAGGCCACCCGCATCGACCAGTTGCAGCAACTTTTGGGTAAAGCCTTCCCAATGGTTGGTTAAATCAACCAATAACACCATTAATACGGCCAAATGAATAATTTGTTGTCCGAATAAATAGGCGGCACTCAAAGGTAAGTAAGCGCCAACTAAAGGAATAATGAGGCTTGCAAAGAACAAGGTGATACAAGCCAGTGCTAACTGTATCGAAACGCCGATAAACAAGCTGGTAATGCCCGCAAATAACAGCGTGATAAATAAAGCGCGTATATACAAGGCTGCAGCGCGTAACTTAGTCTGTTGGATCTGCTCGGGCCAACGTCGAGGACTGAGATAAAATTCAAATACAACATAAGCGCAGCCCACACTAGTGAGCATCAATAGTAAGGGTTCCATTAAAAAATTCTTCCGTAAGTTGCCTAAATAGTTGGCGGTATTCGTCGAGAAGCAAATACTGTGATTGATTCAATAATTTGGTGGCATTGACTCGGGAGCTATTCAAACACTTGGCTAAGGCCGCATGGCTTGGCTCGCTGAGCTGCCAATAAGTGGCTAAGGCGTGGGCTTGTTTGACTGTAAGCTCTTGGATCTGCAAATCAACAAACTTGGTGAGTAAGTCAATCCCACGTAAAAACTGCGGATTGTCGGCAAAAATGGCTAAATACTGGCGCTTTAAGCTATCTAAACCGCGCCCCGATAACACAAAGGCTTGACCACTAGAACGCGACACATATTCATCTAAAGGGTCGATTTGGCCAATCCCGATGCCAATGCGAGCATCAAAACCTTGCCGTTTCGAACCAAAAGATTTTAAGGCTAAGCGGATGGTTAAAGCGCAGTCGATAGCGCAACTAGGCTGATTCACCACCAGTTGGAAAGCATCACCACGGAACATTTCATAACGCGCATCATAACGCTCACAAAGTAAGCTTAAGCTTTGGTTTAAGCACTCAATCAGTTCAGCAAAAATGTCCGCTGGTAAGTCGCTGGAGCCCACAATATCTCCACTTAACACTGCAACATCGGCCATAAACATCCTTTAATTGGAGGGTCCCCTCAATGAATAGTAACTCAAATAGATTACATTGTAAAAAGTAACCTTATTTAGTTACTTTTTGCAATGTAAACGATTTTAAAGCGAGGATCACTGTTACCAAAACTTTGGCAAGTTTGATAGTGATTGCTTGCAAGCTGCTCCAGTGGCGTGTTTTGCCAACCATTAGGGGTTCCCCGGAATTCCCATTCTGCCTGAGCAGAAAGAGAAGCGGTTAACAGCCCCAGTAAAACTACCTTGTTCATGATATTTCCTTAATTCGAATGTATCTGTTAGCCAAGCTCTAATGACTCTTTCGGTCATTTCCAGACTGACCATAATCGACTCTTCTGAAAAAGTGCGCATGAAAACAAACAAACTGAGGCTTCAGTCAAATAAACATCTCCAATTTGTGATTGAAAAGGATTTCATTTTATTGTTATACAAATGGCAGTGTTTATATCCTGAATGGTAAATTCATTGAGGATGATTTTGCTATGATCAACTAGCGGGAGTGATGAAACTTATCGCACCAGCCTGCTAAACAAACAACAGTCTGGGCAATAGAAATCGCTAAGCTCGATATAAATAAAAAGGCCCTAGGCCAGTACGACCTAGGGCAAACTCTTAAAAAATGCTACTTAGTTCCTCTGACATGCTACTCACTTTGAGTACGCAGCATCACGATTCAGCCAAGTTAAAGCATTTAATGAGAGGCTACTCGTTTATAGTTATAAAATCGCTGGCCACAACCCCTTCAGCTAAGGCAAGCGCCCCCGGAGTGGTCTCACTAATCACAATCTCATGATTAACCGAGAAGGTAAGCGGTGCTACATTTGAGACATCTGATGATGGTGAAACATAAACACGATAGGTACCGGGTTCAACAATCCATTGATGATGTTCAGCATCAAAACTAGCCAAAGTCTCCGCCGAGATGTTAAAGCTTAAAGTTTGTGATTCACCCGCATTTAAAAGTTTAGTTTTAGCAAATGCTTTTAGCTCAATAGTTGGTTTTTTCAACTTAACTTCGGGTGCTGAAACATACACCTGAGCCGCTTCTTTTCCTGCCACATTGCCTACATTGCTAATCGTTGCGGTCACGGTGACTTGGCCAGACGCACCATCGGAAGCAAAAGTGTTTACACTGATGCCAGTATCGCTATAACTAAAGTCGGTATACGACAAACCATAACCAAATGGGTAGGCGACACTCTTATCAAACGAGGTGTAGTATCGATAACCAACATAAATGCCCTCGTTATAATACGACTTATCCGCCAGCCCATCGGCATCAACATCGACACCGGGGAAAGTTGTTGCCGATGGTACATCAGCATAAGAAGCAGGTATGGTTTGCGCCAATTTACCACTCGGATTGACCTCACCCGAGATAATATCAGCAACCGCGACCCCAGTTTCTTGCCCCCCCATATAGGCGAGAAGAATGGCATCAACTTTACTTCCCCACTGCGAAGTATCGACTAAGCCGTTAACATTCAGTACCACGGTGACCGTTTTACCCTTGGCGTGGAAGGCACTGGATACTGCGTCAATGATTTCCAATTCTTCATCCGTTAACAGATAGTCTCCTTGAGTATTGGTGCGGTCTTCACCTTCACCCGCCTGACGCCCCAAGGTAATGATTGCTGCATCGTTTGATTCAGCCGCTTCTGCGATCAGCGTTGGTAAGTTTGCGTTATCAGAAACCGAAGGTTCATCGGCAAAAAGATAGCTGCCAAGCAAGGCTTGTTTGCTGTAACTGTTTTCGTTGAAGTAATCCGTATAAAAAGTTTTCAAGTCAGCATTTAAGGTGTAGTACTGTGCCAAACCACTGGCAATATCAACGGTATAAGCCGCATTCACATCGCCGCTACCGGTGCCGCCTTTTAAGGTATTAATTTGCACAGTCCCAAATGAGGCTAAGCTTTTACCTTTACTCAACGGTAAGGCTGAAGCATTATTTTGCAAAAGAATCATCCCTTCTGCAGCCGCTTCTCGCGCAAGCGCCGCGTGACTATTTAAGTCTGGATTGTTTGAATAGTCATACTGTTTATAAGACGGTGTTTTTTGTACTTGGGTTAAAATCGCCACCACACTGGTATCGACTTGTTCCTCTGTTAACACACCCTTTTCAAGCGCAGCTTCTAAATCACCTTTCAAATTACCAGGCTCAATTAAATTATTGCCAGCCGCGATTTGTTTGCCAGCTGAGTCTTCATCCCGTCCAACCATGCCGGAAAAGTCAGTTGAAAATCCTGCAACATTGCCAGCAAACCAATCTGACATGACCAAGCCGGTGTAATCCCATTCGTTGCGTAGAATATCGGTAAGTATATCTGCGCGTTGATTGACATAAGTGCCATTAATCAAATTGTAAGGACTCATGATTGCCCACGGCTTCGATTGCTCAACCGCGATTTTAAAACCTCTTAAGTAAATTTCTCGAAGTGTTCTGGGATCGGCAACTGAATCAAGAAAGAAGCGATTGGTCTCGGCATTATTTGCGAAGAAGTGTTTAAGAGTTGCGCCGATGCCATTAGACTGAAGACCGTTCACCATAGCCGAAGCGATCATCCCCGACAAAACCGGATCTTCAGAGTAATACTCAAAATTTCGACCCGATAAAGGGTTACGTTGAATATTCATGCCGGGACCTAACAGTATATCCACGCCATATTCTAAAACTTCATTCCCTTGAGCCTGGCCTACTTGCTCAACTAGCTCGGTATTCCAGGTGGAAGCAAGTAAGGTCCCGATAGGCCAAGCCGTTGCATAGTAAGTACCACCAAGCCCTTCTCTGGTTGGGGATATACGTAAACCAGCGGGGCCATCGGCTAATTTAACCGCCGGGATACTTAAACTATCACTGCTTACCCCGTTAATATAGCCCGCGACACCGTCTACTTGTTTCTCTTCAGGTAGGTTAATTGGATCGATCCCAGCATAAGTGCTTAAATCCATCCCAGGGCCCGCAACAATATCGAGCTTCTCACTGATGCTCAAATCTTTAAGCATAGATTCTGCGAGTGTTTTATAATAAGTGTCACTGGTTCTGTCTACTGTGACTTCGTCATCATCGTTACACCCAGCAATCATGCCACTCAAAGTAATGGTCACGGCCAATGCAACAAGACCTACTTTGGGTTTTAGCTCTAACATATCCTTCACTCCTTGATCTAATTTTATTAGTTTTTATACGGTAAAATTGCTGGTGACATGAATATGGAAGCGCATCCAAAGAATTTCTCTCAATGACGATATCGCGCATATTTTTTCAACACACAGCTAATCTACAACCATTTGATTCTATAGAGTAAAGACCACCATAAGCTTTACCCAGAGGAGCAAAATTTACCTTTGAGGGGCTAAAACTTTGTTTTAAGAGGTGCTAGGGAAAATTACAATTGGTTACAAATTGTCACATATAGCAAGGAATGATTGACCCGTTTAATTTTGACACTTGATATGTTCCAGATAAAAGCTTACTAGGCGCAGCCAGCAGTGTGCCGTAAAGTGAAGCGAGCAAAGACACTCAAGCCTTTCTTTTAAAAATTGGCAGAGGTTCGCCATGAACCACTCCAATAACTGGGTAATATAAATTTTCGTTAATAAATAAGCGGATAAGGAGTGACCGAAGACACCTCAACAGCGAAACCTTTAAACACAACTTATTTTAAAAGGGATCCGTGTAGCAGCTTAGATTGGTTGTTTAAGGGAGGGGAATTAGTTATCACCATCATTGACACTATAGAGGCGTCAATGATGGTCGAAGCCACCTATTATCCGGCGGCCTGCTTGCTTGAGTTTTGCCAAATAGTATCGAATTGCAGGATCCCTTCGGGAATGTCTATAGCGTCAAGGTATTCAGAATTCAGGACAATCCGACTTTCAATTTTATCTGACGCAACAAGAAGTGATTCAAGCATAGTAATTCTCTCTGGCGGTTCAATCCCAGACATGATGAAATCTTTATCGTGAGCTGACAAACAGCGAACCAAGAACTGCCCTTCCGAGGTGCATGCGGGATTCCTGCGCTTAAGGGCTTGGGCAAGCGGCGCAGGAATATTATCTTCGATCAAAACGCCTACCAACAAAAGTCCCTCCCATCCATCGGCCTGACCAAGAGCCTTGCCTTGAAAAATCGGTTTAAACTCTGAATTGCAGACTTCAATCCAGTCTTTCCATTGCGCAACACACGCTTCAATCTCACTTTTATTGAAGGGCTTTTGTGCTTGGCGGCTTTCGGTTCGCCAATAAAAAAACATCAAGATAATGATAGCCAACAAGGCAATGACAACTGCAATGCCCATACGCATATCCTTTAAGAAGAAAGTTAATCTTAATAACAAAAAATACTATATTTTCTATGAGTATATCGGTGAAATAGTGAGCAAAGAGATCGTTATCTCATCACCCTTTGTTATGACGCATGTAGTAGAATCAAGCGTGATAAGGCACCAATAATAAATTAGTGCAGTAAACTCTCACAGTTTAGTCATTTAGGCTTGGTATACGCTTCATTTCATGCCTGCGCCAACGGTTGCTCTTACAGGTATATCTTTGGGCTCAAAATCATCCAGGCAAAACACATTGATCCCAAGATAATCAGGCGTCACCCGCTTTCGATGAAACGGGTAAATACCGCAGATTTTACAGAAAAAATGTTTCGCGGTATGGCTATGGAATTGATACTCGCTCAACGATGACTCACCGGTAAGTAGAGTAAACTCAGTTTCATGAACCTTCACCATTAAAGCGTTTTTACGTCGACAAATAGAACAATCACAGGTCGTTAGTTCACTAAAGTCACTGTTTATTTTGAACTTAACTGAACCACAGTGGCAACTGCCAATGTATTCCTTCGCTGGTTTCATCACTATCCCTTGATATTTAAGCCATCTACCCTAAATGGATAAATAGCATTACCATTGCACAGCACCGAATTCAACCTCTGTATCGAGTGATGTCGAAAGTTTACGATAACTATCAACCACAACGATCAATACATCAAAGCGCTTACCCAAATAAAGCATTTAGCCAAGACACAATAAATCTATCGTTAACCACAATCACACTTCATCGCTTGGCCGGTAAGGCTCTTCTTGCGGTAAATGGCTCACCAACAACTTAAGATAAAACATCGGTAAAAACCATTCGAGACCTAAGGCTGCGGGTAATACATAGAGCGAAATCAACAAGGCTCCAGAATACAAGGCCATCGCCATAGGCCTTTGCAAATATAAAACGGTCGTTAAAATCAGCCAAGCCGCACCCATCATATAAAGCCCAGCAATACCAATCCAGACAAAATCAAAATCTAAGAAACACCACGAAATCAAACTCAATTGGAGAAAATGCAGCGCAATAAAATTCAGGTGTTGTTTGCGTCCCTGCCCCACTCGGTGATACCAGCGCTTTGCACTAGAAGTAGCATTGGTAATAATTCCACCCATCACATCAAATGCAATCAAGGCCGCCACTATGTTTTGCCACCAAGTCCACTCAGCACCAAGTTGCCAAGCGTTCAGTAAAGCGGCAATTGCAGCAACAGCTGGAATGATGGTTTGCAAGCCCCACTCAGCCCGAGTAGCTCCAGGGCCAATAAATTTATCGATCGCGCCAGCAAGACCGCGGCGAGGTTGGGGATAACGCCAATTAATAAACATCATATAATTCCTTTCGAGCTTATCTGTGAGCCAATATTCAGAGGTCTAAAATCGAAATAAGCAGCAATAGCATGATATACAGCAGTTCATGATCTGGGATTGTACTTAAGCACTTGGCATTTTAGACCAACTGGACTATAAAATATCAGCTTGCGACTGATTTGCCAAAGACTTATAGTCCAAACGGACTATAAAAGGACAGGTTATGCCCAAAATTGTCGATCGCCAGCAGTACCAACAAAAGCTTGCCACGCAAGCTGCACAGCTGTTCTTAAAGCACGGTTACTCACAACTTGGCATGCGCCAACTGGCTCTAGAATTAGGCTTGTCGAAAAGCGCGCTATACCATTACTTTCCTAGTAAAGAGAGTTTATTTTCTGCAAGTCTCGAGGCCATCACTCTGCAAGGCATGCAATTATCGCAGCTCTGCTTAACCGCGCCTTTAACTGAACGAGTTGATGCGCTGCTATCACTGATGCAACAAATTGAACAACGGTTTGCTAATGAAATAGGGTTAGTACTCGACTACATTCGAGGCATGAATAGCCAGCAAGTTCGTGCTGATCAGCATATGCAACTCGCCGAAAAAAAGTACCTTGAACTCATTGCTCAATATGTCGGAGAGCAATCAGCAAAAAAAACCTACCACATTTTGATGGGAGTGATGTTGGGCCGTTTAATGGATGGGCAAACAACCACTTGGGATGAAGCTAAAATTTGGCTGTTAAGTGCGCTCAATACGCCTTAGCACTGCTCCAGTAGATTTAAAAAGTCTGTTCTGTCACAAGTTCAAACGACAGCCATTAATAGAGTCACTTCGGCAATCTCACCGATAGTGCTCTAAACGGATGCTTTGCCTAGACTAAATACTAGTCATAGGGCGAAGCAGCAGCCGAAACAAATCATAATGTCGTGCGAACCCGATTCATATCAAGCGATACAATAAAAACCAAGACTTAATGCTCAGCCCCAATCACAAGGTCATATTCCTCAGGACTCGGTGTTTCAAAGTAACTATCGAACAAACTCACATCCTTTTCTTCTATTTTAAAAGAATGGGGATCAGAGTCCGCATTGCGTAGGCGGTTTCGCGCCAGGCGCTCTTCATCGGTCAGCGAAAAGTAAATCATGCTAACCACCATACCTTGCGCTTCAAAAAAACGCTTCGCTTGTACGCGTGCGGCTCGGCTCCAAAAACCCCAATCGATGTAAACATCGATCCCCAAATTTAATAACTTTAAGGCTAAGTTCTGTTGGTAAGCACAACAACTATCATAGCTATCGTCAATTTGCTCTCGAGTTGGCTCTGGGCCAAAAATACTAAGATGTAACTCGTCTAACGACAACAAAATAGCCCTCCCTTGCTGAACCTGTTTTCTGGCATAGGTGGTCTTGCCACTCGCAACTTTTCCGCATAACAGGTAAACCCGCCCCACTTGCTTCATTAAGTTTTCTCCTAAATTCGTTTCGAGACCGAGAATCATGGCTTGCAATTTAAAGGACGAAGAATAACTCTTTAGTCTCGCAAGAGAGACTAAATCTTCCCCCCTATACTTGTAAAGCACTCTCCTTTTGGCGATGGAAAGCGAATCATAAACTGCAACAAACAAATGAGGCGCTCCTTCACCACGGAACGGATTAAACAAGGACCCATTTTTAATGGTGGCACGCCGGAATCAGCTTAGCTTGCGATGCGACAAAATGTCTTGAATATGCTCTTCGAGCCAATCCGCCAAACCCACCACATGCACCGCAACTTCGGCACCCAAGGGCGTTAAACTATACTCCACATGAGGTGGTACAACCTGAAAATCAGTACGCTGTACAAAACCATCTTGTTCCAGCATTTTTAAGGTTTGTGCCAACATTTTTTCACTCACCCCCTGGATAAGACGGCGTAACTCACTAAATCGATAAGCTGGTCCTTGGTTCAGTTTAAGGGCTATCAGCACCAAGCCGCCCCACCGATTGGTGATATGTTTTAAGACTTCGCGTGAGGGGCATTGAGCAGAAAAAACATCACCACGGGTGAAACGCTCTGAAAACCCTACTTTTGGCTGCTGGCCATATTCTTCATCCACTCTTTTCATACTTACCTTTTGGTGCGTACTTACTATATGTTAGCGAGTCGTTTATTCTACGCCTCAACGCGAGAAAATTAATAGGAGAAAATATGATTTTAATTACAGGTGCCACTGGTCAACTTGGACGTTTAGTAATTGACGCTCTATTAAAAAGAACCGATGCCAGTCAAATTGTTGCTGCCGTGCGCAACCTTGACAACGCAAAAGACTTCGCTGAAAAAGGGATCCAGCTCCGACTTGCTGACTACGATCAACCAGAAACACTGAACACAGCATTTAAAGGTATCACTAAGTTATTATTGATTTCTTCAAGTGATATGCAGAATCGACAATCTCAGCATCACAATGTCATTACCGCCGCCAAACTTGCGGGCATCCCTTTTATTGCCTATACCAGCCTATTAAACGCGGATAGCTCCCCCTTAGCACTGGCAGCAGATCATATTGCAACGGAAAAACTATTAGCAGAATCAGGGATCCCTCACGCCCTATTGCGCAACGGCTGGTATACCGAAAACTACACAATGAATATTCCTATGGCCCTAACCCACGGTGTGATATGTGGTAGTTCAGCTGACGGTAAATATTCAACCGCTCCCCGCCTCGATTATGCAGAAGCCGCAGCGGTAGTGCTCACCAGCGATAAACAAGCAGGTAAGGTTTACGAATTAGCCGGCGATAAAGCATTTACACTTAGTGAATACGCGGCAGCAGTTAGCAAAGCAGCTGGCCAAGTCATTGCTTATAAAGATATGCCAGAAGCAGAGTTTGCTCAGTTATTACTTGGCGCGGGCTTACCAGAAGGATTTGCCACTCTTTTGGCTAATTCAGAGGTTGGTGCAGCCAAAGGTGGACTCTATAGTGAAAGCCGCGACCTGTCACGCCTCATTGGTCGTCCAACCATTGCCCTTGAAGATACCATCAAAGCCACGCTTGAAGGCATTTGATGACAAATGGTCTGCGTCCACGATAACATTGTAAATGGGGTAAACTTCGGCGTTCTCGCTCAAGTTTGCCCTCAGCGATGAGTCGAAATTCTAGTACAAATATTTAGACCGCCATTCTAATTGGCGGGTTGTTCAATTGAAGCCCTAAGGTGGGGCTGTCTTGAATATCTCTTTGAATATCTTTTGAATATCGTCCTTCTACTTATATGAATATCCTAAGGATTATGAGGGGATTCGCTAGAGTGCGGCGTTATGTGAGCCTCAATTTTATGGCATTTATATTATGAACAACTTATTTACATATGTATCGATAATAACCAACTCACTCGAAAATCAATTGATTGTTGAGCGAAATCTTGTAAATGAGTTAGTTGAAGATGATGGGGTTGTTACTCAATATTCAGAGCAAATAGTTAAGTTTAGAAATGGTGTAACGATAAAGCAGAGTATTGAGAAGGACGTTGAATCTTCGAATACAGAAGTGGCTTGTGAAGAATCCTTTATCAATTATGAAGTTTTATTTGAGCCTGAAGATTATGACATTAACCCAAAGCGTAAAAATTTTATTAATCATTGCCAAGAAGCATTTTGGGTAAAAATAAGTACAGTACAAAACGCAAATACATAATCAAGTAGCCGCAGGTATCTAACCTCTGGCCCCTCCACCTGTATACAGCTCCGCACTGGGCTTATCCTGAAAATGTTTAAAATACAATGGCCGATTAACGCCTTTGTATTCCAATGGCATCTCCTGATTTAGCGCCATCGTTCTAAGAAAACGATAAAAAAGGTAATGGCATATTTGTCAGGTTTCTCATTTGTTAGCTCAAGTTCTTTTTGGCAGCCGAGTGTCAATCACCAATCTGAGTCGATTTGAAGAAAGGTTAATTGAGTTACAACAAACATTAAATAAGGCACCAAACGATACCCTCCCTTCTCAGCACTTAGCATCGCTTCACACCCAACAAGAATACGAACACATACCATTTACACCCTTATTTAATTGATATTTTACAAGTATTTACATTGACTGACGTTGCCATACATTCAAATCGCTATCCTTTAAATAACTAAACAAGAGGGGATACATGATGAACAGCAAATTAACTATTTCAGCAATTGCCGCCTTAGGTCTTGTTCTTAGCCTCGGAGCTTATGCCACAGCTAAAGGCAATAACAACAGTAGTCAGCGCCAACAAATGCCAGCCTACACAACAATGGATACCAATCAGGACCAACGGATTAGTGCAGACGAGTTTCATGCCTTTAAGGCCCAGCGTATCGCACAACAAACCGAAGCCGGTCGCAATTTAAAAAACATAGCCAACTCGCCGACCTTTGAAAGCCTAGATAGTAATGGCGATCAATTCCTCGACCAGAATGAATTAAATCACCAACGAGGAATGCGACAAGGTGGTCAAAGAGAAGGTGGCCAAGGAAAAGGACGAGCCTTCTAATCGAAGCTAAGCCACTGCTTACCCAGTGGCTTCTTTATTTAGAGCTTTAAATACAACTTTTAAAACACAAAAAAACACGTATTACATGTGATTGTCCAAGGAGAGCGACATGTCCCACTTCAGCTGGAAGCAGAGACTCGTGATTATTCCCCCCCTGATACTTGGTGGCCTGTTCCTTGCCTTTGCTTCAAGTATGAAAGCCGAGCCGCCAGCGGCCTCTCAAGCGCCTCCCAAAAAGGTGGTGCGAGTCCTTAAAGTGCTGCCACGTAAAATTCAGCCAATGGTACAAGGTTATGGTTACACCGAACCCGAGCAACAGTGGCAGGCGCAAGCAGAATTAGAAGGGACAGTTCTTTGGGTCCATCAGGATTTTGCCGATGGCGGAGTGATCCAGCAGGGGGCGGTGATTCTCAAGCTCGATCCATCCACTTATCAGCTGGAAGTCGCGAAGTTGAATGCCGAGATTGCAGTGGCCCAGCTTAAAGACCGCACGATTAGCGAATCGCTGAACATTGCCGTGCAAGAATATGAGCTGCAAAAATCCGAGTATCAGCGGATTCTAAAATTAAGCAGCACCGGGCACATTTCAAAAACTGAAAAAGACAACGCAAGCCACCAACTGCTCAGTAGCCAACAGCAACTGCAAACCCTAAAAAACAGTCTGGTGATCAATCAGGCGGAGCAGCAGGTTTTACAAATACAGTTGGCTCAGGCCGAGCGAGACCTCATCAATACCAGCATTGTTGCCCCCTTTGCTCTGCGCATTACCGAGACCTTGGTCGATAAGGCAGAATACGTTAGCAAGGGGCAAACTTTACTTCGTGCCGACGGGATCAGTGCGGTTGAGGTTAAGGCTCAGTTTCCCTTAGGCAAAATGCGCCCGCTACATCAGGCCACAGCCCTTGCGCCCATGGAAGATACTGCGCATAACAATTTAAGCGCGCGGGTCTCACTCAAGGTGGGCGAACAGCTGGTCCATTGGCAGGCACAGGTCAGTCGCTCCGGAGGGCAAATTGATGCGCAAACCCAGAGTCAAAGCATTGTGGTTCACATCGATAATCCTTATCAGCAAGCCAAACCCGGTGAAAAACCGCCGTTGATCCGCGATACCTTCGTGCAAGTCACGCTCAAAGCACCGGTATTAAACGAGCAGCTGCTGATCCCAGCCAATGCCGTTCACAATGATCAGGTCTATCTGGTCGGTCAAGAAGGCAAACTGGTGATTCGGCCAGTTAAGGTCGCCTTTATTCAACAGCAAATTGCGGTGATCCAATCGGGTCTGCAGGCCAATGATAAGGTGGTCTTAAGTCAGCTTTCACCGGCAGTTACAGGCATGCAACTAAAACCGCAGGTCGATCCTAAAATTCAAGCATGGCTGGATAAAACCACTGGGTTTAAAGCGTCGAAGCCGCAAAGTATGGAGGGTCAATGATGATTGCCTTATTTGCTCGCCATGCCACCGGTGCCAATGTATTGATGCTAGCGCTACTGTTACTCGGTGCCTTTGCGCTTCCCAAATTACAGAAAGATACCTTTCCTCTCACCCCGACTAAAGATGTTGAAATTCGGGTTAATTATCCCGGCGCTTCTCCCTACGAGGTACTCGAAGAAATTTGCCTACCACTGGAAGATGCCATCGACAAACTCAATGGGATTAAAGAGCTCAGCTGTGATGCCAGAGAAAACTTAGCCATCGCCAATGCCGAAATTAATTCTGGCGAAGACATCGACATCATCACCGCCGACATTCAGCAGCAGGTGAATGCCATTCACGATTTTCCGGCACGGGTTGAACAAATCAGCGTCAGTAAATTGGACCGGGTTGCCACAGTTGCCGGTGTGGCGATTCGTGGCGATATGTCGGCGCGTGATCTTTACCTGTTTGCGCAAGCAGTGAAGCAGCGTTTAAAAGCCAATCCGATGATTGCTCAGGTCAGTGTCGGCGGATTTTCCGAACAAGAAATAGAAATTCGAGTGTCTGACTGGACGCTCAAACAATATGGCCTGAGTATTGCCGATCTCTCGGCGGTGGTTGAGCAACAAAACCTGAATGCGCCAGCCGGAGTGTTTCGCAGCGACTTGGCTGAGACCAGCGTGCGCCTAGTACAACAGAGTAACAGTGTCGACGAAATAAAAAACATCATCATTAAAAGTAGTGAATTGGGCTCCCAACTGCGACTCGGCGATATTGCAGAGGTGGAGCAAAAATTTGCGCTCGATGAAGATAAAATATTATTCGAAGGCCAGCGCGCGGCGATCTTACAGATCTCAAAAAGCAACGCTCAAGACTCGCTCAAGGTCAAAGCGGCATTAGAGAGCTTAGTGGCGAAAGAGCAAGCCATGGCACCGCAGGGGGTCAGTTTCGATATCACTCAAGACCTTAGTGTCAACATCAAAGAACGTTTACGCATTCTTAGCAGCAACGGCATACAGGGTTTGCTATTGGCCTTCCTGATGTTATGGGCCTTCTTTAATATTCGCTTTAGTTTTTGGGTCGCGATGGGCTTACCGGTGTCCTTTCTGGGTTCAATTTTTGTGATGCACGTGCTCGGTTATACCATCAACATGATGACCATGGTCGGCCTGATCGTCGCCATTGGTTTATTGATGGATGATTCTTTAATTATTGCCGAGAACATTGCCGCGAAGCGCCAAGCAGGGATGCCGCCGATAGAAGCGGCCATTGTGGGTAGTAAACAAGTGTTCCCCGGCGTGCTGGCCTCCTTTGCCACGACTCTGATGGTGATTGGTCCGTTGATGTTTTTAAGCGGGAAAATGGGCGAAGTACTGCGCTATATACCAATTATTTTACTCATCACCCTATTGGTGAGCTTAGTCGAAGCGCTGCTGATCCTCCCCTCGCACCTTGCCCACAGTGACTTGCAGGCGAAACCGGATCCAGTGCGCGCACGTTTTATTGCAGGCTTTGAAAAATTAAGAGATGGCCTGTTTGTCCCACTGTCGATGAAAGCGATGCGCGCGCCTTATTTCACCTTAGGTTTATTGTTCATGGCAGTGCTTGTGTCCAGTGCAACCTTCTCTGCCGGCTGGTTGAAATTTAAGGCCATGCCCGCCTTGGAGAGTGATACCTTGCAGGCTCGTATTCTGCTTTCACAAGGCAGTTTACTCAGCCAAACTGAAACGGTCGTTGAAAAAGTATCGGCGGCTTTAGTGCAGCTGAATCAAGATTATGCCGAGGCTTTTCCTCAGTCTGAAGCGCTAATTAATAGCACGACCATCACTTACAACAGTAATCTAGACGCCAATGAATCGGGGCCTCATATGGCGACGGTGAGTGCCGATCTGCTACCCGCGCAATTTCGCCAACAGAGTATTAAGAGCTTGATCCAAAGCTGGAAAGAGAAAGTGGGGCCAGTCGCCGATGTGGTGTCACTCAAGTTCACCGATAAAGAAAGAGGGATTGCCGGCAATGGTATCGATATTCGAGTGCAAGGCGCTTCCTTAGATGATCTGGATCAGGTGAGCCGCTCACTGATTAAATGGCTGAAAGGTTTCGATGGCGTGTTTAACTTGTCCAGCGACCTGCGCAAAGGCAGAACTGAGATCCTGGTGAGCCTAAAAGATCAAGCGGGAGTGATGGGCGTGAACGCCGCGCAAATTGCCCAAACTCTAAGCAGTGCGGTTAAAGGCAGTACCGAGCTCACGGTGTTTCAACAGGCCGAAACCCTAGACATTACGGTGCGCCTCGCTGATTTCACCGCCCAGGCTAGCTTACAAGGGCTAAAAGACTTAGCCGTGACTGCCAGTAATGGGCGTTTGGTGCCACTCTCCAGCGTAGCTGAATTTAGCGAGCAACAGGCTTACTCACGAATCAACCGGATCAATGGCAATAACACCGTCACGGTGCAGGGTAATATTAATACCAATGTGGCCAATGCCAGAGAAATCATGCAGCAGTTTTATCGAGAGTTTGTCCCCAATGTGCAGCAGAAGTTTCCCGAACTTAGTTTTGTCTCGCAAGGGCAAGATAAGGAAAGTGCCGACACCGGTCGCTCGTTATTAACCTTCTTTATCTTGGGAGTGATAGGTATCTACTTGATCCTCACCTTCCTGTTTCAAAGTTACAGCCAACCTCTGGCGGTATTGCTGGCCATCCCCATGGGCTGGATAGGAGTCGTCTGGGGTCACCTTGGTATGGGGCTCGATTTAACTATTCCCAGCTTGGTTGGCTTTGCCACCCTTGCCGGGATCGTGGTGAACGATAATATTCTACTGGTGAACTTTGTGAAACAAAATATCGCTCAAGGGGGAAGCTTGATGGAGGCCTGTCAGGCCGCAGTCCACGACCGTTTTCGGGCGATTTTCATCACCTCTTTAACCACCTTTGCCGGCTTATTGCCCTTATTAACGGAAACCAGCACTCAGGCACAATTTCTGATCCCGCTGATTGCCAGTATCGCCTTTGGTTTGATCTCGGCCACCCTGTTGGCTTCGATCATCGTGCCTTGCGTACTGTTAATACTGGATGATTTGAACTGGAGCAAGTTTAATCAAGTGCCATCACCAGCAAATATCCAACCACCGATGACAACGGAGTAAAAGAAAACTGACAACAAGCCATTGCTGCAGCCCATCTTAGGCAAAGTGTCGGCGCACAAGTCCGTCGCTCACTGTCAAGATGGGTGATCTGTGCGAAACCCAATGATAGTGTGCTGCGCAACGGCTCATGAACAAAAGCTCAATAAAGAATTCTTAGCACCTCATCTGCCTTTATTCAGCGACAGAATCAAGCCAAAATCAGCACTCAAAAACTGTTTTTCCTTTAGATAAAGGTATAAGGGTAATCCAAAGAAAACACCGATGATTAAAGTTTCCAGCATGGCGAAGCTTCAAGCTTTCACCTGACGCCTTTGCCCAACAACCACAATAAAACCTAATAAAGTTACAGCTGCGATAACCACATCGAGCCAATTTTCATTCAAAATCAGGTTTCGGCTGCAAAACGAATCAAACTAGAATTTATTACGCGAATGTCAAACATCGCATAGATTAAATCGCGATGAATCTCCTGAATCAAAGCATACCTTCAAGCAAAAATGTCCCATGCTTTGGCTTAAAATAGAAACTAAAAAGGCCGCATACAGTGGCCTCAATCCAAACTCGAGTCTCAAGGTACTCAGTGAGTCCATCAAACTACTGCGCAAAACGGCACTAGCGAGAACCAAGTAGGTCGGCAGTTAACATTGCCGCTAATACTAACTCTGGCGTGACTTCAAAGGGCATGTTGTGAATGGTTTCCCCTTCAGCACAAGACGCTTCTGCAACCTCGAGTAATTTATCACGGTTAATCTTAGTCACCCCCATGGCTTGAAAGTTAGTCGGCAGACCCACCGAGCGGCAGAACTCAATGACTTCGTCGATTTCAGCCAGCGGCGCATTCTCTAGTACCAACTGAGTCAAGGTCCCAAATGTCACCTTCTCACCATGATAGAGATGATGGCATTCTTCAAGCTTGGTTAAACCATTATGGATGGCATGTGCGGCGGCTAAACCAGAACTTTCAAAACCGATCCCAGAAAGATAGGTATTCGCCTCAATAATATTTTCCAAAGCAGTATTCGATAAATTTTGATCGCAGGCTATTTTAGCCTTTAAGCCATCAGCAAGCAGGGTGTCATAACACAATTTAGCCAGCGCTTGTGCGGCTCGAGTTGGTGCGCCACCCGCCATTGTCGCCTTGTTAGAAATGCTGTTTGCTCTCGCTTCAAAGTGGGTCGATAAAGCATCCCCCATCCCCGACACCAATAAACGGGTTGGCGCAGCGGCAATAATAGCGGTGTCCATGATCACCATATCTGGGGTACGTGGATAAACCAGATACTCGCTAAACTCCCCTTCAGGTGTATAAATAACCGACAAGGCGCTCGTTGGTGCATCGGTCGAAGCAATCGTTGGCACAATCACCACCGGTAGCTTGCTGTAAAAGGCCACCGCTTTGGCAGTATCTAAGGTTTTTCCGCCGCCAATTCCAACAATCGCTTGGCTTCCTTGTTGTTCAGCAATCGCAGTTAAGCGCTCAATTTCGGGTCGACTACATTCGCCAGTAAATTCAAGCATGCTCAACTCAACTTGCGATTGTTGACAACTGTTCGCTACCGTCGCGCCCACCAGTTCGGTGACAAAACCATCGGCAATTACCATCACCTTATGAGCTAAGGGTTTAAGATAGTCGCCGATGCTCGCCATAACCTTGGAACCTTGAATATATTTACTTGGGGAAATAATGATCTTGTCCATGTTAAGCCTCACTAATTGTTATCGATAAAAGTGGCTATAAAACGCCATCGTTGCTTTGCTTAACTGATTGTAAAGAGCCAAGCATGGACAAATTGTGCGCTACGGTTCATTTTGTCAGAGATGACAAATTATTATGATGGGTAGACAAGATAGTGATACCCTGCGGCCTGCCTATTGTGGAAGAACAATGATTGATCGAGCAAGGCATCACGTTTGATCGTATGGGGACTCATTAGCTTGCAAACGCTCACTAAAATGATAATCAAATTTAAATACTTTTAAGCTGATTTTTGAGCAAAATGAATAAGTAGTTTTAAGCTGACTGTCTTGAAAATTCGTGTCTAAAAACACAAAAAACATTAATTATCTTATAGTTGCGACTCAAGCCTTGTTCGATAAGGACAGCCATTTCAAGCTTATATTTCACTAGTTGAAGAGAATCGCTTTATAACGTGATTAGTTATTCTCTAATTACGATGGATGTCTTATTTATTTTGCTGATAACAAGGAAAATCACGTCAATAAGGTCATGCTTTTGATTGATGTCAGATCGAGTATCCTCGACGACTGATAAATGTTCAATTATGTTCAAAATAACTATGTAGCTTAGAGTTTAGAGGTATTAGATCATATCTGTTAACAAAGTGCGATCCCGCCCTGGGGGTTTATTCCCCTTTGGGCCGTACCGATTTATGCTTCACTGATTCTCGATATGCACTCCAGTCAGGGGGAAATCCGCGATAATATTTAAAGAAAGGTCGGTATCAATAACGTCTCCCATTCCAACTATCATCCATCACTTACTTAGTTGCAACATTACTTTCTTGAGCAAACTCCCATCTTTTAGGCACATGCAGTTAGCATGTATCACACATAGATTGTTTCACATTCAAAGTAATTCTATATTAATCAATAGAGTATCAGTAAGGTTTTGAAAAAAAATATTAAACACAGCGTTTCATGTCAAATAGATGGTAACGACCTAGCTTGTATATATATGGCTGCCGACACCAACAAGCGAAACGTTGGCTCCAATTTCGCTGAGAGCATCGAAAATGAGGGATCTTATTGTTGAGCAAAGGCTTGGTTTAAGGCTAGAGCGTGATAAAAAGAGGCCGTATTGGCACGCGAGAAACTCAGCTGGTCCACCTTCATGTAATGACTGTGTAGCGCTTGGTAATTGGCTCTTTGTGCAGGCGGGGTGGGATTTTTATTCATCGGTCCCGTTTGATAAATATAATAATCGGGGGCGGCAAACAGCACGCTCTCGAAATTAAACTTAGCAATCTTTCGTTGCGAGGGCGCAAATAACTCTCCCCCAGCCGCTTCAATAATACTATTCACAATATTGCCCTTCCCCGCAATCATGAAGGGATGCTCGGTCACTTCATAAACCACCTTTGGTTTAAGCTTTAAAGGCTTAATTTCGGCGCGTAACAGGGTGAGTTTATCGATTAATGCTTTGGCCTGCGACTGGTGATCGCTTAACTCGCCTAGCTGCTGTACTTGCACCAGAATGTCATCCAAGGTTAAGGGATTATACAGCAGCGTTTGTGCGTCAATTAAAGCGGCCATTTGCTGAGAGAAAAAACGATTAGAACTAATAATTAATAAATCAGGCTTAAGTCTCTTAATCAACTCAACATTAGGTTTGATATGCGAGCCTATTTTAGTGGCATTGGGAAAATCAAAGTTATTGCGAGTCACCCCAACTACCTTATCTGCCGCACCGAGCTGGATCAGGATGTCGCCAGCGGCGGGCGCAAGCAGAACAATTCGCTGATAAGCAAAAGCGTTAGGGATTAAAACAAAAGCTAGTATCGCTGCGAGTAACCGACACATCATACACCTCAGAAAGCAGTGCAGGGCTTAACTGTTGTTGCACTACATCGTACAACAGCTTGCCCTGCTTCAAGAAAAGAAAACGATCGAAATAACGATGCGCTAAGTTGATATCGTGAACCGAACTAATGATAGTTTGCGGCAAACTATATAGATGCTCAAAGATCTGCAAGGTATGGCGAATATCTAGGCTGGCGTTGGGTTCATCCAAATAGACAATTGGTGCATCTTGATTAAGCACCCGAGCCAACATCACCCGACGCTGCTCGCCACCAGACAGCTCGGTATAACTTTTACTTTGATAGCGTTGAATATCCAATAGCGACAGCAGCGCTTGGGTTTTGTCTCTGTCTTGCTGCGAAAAAGACTGGCCGTTGGAGCAGGCAAATCGGCCCAGCTGCACCACCTCAAAGACACTAAACGGAAAAGAAATATCAGAAAACTGCGACAGCAAGGCAAACTGTTTAGCCCGTGCTAAATGGGGCGTATCTCGAAGATCAAACCCATCATAAAATACACTATTTGGCGGCGGTTCAATCAGACCAGTTAGCAGATTGATCAGGGTACTTTTACCACAACCGTTCTCCCCCATTAAGGCCACTTTCTCACCCTCGGAAATGGTGAGAGAATCCAGCTCAAGTTGGAAGTCACCACGCTGATAACAGAGCGCATTAATGCTAATTTTAGCCATTCCAGAAGCGCCCTCTGCGAGTACGTAACAAGTAAAAGAAAAATAGGCCACCTAAAATGGCCGTGATAATCCCCACAGGCAGCTCTGCACCACCAGGGATAATCACCCGGGAAAGGGTGTCCGATAGCATTAACAAAAAACTACCCAACAGGCTGGAATAAAAAATATTCAGTTTCATGTCACTGCCAAACAAGCTACGTGCAACATGCGGAACAATCAGCCCAACAAAACCGATAATGCCAGAAAAGCTCACCGCCACTGACACCAAAATAGTTGATAACACAAAAGCGACCGAGCGTAAGCGGTGCACGTTTAGCCCCAAGCTTTGTGCCGATTGTTCATCCAAAGCTAAGATGTTGAGTTTTAAGGCTTGTCGCTGCAAATAGAAGTAAACGCCAGTCAAGATCAGGGCGCACAACGCGAGCTTGTCCCAACTGACTAGAAATATGCCGCCCATTAACCAGTACACAATTGAGTTCAAAGAGTCTTCAAAATAGTATTTCGAGAAACTAATCATGGCCGATGCCACAATATTCATCACCACGCCAGCTAAAATCATGGTGATAGGATTGATCCGCCCCTGAGTTAAAGACATCCGATAGACCAAGATTAAACCACTAAGCCCAGTGACAAAGGCAAATACCGAGACCAAGTACACCGGTACGCCGATCGCTATCGCCAGTACAGCACCAAGCGCCGACGATGAAGCCGCCCCCGTGGTAAAGCTATCGGCCAGCGGGTTCTTTAAGGTCAGTTGGTAGATACTGCCACTAAGGCCCAACATGGCACCGATGACAGCTGCAAATAATACCCGCGGAAAGCGTAACTCCAGCAGAATACTTTGCTCAACACTGGTCATCGCCAAAGGATTAATCCAGTGCGGGCCGACCATGGTGGAGAGCAACGCCGAAACGATAAATAAGCTGACCAACAGCGGCTTCATGTTTCAACTCGCTGAACAATGTAGTGAGCAATCCACAGCAATAATGAATTAAGCAGCAACAAAATCCCAAGAGACTGAAAACTAAAAGTCCCTTGATTTAGCAAAGCCGAACGGAGCAGCTCAGCGCTGTATGTCAGCGGTGAAAATGCCGCCACCACCTGAATAATGCTTGGCATTTGATCAACCGGGAAAAAAGTCCCCGAGAGAAACATCATGGGAGTAATAATAAAGGCGTTCATGGTGGCTTGGTCACGATGATTTTTCATCTTTAATGCCACAATAAAACCAATCAAGGAAAACGCCGCTAAGTGCAAGACTAATGAGGCAAAAAACAGTATTGAAAAGTGCAGTTTTACGCCACATAACACACTATAAACAGCAATAATCACCACAGGGATCAAGCCTTTGGTCATACCGTATAACACTTCACCCGCAACAATTTGCCAACGCTGATTGGGTGCCAACAAAAACTCTTCGAAAATCTTTAAGTAGAAACGGCTAATATTAATTTCTGAGGCAATATTGTAGCTTTGATTCATACTCGACATAGCCAGCAAACCAGGCAATAAGAAGGTGAGATAATCGATTCCCCCCACCTGAGTTTCTTTACCAACCCCAAAGCCAAAGGCCATCAAATATAAAAAAGGAGGAACCGCTCCGGCCAACACCGTACGCACTAATTTTTTACGTAAAATGGTGCACTCTCGATAGTAAATGCCATAAATCCCATCAAGCATGTTTGATTAGCCTCTTGCCGGTGAGCGTTAGAAACACATCTTCGAGCGTGGTTTCTCGAATGCTGACTGGTGCATCGGTAATATTCGCCAAACGACTCAGTGCATCTTGGCGCTGTTCAAAAAACTCTTGCTCTAAGTTTTCACCTTGAATGTCGAGTACAAACTGACCAACCTTGGTTTTTAATTGTTCGGGCGTGCCCTCGGCGATCAGTTTGCCTTGCTCAATAAAAATCACCCGCTGCGCCAAACGCTCGGCTTCTTCAATGTAGTGAGTGGTTAAAAATATGGTGCACTGTTGCTGCTGGTTAATCCGACTCAGAAATTGCCACATTTGCCGGCGACTATGTGGGTCGAGTCCCACCGTTGGCTCATCTAAAAATAAGATCTTTGGCTGATGCATTAAGGCGCGAGCGATCACCAACTTGCGTTTCATACCACCAGAGAGTTTTTCTGCAGGTTTATTTCGATGCTCGTACAAATCAGTAAATTGCAAACTTTGCTCAATTTGCTGCTCCAGCGCCTTACCTCGTAAATGGTATAACATACCATGCACCCGCAGATTCTGGACCAGGCTCAATTCTCGGTCCAAGTTATTGTGTTGCGGAACCACTCCGATCAACTTCTTCAAATTTAAACGGCGAGGATGGAAATGTTCACCTTCATATAAAATTTCCCCAGAACTTGCCTCAAGTAGCCCAGTTAACATTTTTATAATGGTGGTTTTACCCGCGCCATTGGGACCAAGGAAGGCACAAATCTCCCCCCGGTTCAGAGAAAAATCAACCTTGTCGACAGCTATAGTGCGATCAAAACAACGGCTTAATTGCCTTGCTTCAATAATGACCTTTGAGCTTTGGTTCAGCGCTTTGTGCAAATGAATGGTCTACCTAATGAAGAGAACATACGGAACTTAGCGAGTTTTTCGCCCAGCTCCGTTAACTGATTATTTCAAAGTAATGTTGCCGTCTTTTGCCGCATCGCGAAGGTGTTGCAAATACAGTTGTTGGATCTTGTCGTTGCTGCCTAGACCTTCGAGGATAGGAGTAACCGCAATCCCATTTTGGCTCAGCATTACTTTCCAAGAATCATCTTCATCGCCAGCCATATCATTATTTGCATGGTCACCCGCAACCACCATCAGTGGTTTAATCATGACGGTTTGGATCCGGTCATTTTTTAGCTTTTGCAATAAGGCAGCAAAATTAGGATGGCCTTCAACCAAACCAACATAGATCTGTAGGTCAGGATAAAGCTGATTTAACTGCTCTTCTAACTCGTAATACAAACCGGTCGAGAGATGATCATTACCGTGTCCCATATAAACTAAGGCGCTGTGCTGAGCTTTCGCTTGCTCAACATCGTCGACTAAAGATGTCGCCAATTTTTCTATATCCTCAGAATAAGAGTACTGTTTCCCCCAAGTTCCCATTAAGGGGCGACCCAAGGCGATCTGCTTAAAGGGCTTCCATTCCGGCTTGATGGTTTCAATAGAGTTGAGTGCATCCACATAAGCTTTTAAGTCGATAAACTCTTCGCCATGAGACAATAAAGTGGTTTGCACAACAATCTGGTTGTAGCCTTCATTCTGTAAATCGGCCAATGTTCCCAATACATTTTTCACTTGATAAAAAGACGCGGGAATTTCTGGGTGGTCTTGCTGATATTGCTGATCACTTTGTCTTTTATGCCATTTTTTGCGAATTATATTCGAGGTAAAAGCGTAACGTACCGGTGTATTCGGGTAGGCTTTTTCGACGCTTCGTTTAATCGCCAACAGCGATTCGACGGCAGAATCATATGTGGTACCAAAAGCGGCTAATACAATTGCGGATGTATGCGGTTCATTTTTATTCATTAAATCAGATGCCATGGATGAGTTTGTTGTAAATGCGAAACCAATGAGGCTCAGGCATAAATACTGGATAGACCGAGTTAATACTGTCGAAATTTGCATATATTCACCGATAAATAGATTGGTGCCTATAAACTCAAATTTTTGCTGCTTGTAAGCGAGTCTATAAGCGATTGATTAATGAAACGCAGCATTTAAGATGATTGCCGTCTTGATAGCCTCGAAGGCGACCACAAACATCGGTAGCTGATTACACCTCATCAACGCCCCCTCATCTTCTCAAAAATAAATCAATCGTCATTTGAGCAAGATCAGGCTAGGCCTGATGATCATTTCCTGTTATTGATTTTTCCTTGCAAACAAGGTAATTCATCTACAAAAAACATTGTAACTAGCTCACTGTAAACAAGTTGTGGATTGCTTTTTAATTTGAATGACTCAGTAAAATATTGTTACAAGTCGACAATATTTTTCTATCTTTGGCGATGCAAAGCACGCAAATCTCTGGCGATAAACTGAGCTTAATTCAAGCAGCTAACAGCATTTAAATTTGCCCTAAGCGCCTAGGATTGATTGAATTCGGGCGATTATTCTTACAGCCGTGAGTCACTGACTAAAACAATAAAATACATCTGAAATGTTGCCATCTACGTCAATGTCGATCATCGGCTAACGCAGTTTAGTGAAACGCAGACTTTACCCAAGGTTTACTTAAAAAATGTATCTCGCGAGCGCTCAATCAACGCTAACAGCGGCGTAGTAAACAGTCGCGAATTTGCAGCAAGGACTGCTTTAGTTGTGTCATACTGCGACACCCCATGAGACTAATTCGCACCGCTGGCTGCTGATTAGTGACCACCGCAAAGTGATAGTCGGCGCTCACTCGAATATGCTGTTTAGCCATCAACTCGGTAAACACTTGGCTGCTCCAACCTTGAGGCAGTAATAACCAAATATGGAATGCATGATGCTTTGGCAATTGCTGATCAACAAAATCAAATTGCGCAAAGATCTGTTTCGCCAATTGCTGACGCTGCCCTGCCTGCTGCTTTTGCCACTGACTAATTCGATCGACGTCACCACTGCGAATCATTCGACAGGCCAATTCTTGTAATATTGGAGAAGGGAGCCATAGGGTTGTTCGCAACAAATGAATATAATCGTCTCGCTGAGCTTTAGGCACAACCAATAGGCCCAATCGCAAGCTAGGCGAAACACTTTTCGATAAGCTACTCAAGTAAATAGTTTGACTCGGTGCAAATGAATAAAATGGTTTGATTTCATCCTCGCTGAGAAAACCATAGATATCGTCATCGATTACTTGTATGTCAAACTCTTTCACTAACTCGGCAAGCGCCTCACGGCGATTATTCGGCATCACACTACCCGTGGGGTTTTGACAAGATGCAACCAATACTAAGGCTCGAATCGATTGCTGAGAATGCTGTTCACGTAAAGATTGTGGGCAAAGCCCCTGTTCATCTAGTGACACTGCCACAGGTACACGACCAGTTTGGCGCAATACCGCTAAGATCCCCGGATAACAGAGAGACTCAACCGCCACCCGATCCCCCACCTGAGTACAAGCAAGAATCGCAAGCAGCAAACCATGCTGGGCACCATGACAAGGGATCACTTGCTCAGACTCACAAACAACACCTTGGCGCTGCAACCATTGACTAAAAGTGGCGAGATGTTGCGGATTACCTGCACCATCTTCATAACCGCAATAACGTTCCAGATCTGCATCACTAAATTGCTTTAGATGTCGTTGCAATGGCCCGAGCAAAGGACTAACTAAAGGGGCAACCAAGGACAGATTCACCTCTCCATCGGTGCGCCCTTTGATACCATCACTCATATTACCGTTAAATATTACGAAAGTGCCCCTGCCCACCCCCGCGCTCAGCAAGCCTTTGGCTTCCAATGCTTGATAAGCTTGACGAACGGTGACCGCGCTACTCCCAATGTAAGCAGCTAACTGACGATGAGCTGGTAATTTGTCCTGAAAGGTAAGCTGTTTCTTAAGAATGGCGTTCTCAATACATCGCGCAATTTCTAAGTAAAGCGGTCGAGCCTGAGGATTAAAGCCAATTAATAAATGCTGCATCGTTTCATCTTGATAGGCGTTATTGGAATAGCCGCAACTATAACAACTTTGCCCACAACAACAATCATCCCGGCAATTCAACAAGCAATAACAACAAAGAAAAATGAAGTGCTCAATTCAACCGAACAACTGTGCTTCTGCTCAAAGTAAGCCATCAGACGTCCTTATTAATTACATTGGATTTAAGGTAAACCATGACAAAAATGCTAAACCTCACTCTATCGGTTTCAGCTGAGCCTCTTTTGCATATACTCCCGCGTACTTAATCAGCAACGATTTGACCCATACCGGATAGTCATCGCTTTGCATCTGTTTTTCAATTTCAGGCAATAGGTACAAATAGGGGGACTTTTTAGACATAGAGATATACAAATTGCCAGTGAGGATGGAAGTGGGTAAGTCAACGATGTCATCCTTAATCCCAAAGGCTTGCAACATCGCTAAACCAGAAAACCGCCCGACCGGAATAAAATCAACCCGCTGATGAAACAATTTGTGAAAATTCTGCCGATAAGTTGTCACTCGCTCAATATTGGTATTGTTTTTTAGATATCGATCAAAACGCTGCCCAATACTCACACCAAGTACCATCCCCGCTTTCTTACCAGCTAAATCTTGCCAAGTTTGGAAGGTTAATTGGGCACTTTTGTTCACAAATACAGCTTGCTCATTAAAGCCCATTGGGGTGGCAATAAATGTTGAATAGCTTTTTCTGGTTTCATTAATAAACGAGCAAATATTGATATCAACCCGCCCCGTTTCAATATAACTTTGGCAACGCTTCCATGGACCCACATAGGTCAAATCAACATCCACCCCAAGATTTGCAAATAAAGTTTTAGTGACTTCTGCGCACGCGCCTTTAATTTCCGAGCCACTGCTCCAGTTCCAAGGCGGATAATCATGATGGCCACAGGCCGACAGTTTAATTGAACTATCTTCAGCATATGCCTCTATAGGCTCCGCCAAAAAGCAACACACCATTAAAAAAAGTTGGGTCACTGCTCTTTTTTTCATGATGTTGATATCTCCAATACCATTTGAAGAACGAAACAAAAACCACCTTCACTACATCTTACTCTTACAAAATAGAGCGGATATTGATCCAAACGCTCTATAATCGTAGCCAGCCCCTTCAATTATAAATGATTAAATAGCCGAACTTCTAAATCTGTCGGCGTTATTCATCACCGCTCAAGCTTGTAAAAAATGCTGAGCACATACGCAACCCACGCAGTTCATCCTCAATCACGTAAGGCTCTCTGCGATGAAATACTATCCTTCCTAACAAAATTCTGTTTCACAGTCATTGGAGGTCTCATGATTGACTCAGCTAAATAAGTCAATTTTCAAATAATAAGATGAAAACATGCTCATCATTTGAAATTGAACTAGTTCAATGCAACTATCATTGCAACAAATCTTAAGCCATCTAACCACAGAGGGAGATTACCAATGGATACATCTCAAACCAGCAGCGTTGCATTTATCGGTTTAGGCACAATGGGTTACCCCATGGCAGGCCACTTAAGTAAACAAGGATTTAAGGTGGTCATTTATAACCGCAGCGACGCCAAGGCGAAGGCTTGGTTGAGTGAGTATCAGGGGACTCAAGCTGCCACACCGGGGGATGCCGCAGCTCAAGCCGATATTATACTCACTTGTGTTGGTAACGATGAAGACGTGAGACAAGTTTATTGCGGCGAAAATGGCATTTTCGCCAAAGCGAAGGCCAATAGCATCTTAGTTGACCATACCACCGCCTCGGCAGGCCTAGCGAGAGAACTCTACGCCCAAGCCCAACAGCGGCAACTGCAATTTTTAGACGCCCCAGTGTCTGGTGGTGAGGCCGGAGCAATCAACGGTGCCTTAACTGTGATGGTAGGCGGAGAACAAGCCGCCTTAGATAAAGTACAAGCGGTACTTAACAGCTACGCCAAAGCGGTTAATCTTGTCGGAGGTGCAGGCTATGGGCAACGCTGTAAAATGGTCAATCAGCTGTGTATTGCTGGGGTCTTGCAAGGCCTATCGGAAGCACTACAATTAGCAAAAGCGGCCGACTTGGACATCAATACGGTGGTCAATGTTCTTCAGCACGGTGCCGCCGGCAGTTGGCAGTTAGCAAATCGGGCAAACAGTATGGCTGACGACAAGTTTGATTTTGGTTTCGCGATCGATTGGATGCGCAAAGACTTAGCCATTTGTTTCGATGAAGCTGAAAATCTAGGAATTGATTTACCCCTTGCTAAACAAGTTGATGCGGAGTATGCGAAACTGCAACAGCGCGGTTACTCACGTAGCGATACCTCGGTACTGATTAAACAGTTTGATAAATAACCGATAAAAATACAAAAAAAACCTAAGGCCACAGGCCTTAGGTCAGTCACACGCGAGAACGTGAGTATTAGTTCAAAAGTTAAAAAACATTAGAAGTAAAACACATTGAGTACAATACAGCGGCACTAGAGGACTGATAACCAAGAGACAACTCCTGCCTTCATCCATGTATGACACGTAGTGACTCGGAACTAGCAGCGTTGGCTCAAACTTATTCAAGCCCCTAAAACTGGCTTAAATACTGCTAACCACTGTATAGTAGCTCAATTAATAACCAAGCTGGTGAATGAAATTTAAACAACTGTAAGGATAACGGTACAGCGATTCATAAGCGGATTCCGCTCAATGATTACAACAGAGCACCAAGCTTTCACTTGCACCGCTTCCAAAGCTAGACTAAGCTCGCGGCCAATCGCAGTAGCGACATACATTTTCCTGGCGAAATCACGCCACATTTATCAGATATAGGTAAGTCAATGACTATTATTGCCGTTCCCGAATTAGCTAAACCAGAAATTAGAAATCATCACAAACTACGCCACCTTAAAAAGATGGCGATTGGCCCTTTTGCTCAAACCTGTGCCGAAATTCGTTTCGTCACTGATATTGAAAAATTTGACGAAATTGAAGCAGCGCTAGTGCAAGTCCAACAGCAGCAAACTTGGGAGTTATTTATTGCCTACTTTAATCAACAATATCATGTGGCAATCACCTTTTTGACTGAACAAACTCCGCTCGAAGAAGTATTAACCACCGCCACCGAAGTGATTACCCAACTTGCCGGTCCCGTTGAACTAGATATTTTAGCGGGTGATGCAAACTACGGAGACTGGGACAGCTGCTACGCAAACTAGTATAGCTTGAACTATCACGCCGATTCAGTCCGGCGTGAACATCACCCATTAACTCAGTTATTTACCCTGCTCTACCAATGCTCTAATCTTGAACGCCTTCTCAAAATGATCGAGTTTATGTTCGAGGATCCACCAGCTTGCAGCTTCCATCAGTAATTCTGGGTCATCATTTCTATTGGCAAAAAATGCGTAAAAAGACAAACCAACACTCTCGCCCTTCTGCTGGATCTTTTGCTCACATACCGCAATAATTTTATCGCGTAAAGTTTGACGCATCTTCAACTACCCATCCTTTGTTAAATAACATAGCGCTCATCAACTAAAATCGCCCTGCCAGCCTGGCGCAATCGCCAAACCCGACACGCCTGCTAATACCGAGCTGTCCTGCAAAGCTAATTGATATTCAGCACCACTCAAAACATGCTCAGCCGAGCAATCAACATTCCATTGTCTTAATAGATATCCAGCCAATGCAGCACGCACAACTAAGCTTAAACAACCATCCTGCATCGCATAATCAAGCTCAATCGCTAATGAGTTTTTAATACGGGGATGCGACACCAAATTTAACTCAAGCATTTGATTCCATTGCTTATCATATTGTCGACCTTCCACGGTGGATATTGAAGCATCGAGTAAGGCAAGCTGAGTAAAACGAGTACAAACAAAATCTCTAAAACTCTGGCTCTGCCGATCAAAGGCGCGAACATGCCAACGATGACCGTTATTCACTAAGCTATGTGGCACAATTTCGCGGCGAGTCTCTCCAGAAGAAACCGAAACATAAGCACAACTTAATGCCACTCGATGATGAATAGCGCGCATGATGGCAGCAATAAATTCTGCTTTAGGATGAACCAGACGAACTGCATCAAAGCAGCTATCGCTTGGTTCTAAAGGAAAAGATAAACCATCGCCAAATCCCTGCGACAACCCCGTTAATATCGCTTCTGGATTATGCGAAAACAGCGGTTCAAATTGGTTTCTACGCAGGTAACGACGGGCTTTATGATCCAGCACCGCATTTGTCGGTGCGAGCTGTTTATAGGCGGCTAAATCACGAGTCGCTGCCGCTAATCCAGTCTGAAATCGACTAATCAGATCGCTACGACTCACTTCTCCAAAGTATTCCAAACTAAAATCAATAAAGGCCAAGCGAGTTCGTTGTCCATGATTTAATTGCTTCAATTCCATCTCAAAAATCTCCATCTTCAACAATGGAAATACTATCAACAGCATACGCCATAGGCAATCATTATGATTAGGGGTATTGAAGCATAAAGCGGCAAAGCCACTAAGTCCGACATCTGTCGCTTTACTAGGGGCCCCATTGAAGTGAATCACCGAATAAATGCGAAAAGACACATCAGAGAGCAGTCAATGGGCTGACATTTAGGCATTCAAACCCACCATCCCCTCAGGCGGATAACGATCGCCTGACAAAGGCATCTTTTCAATCTGCTGCTCTAAGGCGCTTTGTTCTTGCGCGGATAAAACGATATCGTGACTCGCGCAATTCTCTTCTAAAAAGGACAAGCGACGCGTTCCAGGAATCGGCACAATGTCTTCTCCCTTAGACAATAGCCAAGCCAAACAAAGTTGCGCTGGGCTGCATTGTTTTTGCTGCGCCATATGTGCGATAAGAGACGCAATGGGTTGATTCTCGGCCATCGCCTGCGCGGAAAAGCGTGGCAATATAGCCCGAAAGTCGCCTTGCTCAAAAGCTTGGTGTTGCCGAAACAAACCCGAGAGAAATCCACGCCCCAGCGGTGAATAAGGCACAAAGCCAATGCCTAATTCTCGGCAAGTTGGTAAGACTTGCTGTTCAACCTCCCTTGACCACAAAGAATACTCGGTTTGCACCGCTGTAATTGGATACACTGCATGCGCTCTTCGCAAGGTACTGGCATTTACTTCGCACAAACCGATATGAGCAATTTTACCAGCTTTCACCAAGTCAACTAAACCCGCCATGGTTTCTTCAATGGGTTGCTCAACATCAATTCGATGCACATAATACAAATCAATTTGCTCGACACCTAAGCGACGTAATGATGCTTCGCATGCTTGTCGTGCATAACTTGGATGATTATTAATACGACGAGCATATTCTCCGGGTTCACGCACAATGCCAAACTTAGTGGCAATTTTTATATCGGCAGAACTTTGCGCAAGAAAACGACCAAGCAGCTGTTCATTATGATGAGAACCATACATATCTGCACTGTCAAAAAAATTGACACCAAGCTCTACCGCGCGGGCTAATACCTTCATCGACTGCTCGTCATTCTTAGGGCCATAAAACTCACTCATGCCCATACACCCTAAGCCCATAGATGACACCATCAAGGATTGCCCTAGTTGTCTTTGTTTCATATTCATTTCTCAGCTTATTGATCCAAAGCAAACATCATGTCATATTCCAAAAATGAAATATTTAGACAAAACTAGCAATCAATCTTCCAAAATTGAAAAAAGCATCGTTACACAACTGGTTTGGGATGATGCACGCTGCTTTCTGGCGCTCGCCAGAAATGGCACTTTGACAGCGTCAGCGCAAACCATGGGCATCGGTATCGCCACCTTGTCCCGACGAATAGAAAGGTTGGAGAAGGCTCTGGGGCTTCCTCTATTTATACGCCAACAAACTGGTTACCTGCTCAGCGAAGAAGGAAAGGCGCTATTAAATAAAGCAGAACAAATGGAGGCAGCAAGCCAAGCATTTATCTCGGATGCAGAATGTAATCAAAGCTTATCGGGTAAAATTCGCCTCGCCACTGCGGAGAATTTAGCGAGCCATTTGATCCTGCCTGCGTTGCCTGCGTTTTATCAACAATACCCACAACTCAAATTAGAAATCCTCACCGGGATCCATACCAGTAACCTACACCGCAACGATGCCGATCTTGCATTACGAATGGTAAGGCCAAGCAGCGGTCACGTTAGTTTTAAACGCATCGGCCAACTCGGTTACGGGCTATACGCCAGCCTCGGATTTCTAGAACAGCAGCAATTAACGCCAAGCCATTCCGTAAACGAAAACGATGCATTCATTAGCTGGAATGACTCACAAAGTCACCTACCTGCAGCGCAATGGGTGCAACAAATACTCAAAGGTTGTGAGCCAATACTAACCACAAGCTCTGTCGCTTCACAGCTCTCAGCTTGTTGCTCCGGTCTTGGGTTTGCGGTGCTACCTAACCTTCTTGCGGTCAAACAAGGTTTAGTACGTATCGATACAGATGTCGCCATAGATCAAGCTATTTATTTGGTGATCCAAGCCGATCTCTGCCATTCGCCAAGGATCAGAGCCATGGCAGACTTCTTAAGCGATTTAGTGAAGTCCAATCAACATCAACTGGAATGACCCGCAAATACCAATTAGATTGATGGACTTAAAGCCCCAGTCGGTGCTCTTTATACCACCTAAATATCGGGGACCGTGAAAGTGGTCAAGTGAATCTAGACACCATTTTATAATTGAGTCCGTACTTTCTCTATGACTCAATTTGGCTCAATTTTTTTAGGAATTGAAGCGACCATCACACTCGCAAAAATAATGCAGCCGCCTAAAACTTGTAACGCGGATAAGGATTCATTTAGCCAAATCACCGCAAAAATAGCACCAAACATCGGTTCACTGCCCATTAATAGTGAAACCTTGGTCGGGGATAACTTTCTCACCGCATGATTTTGCACAAAAAAAGCAAACAAGGTACAGCACACAACCAAATATCCCATGATCAACCAAAATTCGACATTCGTTGGAAATGTCATATTCAAACCCGAATTATATAAAATAACACCACCAGCACTGGCCGCGACAACTAAAGATTGAATGCAGGTAAGCGTTACGTTGGTAATGACCTTATCTTGAGTGATTCGCTTAGTCGTTGTCACCATCATCGCTCGAAGTAATGCCGCCGATAAAATAAAATAGTCACCTCGATTTAATGTTAATTCCAAGCCACTAGAATCGGTTAACAAGAAAACCCCGACAACGCTTGAGACCGCAAGAAAAAACATGCCCCTGCTGATAGCGTTTTTGTTAATGAAGACTTCAACAAACGAAGTAAATATGACCGACAAACTGATCAAAAATGCAGCTTTACTCGCAGAGGTTTGAAATACTCCTGTCACTTCAAAAAAGAAAATTGCAGCCAAAATAGATCCCGTTGGAAAAGCAACTTTCCAATCTTTACTACGCCCCATGTAGATATCTCGAAGTGCCATCGGCAACAACGATAAAAAAGCAACCGAAAAACGGAGCATAATAAACACCATCACTGAGCTATAAATGAGCGCCTGCTTCGTTAAGCCATAACTGGTTCCCCAAAAAATAGCGACCGACAGAAGCGCAATTTCTAAGACGGGAACATAAAGTTTCCGGTGATTCTTTTTAGTCACTTTTACTTCGAGTTGTATGCTGTCATTCATAGTCGCTCCTTAAATTCAGATTAACGGTAAGTCGTTTGACACCAACAGTATCAATGAGTAACTTAAACGGAACAATATAGCTGATACGCAAAGGATAATTGCACTGTGGACACAAATAGAATCATGAATTTGATGCCCGAAATGGTCACCTTTGTGACAGTGATTGAACAAGGGAGCTTTTCTAAAGCGGCAGTCAAACTAGGCGTGATGCCCTCGTCTGTTAGCCGTTCAATCAGTAAACTTGAAAAGATGCTGGAACAAAAACTGATTGAAAGAACCACTCGAAGCTTACGTCTAACGAGTATTGGTGAAGATGTATTTCAACTTTGTCTTGATATGCTTAAATTTGCTAAACAAGCCGTCGATGCTGCGCAAGTCAATCAAAATACAGTGTCAGGAGACCTGACGGTTGCCGCGCCGAAAGCTTTAGCTCGTCAAGTTCTGATGCCAATAGTTTTAGCTTTTATTCGAGCCTATCCCAATGTCTCGTTAAAATGGAAAATCGCTGATCATTATATTGACCCAATTGGAGGAGAAGTGGATCTCGTGATTCATATTACCGATAATCCTGTTGAAGGTTTAATTGCAAAAAAAATGGGCCGAGTGAAACGTATTGCTTGCGCTAATCTCAATTATATCCAACAACATGGCTTACCAACTCATCCAAATGATCTCATGGAGCATCAATGCATCGGTTATGGCGAAACGGCTGCTGATAATTCATGGACATTAAGTCATCACAATAAAAAACATACCATTAAAATAAAGGGACCTCTGGCGGTTAATCATAGTGAAATAAGAAGAGAAGCTGTATTGCAAGGTTTGGGGATTTCGATTTTCCCAGACTTTACCGTATCTAAATACCTCGACTCTGGGCAACTTATTCAAGTATTACCCGAATGGCATATCAAAGGAGATTACCAAGGAAATGTTGTTGCGCAGTATCCGCAATCAAAATATATTCCGAATCAACTTAAAGCCTTCATTGACTTTCTGACTGAACGCTATGACCATTCTAACTCATGACTCCCTTTGCTCCATTCCAAGCGCTGAATGTAGCTCTGTTTTATGCTTATCCCATAAGCTAAGGAGCAGGCACAACCAATCTGGTCATTTTGGCTTATCGCTCAGATCGTAAAAAGGTCTAATAGGAGAACCTACAAACGTTGAGATACAAACTATTGAGTCTAACGACGAGACACCAAAGAGCAGCGCCTATGGGCATATTCCCATCTGCGAATACCAATCAGATTCATTATATAAGCAACTGATTACCCAGCATAAATCTGTCGATAACCAGCCATGAAGAGCAGTAACTCATGGCTCTAATGACTGATACATCATGCAGTTAGCGGTGATTTAGGCCCGCAACAATCAACAGACAATGAGTTAGATTGGTATCTAACACCTAGGAAATTTTTATGAATTCATTTCGGCAGTCAAATCATGAGTGAAGTCGTCACGCTGCTGACCAATTGTGCTCAACTGGCAGAATGCCCACGCTGGGATCCAGAGCGCCAGCTTCTATATTGGGTTGATATTGAAGCAGGCCGATTACACGCATTTGATCCCAAAACAGGACAAGATGATTTTTTGCAATTAGATGAAGAAATTGCTTGTTTCGCTATTCGGGAGAAAGGCGGCTTTGTTGCTGGCCTAAGATCAGGCTTGGTCACCATCGATTCTTTGCAAGGTGGTATCACGCCCATTGTCGATCCGGAGCAAGACAAACCACAACAACGCTTTAATGATGGCCGCTGTGATCCTGCTGGGCGTTTTATTGCTGGTACGTTGAATCCAAACAAAGATGCCTATAGTGGCCATTTCTATGCGCTAGACATCGATCATTCAGTGCGTCAGATCGTAGGGGAAAATTGGACCTCGAACGGCCTAGCATTTAGTCCCGATGGTAAAACCCTTTATTACTCGGACACGCCACGTCATGTGGTATTTGCCTGTGATTATAATGTCGATACAGGGACAGTGAGTAAGCAACGTGAATTTATCCGCTTTCCTTATGGTTTTGGACGTCCCGATGGCGCAGCCGTTGATAGCGAAGGTTATTACTGGAGCGCGCTTTACGATGGAGGTCGAATTGTACGTATCAGTCCAGCGGGAAAAATAGTTGCAACGATTACTGTGCCAGCCAAAAAGCCAACGATGGTGGCGTTTGGTGGTGATTCGCTAAATACCTTATTTATTACCAGCGCTGATACAGATGATCCAGCAGAGAAGGCTCAATATCCATTGTCTGGTAGCATATTTGCGATAAACTTAGCAGTGACAGGCTTGCTTGAACCAAAGTTTAAAGGCTAAAAGCTCAAGTATGGTGGGCATGAGATGACTCACAGGCAAATAGTCATCCCCCAGAAAATTAACGGCTTATATGGCGATTCAGCTCAGAATAACCCGTCACCAAAGCCGCTATGAGTCATATAACGCGAATAACTGCACCCCGCGATAAAGCAATGCAAACCTATAATCATGATGTAAATTGATACATCATCGATCTTCCGGTTTTAGATGTTTAGCGCTTGCCGAAAATTGTTTCAGTTCTTCGATACTATATTTGCTATGCACTCTTTCAACTGAAGCAGGCTGGTGGCCAATACTTACGCCAGTGCGCCTCGCCATTTTAGGGCGAATAGGACGAGAGACAAAGCCACCACCACAATTTGGACATACATTTTCTAATATCTCACTTACACATGCGACACAGAAAGTGCATTCGTATGTGCAAATCATTGCCTCTGTAGAATCTGGCGCTAAATCTTTATCACAGCACTCACAATTAGGTCTAATTTGCAGCATATACTAACGCCAAGTTGATAAACACGAAGCTTCTGTATGCGCCGCTAAAAATAGAAGCAAAGCCACATGAAAAAACGTCATCGAGCCCACAATTGATAGATACTTTATTCAGGACGCTCTGCAAATTGAGGTAAGTCATCGTGAATATCATCCCATGAGGCTTTACTGGCCACAAAAATATGACTCGCCTTTTCGACAGCGATGTCATCATCCAAAGTACCCACTCGAAGCCGCAAAATTTCCGGTATAGACATACGCTGACTATATATTGGCGAACCACAAGTGTCACAGAAAAAACGCTTCGCATCGTCTGACGAAGCATAGCTCCGTAAAAGGTGCTCTCCTGCCAGCAAATTAAAATCAAGCGACTTAACCGGAGCATTTAATGCGAAGGCAGAACCATTAGACTTTCGACATTTACTACAGTGACAAAACATGGCTGGATTTAGTTCTCCATTAATCTCGTAGCGGATCCCACCGCATAGACAACTGCCTTTCAAACTCATATTAGTTTCTCTCTTTACAAATCAACAAAAGTAATCAGACAGCCATCCTAACAACAGAATTTTCCACTGTCGAGAACCGGATAAGCATGGTTCAAAGCAAGCTAAATCGATAAGCCAAGTCTTAAAAAATCTATGGGCTATTTACGATCGACAGGAGTATCCAATTGATTTAAAAACAGAATAAGCATCAACTACGAAAATTCTATGTCTAATGTATGCCGCGCATATTTATACCTGAACTATGTATGGGGCGCACAGGCATATCGCCTGCCAATATAGCCCCTGTTAAAATCACCAGTCACCATAATATTCAAACCTCAGTGAAGGTTTCAGGCGCCGCTCTTTGTTGGCTTCTAAAGCAAACCATCAAAGTACCAACCAACCCTCGTTGACACTTTGAGCCAAATAAATCGTGATAAACTTATCAAGCCTCGATAAGCGAAAATCTGCTTATAAATTGCCGACGCCTCCGTCGATCAACAATTCAGATCCGAGCATATAAGCTGACTCATCCGAGGCCATAAATACTGCAGCTTGTGCTAATTCCCACGGTGAGCCCATTCTTTTTAAGGGGACCAATGCTTTTACCTCTTCAATCAGAGCCTCGCGTTTTTCTTTCGACAAGCCAAATTTATTAAAAGCATCCGTTTGCGTTGGACCAGGGCTAATACTATTGACTCGGATCCCTCGATCTTTGAGTTCGCCGGATAAGGTTCTCGCCAAAGAGATCAGCCCCGCTTTGCTGGCTGCGTAAACACTGCTTTGCGCTAAACCTATTTGAGCGGAAACACTACCACAGAGAATAATTGATGCAGAGTCGGATAATAGTGGTAACAGAGATTGAATCAGAAAAAATGGGCCTTTTAAGTTCGTATTCATCACTTGATCAAAACTAGTTTCATCCCAGTCTTCCAGGGGCTTATGGGTCACATCGCCAGCATTGATATAGACAATATCCAGCTTGGGAAATTCATCCATTAAACGCTGTGCTAATTCTGCTTGCTGCTCAACATTACAAGCATCACTTTTTAGAACTAAGGCCTGATTTCCCAACAGCGCTTGAGCATCAACTAAACCTGTTTCATTGCGACCAGTCACTGCGATAGTGGCACCTTCCAGCTGAAACTGTTTGGCCGTTTCTAAACCAATCCCGGCAGTACCACCAGTAATGAGTGCATATTTATTATGGAGTCGTTTTGTCATGAGCTTTACCTTCACAAGTTGCCTAAGGGGGAGGCACATATTATTATCCGACTTGTATCATTTAGATAGTAGGTACCAAATGGATACCAAAGAGATAATTAATATGAGAGACCAAAAACTTCAAAAAAACTCACGCTGCCCCATGGTAGATTTTGTCAATATCGTGTCCGGAAAATGGGCCATCCCAATTCTATACCGATTAATCATCACCGATGACGTGATTCGCTTCGGGGCTTTACAAAGAGCGATCGGTACGATTACTCAGAAAGAGCTGACCAAACAACTCAGAGCATTTGAAGTTTTAGGGATCGTATCAAGGCATGTATATCCAGAAATGCCACCTCGTGTCGAATATCAAATTACCGAGCTGGGTAAAACCTTAAAACCGACCCTCGATTTACTGGCACTCTGGATGAACGAACATCGGGAGGAGCTATTAACAAATATGCAAATTCAATCTGATAATACTTAAGCTCAAATACCGAAGAATTGAGTGGATGCTCATAGGATAATGAGCATCAGAGAGAAAACCTTGTTGTAGTCGAAAACCTAAGCTGGCCTCAACCCATTTACTCTTGAGTTTAGTCGTCTTTATTTAACACGATGCCGGTTTTGCTAATGGTAATTAAACCGTCTTTATATAAACGGCCAATGGCTTTTTTGAAGGTACCTTTACTCACCCCAAAAATGGCTGAAATCGCTTGTGGTGAACTTTTATCGCTGAGCGCCAAATAGCCCTGTTCTTCTCTTAACTTAGCTAAAATAGTATCGCCAATATCAATCGCTTTTTGAATACCGATGGGCTCTAAGCTCAAGTCGAGTTTTCGGTCATCACGTACTTTTTGAATATAACCACGGCAGGCATAGCCAGCACGGATCCGCTTAAACACTTGGTCATAATACAATACGCCCCAATGCTGATGGTTAACCACCACTTTGTAGCCTAACTCCGTACGCCCAGCGACTAACAAATCCACTTTATCACCATCTTTGTAGTGATGGTCTGACTTATCAATATAACGATCTAATTTATTGCTCGCAGCAATACGTTGTTCATTATCGAGGTAAACATAGACCACATAATGACGGTCGACTTCCATCGGTTGCTGCTGCTCTGCAAAAGGCAAGAACAGATCTTTATCTAGACCCCAATCGAGAAAAATACCGACATCATTAATATCTTTCACTCGCAAGTTAGCGCACTGGCCCACTTGCACCTGCGGATGCTGTAAAGTGGCGATGAGGTTACGCTCACTATCACGATAAACAAATACCGATAAGCTATCTCCAAGCGCCAGCTCGGGCTGCACTTCTTTGGATGGTAATAATACATCGCCAAACTCGCCACCATCTAGGTAGGCACCTAAGTCAGCCATTTCAATCACGGCTAATTGATTAAGGCGTCCAATTTCCAACATGCTCACTCTCTTGTTACGTTCAACCGACTCCTGCTGAGCCAAGATGTCAGTATAACATGCTAAAAACGAATTCTAACTAATGCCCTCACTTTAATACAAAGGCTTCGCTAAGCGGGTTTAAGAGTGTTCACAATGGTTAAAACCTGCAAACTAACATCCGATTCAATTTTGGTAGCGAGCTGATAGGCCGATTCCACTTGAGCTTTCACAGTGTTCATTTTACTGCTGAAACTTCCCATGTGTTGACTCTGCTCACGAATGAATTGGCCTGCTTGATGCGCCACTTTTACCGAAGTTTGTGCCTGCTCCCTTACTTGATAAGTAGTTTCCATCAACTTAGAGGATATTTGTTGTTGATGTTCACTGGCCTGTTCAATCCCGCCAATATTCACCTCTAGCTCAGATGACGAGCGCTTAAGATGCTGTAAAATGGCGGTGATTTCTTCCAGCGACGTTTGGGTCCGCATCGATAAACTTCTCACCTCTTCGGCCACAACCGAGAAACCACGGCCGTGCTCTCCGGCCCGCGCCGCTTCGATTGCCGCGTTTAGAGCCAACAAGTTAGTTTGGTCTGCAATATTGCGGATCACATCCAAAATGGCACTTACATCACTGACCGCTCCCACCAAACTGGCTAAAGAAGCGCGACCCTGAACAACCGCAGTACTGGTTCGCTGATTGGCATCAATAACTTGAGCCACATCTTGCTGGGATTCATTCATCGCATGTTCGGTCGCGTTTGCATTATGCTCCACATCACTGGAAATTTGATTTAACTGCTCGGTCAATTTCCCTAGTTGCACCATCAACAGTTGCGACTCAGAGACCTGATGATCAGTTTGCTCAGAAGTTAAATAGACTTGGCGCACCTGTTCAGAAACAGCGTCAAGTGAATTGGAAACCACCGACAACTGTTGATTTTTAAGTTTCTCTAACTGCTCTTGTTTGGCCAGCAACTGGTTAAAGAAAGTCGCGATTTCACCTATTTCAGTGTTATCACGTCTCACTCTTAAGCGTTCGATCAGGCCATTTTGTACCAACATAGCAAAGCCATTTCGTAACTCGCGCAAAGGTGTTAGCACCGTGCGCTTCATAACCCATTGCATCACTACCGCAATCAATAAAATCAAGCCCGCCACACTATAAAGAGTCGCTGCCACTCGCTGCATCACCGCATCTCGCTGTTCGAGCACTTGCAGCTCAGCTTGGTCAATCTGTTGAGTCAACTGGTTTATATCAGCAAGCAGTGCCTCACGCATGATGTTTCGCTGCTGAATTAGCTCAGCAGAAGAGTTGAGCTCTTTCGGATAACGTTGAATTAGGCTGTTAAGTTCAGCCTTTATCTCTTTGACTAAATCGACTGCCTCATCAGGATCTCCGAGCGAAAACTCATCCACTTCAACCTCACTCATCACGCCCAGTAAAGGTAGTTTATTGACTAATTCAAATTGTTGTCCGAGCTGTTGAAGCGCATCATCGTAAGCCTGCTTACTTTGAGCCGAAGCACTCGCGAAGTAGCGATTGCGCTGCATCGACAAAGACGCCACCATATTCAGCAATTCACTGCCACCAGTGATATAGGCCTTGGCTGAATCGTCATATTTTGCCGCTAAACCGTAATCAATAAAACTATCGGCCCAGCCTCGCATCTCTCGCTCAGCATTAATCAATAAACCCTGCTCATTGCCGCTTAATTTACCCAGAGCCAAGTAGCGAGTATGCAAAGACTCAAGCAGTTCATTCAACTGCTGAGATAAATGACTAAGTTTCAACCCTTCAGTACGAGCCACTAAATCTTCTAGTAAACTCTCTGCATCACTCAATTCGATGGCATTACCAGTGCTTAAATAGCGATTCACCTTTGCCACTAAGTGCTGATTAAATTGTGACTTGAGCGACTGATAGTGCTGCAACTGTTGGTTTGATACATTCAACTTCGCTAAAGAAAAATAGAGGGCAACAATCAGTATCGAGCTCACTGCCAGTAAGGAAAAAGCAGATAAGCTTGAAAACTTTGAAACTCGCATAAAAACTCCTAATACAACTAACGAAGCGCTAAAGCCGCTCTGGCATTCGAGGGGTCATTAACCTTTCGAATTTAACTTTCGCTCAATTTTAAGGTTTCTTGAGCTCTGTGCAGGTCAGCGGTGTTCAACAAGTAACGAGCAACAAAGCAGCAAAACGTTTGGCGAAACCCTCTAAGCAATGCTGATAATGAACGCCGTCAGCAAGCACGACTAAGCCATCCAAAACAATCACAAATCGTCGACCGATGTTCATGTTATTGGCAGCTATTAGGCTCCAAATTAAGTGGCGATATTATGAAGGAATTATGACAAATTAATGACAGCAAAAACGAGGCGAAGAGATCACACAAAGATCCAACCAAACGCTAACATCGGCTCAATCATATTGCTCATTTAGAGGGTGATAGGCACACAAAGCTGTAACTCAAAGCGTTCTTCAGGATCAATAAACTGACATTGTTTATAACGTACAAAGGCCGGAATATTACCCATACGATAACCGCTATTCGGTAACCATTGCATATAAAACTGATGCAGCATTGGCAGTAACTCTCCATATTGTCCAGCCACTTCCATAGTTGCATGCATGCCGCCAGGAATCGTTAAACAACTTACAGGGCCACGGCGAATAAACGGAGTGTCCACAGCAAGACAAGCAACATAGTGGCATAAGGGGGCAGGCACGATATCGGGATTAGAATGGTATAAGCCCAAAAGCTTGTCCTGACTCCAATCAATCTTCTGACTATCGGCCCAAACCTGAAGCTTTTCGTAGGCTTGGCGAATGCTGCGATCGTAGCCTTGATGGCGCACATAAGCCACAGTTTGCGCCTCTAAACGCCGAACACTTACCACTGGTAAACTAAGCGTTTGTGCCTGTCGCATCCGTTGCTGTAATTCTTCACTCCAACTTTGCTGATAGTTTGCTTGACTATAAACACTGTAGCCTCCTTCGCGCCATTGCCGAGGAGATTGCCCAAAATGTTTCTTAAAAGCCTGAGAAAAAGAGGCTGGAGATTGAAAACCGCAACTTAGAGCTGCATCTTGCACCGTCAAATGAGGTGAAAAAATCAGTAAGTTGGCACAACGCTCTAAACGCGTACGCCGAATATAATCGTTCACACTTTCCCCGGTAAGTTGTTTAAAACAACGATGAAAATGAAACGGCGAATAAGCGGCGATAGCAGCTAAGGCTTTGGCATTCAGCGGCTCGGCAATGGTTTGATGAATATAATAAAGCACGTCATTGATCCGGCTTTGTCTATTTACATCGGTATTCAATGACATAGCACTTCCTAAAAGTATTCGCTCAACACATTTATCCAAAAATAGCACAAATGGACAAGAGTTTGCACATAAATACTAATGCCTTATTGGGCTGAGATCTGTAATGATGTGCCCCTGTAAACGCAACCTAACAACCATAATAGAGCAGCTCATGATAGAACAAAGCAATCGGGTAAAGCAGACCAAAGAGTCTTACATCCGTAATATCCTAAAAGTAATCCAGCAACCTGGTATGCTTTCGCTGGCTGGCGGTTTGCCAGACGCCAGCCGTTTTCCGCAAGCTATCTTGGCGCAAGCAGCCGCCGAGCTTGCCGAACAACCAAGCATTTATCAATACGGTGCCACCGAAGGACTAAGCGAACTACGCAATTGGTTACTTGAACATGTCGCGCTGGCCGATGACGTAATGGTCACCAGCGGTTCACAACAGGCTCTGGACTTAATTGCGCGCTGTTACTTAAACCCTGGCGACCAAGTCCTTTGCGAAGCGCCCAGTTATTTAGGCGCATTACAAATATTCGACCTTGCCGAAGCACAAACGCTAACGGTAAAGAGTGAATCAGATGGCCCCAACTTGGCAGAGCTGGAACAGCTATTAGCAAGCCAGAAAATCAAGTTATTCTATGCCGTTCCCGATTTTCAAAACCCAAGCAGCTGCTGCTGGAGCCTGGCCAAGCGCCAAGCAGTGGCCGAACTGCTAGCCAAGTACAAGGTTGCCTTTATTGAAGACGCCCCATACCGAGAGTTACGTTTTGAAGGAGCAAGCTTACCGACCGTCACCGAGCTCTGTGATGGGGATGCTTTTTACCTAGGCTCATTTTCTAAAATCGCCACCCCAAGTATGCGGGTAGGTTATGTAATGACCTCCAAAGAATTGCTCGCGCCACTGAAGAAAGTAAAACAAGCCAGTGATTTACACTCTGCGCTACCAATGCAAAAAATGTTGTTATCGACCATTTGCCACCCTGATTTTAAGCAACATCTGGAACAATTAACCCAGCATTATCGCAGCCGAAGAGACGCGCTGGTAAACGCCCTCAACACGCATCTCAGTGACTATGTTGAATTTACGATACCTGAAGGCGGAATGTTTGTCTGGTGCCACCTAAAACGACACCAAGCCCATCAGGTAGCCGCCGCAGCTCTAAAAGAAAAAGTCGCGGTGGTTCCGGGTGATGAGTTTTGGCCAGCCAATAGCGAAATTCACGACCAAGCAATCCGCTTGAACTATACTGCCCTCGACGCTCCGCAGTTAGAGCAAGCAGTCATCCGCTTAGCAAGAGTCATGCAACAAAGCGATATCACCGCGGAGTAAGATAAACTCAATAGTCTTTACTTCTTAAATATAACCCAAAGAAGTAAAGACCTATTGCGCTTCGAATAGCTTGATATGGACACCAACTACAAGCTGAATAAAGCCCTCAGAATAAATCGAACACAGTTGTTTAAACAGCCGCTTCAACCATAAGGTGACTCTCGATATAACGGGCGCGCTTCTTATCTTTTAGCTGGGTTAAATCAACCAAGACCAAACCATCAATACATTGGTTAAAATCAGGGTCAACATTAAAGTCGATAAATTGTACACCGCCTCGATGACATAATTCCGTATATTGCTTAAACAGAGTGGGTACAGCGGTTCCCATACTGGCAAGCGCACTTTTTAACTGGGCAAAGTCGGCCTTATAATCCTCGCCAGAAAACGAAATATGAATATTATTCTTGATCTGTTTCGCCCGCTGGTAAGGCTGACGCGAACGGGCAAATACCTGTGTTGCCGGAAAATAAGTTTGGTAGAAATAAATGAGTAAGTCTCGACCCGCTTCCGGCATGGCCGCACTTATGCTGACCGGGCCAAACAAATAACGATACTGTGGATGACGGGCCAAGAACGCACCAATCCCTAACCATAAGTAATCTAAACTTCGCTTTCCCCAGTACTTAGGCTGAACAAAGCTTCGCCCAAGCTCTATACCTGATTCAAGAAAACCACAGCTGTTAAGATCATATTCAAAGAGTGAATGGCTATACAGAGCCTCTACCCCCAGTTGCTTTATTTGACGTTGACTATCGGCAAAACGATAAGCACCGGCAATTTCTAACTCTTCGGTATCCCAGAGGATCAAGTGCATATAGTGGGCATCATATTTGTCGGTATCGTTACGCCGTCCCGTTCCCTCACCCACAGCCCTGAAAGCCAATTCACGTAAACGACCTAACTCCGACAAAATCACTGGTTGTGTATTCCCATAACAAATATAAATCCCCTTTCCATCGGGAGTCTCTCCGATTTTTTCGAGTTGCTTAATCGCTTGTTTGAGAGGAAGGCGTTGTTCAGGGTGGGCTATTGCTGCTTCTGTTTGAAATAGACCTTTTTTATTATTGCCAATTCGATAGAGGTGCTTTTTTAATAACTGAGCCTGAGTCGAACGCTCTAACCCACTCAAACCAAAACTTTTAACTGGGATCTGCTCACCAACCACCATCGAAAAAACCTTATTTCGATGGAAAAAAAGCTCTTTCACCAATAACAGCGTCGACAAGGGACGATAGATTAAGGAGCTAATATAGAACAACCAGCTATTTTTAGCTTTTACACAGATGGGGAGCAAAGGTGTATTGGTTTTCTTCGCAATACTCACAAAACCTTTAGTCCACTTACCATCGAGCACCTTAATGCCCTTGAGTCGCGATACTTCCCCCGCAGGAAAAATGATCACAGCGCCTTCATCATCGAGTAATGTTCTAATCGCATTTAATTGCTTACGTTGGCTATTGCCTCGCATATTATCTACGGGTAACAACAAATCAGCCAAAGGCTCAATCGCAGAAAGAATTTCGTTAGCCACAATTTTAACATCATGGCGCACTTGGCTTACCAGATGTAATAGCGCCAAACCATCGATGGAACCAATAGGATGATTGGCAATAATGATGATCCGACCTTCACTAGGGATCCGCTCATGCTCATTCTGGTTAACTCGGTAACTTATATTTAATTCAGTAAACACTTGCTCAATAAATGCAACTCCCTTTAAATGGGGATGTTTATCGGCAAACGCTTGAAATTCATCTTCAAACAGTATTTTTGAAAAGAACCACTTCGCTAAGCGATGGCGACGCGGGTGCTGAACTAAGCTAGGAAAATGTTGATTGAGTACTTGTTGCGCAGAAATCATGATTCTCTCCCTGTATTCGTCGCTAGGCTAGAAGCCAAACATGACAAACAAGCAACAGAAAAATGGCAATTATATGACAAGCAATAAGCAACAAGAGGAATCACAGGGGGAGAGGAAATGCCAAAACTAGCGGCGAAAAACAAGCTTTTTATCGGCTGCGAACAAGCCCATACGGTTTTATATCTGCACAGCAGTTTGCCAAACTTACCGGAAAATTTTGAGCAACTTGATTCCGCTATATTGACTCAGCAACTACTGCTCAACAACAATAACAATTGGCGAAAAATATTAACGATCTATGCCAAGCTAACAGCACCAGATGATAACTGGAGGGAATACCTACAACAGGGCTTACTGGCAGAGCAACAAATCAACTTTGGCGACAAAATAGTCAGCAAAGCAAAACAACACATCATTGCAGGTAAAAACAATTGGCAACGATTTGACCATATCGTGCAGCCCAAAGATGTTATAAGTCATAAAAAATTACAATTTATCGCCGCGAATATTTTACTCTGTCCCTACCCCGATTACCGCCAGTTCCCCAATATTTTAGTCGCCGAATACCGACGCTGGCAAGATGAAGCTAAGAGGGACGATTTCTAGGTTACTGAAACATATACAAGTTTACAAACTTCATATCTAGCTAAAAAAAACAAACCCCTTACTGATAAAACTAACAAAAACAACAGCATAGCTGATCCTTGACAAATTAGCTAGCTGTCATATTTGACAGTTTAAATTATCAACAAGCTGAATTGTACTCATAGCATCATCATAAGGAGATGCTCATGAACTACGTTAACGGCCTTGCCGAACAATTACCAGCAACCACCATGAATCACTTAAATCATTATCGGCATCAAGTCTTCGTTGAAATGCTTGGCTGGGAACTGAATACCCCAAAAGGCATCGAGCAAGACCAATTTGACCGCGACGATACTGTCTATGTTATCGCTAAAAATGAGAAAAATAACATCAGTGGCTGCGCACGCCTGCTTCCGACAACTCAACCTTACTTATTAGAAGAAGTCTTTCCCGAACTACTCAATGGCCTGCCTTGTCCAAAACAAGATGACATTTGGGAACTATCTCGCTTTGCCGCTGTAGATTTTGACAATGATAACGAAGCGCCAACTCAACTGATGTCTAGTCAAGCACTCGGCTTACTCACAGCAGCCATCGAGTGTGCCAAACAGCATGGTGCCAAACGGCTTATTTCAGTGTCACCTTTAGGCATCGAACGGATGCTCCGTCATGCTGGATTTCGTCATCACCGAGCCGGCCCTCCAAAAATTCTCAACGGTTACGCTCTATTTGCCTGTTACATCGATATTAACTAACGCAACTTCATTGGAGACTCACGGTAACGCTTACTGATCGCCTCCGCGGTAATCTTTTGCCATGGTAAAAGATTGATTACGGTTATCAATAGCTCATCATTTCGACGAGGGCTCACATCAAGCCCTTGTTCTAATAACTGAATATTACTTCGCGGTAAGGCTTTCACACAACACGTCATTTGGCCGTCACGCCATAACCAATGCCAATCCCAACCGAGGGTGATCGCGCACCTATTTTCAAATAACCATTCGGTGTACCCCGAAAATGAGGCTCGTTCACTTTCAAAATCTACCGCGCTAACACTATCTAAACCCGATATTATATGCTCAAATGTCAATGCTGATAGCTGCTCTACAGTCAAACGAACTAAACCATCAGGGCAAGGCGTGACTAAATAATCAATAGCTTTGACAACAATTTGTCTACTTTCCCGTATTTTCATTATTTATTTTTAGTTATATGAAGCTTAGCTCATAAAAACACGCGCAAAATTTCGCTTCAATTGTCAACATTAACAGTTGCGCTATACTCAATTTTAAACAGGTTTATATTTATGCGTCATATTTGCATAGTTACAGGAAGATAAAGGATTCATGGAAGCTTGGTTAGAAGAACAATTCTGTTTACTAGAGCTGCAAGGCTCAAGTAGCGATTTTTTTGCTGAACTATCAAAAATCACCAACGCATTAGGCTTTGATTTTTGCGCCTATGGTCTACGGATCCCCTATCCATTATCGGCGCCTCGCACCGAAATGCTCAATAATTACCCGACAATATGGCAGCAAACCTATAAAGAAAATAACTATCTGGAGATTGATCCCACAGTACATCACGGCATGACCTCGCAACTCCCTATCGTTTGGAGTGACCAGTTATTTGCTCAAACACCAGATTTAATGGAAGACGCTCGAGCCGTAGGTTTAGAATATGGCTGGGCTCAATCATCAAGACAAGCCAACGGCACAGTCGGAATGTTAACACTGGCAAGATCAACAGAAATGCTATCACCCGCAGAGTTAGTTCGCTATCGCTACCAACTGCTCTGGTTAACTCAGGTTACCCATCACGGTTTATCCGCTAGAATCACTGCCGAAAAGCTTCAGATCCCGGTACTTAGTCAGCGAGAACTAGAAATGCTGAAGTGGACAGCAGATGGCAAGACATCAGAAGAAATTGCAACGATTTTAAGCATCACTGCTCGCACCGTGAATTTTCATATAAGCCAAGCAATGCGTAAACTCGAAGTCGTCAACAAAACTGCGGCAACGGTTAAGGCTGCGGTCATGGGACTGATTTAATCCAGTAAAAACATTAGCAGTCAAAATAAATTGTAGGCAACTCTGTTTCATGAACCATGATGAGTTGAGATAACAAGAGTTGAACCTCGATGCGAAGAGTGCCGAGTGAACAAATTTAATAACGATCCGACTTCCTAGCCAAAAATAAAAGCCGACATACCTTCACTTCAGTAAACCTTCAAGTTTGCACTATTGCTTCATTCATTCCATATCCGCTCATGATGCTATAAATTAGAATTTTTCAGCAAATCCAGCTTCATCGAAATAAACCTTAATCAACAGCCAAAATATTCACAAAATTCTAACTGCCGCTAAAGTTCATCAGCAACTATAATCGTTACACTTTCTTTTATTGTATTTGTGAATCATGATCTTAGATTTTAATTCAGCCTTATATCAATTCGGCTTAATCGCAGTGTTTGTGTTTGCCTTAACTGGCGCTTTAGCGGCCGCCAAACGCGAATTGGATATACTTGCCTTTGTTTTTGTGGGTATCGTCACGGGCATTGGCGGTGGAACGATTCGCGATCTCTTACTACAAACCGAAAAAATATTTTGGATTGCTGATCCTAGTTATCTAAGCGTATGTATAACCGCATCGGTCATGACTTATTTCTTCGCCCATTGGGTGATTAGAATTGACCGGTTTTTATTGTGGCTAGATGCTGCGGGTATCGCCTTGTTTGCGGTACTCGGCACCAGCAAAGCACTGAGTTATGAAGCTACGCCTCTGGTCGCCATACTCATGGGGGTGATTAGCTCTACGCTTGGCTCAGCGATTCGCGACTTAATGTTACAGACAAAACTCGTGATTTTTGAACCAGAAATCTACGTAACTGTTTGTCTACTTGGCAGTACCAGCTATGTACTATTAGGCCTATTAGGCGTCAACGAAGTCCATAATATTTTGTTATCAAGCAGCGCTGCGTTCTTACTTCGTGTATTAGCGCTCCACTTTGAGCTTCGCTTTCCCAGCTTCAAACTATCTAAGTTACAAAACCGGGAAATCAGAAAACAACAAAACAAGCCTTAGGCATGCTCGCCAATAGCGTTCACATGAAATACGTGATCGATAGCCGCGATCGCATCTAACATCTGCTGAGTTGCAGGAATATCAATATCCATCAGCGTATAAGCGATATCGTTACGGCTTTTATTCAGCATATCGACCACATTAATATTCATATCCGATAATAACGCTAATACCTGGCTTAATATTTTGGGCACGTTGTCATTGGCAAAAGCAATTCGGTAGCCTTCACTGCGACTTAATTTAATACTGGGAAAATTCACCGAGTTGTGAATATTGCCATTCTCCAAAAAGTCGATGAGTTGACGAGCCGCCATAACCGCACAATTTTGTTCCGCCTCTTGAGTGCTCGCGCCCAAATGTGGCAGCATTAAAATTTTGGAGTGCTTCATTAAATTCACACTGGGAAAATCAGTTACATACAGAGATAAGTGCTGCTGGTCCAAGGCCGTTAAGAGTGCATCTTCCTCAACGATGCTACCACGAGCAAAATTAAGTAATATGGCACCTCGTTTGAATTCACCGGTATTATCTCCATTAATCAGGCCTTGCGTATGTTGATTGGCAGGCACATGAAGGGTGACATAATCACTAGCATTTAATAACTGCTTCAGTTCTTCGGCACATTCAATCTCTGAAGATAGGCGCCATGCTGCTTGAATACTTAAGGCGGGATCAAAACCCACCACTTTCATCCCCAAAGCTAAAGCGGCGTGAGCAACGGCCGCACCAATCGCTCCGAGCCCGATGACGCCTAAAGTTTTCCCTGCTAATTCAGAGCCCACAAAACGCTTCTTTTCTTGCTCGACACTCAGCGCAAGCGCCTTCGCATCCATGGTGGGTAATAAAGAGTCAATAAACTGCCAACCAGAGACCACGTTACGAGCACTGATTAACATCCCGCCTAATACTAATTCTTTAACCGCATTGGCATTAGCCCCTGGTGTATTAAATACAACAACCCCTTGCTTGGTACAACGTTCAATCGGAATGTTATTCACGCCGGCACCACAACGTGCGATAGCTTTGACCGCTTTGGGAATATCAAAGTCATGCAAATTGGCGCTGCGTAACATAATGGCATCCGCTGTCGCTAACTCTGCTGCGACTTGATAGTCACTTGAAAAACAAGCCAGCCCTTGCGGATGAATATGATTGATAGTACGAATACTCGGCATACAGTTTCTCCCTAAACAACCTAAATGATGTTTCCGTGACAAACTGCAGCACGAAAGAATAACTAAATAGTTTCCTTAAAACTTAAAGGCACACCTGAGCATAAGCCCACTTTAACCATGGCATCAACGCTTGCAAATCTTGTTGTTCTACAGTGGCGCCACACCAAATACGCAGTCCCGCAGGAGCGTCTCTATAGGCTCCGATATCGAAAGCAACCTGCTCTTGCTCAAGCAAACTCATGATCTCTTTTACTTGGTCAGGGCTAGCATCGAGAGTCAAACAGACACTGGTATTAGAGAGTGTGTTCTCTTGTTGAGCGAGAAAATGGATCCAATCATTTTCAGCGACAAATTGCTTTAAGACTTGGAGGTTTTGCTGCGATTTATTAATACTTTCGGCAACTCCGCCCATCGATTCAACCCACTGGAGTGCATCGACATAGTCTGCCACACATAACATCGACGGCGTGTTAATCGTTTCGCCTTTGAAGATACCTTCAATGAGTTTTCCTCCTTGAGTTAAACGAAAAATTTTGGGCATAGGCCAGCTAGGTTGATAACTTTCTAAACGTTCAACAGCCCGTGGACTAAGAATAATCACCCCATGAGCCCCTTCTCCACCGAGTACTTTTTGCCAACTAAATGTAACCACATCTAGTTTTTCCCAAGGGAGGGGCATCGCAAATACCGCCGAAGTAGCATCACAAATGGTGAGCCCTTCGCGTTGACTATCAATCCAATCTCCATTCGGTACAGCGACACCAGAAGTGGTGCCGTTCCAAGTGAAAATACAATCATGTTCCGAGTTTGCTTGATGTAGATCTGGTAGCAAACCGTAATCACAGCTGTAATGCTGGACCTGCTCTAACTTAAGTTGCTTAATCACATCGGTAAACCAACCTTTACCAAATGACTCCCAACTGAAAATATCCACCGCTCTGGGGCCTAGCAAAGACCACATAGCCATCTCCATGGCGCCCGTATCAGACCCTGGAACAATCCCCACCCGATATCCTTCGGGTAACAACAGTAACTGTTGAGTGAGTTCAATTGCTTGGGAAAGAGTCGCTTTGCCTATTTTACTTCGATGGGAGCGTCCAAGTGTCTCAATATTCAACTCAGCTAATTGATAGCCAGGCCTTTTGGCACAAGGGCCTGAAGAAAAATTGGGGCAATTTGGTTTCAACTGGGGTTTCATTATTGGTCCTTGTAAACAAGAGCATTGAAGGAAATAGAAATAAACTGAGGCAGTATATGTCAGACCCAAGACGCATAAAATGATTTAGAGCCAATTTTGTTTGCGAGGTAAAACTTCAAGATAATCAATGGACTTAAAACAGCAAACCATTACAATCAAGCGTATAAACGGCAAATAAACGCTGAGTGCGCTATGTTTAACTAGTTACTTGCTATTTACTACTAGCGACTACCCCAATCTCCTTTGCAAACCCTGTATATATCGTTACCATTCATCCATAAACCGTTAAATAGCGATAAAATGTGAATCGATTTATTCCCCAATACTGCCCTCAATGTGGTCAAGCGAAGCTACAGCAAATCGATGTTAAACAGTGGTCTTGCAACAGCTGCCAATTTGTATATTTTCACAATATGGCCTCAACCGCGGGGGCTATATTACTCTACCAACAACAAGTACTGCTGGTTTCCAGAGCGGTTAAACCGCAAAAAGGCGATTGGGATCTACCAGGCGGCTTCGTTGAATATGGGGAAAGTTTAGAGCAAGGTTTACAACGCGAATTATATGAAGAATTACAACTATCGGTAGAACTACAATCGCTACAATATTTTGGATCTTTCGCCAATCGTTACCATTATAAACAGGTGCTTTATCATACTTGCGACAGTTTTTTCAGCTGTAAGCTGAATCAGCAGCCCAATCTAAAAGCCTTAGATGATGTCGCAACTTGGCAGTGGCATCCTATTGCAGCACTTCCCTTTCATAAAATAGCCTTCAGCTCTGTACATCAAGCCCTGCTGCAATTGCAGACTCAAGTTCAAACGGTCTGATGACCGGCTCAGCATAAACGGCATCTTCTTAATACCTTGCTTTGGATGAATGTAGCGAGTCTTTCGGCTTGTAACTTAAGCACTAACTGTCAAGTATAATGCGTGAAATATATCGGATAAAACCAGATGCTTACAGCACTCACTATTTAAGTTCAAGTGCCCTAAACTTTCAACAAAATCACATCTACACTGCACTCATTCTAATCACACCAATCACCAGCGCATACGCCCTTCGCTTTACTCATCCGACCAGATATGTTAAACAGATGTAAACAGTTTGAGTGTGAGATTTACTATGAATTTATATTTTCGTTTATTCAGTCTGCTATTTCGTCACTGGTTCAGCTCAAAATCAGCAGCGTCAGTCAGCGAAGACTTTGTTATCTCCCTACGGGCGCTACCCTTTGACTGTGATGCCAATATGCACCTAACCAACTCCCGCTATCTCGCCTTCGGAGACTTAGGGCGGATCGACATGATGCTAAAAACAGGATTGGCTGCCGCGAGTCTTAAACAACGTTGGTTAGGCGTAGTGAATGCTCAGTCGATCACTTATATCAGACCCATTAAACCACTCAGCAAACTAGAGTTGCATAGTAAATTACTCGGTTGGGATGAAAAATATTGGTACTTTGAACATCGTTTCATTGGTCAAGATACCTTGTATGCCAGTATCTTGGTTCGGGGGGTATTTATTCGAGGAAAATCTGTCATAACGATGACCGATTTACTTCATCTAATCGGCGATACACAGCCATCACCAGAGCTCCCCTTAAGGGTGATACACTGGAAGCAGCTGCTCTCCACCAAAAAGCAAGAATCAGCGGTGGTACTGCAACAATAGCTTGAACACATACGCTAAACCCAAATTCCATTACAGGCCTAAGCGTATTCAATCTTTCAAAATAACGCTTACTGACTAAGCCGTTTGCTCATGGTACTCGCCATGCTAAGTAGCCCCCAAAAGAGCCACTGGTCTTAGAGATTTCTTTAAAAATGGAGCGCTGTCCACCATACTCAAGTTTAAAGCTAATCATTCGTAGCCTTATGAAAACATTCCAACTGCAACTCAACACGATTTTTACAGTGCTATGCATCTATGTTTTCGGTAATCACCTCGTACAGGCGAAACAAATATCACTTGCGATGAGCAGATCGATCCCGCCTTATATCATTGAACAACCTCAGTCGGGTATACAACTAGATATCATTAGGCAAGCTTTCCTAATTGCAGGGCATCAAGTAAAACAAGTGGTTTTTACTTCAAATTTACGAGCTGAACGATTGATGGAAAAACTTATGGTCGATGCCATCGTTAATGCCCCTACTACCAGTAGAAATTTTTACCTTTCTGAACCCGTAATATTTTACCTAAATACAGCTATCACCCTTAAAGCGAGGGCATTGCCGCTAAACCATGTGGCTCAACTCAGCCAGTATAAAGTGATGGCTTTTAAGAATGCGATAAACTCTCTTGGCGAAGACTACACTAAAGCGATTAGCAGAAGTGAACTGTACACCGAAGTGGCTAATCAACATGCTCAACTAGAACGCCTCTACCGCGGCCAAGTGGACGTGATCATCATTGATAAACGTATCTTTGCCTACCTTAACCAAACCCGAATGCCCGCAGGTCAACAACTCCCAGAAGTAAGCTTTCACGATATATTACCCATTTCACCTCGTTTACTTGGATTTCACAACGAACAGCTTAGAAATCAATTTAACCACGGATTAAAGAAATTAAAAAACCAACAGCCTCAACTTTTCAAATAAAAATTGAATGACTGTTTGAATTTGGAGAAAGAGATTACCAATCAAATAATTAATATATATAATTTAGTATTACAAATAACAAAATGTTTAATAACCCATTCTAAAAACGATAAAACAAAACCACTTAATGATAGAAAAGACACTAAAATTCTGATATAAAAAAGAGAATAATCGCTAGTAAAGACTTTTTATCAGAACAAGCTGTTATTTTTATTTAATATAAACCTCAAAATAAATAAATGTGTCATGTATAGACGTTACATTTACTTTGAAAAGGTTATCATGGGCTATCTAATCTCGTTGTAAGGAAACATTGGAGATGTCTGAAAACCGTTATTCTCATACTTCCAGTAACCGCCTCGTCAGGCGTACAGTTGCCCTTGTCTTGGCTGGAGGCAAAGGCACTCGGCTAAAGCAATTAACCAGTAGAGTCGCAAAACCAGCGGTATCATTCGGAGGAAAATATCGAATTATCGATTTCACGCTATCGAATTGTATAAACTCTGGCGTGCGTAATATCGGTGTATTAACCCAATACATGGCCCACGACCTGATTATGCACCTGCAATCGGGCTGGCAAATTCAAAACCCGGCACTCAATGAGCGAGTGTCAATTATTCCCGCACAACAGCGCACTGGAGAAAACTGGTATCGAGGAACTGCCGATGCCGTGTATCAAAACCTAGATATTATTGATCATGAGCGTTACGACCGAGTGCTAATCCTCGGCGGCGACCATATTTACAAGATGGATTATTCTCGAATGATAAACTTTCATGCAGAGAATGATGCCGATGTTACTGTCGCTTGCATTCGTAAACCAATTTCTCAGGCCTCTTCTTTCGGCGTCATGGGCTTGGATGAAGAGGGGCGAATCGTTGATTTTGAAGAAAAGCCCGAAAATCCTAAGTCTGACCCAGGTAATCCAGAACAAGCCTTAGTTTCAATGGGGCTCTATATATTTAATATGGATGTACTGGATCATGAGCTACGTGAAGGACTAATAAAACCCGGTTACTCACATGACTTTGGCCACAATGTGATCCCAAATATCCTAAAAGACCGGAAAGTATATGGTTATATTTTTGCCGCAAAAGGTCATCCAGGACGCATCGCTTATTGGCGAGATGTGGGAGATATCGATGAGTACTTTGCTGCAAATATGGACTTAGTCGCCCCAGATCCAGAGCTAGACCTTTATGATCGAGAGTGGCCCATCATTACCGATCAAAAACAACGGCCCGGAGCCAAATTTATTTTTAACGAAGCCCAACGTCGCGGTTATGCAACCGATTCATTACTTTCTGCTGGGGTAATCGTATCGGGAGCCAAAGTTCACCGTTCGTTATTGTCATTGGATGTGAGAGTGGAAGAACATACTGAACTTGACCAAGTGATCGCTTTAAACGGATCAAGTATTGGTAAGAACTGTAAGATAAGACGCGCGATAATTACCGAAGACTGCATCATTCCCGATAACACAATCATCGGCTATGACAAAACTGAAGACCATCGTCGATTTACCGTTTCTGCAGATGGTGTAATCGTTGTTTCCAGTGACATGCTACGTTAACAATAGAGACCATTGACCTTTTGGGGTCAATGGTCATTTAATAAGCACTTTACCTTACAAATAAAAATTCCGACAGGCGGTGATTACTCTACAAACAAAGTATCATCTTGCACCTTACAATCGACCAGCAATATCAAGTCTTTCGCTAAATATGTACTAAAAGTTTTACACATTTCTTGGCTGCTGGAATCGCGGTAAATCTTAGATAAAATCAGTTGCTGAGGTTTAATCGAATCTAAAGCCACTAAGGCATGGAAATAAGGACGAAAGCTCCAATTTGCACCAACCAGTCGATCATCTTCAACGATGTCCTGTTCAGTCACATCGTAATTCGGAGAGACTTGCGTGCCATCCACCTTACATAGAAAATAACGGAGGATCCCCACTTCAGCGAGTTGTTGACTCATTCGAGGTATCGATTGCACATTTTGCAGATGATGTTTTAACGCCAAAACCTGTGATTTAACATTCACATTATGCTTCACTGTCTGCTGAGTCCGTAGACTTTTACGCTGCAGATAACTGGCTAATAATTGCTGAACCTTGGCATGACTCAATTGAGCGGATAAAAAATCATCACTGGCCTTGAAAAATAGCCACCCTTGCATGTAACGCGCCCCACACTCCACTCCAAAATGAAACTCTTGCTCTGATTCCACACCTTCACAGATTAACTCACACCCTGCACGCTGCACCAACTCAGAAATAGATAACACCACATCCGCAGGCAAGCCGCCTTTAGCTGCGTCCTTAAACAAACGCATATCCAATTTAATAATGTCGGGTTCAAGCGCGATAATTCGATCAACTTGCGAGGCTCCTACCCCAAAATCATCAATCGCCACCCTTAAACCTGCACGATGGTAATCTTTGACAACTCGTTGTAGATTATCGATATTACCGCTAGCTTCAGTGATTTCAATGACAACTTTTGAGGGATCAATATTCAGCTCATCGATCATAGAAATCGTGGGAGTGCAGATATTTTTGCTCAACATATCGACCCAATCAGGCACAATATTAAGCGTAATGAAGCCTTGTTGTGATGACTGAGCAAAATGCTCTAACGCCTGTCTACGCACATTGCGATCCACCTGACGACGATTGTTCAAGGTATATTCCTGATTAGAAAATATTCCTCCGGCGCTTAACACCTCTCCCAGTTTATTTTGAGTACGAGCCAAGGCTTCATAACCGGCAATTTGCCCCGTAGGAAGAAAAACTATCGGTTGAAAATGCGGAAAGTAATGCAGCGGATTTAACACCCGCTGCTTAGTCACCTGCGTCGCAGAATTAATGTTGACTATCTTTCGACCGCTCAAACCCGATCCCATACTATCCGTTTACCCAATATTTTATAATTAACCTGAAAGAGGTCACTTAGCAAGCACAAAACACGCCAATATAATTTATTTCGCAGTTAATAACTCTGTAAATAAATCCTCGATCCGTTGCTCAATGTTTCACTTTTACCATCAAATAATCTTTAAACGCGCTGTTAAGCATCTCAATAAAGCTTTGTTCATCGTCATGATAGAGCGAGGGTATAGCGACCATCTCAACCAAATAAGAGAACTGCTGGAAGCATTCTATCTTCGAACATTGATTTCCCTTTGAGAAGAAAACTATCTCATTACAATAAGATGGGTGTCGAAAAGTGGGGCAAACTCCAAAGAAATCCTTCTTCGGCACACTTGTGGCTCATGATCACCTTCCACAATCATCCTCGCATTTTGGTTTGGCCTTTAGCTCACACTTTATCCAACTGCTACAAGACACCCTTAAGACTGCTTTACTGGCTCTAGGAATAAACCAACCCTGCACTATACTTCGCTCTCAGTCTGTTTCAAAAATCCCGTTTGCAGTCAAACATCAAAAGCCACGCACTAAATTGGTGCAAAACATCCCAAGCTTGGGTGACTCAAAGCGCGAAAACCATAATCAGTTTCATCAGATTCACTATCGGATCTTTTTACTTTTGTAAAATTAAAATCAAATCCAAAGACTCATGACTCAATCACCTCCAGCACTCACCCTATCAAATGATAATAATTACTTGCAAGCTTTCAAATGTTAAATAGAATCACCCCTTCGGTTAAAAAGTAAATTCAAAGCTCTATATTTACCACATAGAGTGCGACACAACTCATGGAAGAATTAACATAAACAGAACATTTTTTAAACACCTAATGATTTCAGCATGGCTATTTTGCTGGTTGCTGCTTTCATTAATGCCTGCCATCAATGCACATAGTCGCGCAGCTGGTGTTTGGCTGTCGGTTTGCACCCTCAGCGGTTTTAAATGGGTACAAATTGATGAAGGAAGCGAACAACCCGCAGATACTGTTCATTCAAAGCAGTGCTTATTCTGTCATTATTTTCCATTTCACAACGTCCTTTTAGCAACATCAGTTTTTCAACGACTGTTCATAATGTCTAACGATGATAACTATATTTTTATGGTTCGCTTCCATCGTTACCTCATCCAAACACCGCGCTCTCCACCAGCATTTAGTAACGCCTGATCATTATTTAATATGAAGCCATACCCCTTAGCCATACCGGAGTCGCGCGACTTAGGTATCACTACGGGGGCTTATGCTTGTGCCTAAAACATAAAGGATGAATGAAATGTTGCGCAGCACCTCTACAGAACGGACGAACACCGAAAAACAAACAGCAACCAAGACCAAACGCTACTATATGATTGCCTGGCGTTGGCACTTTTATGCGGGACTATTTGTGGTTCCCTTCCTACTGATGCTATCGATTACTGGCTTAGTCATGCTCTACGACGACGCCATCGAGCAAGCCCAGTTTGCAGATATTATTCAGGTAAAACCATACCCCACGACCGTATCCCCGGCCGCACAGCTTGCAGCAGTTCAAGCAAGCTACCCACAAGCCACAATACAACAATACATCACGCCAGCGAGCGCCACTCAAGCTAGTCGGTTTGCTGTCAAGGCAGCAGGAGAATCCTTATTCATAACCGTAGATCCCTATACTGGTAAAGTTCTCGGGCAGATCAATCGAGACCAAAGCTGGTATAACTTAGCCAATAGCATTCACGGCAGCTTATTGCTCGGCGATATTGGAGATCGACTGATAGAAATGGCCGCCAGCCTTAGCATCGTGCTATTGATTACCGGAATTTACCTATGGTGGCCACGCGATAAAATCAGTAAGTCAGGATTGTTCAAAATTAGATTCAACAACAGTACAAGAATAATGTGGCGTGATTTACACGCTAACGTAGGCTTAGTAACCTCAGTATTTTTATTATTATTCTTAATCTCAGGACTCTCATGGACCGGTATATGGGGGGCTAAATACGTGCAAGCATGGAATAGCTTCCCCGCACAAAAATGGGATGCGGTGCCACTTTCAACACTCAACCACGCCAGTATGAATCATAGCCAAACCAAAGAGGTTCCTTGGAATCTTGAACAAACGCGACTACCTAGCTCAGACGATACTGGCCAACCAGCCAAACAGCACACCAATCTCAATAGCATCGTCAACTTTGCCCAACAACATGGGTTCACTCGGTTTAGGATCAACTTACCCAACTCAGCTACCGCAGTATATACCGTCTCAGCCAACACCATGAGCGGTGATATAAGTGATGCCACTCAAGACAGAACTGCACACCTAGATCAATATTCGGGACAATTATTAGCCGAAGCGGCATGGTCTGATTACAGCCTAATGGCTAAATTAATGGCTGTAGGCATTGCTCTGCATCAAGGAGAGATGGGCTGGTTAAATGTCCTGATCGATACGCTTCTCTGCGCAGCATTTATTTTGATTGCGATTTCGGGTGTGGTGATGTGGTGGCTACGCCGCCCTAAAGGGGTATTAAAACTCGCTGCGCCTCCCTTACCCACCAACATGCCACTTTGGAAAAGCGCGGCGCTAGTGATGTTCGCCGTATCGTTGATGTTTCCAATGGCAGGACTGTGTTTACTAAGCATCTTACTATTAGATTTTGTTATATTGTCGCGGATCCCACGACTAAAAAGCTTTATAAGCTGAGAGTCTTAAAATACTGAATCGGCAAACGTCCGGCTAGAGCACAATTTACGGTGCACTAGCCGAACAAGCTCCGGCTTCACCAACTTAGCCTGCGCGCAGCGCCAGGATAGCCTGAATATTCAGGGCTTGAGGATAAGCTTTAAAGCCTGTCTGCTTTTCGGCAATGGCATGGATCGACATGCGGTCAGCCAACTCGTTGCCTTCAACTCCAACGTGACCATTCACATGTAACACCTGAATTTTATCTTTTAGTGTCTGATAGCGCTCAAACATCTCCTGGATCAGCGCGAGATTTTTAATTTCCCCTCCGGCCTTCTTCCAGCCTTTTTTCTGCCAAGCTACCGCCCATTGCGTCACACATTGGATGGCGTATTTGGAATCGCAAAAGATTGCCACTCGCTGCCCCAAAGCGACTTCTTGAGCCGCCATAATCAAGGCCTGATTGAAGGCATTCAGCTCTGCGGTATTATTAGTTCCCATCGGGTTATATAAGCCATACCATAACTCGGCAAGCTGTTTATCTCGATAGAGCGCTAAACCAGAACCCGCTTTCCCCGGATTCGGCTCACAGCCACCATCGGTAAAAATCTTCACCTCTGCGGCGAGTTTATCAATTTCAGCCGCAGTATAGGTTTTTACCGTTTGAGCGCTATATCGCTTAGCCGCAGGCCCTGCGCCCGCGGCTTTGATAGCAGAGCTGGCGCGACCACCAAAGGCTGCCTCGGCCTCGGCCAGACTAGCAAACGACTTATAACGTGCCCCGGCAAACTTATCGATTTGCTTTTTACAAGTCGCCCAATCGCTAAAAATGCCAGTTTCCCGACCCTGCCATACCACGTAATACTTTTTTGCCATGTTGAAGTCTCTTAAGTTAGCTGCTGGCTAATATTACCAGCAAAGCCACAATGCTGAAGCCTTAAAGCCAATATGCCAGGCCAAGCGTTGTTTTACTGTCCAAAAATTAGTTTTTTATCCATCTGAGCCATGTATTGGCGTACACATGTTGGTCTGGAGGGTTTACCGGGATAATCTGGCATGTTTAACAACTCACCGCTGGGCTTGTCACAACGAAGCGATAATCTCAGGGGATGCGCCACCGATGGCTGAGCGAGCATACGCCGCTCACTCGGCTTCACCACTTTTTTGCCATCGCTTGCTGAACGACTTCTGCTTTAAGACGTTCTTCCGCATACCTATTTTTAAAATGACGGTTTTCATCTTCCAGCTCTTTCATGGGGCCATGAGCGATGCATCCATTCCACCGTACTTTGAACGCCATTTATAGAGCCTCGCGCAACTCATACCGTGCTCACGGCAAAGTTCAGGAACTGGTGTTCCTACCTCCGCTTGCTTGAGAATGGCCAGAATCTGGCTGTCACTAAATTTTGATTTTTTCATGCAGAATTTCACTGCGTTTATGTTACGAGAACATTCTACGATTGACTGCTGTTAGTTTTCGGGGGAGATTAGCCTAAGACTTTACTTAAGCGTAGAAGCGTGGCGAATATTTCACGACAATCATGGGTGTCTATATAATTTTTCTAGATTTAGACATGTCGATCTCCTGTTCTGTTATGACTTGCATCTAACAGTGTGGCTCTAGTTTGACTGTACTGGTCAACCCACGATAAACGCAGGAGGTCGACACTTTCAACAGGGGATCATTACGTCTATAACCATAGGATTACCAAGCGAGGGCATAAGTTTGCTCGTTACGCCGATGATTTTACCATTTTGCTGAGAAGTCAGCGTGCGGGTGAACGGGTGCTAACGAGCATTAGTAGCTTCTTGCAACGGCGCTTAAAACTTGTGGTTAATACAGCCAAAAGTCAGGTGGTTAAAACGGCGAAGAGTAAGTTCTTAGGGTTTACCTTTAAAGCGGGACGGCTGCAAATTCATACCAAAACGCTACACCGTTTTAAACAACAAATTAGGCGTCTAACAAACCGTAACTGGGGCGTAGCGATGGGTTATCAGCTATTTAAAGTAAGCCAATACTTGCGAGGATGGATAAACTACTTTGGGATCGCGAATTGCTATCAACTGTGTGTCGATCTAGATCACTGGATAAGGCACAGAGTGCGAATGGCCTACTGGCGACAGTGGCGAAAACCGAGAACCAAAGTAAGAAATCTGATGCGTAGAGGAGTACATGTTCAAGCCGCGGTAGCCTGTGGTATAACCAGTAAAGGCCCATGGAGAAGCTCGAAAACACCGGGGATCCAACAAGCATTATCGAATGCTTATTTAGTATCCCAAGGTCTATTTGCGCTTCGAGATGGATGGATTGGCTTCACCATTCTAAGTGAAACGCCCTGTGCGGAGCCGCATGCAGGGTGTTGTGGGGGCTGGAGGCTAGATACCTCCGGCTACCCGATTATAACTAAATTACACCTAACCTATTAGGTTTTAAAGTGAACGAACCCTGAGATTCAAATAGCTTATTTGCTAATTCCTCTGAGCTATTCTTTTTTGCATAATCTAATTCTTGAGCAGTAATACCTGTAATTTGTAGTATGTCAACTTTTCCAGATATTAAGTCGAATGATTCGGGAAATTGATTTGGCTTTACAACCATTAAGCTTGAAATATTCGGCTCAATTTTCATTGGAATGCGGTCGCCATAGTCAACTAGGGGTTTATCTCCATAATGACCAACCGACACAAGAATATTGAAAGCTACTAAACTACGTAACGCATTTATGGCCCAATCACTTTCCTCATCTGTTTCAAGGATAAACTCAGTACCGAAACCTGAATATTCTTGCGGGTCATCTGACTCCCATGTATTAGACATGCCAGAAGTAACATAAACCCAAGTTTTTCTGTCACTCGCCGGGGCACATTTGAAAACACCAAAATGTAACCATCTCGGGTCAATGCTGTCGATACCAAATTGATTTTTGAATAAAGAGGCATCTAACGGGTAAATACCTTCACCCGTGCTGCCAAATAATTCTGGGTATACTTTTTCTTCTCTTTGTTCCCACGAATCTTCCAGCAGACTCATAAACTTCCTTTAGTTATAACGCCCTAATAACTGGCGTGTAGGTTGGTTTTGTTTTTGCCATGTTTTTCTTTTGAAAAAACGATGACAACCGTAATGCGTCCAGTTGATTAGCTTGTTGAACGAAGCCGCTCTGCGGCAGAGTGCATAGCACCTGATATCTCATACTCAATGTGACACGGCCAATCGGTCGTGATGAACCGGAGTATGCAGCATGAACCCTACCCAACAACATCGTTATCATGTTTTATATAAACAACACCTTACCAATTTAACCTTACAAGGGAAACGACCAGCCACCATTGATGCGTACTCGCGTGCGGTACGTCGGATTTCTGCCCACTTTGACCGCTCCCCCGATACCTTAAGCACCGCTGATTTAAAGGCCTATTTTGCTCAACTGATTCGCAGCCATTCTTGGAGCACCGTGAAGCTAGACCGCAATGGCTTGCAATTTTTTTATCGCTACACCCTCGAGAAACAATGGCAGTGGCTAAACATTGTGAAGCCTCCTCAAGTGAAGCGCTTACCCGATATCTTAAGCCCTGCGCAAGTCGGCTTAGTGATAAGCATGACGTCGCAACCGCGCTATCAAGTCTTCTTCTTGGTGTTGTATTCCATGGGGCTGCGATTGAGCGAGGGCTTACACTTAAGTATTCATGATATTGATAGTCAGGCCATGCAAATCCATGTGCGGGATGCTAAAGGCGGCAAAGACCGCTTCGTGCCCATGCCGCGTCGCACCCTTCAGGTTTTACGTCACCATTGGCAAAGCCATCGCCATGCTCGTCTGCTGTTTCCACGCCAAGGTAAACAGGTGGATGTGCCTATGGATAAAGGCGGCGTACAAAAAGCCTTGAAGCGGGTATTGCGCGATTGCGGTATTCATAAACCTATTAGCCCGCATTCGCTGCGCCATTGTTATGCCACCCATCTGCTTGAACAAGGCTTGGATTTACGCTCCTTGCAACACTTGCTGGGACACGCCAGTTTAAATACCACTGCACGTTATACCCAGTTGACCCAAGTGAAGCAATTAGATGCCGTAAAGGCAGTGAATAAACTCACTGACTCTCTCACACTCATGTGGCCGTAACCATGAGCACCTTTATTGATTTACTTCACCAACATGAGGCCGAGCTTGCACCGCTTTTAAGGGCGGATGCTAAACGGGCAATGTATGCCATGCTGCGTTGTAAAACTGAGCAACAAGGTCACAGCCTTTGGCAGTGTGAACATTGCCCGCATCAAGACCAATTGACGCTGTCTTGCGGCCATAGGCATTGCCCGCAGTGCCAACACCATTGCACCACTGGCTGGTTAACTCGCCAACAACACAAGCTGCTACCCACGACTTACTTTATGGTGACCTTCACCCTGCCTCATGAGCTAAGGGCTTTAGCCCGCGTGCAGCCTAAAGCCTTATACCAAATCATGTTCAAGGTGGTATCAAGCCTGTTAAAGGACTTTGCCAAACGCCAGAACCAGGGGGAATTAGGGTTTACCGCCGTACTGCATACCCATAGCCGCCAGCGTAACCTGCATCCCCACTTACATGTATTGGTGGCCGGTGGGCGCTATCACCGTGCGAAGCAGCAGTGGCATCACTGCAACAAGAAGTACTTGTTTAACGCCTTTGCGCTGGCCAAGGTATGGCGAGGGAGAATGCTAGATGCGCTCAATCAACACCCAAACATCAAGTTGCCCCCGCATATCCCCACCAAATGGGTGGTCGATTGTCGCAACGTAGGTTTTGGGCTGCCCGCGCTACAGTACTTATCTCGCTACTTGTATCGCGGGATCTTATCCGATAACGACATCATCAGTACCAATAACGACCAAGTGAGTTTTAGGTATCTAGATAGCCAAAGCCACACCACCAAAATCCGCACCTTACCTACCTTAAGGTTCTTAAGGCTTATCTTGGCGCATGTATTGCCCAAGGGATTACAGCGGGTGAGAGATTATGGTTTTTTACGGGGCAACGCCAAACACATATTGCGGCGCATTCAGTTACTCCTGCGAGTGCCGCAACGCGTGAACCTCGCCGCGCTCCAAACCGACAACCACAGCGCGACCCGGCCATGCCCTTGCTGCCAGCACCCCATGCACTGCACAGGCGTGAGTCGAACGAGCTAGCCGAAAGGCGAACAGGATAAGGAGAATGGCAGGGCTTAACATGAGGATGAATACATACAAAAAATAACAGCTTAGCATCATGTATGACAGGTAAAGGCTTAACGCCATTCACCCAGTCTTAGCCAAACTCGCCTTGTAAAAAGTAACAAGGCCTTGGCCCCGCCAACATCAATACCGTTATTTACTATAGAAGGGAGCATCGGGCTTGTTCAACACCCGAATAAGGTGGCGGCTACGCGACACCTATTCTTATTTGTTATATTTTTTGCACACTCGAGATTGAAGTTACTTTACCGTTAATCATATCGATTTTTGTATATGGGCAATGTGGTACATTATTTCCAGTGCAGCTATAAATAAAACTTTTACCTTTATCGCCATTATTAAAGTTAGTGTTCAGCACCTTTTTATAACTGATCGCATAAGCAGCCTTAACTGCACACTCAGACATTCCATCAGAAACTTGATGCTTTGAGATTTTATTCCATTCAGTATTTGTAAAGACTTTACGCTTAATAAGCTCAGATTTTGCCTCTCCTGACCGATTAAGCCTGTAACCATATACGATACATAATTCATCATCTGATGCTTTGCTGAAATCTGCTGTATGCGTATTAAATGATTTTCCACTCTGAGATGTTGTACATGCAACGACACTTGTTAATAGTACGCTTAATATAATAGATTTTTTCACCGAAACTCCTTTTAAAAATATAACAGCATATTAATATGCAAATTTCCATCTTTCACGCATGCGAAGTTACCACCTATCACGCACCACAGAAACTCACATAGCCTTTAACATTCAATTTTATCAACAGCATACCAGTCAATCGCCATATTGACCATGCGTGAAAGATGGTCATGCATTTGCAGAAAGATGGGAACCCACTAAACTGTATAATCACAGTGTAAAGGTCGACATATGAGCCCATCATATCTCGCGTTTATCGAGTGAATAAACAAGACACCCATTTTAAAAACAAAACCAACAATAACACCTTTTCGCGACACTTACCTCAGGGCGGGAGCATACTTTGATGGATTTATAACCCAAAGAAGACTCGTGCCCGATAATCGTCGCTCCATCCCGCTTTCTTCAACTTCACTTTGTGACTTGGCGCTCCACAATCGCATTGTTTGAGCATGTTCATCACAAAACGTCTAAATAGAGCTATGTTTTCCACCGCTCCGTCTAAAGTAATGCGAGAGTTATCCTCTTTAAAAACAACATCTAATACGTAATGCTGGCTGTTTTCAATTCGCCAATGCTGACGAATATAGTGGCCTAACAATTTGTGATTCGGTGACATTGAGCTTATGTAATACGAGGTATCTACAGTGCCTTTCCCATTTATGGCGAAATAAACTAATAAACTAGACACCCATTCTAAAAACAAAAACCTTTCATACTCTCGATAGCCAAGATTACGCTTTTAAATCCCATCATCTTCACCGAGTCGCGCAAATGAACAAGGGAGTAAAGTTGAAGTCTGTTTGAGCGTAGTGTTTACTTCAACGCCCTTGAGAATGAGCAACGCAGGGGTTAAGAAGATGCAGGGCGAGCTTTCTTTTTGCTTCGCTAAGCTTTGCTCGTTGAAGCTTAATAACGTCGCCTTAAGCGAAAGCTTTTACCCCGTTGCTAACACAGAACCGGGCATAAACCAGTTAAGGATGTAGCTGGAATATTTTGAGAGACATCAAGGTAAAAACCATCAAATCGCTCGTTTAGGTATCACCAGATACCACAATAAGCATGATAGGTTTGCAAGCTCATTTTTTAAACGATTACTCTCGATTGTAAATAATTACACTGTAAGCAAAACCTACACACACTGAAAAATCTTCAGCGCTTTCACTTGCACAGTAGAAACATATGATTTATCGTATATGCGTTTATTCATATGTATTGTGACACTGATGTTAAGTCTGTTATTTTTGTGTACCGCCAATGCGGCTCGTTCGCAACTCGCCGAAGCGCTGGTCAACCAGCGTTACGCTGAGCATTTTATTGCCTTTAGCGCCGGTACCCAGCCCAAGGGGGTCGACCCGCGAAGCATACAACTACTTAAACAGCAGAACTTATCGGCCAGCAAGTTATACAGTAAAACCATCGACCAATTGCTTAGTCAACGCTTAGCAACACAAGCCCGTGATAGCCAAGCCGAAACCCAGTTTGATTTCATTATTACCCTGTGTGATAGCGCAAAACAACAATGTGTTAACTTGCCAAGCAGCAAAGCCATGATGCATTGGAATTTAGCCGATCCTGCCGCCAGTGCCGGAATGGACAAATTTGCCGAGGTATTTACTCAACTGGAACAGTTAATTTCAGAGTTTGTTCGCTTTAACCAACCCATCAGTGAGCAACTGCAACTGAGCCCCATCGATGTTTTTAAGCAGTTGAGCGACAATACCCGACTCCAAATACTGATGCTGATTGAAGATGAACAATGCCTCAGTGTGAACCAGTTAAGCCACGCCTTGGCAGAGAGTCAACCGAAGGTTTCGCGGCATCTGGCACTGCTGCGCGACTGCCAACTGGTGGCGACCACCCGCCAGGGTCAACAAATTTTTTATCATCTTCATCCCTGCTTGCCTGCCTGGGTCACACAAACGCTGGCCACCACCCGGCTCGCCAACCCTAGTTACATTAATCTGCCCTTGTTTCGGCTCAGAGCCTTGCAACTCGAAGCGCCAGCCGAAATCAAGCAAACGACAAAGCCCATGAGTCATCCATTATTAGTCAATCCACAATAAGGTAAGTTATGTCTTCACATCCTATTTATGCCGTCGACCTGAGCGACCACGCGCAATTGCTACTCACTCCCTGTCCCGGCACCCAAGGCGTCGACCTGTCAACTTCGCTGCAGCAGCTTTGTTACAAAAACAGCCCAGCACTACTAACGATGATGACCAAACAAGAGCTCGCCGATATGCAAGTCAGTGATTTACCAAAACACGCGGTCACCTACGACATGCAATGGTTTCACCTGCCCATCGAAGATGACACCGTCCCCGACCAAGCTTGGGAAGAGCACTTTCAAAGCGTGCTCCCCCGCTTCCTCCAGCTGATCAATAATGGCATGAATTTGTCGCTGCATTGCAAGGGCGGTAGCGGCCGCACTGGTTTAGTCGCCGCGCGGATCATGTTGGCGCTAGGTTTTGAATTAGAGGACAGCATCGCTAAAATTAGGGCGGTTCGGCCAAATGCCTTCAGTGTGCCCGCTCAGCTGGAATACATTCAACAATTCGCCAAATCAGCTAATTAGACAAAGGAAATCAGCATGACCATACGAGTAGGAATTAATGGCTTTGGGCGTATCGGCCGCCTTGCGCTGCGCGCCGCTTACCACTGGCCAGAGTTAGAGTTTGTCTGTATCAACGATGTGGCCGGCAATGCCGAAACCTTAGCCCACCTGCTCGAATTTGATTCAGTGCAAGGACGTTGGTCAAATTCTGTTCGTCATAATGCGCAGGGCATCGTCATTGAGGGCCATACCATCCCTTGTTTTCAGCAAGAGGCGCTTGAGCTGGTTGATTGGTCAGGCTGCGATGTGGTGCTAGATGCTACAGGCGTGCATCGGGCGAAAGATTTACTGACGCCGTATTTAGCCCAGGGCGTGAAGCGCGTGGTGGTGTCGGCACCTGTCAAAGCCGCGGGCATCGCCAATATTGTGATGGGGGTGAACGACGCCATCTTCGATCCGGCTCAACACCAAATTGTTACCGCGGCCTCCTGTACCACCAACTGTTTAGCACCGGTGATCCAAGTGATTCAGCAGCATATTGGCATCGAGTCGGGCTGCATGACCACCATCCACGATTTAACCAATACCCAAACCATTTTAGACGCCCCGCACAAAGATCTTCGTCGTGCTCGCGCCTGCGGTATGTCGTTAATCCCCACCACCACTGGCAGCGCCAAAGCGATTTGTGAAATTTTCCCGGAGCTGGAAGGCAAGCTCAATGGACATGCGGTGCGAGTTCCCCTGGCCAATGCCTCGTTGACTGACATGGTCTTTACCCTTGAGCGTGATAGTACGGCTGCTGAAGTAAACCAGTTATTTAAGCAGGCCAGCGAAGGCGAGCTGAAAGGCATTTTGGGCTATGAAGAAAAACCACTGGTCTCCATCGACTATAAAGGCGACCAACGCTCCAGCATTATTGATGCCCCCTCAACCATGATGATTGGTAAACGAATGCTTAAAGTTTATGCCTGGTACGACAACGAAATGGGTTATGCCACCCGCACCAGCGAACTCATTCGTAAAGTGGGCTTAGCCGACCAATGAGCAACCCGCTGCCGCAGGCCCTTAAACAGTATCTGTTAGTAACCTTTAACTACTGGAATTTCACCATCACCGACGGTGCGCTACGCATGTTGGTAGTGTTGTACTTTCATCAGCTTGGTTATTCGGCCATTGCAATTGCCATGCTGTTTTTGTTTTATGAGTTTTTCGGGGTAGTCACTAACCTCGTTGGCGGCTGGTTAGGTGCGCGTATTGGCCTCAATAACACCATGAATATTGGCCTTGGCTTGCAAGTGATCGCCTTACTGGCGCTTGCCTTACCAAACCAGTATTTATCGGTGCCACTGGTCATGGCGGCTCAAGCGCTCTCGGGCATTGCTAAAGATTTAAATAAAATGAGCGCCAAAAGCAGCATCAAAACGCTGGTGAAAAGCCAACAACAACAGCGTTTATTTAAATGGGTCGCCATCCTGACGGGTTCTAAAAACGCCTTAAAAGGCTTTGGATTTTTCCTCGGCGGCGCGCTGCTTCACTGGATTGGATTTCAATATTCGATGTTGGCAATGGCTGCGGTGTTGTTACTCGTGCTCTCACTAAGTAGCAGACTATTAGCCAAAGATTTAGGTAAAGCGAAACATAAGGCAAAGTTTTCCCAGCTGTTTTCCAAAAGCCCGCAAATTAATACGCTGGCGGCAGCCCGACTATTTTTGTTTGCTGCTCGCGACGTGTGGTTTGTAGTCGCGCTGCCAGTATTTTTGGGCGCGAATTTAGGCTGGTCGCAACTGGAAATTGGCAGTTTTATGGCAAGTTGGGTGATCGCTTACGGGCTGGTTCAAGGCTTGGCGCCACGTCTCATCGGTAATAGCGACGGCAACATGCCGGGGCGCGCAGCCGCAGTCACCTGGGTCGCTTTACTCTGTATCGTGACCGCGCTGCTGGCTTCTCTACTGCAACTAGCTTGGCAGCCACAACTTAGCATCGTTATCGGACTCATCTTATTTGGTGCGGTGTTTGCAGTAAACTCATCCTTGCATTCATTCTTGGTCGTCAGTTACGCCAGCGAGGATGGGGTGTCGATGGATGTGGGCTTCTATTACATGGCCAATGCCATGGGGCGTCTGCTGGGGACGCTGTTATCGGGTGCGGTGTATCAGCTCGCGGGGCTTTCTGCCTGTTTATGGATTTCCTTGGCGATGCTAGTGCTGACCTGCGTGATCAGCTTAAAGTTGCCTCAAACTAGTCCCAATCAACTTGGCGATTAAATTGTAAATCTTCGCCTCTTAAGAGCACCGTAGCTATAGTCAATAATGACATTTAACGTATTAATTTCACGGTAAAAATAGGACTAAAGTATCTGCACAACTACATATTATTAACTATCTTTATTTAATAATAATCAAGAAAGAGTCACTGAATGAAAGACATTAAAGCATTTGCAATTTTAATGACCGTAATGTTACTAGGCTTTATCTCAGTTGGTGTTACCGGCTTTTACACTTTCAAAGAAAGTCTGATTGAAGCCAAAAAACAAGAAATTGAATTGCTGCTGAATATTGCACGGCAACAATCTGCCATTTACATAGAGCAGTATCATCAAGGGCTACTTAGCAAAGCTGAAACCGACCAAAAAATTATAAAGTTTCTTTCAGGAATGCGATATGGAGCCTCTTATTTATGGGCCAATGATAACAATGCCATCGCCAGAGTCCATATCAGAGAGCGAGTGATTGGCCAAATTCAAAAATCTTATGTGCGACACATGGAAAACTTAGTCCATGAAGATATTCTTTATGTGGTTGAAACAAATATCAAACCCTCAAACAATACCAGAACATGGAAAATTAATGGTGTCACTGAAATCCCCGAATGGAAGTGGGTTATCGGAATGGGAATTTATTTAGATGATGTGGATAACACTCTGTTTACATACATTAGCAAGTTTCTCACTTCAATTGTCATTTCAATGGTGGTCATCATTATGACATTTATTTACTCTATACGAAGATCTCGTGCTAAGTTTTAACAATCCCAAACATATCGGGGCAGATTCATAAACAAAGCAAGCGCTTTTGATTTGCACCAAGCGCATACGACCATTAGGCAGCAAGAATGTTGAACCCGATTTTATTTAGTGCATCTCACTCACAATATGGATTAACCAAACCTTCGACAATCAATATTGTGTTACTTACAAGCTTGATTGTATTCATCCTCAGTCTAATCATCCATGCCATTATCATGTCAATTAGCTTAGACACGCTTCGCTCTTATAGCTTCATCAATTTCACTCGTGCAGAACAAGTCGCTTTTCATCTGCAAACTGGCTTAAACCTCGCTCAAACGCCTTTGGGCAAGCCATGTAGCGAACCAGACCTAAGCCAGTTAAATGAAATTAAACAGACCTACTTCTTCATTGGCGATTTAGGCAGGATCAAGCAAGGTAAAATAATCTGCACCGCACAACAAGGTATTCTTTCCCACCCTTATGATCTGTCTTTAGCGGATGCCATCACTGCCGATGGGACGCATTACTGGAATTCTCAAACCGACTTATTTAGAACCCAAGAAGACCAACCCATCATTGGCTTAAACAGTACAGTGGCGTTTATTTCCACGCCTTTTTTAATATTAACCAGGCAAGGCTACTTCAACATACGTGGAATGGGGGGGGTTATTTATGCCGAAGCAGAACAGCGATATATTTATAGTTATTACGGTGAGCTATTACCACGAACCATCGAGCCAACCATTACCCATAAAAACTCATGGGTAGATTGGTTACCTTTGCCTGGTCATTTTATTACTTATACCCATTGTAACCAACTGTACAATCTCTGTGTAACATCAGTAGATATGCGGCTCGGTTTATACAAATTTCCCATCGGCCAGTTTTTAATTATTTCTGCAATCATTATTCTGCTGAGTATTTCCGTCGCCATCATGATCGAATCTTTTCGGGTTGGGCCTCGCGCCTTTGTGCGTCGACTCAAAAAACAGATCTGCAGGGATCATATTTATCCGGTCTATCAACCACAGATAGACTTAGAAACCAAAACCGTGATTGGCGTAGAATCCTTAGCCCGCTGGAATGACCCCAAATTAGGCATGGTATCACCGGAAGTATTTATCCGAGTAGCCGAAAGTTCTGGACTCATCGAGACCTTAACCAAGAAAATGGTTAGCTATGTATTTCGAGAAATGAGCACTACTTTAGAAAAGTTCCCTTCATTAACCGTAAGCCTTAATGTTTCCGCAGAATTACTCAGCAACGATTCCTTTATTACCTTTCTCAACCATCAAACCGCAAAATATAATTTCCAACGCAAACAAATTGTCTTAGAAATTACCGAAACCACCACCAATAACAATGACAAAATGTCGCGTTTTTCTAAAGAACTCAAACAACAAGGCTATCTCGTCTCAATTGATGATTTTGGTACTGGCTTATCAAACCTTTCTTGGCTATCGACGTTAGAGCCCACCGAACTAAAGGTCGACAAAATTTTCACTCAGGCCATCCATACCGAAACCGTTAACAGTATTTCCATGGAAGGGATCTTTAGTATGTTAGATCATCTACAAGTACAGGTGGTTTTTGAGGGTATCGAAACCGAACAACAATTGGCCTATATCTATGACCGAGTACCAGATGCAATTGGTCAAGGATGGTTATTCGCCAAACCCATGAGAATCAATGAGCTGAAAAAATTCTTAAAAAATTAATATGATGAGCAAGCACAAACCACTCTACAATCGCAGAGTAAACCGCCTCCCTCATCGATTTTTTGCTGGTGACACCGCAACCACCAGCAAAAGCGGGACCCGACCAAGCGTTGCTCCTCGGACAGAACCTTATGTAGTTTCAGCTTAATACGCTACAAATGTTAGCGTCTTAACATAGCAAGCCGGTTTAATCATTCTACCGATCCAAGCAAATCTTGATGCCAATGGCGATAATTCAAACTAGCTAAATGTTGGTGATCCCATTGCCAAGCGCTTTGCGATGAAATGTTCATCCCGCCAAGCTGATAATCCGCGCCCAGCCACTTTGTTCGAGCTTGCAGGCAACTGAAGCCTTCGGTGTTTATCGTTAAGCTCGCCGAACTAAATGCTTCCCCAGCAAGCCGATGAATATCAATTAAAGGGGCTTCCCCTTGGCTTAAGGGTTTAATCAGCGCCCAGAACATGAGGTCACCTAAAAAGGGCAAAGACTCTCGTTGCTGGTAGGCGTGAAACAAGTCGCGAAAAATTAGCCCTTGTTCCCCCGCTTCCGCTAACAATTGCAGCGCTATACGCTGGGTAAGTGAAAGACCATTTGTCGTATGCGGTAGCTCTTGCAAGTAACGCATTAATACAGGCTTGATTTGCTTAAAAGAATGATCGATATCGCTGTTGAGAATCGCCACAATGGCCTCAGGATTATCTTGACACAAGGCATGCCAAACCCTGCTGGCCCACCCCTGCATCTTTGTGGTCGCGCTTTGGCGACTTTGCCAAACGCTCCTTAAGGCTTGCGCTGGGAGTTGTCCTAAACCCACATAACGGCTGGTTCCGGGAAACTGGTTCACTTCGATGATCTTGGTTTTACTCAATAAAGCTGGAGTCATAATGGCTAACAGATAAATCATCATCAACTGGTCGTAATTATCATGCTCCAGCCACAGCACAATTTGCTGGTATTGTGGATCATTAAGTTGTGCACGCTTGGCTCGTTCACCAGCGATCACGGCATCAATATCGGCGTCCTGCGGCTTCAGTTCCGATAGGTAATGTTGAACCACAAATTCGGCCCTTACTCTTAATAGGGTTGCTTCATCAAGACTTAACGGCCCAAGGCAATAAGGGTCTATCCAGGCCAAAAAGTCCCCTTTAAATCCAGCCCTTGGTAATAAGTGCTGTAAATCATGGCCGCAGCGAATATGCAGGGTATTTAGCTCAGCATCCAGAGGGGCGGCGTCAGAGCTTATGGCTTGAAGGTGCTGGTTTTGCTGCTCGATATGTACTTTCAAGGCCGCCCAGGAAGCAAGGCCAAGCTCACGCGCAATCACCAACTGAATATCAGCTAATTTAATACCTTCTAGGTGATGAGCTTGCGGATGATAACGGCGAAAAATCTGATATTGCTCGGCATTGCCCGATTTGATTAGCTTCAGACGGCGTTTGGCTTGAGCTTTGAGGTAACTTAAATTTAATACAAATGCATTTCGACTGGACATAAATTCACCATTCTCTATTGTTCTGTACTCGCAACCAGAAAAGAAGGTAAATAAACTGATTGTTGGCCACGACTATTGGTGGCGACCTTGTCAATCCCTTGGTGATTCACACCTTTCCGCGAGCTGGCGGCTTAGAGCAAGCCTCGGTGAACATGTTAGCAATATCTTCATATCACAGTAAATGGCTATTTTTACCACCAGAATACAAATCGGCCCTGACATAATCTTGATTTATTTCAGTACAAACTCACGTAAACTAGGCAACACGATTTCTATTGAACGAATAATCATGGATTACTTAGCCTTAAATAAAGCCGCTTGGGATAAACGTACCGCTTTACATGTTGATTCCGAGTTTTATGATGTGGCTGGTTTCTTAGCCGGAAACAGCTCACTAAAATCAATTGAACGTGATTTAATCGGTGACGTCAGCGCCAAAAAACTATTACATCTGCAGTGCCATTTTGGTTTAGATAGCCTATCCTGGGCGCGTTTAGGTGCCGAAGTCACCGCGGTGGACTTATCGAGCGAAGCCATTCAACAGGCGAAAGCGCTTGCCGAGCAAACTCAGCAAACGGTCGAATTTATCTGTGATGATGTTTACCATTACGGCGAAGTGACCCGTCCTATTCATGACTGGGTATTTGTCTCTTATGGCGCGCTGTGCTGGCTACCCGATATTGAGCGGTGGGCACAGGTGGTTGCAGCAAGTTTAAAAACGGGTGGCAAGCTGTGTCTGGCAGAGTTTCATCCAGTGCATGACCTGATCAGTGGCTATGGATATTTTCACCGCGAACAAGCGGATCTTGATGAAGAAGGCAGCTATACCGAGAATGACGATGGTGAAGTCAGCCCCATGCTAACTTGGGGTCACCCAATCTCCGATGTTTTGAATGCCTTAATCAAAGCCGGCTTAATCATTGAACAATTGAAAGAATATGACTACAGCCCCTATAACTGCTTCGAAGATCTGGTAGAGCGCGAACCCGGTCAATTTTATTATGAACACGAGCATTACGAATCGCCGCTGGTCTATAGCATCGTGGCTCGAAAAAGCGCATAACTTACCAAGTGGGTTTCATCGAAACTCACTGCTTAACTCTGTTTCGATACCTTAAAACACTACAGCGGAACAAAGATAAAACTCAATACATCATTTTGATAATCTTCGGTCGTTTTATACTCTCGGTAGCCTTTTGAAGCGGCCATCCCAACAATGTAGGGCTTTGCCATATAATCGATGATTGTTGCATGCTTACCTCCCGGAATCAGTTCAAACAAGCCGTCATCCAATGCCAGATACTCCCCTTGCCGTTGCGGAGCTTGAGCGCTTGCAGAGATGATCATTTTACTATGACGCTCAACAAACAAAGCAAAACTTCCCACACTCACGCTACCCACTTCATTTTTAGGTAGCGCATCGTTTAACATCGCTTCAAATTGGGGTTGGCTATCAAATACGATACCAATCCCTCCTATCACTTCCCAATCCGCATCCAAACGACTCACCGCAGCATTATAAATATAGGTATATTGCTGCGCATACAAATCGCTTGCCATAAAAGGAGAGACACTATATTGCTGAGAGTTTTGTAGCGATAAGGCTTGCTTCGCCCCACTTTGGTCGCTCACTGACTGGCCAATAAAATGTCGTTGCTGAGGATTAGAAACCGCGATAATAATCTGATTTTTATCAAATAAATAAAGATTAGTGTAGACCGTGTAGAGCTCATTAATATAACTTAAAACTTGCTCCATATAAGTCAGATCTTCATCACTGATGACTGGTTTCGCTAAGATCCGCCGAAAATCTGAAGTCAGCGCCCACCAACGGCAATCATTTGCTCGTTCGTATAAGTTACGGTCCATAATATCGACCGCCAATGTCGCCATAAACTGAAGATCGTTCATTTTTGATGACATAACCGTAGCTTGAAGATTGCGGATAGATGCAGAAAAGATACTCGCCGTATTCTCGCCGATTTGTTTAATCTCTTCCAATACTGGTACAAACTCAACCGCATTCTGGCGTGCTGCTGTTATTTTTCCATTGAGAACGACCAGACTGAGATCTTCGTTCACATCATTGGAAGCTGTATAAATTTCCTTTAGTACACGAGAAAACAAGCGAGTTGAATTAATCACGTCTTGATTGTCCAGTTCGATGTCGGCCTCACGCTCTATTTTAAAGGCTTGCTCAATCGGTGTGAGCACCTGAGCCCACCACCCCAAACCAAAGAACCCCTGATAACCGTGAGTCTGAGTCGAATTAACAAGATAGTGTTTCCCCTGATAATGAAGCATACGTGGCCGATTTTGGTACTGAAATGAACTACCAACAGCGACGAACTGAGGATCACTGCTCGCGATCACACAACCTTCCTTATCCACTAGCTGTATTTCACTATCGCTGTCAGCCAATAAACCACCAACAATACCATCGACCTCATCATCAAAACGAAAGCATAAACACAACACCCCCAATAGCTCGGAATGAGGATCATTAGTTCGCGTAATCTTACACGAATAAATTAATGATTGGCGTCGCTTGGGTTGTAAGTCACTATAACCAAATGTTTCGAGATAATCGTCATCACTACCTAAGGTCGCCGCTATCAAAGGATCGTGACAATGCGTAATTGGATTAGCGGGATCTAAATGCGCGCATACCAGGCCATTGGTATCCAGTAGGATAATCTCATCATATACAGAGTATTTTTCGACATATTCTTGCAAGCGCTGCTGCATAAAAGCCTGATGACTTTGAGTCTTTTCACGCTGTTCAAGAAAAATTCGAATATCTTGGTCTGTCGCCAAAAAGCCAACATCGGCAGTGCGTTCAAACAGATTACGAATTAAAATGTCGATGGCAACCTGTGACTTGGAAGTATTATCTACAACCAGCTTTTGTAGATGCTCCAAAAGTAAATTGTCAATTAACTTGCCATGCAATTCTCCAAACTTTTCCTTGGTATTTTGCATATCATCTAAAATCGTGGCGGCAAGGTTGTAACTATTTATTTTGCCCACTAATGTGATTTTATCCCACCAAGTGTTTAACGCATCCAGCTTTGCTTCATATTGTTTTACTTGAGGCATTACCGACATCAGCCGAGTTTGATGCGCTTCAACTAATGATTCCATTCCTTGAAAACTCCTTAAAAAATCCATTTACGCAGGCAGCGCTTATATAGCTCATTGATGTCCCGTACCCAGATGACTCATCAAAATTGCTACATTTCACAGCATCACTTCACCGAAATGAGCGACAAATAGTCACAATAGCAACAAACACGACAACCAAAGACCAACAGCCCCTAAAGCGAAACAAAATATAGCCTTGCTATAAAATACAAGTATTTACCCCTATCAAATATTGGCAAGCCAGTGTATTTATCTCAATTTTTTGAGTGTGTCACATCAAATCACTAATACTGAGCACTGATGACTAAGCAATCTTTATACCAGCCACTGATAAGCCAATTACATAGATTTGATCTTTTAGAAATTGTCGCAAAACCGACAGCGCACAATCATTGTCATATTCGAAACACACCATTAATTAACATAAAAATCAGTAACTTAATTTGAAACCAGAAACCTTTATATTGATAAATAGCTAACTTTGATTACCAGTACAGCGAAAAAAATTACAAGCGACAATCGACAACACCTCCAGGCATTAACAAATACAAAACATTCATTTAACAATAATTTTGTCATTACGTAATATTTGAACAAGCTCATATTTTTGAGTGTTCACTTAGTATGTTCTGGTCAATAACATGGACGTTTCAGCTAGATGCACTGTGTTAATTTGCAATAGTGCTATACCCTTTTCATCGTCATTAAAAACAAGTAGTTAAGATGATGATTCAAAGCTGGTATTGATGAAAAAGGGAATGAAAATGTTAATAAACAAAGTAACTTCGAGTAATACAGGCAATCATCCGTTAAAACGGCTTCTACCTGCAATTTTGGCTATTGCCCTGCCGCTAGCCTCAGGCGTGACAATTGCTGAAACCTATGGTTTTTCACAAATCGGGTCGGAAAGTGGTTGGCGAACTTCGGAAACTGAATCCATTAAAGCCGAGGCCAAACGCCAAGGCATCGATTTAAAATTTTCCGATGCCCAACAAAAACAAGAGAACCAAATTAAGGCCGTTCGCTCTTATATTGCTCAAGGGGTCGATGGAATTTTACTCGCACCAGTGGTTGAAACCGGCTGGGATCAGGTATTAAAAGAAGCCAAGCGCGCCAAAATTCCGGTGGTATTAATTGACCGTGGCGTGAATGCCGATCCATCGCTATATCTAACCAAAATAGCCTCCGATTTTACCGAAGAAGGTTCTTTAGCGGCAGCTTGGTTAGCGGCGAAAACTTCAGGTAACTGTGACATCGTAGAATTGCAAGGCACCGTTGGTTCTTCTGCGGCCATCGATAGAAAAACTGGTTTTGAAACGGTCATTAAAAGCTTTCCAAATATGAAAATTATTCGTTCACAATCCGGTAACTTTACCCGCGCAGGCGGTAAAGAAGTGATGGAGAGTTTCTTGAAAGCCGAAAACGGTGGCAAAGATATCTGTGCCGTCTACTCACATAACGATGATATGGCCTTAGGTGCAATTCTAGCGATTAAAGAAGCAGGTCTTAAACCCAGCAAAGATTTGTTAGTCGTTTCCATTGATGCTGTTCCAGATATCTTTAAAGCAATGTCAGAGGGTGAAGCAAACGCCACTATCGAACTTAATCCACATTTAGGTGGCCCAGCGTTTGAAGCCATTCGACAAGCGGCTGCTGGCAAAGAGGTTCCTAAATGGATTAAGGCCAACGGTCCACTTTACTTACCTGATACAGCTGCCACCGAATACCAAAAACGTAAGTAATACTCACCAAGTCGCTTTGGTAAGCACCAATGGACGGTGCTTACCAAGCCATGTTAGTTAGGAGCTTAGCGATGAATCAAGCTGTTGCAGTCCCCCCGCCGCTACTATCGACGAAAGACATTACAATTTCCTTTGGTGGGATTAAAGCCTTAGATAAGGTGAGTCTTCAGGTAGAAGCAGGGCATATTCATGCCTTACTCGGTGAGAATGGTGCTGGAAAATCCACTTTTATTAAGGTACTTACCGGTGTTTACCAGCGAGACTCTGGTGAATTATATTTAAATGGTAAAAAAATTAATAACAAAAGCGTGGGAGATTCTCAACGCACCGGGATCAGCACCGTTTTTCAAGAAGTAAATTTAGTTCCCAGCATGACTGTGATGGAGAATTTAACCCTACAATCTCAACCTCGAAAATGGGGCCTAATTGACACCCACAAAGCCAAAAGACGCGCTCAAGAGATGCTCAAAGTGGTGGGTTTAAGCATCGACCCCAATCGTTTACTCGGTAGTTTTTCAGTCGCAATTCAACAAATGATTGCCATCGCCAGAGCCTTATCTTTTGAAGCCAAATTACTGATCCTCGATGAGCCTACCGCGAGCCTGGATAAAGAAGAAATAACTCGACTATTTGCCTTAATGACCCAACTAAAACAAAAGGGCATCGGCATTATCTTTGTCACCCATTTCTTAGATCAAGTTTATCAAGTCTGCGATAGGATTAGCGTATTACGCAATGGCAAACATGTCGGCAGTTTTGAGACCAAAAACTTGCCCCGTGAAGCCCTCATACAACATATGGTTGGTCATGAACTCGGTGATTTAAATCGGAATCATGAGCATCATGATAACTGTCCTAAAATATTTCCTAAATATATAGAAATTGAAGGCTTAGCCAAACACAATGTCTTGTCCCCTGTGGACTTAAAAGTTGGCCGAGGAGAGGTGGTGACTCTCGCCGGTTTACTCGGTTCGGGACGCACTGAACTGGTGGAATTAGTCTACGGCGTAAACCATGCGGATAGTGGGAAAATTACACTTAATAATCAAGCCGTCACCATCAATACTCCCAAACAGGCAATGCAGCAACGCTTTGGACTATGCCCAGAAGATCGCAAGCATTCAGGTTTAATCGCCGAACTCAGCGTGCGCGAAAACATCATTATCGCTCTGCAGTCCCGCCAAGGCTGGTTAAAACAAATCACTAAAGCGAAGCAAAATCAACTGGTCGATGAAATGGTCAAGGGCCTACATATTGCGACTCACGATGTCGAGCGGCCAGTGGCTGAACTCAGCGGCGGAAATCAACAAAAAGTGATCCTAGCACGTTGGTTAATCACTGAGCCTAATCTTTTGATCCTGGATGAGCCCACTCGCGGGATCGACGTAGGTGCTCACCATGACATCATTTTGCTGATCCGCAAGCTCTGTGAAAAAGGCATGAGCATGTTGGTCGTTTCCTCCGAGCTAGAAGAATTAGTGGTATTTGCCGATCGCGTATTAGTAATGCGAGATAGGGAAATGGTCGCAGAACTTAGCGGCGAAGAGATCAATCGCAGCGCAATTATTGAGGCAATCGCACAATGAAATCCAGCAACTCCGCCAAAATAATCGAACATCCGGTCAAACTACAACTCAGCGCCAATGACAAAGTAGAACAAACCATGCCTAAGCAAAAACGGCTCAATCTTAAAACAATGAGCCCAATCATCGCCTTGGTGTTAATCCTCGTGGCAACGGCGATTCTTTCACCAGGTTTCTTACAACTCAAAATGGTTGATGGCCACCTCTATGGGAGCCTAATCGACATTATTCATCGCGGTATGCCAACGGCTTTAGTCGCCCTCGGCATGGCTGTGGTGATCGGAACTGGTGGCATCGACCTCTCGGTAGGTGCCATCACCGCGATTGCTGGTGCAGTGATGGCGGTCTTACTGAGCACAAGCGACTTATCCCCCATCTACATATTGCTGATCGCGCTTGCCAGTGGGTTAGCCTTTGGTTTATGGAATGGACTGCTCGTTGCTTATGTCGGAATGCAACCGATCGTTGCCACCCTTATTCTCATGGTGGCTGGACGTGGTATTGCACAGATGATTACCGGTGGCCAAATTGTCACCTTCCATTCCGACTTCTTCAACTTGCTCGGCAACGAGTTCATTTGGCTACTTCCAACGCGAGTTTGGATCTTGCTCGGCGTTGCCTTATTAGTGGCAATAGTGATCCGCAAAACCGCCTTAGGATTATTCCTGGAAGCGGTCGGAGCCAACCCGACCAGCTCACGCTTAGTTGGGATCGAGTCGAAAAAAATTATCACGCTCGCCTATGTGTTTTCAGGCCTTTGCTCTGCCCTCGCAGGGGTAATACTCGCGGCAGACATTCGCGGTGCCGATGCCAACAATGCTGGCTTATGGTTAGAGCTTGATGCCATTTTAGCGGTGGTCATTGCCGGTGCTTCCTTAGCTGGCGGACGGATCTATTTAGGCCTCACCCTGATTGGGGTACTCATTATTCAAACGCTAACCACCGCCATCTTAACCAGTGGTATTCCAGCACAATACAATCTCATCGTGAAGGCGACTATCATCCTACTGGTTCTGCTCATCCAATCGTCCACCACTCAGGATAAGTTCAAGCAGTTATTTAAAAAGAATAAGGAGTCAGCGTAATGTTAAATGAGCGAACCCTCCCGTTACTCGCCACCATTGTCGTATTCGTGACTCTGTACGCTTATGGCATGGTGGAATATGCCGGATTTAGAGATACTTTGGTGTTCACCAATCTATTAACCGATAACGCCTTCGTGATTACCACCGCCATCGGCATGACCTTTGTGATCCTTGCTGGTGGTATCGATCTTTCGGTAGGTTCGATGATCGCCTTCATTGGTGTATTTTTTGCGCACCTGGTGACCACCTTAGGACTTCACCCTCTCTTCGCTATCGGCTTGGCGCTAATTATTGGTAGCCTTTATGGCTGCATTGTTGGCTACATTATTTACACCTTTAAAATTCAAGCCTTTATCGTTACCCTGGCGGGCATGTTTTTCTTACGTGGTTTAGCCTTCCTGATCAATCTTGATTCGGTGGCAATTAGTCATCCATTTATCACTGCCCTCTCCGACTTCTATCTTGAAATACCAGGACGCGGCGGCCTCACCTTCATTGCTTTGGTGATGCTACTCTCCTTAGCGGTTGGTATTGTGGTGTCTCGCAAAACACGTTTCGGTATGAATGTATACGCCTATGGTGGCGATATCGTCTCGGCGCAATTACTTGGGGTACCCATCAAAAAAACCACTATTAAAATCTACGCCTTGAGTGGTTTTTTTAGCGCCTTAGCGGGAATTGTATTTGCCATTTATACTGGTTCTGGTTATCCCCTAGCAGCAGTTGGCGTGGAGTTAGATGCGATCGCCGCCGTGGTGATTGGCGGCACCTTGCTTAGTGGTGGAGTCGGCTTTGTGCTTGGCACCTTCTTTGGCGGAATGATCCAAGGAGTCATTCAAACCCTCATCGCTTTCGATGGCAGCTTAAACAGTTGGTGGACCAAGATAGCCATTGGAGCCTTATTGTTCTTCTTTATTGTATTGCAAAAACTAATCGTAATTGTCGTGGATCGCTACTCAGGCTATTGGCAAAACCAAGCAGCCTCGCCCTCCGAACAATAAGTGACTCACCCAGCAATCCAGTATTTCATTGTAAAACTGGATTGCTCAACGCAAATCAGAGATGCTAAATCGCAGACTTAATATGAACAAGGAGATGTTTAAGCTTAGTTTGTAAGGCAAAGATGCTAAGCCAATGTACACCAAAAAATTTTGCGGTGATAATAGCCAAGCTTAAGCTCTAGATGAAGCTGGAAAGGTAAACAAAACGATTTATTTCGAGATAAAATGAGCCGTAATTTGGCTAATGCTACCATCATTCATCATCTCAGACAGCGTCTGATTCAACGTCACCATAACCTCAGATTTGCGGTCATACTTGGCAGCTTTAGAGACTATCAAATAGGCTTCTCGAGGTTGAATAACCGGTTTGGGTAAGGCAACAATCTGTTCACTCAAACCCATCTGTTTGATGGTATAAAGAGCCACATACTCATTTTCAATAAAAGCGTCGATCCGTCCTTTAATCAGTTTTTTTATATTCTGCTCGGTATTGACCACCGCTTCTACATGAATCTGTCCGCGCTGCACAGCCTGATCAAATGTGCTACTGATTGTAAAATTGCGAACTAAGCCAATATTGCGCTGATATAAATCTTCAAGCTGATTAAAAACAAATTGATGGTCTTTTCTTACAAAAACTTTAAATGTACTCACATGAAGCGGAGTATTGCTAAAAAATGCATAACGCTCTCGCGTTTCAGTTTTAAATGCTGAAAATGCACCATCAGAAACTCCATACTGGACATTCTCTAAGGCCCTCGCCCAAGGGTAGCAGCGAATCTTGAAAGTGAAGCCTGTTCGTCGCGCTAACTCCCTAATAATTTCCACGTCAATCCCTTGCGCCCCAGCACCATTGCACCAAACGAAGGGTTTAAAATCATCTAAAGTTGCTAAATTCAAGTGGGTCGAATAGATAAACTGGGAATAAAAAAAACCTATGAAAAGAACCACTAAGCGACTAGCTTTCCTTATCGTCACAAACCGGATCCTCGTGGTCACAGTGAAGCTTAAATCAAGCGTAAAGAATAACATCAAGTAAGGATATTAAAAACATCAACAACTAAAAGAAAACGGAGGCCTATATTAATGACCAACCGAGTAGTCGTAACTGGCATGGCTGGCATCACAGCTTTAGGGACTGAGCAAGAACAGGTGTGGCAAGGCTTACGAGCCAAAAAAAATGCGGTTATACGCATCGACGAATGGGATAAGTATGATGGCTTAAATACCCGCTTAGCGGCCCCGATCCTAGAGTTTGAATTACCCAAACACTACACCCGAAAAAAAATTCGCTCCATGGGTCGAGTTGCAAAATTATCGACTCGCAGCAGCGAACTAGCGTTGATCCAATCCGGGCTAATTGACGAGCCAGCGCTCACCGATGGCCGCACCGGCATCGCGTTTGGCTCGTCAACCGGAAGCACCGGACCAGTGTCCGCCTTTGCGACCATGTTGCTCGAGCATAGTACCCGTAATATTAACGCCAATACCTATGTAGCGATGATGCCACATACCACCGCGGTCAACACCGGATTGTTTTTCGGTTTACGCGGTCGGGTGATACCAACCTCCACCGCTTGTACCTCGGGCAGTCAAGGGATTGGTTATGCTTACGAAGCCATAAAGTACGGCATGCAAACCGCGATGGTCGCTGGTGGTGCCGAAGAGCTATGTCCCACCGAAGCGGCGGTGTTTGATACCTTATTTGCCACCAGCCTAAAAAATGATACTCCCGAACTTAGCCCTCGCCCCTATGATCGAGATCGAGATGGCTTAGTCATTGGTGAAGGGGCTGGTACGCTGATTTTAGAAAATGCCGAATTTGCCAAGGCTCGGGGGGCCACAGCCATTGCTGAACTAGTTGGTTTTGCGAGCAACTGTGACGCTGCGCATGTCACCCAACCACGCGCTGAAACCATGCAGATTTGCATGGAAATGGCGCTCAAAGATGCAGGTTTATCTCCGGCAGATATTAGCTACGTGAATGGCCATGGGACCGCAACCGAGCTAGGCGACATCGCTGAAACTACTGCCACTCATCGTTTATTTGGCTCACAAACACCGCTATCCAGTTTGAAGAGTTATTTCGGCCACACCTTAGGTGCCTGTGGAGCCATCGAAGCATGGTTAAGCTTATGCATGTTACAACGCAATTGGTATGCTCCCACTCTCAACCTAGATAACATCGATAGTCGCTGTGGCGAGCTTGACTATATTCGAGGCGAAGGGCGAGTACTGGATTGCGAATTTGTGATGTCGAATAACTTCGCCTTTGGCGGCATTAATACTTCGATGATTTTCAAAAAATTATAATGATTCGCGATGCAGCAAACGGCTTGTTGCATCGCACTGTTTTAACTTAACGACGGGTACCACTGGGATCTAACAGCAATTGTTGTGCGCTTAGCTCGCCACCTTTAAGAAACCGACCGGCCACCCACAACACCCCCGTTAACGCACTCACGCTAGCGAATACGATCCCAGACCATCCCCAAACACTAAAGAAGGGCTGTAACAACACCCCACCACAAGCAGCCCCCAAATAATAACTAATAGTATATAAGGCCGAAGCACTAGCCTTGGCTTGCGTCGCATGCTGATTAACCCAAGCACTGGCTTGCGCATGGCAAAAGAAGAAGCCCATAGAAGAAACAACCATTGCCAAAAGCAATAGCCACAATTGCCCAAATAAGCTCAACAGGCTGGCTAAAGCCATTAAACTAAGCCCTGCCATGATACAACGTTTACCACCAATTTTATCGGCAATCCGTCCAGCGGAAGAAGCTGTGAAGGTGCCTCCGAGATAACTTAAAAACAATAACGAACTTAAGCTACTCGGCAAGGAATAAGGTGCGTCAGCCAAAATGAAAGTTAGATAAGAGAACTGATTAATAAATACTCCAAAACCAACGCCCCCGACTAAGTAAGCAGCCACTAACTGAGAATTCCCCAAATGTTGCTTATAGTTGACTAAACTTTGCCGCAAGCGCCAAGGACTTGCGGCTGTGGGGGCTTCCATCGGTAGTAAAAAGCACACTACTATCCCCATGCTTAAACTGAGCAGTGCAACCAAGACAAAGGCCATCGACCAAGAACCAAGTAGTTCCGCTCCCCAGCCCCCCAACAAACGCCCACCGATCCCGCCCAATGAATTGGCAGCAATAAAGATCCCCACCGATTTAATCAAGGCATTAGCATCCAACTGCTCGGCTAGGTAAGCAATCGCGACTGCGGGAACTCCGGCTAAAAATAGCCCCTGAAAGAACCGCAATACAACGATGTAATGAAACGATGGCGCAGGTACTAAACCGATCAACAAACTAATACAGGGCACCAGAATAATCGAACTTAATAGAATTTTGCGTCGCCCAATCGCATCGGATAAAGACGCCAATAATAATAGACCTAGCGCCATCCCCAACATGGCTGCCGACAAGACACTGTTGGCTGTTAGGGGAGATATTTGGTAGTCACGAGCAAAGATTGGCAGCAAAGGCTGCACTAAATACAGATTAAAAAAAGTAACTAAGGAAGCTGCCGACACGGCAGCGGTGACTCGCCAAAAACCTTTGCTATTTTGTGAATACTTCATGACTGCTTTCTCGAAGTGGGATATCTCATACTAAGCCTCCATATTGAATAAATAAAATATATTAGTATTATCGTAGTTATAAATTTTATTTATAGATGAGAGTCATGGACCTTCGACAACTCAAACAATTTGTCGCAGTGGTGCAATTAGGGAGCTTTACTGCCGCCGCAAAGCAGCTTGGCATCGCACAACCAGCGATTAGTGCAACCATCAAAAAACTGGAGCAACAGCTATCACTGCAACTGTTACAGCGAAATGAACGAAAAGTTAGCTTAAGCACCGAGGGTAAGGTGCTCTATCAACATGCCATTCAATTGCTAAAACAAGCCGAAGACACCGAACAAGCCATGCAATCGCTGCGCGGCCTAGAAAGTGGCACCGTCACCATTGGCATCCCCAGCATGATGGGCTCATACTTCTTCCCACCACTACTAATGGCCTTTAAAAGCCAATACCCGCAGCTTAATTTGTCGGTGGTGGATGCGGGTACCGAATTGGTCAGACAAAAACTACTCAGCGAAGAGTTAGACTTAGGGATTGTGGTCACTCAAAATATGCCTGCCGAATTGGTTTGTGAGCCAATTTATCGTGGAGAGCTACTGGCCTGTTGCAGTCAAGATAACCCACTGAGCCAACAGAACCAGATCAGCCATCGAGAGTTTTTAAGCCATGAACTAGTACTATTTCGCGAAGGGTATTTTCATCATCGGGTAATTGAACAAATTAGTCGTGAACAACAGATGCTGCCTCAAGTGTCTTTTCAAACGAATTTGATCCCGCTAATTAAGTCAATTGTGGCGCGAGACTTTGGGATCACTACGCTGCTGAGCATGGTAGTGCAACCGGGAGATGCTCTACACTTTTTAAGTTTTGATCCGCCGTTTTATCTGGAACTGGGGCTAGCTTGGCGACGCGATGCTTACCTATCGCGCGCCAACCAACGTTTTAAAGACTTTGTGTTAGCTCATTGTAAGGCGAACTAACAGGGCGGGCTTATACCAAAGAGGCAAGTTGCTGCTGGGCTGCTTGCATTTGCTGTTGTACTTGATCTTCACCCATGGCAAGGCCTTCCGCATAGACCACTTCAACGTCACTAATGCCAATAAAGCCCAATACTAATTTTAAGTAAGGGATCTGTAAATCGGTTGCACCATCTTTATGCATACCGCCACGAGTCGTCACGATAATGGCTTTCGTGCCCTCTACTAAGCCCTCTGGACCATTTTCGGTATAACGAAAGGTTACGCCAGCACGCGCAACCAAATCTAACCAATTTTTTAATTGAGTCGGAATAGAGAAATTATACATGGGTGCCGCAACTACCAATACATCGGTGCTTTTCAACTCTGCGATTAAACTATCTGATAACTCAAGCGCTTGTTGTTGAACAGCATTTAAGTCTGGCGCGCCGCGTAAGGCCAGTGCAATTTCACCAGTCAGTACCGGTAATGCTTCACTGACTAAATCACGGCTCACCAACTCAGATCCCTGTTCAAGGTAGCGAGCGTTCAGTTGGTCAATCAGGGCCGATGAACTAGAATGTTCACCAAGAATACTAGATTTAAGGGTAAGAATTTTTGTCATAGATTAAGTCTCCAAGTGTTGATAATAAGACTTTATCATCAAAATATTAGAATATAAACAACAAAAAATAGCAATAAAATATCTATTTTATAGAATGATTAATCATTCCATCAATGAGAAATCGGTATCCATCTCAACCCTGATTCGTCCACTCATTTCGCATCACCTGAGCAGAGACTGCGGTGACTTCTATTCCGCGTATTTGTCGATATACTAAGAGCAATGAAATAGGCAAAGGATCGACTTGTGGCACTAAAGAGTCCCCATCGTAGCAGTTTTAAAACCAAGCTTTACGACATCATTTTTGGTTATGAGAGTCCTGCGGGAAAATTGTTCGACTTACTGTTAGTCACCGCAATATTTGCCAGCGTCAGTGTGGTTATCTTAGGCTCAGTCAGCCGAATAGAAAACATGTATGATCAGTGGTTTATTAGTATTGAAGTGGTGTTTACAGTATTTTTCACCATTGAATATCTGGCTCGCTTATATTGCTCCCCAGCCCCTAAAGAATATGCCAAAAGCTTCTATGGGGTGGTCGATTTGCTGGCGATCTTGCCCACTTACCTTGCCTTACTCTATCCGCCCGCTCAAGTGATGCTGCTGTTCCGGCTACTTCGGATCTTACGTATTTTACGAGTGCTCAAACTGGTTCGTTATGTCAGCGAAGCCAATGTATTACTACGATCGCTATTATTAGCACGTCGTAAAATATTGGTCTTCTTATTTTGTATTTGCCTCATGACCACTATCTACGGCGCATTAATGTATGCCATAGAAGGCCCAGAAAATGGTTTTACCAGTATCCCCAAGGGAATTTATTGGGCTATCGTCACCATTACCACCGTCGGCTATGGCGATATTTCGCCAGTAACGCCCTTAGGTCAAGCCCTAGCTGCATTAGTGATGATTACTGGTTTTTCGATTATCACGGTGCCGACTGGCATCATTGGCGCTGAATTAGTCAACGAAATGCGTAAAGAGCATCAATCAGTCAGCTGCCTACATTGTGAACGTAGTGGCCATGACCAAGATGCCGATTACTGTAAATATTGTGGCGCAAGCCTAAGCAACGAATAAGGGGATAAATGATGTTAATCATCGCAGGACACCGTGGTGCGAAAGGCAGCACCCCAGAAAACACCTTAGCAGGTTTAGATCGAGCCGCCGAACTTGGCTTAGCATGGGTGGAATTTGACTGTTTTTTGACGAAAGACCATCAACCGGTGGTCTTTCACGACGAACATCTGGAGCGTTGTAGTAACGGCCGAGGGAAGGTCGCCGACTACAGCTTAGCCCAATTACAGCACTTAGATGCGGGTTCATGGTTTGACCCACGCTTCACTGGAGAGCATATTCCCAGCCTAAGACAATACCTATTACACGCTAAACAACTTGGTTTAAAACTCAATCTGGAACTGAAATATCACCAACAGCCACGCCAACAGTTGGTTGAGGCGGTGCTCTCTGAAATTGAGCATTGTGACTTTCCCTTAAGTGATCTATTAATATCTAGTTTCGACCATCAATTGATGTTGTTCATTCATCACCACGCCCCAGAGGTCGATCTTGCTCAATTATACGAAGATATTCCGGAAAACTGGCAGTTACAGCTGCAAGACATGAATGCCGTGGCCTGCCATTGTGACTATCGTCGGCTCACACCAGAACTAGCAAAACAAATCAAACTGGCAGGTTATCGTTTGTCTACTTACACTGTAAATGAGCCCACCGAAATCACCGCATTACTGCCTTGGCTAGATATGCTTATTAGTGACTTTCCTGAGCGATTTATATGAATCATTGAGTGAGAATCGAGTTGCTGCAGGAAGCGGAACATGAATCAGGTCAGTTTATCAGCCCAACAACAACTGAAACAAATGATCCTCGATCAAGTATTAGAGTTCCTGCTGAAAGGCGACTGGCAACAACTAGAGATGAGTCATATCGCCAATCATTGCCATATAACCGAAGTAGAACTCAATGACTGCTTTCCCAATCTGCAATCGGTGACCGCAGCAATCAACAGTCGCCTCACCCGTAATTTTATTCAGCATTTAGACCTCAGTAGTCGTGAAAACCTAAGGCTCAGTTGGCTAAATAGTCTCGAATCGCCACGATTTCGAGCCATCGTGCGTTTATTCATTGATGCTTCACAGCAAAATAATATCGCTTGGCGACTAGCCAATGTAGGTTGGAGTCAATTCACCAATCATGTGGCGAGCCAACTAGGCTATCAAGCGGTCAATCAAGACTTACCTTGGTTACTGGGCAAATCGATGCTCAGTTTCATTAATCAGCGTGGTCATATTCGTCTCAAAAGTATCGACAACTAAATAGAAGTCAACAAATCACCAGGGATCAACGAATAAATTGCGGCATGTACTGGTTTACCGTAGTCAATCACTCGTGAGCGAGCTAGGCATTCAAATTGCGCATTGGCCTTTTCTGCGACCCGACGGCTGGCCCAGTTCTGCTCAGCAATCACCAACTCCAAGCGGTTGAGTTGTAAGGCATGAAAAGCATAATCAGCCATTAATTGAACCGCTTCGGTGGCGAAGCCTGAGCCACTAGCGCTAGCGCGGATCCAATAACCTAGATTGCCCGATCGGTAATTCCATTCCAGCCGATTAATGGCAATAGCCCCCACAAAACGGCCTCCTTTGTTCTCAAAGATCCCCATGTCAAAAGCAATGTTTTTAGCCAGCGCTGCTTGGCTTAAGGCCAGCCATGAACGACTCTCAGAATCAGGATAATCTTCATCCATCCAGTTAAGCCAGCGCTGACCTGACTCAGCGGTTTCACGAACAGCCTCGGCATGAGCCAGCGCATCTTCTGGCAAATAGGGTCGGATCAGTAATCGCTTACCTAGCATTCTATCCTCCTATTGGCCAACGCCACTCAATACATACCCAGCAAAGCCTAACCATGACGCAGCAAGCAATAACCAAGGCAACCATCGCCCCTCAGCTCTTGGTTTGCCGTTGTCGAGACTAGGTGATTCCTCTTGCTGCGGCGCAACATTGGCTAGTTGCTTTTTACGCAGTTTGTCGGCTTCACGCATTTTAGTCTTATGTTGCTTTTTATACTGCTCGATCCCCTTTTGGATCCCCTGCGAAATGAGCTTAGTTTGCTCTTTGGTTTGCCCAGGGCGTTGAGTTGCTTTTGCGATGCTATCTGCGGTTGCGATAGTTTCAGTAGATACTTTTACTTTACTTGGTTTTGCCACAATGCCTCCCTTTGTTTCAATTACTTTGAACCAAACTTCTCAGCAAGTCCAAACTTTCCCATCATCCTATATATTTTTTTAGCCAGTATCATCGCGATCATTTTTTTAGTCGTGACATCAGCGTACACTGAGGCACTTTTAACTCAGGGAGAAAAACGAATGAACACCCCACTGTTGGGGGCTCAAATGCTACTTGTTGCATTTGGTGCTACCACCTTAGTTCCACTTCTAACCGGTATTAGTCCAAACCTCGCCTTATTAGGTGCTGGTATTGGTACCTTAATTTTCCAACTGTGTACTCGCCGACAAATACCGATTTTTTTAGGGAGCTCATTCGCTTTCATTGGCCCCATTATTTTAGGCATCCAACAGTTTGGCCTGCCAGCCACCCTAAGCGGTTTAATGGCCGCTGGTGTGATGTTTATTATCATTAGCGCCGTAGTCAAAGTACGCGGCGTAAAAATCATCGAACGCTTCTTACCCCCAGTGGTGGTTGGTCCGGTGATTATGGTGATTGGCTTAGGCCTAGCTCCAGTTGCGGTAAATATGGCCTTAGGGAAAACCGGTGATGGCAGTGCAGTATTAGTTGATCAAGATATTGCCCTACTCATTTCTTTAGCCGCTCTATTTACCACCATCGCTGTCTCCATTTTTGCCAAAGGCATGCTCAAATTAATGCCAATTATCTGTGGTGTGGTGGTGGGTTATGTTCTGAGCTTGTTTTTTGGCCTGGTCGACTTTAGCGCGGTTGCCAGCGCTGCGTGGTTTGCCCTGCCTGAATTTGTGACTCCCGAGTTTAATTGGCAAGCCATCCTGTTTATTGCGCCAATTGGCCTGATTGTGACCATTGAACACTTCGGCGATATTCTGGCAATCTCCAACGTGACCGGGAAGAACTTCGTCGAAAACCCGGGCATTCACCGTTCATTGCTCGGTGATGGTCTTGCGACAATGACTGCCGCCAGCTTTGGTGCGCCGCCAGTGGTGAGCTACGGCGAGGTCACCGGCGCTGTGAGCCTACTCAAAACCTACAATCCGGTGATCATGACCTGGGCCGCAGTATTTGCAATCGCCTTAGCCTTTATTGGCAAAACCGGTGCACTATTACTGTCGATCCCCGTTCCGGTGATGGGCGGCATTATGTGTTTGTTATTTGGTGCAATCGCAGCCATTGGTTTAAACACCCTGATCAGCAAACAAGTTGACCTCAGCATTCCTCGCAACCTAGTGATTGTATCGGTGACTCTGGTGTTTGGGATTGGCGGGATGGCAGTAGGCCTCGGCGAGTTCACCCTAAAAGGGGTTGGTTTGTGCGGTATTGTGGCGATTATTCTGAATCTGATACTGCCACAAGAGCCAAAAACAAGCGACAAATAAACTGAAAAACGAGCTTATTAAAATGAGCTCGTTTTTAAAAAACCTCTCGATCGACTCCAAACTCAAATCAGAAATCGCAAACAGAGAGCAGATAAATGTCTAAAATGAGCTTTAACACCCTCACTATTTGATTCTTAACCCCTGAAAAAACCATAGAAAACAATATAATCAATAAAAATTAAATCACATATGGATTATATTAATTATGAAAATTAAATCATTAGTCATTACTGCTACAACTTACAGTTTATTGTTATCTTGTAATGCGATGGCAGGCCAAATAAATTTTGATGACATCATAGGCAGAGGCGTCGCGTGGGAAGCGGACCGATACTTAAATGACGAAGTTTATTTTGCCAGCGATCAAATGTATGCATGGCAAGATCCCTCACCACAATATGGGGGGCAAAATTTAGCCACTAGTGGGTTAACTTATATATATGCCGGCGCAACCAGTAGCGCCACGGGTGCCTTTAGTATTCAATTTTTTAAAAACGGGGACCTCAATAATCCAGGTGCAACAGACAACATTCAGTTTGATGTCATTGATTATATCCAAGAGCAGACGGCTAGCTGGGGATATGAAGCTTTTGATATACAGGGCAACAGCTTATTATCGGGTCTTGGTACAGGCTCTTCGGAGACTGTCAATATCAATCTCGATATCCCCATTATTCATAGCGTAACCTTTACGCCTTCAACTGATACAGATGGAATGGATAGCTTAGTATTCGGAGATGTTGTTTCAGTATCAAATAATCAAGTACCGGAACCTGCGACATTAGCTCTTTTCACTTTGGGTTTAACAGGAATTGTGTTCAGAAGAAAAAGGCCTGTAAAATGGCAATAAATATATAGTTGGCCTCTTGTAATAGTTATCCTAAAACATGCTCATTTATTGAGTGAAATCATCCCAATTTGGGTGAACAACATTCAACCGTTCGCCCTGCCTTGATTCGGATTAATCCCAATAAACATTAATGTTTACAATAGCAAAAGAGCACTGTAATTAAATGGCAAACACAATCCATTTTTCATGTTTAAACCCATAACAACACCACACAAGCGGCAGTTAAACATGACATAGTCAGATTAAAGCGTTGCCTGGCAAGCGGCGCGTTCAGCCAACGCGCGATCAGTTTCCCAAAGCTTATCCAAACCGTGGCTGTAATCGGGTTAATCATGAAAAATGATAGGATCAAGGCAGCAATTGATGGCCAGTATTGCTCCCCGGGCAGGGCAAAACTGGCAACTGCTGAAGAACTCATCATCCAGGCCTTTGGATTGAGGTACTGAAACCCCAGCGACTCAAAAAAACTCAGTGGTCTACTCATCTGCTGCTGCGCTAACTTCGTTTGCCCCAAGATCCGATAGGCCAAATACAACAGATAGACACTCCCCACAATTTTAAGCCCCCACTGCAAGGGCGGATAATGTTGAAACACCCAACTCAAACCCAGCGCCATTAATATCAACATCGTGGCAAGACCAACCGGGATCCCGGCCATTTGCGGTAGCGTGCGTTTAAAACCAAAATTAGCCCCGGAAAACGTTAATAACATATTATTGGGCCCCGGCGTCCCAGCCATGACCAACGCAAATAACAACATTGAAGTAAAAATTGCAATATCCATAAACTAGCCCCAAAAAATTGAATCGATACAATTTGTTTTTTTTGTAAAAAATATACCCACACCATTGTATTTTCACGCTAACCTAGGGTTGAAAATCAGTCAAAAGGTTTATTGTTATGATGACAATTTGGAAAAAGCTCGCGAGCGAAGGTAATAAAGCGACTCAAATCGTAGAACAAGTGAGACAATTAATTGCCGAAGGCAGCTTGGCGCAAGGTGAAAAACTCCCCCCGCAGCGACATCTGGCAGAGTGGCTTCAAGTCACGGTAGGAACCATTAGTCGCGCTTACGCTCAGGCCGAGCAACAGGGCTTAATCCAATCCAAAATGGGCAGCGGCAGCTATGTCAAACAGCCAAACGATTTTCGTCGGCAGTGGGGCAGCCTGCAGAGCAGTCATCAGCATATTGGCATGTGGCAAAATACTGCCTTTAAGCAGGCCCGGGCTAAATCGCTTTGCCAGCTGATGGAAAACTACAGCCACGCAGGTGAACAGCTGGACCAACTGTTAGATAGCGATGGCAGTCAAAATCTACTTAGCCAACGAGAAGCGCTGTGTCACTGGACCGAGCAGCAAAGTTTTCACTTTCAAGCGGAACAATTGTTCTTTAGCTATGGGGCACAGCATGGCTTGCAACTATGTCTGATTGCCATGGATTTAGTGGGCGAACGACTACTCTGCGAGTCACTATGTTATCCGGGTTTAATCACGCTGGCCAAGCAACTCAAAATCGATTTGATAGGTCTGGAACTGGATGAACAGGGGATCTGTCCAGACAGTTTGTTACAGCACATCGAGAAGTATCATCCCAGAGCACTATACCTGACGCCGACCCTGCAAAACCCTAGCGCCGCCATCATGTCTGAGCAGCGCCGCCTAGAAATTATCGAGATTTGTCAGCAACATCAGCTCATGATCATCGAAGATGACGTTTGTGGCTTGCTCCCGGAACAGCGTCCGCGCGCCATGGTTGAGCTGGCTCCCGAGCAGGTTATCTATCTGAATAGCTTTTCCAAAGGTGCTTTTAAAGGCTTGCGTTTTGCCTACTTACACGCCCCCGTGGCATTGCTCAGTGCATTCAATAGCGCGATCCGCGGCAGTTGCTGGAATATCAGCCCCTTATTGGTGGATATTGCAATTCAATGGATCCAGGCGGGTCACGCCGATCGGGCTCTGCAACAGCAAGCAAGAATGATGAATCAGCGCGCACAACTACTCCATCATCATTTGACTGGCATGGACTATACCTACCACACAGGGGGCCTGCATTGCTGGCTGCGTTTACCGCCGGGCTGGCACTGTAACACCTTTGTGCAGGCAGCCCGCCAGGCAGGCGTAGAAGTGGCCTCCGCCGAACATTTTGTGGTGGATAACCGGTCGATCCCCAATGCGGTGCGTCTATCGATAGGCCAGGCGGAGTCGAATCTGCACCTGAATCAGGCGCTGGCAGTTTTAGTGGACTTGCTCAAAACCGCCCCTTCCCCGCCACAACAGATCATTTAGCCTTGTTAACCTTGCATCTGCTCGGGTCTGTACCTAGACTAGCGCATTATCATCGGCTTTCGCCGATGCCCTTTTTATGTAAAGCCGAGACTACACTTTGTTAAGCTATCGCCACTCCTACCACGCGGGTAATTTTGCCGATGTACTGAAACACTTAGTACAACAACGGATCATTGCCTATCTCACCCAGAAAGATAAACCACTGTGCTACATCGACACTCATGCGGGTGCCGGCGCCTATAGCTTAAATAGTCCAGAGGCCAACAAAAGAAGTGAATTCGAAAATGGCATCGGCAAGTTATGGGATGCCGACGACTTGCCGGAGTTGTTAAAAAGCTATCTGAAACTGGTGAATCAATTACATCCCGAGAAAACCCGTCAGTATTATCCGGGCTCGCCGTGGATTGCCAAAATGATGCTCCGCCGCGATGATCGTTTGTTTCTGCACGAACTACACCCCAGCGAACAGGCACCACTGCACAGCCTGTTTCAACGAGATCGTCGCTGTAAGATCCGTCAAGAGAATGGCCACCAAGCTTGTATTGCTTTGATGCCACCAAAAGAACGTCGCGGCCTGGTATTGATCGATCCTTCTTACGAAGTTAAAGATGAATATCAAACGGTGGTCAAAACCCTGATTGAATCGCACAAACGCTTTGCCTCGGGTAGCTATGCACTATGGTATCCGGTGGTCGAACGCTTTCGCATCGACAAACTGGAAAAAGCGCTGCTCAACAGCGGGATCCGGAATATCCAGTTATTTGAATTAGGCATTCAACACGACAGCGACGAGTTTGGCATGACCGCCAGTGGCATGATCGTGATTAATCCGCCCTGGACCTTAATGAAAGAGATGCAACAAGTACTGCCCTACCTGGCCGACACCTTAGGCGAAAACGGCGAAGGCAACTGGCGCGCCGAAATCTTAGCCGAAGAGTAAACGACAAGGCTCCAAGAACAGCCAGCACTTGGCTGCTCTTGGATACAGCGTGAGTAAAAGCTTATTCGTCGGTGAGCTGTGAACATGAACTGCTTAGCTTGGCGCTAACTTCAAGCAAATATTTAACACCAATCCTCAGCTAAGCGCTCACTGTCATCAGCCATGCTTGGCTGCGCTCGGCAAGTAACGGCAACTCTGGCTGATATTGCCAATACCAAGCCAAGTCTAACAGCGCCACTGCATTCACTAACAAATCAAACTGAGCGCCGCTTAAACCAGAGAGCTGTTGTAACTGTTGTCGTTGCAGGAGATCGACCGGACAACGCTGAGCAACACTGGCGGCATCCCAGCCTGCCATCGAGCAAGCCGCATATTCCCAGTCCAGCACCAACAAACGCTGCTCTGGAGTCAGCAACAGATTATCTAGATGCAGATCGTGATGATTAAAGGCTACGCCACTAGGCCATTGTTGTCGCTCGAGCCATGCTAGAGCTTTAGCCCGCCAGCCTTGTGCCGGTTTGGCCTTCACATCACTAACGTAAGCCTGTAAATACTTCGGCATATCGAAAAAAGGCAGGCCCCGACCTCGCGCTGGTAATTGCTCAAGGATCGCGAGCACTTGTTGCCATAAGGTCGGTTGCTGCCACTGCTGCGCACTAACCACCTCACCAACTTGATAGTAATACAGCAAAAATTGATGACGATAACTTAAAGAATGTAAACTGATTACCCACGGAAGCCCCTCAAGCTGTTGTAATACTTCCCTTTCGCGTTGATAATCCAAGCCGTAACAAGGCTGTTGTTGATTTAAGCGTAAGACAAGCCGTTCGGTTTCCGTTTCCAGTAACCACGAGTGCTGATGACCGCCGGCCAAACGCTCAATTTTTAACAAAGGGGCGAGGTGTCGCTGCAGGTACCCGTAAATTGACGGGGGCAGCGCATTATCTAACAAATCAACATCCAACAATGGTCCAAGCGCAATCAATAATCAAGGAGTGTAAGATGAAAAAACTGCTATGGCTAGCCTGCTGTGCAATCAGCCTTGTCGGCTTTAATAGCCAAGCTAAAACACCGCTAACAGTCTATACCTACCAGAGCTTTGTCTCTGAATGGGGGCCAGGACCGGCGCTCACCAAAGCCTTTGAAAAGCAATGCGACTGTAGCATTAACTGGGTCGGCTTAGATGATGGGGTTGCCATCTTGAATCGTCTTAAATTAGAAGGCGGACGCAACCAAGCCGACGTAATTTTAGGTTTAGATACCAATCTTATTCCTGAAACAAAGGCACTAAATGCGGTGCAAGCCCACCAACTCGACTTACCTAAACTTGCCATCGATTGGCAAGATAAAGATTTTATCCCCTTCGATTACGGCTATTTTGCTTTCATCTACGATAATCAAAAACTCAAACAGCCACCGACATCGATGGATCAACTGATCAACAACTTCGATGGTACGATTTTGTATCAAGACCCTCGCACCAGTACACCGGGTCAGGGTTTAATGTTATGGGTTAAAGCCCTATATGGCGACAAGGCCAGCTCAGCCTGGCAAAAGTTACAGGCAAAAACTGTCACTGTGACCAAAGGCTGGAGTGAAGCCTATGGCATGTTTTTAAAAGGCGAAGCTGATTTAGTACTGAGCTACACCACCTCACCGGCCTACCATATAATCGTCGAACAAGAAAATCGTTACCATGCGGCAGAGTTTAGTGAAGGACATATGCGCCAAATTGAAGTGGCTGCCATTAGCGCCACTAGCAAACAACCACAGCTAGCCAAGCAGTTTTTAAGCTTCTTGTTAAGCAAAGCCGCGCAACAAACTATTGCCACCAGCAACTGGATGTTACCGGTGACAAACGACCTTGAATTACCCGAAGCCTTCGGTACATTAATCAGCCCCAAAAACCTAACGCTCGACCCACAAACTGTGAGTCAACAGCGTCAACAATGGACTAAAGAATGGCGTAATGCAGTAAGTCAATAAACGAACCTCGGTGTCTAAACTTCCCGCCCTTCTCGGCTACAGCGCGACCACGGTGATCTGTTTGATCGTGGTCGCCGCGTTCTATGGCTTAGCCGAACAAGCAACAGCGCTAAGTTGGTCAGCCTTTCACGCCCCCTACCTTTGGCGAGTGCTACGCTTTAGCCTATGGCAAGCCTTACTCTCGGCATTACTATCCTGTGTTGGCGGGGTATTAGTCGCCCGAGCCTGGTTTTATCTACCCAGCAAAACCATCCCATGGCAATTACGTTTAGCCAATTTGTGTTTTGTCAGTCCAGTGATTTTAGTGGTACTAGGATGTGTCGGAAGTTTTGGACATAATGGATTTTTGCAACACTTGAGCCCATTTTCGTGGAATATATACGGTTTACCCGGTATTTTATTGGCTCATTGTTTTCTCAATATGCCCTTAGTCGCCCGCTATTGCTACCTGCAACTAAACGATGTCCCCGCCAGCTATTGGCGCCAAGCGAAACAGCTAGGTTTTAGTGACTGGCAACGCTGGTGCAATATCGAATGGCCGTTGCTACGCTCCCGCCTCAACGGCTTGTTTGGCCTAGTTTTTCTACTTTGTTTTGGCAGCTTCACCATCGTATTAGCGTTGGGAGGAGGCCCTAAAAGTACCACGCTTGAGGTGGCGATTTATCAAGCCTTACGCTACGACTTTGACCCGCTCTTTGCACTGCAATGCGCATTGTTACAATTACTGATTGCTGCCAGTCTTGGCTGGCTCTTGCTCGGGCGAGAACAAAATGATGCGCTCCGCTTGCAGCAGTCCTACCTGGAACCAATGCCTACAAGCGCCCGACAACGCAGCAGCTATCGCCTACTGATTGCGTTCTACTATTTATTTATTCTATCAGTCATTATCGGCATTTTTAGTCCGCTGCAGCAGTTAAACTGGCAGCAACTCCCTTGGCAGCTGTGGCTCAATAGCACCTACTGGTCGCTCAATATTGCTCTGCAAAGCTGCCTATGGGTGCTACTATTAGGCACCGCTTTACTCGTCCAATATGCAAATAACCAACAGCAACAACGCCGGCAACATACCAGTAAATTGCAGGAACTACTGGCATCAATTATGTTGTTAACACCAGCGATGGTGATTACCACTGGGCTATTTTTCCTACTTATCAGCCGCGCTAACATCGACCATTACACCCAATACTTAGTCGCCCTGATTAACGCCTTAATGAGCTTGCCATTTTTTATTCGTAGCATGAAACCAGCACTCAACGATATGCTAAATCAGTATCGTAAGTTGAGTCTAAGCTTAGCACTGCCCTTCACCAGTCAGGTGCGCTACCTCGCGTGGCCCCTGCTGCGTAAACCGCTAAGCATGGCTTTAGGTTTATGCATGGTATTGTCGCTGGGAGATATGGGGGTAATCGCATTGATTGGGAATGTTGATGTGGTCAGCTTGCCGCTGTTACTCTACCAACAACTCGGCAGCTATCAGTATGCCTTAGCCAGTGCCACCGCTTTGATCCTATTACTCCTTTGCGGCGCTATATTTTTATTACTCGATATCAGTTTAGGGCGCAAGCATGTTAAAAATTGAACAACTCACTTGCCTTCGGCAACAGCAACCGTTCACTTATCAATTAACCGTTGAAGCGGGTGAAGTAGTCGCGCTACTAGGTGCCAGTGGCAGTGGTAAAAGTACGTTATTGGAACTGATCGCTGGCTTTGTCAAGCCGAGTGCAGGCCAACTCACTTGGCAAGAGCAAGACTTGTTAAGCCTAGCAATCGCGCAGCGCCCTGTCACCTCGTTGTTCCAGCAACATAATTTGTTTCATCATCTGAGCTTAGAACAAAACATCGCCTTGGGCATTAGCCCTGCACTCAAGCTCACCCAACTGCAACAGCAACAGCTACATGAAGTTGCCTCCAGCTTAGGCATTACGAGTCTGCTCGACAAACGCCCCGACCAAGTCTCTGGTGGGCAACAACAACGCGCGGCCTTAGCGCGTTGCTTATTGCGCCAGCAACCAATTTTATTACTCGATGAGCCCTTTAGTGCCCTCGACCCTGTGCTACGCCTAGAATGCTTAGATTTAGTGAAAGATTTAGCCAAGCAATGGCAATTTGCAGTGCTCATGGTCACTCACCAATGGCAAGATGCGCAGCGCGTCGCCAAGCGAGTAGCATTTATAGAACAAGGTCAGACTCGTCAATTCGCCGCAACCGAGCACTTAGCAGCGCATCCAGCTAATGCGCACATTGCTCATTACTTAGCCTGCAGCTAATAATCCTAAAGATGAATGACAATTGGCCGATAAATTAGCGGATCAATAAAGTATCTAATTCATCGGCAAGGTCGCTCTCTATGCAAGTTAATTACAATTTACAAGCTGCCTCATTCGAATCCGTCTATAAAGCTCGAGAACGAATAGAAAATACGGCGCCTCGGCAAACCTTAACCGAATATACGGCACGGCGACAAATGAGCAACCCCGGCTCCGCTGTATTTGGCAATAACGATGTAAAACCCGGTTTAACCGCAACCCAGCTGCGTGATAGCGATGATGCAAAACAAGCCAATCGTAAACAGATCCGCGAGGCCATGGGCGCCAGTGTCGACCAATCGGCAACCCATATTCGCCTGTATTATCAATACATGGAAGAAAAAGGCACTCGTGGTCCACAACTGCTAGCAAGAGCCTGAAGAGTCAAGGCTCCTGCAAACATACACAGCTCTCTTACCAATAAAAATGATATCGAAAGCGCCAACTAAAACTGGGCAATCTGCTCGCAAACTACGGCCATATGCAGACATAACGCAGGCCGAGTACCGTAGATCATAAAGTAAAAGTTCAAATTCAGTTCTTAAAACAATCATCCCGACTTTCACTTGATAATGATTTGTTTTTAAAGCAAATTACCCCTATTCAATTGCCAACAACAGATCTATTCAAGGAAATAACGCCCCATGTCGGTTCACGTTTTAGATTGCCCAGCGAATCAACTCGGAGAAAGTCCGCTTTGGGACGCAAGCCGCAACCGGTTAATCTGGGCAGATATCAAAGCCAAAAAAGTATGCTTCTATGACTTCACCATCCAGCAGTATTCCGAAGTATTATTGTTTGAAGAGGTTGGTTGTCTCACCTTACATCAATCTGGCGCAATTTTGCTCGCACTAGAAAATCAGCTCGGTTATTTAAGCCCCAACAACCATAACTACGTCAAGCTACAGGAGCTTGAAGCGAACCAAACCAATAATCGCTTTAATGAATCTTGCTGCGACAACTTGGGTCGATGGTGGTTTGGCAGTCAGTCACTTGATGGCCGAGCATCGATTTATAGAATGGACTTAGATGGCTCAGTCAGCCAACAGGTGTCGTCGCTATATACCGTTAACGGAATGGCCTTCGCTCCCGATGGGAAAACCCTCATGTATTCGGATTCGTTCCCGACAGAACAGCAAATATGGCAATGTGCATATGACCAACAAACTGGCCAGATCCTTGATCATCGCAAATTCTTAAATACCACTGATTTGGATTTTAGGCCCGATGGGGCAATGTTTGATTCCCAAGCTGGCTATTGGTTGGCTGGTATTGATTCCGGTAAACTACTCAGATTCGATCTGGAACAACGACGAATTGTTGATAGTTATCAACTTCCCAGTAAGTTAGTTAGCAAATGCTGCTTTATTGGACCTCAACTTAGCACGATTGCAGTGACCTCCATTCAAGATAAGCAACGACAATCATCGGGCCATGTCTACTATTTTGACTCAAAATACACAGGCAGAGCAGCAACTTTATGCCAAGTTAAGCTACCGATTTAGGCAACAAGTACCCGCTCAAAACCTGAGCTAAACAGATATTAATTAGAAGCTGAGCTGCTGCTTAATATCTAAACGATGCGCTAACAAAGTATCTGCGTTATCACCATGTTCAGGATAGTATGCCCACCCCAGCTGGAAGCTATCCAACGACACGCCTTGTAGCTGTTGCTGTAACTGCGAGCTGAGTTTTTCAGCGATGGCGGCAGCAGCGGTTTGACTGGCACCGTAAAGCAAGGCGATTAACTCGCCATCACTAAACTGAGCAATACTGTCTGAACGGCGTAATTGCTGCTGTAATACCTTTGCAACGATGGCACATACCAAAGCGGCATCATCACTTAAATAATGCAGGGTGAGAATGGCGAAAGGCTCTTGATTACGATGACTTAAACGCATCGCCTGAATCAACAGTTCGCGGAATAAAGACGCCGACAGTAAGCCACTTTGCGGATCACGTAACTTCGCTTCATCATTAATTAAAGGGATCGTTAGCGGGAGTACACTCGCCAGTAAGACTTGCTTCCCTTGGATCGCCATTGGCACGCCATGAATACGCAGCCACTCGTCTTCAGTGTGGCAGTAATGGCAAGTAAAGGCGGTATTCGCCGATAAGCTAGCGTACAAGGCTTGTTGAAAAGCACTCCGGCAACGAGAGTCAACCCGTTTTAACCATTGCTCTACTGGTAAGCTTTCCAAATCTTGACCTTGCCAAGGGTATTTTACACTGACTAAACCCTCCGCCGCTTGGAATAACCAATAACCGCTATCATCTTCAACCACCTGATGAAAAAAACCTACTAAATCAATTTCCACCACAACCCATCCTTAATAAGCGGCTAGTAGCTAGAAGTATAGCAAAAGGGATATTTAGACTTATACAGCCCAAAAAAAGCCGAGTATGCTCGGCTTAGGGAAAGCGAAGGCGACTAAATTAATTCGAGTGCTTGCATCGCTTGGCGAATACGATTTTTAGTACTCTCGGATAAAGCCGTCACCGGTAAACGACATTCTTCTTGACACTTGTTTAGCAATGAAATTGCATATTTCGCACCCGCCGGGCTCGGTTCAATAAACATTGCTTGATGCAAGGGCAGCAATTTATCTTGAATTTGACTGGCTTTCGCATAATCCCCGTCTAAAGTGGCTTGTTGCATTTGCGCACACAGTTTAGGAGCCACGTTAGCCGTCACCGAAATGCAGCCTTGTCCACCACTCACATTATAAGAAACAGCGGTCGCATCTTCACCACTTAACCAACAGAAATCATCGGCGATTAACTGACGCTCAAACAAAGGGCGAGACAAATCGCCAGTGGCATCTTTCACGCCAACAATCCGCGGCAACTGTGCCAGCTTAGCCATGGTAACAGGGCTCAGGTCAACCACCGCTCGTGGTGGAATATTGTATAAAACAATCGGAATATCGGTAGCATCGTGGAGCATTTTAAAATGCTGATACAAACCGTCTTGGTTCGGCCGATTATAGTAACCCGCCACGTGCAAGGTGGCATCAGCGCCGGCTAGCTGTGCAGCTTTGGTGTATTCAATCGCCTCAAGTGGGTTATTCGACCCCGCACCAGCAATCACTGGAACCCGCCCTTTCGCCTGCTCAACCACTGTTTTCACCACAGCGATGTGCTCATCGTGGCTTAAGGTTGGGCTCTCGCCGGTGGTTCCGACCGGAACAATACCATGGGTACCTTGATTAATATGCCATTCAACTAACTCGCGAATCGCCGCATAATCTACTTTGCCTTCAATAAAGGGCGTCACCAACGCTACAATCGATCCTCTAAACATGCCCGCTCCATCACTTACATCAAAAATAAAAAAACCCGGTCACAGTGGCCGGGTTCAAAAAAGTTGTTACGTTTTACTCACACCCAGCCATTAACCACCCGCGTTTAATTGCGGGCCGTTTATACTTTTTAAACTCTATAACATATGGCAACAGGAAGTATCCTTAATAAAACGAATAGCTGCTAGCTAGTTTGCTTAGCTTGTATAAAAAGTCAAGTAACCTGAAAAATAAATCCGCAGAAGCCGTGATGAGATAGCCTTTTTCGGCAAAAGTTTCTATTATTGCGGCCACAAAACTGAGTAACCAAAGCCAAACTATGAACAGCTCACTGCACCCAACTAGTCAAGTACTCGCCCGTCATCAAGATTTATTTGTACAACAACATTTAGTGGTTGCAGGCCAACTCTACGATAACTACCCCAAAGAGCTGTTAGAACAAGTTGCCTCATTGCAACTATGTTGCAGCCATTATGGCCAATTTAGCTATTTTCAATCGATCGCAGATCCCAAAATAAACAGTCAGTTTTCGGCGACTCCAAAGTTAGCGACCCATAGTGACGCACTATTGTTTTACATGCCCAAGTCGAAACAGGAAGCGGCTTACTTATTCGCTTGCTTACTGCCACAGCTAAAAGTAGGTGCCGATATTTTTGTGATAGGAGAAAACCGAACTGGCGTAAAAAGCTGTGAAAAAATGTTGGCTGAATTTGGAGTGAGGCTGAATAAGATAGATAGTGCCCGACGTTGTGGCCTGTATTACGGACAACTGCTGCAAGTCGCCCCTGGTTTTCTGCCCGAGCATTGGGATAGCACATTTGAAGTTCAATTAGGTGAAACGCGATTGAAAGTCAGTTCACTACCTGGCGTATTTAATCACGGTAAACTCGATGATGGCAGTCAACTTTTGCTCGAGCATTTGCCGCCACTTCACGGTAAGGTGCTCGATTTCGGTTGTGGCGCGGGCATTATTGGTGCAAGCCAAGCACTATTGTATGAAATCGATATCAGCCTGCTCGATGTAAGTGCATACGCTATCGCCAGTAGCCAAGCGACCTTAATGATAAATAACTTAAATGGAACGGTAATTGCTTCTGATGGTTTAATGGAAGTGAAACAATGCTTTGATTTTATAGTGAGTAATCCGCCTTTTCATGCAGGCATCGATACCCAGTATGAAACCACCGAAAGGTTTCTAGCGCAAGCCAAGCAACACTTAAATACACAGGGTGAGCTATGGATTGTGGCCAATAGTTTTCTAAAATACGAAACCTTAATTAAGCAGCATTTCACCTCCTATGAAAGCGTATTTGACAACAAAAAATTCAAAATTTTACGATGTTGTCACTAAAAAAATATTAATTGCTCACGGATTAATTAAAACGCAGAGTCTGCTATTTACTTTAAAGTAAATATCTGCAAACTAAACCTAGGCACAATGAAAACGATTTCAAAATACATATAAATTAAGGGACAAGGTCTAATGGCTGGAATACTTACGATGATCCTCGCTGGCGGCGAAGGCACTCGCCTCTACCCACTTACCGAAAGTCGAACCAAACCAGCGGTACCTTTTGGAGGAAGTTACCGACTCATAGACTTCGCTTTAAACAATTTTGTAAACTCTGACTTTCTAAAAATCTACGTTCTCACCCAGTTCAAATCACAATCACTCAACATTCACTTACGCCAAGCTTGGCACTTATCTGGAATTACCGATCGCTTCATCGATGCCGTACCTGCACAAATGAGAGTTGGTAAACGTTGGTATGACGGTACCGCAGATGCGATTTACCAAAATGCCCGATTTATCGAAATCAACGAACCGGAACACGTCTGTATTTTTGGCAGTGACCATATCTATAAGATGGACGTTCGACAAATGGTCGATGAACATCGTCGCAAAGAAGCGGCTTTAAGCGTCGCGGCAATTAAAGTTCCGAAAGCACAAGCAGATCAGTTCGGTATTATTGAAGTTGACGAAGAAGGTCGGATGATCGGCTTCGAAGAAAAACCCAAACAGAATCCTAAGACCATCCCCGGTGACCCCGATCATGTACTGGCATCGATGGGAAACTATGTGTTTGAAAGAAAAGTACTGCTTGAAGCCCTCTATGAAGACGCAGTCGATCCCAATTCTAGCCATGATTTCGGCAACGACATTATTCCAAAACTGTATCCTCTGGGTAAAGTTTTTGCTTATGACTTTACTCAAAATGATATCCCTGGCGAAACCACCAGCGGCTATTGGCGTGATGTAGGAACTCTCGACGCATACTGGGCTGCCCATATGGATTTGCTTGAAGAAGAGCCCCCCTTCTCGTTATATAATCCCCAGTTCCCGTTACACACTTATTACCCGCCGCTTCCGCCTGCCACCTTTAAAGATGTCGGTGATAAAAAAGTAAGTATTAGCCAATCCCTAGTGTCAGCAGGAAGTTTTGTCTTAGGCTCCGAAGTCAATCGTAGCGTACTCGGCTTTAGAAGCCATGTTCGCCCCGGCTCAGTGATCAGTGAATCGGTGTTAATTGCCAACTGTCGGATTGGTGAAGGTTGTCATATTCGTCGCGCAATTATCGACAAAAATGCAGAAATTGCCCCCGGAACAGTCATCGGAGAAAACTTAGAGGAAGACCGCAAACGTTTCACTGTATCACCAGAAGGTATTGTTGTTGTTCCGAAAAGTGCCAAGGTTGGATTTTAATCCATCGATTTGCCTTGAAAACAACCAAGCATTTACTCTAGAATCGTCACTTATGAGGAACCATTTGGTGCCTCACTAGTAAAGGAGCGACCTGTGACAGCCCATCCTGTCAGGATACTATTCTTAGCCTCTGAAGTAGAAAGCCTAGCCAAAACTGGTGGTCTTGCCGATGTAGCTAAAGCCTTACCACTTGCCCTCAAAGAGCATGGACAAGACGTAAGAATCATCATGCCTTTTTATAAAACTTTGAAACGACATGATGAGGCTGAAAAACTGCTCGACTTGCGACTGCATACCGCCAATCATATAGACGATATAGAATATTCGGTATATCGTTTAATGTTAGAAGATGTGCCTGTTTATCTCATTAAACAACCAGCCTACTTCGATCGAGATCAACTTTATAGTGAAGGTGAATTTGCTTACGACGATAACGGCGAGCGTTTTTCTTTTTTCTCTCGAGCCGTTTTTCAAGTCGCCAAAGCCCTAGACTTTAAACCCGATATTTTTCATTGCAACGATTGGCATACCGCTTTAGTCCCCTACCTTCTGAAGCAAAAATACGCCCATCACCCTTTTTTCTGCAATAGTAAATCGGTGTTAACCATTCACAATGCTGCTTTTCAAGGTATCTTTGAAAAACACCAGTTCCATCTATTAGAAGGCTTAGCCGATGGCTTAGTAGATCAAATTTTAGATGGTTATAATTGTATTAATTTACTCAAAGCGGGGATCCGCTTTGCCGACAAAATCAATGCCGTTAGCGCAAATTACGCACAGGAATTACTGACCCGTTTAGGATCTCATGGATTATGTGACTACTTTGAACAACGTCGTGCCGATTTGGTTGGTATTCTCAATGGCTGCGATTATTCAGATTGGGATCCAAAAACCGATCAACTAATTCCAAGCAACTACTCTCAAAGTGATCTCAGTGGTAAAGCCGTATGTCGGCAAGCCCTGCAACTAAATGCCGACTTGCCACAAACCAATGCGCCGATCTTTGGCATGGTATGTCGCTTAACCGAGCAAAAAGGCTTTTATTTACTACTTCCAGCCTTAGAACAATTTTTACGCCACAACGTGCAGGTGATTATTGTCGGAACTGGGGATAGTGGGATCGTTGCCAAGCTACAGACTTTAGAGCAGCAATGGCCAAATAAATTGCGCTTTATTCATGCTTTTAGCAACGAGCTCGCCCACTTAGTTGAAGCTGGTGCGGATTTTTTCCTCATGCCATCTCTGTTTGAGCCATGCGGTCTCAACCAAATGTATAGCTTAGCCTATGGCACCCTCCCCATCGTTCGTGGGGTTGGTGGTTTAAAAGATACCGTGACCGACTTTGATGAAGATCCCTTAAAAGCCACAGGGCATATCTTTTATGATCCCGAACCCGCTGATTTGCTCAATACCTTGCGCCGAGCTTTACTGCTTTATTTAGAAGATTATGAAGCATTCAAAGCCATGCGTCACCGAGCAATGGAATCGCTGTTCCATTGGCAGCAATCAGTTTGGCAATATGAAGCCTTGTATAATGAAGCCCTAAATGTGGAGCCAGTTCAACATCAATAATAATATATCGTCAGGGAGTGGCGACCCTGGCTATTATTATCTAACCTGAACATAAGGACTTAATTTAAGGGAATTTTTATGCGTATATCAGAGGAAGTTCATAATTTCACTGAGTTTCTCTTAGGCGAACAATTGATCGCTTTAGATGTCGAGAATCGTTGTGATCCAGAGCGTTTGCAGGATTTATGTTGCTTGGTATTAAACCGTCTTCCCCCTCGCTATATCCGCCATAATGTGGATGTGCTTAGCGCGATAAGCGATGAGGAACGGGCTCAGTTAATAGAGAAAACCAAGTTAGCGATTGAAGAAGGCTTAATATACTTGAAGCAAGACCGCCGCCAAGGTTCTCGCGACTAACGGTAGAAACTCAACAGATCTCCAGTTCAATATGAGTGCAGTCCTTAGCACAATAAATACCAGAGGCTTGGGTCTGCGATTGGCTCGGTAAAACTAGATATAAAGGCTGCCGACATTGCTCACAAGTTTTTGCCTTGCCAGCTAACACTTGTTTGATCAGCTGACGCTGCTGCTGATAGGAATTTGCACTACGTTTGTTAAGCTCTTTAAATCCAGACATTCTTTACTTCTCTTTGCGATACCCCCCAACCTTAGAGATAAGCAGAGTTCGATGCAAACGGTTTTTTGATAGCCGTACTTTATTGCTGAGACTGGAGCCATCACACTGGTTGAATCACTGAGTTTATCTAGCTCTGCTTTTAATCAGCCCCAGAAACGATCAGTTATCTTCTCTTCCCTCTGGGTATTGTGGCAAGTCATCACTAATCTGACTCCAGTTCGCTTTATAAGCCGTATAAATATGTGCATCTGGCGCTTCATCAATATCACTATCAAGCGTACCGAGACTAAACTCGACTAATTTGCCGTTATCGTTAGCCGGAGCAAACGTAAGGCTCGAGCCGCAACGCCCACAAAACTGCCGGGTGGTCCCATTATCCGCTTTAAATTGACGCAACAGATCTTGGCCGCTGAGCCAATGAAAATGTTCTTGTTTTGCTTCACCATAAGTGGCGTAAGCTGCGCCGTGAAACTTACGACACATACCACAATGGCAATGCCCCATTTGGGGCTCAATTTGATCCACTTGATAACGGATACCACCACACAAACATTGACCGAGATACGGACTCATCACTTACTCCTTCATTTATCATTGATATTAACCAAAACACATAGCAAGCATCTGCTCAGTTGGACTCACTCATAGAATGTGTAACCATTAGTCAGTAAACTATTACTTTTTCACAAGCCTTGCGTACGACGGCATAAGGGTAAATTTTAGATGTTAAAAATAGTTAATGGGCAAGATTTTGCCAACTTTAGCGAACAAGCTAAAGCAGCACCACGCCAACGCAGTCATCATAACTTGCACCCGTCTCATGATGCCATGGTACAACGCTTATTTATCGCAACTGAACCCAATACCTATATGCGTCCTCATCGGCATAGTGAAGCCCATAAGTGGGAACTATTCTTGGTTTTACAAGGCCAACTCGATTTACTCATCTTTAATGAGCAAGGCAAATTGACCGAACGCCATAGCTTATCTCCTGCAACCAATCGCGCTATTGAAATTCCACCACTCACCTGGCACGGCTATGCTTGCATGCAAACAGGGACTATTGGACTGGAAATCAAAGAAGGAGCCTATCAACCAACTCCCGATGAAGATTTCGCCCCTTGGTCTCCCGCAGAAAGTGATCCCAAAGCCAGTCACTATCGAGATTGGATGCGTACCGCTCAAGTCGAATAAATATCAGCTTTATATTACCTAATTATCGGCATTAAAATTAAACACTTGGTGCTGAATTATGGTTGATATACAGGCATAGGATGAATGATAAATGCCAGTGATGAGAGCGCGGGAAATCAGATAAATCCAGAAAATAACTATCGTATTGTCATCGGTTTAAACTTTTACTCTCTGATTGTACCTAGAAAAACAATGCAAGCAGCAAAACCAAAAAACGCCCTCAATGAGGGCGTTTTCACATGACATTAGCTCGCTTTAAACTTAACTCGCCAAGCATGTAATAAGGGCTCAGTATAGCCACTGGGTTGCTCGCAGCCTTTAAAGACTAGATCAAGCGCAGCCAAATAGGCACAACTGCTGGTCAAGCGACCGATCATGGGAAGATACGCAGGATCATCACTATTTTGCTGATCGACTAAAGCAGCAATAGCTTCAAAGCGTTGCATCACCAAATTTTCACTTACAACGCCATGTTTCAACCAGTTCGCCACATGCTGGCTGGATATACGCAAGGTAGCCCGGTCTTCCATTAAACCCACGCCATTAATGTCGGGGACCTTAGAACAACCTACACCTTGCTCAACCCAGCGCACCACATAACCTAAAATACCCTGAATATTATTATCCAGTTCATCCACTAGCTGCTGTTCAGTCCAATCGCTATTCACCGCCAAAGGCGGCGTTAATAACCCAGCCAAACGCGGCTCACAATGCTCACTCAATTGCTCGAGCAATTGCTGTTGGATCCCAAACACTTCCACTTGATGATAATGGATCGCATGTAAAGTTGCGGCGGTTGGAGAAGGAACCCATGCGGTACTCGCACCACTTTTAGGGTGAGCGACTTTTGCCTGCATCATATCGGCCATCATTTCTGGCATCGCCCACATTCCCTTACCGATTTGCGCCTTACCTTTTAAGCCACAACTTAAACCAGTTTCAACATTGCTCAGCTCGTAATCCTTGATCCACTGGCTTTCTTTAATCTCCCCTTTTGGCACCATCACACCTGCGCACATACTGGTGTGGATCTCATCACCAGTTCGGTCCAAGAAGCCTGTATTAATAAACACAACACGTTGCTTCGCTTCAGCAATACAAGCCTTTAAATTCACACTGGTACGGCGTTCTTCATCCATAATACCAAGTTTAATAGTATTCTCTGCGAGGCCGAGTAATTCTTCTACAGCGGCAAATAACTGATTGCTAAAGGCAACTTCTTCAGGGCCATGCATCTTCGGTTTGACGATATAAATCGACCCTTCTCTGGAATTTCGATAAGGGCTATTGCCGAGTAAGTCGTGCTTGGCAATTAAGCTGGTAAATACCGCATCTAGCAAACCTTCAGGCACTTGATTGCCTTCGCTATCGAGTATCAGGTCACTATTCATTAAGTGCCCAACATTACGCACAAACATCAGGGAGCGACCACTCAGGCTAAAACCATGTCCCTGCGGATTAAGGTAATGACGATTTGCATTCAATGAGCGAGTAATCGTTTCCCCGTTTTTAACCAGTTGCTCACTCAAGCTACCTTGCATTAAACCTAACCAATTACGGTACACCGCAACTTTATCTTCTGCGTCAACCGCAGCAATCGAGTCTTCACAGTCCATAATAGTGGTTAAAGCCGCTTCTAATACAATATCTTTGATTGACGCATTATCGCTAGAACCAATCAAATGCTCGCCATCAAACTGAATTTCAAGATGCAAACCGTGGTGTTTAAGCAAGATCGCACTAGGGGCTTCGGCCTCGCCTTGATAGCCAGCCAATTGAGCGGCTTCAGCTAAGGTGGTATTTGAACCATCACTTAATCTTACCAACAATCCACCCGCTAACACGCTGTATTTACAAGCGTTGGCATGACTACCGTGCGTTAAGGGGCAAAACTTATCGAGCAAGGCGCGACCATAGGCAATAACCGCCGCCCCCCGTTCTGGATTATATTGCTGAGTCGGCGCTAATGTTCCCTCTTGTGAAATCACATCGGTCCCATATAAAGCGTCGTATAAACTGCCCCAGCGAGCATTCGCCGCATTCAAGGCGTAACGTGCATTCATCACCGGAACCACTAACTGCGGGCCAGCTAATACCGCCAGCTCGGGGTCCACTTTGTTGGTATCCAAGCTCACCGCTTGAGGAACTTCAACCAAATAACCGATATCTTTAAGGAAGTGCTGATAAGACTCGGCATCAATGGGCGCGGGATGTTGCTGATGCCACAGATCAATCTGGGATTGTAAATGCTCACGCTTGCTCAGTAACTGCCGATTACGAGGAATGAACTGCTGTAAATATTGTTCGAGTTTAGGCCAAAAATCTGCTTGTTCGACTCCCGTCCCGGGCAATACTTGCTGATTGATAAATTGGTAAAGTAAATTCGATACTTTGAAATGTTCGAGCGGAAGGTAGTTCGATTCCTTGTTGATTTGCGTATCCATCAAATGCTCCCTTAAATTTATAGTTATAATTTATTTCGCGTTAGCTCATGCTTAGCGTTTAGTTATTGTGACCTTGTTCAACCTTGCTTCTATCTCATAGCAAATTTACATATTCGAATAAGTATCATCCCATAAAAAGAAACAACATAACAATCAGCCAAATGTCGTATGCACCATAATACAGCGTTTCACCAATCTTTTTCAAACACTCGTTTAAATCAACTCGCTATGAGCTGTTTACAATACTAAACAACAAATACTAATAATATGATTTTATTAAGTAAAAACATCTTTAGTGCAATAAGTAACGACTCGACATTCCATCACCGCGACCCGGTTTAACTCAAAGCCCAGCGTAACCTTATCTGCTCAGCCACACCGCTGGGTAAGCATCTCTTAGTCATGTGAGGGATACTTATGGCACATCATTGTAGTAAACGAATTGTAGCAGCGGACTGCGCTTTGCCAGCTCACGAATGTGGCAAACTTTATGAGTCAATGTGGCATGGCCATTTGGCAATGACAACTGCACCTGAATTTGCTCGTGAATACCCAATACTCTACCATCTTAATTATTTACCAATACGCTTCAGCTTTCTGCGACTTGGCTTGGTTTACCAAAGCTGGATTGAAGTATGGTTCACCAAGCCCAAGCTGCTAACCATCATTATGTCAGTAATTTTGTGCTCAATTTGCTTAATTGAAAGAGATTGGAGCAAGCATCCAAATAGACACTCCACGAGAAATCACCCAATACCATCTCAACCGATAATTATTGGCGCTCAACGCTTACTTTCGATACAACAGGCAAGACACCACAAAACTAGCATGATGCAGCTGCCTGTCAAAACCGATGGCTCACTCACTGCGGATGGCCCTTTTTAGGGAGCGAACATTGGGTATATACGGGAAGCCTACAACTATCGAGCTGTTTATTGCCACGATTGGTCAAGCTGACTTACCGCCTCGGCTCAGCTGAGCTAAGCTAAATTAGGTTCTGCTGTTTGTGAGAAGCAAAATGAATACCGTCAAACCCTTAAGTAAACCAGCAATCATAGTGGGATTAAAAAACCTGCCCAATTGGCAATATAAAGAAGGTTTTATTAGCAAAGACTATCAATTTAAAAATTTTATTGAAGCATTTGAGTTTATGAGCCGAGTGGCCAATTACGCAGAACAACAACAGCATCATCCCAACTGGAGCAATACCTACAACCGAGTCAATATTCGCCTCACAACCCACGAATGTAAAGGGGTCAGTGATCGTGATTTCAAGTTAGCCAAACTCATTGAACAACTATTCACCCAGTATTATTCAGTCAAGTGAGGTTGTTTGAGGATGATATTCCATCATCGCTAAATATCCTGCGAACCGCTTGTTGAAGCTCTGGGAGCAAACGCTGTTCAAACCATGGGTTGTTGCGCAACCAATGCCGATTACGCGGAGAAGGATGAGGTAAAGGCCAATAACCCTTCATGCTATGCTCAGAATAGTTCGCCACATTCTCGGTTAAATTTGATTGGGTTGGTCTGACTAAATAGCGAGCCTGGGCATAGCGCCCCACCAACAAGGTCATTTCAACTTTAGTTAAGCTCGCCATGATGGCGGTATGCCATTGTTCATAACAAACCACTGGCGGTGGCAAGTCGCCTTGTGTTCCTTTACCGGGATAACAAAACGCACAAGGTACAATTGCAACGCAATGCGGATCATAAAATATTTGCTCACTAATACCCAGCCACTGCCGCAATCGCTTGCCACTCGCATCATCCCAAGGAACCCCAGTTTGATGGACTTTGCTCCCCGGTGCTTGACCAATGATCAGCAACCGCGCATCTACACTCGCTTGGATCACTGGCCGAGGTACCAATTGAGCTTGGCACAAACGGCATGCACGAATATCACTTAACAATTTTGTTAGAGATTGAGTCTGATGATCAGCAGTCATTGATCTGAGCACCTAAGGACAAGGGAGCCGATATTCATCCCCTAAATACTGCAAGCGCGCCTCAAGTTCTTCGGAGATCACCAGTTCAACACTCATTAAGTTCTCTTTAAGTTGCTCCAGTGAGGTAGCCCCAATAATATTCGAGCCAACAAAACTCCGCTGATTCACAAAGGCTAGCGCAAGCTGCACAGGGCTAAGTCCAAACTCTTGCGCCAAATCAACATAAGCTTGAATCGCCTTATGCGCAACTTCGGAACCATAACGAGCAAAACGTTTATATAAGGTTAAACGAGCGCCTTCCGGCCATTGATTGTTTAGATACTTGCCTGACAAGGCCCCAAAGGCCAAAGGCGAGTACGCCAATAAAGGGACATTTTCCCGATGAGAGATCTCGGCCAAGCCCACTTCATAGCTTCGATTTAATAAATTGTAAGGATTTTGGATTGATATAATCTTTGGTAAGTTGTGTTTCTCGGCCAATTGCAAATAACGCATCATCCCCCAAGGCGTTTCATTAGAGATGCCGATATAACGAACTTTTCCTGATTTGACTAAATCGGCCAATGCCTCAAGCGTTTCAATAATCGGCGTTTGTGGCATTCCTTCTTGATGTTGGTAATTAAGCTGACCAAAGAAGTTACTTGCTCTATCCGGCCAATGTACTTGGTACAGATCCAAATAATCAGTTTGCAAACGACTTAACGAATCCTCAACCGCCTGATGGATACTATTCCAGTTCAAGGACATATCCGGGCGAATATACCCCCCGCGATCAGACTTAGAGGGCGCAGCCACTTTCGAGGCTAACACCACCTCATCACGATTATCACGCAATTTCAGATAGTTTCCGATGATGGTTTCGGTATCTCCCTGGCTATTTTCTCGAGGAGGTACTGGATACATCTCGGCGGTATCGATAAAATTAACGCCCTTACCAAGCGCATAGTCCAACTGAGCAAAGGCTTCGGCCTGAGTATTTTGTTCGCCCCAAGTCATCGTTCCTAAACAAATTTCACTCACCTCTAAATGGGAACTACCCAAACGCCGATATCTCATATTTATATCCTCAAACCCGTCACCTCAAAATACCATGTTAACGCCAATCCCAGCGAAGAGTAAAATATGACTGATTAATCAATAGTTGTGAATCATTTGTTGAGCTAAATCTATTTTTCTATAAATATTAAGATCATATTGGTGATCTATCGGATACTTCCATATTAATTTTTTAGTTATTATGAAACGGTACGACTTAAAACAAGTTCATGGAGTAATTGTGAAGAAAGGATCCCTACTCATTGCACTATTGTGGAGTATAAGTGCCGCAGCCAGCGCAGCCAATGTAACCATACATTATAAGAGTATCAGCAATAATTACGACGGATGGGGCCTGCATATCTGGGCTGGTAAAGAAATGGTTAATGGCAAAATTGTACCAGCCAAAACCGATTTTCGACTACGCCAAGGAACCTCGCCAAACCAGCCACTCATGCCGGATAAATTCGACAATTTTGGTGTCGTATTTACGATCCCAGTTAAAAGCGATGCCAAACAGTTCTCCTATACGGTCACCAATGGTAAATCCCATCATATGGGGATTACAGAATGGAAGTGGATTAAAAACAAACAGGGATTCAATATATGGTTGGTCGAAAACGATCCTAAAGTTTATCGTTCCCTACCGGAGCAATATGATAATGTCGCGACTGTTAGCCCCAATAGAAAAGTAAAATCGGTGGCCGCAAGCCCTCAGCTGATGCTTCCCGTCCCCCAAGCGATGGTTAATTCTGCGGAAGTGAAGACCAACAAAACCACAGTCGCCAAAAACATCGTCACAACAGCGACCACTGAAAATGCCTCAGAAAAACCCGATATTCAGCATTCTTTAACGATATTAAAAGACAATATTAATAAGAAAAACAAAACCATTAGCAAATTACAATCGGCTCTCAATAGCAGCCAAAATATCAATCAGCGTTTGCAAAATAATCTCAATCAAAAACTTCTAGATTATCAAAAACTACTGCAACTCAATGACAAAATAAGCAATGAAAACAGAACATTAACCGCTTCAAATCAAAGCTTACTTCGACAAACGAAAACTCGCGAAAACAACCCAGCAGAGCAGCAACTAATTAAACGTAATCAACAATTGGAACAACAATTAAGCGAGTTAAATAAGCAATTACTAGGATTACAAAACGATCTCAATCAAAATAATAGTGATGCTCAACTGCTGCAAAATTTACAGCAACAACTCCCTCAGTTACAAAGCGAACGAGATGAATTGCAACAACAAAACGCGAAGCTCAGCTCTCATATTGTAGAATTAATTCAAAATTCAGATAGCCCAATACCAAATCAGGCCAATGAAAGCACTTGGTGGTTATTTGCAGCCATCGTTGCCACCTTAATCATTACCATCACCTTTATTTTCCTCAGTATGAGCAAACGTTACAAAGAGCAACAATTAAAAATGGAAGAACGCTTAAAGCTTAAAGAAGACGAAATTAAAACCGAAAAAATCTACGCAGCAGCAGCCAACGAAAAACTACGCAAAGTGCTGCACGCCGAAGCGAAACAACAAACTTGGGCCCCTCTGCCCGACGGCTTACCTCACAACTTAAGAAAAGATACCGCTTAAAACATTTAGGCCAGCTTGCTGGCCTTTTCTTCACCCAATAGTAGAAAGACTTGGAACAAGCGAAGCACAGGCTCTATGATTAGCTCTCAACCCTTACATCATGAGAGTGGAATGGAACTGCATATATTCGATCTAGATGAAACTTTGATTGCAGGCGATAGTGGCATGTTATGGCATCAATTTTTAGTCAATGCAGAAATCGTCACAGACAAGGACTTCTTAAGCAAAGATATCGCGATGATGCAGCTATATGCCAAAGGGGAATTAAAACTTGAACAGTATATTGCCTTTAGTCTAAAGCCTATCCAGAGACTCCATCACCAAGATGTCGAAACATTAGTCAAAATATTCGTGAAACAGTACATTCCACAAATTATTTACCCCGAAGCCAAACGACTGATTAGTGACTTAAGCCATCACCAACAAACGATATTACTCATCTCTGCCACATTAAGCTTTATCGTGAAAGAAATAGCACAACAACTACACATCAAATATCATCTCGGTGTCGATCTTGAACAAGTCAACCAGTGTTATACTCCAAGCATAAAAGGAGTCGCCAGCTTCCGAGAAGGGAAAATAACACGTTTAGAACAGTGGCTACAAACCCGAACCGAAAAATATCGAACGCTACACTTCTACTCCGACTCAATCAACGATCAAGCCTTATTAGAGTACGTAGATAAGCCTTATGTAGTCAATCCTTGTCCTAAGCTTCAGGCCGTAGCCAAAAGTAAAGGCTGGCCGGAAATCAACTGGCAAATCAGCCATCAATAAAACGAATGAAGGATAAATTTTCGTGCTTTCGAGATTCTGAGTTTAAGTTAAAAACGAAAGCTAGGCTTTCGTTTTTGTTCTGATGCGGGCTTTTAAAGTTGACTCTGAATATAATTTTCAAGGCCAATTTTCTTAATAAGACCCAATTGTTGTTCCAACCAATAAGCATGATCCATTTCGGTATCATCGATCAGGGCTTGTAGCATATTACGCGTCACATAGTCTTTTTTAAGCTCACATAAGGCCATGGTTTCTTTGAGCATCGCATCGACTTCATATTCCACTTTAAGGTCGTTTTCTAGCATGCTTGGGACATCTTTCCCTACTCGTAATGGTTCGCGTTGACTTAAATCAGGCGTCCCCTCTAGAAACAAAATACGTTGAATCAATAAAGAAGCATGTCCTTTTTCATCATCATATTCGTGGTCAATGCGTTCGAACAGTTTATTAATTCCCCAATCTTCATACATCCTAGAATGAATAAAATATTGGTCCATCGCAGTCAGCTCATTCATTAATAAACGATTTAGAGCATCAATTACGTCACTATCACCCTTCATTAGTCGTCTCCTTCGCTAATTTGCGCCGCCAAATAATTCTCGAGGCCCATCTTTTCAATTTGATATTGTTGCGTTTCGATCCAATCAATATGATCTTCTTCGAAATTCAAAATCTCTTCCAATAAATCACGGCTTACGTAGTCTTTCGCCAGCTCACATTGGCTAATCGCATCTTTAAGGATCGGCAACTGCTCCAGCTGAAAATCTATATCGCATTGCAGCATTTCTTCAACGGCTTCGCCAATGCGTAAGCTACCCAACATATGTGCATGCGGTAAGCCTTCGAGAAACAAAATTCGTTCCATCAACTTATCCGCCTGCTTCATGTCTTTAATAGACTTCTTATAATTGCGCTGATTGAGCAACTCGAAGCCCCAGTTCCGGTACATTCGAGCATGCAAAAAATACTGATTAATCGAGGTTAGCTCCGAAACTAGCACCTTGTTTAACAAGGCAATTATCTTAGGATCTGACTTCATAAAGGCCTTCCATACTTAGATATTCATTAGCCATTGAGTATATACCTTGAACCAAGAATTCGCACATTATTTTTTACATTTCATTAACTTACAGCCGATTAATAAGAATGATTGCTGTTTGTAATTGCATTCGTATAGTTCAATATTTGTTCACCGTGAAACGGCCAAAACGTTTCATGCACTGGAGGTAAAACGCAAAGGCCTCGCACCCAAAGTCTGGAATGACATCAATTTGAAGATAACTGTAGATAATGGCTGCCAAGTTGCCGCATTTGTTGACTAATCCACTTCACTCGCTGGTTTATATAAGCGGTTCTTGGCCATAGGTGATAACGATAAGGGCTGGGTAAAAGCGCCGCTAAGCTAGCCGACTGTTCCACGGTTAAATCGGCTGCAGAGCGTTTAAAGTACTGTTGACTCGCGGCTTCGACACCATAGATCCCTGGGCCGAATTCAGCAATATTCAAATAAATCTCCAGGATCCTGGTCTTACTTAAATTGGCCTCCAGTAATAGACTCAGTCCCGCTTCTATAGCCTTGCGCCAATAACTCTGAGTCGGCCATAAATATAAATTCTTAGCCGTTTGCTGGGTAATTGTGCTCGCCCCACGTAGACTCTGCCCCCGATGATTATCTTGATAAGCTTGCCAGATCGCGGCAAAGTCTAAACCCCAATGCAACGGGAAACGCTGATCTTCCGCTGCGACCACCGCTAAGCTCATATAAGGAGAGATACGATTGATCGGTGACCACTGATGAGCAACTTTCTGTGGGTAACTCACGGGGGGATAAATACTACGATGGATCCGCCATGCCCATATCGGCGGATCAATCCAGCGTAAACCGAGAACCATCAGCTCCAGCATCATTGTTAGAACCAACAATAAGCCCAAGAGCTTTGCACCAATGCGACCTAGCATCACATTCCTTAGCGATCAGCTTAAAACAACTACTTTAGATAAATTTACTCGCAAAATGAAGGACTCATTCATTAGACAAGATATCACTCCCTGCAGTGGATCTATGCAAAGCCCTTATATGCCTTCACCTTATTTAGTGGCTGTGTTTAGGTCTTTGCTGTCTTTTAGACCAGTACTCGGTTAAATAATGAACCAATAAACCAAGGCTTAAACCCCAAAACGCACTGCCAATCCCCAACAAATTAATCCCCGAAGTAGTGACTAAAAAAGTCATCATCGCGGCCTCTCGACCACGCACATCCACTAGCGCGGCAAGCAAACTATTTGCCACCGTACTTAATAAGGCGAGCCCAGCAATCGCAGCGACTAAAGCTTGAGGAAAGGCCGAAAATAGACTCACCACAGTCGCGCCCATCAGACCAATCAAAATATAAAAACAACCCGCCCATATAGAAGCCCAATAACGTTTACTCGGATCAACATCAGCTTCCTTTCCCATACAAATAGCTGCCGTAATCGCCGCTAGATTAAAGGCAAATCCGCCAAAAGGTGCCAACAATAACCCAGTGAAACCCGTCCAGCTAATCAACGGTGAAACTGGAGGCCGATAACCATTGCCATGCAGCGCTGCGATCCCCGGCATATTTTGCGACGCCATAGTGACAATAAATAAAGGAAGCCCCACACCAACAAGTGCCTGCATTGAAAATTCGGGCGTCACCCATTGTGGACTTGCCAATTGAAAACTCACCGAACCCAGTTCAAGTAAGCCTAGGCTATAAGCGCTCAGGCAACCCGCTGTTAAGGTCAATAACATCACATAACGAGCCACCAAGTGACGACCGATGAGATAACAAACAAGCATACTTGCGACCAACAAGTTTTGGCTTTGCAAAGCGCTGAATAATCGTAAACAAAAAGGTAGTAAGACACCGGCTAACATGGCCGCAGCTAAAGACTGAGGGATCCAACGGATGAGTTTATCAATCAAGCCACTGATACCACATAGGCTAATCAACAAAGAGCTAAACAAGAATGCACCAACGGCTTGTTGCATCGACAAACCAGACAAACTAGTCACCAGTAAGGCGGCTCCCGGAGTAGACCAAGCAGTAAGGATCGGTTGCTTATAATAGAAAGATAAACCAATGCTACTTAAGCCCATCCCCAAGCCAAGAGCCCATAACCAAGAACTAATTTGCTGCTCACTCGCCCCCACCGCAGCAGCAGCTTGAAAAATAATCACCGCCGAACTGGTATATCCAACTAACACCGCGATAAATCCCGCAGAAATCCGTGATACCTTAAATACTTCATTCATCTCATATCACTCCCTAAACATGAGTTTTGTGCGTTATAACGCACAATATAGACAAGCCTAACATTTGTGCGCTATAACATACAATAATAAATTTGCGTTAATGAAGGGACTAATTTGCAAGCCGTCAATCAGTATTTAGCGGAAGTACTCAAGCACAAGCGTCAACAGAAAAATTGGAGTTTAACTCAGGCAGCTCAAAAAACCGGCGTCAGTAAAGCGATGCTGGGTCAGATTGAGCGGGGCGAGTCTAGCCCTACGGTTGCGACTCTCTGGAAAATCGCCAGTGGATTTTCTACCTCACTCTCCAGCTTCTTAGAACCCAACTTAAACGAAGCTCAGGGCACTATCGTAAGAATTGCAGAACAACTCCGCCAACAACCTGCAACCGACGATATGCTGGTCGCGACCTTATTTCCTTTTGAACAACGGTTTGGTTTTGAAATGTTTGAACTCACACTATTGCCTGGTTATCAACGAGTTTCTGAGCCACATGAAGCAGGCGTCAGCGAGCATTTGATCGTAATTCGTGGGGAAATGGATGTGTTAGTCGAGGGACAATGGATAACCCTACCAGAGGGACAAGCGCTGCGCTTTGCTGGTGATAAAGAACACGGCTATCGCAATTTGAATCCACAGCCAGCGGTATTCCACAATTTAATCCATTACTCGCAGAGCTAAGACTACTTTAAAGCGAGGCTCTCAAACGAAAAAAGCCTGCTAAAAGCAGGCTTTTTAAAAGGTGGTGCCCGGAGGCGGAATCGAACCACCGACACGAGGATTTTCAATCCTCTGCTCTACCGACTGAGCTATCCGGGCAACGGCGGCTATTAAACGTTTTTAGCATAAACAAGTCAACCGCTTTTTCTCAAATTGGTGCTGAGTGCCTACAAAGCGAACAAAGCTAGCAAAAAATCAGCAATTTTCCCCAGCGAGATGAAACAGGTTTGCGTCAGTTCTACCAAGGAAGCTGATATCTAATGACCAAATCATACTGCCAAAGATTTACACGTAGTGCTTTACTCTCGCAATAGTCGCTTGCTAACGGCCCCGACTCACTTAACCCTCGAGTTATTTATAATGAGAAATAGAGCTTAATTCCAGACAAAATATTGGTGACCGCAACAGATGCTAATATGAGGCCCATTACACGACTAACAATGCTCGCGCCACTATTTCCAATCAAACGATGGATCGGGCTTGCCGCAAGCATCAATAACAAAGCGACCAGTAATACACACAACATACTGGTCGCTGTTTGAACTTGTTCAAAGAAATTATAGCGGCTGTTTTCGGTTAACAATACAGCAGCGAGCATTGCTCCAGGGCTTGCGATTGAAGGGACCGCGAGAGGAAAAACTGCAGTTTCAGTAATTTTATTAACCAGTTTAAGTTCTTCTTCTGGTTTACTCTCTCCAAATATCATTGAAAGCGCGAATAAGAAAAGCACAATCCCACCAGCAACTTGAAACGCAGGTAGAGGAATTTCAATCGCCGTGAGAATGATTTCCCCCGCAACCACAAAAAACAGCAAAATCAGTGCAGAGATAAAAATGGCCCTTATAGCGATTTTTCGTTTATCTTGTTCTGCATAAGGGCTGGTCACCGAAATAAAAACCGGTACGGTCCCGATCGGGTCGATTACAGCAAAAAAGAAAATAAACGTCGCGATAAACTCTTGCATAATCCTTTCTCCTAAGCAGATGGCTCTTGGGTGGTGAACAGTTGCTAAATCAGGGAATTTGAATCGTGGGCCAGTCCATCGATTGGTAAAAACTTATAAATGCTGTAAAACCGACTTCACAAACGGTGATTTCAATTTACCATAAGCCTCTTGTTCAGAGATTCCGGTAGCAATAATCGCCTGTTTTGACTGTTCATACTCATATCGCGCTAATGGATTAGCAAGCATATATTGTTTGTATTTTAGCTGCTTGTGATGCTCCTCTGAGCCATCTTCAATTACATGTACATGAACAAAGTATTTGTGGCCTTTATAGACTACGGCCCCATCCTTCCGAGGACGCTCAACTGGAAATGGCTTAGCACTGACCTGGTCTTGAAAACCGAGTAATTTCAGGTGTTCAACAGCAATGCTTAATTTGCCAACCGGATAAAGAACGGAAAGATCGATGATTCCTTTTCCACCGACCTTCGCTGATGTAGAACCAATATGTATTACGTCTAACTGCTCAGTGCGTATCAAACTAATCAGTGACTCGGCAATCAATAAGTAAGTTTCTGTCCAAGGCTTAAATTCAGCTTTAATTTTTTCATACTTTAAAATATTCATCGCGGTGAACTTATCAAACATATTGGGAAGTCAAATGCACCACTATGCACAAGTTCCTGATTCAAAACAAGAGTGCACAGAAGCCACAACAGAAGTGTATTCGCCAATACTTTACAGATACAGTCTAAGAACTAAATTGAGCCATCAAGCCTCGCGACAACAATAGTTATCGGGTGACAGGTTTAGCGCTAACTATTTTCTATAGAAGCAACTATCACTCGATTTCGCCCAGAGGATTTTGCTTGATAAAGCGCCTTATCTGCGCTCGCCACCAATTGTTCTGCAGATTGGCTTTCTTGTGATGCCGCAACCCCCATGCTTGCAGTCACTTTGTATTGATGAGAAAAATCAAGTTCCTCAATAGCAACTCTTAACTTCTCAGCCAATATTTTAGCACCATCAAGCTTGGTCGAAGGGCTAATGACTAAAAATTCTTCTCCCCCCCATCGACCAACATAATCAACCTTTCTAGTCACCATTTTCAGCCTTTGTGACACTTTCACCAAAGTTTCATCTCCTGCCTGATGTCCCCAGGTATCATTGATCGACTTAAAATGGTCGAGGTCAATGATTACCACCGAAAATACTTCGTCGTATCGATAAAAACGCTCCAGCTCCTTAACTAACACTTGATTCAATTTGTGTCGATTAAAAAGCTGAGTCAGTGGGTCAGTGACCGATAAACGCTCCAGTACTTTTTCAGACGTAATATCTTGGGCGACTTGGGCATAACCAATTAATTTCTGGTCCTCATCGTACTCAGGCATAATCTTACTATTCAGCCAATATTCTTCACCAGTTTTTTTACAATCACGAAGCTCGCCATGCCACTCCTCACCTTTGGTTATCGTTCCCCATAACTCTGTATGTACTTGAGAACTCACCGCGGGATGCTTCAACATACTGTGAGTCTTCCCAAGCAATTCCTCCTTACTGTACTCAGAGATACAACACATCCGTTCACTCACCTTTGTAATGATGCCTTCCACATCGGTGTGGCTGGTAATCACATGCTTATCCAACAGCTGATCAGAACGCAACAAGGCTTCCAATGTTTGAGACAAGCGTTTTTGTAAACGAGCAGGAAATAGAGCCACCAGCCAAGACAGCGGAAAAGAAATAAGCAACACAATCCCTGCGATGACTAAAGCCGTATATCGATTGTTACTATGCATCGCATCGAGTAAGGATTGTTGAGGAAGCATAACGAGTTTTAAGCCTTCATTATTATTAATAATGGCTTCAATATTCATTTCATATATGCCGTTATTAAATGTTGAATAAAGTTCATCAAATGACTTTCGCCCTGGAATATAGGCACTCCAAGCAAGCGCTGCATTTGGGTGATAGAGAATTTCCCCCTCTTTGTCTACAACAAAAATTGTAAACTCACTAGAATTTGTCAACGTTTGTAATACCTCAGAAAAATCAACATTGATAATAAGCATTCCAAAAAACTCCCCTTCTTGATAGAGCGGTGTCGCTGCTCGTATCGTTGGACGATAGGGTAATTCAACTTGCTCATTTTCCATGTTTAAGTCCACTCTAGAATGCCAGTGTTGATTCTGGCTAAGCTTGCTGACTTCTTGAAAATAGTATCGCTGTGATTTGTTTTGTAATTGAGAATGAGGAGTGAAAGAGATCTTGCCAAGGTCATCTTGATTGAGGCGAACGACTTCCACCCCATTATGATCAAGCAAGCGGAGCTGCATGAATATTGGTTTGGAAGCGATAATCCCCAGGAGAAATTCTTCAAGTGCAGTCATATTTACCACACTTTGCTCAACCATATATCTTTGGGTGATAGGATTGGAAGCAATCGATGACAAACTCGCATCAAACCCTGCTAAGAACTCTTCTAACACATGAGTTTTAGAAGCTTTCTCATTTTTAAAGCCAAGCGCAAGTGCATTATCAATATTGACCACTTGCATACGGTAATTAACTAAGGACGTAAATAACGCAACCAAAATACCGAAAAATAAAAAGCAAAACGTAAAAAATAGATAAATTTTCCGGCTCATCAGTCGCATGATACCAAATTTTAAGCTGGTTTTTTTCAAGAGCATCGACGAGCGCCTTAAATTCCCTTACCAGATACTAATTGTATACCTTAAAAACACTCAGCTAACATTTATAGGTGATTTATTTGTGGTATTTATCAATTTAGCTTTTAGCCGTAAACTTGAACCCATCAAGCTTACCGGAAAGAAGCTCATGAACTTAAGTTCAATTCATTTTAGCCAAAACACTCAATAGACTAACAACCCGCACCCAAATAAATAACATATCGAATAAAAAATCAGGCGACTGCTTTTGAAAGCGCCTGATGGCTTGCCAAAAAAGCCTCATTGTTATAATGTAACGTTCAATTTTTACAGTTAGCCCCGACTTGGGTACAACTGATACTTTCCCTTGAATGGTTCAGTGATGTCTACAGCAAATTATTTACAACATGTCAGTGACTACTGTAAACAGCTTAAGCTTAACTTCACCCCCAACCGTTCTGTCGTATTGGCGATATTACATCGCAGTAAAAATCCACTCAGTGCCTACGATATTTTGGCTGAGCTACAACAGCTACAACCCAAAGCTAAACCGCCCACGGTTTATCGAGCACTCGAGTTTTTGCTTCAACATCACTTTATCCAGCATATCGAGTCAAGCAGCCGCTATCTGGTGAGCCAACAACTCGCACCATTTAGTCCCAAACCATTATTAATTTGTAGTAATTGCCAGCAAGTAGCTCAACCGAGTTTATCGAGCTCTCTAAGAAGTGAACTCCAGCACTTTGCCGACCAGCAAGGCTTTCACTTGCATCCACAAAGCTACGAATTTCATGGTTTATGTCTTCACTGCCAACAAAAGGCAACCTTATGATTGCTTTGCTCACATCCACTCACTTGACTCGAATAATAACAACAGCTGTATCAAAACAGCATGTAACAGGTAATAGATTTCATGTTTAACAACAAAGCCCCCATTTTTCGTCGACCAAGCAGACTGCCCAGTAAACACTGGCAGCTTATCCTTGCTTGTGGCGCGGTGATAACCATCGCCAGCATTTGGCCAAATACTCAACCACTCACCAGCCAATCTCGCCAACTCATTGAGTTGCCAGAAAATGAGTTTAGCAGTGAGCATCAGGGTCCTGTATTTACCTTATCTCACAACTCGCGTGATGCGATTAGTTTACTAAAACAAGATGCCCGTTCAGAACCCAGCGCCGAACAATTTAAGCCAACAGATACAACAACCGATACCCAAACGAGCTCACTCTCGGAAGGTAAAGCACCCCAGCAACAGACTAAATCAGCCGAAGTTGGCGGCATTCAGAGTTACAGCTATACCATTAAAGAAGGTGATACCTTAGGCAAGATCTTTAACCGTTTCAAAATAGATCAAACGACTATGTACCAAGTGCTTGAAGCTGATGTTTCGGTACTGGCATTGGATACCTTAAGCCCAGGGCATAAACTCACCTTTACCATCGACCATGACACCCAACAGCTACAGTCCTTGCGTTTAGCCTTTAACCCAGCACAACAAATTATATTTACCCGAGTCGATGCGACTAACTTTGAGTACCAAACGATTAGTATTGATGGTCAATGGCAAAAACAGGCAATTACAGGCACGATTCAAGGTAGCTTTTATTTATCAGCTCGCAAAGTAGGACTAACGCCTAGCGAAATCGAGCAAGTTGCACAGATGTTTCAAGATAAGATCCGCTTTGAAAGAGACTTTAGAGCCGGGGATGTGTTTCAAGTGGTAAGAAATCGCCAGTTTATCGATGATGCTCTCACTGGCCAAAGTGAAATTAGTGCGGTACGGATCTTTAATCGTGGAAAACAATATAGTGCTTATTTATTTAACAATGGTAACTATTACGACCAAGCAGGCGAAAGCCTTGCTCGGGCTTTTATGCGGGTGCCACTCAAACATAATCAACGCGTTAGTTCGCCATTTAATCCACGCCGCAAACATCCAGTAACCGGCAGAATTTCGCCTCATAATGGGACCGACTTTTCGGTGGCCATTGGCACCCCTGTGCTGGCCGCTGGGGATGGCGTGGTGATGCGAGTCGAAAATCACCCCTATGCGGGAAAATACATCGTCATCCAACACGGCGGTAAGTATCGTTCACGCTATTTGCACCTCAACAAATTTAAGGTGAAAAAAGGCCAACGGGTGACCCGAGGTCAAGTGATTGCCGAGTCCGGAAATACCGGACGCACAACGGGTCCTCACCTACACTATGAATTCCATATAAACGGTCGAGCAGTCAATCCAATGACCGCAAAAATTCCATTGGCTTCATCCATCGACAAACAAGAGCGTCCAGCCTTTAAACAGTTAGTCAATCAAATGAACCAACTGATCCAAGCAGGGTAATGCACGATATACCCGATAAAAAAACGGACGAGATAGTCCGTTTTTTTATCGGCGAAGAACATCGAGTCAGCTTGAAAAATACACGCTGACTCGACATGATGGCTCAGCGGCGAAGCCTAAGATGAAACCAAGTTGTCACTCGCGCATTCATCACAACAAGGATTGATGATCCGCTCCGCACAGTTGTAAGGCTCGATATGAACAATAACATCAACCACCTCATCTAACTCTTTCATCAAGTGTTCTTTAAACTCTTCACTAATATCATGCGCCTTTTCGACGCTCATCAGCGGATCAACCAACAAGTGAAAATCCACTAGAATAGCGCTTCCCACTCGACGGTTGCGAATTTCATGCACTTCTTGAATATCTACATTTAAGCTGGCGTGATGTTGAATCCGTTGTTCTAAATCTTCATCGGCTTGTTTTTCACTGATCTCTTGAATCGCTGGCCAGACAATTTCCCAAGCAGCTTTTAAAATCATAGCCGTCACCAACAAAGCCGCTATTTGATCCAAATAGGAGAGATAGGGGAAGAAATAGTTCGCCACCACAGCGACTGCAACAGGCATCGAGCTCAGGGCATCACTACGATGATGCCAAGCATTGGCATGTAAAGCCCGGCTATTAACTTTCTTTGCCTGAATCACAGTCCAACGATACAACGCTTCTTTCACCACGATTGACAAGATAGCAGCCCACAAAGCTAACACCCCAGGATTGGGATTCGCCTCAGCATTAAAGGAGTTAATTGAATCCCAAGCGATCCCTAAGCCCACAACCACCAACAAGCCACCAATAAAAATATTGGTGAGCGTTTCGAAACGACCATGGCCATAGGGGTGTTCTTTGTCGGCTGGTGCCGCCCAATACCGCGAGCCGAGTAAAATAGCAGCATCAGTGACCAAATCAGAAAAACTGTGCACACCATCAGCCACCAAGGCTTGGCTACCAGTTAACTTACCCACACCAATTTTCAATACCGCTAAAAATACGTTAGCAATTGAGCCTATCCATGTTGCTTTGCGAACCGTGTTCAGCACTTGCTGTTGCATAACCTATCCGATAATGACCAAGAGTAAGGCGTTATTGTACCCAGTTCAATCGATAAAAACGAGTCGAAGCTGGCGATAAAAACACAGCTAAGTTATTGAAAATAATTCGTATTTACCTTTTAAGGATTCAAGTCGATCGTTCATCACATCGTGCTGACTAAGTATTTGTTTTAAGCAACAATAAAACCGTTTAAGCATAGCGCTTGCTGTCACTACCCCCTATGCTATAGCGACCAACAGATTACTTGTAAAAAGGATAGCTTGATGATCACCTTATATGGAACCCCACGCTCTCGCTCACTACGTGTGTCTTGGCTGCTCGAAGAATTAAACCTCGAATGGCACTACCACTACATTGATTTTCAAGCGGGCGAGCATCATGGCGAAGAGTATCTCGCAATTAATCCCTGTGGCAAAGTACCCGCCCTAAAAGACGATCAGCTTGTCATCAGTGAATCGGCAGCAATATGCCTCTATCTTGCTGAAAAATATGGTCCGCAGCTGTTGCCACAACCAGCGACTGCCGCCGCCGCTCTCCACCATCGCTGGCTAAGTTTCATTATCAGTGAATTAGAGCAAGGCCTATGGAGCATTGGTAAACATCGCTTTGCCCTGCCAGAAGCGCAACGTATTCCAGAAATGGTAGAAGTGGCAACTTGGGAGTTTGCAAAAGCCGCCGCCATTGCCGAGCAATGGCTTCCCGAACAAGACTATCTATTAGGGGAGCAATTTAGTGTGGCTGATATTCTACTTTGTCATACGCTCAACTGGGCAATGAGCTTCCAACAAACCTTACCGACTAAATTAATGGCCTACCGCAAGCGAGTCAGCCAACGACCCGCCTTAAACCGAGGTTTGGAAAAAGAAATCAATGGCAAAGCGATGAGTCACCTTTAAGCTGCAGAATTGCTTGCGGCAGTACCGACAATTGACCATCTCGCCGCTTGCTTAACGAATAAAGCCAGACTCTACTTGGTGATGCCTAAGATGACGACTATAATGCGCGGCATTACAGACTAGGATATACATCATGAGCGGTATCATTACTCTTAAAGCAAAACGTGACAAGGCTTTGTTACGTCGCCACCCTTGGATTTTTTCCAACGGTATTCATAAAGTTTCAGGTAAGCCTTTATCCGGTGAAACCGTGGAAATTTACAGCGCTGAGGGAAAATATTTAGCCACTGCCGCTTATTCTCCTGAATCCCAGATCCGCGCCCGAGTATGGAGTTTCCAGCAAACTCAGCTCATCGATAAAGCTTTCTTTGTTAAGCGCTTGCAAGATGCCGCAGCGGCTCGAGACATTCTGAGCCAATTTAGCGCCACCAATGCTTATCGTTTAGTGGCTGGCGAAAATGATGGCCTTCCCGGCATTACTATCGACCGCTACGCCAATGTATTAGTGATTCAGCTATTAAGCGCTGGTGCCGAATTTCAACGAGCTAACTTAATTGAAGCACTCAAGCAATGCTTTCCCAACGATGCAATATACGAGCGCTCAGATGTCGATGTGCGTAAAAAAGAAGGTTTAGAACCGGTACAAGGTTTACTCCATGGCGAGCTTCCCGCTCAGCCGATGGAGATTGAAGAGAATGGTTTACGCCTACTGATTAATATCGAAACTGGCCATAAAACCGGTTACTACCTCGACCAACGCAATAATCGCAAGTTAGTGGGTCAACTGGCCAAAGATAAGAAAATGCTAAATTGCTTCTGTTACACAGGTGGCTTTGGCACCTACGCCCTAGCTGGCGGCGCCAAAAAGGTCATCAACGTCGATGTCTCCGACGCAGCCCTTGAAATAGCCGCCCAAAATGTCCAGTTAAACAATCTAGACCCGAGCAAAATCACCCAACTCAACGCCGACGTTTTCAAGCAGTTACGGGTATACCGAGATTGCAATGAACAATTTGATATGATCGTGCTTGATCCACCAAAATTTGTCGACAGCAAGGCGAGTTTAAACCGCGCCAGTAGAGGTTATAAAGATATTAATATGCTGGCCATGCAAATGCTTCGCCCAGGCGGCCTGTTACTCACTTATTCCTGCTCAGGACTCATGCCAAGCAGTCTCTTTCAAAAGATTGTTGCCGATGCAGCCATTGATGCCAAACGTGAGCTGCAGTTTTTAAAGAGTCTGGAACAGGCTGAAGACCATCCTGTGGGTGGCCCCTACCCCGAAGGCCATTACCTCAAAGGCTTCTTATGCCGAGTCAAATAACAGCGGAAGGTATCAACTAAAGACATTTATTTAACAAAAAGCTAAAAAGAGCGTCACTGAAGAACTCCGTTGACGCCCTTTTTTAACTCATTCTAAGATAGTAATCTCGCCTCTGGTGGATCTCATTGTTCAAATTAATTGAACTCAATCACGCCTTTAATCAAGTCTCTGTTGTCGACCACATTTTGCTGATAGTTTTCGCCAAGTTGATCAAAATTGAAACGGTGGGTAAGCATCATGTTAGCGGTAAGTTTACCTGCCTTCATGAGTCCCTGTACCTTGGCAAAATCTTCTTGAGTAGCATTACGACTGGCAAATAAGCTGGTTTCTTTTTTATGGAAATCAGGATCACTTATCTCAAGATTTCCTTTAAACAAGCCAACAAAGACAATCTTACCACCGTGACGGATGTTATTCACCGCGCCATTCATCGCATGTCGATTACCTGTCGCATCAATAATGGTTTGCGCCAGTGAACCGTCAAAAGCTTCTGTCAATGCCGCCTGAAAGCCTTCGTCTAAGGGGTCAAGCGTTGCTAAGTTAAGCTCTTTTGCGACATGTTGCCGTCTTTCCAATTGGGTATCTGCCACAATCACATGCGCACCATCGGCAGCAGCTATCGCCGCAGCGCCTAAACCAATCGGTCCTGCGCCAACGACTAACACCGCTTCACCAGGCTCGAGCTGCGCACGACGCACCGCATGGGCACTAATGGCAAAAGGTTCGATCAATGCCGCAGTATTATTATCCACCCCGTTCACTTTCAAAATATTGGTTTTAGGCGCCGCAAGATATTCGCTAAAACCACCATCTCGGTGAACGCCAATAACCGAAATATTTTCACAACAGTTGGTTTTTCCGCTGCGACAAGAGGCACATTGATAACAGGCTACATAAGGGATCAATGCGACCTTGTCGCCAACTTCAAACTCAGTCCCCACCTCACTTCCGAGTTGGCAAATATCGCCACACAATTCGTGACCTAATACTCTGGGATAACTAAAGAAAGGTTGATTACCAGTATAGGCATGTATATCGGTGCCACATATCCCTACTGAAGATATTTTTATTAATACCTCATCTGGCTTCACTGAGGGGATGTCTAGCTCAACATATTGTAATTCGTAGGGCTTTTCACAAATTAATGACTTCATAAGCTTTCTCTAATTGATGATTTCCCTCTATTTTATTAGTCTTGCTTTTTATTATTTTTATCGCAACAAAGTTTGTGACGCAGCGCCATTTAATCTGCTTTTAAATGGTATTTAATGGCTTCGGAGGTAAAAAATGGCTAGAAATAAGAATTTGAGGGAAGGCACCGCAAACCAATTACTGGACGCGATCAGTTTGGGACATATCGAATCGCCTTTGCCTTCACAATCTTCACTCTCAGAACTTTTTAGTGTGAGTCGCACAACGGTACGTTATGTGCTGCAAGATCTTTGTGACAAAGGTGTATTAGAGTTTGAATCTGGTGAGTATTTAATTGCTCGAGCGCCGATGGAAGAAGATAGCTTTCTACGTTATCTGTCGTCTAAAGATTTACAATCGATTGAATTTGAAAATTTCTTTAGTAATGCTATCCAAAAAAGATACATTCTCCCAGGACAAGAATTTACCGAGTTAGAACTCTCGAAACAGTCGAAGTGTTCCACCACGATTGTACGTGAATTTTTAATTCATTTTTCTCGATTTAGCTTAATTGAAAATATTGAGCGAGGTCGTTGGCGAATGGTGAAATTTGAAAAAAGCTATGCAGCAAGTTTATTTGAACTGAGAGAGATGTTGGAATGTCATGCCTTAAGTCGGTTTATGAATCTGCCTCGCAGTGATCCGCGCTGGCAAGAAGCACAATATTTATTGCATTCACATCGAGAGCTTCGAGATGTTGTGGTTGATGAATATCAAGCCTTTTCCGATTTGGATCATAAGTTTCATACTTTAATCCTATCGGCTGCAAACAATCCTTTTATGGACCAGTTCTGTGACATTATTTCCGTCATTTTTCACTACCACTATCAATGGGACAATAGTGATTTACGGAAAAGAAATATGATCGCTATTTCAGAACATATGGCAATACTAACTAAAATTCTCAGTGGCGATGATATTGGTGCAGTCGGAGAGTTACGTCATCATTTAGATTCAGCTAAAAAGTCCATGGAGAATAGTTTAATTATGGATAATCTATAAGGCAGTTAAAATCCCAAGCTATATTTTATGACGTAGTCAAATAAACAATTCAATATCCATTTTCTAATTATATTGATGCGCTCACTACCATAGAAAATAGCGAGAGTGTTCAGTTGTTGAATTCGACTGATTAATCAGCTGTAGCATTTTGTCACCCAGCCCCCTAGCCTCGATTAATCTTTCGACCTCACAATCATCGAAGTGACATATCACTCTTGGGATCTGCAGAATATCTGGTGCCTCATCAGTCTGTTGCTGCGTAACACTAACATCTGGAGCAAATAGCAGCGCTTGCGAAATACCATTTTCAATCCCTTCGGCTGGATAATATTCTAGCGTGGTTAAGCCCTTTTCACGACTGACTTCAATCATACTTGGCTGATTAAGCGAAATCACCAGAGGGAGCGCTGCAGTTTGACAAAATTTTACCAGTTGTGGATTAGGCGCGGTGCTAACAATGAAATGGGCTCCCGCTTGTTTTATGGATAACACTTGCTGCAGCGTCGACAAGCCGCCGACACCGATCAACATCTCGGGTAGGCGCTCTCTTAATAACTTAATTGCATCAATCGATAGCTCACAACAACCATCAATTTCGGTGGCAACAAAGCCATGTTCAATCAGCATCTTGGCAAAAGGAATGACCTGCTGTGCATTCTCAATCGCAATCACAGGAATAATTTTTAAAGCCTTGAGCCGTTGAATCATCGGACTCATCGTTAATCCTATTCATTAAGATGGTAATTTTGCTAAAGATCTTAAATAAAACAAGATCTTAAGATAGGTGAAGTTTACTTCAAAACTATTTTTCAGCTGCTTTACGAGTGGATTTTAGGCTGAATCTATACACTATAAATATCCAATAATGACAGCGTTCAACCACACCAACACAAGCCGCAAGCTTCTTCATCACTTCGTTATTTCGTTATTTCGTTATTTCGTTATTTCGTTATTTCGTTATTTCGTTATTTCGTTATTTCGTTATTTACATATCGTGATCGGGTCTCCTCAACGAATGCAATAGCAGCTACAGTTCAAGTTAAACGTAGCAACTATTGCAGACCCATCAGCCAATGCTTAACCAAACACCAAATTAGGTAAAGCGATAGAAATCATTGGGATATATGTAATAAATACCAAAGCAACGAGTAATAACAGCCAGAACGGTAAGACTTCTTTCACAAAGTCTTCGATAGCCACCTTGGTGATGGAACAGGTAGTAAACATCACCGTACCTAAAGGCGGCGTAATGGTACCAATTGCACTATTGAAGATAAAAATGATGCCAAAATGAACCGGGTCGATGCCATAACTTTTTGCCACCGGTGCCAACAGGGGAGCCAGTACGATCATCACTGCATTACCTTCCAAAAACATCCCCACTATCAGTAAGAACACATTCACTAACAACAAGAAGGTAAAAGGACTTTCAACCGAGCTCGTTAACCAAGCGGCTAAACTTTGGGGAATTTGCTCCCAAGTGAGGAACTTAGAAAAACCAACCGCAACGCATATAATCAGTAATACGTTAGCCGCAGATAAAACGGATTCTTTGGTAGCCTCCCACAACAACTTGGTATTCATTTCCTTATAAATAAACATACCAAGTACCAATGCGTACAACACTGCCGCAGCCCCTGCTTCGGTTGGCGTAAACACACCAAAACGAATCCCCCCGATAATCACGACCGGAAGCAATAAAGCTAAGAAGGCATCTTTTGCTGATACAGCGATCTCTTTAGTTGAGGCTCGTTTTTCTCTGATTGGCGCGTAATTTCGTTTATGGGAAATCGCCGACACCAATGCCATCATCATCAAACACAGTAATAAGCCAGGCATTAAACCTGCCAAAAATAACTTACCAATGGAAACGTTATTCACATAACCATAGATAATCAAAGCAATACCCGGTGGAATAATCGGGGTGATTAATGAAGACGCGGCAGTTACCGCAGAAGAAAACGAGGCGCTATAGCCACGGGCAACCATTTGTGGAACCAGTAACTTCGAGCCCATCGCAGCATCAGCAATATTAGAGCCGGACAAGCCCCCCATTAAAGTGCTTAATACCACATTGACCTGAGCAAGACCGCCATTCAAATGGCCAGTCAATACTTCTGCAAATTTGAGTAAGCGATTACTAATGCCCGAATGATTCATAAACACACCGGCCATCACAAAAAATGGAATTGCCAACAGCGTCACCGATTCAAGACCGCCAGCTAAACGCTGTACCAGCATCATCATCGGTAAATGATCGTTCAGTAAAAAGTAAGATAAGGTTGCAATAAATATACAAAAAGCGACTGGAATACCAATGGCAAATAGCAATAACAATGCAGAAATAGGCAATATGACAGACATAACTAGTCTTCCCTATTGTGAGAAATTAAAGACGAATAGAGCTGACAAAGTTGGTGATAAAGCATGAGACAAGCACTAACGGGGACAGCTGCATAAATATAAATGTACGGGATCTTCAAGGCTGGGGTAAAACGCACTTGTGAAAAAGGTAATAACTTAAAACCCCAGTAAATCATAAAGCCGATAGCAATGATCATCAGGATCGGCCTAAATATATTGTCGATAAAATAAGCCACTGGCTGAGGACATTTTCGAACTAGAAAGTCGATTCGAACCAATTCATCGCTTCTCATCAATGCACTGGCTCCCATAAACGTCATCCAAACAAAAAGGCTGAGGCAAACTTCTTCCACCCATGAACTAGGTGCATTAAATACATATCGGGTAATCACTCCATAACCCATAAGTAAAACGATAATCGCAAGAAAAACAGCGGCCACTACAGTATCGACACGACTAATTTTGTCGATTATTTTAGCTATTTTCATACTGCTAAAAGCCTTTGAATTACTTAAAGAAAGTTGTGTGTGCATGACACTCTCCGGTTTCACATATTGAGGGGCCAAGAGTGGCCCCTCAATCAATTACATCTCAGCTAACTTAGCTTGTACATCTTGATAAAGGTTTGGAGACCATTCAGGGAATTCGCTTTGTACCACCTTACGAGCAGACGCTTCAAATGCCTTGATGTCTACTTCATTTACAGTAACACCCTCAGCTTTCAACTGATCAATAGCTTCTTTTTCGGCCTTGTTGATCAGCTCAGCGTCGTAACGAACCATATCTCGGCTGGTATCCAGAATGATTTTCTGTTGAGTTTTGCTTAAGCTATTCCAGAAATCAGTACCGGCAACAAATGGTGACATATGCTTGGTGTGCGCCGTTAAATTAAGATTCTTCACGACTTCATAAAATTTACCGCCCAACAAAACAACCGCTGGGTTTTCGACACCATCAATCACACCTTGAGATAGACCAGGATAAACATCAGAAAGAGACATCGGTGCGGGTACCCCACCCATTGCTTTCACGGTTGCCACAAATAATCTAGAGTGTTGAACGCGAACTTTTTCGCCTTTGAGGTCAGCAGGAGAGAAAACCGCTTTTCTAGACAACAAATGGCGAGTCCCATACACCACATCGGGAACGACAATTTTTAGCCCTTTTTCACTCAGTTGATTACTTAAGCCCTCAAACCACTCACTATGAAGTAATTTTGATTTTTTCTCAAAGGACTGTGAAAGATAGGGCGCATTGATAATCCCCAGATCTGGCACCGTATCCATTAAATAACCATAAGAGCTGATTGAAATAATATTTGCACCAAATTTAGCTTGCTCTAAAAGCTCAGTTTCACCGCCCAACTGACTTGATGGAAATAATTTGAACTCGATATCACCATTTGATTTTTTGGCGACTTGCTCAGCCCAATAGTGCATCGCTTTATCAATCGGTTCACCCGGTTGGTTACCATAAGCAATCATTACTTTAGTAGTAGCATGCGCGCAAACACTCATCGCCAAGCTTACGCCAATCACGGCAGCGACTTTTTTTAAGTTTCTTTTTATGATGTTCATATACGTCCCTTATGTAGTTATCTATTACTTCACGTGAATAAGTATTAAAGTTGCGATAGTGCTTCTTTAACGCCCAATGTTTTTATATTGCTAAAGGATTCGGTAACCAGTGATTGCACATTGGCTAAACGAGTGAGGTCAACACCCCAGTGTTCTGCCATCGATAAAAACCCTTCTATATTTGAAGCATGGTTATCTGATTTTTTACGCCAAACACTAAATTTATCTAATAAGTCTTGATTATCGGAAAGTGGAATATCTTCATCATTTCTTTTCCCTAAATAAAAGCAATACAATGCAGCCAAACTAAAACAAAGATGTTTAGGCGCAGAGCCATTTTGCTGAACATAGCTAATAAGCTGAGGCAATAAGCGAGTCTTAAATTTAGTTAAAGAGTTAAGTGCAATCGAAGTTAAGTAGTGTTTGATAAATGGGTTTTTGAATCGGCTAATAACACTTACTTTAAACTCATCAAGCTCTTGTTTATCCATGTTAAGAACAGGAATAATTTCGTCATCAAGTAAGCACTCTAGGAACTCGGCAATTTGAGGATCATTTACCGACTCGCTCACCGTATCTAAACCAGCAAGATAAGCAACTGGTACCATCGCCGTATGTGCACCATTTAAGATACCGACTTTTCTTTCTTTATAAGGCTTAATATCTGAAACAATCTTTATATTCAGTGGGCACTGCTCTAAACGAAGTTTTTCATTCAGCCAACTTGGCCCTTGAATCACAAATAAATAAAAATGTTCCGCAGCGACTAGAAAATCATCATGATAACCAAGTTCAATGTCGAGTTGATTAATTTCATCTTTTGGAAAGCCAGTCACAATCCTATCTACCAGCGTAGAACAAAAAGTATTGGCCGTATTAACCCAAGCAATAAACGCTTCTGATAACTGCCATTGCTGGGCGTATTTTATCACGAACTCTTGTAGCTTTTCCCCATTATAATCAATTAGTTCACAGGGTAAAAAAATCAAACCTTTATCTTCGCTGCCGTTAAAATGAACGAAGCGATGATGCAAAAATTTTGTCACCTTCGCGGGAAAAGATGTCGGTGGGTAATCAGTCAGTTGGTCATTTTCATTGAAGCTAATCCCAGCTTCAGTGGTATTTGAGACTACCCATTCAAGCTCTGGGTTCTGTGCAATAGCCATCACCTGGTCAAACTCACCATATGCCAACAGTTCTCGATTGACAGAGCTAATCACTCTAGGCTGAGAGATACTTTCGCCGACTTCATTAATTCCTCGAATCAATGCCGTGTACAAACCGCCTTGCTGGTCTAACTTAGGGTGTCCGGCATCAATTGGCCGAACAATGGTAATACCTGCATTAAAATCGGTATGTTCGTTCAATAGATCAAATTGCCAATCTATAAATGCGCGTAAGAAGTTACCTTCGCCAAACTGAATTATTTTCTCAGGCCGGGTCGGAAAAACTGCGCTATCTCTGGTTAATCGTTGTTCCATTACTTTATTCCTATGCGATAGGGAAGCTGTTTGTCGGACAGGTGTTATCGAATGTGTTTGAAGTGTATTTGTTAAAAATAAGCTTTTATTAAACAAAGTAAGCAAACGTGTCATCGATCATTGTTATCTGTTTTTTATCTGTTCTTTATGATTTTAATAGCTAGCGAATGAGCAAATAAGGCATTCAATTTACCTATATCTCCCAGAAACTAAGCATTAAGGAATTTTTATCGGTTTTTTATTGATTTAAATACAGCGATGGGAATAAACTGATTACGTCGGACAGGGTAACTTGCATAAAGGTGCCCATGAAACAGTATATTCAACTCCATCCTCAAGATAATGTTCTAGTTTGTTTAGAGCCTTTAAACAAACAGCAACAATTAGTCATTGGCAATAAAACCATCGAACTCAGCAGCGATCTGGATCGAGGCAGTAAAGTTGCACTCAGCGACATTGCCGCAGGTTGTAACATTATTAAGTATGGTTCGGCGATCGGTCATGCCAGTGTCGATATCCGCCAAGGTGAATGGGTACATACCCATAACATTAAAACCAATCTTGCCGATACCCATCAATATCACTATCAACCCATCACTTGTCCGCCGGCGGATATAAAACAGGCTGAACGCTCCTTTAACGGTTATCAACGCCCTAATGGTGATGTTGCTATTCGCAATGAAATATGGGTGATCCCAACGGTTGGCTGCGTAAACGGCATCGCTCAACAAGCGATCACTCTATTCCGAAGCAAATACCCAGACTTAGACTGCGATGGTGTTTATTTATTCCCCCATAATTATGGCTGCTCCCAGCTCGGTGATGATCACGAGAATACCCGCCAAATATTAGCCAATATGGTGAAACACCCAAATGCAGGCGGAGTTTTAGTGATGGGGCTAGGCTGTGAAAATAATCAAGTGGATGCCTTTAAACAATTAGTCGGAGACGTTGACCACGAACGCGTGAAGTACATGGAAGCGCAGCGAGAAAACAATGAAATCACTGCGGCGGTTGCGCAACTAGAGAAAATTTATGCGGTGGTGAAACAGGATCGACGCACCCCAATGAGTATCGGCAAACTTAAAGTAGGTCTCGAATGCGGGGGCTCCGATGGTCTATCCGGTATTACTGCTAATCCCTTACTTGGCCGATTCTCTGATTACCTCATCAGCCTTGGTGGCACTTCAGTTTTAACCGAAGTACCTGAAATGTTTGGCGCAGAACATCTACTATTTGAACGTTGTATCGACGAACCCACTTTCAGCGCTGCCGTAGAAATGATTAATAGCTTCAAGCAATATTTTATCGACCACAAGCAGCCGATTTACGAAAATCCATCTCCCGGTAATAAAAAAGGTGGTATTTCAACCCTTGAAGATAAATCGATGGGCTGCACTCAAAAAGCTGGCTCTAGCGCGGTCATGGGCGTATTAAAATACACCGACAGGCTCACGATTCCGGGGCTTAATTTACTGAGTGCTCCAGGTAATGATGCCGTAGCAACCTCGGCATTGGCCGCCAGTGGCTGCCATATCGTATTATTTTCTACCGGTCGAGGAACACCTTACGGCGGCTTTGTTCCCACCTTAAAACTTGCAACAAATTCAGAGCTTGCCAATAAAAAACCACATTGGATCGATTTTAACGCCGGGGCCTTAATTGACGGCCAAACAATGGAACAGCTATTAGAAGGTTTTATTGATTTAGTCTGTGATATTGCCAATGGAGCGCCAACTAAAAATGAAGTGAACGGCATTCGTGAACTGGCTATTTTTAAATCGGGGGTCACTCTGTAACGCGAACGCCGATAAACCCCACCAACTCATTGACCTAGCCGTTCATTCTCGGTTAGGTCGACTACACCTTCGGTTTGAGCCGCTCGCAAATTCCATAATTTCACGCAGTAAAATATCGGCATGTGATCGCGAATACTGATCGCCTTATCCCCTTGCAATTGCTTAATGTTGTCTAACCATTGCTGCACCGATTCACGCACATGCTGATTTATGTCAGGAAGCTTCATGCTTAAGGCTTTGCGCCGACTTTCCTGAGTTTTAATGGTATCCCAAATCAGTTGCTTGTATTCTTCAGCGGTTTTTTCTGGTCGTTGAAAACGCAACTGTTGATCTGCTTGAATATAAATCAACTCACCTAAATCATGATAACAAAAATGCAACGCAGGTAGATTGGGCGGCAGCATCGGGATGGGATCTTTCGCATGCTCCACACGCCATACAGGCCTACCTTTAAGCAAATCCGTAAAAGCTTGATTGCCAACCCGCGGCGCACCAAAAATATATAAGCCAGTGGCTTGTTTCACTTTAGCAAAACACAAGCTAGCCAGAGCGCCCCCCAAGCTATGACCCGTCATCCAAATAGCACGATCTGGATTTTCAGCAATACGCTGTTGAATAAACCTATGTAATCCTTCGGAGCCCCCCCATATTTCATCTAAGGCTTTAGAAAACCCAGTATGCACTTTGCCACCTTGCGAAAATGAGCTTGGAATAGCCTGAAGATTAGTACTCATCTCATACAGCATAGAGAGCGATTTAAGCTCGGTGCCGCGAAAACTAATCAGCAAACAACACTCATTCCAAGCGGCCATGCATTCGGTGCCAGTTCCTTTAAAAAAATGAAAATGTTCAAAGCCTGCCAACTTAAACGCCAAACGCGCAAAACCGGGATGGGCGTAAACTAATAAGGCACAGTCGGCTAACCAACTTGCATTCACTAAAGAAAAGCTTTGATTATGTGCCTCAAATGGAGATGTCTCTGCCTCATCAAAGTAACAGTAATCCATATCTGGCGGTACAATCGGGTAGGTTTTTGGGTCGGGCAACGGTTTTATCAATGTCGCAACTCATGATGAATCAAAGCCAAATTATAGCGCTTTCAACGGCCAACTTTAAAGTAAGCCCATCAACTCATTCGAGTTTAATATCAACACCGCGAAAGCCGCAGCAATAAATAAGCAATATCCCTTTTAAAATCACGACAAAGCACACCGAAACCATCACATATCAAGGATTAAAGAGGACTCATCGTAGCGAATACTGTCCATTTCACGAGGTTCATTTCTGAATGGAGAGCAATTCAGATATGACTGATTCGTTGCTTAGACGTAAAAAAAACACTCCAGACAGAGCAGTTTAAATGACTATAAATGTGGCTGACCTGACTATCTCTTGTGTCTAATCCAGTTAGACAGATAACCCCCATAACCAGAAGCAAATACCAACAAAATGGACAATCTGAATAGCACTGCTTTTTTCAAAATGCTTCCTGCTTTACATGCCCGAATTGCCCCTTAAAACTCTTTTGTGTTTTTCATGATATAAATCCCGATTATTTAGTATTAATCGATCGGTACTTCCTTCGAAATGTAGCCCAATAATGTATCGAGATTGAAAACACTGATTCATCATATTCCTTGTAAAGAGAACTGCTTATGAAAAGTAACAGCGCCTTGTTACAGCAAGGGAATCACTAGCCATTGGCATATACCAAGCTAAAAACTAACGGATGATGGCTGGACAACGATGTTCTTTTCATGATTGCGAAGCACTGCTTTGCATCATTTTCTCAACCAAGTAGTCGACAAATACACGAACCCTCGCAGGGATATTTTGACCACCGATGAAAACAGCATGAATGGATTCTCGGTCTTGGGGATTAAAATCTTCTAATAAAGGCACTAACTGTCCATCGGCCAAAAGCTGTTCAATATGAAAATTACCTACCCGAGTAATTCCAATTCCTTGTAGCGCGAGTTCAACGAGAGTTTCACCGTTATTTGCGATGATATTACCGCTTACCGGTAGCATAAAATCCTGACCATTTTCTCGAAACGGCCAGCCGGGTTCTAAGCGTCGAAAACTAAAATCCAAACAATTATGATATTTTAAGTCCGCTGGTGTTTGTGGAATACCTGCATCAGCAAGATACTCGGGTGAAGCGACCACGGTTCGGCCGGTCTCTCCCAAGCGACGGGCATGCAGTCCACTGTCTGGTAATGGACCAAAACGGATAGCAATATCGGTATCGCCTGCACTCACATTACTGATTTGATCGCTGACATCCATCTCGACCACAATATTGGGATAGCGTTGCAGAAATTCCTTAAACAAAGGCACGATGCTTAGCCGACTATGTGCCGTCGCAGTGCTGACTTTGATGATCCCACTGGGGCGTCCACGGTTAGCGAGCGCTGATTCTGTATCGTCTAAATCTTTTAAGATCCTGCGGGCTGCAAGTGCGTAAGATTCACCTTCACTGGTAAGATGAAGGCTGCGTGTACTGCGCACAATCAGACGAATACCGAGTCGTTTTTCAATTCGAGTCATGATACGGCTAACTGCTGATGGGCTGAGCCCTAATTCTCTCGCTGCACCACTTAAGCTGCCAGTACACGCTACCGACAGAAAGGTTTCCATTTCTGCGGTTCTATCTGTTTTGCCCTGTTTCATTTGTGATTCCAATGCAAAGCTGTGTGACCATTCAACAGGATATTCATAGGCTAGCGATTTAGCTATATTCCTTTACATCATAAATTAACGAGATTTTATATGAAATTCAATGCTCCTTTGTTCGCACTTGCCATTGGTGCTTTTGGTATTGGTGTGACCGAGTTTTCCCCGATGGGGATGTTACCGGTTATTGCCCACGATTTAGCGGTTTCGATTCCTACAGCCGGGTTGCTAATTAGTGCATATGCCTTTGGGGTTTTAATTGGGGCCCCAGTCATGACGTTGGCGTTTGCCAATATGTCACGCCGACGTTTACTGCTGCTGTCGATGGGTATTTTTACCTTAGGTAATTTGGTGTCCGCGATGGCCGATAGCTATACCACATTAATGATTGGACGAATCGTCACGTCATTCAATCATGGTGCTTTCTTTGGGGTTGGTGCTGTCGTCGCAACCAGCATAGTTCCAATAGAAAAGCGTGCGGGTGCCGTGGCGGCGATGTTTTCAGGACTCACCCTTGCAACCATTGGTGGCGTTCCTTTGGCATCATTTATCGGTGAAACCATTGGTTGGCGTCCCGCTTTTTTCGCCATTGCTGCAATTGGCTTAGTGACCATGTTCGCCTTGAGGATTTCATTACCACCACTTGCTAATGAGCGTAAAGTGAACATGCGTGATGAACTTCGGGTATTAACCAAAGGCCCCGTACTGGCGGCGTTACTATTAACTGTCGTCAGCGCCAGTTCAATGTTCACCGTATTTACTTATATTGTGCCAATTTTGCAAGATGAAACGCATGCCTCAACGGCTTTTGTCACTGCGATGTTGATGTTGTATGGCTTAGGTCTCGCCATCGGAAATATTCTCGGTGGTCGCTACGCGGATCGCTCGCTGGATTTAACGCTGATCGTCTCTTTGGTTTCAGTGATTGTCTTACTCGCGATTTTTTCAGTAAGCACATCATCTCAGATACTCGCGGCACCCTTGATCTTCCTCTGGGGCATTGCCAGCTTTGCTATGGTTCCACCATTGCAGTCATTGGTTGTGCAGGAGGCCAAAGAAGCGCCCAATCTGGCATCTGCTATGAATATTGGTGCCTTTAATCTTGGTAATGCACTTGGCGCAGTGCTCGGTGGGGCAGTGATTAGTGCGGAGCTAGGATTGTCTTCGGTTCCTTTAGCTGGTTCTGGCACCGCAGTGCTTGGCTTGATTATGGTTTTGTACTTCAGACGTGGGCGTCTTCATCAAAAAAAATCTAGCTTAGCAGACGCTTACTAGCCCTTATTTATCACCACAGAATGCCATCAGATATTGGCTAAACGTTGGTAATCTTCGTCATTTTGAGGGTGATAAATATTTAATCGACCGCTAGTCGTATCGCCACTAAAGCTCCACCATATTTGTTTTTTAAGCGAGAGCAAACCTAGTTCGGCATGTACAAAATCAAACTGAAACTGTTCCGGCTGTAGCACGGTATTGCGCGCCCATGCTTCAGTAAAAATAGCTGAGGTATTCTGAAAATGACAGACCCGTTTTTTTAAGATCAGATCATTGGAACGTGAGGCGCTTGCACTGCGTAAAAAGCCTGCCATCCGGGTCAGTTGCTCTGCCAGAATATGCTTATCGTCGATCTGTAAAAACTGCTGCCATTTGCTGTGAGTCATGGTGAGATAGATATAATTTCGCTCTTCTTCCGGAAGAGCATTCACATCAAACCCACACAATCGATTAAATGATTGATTACATTCAATAATGTCGAAATAGTCATTCACCAGCAAGGCAGGAAGCGGATTCAACTGTGTTAAAAGCCGCTGCGTTTCTCGAGTGATATACATACACGGATCTTTGACCTCGGTTTGCCCAGATAAGGCAAGCGTCTTGAGGTATTGTTCTTCTGATAAGCTTAAACGCAGTGTCTGACAGAGCGCTGCGAGTACTTCAGGAGAAATACCTGCAGCCTTTCCTCGTTCGATTTTGCTATACCACACGGTACTTATCCCTGCGATAGCGGCCACGTCTTCGCGTCTCAACCCGGGCGTTCGAGTGCGAGCTGGTTTGGGGAGCCCTATCATCTCTGGCGCTAAATTCTCTCGTTTACGACGTAAAAAATCGCCGATAACTTGCAAGTTATTACCGAGCATCTTCTATCCTGATATCAGTTATACGTGTCTAAGTAGTTTCTTGTACGACTCTAAATTCCACTCATAATAGCGCGACATTATGATTTGAGATACGTTTCAGGGACCTTTTATGAACCTTAAGCATCAATCGCTTTCAATATTTGCTCTTTTGCTATTGGTCATGGGGCAACTTTTACCACAGATCGATTTTTCTATTGTGAACGTCTCACTTGATGTGATGGGGCAAACCCTAGTCACGGATGAAACAGGACTAATGTTAATTGTTGCGGTGTATGCGCTTAGTTTTGCAACGCTGATTGCGACGGGCGGACGCCTAGGCGAGCGTTATGGTCGAAAGCGTCTATTTATGCTTGGTATCGTTGGGTTTTGTGTTGCTTCTGCAGTATGTGGGCTTGCGACAAATATTATTACGATGTTGGCTGGTCGTCTTTTACAGGGCGTATTTGCCGCCTTATTGATGCCGCAAATTCTTGCTACGATCCATGCAACCTTAGCGGGTGAGCGTCATAGTCGTGCGGTTGGGCTCTATACGGCAGTCGCTGGGCTTTCGGTCGCGATTGGGCAAGTGCTTGGAGGATGGCTTGTTTCCGCTGATTTATTTGGCTTAAGCTGGCGGGTTGCATTTTTTGTTAATATTCCAGTGTGCCTGCTGATTTTAGCTGTAGGTTATTTCATTATTCCTGAAACCCGTGCAGCGCATAAACCGGAAATGGATTTGGCTGGCATCACCTTATTCGCACTGTTGTTACTCTGTTTATTACTACCAGTGACGTTGGGCGAACGATGGCCAACGCTATGGTGCTTATTGCTTGGTCTATTCCCTATCGGCTGTGGCTTATGGGGCATAGAAAAACGCAAAGAAATCCGCGGTCAACAACCACTCTTCCCTCCTTCATTATTTAAAACGCCAATGGTGATGAGCGGTTTCATGGCGGAAGCAACTGTTACCTTTACCTATCCTGGGTATCTGTTTGTAACCGCGCTGTGCTTGCAAACAGAGCTTCATTTTACGCCACTTCAATCAGGTAATAGCTTTATTGCCTTGGGAATCATGTTCTTTGTCGGCTCATTACTCAGTCGACCGATAACACAGCGCATCGGTCACTATTGGAGCTTTGTCCTTGGCGTGGTTTTATCTTTTCTCGGTTTCTTACTTACGCTTGGTTTGTTCTGGTTATTTGGGAGTACGCTACAGGTGTGGCATCTTGTTAGCGCAACTGGTTTAGTCGGAATAGGGAACGCCTTGATGCTTACCTCCGCTTTTCGAATTGCCCTTTCTCATGTTGGAAAACAGCATGCTAGTGAAGCAAGTAGTGCATTAATCACCGTACAGCAAGCATGCTTTGCTCTCGGAACCGCTTTTTTTGGCGCAATTTACGCAGTCATGTTATCGCATGGTTATCTGGTCGCGATGGCAACAACAACCGGATTGCTTTGTACATGGCTATTCATCATTGGCACGCTCATATTTTTTCAAAGTCCAAAACTAAGCTCTGTGCAGTCAAATGGTTCAACTAAAATTACGGCCGATGTCGGTACTGGTTTCATGCCATCGGATACCTAATGATGAGACCGAATAGACCAAAACAGCCATTCGAACCTTCCGCTCGTTAGCCGCGGTGTCTTGATTGTTGGTAAAAAACCAGGCGCAGCCTGGTTTTTATGACTTGGCAATAAAGCTATGATTGCCATGGTATTTCACGAACTTCAAGCGAAGTGTTTGGCGTGAAACAGCAGGTGAGACTCAATAAAGCTGGCGATAAAAAAATAGCTATGGTCGTAACCAGTATGCATATTGAGGCGTAAGGGATAAGCGCTTTGCTTCGCCGCTGCCGTTAATGCTTCTGGTTTTAGTTGCTCTGCTAAAAATTGGTCTGCCTCTCCCTGATCAACCAACGCAGGAACAAACTGCTTCGCTTCACTCATGAGCAGGCTAGCGTCGTATTCTGCCCAGTGTTGCGGATCACTGCCTAAGTAAGCGGTAAAGGCTTTTTTACCCCACGGCACCGCACTAGGATTACAAATAGGGCTAAATGCCGATACCGAACTAAAACGTTGCGGATTGCGCAAAGCAATGGTTAAGGCGCCATGTCCCCCCATCGAGTGTCCAGCAATTGCCCGCTTGCTACTGACCGGAAAACAGGACTCAATTAATGCAGGCAGTTCACTCACAATGTAGTCGTACATGTGGTAATGCTGCTTCCATGGGGCTTGGCTGGCATTTAGGTAAAACCCCGCGCCCTGGCCTAGGTCGTAAGCTTCATCATCGGCCACCTCGTCACCACGAGGGCTGGTATCGGGCGCAACAATGGCAATGCCTAACTCGGCAGCCATACGCTGTGCACCAGCTTTCTGCATAAAGTTTTCGTCGTTACAAGTTAGCCCTGACAGCCAGTACAAGACCGGTACTGGCTGCTTAGCGCTAGCCTGTGGCGGCAAAAAAATCGCAAACTGCGCGAGCCCATTTAAACTGCTCGCGCGGTGGCTGTAGCGTTTGTGCCAGCCCCCAAAGCTTTTATTGGCACTGATAAGTTCAATGTCGTGCATTTAGCTTATCCTTATTGGTCAAAGTGAATAAAATAACAGTGCCAATACGCTTGGTTTAATGCATTAGCACACTGTTTTGCATGTGGTTTATTCATTATTTATCGAAATGAATAACACTACGAATACTCTTCCCTTGGTGCATCAAGTCAAAAGCTTCGTTAACTTTATCTAAGGCCATAGTGTGGGTAATAAAATCATCTAGCTTAAACTCTCCAGCCATATAACGTTCTACATACTCAGGTAACTCGGAGCGACCTTTTACGCCACCAAATGCCGAGCCTCTCCATACACGCCCAGTGACCAACTGGAATGGTCGAGTTGATATTTCTTGGCCGGCACCGGCAACACCAATAATCACCGACTCGCCCCAACCTTTATGGCAACATTCTAAAGCGCTACGCATCAGGTGAACGTTACCCACACATTCAAACGAGAAGTCGACACCACCATCGGTCATCTCGACAATCACTTCTTGAATTGGCTTGTCGAAATTTTTTGGATTAACACAATCGGTCGCACCAAGCTTTTGGGCTAATTCAAATTTCGATTCGTTAATGTCGATAGCAATAATGCGGCCAGCTTTGGCCATCTGAGCGCCAATAATGGCGGATAAACCAATGCCACCCAAACCAAATACTGCCACCGTATCGCCCGCTTGAACGTTGGCGGTGTTGGCAACCGCACCCATCCCAGTGGTCACGCCGCAACCTAACAAACAGACTTCTTCGAGAGGTGCCTCTTGGTTGATTTTGGCGAGTGAGATTTCCGGTAATACCGTATATTCACTAAACGTCGAGCACCCCATGTAATGAAAAATCGGCTGACCGTTGATAGAGAAGCGAGTGGTTCCGTCGGGCATTAGCCCCTTGCCTTGAGTTTCGCGGATCTTTTGACAAAGGTTGGTTTTACCCGATTTACAAAACTTACATTCGCCACACTCTGGTGTATAAAGCGGGATCACGTGATCGCCCACCTTAACGCTGCTTACCCCTTCACCAATCGATTCGACAATGCCGCCGCCTTCATGGCCCAGAATCGCCGGAAATATCCCTTCCGGATCATCGCCCGATAAGGTAAATGCATCCGTGTGGCATACACCTGAGGCAATAATTTTTACCCGCACTTCACCCGCTTTAGGGGGGGCTACATCAACAATTTCCATTTTTAATGGTTGGCCAGCAGCCCATGCTACGGCAGCTTTTGATTGAATGGTTTTGGCAGTCATCGCGCTTCCTCACTATGTATTCGTTGTCGCCTAAAAGGCGTATTCATCACAATATTATATTTGTTTCTTAATTGGTGATAATCTAGCAATTCATTAATTCACTTTTACTGTGTAGTAACAATATCGGCTAAATCATTGCTTGATGATGGCTGATAATGTTTAAGCAATCAGTATCTGCAACGAGGTTGGCCGCTATGTTCCAGTGGGACGGTATTAACGAGTTTGTTTCGGTCGTTGAAACCGAAAGTTTCACTGCTGCCGCACAACGTTTAGGTATTTCTACCGCTCAGGTGAGTCGTCAAATTTCTCAGCTGGAAATACGTTTAGCCACTAAGTTGTTTTATCGCACCACTCGGCGAGTATCGGCTACCGACAGTGGCCTGTTGTTTTATCAACAGTGTAGGCCATTGATCGAGGGTTTGCTTGACGCCGAGCGCAGCTTAAACAACTTACAGAATACGCCTCGAGGTAAGTTACGTATGACCGCACCGGTGACCTTTGGTGAACAACATATTGCACCAGCGGTGAATGATTTTTGCCTGCAATACCCGGAGTTGGAGGTATCACTCCAACTCAGTAACCAAAAAATTGACTTAGTCGATCAAGCCATAGATTTGGCGATTAGACTGGGCGAACTGCCCGACTCGAGTATGATGGCGAAGCGCCTCGCCCAGCGCAGCTTGCATGTTTGTGCTTCCCCAGCCTACTTGGCGCAACATGGCTCACCGCATGTGGTGAGTGAGTTGGCTCAGCATAACTGTTTACAAGGAACTATCGAGTACTGGCGGTTTGTCGAACGGGGGAAAGCGATGGCGCTTAAAATAAGCGGACGGCTGCAGTGTAACAATGGTTATGCCTTGCTGGATGCCGCACTAAAAGGTTTGGGCATTGTGCAATTGCCCGACAGTTACGTTAAAAAGCATTTACAAAGTGGAGCTCTGATTGAGCTATTAATACCTTATCAAAAAGGCCCCGAAGGCATTTGGGCCTTATACCCACAAAACCGACACCTATCCAATAAAGTGAGTTTAATGTTATCTCACCTACAACAACGCTTGGCTGAGATTTAATCTGGCTTTGCGAGACCAGTATGAATCGTCGGGGAGCTGTTGACTCATTGCTGGTCGCTACCATGGCGAATCATGATGGCTAAGCCTTGGTTCAACAAGCTTAGCCGTGACTCTGGCCATCTTACGGCGTAGCAAAACCTGTATCGCCACAAATCTCGATGTCACACCACAAATCTGCAAGGCCTTACAGGGCCTTAATTTTCTGCCAAATTTGCGAGTGAATTTCGATGCCACCCTGCTGTTGGTGTTTATCAATATAGGCTTGAATCTCTGAACCACCGATCTTAAGCCGCCCGACCTCGGCAGGCTCAGCACTCATTACATAATCGCGGATCCGCTGCATCTCTTGAGCAAAACGATGACTTTCCATGGTTTTACTCAGATCGATGGCGATCAAGAATTGCGATACCCCATACTCTTCAGTTTGATCTTCCGTTAAGGCTGGTACCGATAAGCCGCCACTAATCGCGGTGATCATCATATCTAATACGATAGACATCGACGAGCCCTTCCAGAACCCCATCGGCAACACCCGTTTATTGTTCATCAATACTTGCGGATCTTTGGTCAAATTGCCCTCGTCATCGAAGCCGCCATCCACCGGCAAAGGCTTATCGGCGAGATGATGATTTTGAATTTGACCATAAGAAAACTGGCTCATCGCACAATCGAGTAAAACCGGCGGATCGCCTGCAATCGCCATGATCAATGGATTATTTCCGATGCGACAGTCTTTCCCTCCCCAAGGCGGCATAATCGCCACGGTGTTGGTCGCGGCAATCGCAGCAAAGCCCTGACGAGCCATCTTCAAAGGGTAAGCGCCACCACGCATCCAATGATTTGAATTGCGCATACCCACCATGCCAATCCCAAACTGCTTGGCCAGTACCATGGCACGATCAGCACAAATATGACCATTCAATACACCAGGACCGAGATGACAATCCCACTGCTCCAGTGCGCCCATGCTGGCAACACATTCCGGCTCTGCATTTAGCTTGATTTGACCTTTATCCACTTGCGAGATAAACACCGGGAAGCGATTAATGCCATGCGAGTAGACCCCCTCATTGGCCATATCCACAAAGCCGGTCGCCAATTGCTCAGCCCGGTCGGGATTCATATCTCGCGCTAATAAAACGCGTAAATATTCACTGTATAGTTGTTCAATTGTTACTAGGGCCACCGCTTATTTCCTCTTCGCGAATACCATGTTAGAACACTCAATCATCCCAAACTTGTCTCGAAAAAACTGGGAAGAACAAGACATAAATTTGACTAGGTGTTGATTTTACTAAAAAATCCCTTAGTACTTCGAGCACAATGTTGTTCAGCCAGCACTATCGCTCCTCGCCAAGTCTTAAACCACGGCCTGCCTTTAATAGTCATCCCAATAAGGACACTCTCCATAATACTCGCTGATGAAATCAACAAAACTGCGAACCTTACTACTTAAAAACTTACGATGGGCATAAACCACATAAAGTCCCAGTGGATCGGGGGCATAGTCGGGTAATATTTCCTGCAACTCCCCCTGGCTGATAGCTTTACCAGCGATAAATGAGGGCTGAATAGCAATTCCTCCGCCGTGGATCGCCGCATTTACCAATAAATCGCCATTATTGGAGATCAAGGTCGAGTTTAACTTGTTGTAACCCAGTACCTGTTCAAACTTAGCAAATAAACTTGCGCTATCGGCATAGCTATAACTCAGATAACGATGATCCATTAATTGTTGGGAATTTTTGGGGATACCATATTGCTGCAGGTACTTGGGGGCGGCACATACCACGATTCGAATATCGGTGATTTTTTTAGCGATCAATGAAGAACTCTGCAATTTACCAATCCGTAATGCGATATCGTAGCCATCTTCAACAATATCGATTTTTTTATCGCTGAGTTGCAAGTCGATATCCACCTGCGGGTAGCGCTGCTGATAATCAACGACTAACTTCGGTAAGTGATGCATGCCAAAGGACATAGGTGCGGTAATTCGAAGTTTTCCTGAAGGCTGTCCTTGCTCATGGGCAAGCGCATTGTCCATCTCCTCAAGGTCAATTAATAACTGAGTGCAACGTTCAAAATAAAAACGTCCGGCCTCGGTCAAACTCAATTTACGCGTAGTTCGGTTCAGTAATCGCGACTGTAGATTGTCTTCCAAATGGGAGACATATTTACTCACCAACTGAGGAGACAAACTTAAGTGTTCAGCCGCTTTCGCAAATGAGCCCTGCTTGACCACACTTACAAAGGCTCTCATGGTTTGTAGCTTATCCATATTAACAACCATACATTGATAATAACTCAACAAATATAGCATTTATCAATGAAATGCCAAGCATTATAGTTAGCACAACTTAGTTAATTAAATTCCCAGTGAAGGACATACCATGAATACTCAACTCTTAAACAAACTTGTTGCTAGCAAAGCCAGCTTTGCTCCTCTAATTCTGCGTCTACCTTTAGGTTTGATACTGGTTGCCCACGGCTCGCAAAAACTGTTTAGCTGGTTTGGTGGTTATGGCCTTGAAGGCACCGGCCAATGGATGGAAAGCGTAGGGTTTGCACCCGGCTACCTCATGGCTTTAATGGCTGGCAGCGCCGAGTTTTTTGGCGGTATTGCTTTACTACTTGGCTTACTAACCCGCCCTGCTGCCCTGGTACTTGCATTTACTATGCTGATGGCGATGACAGTACATATTGGTAATGGCCTGTTTTTAGCCGCAAATGGTTATGAGTATGCATTAACCCTGTTAGCGGTCACTTTGTTTTTAGCTGTTCAAGGCGCTGGGCGCTTTGCTTTAGACAATAAAATCCATGCGCTGCTTAGTGCTAATAAATAACCCTAAACTTAACCCATATTGAGGACTTGATTATGTTAGTCGAAGGCGTTTGGACAGAAAACTGGCAACCAGTACAGGCAAAAGATGAGCAAGGGCGCTTTGTACGCCAAACCTCTAGCTTTAGGCATTGGATCACCAAAGATGGCGCCGCTGGCCCCACAGGTGATGCCGGCTTTAAAGCAGAGAAAGGTCGTTACCATCTATATGTTGCGTATATCTGTCCTTGGGCTTCTAGAACCTTGATGCTTCGGGAACTCAAACAACTTCAAGACTATATTTCGATTAGCATCGTCAATCCGGTGATGACCGATCAAGGCTGGCAATTTGATGGTTATGCCGATGCGACTGCCGACCATTTAAATGGCTATCAATTTGCTCACCAGCTGTACACTCACGCCGATCCTAAATTCACCGGCAGAGCGACGGTTCCGGTACTGTGGGATAAACACAATAATGTGATTGTAAACAATGAATCCGCAGACATCATTCGCATGTTAAACAGTGCCTTTGATCACCTCACCGGCTCAAAATTGGATTTATATCCTGCAGAGCTGGCCGAGCAGATTGATACACTGAACGAACAGATTTATCACCTGCTCAATAATGGCGTGTATAAAGCGGGCTTCGCCAGCTCGCAGTTTGCGTACGAAGAAGCTTACCAAGGCGTGTTTAACACTTTAGATAAACTAGAAGCCAAATTAGCAGATGGTCGTTCATTTTTATTCGGTGAACAACTCACTGAAACCGACATCAGAAGCTTTGTAACCTTGATCCGTTTTGATGCTGCCTATTATGGTTTATTCAAATGTAATCGAAATCTGATTGCCCAAATGCCCTATTTATCCAAATATGTGCAGCGAATTTTGGCGCTTGAGGGCATTGGAAATACAGTTAATATTGAACATATTAAACAAGGCTATTATTCACTAAAAGCACTCAACCCAGCAGGTATCGTGCCTAAGGGTCCGGAGAATATTGCATGAATCAGGTCAGCAAACAGCCAGCTCTGTTTATTTCCCATGGCTCACCGATGATGGGCATTGAGAATAGCGCAACTAGCGCTTTTCTCAAAAACTTGGGTCGGCAATTACACAAACCGGATGCTATTGTGGTTTTTTCTGCTCACTTTGATGCTACTGCAGATATCATCATTAACAGTGCAACAAAACCAAAAACCATTCACGATTTCTATGGTTTTCCCGAGCAACTTTATCAACTGCAATATCCGGCGCCGGGTGCGCCAGACTTGGCAAAACAAGTCGCAGAGCGCTTACAAAGTCAGGGTTATCAGCCAATACTGGACGAACAGCACGGCTGGGATCATGGCGTATGGATCCCGCTGCGTTTAATCTACCCGCAAGCGGATATTCCAGTGCTACAAATCTCTATCAACAGTCGCTTAAGTAGTCAGCATAACTACCAGCTAGGTCAAGCCTTAAGCTACTTATCTGAGCAAAATATTTTACTGCTTGGCTCTGGAGGGATTAGCCACAACCTGCGAGAAGTGTTTGCTAGTGTTCCTGATCCACAGCGGGTTGAAAAAGTGACGGCGTTTACTCAATGGGTAAAAGAGAAACTGTTAGCGAAAGATATCCCAGCTTTGTTGGATTATCAAAATCAGGCACCTTTTAGTCGCTTTAATCATCCAAGCGTTGAACACTTTGTCCCGCTGCTCTCGATTTTGGGGGCTTGGAACGAAGGCGATAAAGTTCACCAGATCCATCAAGACGTCGAACTTGAAATTTTGGCCTTGGATGCTTACGCCTTTAGCTAAGCATCTAACTTTAAAATAATACCAATCACAATAAATAAGTGCTCTTGTATTCGCGCAGCGAAGATCTTGATTTGCAGCTCATAACTTTCACCCGCAAACATAGAGCCAAACTTAATCGAGTTGGAATAACATCCTACTTAAACTGATTTGCCTTCTGCTATCGCTTCCTCCCTGTAGCGATAGCAACTTTTTAACTTTGTTTGGTAACTGATCAGCATCACCAATATTCAAGCCAATCGCCCCTCACAAACAGCGCTCAATCTGTCACCGAGCACTAAAACATGTAAATTCTAGTTAACACCTTCATCAATAATGCTTGATTAGGCAATGGCAAGCTTACTCGATACTGTTAAACTGGCTAGAAGCGTTTTAATGTTGAAGCTTTACTCTTACTCAATTTAAACAATCCTGAGAACGAGCCCTTCGCTTAGCCTTCTCAATAAGGAATAAATAATCATAAATTTAATTGAACTCTAGAGCAGTATTGATCCCACATTAACCGCTGATTCATGCCGATGGTGACATAACATTTGATCTGCTTTGTTTAAGAATCACTGAACAACGGCAACAGCATGAATAGGTCAACACCCTTAAATACTCACTGAAAAAGGATAATCAGATGATTCGTCGTTTATTGAGCTTCGCTTTGTTGATATCGACTCATTGTATGGCTCAGAGCCAAAGCAGCGATGCTTACGCCCCCGAACTTGCCAGCGGTTCGAGCCAAAAAACCGCGTTTATCGCCCATAAATTTATGGTCTCAGCCGCCAATCCGCTAGCCGCTGAGGCTGGCTATGAGATACTAAAAGCGGGTGGAAGTGCCGTAGATGCGATGATTGCAGTACAAACCGTTCTGGGTTTAGTCGAACCCCAATCTTCTGGTATTGGTGGCGGAGCATTTGTACTGTATTACGATGCTACAAAGCAACAAATCACCAGTTTTGATGCTCGTGAAAAGGCTCCAGCCAAGGCTTCGCCTTCCTTATTTTTAGATGACAATGGCAAGCCATTAAAATTTTATGATGCCGTTGTGGGGGGGCGATCCGTTGGGGTGCCGGGGGTGGTAGCCCTATTTGAAACCCTGCATCAACGCTATGGAAAAACCGAGTGGCCTCAATTATTTTCACCCGCCATCGGCTTAGCACAACAGGGATTTAGAGTTAGTCCTCGCTTAGCCACACTGATTGCCGGTGATACTCACCGACTAGACCGCTATCCTGGTGCTCGAAACTACTTTTATGATGCCCAAGGTAAACCCTTAGCGGTCGGCCACCTACTCAAAAATCCAGCCTATGCCTCGACCTTAAATTTAATCGCCAAACAAGGGGCGAAAGGCTTCTATCAAGGCGTAACCGCAAAAGCAATGGTCGCAGCGGTACAACAGGCAGCAGCTAATCCGGGGCTGCTCAGTGAAAGCGACTTAGCCGCTTATCAAGTCAAACAACGCCCCGCTTTATGCAGCCCTTACCTACAATATTCGGTCTGTGGCATGGGGCCACCAAGTTCTGGCGCAAGCACCGTCGGTCAAATCCTTGGAATTTCCGCGCACTACCCACTTGATAAATGGGGCCCCGATAATATTCAAAGCTGGCGGATCCTCGGCGATGCTTCAAGACTCGCCTTTGCCGACAGAGCGAAATACCTTGCCGATAGTGACTTTGTAAGCGTACCAAGCACCGCCCTACTCGCCCCCCAATACTTGGCGAAACGCGCCCAATTATTAAAAGGTGATAAGGCCCTTAGCAGCGTGTCTGCTGGAGATGTGGCAGATTTATCCGCCCAAGCATCAAACTTCAGTATCGAACTTCCCTCCACCAGCCATATCAGTATCGTCGATAGTGAAGGTAATGTATTATCGATGACCACTAGCATCGAAAATGCCTTTGGCTCACGGCTGTTCGTTAATGGCTTCCTATTAAACAACCAACTCACTGACTTTTCTTTTATTGCCGAAAAAGATGGCCAAGCAGTGGCCAATCGAGTTGAAGCCAATAAACGCCCACGTTCATCGATGTCTCCAACTATCGTACTGCAAAACAACCAGCCGATCGTGGCTATCGGCTCGCCCGGCGGCAGCAGTATTATTGGTTACGTGGCTCAAACCTTAGTGAGTCATTTAAACTGGGGCATGAGCTTACAGCAAGCCATTGAGCAACCGCACATCAACAACCGTTTCGGCGTATATGAATTGGAAGCCAATAGCGCTGCGGTGGATAAACAAGCGGCATTAGAAGCGTTAGGTTACCAAACCAAAATAAAAGCCATGACCTCGGGTCTACAAGGGATCAGGATTTACCCAGATAGGCTGGTTGGCGCAGCCGATCCTCGCCGTGAAGGTATCGCAAAAGGGGACTAAAAATACATAAACAAAAACAGCGCTGTAAAGCGCTGTTTTAAATATCGCATCATGCCTAGCACGCGCTTTAAATAATCCGATGTTCATCTAACATCGCTTGGCGCGCTTTTTGTTTCTGTTCGACTAAAGCCATCTTGGCTTTTCGTTTATCGCAAGGCTCAGGACAATCACAAACCTTTTCAATTCCAAGCGATGCGATACCACCGCAACTCCCGCTAATGGTTTTCTTCTGAAAAATATAGCCCACAGCCATCGCGGTAATCACCACAACAAAAAACACAAATGTCACAAGAAAATAAGCCATTTCGACAGTACTCCTTCGTTTATTGTTGGATGATAAAGGGAATAAAAGCTGAACTAAGGTGTTCAACAAACTCATCCCCTTGCTTATCGATAATATAAATCGCCAATTGATGCTTTTCGGCAAAAGCTAAGGCTTGATCCACCCCCATAACCGTAAGCGCCGTCGCGTAGCCGTCTGCCATCATACTGGTAGCAGCGATCACTGTGACCGATACAATATGATTGGCAATCGGCTGACCCGTTTTAGGATTAATGGTATGCGAGTAACGAATACCATCTTGCTCAAAGTAATTACGATAATCACCCGAGGTTGCAACACCGTTATCTCCGGGCGCTATAATTTTTTGTACTGCGCGTTGCTCTACCACTGGTTTTTCTACCGCGATCCGCCAGCTCAGAGCCTTGTCATTATGACCCTTTAAGCGTAGCTCACCACCAATATCCACCATGAAATTATGAAAGCCTTCACTCTCGATCAATTCAGCAACACGGTCAACACCATGGCCTTTAGCAATAGCGGAAAGGTCGACGTATAAACTCGCTAAATCTTTACTCAGTAATTGGCCATTTAAAGTAAGGTGATGATAACCAATACGCTCTCTGGCTTGTTTCAGCGCTTGCTCATCGGGACGTTTGTTGGGACGACCTTCTGGACCAAAGCCCCATAAATTAACCAAAGGACCCACCGTGACATCGAAAGCGCCAGCTGACTCTTCAGAGATCTGTAATGACGCTGCCATCACTTTAGCTAAATTTGCCGAAATGTGTTTCGGTTCTCCACTTTGAAATTGATTAAACAAAGACAATTCAGAGTTCGGTAAATAGGTTGACATTTCTAGATTAACTTGACGTAGCAACTTATCAATTTTTTGCTGTAACGCTGCGCCTTTCGGTAACTGATCTCGAGGTTCAACCACTTTAATTTGATAGTAAGTTCCCATAGTGCGCCCCTCAATTTGTAAGGTATACAAATTGTTTTGCTCACTACAGCCACTAACGAAAAAAGCTAGCCCAATAAGGGCTAGCCAAAACTTAATCATTCTCACCAATTAACCACCAAAGTCATCAAGTAGAATGTTTTCATCTTCAACACCGAGCTCTTTAAGCATATTAATCACCGCAGCATTCATCACCGGAGGACCACACATATAGTATTCGCAGTCTTCAGGCGCATCGTGGTCTCGTAGATAGTTTTCAAACAAGACATTATGAATAAAGCCAGTTTTACCTTCCCAGTCATCTCCCGGTTGCGGATCAGACAAGGCGACATGCCACTCGAAGTTTTCATTCTCGCGAGCCAGCATATCAAAATCTTCTTCATAGAAAATCTCTCGACGAGAACGAGCCCCGTACCAGAAGCTAATCTTACGCTTAGAGCTAAGACGCTTAAGCTGATCGAAGATATGCGAACGCATTGGCGCCATACCTGCACCACCACCAATAAACACCATTTCTGCTTCGGTATCTTTGGCAAAGAACTCACCAAATGGCCCAGAAATTGTGACTTTATCACCCGCTTTTAAGTTAAAGATAAACGATGACATTTTACCACAGGGTAGGCTCATGTTGTTTGGCGGCGGCGTTGCAATCCGCACGTTCAACATAATAATACCTTCTTCCTCTGGGTAGTTGGCCATTGAGTAAGCTCGAATGGTCTCGTCATCTACTTTTGATTCTAAATTAAAGAAGCCAAAGTGTTCCCAATCGCCACGATACTGCTCTTCAATATCAAAATCTGAATATTTTACATGGTGGGCCGGCGCTTCAATTTGAATATAACCACCCGCACGAAACGGAACTGACTCACCATCAGGGATCTGCAACTTCAACTCTTTAATGAAAGTAGCTTTGTTGTCATTAGAGATAACTTCGCAAGCCCATTTTTTTACCCCAAAAATTTCTTCGGGTAAAGAGATCTTCATGTCTTGCTTGACGTTCACCTGACAAGCCAAACGCATGCCATCTGCCGCATCTCGCTTACTAATATGATCAAGCTCGGTGGGTAAAATATCACCACCACCTTCATGAATATGCACATGACACTGGCCACATGAGCCACCACCGCCACAAGCCGATGATACAAAAATGCCTGAATTACCCAGTACACCCAACAATTTATTACCCGCCTGAGTAGTAATTGCCTTGGCTGGATCATCATTAATAAGAATTTGTATGTCACCAGAACTTACCAGCTTCGACTTAGCAAACAAAATGATTGTCACTAAAGCCAAGACAAGCAAGGTAAACATAGTTACGCCGAGAATAATTTCCATCGACTAATTTTCCTTGTAGTTATTGGCCGTCTTAAAGCTGAACGCCCGAGAACGACATAAACGCCATCGCCATCAAACCCGCGGTAATAAAGGTAATCCCTAAACCACGTAAGCCATCAGGCACATCTGAATACTTCATTTTTTCACGAATACCCGCTAAAGCAACAATCGCTAACATCCAGCCAATACCACTACCGATACCATACACAGCGGACTCAGCTAAGCTGTACTCACGTTGCACCATGAATGAAACACCACCAAAGATGGCACAGTTCACAGTAATCAGTGGTAGGAAAATACCCAAGGCTTGATACAGTGCAGGAAAGTATTTATCCAATACCATCTCAAGAATTTGTACTAACGCAGCAATTACCCCAATAAAGGTAATGAAGCCAAGGAAGCTTAGATCGGCATCGGGTAAACCAGCCCAATCCAGCGCGCCAGGTGCTAACAAATTGAAATAGATAATTTGGTTTACCGGTACCGAAATACCCAGAACCACGGTGACCGCGACCCCTAAACCAAAGGCTGTTTTAACTTTCTTTGAAACGGCTAGGAAAGTACACATCCCTAACAAGAAAGCCAGCGCCATATTTTCAATAAAAATAGAGCGCACTAACAAACTAATATAATGTTCCACGCGCCTACTCCTTCGGCTCTACTTGTTCTGGATAAATGCTACGCAATCCCCAGATTAATAAACCAATCACAAAGAATGCTGATGCGGGCAGTAATAACAAGCCGTTAGGTTGATACCAACCGCCGTTATTAATCAATGGTAAGATTTCAATCCCAAATAACGAACCAGAACCGAATAGTTCTCGAATCACACCGACCGACATCAATACCGCACCGTAACCCAGGCCATTCCCAATACCATCGAGAAAAGACTTCAATGGTGGCTCTTTCATGGCAAATGCTTCGGCACGCCCCATCACAATACAGTTGGTAATAATCAAGCCAACAAATACCGAAAGTTGTTTGGAGATATCATAAACCACAGCTTTCAATACTTGGTCAACCACAATCACCAAGGAGGCAATAATTGCCATTTGCACGATAATCCGCACACTGCTTGGAATATGATTCCGAATCATCGAAATAAACAGGTTAGAAAAGGCTGTTACCAGCATAACCGCAATGGTCATTACAAATGCCGTTTCTAATTTGCTGGTCACTGCTAACGCTGAACAAACACCCAACACTTGCAATGCGATGGGGTTATTGGCGATAACTGGGCCAAATAAAACTTTTTTGGTTTCCTTAGCATCAGCCATTGATTAGCTCTCCTTGTTGCAATTTGGTCAGGAACTTACCGAAGCCTTTGTCACTTAACCAAAATTTAAAGGTGTTATCGACCCCCTTACTCGTAAGGGTCGCACCTGATAAACCATCGACCTCAGAGGGTGAGTCTGCAGGAGCAGTCCCTTTAATCACGGTAATCGCTGCTTGACCGCCAGCATCATATAGCTTCTTGCCAACAAATTTGGCTTGCCAACGTGGATTAGCCACCTCACCACCAAGTCCCGGTGTCTCACCCTGGTCATAATAAACCAGCGCATCGACCGTATTACCGTCTGGCTGTACCGCCAAGAAGGCATACATCGTTGACCACAAGCCACGACCATGCAAGGGTAAAATCACTCGGTCAATGGTTCCAGAAGACGTTTTTACTAAGTAAACACTGGCAAAATTAGAACGACGTATAATACCTGCAATGTCTTCATCGCCCGGCATCCGAATACTGGTACTCGGATCTTTAGCAGCCTTGCGTTGTTCAAAGGTATTTGGATTGACCTTATCTTTAGCGACGAAGCTTCCGGTATCTAAATCAATCACGCGCGGTTCAATGACTTCAGCATAAACGTCTGCCACCTTACGACCATCGAGGGCCACCCCAGATACCGCTAAAATATTCTTCTGCTTATCTTCCAATGCGTTTTGCTGCTGCATGCCACGCAAACCTACAGCTGCCAGCGAGACCACAATAGAACACACTAAACTAACGCCAATAACAACCTTAATGGTTTTGGCTAAGGAATCATTACTGGCCATCGCGAGCAAGCCTCCGTTTGATATTGGCTTGAACTACAAAGTAGTCGAAGATTGGAGCAAATAAATTGGCGAACAAAATAGCTAACATCATACCTTCGGGGAAAGCTGGGTTCACGACTCGAATAAGCACCACCATCAAGCCGATAAGCCCGCCATACCACCACTTACCTTTATTAGTAAACGATGCCGATACTGGGTCTGTGGCCATAAAGAACATACCTAAGGCAAAACCACCAAGTACCAAATGCCAATGCGGGGGTAATTGGAACATCATATTGCTATCTGAACCAATAACATTCAACAACAAGCTGGTTGCGACCATTCCCGCCAATACACCCGCTACAATTCGCCACGAAGCGATACGAGTGAAAATGAGGAACAATCCGCCCAAAGCCAGTAAGAAAGTTGAAGTTTCACCACTAGAACCTTGAATAAAGCCAAAAAATGCATCGCTCCAAGAAATGCCTTGCGCTGCTAAACCGTCGATACCTTGAGCGGCAACCACACTGAGTGGTGTCGCGCCAGAATAACCATCCACAGCGGTCCAAACTGCATCTCCAGATATCGCGGTTGGATATGCGAAGAACAAGAACGCACGCCCCGCTAAAGCAGGATTAAGGAAGTTCTTTCCGGTGCCTCCAAACACTTCTTTCGCAACAACTACGCCAAAAGTAACCCCCAGTGCCACCTGCCATAAAGGCATCGTCACTGGCAAAGTTAAAGCAAACAAAATAGAGGTCACAAAAAAACCTTCGTTAACCTCATGGCCGCGTACCGAGGCAAATAAAACTTCCCAGAATCCACCCACCACAAATGCGGTTAAGTAAATCGGTAGGAAGAATACCGCGCCATAGAGCATCGATGCTATCCAACCGGCATCTGCGCCCATCGGCACGCCGAGCAAACCAAGTAACGCAATATGCCAATCGTCAGGAGCCGAGTAACCCGCAATAATGGCTTCATTCGCTTGCATTCCGGCATTATACATACCAAAAAACATAGCGGGCATTAGTGCCGCCCACACAAAAATCATGATCCGTTTTAAATCAATTGCATCACGAACGTGGGTATTTTTGTTGGTCACTAAACCCGGTGAATATAAAAAGGTGGCGGTGGCTTCATAAAGCGCGAACCACTTTTCATGTTTACCGCCAGGTAGAAACTGAGGTTCGATTTTTTCAATAAAATGCTTAAGACTCATGCTTAACCTTCCTTCTCAATCTTGGTCAAACAATCACGTAACACGCTACCGTATTCGTATTTGCCGGGACATACAAAGGTACATAGCGCTAAATCTTCTTCATCAAGCTCTAAGCAACCAAGTTGTTGCGCACTATCACTATCATTTGACAATAGGTCTCGAAGTAACAATGTTGGCAAAATATCTAAGGGCATCACCCGCTCATATTGACCAATCGGCACCATGGCACGGGCGCTACCGCCAGTAGTCGTGGTGAACGAGAACAACTTACTTTTATTCAGACCAGAGACGAATATACGCGCTAAGGAGAACTTATTGGTGCCGGGTACAGCCCAGCCCATAAACTCTTTCTCATAACCTTCTTCTAAAGCCACAACCTGTTGATGGTAACGGCCTAGGAAACAATGCGGACCAACCGCATGATTGCCCAGCAATACACTGCCAGAAATCACTCGGTGCTCACCATCGACTAGTTCGCCATCAATCAATTGACTAATCTCGGCACCGAGTTCGGTGCGCAACAAGCGTGGTTCTTTGACCACCGGACCCGCTAAGGCAATCACTCGCTGATTATAAATTTTACCACTTTGCAGCAAATGCCCTATCGCAATCACGTCTTGATAAGAGACCGACCAAACGGTACGTTGTGCGCTTGCTGGTTTTAGCATGTGAATGTGAGTCCCCGCTAAACCTGCTGGATGCGGTCCTGCAAACACATGCTCTTCGACCCGAGCAGCATCCGACTTCGGCAAACTCACATTAGCCTTACAAACGAATATCTCTCCATCAGTTAAACGAGATAACACCCGTAATCCGGTAAGATAAGCACTTTCGTTCTGCGCAATCACAACCGTCGGATCCGCGGCTAAAGGATTGGTATCAATCGCGGTCACAAAAATTGCGGAAGGTGTTGAATCTATCGCTGGCACTTTACTAAATGGACGCGTTCTAAAACCGACCCATTGGCCAGAATTTACGAGTTTATCCACAAGTTCAGATCGCGCTACGCTATCAATTTCGGCATCGCTTAAAGCACCAAAATCAATACTGTCACCTGCCTGTTTCTCAATCACGACAGATTGTAATACCCGCTGCGCGCCGCGGTTAATATCTTGAATGGTTCCAGCGCAAGGAGCCGTAAATACAACGCCGGGGTTCTTCTTATCTTCGAACAACGTCTGACCTTGGCTTACCACATCACCCACTCGTACTTTCATTGTTGGACGCATGCCAACATAATCTTCGCCGAGTACAGCCACTCTGGTAACAATAGACGCGTCTACTATTTGCTGTTTGGGATCGCCTTTAATAGGCAGATCAAGTCCTTTATTTATTGTAATCATACTCTCTTACACATGTGTTGGGTCGGAAGACGAGCAATAACGCCTGTGTGAATTTTGCACTTAAATTTAAGTAATTAGCTAACAAGTCTTCGACAATTAACTAACAAGCCACAGAAAACGACTGTATTCTAGCACCAATCAACCCCAATTCTCCAAAGAAAAAGCCCAAAAATATAACCTATTCGACTTAAGTGTTACGAGCTTGTTATCAACCTTAAACAATGGGTTAGCTAATAACTTAACAAGAATCTTTTTAATAATTTGCGATAAGCACCTTAAATTTGCTTAACTTACGTTTATTCTAAACTGGTCGGAGCCAGTTTTAATTGATTATTTTTACTTACGCCAAATTGAAACCGTCGGTAACTGTTAAGCACCTTTGCAAAAGACGGGTCTTTGTTCGCAAGTTGTTCTATAACCGTCAAACTATAGTCTTTTAATTGCGCCAATACTTGTGGTGGGAACGGAACAATATCCACACCATGCTCATTAGCCAATATGGTTAATGCCTCCACATTGTAGACCACATACTCACTCAAAGTTTCTTGATTTACGACCTTGGTCGCATTCTCAATAATTCTTTTTAGATCATCGGGTAGTGTAGCAAAGGCTTCCTTATTGATAATAAATTCAAGGGTAGTGCTTGGCTCATGCCACCCCGGATAGTAGTAATACTTGGCAACTTTATGAAAGCCAAACGCCAAGTCATTATATGGGCCGACCCACTCCACCGCATCAATATCGCCGTCACGCAGCGCTTGATAAAGTTGATCCGCAGGTAAAGCCAAGGGCAAACCTCCAGCCATTTCCAGCACCTTGGCCCCTAATCCGGGAAGACGCATTTTCAACTGCTTGAAATCATCCATCGTGTTTATTTTTTTATTAAACCAGCCTCCCATCTGCGCATCGGTGTTTCCTCCGGGATAAGGCAGCAAATTATATGGCGCATAGAGTTCTCGCCATAGCGCCAAACCGCCGCCAAGGTACAACCAAGCATTCAGATCTTTAGCTGCCATCCCAAAAGGCAGCGCGCTAAAAAAAACAGCAGCTGGCAATCGGTCTTGCCAATAATAGGCCGCACTGTGGCCCATCTCGACCTTACCTTGAGCAACAACATCAAATACATCTAAGGCTGGATAAAGCTCCCCTGCACCATAGACACTTATTTGCATTCGCCCACCACTCATTGCATAGACTTCTTCAGCAAAACGTTCCGAGGTCACCCCAAGTCCCGGTAAATTTTTAGGCCATGAAGTTACCAAAGTCCATTTATATTGAGTTCGCTGCGCTGATTGACTATCACTCTGGTCACCATTACAAGCACTCAACAAAAAACCTAGAAATAGGCATTTAATATACACCCGCATAAAACAATCCTTATTTTAATGCTCATGTGTTTAAGCAACGCTTCGTGCAGAACGATTAACCACCACGACAGTTTGGTGATACTGGCACTTGCTGTTGTTTATCCCATCGTTCGGGGGTAAATACGTGGATTGCTAAAGCATGAATATCTTGCTTTAGTTCCTCAGCAAGAACTTTATTAACCTCTCGGTGACACTGAATACGAGTTTTTTCTTGAAATAGTTCACTAACAATCGTGACTTTGAAATGACTTTCAGAGCCTGCGGGCACATTGTGCATATGGCTCTCGTTAACCACCGCTAAGTACTCAGGTGAAAAATGCTGCTTTAATTTCTCGCTAACTTGTGTTTCAACCCGCATCTTCTATTCCTTCATAGATTCAATTGTTGGCATTGTATAACGAAAGGTTAAATTGATCCTCGGCTGTTTTACTTTAAGCGCTTTTGGCAAACTATGTTGCCACTGCTGTTGAGACAAACCATTCATCAATAATAAATCACCAGATCCAAGCAGATACTGCAGCTTAGATCTGGTGGATTTGTCACGGAAAACAAAACGCCGGGACGCGCCTAAGCTTAATGAAGCGATAATCGGTCGTAGACCTAATTGGGCTTCATTATCACTATGCCAGCCCATATAGTCGTGACCGTCACGGTATAAATTCACCAAAGCACTATTAAAACGCTGCCCTGTATGCTGCTGCAATGCAGCCTTTATTGGTATTAAAAATTCAGGCCAAGTCAAAGGTTGTCGCCATTCTCCAGAATAGCGATACGCCGCCTCCGCATCACCTAACCAAACCGACAATCGGGGCTCCAAACAAGTCTTCCCAAATAAACGAATTTGATGCTGTTGCCAGGGCAATTCTGCAAGCAAAGATTGGAACAATCTATCCACATTTGCCGGACTTAACCAATGCTTATAAAGAATAATCTCATCTGACAACTGATTCACGACCTTTTCTGCGCCTTTCGTTTAGCCATTAACTTAGATACACTGCTGGCACGATTCAAGGCCAGCACGCTACCATTCCAATATGCATCAACAACTCATCATCGCTCCCGTAGAGTTAAACTTAGCTCGTTACCCAAAACAGTCTGCTGATGAGCTACGCGCTTGGAACGCTGCTGACGAATTATTGTTAGAGTATGCCTTTGAGCTTAGTACAAACCTTCAACATATTTTGCTGCTCAACGATGAATTTGGCGGCCTAGCCTGCGCACTCTTGGCTCACCCTAATTTACGCCATTGCCAAATCACTTGGTTGAGTGACTCCTTTATCGCCCAGCAAGCTTTAGCGCAAAATATTCAAGCTAATCAGCTTAATGGGGAAAGCATAAATATAATTAGTAGCATCGATGTCATGCCTCAAGCTGACTTAGTCCTAATGCGTTTACCCAAGAGCTTAAACTATCTGGAACACCAGCTCATTGCACTACAAAATGCCATGAATAACGCAAGCTTACTGGTTTGTGGCGTGATGCTCAAAGGATTGCCCAAATCGGTGTTTAATCTGTTTGAAAAACATCTCGGTGAAGTGAACACCTCGTTAGCGAAAAAGAAGGCCCGCCTCCTATTTAGTCACTATCAAGGTAAGTGCTCGAGCTCTCGCTATCCCAAAGCTTGGACGATAGAGGAATACCAGTGGCAACTGAATGATCACGCCAACGTATTTTGTTTCGCCAAATTCGACATTGGTACCCGCTTCATGCTACAACATTTGCCGCGAGGTGAGTTTGCCAGCGTTGTCGATTTAGGCTGTGGAAATGGTCTACTCGGCTTAAGAGCCCTAGAACTCTACCCCGAGGCCTCGGTCACCTTTGCCGACGAATCACTGATGGCTTTGGCCTCAGCAAAAAATAACGTACAACTGAATCATCCTGAGGCGCTTAATCGATGTGAGTTTATTCATGATAACGCTTTAGAACATCAAGCCGACAACTCTGCGGATCTGGTATTATGTAATCCGCCCTTCCATCAACAAAACACCATTTCTACTCATATTGCTCGGCAAATGTTTCGCGACGCCAAACGCTGTTTACGTAGCAATGGCATGCTCGCCGTCGTCGCAAATCGCCATTTGAGCTACCAAGCACTATTAAAATCTTACTTTGGTGGCTATAAGTTGCTGGCGAGCAATAACAAATTTGTTATCCTCGGTTGCACGAAACGTTAATTAACCAGAAAAGGTGAACCACTTGAAGAATCTATTTACATTGGTGATATTACTATTCGGCTTAAGCGCTTGTAGTAGTCGACCACAACAAGTGCAGTTAAATCCACAGGTACAACTGAGCGATGTCACCCAGCATTCCATTATTGCGGCGATTCATTCCCAAGATTTACGCCCAAATCGATTTTTAATCAGCATTCATCACGGTGATCAAGAGCAAGCCGAACTAATTGCCAGTGGCAGCAATTTACGTTCGTCCATTGAGCAGCAGCTTAGCGCAGCTTGGCAGCAACAAGGCCTGGGGTTTGTCCCCGCCTCACCCAACACAATCCGGGTAGATATTAACGAACTCGCCTCTCGTGTTGAGCAAGGGAGCGTAAAATACAGTGCCAGCACGACCATACGCATCAAAGTGACCGTAGACACCCCGACTAAAACTTTAGATAAGGAATTTCGCTCAATTCATACCAATGAAGGCGCCTTTAAAGTAGATGTAAATAAACAAGCCGAGGCAATGAATCAACAACTTTCTGAGTTATTAGCTGAAATCGCAAGTGACCCACAACTAATAGAAGTAATGGAGTATCAACCATGAATTGGCGTTTTTTCCGCAATACCCTGTTCACCATCAGTCTGGCACTTTTCAGCGTCGCCAGCTGGGCGCAAACAGTAAAGTTTGTGACTAATCTCGGTGAATTCCAATTACAGCTCAAACCACAACAAGCCCCAAAAACCGTGGCCAACTTTTTACGTTATGTCGAAGACGGTAGCTATAAAGGCACTTTGTTTCACCGCACCATTCCCGGCTTTATGGTACAAGCAGGCGGCTACTCTATTAATTATGAAGAAGTCGATAGCTACAAACCCATCGAAAATGAATCTAAAAATGGCTTAAACAACAAGCGTGGCACCGTAGCGATGGCACGAACCAATGATCCCAATAGCGCAACCCGCCAGTTTTTTGTCAATGTTGTTGATAACCCCTACCTCGATGGCAGCCCTAAAAAATTCGGTTATGCGGTATTTGCCGAAGTCATTTCTGGTATGGATGTCATCGATAAGATAGTCAATCAACCCACAAAAACTGGTCCCGTCCCAGGGATGCGTAACGTACCAGTCCAGAAAGTGATCATCGAAGACGTGGTATTAATAGACCCATCTCAACCTTAATAATTCTGTTACAACACAACTGAGCAGTAAATGAACTCATCGCCAACTTGGTCACAGACCTTTCGTTCTTATTTAGATAAACGACTGCTATGGGTATTTATGCTCGGTTGTGCCAGCGGTTTTCCTTGGGTCCTGATTGGCTCAAACATGTCTGGCTGGCTCACTGATGCAGGACTCACCCGTTCTGCCATCGGCTACTTTGGCTCGGTGTTCATTGTTTATGCCATTAACTTTCTATGGGCGCCCTTAGTCGACCGAGTTAAATTGCCACTATTTCATCGCTGGCTTGGCCAACGCCGAAGTTGGATTTTTTGCTGTCAAGCTATCGTCTTGATATGCACCTTTGCTATCGCAAAGTTTAACCCAGCCAATAGTTTAATGGTCACATCGATGCTAGCCCTGTGTATCGCCACGGCTTCTGCTACCCAAGACATCGCTATCGATGCCTTTCGCATCGATAGTTTTAGCAAAGCCGATTCGCATCGCTTGCCCCAAGCCTCGGCCATGGCGGTCATCGGTTGGTGGACAGGATATTCACTTCCCGGATACTTAGCGTTTATTAACGCCGATGCTATTGGTTGGAATGGTGTCTATTTAGGGATGTGTGGCATCGTAGCGTTGCTCATGTTATTTACCCTGTTGGTTAAAGAACCCATCACCGATCGGGATGCTCTGCAACAACAAGCGGAACAACGGCACGCCCAGTATCTTGGTACCCATTCACCGATTGTCGCGTGGCTCACGGTGACCGTGGCCGAACCGTTTATCGACTTCTTTCGTCGCAACGGCGTGCGAGTTGCGATCACCCTACTGATGTTTGTTTTTCTATTTAAAATTGGCGAAGCGTTTTTAGGGCGCATGTCGATCCCCTTCTATCGGGAAATTGGCTTTAGTAATGAGCAAATTGGTCATTACTCTAAACTCATTGGTTGGGGGGCAACGGTATTATTTACTTTAGTCGGTAGTGCCTTCAACGTGCGTTTTGGCGTGATAAAAGGACTCATGTTAGGCGGCGTTGCGATGGCAAGCAGCAACTTAATGTTTGCCTGGATAGCCTCTACGGGTCCAGACGAGCAGTTGTTTTTGGCCACCATCATCGTCGACAACTTTACCAGTGCCTTTGCCACCGTCGCCTTTGTCTCGTTTTTAACCACATTAACTGGCCAAGCTTTTTCAGCCACTCAATATGCGCTGCTCGCCTCTTTAGGTAACCTAGGCCGAACCACCCTCGCCTCCTTCAGTGGCTCGCTGGCCGATATGCTCAACTCTTGGCCACTGTTCTTTGTTCTCACAGCTATAATGGTCGTGCCGAGCCTCATCATGCTGATTAGCCTACGCGGTTATTTTGGACGGATATTGCAAGATAATCACGACAGCAAACACTAATACCAATCTGATAGATAATATGATCAGCTTATTACGCCGAATAAATCTGCCAAGAACCAAGTATGAAGTACAGTAACTAGTGGCTCTAATTACAAGATACATAACACAGTTCGTGCTGATTTAGGCCAGTAAGAATCAACAGATGATGAGTTAGCTTGGTATGGGCATCCCCATAAGGACTACCGACTAGATCCTATAATAAGATGCGCCCCAAATTGCGTCGATGGTATCCAACCCAAAAGCGGTAGGCGGGCTAGCTCCAAGATGAGAAAGTGTTGACCTTTAGTGGCGAATGTAAATTTAAGACAAAGCGGAATGTTGCACCAAAATGCAAGCCGACCGATGGAAGCAAAGACTCACTCACCATCGGTTCTAGCTCGGGAAATTATAGGGCTAAATCAACCTGCACAGGACAATGATCGGAGCCCATCACCTCATTAAGAATATCGGCATCACTCACCTTATCAGCAAAAGCCTCAGAGACAAGGAAGTAATCAATTCTCCAGCCAATGTTACGGCCACGAGCACCAGCTCGATAGCTCCACCAGCTGTATTTAACTTCATCTTGCTTCTTCAGGCGGAAGGTATCGACAAAACCTGCGGCAGTTAAATTATCAATGCCATCGATCTCGGCCTGCATATAACCAGCACTTTTATTGTAATTTGGCTTGGGCCGAGCCAAATCGATGTCTTTGTGGGCCACATTTAAGTCACCGCAAACTAACACGGGCTTACGCGCTTCGAGGCTCTTCAAGTAGCTTAAAAAGTCCGCATCCCACTGTTGGCGATAATCTAAACGCTTTAATTCGCTGCCCGAATTGGGTGTATATACAGTAACCAGAATGAACTCTTGGTATTCGGCTGCAATCACCCGACCTTCTTGGTCGTGTTCTTCAATCCCCATGTCGTATTCAACAGCAAGCGGTTTTTCTTTACTCAGAATCGCAGTACCAGAGTAGCCTTTTTTCACCGCCGAGTTACTGTAAATATGATAGCCTTGCAAGGATTCCAGAGCGGCCAATACTTGATCGTCTTGGGCCTTGGTTTCTTGTAAACACAAGACATCGGTTTGCATCGCCTCGAAAAAGGACATAAAGTCCTTTTTCATCACCGCCCTGATCCCATTCACATTCCACGAAACTAAGCGCATTCGCCCTTCCTTTAGATAATTAAAAGTGGTTTTCAACAACGCCTACAGGCGACACTGAATCAAATAAGAGCTTTATTGTAGCAGGCTTAACTCAGGCTAAAAAACCTTAAAATAAACACGGCTTAGGTACATATAAAAGCCGTGCAGAGGTTTGGCTTGGCGAATCAACTCACCAAGCAGGCGTGCTTGCAATGCGCGCCTCAATTTATAAAATAATATGCGGCAGATAACGACTCATGTCTTGGGTAACTAAGCTGCTATCTTCTCGGATCGACATGCCTGCAGCCTGATCATCTACCAGCCAACTACCAATTAAAGTGTAATTTTCAGCAAATTTAGGTAACTGGTGCAGCGCCTGATAAATATAACCCTCTTCCCCATAGGGACCTGGCGTATGCTCTATTTCAGCGTCGCCATGCAAGATGGATATATTTGAGCCTTCACGAGAAAAAATTGGTTTTTTCACCATGCCCTTACTGAAATTCGCCTGTTTCACTTCATCTTCAAAAAAAGCCGGGAGTAGATTGGGGTGGCCGGGGAACATCTTCCACAACATCGGCAACAGGGCTTTATTCGACAGAATGCTTTTCCAAGGCGGTTCCAACCAACGAATATTTTGTTGCCCGAGATGCTCACCAAATTGCTCATCTAACATAAATTCCCAAGGATAGAGCTTAAACATCCAGCTGATTACCTCATCATCAAGATTAGTAAAGCGCTGCTCCCTATCCATGCCAATATCTTCGACAAATACAAACTTGGTCTCAAGGCCTGCGGCAATGGCGCAGTCTTCTAAATATTGCACCGTGCCTCGATCTTCATCAGTGTCTTTACAACAGGAAAAATGCAATACCCGATCGGGCGTTAAGTATTGTAAATCACTAAAGCGGTTAACCAACTTTTCCTGAAGGCTATTAAACTGATCACTATTTGGGTTCAATTGCCCATGATCAACCTTGTCTTTAAGCCACAACCATTGCCAAAAGCCAGTCTCGTATACCGAGGTTGGCGTGTCGGCATTGTTCTCGTATAACTTCGCGTCGCCTTTACCGTCGTAGCAAAAATCTAGTCGCGAATATAAACAGGGATCGCCTTTTAACCAGGATTGTCGAACGAAATCCCAGTGCTTTTCAGGTATACAAAAACGCCGCATTAACTGTTCATCGTGAACCACCTTCGCGACGACTTCAAGGCACATTTGGTGGATAGCTTCGGTGGGCGCTTCGATACCACGCTCAACTTGCTCAAGGGTGAATTGATAATAGGCCGACTCATCCCAATACTTGTCACCATACATGGTGTGGTAGTTAAAGCCATATTCTTTGGCTTGTTGCTGCCAATGCGGTCGTTCACCGGTGGGAACGCGTAGCACCCTTAACCACCCCAGCTCGATTTAGAGCCCCCCCAGGAAGACTTCGCCGAGGCCTTCGCCCCGAAGCCGCCACGAGAGACGGTTTTGGTTACAGTCGGTTTACTCTTATAAGCCGACTGTCCTACTTTATAGTTTCTCTGGCCAGCTTTACCAATCACCGAACCATCGGCAGTGATAATCGAATCGCGATAGGATGACCCCGGCTGATTATATTTATACACCGAGGATGGGCGGCTGGGATCCATCATCCGGCCAAATAAATAGCCGTACATCAACGGCATGAAGAAACCGCTACTGCTAGCTCGACAACCGTCATAACCAAAGCTTTCTTCACAGTCTTGGCGGCTACTATACTTAGGTGCAGTTCGCTCGGCTTCTAACTCCGCATTACGATAGACCGCTGCACATTGTTGCTCGTTAAAGGTCGTTTTAGTAACACAATCATCGATGGACTCAATCACAATCGCATCTTCTTGAGGCTCAGAACAGGCACTCAACATGGCTGCCGACACCGCCACGACTAGAGGTTTCACTATAAATGAAGGAGCGCTAACAGGGAGTTTGCGCATTGCCGATAAGTTAATAAACTTAGAACGTTTCATAGCGCCTCCTAGTAGGTCATGCAAGCTGCATTTAATAATCCTACCGACACACTGGTCGCGGCTAACATGATCCCAGCACTGACTTCGTTGGCTTCTATTCGCGACACAATGCCAGGGATAAATACAAAACGCACAATCACAAAAGCGGCAATTTGTGCCACTAAGGCAATGAGTCCCCACAGCGCATAATCAACAAAAGAAATAGAGTTACTGGCAGCGCCCGCTAAAGCTAAAGCAAAACCTAAAACAGCCCCACCAAAGGCGATGGCAGCACTGGTATTTTTGCCCTCCTTAATCAGCGCCCACTCGTCATGCGGCGTTACACGCACATAAATCACCTTAAATAACATCAAGAAAACAATAGATGCGATAAAGTAAATCGCAAAATTTGCGACGGCGAGTAATAGTTCCGATGATTCCATGTTCTGGTCCTTTATCCGTGAATAGTAATTTGGGTTGGTGAAATCGTCATGCCGGTGCTAATCACCAGGCAGCGTTCCAAAGCGTTATTGTTCAGCACCTCTTCGGCCGATAGAAACAGCGATTCCATTTCACCGCTAGGCAATTCACGCTCAAATAGCATAGTAAACTGGTCGGTGCTGGAAAAGTCCATATTATCCTGATAGGTCTTCTCTTCCATATGTACCGGATTATGATAATCGGTGGTCGAGGTCCATACCCGATGATATGTATGTCCTTCCAACTGATAAGTGTTTGCGCCAATTTCCTGCTTCAGCAAACGATCCCATTCGCTTTGATTAGCCACATCGAGGGTATCGTAGTAATGAAACATTTTCACATCCACCACATTTTCTTCACCTTCACCATTGGCTACCACTTGCAAGAAACCTTCATCATCGGTGTAAAAACGATAGATGGTCGTATCATCTAAGTCGACAATGCCTGCCGATTGAATAATTTGAGTGGGAGCGACCTGACTCACCACCATATCGGCCATCACTAACTTCAGTGCCAGCGCGTCCAGTTCAAAACTGCCACCCAACTTAAGCCCCATAATGGCGGGGGTCCCTGCATATTTGTCAGGTTCAGGCTTATGTCGACTAAACAAAGACTTAAACATAGCAACTATCCTATCTTCGGTGAATTAAAACACTCATCAGAGTTTAAGCGCCGCGCCGCAATATAATACAAGGCATCTCCTTGGTTGAGCGTGGTATCCAAACTCGGGTTCAGTTGTAAGTGCTGACTACCAGCCACTTTTAAACCAATAATGGTGGCCTGTAAGTTTTCTTTAAAATGCTGGAAGACATCGGAAAATGGCAGCGAAGATGAGTCCATATAGTGCACAGCATATTGGGTCATTCCGTGGGTAGTATCAAGTAACTGTTGATGAACCTGAGCCGAACCGGGATCCATCGCCGAGCGGGCTAACATTTCCACAGTAACCGATGGGATCACTTCAACCCGAGGGCAATGGCTGAGCAATAGTTCAGCAATGGTAGGGTCTTGTAAGTAGGCCGTCTTGTGACACTGCGGATTGAGCTTGGCACAATAGAGCGCGCAGGTCAGCGTCACATCGTCTTGCTCAGTATCAATAATAATTCTGCTCGCCTGGGCAAGATTAGTACGAGCCATGGTCTCAGCATGAGAAAAAGAGTCAACCTGCACAAACTCAATCTTACCGGGCAAAGGATTCTCTATATCGCTGTCGACACAGAGCAACACGGTCTCTGTAGAATCATTGGTCGCAGCAGTGAGTAGCTCGACTAGGCGCAATGTTCTGGCGCCATTCCAGCCAATAATCACAGTATGATTGGAGAGTTTCAACATGCGTTTCCCTCGTGCCCCTCTAGTGTAAATATCATTGATCACAAAACCGACTTTGGTAATCACCACCGCAAAGATACTGATCCCAATTGGAATAACCCACAAGCTGACAATTAAACGTCCCAGTGGCGTACTGGGCCCAAAATCGCCGTAGCCAACAGTCGATGCAGTCACCACTATCCAATATAGAAAGGTTTCACTATGAACTAAGGCGCGTTCGCCTACCAGCATTAAGCTGTAATAAGAAATGAGAACATACAATAGCACTGAGATGGCTATTGCGGTGCCGTTAGCACGAAAAAAAAGCGCCGAAAATAATCGGCGCACTTTATATAGCAGCACTTATTTTGCCTTTTTTTGGGCCAATATCTGCTTGAGTTTATCACTACCGGTGGATTGACCGCCAGGTTCAATGCCCGCTTGTTTGAGTCGCTCGTCTAAGTTACTACCACTATCTTCGGCGGCCAGCTCCTCAGCGGCAGAAAGCTCGGCACTGCGCAGCGCTTGTTTCTCTTTTATCCGCTCTAAACTGTCAAGTGCAGTTTTCACTTTAGAATTCGCACCCACATGATGTGAAGATCCCGCAACTTGAGCTTTTTGTAAAGACTCTGTCGCCTTCACCTGATCAATTTGGATCCCCAAACGTTTCACGCTGGCCTTGGCTTTAGCGATATTGCTCTTAAGCGACGTTTCGGTATTCAGGTAACTATTATAGATCTCTTGTTCAGTGGCTAATTGCACTTCCAAATTAGACACCCGCTCGGCACACTCAAGCGCCAAGGTTTCATCTCCTTTTTCACTCGCCGCAACCGCATGGTTGGTATAAGTATCGATATCTGCGCTTAAACTTTCAACCTTGGTTTGGGCTAACTTACGTTTCGCCATAATGGTGGTGAGGTTGCGATCGCAGGCTTCAAGCTCCGATTTAGCATCGCGTAACTCTTGGTCCAAAATCCGCATTGATTGGCTATCTGCGACAGCCTCTAAGCTTTCATTGGTCGCACCGCGAATGGCATTCCAAATACGTTTTAAGCTCATACTGATATCTCCTGCTGGGTAAACTCACTATACAATTCGATAAACTCACTCACATTCGAATAGAGGGTTTCTATTTCTTCAATGACGACAGCATCAACGCTTTGGGTTGATAAGGCACCAAATGCGGTGTAGTAATCTTTATCACCGATGCGTTTAATGCCAACGGCCGACAAGGGTAACAGGTGATGCGTGCGTAAAATCAAATCATTCAATTTCACACTATCGGTCACCGAATCGCAGCTAAACAAAACAACTTCAATTAGCATTTGTTGCTCACCAATGTAAGCAAAGGCATCGATACCTTCATCATTACTAATGCACAAACAACCACCTTCGCTATCAACACTCCAATCTGGATGTGCTTTAGCGAGTAATTCAAGTGATGCTGAATCCCACGACATAATTTTTCCTTATGTGTTAGTTATAGCTAACAAATATAGCAAGTTTGACTCTTGTGTCAACGTTTACTAACATTCGTTGCAGATAAATAAAAATAGAATGAGTTACCAAACGCGATGAACCCAGAACAGAGTATTAGAAATCGACAAGCCTTGCAGCCTTATAAAGATAGTATTAAGCGTTATATTCGTGCAGCGATGCAGTTAAAAGGCGTTCAATATAAATATTTATCCGATGAACTGGCTAAGCGCGATATCGAAATGAAGGAAGGGAACCTGCGTAGTAAGGTGTATGCGGGCACCCTACCAACCGATTTATTTATCGTATTAGTGGAAATTCTCGAAATGCCCGAGCATGCACTCCGCGATATTATTAGCCACAAAGATAAGAGTTTAGACGAGTGATCAAAGGCGTGCTCTGGCCTCGCAACATGAGCGGATTATATCACTTGGCAAACCAGGCGTTAGCCAGTGATGAATGAACGACACCAGCAAGCCGGCAAATACAAAAACGAATAGAACGGGGCAAGCATAACAAGCACACTCGCTACCACCAAGAGCTTAACATTGGCACAGCCCAATCTAGGTTGAACCTGTATTATCCACCTTTACCACAGTCTGCAAAGTGAGGCGAGTTGCAAAAGGAGTCATCGTAATTTCTGGCTGAGCCCAAACATAAAGGCCGCCAGTGGCACCCAACATTCAGCTCAGATCATAACTCCACTTTATAGAACAACGCCAACTAGATTTTTAAGTTCGTCGCAATAGTTTATTAGATATAAATAAGCGTTATTGAGGGATGAATAGCAATCTGATTCATTATACGAACAATGTATTGTGCAGCATAAATCTGCCGATAACGAGCCATGAAGAGCAGTCACTCGTGGCTCTAATTACTCGATACATCAAGCAGTTTACGGTGATGGAGTCCAGTGAGAATGAACCGATAATGACTTAGATTGGTATAACTAAATCTACGGTTAAAACAATCAACACCTCGCTTTAACCTAATTGCAATCATTGTTGGTAATACTAGCGACATGAGTGCCCTGTGAGTTATCCCCATGTTGAGTATTTGCCGCGCAGATCCCTTCAGTTCCGAGAGTCAAACCTTGATTAGCGCGCTTGCCGATTCGCTGCTTAAATTAAGCGGTAACCAAGCTGTTGAACAGTTCGATGAAACTGAATTTAATCACCACACAGGCGTCTTCTTACTGGTAAAAAACCAGGAGCAAGCCATTGCTTGCGGTGGATTTAGATATTTACAACCGGGCGTATGTGAAATTAAACGCCTGTTCTCTAATCAAGCGGGTGCAGGGACACTCGTGTTACAAGCGCTAGAACAGCTCGCTGTAGAGTTTGGGTATCAACAAATTAATTTGGCAACCCGCAAAGTTAATCATCAAGCGATACAATTTTATCAAAAGCATGGCTACCAAACGACAGCACCCTTTGGTCCTTATACGCGACATCAGCACTACCTCAGCTTGGCCAAATCATCTCAGCTTTTAGCACAGGCTGCCGTTCCCAAAAAAGCGCAGTGGCACTACCGCAACTGCGCTTAAACAAATCAAACAGAAATTAAGAAATCCGGTTAATCAGCTTTTTTAACTGATTCATTGGTGTCGGCTCATCATCGAAGAAATTCTGCATCCGTAATAAGGTTAAGCCATCGTATCCAGGCGAGCGAGTCAGTGCGCGCGCGATTTGTTTCCAGCCTTGTTCACCGTACAGTTCACCAGCCAAGGCATTTTCCCCCATCAAGGAAACCTGACATTCAGTCGCCGCATCAGCCATCCAATCCACCAGATCGGCAGCGCGAGAATAGCCTTCGTAATCCTTGTTGATCATTTCCAAACAGGTGAAATGGATCGCGGCTCGATTCTGCTTACCTTCCGGTAGCAAGGCCTTCAGCAAACCTAAATATTCTTGCTGGTTGTGACGACTTAAGGTGGGGTGCACTGCAATCAGGCCTGCTGTAATTTCGGCGGCACGAGGTAACTTGGGATCACTCACCACCCAGTGGATCCCTGGGATCTTAATCCCCACAGGCACCTGGCCAAAAGAATCGTCTGCAAATACCGCCAAGGCAGTCTCAAAAATGCGACGTCCATGAGCAACTAAAGCACGATGATACCAAGTTAAAAACTCCCGCGCCCAAGCATTATGAATATAACGCTTATGGCTAAACAGCCAATCTGCATCAGGAATAGTCGCCTCATCAAAACGCTCCAGAGTAAAACCAAAACTGGCGTTTAAAGCCGAAATACTATGAAATTTTTGCTTCAAGTAACCCAGCCAATCTTGTTTTGCTAAGCGACTATAACATTGCAAGGTTCCACGATTTGGGTAATTCCCCCAGTCATGGGCGTTATAGCTGGGATAGCGTAACTCCCCAGCGGGGCCTAAGCTGATGTTGATTTCATCCATCAAACCCGCTTTGTTGATGTAATTCTGCTTAAACGCTTCCATAAATCGCTGATAATAGGGCATCACAAATTCATCAGCCCAAAGCGATACATATTCCATCGAGGCATCACCGGTTTCAGACACATACTGTAAGTCTTGCACCGAATTAAGTTGATCATGACTCTCTAACAAACGCCCCCATAACCACAGCGGGATTGCTTGCATAAAATCATCATTAACATTCCCACCCGCTTGGTGGAAAGACAAAATCGGCACCCACTGCAAACCCAAACGTTTTAACAGCGCAACCACCCGATCGTAGTAACTCCAATCAAATTTACCCGGTTTATCACCTTCAACTAAGCCCCACCAAATATCGGTGGAAATAGCAGTCACGCCAATACTGCGCAGTTGACGGAGTTGCGCCTCAAACTGTTGCCAGTTTTCTTCTTCAAGCATCTGCTTTTGATTGGCAACTTTTAGGTGCAAGGGTCCCATCACTCGAAATTGCTTTTTACCAAGCTGCTTAGTTTCGGCCTCTTGATACTTAAACTTGTTAAGCTGTGACAAACGTCCTTTCACAATTGCCTGTTGGTTAAGCTGAGACATATCATTGAATAACCAACCCACAAAGCTGTTGCCATGCAATACTGAATGGTACAGCTGATCCCACCCCGGATGGCTGGCCAACGCTTGCGGTTGACTATTTTGCACCAACGCTGGAATAGCTAGGCTACGAATTGCCACAAGCAAAGTTTGATTGACTCGTGTGGCATGACTCGACTCTGCGCCACTCACCATCAATAATAGCCGCCCTTTGGCCTGTTTCTGCCAACGGCCTAGCTGTTCCGTTTGATAATCTACTAACTGCTGTCGCTCTTGCCAAGGCGAGGGATTTAAACCACTTAAGCAACTCAGCCAAGGATGATCGCTCGCGCTTAACTCAAGCATGGGGAGCGTTAAACTCAACTGACAAGTCGCCCAAGCTTGATTGAAGACAAGCTCCGCTTGCCCCAGCATCTTCGCCACATAGGCTTGCCAACGCGAAGCGTACCAAAGATTAAATTCTCTAAAACAAGTATTGTTAGTTTTACTTTGGTAACTTCGAATTAATTTATCACTGAGTTGCGACGGCCAATCTTGTGCTTCATTTAACTCCCACAAACTCAACCACGATTGTTGCTCGCCATATTGTTGTTGCATATCTGCAGCTAGTGCCGCCAAAGCCGTTGGGCTAAAACTTTGATATACAGGTTGGCCATCACGCTCACTCCACGGTAAACAGGCCTCCCCATTCGGTCCTAGCCCCAGCAAAATCGCCTGACAATGGGGGGCAAATTCCCTCATATGTTTAGCAAAACATTGCATCCACTTGGCAAACATTTCGAGCAAACCTTCGCCAGCCCATAAACTGGGACTTTGGGTATTATCACGACCATATTGGTTCACATATTTAATTGCATCAGCACTCAGTTCCGTGGGCAACAGGTCCAACATCGAACCCCAAAACCAATCGGGGAGACGCTGCTCGGTATCTTGCTGGATATCCGAAGAGAAAAACAATTGATACTGCAGTTTAAAGCCATGGGATAACAAATGTTTCGACAGGCGCTGTAAGGCTTGCCAAGAGTCAGCCTGATACAACTGTTGTTCACTAAAGGGGGCGATGTAACGCCAGTGAACAGGAACAACCAAAGCGTCAATTCCATTTTGGCGCAAAGAGCAAAGTTGTGGAGAAAGGTTCTGAAGCTGAACCTCGGAACAAGAAGCCGCATACTCAGCCAAAGGTAAAGATCCCTTTACCCAAGCTTTGCGCGCTGTAATTGGATTAGCCATTGTTAGCTTACTCTAAAAAAACTTTGCTAGTTATCCCTAGTCAGCGGCTGAACAGCAAGTCTGCAAAGCTTTTCAGCTGAAAAAAAAGAGATCCAGATCACATTTTCAATATTCATCAGTGTAAACCAATCTTGCAAATTGCCAAGTGATTCACCCGGCATAAGCGACAACAAACGGTTTTATTAAGGCCTTAAAGCTACAACCAACGGCGAACCTTACGGCAATATTGTTGATATTGCTCACCAAAATGTGAGTCGAGAACAGCCTCCTCCGGTTTGATCTGCAATTCATTAATCAAGTATACGAATACCAAAATACTCAGCAAACTCAGCAAAGCCTGCAAATGAAAACACCAGGCAGTTAATAACAGCAACAAGCTAAGGTACATCGGATTGCGACTGTATCGATATAATCCATCTATAATTAACTGCCGGCTGCGTTCCGGATGGTGCGGATTAATCGTCGTCCGTTTTTTCATAAAAGGAAGCAAACTCACTGCCCCCACCACGCAGGCTAAAAGCACCACAGGCCACAGTAAACTATTTAGCCAGTATGGTAAGCGAGCAACAAGCCAATAGGTATTTAAATACGCCAAACCATAAGCAAGCGAAGCAGCGATAGCCAACAAGACTGGTGGCGGTATGAGTAGCTGAAAACGTTTCATCATCGACCCTTTAGACATGTATCCATTTTGTAATTTTACAGCAAAAAAAGCGTATCGTATTTATCCTCATTAAAACTCTAGGATACCCGACAGTAAATCATAGTGGTTATGCTTAGCCGCAAAGCTATCGGGTGCATTCAAGTTGCTTTTCGGATCTTGTATTACTTATATGATCCTTACTGCTACAACAAAAAAGCAACAAAGTAAGTGTCTGCTAACAGCTGCGCCTTAGGAATATCGATCATGAGTCGCGACCGCTAAACGGCCGCTCTAGATGTCACATCAACATATTTGGATAAACTTATACACATAAGCTCAAGCTATTAACATTTATCTAAACTAGGTAACTAAAATTCCAACTAAGTCGAAAATAGTCTGCTATCAAACCAATTGATGAAACTCCAAACTTCAATAAGAATTAGGCATCGAAAGTGAATCTTGTGACAACAATCAAACATGGGAGCTAAGCACTTCACTCTCGATGAACAGCCGATAAAAAACATAATGCAAAGCACAAGGCATGCTAAAAAAGAACATTAATATCAATAATTTAATAGCAAATTAAAAAGTAATTTGTTCCTAAGGTAAAGATTTACCACGGAGAATAACCGTCAATAAATATTCAATTTTGGTATTTATTTTGACTAACGTAAAAATGTCAACGATGATTGACAAAGAAGCATCAAAAAAGAATTTTTTACTAATTTTAAGTGACAATCTTGACGCAAAAAGTCAATTGGCTACAAGCCACGTTCTCTATAGCGTGTAGAATTTTATCCACAGCTTTGTGCACTGTTTTTGTGGGAAAATCTGTTTGGTAAAAAGCTGTAAATACAGTGGAATATATCGCTTTTTATCCCCAATCCAGCTGTAACTATCTCGAGGGCCAAAAAATTCAACAAAGGCTTCTACATTTATTTGTTAGAACTCTGTCATCGTCCACAAAAAAATTAATTTGCCGTAAATACGGGGCAGCGAGCTTGATCAATAAGGGATCACGACCACATCATTGAGATCCTTCTTACTCACCTCAATCCGTCACAATAATTTCACATAAACTTGAAAATAACTAGTCGCGTAAAGTATCTGCCACAGTTCTATAGGAGAGCAACAAGAATCCATTTCGCTGCCAACAGTGAAACGTTACACTAAGCCATCGTTTTATAGCGCTCATTAAGGCCAACTGTTGTTTAATCCCTCACCCATTCAGTCACTTCGCTTCAATGACCATAACTTTTATCTCAAACGTGATGATTTACTTCATCCACAGTTTTCAGGTAATAAAGCTCGCAAGTTCTACCATTTTTTAGTTAACGATCTACCTGGTATCACTTACCTCGTGGGCAGCGGTTCGGCGCAGGCAAATTCTTTATATTCATTAGCAGCCTTAGCCCAGCTCAAAGACTTACAATGCGATTTTTACGTCGATCATATTCCTTCACAGCTTCGCCAAAACCCCTGTGGTAATTATCAAGCGGCACTGGCGCTCGGTGCGAATATTATCGATGTCAGCGAAATTACCGGACAACAACAACGTAATTTAGACGCATTTATGCAACGACAAATAAAGCCAACCTTATTAAATCATCAACTATTGATCCCCGAAGGAGGCCGTTGCCACTATGCGCGAGAAGGTGTACAACTGCTCGGCCAAGAAATAGAGCAATGGCAGATTCAGCGAGACATTAGCCATTTAAACATTATGCTACCAGCGGGCACTGGCACCACCGCCTTATATTTGAGTGAGTATTTTCACCAACGCCAAAGTAAAGTCAAAGTATTGAGCTGTGCCTGTGTTGGGAACGAGGCTTACCTAAGCCAGCAATTTAGCCTACTCAACCCGGACAGCAACTGTCATCCGCAGATTTTACCACGCCGAAAGAATTACCATTTTGGTAAGTTGTATCGTCAACTCTACCAGTTATGGCTAACCTTGATACAGCAAAGCCAAGTTGAATTTGATTTGCTCTACGATCCCATCGGCTGGCAGTGCTTAATTGATTTTCTCGATAAACAAGAAGAAACAACGCCAACCCTGTACATCCACCAAGGAGGTTTACTGGGTAATCAAAGCATGCTGCCAAGATACCAGCGAAAATATCCCGACTTAACGCCAATTTAGCCAATGTTGATACTCGAAAGGCTCAGCTAAATCTACCGTTTTCCTAAAACCAATACTGGGAAAGTTAAGGCAGGTCGCCTCTTTATACTCCGGTTCCGCCCAACCGCTACGCTCATCTAAAAACTCGCGCTGATAACCCCAGCGCCCACAGGACAATATACTGTCATAACCTACGTCTCGTTGGCATACCACGCAGGTTTCAAAATCGACCTCAATATTCTGACCAAGTTTACCCAGCGCATCGGAGACAAAAGGGGTATCGTAAATCGCAAGCGTTGAGGCCCGTTTAGGTCGGCCTTGCCAAGGTTTATCGAAGTGATCTTGTGGCGTGGCATGCACCCCATAACCGTACTCAAGAGGCTCGGTATCATAGAAAGGCTCTAACAACTGAGCAGGAGCATCGACCTGAGAGCCAAGTTCATCGGCGAGTAAACGCCGATTCGTGGTTCGCACTTGCAACATCCGATAACGAGAACAATTCGCCTGATTTTCTAGCTCGAGTTCTCCTGAACGGTTGGTGAAAAGATGGATCTCGACCCCCACGCCAGTGGCATTATCACGGGCGACATAAGAAGCCTGCTGTCGGCCACTATGATACCAAGCTTGAGAAAACACCAATATCCCCAAAGCTTGCTGCTGATAGCTTACCGGACAGACTTTACCAACCAGCAAATCGTCAGTTGAACTATCGCCACTAAATAAACCACAGCAAAAGCCTATCCAGTATGTGAGTACTCGCTTCATGCTGAGTCCTATTTTTCCCTCATGTCATTCAAGTGTAGTTCAAAGCTCGCGCCCTTAAATTGAACCACGCTCAAGGGTAAACAAGCATCCACAATTAGCTTTCGCAAAGTTAGCTCAAACATGAGATTTCTAAGCGAAATCTTGGCAAACTACAAGCAGACCAATCGCCATCACGGATCGACTCAATGCCTCATATTACCCTGCAGAACTTACGCCAAGCAGCAAAAGCCAACATTATTAGCCTTCAACAAGCCGAAGCCCTATTTCAATTTTTACAGCAACAAGAAAATAGTCGTCCGCGCTTTAATCTCACACATTTGCTGTATTACTTTGGTGGACTAATCGCGATTGGCGCGATGACCGTGTTTATGAATCTAGGCTGGGAAAGTTTTGGCGGATGGGGCTTGGTGGGCATCAGTTTAAGCTATGCGGTGCTGGCTATATTTCTTTGCCAACATTTTAAAAAACAGGGTCATCTCATCCCCGCGGGGCTAACGGCCAGCTTGGTGATTTGCCTCACCCCACTAGCAGTCTATGGTTTACAACAAGCCATGGGGTGGTGGCCTTCAAAAAGTCACTATCAAGATTACCATCGTTATGTGCAATGGCAATGGCTGTATATGGAGTTGGCCACTTTAGCGGTGGGCCTGCTACTCAGCTGGATATATCGCTTTCCCTTCATGCTATTTCCGATTTCGGTGACCCTCTGGTATCTAAGCATGGATGTTGCCGTGATGCTGACTGGTGAACGTCCTGACTACCAATTCAGAGCCTTGGTGTCGATGTACTTTGGTTTAATGATGTGTTTGATTGCCTTCTGGGTCGACATTCGCAGCCGACATTCTGCCGACTATGCTTTTTGGCTCTATCTATTCGGCGTATTAAGCTTTTGGGGTGGTTTAAGCATGCAACAATCGGATAGTGAGTTAACCAAATTGGTTTACTGCCTCATCAATCTCGGCTTAATGCTATGTGGAGTGATCTTGGTGCGTCGCGTATTTGTGATTTTTGGCTCACTCGGCTGCTGTTATTACTTGTACCACTTGTCTTATAGCGTTTTCAAAGATAGCTGGTTATTCCCCATATCCTTAAGTTTGCTTGGTTTAGCACTTGTTTATTTGGGGATCCTTTGGCAAAAAAAACAACACAATCTAAGCCAACGCTTACGCAGTTACTTACCACTAGCGCTACAGCAATTACTCGAGAACAAACAACACTAATATGAGCAAGCTTTGACTTTAAAATCCATCTTCAACAACAAAGCTAGCGAGAATAGTAGCGATTACTGTTTGATTTCATGACCAAAATACGATGTTTTTTGGGGGAATAGTGGCCATTTACAGCATCGTTAGTATACTTTTCTCATGGATGATAATGAATTAGCATTGGTTTTAGCAGGTCCTATACTCCGCCGTATTGAACGCAAGCAGGTGACCATTTGGTTTGCCACTTCACAAGCGGTATCGATCAGCCTCAAGCTCTATCCTGAGCAGCAATCGGCGATTGAGCTCACCCAAACGCAGCTGGCCGACAGCCTATGTAGTATCGTTGCTGGTGAGAAGCTCTACTACCACTTACTCGACATTAAACTGCCTCGTACCCTGCCACTGGAGACCTGGATTGGCTACGATTTAAAGCTGTATTTAGCGCAACAAACACAAGCTTTAAGTTGGCAAGATTGGGCACCGGATCTCGTATATCCACCACGTAAACTCCCAGGGTTTAAGGTCCCGCAGCAGATCAATCGTTTGTTCCATGGTTCATGCCGCAAGCCTCATTTTGCGAGCGCCGACGGCTTAGTCATGGCCGACCGTTACCTAGCTGAACACCCTCACGCGCAATGGCCTAGCTTGCTCATGATGAGCGGAGATCAAATTTACGCAGACGACGTGGCCACCCCCATGTTGGTCGCGATCCACCAACTAATCGAACAGCTGGCCATCGCCGAGGAAAGCTTTACTGCCGCGCAAATTCAAAACAGCCAACAATTACATCGGCAACAAGCCCATTATATGGCTCGACAACAGTTACTTCCTGTAGAGCAACAACAAGGTGGAGTCGCTAAAGCTCTATTTGGCGGCGTGAAAAAGCCCATATTCACCTCTGACAGCGCGCAAAATCACTTGATTTCACTGGCTGAAGTATTAGCCATGTATCTGTTAGTGTGGTCGCCCAGTGTATGGAAAAATATTGATTTAACGCCCCCGGAAGCACTCAAACCCGAGCAACTCGCGCACTATCAGCAACAACGAGAAGTGATCACTCGCTTCGCTGCTGACCTCACTCAGGTACAGCGTATACTGGCTCACTTACCTAGTGCTATGATGTTTGACGATCACGATATAACCGACGATTGGAACCTATCCGCCGCATGGGAGCAAAGTGCCTATTCACATGCTTTTTCCAAACGAATTATCGGCAATGCCTTGTGTGGCTATTTACTTTGTCAGGCCTGGGGAAACAATCCTCAACAGTTTTCTGCAAATATGCTTAACGACTTACAAGCAGCCTTACAGCAACCCGGCAGCGAAGCCCATTTAAGCTTAATTGATCAGCTGCTCAGCTTTGCTGACTGGCATTACCAGTGGAAGACTCAGCCGCCCTTAATTGTGCTTGATACTCGCACCCACCGCTGGCGTTCCGAGCGCAAGCTAAGCGCCCCTTCGGGACTCATGGATTGGCAAGCATTAACCGATCTACAGCAGCAGTTACTCGGCCTCGATGCGGTCATCATGGTATCACCTGCCCCCATTTTTGGGGTGAAACTAATTGAAGCGATTCAACGACTATTTACTTGGTTAGGCAAACCGTTGTTAGTTGATGCCGAAAACTGGATGGCGCACCCCGGTTCGGCAAACGCGCTATTAAACTTATTTCGACACCCCAACACTCCCCGTCATTTTGTGATCCTATCAGGAGATGTACATTACTCCTTTGCCTATCGCATTGAACTACGAGGACAAAACGCTGGCCCAGATATTTGGCAGATCACCAGTAGCGGTATTAAAAATCAATTCCCCAGCCGTTTACTCGATTGGCTAGACAGAGCCAATCGCTGGCTCTATTCGCCTGGTTCACCACTTAACTGGTTCACTAAACGTCGGCGAATGAAGATTATCCCTCATCGACCAGAACAAGCCGCACGAGGTGAGCGTTTACTAAATGCTTCGGGTATTGGTTTAGTGAGCTTGAATGCCGATGGCTCGCCAAGCACAGTGACACAGCTAGTGGACAAAGGCCGTTCCATCGCCTTTGAGTTAGAAGAACAAGCCGCTCACTGGGAGTAATAACGGCTTGTATCTCATTCAATCATTACAATTTAAGAGTTGCGGTTAAGCTGGTCACGGCATTACCAATCAAACTAACCCGGCGCTTACCAAGCCGTTCAAGTTGAACAAAACCGCCCCGCTCTGAAGCTTGGTAAGCCTTGAGATAAGTACGAGACAATTTATCGCCCCAATAGGCCGCTAAGGCACAATGTGCAGAGCCTGTCACCGGATCCTCATTCACTCCAACCCAAGGCGCAAAGTAACGAGAAATACAATCCAAATCATCGCGAGAAGCATGGCAAGTAACCAATACGCCACGTCCCACCAACTGTTTTAAGGCCTCAAAATTGGGCTGTAGCGCTAAAAGCTGTTGCTCGCTCTCAATTTCGATTAACAGCTTGTCATCAAAGCTTGCCATCCCCAAGATTTGCTCCCCCCTAATCCCTAAGTACTCAAGAAACTGAGTTTCAACGGTCGGGGACATTTCGAGCACAGGCTCTGGGAAGTCCATGGCAATATGTTGAGGCTGAATGTTGGCCAACAAAGTTCCAGATAAAGTGGAAAAGGCGAGCTGTTGGCCTATCTCCGCGACACCGCTCTGCTGCAGAATATGCGCCACAGCAAGGGTACCATGACCACACAGTTTCACTTCAACTTTGGGCGTGAACCAACGCAAATTCATATCATTGAGCGATAGAAAAGCTGTTTCCGATATAGCCATCTCCGTAGCAATCGAAAACATTAATGATTCATCCAAGGGTTTATCAGTGATACATACCCCAGCAGGATTCCCTTTAAATAGTTCTTGTGTAAAAGAATCCACCTGATATATCTGTAATTCCATTCAACCGCCCTGCACCTAAAACCAACACCAAAGTCGATAAATACAACCCATCTAGTAAAGAATAGCAAGCTAAAAATGAGTGCCCAATATGTCATCAGTTCAGCCTCTATGGGTACTAAGTCGCATTAGCATTGATTCATTTAGCCAAGCCTCATAAACTCTAGCTTACAAAGGTAAACTGCAAAATCAGGCAAAGTAGCAGCTCGAGACAATTGCTCGCCGATTGTTCGGTCTTATATTTTGGAGGCAAGATGGCAAATCCTCGGCTCTTAAAAGCACAAATTGTAGATGTCGAATGCGGCGAGAACGTTACCATTATTGAGCCTTCCAATGTGTATGGTTGTTCACTCGCGAATGATGTATTTATCGGCCCTTTTGTCGAAATACAAAACAACACCTCGATTGGCCCTCGAACTAAAATTCAGTCTCATAGCTTTATTTGCGAATTTGTCACCCTTGGCGCAGATTGTTTTATCGGACACGGCGTCATGTTTGCCAACGATTTATTTAAAGATGGTAAGCCAAACGCAGACCCTGATTCTTGGGGCAGAACCCGAATTGGGGACCAAGTCTCGATTGGCTCGAATGCAACCATTTTAGCTGTAACTATTTGTGACCAAACGGTGATTGGTGCCGGTAGCGTCGTCACCAAAGATATTACCAAACCGGGTATTTATGCTGGTAATCCCGCTCGATTATTACGGCGCTGCTAATCCGCGCAAGCCAATAAACAACTTACATCGATAGTACTTGATACTTCAGGAGAAAATGTCAGTGCAAGGTTTTCAGATCAGTACCGATCCAAATGACTTAGATTTTGAGTTTATTTATCACTTTATATCTCAAAGCTATTGGGCAAATGGGATCCCTAGAGAAACCCTCAAAAAAGCGATTTTGAATTCACTCTGTTTTGGGGTATTCGAAACAGTTGGAAAACAAGTTGGCTTTGCACGCCTAATTACGGATAGGGCCACTTTTGCCTACTTAGCCGATGTATTCATCGTTGAATCGCACCGCGGACAAGGCTTGAGTAAATGGCTGCTTGAAAAGATTATTTCTCATCCTGAATTACAAGGCTTAAGGCGTATGTTATTAGCGACCAGAGATGCACACGAGTTGTATGCTCAATACGGATTTACAGCCATTGAAAACCCAGAAAGCTTAATGCAAATATGGCAACCTAAGGTTTATCAATAACACGACCATGAACAACTAATCATAGCTTTCCCCCATGGGCTAATACCTAAGTAAACCAATAATAGTTTTCTCCAGCGCAGCCCTAGAAAGAGCTAGAACATGTCATCAATCAGAATTCAAATACCTTAAAGCTTAACGCTCATGATCGATGTTCCAAGCGACTAATTAGGTCCCATAAGCGATTTGCGACGGGGCCCAATACTTGGCTTTTAAGCTTCATCACGTAACTTTTAACTTCAATTTCCACCGGGGTATCACTCAGTTCAATCGGAGTTAATCTTTTCATTTGAATATCTTCTTTTACCATTAAATATGGTAAACGCCCCCAACCAATACCGCTTAAACACAAGGTGCGCTTACTATGAAAATCATTCACATACCATTTTCGCTGGCCTTGCTGTACATCTAACTCAACATCCTTGGTCAAACTGCCGGAGTCCTGAACAATAATTTGATATTCGTCTTTTAATTGAGAAGACTCGGTTAGATGCGGATACCTAGAAAGCATCTTTGGCGCAGCAACATTAACGATACTTTGGGTATGAATATGCTGAGTTACCAATTTAAAACTATTGAGAAAATCAGCTTCTGAAGCAGAAATAGCAAGCTGAGCATTTCGCTGAACCACCGAGTCAATTCCACCCGTAACAAATTCCTGCTTCAATATAATTTGGGTTTGCGGAAACTCATTTTGAATTTGTTCAAAGATGGGCACCAGGGTTGCCAAATCAAACATGGCATCCACCGCAATCACCACCTTAGGTTCATAACCTGTTTTATAATGTTTCGCCATTTCATTGAGTTGTTCACTCTGCTCAAGCAACATCAATGCCTTTTGATAGATCTGCTCTCCTTGCTGAGTCAACTTCAATTTATATCCAGAGCGATCAAGTAGACTAATGCCTAAAGCGCTTTCCAACTGCTGTAAACCTTTACTTATCGCCGGTTGCGTTTTAAACAGTCGATGACTGGCTGCCTGTAATGAGCCCTCTTGTATCACGGCTTGTAGCATTCTTAATTGCTCTAATGTCATGCTGTCATCTTCCTTTATTGTAGCCGCCGCCCAAAATCATAACCTAAAGTTATACTCTTGATGAAATACAATCAATTTTAATTAATTAGCTTAAGCCTATACTGACGAAAATTAACTCAACAACTTCAATAGGTGACCTATGAATAAATTTAAACAGTATGGCCTTTGGGTCATCCTTGCTCTCACGGCTTTGGCTTTTCTTGCTGGCGGCATTGGTAAATTAATGGGCGTTGAAATGCTGCATAAATCATTTGCCACTCTCGGCCTCCCAGTTTTTTTTGGCTACTTCATTGGCTTATGTGAAATTGCTGGTGCGATTGGCATTTTCATCAAAAAACTCAGTTCACTCGCGGCCGTAGGCCTAGCTCTGATCATGCTTGGAGCGATCTACTACCACTTTCAGTACGATCCTCAAGGACTGCCCGCTGCTGCCTTGCTATTGGTCTTTTCGATCATCATTTTCTTTGCTCGTAAAAAAGACAGTCTGCTGTTTGCTAAAAAAACAACACCAAGTGCTGAGCTTTCCTCATAAGATCGAAACGTTCAATAAGAGACCACCAATTTGGGTGGTCTTTCTATATCAAGCTATCACAGTAAGTTAAATAACAACTGGTCTATATAGGTATTTTCATGCTCGCGACTCATCAGCATATTGGGCACAAGGAATTGATGCCGATTTTATATTTACCGCACGGTGGTGGCCCCATGCCACTTTTAGATGAACCCGGCCATCAAGATCTCACTGCTTTTTTAAAAAGCGTGCATAAACAACTGCCGACACCCAAAGCAATTTTAATGATTAGCGCTCATTGGGAGAGTCATATTGCGGCCATTTCATCTGCTCTTCAGCCACAAATGATCTATGACTACGGTGGCTTTCCAGCGGCATGTTATAAATACCAATATCCTGCGCCGGGAGAGCCAAGCCTCGCTCAAAACGTAGCCGATTTATTACGGACTCACGATATCCACTGCAATTTGGATCAACATCGAGGTTATGATCACGGTACTTTCGTGCCCTTAATGCTGATGTATCCTGAGGCCAACATTCCAGTTGTACAGTTATCTTTATTACATTCCTTAGACCCTGCTAAACATATCGCTTTAGGGCAAGCAATCGCCTCCTTACGGGAGCAAGGCATATTGATCATTGGATCGGGGATGTCGTTCCACGAACGTAACGGAAGCTTCGAACATAGCGCGGCGTTTGATGATTGGCTCACCGAGACACTCGTAGCAACACCAATCGAAGAAACCATAAATAGATTACTAAATTGGGAGCTTGCGCCATCGGCGCGAGATTGCCATCGTAGAGAAGATCACTTATTACCAATGCATATCTGCTTTGGAGCTGCGATGAAACGCACCGAGTCCGCCGAAAAAATCTATTCAGGACTCTTATTCGGCAAACGTATTTCTGGCTTTTTATGGCGTTAACAGCAGATCTTTCATGCCACATAGTTTTCGTTTACAACACCACAAACAAAGGTACAGATGATGAGTCATCAACAACATTCTCAGACTAGAGTTTGCAAACAAGAGCCTGGTGTTATTGTGCCGGTGATTAATCGCAACAAGTGCGAGGGAAAAGGTGAATGCGCAGTCGTTTGCCCAAAAAATGTATTCTTCATCGATGTATTACCCGCAGCGGAACGCAGCAAGCTTTCCTTACTAGGAAAACTTAAAGGCTTGGCACATGGCTGGCAGCAAGCTTTAATGCCCAACATTGAGGCCTGTGAAGGTTGTGGCTTATGTGTTGCGGCATGCCCAGAAAAGGCAATTACGCTTAACAGGCGCGAAGGGGCGAGATAACGAAGCCCCGCTGCCCATACAACAAGCCATGACTCACGATGGCCTTGCTTGATGCCACTGACTTGACTAACGAGCCTGTTTGGCCAAATAAGGCTTTAAATAATCGATGAGTAAACGCAACTTTTTAGACCTTGTGGCCCCCTTGGGATAAACCCCGTACACATCAATGTCATCCAGCTGATAATCTTCCATAAGCACTTCTAACAAACCCAGTTTTATCCGAGGTTGAGCATCATATAACGGTACTCGGCCTAGGCCATGGCCCCCTTCAATGAAGGCTGTACGAGCTGCTGCGTTATTGGTGCTAATCCCGCCTTTGGTGCGAATACTAAAAGAGCGGTGCCCTTTACGCAGGTTTAAAGTATTCGAACCCGTGGTATAAATCACCCATTGATGAGCATCTAAGTCCGCAGGCAAACGAGGACGACCATACTGATTTAAATACTGTGGCGAGGCACATAAACAAGTATTCAGCGTAATCAGTTTGCTGGCTTGCAAGCCTGAATCTTCCAATACAGCGCCACGGATCGCTAAATCAAACCCCTCTTGAATGACATTTACCACTTCATCACTCAACACTAAATCGATATTGATTTTGGGGTACAAGCTTCGAAACAAATTAAGCGCAGGCACAATAATCCGTAAGCCAACATTCACCGGACAAGAAATTTTCAACGAACCTTCCGGTTCCTGTTTGATATTTTCCATTTGCATGTTGGCAGCCTTAGCTTGCTCGGCAATATTATGGCAGCGCTGATAATACTGTTCTCCCGCCTCAGTCAGATGCAAACTGCGAGTGGAGCGATTAAGCAAACTCACACCTAAGTTAGACTCAAGTTTTTTAACGTGATAGCTCACTACTGCACGGGTAATCCCGATGTGTTTGGCCGCAGCACTAAAACTGCCTTGTTCAACCACTTGAGCAAATACCACCATACTTTTTAACTGCTCAAAAGACATACTCATGGGACCAGTCCCCTAGTTAATTAGCTATCTGGCTACAATTGTATCAATAATTAAACCAATAATGTCTATTTAATCTGCATTGTCGCATTGTTTATAGAGGACTACACTGCTGGTCATTGGCGTGATGCCCACGCCCTAAACAAATAAATTCAATAAGGTATCGCGATATGAGCAACGCAAAAAAAATCTTAATGGTTCTAACCTCACACGATGAACTAGGCAACACCGGCCACAAAACTGGTTTTTGGGTAGAAGAGTTTGCAGCCCCTTATTACGTATTCTTAGATTCTGGCGCAACGATTAGCCTTGCATCTCCTAAGGGCGGCCAACCACCAATCGATCCAAACAGTGAACTAGCCGATTTTCAAACCGACGCCACTCGTCGCTTCGACCAAGATGAAACAGCTCAGAAACATCTTGCCAATACACTAAAACTTGCTGATGTGAATGCCAGTGACTACGATGCAGTCTTCTATCCTGGCGGTCATGGCCCACTTTGGGACTTAAGCGATAACCCCCAATCAATTGGCTTATTGGAAAGCTTTATCCAACAACACAAGCCTGTGGCTGCCGTTTGTCACGCCACTGCTGCACTGCTCAACGTGAAGCAAAGCAATGGTGATTTATTAGTCAAAGGTAAAAGCGTTACTGGCTTTAGCAATAGTGAAGAAGATGCAGTGCAGTTAAGCGAGGTAGTTCCGTTTTTACTAGAAGATGAACTCAAAACCCGCGGTGCAGACTACCAAAGTATCGCCGACTGGAATCCCTATGCTGTACAAGATGGCTTAATGATTACCGGTCAAAACCCAGCCTCATCTGAGATGACCGCCGAGAAACTCTTACAACAACTCGCTTAAGTTTAAGACCTGTTGATACTGTGCTGAAGAATGCTGCTTTGTTTCATTGACAAAGCGGCATCACTCAACAGCCTTGAGCCGAAAAAACAAACTATGAAGGAATTAAGATGTTAAATTTTTCTTTTCAAAACACCACCCAAATTCATTTTGGTGAAGGTCAAATCGCCAATATACAACAACAGCTACCTGCCGATGCGCGGGTATTACTCACCTATGGCGGCGGCTCGATTAAAAATAATGGCGTCTATCAGCAAGTCACCGAAGCCTTGGCAGGCCATCACTGGGTTGAGTTTTCTGGGATCGAGCCAAATCCGCAGTACAAGACCTTGATCAAAGCCGTTGAATTAATCAAAACAGAACAGCTTGACTACATTCTCGCCGTTGGCGGTGGATCGGTCATCGATGGCAGTAAATTCATCGCCGCAGCGGCGCTTTATCAAGGTGATGATCCTTGGAACATCATTGCTAAACGCCATCCGGTAGACAGCGCCCTCCCTTTAGGTGCAGTGCTCACTTTGCCAGCCACCGGATCTGAAACCAATGCAGGTGCGGTCGTGACCCGTGATGGGAACAAATTGCCATTCATGGCGGCAGCTGTACGGCCGCAATTTGCTATCCTCGATCCCAGTGTCACGTTGAGTTTATCGCCGCGCCAAGTTAGTAACGGCGTAGTAGATGCCTTTGTTCATGTGATGGAGCAATACCTCACCTATCCTGTGAATGGCAAAATTCAAGACCGCTTCGCCGAAGGGATCTTACTCACCCTCATCGAAGAAGGGCCAAAAGCCCTAGCCGCCGAAACCAAAGATAACATTGAGGTTCGCGCCAATATTATGTGGGCCGCCAGCATGGCTTTAAACGGATTAATTGGTGCCGGGGTACCACAGGATTGGGCGAGTCATATGCTTGGCCACGAACTCACGGCCGCGTTTGGTGTGGATCACGCCCGCAGTTTATCGATCACTCTCCCCGCAGTAATGAAAATCCGTAGAGAGACCAAAGCCGCCAAGTTATTACAATATGCCGAGCGGATCTGGGGCATCACCGAAGGCGATGAACCGCAACGGATCGAGCAAGCAATTGCCGCCACCGAAGCATTTTTTAAAGCGATGCTGGTGCCAACCCGTTTATCGGAAATAGACTTGGGCGACCAAGATGTCGAATTATTATTAGCCAAGCTTGAACAACACCAAATGCTAGCACTCGGCGAAGACCAACAAATCAACCTAGATCTTAGCCGTCAAATCTACCAAGCGGCGCTATAAGCCAAACAGCGGCGCTTCATTACATCTTGAAGCGCCATTCAACATCTCCAAGGAAAACTCATGATTACTGTGCACCATCTACAAAAGTCTCGTTCCAAGCGCGTTTTGTGGTTACTCGAAGAACTCACCATGCCTTATCAAGTCGTCGTTCATCAACGCGATCCGGTGAGTAATTTAGCGCCACCAAGTTTGAAAAAAATCCATCCTCTGGGAAAAGCGCCGATTATTGTTGATGAGCAGCGAACTCTATGTGAATCGGGAGCAGTCATGGAATATCTGTTAGACAAAAGCGAGCAACAAGCGCTTCGCCCCGCAAAAGACAACCCAAACTATTACAGTTACGTGGAATGGCTGCATTTTGCAGAAGGCTCACTCGCCTTACCGGTGATCACTCACCTGCTGTTAGGTTTAGAACAACGCGATGCAAGTCAGCCTTTAGACTCTTACATTGGCAAAGAACTCGCCGTTGATTTTACTTATATTGAACAACATTTAAGCCAGCAGCCCTACTTTGCAGGCCAGCAGTTCAGTGCTGCCGACATTATGATGACAATTGTATTAGAAATTGCCGACAGCCAAGGCTTACTGCAAGAGCGAAGCCATACCCAAGCTTACCTTGCCAAAGTTCAGCTACGCCCCGCTTATTTAAAAGCAGCAAAACAAGGATAATTGACTGGAGCGCGGCCCAACAAGCTTAAGAGCCTGAGAGGCCCAATGAGGCCGATTTATGGCTTGTAGCCACTGGCGCAGAACGCTGTAAATTTACTTTCGGGCGAGACTTTGTCCGCTGCCAAAAAAAACGGTAAGCCTCCCGTTGGGCCTGCACTCGGCTTACCCCAATGTCAGCCAACTGATCATCACTCAACTTTGCCAAGGCCCGACGGCTACGTGCGAGCATTTGATAAGCAGCGAGTGTTTGCTGTAAACGGTGAGCCAATAAACGAGCTTGAAATATGGGTCTCATTGCATCTCTCCTGTACTTTGATGATGACCCTTTCAGTATAAAATTCAGTCACCAAGCATGACAGATTCAGATAATTTTTATCTTTACATGACAGAACCACAAAATGGCCATCTGTAATGCTTTTCATCCATCTATCTGTCATGCTCTTCTACTTATTTTGCTAATCTGTACTTAGACATGTTATTACTGAGCCCTGCAGAGGAGGAGGTAGGATGACCTTATATCAACAATTTGCCCACGAACTACAAATACAGATCATGCAAGACTATTACCCGATTGGGCAAAAGCTGCCGTCAATCCGCGAAATGAGTCAACGACGCGGCGTGAGTATTTCAACCGTTCAAGAGGCTTACCGCCTGTTAGAAGACGCTGGTTTTGTGCATAGCAAATATAAGTCCGGTTACTACGTTAGTCCGCGCCAACAAGAGCAACCCTTACCTTCGCTGAGTCAACCCGAACAGCGCCCAGTGCTAATTGATAACTGGCAGCAGGTATTAGATCTCACCATGACCGAAAGTAACGACCACTTTCTGGCGCTTGGTCGAGGCTCACCGGATACCACTGCGACAACCCTAAAGCCCTTAAAGCGCTTGATGACCGAGCAAATTAAAAACAACAGCAAACAAATATTTAGCTGTGACAAAGGAAATGGCCTGTATAAGCTTCGGGTACAGATCGCACGCTTAATGCAAAACTCAGGCTGCCATATCCATCCCGATAACATTCAAATTACCGCTGGCTGCCAAGAAGCCTTGTCCTTAAGCCTAAAAGCTCTCACCCAACCCGGTGACATTGTTGCAATAGACTCTCCTAACTTCTACGGTTCGATGCAGGCCATTCAGTCAAATCAGCTCAAAGTTTTAGAAATTCCGACCCACCCCGAAACGGGAATTAGTCTGCCCGCTCTCGAGCTTGCGCTAGAGCAATGGCCAATTAAGGTACTACAGCTGATCCCTAGCTCAAATAACCCGCTGGGTTATCAGATGCCCGAAAAAAATAAACTCAAACTCCTTCGTTTGGCAGAAAAGTATGACTTCGCCATTATTGAAGATGACATCCTCGGGGATACGGTGTATCAACACCCTCGGCCACGCAGCCTTAAATCTTACGATAGTAACGAGCGCGTGCTGTTTTGTTCTTCGTTCTCAAAAACCATCGCCCCCGGTTTACGAGTGGGCTGGGTTGCCCCCGGACGTTTCGGTAAAATGCTCACCCACTTAAAATTTGTAAGTTCCTTAGGCGCCAATAGCCTACCGTTATTGGCAGTGGCCGATTTTATTGAACAAGGGTATTACGAAAAACACCTCCGCCTGGCCAAACAACAGTACCAAAGCAATCGAGACCTGATGCTACAGTGGCTCAAGCGCTACTTCCCCAAAGGAACCAAAATCAGTCGTCCGCAAGGCGGGTTCTTCTTGTGGGTCGAACTACCAGAACAAATCAATGCCGAACAACTGAATGAACGCTTAAAACCATTACGCATTGGTATCGCTCCGGGAAACTTGTTTTCGGCAGCCAATAAGTATCAGCACTGTTTACGCCTCAATTATGCCAACCTTCCCAACCAGCGAATAGAGCGAGCCATCGAAACTATTGGTAAGCAAGTTCAATTGATGTTGCAGCAAGCCTAAACTTGCGCAGGGTCTGTGCTCCCTCACCAATCAAAATTGGCACAACTTTATCAATTGCGGTCACCAGCACCAAGAGGCAAAAGTTGCTCGACTCCACATGATTCAAATAATCAGTAGCATTTCATGCCCGAGCTAATTTTCTAATGCTAAGATATTACAAATAGCAAGAGCCTGCGAAATAGCTGTAATCCGTAAGCTCTCGATTAATTTAAGCATCCTGTTATTTGATTGTTATTAGCCGAAGCGATAACTCGTATATACGCCATAGATAGCAGCTAACGATCAAACAACAGAGGCCAACTGTAATCCTTATCAACGGACTAGGTATAAATAGAGGGATTTAAACATGTTACGTACCGTATTCATCAGCTTATTATTATTTGGCTGCGGCTCTTCAAGTATTGCAGTACTCGCGGCAAATTGTGGCAGTGGCGGCGGTGCCAGTGTTTGTTTAGCGGCCAGCCCCAGTGCCGGAGCAATCGCTCTTAATTGGACCATTGAAGGAACCGTAAGCAATCTTCAGCTTTATCGCGATACCGACGCCGACCCCAGTGGCCGAACGCGCATAGCCACCCTAAATACTACAACCACCAGCTATAGCGATAACACCATACAACTCGCCAGCCCTTATTATTACTGGCTCAAATTCACCGCCAATGGTCAGCAGTATAATTCAGCCGTAGCCAGTGCCACCACTTACAATACAGTCTGTGGCGAATACCTGTGCTTAAATGCCAGAGCCAACAACGCAACCATTGATTTAAATTGGTCGAAGGCTGGAGAGGTATCAAGTATCCAACTATATCGCGATACAGATGCCGATCCCAGTGGCCGAGTGCGGATCGCTAGTCTTAGCAATAGCGCACAGACTTATGTCGATCAGGATACCAGCGCGGGAACCACCTATTACTATTGGATCAAATATGGTTTAGCGGGCAGCCAATATAACTCGAATACCGCGCAAGCGACGGCTAGCGGGGCAGCCAGCTGTGCAGGGGAAACCAGCGGCGTTACCGCCAATCATATTTACTACGTATCCCCCACAGGAACCAGCTGGGCCAATGGCGACAGCTTCAACTCAGCCTTAGATTTTAACAGTGCACTGAACTTAGTCGGTGCAGGCGAAATGCTCCTATTGCAAGCTGGCAGCTACAACATTCCTTATACCAGCGGCGTTGCCAATACCATCACTCTCGCCAAATCGGGACAGGCTGGCGCACCAATCAGTGTGGTGGCCGCCAATTGCGGGCGAGCCATCATCGATTTTTCTTTCCCCGAACAGCAATGGGTACAAAACTCCTATGGCTTTGCTTTAAATGGTGATTATTGGTATTTCAAAGGCATTGAAGTGACTCGTGCTGGCTATCAAGGGGTTTATGTAAAGGGCAAACATAATACTTTTGAAAACTGCGCTTTCCACCACAATCGCAATACTGGTTTAGAAATTAATAAAGGGGGAGCCTATACCACGGTGATTAACTCCGATGCTTATCGTAATTACGATCCTAAAAAGGATGGCAGTATGGCCGATGGCTTTGGCCCTAAGCAAACCCAAGGGCCGGGCAATAAGTTTATTGGTTGTCGTGCTTGGGAAAATTCCGACGATGGCTTTGATACCTACGACAGTGATGAAGTGGTGATTATCGAAAATAGCTGGGCTTTTCGTAATGGCGTTGACGTATGGGGCTATGGCGGCTTCTCCGGCAACGGTAATGGATTTAAATTAGGCGGAAATTTTAAGGCGGCCAATAATCGGATCAGCAACTCAGTCGCTTTTGGGAATCCGCTGAAAGGTTTTGACCAAAACAACAATGCTGGCGGGATCACGCTGCTCAACAACACCGCCTATGATAACGGCATTAATTTTGGCTTTAGTAATTCCCTCAACGATGGCGAGACTCACATCTTCCGCAACAATATATCCTTATCTAGCAGTGAGAATATTAGCAATGCCGACCAGCTGGCGAATTCATGGAATGGCGGTGTATCGCTCAGCGCGGCAGATTTTCTCAGCCTGGATCTTTCTTTAGCCACCATGGAAAGAAATATCGATGGTAGCTTAGCCGATAACGATTTATTTAAACTGAAATCAGACAGCGACTTAATCGATGCTGGCGTTGACGTAGGTTTACCCAGCTTAGGCCATGCCCCAGATTTAGGTGCTTTTGAGAAGCAATAAACATCTCGGTAGATGTGGCGAATAGGCCGCATCTGCCGGACAAAGCCACTCGGCTAGCCCCTATTCAATCCTTCCCTTACGACCAACACCCCCAATAAATGAACTTATCCCAGTAAACAAAAATGCTCGAGCTTTATTATCGTTCGATATGACCTGTTTGACTCGATAGTTAGTCAACATCAACGCGCCTTCAGGCCGATGTTTCATCGGTGAAAAATCACTTCCCTTAGATGCTTTGGTAAACCGCATTTGGAATATGAGATCATAGATTGCGATCCATTACTGGTTGAATTTTTATGCGGAATACTATTTTTTCCATCAAGCTGCGCCTGTTATTTCTGATGTTCGTATCCTTGTCAGCCCTCTTCATTACAAACTTCGTGCATTATTCTACAAACATTCAAAATAACTATTTAATCGTCACTCTTGGACTTTGTTCGATTGCCATTATTCTGGCCTTTATTCGATTTTATCTAAGCTTGGTCGCCCAGATCAGACAAGTCCGTCAACAGCTAGAAGAAATGAATCTCGGCAACTTTTCTGTAAAGAGTGAACCTTTCGAAAAGGGAGAATTCGCTAAAATCACCCAAAGCGTAGCCTTGCTCAGAGAAACGATTGGACAAATTTTGTGTGACTCAATGGCTTTACTAGATCAAGCAGATCACGATGGACAAACATTTCACACACTAGGAAATAGTTGTAGTGCGCAAATTCAATCACAACAAGAACAAATGGAGCTACTCGGCTCAGCGATGACTCAAATGTCGGCGACCATTGTGCAAATCGCATCAAATGCCGAAGTGGCCGCCAATAAAACTCAAAACGTAAGTGCCAGCGCTCAAAACGGTAGCCTTATTATGCAAAAAATGGCCGAAGGAACCAAAGCGGACGCGACGCATATTCATTCATCCAGTCAACATGTTGATGAACTTAACAGCGGTGTGATTCAGATTAATGAGATGACTAAGATGATTGAAGATATTTCCGAACAGACTAACTTGTTAGCCCTCAATGCGGCCATCGAAGCGGCAAGAGCAGGAGCCCATGGAAGAGGTTTTTCTGTGGTCGCAGATGAAGTACGAAACCTAGCTAGCCGCACTCAACAATCGACGCATCAAATTCAAAATACCATCCAAAGCCTAAACTCGAAGGCTAAACACTCGCTAGATGCGATGCATATTATTGCCAGTAATGTAGAACAAGCCGTTAACGCTATTAATAATCAAGCGACTGAAATAAAATCTATTTTTTCTGATGTGGTTGAGGCTAGTGACATGGTCACGCAGATTGCCACCGCAGCAGAGCAACAGACAACCGTCACCGAAGAAATCAATACAAACGTTGTGATGATCAACAACTCATTAGCCGAGATTGGCAACGCAGTACTAAAATTAGCGAACCAGAGCACAAGCCAACGAGATGAGTCTCTACAATTAAGAACGCGTTTGGCTCGTTTCAGTCTTAATGTTCAAAAAACCACATGAGGGTAGTTGCTTTGTAATTCACAGAATTAAGGCAGCTTGAGTATCAGCGTCAATATTTTAGTGAGGCTAAAATCGTTTAGTTGTATCCGACCAAAACTGGTTAACTTGATGCGACTTCCCCTTGGCTGGTGTATCGAGTTTTAAACTAATTAGACTAAACTAATTAGACAGCCATTCTAACTATCCAATAAACTAATTAGACAGCCATACTAACTATCCAATGAGCATCTGTCGATGTCATCAACTCAAATCTAAACTAATTAGACAGCCATTCTAACTATCCAATAAACTAATTAGACAGCCATACTAACTATCCAATGAGCATCTGTCGATGTCATCAACTCAAATCAACTTTGAAGAGCTAACTTGTTCTTAAAAACCTTACATACTGGGGCGTTAATCAAAGCTTTAGTCAATGCGAAGCGATTCATGAGGGCGAAAAATAACTAATTAGACAGCCATTCTAACTATCCAATGAGCATCCGTCGATGTCATCAACTCAAATCAATTTTGAAGAGCCAACTTGTTCTTGAAAACGCTAAATATTGGGGCTTTAGTCAATGCGAAGCGATTCACGAGGGCGAAAGACATAGTGATTCGAGATATGCTAAATACCTACTCAGTCGACAAAAAATCAGACTATAAATAAATTACTTACCCAGCATCAAGCCAGCGTTTAACCGCTGCCATGCCTTTGATGCGAAGTTGATTGTGCTCACGCTTGTAGCGCTCTAGCGAGTGACCCGCTCCCACCACACTGGCGAAGTGATGCTCTAAACCCGTGCTCAAGGCTAACCAGCTTTCTTCATCGATTTGTAAGCGCTGTAAAATGGGCGCTTGTGCATCATCGATATACCCACGTTTATCTTCTCTGATAACGCGGCCGGTGAGCTCCACCAGTTGCAGGTAGTCTTGTAGCTCAAAGGGTAAACCTTTAGGCATGGTTTCTCTGGGGTTACCGACAAAAGGCATTAGCGGCTTGGGTTGCTGACCTTGTTTGGCTTGCTGAATGCGCTGTTTGATACTGGTGTGGTCTGAGGTTTCAGGCGTGCTCGCTATATTTGAGCGAACCGGGTTTAAATCCACATAGGCCATACAAGCTGCGAGGGCTGCTTCATCTAAAAGCGCTTGAGATTTAAAACGCCCCTCCCAAAAACGACCGGTACATTGGTCTTCTTTATTGGCAGCTCGAGCAATGTATTCATTCAAATGGCGCATAAACCAGCTTAAATCAAAAAGGCGAGTCCGATAGACTTCAGCTGTGGCGTGAATGGCCTGTAATTGCACCTCACTTAACTTTGGACGTAACTCAGAATTGAGATACATTTGAGTCAGTAAGGTGCCCTGATGCAGAATATGCCAGCGTTCTAACACTTCATCCATGGACCAGGCTTCGGCTTTAGCCTTATCAATGTGCAATACCATATGGGTATGATTACTCATGACAGCATAGGCACAGACATCAATGGCAAAAACCGCAGTAAGTTGCAGCAAATAATCTTCCACCCACTGGCGGCGGTGCTCATAGCTTTTACCTGTGTGTTGGTCTTTACCGCACAAAAAAGCCCGCCGAACACAGCGGGAAACACAGTGATAATAAGGTGTATCCAATAAGCTCACTTGCGACTGTCTGGACCGAGGCATGGCAATAACTCCCTAAAACCAACTATTGATATTTTAGATTATTATCATCATTTGGCTAGTTGGGATGGCTGTCTTGTTATTTTTTTGTTATTTTTTTTATTTTTTGTTCAGCTCACCCTCTCTTTAAGTAAAAAGGTGTCTGGCTTCTTTCAGAAATTTCCTCACGCTCATGCCCTTGCCTTTCACTAGACCTTAGCGTTTAATCATCAGATAGTTACTGGATAGTCAGCCCCTATAGTGGGCTTTCAGCGCATTTATCCTTACTCATTCAGGCGAATTTTCCGCTAACGCTCAACGTAGCCCCATAACTTGGCCTAGTGTGCCCCAATCAAGAGTTTACAATCGTATGAAAATTTCATTAAAACCGATGAATGATGAGTCATTCTCGAAGTATCAAAATATAATGATCCCTGCTTATGCAAATGAAAATGTTCAATCTGGCCGTTGGGATAAATCAGGAGCATTAGAGAGGTCTAAAAACGAGTGTTTTAATCTTTTACCCGAGGGATTAAAGAGCAAAAATAATTACTTATTTGATGTGATAGAAAACACAAGTGGTGATCATGCTGGCTATATTTGGGTTAAAGTTGAAGATCAAGCGAGTAGCAAATCTGCTTTTATATATGACGTTGGTATATATGAAAATTATCGTAGAAAAGGTTACGCAAAATCTGCACTTCATTTAATTGAAAAAGTCGTCGCAGAGCAGGGAGTCACGAGCATAGGGCTGCATGTTTTTAATCAAAACACTGGTGCCCAATATTTATACAATAGCATCGGTTATCAAATGGTTAGTCACAACATGCGTAAAATCATCAAGCCATAATTGGGTTGCCAAAGGGAGCTAGCCCCCTAAATGCGGATCAGAAATAAAAGGGGTCACTGTCTGAGCGGCTAGAATAATCAACAATTTTATATTTAAAAGCAATCACTTAAATAAAATCATCTTTTACGATCAGCTTCCATAGAGAGTAGTTTTGCTTTGCGCTGTCCCCCCCAACGATAGCCTCCGAGCTGACCATCTCCGCGTAGTACTCGGTGACAGGGGATCAATATTGCAATATTGTTAGCACCACAGGCGTTAGCCACCGCACGAAACGATTTTGGTGCATTGATACCTTCCGCGACTTGTTTATACGATACCTGTTGTCCGTCTTCGACACTCATTAAAAATTTCCAGACGCTTATTTGAAATGCGGTACCGCGCAGGTGTAGCGGTAAGTCGGGCTTTGGTCCTTTGCCGGCAAGGTGACTCTCCAGGGCTTCAATCCACAAGTCCAACTCATGAGACATATCTTCAGGGCTTGCTACCAGCTGCGCATTGGGAAACTCACGGTGCAGTGTTTGTAGAAGATGCGTTGCGTCGTCGGCTAAGTGCACAAAGCATACGCCTCGCTCGGTGGCGGCCATCATTAACTGACCGAAGACGGTGGTCCTTAAGGCAAATGAGATGGTGAGGTTTTTGCCCCCGTCACGATAAGCAGAAGGTGTCATACCTAGCTTTCGGTTGACTTGCTCATAGACTCGGCTGGTTGAACCAAAACCCGCTTCAAATATCGCATCGCTGATACCGCCCCCTTTTTTAAGTGATTGCTTTAATCGATTGATGCGGATGGCATTCTGAAAAATCTTGGGCGACACGCCAAACATGGCCTTGAACTTACGTTGTAAGTAGCAAGGACTAATCGCTGCTTGCCTAGCCAATTCTTCAAGATTAAGCGCTTCGTCGGCATCGGTTTCGATTCTCTGAGCAACCTGCACTATACGTGCATCTGTATCGGCCATGATTCTATATCCAAGGGAGCTGTTTGCCCTCATCATATCCCATGGTCTATTTCGCAGCCATCCGATTCTTGCGCTTTCAAGTGCGCAAGAATCGGAGCGTATAACTTAATTTTTCCTCGTAAGCTGTTCATCAATACATTGATTACAAGGAATAATTTATGGCGCTTATTACACCAATACGTCCCGACTTTTTATTGAAAGCACGAAATGCAGGGCTCGACGATCAAAACCAAGCGGTCGTATTTAAAATTGCTGAAGGCGGTGAGCCATGTCGCGATATTTTACGCAGGGCCCGTGCTGGGGAAAAAATTATTCTTGCTAGTTATTGTCCGTTCGGCGCTCCCGGTCCCTACAAAGAATATGGGCCAATTTTTATTCGTGCTCAAGCAAGCGATGAACAACCAGATCTGACTCAACTCCCATTGCCAAGCGGCAAAGATACCGACTACTTGGGGCAAAACTTTGTACTAAGAGCCTACAATCGCGGCGAAGAAATTGTAGATGCCGAACTGGTTAGCCCAAGTAACGCTCAGCTCGTGCTGGATAATTTTTTATCCAATCCTGTTGTCGAGTTTGTGCTGCTAAGATTTGCGGCATATGGATGCTACGCCCTTAAAATTGAACGAGATTGACAGGCCCAAGAGCAACCTGACGACAAAAATAAGTCATCGATACCATCTATATATGGAACCTAGATTTAAGCCCCATCTTAAAAAAGCTTTTTGATGGGAGCTTGGTAATTTTTGAAGTTTGATGGCTTATAGATGTATGACAATAAAAAAGCCAAAGCCTCATAAATTGAGGGTACCTGGGTGGCTATTAAGCCCCCAACTCGTTTAATTGCTGGTTGGCATCTCGGTTGCTAACCACGCCATAAATACTTTTAAACGAGCTAATTTGGAAGAGTGCGGGTCATAGACCATATAGCGCTTCACTGGGTAAGGATGAGCAAGTTTAAAAGGAATCACTAGCTCGCCAGAATCAAGCTGACGCTGGCATAAATAAGGCACTGCTAGCGTAACACCATGACCATTTACAACCGCGTTTAACGCCATATCGGTGCTTGTTACCTTCGTCCATTGCTTATGCTGTTCATACTCCGTAATACCGATGTGATTAAACCAGCTTTTCCAATCATAAGCGCCTGGGCTTTCCAAAGTGACAAGCCAAGTAGAAAGCAGATCGATAGGAGAGTTTAACGGCAGTTTTTTCGCTAATTGTGCAGAACATATTGGATATACATCTGTTTGACCCAAATAATCACACGCAAGACTATCTGGCGTATATTCAGCGACTTTACTGCCAAAACGTATAGCCAAGTCAATATGTGCTTGTTTCAAGTCTTCAAAATGAGGAGAAGACACAACGCGAATTTGTATATCTGGATACTGCTCAGAAAAACACTGCAATCGTGGCATAAGCCACAGCGAGGTAAAGGCTTGGGTTGAGCTAATCGTAAGTTCACCAGCGATAACTTCTTGGCGAACTTGGCTTAAACCTTGATTGATAATCCCGAGTGCTTTTTGAGTATGTTCGAATAATAACTGTCCTTGTTGACTTAACACCATCTGTCTGCGTTTACGGATAAACATGCGCCCGCCTAGCGCCTGCTCCAGTTGTCGCATTTGTTGGCTAACAGCCGCTTGAGAAATACACAGCTCAGTCGAAGCTAAACTATAGCTTTTATGTCTGGCTGCACATTCAAATGTGACTAACAGATTGATATTTTTAAACAAAACAGATAAACCCAGGGTTAACGGCAGCAGGTATTATAAGCATGACTTATATTATAAGTCGATTCATATTGTTGGTACACATTCTCATTTTTCTGAATAATCACCTACAACAGCATCACGATAGCGACCACCAATAGAGGATATGTAAGATGCAAGAATTTAAACTTCTGCACCAACAAGCGCAGCCACTTTTAATCGCAAATGTGTGGGATGCAATCAGCGCAAAATGTGCACAAAATGCAGGATATCAAGCTTTGGGAACGTCCAGTGCCGCTATCGCCGGCCTGCTGGGCTACGAAGATGGTGAAGAAATTCCTTTTAAAGAATTACGATACATTGTCTCGCGTATTAAAGCAGCGAGTTGTCTTCCGTTAACAGTGGATATTGAAGCGGGATTTAGTCGAGATCCTAAAATCATTGTCGACAATATTCAGCAATTGCTTGAGCTTGGTGTTGTCGGTATCAATATTGAAGACAGTCGAGTCGGCTCAGACAGAACCTTGGTTGATACCAGTGAATTTACCAAGCTACTCGCTGCTATTTGTTATCAATTACAGCAACGTGAGATAGATGTATTTATTAATGTACGATGTGATGTCTTTTTACTAGGTATAGATAATGCCGTTGCAGAAGCAGTAAAACGAATAGCATCTTATCAAAGGACTGGAATTCATGGACTATTCTTTCCTTGCCTGAGCCAAATTGATGATATCAAAACAATCGTCAAAGCTGCGTCACTCCCGATCAATGTAATGACAATACCTGAATTACCTGACTTCGAGGTATTAGCAAGTTTAGGAGTGAAACGTATAAGCATGGGTAACTTTGCCCATCAAGCTATGCATAAAAGACTACAACACCAATTACTTGAGATAACAGAAACAGGAAACTGGCAGTCTTTATTTTCTCAAGAAAAACAGCTGTCGATGTGACTTTAGCTATAGCATTTTGTTTAAGGGGCAGACACCGTGCAACAGATCAATATTCAGTATTTCAAACATCCTTATGCGGAGTTTCTTCTCGGTTCGTATCAAGGTCAGCTTTGTTTGTGCGACTTTCGATATCGCAAAATGAGAGCGTCTGTTGATAAACGCATTCAGCTTGGTCTGAATGCATCATTTACAGAACAAAACGACGATATTTTGGAATCAACCAAGACTCAGCTTGAACAATACTTTCTTGGTGAACGTCGCGTTTTTGATATTCCCCTATTGCTGATAGGTACAGATTTTCAAAAGTCGGTATGGGGCGCATTAGAAAAGGTGGAATACGGTCACACCGCCACTTATCAAGATTTAGCTCGTTCAATTGGAAATGAAGCGGCAGTGAGAGCTGTCGGTAATGCAAATGGCGCAAATAGTTTGGCGATTATCATTCCTTGTCACCGTATTATTGGTTCTCAAGGTACGCTGGTAGGTTATGCTGGCGGATTGTCATTAAAAAAACGTCTTTTATCGTTAGAGCAAAATCTCTTCATTTAGCTTAAAACGCTACGAATAACAAAGCCTCTGTTTACATAAAAAGCATCCGGTTTGCTTAATCCCCGCCACCGTAGTGTCCTTGCCATTCGCTAGTCGCCAGCGTTTAATCATCAAAGTTTTATTAAACGGTGACCTTCCTACAGAGAACGTTCAAATAAAGGGGGCAGATACATTTTATCTGTCTGAGCGGGATGTTTGCGCCCCCCTGCTCTGCGACCGCGAATGCCTCGTTACTCTTCGCCCTGTAAGCATTTCCATTTCCTGTTTATAGATATAAGCCCTGTTATTCTAAATTGCTCACCACCGAACGAAGCAGGAAAAGATAATAAAGCCGCTTAACCCGCAAGAGCTTTAGTCACTTAAATTTCTTGCCGTATTTTCTACTTCCGTTTTATACCAGCCTTAAAACTTGTTGATCGATCCCCCCAAGCAGTGATCTCACCAATACGGTTTTCATCGTATCAAGCCGCTATCTCATCACCAAACAGTCATTCCGCAGCCGAAGCAAGCTGTGTTAGCATCACCCTATAAACCCTACCAAGGAATCATAGATGGCGAATAAAACACTTAAAGTGATTGTAGGCTCACTTAATCCGGTAAAAATTGCTGCCGTTAAAGAGGCCTTAGCGCTTTATTACCCGGAGCAGCAGATTGATTGCCAGGGCATGCATGCCCCTTCTCTGGTTGCAGAACAGCCCATGACCAGCCAGGAGACTCGCGATGGAGCAGTGAACCGACTTCGCTATTGTCAGCAACAACAAGATGCTGATTTTTATGCGGCCATCGAGGGCGGTGTCGATTTGTTTGAAGATGGTCCAGCTACCTTTGCTTATGCGGTGATTGCCGATCGACAACAGATGTCGGTGGGACGTGGGGCCAATATGCCCTTGCCTGCGTCGGTTTATCAAGCTCTTGCTCAAGGTGACGAACTCGGCCCGTTGATGGACAAGCTTTTTAATACCACCAACATTAAGCAAAAAGGAGGGGCAATTGGCCTGCTCACCAACGGATTAGCGACCCGCCAAGGTAATTATACTCACGCGCTGATCCTCGCTTTAGTAAGCTTTGCTCATCGTGAATTATTTAGCAACGAATAAAGTGAAGCTGCCTACCCGCTAGCTAACAGAGTGAATGACGGTAGGCAACCACTTAGGCGTTTAGCTAGCTTTTCGCTGGACGCCGAGTAAAGCCAAGGCCGATGAGGCCCGCCGCCATTAACCAAGCACTGGTAGGCTCGGGTACCGTGCTGGCAGGTTTGAAGTCGACTAAGTACATCATATCGTCATAGTCATCATCGCCTAATACGCCAGCTGATTGAAACTCATAGGGAAGGTCTTCCCAACCAATCAAAAAAGCATTGCTAAAACTGTATTCCAGCACTTGGCCACCAATTTCCAAGAATTTAGTGATGCCGTTAAGCTCCGGCATGGCAAAGGTCATCATATGATCCCAACCGCCATTGAGCTGATTTTCTGAATAGTAAGTGGTTTGGTTATAGGGCCCACCTTGCTCTAAATACCACGCAAACTCGCCGACCAGATCAAACGCTGCACCGCTAAAAGGATTGAGTGAAGAGCCATCACCAGTAAAACCAAACTGAGGATCGGAAGGCAATAAGGCGAGCTTATCTTGGCCTTTTCCCTTGTCGGTATAAACCCCCAGAGTATTGTAGTTCCCTGCCGTTAAGCCGATTAAGGCAATGTTATGCTGCCCCTGACCAATAAACACTTGATCATCGGCAACAAAGCGTGCGTCGAGGTCGGCATTACTGGTATAAGAGGTACCCAGCAATACATTTGCGGCATCAAATAGATCTGGCACACCATCGTTATGATCGTTCGCGGTGGGGATCCCATTGGCCTGACCATTATAGTGGTCATTTAGCACATGATCGGTAAATGGCATCGCCTGAGCACCAAAGTGCAGCAGCGACAAGCTGATTAATATTTTTTTCATAAAATTCCCGGATGTATTATTTATATTTTTTATTGAACTGTTAGCGCTGGTGACAATAACGTCACTAATTTTTAAGTGCCACAAGCAAGTGTTCGATTTGTGAACACAGGCTGGCTTGAGGTTTGAAAGCCGCAAAGCGAAACAATAGGTTGACAATTTTCTACAAGTGTATACAGTGGCAAACATTAGAAAATCAGTCTATTTTTTGAACTCTGCTTTGGTTGCCTTCATTTAACCTTCGTTCCGTCGTTTTAAATTCCAGCTTGTTTTTCCAATTGAGAGCATCGACTCTGCAACATGGTTTGTCACCAAAACGTCATACAAACCACTTATAAGTCAATGCGCAACCACTCTTGCTCGCCAGCCTAATTTTACTCGGCGTAACAGCCGCAAGAGACCATTTGAGCGACTCGCAACGCGAGCGCATTTAGCCTAACAACCTTGAGAGTTATATCTGAACTGCATCAACAGAACATTTCATCTAGTGCAAGGTTATTGGCCCCGAATTAAAGAGAGCAATAACGATGAGTCAAGACTCAAACTCAGCAACTAGCAAATCAGCGCAGCAATATGCGAATCCAATCCCTGATCGCGAAGCGATCATCGCCCTACTCGACCAACACGGTGAAGCCCTCACTCGCGAAAAAATCGCCAGTGCATTAGGGCTCAGTACCGACGATGACTTAGAAGCACTGCGCCGTCGCTTAATCGCTATGAGTCGTGATGGGCAGCTTCACAGTGATCGTCGCCGAGCCTATTGGCCGGTGGACGACAGCGAACTCGTCACCGGTACGGTGATTGGTCATAGAGAAGGCTTTGGCTTTCTAAAATGCCCTGGGCGCGACACTGATTTTGTGCTGCATAGTAGCCAAATGGCCAAGGTATTTGATGGCGATGTAGTGCAAGCTTTACCCAATGGCTTTAATAACCGAGGTCGCGAAGAAGCTCGCATCATCAAAATCCTCGAGCAAAATACGCACCGCATTATCGGCTGTTTAAAATCGCAAGATGGCCAACACTATGTTGAACCAGAAAACCAGCGGATCACCCACCGTATTGAAGTGCCTGTTGCTCAACTCGCCGGTGCGAAGCTGGGTCAATATGTGATGGCCGAGCTTATTAGCTATCCCTACAAGCGTAATAACGCCATGGCAAAAATTACCGAAGTAATCGGTGACCCTATGGCACCCGGTATGGAAATTAACGTGGCGATCCGTAGCCATGAGATCCCGCATATCTGGCCAAAAGTGGCGCTAGAGCAAGCAAAACAAATGGCCAGTGAAGTGAGCGAACAAGACAAGCGCCATCGTGTCGATCTGCGTACCACCCCCTTTGTAACCATTGATGGGGAAGACGCCAAAGACTTTGATGACGCCGTATTTTGCGAACCCGCAGCCGAAGGTAGCTGGCGTTTATTAGTGGCCATTGCCGATGTATCGCATTACATCCACCCAAACAGCCCCTTAGACGAAGAAGCACAAAAACGCGGCACCTCAGTGTATTTTCCGGGGCATGTGGTTCCGATGTTGCCAGAAGCCATCTCCAACGGTCTGTGCTCATTAAATCCGCATGTGGATCGCCTCGTCATGGTTTGTGAGATGAATATTGACGCCACTGGCCAACTAGCTAACTATCAATTTTTTGAAGCGGTGATCCACTCTCACGCTCGGCTCACTTATAGCCAAGTGGCTTGTATCTTAGAACGCAGTGACAGCCGCAAAGGTATCCGTTTAAGCGAGCACTATCGAGCGATACTGCCACAGCTACACGACTTACACAGCTTGTACGCAGTACTACGTGAGGCTCGAAATGAGCGCGGTGCCATTGACTTTGAAACCCAGGAAACCAGCTTCAAATTTGATGAGCAACGAAAAATAGAACAGATCGTACCGGTGGTTCGCAACGACGCTCACAAAATAATTGAAGAATGTATGCTGTGCGCCAACGTCGCCACTGCTCGCTTCCTAGAGCAACTCAAACTGCCAGCCTTATACCGGGTTCACCAAGGCCCTAAAGAGAAGAAACTCACCAGCTTGCGGGCTTTTCTTGGCGAACAGGGGTTACAATTGGGCGGTGGCGAAGCCCCCACCCCTGCAGATTATAATCGCTTACTAAACAGCACCAGTGAGCGCGCCGATGCGCAAGTGATCCAAACCATTCTGCTACGTTCAATGAGTCAGGCAATATATAGCCCCGAAAACCAAGGTCACTTTGGCCTAAACTTTGACGCCTATGCGCACTTTACGTCGCCCATTCGTCGCTATCCCGACCTATTGGTCCACCGTGCGATCCGCTCGGTGATCCGAGCCAAAGAGAGCGGCGGTTTACTACGCCGCGCCTTAAAAAGCATGAGTGGTAAAGGCTTAGATCCCGTTCGCCGTATTGCTGGCGCACCTAGTTCGGCACCAAAGGTCAACTATCCCTATCAAACGGAGCAAATGTTGATCTTAGCCGAGCATTGCTCGCAAGTCGCTCGTCGTGCCGATGCCGCCAGCTGGGACGTAGATGCCTGGTTAAAATGCGAATATATGCAAGACCGTGTGGGCGAATGCTTTACCGGTATGATCAGTGGCCTGAACAACTTTGGTTTATATATCGAGCTGCAAGACAGCGGTGTCGAAGGTGCGCTGCATGTTTCTGCGCTACAAGGTGATTTCTATCATTTTGATGCCGCTAAACAGCGTTTAACCGGAGAGAATAGCCGTAAAAGCTATGCCATCGGCCAACAAATCCAAGTGAAAATAGCTCGAGTCGACATGGAGCAACGTAAGATTGAACTGGTGCTTGCCGAACAACAAGGCCAAAGTAACAAGCGTAAGTCGAAGGCCAAATCGAAGGCAAAAACCAAATCGATAAAAGCCGCCTAAGGCGCTGCTTTTCTGCATATTTTGGGGTTACGCTGATCACTAAATTAAGCGTTCCCCCAGTCCTCTGACGCGAGTCATTATCGCGTTTAGCCGTGGGCGCATGGCACCGGAATCTTGCACCTCACTGAAAAAAGTATTCAAATGCAGTCGAGATACGCATTTGAAAACCAGAATTTAATGATTAAATTTTGACTTGAGAGCTTAAGCCAAACAATCATACAAGCGCATTAATTTCGTTTTTCTTCTGTCTGTGGATGACTCGTAAGCCAATTGTTATCCGCATTTGCTTCAATCAATTCCTTAATTTCGACCGTTTTATAATACCCGTAATGTACAAATGGATCTTGATTTACAAGCGCCGTTGCCTCTTCAATGTTCTGCACCATTAAAATTTGAATGGCTGAATCATTGTCGGTAAAAGGTCCGCATAAATGAAGCTTGCCTGATGCATCAAGTTGCTGTAAATGCTTGATATGTGCAAGTAACAATTGCTCACTAAAAAGGTCTTTATTTTTATCTGAAAGAAACGCCACAAATTTACGCAATTGTTATTCTCCGACCTGTGGTTAAAAATTGAGGTATTGCCAGCCCTTATCAGCGAAATAGTTTGCCTCGCCAATCCATCCACTCTAGACGCTTGTATGAAGCATCGCTGCGAATTGGAATCTGAGCCAGTGTATCTTTTAAAACTATCCCCATCAACCCAAAACAAAAAGAGCAACACCGATGCTGGTTCAGAGACTGCCGTATAAATATAAATTAATTCTGTAGTTACATTTACAGTATGGAAATGATTCATCGTTGTCGATTCGAAATTGTAATTTTATTCAGAACCGTACAATGGGTTTTCCCATTGATTTAACGAGTCAGCGGGTGAATCGCCAGTAAAAAATAACACCCAGTATCTAAAATCATCCCCTAATCCCACGTATTAGCTAATTTTGGGGCCATGATACTGCATTAGAAAAACTGCTAGCCGATAATTTCAATATCTTGCGCGGCGCACCATTTCCGCAAGGCTAATTCAGTATGCTCTGCTTCAAATTGATACCATGCTTCAATTTTTTCGGCGTGTTCCAGCACAAAATAAACAACGATATAATACTAGTTAGGGCAAGTCCCAACTTAACCTTCATAATATGGTCGGCAGCTACTTGAAGTGTTACACTGGCACAATTCAACATAAAGTCGCAGTTATTATGCGGTATTTTAAGGACTTCACTTTACCATTGAAATCATTCTTTTTACTGTCGTTACTTTTGTTAGTATCTTGCAATGAAGAATCTAGACCGAGCATAAAGCTCAGCGGAGATGAAGCAATGCAGCTACAACTTCTTTTTGAAGAAGAGGGAATTTCGTTTGAAGTCGATCAATCTGGTACCATAACATACAGCTATGAAGATCAAGATATAGCAACCGAACTAGTCTTAAAAGTATTCAACGAAAGAGAAAAAGCTAATACTCCTAGTTTCATATTTGCTGAAAAATCAGTACTTGAAGATTTCATTTCTTATTATGAAGCAGCAGGAGTGGATCTTGACTCACTCATATATGTAGAAGAACGCTCGCTCACTTGGAAAGAAGGCAAAGCGTCTGAAGTTAAAGGCTTAATAAATAACTACTTCAATGCAGAAATATTAAAGTAAGATCTTGTAACAAACCCAACACAGAAAATAAGCTTAACCTGCAGTAAAGAATTCGTCGAAATTTACTAGTAGTAACTGTTAAGGTCGCCCCTTTTAAACAACACCAAGATACCTCCGTAACTCAATTCTACATGCAGGTGTACCACCATCCCTTAATGCACAAGCACCATATTCAGTTGTGACAGACTCTAAACGTTCAGGAACTTCACGAGAATATTTATTTTCTATAATAGAAATTATATAATTATTCCCTACCTAATGTTCAGACTCATCAAATTCTGTAATAATTTTATATCCTCACATCTATTTTTTGCAGTAACCAATAAAATCAGGTAGGCCAACCGCCACGCTAGGGTATGGAACTTTAGAAATATCGAGTGCAAAATCAGTCAGCCAAACATAAATCAAAGAAAGACTCAAAACTACCGTCATTAATTCCACTCTCCCTAACAACCCAAACTACATAATTAGGATTTTTAGACAAGCGACTTACTAGTTCCTCATTTTCCAATAAAAATTTGTACCCACTCTTTGTTGAGACAACTAAACGACTAATTTGATCTCAAAATCGACCAACAAAGGCACTTTTGCAAGGAGGATGGGCTTCATAATAAAGACCGCTTTCATAATTTATACCTATATGGCCAACTTCATTTAGACCATTAATTAAGCTTGGCCTAGTACCATAATAACCAAATAAAAAATAACTAAGAAAAGAATAATATTTTTATCATAGCTACCACTAACGAACGAAGTATGGGCATCCATGATAAAAACTGCTAGCCGATAATTTCAATATCTTGTGCAGTGCACCATTCCCGTAATGCTAGTTCAGTATGCTCTGCTTCAAATTGATACCATGCTTCAATTTTTTCGGCGTGTTCCAGCAATGCTTTGAACCTTGAATAGGCGCCTTTATGTCGAAAAATCGAACGGACACGGTCATACTCTGACGGCAAGTATTGCTGCACAAAGTCAAAAACCAGCTCGGTACCTAAAGCTAGGTCATTCTTATCAGGAATCGCTAGATATTTCTCATCATCAATATCATCGGGCAACGCCTCTTCGTTATCGCCAAATTCAGAGTAAAAATAGCTTTTACCAGATACTTTGCAAATATATCCTTGATGTTCGAATGGCGAGCCAAAGTTGACCAACTCAAACAAATCCAAGATATCACTGAACTTAATCGCCATTCTGTTCACCTCCTGTTTTCTATTGAGCAGCTAAGGCCTTTACGAGGATAACATAGCTTTTTTCGCGAAACAGAGGATACTGCGTAAAAATTATACAAGAAGTATCCAACCACGCTTGCAGAAACTGGCTTTAGCGACGCTTATCCTTGTTTCTCTGTGCGAAGCACGTCAAAACCAGAGCCAATGCTATGCGCTGACTAAAAGTGGTCCACTTAGGAATATCACCATTTCAAGCCACAACACCATTCCCGCCCCTTATTCTGGGAACCGTACGTGGATACGATCGAAAGTGTTTGATTAGAGCTCAGGCCAATTGCTTATTGGCCCACGCCAATTTTCGTAGGCCTTCGCCAATGCAATTACTTTTAGGTCTTCAAACCGTGGGGCCACAATCTGTAAGCCAATCGGCATCCCACTGTTAGAGAAACCACAATTGATCGAGGCGGCGGGTTGCTCTCCCATATTCCATGGCACGGTAAACGCGATATGCTCAAACGGTTGCTGAGGATCGTTGGTTGGTGACGCCCATTCTGCCGGATAAGAAACATTGGGATTCACCGGAGAAAGCACTGCGTCAACTTCGGTGAAGACCTCCGCACAGCGGTCTCGCATTGCCAAAGTAGCATCGAAGCCTTTCACTACATCCAGCGGACTGGCGTCTGCCCCCGTTTTTGCCCATTCATAAATATAAGGAAGTATCGATTGGCGCTTCTCATGGCTCAGTTCTAGCATGCTTCCCCAGAAACGGCTGCGCCAAAATACGTCTAAGCCATCTAGCCATTCCCTTTTTAGAACCGGATCTATTTCAACGATTTCGGCACCCTCGCTGGCAAATCGTTGAGCCGCTTCAAGCACTGCGGCTTTCACTTCTGGCTCCGCTTCAATGCCGCACCCCGCATCTAAGAGCAAACCGATTTTCATCCCGCGAACGTCTGCAGGCGGAACATTCCAATCCAACGCTTCGAACTTAAGCGAAGTGGCATCTCGCCAATCTGGTTTTGCTAAAGTTGGCATGACCATCACCGCATCATCAACTGTTTTGGTCATTGGGCCTGCTGAACGCCCCGTATAATAGGGATAAATTGGAATTCGCCCAAGGCTTGGCTTAAAGCCAAACAGTCCGGTCCAGCCAGCAGGAAGGCGAACTGAACCACCGATATCGGTCCCAATATGCAATGGCCCGAAACCTGCTGCTCCCGCCGATGCGGCCCCGGCCGAAGAGCCTCCTGGGTTTTGAGTTAAGTCCCACGGATTACGGCTCAGATGGTGAAAGGTTGACAAGCCAGACGATAACATGCCGTAGTCCGGGCAAGTGGTCTTGGCAAAGATAATCGCACCGTCTTCTTTTAGACGTGCTGCGATTGGGGCGTCTTCGCTTGCTGGGGCTTTATCTGATGCTGCCGTCCCCATCGGGATTGGATCGCCTTGGGTGGCAATCAACTCTTTCACGGTAACAGGTACGCCGTCGAGCGGACCAAGCGTTTCCCCCTTAAGCCAACGCAGAGTCGACGCTTCCGCCTGTTGCATGGCTTGTTCAGGCTTATAAGCATAAAGTGCGCAAACCTGTGGCTCTATTTTTTCAACCCGCTCAATCAGCCAGCGCATATATTCGGAAGGCGTGGTATCGCCATTGGCATAAGCCTGTAAGAGGGCGCGGGTGTTTAACTTTGAAAAATCGATCATCTTACGAAATCCATCTAATATTAATAGCTTAAGTCGAAAGGTCTTGGCTGCTAAGCGCTCAGAGAGCCATTGGATCTTGCCGACACTTTTTTCGACCAATCTGTTTAAGCGTGGGTTCGGCAGACAGCAGTCGTTTGGTATACGCTTCACGAGGATTATCGAGGACCTGCCGAACCGGGCCGATCTCGACCAACTGGCCGGATTGCATCACAACAACGCTATCGCAAATTTCATCAACAACGCCGATATTGTGAGTAATAAACAGCACCGATATACCGTGCTTATCTCGCATGCTCACAAGCAACTTTAGGATCTGAGCTTGCACCGTCAGATCGAGGGCAGAAGTAGCTTCGTCTGCGACGATTAACTTAGGCTTGGTGATCAGTGCCCGCGCAATGGCGATACGTTGCCGTTGACCACCAGAAAACTCATGTGGATATTTGTCCATGTCGTCAGCGTTTAGACCCACTTCTTCAAGCAGCGCTGCGATACGCGCCCTAAGCGCGTTACCTTTTGGGGCGTTTTCTTCTAGATGAAGAGGTTCAGCGATAATCCGAGATATTTTATGCCGCGGGTCCAAGGACCCATAAGGATCCTGAAATATCATTTGAAAACAGGCGCGCAGGCGGCGTAACTTGGCTGAGGTAAGCGCAAAAATATCTTGGTCTTCAAACAGCACATTGCCATCGCTAGGCTTATCCAACGCCATCACGATACGAGCAAGGGTTGACTTGCCTGAGCCACTTTCACCAACCACCCCAAGTATTTGTCCCTTTTCAAGTGACAGCGATACATTGTTAAGTGCTTTCACACTGCTATCACCAAGCTTGAACTCACGTGTAAGGCCAATAATTTCAAGAATTTTTTTGCTCATGCCTTACCTTCTGAATTTGGCGTGGTGATTTCAAGCCCCACTCGCACCCGTTGTGGCAAGGCAGAGAGAAGCTTAACGGTATACTCATGACTCGGCTCTCGTAACACCCGTTCGGTTTCCCCTTGCTCCATCTCATTGCCGCGATACATCACCAACGTTCGGTCGGCGATACGAGCAATCACCCCAAGATCATGAGAAATCAAGATCAAGGCAATCCCCAATTCACTCACTAGATCGTCAAGAATGTCCAAGATCTCTGCCTGCACAGTGACATCGAGGGCGGTTGTTGGTTCGTCTGCAATCAACAGATCCGGTTTAAGTGCGAGCGCAATCGCAATCCCAACACGCTGGCGCTGCCCGCCAGACATTTCGTGAGGATAACAATGCATTTTCCGCTTAGCATCAGGGATCCGCACCATCTCCAGCAGGCGAAGCGCTTCCGCACTTGCTTCTCTACGACTGAGATGACGGTGCAACCTTAGGCCTTCGGCAATCTGGCTTCCTACTTTCATCGCAGGATTGAGCGCGGTCATTGGTTCCTGAAAAATCATTCCAATTCGAGAACCACGCAATGCACACAACTGCCGCTCGGTCATCCTTAAAATATCTTCGCCCTTGAAAAGGATCTCTCCAGAAGCCCTTGCAGTCTTAGGAAGCAAACCAATTGTGGCCAGCGATAATACTGATTTTCCGGAGCCGCTCTCACCAACAATTCCCAGCGTTTCACCTTTGTTGAGCGACAGATTGATGCCATGCACTACTTCATTTTCTTGGCCATCGTCATTTTGAAAACTCACCCGAAGGTCTTTAATATCGAGCATCATGTTGATTGCCCCCTTCTCGGATCCGTAAGATCGCGTAGCCCGTCACCCAACAAATTAAGACCCAGTACCGCGGTACAAATCGCCAAACCAGGCACCAACACCAGATGAGGGGCGATAGAAAGATAAGTCTGCGCATCTGCCAACATGCGTCCCCAACTCGGCGTGGGAGGCGCGATGCCGAGGCCAAGAAATGACAAGCCAGCCTCGGTCAAAATGCCGAGGCCCGTTTGAATTGCCACTTGAACAATAATTTGCGCCGCAATATTCGGAATCACGTGTTCAATGGTGATCCCGGTATTGGTTTTACCAGCCATACGCGCCGCAAGAATGTAGTCTCGAGCCCATATTTGTAAGGCTGCGCCACGGGTCACACGCGTAAACACCGGGATCATAAACAGTGCGATGGCGACAATCGTGGTGGTCGGTCCTCCACCAAGAATTGCTGCCAGCAAAATCGCTGAGAGTACTGGAGGAAAAGCAAATAACACATCATTCACGCGCATCACCAGCGATTCAAATCGGCCTCGTTTACAGGCCGCTGCCACACCAAGCACTGTGCCAATCAACCCGCCGATAGTAATCGCCGAAAAAGCGATCCCGAGAGACACCCAGGCTCCAGCCATAATCATCGACAATTCGTCACGCCCAAAATGGTCAGCGCCGAGCAAACCACCCACTCCCGGTCCTTTCAAACGATTCATGATGTTGATCGCCGTAGGATCGAATGGTGTCCAAAATTGACTAAGGATGGCTGCAATCACAAGCACCGTGGTAATCGAGCCACCAATGATCAGCGACCAAGGAAGACGTTTCATCGGCGAGTCCTCAGTCTTGGGTCAAGTACGGTATACAAGGCATCAACAATAAAGTTAATAATCATCACAATGGCGGCAAAGAATAACACCACATTTTGAATTACAATCAGGTCACGTTGTGCCAGCGCTTGGTAAGCCAGTGTGCCCATCCCCGGTAGACTAAACACATTCTCTACGAGTACAGCTCCAGCGATTAAAACCGAGATTTGCATCCCCAACATGGTCACAATAGGGATCAGGGCATTGGGCATGATATGCCGCCAAAGCGCTTGGTTTGGCGTTGCGCCTTTGGCTCGAGCGGTGCGCACAAAATCCTCATTGGTCACCTCTATCACGGCAGCCCGAGTGACTCGAGTGAGTACCGCCGCCTGCGGAATTGCCAATGCAATGGAAGGGAGAATTAGCGCCTGAAGCGCAGCCCAAAAACCCGCCTCCCAGCCAGGAAAACCACCCGCGGGAAACCAACCAAAACTGAGTGAGATGCCAAGGATCAGTAATAGGCCGATCCAGAAATTGGGAACTGCTATGCCAATTTGCGAGAATAAGGAAGCGAAGATATCAACTATACCGTTGGGTTTTGCGGCAGCAATCACCCCCAAAGGCAGTGAAATCAGCACCGAAAGAAACACCGCCAGCCCAGTCAGCGGCAGTGTCACAGTGAGTCGTTCACCAATCAGCTGCGCCACCGATGTAGAATAAGTATAAGAGTTTCCCAAATCTCCATGTAATAAACCGACCAGCCAGTTTACATAGCGAACCAGAAATGATTGATCTAATCCCAACTGGCTTCGGAGTGCTTCTAATGTATCGGGCGCTGCAGACATACCGAGTATGATTTCAGCAGGATCCCCTGGCACAGCTTCCATCACTAAAAAAATGACAAAAGAGACCACCAGCAGGGTGACGATTAACCCTACCAGCGATTGCATAATATGGCGCATTGGCTCTCACCTTTGAGTGTATGTTGCTCGCTGTTGACTGCGTTTACTTTTGGAACTCGGCACGCTTATTCGCGCCAGTAAGCAGCGCTAACATCGTTCGATGGAACTGGCTCATTGCGCCACATCCCTTGAAGATCTTTTTTCCATATACCGATCTTAGGTGCGGCGTAAAGGAACAACGCCGGCACGTCTTGGGCGAGAATTTGCTGGGCGCGCTTGTATCCCGCAATCCGTTCAGCTTCGCTTGTTGCATCAGAGATGGCCGCCATCACTCCATCAAACTCAGGATTTTGATAATTGAAGTAGTACGGATGGCGTGCATAAATCCCAATATCAAGAGGCTCTGCATGACCAATCACCGTCATATCGTAGTTGGTGTCTTTAAAAACATCCTGAACCCACTTCGCAGGAAACTCGGAGGTTTCGATATTCATGGTCACGCCTATCATAGAAAAGTAGGCCTGCATGATCTCAGCTGCGCGTTCAGCATAGGTTCGGGTCGGCATTTTCATGGTAAAACTGAAGCCATTCGGATAGCCCGCTTCGGCGAGTAGTTGCTTGGCCTTCACTGGATCATAGGGCCATACCCCCGTCAGATTTTCATAACCCGCATCGGACGGGGAAAAATGACTACCAATTGGCGTACCAAAACCTTCGTTAGTGGCATCAATAATGGCTTGGCGATCCGTCGCCATCATCAGAGCCTGACGCACCCGAACATCATTAAATGGCTTTTTAGCACTGTTCATACCAGCAACCACTTCCATACTGGTGGTTCCGATAACGGTATTAAAGGCTTGATTGCGTTTGAACTGACTCACCAACTCTGGTGCGTTAAATTCTGGGATCGCATCAATCCCACCGGAGTTAAGTGCCGCGGCTTGTGCCTGTGGATCGCTAATGAAACGAAAAGTGACTTTATCCAGTGGTGCTGCTTGGCCCCAATAATTGTTGTTTTTGACCAACGTCACCTGATTACCTTTCTTCCAATGAAGAAATTGAAACGGGCCCGTCCCAATTGGATGGGTAGCATTTGTTGCTTCACTTGAGGGCTCAACCATGACCGCAGCAGGAAAACCTAACCAATAAAGCAAATCTGCAGATGGTTTCGACAGTTTGAGAACCAAGGTATCCGCATCGGGCGCCTCAACACTTTTTATCGGCTTATAGAGCACTTTTTGTGGATTAACCGAATCATTGGCAAGTAGTCGATCAAGGGTATATTTCGCGGTCTCCGCATTGAACAATTTACCATTTTGGAAAGCGACTCCATCACGCATATCAAAAGTGTAAGTCAAACCATCATCAGAAATCTGCCAGCTTTCGGCAAGCTGTGGCTCAATGTTGCCGTCTTGGTCAATTGCAACCAAACCTTCAAAAAGGTTTTGCCAAACCACTTGTCCAATGGCCACTGGTGCAGCAACTGTCGGGTCAAGACCAGAAGGCTCTAAGCTCATGCCTAAAATAAGGTCACTGCGTGGCTGAGCAATCACACTGCCCGTCGCAAACAATCCAATGGCTGCTGTCGCAATCAAGAGAGAACGAAAATTACGTATCATAAAACGGAAACCTCTGATAGTGGTTTTAGAAACCCTTTCTGTTCGTTATGCCTTTACCTTGCCCGAGAACGTAGTGTAAATGCAATAAGATTTATTAGCGCACAGTGCAACCAAAACCGTTGCACTGTTTCTAAAGCTTAAGCAATTTTATCGCGGCTTGACCCGTTTAGTCGATGAAAGATCCTTCTAAACAAATCAGCAAGTTCGCTGGCTTTATGGCGAGCCGCGTCAGCCCTAAGCCAACAATTTTTCAGTGAATGCATAACTCATATACTATACCTCTCGCCCCCACTCATTTAACGATTGGCTCGCTGCATCGATTGCGCTTGCTCTGGCAAAAATTCTTCTAGAAAATCGGCTAATTTAGCAGCGGCAAAGCTTGGCGCTGTCGTCATCGCTCGTCCAAGCTGCAGCGCGGTTACGATTTCGGATGCCTCAACAAAAGGGCGAACCACAAGCTCTGCGGCCTTAATTTCACGAATAACCGACATCGCAGGTAAAATCAGCACCGCCGCGCCGCGCAGGGCGAGTTCCTTTTGTAATTCAAGAGACGAGGTTGTAAACACTGCCTCCACAGGCACAAAACCAGCAGAACGTTGGCGCTGGTCAAAATTACGCCGGATCCCAAATGAGTGATCTGGCATCGCAATCGGATGTTGGCGGATCTGCTCTAAGGAAATCTGCTTAAACTTAGCCAGCGGGTGATTAGCTGCCATTATCGCTTCATGGTGAATCGGCAGTTTAAAGCGCACATCCATTTTTGAGTCGGGAGAAGAGAACATCGTGACAGCCATATCGGTGTCACCATTAATCACCGCATTCTTGGCTTCTTGTGCCGATGAAACCGTCACCACAATCGATATCCCTGGATACAGCTTATAAAATTCCGACAACGCAGGAGCCAAGATGGCATTAATTGCTGCGCCGTTAATATGGATCGACACATGACCACGCTTAAGACCTCGCAGATCATCGATCACTTGGCGGGCATTATCGAGATCACGCATCATACTTTTAGAGCGAGTCGCTAGCAGCTCCCCTGCTGCGGTTAACATAATACCTCGCGCACCTCGGGTCACTAAGGGCGCACCAAAATAGTGTTCCAAATTTTCCAGCTGGCGACTAATCGCGGTCGGAGAAACCCCTAAAGTTTCCGATGCCTGTCGAATCGAACGTGAACGAACCAGCTCATTGAAATAAGTAATAGCCTGAAGCTTCATATCATTCTCTGAAATGAGTGATGCGCTCATTCAATCGAAGTGGTTTGCCTCAGGCAAGTCTTTTTTACATGATGGGAAGCACATTCAATGCGTGCTCGCTTAGCCTATCCCAGCTAGAGCGTGCGCTTCAGAGCACAAATCACGATGCTTGAACCGCTATCGATAGGCGCAGGTTTCTGATCGACCCCGCTATCTAGGGGAATTGTAAAACTCAGTTTGGAGCTTATAAATCGAGAAATACCCTTTAATACTTCACTAGATATCCCATTCCAATAACGCCAAGTATGCCCGCCTTTAGCGGTGTGACAACTAAACCCGCCAAGATACGCCCCGCCACCTAAGAGCTGCCAGAGCAAGTAACACAGCCATGACTCCACTGCCACTGGTAGACGCCGCTAATCTGCCGTTGCTAGACTGAGAATACCTCCTGTAAGCTCTACTGGCGGCAACACCCAGTTGATTGACTGCACTTGAATGCTGCCTCAAATACCATCGGCTAGCGTTCAGTTGCATTGTTGCTGGCTGACGGAAAAGAGCGGCTTGATACGACGACCACTACCATGACCGTCGGCAGCATCAATGGAAGAAATCACTTGCCAAATCCCCGCATAATTAGCACAAAAGGTGCACGCTCTTGTAGGAGCACACTCTTGGATCTACTCAAACATGCCCACAGTGCGAGTACAGGCACTTAACCATGCCAACGCAATCATCGCTAAAAATTACAACGTATTGAATTAAATGACTTTTTAATTATCATCCGCACGAGTAACACATCACTCTGAAGCAAACTCTCTTCGATTTATTGACATAGAGAGCAATAAATCACTATGGCGCAATTCATTTGGCGAAACTGATCCCCCTATTCTTGGCCCCCCAAAGCTAGATATCGAGCGGATGAGTGGGCCTGTATCCAACGGTATTTTCCCTCCGTCGGACACCAAGCTTATCTTCACCTCGATTACTTTGCTGATTATTAATTAGCCAACTAGGGTTAGTAAAATAACCCAGGAGATAGCAACAATGGAAAACCTACTAATATTCAACTTTGATGGTACAGATAACGAACCTGCAGATGCAATGCAAGACAAGCGAGACAGTGGTGTTATTGAAGATGACAGCATAACCAATATCCTCAAACTACATTTACTGCTTGGCGGCAATTTAAGAGATCACAATGGGAAAAGCGACTTAGGTAAGCACTGTGTCAGCTTTTATTACAAAGGCGTGGGAACCTATGGAAATTACTTTGAACGTAAATTTAATGCCGGCTTAGCCTTGGAAAATTCAGATGTGAAAACCATTTTAGCCTCTGCCAAGCAAGACTTTGCCAAACACTATCAGCTGCATCCCCCCGAACAGGTTCTAATTACTGGTTTCAGTCGCGGGGCTGCACTAGCACGACGTTTTGCCTCAATTATTTCACGTGATTATCCCAACGCCAGTTTCAAGATCATCGAAGTGGTATTTGATACCGTAGCCTCCATTGGACTGCCCAACTTGAAAAAATCCGAACGCCCCAGCACTGACGTTGTTTTTGAATATGGTCATACTCTCCCAAACAAAGTTTGCCATGCACTGCATATGCTATCACTTGATGATAAACGGGCCGCCTTTCAGCCGACCTTAATGAATATCGATAAACGAGTAACCGAAATATGGTTTGCAGGCGCCCATTCCGACGTCGGTGGTGGGTATAATTATGATGGCTTATCCGATACCAGTTTACGCTTTGCCATGGATTGGCTGGAGAACCTCGACGACTTAAACATTCAATTTAACAGCCCCTCCACCATCGATTACTTAAGTATTTTCCCCGATAACTCCCGCTTAAACATTAGTATCGATGACATGTTAATTGAACCCTATTGCTACGGGGTGAATCATCAACAGCAACGCGGCCTTTTAGCAACATTTTTCACCGTTGATGACCGCTTGTGCTGCGCCTTAGAAAATGACCAAGTATCACCCAACATCAAGCCGAAAGTTCACATTTCCGTCGCTTTACGCATCGCTGGGGATCGTAATTATCGCCCCAAATCGCTAAAAAATGTCTCACACCAAATCATGTATGACCCTTGGCGCACCGCACCAGAACCATCTCAAGGGACCGCCATTCATGAACTCGGCTTATTAAACAACTATCAACTGGCCGATCAGCCCATCACAAGCAAAGTATTAGCGCATCGAAAATACAATCATACAGGGATCATCTTAGTGAAAGGCAAACAGTATTTAATTGAGAATACCCATCAAGCTCGTTGGAAAGACGGCAATTTGCAAGAGGTTGATGGTGAGGGCTGGGATCGCAGTGATGTGAAACTGGGTCTAGGCGAGCTTCCCATACAAATTAGTGAGGCATATCGGCGGGTGCCAGATGCCGATTGGTTTAGTTTATGCGCCACTATTCATGACAGTGATGAGGACGCCTTCTATGTGGGTAATCGGATCCAGTTCACGGCCACCAAGACCGGAGAGTTATGTTTATTTGCCAACGACTTAAATAGCTACTACGGCAACAATACGGGCCATCTGCGGGTTCAAGTGCAACGTCTATAAATCAAACAAATAATACGACCTTCGCGCGACTTAGGGCTCGCGCTTATCAATAATTTTATTTATAATACGATAGTACTTGCTGTTTGGAAATGACCCATTGATTACAACAACCCCTAATCCTATCTACGTGGCTAAGCCCGAACGCTACCATAAGATGCAATATCAGCGTTGTGGACAGAGTGGTGTACAACTTCCCCGACTTGCGCTTGGCTTATGGCAAAACTTTGGCTCAAGCGATCCACTGGCAAATGCTCGAAACCTATTGCGAACCGCCTTCGACTTAGGCATTAATCACTTTGATTTAGCTAATAACTATGGTCCTAGTTACGGGGCAGCAGAACAAACCTTCGGCAAAATCATGCAACAAGACTTGGCTGGCTACCGCGATGAACTATTTATTTCCAGTAAGGCTGGCTACGATATGTGGCCAGGCCCTTATGGCAGTGGCGGCTCGCGTAAATACTTAGTATCGAGCTGTGATCAAAGCCTAAAACGCACAGGATTGGATTATTTTGACGTGTTTTATCACCACCGACCCGATCCTGAGACTCCGCTAGAAGAGACCATGCAGGCTCTCGATTATTTAGTGCGCTCGGGTCGCGCCCTATATATCGGAATTTCCAACTATTCTGCCGAACAGACCGAACAAGCAGCGGCTATTTTAAAGCAGCTCGGCACACCGCTGCTGATTCACCAGCCACGTTACAATCTGTTTGACCGCTGGATAGAAGATGGCTTGTGCCATGTCTTAAAACAACAGGGTATTGGCAGCATTGTTTTCTCGCCACTGGCACAGGGGGTTTTAACGGATAAGTACTTAAATGGGATCCCTGAAAACTCACGAGCATCGCGCAACGAGATCATTCATCTAAAACAAAGCGATATTTCTGCAGAAAAAATAGCCAAAGTGGCAGCGTTAAATCAACTTGCGGAAGCTCGTCAACAAAGCCTTGCGCAAATGGCCATCGCCTGGACCCTGAGTAATGATGCCGTCACGACCTGCCTAATCGGGGCGAGTCGCACCGAACAACTCTACGATTCGGTGAAAGCCCTTGATAAGCTAGACTTTAGCACTGAAGAATTATCAAGCATTGAATATATACTGGCGGGGACTGCACTTTGAAAGAGAATTATGCTCTCAATATTAAATCCAGCTCAAGTCACATTATTGACAAATAAGCCATAAAATACTTTAATTCTGGACTGCATATATTTTTTATTTAGTTAGAATAAAATTAAAGTCATTTTACATAATTACAACAACAATAAGTACTAAACGCTTAAATCGATTAGGGGCCTCGGCCCCTTTTATTTGCGCTGTGGAAAGCTTTTGAAGCTTAACCGACCTGGCTTAATAAAGCTCTGCGATATTCAACGATATCCTCAATCGTCAATACAGGCATACCATGTTGCTGGGCAAACTGAACGATTTCAGGTAATCGCGCCATTGTGCCATCCGCTAGGGTGACTTCACACAAGACGCCCGCCGGTTTAAGCCCTGCTAAAATCATCAAATCGACCGTACCTTCGGTATGTCCTCGGCGAGTAAATACTCCGCCAGGTTGGGCTCTCAGTGGATATACATGACCAGGGCGAGCTAAATCACTCGGCTTGGCATCATCAGCAATCGCAGTTTGTATGGTGGTCAGTCGATCGGCCGCAGACACTCCGGTCGTCACCCCTTGTTTTGCTTCGATGCTCACAGTAAAGGCGGTACCAAACTGGCTAGAGTTATCGCTCACCATGGGCGGTAAATCGAGAGCCTTGATTTTATCATCGTTTAAACACAAGCAGACGATGCCACTACATTCACGAATTAACATCGCCATTTGTGGCTGAGTTAACGACTCAGCGGAAAATATTAGGTCGCCTTCATTTTCACGGTCTTCATCATCGACCACCAGTACGCCTTGGCCTTTGCGAAGCGCATCAAGCGCAGCATCAACACGTTGATTAGAATTGCCATATTGGGCAAGTAAAGACTGATTCATGGTTAAAATCCTTTAATAACAACATTAGGTTTTCCAGAATCAGGGCACGCAGGAATTGAAACATAAAGTGACACTTTATGCTTTTTTATCTAAAGCAGCACCAATCCAACAACACAGCAATAAGCTTACGCTTAGTTGCCGTACTGCAAATACTACTTGTTGATTCTCTTCCATCCGGACTGATTACAGCACAGCTGCAAATTACCGTCGGCTCTGGATTTCGCTTGAGTCATGGACTCAATCGGCACCAGATCTGCTGACCCCAGAATCAACTGGGCGCTCGCGGGCTTTTAAGAAAACTTAACTACCGCCGGTGGGGAATTTCACCCCGCCCTGAGAATGTTCTGGCACAACGATACTGTGCCAGACCTAATGGTGCACCTAAATTGGCCCAAAAACAAGTAAGGGCCCTAAGGCCCTTACTGCTCATGATGAAGAAATTTTTCTGCTATACCCGGCGGTAAGGCAGATAAATCGGCTCCCACATATGATCGGCAATTTCACGCTCTATATCTTTGCCACTAAGGCAGCCATCTGGATCGGTCTCTTTAATTTGTTTCAAAATTGCTTTAGCCACAAAACTAGAGACTTCTTTTAACTCTCGCATTCTTGGGAATACACAACCACTGTCTAGATCTTCTTGCGAAACATACTCAGCTAACGCAAACGATGCGGTGGTAAACATTTCCATGGTGATTTTTTTCACCCCAGAAACGATGGTTGCTAAGCCCACAGCAGGGAAAATGAATACGTTGTTTCCCTGACCAATGCGGTAGCGCTGACCATTGTGTTCTACATCATCAAAGGGGCTTCCGGTTGCGACAATGGCTTGGCCATCGGTCCAACGGTAGACTTCTTCGGGCAAGACTTCACAGTTGCTGGTCGGGTTAGACAAAGGAAACACCATTGGCCGCGAAGTATAATCGAGCATTTTCTTCACATGACTTTCTTTAAATGCCCCGCCGACACCACTACAACCAAGTAACACGGTCACCGCAACGTTATCGATCAGTTCACTTAAACTGGCCTTTCCGGCTTCGGCCAAAGGCCAATCCTCGGCAAATCCAATTGGTTTGGCGTAACGCTTTTTATAATCATCTAAACCTTCGCGGTTATCAAACACCACGCCGCGAGAGTCTAAAATATAAATTCGGTCACGCGCATCTTGATGGCTTAAGCCCTCTTTGAGTAAACCCGCAAAAATTTGATCGGCAACGCCGACCCCACCAGCGCCTGCGCCATAAACCGCATACACCTGGTCAGCCAAGGTTTCACCCTTAATTTTGGTTGCACCAATCACCCCAGCCAATACCACCGATCCGGTGCCTTGAATATCGTCATTAAATGAAGGTAATACATCTTCATATTTTGAAAGATTATCGAAGGCATTCGATTTACTAAAATCTTCCCATTGCAAAACGGCTTTAGGAAAATGTAACTTAGTTTGCGCTACAAACTTTTCGATGAAATTCTGGTATTCCTCACCTCGCATCCGCTTCTTCGGCATCCCCAAGTACATAGGGTCTGCCAATAGATCTTGATTATCCGTTCCCACATCAAGAGCCACCGGTAAACAATGTGCAGGATGAATGCCTGCCCCTAAGGTATACAAAGACAACTTGCCAATCGGGATCCCCATACCACCGATGCCTAAATCACCCAAACCAAGGATCCCTTGACTGTCGGTCACGACAATAATTTTAATTTCTTTGCCGGCAAAATGGCGTGCCATTTCTCCCATGTGATCGATGTTATCTGCGGTCACATATAAACCACGGGCTTTTTGATAGCGATGGCTAAATTCTTGACAGGCTTTACCCACGGTTGGGGTATAAATGATCGGCGTCATTTCTTCAACATGGCGTGAAATCAAGGCATAAAACAGGGTTTCGTTGCGATCTTGCAGAGCCCGTAGATATTGATATTTTTCAATATCACTACAAGCACTCAAAAAGCCTTGATAGACTCGCTGCAACTGATCATCGAAAGTTTGTGGCTTGGGAGGTAACAGACCATTTAAGTTAAAGGCTTCTCGCTCTTCGTAGCTAAAGGCAGTACTTTTATTCAAAGTGCGATCGTTCAGTAGTGCGGTTCCAGAAATTGAAACTGGGCGAAATTCGTTACCATTTTCGTCTTTCCAGCGTAAATATTTACCTGTAGGCATGTTGTCCTCCGAGACAGCGCGTAAGAAAAGATAGAACAAAGTTAAATAGTAAATGATCCCACTACATCTGTACGCTATTTCATTCAAAAATCGTCTAAATTTAATCAACTAACAAATAATTTGCCGTCCGCGCAGTCCTTTTTGAGATGATTCGCAAGATCAGGGGATAAATATTGAAACAAGGCAGCACTTCGCGGCTAAAATCACCTTCAAACGAAATCAAACTCGATTTAATTAGCCAGTGCTATACACCAATGTGTGCCGACTGATATACAATTAGCCATCTCCACTTTTTAGCAACCCCCACATTGAAACAATCACTGTTTGAAGTAAAAAGAAACTTCATTATTAAACTTGGCAAAGCTCTGCATAAATACGGCACCCCAGCCTTTCGTTTAGAGTCTCATCTACGAAATGTTGCGGAAACTCTTGGCTTGGACGGCTACTTTTTGGTCACTCCGACCTCACTCACCTTTGTACTTTGGGCGCCCGATGATACCCAAGAATACAATTACGTGATGCGTGTCAAGCCCGGTGAAATCGATTTGGGTATGCTCGCCAGAACCAACCAACTGGTGGAAAAGGTCAGCAACCAACAAATCACGCTCGGCGAAGCGATGGACAGCCTCAACAAATGGGCGCAATTTCCCGAACCCTATCCGCCAATGATCATGCTTGGGGCCTACGCGATTACTGGCGGCGGCTTTGCGATGTTAATGGCTGCCGATTGGCTCACCATTTTATGTGCCAGCCTATTAAGCATTGTCTGTTATTACTTAGCCCGACAGGCAGAACGCTCAGACGATTTTTCAGAAGCCTTAGAACCCGTTGCCGCCTTGGTCTGTTCCTTTGTCGCGGTGTCGCTAGGCCAATTTTTGCCCGAGCTTGATATCGGCATTGTTATCTTATCTTCCATCATCATCCTGATCCCCGGCTTATCGCTTACACTTGGGCTCACCGAGCTGGCCGCTCGTGAATTAATGTCGGGAACTGCGCGAGTAATGGATGGCAGCATGGTGTTATTTAAACTGTATTTTGGTGCCGTGTTAGGGATGGCGATTGGTTCTCTGGTCTGGGGACAAGTAGATTTACATCAATACGCCACCAGCACCTGGTGGATTAAATGGTTGGGAGTTTTACTGCTCTCTCTTGGCCTAAGCATTGTGTTTAAGATGCGCAATAAAGATATGATTTGGGGCTTATTGTCGGGAGCTATCGCCTATGCATCCGCATTACTTGGCAGTGTCTATTTAGGCGACGCCTTAGGCCCCTTCGTGGGCGCTTTCGTGGTGACGTTATATGCCAACTTATTTGCCAAACTCACCAAATCCCCCGCATCAGTGGTACTGCTACAAGGGATTGTGTTGTTAGTCCCAGGCAGCAAAGCCTACCTTAGTTTAAACTCTATGGTATTTGGCGAATCATTGGTCAGTATTCCCAACATCGGCTCACAAACCTTCTTAATTTTCATGTCGATTGTTGGGGGGATCTTATTTGCAAATGTGGCAATTCCGCCACGCAGTTCTTTGTAGCCACACCTTTTAAGACATCACAGTGAGAGGCGCACCGCGCCTCTCACTGATTGAGTCCAGGCTGGTTTCATCAAACAAGCTTTTAATTTCCCCAAATTTCACCAATATACTCAGGATGATCGACAAATGGATTACGGTTCCCCTGAAAAATAAATGCGGCGTCGTTTCGGTCTCGCTCTTTCTGACTCACCGGATCGGCGTTATTCCAATTTTTCAACATTTGCAGTGTCCAAGCTTCAAAGACCTGCTCACTAGAGCCATCTAATACAGCGTTGCCATAACGACTATTGTTTTCCCAGTTGGCAATTAAATTTTGATAGCGAGTCGCCATATAAAAGTAAGCGCGAGCGATATCACCTTTAAACTCATCAATCGGTTCAAATACCATTCCCGAATAACCAAGGCCAGATGCCGCAGAGCCGAGCTTGGAGCCATTTTTACTAGTATAAGTCGCGGTTCCAACTTCCCCATAGGGATAGCTGCTGCGGTAAGCGTTCACTTTACCATCGGTAGGGAAAACATGATGGATGTCGGTATTCATCGGAGAAACAGCGCCACCAAACCAGCTTCGAGGAAAAGAATGCTCACGGTTATAACAATCTCCTTCGCCAGTGTAGGAACCACATTGATCACTGCTTGGCGTAAAGAGATAGGGATCACTAGCACTCGGACGCTCGGAGTAAATATCAACAATGCTAGCGTCGTTTTCATAATACTGATCTTGCTCATAAGTGCTGTAAAACGACCACAAAGCACTATAGCTTTGCGAGCGGTGCTCTTTAATGAGCTTATAAAGAGCAGTTTTAAGTGCATCACCGCTTAGGCCCGCAGTCGCCGCATAATAGCTATCAGTGTGACTCGAAGAATAACCACTGCCAGCAGAGCTGTCAGAACTAAAGCTAAAGTTGGTACTTTCAGAGCTGGTGAATTCTCCACCGCTAGCTAAGCTTGAACCGTTTGCTGTGAGACTATAACTGCCACTCCCATAACCGCAACAGATCCCATCATTGTAACTATCGTCGATAATAAAGCTGTAATCACCATCCTCAAGACATAGGGTCTCGGTGTACTGTTTATTGCTACTATAATCACTACCACTGGCGACTAAAATATTACCACTCAATACTTTCCAGCTTGTTTCTGAAGCGTAATTATCAGTCAATAACGACAGATTCAGACGATGAGCACTACATGTATCTGCGGCGAATACTGCTTGCGAAGAAAAAAGTAGAGCGAACAGCAAAGCTCCCCATAAGCGTAATTTTTTCATCTGTTCATCCAATCCCTTGGTTATACCCATCTCACTCATTATCGGTTCATCTTGCTGGCCTAAATCAGCGCCAACAGCGTTACATATTTTGTAATTAGAACCACTAGTTACTGTACTTTACGCCTGATTATCGACAGATTAATTCTGCGCAATAAGTTTAACGGCGAACCTTTGCAAGCGCGTTTCTGAACAGCGATTGATCCACTCTGTATATTGACCGCTCAAAATTTGAGCATAGCAGCCACCAAAACCTGACCAATCGCTTGACAATTTATTTGCCATGCTCATCACATTTAATTGAGTTTTAATCGATATCTAGCTGCTATTTTGTGGTGTTTAACAACAAGCTGACGGTAGCGATACAGACAAGCAATTCGCACATTGCCTAAATCTGCTCAAAACTCTCTCCTCACCTCGGGATTCTTCACCTTAGGATAAGCCCAGAGTAAACATATCAACAAAAACCAATGGAGAAATCAGCCAGAGTATTTGATCATTCGCGAGAGTTCCGGATAATAATCAACTCTTTCACCTAATCTGTTGTCAATATGCGCCTTGATAAATTTATTTGTAAAAGTACCAACTTAACAAAAATCGAAGCAAGCCAACGGATTCATTCAGGCCAAGTGCAGGTAAATGGCGATATCGCAAACAATGAAGCGACTCAAGTTCATGAAAACAACATCATCCTGTTGAATGGCAACCCGCTCAAAACACGACCTTTTCGTTACATCATGATGCATAAACCCGCGGGAACCATTTGTTCCAACATCGATGAAGTTTATCCATCATTGTTCAACTATTTAGATCTTGAAAACGTCGCCGAACTGCATATTGTGGGACGTTTAGATGTCGATACCACAGGGATGGTTTTAATCAGCGATGATGGACGTTGGTCATTTAATATCACGCGGCCAAGCCAACACTGCAGTAAAGTGTATCGGGTGGGTTTATCAAAAAAAATAACGGAAGACGCCCGCTCTCTGTTTAAAAGAGGCATTCAATTACAAGGGGAACCACAACTCACCCTGCCTGCTCACTTAGAATTAATTACGCCAACCGAGGTGCTGTTAAGCCTCACCGAAGGTAAATTCCATCAGGTAAAACGGATGTTCGCGGCCGTGGGTAACCGAGTGTTGTCTTTACATCGAGAAAAAATTGGCGAAGTTAGCCTAGATATTAAGACTGGGCAATGGCGTGATTTAACAAACGATGAGATCCAATCATTCACCAAGTAAACCCGCCATTTCAAATTACTTCCCAATGCGCCAAGTGCTTAAAATTACTGTTTTAAATCAACGAAATATAGAGTGACAAATCATAAAATAAAGCCTAAACCGCTCACCTATTGTTATACACTCTGATCCACACGCTTGCCTGCCAATCGACGTTGCATTGACACAACATTCACACTTAGGATTTATATGAACGCTCATTATGATGAAAAATATCAAGCCGTTTTGCGATATCACGATATTCCTGGTGAAAAGCTGCCCATTCTATTTATCCATGGCTTAGGCTGCGCTTCATCAAGTGACTACCCCGCCGTGGTTGCGGATCAAAGTCTACTTGGACACCGCTGTATTATGGTTGATTTATTTGGTGCCGGATTTAGCGATCACCCACCAACATTTGCCTACTCTGTCGAGGCGCATGCCAAAGTGCTACTAGGGCTCATCAAGGCAATAAAATTAACTAAATTTGTGATTTTTGGACATAGTGCTGGCGGGGCAATCGCGGTAACGCTAGCGTCTCTGTGCCAAGAACGAGTGGAAAAAATAGTACTCTCTGAGCCCAATTTAGATACTGGCGGTGGTTTTTTTAGTCAAGGCATCGCTAATCAACCCTTAGCCGATTATTGCGAGCATGGTCATCAGCAACAAATTCAAGATTGTATCTCAAATGACAACCATGTTTGGGCGGGAACAATGCAGGTTGCCAACCCTCGCGCGGTGCATCAACTATCGAGTTCTCTGATGACGGGTTCGATTCCGTCATGGCGACAACAATTGATCGCGTTTCCATGCCCCAAAATGGTACTCTTTGGGGAATACTCATTGCCCGATGATGACTATACCAAGCTTCCTAAAGTGGGCGTTCAAGTGGACGTCATTCCCGAGTCTGGTCACTCCATGTTGTGGGAAAACCCAAGCGCGGTCGCCAAAACAATTGCAAATTTTATTCTTTAAAAACAGTCTTATCCGATACGCTGACGCACTCGAAGCGTCAGCTTAAACCCTCACATCCCAGTTGATCACGCTTTGCGAAACTAATGCAACGTTCACCAGACCAATGCGCAACCAATTTGATTGATTATATGAGCAACTTATTACGCAGCATAAATCTACCGATAACAAGGCATGAAGAGCAACAACGAGAGGCTCTGATTACAAGATACATTACGCAGTTAACGATGATTTAGGCCTGCAAGAATGAACAAATAATGAGTTAGATTAGTATGAGTTGAAGAATGATTACTAACCAATAGTGTTTGTAGAGTTATCGCAACACTCACGTGCTTTTGCCTCATTGTGTTTTAGTGAAAAATATCAAAAATGAGAAAAAGCAAGCCGATGATATGCATTGTTTATCATAATTCTGTCGACAAATCTTAGGCCTTACCTATTTGGTTTTTTGCTTTATCAGATTATCGCTTGACCTAAACATACTAATCGTTGTCGCATTTACTGATTATTGGCTGCTTCAGAGACCTTTCTGCTGGGAGGTCTGACGAGCTTAAAAGTCTAATAAACCCACCTGCATCTAAACTCTCTTATAGTAAAGTAGCCAAGTCTTTGTTTATTTGATATTTTGTTGATTAAGTGAGTGCAGTGATACAAGGCTATTTCTAGTAATGGTTACCTCCAATCTCCAGCCATGTTTTTGTGAACACTTTATCTCGTGATAAAGGCTGAGGTTCGACAGACACTCCAAAATCCAATATGTTCAAAGTTAGTAAGGTGTGAAGAGTGAAATTGTCATATATTATTCCAGCCGTTGTTGTCTTCGGTGCACTCTTATTTTGGAGCGGGGCCTACTTTGAGAGATATTATTCTGGTGCCTGTGTTAAGAGTGTAAGTTTGTATATCGGTGAGGAAATAGCTGGGTTGAGTAACAATCAGGAAAAATTGCTATCATTTTCTAAACACTTACAATCAGTCGAATACTCTAATAAGCTAACGGCAGCTTCATGTAAGAAGTTGTTGAATGAAGTATATTTTTCAAGTTGGGATTAATGACTATGGAAATAAAAAATACTTTCGCTTTTAGACACTCAGCACCAATGATTCTATGGCCTGTTGCTGGAATAGCCCTTTCATTTCCCTTTATTTATGATTTACATTTTTTATTCTACTTTGCTACATCAATATTGACTGTTATCTTCGTATTTACTTTTCCTGGTTATGCACCTCACTACTTTGATGTAGTTACACCAATTTTCTTGATAGTATGGGTAGCTTTATTATTGATACCTCTATTCTCATTCTACAAAAAGAAAGTGAGACTGTATAAACTTGAATTTTTGGCGGGGTTGTACTCGTTTATTAATAGCGCATTAGGAGTAGTAATGATTTTTATGTTGCATTCTAATAATCAATACATGTAACGAATCACTCATTTGTCCAGTTCTGTGTTAGCAACGAGGTAAAAGCTTAGCTAAGCAAAAAGAAAGCTCGCCCTGCATCTTCTTAGATCCTGCGTTGCGCATTCACAAGGGCGTTGAAGTAAACACTACGCTCAAACAGACTTCAACTTTGCTCCCTTGTTTATTTGCGCTACTCGGCGAAGATGATGGGATTTAAAAGCGTAATCTTGGCTATCGAGAGTGTGAAAGGTTTTTTTAAATTAGTGTCTAGTTTCTTGTTGAATAAAATAAAGCGCTATATCCATGCTAAATCCCTTCGAATTGTTGTTTCTCTAAAGCGTTTTTGCGCATTTTTACCTCGATAAACGCGAGATATGCTGGGCTCATATGTCGATCTTTTCACTGCAATTATACACAGTTAAGTGGGTTCCCATGGTAATCCCCCCGAAAATTAATCCCATGCAAAAGTAGAATTTTCTCGTATAGTAAATACAGGAGATTCAACATGAAAAAGTCACGTTACACGGACAGTCAGATCTTATCTATTCTCAAGCAGGCTGAGGCTGGTACACCTGTTCCTGAGCTCTGTCGTGAGCATGGAATGAGCAACGCAACCTTTTACAAGTGGCGTTCGAAATACGGCGGTATGGACGCATCCCTTATGGCGCGGATGAAAGAACTCGAAGATGAAAATCGACGGCTTAAAAAGATGTATGCGGAAGAACGCCTTAAAGCAGAGGTGATCTCAGAGGCGATGGCAAAAAAGTGGTGAAGCCCTGTGAGCGTCGATTGATGGCTCAGCGTTCGGTGGCGAACTATCACATCAGCATTAAAAGTGCATGCTATTGGTTTGGGATCAGCGAGACCTGCTATCGCTATAAATCGAAGCTTCAACCTGAGAATGAGTTGATAGCTCAGGAGTTAGTAACGCTGTGCAACAGTGAAGACTGCTCTGACTGGGGCTTTGGCCTGTGTTTTCACCATTTGCGGAACGTTAAAGGGTATACATGGAACCATAAGCGGGTTTATCGGATCTACTGCGAATTGGCTCTAAACTTACGTATTAGGCCAAAACGACGCCTGAATCGCCATACGCCAGAGCCTCTTAAAGAGCCGATTAAAACAAACCAAGTTTGGTCCGTGGACTTTATGCATGATCAGCTATCTGATGGCCGGAAGTACCGTTTATTCAATGTGATAGATGATTACAAACGTGAAGGTCTGGCGTCAGAACCTGATTTTTCAATGCCCACAGTACGAGTCACTCGGATCTTAGAGCAGCTCATCGAACAACGAACCAAACCTGTTGCGATCCGCTGCGACAATGGTCCTGAGTTCATTAGCCATGCGTTTATTAAATGGGCCAACAACCACGACATTCGAATCGATTATATTCAGCCAGGAAACCCACAACAAAACGCCTATATAGAAAGGTTCAACCGTACTATGAGGTTTGGCTTAGTGAGTAAGTATTTGTTTGACACACTTGAAGATGTTCAAGATCGGGCGACCCAATGGTTATGGTTCTACAATCATCAACGACCACACCTTGCAAATGGAGGGTTCCCACCACTAAAAACGGCAGCATGAATTCTACGAATAAATGCGGTTAATAATGGGAGGATTACCCCATCTTTCTGCAAATACATGACCATCTTTCACGCATGGTCAAAATGGTGATTCACTGATATGCTGTTGACAAAGTTGAATATTAAAGGCTGTGTGAATTTCTGTGCTGCGTGATAGGTGGTAACTTCGCATGCGTGAAAGATGGGAATTTGCATATTAATATACTGTTAGGTGATGTCAGATGAAAAGTATGATGCTTCGAGTGGCTTTATTTTTCGTTATCCTTCCGTTGACTGCATGTGGTAATTTTGCAGTGATTGAATTAGCTGATAGCAACGGTATTACTGATAGCGCCATTGAAAATTTTTGCAGTGATAATGGCTTGGTTCAGGATAAAAAGCCTTGGATACGAAGTTATAACCGCTGGGCTAACAGCCCTCGTAACGAGTTGTTGAGATCTTGGAGTGGTGAGTATGAGGGGGAGGCCGTCATGCTTGTCGAACTTAAGAGAGATGGGAAATATATCTTAGTTGTTGATGTCCAATATGCGCACGAGCGGCCAAATGAGGTCGCGAATCATATCGTAGGTCGATTAAAGCAAGCGGGAGTTAAGTACGATATCGTGATTGAGTATAAGAGTTTTCTACGGCTGTCATAAATGAATCACCTAACAAGCGGTTGTTATCGCCCCGTTGGGGCTGGGACGGCCTTTCCGCTGCTTCGCAGCTCCAAGTCCGCCCCAAAACCGGGCGTTAAATGTCACGAATAGTAAGGAGTATAACTTGATTGGTCCAAATCCAAATAATAAAGAGCCGATGAAAGGATTTCCACAAGTTGGATATCTTAAAAATTATATAAAAAGTGAAAATATTTTAGTCGGTGATTATACATATTATGATGATCCTGACGGTCCTGAAAATTTCGAAAGTAACGTGCTTTACCACTTTCCATTTATTGGAGATAAATTAATTATTGGAAAGTTTTGCGCTATTGCAAAAGGTGTGAAATTTATAATGAATGGTGCTAATCATAAAGACTCTGGTTTCTCTACTTATCCATTTTATATATTTGGGAATGGCTGGGAAAAAGCTATGCCTAAAGAAGGTGAGCTACCATTTAAAGGTGACACGGAAATTGGTAGCGATGTTTGGATTGGTTATGAAGCAACAATAATGCCTGGTGTTAAAATTGGACACGGTGCTGTAATTGCGAGTAAATCTGTAGTTACTAAAGATGTCCCTGCTTATACAGTGGTCGGGGGGAATCCTGCACAAATAATAAGAAATCGCTTTGAACAACCTATTATTGATAAGTTACTTCAACTAGCATGGTGGGATTGGTCTGCAGAAAAGATAACCTTGAATCTTGAAGCAATTATAGGTGCAGACATTTCAAAGCTTGATTGTGCCAAGTGACATTTAACACATATGAGCCTCCGGGTAGTCAATAGGCGAGCCTAACTTATTTGACTGCTCTTGCAGTCAAATTAAAATCAATCAACAAATGCATCTACTTCGTCTGTCAGTTAGCTGTCAAATCATCGTTTACAGCAAACACATATAGAGGCTCTCTTAGTGCGATCTTATCGCTGCCTGAGGCTATCCGGTCCTTCGGAATGTCAGGGGCACTAGACATTTATCGGTTAACCCTAAGATGGCACTATTCAAGTCACAGGGGCTTTATGCACAGTTAGTGTCAGGCTCATTTAAGGTGTAAACGATTTTGTTGATTGTACTTAATGCGCGCCAATAAGGTGTCTAATCAAGTCGGCGTAGCTTAAATAGCCTTTGGCATAGTGATGATGGTGATGAGTTATTGCTTCATTAGCCACATCATTCACGGTCATGCTCGCTTCTCTTTTTAAGAGTATCTAGTTAGACGTTCAGCTCACCTTATTGCGCGACTTACCCTTTCAAGAATCGCTGTTCATCAAACACCGTTTTGTTCTTCAACATGAAATAGACACAACGGCCAAGTTTATGTGCCAGTGCCGATAATGCTTTAGCTTTGCTCATCCTTTTTTGTAATTGATTAAGGTAGTTGCGGGCTTTGTCATTGCCACGCAGGTAAAGCACAGCCGCTTCTGAGAATGCCCATTTCAAATGAGCATTACCGATGCAAACTTTTGTACTGATTCAAATCGGGCGATATCACCAATTTCATACAAGATGGTCAGGGATAAAATTTTGCCAATCCCAGGTACGGTCTTTAGCAATTCTAAATAAACGGGGTTATGGTTTTTGGCCTGTTTTTCAATGAACCATTCCACTTGGGCAAGTTCTTTGGCGTAGAAATCCAGTATTGCCATATCCATGTCGATATTACGCTGCACGATAGGGTCTTGGTATTGCTCGCGTAGTTGTTGTCTTGCAGACATGTTTTTAAGGTTTAAGTCAGTGGCAGGCAGATTGTATTGACTGTTGGTGTTAACCACATGGCCTTTGAGCATGGCTCCGTGACGGACAATCTTCATTCTTCGGCGTAACAAGTCTCGCGTAGCACGCATTTCGCGAGGGTAATTGTAAGCAATAGGGAAATTACCACCACGCAGTAGTGTGGCAATTTTAAAGGAGTCTACTTTATCATTTTTGGTTTTACCGCCATGGATAGCTTTCATGTAAAGGGCATGACCTAGAATGAAATCGATGCCCAGTTCAGCACACCAATCAGAGACCCAATACCAGCAATGCATGCACTCAACCCCGACAATGACATTGCCGATATAGGGTTCGAGTATGAGTAACAAGTCATTTTTATTAGCCCCAATCTTTTTGTGGACGACAACTTCCCCTTTAGAATCAATGATGCAGACATAAAGTAAGCGTGCATGTAAATCAATGCCACAGTAGTATGGATGTGAGTTATTATAAAATCTCATTGAGCTTTCTCCTGTTGGTTTGGTCACCTTAAGCATACCGCTGATACGGTTTGCTAGGGAGGAGGCTCAATGATTATCAAGCTAATCAACTGGACGCATAACGGTTGTCATCGTTTTTGCAAAAGAAAAACATGGCAAAAACAACGCCAACCTACACGCCAGTTATTAGGGCGTTAGGATATTAAGGATGAAAATGGATATTATGGATGAGATTATCTTTCCAAACATTCAGTTAAGTCATATTGAATTATACGTTCAAGACCTAGCTAAGATGGAAGACTTTTACAAAAGTAAGTTAGGCTTTGTTGTTACTGATAGAGGTGAAGGACAAAATGGTATGGTTTTTTTAAGTCGGAACCCAGAAGAGCACCATCAAATTGTTTTAAGTCCAGTGCAATCGCATAGGGCTCTTGAAAGTCCAGTTGATCATATCTCTTTTAGAGTTAAAAATATTGATGAATTGAAAGCCTTCAATTCATCATTAAAGTCAGTTTCTGAAATAAGTTTGCAAACAGTATCTCATGGCACAACTTGGTCTATATATTTTCGTGATCCTGAAAACAATAGGTTTGAAATTTTCACAGATACTCCCTGGCATGTGAATCAACCGTGTAAGTTTGCTGTAAATTTAGAGTTATCTCATGAAGAGTTGATCAAATTTACAGAGAATGAGATTAGAAATATGCCTGGATTTTCTCCAAATAGTGATTGGGAAATAGTTCATAAGAATAGTTTAGGTGTGCTTGGTTAGCCATATCCTAATCGGGTAGCCGGAGGAATCTAACCTCCAGCCCCCACAACACCCTGCATGCGGCTCCGCACAGGGCGTTTCCTGAAAACGGTTAAAATACAACGGCCGATTCGCTCCTTTGCATTCCAATGATGGCTTCTGTTTTTGCGCCATGACTCCTCAGTCCGGTCGGATACGGAGACAATGAGCTGCACAGGCTCCTCATTGATTTTCAGGTTCAGGCCTTCACCATGTCCCAACTATTACACAATAAAGCGGCATTGGGCTCTTTATCTAAAAACGCCGTCTGCTGATAACCGCCATGGAGTGAGTTAAACGATCGCAAGTTAAGCAGATCTCCCCACTCTTTGTTTATAAGAAGTAGAACATGCACTTTCTCTTTTCTCTGCACTGCTGCATCATTTACGGTGGCCGTTAGATCACATGGCTTCGTTGTCTTGTGCCAACTCGCCTCCAGCCTACGCCTCATATGATGTTCTTGTTCATCAGCTCGCCCTCTCTTTAGATAAAAAGGCGTCCGGCTTCCTTCAGACATTCCCTCACGGTAACGCCCTTGCCATTCGCTAGTAAGTTCATGCCCATGGGCGTACACAAACATAGGCAGCATCGCCCTACGGGCTGGATGCGCTAACGCGCGCCGCTGCTTTCGGCGTTATCTCCGTCTCAGCCATACTGAATCTAATCCAGCATACCTTTGAACAAACAATCAGCGTAACTCACTTTTGTCCAAAAGTGTGTTTGGCGGGCGGCAAACATACGAAATGCACTATGCCATACTATGGTTCCATTTTATGTCAAACTGTGGTTCAAATTTTGGATTTGCATTAGATGTAACGCAGGTCCTTATGTCACTTTATAGTTCCAGCGACACTAGATTTTCTGGGTCATGGCAGTAAAATTAGTGAGGTATCAAGCAATGTTTCAACTCGACCACATGATTTTAACAACAATGATGAGTCGGCATCATACAACAAGCTTTAAATATCCAACGGCGGGCGTAACAGCACAAAATATGTAAATCATCAGCGATAATTGGCAAACTATTGAGGATTTACAATTGTTAGCGCATGTACTCGAGAACTCAGCATTGCGAAACAAGCGGCAACCCGATGCTATGGACGGTTTTACACCCGTGAGTAAAATATATGAAAAGAGTGCTTTGCGTATTGCGGACCATTTACCAACGATCAAACTGATGCAAATAATCGCTTTATTATTCAGGCAATTGTATGCCTTGGAGCAAACCGCGAGCGACATACTCTGCAATGGCTTGAAATTTATGGTTCAAGCTTTATGTCTTGAGAAAACCATCCGCAAAGCATATAAAAAGGCGCTTAAGCTAGCACGGGCTTAAGCGCTGGAAAACTATCTCAACTGGAGCCGCAGCATAACTAGACCATTGTTTTCGCCAGCCTCAGCAAGATAGAAACCTAAAAAGGATTACTTCGCGATAAACTAAAATGGAAAACTATTCAGCGACCTCACTATTTTCAGAAATTTCGTTATTTTCAGCCGTTTCATAATTTTCAACGACCGCCTTATCTTCAGATACTTGGAGATTGTCAGCAGGGGCATCATTTTCAGACGACTCGATATCTTTAGGCATCGCCTGATTCACAACGACGTCGCTATTTTCAGACACTTCGCCATTTGCAGCTTGATCTGCTTCGGCCGACAATTGCAAGTTGTTCAATTCATTCTGGGTAGACTCAGCAGCTTGTTCTTGAGTCCCCACCAACTCTTGATTCGGATCTAAGCCCTTATATATAGCAAAACTGGCTACCAGCACGGCTAAGACGAGAAAGCCATATTTTAATTTCATGATAAAACTCCGTAAATAATATGCCCATCAACATAGGCGTAGCGTCTTGACCTTAAAAAAGGCGCTTAAGCGAGCACAGGCTTAAGCGCTGGAAACTACCTTAGATGAAGCGGCATCATCACTAGACCAAATGTATCTACCGCCGTAAGTCCAGATAGCAACCCAAAAGGATTACTTCGCGATAACTAGAGCAGAAGTTATTCAGACACCTCACTATTTTCAGCCTTTGCTGGATCAGTAGATAAATCTAGGTTATTAAACTCAGTTTGGCTTAATACCCCATCTTTATCGGTATCTAAACTCGCCCAAACTTCAGCTAAAATAGGCAAATCAGCCGCTTCTTCTTGACTCACAACCATGTCTTGGTTGGTATCTAAGCCTTTAAAAATATCATCATTGGCAGACGCCAAACTCGCAACAAACACGGCTAGTACTGGAAAAGTATATTTTAATTTCATGATATAACTCCTGTGATAATGAACACTCTTAAAATATGCTGCTCTAACAAAGCAGCGAGGCAACAAGCTAATAGCAAGGCTTAGGCCATAAGTTAAAAGCAATTAAATAACAATGACTTAACTATAAATTAGAGGTGTAAAGTAAGCGAAGGTGTTGTTGATTAACGACGCAATAAAATGCTATGAGTGACGACGCCTGTGCAGGCCTACCGCAAGGCTGTCGCCGATCGGCGTCAATAGCTTAGAACTCGACTTTCGAATATCAGCTTAATAAGCTTTAAAGGTGAATATCTCTGCCCATCCGAGGGGCAGATAAGCTTAAAGGAATGCTTAGCTCTTACTATTGAATCAAATAAACAGCACCAGCCGAGCTAATATCAGCGATGGGAAAGCAGAATCCTTGAGTGCGTAGCACCAGCTCAAAATACCCTCTAGAAAGGAGTCTGATTTTACTTCAAAGGGAAAGTGACGCTTGACGACTTACCTCTCGAAATAACATACAACTCAACACAATTTAGTCCTTTTTGCATCGAACAAAAGTGAATCCACAACTTGTCGTTACTCCTAACAACACCGCCTCATCGTCCACAAATAAGCAGATAATGCCTTATATTTTTCAGAATAAGCTCACAGGATAAGCCCCCCCCCCTCATATCATTGACGCCACTCTTGATAAAACACCTCATATTCTGCCATGATTAAACTCAAGCTTGATCCTGAATGGTAAGAATATTAATGAAGTTTCAGTTTGCTAAACAACCTATTGTAGATGCTACCAATCAAATCGTTGCTTACGAGCTATTGTTTCGCGGCGCAGACAGTATTCGTAACCAATCCGACCAAGTAGACAGAGCAACCGACCATATTATCAGTGGTAATTTTATCTTAGGGGTGCTGAATCAGTTGGGCAGTGAACATCGTAGTTTTATTAATTTTACCGAACAAGATTTACTCGAAGAAAAGGCAACCTTACTGCCAAAAAAAAGTGTCGTCATAGAGATTTTAGAACACTGTCAGCCCACCGAAGCCTTGTTAAAAGCCATCAAAAACCTGCGTGAATTAGGTTATACCATTGCCCTAGATGACTTTGAATTAAGTAGCCCTTGGCTCGAATACGCCCATTATGCAGATATAATTAAGGTGGATGTCCTCGTCGCCCCAGAGGAGGATGTAAAAGCCATTGCCACTCGATTTAAGCCACTTAACCTGACCCTATTAGCCGAAAAAGTCGAAACCGAATCACAATTTCATCGCTATTTAGAATATGGCTACCAGCTTTTTCAAGGGTTTCACTTTTATAAGCCGAGCATGTCGAAGCTACGAGTGCTGACCCCCAGAAAACTCTACCTCTTGGAACTACTGAATAAAATTGGCCAAAGCAATGTGTCGGTGGAAGACATTAGCGATAATATCGCCAACGATGCGGCGTTAATGGCGATACTACTCAGCAAAGCCAACGACAACTGTCGTATGGTAAGCAAACCAATTCTCAGTATTAAGCATGCTGTGAGCTATGTGGGAATGGCTGAACTCAAAAAATTAATCCATATTGTAATCACCTCAGAACTGGCAGTGAATCGACCACAGATCCTCTATGCAAATGCCTTAAAACGAGCTCAAACCTTAGCTTTCATGACGAAGCAGTATCCGCTAAGCTGTGATCCAGATATTGCGTATAGCGTCGGTCTATTATCCCTGTTTGATGCCATCCTTGCGGTAGAGATGACAGCTATATGTCAACAGTTAAAACTGCCGGAAGATATTAGCCAGGCTCTCACCTCAAGAGTCGGTCGTTGGGGGCAAATGCTGCAACTGATCGATGCCATTGAACTTGGTCAATGGCAACGGCTCGAAACCAATGCCGAAGCCTTAAAAGTCAATGTAGATACATTACTTGAGTTTTATAATCTCTTGTAAAATAAATTATTTATTAAGAACAGCTGCTCTTTGGTGATGCTTTGCGGCTATTGATGCTTGATTCAAGCCAGACCCGTCATATGCAAGATTGCCTTCGGCTAAAATTATAAAACACCAAAATCCACGCTTCCTGTCACAATGACAACGCTTATGGCACTGGAGAGCAAAGATCAGCTGCGCCTGGAATAAACAATCCAAACCACCGCTATACTGAAATATAGTGAATAGTTCTTGCTTAACTGCCGCAAATATTAGAACAATAACCACCTTAGCGTTTTGTAAACCAATGGAGTGATTTTTGAGTCGAGTAAAAAAACTGAGTATATGGCAACGTTTAAGGCGTGACTTACTGATGGTAAAAGAAGCCTTAGCTCAAGAAAAACAAGAAACCAAAGAAATGCTAAGTACTTATCGACGTTACACCCAGAAGCAGGCCAGTGCCGAAGAGTTACGCAAGGCGAATAAACAATTTGCCGATGTACTCAAGAGCTTAGGATTAAGTATGTTTGCCGTTTTACCTTTCGCGCCCATTACCATTCCCCTGATCGTCAAGTTAGGGAAGATATTCGGTGTGGATGTATTACCAAGCTCCTTCAATGCCACACCGGACGAGCTCAAGCAACAACGTAAGCATCGCTAGTCAAGCTATAACCGATGGCTAAGCCACTAAAACATTAGTTTCCAACTCCCGCCTCGCCATAGGCCTTTTTACTGCAAAAAATGACACTATAGGCGCTCAGCGGTTTATACTATACTGCTGCTTTATTGATCATAATTGTTCCAATGACAGAAAATAGCTTAACGATTCGAGCCTATAGCAAGCAACGTTGCAGTCACTGGCATCACCATCATCAGTTGGTGTTACCGATCCAAGGCGCGATCCATATCGCATTGGCTGATTATCAAGGCAGAGTGGCTGTAGGTGAGTGTGTGGTGGTCCCCTCACGACAGCGACATCATTTCCATGCCGATGAAGCAGCCCGTTTTGTGGTCGCAGATATGCAGGACTTACCTGCTAATTTGGCACCAACAAAGGCCATGATTTTCTCGGTGACGCCACCGCTACTCAGCTACCTTTCCTTCATCGAAACTCAGTTAGAATACCAACTCCAACCGGAGATAGAGAAGTCTATCTTCCAGCTGTTCTACACTCTGTTAAAGCAGCAAGGAGAATACCAAGCGATGGATCCTCGGATCCGGCGAATTCAGGCTTTTATCCACGAACATCTGAATATTGATCTAAGCATCAATCAGCTCGCCGAGCGAGCATGCCTCAGCCCGACTCAATTTAAGAAATTATTCAAAACTGCGCTAGGGCTGAGCGTCCATCAATTTATTACTCAACAACGTATGGAGAAAGCCAAAGCGCTGCTTACTCATACCGACTTGCCAGTACAATTAGTTGCCGAACGTGTCGGTTACAAGGACCTATCGGCCTTTAGCCGTCGATTTTCCATCCACTTTGGGCTCTCTCCTCGAGAGTGTACTCGCTAGCGATTAAAAAACGCCTATCGAAACAAAGATTGCGTCCGTTTAGCAAACTAATTCTATTTCATTCTGTTTATCCTAAAGCCAACATGCCGTGCAGCTAGTCAAGCGATTAACGGCCACAAGCAAGGATCGTCAAGCAGATGAAATTCACCACCAACAATCACTCAACTCAACAACAAGCCAGTCTTGCAATACTATTTGCCTCATTGTTATGGGGTACCACTGGCACTGCTGCAAGCTTTGCCCCAGAAGTAGACCCTCTAGCCATCGGCGCATTTGCCATGGGTTTTGGTGGGCTAATGCAAGCGGTAATAGCAAGGCATCGACTCAAATCTGACCTTCAACAACTACGAACATTGAAGAAAGAGCTCGTTCTCGGAGCCTTCGCTGTGGCACTCTATCCTTTGGCTTTCTATAGCTCAATGCGACTCGCAGGTGTCGCAATTGGAACGGTGATTTCGATCGCGACCGCCCCCTTTGCAACGGTATTATTGGAATGTCTATTGAGCAAAAAAAATAATATCACCAAACAGTGGTTATTCAGCTTCTCTTTAGGTGCTTTAGGAATTGCACTATTGACCTATGCCGCATCATCCAGCACAGAGTTTAAACAAGCCAACACCGCTAAATTACTCGGGATCTTACTCGGCTTACTCGCGGGCTTAAGCTACGCTATCTACGCTTGGCTTGCCAAATCTCTGATCGACAAGGGTGTCCAATCAGAATCTGCAATAGGTAGCTTATTTGGACTCGCATCTCTGTTGTTGCTGCCCTCACTACTGGTCACTGGAGAACAGTTATTCTCCAGCATACAAAATACCGCTCTGGCCTGCTATATGGCTTTGGTCCCAATGTTTCTTGGCTATCTCGCCTTTGGTTTCGGGCTGCGTACCCTGCATGCTAGCCGAGCGACTCTGTTAACCCTATTCGAACCGGTGGTTGCAGCCGTTTTAGCGGTACTGGTTGTTGGAGAACGGCTCTCGCTGAGTGCTTGGACAGGCATGTTATTGATTAGCGTTTGCTTAGTGATCCAGAGCCAAAGCAATGCCCCCAACCGTGGCAATCAACAACCGTAAATCAATTGACCTCTCGAGAGGTCTAACGATTGCGCAATGCTTGCAGCGAACAAAAGACTCATCACATTGAAAAATAGTGACCTTACCGTCCGATAAGGGCATTGCTAGCATGATTAATTTAAGCAAATACGACTGTAGCGAGCTTGGTGCCAAAACAACCGAAGGTTGATTTATCATGCCATTCCCGTGAGTGACAGCCCCACATCAAGCGAGGCAAAAACCTATTCCCTCTGGTGACCTCTGCTAGCCGATAGTGGTCTCATAGTATCGGCGGGGGAGTCTACGCTTGGTTCAATTCAACCCATTGGGCTCGCCATTCAGGGGCTGGGAAATCTTCTGGCCAGTACTCCACTTGTTTCGCGACTAGCCCATCCTTAACGGTGTGAAAGGTAATCGCTCTGGCGTGTAACACCCCATCACTGATCGATACATCACTAACCACTTGATCGCCCTCGGCAAGCAATGAGTTCACTTGGAAGGTCCAGCGTCCCTCAGCCGGATATTGCTGATTAATTTCTGCAAAATTATTTCGCCCGACGATCCGCTCAGCGGATTGCGGCCAGAAACCTTCAAAATCTTCAGCCAGCCATGCCGCAGCAGCGTAAAAATCATTCGTTCTCATTGCCTCCCAAAATGACCGAACCACTTGTTTCGGCGCAACAAAATGATGCGTTTGAGCCGATGTCATATCATTTTCTTCCTTCATTTATCTGTAAATAACTTTCCCACTCAAAGACCACGTAACATGCCAAGCCGAAAGCTTAAGCCCGGCTGAAGCCTAACGCTCAGTGAATGCCAGTTTAATCCCCAATAAAGCAAAACTACCGGCAAAACAGCGCTGTATACATTTACTCAACTTTTGAGAATGAGAAATATACTGGCGAATACGGCTGGCCAACAAGCCATACAAGATAAACACAAACAAGGTGATCAGCATAAATATCGCGCCTAACCACAGCATTTGCGAGCTATCCACAGCATTGTTTGGCAAAAATTGAGGCAAGAATGCAACAAAGAAAATTGTGAGTTTGGGGTTTAAAATATTGATTAAAAAACCCTTCAGCGCCACCGCCATCATTCCCCGCTGAGCACTCGGTTGATGCAACGACAACGCCCCACTAGAGCGCCACATCAACCATGCCAAATAAAATAAATAAACTAGTCCAACATATTTCAGTACCTGAAATGCAAGTGCACTGCTATGCATAATCACTGACAAACCCAAGATGCTCGCCAACAAGGAAGGTACAATTCCCAAAGTACAACCCACTGCAGCAACGGCGCTCGCCCTCGCGCTAATAAACAAACCCGCAGAAATAGTATATAACACCCCTGTTCCAGGGATTAATACCACCACCAGCGAGGTAAGCAAAAACTCAATACTAATCATCTCTGCATTTTCCTTGAGAATAAACAATCAGCCTGCAAGTCATAGCAGCTTACAAGGATTAAGCGATCATGATGCGTATCGCTGGAATCACAAGCAACACTTTCAAGCGCTAAGACCAACATTCATCGTCGATGTTATACAATAACAAATCGCTTGCCAACTCAAAGATTCGGCCTCCAAATCACGCTAATGACAGGAAAATCCAAACAAAACTGAGTCCTAAAGATGTCATCGATAACGGCTTCATCAGCCAACTATTGTTAGCAATTATTATTGCGATCACAGTTAATAGATTGAATTGAAATATAATAAACCGATGTTTCTTAATTAAAGAATTACTGTTTTATTATAGGGATAGCATATGAAAAAACATCTTACACGAGGGCTAAGCATTGGCGTGATGCTGTATGCCTCATCAGCATTTTCCTTACCACTATACGATGTCGTCGTCGCCTTAGACGGCTCAGCCGATTTCCAGTCGGTGCAACAGGCTATCGATAGCGCTCCGTCCGATGGTTCACCGTATGTTATCTATATCCGCAACGGACAGTATCAAGAAAAACTAGAAATAAAACGCGATAATATCTATCTCATAGGCGAAGATCGCGACAAGACCATCATTACCGCCACCACTGCCAATAGCATGTTAAAACCCAATGGGAAGAAGTTTGGCACCACTGGTAGCCGTACCGTCAACGTTGATGCAAAAGACTTTAGCGCCCGCTCTCTCACCATCGAAAACGGCTTTGATTTTCCTGCAAACCAAGCCAAAAGCGCCGATGACCCAACTCGCCAACGCGGAACCCAAGCTGTGGCTCTATATGTGGGTAAAAAGGGCGAGCGAGTACAGTTTAAAGATGTGAATCTGCGCAGCTATCAAGACACCCTTTATCTACGTGGCGGACACAGTTATTTCGACCAATCCCAAATTAGCGGTACTGTTGATTTTATCTTCGGTCACGGCACCGGATTATTTGAAAACAGCAATATTGTTGCGCGCAATCGCAACGATGTGAAAACTGGTAATGCCTATGGTTATATGACAGCGCCTGCCACCAATATTGACCACGAATATGGCTTAGTCTTTAAAAATTGTCATTTGAGCAAAGAAGCTGGGGTGCCCGCCAACAGTTATGGCTTAGGTCGCCCTTGGCATCCCACTACTAGATTTACTGACGGGCGCTATGCTGATCCCGATGCGATTGGCCACAGCGCTTATCTCAACTGCGAAATGGACGACCATATCTACGGCTGGGATAAAATGAGTGGTAAAGATATCAACAAGAATAAGATCTGGTTCCATCCTGAAGACTCACGTTTTTGGGAGTACGCCTCACGCGGTGCAGGTGCCAAAACCAATCTAGAAAAACGCCCACAGCTGAGCCAGCAGCAGGCTTCAAAATACACCACGAGTAACATCTTAGCGGGTTGGCAACCCAGCATAAGTTTAGGCGATAACAGCCTGCTCAAGGGCGAAGTCTTACATCGTAGCATGCAATTTCCAGCCAGTATTTTGGTTAAAGACAGCTTAGGTAAGACACTCACCAGCAACACCGATGCTCAGGGTCGCTACCAACTGTCGATTACCGGTATGACCCCACCACTGCTGGTATCAGCCAATGACAATAGTGGTGAGTCTTGCTTGCGCAGCGAAACCCAACGCTCGCTCTGCGCCAGTGCGCTAGTGGTTGAGGTGAATAATCAAGGGGAAACCTTAGGCAATGTAAATCCATTTTCGGACTTAATCGTTTCCAGCCTTGCCAAGACAGAAGGGATCAACGGCCCGCAACTTTTAGTCAGCGCCGACAAGCTCCCCGCTTTCTCCCACAAAGCCTGGCAGACCGCCACTAAAAATTTCCAACAAACCTTTGCTGAACTTGCCGCGCAACAGGGTATCAGTCAGTCTTTCGACCCAGTGAGCTACGATGCCAAGTTACACCCTCTCATGACAAGCATCAGCCAGCAAGTGGTGCATAATCGCGCCTATAAAACCTCGACCGGTTTGGCGGCTCAAACTACGCTCACCGACTTAAGCTTTAAACCGATCATCAATTTAGCCAGCATCCCAGAATATACCATCGATGGGATCCAGTTAGCCGAAAGCCAACAAGCGTTAAAATCAGCCGCAACGCGTTTATTTATTGTTGGTGATTCAACTGCTTCTAACTACGAAGCCGATGTTTATCCGCGCATGGGCTGGGGCCAGGCTTTAGACCAATTGCTCGCTGACAATCCTAAACTGATGGTGGTGAATGCAGCACGTTCCGGACGCAGTTCGCGTGATTATATTAATGGACGTTGGTTTAGCGAAATGGGCTCCTTAGTGCAAGCCGGCGATTACCTATTCATCCAATTTAGTCATAACGATGAAAAATGTAATGGCGCGAAGAAAAAACGCGGCCCAATTGATGTCGCCAACCTATGTACTTACCCCAATACACCAGAAGGTCAACCGCAGTTCCCACAAGGTAAGTCAGAATACTCTTTCCAACATTCTTTAGAGCGCTACCTGGCTTTTGCCAAAGAGAAACAATTACACCCGGTGCTACTCACCTCGGTGCCTCGCGCCAAGACCGCCAAAAAGAAACTTGGTGTGCCGCTTAATCCTGTTCAGCATGTCACCAAGAAACGTTCTGACGGTGGCTACCAATTCTATGGCAGCTACACCCAAACCGTGAAAGACACAGCTAAAGCAAATCACGTCCCTTTACTCGATATGCAAAGTAAGGTGATTGCAGCCGCTAACCAAAAAGGTGAAGACGTATGGAAAACCTATTGGTTAGCCGTTGACCCCGCCGAGTATCCTTTCTATAAAAACCGGACTGGGCGCTTGGATAAGCCCGATACGACTCACTTCCAACAAACCGGAGCCGAAGTGGTCGCCAAGTTAGTGCTGAAAGAAATCAAGTCCAACCGAGACTTAAGCGCTCTGGCCGAAAAACTGTAAACTCACCACGAGTCTCGAGCCTCTCCCACCCATTGGTAGGAGGGGCTTTTTTTTGCGCTTGAGATGCGCCCCCAATCGCTACAGCAAAAGTTGAACTGCGAATGAATATTGGCCAGCACCCAAGCAGCAAAATTTGTACTTTATTTTTCTGAGCAGTAGACTACAATACGAACTTAAGTTTGCAAAACGGACATTTGTTTGTGACAAATAGAGAGCAACAAATTCTCACGATACTGCGCGATAACCCAATGATCGCCCAGCAAGAACTGGCCAGCCAACTGGGCATTAGCCGCAGTGCGGTGGCCGGTCATATCATGAATTTAACCAATAAAGGTCTGATTAAAGGCAAGGGATATATTATTGCCTCCCAACGTAGTGCGGTGGTGATTGGCGGCGCCAATATGGATTTATGCGGCAAAGCCAGCGGCACTTTAATTGCTGGCGATTCCAACCTAGGCACCCTGCACAATAGCCCCGGCGGCGTAGCCCGTAATATCGCCGATAACCTTGCGCGACTGGGCAGTAAAGTAGACTTAGTTTCCAATATCGGTAAAGACCAATGGGGAGAGCAACTGATTGCAGCCTGCCAAGAAGCAGGTATTGGCGTGAGCCACTTATTACGTAGTCAAACCAGTCATACCGCCACTTACCTTTCAATCCATGATGCCTCGGGTGAGATGCAACTGGCACTCAACGACATGCGGATCTTAGAAGAACTAGATTCAAGTCAGTTAGTGAAACACAAGTCATTGCTAAGTTATGCAGACCTTCTGATCCTCGATGCCAACCTATCCGAAGATGCGCTGGCCTACTTATTTGATTGTATTGAAACACCATCAATCTTCGTTGATCCAGTGTCCACTAATAAGGCCCATAAACTAAGGCCTTATCTGGGACAAATAGAGCTGCTAAAACCAAATTTAATCGAAGCCGAGCTGCTCAGCGGCGTCACCATTAATAGTGACGATGATTTGCCACGGGTTTGCGAAGCCTTACATCAGGCTGGTGTGAACAAACTGCTACTGAGTCTAGGGGCGCGCGGGATCTACGCCAGTGATCAGCAGCAAGTGATCCGCTTAAGCAATGTAAACCCGCAAGTCATCAATGTCACCGGTGCCGGAGATGCGATGATGGCAGGCATGAGCCACGCAAGCTTACAAAACTGGTCCTGGCAAGACAGTGTCGAATTTGCCTTCGCCTGCGCGCAAATTGCCACCCAATCCGAACACACGATCAATCCACTTATTTCTGAACGAGCGGTACGCCGCCATATGGAGAGTCACCATGCTTAATTCTTTTCTCGACATTCATCCCGAAGTCGCCGCAGCCCTCGCAGCCAACCAAGCAGTTGTCGCGCTGGAATCAACCATTATTTCTCATGGTATGCCTTACCCGAAAAATGTTGAAACGGCCCTGCAGGTTTCGGCGACCGTGCGCGAAGAAGGCGCAATTCCAGCGACCATCGCGATTATTAATGGACGACTCAAAGTTGGTTTAGAAAAGGACGAAATTGAACTACTAGGTAAAGCCGGACTGTCGGTCACTAAAGTCAGCCGTCGTGACATTCCCTTTGTGGTTGCAGCGGGTCAACATGGCGCAACCACAGTAGCGGCAACCATGATCTTAGCCGCCATGGCTGGTGTGAAAATCTTTGCTACTGGCGGAATTGGTGGGGTGCATCGCGGTGCTCAACAAAGTTTCGATATTTCTGCGGATTTAGAAGAGTTATCGCAAACCAATGTCGCGGTGGTTTGCGCCGGTGCCAAATCGATTCTCGACCTAGGCTTAACCTTAGAGTATTTAGAAACCAATGGTGTTCCGGTCATCGGCTACCAAACCGACAGCCTCCCCGCCTTCTACACTCGTGAAAGCGACTTTAAAGTAGATTATCGCTTAGATTCAGCCCAGCAAATAGCTGACGTTTTAAAAGCTAAACAACAGTTAGCATTGCAAGGTGGGGCGGTCATTGCCAACCCCATTCCAGAGCAATATGCAATGCCTAAGGCCAGCATTGATGCTGCCATTGAGCAAGCCTTACAAGAAGCCGAACAGCAAGGGATTAGTGGTAAGCAATCAACCCCCTTCCTACTGGCCCGCGTGTGTGAGCTGACAGGTGGGGATAGCTTAGAGAGTAATATTCAGCTGGTGCTGAACAATGCACGCCTTGGCGCGGCGATTGCCATCGCCTACTGCGCCTAAGTCATATACAGCTAAGCAAGTAATCGACAGATTACTTGCCTGTTTAAAATCGGTAGCTTAAACATTTCGAACTAAGCTACCGTTTGATAACAGTCCTTCAACTAATAAATATCGTAACGTAAATCGATACCAATGGTTCGACCAACATTAGCCTGAGCATAATTTGAGCTACCACTGCTATAGGCATAAGTTCGGTAACGACGGTTAAATACATTATTGGCATACACCGAAAGATTAAACTTGTCATTTGCCTGCCATCCAAGCCGAAGATCAGTGAGTGCATAGCTGGCTTGTCGAAGCTGGTTATCACCATCAAAATAATGCGGCCCTACAACATTCAAAGCCACGCGAGGCGTCAACATGCCATAGGCCCCATCAATGGCTCCATTCAAACTCGTCGACCCGCTAAACTCAGGAACAAAAGGCACCTTGTTTCCAGCATATAAAAGACTGTCATCGGTAAATTCAGCATGTACTGCAGTCCCATCAATATCCCAAGTCCAAATAGGGTTAAATTGCCAACTAGAGCTCAATTCGATCCCCGTCGCATCTGCTGTTCCCGCATTCGATAGTGTTTGCCCACCCAAAGGACCAAAATACAACTGCATATCTTTGGTATGGGTATGAAAAATTGCACTCTGAATTTGCAGCGGCCCCGCCTGATAACGTGAACCCAGCTCATAGTTGATAGACGTTTCTTGCTCATATGGCTCCGCTGATGAGCTCGCGGTAGGAATAATATTGAATCCCGCCGCTTTGTAGCCTTGGGCTATTCTTGAATATAAGTACCATGCTTGATTGAGCTGATAGCCAGAGGATAACTGCCCAAGTAAGTGATTATCTTGCAAACTATTTTGAGCATTATAAGGGGTCCCCATTTGCGAAATAGCATAACTAGTTTTAGCCCGCTCATGCGAGAAACGCAGACCACCTCCAAGATTAAATCGCTCACTAACATGCCATGTTAAATCACTGTAGGCAGCGATCGTTTGCATTGTGGTTTGAGCATCACTAGTTTGATAATTGGGACCTGATAACAAATCATAAGAAAGATTAAGTTGCTGTTTTGTATATTGACGATAGAGCCCGAAAACAGCGTCTATTGTACGTTTAGCTCCGCGGGTAGCGAGCCGAATTTCTTGTACATTTTGCTGCCAATCTTCAGGCATATTGGCAATTACCGAACCATTTGGGAAAAGCCGTTGATAATCTTGTTGTTGAAAAGCCGTAAGCATCATTAATTCCCAATCGGCCGCCGTATAAGTTCCAGCAAGCGATTGGCTATTGGAGCAACGTTTCAAATAGGGATCTGGCGATCCGTCAAGAAGACTTAAGGTTTTATTGTCAATATCATCGTAATCGATATAGGTATCTTGACTCGCTTCGGTACAACTATGACTGATCTTTAAATTGGCTTCCCAAGGATGGTCATCGGGCGCCAAACGAAATGCCATGCTGCCCAACTCACTTGCTGCCCCACCCAAGTCATCACTGCCGGTGGCAGGGTTAGTGAAGTCACCATTATCATCTTGTCTCGATAAAGTCACACTCGCATACAACAGGCCTTTTTGTATCGGCGCGCTTACGTGTATCTTGCCATGATTACTGTGACGGCTTGCCCAACCTCCAGCGACAAAAGCTTGGGTTCGATTGCCTGGTTTCGCTGTCACAATATTGATGATCCCACCCTGCGCACTTTGCCCATATAGCGTTCCCTGAGGACCACGTAACATTTCAACGCTTTGAACATTATTTAAAACTTGTAACATGTCGGTGGCGAGCAGTGGAACACCATCCACATAGATACTCACCGAAGGGTGATAAAAATCTTGCGCCGACGACACCCCCCGCAAAGAAACGATAGGAAACAATAAACTACCACTCTTTTCAATTTTCAAACCTGGTAATACTCGGCTTAAATCTTCAACCTGAGTGACTCTGGCATCTTCAAGCTGATATTTATCCACAACACTCGAAGACACATTAATTGATGATGCCGCGTGAGCGGATTGTTTACTCGCCGTCACGACCATGGTGCCTAAGGCCCCAGCCTCATCGGGACTTGGTTCCGCACCAACTACCGGAGCACTTAACGTACTGATAAAGACCAATAGATAAAAGCCATTAAGGTTCATGTTGTTTCCTTGTCATCCTTTAGTGTTGCAAATGATAATCATTTGCAACACTAAAGACTACCCGAAAAGGTTTTTCTTATGCCCGTTTCGGTATCCATAACATCTTTTAGAAACTACGTTTATAAGTTGAAGGGTTCACCCCAAATTGTTTATAGAAGGCGCTAGAGAAATGGCTCGCATTCACATAGCCAAGATCGGAAGCAACGGTTAAAACTTGTACATTCCCTGCTGACAAGCGCTTTTTTGCTTCTTTCATTCGTTCCACTTGAAATAATCCATAAACACTATTCTCGAATAGTAAGCGAAATCCACGTTTTATCTTCAGCACACTTAAACCCGTTTCGGAGGCCAAACTAGAAATACTAGGTGCCTTAGTTAAATCGGCGAGCAGCAACTCTTTTGCAACTTGTAGCTTTTGTTGCTCTTGTTGAGTCAGCTTGAAGCCCGTAACCGTTTGTTGCTGATACTGTTCCAACATCAAGCTAACAAAGATGATGCTATGTCCCAACAACCACAACGAAGATGCACTTCGCTGGCTTGGAGGGTATGCAGCCATTTTTAGTAATTTATGTTTTAATAAAGCTGCGGTGGTTTGAATTTCGCGATGATAAGGACTTTGTAGGAAACAACATTGAGCCTTCAACTGAGCTTGAATAACCGCCCCTGGATCAATCCCCCATTGCTCCAAAATACGTGGCTGCACTGCGACAACCAAACTCTCAAATTGCCCTTGATATAAGGCAGTGCCGTGGCAACCAGGGGTGAAGCTAATACAATTAGCCCCCTCAGAAACCTGATATCTTCGACGCGCCTTTTCATGCTTAAGAGAAAATTCTGACTGACCATTTAATGCACAAGTGAAATTTATCATCCCCAAATCATCGTAAGCCCTGAGTTTAAATGGCTCTACCAGCTGACTTTGCCAGATAAATAAATCAATGCCTGGTTGTAACTTGCAACGTAATAATCGGCATTGATTTTGTATTGAAGTATCTTGCATTGGTGTATCTAACAATAATTGGGTGAGCGAAATTTCCGCTTGAAGATTTAACGGTGAAACCATAAAAACGCATCCTTAACTAACATACATCCCTCGATGAATCACTGACTCAAGATGAGCAGTAAACCCTCAATTTAAGCGAGATGGGTTTCGCTTACCGCATTAAAAGGTCTGGCTAATAACAAACCACGTAATTTAAAAATCGCAAAGCCACTGGCTAAAATAGCTAAGCCATAATGAACCGCATAACCAAATTGAGAGATTAACCAGCCGCAAATGACCGCCATGAGGATCCCCACAACCATATCCATAGATTGGAATAGAGAAAAGTCGACTCCCGCCTGCTCACCGTATGACCAGTCCATCATTAAGGTATATAAAACAACAAATTTAGCTGAACCGACAATTGCGTTCAGGGTAAATAGCACCACCAAGCCCTGGCTTTGAGTCAAAAACGTTGCGGCATAGAAGAAAAATCCAATGTACAACAATAATTCAAGGCATAAACATCCCAACAATAACTTACCAGCGCTGCTGTGCTTGATCAGCCAAGCACTCAAGCCAACACCAATAAATCCGGTCAAGGCACTACCTCCAGCCACCAGCAAACCTAAACTTTCAAGCTGGATCCCTTGGTCATATAAAAAAGGCATCATCATCGCTAACACACTTCGGGTTCCAAACTGACAAAGAAAAACCACGACTAAACCTTGTCGCACTTGGTGCTTGACCAAGGCATTTCTAAGCGAAGGTCGAGTCTTACTTTTAACAGCAGACACAACGACTTTGCTGGTGAATAATTTCAGCGAAGGTAAGGACATCAATCCAACCAATACTATCAACAACAGCAGTGCGGTTTTCCAATCAAAAATGCCATTCAAATAAATGAACACGCCCCCCCCAAAAATAGCCCCCAGATACCCTCCGCCCACTTGCATCACATTCCCAATGTGGCGCTGATGGGGCGCAAGCTGATCCACCGCTAAACCATCGGTCGTAATATCAGCAAAAGTCGACAACAAGGCTAATAAAAATATACCGGAAAACAACAACCAGAGCTGTGTAAGTGCTATTTTTGTCGCAAAGAACAGCAGCAACAAAATGATCAATAATTGAGCACCTAAAATTAGATACCCATGATGGCTAAAATTCGCACCTCGCTTACGTATTTCTTCCACTGTGGGCGACCAAATAAATTTTAACGCCCATGGCAACATCGCGATGTAAAACAGGCCAATATGGGAAGTCGATACACCTTCGGAGCGCAAGATGGCGGGAAGTCCCTGTAAGGTGAACATGCCAATAATGCTTTGGATGGTATACACCCCCGCCATAATGCTCAGCAGAGATCCCAAACCCAATTTCGAAGATAATGGTGTTGCCGTTTGCATCCGATAACCTCAATTAATGACTCAATATTTAGTAATGATTCGTACTTATTCTACAAGGGCAGCTGAGCGGTGGTTAAATGCCTACCGCGGTTTCATAACCCGAACAATTCGCTTTCCATAGCTGTTGATAGCTTGAACTAGAACACAACAACGCTTCATGCTGGCCAACATGACTAATCTGGCCCTTTTCTAATAAGTAAATCCGATCTGAATCAAGCACCGTATCTAGACGGTGAGCAACCGTAATCACCGTTTTTTGGATACTCAATTGCTTTAAAGCCGCCATAACTTGCGCTTGTGTATTAATGTCTAAAGCTGAGCTAATCTCATCTAAAAGCAGGATCGGTGCATCGTGCAAAATCGCTCGAGCAATACTAATCCGTTGCCGCTCTCCTTGTGAAAACTGATTACCATTTTCACCAACCTCACTCTCCAGCCCCTTTGGTAAGCGCTGTAACATCGGTGCCAAACCTGCCGCAACAATGGCTTGCTGCATGCTTTGTTCAGAAGCATCAGGAGCGGCAATCAATAGGTTATCTTTCAGGCTTCCGGCAAATAATTGAACGTCTTGAGTTACATATGCAATATTGCGATAGAGGTGTTCGGTACCTGATTGTTCGAGACTTAAACCGCCGATTCGGATGGTCCCCTGGCTGGGCATATGAAAAGCCGCAATCAGATCTAATAGACTAGACTTTCCCGCTCCGCTTGGACCAACAATAGCGACATGCTCACCAGCCGCAACTTTCATAGAAATAGCATCTAATATTGTTTGTTGATTTAAATGCAAACTGACGGCGTCTAATTCAAGCTCATAACTGGTGAGCGCTTGACCATGTTGCTGCTGAAGGGGGGTATTCGCCAAAGCATACAAACGAAATACAGCATTCACAAAGTAACGTAACATCGCTGAGAAAAAAGCCATGCGAGTTAAGGGCTTGATACAGGCGATCGTGGCGGCAACAGCGACCAACCATTGGGTTGCGGTGAGCGTCCCAATATCGACCATACGAGCCCCCTGCCACATAACCAAGGGTAAGGCTAGCTCAAGTAAGATACAGGCCGCCCTCAACCCCTTTCCTCCGGTAGCCTCTAGCGCTAGTCCTGATTTTCGGACTTGTTCAATTTCATCATTTAGGGGGATCGCCAACTTTCTTGCATTGCCAAAACTCTTAAGCATTGGAAGACAAGCAATATACTCGAGTAGTTTATCGGCGGTCTGGTTACTATGTAGGTGATAATGTTGCGCGGTTTGGTTAAAACGTTTCTCTAGTAACAGCAACACGGTCGATGCCAAAACAATCATCACGACCAGCAATACTGCGAGTATCGGAGAAATCCAACTCAGCATAATCAACATCGCAAAGGGCGCCACGCCTGCGGCTAAAAAATCAGCCACCAAGTGACTAAGAATATCCTCAAACAACTTAAGATCGGTGGTAATTTGTTTCATTCGCTCGCCAAGTCCTTTGCCAACGAGGCAAGCCAGCGGCTGCTTTCGAAGATCATTTAACAGCCGCTCTCGCAATTGATGCGTAATATGATAGGCGCCAATAAAACTTTTTTTTGCCGTTTGCCCTATCACAAATTGCAACGCAATTAAGCCAATCGCAAACAAGAATAAGACATACAGTGGCAGCGTCATACCTTGGAGTAAAAAGATAAATAGCAGACTCCAAAGCACAACTGGCACTAGTTCGGCCAACATTTTTCCGATAATCCCGAGCCAAAATTGGCGACAACTGGCGCCACTATATTGAAGTAAGAAGCGAAACTTAGTCATGGTATTCCTCTACTATCGCGCTATCACACAATCGCCAACGACGATTCGCAGTACTGACTTGATTCGGCTTGTGAGTAATAATAATTTGAATTTGATGCGGCGAATAACCACGTAGCGCCTCAAGAACCTCTAACTCAGTTTGAGCATCAAGGTGGGCTGTAGACTCATCTAACACTAAGATAGGCGTATCCGCTAGCATCGCTCTAGCTATGGCAAGGCGCTGCATTTCGCCACCACTAAAACTACGTCGAGTTTCATCCATTTGGGTATCTAGTTGATGTGGTAACTGCTCAACCATATCGCTCAAGCGCATTAAATTCAGAACGGTCCAAATCACTTCATCCTTAATATTTAAGTCGCTAATCAGTAAGTTAGCTCTGAGCGAAGCTTTAAAAAATATCGCTTGTTGACCAACCAAGGCGATTAAACCTGCACGTTGTTGATCATTTAACTGACTCACCGGTGTATCGTTGATGTACCAATCACCTCGGTCAGCCTTTAATGAGCCACTTAGAATTCCGATAAGAGAGCTTTTACCCGAGCCAGATGCACCATAAATAAGTACACGTTCACCCGGTAATATGGTGCCCTCAGCTTGCTTGAGTATCGTTTGCTGCCCCTGATATAAGCAGACATCACGGCATGTCACTGCTTTAACGGGCTCGCTCCAGCGCTGTTGTTGCTGTATTTTTTGGCCAAATAGCGGAATGATTCGGTCTAATGAGAGAAGTGAAGATTGCATTTGACCCACCACCTGGGTTAAGTCTAACCACGGTTTTAACAAACCAGCAGTAATCACTGCAACCATCACCAAGTCGGGTTTGGTCATCGAACCATCAATCACAAAAGCAATCGCAAATGGAACAACCAGCATAAATGAGCACTGGGCAATCGTGACAAAACTAATCCAGCCACGGATCATTTGTTGGGTATAACTAATCACAAGGCGATGGTGGCGTCGCATTGCCTGATATAACTGCTGATAAGCTTTCGCATCCACCGAAAATAGTTTCATCACGCCAACACTGCGTAAAAACTCCAGCTGAGCGGCATGCATTCGAGCTAAAACATCATGGTACTTATGGAGCCTGCCTGAAAATCCACGCATAAATAAAAATTGAATACTTGCTGCAATGGGCAAGGGAATAAAAGCTATTAGGCCAATTCGCCAATCGATATAAAAAAGCAAACCAGCCAACAAAATAGGCATCAAGATCCCATTGATGATGTCAGTACTGTGGTGAGCAATTAGAGGCTCCAAGGCCTGACAATCTTCTGAGATTCGTTTCTCAAGATCTGCCCTGTGCCAAGTTTTTAATCGCTCAACGGGCATTTCAGCCAAGGATAAAATAATATGTTGGCGTAGTTTCGAAATTACATGGTAGGCCACAAGGTGAGCTTGCCACAATGCGCAAGAGTGAAGCAGATAGCGAATAATTAGCGCTCCACTCAACAACAAAACATAATCACCAATTGGCTGCTGAGCAAGCATGGATTGAGCACCGAGATAAACACATAACCATGGAATGAGCTCAATGATAGAAGCTAGAACTGCACACACGATTGATGTAATGACGCGTAAATGTGTCTCCTTTAGTATCGAAAGAAAAGCCTGCTTTCTGGACATCGACTGATTAACTAACATCTGCCACCAATGCAAATAAGAATCATTGTTATATGAGTGGTAAAAGTCTGCTGTCACTTTCAGGAAATGAAAAGGTAAATTTAGGAATTTATCTTTCGAAACTCAGAGGGAGTAAGTCCGATATGACGTTTGAAAACTTTGGCAAAATAACTACTAGTTTGAAATCCAAGTGAGAATGCAACATCTGTCACAGGCTTTAATCCCGATTTAAGCTGATGTTGAGCTTGCTGAATACGGTATTGCTGGATCCAGGATGCAACCCCAATGCCATACTCTTGATGAAAAGCTTGCTTCAAATAACATTCATTCGTTGCCAGGGCCTTTGCTAAACTAGCAATGGTCCAGTTCAAATCAATTTGTTGTCGAACCAAAGTTGTTGCTTTTTCAGCTAACGATTGAGGTCTCGACTGGGATATAGCTAAAGCTAAGATTTCATACATCTTGCCGAGCATCCACATCCTTCGCGCTTCTCCTGACAGCCGACAATTCCATACTGAATTGACCACATAACGCAACTCCCCTAATAACTGAAACTGCCATCCGGCCTGGTACAACTGCAACGGCACAAAAAAATCATCCACACTATCCTTCATCAATAACTGACAAGGTGGTTGCTCTTGAGGAAAATGGATCCGGATCGCCTGAATTTGCGCATTGCTTGGGAGAACTAGTGTGTCATGCCACCTCGATTCGGGTAACACTGTCACCATAAAACGATGTACAAATGCAGATGCGGGATAGTCAGGGAAGTCAGGATTGTAAGCACCATTATTTCCCATAATAGTAAGATAACCACCCGCGTTGACAGGATCATTTAATATGGTGGTTCGGGATGCTTGAACATTGATGATATCGACTCTTAATCGACCATCAAGGTACACCGTATCTAAACAACCAATAAGCGATTGTGCTTGTTTTATTTGAGTAACCAAATCATCCATATGGTTTCACTGTTATGCTTATTAATCACTCATTTAAATAATAATGATTATCATTTAAATGGCAATAAATAGATCTCTAATTGTTTTGGCTAAGATGGGCAATTTTTGACTTAAGATGATATAGGAGACTTATGGAACAATGTCGAAGTAGAGGAAGATGAATATTGCGATAGGATACGAGGAATAAGCTCAATTGCGTCAAGAATCGATAAACGACAAGCAGATAAGGCCATGTCCCTGGCAATACTGAGCAAGCAAATAGGCGTGCACTGCTCCGTGCTAAAAATAAATTACGAAAGACTGATAAACGTCAAACAAAGCCTGTCTCAATCAATTGCTGATTAGCAATGGCGATTTTTCGACCCCAAATAAAATTAACTAAATAAGCTTACAAGGCCAAACCACCAATAAAACAATGTTTAACTACCTTTCGTTAGTTCACCCAACTTAAAGTGAGCAATAATTGAATAGTAGCTGTCACTGCAAACATAGTTACCAAAGTAGCGATGTCAGTTAGAGTTTTGTGCAACTTGCCATTACTGCTTGATTTTTTTGTGTTGTTTACGTCAAATTCTGTAGTTACTGATGAGTTCATGTTGTTTTCTCCGAATGATTACCTGATCCACATCACAATTCTCTACCTATATGTGACATAGATCAACTTATATTTGTAATTATTTTACCTTTCTGACAAAAAAAGAACATTTATTAAGATTTAAGCTTATCTCTGAGGAAGCCTGAGCACTTTCGTTAAGCAAGCAACCAGCTATTGCTAATGTATGTCCTACTAGAGGGCAGCTATCACAGCCAACGAGGCGCTGCGACTCCTTTGAGCTCGCACAATCAACAATGAGTAATGCCTAAGCTTAGACTCCCACTAAAACCGGCAGACTGTATCCATGAAAATCTAGGAAATACCAAGTGAGTGAAGAACCGGGACTAGTGCAATAACCAATGGAAATAGAGGATGGGATCTTGAGGAAATGAAACAAGCTGAAACAATCTCATAAACTGCGACTGTTTCAGCGAGAGGGATACAAGTTACTTCAGGGTGAAATAACTCACCGATTTATTCAACTCATTGGCCAATTCATCCAATGCAGCTACCGTATCGCGACATTGTTCAATTGAATCCGCAGTGCCTTGCACCATTCCTGAAATATTTTCGACGTGCATAGTGAGTTCGTTTGAGGCTTGCTCCTGCTCGGAGGTCGCACTTGATACTTCACGGATCATATTCAAGGTATCGGTTGAACTGGTTTGCACGTCACCAAGCATTTGAGTCACCTCAACTGAGCTAGAAACGCTATCTTGAACTTTCGGAAGGATAGACTCTAAAGCCTTCGCCACTACGTCAGTATCATTCTGAATCACGTTGATAGTCTCTGTAATTTCAGCGGTTGCGGTTGCGGTACGTGAAGCTAAGGTTCGCACCTCGTCGGCGACCACTGCAAAACCACGACCTTGCTCACCCGCTCTAGCCGCCTCAATTGCCGCATTCAGTGCTAACAAGTTGGTTTGGTCGGCAATGTCTCGAATCACTTTCACAATACTGCCGATTTGATTAGAGCGATCTTGTAGGTTTTTAAAGTCGGACATTGAAGTGCTAATTTGCTCAGAAATTTGATTAATCACATCACTCGAGCGCTGCACCAATAATTCACCATTTTTACAGACCTCGTAAGAGTGCTCTGAATTTTTCTCAGTTTTTTCTGAACTAGAAGATATTTCTTTGATACAACTGGACATCTCAAAGATCGATGCGGCGGTAGAAATCGATGCGTCTGAAGCGCCCTTTGAAGTATTGGTAATCATCGCTACCTGCTCATGTAAAGCTGCGGTCGCTTCCGTCAGATGATTTGAACCTTTAAGAATATCAGCAACCATTGTCTTCAATGAGTTTTGCATGAAAGCAATTGAACCAAGCAAGCTATCATCGGAAAACTTACCTTCAATTTTTTCCGACAAGTCTCCTTTAGCGATGCGACTGGTCACCTCAACCGCGTAATTTGGCTCTCCGCCTAACTTAGACAAAATGAGTTTCAACATAAATATCGTTAAACCAACCACCACAATAATGATTGCAGCCGCGATTAACAAAAACTTAAAAGCAAAATCCCAGTAAGTTTGCTCAACATCATCCATATAGACGCCGTAACCCACTACCCAATTCCACCCTGGAAGTTTAGTCATCCCATTTACCTTAATCACTTTAATGTTGGTATTGGGTTTAAGGTTACTTCCCACAGAGAAGGCAAAGTCTTTATTCTGGAGCTTCTCCATATGCTCCTGATAAGACTTCTGAAAAATGCCCATCTTCTCGGGACGAATATGTACCCTAGACATGCCCTTGTTATCATTCGACCATACATAGGAAGCACCAAACCGGATCCCCGATAGAACTTCAACGACTTTTGCTTCTGCCTCTTCGCGCGTAATTAGTCCCTTTTTGTTTTGATCAATATAAAGTTGAGACTGAGTACGGGCAAAAGTTAATATTGACTGAATTTCATGTTTACGGCTCTCGATCAAACTAGACTTTAACTCCGTTAATCCAAAAATACCCAGTGAAATAAATCCCAAAATAACAACGATCATTAAGTAAGTTAGTTGTCTTGAAAGCTTCATATGCAATTCCATTTATCCATAGTTTTATTATCCATCACTTAGCCAAGCGAATAAGTACATTATGGAATGCCTCCTTCACTCTAGCCAATTTAATCGCGTTTTTTTTACAAATTTTTAGCACTAAAACAAAGCCTAGTACTTGATTATCTTCAAGCAGATAAGACGTTCATCAAGCAATCACTCCCCTTCACCACAACGATGGCTCACGTTCAGCAAGCCAAAGGCGCTTATTCTGCATAGCAAGTGGATCACAAATCAATATAAAACGTATCCAACCTAAAAAATAAAACGGTATTTTATTTTATAATGAACAGCGGCCTATCAGAAGAATAGGGAATCGACAGATATAGCGTGAATGGCAAGAATCATTTACAAAGTCACCAGAACAAGCCTATCGTTTACATACATTCAAGAAATAAAATCGGTATTCCGTTCTGTGCCACGGTCTAATCAGACCTAATGTTTCAGCTTGCGCTGCATCAATGGCGGAGAGCCTTCACTTTACTCTAACCACAAAATAGATCGGGTCGTCACACTGATTTAAAACATAAAAAAAGCGGCACGAAATGTTGTGCCACGCTTGTCTAATCAGACTTAATGTTGCAGCTTGCGTTGCATCAATGGCGGAGAGCCTTCACTTTAACTCTCGCCGCAAAATGGAGCGGGTCGTCACACTGATTTAAAACATAAAAAAAGCAGTACGAAATGTTGTGCCACGCTTGTCTAATCAGACTTAATGTTTCAGCTTGCGCTGCATCAATGGCGGAGAGCCTTCACTTTGGTTCTCGCCGCAAAATGGAGCGGGTCGTCACTCTGATTTTAAACATAAAAAAAAGCGGCACGAAATGTTGTGCCACGCTTGTCTAATTAGACCTAATGTTTCAACTTGCGCTGCATCAATGGCGGAGAGCCTTCACTTTACTCTAACCGCAAAATGGGCCGAGTCGTCACACTGATTTTAAACATAAAAAAAGCGGCACGCAATGTTGTGCCGCTCTAGTCTAATTAGACCTAATGTTTCAGCTTGCGCTGCATCAATGGCGGAGAGCCTTCACTTTACTCTAACCGCAAAATGGGCCGAGTCGTCACTCTGATTTTAAACATAAAAAAAAGCGGCACGAAATGTTGTGCCACGCTTGTCTAATTAGACCTAATGTTTCAGCTTGCGCTGCATCAATGGCGGAGAGCCTTCACTTTGGTTCTCGCCGCAAAATGGAGCGGGTCGTCACACTGATTTTAAACATAAAAAAAGCGGCACGAAATGTTGTGCCGCTCTAGTCTAATTAGACCTAATGTTTCAGCTTGCGCTGCATCAATGGCGGAGAGCCTTCACTTTGGTTCTCGCCGCAAAATAGGTCGAGTCGTCACACTAATTTAAAACATAAAAAAAGCGGCACGAAATGTTGTGCCGCTCTAGTCCAATTAGACCTAATGTTTCAGCTTGCGCTGAGTGTGGAGAGAGTACTTACGTACAGGGGCAGCTATACCCCGGGTGTAAACCACGAGCCCTTAAGCTCGCTTTTTGTGCCCTTCCTTCAAGTGCACAAAATCGACATCGTCATAACCTTTAATATCAAAAGCTTGACCAAATCCTTTTACATAACGTCCGTTAATCGGCGTTAAACGAAATAACTTAAAATCACTTAACTGACGAAGATTTTCGACAATATCGCCATGGCGTTTGGCTAATAAGTCCAGCACTTGCTCTCTGGGCTCGGCATCGACTTGTTGCGCAATCACTTCATAGCTCAAGCGTTTACGGGCATAAATTTGCTGAGAACTAGTCTCGTCTTCAATCAACATTAGCGCGGCTTTTTCATGCGCACGTAAATAGTGAGCATGTTTGGAGATGTCGCTAATAAAAATAAAAAATGCAGCCTGATAAAAAACAAACGGCGAATACGAATTGTGAGGGAAACCATCTTCCCCCTGAGAAGCCAGTATTAAACTCTGCTGTTGTTCGATAAAATCTGCAATTTCGGGCCCTAAACGCGAGGCCAAACGCTGCTGTTTCTCACTCTTGTCACTGCTCACTAGCAATCCTCTACTTCTTTCACAGCCATTTTTTGCTTTAATAACTCAAAACGTTCCACTTGATTGGCGAATAAGACTCGCTTACGATCACGCCCCAAGTACACCTTAAAAATGGTGTCTCCCCTATCATCAAAAAATTGGAAGCAATAACTTTCTGTACCGCGCAAAGGTTTACTCACTAAGGCCACTTGAGCGATGTTTTCTAACTTAAGATGACCATGTAAGTGGCTTTGCTTGTCCATTAAGTTGTAATAACCATGACCCAATTTCCCGGCTGGAAAACTATCCTTAATTTCAAAAACTGAACCCGCAATCTGAATAATTGTGGTTAATGGTCCCCAACTCGGCAAATCATAGAGTAACCATTGTAATTGTTCAGTGACTAACCAACATGCCATGTGTTCTGGCAAGTGGGCGACAACTTCTGCTTCACTAGATTGAGCTTTCTGGGCTAATTGAGCCACACTTAAATCGGGATACTGCTCAAGCACGTCTGCTACAGATAGCGTCATTTAACTCTCCTATCGACCACTGACTAAGCAAACGCGACCGTCCGCTTAACAACAATATAACCACCTTAACCCAATCATCAATCGAATGCAAATCATTATCATTTGTATTTACTTGAATTTGTTTTATCGATATTCTGTTGCTTAATTGAGGGCAATAGCGGAATAAAAATAGATGGGAAAGTTAACTATCGCGATCGCGCTATCCGCTGCTATCCACGCCTATTTTATATTACTTAAACCTTCACCAAGCCCTCTGCAACTAAATAGTAGTGGCGACATTGTGGCATCGAAGGTCGATGGAATCAGTATTAGTACCAAAATATTGAATGCGCCAGAGCAAGCTGAAGCTCCTTTTATAGGCGAGCCAGATGTCGCCCAAGCTCTGGTCGAACATCCTCCTCAGTCGGTGATGCAGAGCGAGTTATCTCCGCCCCCCGCTCAAAAACCAAAGCGCAAGCCTAAACCCCAAACGACACCAACTAAATCGATAGGAATCGTTGAGCATGAAAAACAGCCCCCAACAGACGCACTGCTTCACGCCGTCCGCCAAACCCAAGCAGCGCAACCGCAACAAACTAAAAAGACGCCTCTGCCCACAACTCACCCCAAAGCAAAGCCAGTTAATCAGCAGCGCACTAACCCTAACAAATTAATACCAGAGGCTGAGCAATTAACTCAAACCACCTCAGGAATACCGCAACAATCTAGCCGCTCGAAACCGAGTCCGCAACAAGGTCTAGCACAACTACCAAGACTCAATAGCCAGCCACAATTTGCCCATCCACCGAAAGCCCCGGTCTATCCACGCTTGGCAAAAAAACGCGGACAGCAGGGCAAAGTGATAGTGGAAGTTTGGTTAGACCCTAAAGGACGGCAAATCAAGCGGGAAATAAGCACTAGCTCAGGCATTAGTAGCCTCGACCAAGCCGCATTAAACGCCGTTCAACAATGGCCCTTTAAGCCACTAGTGATTGACGGTCAAGCGCAAATGTCTCGCGTATTTATTCCGATTAAATTTAAATTAAGTTGACCCTATGCAAATATTCTCTATGGATAAACTAACGGCTTTTAGCCAAATCATCACCGCAGACCAGCTCGGCGACTTACGTTGGCCAATCATCGCCTGTTCAATACTCGCCTGCGCAATCATTGCCGAACGAGTGATCAGCTTAGCCACGGTGCAACTCAGTAACTATCAACGAAATTGGTTACAATTAGCTACTCACCTGCTGGTCAATAATCAAACGTCCTGCCAGCCAGGAGCTCGCTGTTTTTCCCAATCTCGTAGCCTCGCCCGCAAAGCAATTTGCCTATTGCTGGTTCATCGTCATCAAAGCAAGACACTTCGTGAGGAAATAGCAGCCGTTTGGTTACGCCAACAGCAACAAAAACTCTCTCGAGGTCTCAAAGCCTTACACATTCTAGCGCTAATTAGTCCCTTACTCGGCTTACTCGGCACCGTGCTTGGCTTAATTGAGATGTTCGATGTTCTGGCCAGTACCGAGCAAGCAATTAACCCAGCAATGCTAGCACAAGGCCTTGGGACAGCGATGTATACCACCGCAGCAGGCTTAATGGTGACGGTTCCCGCACTTGCCTTTGCGCATGCTTTGAGCTTGTGGAAGGATCAAATCGTGCACCAACTGGAAACAATGATCAATCAAGCCAACTTGATGATTGAAGGTGTCGATACCCTTGCCGACGATGCAAAAACCCTTGCGGCCTTTCAACCGGAACTTCAGAGCCCCGCATGATCCGTATAGAACAAAAAAATAGTGGCTTCAGCATGATGCCGGACCTAACAGCCCTATTAGACATTATCTTCATTGTATTGGTGTTTCTGCTGCTCACGGCAAACTCTCGGGTTTATCAGATGAAGATGAACCTGCCACAAACCGAACAAGCACAGCCCCAAGCTGCAAAGCAACCCGCCGAGCTACAGTTGAGTCTATTTGCGGAATCACCTAAATGGGGGCTTGGACAACAACGTTATCAAAACTTTCAAACCTTTGCCGCTGCCTTAAAACAGCAGAGCCAACAACAACCTTTGGCTCATACCAGCCTCGCCAGCGAGCGCCAAGTTCCAGTCGAACAATTGCTCAAATTGCTTGAATTATTACAACAACTCAAGATAGAGACCACTCAAATTTTAATGGAAAAAAAACATGATTAAGCATCAACCTTTGCGCTTTCTTTCACCGCTATTCTGCCTAACTATCGCGAGCCTATTCTACTCGTCAATCAGCGTTGCAGAGTCGCCACTAAAACACGTGGTGAGTGCTGGTGCTAACATTACCGAAATAGTGATAGCCCTTGGCGCTGAGAAACAACTGGTAGCAGTAGATTCAACCAGTGACCTGCCACCTCGGCTTAAGCTACCGGTGGTTGGTTATCATCGCCAACTCAGCGCCGAAGCCTTACTCGCTTTAGGTCTAGATGGTTTAATTGGCAGTGATGAAATGGGGCCCGAAAGTAGCTTGCTTCAATTGCAGCAAGCTGGAATTGCAGTACATCGTTTAAATAGTGAAGCGACTATCGCTGGCCTCGAGCAACGGATAGTCCAACTCGCAGAATTATTAGGCCATCCGCAACAAGGGCAACAGCTACAAGCCAAACTAAAACAACAAATTAGCCACTTAAAACAACAAGCTAAAACTGCTCGCCAACTCAATAGCTTATTTTTCATCAGCCACGATGGCAAAAAACTAATGGCGGCGGGAGATCACACAGCCGCCAATAGCATCATCGAACTGGCTGGTGCAGTAAACCTTGCAAAACCGCATATTAACAGCTACAAACCGCTCTCGAACGAAGCCATTTTAGCCTTGCAACCAGAACTGTTATTATTTAGCCAACGAAGTTTAGACGCCCTCGGTGGGCCACAAGGTGTAATTGATAGTTTTCCGGTATTAGCGGCGACGCCCGCTGGACAACAGCTCGCAATTTATGCGATTGATGGACATGCACTAATTGGTGGCTTAGGTTTAGCAAGCTTAGAACAAGCAACACGGCTAAGCCAACGCCTACAATAAGCCCAATAATATAAACAGAGCTGAATGTATAAGCTCAATTACTCGCTATTTAACCTTTACAAGGTTGTATTAATGTCGCTATTTTCGCCAAAGTCGGTCTCCCCCAAAATCAGCTTGTCTCGCTGGTTTATGTTGGCCTCCTTACTGTTACTCATTGCCGCAGGCTTGTTGTCTGTCACTCAAGGGCCGATGAGCATTCCCGTGGCAGACGCTTTAAGAGCTTTAGTGCCTTTTTCTCTGCATTCAGATGCTCCAGCTCACTACCAACTAGTGATCACCGGTATCCGCCTACCGCGCACCCTGTTATGCATCGCCGTGGGAGCTATTTTAGCCATGTGCGGCGCGGTCATGCAGGGCTTATTTCGTAATCCTTTAGCCGACCCCGGTATTATTGGCGTCTCAAGCGGCAGTGCTGCTGGCGCTGCCATAGCCATTGTGCTGCTGAGTCTATTAGATTGGCAGCTCCCAAACGTGGTGAGTAGTCTGGCAATACCACTGTTTGCCTTTGTCGGCGGCTTTATCACCACTATCTTGGTTTATCGCTTGGGGACAACAGCCAATGGGACTTCGGTGGTCATGATGTTATTAGCGGGCATCGCCATTGGTGCGCTTTCTGGTGCTGGGATCGGCCTATTAAGCTATTTGGCTAACGATCAAATGCTACGCGACTTGAGCCTGTGGCAAATGGGATCACTGGCGGGAGCCAGCTGGAATAATATCTTATTGGCTTTTATTACCTTGACCATACTCACGGTAGTGTTTTGCCGCAAAGCCAAGGCCTTAAACGCACTATTATTAGGCGAAGCAGAAGCTGGCCACCTAGGCATCGATGTACAAAAACTCAAGAGTCAACTGATCTTCTTTACCGCGCTGGGAGTGGGGATTGCAGTGTCGGTATCCGGCTTAATTGGTTTTGTCGGCTTAGTGGTTCCCCATTTAGTGAGAATGTTACTTGGGCCCAACCACCAACAACTCATTCCTTTTAGCGGCTTACTCGGCGCAGCACTATTGTTAATGGCGGATCTTATTTCACGGATGATCATTAGTCCTGCTGAGCTCCCCGTAGGCATCGTGACCGCACTGGTTGGCGCGCCCTTCTTCATATTCTTGCTGTTACAACAGCGGCAACGCATTGCCTAGGACGACTATGACTCTTTCAACTACCGTACAGCTCAGCAACATCGGTCTCACTCTGGGTAAAAAGCAACTCTTTAAAGACCTATCACTGGCGTTTTATCCAGCCCAACATACCGCCTTGTTGGGCTCTAATGGGGCAGGTAAAAGCTCACTACTCAAGCTCATTTCTGGCGATCTTGAAGCCCCCACCGGCATACTCAGTATTTTACAACGCCAACGCAAACACTGGCGACGCACAGAATTAAGCCGCCATCTCGCGGTACTCCCGCAAAGTTCAGCCTTAAGCTTTGCCTTTAGCGTTAGCGAGGTAGTTAGTCTCGGCTTAATCAACAGTAAATTAAGCCACCAGCAGCAGCTACAAATCGTTGAACAACAACTGGAATTGATGGACATTTGGCACTATCGCGATACGCCCTACCCGCAACTATCGGGCGGTGAAAAACAGCGGGTTCACTATGCTCGCGTCACAGCGCAACTCGCCGACACCCCAATAGAACAACAAATCTTACTCTTAGACGAGCCCACCAGCGCCTTAGATTTAAACCACCAGCAAGCCTTGATGCAACATGCCTCAAAACTAAGCCAGCAAGGTGCCACGGTGATCAGTGTGGTGCACGATCTCAACCTTGCCTCACGTTACTGCGAGCGAATCGTATTATTAAAGCAAGGTGAAATATGTGGCGATGGCTCTCCTGAGCAAGTGCTCACCGAGCAACAAATTGGCACGGTATTTAATTATCAGCCACAAATTATGCGCCACCCCAAATATGGCTTTCCGGTGATCATTTAAACTGTAGTCGCTCAGACTATCGGTCATCCTCCTCTGTGTACTTCCTCAGCAGGCTTGCAATAAGCCTGTTCCCCCTTAACTAAGCGAAGCGTTCACTGCCCTGCGACTGATATTCAAAACATCAATCACGGGTAACACACAGAAATAAAAGATATTTATCTAATTTTAGCAATCTGGACCGCAATAAAAATAGCAGTATCATGGACGATTCATTGACCACCTAATTCAGGTTAAGCATTTATTGTTTTGACGCCAATTATCCAAGCCATAAATAGCACCAAAATGATGCTGAATCAGCCTCAGTCTAGGATAAATGTGCTAAATTTATATGTATAAACGTGTTGAACTTAGAGCATGGTGCTTTACAGCTAACAGGAGACTTTTGTCTGACTGGCCTATAACAAACACAGGACTTGAGGAGCATGATGTTCAGGCTTTACTAGCAAGCTGGACTCCCCCTGAAAGTGAGCGCCGCCGGGAGAAAGGCCCCTCTTTTGTAGAACGTTGTAACGTTGCTCAAAGGAGAACTTATGAAACGAGTATCCATTCTGCTTTTATCTGTTTGCCTCATATTCGGATTTAGCAGTATATTCAGCGATGGCTCAGCCAAGACTATCGTTATGTATCCAAATATTGATGGACTTGAGGAAGCCAGCTTTGGCTATCAAATGATGGCCTTAGCGCTCAAGAACAGTGGAAAACCATATCAACTGCAACTCTATCCCTTAGCAGTCAACACAGAGCGGGCTTTTAGCCTGTTGAGCGAGGGTAAACTCTCTGCCGCAGACAACGCGGCCGATAGTTCGCTGGAAGAACAGTTCAACATGGTTCCCATTCCCCTCGATGGCGGACTGCTGGGGTGGCGACTGTTTATTATCCACCAAAATCAAGTTGAAGATTTTGCCAAGATTAAAACTTTACAACAACTTCACAGCAAAACTGCGGGTCAGGGAAGAGCTTGGCCGGATGTGGTCATTTTAAAAAGCGCAGGTTTGCAGGTAATAACCTCGTCCAAGATCGAGAACTTACTTAAAATGCTTGATAGAGAACGGTTTGATTTCTTTCCATTAGGGGCGGGAGAAATCTACGGATTCCTCCGGTTCTACAAAGCAAAACTGCCAAATCTGGTGATTGAGAATAGCCTGGTGCTGGTCTATCCATCGGGGCATTTCTTTTATGTCAATAAAGAAAACACCGAACTCTATGCCGACATCATCAAGGGCTTAGAAAACGCCTACTCGCAAGGGAGTTATCAGCGACTAATGAGCAACCATCCATTTATGAAGGAGGGTCTCGGCAAAGCTCAGCTTGCAACGCGAACCGCCATCCATATTAAAAACCCATTGAACAGTGAGAAATTCAATGCGATTGATGCAAAATGGTTCTATCGTCTTGAGTAAGCGAACGCTGCTCACAACTTATACCAATCTGATTTATTATATGAGCAACTTATGACGCAGAATAAATTTGCCGATAACCAGACATCAAGCGCAGTGACTCGTGGCTCTCCTGAGCAAGTGCTCACCGAGCAACAAATTGGCTCGGTATTTAATTATCAGCCACAAATTATGCGTCCCCCCCAGTACAGATTCCCGGTCGTTATTTAAGTCTAAGAAACCAAAACCGTTGGCTCGATAAACATTAAACCTTCCTGGTTCACAATCGATTTGCTCAGTTACCTAAGCTTAGGTAAAGCGTCAGTCCAAAGTGATTGACGCTTTACTTGGGACGGTTAATTGACACAGTGGATGCGCAACAAGCATCAGAATTTTTAGGACGTGATTACCAGTGATATTTAAAATCTAGAGCACTAAATCTGCAAATTGGTCCGCTAACGCAACAATCTCTAGATAAGTGACTAATTTAGAAAAATTTGATTTGAATGAGTAAGTTAATAAGGAAACAACCAGCTTGGAATTGACCATCCTGATTATTGCTTCACGAAGGATAGCGGTTTTCACAGCGATACTTTGACCTACTTTTAGCAAATAATCAATTCAATTGCTGCGCCCTGTGGGGCTTTAGATAAGCGATGCATAAGCAATCCAACGAACATAGTAAGCTATTTGGACTTCCCCAGATTTACGATACACTTCTAGCTCAGTCGCATAATGTACTCACCATAGATTTTAATCAGGAGTGAATTGAACAATGAAAATCAGGCGCTTGGAACGATCAGATAATACCGATTTATTTGATATCTATAGCTTTTCATCGGTTTCTGAAAATACCTCTCAGTTACCTTTTCTTAGCTCTGATATTGTGGCTAATTTATTTGATAATCTAGAGCAATACACCTTAGTAGCTGAGAGTAACGGCAAAGTTGTAGGCCACATAACGCTTTTCTTAACCAACAAAATTCGAGATAGACACTGTGCAGGGATTGCAATTGCAGTACACCCCGACGCTCACGGCAAAGGTATTGGCAAAGCACTATTACAAGAAGCGATAAACCAAGCTGATAATTGGCTTAACCTCGTTCGTTTAGAGTTGGAAGTACATATTGACAACTCAGCGGCGATATCACTTTATAAACGGGTCGGCTTTGAAATAGAAGGAACAAAAAGGCTAAGTACCTTTAAATCGGGTCGCTATATCGATATGCACATCATGTCCAGAATACGACCAGACCATGGTTTCATTGCCAGCTAAGGCGTGATGACGATTCACGACCCGGCCCTGCAATGTTGCCTGCAAGCAGCATAACTGTTCAACAGATCGCCACGCTAAGTCAGACTTTCCAAATATTCACATTAATCACAATATGGATAGCAATGAATCCCTTGCAAGCGACAGCTGCGCTTATAGGAAGCCACCAACATGGATAAATTGGGCTGCTCTCTTGTGCGAGCGACGATAAGCCAAGGGACGATACCCAGTAAAGCTTTTAAAACGAGCACTAAAGTGAGCCTGAGAAGAAAATCCGAGCTGGTAAGCAAGCTCGACCAGACTAAGCTGACTAACTGGTGTAAGCTTAGTTGGAAGCTAGTTTTGTTCGATGAAATCTTGGCAACGCTGCAACGGAAATGGAGCTACACCACCGCTGCTTGGTAAGTCAGTAAAACGCCTATCGACATAGTTTTTCGGCAAATAGCCAAGTAATAGTTGGCTTACTGATTCGAAGGCCAGTTGCGCACTGCCGTCTTGCCAGTTTAACTTCAAAGCCCAGTGTTGCAGTAGGCTGCTGATGGCCAGTTCGTCGATAAAAGTTAAATCTTGTAGGCTAACTTGTGCCGCACTTTTATCCCAAGTCTGCTCGATACAGCGACTGAGATCATCATCTGAAAAGTACAGATGTACAAAACGCAAGGGGCCATCAACCTGCCAATGTGATTCATGCCCTGCAGGCATGATGCATAACTTGCCCGGTGCTCCACCGCCAATCGACTGCGCTCCAAGCACCCGTTTGGTTTGATATCCGCCAGACAGATAGAGACTTAGGGTGTGGTGTTCTGGCTTCTGATAGGAAGTCACATCATCCTGATTAGACCACAGCGCAAAACCTAACTGCCGATTCAAATTGACACGGTTATGCAGCACTGCCCGAGCGTTGCTCAGCCGTTCGAAAACATGAACTCGTTGATTTTGTTGATATAAATGTGAATAATTCATCACGCCACCAGCGCATGGCTGCTTGCTCAGGGAGATTCGTCCATCATAAGTACGAATTAAGATTAAGCAAGCGTATCAGAAGCAAAGATGGCTTGTTTTAATTGAATACTTTCAATAGAATCCACGGCAAAATGATAAGCACGGTCGATAGACTTACGACAAAGCTTGTTCGGCTGTGGCATCCCTCCTAGTAACATCCGGATGTAACTCTTCGCTCAATAGCAAGGTGGCTTTAACGCCCCTAAAAATATTCACTGTAATCACCGAAAGAAGGATCTCATGACTAAGCTTCAGTGGCTGAAAGCAAGCCTATTTATCGCTTTCTATTCCCCCTTCTTCGCCGAGGCTGTCGTCGAAGATAACTTCGATTCTGAAGAGAAACCCTATTTTCCTATGGGGGCAGAGCAGGCAAAACAGCGCAACCAAAGCTTGCCGAAACCCTATGGCTTCAGCCTAAATTATCTGGGAATGTCGCAATCTTTAACGAGCGATAACATTTCTTTCTCAGGCTTAGGAGCACTAGAGCCCTTAATTGATATTGAAACCAGTGATGCAGTGCAAGATTCCGAAACATTGAGTTTTAAAGCCGATCTGTGGCTCAGCCCCTTTTTAAATGTTTACGGGCTACTCGGCTATACCAAAGGTAGCAGCATTAGCGACGCACAAATCAACTTCGCAGGTCAGCCTTTATTAAGTCCTTTTCAAATAGACCTCGAGTTTAAAGGCCTTACCTATGGCGTCGGCAGTACCCTTGTCGCGGGAATTGGCAACTGGTTTAGTGTATTCGACATTAACTATAGCCGCACCGATCTCGATATTCTGAATGGTGAAGTCAATACGCTCGTCATTAGCCCTCGCCTTGGCTATCGCTGGGAAGTCAGCGGCCACAGCATTCAACTGTGGGGGGGAATGATGTACCAAAACTTAGAGCAAAGTTTTCATGGTGATATATCCGAACTCGGGATCGCTCTCCCTCCGCAATTTCCGAGTAATACGAGGTTTGATGTAAATCAGCGATTAAAAACACAATGGAATGCACTATTAGGCGCTCAAGTCTCTCTCAACGACCGACTGGCGGCACTACTAGAACTAGGAATGGGCCAACGTACCAGCCTTATGTTAAACCTAGGCTACCGTTTTTAATTTAGCTGGAATCTTCACTTAAATCATTCACCTTAAAAAGCTGAGTCGTTCAAGTTTAGCCCCCCCCCAAAAAAATCAATTTACGTTTCTGTAAGAGGGATGGTGAAAATGCTTTTGATTGTCATCTCCATCAGGTTTTTAGGATAGCTGAACCACAACCAGTAAATTTTACGCAGAGGAAGGCTTTGCATTTGCTAGAATGAATTTATACACTTCGCCATCGCCGTTGTAATGGAGCGCATTGATGAAGCCAGCAGAAAACACCACCCGTATTCGCACCCGAGTCCCCTTTCAAGTTGGACGCCGCAGCGATATTCCTGCCGAAATGCTGTCATTTAGAGATCTGAGTAGTGATAAAGAACATGTCGCACTGGTCTTCAAAAATGCCGACAGCCAACAACAAAACCCTCTAGTGAGGATCCATTCTGAATGCTTAACCGGCGATGTATTTGGTTCTTCACGGTGTGATTGCGGTGAACAGCTCAATGAAGCCATCGAAAAAATGGCCGAGCAAGGTGGCATTATCCTGTATATGCGCCAAGAAGGCCGTGGGATCGGTTTATACAACAAGCTGGATGCCTATCAGCTGCAAATTAAGGGTATCGACACCTATAGCGCTAATAATCAATTGGGCTTTGATGACGACTTGCGAGACTTTGGCGAAGCAGCTCAAATGCTTAAAGCGATGGGAGTGAACCAGCTGAAGCTACTCAGCAACAACCCACGTAAACAAACTGCCCTCGAAGAAAATGGCATTATCGTCAGCGAAATGGAAAGCACAGGGGTCTATCGTAAAGTCGACAACCATTATTACCTAGTAACCAAAGCCACCCGCGGTAAACATCGACTCAAACTCAGTAAAGATCTGCTGTCTTCTGAGTAAACCACTCAGTCCCTACCGAGTAACGAACAAAACAGTCCAAGCGAAGAGTGCCCTGAGCGGCACTTCACCGCCACAATACAAACCGCGAGGCGGCTGCTCTTTTTGTAAAATGCGCAAGATTCGATAAAAACACCTAAAATTGCGCAAAGATCTGTAATCATCGGCCTGACGACTCCAGCATAATAGAACTCTTTAATTGGGTATCGATGGCCGCGCAAGGAAAGCTTAAATGATTGCTCTTATTTATGTAGCAACCGTAGGGATCTGGGGGACAACTTGGTTAGCGATAGCCTATCAAATTGGCGATGTGCCCATCGCTAATTCCATCATGTATCGATTTGCTATCGCCGCGTTAATATTAATGATTTTTTTACGCCTCAGCGGACGCTTACAAAAGCTCAACCCAAAACAACACTTCAGTTGCTTACTATTAGGCCTGTGCCTATTTAGCTGTAATTTCATGCTGTTTTATCATGCCGCACAATACATCCCCAGTGGACTGATCTCGATTATATTTTCCATCGCCACCATCATGAATATGGGCAACAGTTGGCTGTTCTATAAACAACGTCCGAGTCTAAGGCTATTAGTGGGCGGAGCCATTGGGATTAGTGGTATCGTGTTATTGTTTTACCCTAATCTACAACAAAGTGAAGGCTTGGGTAAGCAAGTGCTTGGGCTTTTGATGGCATTGGCGGGCACTTACTGCTTCTCTTTAGGCAATGTGCTTTCAGCAAAACAGCAAAAGCAAGGCTTGCCGGTGTTGTCAGTCAATGCCTATGGCATGGCCTATGGCGCAAGCTTCCTGCTATTGTGGTGCCTGCTCAGCGGCCAAGGTTTTCATCTCACTAGCTCTGTGAAGTATTTGAGTAGCTTATTCTACCTTGCCTTAGTGGGGTCGGTGTTAGGTTTTAGCTTCTACCTGATCTTGGTGGGACGCTTAGGCCCACAAAAAGCCGCCTACACTACGGTGCTGTTTCCTGTGGTTGCCTTAGGCCTATCGACCCTGTTCGAAAGCTACCAATGGACACCACTAGCCTTGCTGGGAGTCGCCACCGTATTCATTGGGAATCTGATTGTATTTACCAAGGGCAATCCGCTTCGCCGTCGTGCTCAACCACCGCTCGCCAACTAGCAATACAGCGCTTAGCCACGACAAAGCACTGTGACTTAGGGTAAGGCGATCAGATTAAGATGGTTATCCCATTGCAGCGGGCTTTGTGCCCGCCAATCTTCCCCAGAGCCTCGTTGCCCGAGTAATTGGCCTTGCCCAGTGCTTGCTACCCAAGTCGTTTCGCCACCAGCCAAACCACAAACATCATCCATTTGCACTAAGTGACTCAACTCGCCTTGCGCCTCCGACCACACTCCCAATTTGGCCCCCCGAGGAGAACTGGCTAAAACTTCTCCCTGACTACAGGCAATACTGCCAACATAGCGATCGAATAAGCCCCAATAATCAGCATCGGGATCCAGAGCCACCAGCGGCCCCTCACCATGATGAGAGTACACAAGAGAACTAATTTCAGCCTCCGGATCTTGCCCCTGACAAGCCAACCATAGGGTATCGCTATGCGCTGAGTAAGCCAAATGACGAATACTAAGCTGATGATCAGCGAGGCTTCGACGCATTAACTGCTCACCATTAAGGCTGTTGAGATAAATCAAGGACGGACGCATCGTCGCAAGGTTAAGCTTTTCACGGCCTCGAGTATGGATCCCCCCCACAGCCACCACTAAACGTTGCCCAGGTAATACCAATAACTGATGGGGACCCAAGCCGCCAAGCGGCCAACGGGCACTTAGCTGCCAAGCCGTTGCCGAGTCGGAGCGTGAATAAACCAGCACATAACCTTCACTGCTATCCTGCTCGCCCGCGGTAACAAACATGCGCAAAGCATCTTCAGAGAAACTCGCATGCCCATAAAAATGCATGCCCATAGGTGGCTGCAGAGTATCGAGAATTTCACCGTGACGAGGATTAAATAGCACGATGAATTTCCCCGGGCGGCGCGCGACACAAGCCGCCAAATCAAACTCCGGTTTTGCCACGGCCACCTCATGGCCTCGCGCGGCCAAAGGGATTTGATATTGCACTGCCCCATCAAGCGTTACCGCGCTCAATTGATACTCCAGCGCTTGCTTGGAGCAGCCCAAGAGCAACATGTTGCTCGCTTGAGCATCGTCTGCTTCAAGTAATAATTTAGCCGCAAGCCCGGGACGAAACCAACCACACCCCAGGCTTAAACAACCGAGCCGCACCAATAACTGACGGCGATTTAATTTAGTCGCCATCATTATTATTAAACCCTAAATCAATCGACAAGGCTTGCGGGATCTGTTCCATAAACAAACTATCCAAGCGTGCCAGTTGTGGTTCAGCCTGCTGCCATGCACTTAAATCGCTTTGCTCTGCTAACGGCTCTTGTTGAGGCATGCTGGCCAACACCGCCGCAAACTGTTGCGAAACCTGCTTGGCAAGCGTGGGCTCAAGCTGTTGCAGATAAACTGCCAAATATTTCGTATAACGTTGCTGTAATAAAGCGAGTTGTTGGTTGAGTAAGTGCAGGCTGATATTAGCGCGCCACGCTTCTCCTTGATAAGGTCGCAAGCGCTGATGTTTCTCGGAATAAAGCGCACGGTACTTGCGCAGCATAATACTACTTTGTAAACGATAGCTGTTCAGTAGATCGCTGCTTAACTGTGGAAAGAGCGGCGCTTGGTCTTGATGTATTGCAAGGCTTTGCAGGCCTTTACTCACGAGCGTCACCACGGGTAAATACCGACTGAACTGGGACGATAAGACATCGCAACGCTGTTTGGCCGTCAATTCACTAAATAATAAATACGCTTGGCTGCGCAAATTACTATGTGTGGTACTGAGCTTGGGTTCGGCCACACTTAATGCTGCCTTTACCTTGCGTCCCGTGGTGTCTTTTTTATCTGGCCAGTAACTAATCGCCCAATTTAATTTTAAGTCCAGCAGCGGCCCTAAAGCACTGGCCTGCAGGGGTAAATAAGCCTGATAATTAGCTTGCCAAGCTTGCTGACTGGCGGCTAAAGCAGCGGCACTAGGCGCAGCACAATAGCTTACAACTTGCTGTTGATAAGCCTGCGCAGCCTCAAGTAACTGACCCCCTAAACCGCTGATATACTGTTGCTCCTGCTTCAACCAAAGGCTTCGTGGGTTATTATCCGCCTGCACCGACGTCAATCCCAGCAATCCCAATAGGCTAAACGTCAGTACTCGTAAAAAATAAATATTCATGACAACTTCCTATAAGGAATTAACAAAAGCGACCAGAGCCTCTCGTTCGCTTTGACTTAAACCAGCAAAGGCCTGTCGAGCAGGTTTGGCTTCTCCGCCATGCCAAATAATCGCTTCGGTAACATTGCGCGCCCGACCATCATGCAGAAATTGACTATGACCATTCACCACCTTGGTTAAACCTATCCCCCACAATGGCGGCGTACGCCATTGCTGGCCATTGGCTAAATATTCCGGCCGACCATCAGCTAACTCACTGCCCATATCATGCAGCAACATATCAGTATAAGGATAAATTCGCTGCTCACTTAAAGCCGGTAAATGCGGGCGTTTAGCCGTAGTATAGCTGCGTCGATGACAACTATCACAAGCCAATTGAGTAAACAATTGATCACCCTGTTTCACCTGCGGATCGTTATAATCACGGCGTCGAGGAACCCCAAGGTGACGCGAATAAAATTCAACAAAACCAAGCAGCTTATCACTCACCTCCGAACCATCGGGATCGACCCCAGAAGTCGCCGCTAAACAAGCCGTTTGAGGCCCGGTACAGTGATCTTTGCTAAATAACAAACTGGTAATGCCAATATCACCATTAAAGGCCGCCGCATTCTGCTGCATTAAGCTAGGTTGCCCGGCCTTCCAACCAAAACGCCCCAAAGTGAATTGCTGTGTTTGTTGATCCCATACTCGATTCGCCAGTCCACGGATCCCATCATGATCGCGGTCATCTGGATCAGCATTAGCCAAAATATCTTGCTCGCTAATACTTTCCAGCAAACCAAGGCCGATCATCGGCGAAGCCACCCGTGGCGAAAACATGGTATCGGGGTGCATCGGTCCATAACCGAGTTGATCCACCTGCAAGTGCGGCTCTCGCAGCGTCAACTGGCTCCCATCGGCAAACTGAAACGGTTTATCGGTATAACGAAAACGCACCCGGGCTTCGGGCGCGACACCCGCAATCGCTTGATCTTGAATTTGCCCCCCATAAGTCGGTTCCGGTACCACGCCGTCATGCTGTTGTTGGGCCTTTTGTTGCTCGCTCACCGCCGGAATACTGATCCGCACCAGCATCGATACCGCATTGTCGTCGCCAACTTCAGCGGGATGTCCACGACCATCTTTTAGGTGACAGTTTTGGCAAGCATTAGTATTAAACAAGGGGCCGAGGCCATCTCTGGCAATCGTGGTTGCTGGTGCAACTACCCACGGATTACGAAAGAAACTATTCCCGGTACTGAAATTTAAGCGACCTTCAAAATCTAAATTGGCTGCTGGCAAGGAAAAAGCATTCTCGTCCACTCGCCCCACGGTGGTCCCCCCACCCGGTTTTTTATCATTGGCCCAACTTGCGTTGCTTAACAGCAACGCTACAGCCATCAACTTTATCATCGTGACTTTCACGCTGACTCTCTCCCAAGATGAATAATTATTTTTGAAAGCACAAAAGGGAGCTATAGCTCCCTCATATGGTTTACCTGTTATTTTTAGAATTCGTGATCAGCGGTATCAGGATTCAAGTTTTCGATACCGAGCACTTTGGCACTGGCTTCAATGGCTCGGGTTTGCTCGACTAAAGCCATAATGGCACCATTAATCAGAGCATGACCTTGCAGATTGTCAGCCGCAATGAGTTGGTCAAAGTGAACCCCATTAGTTTCGGCACTTTCTACTAACTTAGCCGTTTGCGCCATTGATTGAGCAAATGAGTAACGGTTATGCTCGGCAACTTTCGGGGCTTGTTGCGCCACCAATTGCGCCAAACTGGCACCGCTAAAGCGCGAACCATCTAAACGCTGAAACTCAGCGAAATAGACATTGCTGATGCCACGGTTATTGTAGTAATGAGAGTTATGGGTATTGTCACTAAAACAATCGTGCTCATCTTCGGTGGAATTGGCTTCTAAAGCGACTTTCATCCGCTCGCCAGCAAGCTCGCCCAAAGATAAGCTACCCATGCCAAACATCATTCGGCGCAAGGCCTGTTCACTCGGTTCGGCCATGAGTTGCGTTTGGTAATCACCGCCTTTAGCCCACTGCTGACTCATCCAAGCTAAATCGCTCACCAGTAATTCACTCACCGCCGCTAGATAATCGCCCCTGCGTTCACAGTGACCATGAGTACAAGCTTCACCCTTGACATAATCAGTATAAGATCGCTCTCCTGCGCCGGGCTCTGTACCATGCAAATCTTGCCCCCATAATAAGAATTCAATCGCATGATAACCAGTTGCGACATTCGCTTCGGAGCCAGCAAGCTCATTCAGTGAAGCCAATAATTCAGGGGTAATATTCGATAAATCAATTGCTTGCTCGCCTACCTGAAGAGTGGTATTGGCAATAATATTTGCAGTCGCACCAGGATTACCAAGTTCATATTGGTAATCACTCGCCACATAATCGATCAGGCCTTCATCCAAGGGCCAAGCATTTAATTGGCCTTCCCAATCATCAACGATTGGATTACCAAAACGAAACACTTCACTTTGCTGATAAAAACGACGGGCGACTTTCCAAGCTTGCTTCGCGGCCAGTAAATGCTGAGCTGAAGGTGCTTGGATAAGAGCCTGAGTAGTCTCTTGCAGCCTTAAAGCACTGCTATGTGCATCACTATATACAGCATGCGCCAATGCCGCATAATCTGCGACAACCTCTGTTTGTGTCACTTGAGCATACACACTGGTGGTCAGCAAGGCCGCTGACCCTAAGGCAATTTTAAATACGTGCATCGTCATCCCTTTTGATAATCTATATGATAATTGTTATCATTATCTTTGAGGCATGCTTTTAAGTAAACAAAAACTTGACCTTTTGTAACAAGAACACAACAGGAAACCTAATGCACTGACATTTAATAACTTACAAAATGTCATTTGCCTGTCACATAATTTTTGTTAAATGCTCGCCGTCAGTTTGTTTTACAACTCACTTGAGGATTAAATCATGCTTAGCACCGTGAATGGAAAACAGTTTTGGAAGGCTTTACGCAAAAAGGGGATACCGCCATCGGTATTCGCAATGAAGGCCAATTGTTCATTAAATAGTGTATATAACTTAAAAGAACGTAGCTATATACCCGTTAAATTTGCGCAAGTATTAGACAGTATTCAGTAAGCAATATCAGCCTTGGAAAGGTGCAACAACCAGCCGCCTTATTCGCACATCAAGCATTTACTGCCTTAGACAGCTGCCGTGACCGACATCTCAACTAAAATTTCTTGTCGAGCCATATGTGCTTGCACGCAAGCCCGAGCGGGCGGCGTCACATCACTAACCCATGCATCCCACACTTTGTTCATTTCTACAAAATCATCCATGCTGCGCAAATAAATAGTCACGCTTAATAGCTTCGACTTATCGGAACCAACGCTTGCCAGCAGTTGTTCCACTTTTTCAATCGTGGTACGCGTTTGCTCGGCAATACCATGGGCTGTGTCTTTAGCCACTTGGCCACATAAGTATACGGTATTATTGTGAACCACAGCTCGGCTCATTCGGGCTTTACTTTCAAAGTGTTGAATAGACATGTTAGGGCCTTAATAAATAGACTCGCAGTGCGAGTAAGCAAACAATAGATGATGTTAACGCGCTAACGATAGCGGGTAATGACGTTGCCCAGCCAATTGCTCAGCCAATTCCAGCACCTGCTGATAGGCGATACCTTGAGTGCTTTGTAATTCATTCATCACCGCATTGGAGGCCTCGGCATTGAGTAAACCTAACTCACAAATATTCTTAATGATTTGCTCCGCGGCACTTAAGGCAGAAGAAAACTTAACAATTTCGGTTCGTGCGTAATGTGTCTTATCAAAAGATACACTGGCTGCACGTAGGCTTGGATCACTCCCCGGGATTTGCTGTGCCCCAAACAGTGGCCGACCCGCCACAGCAGCATCTTTAAAACTAGGTAGGTAACGGGACATATGTTTGACAGCCTCTGCGGTGCGTAGCTCAACCTCTTCGCTTTGCCAGCCTTGAGTGAGCTTACGAGTCAGTAAAGGACTCAACTCGGGCTGAGCGCTATGCTCGCTAGATTTAACCAAACCGCCTTTAAACAAGGTAATGGTATCGGTCATCCCATGCAGTTGAAATAAGCCATCGGGATAAGGGGTTAATTGCGCCATACCATTAGGGGTGCCGCGCTCACCATGCACGATCAACTCAGGCCAACGGCCATTTTGACTCGGCCAATTGGCTAAGTAAGCGGCTTTAAACTCGACCATACGACTGCGGCTTAACTTAGCCATATCATCCAACTCGCCGCTACGATAACCACAGGCGTTAATCAGATAGTCTACTTCGATACTTTGGCGACCCTGCTGATCTTGATAATCAACGCGCCAACGCGGTGAACCGCCTTGCAACAGTTCGATATGCTGCACCTTGGTTGAGGTAAGCACTGAACAATCGGCTAAACGCTGCGTCGCCAAGGCCACCGTAGCGGCAACCCGCAACAAACTTAAGCCGTATTCTTGCACCTGTACAAAAGGGTATTTGAAAGCCGATAAATCCAAGTATTTAGCCACCGGGATCATCCAATCATCCATGCTACGAGGTTGCTGTAGCGGCTCACGTTTAGCCAGCGCTTCCAGTTGTTCTCGACTATATAAACGATAGTAATCTTCTGCGGCACCAAGTTTTTGATTTTGCGGATCTTGTTGAATTAAATCTGCATAGTGCGCCTGCAACTTTCGCAACCGAGGCAGCAGCGCTTCAGGTTCACCGGGATCATTCATGGGGACGCTAATCACCGTAGGACGAAGATTGACCGCATGCGGAAAAACCCGCAAGGTATTAATCGACTGCTCTAACAGCTTAAGGCACTGTGCATCGGATATTTCTCGATATAGGTTCCCTCCCGCATGCAAATGGCAGGCTGGCGGGCCGTTCACCAAACTTGGACCTTGTTCAAATAAACTAACCTTCGCGCCCAGCTCGGCAAGTTTTAAAGCAACTGCGGAACCGGCAATACCACCACCCACGATGGCAATCTGCGGAGAAAAGTCTGAATCTGTCCTCACTGGGGGAGTATTTGTCACTACACTGTCATCCACTGCTGAAAATATTCACTAGGCTCATCATTCTAACCGCCTCAATAGTGCAATGAAATACGCAACTGACAGATAGATCGATCGTAATATGAAGAAAACTAGAAGAAAAATTCAGAAATGAAAAAAGCCAGCTCATCAGCTGGCCTTTAAAATATTGGCAGGGGCGGAGAGATTCGAACTCCCAACATTCGGATTTGGAATCCGACGTTCTGCCATTGGAACTACGCCCCTGCAACGGAAACGAATTATACATAAGCCTGTTTAAAGGTAAAGCGTTTATCTCTCGGCTTTGTTTAAGCGAACAAAGAACCAGCAATTCAGCTAAAAAATCAACATTCTAGCCACATCAATTCAGCTGATTGCGCCAATATAAGATAAGGTCTGCGAAGCACTTTGCTTAAGCAGCATTAATTAGCATCAACAAACGAGGCTAAACGTTTTGCGCGCTAATCTTTGCCTTTAAAAAATCACTATGACTTAGATAGATCAAGTCGGAGATTTGACGGATCAGTGCTTCTTCAAATGGATCTAAGGTTCCATCCACATAAGCAACCTTCCATAAGGCTTCGGTAAATTGATAACGTAATTGGTAATCGAGCTGCTTCACATGGCGAGTAAAATCGAAAACCGAAATCGCTTGTTGGGCCTGAGTTTGCGCTTGCAACAACAAATTCTCCGCCTCAACCTCGGTCAACTCGAATAAACGCTTCATCTTGGTCAAAATTATCGCGTTTTCACTATTTGTTTGTTGGTTATCACTCTGACTCAGTTGCACTAGCAAAGTAGCGGCCGCTAGTTCGACACTAAGATGTTGCTGTTCTGTTGAGCCAGTTGTGGCCTGAAATAGTTCTTTAAGCGCCTTGAGCATCGCATATCCTAAAAACAAGCAGGGAGGATTGAGCAGGATAAACCAGCTGATTTTAAAAACCAAATCTACCAGCCGAATCAACATTAAAAATGAAAAAGCCCCGTCGTATGACGGGGCTTTAAAAAGAATGGTGCCGATTGCCGGAGTCGAACTGGCGACCTACTGATTACAAGTCAGTTGCTCTACCAACTGAGCTAAATCGGCACACTGTTGGTACACGTTGATATCTGCTATCAACGGGGCGCTATTAAACGGATTTTCGGTGAGTTTGTCAACGCTGAAAAGCAAAAAAAAGAGCATCAATGATTCAAGTGCTAATTTATTCGCCAATCAAGCTACTTTATCCTCGTACTTTAACAACTCAGGCTCCAATAATGCCACCGAATCAACCAGCACGGTGGTCTCCAAGCGATCGTCCCAGCGATGTAATTCTAATTGTCCATCCATGGTTTCACACAATAGGGTGCAGTTTTCAATCCAATCGCCATCGTTGGCATAAATCAATCCTTGCTGCTGACTCAACTCTGGGTGATGGATATGGCCACAAACAACAACATCAACCTGCTGACGAAGCCCTTCATTCACGACTGCTCTACGATAGCTAGCAATCGCCTGAGTCGCTTTCGCTATTTTCAACTTGATGTATCCCGCCAAAGACCAATAGGGATAACCCAATAGATGCCGAACTTTTCCAACACTACGATTTAAAAACAACAGCAAATCATAGAGGTGGTCACCCAATTTGGCATAAAAACGACCAAAACAAACTTCTTCATCAAACTGATCACCATGCAACATCAGTATTCGATGACCGCTGAGGCTGGTATATAGATACTGCTTAGCAACCACGATACTCCCTATATGCATGCCTTGATAGGCCTTGAATAGTTGGTCGTGATTACCAGGAATATAGACCACCTCACAGCCATTCTTATTCAAGTTCATGAGATGTAATAACACTTGATTATGCGATTCAGGCCAATATACCCGGCGTTTTAAAGCCCAAATATCAACGATATCGCCAACCAAAAATACCCGCTTGGCCTTGGTTTGCTGTAGCAATTGCAACAGCATCTCTGCCTTGCAATCTTTACACCCTAAATGAATATCTGATAGCCATAAGCTTTGATAAAGTTGTGTATTCGCCATACATTAGCCCAAACTTTCCCTGTTAAGGCTAATTTAAGAGACCGTCTTGATCAAAAAGTGACAATTTTATTACCAGAGTATGACAACGCTAACAAAGCACGGCTCTGGTTGCATTGCTTGGTGAACTAAACTCAATTAGTCTATTGTTTAGCAATGCGCGTGATAAATCTTCTCGGAGTACCATAACTCGTGACATCCCCTCCACCTAAAAAGCTACTTTCTATCGCTACTATTGGCGGCGGCAGTGGCCACTTTGTTTTATTGTCAGCCTTAAGAGATAACCAACAACTCGCAATTAGCGCCATCGTATCAATGACCGATAGTGGTGGTAGCACGGGCCGATTACGTGATGAACTCGGTATACTCCCTCCTGGCGATATTCTCAAATGCGTGTTAGCGCTCTCACCCTATCGAGAGCTGGCTCGAAAACTATTGCTAAAACGCTTTACCAAGGGGAAACGACTGACAGGCCATAGCGCAGGGAATATGTTGCTCACCATGCTGTCACAATATAGCGGCTCGTTTTCTGAAGGGATCCAAGGCTTGGCACAAATGCTCGATGTTGAAGGAGAGATACTGCCGGTGACGGTAGACAAATCAACTTTAGTGGCCGAATTGACCAGTGGTGAGCGCGTCTTCGGTGAAAGCGCCATCGATTTACCACGCGGAGACCAGCGAGAAAAAATCGCCAATGTTTTCTTGGTTCCGCACCACGCCGAGCAAGTCCGCGTTTACCCCCCCGTAATTGAGCGGATCAATAGCGTGAAGGCGATTATCCTCGGCCCTGGCGATCTTTATACCAGTATCATTCCTAATTTATTAGTCCCAGGAGTGAAGCAAGCGATGATGAGTAGTCAGGCAAAACTGATTTACGTCAGTAATATTATGACTAAATTTGGCGAGACCGACGGCTACAATCTAGAACAGTTTATCGACGAACTAGAGCACTACCTAGGGCGAGCTCTCGACGTGGTGGTGGTAAACCAGCACATCCCAAATCCAAACATGATCGCCAGCTACAATCTAGAGCGCGCTCAAGTCGTAGCGGTTGATAACCTTGAAGCACTTCAGCAACGCTACCAAGTGATTTACACAGATTTAATTGATGACGATAGTACTATTGTCCGCCATGACTCTGAAAAACTCGCGAACGCTCTTAGTCCTTACTTAAGCGATTTACATCTGCAGCAAGACGCCCTTGAGGTACTAGTAGATCCGCAGATCAAGGTGGGAGCCTCCGGCTAGGGCTGAAGCAGGTATCTGCTGAACCAAATCATCTAAGTGGGCAAATATGGGTTTAAGTGAAGGCTCATATTTGTTTTGCCAACGCCACTGAAAACGCTTGTTCCCTTCGGTCCACAACATCATTTTCTGTGGGCGATGCTGCTCGTTATACACCGAGGCTAATTGTTTTGGCACCTGCTGTAATAAACGATAAACCTCAACACAAATGCTTGAGGACAAATGCTGTACCGATTCACGACTACTGCGATGGTCAACAAAATTTTCATGTACTGAATAATGATAATGCTCACAATCAAGCGTTAAACGAGTTTCTCCAAACGAACTTTGGGCAATAAAGCTTAACTGGAACTGTGGTACCGCCTTGTTAAATAAAATGCCCCCTGCGCTAACGATACCCGCGATCAGCATCATCATCGCCAGCATGATCCAGTTTCTATTATTGCTCAGATTTGGCATATCATGGTTCACCTTGGGTTCTATTGTATTCAAGCTGGTTAACAATTATTTGTTTCCCTGCACATGACGAATGGCAAGTAACTTGTTACATCATTTAAAGGTAGGGGAGAAAGTCGCACTTGCAAAGCTTGTTAATGACAATAAAGATATTAGCGGAAAGGTTAGCGATTTGAATAAAAGGGAATACTCAAATGAAATGAATTACTTAGTTAATTGGCCCAATTTAGGCCTAGAATAATCCCCGTAAAATAAATTTATAAAGAAATTTTATACTGATATTACCACCTCGGCCTTAATTTTTGTTAGAATCGCCGGTCGCCAACAGCCTAGCTAAGTGAACTTATAGAAATGAATGTAAGCCAATATTTTAGTCAGAATAATCAACAATTTGTGTTTAGTCGCCAACAAGCTTGCAACTTTGCAAAAGGTGTTGCAAATGACTTTAACGCAATCCACGACGCTGATTCTTCTCGATTTTGTGTTCCCGGTGACTTACTTTTCTCGGTCATGCTCAGCCAACTTGGGCTAAGCCAAAATATGCAATTTACTTTCGCAGGCATGGTCACCGACGGTGTTCCTTTAAGCATTCTGCAAACCGAGCAACACTGTCAGTTAGTGGATCAAAGCGGTAAGGAATATTTAACAGTAGAGCGCAGTGGTGAAAAAATTAAAGATGATCAGATCATCGGCGACATCATTCAAGACTACGTTCGTTTCTCGGGTCGTAACTTCCCACATATTTTAGTACCTCTGTTAAAAGAACAAGGACTGATGCTCAACCGCAAACGTCCCTTAGTCATATACGAAAACATGAGTTTGCACTTAGACCGCCTCCCTAGCGCCTCTCCGCATTTAGAATTTGCCGGTGGCGAATATATTCCGAATGGCAAGCGTGGTGTAGCGCTATTGAAATTTACCATTTCAGAAAATGGCCAAGCAATAGGGACTGGTCAGAAGCGGATGGTTTTGGGGAGCTTATTACCTTACCAGCAATCTGAAAGTGATCTTTTAATCGCCAACTATGAAGGCTGTCGTCAGGCCTTTCTTGAGCGACAGCAATCAAGTAACAACTCAATTACTTAATGTGGGACAGGGGCAAGGCTGTATGGCTAAACACTTGCTGCAATACGAAGCTTGAACGTACTCCTGTAACTCCTTCGATACGGGTTAACTTCCCCAGTAAAAGTGCCTGATAGTGTTCCATATCAGGCACCACTACTTTTAACTGATAATCAGCGTCTGTGCCTGTCACCAGCACACACTCCATCACTTCTTCATAAGCACTAATAATGTTCTGAAAATTCTCAAAGCGCTCGGGGGTGTGTCGGTCCATAGAAATATGAATATATGCCGTTAAATTCAGATTGAGTTTTTTCTTATTCAGTAGGGTCACATGCTTGGCGATTAAACCTGCATCTTCCAAAGCTTTAACTCTGCGAGAGCATGGAGAAGGCGATAAACCAATGAGCTCAGCAAGTTCCAAATTGCTGATACGCCCATTTTTTTGCATTAAGTCCAAAATCTTTTTATCTGTCCGATCTAAGCGCATACGCCACCCATTATTGTATGTTAATTCATCCTTAGCACATTTCACCCTAATTACACTAAACCATCAACAGTCATTGCAAAAAAACACTCAATTAAAACAATATTAGCAAGCATTCTCCCGTAAATTTTAAATACACTATTTACAGTGAAAAATACAAGGTAACAGCAATTAGTTTACCCACTGATTGTCGTCATAGCATTTATCCAGTGCAACGACCCCCCTCTTAAGGCATCAATCAAGTGCCCACTAAGAGCCAAAGCAAATACCCTTTGCAAAAGTATCGAAACTGACTAAAGGTGGCCTTGGCCACCTTTTTGTTTATTCTTTTAGCAGTTGTTGTATGGCATTTAGTCGATCGCCATTTATTTCATTTTTTTTACCAAATTCGGTTGACTTAAACCGGTAAAATTCGTTTAATAGCGCCCGTCGCCCGGATAGCTCAGTCGGTAGAGCAGAGGATTGAAAATCCTCGTGTCGGTGGTTCGATTCCGCCTCCGGGCACCACCTTTAAAAGGCCTGCATTAATGCAGGCCTTTTTCGTTTCTAAACAAGCTGATTGCTGCCAGTCTCCCTCATATTAACTTTAAAAGCTGCAATGCTCAGCATTGGCTGGAATTAGCCCAGCGGTTCACTTTAAAAGTGCTTCATTGACTCCCCCCGATAAGCTGCTGTTAATTCCACAGCCGAAAGAAGATGTTGACTTTTTGTTAACAAGAAGCTCTACTGGTAAGACCTCTTTAACTAGGAGTCATTATGCTTCCCAGTGTCCGCAAAGCCAACACAACCCTTCGCTTATTTGGGATCTTTAAAGTGCCACTCATCTGGTATTGCCGCCCTAAAATTCTAGCGATAGATGAACAGCAAGTCGTTGTTAAAATCCCCTTAAAACGGCGCACTAAAAATCATCTCAATAGCATGTATTTTGGTAGTTTAGCGGTCGGTGCCGATGTTGCGGGAGGCTTCTTGGCTATTGCCAAAGCAGAACAGTATGGCAAACGGGTTTCCTTGGCATTTAAGGCCGTGGAGGCGCAATTTCTTAAACGGCCAGAGGCAGACGTTATTTTCACCTGTCGAGATGGTGCACTGATCGACCAGATGCTTCAACACACCATGAACAGTGGAGAGAGAGTCAATCAAGCGGTCACTATCATCGCCACCTGCCCTTCTATTAGTGGGGATGAGGTTGTGGCACAGTTTTCATTAACCCTATCGCTCAAGGCGCTTGTATAAGCGGTATTTGGCATCATGTGCATGGCAAGCTGGCTGCAATGCCTCGCCAATGCATTTCTCTGGCTATAGAGCGATATTGGGTGGGGGCATGGAATTAACAACCATAGAGCGTGTTCCCCCTCCCCCAATCTGATGAATGATATGAGTAACTAATTGCGCAGAATAAATCTGCCGATAGTCAGGCATGAAGCGCCGTAACTTGTGGCTCCAATTAAAAGATACATAGCGCAGTTAGCGGTGATTTAAGCTGGCAACAATCAACAGATAATGATTGAGTTTGCTATGAATGAACGTTGCTCAATAGCAGTGTGATGCGCTAACGTTCGCCATGCTAAACCCGCTATACCCCGCTCATTTATACCCACAAGCGCCACGCTGCACTTGACTCATGAATCTAGGCGTGATGTTCTGTTTAGCTTATTTTTATGAATATGTTGGTCCAGTATCAAATCATCACCGAAGCGATTCATTGCCACCGAAGAAAGAGCTTCGCCGCGAGTACCCAGAATTTGATGCTTGGTCGGCCCCAATCACTGCAACCAAAAGGGTGTATTGCAGGTCAAAATGAGCCGCGAAAGATAGCAGTGCTTAAACTTAAAAATGACCTCATAGCAGAACAAGGAAACAAGGTAATGCCATTCAAAGATTTGTTGTTAGCACTGACCGTTGTTTTAGTCTGGGGCTTAAACTTTGTGGTAATCAAAGTCGCATTGTATGAACTGCCACCGATGCTATTGGCAGGCCTGCGCTTTAGTTTGGTCGCATTTCCCGCGGTCTTTCTAGTGAAACCACCTAAAACGCCGTTCAAATATTTATTGATGTATGGAATGGCGATTTGTTTTGGACAGTTTTTACTATTATTTTTAGCCATTCACTTGGGAATGCCTGCAGGCCTTGCTTCGTTGGTTCTACAAATGCAGGCCTTCTTTACTATTATGCTCGGGGTGTGGCTATTATCGGAAAAATTAAGATGGAATCATATTGTTGGTATCATCACCGCAAGCCTTGGGATGGCCTTACTGGCTGATGCAAGTTTAAGCACAGCAAACTCAAGCGGGATCCCTCTAATTGCTATCGTACTTACACTCGGAGCCGCACTGTCTTGGGCTTTGGGAAATATTAGCAATAAGCTGATCATGCGCGATGCAAATGTGTCGATGTTATCTTTGGTGATTTGGAGTGCCTTAGTCCCTATTGTGCCTTTTTTCCTTTGTTCTTTTATATTTGAAGCGCCGCAGATCAACGCTATTCAACTAACGAAAATTAGTAGCAAAACCATCTTTGCTTTGATCTATCTTGCTTTCATTGCCACGATCATCGGCTACGCCATTTGGGGAAGACTACTGAGTCAATATGAAACCTGGCGGATCGCCCCTTTAAGCTTATTGGTTCCAGTTGTAGGCATTCTAAGTGCAGCATTATTGTTAGGAGAAACACTCAGCGCGGGGCAACTCTTAGGCGCGCTCATCATTATCCTCGGCTTGCTGCTGAACATATTTGGTGGCTACATTAAGGGGGTACGACGGCTTAGCCCCAAATAAGCCCCAAGCTCAACAAATTCCTCAAGCAGCTCCTTCTACAAGCTTGACGTTTTACAGCGATTTAAATTGGTGGTCTTGGATTACGACTCACGATAATTCAAGTAAAATGTGAGCCTCCCAATCCCCCCTTGCCTCAGCGCAGACATAAAAATAGTGATTCTATCTCGCTCCCTGATCGTTTGTCTGCGCTCTTATTCTCATGTTGTCTCCAGCAAAGCCAAAGTTTTAGGACGACAGTAAAGAACAAACCATTAAACACAAATGATTTTAATTCGTATTCGCATTGTGTATAGTAAGCCTTCTTAATTTGTTCCACAGGATATGGATAGAGCCTGACACTATGAAAATACTCAATCGCACTCTTATTGCCAACGCCGTATTACTCAGCTTAAGCCCCGCAGCTTATGCTGAAACCGCCAGTACTGTTTTCGATGAAGTCGTGGTATCGGCCACTCGAACCGAACAGAGCATTAAAGATATTTCTTCTAGTGTGAGCGCGGTTGGCTCTGAGCAACTAGAGCAACAAATGGCGAACAACCTAAAAGATAGCGTACGTTACGAGCCTGGGGTGAGCACCACAGGCCAAGGACGCTATGGTACGACCGGATTTAACATTCGAGGGATGGAAGGAAGCCGTGTAAAACTCATGGTAGACGGCATTGAACAACCAACCCCCTATAATCCTGGTGGGGAAGTTATGAACAAGGGCCCTAATAGCTACGAAATTGACACCCTCACCTCTCTAGAAATTAACAAAGGGCCAGCCTCAAGCCTTTATGGGAGTGATGCACTGGGTGGTGTTGTGCTACTAAGGACCAAAAACCCTGAGGATGTCCTTGAGCCTGGCAATACCAATCATGTAGCACTGAAAGGTGCTTATAGCAGCGCCGACGAAGCCTACAAAACCACCATAGAAATCGCCAAACGATACGATAAATGGGAAGGTTTAGCTATTTACACCTATCGCGATGGCAGTGAGTACCAAAGCCATTCTTCTGGTGCTGATATAAATGGTCGTGACCGCGGTCAGGCGGATCCCTACAGCTTTGATTCACATAACTTATTGGCAAAAATAAATTTTCAGGCAAATCAAGCGCATAAATTTGGCTTAGTTGCAGAACTATATCAACGTCAAGCTGAGGGCAGGATCCTCAGCAATGAAGGCTATGGCATGTCGCCAAGCTTTACCTATACCAATGTGAGATCTGATGACCAAGATACTCGGCTGCGTCTGGGCATAAACCATACCTGGTTAAGTGAAAACGTCGCCTTCGATAAACTATTTTGGCAACTCAGTCATCAGCAAAGTAAAACCGAACACAATACTTTTGATACGACGGGGATCTACGGCAATCGTAACCGCGAACGGAATGGCGAAGACAGTAGCCTTCAGTTTGATGCTCAGTTCGATAAAGAATTGGTATTTGAGTATGGAAGCCACCAACTCAGCTATGGCTTAAGTGCTATCAATAGTGATTTTGAGCTCGACTATCGCACTCACTTATTCGATTCCGGCACCGTTAGCCCGGGAGAACCAGAAGTGCCAAATGCCGAGTCAGAAAAATACGGCGTATTTGTTCAGGATAATATTTATTTACTCAATGAATCACTGATCATTAGTGCTGGCCTGCGTTACGACGACTACACTGCAAAACCCAATGAGACGAGTGGTTTGATAGAGCATAACAGCGATGCACTGACCGCTCGATTAGGCGCAGTGTATCATTGGAACCAGAACTTCAGTTCCTTTGTTCAATATAGTGAAGGCTTTAGAGCGCCCTCTATCAAGGAACTATATTACGATTTTGACAATGCAAGCTACGGCTACGCCATGGTTTCTAATCCGGAACTAAAACCTGAACAAAGCCAAAGTTATGAACTAGGTTTGCGAGCGAATAATGCCGTCTCAACCATCGAACTAGTTGGCTTCTACAACGACTACACCGACTTCATTAATGCTTCGGTAGACTATAGCAACCCAAGCTATCCTGCAGGGATCACAACGAACGAAAATATTGATGAAGCTGAAATATACGGCGTAGAATTCAAGGGTAACTATTGGTTAGATGAAGCTTGGGGTGCTCCAGAAGGCAGTTATAGTCGAATTAGTGTTGCCTATGCACAAGGGAAGAATAAGCAAGATGGTAGCGCACTGGACACGGTTGCACCGCTGACTATCGTTTGGGGTTTAGGCTACGATCAACCACAAGACCTTTGGGGCAGCGAACTGAACCTAACCATGGTCGCCGCGAAGCAAGGGGATGATTGGTCAAATGAAGATAATGCCAACGCGCCAGGTTATGCCTTAGTTGATTTAACCGCTTACTACCAACCTCTCGAAAAGCTCACGTTACGTGCGGGCTTATTTAATGCCTTTGATCAAAAATATTGGCATTATTCTGACCTCGACGGCCAAGATAACGACGCCCAAGGACTGGATCGTTATAGCCAGGCAGGCCGAAATTGGGGAGTTGATGTCGCTTATCAATTTTAAAACCCCTAGCTGATGATTACAGGCTGTGTTCCAATATGAACATAGCCTGTATCCATTAGGCATTCAGAGTCTCTGTTACCGCGTTCAATACATCTTCCAACTGTTGCTCTTCAATATTCAAGAAGACTAACAAAGCATCATAAATGTCTTGCCATACGGCTTCTTCACTACTAACGCCCAACTTTCGATAAGCGCAGATACGAGCTATTTTCAAAATGGCTAACATCACCAGTGAGGATTTACCCAACTCCTGTGAACTAAACAGACCATCACTATCATGTTGGTAATAAATGGCTTCCACCATAACCTTTGGTAAATTCCATTGCTGCGCGATCAGAGCCGCTACCGTGGCGTGGGATGTTCCATATTGCTGACGCTCGGCATTCGCAAAATTAGCCCAGCCCATATCATTCGCCTGAACCAACAAAGCTTCGTAGTCCGCAAAAGAATGCAATAAGGCAGGTACGCCCGCTTGATGAAATAATCCCAACATATAAGCATTGTCTTTCGCACTTTCGAACCCTAACTCTTCAGCAGCGGCCGCAGCGCTAGTCGCTAATAAATTAGCCTCAAGCCAAAATGCATCTAAAGCTTTAGACTGTGGCATCGCCCCCTTAAGCGCCACCGCTTTCACAATAGGAAAAACCCGATTAATTCCCAAGGTCATCACGGCTTGATGGATCGACTTAATTTCGTGGCTACGACGAAATGCAGCTGAATTAACAATTTGTAGTACCGCCCCCGAGATCGCAACATCACTCGCAATGGCGTCGGCGATAGTTGCAACATGAGGTTCTGATTTTTTTGTTTCTTGAGTAATCGTTAACAATACCTGGGGGCGAGGCGGAATAGTTAAATCGGCTAAAATCGCTTTCTCAGCGGCTGTAATGGTTAATGACATACCGTCTCCGGACTTATACGATGGGTCTCGTTGCTGTGGGTTTTCTATAAAAGATCTAAACAAACTTAGTTCATTTACAGTTATATAAAATCTGCTTCAGCGCTTCAAGACCAAGTTGCTGAGTCAATTTAATATTGGTCTCGGGGATCCCTTCAGGATCAGGATGTAAACGGCTTAAACGGGTAATGGTTTGCTCTCGGATTAAATGCAGCATCGGATAAGGAGAACGATTAGTATAGTTACTGGGATCGTCTTTGGACGCATTCGCAAAACAATAATCAGGGTGAAAGCTCGCCACCTGGTATACACCGTTATAACCTTGCTCACCCAACAAACCTTCGGACCAATCAACGAAGTCCAAATAATCATAAAAATCACTTAACTGAGGGATAATAAATAAAGTGGTCTCTATTTCAGGCTGAGTATCCAGGATTTGACACTCCTCCAACAATGTCGCTAATTGCGCCTCAATATCGTCGCTATCGACAATTTTGTAACGAATAGAACCACGTTCAACTTCACGCTTCGCAAAGGGGCAAATATTGTATTTCACCACAAAAGATTGCAACCATTGATGCGTCTGCTGCTGTATCGCTGACACGAGTTGCGAACCGCCGCTAATCGTAGAACCTGACATGCCGTTTCCTTAATCTTGGCAAATAAGCACGCATGAAGTTATATCTAAATCACCCTTGTTACAACTCTAAAAAAGCCAAATACAGCTAAATTAAAAAATTAAATAGGGTGAGATTTGGCGTAGTCAACTAACCAGTCGGCCAACATGAGTACTCGTTTAGCTCGAAAACGGGCCGGGGGAAAGACCATCCAAAGAGGCTGACTATCGGCTTGCCAATCTTCTAATACCGCTTCTAAACGTCCGCTCTGTATCGCATCACGCAAGTACATCTCATGGCTGCGGATTAAACCGAAGCCCTGTAAAGCAGCTTGCTTTAATACATGCCCATTGGCACACGCAAAGGCCCCATTTACACTCACCGAGATCCGCTGTTGGCCCTGAACAAAAGGCCAATGCGTGAGACTTCCACACAAGCATTGATGCGACTTTAACTGCTCAGGATGCTGAGGGCGTCCATGTCGACGCAAATAGGCTGGACTCGCCACAACATGGCTCGCTAAATGCGCTAACACTCGAACCGGTAACCCCGAGTCTGGCAATGCCCCCATCCGAATAACAATATCAAAAGGCGCGGCCAGCAAATCTTCGCGTTGCGAAGATAAATCCAACTCCAGCTCAATATTGGGATATCGCTGACCAAAAGCTAACAAAGCGCCCGCTAACCACTGTTCGGCAAAAATGCCACCGACGGAGTTAATCACCACCTTTCCCTGCAACTGCTCCTGAGATTGCTGCGCGACCAACGCCCCTTGTTCCAGCTGTTCAAGGGCTAGCCGACAACTATGATAATAGCTTTGTCCGGCTTCTGTAAGACGCAGTTTACGGGTTGAACGAAACAGTAATTGCACGCCTAAACGTGCTTCGAGATCACTGATTCGCTGGCTTACACTCGCTTTAGAGCGACTTAGCTTTTCAGCCGCGGCGGTAAAACTGCCCGCGTCCACTACGGCCACAAAATCAAGCACGCCAGCAAACATATTACCCCCATTTAATGAACAATATTTCTGAATATTAGTAAAATATATAATAACAAAAGCACGGTAAACTCAAGCCACGCAACCCCATTATGAGAGCAACGACATGCATAGCAGAATTCTTGGAAAAAGTAGCTTAACATTAACTGAGTTAGGCTTGGGATGTTGGCAATTAGGTGGCGATTTTGGCCCAGTGAGTGAATCGCAGGCCCAGCAAATTCTGGATCAAGCATACGCCAGTGGGGTGCGCTTTTATGACACCGCCGACGTTTATGGCTCGGGGCGAAGTGAGCGATTACTCGGCCAGTTTGCCAAGCAACACCAAGACGTCATCATCGCCACTAAAATTGGCAGGGACGCCGCTCTATTTCCCGATAAATATCATAAGCAAGGCCTACAAAAAGGCATTGAAGCAAGCCTCAAGCGTTTGACAGTCGACCAGCTTGATCTGGTCCAACTACACTGTATTCCGCTGCCAGTACTACAAGATGGTGAAGTCTTTAGTTGGTTACAAGACTTTAAACAGCAAGGTTTAATTCGCCATTATGGAGCCAGTATCGAGTCTATGACTGAAGCTAAACTATGTCTTGCCGATCCTCAGCTTACCAGCCTTCAGGTGATTATTAACCTGTTTCGCCAAGAGGCGCTAGTTGAGCTACTTGAACAAGCAGAACAGCAACAAGTCGGTATCATCGCTCGACTCCCCTATGCCAGCGGGCTGCTCAGCGGAGCCGTCACTGCGCAACGACAATTTGCCGAGAGTGACCATCGAAATTACAACCGAAATGGAGAGGCTTTTCATGTAGGAGAAACCTTTGCAGGCTTACCACTGGATAAAGCCTTAACGCTGGTCGCCCAACTACAACAGTTGCTACCGATCAATATTAGCTTAGCCGAAGCCGCAATCCGCTGGCTGCTCGATCAGCCCCAAATCACCAGCGTGATTACCGGTGCAAGTAAACCACAGCAAATCGCGCAAAATGTAAGTTATGCAAATCGGGCACCATTGCCAAACGAGTTACACCAAGATCTCGCAACATTCTATAAGACTGAAGTGAGTCCTTGGGTACGCGGAAACCGTTAACCGAAACAGACTCCGCAAAGTAGCGCACAAGCAAATCAGCTTCGCAGTGACTAATTCACCGCGAGGCTCAGCTGTAATACTTTTTACGCTCAAGCAACAGTAAGTCTGTAAATCTTTTTATCACAGCCAATCATCAGGCAACTAGCCTAATCAAACATGAGGACCTTATAAACAAGCCCGATCACTCGCTCTATAACAGTCTGTTCAGTGACTACATTTAGATACAGGCTCCTGAAAAAAGAAAAAATTTTCTTACCACTAATCTTGACACTTGAGACAAGAAAAACTAAGGGCTGTCATCTTTTAGTAAAAAAACCATGTTATAGCTGCTTAGCGGATAAGGAAATGGGAGTAAATCAGCTTATGCAACAGGACTTACAGCTAGAATTTAATCGGATTGTTGATGAAGGAGAAATAACAACCGTTTTCCAAGTGATTTGGGACCAGAATAATAATCGAATCCTAGGTTATGAAGCACTCACTCGCGGTCCAAAACATAGCTATTTCCGACATCCAGTGATTCTTTTTGAATATGCTCGACAATTTGATCGCTTACAAGAACTGGAGCTAGATTGTGCAATTTTAGCCAAACAACAATTCAGTAGGATGCGGTTAAAAGGCGCCTTATTCATTAACTTTTCTCCTGATACCTTATTGGCTATCTACCATCGACAGGGAACTTCAGCATTTGAAGCCCTGCGTAGTGACGACTTAAAGCTAGTTATCGAATTAACCGAACATCACCCCATTAATGTAGACCAAACCTTATTAGCCTGCATCACCGAATTAAGGAACCTCGGTATCAAGTTTGCCCTTGATGACTTTGGAGCGGGTTACGCTGGCCTCAAAACTTGGCTACAAATAGCACCTGAGTACTTAAAACTCGACCAATTTTTCTGTAATGAATTATTACATGACAATAATATCCCACTCGCTATATCCAGCATATTAGAAATAGCCAAACAAATAGGTAGCGAGGTCATTGCCGAGAATATCGAAAATGCAGAACAATACCAACAACTAAGCAACTTGGGACTCGGTTATATGCAGGGCTTCCATATTTCGCGACCAAGTGGTCGCCCTAAGGAGCAACAAACCGCCCCAGAGCGACCCAACCACAATGAACTCTTAACAGCCTTCTCATTGGCAAAAACGGTCACCGTTGTCTCTCCAGATATGTCGGCAAAAGAGCTACTCAACACCATGCTCGAGGATAAACAAATGACCAGCTTACCGGTGGTCGATCAGCAGTTACGGGTATTAGGCTTAATCAAAAAAGAAGAGCTTTTATCCCGTTATTCCAGCCCCTATGGACATTCGCTGAATTACCGTAAATCAGTAGCCGACTTAATGGATGCCAAACCCCTTATCATTGAGAGTGATACCAGCCTTAGCGAAATCGGTAGAAGATTAACCCAACATACTGCAAATGGCTTAGATGCCGCTTTTATTATTACTCAACAAGATAAGTACCTTGGACTTGGTCTCGCGGTTGATGTGATGCGCAAATTATCTGAATACAAATTGCAACTTGCCAGATATGCAAATCCACTCACCTTGCTACCTGGGAATGTGCCCTTACAGCGCAGCCTAAAAAACTTAATTCAGATCGGCAAGCCCTTCGATTTAGCCTACTTTGATCTGAATAATTTTAAGCCTTTCAATGACTGTTGTGGTTATGAACGTGGCGACCAAATGATAAAACTAGTCGCTGAATTGCTAAGGACTCATCTAAGTAGCAAAGCTCATTTTATTGGCCACCTAGGCGGAGATGATTTCATTGTCATTTTCATAGAAAATAACTGGCAGACAGCAGTAAGGCAACTCTTGGCAACTTTCGAACAACGCAGCAAAACACTCTATCGCCAAAAAGATCTTGACGCACAAGGGATCATTTCAAAAAACCGTGAAGGCCATGAATGTTTCTTTCCGTTAATCGGCTTAGCCGTTGGAGTGACAAGTTGGTTAGCTGAATATAAACTAAGCATAGAAGCACTCAGCGAAGCCGCGAGTCGCGCGAAAAAAGCGGCCAAACAAAATAACAGGTCCAGCCTATATATCGATCAAGCGGTAAGTTTAACAAGTAATTACGGCTAAAGCCTAAAGGCATTCTAGAGCAAACTATACGCGGTTAAGCAGAAAACTAACAACCTTATTATAGGCAATAAAAAAGCCCTACTCTTAAGAGCAGGGCTTGGTTATTTGGTGCCTAGCAGTGACCTACTTTCACATGGGGAGACCCCACACTATCATCGGCGCAGTTGCGTTTCACTTCTGAGTTCGGCATGGGTTCAGGTGGTGCCACAACGCTATTGCCACTAGGCAAAACTTAACTCTGAACAAAAAGGTCTAAGCCAAATAGCGTTAATTCAGAGTAAAAAACCCAGCACATAGCTGGGTTTTTAAAATAGGTGCCTGGCAGTGACCTACTTTCACATGGGGAGACCCCACACTATCATCGGCGCAGTTGCGTTTCACTTCTGAGTTCGGCATGGGTTCAGGTGGTTCCACAACGCTATTGCCACCAGGCAAAAACTTGTTGTCTTTAACATTCGAAAAAACTGATATATCCCACGAGCATAACAAGCACTCTTGGTTCTAAAATAAAGTATCTATAAGCAACACCCTTTAGGTGTTGTATGGTTAAGCCTCACGGGTAATTAGTACAAGTTAGCTCAATGCCTCACAGCACTTACACACCTTGCCTATCAACGTTGTAGTCTCCAACGGCCCTTCAGAGGACTTTAAGTCCTAGTGAGAATTAATCTCAAGGCCTGCTTCCCGCTTAGATGCTTTCAGCGGTTATCAGTTCCGAACGTAGCTACTGGGCAATGCTATTGGCATAACAACCCAAACACCAGCGGTTCGTCCACTCCGGTCCTCTCGTACTAGGAGCAGCTCCCTTCAATTCTCAAACGCCCACGGCAGATAGGGACCGAACTGTCTCACGACGTTCTAAACCCAGCTCGCGTACCACTTTAAATGGCGAACAGCCATACCCTTGGGACCGACTTCAGCCCCAGGATGTGATGAGCCGACATCGAGGTGCCAAACACCGCCGTCGATATGAACTCTTGGGCGGTATCAGCCTGTTATCCCCGGAGTACCTTTTATCCGTTGAGCGATGGCCCTTCCATACAGAACCACCGGATCACTATGACCTACTTTCGTACCTGCTCGACGTGTCTGTCTCGCAGTTAAGCTGGCTTATGCCATTGCACTAACCGTACGATGTCCGACCGTACTTAGCCAACCTTCGTGCTCCTCCGTTACTCTTTGGGAGGAGACCGCCCCAGTCAAACTACCCACCAGACACTGTCCGCATCCCGGATAACGGGACAACGTTAGAACATCAACACTACAAGGGTGGTATTTCAAGGTCGGCTCCACATCATCTAGCGACAACGCTTCAAAGCCTCCCACCTATCCTACACATGTAGGGTCAATGTTCAGTGTCAAGCTGTAGTAAAGGTTCACGGGGTCTTTCCGTCTAGCCGCGGGTACACCGCATCTTCACGGCAATTTCAATTTCACTGAGTCTCGGGTGGAGACAGCTTGGCCATCATTACGCCATTCGTGCAGGTCGGAACTTACCCGACAAGGAATTTCGCTACCTTAGGACCGTTATAGTTACGGCCGCCGTTTACCGGGGCTTCGATCAATAGCTTCGCTTGCGCTAACCACATCAATTAACCTTCCGGCACCGGGCAGGCGTCACACCGTATACGTCATCTTTCGATTTAGCACAGTGCTGTGTTTTTAATAAACAGTTGCAGCCAACTGGTATCTGCGACTGCCGTCAGCTTAGGGAGCAAGTCCCATCACCAACAGCAGCGTACCTTCTCCCGAAGTTACGGTACCATTTTGCCTAGTTCCTTCACCCGAGTTCTCTCAAGCGCCTTGGTATTCTCTACCCAACCACCTGTGTCGGTTTGGGGTACGGTTTCGTATAATCTGAAGCTTAGAGACTTTTCCTGGAAGCAGGGCATCAACCACTTCATCACCTTAGTGACTCGTCATCAATCCTCAGCCTTAGACACCCGGATTTTCCTAAGTGTCCAGCCTACAACCTTAAACGCGGACTACCAATCGCCGCGCTGGCCTAGCCTTCTCCGTCCTCCCATCGCAATTATACGAAGTACAGGAATATTAACCTGTTTCCCATCGACTACACTTTTCAGTCTCGCCTTAGGGGCCGACTCACCCTGCTCTGATTAACATTGAACAGGAAACCTTGGTCTTTCGGCGAGGGGGCTTTTCACCCCCTTTATCGTTACTCATGTCAACATTCGCACTTCTGATACCTCCAGCAATCCTTACGAATCACCTTCAACGGCTTACAGAACGCTCCTCTACCGCACTTGCAAAGCAAGTACCCGTAGCTTCGGTGCATAGCTTAGCCCCGTTACATCTTCCGCGCAGGCCGACTCGACCAGTGAGCTATTACGCTTTCTTTAAATGATGGCTGCTTCTAAGCCAACATCCTGGCTGTCTAAGCCTTCCCACATCGTTTCCCACTTAGCTATGACTTTGGGACCTTAGCTGACGGTCTGGGTTGTTTCCCTTTTCACGACGGACGTTAGCACCCGCCGTGTGTCTCCCGGATAGTACTTAGTGGTATTCGGAGTTTGCAAAGGGTTGGTAAGTCGGGATGACCCCCTAGCCTTAACAGTGCTCTACCCCCACTAGTATTCGTCCGAGGCGCTACCTAAATAGCTTTCGAGGAGAACCAGCTATCTCCCGGTTTGATTGGCCTTTCACCCCCAGCCACAAGTCATCCGCTAATTTTTCAACATTAGTCGGTTCGGTCCTCCAATTGGTGTTACCCAATCTTCAACCTGCCCATGGCTAGATCACCGGGTTTCGGGTCTAATCCCAGCAACTATGCGCGCAGTTAACACTCGGTTTCCCTACGGCTCCGCTATTCGCTTAACCTTGCTACTGAAATTAAGTCGTTGACCCATTATACAAAAGGTACGCAGTCACCCCACAAAGAGGCTCCCACTGCTTGTACGTATACGGTTTCAGGTTCTATTTCACTC